>NZ_CP139986.1:0-2400000 GCF_034424175.1 Kluyvera intermedia
GTGTCACTTTCGCTTTGGCAGCAATGTCTTGCCCGATTGCAGGATGAGTTACCAGCCACAGAATTCAGCATGTGGATCCGCCCGTTGCAGGCGGAACTAAGCGATAACACGCTGGCCCTGTACGCGCCAAATCGTTTTGTGCTCGATTGGGTGAGAGATAAATACCTCAATAACATCAATGGATTGCTGAATGATTTCTGCGGTGCTGATGCCCCGCAACTGCGTTTTGAGGTTGGCACCAAACCGGTCACCCAGACCGTCAGAGAGACGGCAAACGTCAGCGCTCCGGCGCAGGCAGCACAGGTTTATGCACCGCGCGTTGCGCCGGCCCCACGCTCGGGTTGGGATAACGTTCCGGCCCCCGCAGAACATTCCTACCGTTCTAACGTCAACGTTAAGCATACCTTTGATAACTTCGTTGAAGGTAAATCAAACCAATTGGCTCGCGCGGCGGCGCGTCAGGTTGCGGATAACCCAGGCGGGGCGTATAACCCGCTGTTTTTGTACGGTGGTACGGGTTTAGGTAAAACGCACCTGTTGCATGCTGTGGGCAACGGCATTATTGCCCGTAAACCCAATGCAAAAGTGGTGTATATGCACTCCGAGCGTTTTGTCCAGGACATGGTAAAAGCCCTGCAAAACAATGCGATCGAAGAGTTTAAACGCTACTACCGTTCCGTTGATGCCCTGCTTATCGATGACATCCAATTCTTCGCCAATAAAGAACGATCCCAGGAAGAGTTTTTCCACACCTTTAACGCCCTGCTGGAAGGTAATCAGCAGATCATCCTGACATCGGATCGCTATCCGAAAGAGATCAATGGTGTCGAAGATCGTCTGAAATCCCGCTTTGGTTGGGGTTTGACCGTGGCTATCGAACCGCCTGAGCTTGAGACCCGCGTCGCTATCCTGATGAAAAAAGCTGACGAAAATGATATTCGTCTGCCAGGTGAGGTGGCGTTCTTTATTGCCAAGCGTCTACGCTCTAACGTGCGTGAACTTGAAGGGGCGCTGAACCGCGTTATCGCCAATGCCAACTTTACCGGCCGGGCGATCACCATCGATTTCGTGCGTGAAGCGCTGCGCGATTTGTTAGCGCTGCAAGAAAAGCTGGTCACCATCGACAATATTCAAAAGACGGTGGCGGAGTATTACAAAATCAAAATTGCGGACTTGCTCTCCAAGCGACGTTCTCGCTCGGTGGCGCGTCCGCGCCAGATGGCGATGGCGTTGGCGAAAGAGCTCACCAACCACAGTCTGCCGGAGATTGGCGATGCGTTTGGTGGTCGTGACCATACCACCGTGCTGCACGCCTGCCGTAAGATTGAGCAGCTGCGTGAAGAAAGCCACGATATCAAAGAAGACTTTTCCAATTTAATCAGAACATTGTCGTCGTGATCCTATGAAATTTACCGTAGAACGTGAACATTTATTAAAACCGTTACAACAGGTGAGTGGCCCGCTTGGCGGGCGTCCGACATTGCCGATTCTGGGTAACCTGCTGTTGCAGGTGGCGGATGGCACGCTGTCGCTGACCGGTACCGATTTAGAAATGGAAATGGTAGCGCGTGTTACGCTGCTGCAACCGCATGAACCGGGCGCGACTACCGTCCCGGCGCGTAAATTCTTCGACATTTGTCGTGGCCTGCCGGATGGTGCGGAGATCGTTGTTCAGCTCGAAGGCGACCGCATGCTGGTGCGCTCTGGCCGCAGCCGCTTCTCGCTGTCCACGCTGCCTGCTGCTGACTTCCCGAACCTCGACGACTGGCAAAGCGACGTGGAATTCACGTTGCCGCAAGCGACGATGAAACGCCTGATTGAAGCCACCCAGTTCTCAATGGCGCATCAGGACGTTCGCTATTACTTAAACGGCATGCTGTTTGAAACCGAAGGTGAAGAACTGCGTACCGTGGCAACCGATGGTCACCGTCTGGCGGTCTGCTCAATGCCGGTGGGACAATCTCTGCCAAGCCATTCGGTGATCGTGCCACGTAAAGGTGTGATTGAGCTGATGCGTATGCTCGACGGTGGTGATACACCGCTGCGCGTGCAGATTGGCAGCAATAATATCCGTGCCCACGTCGGTGACTTTATCTTCACATCGAAGCTTGTTGACGGTCGTTTCCCGGATTATCGCCGCGTGTTACCGAAAAATCCGGATAAACACCTCGAAGCCGGTTGCGATATCCTCAAGCAAGCATTTGCCCGTGCGGCGATTCTCTCAAACGAGAAATTCCGTGGTGTGCGTCTGTTTGTGCGTGAAAACCAGATTAAAATCACCGCCAACAACCCGGAGCAGGAAGAAGCAGAAGAAATTCTGGACGTCTCCTACCCTGGCACCGAGCTGGAAATCGGCTTTAACGTGAGCTACGTGCTGGATGTGTTGAACGCGTTGAAGTGTGAAACCGTCCGCATTCTGCTGACTGATTCTGTCTCTAGCGTACAGATTGAAGATGCTGCCAGCCAAAGCGCGGCCTATGTTGTTATGCCAATGAGACTGTAATGTCGCTCACCCGCCTGTTGATCCGCGATTTTCGCAATATTGAAAACGCGGATCTCGCTTTATCCCCTGGCTTTAACTTCCTGGTTGGCGCCAACGGCAGTGGCAAAACCAGCGTACTGGAAGCCATTTACACGCTCGGCCATGGCCGGGCGTTTCGCAGTTTGCAGATTGGCCGTGTGATTCGCCACGAGCAGGATGCGTTTGTGCTGCACGGTCGTTTGCAGGGTGAAACTCGCGAAACCGCCATCGGCCTGACCAAAGACAAGCTGGGTGACAGTAAAGTCCGAATCGACGGCACCGACGGTCACAAAGTTGCTGAGCTGGCGCTACTGATGCCGATGCAGCTGATTACGCCTGAGGGGTTTACTTTACTCAACGGCGGCCCCAAATACAGAAGAGCCTTCCTTGATTGGGGATGCTTCCACAACGAAGCGGGATTCTTCACCGCCTGGAGCAACCTTAAGCGGTTGCTAAAACAGCGTAACGCCGCGCTACGTCAGGTAACCCGCTACGAACAGCTACGACCGTGGGATAAAGAACTTATCCCGTTGGCTGAGCAGATTAGCCGCTGGCGTGCTGAATACAGCACCGGTATTGCCGAAGATATGGCGGATACCTGCAAACAATTTCTCCCGGAGTTCTCCCTCGCTTTCTCCTTCCAGCGTGGCTGGGAAAAGGAAACCGACTATGCCGAAGTGCTAGAGAGAAGCTTCGAACGCGACCGTATGCTGACCTACACCGCACACGGTCCGCACAAGGCTGATTTCCGCATTCGCGCCGATGGCGCACCTGTGGAAGACACCTTATCGCGCGGGCAGTTAAAACTGCTGATGTGCGCACTACGTCTGGCGCAGGGTGAGTTTCTGACCCGCGAGAGCGGGCGGCGCTGCCTGTACCTGATAGATGATTTTGCCTCGGAACTTGATGATGCGCGGCGTGGCCTATTGGCCAGCCGTTTAAAAGCGACACAATCACAGGTTTTCGTCAGCGCAATTAGCGCTGAACACGTTATAGACATGTCCGATGAAAATTCGAAGATGTTTACCGTGGAAAAGGGTAAAATAACGGATTAACCCAAGATTAAATGAGCGAGAAACGTTGATGTCGAATTCTTATGACTCCTCCAGTATCAAAGTCCTGAAAGGGCTGGATGCGGTGCGTAAGCGCCCGGGTATGTATATCGGTGACACGGATGACGGCACCGGTCTGCACCACATGGTATTCGAGGTTGTGGATAACGCTATCGACGAAGCGCTCGCGGGTCACTGTAAAGACATCGTGGTGACGATTCACGCTGACAACTCCGTGTCCGTGACCGATGATGGCCGTGGTATTCCAACCGGTATTCACCCGGAAGAAGGCGTTTCTGCGGCCGAAGTTATCATGACCGTTCTGCACGCAGGCGGTAAATTTGATGATAACTCCTATAAAGTGTCCGGTGGTTTGCACGGCGTAGGTGTTTCGGTTGTTAACGCCCTGTCGCAGAAACTGGAATTGCTGATCCGCCGCGAAGGCAAAGTACATCAGCAAACTTATGTCCACGGTGTGCCACAGGCTCCGCTGGCGGTAACCGGTGAAACGGAAGCGACCGGTACACAGGTGCGTTTCTGGCCAAGCCACGAAACCTTCACCAACGTAATCGAATTCGAATATGAGATTCTGGCAAAACGTCTGCGCGAGCTGTCATTCCTGAACTCCGGCGTTTCCATCCGTCTGCGCGATAAGCGTGACGGCAAAGAAGACCATTTCCACTATGAAGGTGGTATCAAGGCGTTTATTGAGTATCTCAATAAAAATAAAACGCCTATTCACCCGAATATCTTCTACTTCTCCACCGAAAAAGACGGTATTGGCGTAGAAGTGGCGTTGCAGTGGAACGATGGTTTCCAGGAAAACATCTACTGCTTCACCAACAACATTCCACAGCGTGATGGCGGTACTCACCTTGCAGGCTTCCGTGCGGCGATGACCCGTACGCTGAACGCTTACATGGACAAAGAAGGCTACAGCAAAAAAGCCAAAGTCAGCGCCACCGGTGATGATGCCCGTGAAGGCCTGATTGCCGTCGTTTCCGTAAAAGTACCGGATCCGAAATTCTCCTCTCAGACCAAAGACAAACTGGTCTCTTCTGAGGTGAAAACGGCGGTAGAACAGCAGATGAATGAACTGCTGAGCGAATACCTGCTGGAAAACCCGTCTGACGCCAAAATCGTCGTCGGAAAAATTATTGATGCAGCACGTGCCCGTGAAGCCGCACGTCGTGCGCGTGAAATGACTCGCCGTAAAGGCGCGCTGGACTTAGCAGGCCTGCCGGGCAAACTGGCGGACTGTCAGGAACGCGACCCGGCCCACTCTGAACTGTACTTAGTGGAAGGGGACTCAGCGGGCGGCTCTGCAAAACAGGGGCGTAACCGTAAGAACCAGGCGATTCTGCCGCTGAAGGGTAAAATCCTTAACGTTGAGAAAGCGCGCTTCGACAAGATGCTCGCTTCTCAGGAAGTTGCCACGCTGATTACCGCACTAGGCTGTGGTATTGGTCGTGACGAATACAACCCGGATAAACTGCGCTATCACAGCATCATCATCATGACCGATGCCGACGTTGATGGTTCACACATCCGTACGCTGCTGTTGACCTTCTTCTATCGTCAGATGCCAGAAATCGTTGAGCGTGGCCACGTCTACATCGCTCAGCCGCCGCTGTACAAAGTGAAGAAAGGCAAGCAGGAACAGTACATCAAAGATGATGAAGCGATGGATCAATACCAGATCTCTATCGCTCTTGATGGCGCAACCCTGCATACCAACGCCCATGCACCGGCACTGTCGGGTGAAGCGCTGGAAAAACTGGTTTCTGAGTACAACGGTACGCAGAAAATGATTGGCCGCATGGAGCGCCGCTATCCGCGTTCACTGCTCAAAGAGCTGGTCTATCAGCCAACGCTGACCGAAGCCGATCTGGTTGATGAAGCGAAAGTCACGGCCTGGGTTTCCCAGTTGGTAAACGTGCTGAATGAAAATGAAATGCACGGTAGCACCTGGAATAGCCTTGTCCGTAAAGATGCCGAGTTGAATCTGTTCGAACCGGTTATCCGTGTACGTACTCACGGTGTCGACACCGATTATCCACTGGATAACGAATTCATCACTGGTGGTGAATACCGCCGTCTTTGCACGCTGGGCGAGAAGCTGCGTGGCCTGATTGAAGACGATGCATTCATCGAACGTGGCGAACGCCGTCAGCCGGTTGCCAGCTTCGAACAAGCGCTGGAGTGGCTGGTGAAAGAATCTCGTCGTGGCCTCTCCATTCAGCGTTATAAAGGTCTGGGCGAAATGAACCCGGATCAGCTGTGGGAAACCACTATGGACCCAGACAGCCGTCGCATGCTGCGTGTGACCGTTAAAGATGCGATTGCTGCTGACCAGCTGTTCACCACCCTGATGGGCGATGCCGTTGAACCGCGTCGTGCGTTTATCGAAGAGAATGCCTTGAAAGCGGCGAACATCGATATCTAAACTGTAGGCCGGATAAGGCGTTTACGCCGCCATCCGGCAGCCTGGTAGCGCTACGCTTATCAGGACAACAGATAAAAACGTCTGAATTTTTTCAGGCGTTTTTTTATGTCCGTCATCCGCGAACTATACTTCACCCTGTCTATTGTTAACGCATGACTTGAGGTGAAGTATGGGATTTTTCGATGATGTAGTCGGTTCATTGCTACAGGGTGATTCGGGGAAGTATCAGGCCATCCTGACGTGGGTCAATGATCAAGGCGGCGTTCAGGCTCTGTTAGAGAAGCTGAAAAACGGGGGATTAGGCGATATCGTTTCATCCTGGATCAGCAATCAACACAATAACCAATCGGTTAGTGCCGACCAGATTGAGTCTGCGCTAGGCACACCCGCGGTAGCCGATCTCGGTGCGAAGCTCGGTACCGATGCCAGTTCGGCCTCGTCTTTGCTGGCAGACTATCTTCCAAGGATTATTGATGCGCTTTCGCCGAAGGGTGAGGTTGACTCACAGGCGCACACTGACCTGATTTCAGCCGGTATGAATCTGCTCAAAGGCGGCAAGCCATTTGGCTGATCGACAAACAAAAGGGGAGCACGCATTATGCGATGTATCCCCGTTTAAACCGACCTTACCTGCTGTTTTTTGAGCTAAATCGAGTTAGCATGAGGACAGACTCATCTAACCTGGGGATCTCATGGCTATTAAACTGATTGCAATCGACATGGACGGAACATTGCTGTTGCCGGACCACACTATTTCTCCTGCGGTAAAAAATGCACTCGCCGCCGCGCGTGCAAAAGGAGTTAACGTGGTTCTGACCACCGGGCGTCCCTACGCTGGCGTGCATAGCTACTTAAAAGAGCTGGGTATGGAGCAACCGGGGGATTATTGCATCACCTACAACGGTGCGCTGGTGCAGAAAGCAGGTGATGGCAGCACGGTCGCACAGACGGCGCTGAACTATGACGACTACCGCTTCCTGGAAGAGCTGTCTCGTAAAGTCGGTTCTCATTTCCACGCGCTGGATCGCAATACGCTGTACACCGCTAACCGTGATATCAGTTACTACACGGTGCATGAATCCTTTGTGGCGACCATTCCGCTGGTGTTCTGCGAAGCCGAAAAAATGGATCCGAAGACTGAGTTCCTCAAGGTCATGATGATTGATGAACCTGCTATCCTCGATAAAGCGATTGCCCGCATCCCCGCTGAAGTGAAAGAGAAATATACCGTGCTCAAAAGCTCGCCGTATTTCCTCGAGATCCTCGACAAGCGCGTAAACAAAGGCACTGGTGTGAAATCGCTGGCTGACGTGCTGGGTATCAAACAAGAAGAAATCATGGCGATTGGCGATCAGGAAAATGACATTGCGATGATTGAGTATGCAGGTGTCGGTGTCGCGATGGACAACGCTATTCCTGCAGTGAAAGAGGCGGCAAACTTCGTCACCAAATCAAACCTCGAAGATGGTGTGGCCTGGGCGATTGAGAAGTACGTACTTTCCTGATATTCCCCAATGCCCGGTTAAAGCCGGGCATTCTACTTAAACCCTTATGGGTTAACCTCTGCACATGGTAAAAGTATGCGGTACCTTTTGACCGGAACTCTGCCATGAAACAAGTCACTTTCTCCCCCCGCAACCACCAATTAACGAATACCCGCACCTGGACGCCGGACAGCCAGTGGCTGGTTTTTGATGTTCGTCCCTCTGGTGCCTCGTTTACCGGCGATTCCATTGAGCGCGTAAACGTTCACAGCGGTGAGGTGGAGGTGATTTATCAGGCGCGCGAAGGTGCGCATGTTGGTGTGGTGACGGTGCATCCCTTTGCCGACCAGTACGTGTTCATCCACGGCCCGGAAAACCCGGATGCGCAATGGCAGTATGATTTCCACCATCGTCGTGGTGTCGTGACCACGCTCGCTGAAACCCGCAATCTTGATGCAATGGATATTACTGAGCCTTACACCCCCGGCGCGCTGCGCGGTGGCAGCCACGTCCACGTCTACAGCCCGTGTGGACAGTACGTGAGTTTTACCTATAACGACCACGTGATGCATGAATACGACCCGGCACTGGATCTGCGCAATGTCGGCGTTGCCGCGCCGTATGGGCCGGTGTTGCCGCGCGGACAGCATCCTCGTGAATATAGCGGCAGCCACTGGTGCGTATTGGTCAGTCAGACTACCGCCCAGCCTCAACCTGGTAGTGACGACATCAACCGTGCTTATGAAGAGGGTTGGGTGAGCTCACAGGCGCTGACGTTTATTGGCGATACCGTTTCTCTATCCGGTGAAAAGGTGCCTGAGCTGTTTTTGGTGGAACTTCCGCGCACGGAGTCGGCCTGGAAACAGGCGGGCGATGCGCCGCTGGCGGGGACAGACACCACTCTGCCTGCGCCGCCAATGGGCGTATGCCAGCGCCGTTTAACCTTCACCCACCAACGGGCGTATCCAGGGCTTGTGAATGTGCCGCGCCATTGGGTGCGCTGCAATCCACAGGGGACGAAAATTGCCATACTGATGCGAGATGACAACGGTATCGTCCAGTTATGGTTAGTGTCGCCGCAGGGCGGTGAGCCGCAGCAGTTGACGCATAACACATCAGATATTCAGTCGGCATTCAACTGGCATCCGTCAGGAAACTGGCTGGGCTTTGTGCTGGAAGAACGTATTGCGATTTGTGCGGCAGACAGTGGGGCGGTGACGTTTTTAACGAACGATCATGCTAATCCACCATCGGCAGATGCAGTGGTCTTCTCACCCGATGGACACACAATAGCCTGGATGGAGGAGACAGCCGGTTATCGCCAGCTGTGGACGACGGAGACCGGCCATTAATTTATGGGGCGGACATGGCGGCAGGCGGTATAACCGCGTTAGTCGCCAGTGTTTCCTGCTCGCTCTTTTCGACTCGTGAACGTACAGAGCTGTCTTTGCGGAATAAATCCCACGGCAACAAAACCGTATCCATCACGGCGGTAAAAGGCATATCCAGGGCGATCAGTGATTTGGTCGCCCAGCCATTCTCATCATCACTCAGCATTTCTGTACTGGCGCGCGTACCAGGATAAGTTCCTTCTTTGCCGCCCGTATGTGACATTACGCTGGAACATCCTCCCGATAAGAAGATCCCCCCAACCAGCGCCGTTTTAATCAGAATATTTTTCATCATGAGCTCTTCATTGTTATGAGCATAAAAAAGCTCGTCACCCGGGTTATAGCCACCCGTTGCCAAAATAGAAAGTCCCGGCTTACCGCTCTGTGGCGGCTGTCGCACTTTGACCTTTTGTGCTCTGACCCAGTGTAAGCCTTATCAGAGAAAGTGCAAAAAAAGTCAGACACGAGGACTTGAAAAAGGTTCTTTCTCCCTCATTTTATAGGTGTAGCCAAAGAGAACACGCCTGCGGGGTGTTCGGGCCTCAATGACCTGTCCATGATGGAAGGTTTTAAATTTCTCGCTGATTTTCAGGAGCTATTTGATTATGCGTAACTTTGACTTATCCCCGTTATACCGTTCTGCCATTGGTTTTGACCGTCTGTTCAACCTGTTGGAAAACAATCAAACACAAAGCAACGGTGGCTACCCTCCGTACAACGTTGAACTGGTTGATGAAAACCACTATCGCATCGCGATTGCTGTGGCCGGTTTTGCCGAAAGTGAGCTGGAAATTACCGCGCAGGATAATGTGCTGGTGGTTAAAGGTGCGCATGAAGCAGAGCAGAAAGAACGCACCTATCTCTATCAAGGTATTGCCGAGCGCAACTTTGAACGCAAATTCCAGTTAGCTGAAAACATCCACGTGCGTGGCGCTAACCTGGTGAACGGCCTGCTGTATATCGAACTGGAGCGCGTCATTCCAGAAGCGAACAAACCGCGCCGTATCGAAATTAACTAATTCTGCCGGGCCGCTTGTGCGGCCTGTGTTAAACAATCGACTTGCCGTCAGGGAGTCGAAAGGTATTTTTCGCCCGAAACAATTCACGTTGCAGGAAGGCGGCAAGGGAGTGAATCCCAGGAGCGTACAAAAGTACGTGACTGGGGTGAACGAACGCAGCCAACGCATCTGCAACGGGAAGTGTGAAGGGGAAACTCGCTTCTTAGAAGGAGAAATATTATGCGTAACTACGATTTATCCCCACTGCTGCGTCAATGGATCGGTTTTGACAAACTGGCAAATGCGCTGCAAAGCACTACTGAAAGCCAGACCTTCCCACCGTACAACATTGAAAAAAGCGACGATAACCACTATCGCATCACGTTAGCGGTAGCCGGGTTCCGTCAGGAAGATCTGGACGTTCAGCTTGAAGGCACACGTCTGACCGTGAAAGGGACGCCGCAGCCACAAGAAAAAGAGACCCAATGGCTGCACCAGGGGTTAGTTACCCAGGCCTTTAGCCTGAGTTTCACCCTGGCTGAAAATATGGAAGTCTCCGGCGCCACCTATAACAACGGCCTGTTGCATATTGATTTAACCCGCAATGTGCCAGAAGCCCTCGCGCCGCAGCGTATCGCCATTAGTGAACGCCCAGCGTTAAATAGCTAAGCCAATTTGACTGATTAAGCCCCGAATTTCGGGGCTTTTTTTTACCTTATCGCGCCGACCTTTGTTAGTGATTATTGTGCTTCGTATTACATACAACTCCCCATTCCTTCGTCCATAATCCCTGTTATCAGTAATGTTATTCACAAGGAAAACAGGATGAGTGATATAGCATTGACGGTCAGCGTTCTGGCGCTGGTTGCGGTCGTGGGGCTGTGGATTGGTAACATCAAAATTCGCGGAATCGGCTTTGGTATTGGCGGCGTGTTGTTCGGCGGCATCATTGTCGGCCACTTTGTTGACCAGGCGGGCATTACCCTGAGCAGCCCGATGCTGCACTTTATTCAGGAATTTGGCCTGATATTGTTCGTCTACACTATCGGTATCCAGGTGGGGCCGGGATTCTTTGCGTCGCTGCGGGTGTCCGGCCTGCGGCTAAATCTGTTCGCCATTCTGATTGTTATCCTCGGTGGCCTCGTCACCACGCTATTACACAAAATCTTCGCTATCCCGCTGCCGGTAGTGCTGGGTATTTTCTCTGGTGCTGTCACCAACACGCCTGCGCTGGGTGCCGGGCAGCAAATCCTGCGCGATCTCGGTGAGCCGTTCAGCGTGGTGGATCAAATGGGTATGAGCTATGCGATGGCCTATCCATTTGGTATTTGCGGTATTTTGCTCACCATGTGGCTGATACGCCTGTTCTTTAGGGTAAACGTAGAAAAAGAGGCTCAGCAGTTTGACGAACAGGCGGGTTCTGGCCATTCACACCTTAAAACCATCAATATCCGCGTTGAAAACCCCAATCTGAACCGCATGGCGATTCAGGATGTGCCGGTTCTCAATAGCGATAAAATTATCTGCTCGCGCCTGAAGCGCGGTGAAACCCTGATGGTACCGTCGCCCACGACGATTATTGAAACCGGCGACCTGCTGCACCTGGTCGGGGAAGCGTCCGATCTGCATAACGCGCAGCTGGTTATCGGTAAAGAGGTGGAAACTTCGCTGTCGACGCGCGGCACGGACATGAAAGTGGAAAGGGTGGTGGTCACCAACGAAAAGGTGTTGGGCAAGAAAATCCGCGATCTGCACTATAAACAGTGCTATGACGTGGTGATCTCACGCTTAAACCGTGCCGGGGTTGAACTGGTGGCCAGCAGCAATGCCAGCCTGCAGTTTGGTGATATCTTAAACCTGGTCGGTCGTCCGGCAGCGATTGATGCGGTGGCGTCTGACCTCGGTAACGCTCAACAGAAATTACAGCAGGTGCAAATGCTGCCGGTATTTATCGGCATTGGACTTGGCGTGCTACTGGGCTCCGTGCCGCTTTTTATTCCCGGTTTCCCGGTCGCGTTGAAGCTAGGTCTGGCCGGTGGCCCGCTAATTATGGCGCTGATTCTGGGGAGAATTGGCAGCATCGGCAAGCTTTATTGGTTTATGCCGCCAAGCGCCAACTTGGCGCTGCGTGAGTTGGGGATTGTATTGTTCCTGGCGGTGGTAGGGCTAAAATCCGGCGGTGATTTTGTCGAAACGCTGCTGCACGGTGAAGGCTTAAGCTGGATAGGTTACGGGATCTTCATTACCGGCATTCCGCTGCTGACGGTGGGTATTCTGGCGCGCATCTTCGCGAAGATGAACTATCTGACCCTCTGCGGTATGCTGGCAGGCTCGATGACTGACCCACCGGCATTGGCGTTTGCCAACAACCTACACGCCACCAGCGGCGCGGCTGCACTCTCTTATGCCACGGTTTACCCGCTGGTGATGTTCCTGCGCATTATTACTCCACAGCTTCTGGCGGTGCTGTTCTGGGGGATGGGCTAACGGCCTGCACGCGCCTCAGATGGTAATCCACCTGATATTCACTGGCGTTACGGAACATCACGGAATAGTTAAGGAACTCGCCGCTGTCGCTGTAGGAAAGAGAGGTGATGCGCAGCAGCGGCGTCTGTTCCGGTAGATTCATTGACTGTGCCAGCTGCTTATCCGCCAGCACCGGTGCCAGACTCTCATAATTGCCGCTGATGATAATGCCGCACTCTTTCTCGATATAATCAAACTTCGACCCTTCCAGATGCACCAGTGACAAATTACGGAACAGCTTCACCGGCATGTAGCTGTCTTCCAGCATTAGCGGTTTACCGTCCACGTAGCGTACTCTGCGCGAAAAGTAGATCCGCTCGTTAATCTGAATCCGCAACTGGCTGGCAATCGCCGGGGGGGCCGGCATCACCTCAAACACCAGCACCTTGCTAGATACCTCCCTTCCTTGCTGACGCAATATTTCCGCCAGCCCGGTGAGATTGGTGGTTTCGTGATGAATATCTTTATGCGCCACGTAGGTGCCGCTGCCGTGCCGCCGCACCACCAGACCCCACTCAATCAGCAGATCGATGGCTTTACGAATCGTCATACGAGCAACGCCAAACTCCTCCGCCAGCTTTTTCTCGCCCGGTAATGGGCTGCCAATGTTGAAATCGGATGAATTCAGACGTAAACGCAATCTGTCGGCTATTGATTTGTAGATCACAACTAGACCTCTTCTGACGTCAGGTGAGCAATTATTGAACCGATGTTTCTTATTTAAAACTAACGTATTACAGCGGAATACAGAGATTTCTTCAGAAATGGAAAAATAGTGAGATTGTAGATGTCTACTAATCATCAAAAAAGTAGACAACATTGCGCTAATTAAAACCATGAATGCGATCACGGATTGCAACGCAATAGCATGTTGTTAGATGAGCGAATTCCTATTCTCGTAGCAGGCCGAAGATAAACACCAATAAGGCCACTTACCCTACGAGTTGTTAAATGAGGATTTCCAAATGCTCAGTCAAATACAACGCTTTGGCGGCGCAATGTTTACCCCAGTTTTGTTGTTTCCCTTTGCGGGGATCGTGGTGGGTATCGCCATTATGCTGCGCAACCCGCTGTTCGTTGGTGAGGCGTTAACGGCCTCCGATAGCTTATTCGCTCAGATTGTTCACATTATTGAAGAAGGTGGCTGGACGGTATTTCGTAATATGCCGCTGATTTTTGCCGTCGGTCTGCCGATTGGCCTGGCAAAACAGGCGCAGGGCCGCGCATGCCTGGCGGTTCTGGTTAGCTTCCTGACCTGGAACTACTTTATTAATGCGATGGGGATGACCTGGGGCCACTTTTTTGGCGTCGACTTCTCGCTCGACCCTACGGCAGGTACTGGCCTGACGATGATTGCCGGGATAAAGACCCTCGACACCAGCATCATTGGGGCGATAGTCATTTCCGGCATCGTCACCGCCCTGCATAACCGCTACTTCGACAAACCTCTCCCGGTATTCCTCGGCATTTTCCAGGGCTCATCATTTGTGGTGATCGTGGCGTTCCTGGTGATGATTCCTTGCGCCTGGTTGACGCTGCTCGGCTGGCCAAAAGTCCAGATGGGGATTGAGTCGCTCCAGGTATTTTTACGCGGCGCAGGTGCATTAGGCGTCTGGATCTACACCTTCCTCGAACGCATTCTGATCCCAACCGGCCTGCATCACTTTGTCTACGGTCCATTCATCTTTGGCCCTGCGGCGGTAGAAGGCGGTATTCAGGTTTACTGGGCCGAACATCTGCACGCATTCAGCCAAAGCACCGAACCGCTGAAAACATTATTCCCGGAAGGCGGGTTTGCCCTGCACGGCAACTCTAAAGTCTTTGGCTCCGTGGGGATTGCGCTGGCGTTGTACTTTACCGCGGCGCCGGAAAACCGGGTCAAAGTGGCGGGCCTGCTTATTCCTGCAACGCTGACAGCCGTACTGGTCGGGATTACCGAACCGCTTGAATTCACCTTCCTGTTTATCTCCCCGCTACTGTTCGCCATCCATGCGGTACTGGCGGCGACGATGGCGACGGTGATGTACATGTGCGGAGTGGTGGGAAATATGGGCGGCGGCCTGTTGGATCAGTTTCTGCCGCAAAACTGGATCCCGATGTTCCATAACCACGCCTCAATGATGTTTATCCAGATAGGCATTGGCGTGTGCTTCACGGCGCTCTACTTCGTGGTTTTCAGAGCGCTAATCCTGCGCTTCAACCTGAAAACGCCGGGCCGTGAAGACAGCGAAATCAAACTCTACAGCAAAGCGGATTATCAGGCTGCACGCGGCAAAACCACTGCCGAGGGTGCAACCGAGGGTAAACCTAGCCAGGCCGCAGGCATCCTGCAGGCACTGGGTGGCGCAGCCAACATTGAAAGCGTCAATAACTGTGCCACACGTTTACGAATCGCGCTGGTGGATATGGCGAAGACACAAAGCGACGACGTCTTTAAAGCACTTGGCGCTCACGGCGTCGTGCGACGCGGCAATGGCATCCAGGTGATTGTTGGCCTGCATGTTCCACAGGTCCGCGACCAGCTAGAAAGCTTAATGAAACATTCTCGACCGACCGAACACACCACCATGACGGAGGCAGTATCATGAAAAAATTCTCAGTTGTTATCGCAGGCGGCGGCAGTACCTTTACCCCAGGCATCGTGTTAATGCTGCTGGCAAACCAGGACCGGTTCCCGCTGCGGTCACTGAAATTTTACGACAACGACGGCGCGCGTCAGGAAACCATCGCCGAAGCATGTAAGGTTATCCTTAAAGAGCAGGCGCCGGAGATTGAATTCAGCTACACCACCGACCCGCAAGCGGCGTTTACCGATGTCGATTTTGTGATGGCGCATATCCGCGTGGGTAAATACCCGATGCGTGAAAAAGATGAAAAAATCCCGCTGCGCCACGGCGTACTCGGTCAGGAAACCTGCGGGCCGGGTGGCATTTCTTACGGTATGCGCTCGATCGGCGGCGTGCTGGAACTGGTCGATTATATGGAAAAATATTCGCCGAACGCGTGGATGCTGAACTACTCCAACCCGGCGGCGATTGTGGCGGAAGCGACGAACCGCCTGCGTCCAAACGCTAAAATTCTCAACATTTGCGATATGCCTATCGGCATTGAAGGACGAATGGCGCAAATTGTGGGTCTCAAAGATCGTAAACAGATGCGTGTGCGCTACTACGGCCTGAATCACTTCGGCTGGTGGACATCGATTGAAGATCTGGAAGGCAACGATTTAATGCCGAAATTACGCGAACATGTCGCTAAATATGGCTATGTTCCGCCATCTAACGACCCACATACGGAAGCAAGCTGGAATGATACTTTCGCCAAAGCGAAAGACGTGCAGGCGCTGGATCCGGACACCATGCCGAATACCTACCTGAAATACTATCTGTTCCCTGACTATGTGGTCGCTCACTCTAACCCGGAGCGCACCCGCGCTAACGAGGTGATGGACCACCGTGAGAAAAACGTCTTCACCGCGTGTCGGGCGATTATTGAAGCCGGTAAATCCTCTGCGGGCGACCTGGAAATTGATGAACATGCTTCTTACATCGTCGATCTGGCGACCGCCATCGCCTTTAACACCCAAGAGCGCATGCTGCTGATTGTGCCAAACAACGGTGCGATTCATAACTTCGACGCCGATGCGATGGTTGAAATTCCATGCCTGGTCGGCCACAACGGCCCAGAACCATTGACGGTAGGCGATATTCCTAACTTCCAGAAAGGGATGATGGGCCAGCAGGTAGCGGTGGAAAAACTGGTGGTGGATGCCTGGGAACATCGCTCTTACCACAAACTGTGGCAGGCGATTGCATTGTCGAAAACCGTGCCGAGCGCATCAGTCGCCAAAGCAATTCTTGATGATTTGATTGAGGCCAATAAAGACTACTGGCCGGAACTGCACTAACCTTTCTGACCGGCATCTTCACGGTGCCGGTCGTTTGCTTTTGTCGGCATCACCCCTTTATGACCATTTTATTGAAAAACTCCGCGGCACAATGAGCACGTTTACGATAATGTTAAACGTCTGACTTTTATCGATTCAGGAGCTGTCATGAAGATTTCCCGCCTCGGTGAAGCGCCTGACTATCGCTTTTCGCTGGCTAATGAGCGCACGTTTCTGGCATGGATACGCACGGCGCTGGGCTTTCTGGCGGCAGGCGTTGGGCTTGACCAGCTCGCCCCCGACTTTGCGACGCCGGTCATTCGTGAAGCGCTGGCGCTAATGCTGTGCTTATTCGCGGGCGGCATTGCTATTTATGGCTATCTGCGCTGGCTGAGCAATGAAAAGGCGATGCGTTTAAAAGAGGACTTACCCTACACCCGCAGTCTGCTGGTGATTAGCCTGATGCTAACAATCGTGGCGCTGGTGGTTATGCTGCTGGTGCTCTATGCCGGATAGTCGAAAATCCCGGCGTCAGTACGATCCTGGGCTTCAACCTGAACGAACCTCACTGGCCTGGTTCCGCACGCTGCTTGGCTACGGCGCATTAATGGCGCTGGCGCTTAAGCACAATTGGCATCAGGCTGGTTCTCTTTTCTGGGTGTCGGTGGGCGTGCTTATTCTGGTTGCTGCTATCCTTTGGCATTACACCCGCAACCGTAACGTTATGGATGTCTGTCAGGATGATTTTGCGCAACCCCGCGCGATTCGTGACAAATTTTTGATCTCCCTCGCAGTGTTGTCGCTCGCAATATTGTTTGCTATGACTCACATACGCCAACTTATTATTTTTATGAAGGATTTAGGATGACAGGACGTCAGGCTGAACCCAGTCATTATCACTACGACCTCAACTATGACCACTATCCTGTTCCGTCTGAAGACGCGAGCCTTCTGCTGAACTATGACGCTTATGGCATTGATGAGCGCTCGCACCCACACATTTTAATGCAGCTTCAGGCACAGCCTCATGTGTCCACATTACAAGTGGTCATTCATCACGGCAATAGTCAGCAACCGCAGCATCTTTACCGCTACCTGCGCGGGCTCGGTATCCCTTTTTTGCAGTTTATCCCATTGGTTGCGGTGGATGACGTGGGCAATCTGACCGCCGACTCAGTGCAGGCTGAAGAATGGGGCGCATTTCTGATCGCGGTATTTGATCTCTGGGTACAAAAAGATATTGAACAGATCCACATCCGGCAGTTTGATGCTGTGTTGGATATCTGGCGTGGAAAGTCATTACAGGTTGTTTGCGACAATGCGCCTCTCACGGATGAATGTCGTGAGTGTTCCGTACTGTGTTTTTGCCAGGGTGACTGTCTCGAAAATCGCATTGCCGACGGCGGGAAGAGTGCGCTGTGTGCAGGCTACCACCAATTCTTCACCTACAGCGCACCGTATATGAAAGCGATGCGCGACCTGCTTAAACAACACCGCTCGCCGATGGAATTGATGGCGATGTTAGCTCAGAGCCGATAAGCTTTCTCCGTTTGCCAGTTATGCCCACCGGGTGGCAAACAGAGGAAGGTGTCCGTTGTACATTCTGGTATCACTATTATTCTGAGTGAAATCTGCCAGGAGTGACTATGCCGCTCGTTCTGCCCCAGGACACCCATTTTCACCATCCGCTGGAAAGCGTGGTGTTTCATTTCTGGCATCCGGAAAAGAACATCAGCCATGAACATACCCACGAATACTGCGAACTGTTTCTCGTTGGCAGCGGTAGCGGTATTCATGTTATCAATGAAAAACCCTGGCTGTTGACCAGCGGTACGCTGTGTTATCTGAATCGCCAGGATTACCATCTTTTTGAAGAGATGAAGGATTTACAGCAGGTTAATCTGCTCTATCTCGGACGCGATAATTTCAACTTTATCAAACACATTGATTATCTCTTACCGCAAGAGGGAGAGAGTAACGTCTGGCAAATGGACGTGGGGATCATGCAGCGTGTTATTGACCGTCTCGCCAGCCACAAAGAGGAGGCGTTCGCTGACAAACTTCTGGCTGAAAGCTATAAAGAGATTTTGTTCCTCGAAGTACTGCATACGCTCAACCAATGGCGTTATAAGACTCAGGATTTTCACTCCAGCGACGACCGTATCAGCCAGGTGTTGATTCGCCTGAATGGGCAGTGGCAGCAGCCGCTCGACCTGGACGCGTTGTGCCAGGAATTCACTATCTCCCGGCGCACGTTGCAGCGCGGTTTTAGCGAATATACCGGCGTTTCCCCACAGCAATATCTGGCCCGTATGCGGCTGCTGCAATCACGCTATCAGCTGCGTTTCACTAACGACTCGGTCAATGATATTGCCATTCGCTGTGGATTTGGCGACGTTAGCTACTTTTCGCGTGCGTTTCGCCGCCAGTTTGGTGTGTCACCGAATCAATGTCGGTAGCGAAACCTATCCCGGCGTCGCATTGCTCGGCCGGGAATGTTCGGTTTACTCACCGACGAATTCAACCACCTCCAACAGCGTCGCCCCGGTTTTGGCTTCATGCGCCACATCGCGGAAAATAGGCAGCGCTTCCCAGCGTAACCAGTAGCGGTTTTGCGGGCGGTAATCGCTGTTTTGTGCCGGAATTAGCTGTACTTCTGCCTGTGGTGCAACATTCTGCCGGGGCTGCCATAACTCAGCGGGAAGCCTTGGTATAAGCGGTTTGGTGGCGATGACAGACAGCGTCCGGTCATCAATAATCCACACGCCGCTACCGGCCCATGTTGATGTCCATTCCACCGCCATTTGACCGTTGCCGACAGCACGCGGCACGCTGAGCGTTACGTCTGGGGGAATGGATCCGCCGCCGTTGAAATCCCAACGAAAATCCCACTGGCTGAGCTGCGATTTTTGCCAGCCGCCTCTACCATCCGGGCGGGCCAGATACGCTTGCGACAGCCCCCGGTCATCATAACGATGGTAAATCAGCACCGGGCGCGCCTGATTATCAAAGCCCACCTCCTGCACCATATTAATCAGCCCGCCGCCGATACCTGCATCGTCAACAATCTCACCCTGATGACGGGCAATCGGCAGCACGAGCGGGGTGCCGTCCGATTTCTCCCAGCGCTTAAGATCGCGGCTGCGCACGTAGGAGAGGTTATTGTTGGTTTCGCAGTGCGGCGTTTCGCGCCACATCCACACCATGTGCCAGTAGCCGTCCGGCCCCAGCAGCGGCTGGCGCGCGTAGCCGTTACGCGCCTCCTCGCCGTTGAGCAGCGGCGTTTCCAGAAGCCGTGTCCACTGCTGGCGTTCGGCGTCGAAAATGTTGTACAGGTCGTCGCCGTTGCCGCTACAGCCATCGCGGTAGCGGAACAGCAGGCGTCCCTGTACATCCTTAAAGAACACCGGGTAGGTGGCGCGGGCTTCGCGCTCGCCGGTCATCGCAGGTTCACATTCCAGCGTGGTAACGTCCAGCGGTTGGCGGCTACGGAAGTAAATAAGCGGATCGACATGCATATTGCCGGAAAGATGCAGATATCCGCTGCTATCGACCGCCATCGTCAGATAATTGTGCGAATCAAAATCGGTAATATGGCTATAGCGCTCGCGCTCCGGGATCCAGAAACCTTCTGGCTGGAAGGTCTTCCAGGCGCCGTCTGGTAGTTCGCGCTGGCCGACGGTAATGCGGTGTTCGGCATCATACCAGGCGGCAAACTGATGATTATCATGATTCATCAGGCAATAGAGTACGGTGAAATCTGCGCAGGCGTGAGCCACGGGCGCAACAACGATATCGGTCATCAGACGGTCTCCGGACGGGCAACAAAGGTTTTTTTACGGTGTAAAAAGAAGGCGGCCAGCACCAGCGCGCCGATAGGGTGCAGCGTGGCACCGGCGTAAATCGGCATCGAGTAGCCAAAGTTATCGATTATCGAGCCGACAAAGCCGTTAAAGATAATGGAGCTGACGCCGCCCAGAGCGCTCATCACGCCGATAGCGGTGGCGATGGCAACCCGTGGCGCCAAACCGCCCATCATGATGGTCGCCATGCTGAGCCATGCGGTGCACATAAAGTTAATGACCGTCATGATGGCGACAGCGGCATAGGCATTGCTGATGGATGGCAGCAAAAACACCAGTGGTGCCAGACAGGTAACCGACCAGATAACGGTTAAGCGAGCGCGAGTGGCGTCCATACCGCGCGCCACCAGACGGTCGGAGGCCCAGCATGCTGCCAGCACGCCGAAGACGGCAATCAGCGGCGGCAGCCACATCAGCTTGCCGACTTCCGCCAGCGTCAGGCCAATTTTCTCCTGCATAAAACCGACCTGCCAGTACTGGTAAAAGAACCAGAATGGGTCGGTCAGCAGACGCGCAATCAGCAGCGCCCAGATAGGTTTGGAGGTGAGCACCATTTTGTAGCGGTCAATCAGCGGTACGCTAACCGCCGCTTCCATCACTACGTCTTCCGCCGCTGGCGGCGTTTTACGGCTTGCCAGATACCACAGAATACCGACCACCACGCCCGCCATTGCTGGGATAAAGAACGCCCAGCGCCAGCCGGTAGAGAGCGTCACCCATGCCACGAATGGCGGGGCGATAATCAAACCGACGGATTGAATAATGTTGGTGAGCTGGAAAGCGAAAGCGCGTTGTTCGGCGCGAAACCAGGTAAAGACTGCCAGCGTTAGTGCGGGCACAATCCCCGATTCGGCAAGCCCCAGCAGGACGCGGCCGACAATCAGTCCGGTCATCGAATGTGACAATCCGGTAATCAGCGTGGCAATGGACATCAACACCATTAAGGCGCACAGCACATAGCGACTGCCGAAGCGGTCAACGATGCCGCCGACAAAGAAATACATGAAGGTATAGGGGATCATAAAAGCGCTGATCAGCACCGAATAATCGCTGTTATCCAGCCCCAACTCCTGCATTAGAGTGGTTTTGAGGATGGAAACGATTTGCCGGTCGAGCGAGAAGAAAAACAGCACGCAGCCGAGGAGCAAAAGCAGTACCCAAATCAGCAGGGTAAAGCCGCCACGGCCGACAGATTTTTCAGCCTGTTGCATTGTGTTCTCCAATTTATCGTAGGTATACGAGGTAAACCGGAGTATATCGACGCTGTTATATGAGGGAGGGAGCGGGGGAGAGGAGTGTGACGCGCGGCAATACGCTTTGACCTGTAATGCCACAATTGTTCGGGAACTGGCATGATTGTCATGCAGCATCGCCCGCTAAGGGAGCGATGCTGCATTGAGGTTAACGACCTTTTGCCAGGTACTGCGCCATTTCAGCTTCCGGCACCATGCCGCCGCCGGTGGCCCACACCAGATGGGTAGCGCTATTGAGCTGTTCTTCGCTAAAACCGTGCATTTTCTGATAATCAGCAGAGGTGCATACCCGCTGTGGGCCAGCCATCCCCGCCAGTGCCGACGGCTCAAGGCGAATCCCTTCCTCCTGCGCCAACCAGCCCAGCAGGTCATACATGGTCTGGTCATCCAGCGTGTACAAACCATCGAGCAGACGCTGCATCGCGCGTCCCACAAAGCCAGATGCGCGGCCCACCGCCAGGCCGTCGGCGGCGGTCAGGTTATCAATGCCAATCTCCTGCACGGAAATACCATCGTGCAGCCCGGTGTAAACCCCCAGCAGCATACACGGTGAATGGGTCGGCTCTGCGAAGAAACAGTGTACGTTGTCGCCAAATGCCAGCTTCAGGCCAAATGCCACGCCGCCAGGGCCGCCGCCGACGCCGCATGGCAGATAGACAAACAGCGGATGGTCAGCATCCACCACGCGGCCTTGCTGCGCGAACTGTGCCTTCAGACGCTGCCCGGCCACCGCGTAGCCCAGGAACAGCGTGCGGGAGTTTTCATCGTCGATAAAGAAGCAGTTTGGGTCAGACTCTGCCGCCTTGCGTCCCTGTTCAACCGCCACGCCGTAATCTTCTTCGTACTCAACCACCGTTACGCCGTGGCTGCGCAGTTTGGCTTTTTTCCACGCGCGAGCGTCAGCGGACATATGCACCGTCACCTTAAAGCCAATGCCAGCGCTCATGATGCCTATCGACATGCCGAGGTTCCCGGTTGAGCCCACCGCGATGCTGTACTGGCTGAAGAATTGTTTGAATTCAGGCGAAAGCAGCACGCTGTAATCATCTTCCGTGGTCAGTAAACCGGCTTCCAGTGCCAGTTTTTCAGCGTGGGTTAGCACTTCATAAATACCACCACGGGCTTTAATCGAACCGGAAATTGGCAGATGGCTGTCTTTTTTCAGCAGCATTTCGCCGTTGATAGGCTGCCCGTACTCTTTTTCCAGCCGTTTCTGCATCGCGGGAATGGCCGCCAGTTCAGATTCGATAATACCGCCGGTTGCCGCCGTTTCCGGGAAGGCTTTTGCCAGGTACGGCGCAAAGCGCGTCAGGCGGGCATGCGCGTCCTGAACGTCGTCTTCCGTCAGGCCAACATAAGGTAAACCTTCCGCAAGAGAGGTGGTGCCAGGATTAAACCAGGTCGTTTCCTTCAGAGCGACCAAATCTTTCACTAAAGGATACTGGGCGATAAGTGTTTGAATGTTTTCCATAGTCAGTCTCTTTGCGCTTAGATAATAAAGGAAAGCAGGAATGTGCACGCCAGTGCAATCACCGACGCGATAAATGTCGCGGTCGTATAGTATTTGAACGTCTCATTCAGGGTTGCGCCGCAGTATTGCTTCACCAGCCAGAAGAGGGAATCGGTGACGATCGTGCAGCCAATGGCACCGGAACCGATGGCAATAGCGATGATCTCCGGGCTGACGTTGGGATAGAGTGGCAGCATCGGCGCGACAATTGCCGTCGCGCCCATCATTGCCACTGTGGCAGAACCTACCGCCGCGTGCAGGATCAACGCCACCAGCCAGGCCAGTAGAATCGGGTGCATATGCATGTTTGAAAGAATCAGCGCCAGCGTATCCGCCAGCCCGCTGCTCTTCAGAATGGCGTTGAACGCGCCGCCCGCCCCGATAATCAGCAGGATATTGGCAATGGAGCCAAAGCCATTTTCAGTATGAGTCAGCAGAGTGCCCATGCCGATATGCTGGCGCAGACCGAGAATGTAGTAGGCCACAAACACGGCGATAAACATGGCGGTGATCGGGTTGCCGATAAACTCCAGCAACGTATACACCGCGCTGCCTTTTGCCATGTTCAGTTCTGCGACGGTTTTCATCAGCATCAGGCCAATCGGCAGCAGCACGGTAAACAGCGTGGCACCCAGCGACGGCAGCGTGTTTTCGTCGCGCACCTTCAAATCGGAAAACTCAGCCGGTACCGGTTTAAACGGCAGACGGTTGCCAAGGAACTTCAGATACAGCGGCCCGCCGATAAGTGACGCCATCAGCCCCACCAGTAAACCGTAGACAATCACGGTGCCCAGATCTGCACCAAGTTTATTTGCCACAAATAGCGCTGCCGGATGCGGCGGGACAACGCAGTGCACCGCCATCAGCGCCGTACACAGCGGGATGGCCAGCTTCAGCAGTGAGGTATTGGTTTTTTTGGCAATAGAAAACGCCAGCGGAATCAACAGTACCACGCCGACTTCAACAAACAGCGTGATCCCGCAAATCAGGCCGACCAGCACCATAATCACGTCAGCGGAAAGCCAGCGGCAGCGCTGGAGCGTCAGGCCAATACGTTCTGCCGCGCCGGACACTTCCATCATCTTGCCCAGAATGGTCCCCAGACCGATAACTGCGGCGAGGAAGCCCAGCGTGCCGCCGATGCCACTCTCGATGGCATTGACCATATCTAGCGGCCCCATGCCCATCATGGTGCCCACAAAGAAGCTGGCTAACAGCAGCGCCAGAAACGGATGGAATTTAAACTTCACGATGGTCAACACGATTAACACAATGCTTATCAGCAGCGTGCTCACAACCCAGATTTGAGAGTGCATAACTCACCTTGCCCTGTGATTAATATGCCTATATTGGACAAAAATAAGGCACGTGCTGACAAACGATATAAATCCCCTTTCACATGAATCAGATTGAATCAAATGGGTGATTTACTTCTAATATCGCTTCAATAATGCGACATGATTCACTTTGATTCATCTTTACGCTGATTTTTACAGCGGATTTTTTTACACTCTGGTGAAAGAGTCAGGATGAAAGAGGTGAGTATGGATCCCGTACGCGAGGTCAGAAATCGGCTGCTCAATGGCTGGCAACTGTCAAAGCTGTATACCTTTGAAGTGGCGGCGAGGCATCAGTCGTTTGCGCTGGCGGCAGAGGAACTGTCGTTGAGCCCCAGCGCCGTTAGCCACCGGATTAATCAACTGGAAGAGGAACTGGGCATCCAGCTGTTCGTCCGTTCACATCGCAAGGTGGAACTGACCCACGAAGGCAAACGGGTGTTCTGGGCGCTGAAATCTTCGCTGGACACGCTCAATCAGGAAATTCTCGACATCAAAAATCAGGAGCTGTCCGGGACGCTCACCGTCTACTCGCGGCCCTCCATCGCCCAGTGCTGGCTGGTTCCGGCGCTCGGTGATTTTACCCGCCGCTACCCGTCGATTTCTCTGACCATCCTGACTGGGAATGACAACGTTAATATGCAGCGTGCCGGGATTGACCTGGCGCTCTATTTTGACGACGCACCGTCTGCGCAATTGACGCATCATTTTTTGATGGATGAAGAGATTCTGCCCGTCTGTAGCCCGGATTATGCTCGTCGTTATGATCTGACGGATTCGCTGGTCAATCTGCCGCACTGTACGTTATTGCACGACCGGCAGGCGTGGAGTAATGATTCCGGTACCGATGAATGGCATAGCTGGGCGCAGCATTATGATGTGAATTTGCCGACATCGTCGGGCATTGGCTTCGATCGTTCTGATTTAGCGGTGATTGCCGCCATGAACCACATCGGCGTGGCGATGGGGCGCAAGCGGCTGGTACAAAAACGTATCGACAGCGGGGAGCTGGTCGCTCCCTTTGGTGACAGGGCGCTGAAATGCCATCAACACTATTACGTCACTACTCTGCCTGGCCGCCAATGGCCGAAGATTGAGGCGTTTATTGGCTGGCTGCAAGAGCAGGTTAGATAGGCACGGTGTGCGCCCTCTCCCCAGTGGGGAGAGGGAACCGAACGGTGCGAATATCACTACATCTATCTCAGGGTTAAACTGCCTGCCCCTGCTGTGATAACCGTGACGCCAGCGGCAACCAACAGAGGAAAATCAGCAGCCCCATCAGCGTCATTAACAGGCCAATACTGGCCTGTCCGGTTTGCGGCATCATTGCCGACAGCCACGCCAGCACGCCGGAACCGATATTTTGCAGGCCACCTACCAGCGCCCCTGCGGTACCGGCGAGGAATGGGAATGGCTCCATCGCTCCGCTTGTCGCTAGCGGGAACAGCATGCCAGCGCCAAAGAAGAACAGTGCGGCAGGCACCAGCAGCGTCCAGATATTTATCACGCCAAGCAGGCCCGGGATCCACATCATCAACCCTGCGACCAGGCAGCTAATCACCGACTGCCACATCATGGTTGAGAAGCGTTTGTTTGCTCGCCCGGCAAACCAGGCGCCAAAGAATGCCGCCGGAATCGGCAGAATAAACAGAATACTCACCGTCATGCTGCTTAAGCCCAACACGCCGCCCATCAGCACGCCGGAGGAGGCTTCAAACACCGCAATGCCTGCCAGCCCGCCGATTAACATCAGCAGGAAACAGTTAAAACTACTGTTGCCGAACAACGTTTTGTAGTTACTGATAAGCCGTGTTTTCGGTGCGCCGGTCGGACGTGTTTCCGGCATCCAGCGCGCCATGCTGAAGGTGACACCTGCGCACAGCACCAGCAGAAAACCGTAGCATGCGCGCCAGTTAATTAGGGTTTCCAGCACCCCACCAATCAGCGGTGCCAGCAACGGACTGACTAAAATACCCATGTTTAACAGGCTGTTGGCGTGGCGAAGCTGGCTGCCTTCATACAGATCGCGTGGCAGCGTTCGCGCCATCACGCCACCTACGCCGGTGCCCATTCCCTGCAAGGCGCTGGCGGCAATCAGTACCGTCAGGCTGTTGGTGGTTATCGCGACCAACGTGGCCAGCATAAATATCGACATCCCGACCAGGATCACCGGGCGGCGTCCCACGCGGTCAGACAGCGGGCCGTAGAACAACTGGGAAACGCCATAGGTCAGCAAATAGGCTGCCATCACGCTCTGCACCGCCCCTTCGCGGACGTTGAGGTCGCTCGCCATTTGCGCAATCGCAGGAATATAAATGGTTTGCGCCATCTGCCCCACAGCCACAAGCAACACCAGCATCGCCAGAATATTGACGTTTCTATCTTTTTTCATTTCGCTGATAACTTTATAAAAAATAGGTTTATAAGAATAATTGACCGGGTAAAGCGCTAAAAGCGAGAGGAATCTACCACAACGCGGTGACAAATTAATCATCTGTCATGTAAATGAAATGTGTCATGCAGGCAGGATTTATAGACGTTCAACGGCAACTATTGTTGCCAGTTTTTATCAGGAGAGGCGCAGCAAAATAGCCCCGGCGGCGATGCCCCCAGCGGCGATGAAACGCAGCCCGGAAACCCGTTCTTTCAGCAGCAGCCAGGCGATGATGGCACCGAACAAAATCGAGCTTTCCCGCAGCGCCGCTACTACCGCCAGCGGCGCCTGGGTCATCGCCCACAGCGCCAGCCCATAGGAACCCATGGTGCCAAGACCGCCCAACATGCCCTTTTTCCAGTGTTGCACCAGATAGCGCGAGGCCTCGCGGCGTCGGGCGATCATCGCCCACGTTAGCAGGCTGGAGCCGTTAAGGAAAAATGACCACAGCGTATAACCGAAGGCCGTTCCCGATAGCCGCACGCCGGTACCGTCAATCAGCGTGTACCCGGCAATAATGCAGGCGTTAAGCAGTGCCAGGATGATACCCAGTTGTGACCCTGAGCGGCCATTGAACGCCATCCCAAGAATAGCCGTACAGATCACCGCAATACCACACCAGGCCAGCGGCGAAAGGTGATCGCCCAGAAACAGCACGCTGATTATTGCCACCAGCAACGGCGCGGTGCCGCGCATCAGCGGATAGGTCTGACTCATATCGGAAATCTGATAGGTTTTGGCTACCAACACGGTGTAGATAACCTGCAAAACGGTGGATGCGACCATAAATGGAACGCTTGCGGCTGAGGGCGTGGGCGCAAAAGGTAGCAGCACCAGGGCAATCAATGCTGCCGAGCCGGTGACGCCGATGGCTGAATAGAGTTTGTCATCCCCCGCCTTCACGATGGCGTTCCAGGTGGCGTGCAACAGAGCGGCAAACAGCAAAATGCAGAAAACCGAAAGCGTCATGATAATGCGTGGATTAAGGGAGCGTCAGCAAAACGTAACACAACCCATTGCCTCTGACCAAGGTGAAAAATAGCGCAAAAACCGTTCCTGTCAGAGGATTTTCTTCTGGCTTGAAACGTGATCGCTGACGCATTTTTGTGCAGATGAAAATATTTCCATTGTCAGCCTTAAAAAGCTGTGTTTGTATAAATTCACTTAATGAATTCGAGATAGACCCTTAATGACTCCATCCATGATGACTTCGACCCTACTAAAAACCGCGCTACCAGCCGCGGCGGTCGTCGTCGTGCGTGTGGTGGTCGTCGTCGGCAATGCGCCGTAGGGTCAGGAACGCACACGATTCCAAACCCCGCCGGCGCAAACCGGGCGGGGTTTTTAGTTTCTAAGCCCCCTCCGGATAGCTGGCCCAGAATAAAAGGACTGGAGCATGGCAATTTCGGGCACAACATCACAGACTCGGCGCTTTACCGGCGCGCAATTAATCGTGCATTTACTGGAGCGCCAGGGAATCACCATGGTCACCGGCATCCCCGGTGGCACGGTGCTTCCGCTGTACGATGCGTTAAGCCAGAGCACGCAAATCCGCCATATTCTGGCGCGACACGAGCAGGGCGCGGGCTTTATTGCTCAAGGCATGGCGCGTACCCACGGTAAACCGGCGGTATGCATGGCCTGTAGCGGCCCCGGTGCCACTAACCTGGTGACTGCCATTGCCGATGCGCGCCTCGACTCCATTCCGCTGGTGTGTATCACCGGTCAGGTAGCCTCCTCGTTAATAGGCACCGACGCGTTCCAGGAAGTCGACACCTACGGTATCTCTATCCCCATCACTAAACACAACTACCTCGTTCGCAATATCCATGAACTGCCGCAAGTGATTGCGGATGCATTCCGGATTGCGCAGTCAGGCCGTCCTGGGCCGGTGTGGATAGACATTCCTAAGGATGTGCAAACGGCTGAAATCGACATTAGCGAACTGCCTGAACCGGGCGGTCGCGCGGCGACACCAGAATTCAGCGCGCAGAGCGTGAGCGAAGCGGCAGCGATGATTAATGCCGCCGAGCGTCCGGTGCTTTATCTGGGTGGCGGTGTGATTAATGCCCCTGAGCGTGTGCGGGAACTGGCTGAGATTGCCAACCTGCCAACCACCATGACGCTGATGGCGCTGGGAATGCTGCCTAAAGCGCACCCGCTGTCATTAGGGATGCTGGGCATGCACGGTGCACGTAGCACCAATTTCATCCTGCAACAGGCTGATTTATTGATTGTTTTAGGGGCGCGTTTTGATGACCGGGCGACCGGTAAAGTGGCAGAGTTCTGCCCGAATGCGAAAATTATCCACGTAGATATCGACCGCGCTGAGCTGGGTAAAATCAAACAGGCGCATATCGCCATTCAGGCGGATGTAGACGATGTTCTGACGCAGTTGCTGCCGCAAATTGACGCGCAGCCGCGTGATGCGTGGCGGAGTAAAGTTGCTGAACTGCAACAGGAATTCCCTAGCGCTATTCCACAAGCGGGCGACCCGCTCAGCCATTACGGCCTGATCAACGCCGTCGCGGCCTGCGTGGATGACAACGCGATCATCACCACCGACGTTGGCCAGCATCAAATGTGGACCGCACAGGCGTATCCGCTGAACCGTCCTCGCCAGTGGCTGACTTCCGGCGGTCTCGGCACCATGGGCTTTGGTCTGCCCGCTGCCGTGGGCGCTGCGCTGGCGAACCCGGACAAAAAAGTGTTGTGCTTCTCCGGCGACGGTAGCCTGATGATGAACATTCAAGAGATGGCGACGGCGGCAGAAAACCAGCTCGATGTGAAAATCATCCTCATGAACAACGAAGCATTGGGGCTGGTGCATCAGCAGCAAAGCCTGTTCTACAAGCAGGGCGTATTTGCTGCTACCTATCCGGGCACGATTAACTTTATGCAGATTGCCGCCGGTTTTGGCCTCGAATCTTGCGACTTAAACAACGAAGCCGACCCACAGGCGGCGCTGCAAGTGATCATTAATCGCCCTGGACCGGCGCTGATTCACGTCCGTATCGACGCACAACAAAAAGTCTATCCGATGGTGCCGCCGGGTGCGGCAAATACCGAAATGGTGGGGGAATAATCCATGCAACAACACACTCATGACAACGTTATTCTGGAACTCACCGTACGTAACCATCCCGGCGTAATGACCCACGTCTGTGGACTTTTTGCTCGCCGTGCGTTCAACGTGGAAGGCATTCTCTGTCTACCGATTCCGGGCAGCGACCACAGCCGTATCTGGCTATTGGTTAACGACGACCAGCGACTAGAGCAGATGATGAGCCAGATAGACAAGCTGGAAGATGTGGTGAAAGTGGCGCGAAACCAGTCCGATCCGTCGATGTTTAACAAAATAAGCGTCTTCTTCGAGTAACCCGCTCATGACTTGAACACCAGGGCGCTTATCGTTAAGGTAAGCGCCTTTGCCGGATGGCGGCGTAAACGCCTTATCCGGCCTACAACGGCATTCGCCTGTAGGCCTGAAAGCTGCGTGCCATCAGGCGTTTCCCAGCCCCAGGACAAACCCATGACAACCGTAGCCCTTATCGACGACCACACTATCGTTCGCTCAGGCTTTGCCCAACTGCTTGGCCTTGAGCCTGATTTGCAGGTGGTCGCCGAGTTTGGTTCCGGTCGCGAAGCGCTGGCGGGATTACCGGGGCGCGGCGTGCAGGTCTGCATCTGTGATATCTCGATGCCGGATATCTCCGGTCTTGAACTGCTCAGCCAGTTGCCGAAAGGCATGGCGATCATCATGCTCTCCGTCCACGACAGCCCGGCGCTGGTGGAACAGGCGCTAAACGCCGGGGCGCGTGGTTTTCTCTCCAAACGCTGTAGCCCGGACGAACTGATTGCGGCGGTACGCACCGTGGCGACCGGCGGCTGCTATCTCACGCCGGATATTGCCGTCAAACTGGCGGCGGGCCGTCAGGATCCGTTGACCAAACGCGAACGCCAGGTGGCGGAAAAACTGGCGCAAGGCATGGCGGTCAAAGAGATTGCCGCAGAATTAGGCTTGTCGCCGAAAACGGTACACGTGCATCGCGCTAACCTGATGGAAAAGCTGGGCGTCAGTAACGACGTTGAGCTGGCCCGCCGAATGTTTGACGGCTGGCAATGAATACCGTTCTCTCCCGGTTAATCACCGTTGTCGCCTGTTTTTTTATCTTCTCCGCTGCTTGGTTCTGCCTGTGGAGCATCAGCCTGCACCTGGTGGAACGCCCGGAATTGGCGGTACTGCTGTTCCCGTTTGGCCTGCGGCTGGGGATCATGCTGCAATGCCCGCGCGGCTACTGGCCGGTACTGCTGGGCGCGGAATGGTTGCTGATATTTTGGCTGGCGCACGTAGTGGCGCTGACGCATCTGCCCCTTTTGATGATCGGTAGTCTGCTGACGCTATTACCCGTGACGCTCATCTCCCGCTATCGCCATCAGCGTGACTGGCGTACCTTGCTGTTGCAGGGCGCGGCGCTCGGGGCGGCGGCGCTGTTACAGTCGCTGCCATGGCTGGGGCAGGGAGAAGTCGCGTGGACTGCACTGCTGCTGACCCTGACCGGCGGACTGACGTTAGCCCCTATCTGCCTGGTATTCTGGCACTACCTGACCAGCACCACCTGGCTGCCGCTCGGCCCGGCGGTGGTGTCCCAGCCGGTGAACTGGCGCGGGCGGCACCTGGTGTGGTACCTGCTGCTGTTTAGCGTCAGCCTGTGGTTGCAGTTGGGTTTGCCGGACGAGTTGTCGCGTTTTACGCCGTTTTGTCTGGCACTGCCGATCATCGCGCTGGCCTGGCACTACGGCTGGCAGGGGGCGTTGATTGCCACGCTGATGAACGCCATTGCACTGATTGCCAGCCAGACCTGGCACGATCATCCCGTCGATTTACTGCTCTCGCTGCTGGCGCAAAGCCTGACCGGGCTGCTGCTTGGCGCAGGTATTCAGCGTCTGCGTGAACTCAACCAGTCGCTGCAAAACGAGCTGGCACGTAATCATCGGCTGGCGGAACGCTTGCTGGAAACCGAAGAGAGCGTGCGCCGCGATGTGGCGCGCGAACTGCATGACGATATCGGCCAAACCATCACCGCTATTCGTACTCAGGCAGGTATCGTGCAGCGGTTGGCCCCGGAGAATGCGGGCGTGAAGCAAAGCGGGGCGCATATCGAGCAGCTTTCGCTGGGCGTCTACGACTCGGTACGTCGTCTGCTGGGGCGTTTGCGCCCACGCCAGCTTGACGATCTGACGCTGGAGCAGGCTATTCGCTCGCTGCTGCGTGAAATGGAGCTGGAAAGTCGCGGCATCGTCAGCCATCTCGACTGGCATATTGATGAATCGGCGCTCAGCGAAAGCCAGCGGGTGACGCTGTTCCGCGTCTGCCAGGAAGGGCTGAACAACATTGTGAAACACGCCAACGCCAGCGCGGTAACGCTACAAGGCTGGCAGCAGGACGAACGATTAATGCTGGTGATGGAAGATGACGGCAGCGGCCTGCCGCCGGGTTCGGATCAGCAAGGTTTTGGTCTCACTGGCATGCGCGAACGGGTGGCGGCACTGGGTGGTTCGTTGACGATTTCTTGTATGCACGGCACGCGCGTGAGCGTGTCGTTACCCCAGCGCTACGTGTAAGGAGCGGTGATGCTGACGTTTTTTAAAGCCCCGGCCAATGCGCCGCTTATCACCGATAAACACGAGGTCGACGCCCGCTACCGCTATTGGCGGCGGCATATTCTGCTAACCATCTGGTTGGGTTATGCGCTGTTCTATTTTACCCGCAAAAGCTTCAATGCTGCGGTGCCGGAAATTCTCGCCAGCGGTGTACTCACCCGCAGCGATATTGGCCTGCTGGCGACGCTGTTTTACATCACCTACGGCCTGTCGAAGTTTGTCTCGGGCATCGTCAGCGACCGCTCCAACGCCCGCTATTTTATGGGTATCGGGCTTATCGCTACCGGGGTGGTGAACATCCTGTTTGGCTTCTCCACCTCGCTGTGGGCCTTTGCCGTGCTGTGGGCGCTGAACGCTTTCTTCCAGGGCTGGGGTGCACCGGTCTGCGCGCGCCTGCTCACTGCCTGGTATTCACGTAACGAACGCGGCGGCTGGTGGGCTATCTGGAATACCGCGCACAACGTCGGCGGGGCATTAATTCCCATCATCATGGCAGCCGCCGCGCTGCACTACGGCTGGCGCGCCGGGATGATGATGGCAGGGACGATGGCGATTGTGGTTGGCATTTTCCTCTGCTGGCGGCTGCGCGATCGCCCGCAGGCCATCGGCTTACCGCCGGTCGGTGACTGGCGTCACGATGAGCTGGAAATTGCCCAACAGCAGGAAGGAGCAGGGCTGACTCGCAAAGAAATCCTCACCAAATACGTGCTGTTGAACCCGTACATTTGGCTGCTGTCGCTGTGCTACGTGCTGGTTTACGTGGTGCGAGCGGCGATCAACGACTGGGGCAATCTGTACATGTCGGAGACGCTGGGCGTTGATTTGGTCACCGCGAATACGGCGGTCACCATGTTCGAACTGGGCGGATTTATCGGTGCGCTGGTGGCGGGCTGGGGATCGGACAAACTGTTTAACGGCAACCGTGGGCCGATGAACCTGATTTTTGCCGCCGGGATTTTGCTCTCCGTCGGCTCCCTGTGGCTGATGCCGTTTGCCAGCTACGTGATGCAGGCGGCGTGCTTTTTCACTACTGGCTTCTTTGTCTTTGGCCCGCAGATGCTGATCGGCATGGCGGCAGCGGAGTGCTCGCACAAAGAGGCGGCGGGGGCGGCAACCGGGTTTGTTGGGCTGTTCGCTTATCTGGGGGCATCGCTCTCCGGCTGGCCGCTGGCGAAGGTGATGGAAGTCTGGCACTGGACGGGATTTTTCGTGGTGATCGCCATTGCCGCGGGGATTTCAGCACTGTTGTTGCTGCCGTTTTTAAACGCTCAGGCACCGCGCGAATCGTGACCTATCTCACTTTTCTACGACGAATGACGTAAAACTAGGAAATATTCCCGGTTGCACCAGGACGCTGTCTCAGGCGTCACTTCCGGTTGGTTTTTACAATGCCTGCTATTCGCAGGTAAAAAAATCAGCTCAGGAGCAACCCAATCATGCTGGCCTTCTTAAATCAGGTGCGCAAGCCGACCCTGGATCTGCCGCTCGATGTGCGGCGCAAAATGTGGTTCAAGCCGTTCATGCAGTCCTATCTGGTGGTTTTCATCGGCTACCTGACCATGTACCTGATCCGCAAAAACTTCAACATCGCGCAGAACGACATGATCACCACCTACGGGTTGAGCATGACGCAACTGGGGATGATTGGTCTGGGCTTCTCCATCACCTACGGCGTGGGTAAAACGCTGGTTTCTTACTACGCTGATGGCAAAAACACCAAGCAGTTCCTGCCGCTGATGCTGATCCTCTCAGCGATTTGTATGCTCGGTTTTAGCGCCAGCATGGGGCCGGGCACAACCAGCTTGTACCTGATGATTGCCTTCTACGCGCTGAGCGGTTTCTTCCAGAGTACCGGCGGCTCGTGCAGCTATTCGACCATCACCAAATGGACGCCACGCCGTAAACGTGGCTCTTATCTTGGCATGTGGAACATCTCTCACAACCTCGGCGGCGCGGGTGCTGCGGGCGTGGCGCTGTTTGGTGCTAACGTGCTGTTTGACGGTCACGTCATCGGGATGTTTATCTTCCCGTCGATTATCGCGCTGATCGTGGGCTTTATCGGCCTGCGCTTTGGTAGCGACTCTCCGGAATCTTATGGTCTCGGTAAAGCAGAAGAACTGTTTGGCGAAGAGATCAGTGAAGAGGACAAAGAGACCGAAGAAAACGAAATGACCAAATGGCAGATCTTTGTTGAGTACGTGCTGAAAAACAAAGTGATCTGGCTGCTGTGCTTCTCCAACATCTTCTTGTACGTGGTGCGCATTGGTATCGACCAGTGGTCTACCGTGTATGCCTTCCAGGAGCTGAAGCTCTCTAAAGAAGTCGCCATTCAGGGCTTTACCCTATTTGAAGTGGGCGCGCTGGTCGGTACCCTGCTGTGGGGTTGGCTGTCGGATCTGGCGAACGGTCGTCGCGCGCTGGTAGCCTGTGTCGCGCTGGCATTAATTATCGCCACGCTCGGTGTTTATCAGCACGCCAGCAACCAGTATGTTTACCTGGCCTCGCTGTTTGCCCTTGGCTTCCTGGTGTTTGGCCCGCAGCTGTTGATCGGCGTGGCGGCTGTCGGTTTTGTGCCGAAAAAAGCGATCGGCGCGGCCGATGGGATTAAAGGCACCTTCGCGTATTTGATCGGCGATAGCTTCGCCAAGCTGGGTCTGGGGATGATTGCCGACGGGACACCAGTCTTCGGTCTGACCGGCTGGGCAGGCACCTTCGCTGCGCTGGATACCGCCGCTATTGCCTGTATCTGCCTGATGGCTATCGTGGCTATCTTCGAAGAACGTAAAATCCGCCGTGAGAAGAAAATTCAGCAGTTAAAAATGGCGTAAGTGCGTTGAGTCCGGCTCTACCTCACAATACCGATCGGTATTTTTGTAGGCCGGACAAGCGAAGCGCCACCCGGCAGCATGTTGCAGATTGCCGGATGGCGGCGTAAACGCCTTATCCGGCCTACAGCATGGATTCCCTTATGCCTGCTGCTGGCTGGTTTCATACAGTAACTCGCGTAACCACTGCTGTGCCGCATCACGATGGGTGCGTTCGTGCCAGGCCATGCTTTTGGTGAAGCCGTTAATCGCGACCGGTGGCGTTTGTACGCACAGGTTAGAGTGAGTGCTCGCCAGACGACTCGGCACCACCGCTATCATCTCGCTTATTGCCAGCACTTCTGGCAGCACCAGAAAACTACTCACCGACAGGCCAATCCGACGCTTACGACCGATTTTCGCTAATGCCTCATCGGTGACGCCCCAGAAACTCTCTCCCTCGTAAGAAACCAGAATATGCTCCAGCGCGCAAAACCGCTCAAGGGTGAGTATCGACTGTGCGTCGGGGTGGTTGGCTCGCAGCATACAGACATAGCGCTCTTCGTAGAGCGTGCGGCTGTGCAGGTCACCCGGCGTGGTGTCAGGGGTGAGTAGCGCGAGATCGATTTTCCCCTGCTCGAACTGTGCTGTAAGTCGGTCTGGTTCCACCGGGATCACCCGCACTCGAATACCCGGTGCGCGTACCTTCAGGGCCGCGATAAACGGCACCACGACCGCTTTGAGCGCGTAGTCGGTGGCTGCCAGCGTAAAGGTGAACTCAGCGGTGAGTGGGTCAAATTGAGGCGGTTGGAGCAGTGCGTTGATATCGCTAAGAATTTGCTTCACCGTCGGGGCAAGTTGCTGAGCGCGCAGCGTCGGTACCATGCCGTGTGGGGCGCGAATAAACAGGGGATCGCCAAAATTATCCCGCAGCCGGGTCAGCATTCCGCTGACTGCGGGTTGGGTCAGTGAGAGCCGCGCCGCCGCCCGGGTGACGCTACGCTCATCAAGCAGCGCGTCGAGCGTTTTCAGCAAATTAAGGTCGAGGGTTCTGAGATCCGGTTTCATTATCGACTTCCTTCGGGGAGCTAACGCACATTATGGCACGCCCGATTCTCGACAGGGCGCAATTTCCCATTATGATGTCGGGGTTTAGTTAAGGTGAGAGCGGGCATGATCTGGTTGATTCTGGCCACCCTGGCGGTGGTTTTTGTTGTAGGATTTCGGATCCTGACCTCAGGCTCCAGACGGGCCATCCGCCGTCTGAGTGAGCGACTGGCGATTACGCCAGAACCGGTAGAGTCGATGATCGACCAACTCGGTAAAGCGCAGGGCGATGAGTATATGCGCTATCTGGAGCGACCGAATGAAGTGCACTTGCAGAACGCGGCGCAGGTGCTGCTTATCTGGCAGGTGTGTATCGTCGATGGCAGCGAAACCAATATGCAAAACTGGCATCGTCGTCTGCAAAAAGGGCGTCTGGCAGCGCCGATAACCGATGCTCAGGTGCGGCTGGCGATGAGCTTCCTGCGTGAACTGGAGCCGGATTTCAATGAGCTGAACGCTTTCCAGTATCGCTATAACGCGTTGTTCCACGAAGAGAACGGCGTTCACTGGCTGCACTGATATCACGTAATGTGATATTGAACATTGAAGATGGTGATTATATTTATATCACCGGTGGATGCATGATGAATCTCGTCAACACAATGACTCACGAGGTTCATCATGAAACAGTCTACCCAACAAAGCGCTATCGTCTGGCCAGAAGATTACCTGCCAGGCACCACCGACAACTTCGCTTCCAACGAAATCATCGTTAGCGGCCTGACCGCCACACAAATCTGGGCGCAGCTTGATGACACCACGCTGTGGCCGGGCTACTACAGCAACGTGGCGGATATCCATTTTCATGATGGCAGCGGCCCGCAGCTCAGCGCCAATGCGCGTTTCCGTTTCTCTACTTTCGGCTTTCCTATCGAAGCGCAGATAACTGAATATGTCCCACCGGTTGACGGCCAGGCAGCCCGTATGGCGTGGCACGGCTGGGCGGAGGGTGATGCTGCTACGCGTCTTGACGTTATTCACGCCTGGCTGTTTGAAGATTTACCGGGTAACCGCGTGCGCATTCTGACGCAGGAATCACAGATTGGCGTCCCCGCGCAGGAACTCGCGCGCACCGTGCCGAACCCGATGATTAATGGTCACCAGGAGTGGATTATGGGGCTGGTGAAATCGGCGCGCGGTGAGTGATTTACAGCCTCATCCGGCTTAGTTATTACACCAGTACTTTCAGGCCATGTTTTTGAACTACGCTAAGCAGTTTCAGCGACATCCCACTGGGCCGCTTAGCACCTGTTTCCCATTTTTGTATCGTTGAAACGCTGGTGTTCAGGTAGCGGGCGAAAATGGGCTGGCTGATGTTTAGCTTCTCACGCATCGCTTTTATCTCAATGGGCTGAAGGTCTTGTACGTGACTAATGCACGTTTTATCAAAGTTGCGCATGGTTTCCTGCGGAATCGCATCTACGCTAAACAACCCAGCGGCAGCGCTATGGATTGCTTCGAAGGCAGGGCTTTTGTGTTTATTTTTTGTGGTCATAGAAAACCTCCACCAATTCCTTATTCCTGATTAACGCGATGAGCTTGTCATCGGCGAGGTTAGCGTAGTGCTTTGCTAACTCACGGAACCCAGCCAGCTCGCGATAGCTGATAGTCGACATATCTTGTTTAGCGTACAGAAATGTGTAAAACCAATGTTCACCCCCTTTAGCCAGAACAATGGCACGGTCACGATTCTGATTAAGGCGTTTTTTGAAGACGCCGCCGCCAAGATTGTCGGCTTTCCCTTGCAGCGCAGCCTTGATAGCGCAGCATAATTCATCATCATTAATCGCGTGAGAGTGAGCTTCCTTGTTAAACCATTTGGTTTTGAAAATACGCATTGAGTGACATCCTGTAACCGTAAATATAGCACTTAGTGTTATAGTAAGCATTTGTTAAGGGCTTTAAACGGATAAATAAAGAATTTTGCCCAGTGCACGAGCCTCCTCGCAAAACGTAGTTCAACGGCGACAGTTGCCAAAACGTTAAATCCATCACATTTAAAATGTTACACTGCGTGACTTTTCTACAAAAACACCTCGCAGGTAACAAAAATGAGTGAACATATCGAAGAAAAACCTCGCGCTGAGGCCGTTGCCCGGCCCAACTGGTCGGCGGTTTTTGCCGTGGCATTTTGCGTCGCCTGCCTGATTACCGTTGAGTTTTTACCCGTGAGTCTGCTGACGCCAATGGCGCAGGATTTGGGTATTTCAGAAGGTGTCGCTGGGCAGTCGGTCACCGTGACGGCATTTGTCGCCATGTTCGCCAGCCTGTTTATTACCCAGGCAATCGGCGCGACTAACCGCCGTTATGTGGTGATTCTGTTCTCTATCCTGTTGACGCTCTCGTGCCTGCTGGTGTCATTTTCCAACTCGTTTACGTTGCTGCTGATCGGGCGCGCCTGTCTGGGCCTGGCGCTCGGCGGATTCTGGGCGATGTCGGCATCGTTGACTATGCGATTAGTGCCGGTACGAACGGTGCCGAAAGCGCTGTCGGTAATTTTTGGCGCCGTGTCGATTGCGCTGGTGATCGCAGCACCGCTGGGCAGCTTTTTAGGCGGCATTATCGGCTGGCGCAACGTCTTTAACGGCGCAGCGGTGATGGGCGTGCTGTGTACGTTTTGGGTGCTGAAAGCCCTGCCTTCTCTGCCGGGTGAACCGGCGCATCACAAGCAAAATATGTTTAGCCTGCTGCAACGTCCGGGTGTGATGGCTGGGATGATTGCCATCTTCCTGTCCTTTGCCGGGCAGTTTGCCTTCTTTACCTATATCCGTCCGGTGTATATGAATCTGGCGGGCTTTGATGTGGATGGTTTGACGCTGGTGCTGTTGAGTTTTGGTATTGCCAGCTTTGTTGGCACCTCGTTCTCGTCGGTCATTCTGAAGCGTTCGGTTAAGTTGGCTCTAGCTGGAGCGCCGTTTGTGCTGGCACTCAGTGCGCTGATATTGGTGCTATGGGGCAGTGATAAGATTGTCGCGTCTGGGATTGCGGTTATCTGGGGACTGGCGTTTGCGCTGGTGCCGGTCGGTTGGTCGACGTGGATCACCCGCTCGCTTGCAGATCAGGCAGAAAAAGCCGGGTCTATTCAGGTAGCGGTCATTCAGCTGGCCAATACCTGCGGTGCAGCCATTGGTGGTCTGGCGCTGGACCGACTGGGGCTCACGTCACCGCTGATCATCTCTGGTGCGCTGATGTTACTGACGGCGCTACTGGTGACGCTTAAAGTCAGAATCAAATCATAATCGGGAAAACCCCGACGGCGCTGCGCTTGGCCGGGCTACAGGGGTTGTAATATTTGTAGCCCGGACGAGGTGCGACAGTGCCGACTCCGGGGAGTCAACGCATGGTCTACTTAGAACCAGGCCTCAAACATCCCGCCTACGTTCAGCGAATCCAACTGCTGGTCTTCGGTACCGTTGACCTTCGCCGTGCGCTTGTTGTCGACCTGACCGCCGGTCACGTAGAAGCGCAGCATCGGACGGAATTCTGGCCCCATACCGATAGCAATGTTCTGCGACAGCGTCAGCTTCCAACCGTTATTGTCACCGCCCTGATCGTAATCAACACGCTGGTAACCCGCTTCAAGCCAGGTGGAGTGCACGTCGTTCCAGAAGTACATTGGGCGCACGATCACACCGTAGTTTTTACGGTTGTCGGTTTTATCTTTGCTGTTATCGTAGTCATGGAAGGCCAACAGGTATTCAATTTGCGCTTGCTGGGTAAATTTATGCAGACCTTCGAAGCTGGCGTAGATAGCGGTCAAATCGTCAGTCTTGTTGTAGACGCTGTTATCTGAGTTATCCGAGTAGCGCAGAATCACTTTGTTGATGCCGCTGTCGTTGGTATGGCTCAGCAACAGACCGCCCTGCCAGGCATCAAGCTGCTTGTCGTTGTCCACGGCTTTCGAATCGAAACCGTAGTTGGCATACACCTCAACGTCGATTGGGCCAGCTTTGATATTGTGCGTTTTGGTGGTCAGCGCATAGTGACCGTCATCGCCGGTGCCGGAGCTGCCGGTACAGGTGATGCGTGATGGGTTGGCTTCGTCGGCCATGACTTCCGGGCTACAGGAATCAACCTGCGATACCCCAGCCACGTCAAACTGCACGCCGCCAATATCAAAGTTTTTCACCCCTGCGCCCTGGCCATCGTGGTTCATCCAGAAGTAGTCGTTGATACCCTGTTGCGGACGTTGGTGGAAGTCACGACCCGCCCAGATATACGCGTTAGGGTTGGACTCCAGCACGTTGGTCACGCCAACGTAGGCTTTTTTCAGGTTAACTTCGTCGCTCCAGTGATCAAACATCACGTTGATATCCCAGATAGCGCCTTTGCTGCTTTTAAACGCTTTGGTTATCTGGAATTCGCCGCCGTTGCCTTCGTTACCCAGGCGGCCGATAGCCGACGCACCGTTATAAGATCCGTCAACGCCGACATATTTCTGATCGCCGGTCTGGAATTGCGCACCGTAGCGGGCGTAACCGCTAAATTTCAAACCGAATGGAATCGCCATATCCGGCGACTGTGCAGCCGTTTGCGGGTTGGTCACGACGTCTACTTTCTTATCGGCAGCCGCGTCCATCTTGGCCTGGCGGTCCGCCAGCGCTTTATCGACAGCCTTAGCCACAATGGCGTCGATTTGTTCCTGAGTAAAATCTTGTGCCATTACTGAGGAAATTGGGCAAAGCGCGGCGATAACCGCCATAGCTAAAGGAAGTTTTTTTACAGTTTTCATGGTTATCTCAAATTAATTAATTATATTTTCAGACAATAACCATCCCGTTCCAGTGGAAAGACAGCGCGGCCACTAAAACAAGCTGATTCTATTTTTAATTTTGTAGGATACAGTTAAATAATTAGCGTATTTAATATCTCCATAGCCAGATAAAGTTAAATATTAACGTTGATACAGATGAATAATCTCTTCTGATAATTCACGGGCGAGCAATGAATTCATCAAATGATCCTGTGCGTGCACCATACTCAAGGTCATTGGCTGGCGAGTCCCCGCATCCTGTTCAATCAGTCTGGTCTGCATATGGTGCGCCTGACGAGCGTAACCGTCGGCTTCGCGCAGCAGATTTCTGGCTTCTTCCATCTCGCCCTGACGTGCGGCGTGCAATGCTTCGAAGCACAATGACCTGGATTGACCCGCATTAATGATAATTTCCATTACCGTGTCTTCTAACCCAACCATAATAAGGCCCCCTGACTGGTTAAAGTCATTATTTATGAAGGTCGGAAAATAATGTATTACTGCTTAATATTAAAATCGTCTGACTTAACTGATTGTTTCTGCCAGAGGTGCTGCTGCTTTTAATTTCTGTTCTTCCGTTTTCATTAATGAGCGCTCATAGGCGCGGAGGAACGGTAAATACATGGCGGCAGAAATAAACATACAGATAATGCACATAATGACCGGACTTAATGCCCAGTTTGCCGCCCAAGATGCACCAATTGGCGCGGGTGTTGTCCACGGCGTCAGTGAAACGACCTGTGCCAGCCAGCCCAGACGGGTTGCGCCATAAGCGATGATGGCGTTGATCATCGGAATACAGACAAAGGGAATAAACATCATCGGGTTCATAATAATCGGCGCACCGAACAGAATCGGTTCATTGATATTAAAGAAACTCGGCACGACGCCCATTTTACCGATAGTCCGCAGATGCGCGACGCGGCTACGCAGCAGCAAGAAGGCCAGTGGCAAGGTGCATCCTACGCCGCCAATCAGCAGATAGTGATCCCAGAATCCTTGCAGGTAAACGTGCGGTAATGCAGCCCCCGCCGCCAGCGCGGCCTGGTTGGCGGAGAGGTTTGCCATCCAGAATGGATTCATAATCCCGGTCACAATCAGCGAGCCGTGGATCCCGGCAAACCAGAAAATCTGACACATCAGCACGGACAATAAAATGGCGGGCAGGGAGTCAGAGGCTGAAACCAGCGGTGCCAGCACATGCATAATCGCCTGCGGCAGAATCATCCCCGTTTGTGCTTCAATAAACAGGTTCAGCGGGTGCAGCGTACCCATGACCACCACAACCGGGATCAGAATTTCAAATGAACGTGCCACACCGGTCGGCACTTCTTTTGGCAGGCGGATGGTGACGTTGTGTTGCTTGAGCCACGCATAAACGCGGGTGGAGTAGATGGCGGTAATCAGCGCGGTAAAAATACCCTGCCCGGAAAGATACTGGGTGGAAATCTTACCGTCAGCATACGGAGCGGCTACCAGCAGGAAAGCCATAAACGCCAGCAGGCCGGACATCACCGGGTCGAGATTAAACTGACGCCCCAGGCTTGCACCAATACCTACCGAGATGAAAAAGGTCATCACGCCCATACTGAGGTTAAACGGCAGCATCAGCTGTTCGCGATACTGCGTTGAGAAATCGAGCCAGCCGCGCGCAAAGCCGTTGGTGGTATCCGGCGAGAACGGCGGGAAAATAAACACCAGCATAAACGAGCCGATGATCATAAACGGCAGTGCGGCGGTAAAACCGTCGCGGATCGCAATCACGTATTTTTGTTGCCCCAAACGACCGGCCAACGGGGTGATCGATTGTTCAATCACGGCAACCATAGACTGATAGAGAGAACTCATTGGGATACCCTATTTAGTTCGTCGCACTAATCAGCGACAGAGCATAATCCAGGACTTTGTCACCCCGTTGCATCCCGTAGTCCATGGTATCAATCGCCTGGACGGGAATATTCTGGGTGGCGGCTTTGTCGGACAAACTTTTTAACATGTACTTCACCTGCGGCCCCAGCAACACCACCTGATACTGTGGGTACTGGGTGTCAAACTCGGACACACCGTAGGCGTCAATCTTTACCGGTAAATCCCGTTCTTTCGCGGCTTCCACCATCTTTCTAACCAACATACTGGTCGACATTCCGGCAGAGCAGCACAGCATAATCTTGTACATCGACGACCCTCGTTTAAATGTAAAAAGTTGTTGCGAGCTTGATTTGATATGAAACTGAAACCGGTTTCTATTCATAAAAATTAGATCTGTGATACTCATCAATTTCTCCCGCTTATCGGTCTGATTATTTCGTCCTGGCTCACAGAATTTATGTCGATTGAGATAAAACGGATATCAAATGGATAATCGGTTTCCATGAAAAAATGGAAACGGATATACTGCACAGAGCTATAATTTGAGTCGTGGCTGTAGAGAGGATCTACAGAAGGCCTGTCTGGGGAAAAAGATGTCGACAATCAACGATGTTTCACGTTTGGCCGGGGTATCAAAGGCCACAGTTTCACGTGTGTTGAGCGGTTCAAGAGGGGTGAAAGAGGCCAGTCGATTGGCGGTATTGCGGGCCGTTGATGAACTGAATTACCGTCCCAATGTGATAGCCCAATCGCTGCTGAGTCAATCGACTGGCTGCATTGGTGTTATCTGCGCGATGGACAACATTAATCAAACTACCGGCTACCTTTTTGCGCTGGAAAAACAGTTTAGTCAGCATCAAAAACACCTGTTGCTGCGCTTTGCCAACACGCGAACGGCGGTGATGTCAGCGCTGGATGAACTTTCCAGCGGGCTGTGTGATGACGTGCTGATTATCGGGGCACGCTTCGCGCTGGAGATTGATGACGAAAACGTGGTGCTGATCGACTGTCCTGAGGCGGACACGGCCAACAGTATCCAGTTTGACCACCTTTTTGCGGCGGAAACGGCCTGTAACTATCTTGCCAGTCAGGGGCGCCGTCAGATTGCGTTGATTCAGCCGATGGGCAGCGGTTTTACCGATGATGTGCTGCTGGGCTATAAACACGGGCTGGAGAAAAATTTCCTGCCGTTTAATCGTAATCTGGTGTTTATGCACAGTATTTCGTCCACCGTTGCGCTGCAAGAATTGCTGAACAATGGCAGTACAGTGAATTTCAACGCGCTACTCGTGGCCGATGAACAAGAGGCGCAGAAAGTGATTCCGCAGCTTCAGGCGTTCAACAAGCGGGTACCGGAAGATGTTATGGTCTTTAGCCTTGCGGGGACAGTGCATTTGCCGGGTGTGCCAACGATACCGGCGATTGAGTATTCAATGGATGCCATTGCTGCACGGATAGTGCACTGGCTGGAAGAGAAAACGCAGATGCCGGGCAATACCGCGTTTCGCGGTGATTTGATTCTCCCCGATAGCCGTCGGTAAATCTTCGCTTGGGCTGTAGGCTGGATAAGCTGCGCGCCATCTGGCATTGTGCGTGGTTATGCTTGATGGCGCGCAGCTTATCAGGCCTACAGCCGTATATTAAACGGTAGCCCGGGCGAGGTGTTCACACCGACAACGGGGCAGCACCCGCTATTTTGTCGGGCACTGAATGTTTTTAATCGCCTTCTGATAACCCGCTTTATCATTCTTATCCAGGGCTCGCGTGGCGCTCTGCACCGCCGTTTTATTCTCCGCTGACTCCAGCAACTTATTGGCAAAAACCGCATCGCTAAGGCCGCTACTCGCCGGGCAATTCAGCTTCACATCTTTCACCACCTGTTGTTTTTGCTGCTCAAACTTCAGTCCTTCCAGCGGCGCAGCCATTGTCACAGTGGGCAGCATCAGGCAGGCAACAAAGGCCGCAGTATGAATCTTTTTCATTGGGGATATCCTTATAGTTAATGCGTTGGGTTAACTATAAGCCGCAATCGCTCCCGCGTCATTTTGCGTAACGGTTTCCATGAAAATGAATCTGTTGCAAAGGTTCGCCGAAATCTTTCGTGGCGGTGCGTAAAGCGGAACGTTGTGGGCTGTCGTTTGTTTTATGGATGCGTACAGTGCGGTTATCTGCTTCCAGGGTGACGGACCGCCATGACAACACACGCTACCTCAACGCCGCATGATGCGGTCTTTAAACAATTTTTATGCCATCCGGACACGGCAAGAGATTTCCTCTCCATCCATTTACCCGCAAAGCTCCAGGCGCTTTGTAATTTGCAAACGCTGAAACTGGAGTCTGGCAGTTTTATCGAAACCGACCTGCGCGCCCGGTATTCTGATGTGCTGTGGTCACTAAAGACGGCACAAGGGGACGGCTATATCTATGTGGTCATTGAACATCAAAGTTCGCCAGATGCACATATGGCGTTCCGGCTGATGCGCTATGCTCTCGCCGCCATGCAGCGCCATCTGGATGCTGGGCATGAAAGCCTACCGCTGGTGATCCCGATGCTGTTTTATCACGGGATGCAAAGCCCATATCCCTTTTCGCTGTGCTGGCTGGATGAATTTGCCGACCCTATCAACGCGCGAAAACTATTCACTGCGGCCTTTCCGCTGGTGGACATCACGGTGGTGCCGGACGATGAGATAATGCAGCACCGACGAGTGGCGCTACTGGAGTTGGTGCAAAAGCATATTCGTCAGCGCGATCTGCTGGGGCTAGTGGGGCACATCGCCACGCTGTTGGTTAGCGGATGCGCTAATGACAGTCAGATAAAAGCGCTGTTTAATTATTTGCTGCGGTCTGGGGATGCGGTTCGTTTTCACAGATTTTTGCAGGCGGCAGTAGAACGTTTACCGGAACACAAGGAGAGGATGATGACCATTGCGGACAGATTGCGGGAGGAAGGTATGCAGCAAGGAAAGCGCGAAGAAGCGCTACGCATAGCCCGTACGATGTTTGAAAACGGTATCGACAGCACCATGGTGAAGTTGATTACGGGGCTTTCAGAAGACGAACTGGCTTCAATGAACCCTTGAGTCTCAGCCCGATACCTGAAGGTTATCGGGCAAAACCTTGCTCTACGCCGTTTTCGTGCGACGCCGTGAGTCCAGCGAAATGAGTATCACCGAAGACAGGATCAGCAGCGTCCCCAGCCAGTCTGGCAGGGTGAAGCTAATTCCCAGCAGTAGCAGCGATAAAAACGCGCTGCTCAGCGGTTCTGCGCAGCTTAGAATGCTGGCTTTTGGCCCGCCGATCATCTGCGCTCCTTTCAGGTACAGGCTAAAGGTGAGGGATGTGCCAATCACCACCAGATAGAAAAAGGCCAGCAGCAGATTGCCGGTGATGACCACCTGCGCGCCATCTCCGGCGTAGAACGGAAGCAGCATTGCGCCACCCAGCAGCATACTCCAGCCGACGATAGGCAGTGTGCCATAGCGAGCAATAAGCGTAGATGGATAGGTAGTGTAGAAGGCTGCGGCAAAGGCCGAGGCGATGCCCCAAAATAGCGCGGCAGCGGAAATAGACAGCGAGGTCGGATCGCCATGGGTCACCAGCAAGAAGGTACCAATCAGCGAGGTGCCGATGGCGGCACAGACGAAAATCCCCGGTCGTGCCTTACGCACGATGGCAAACCAGGCCACGATAATGGTCGGTGAGAGAAATTGCAGAACCGTCGCGGTCGCCGCGTTCGATTTTTCTATCGCCATCAGGAAGGTGAGCTGTACCGTCATGGCACCGACGAGGGAGAACAGCAGCAGGCTGGCTATATCTTGACGGTTTTTCAGAATGCGGAAAATGCCGTCGCCGTGTAGAAATGAAAAGGTCAGCAGGATAAAGCCACCGGAGAGCAGGCGGATCATCGTCAGAAACGGTGACTGCATCTGGCTGTTTTCCATAATGTACTGCGCGCAAACGCCTGAACTTCCCCACAATATGGCGGCAATCAGTACGTTCAGCATCCCTTTTCTGGTGGTGCCCATTTTTCCTCTACCCTGTCATATGATTTTTTTCTGACGGGCATCATAGCATGGCGAGAGTTTTGCCCCCAGCGGTGCGCCGGGGGCAAAAGGGTTAGCTGAGATCGACGTTTTTACTGCCGAAAAGCCAGGTCAGCAGGAAGCCGAAGAAGTAAGCCACGGCCAGTCCCACCGCGTATACCGCCATCCCGGCGTAGATACCGCTGCCGGAGGTCATCAGCGGAATAGCCACCAGCCCCGATGGGCCGAAGACCGTATTCAGACCTACCGGCAGGCCCATCCAGGCCACCAGACCGATAAAGAACCCGCCGCAGGCTCCGCCAAGACAGGCGGTCACGAAAGGCTTCATGCGCGGTAAGGTGACGCCGTAAATTAGCGGTTCGCCAACGCCCAACAGGCCGGGGATGATAGCCCCTTTAATCTGCGTACGCAGCAGTGAACCCTGCTTTGCGCGGTAGTAAAGCGCCAGCGCCGCGCCCACTTGCCCGGCCCCGGCCATTGCCAGAATGGTGAACAGTGAGTTAAAACCCTGCGCTTCCATCAGCGCGAAATACACCGGTACAAAACCCTGATGCACGCCGAACATCACCGCCAGCAGGAACAGCCCGGCCAGCACCGCAGAACCAAACGGGTTGCCGTTAAGATGCAGGAACAACCAGGACATACCGGTAAACAGGTAGCCGCCAAGCGGCATAATCACCACGAAAGTGACCGCGCCCATGATAAGTAACGTGACCGCCGAGGTGAGGATCATATCGAGGTTGGCCGGCATTATCCGCCGTACCTGTTTCTCAACCCATGCGCCCAGAATGGCGGCAATCAGCACCCCGATAATATTCCCGCGTGGATCGATCGTATGGCCGAAGAAATCGGAGATCCCGGAGTAGAAGCCGACCGCCGCTTTCGGGTCGTAGCCCAAAATAAACAACGCAGCGATAATCGCCCCGTTGACGCCGGATCCGCCAAAGGCTTTCTGGGTGTTATAACCAATTAGAATGCTCAGGAAGGTAAACATGCCCTTACTGAACACTTTCATATAGTTGATGATATCAACCAGCGTGGCGTTCGGATGGGCGTTCTCCAGTACGAACAGCTGTTCGGCCAGCGTTGCAAAACCCAGCAACAGACCCACGGCGATAAAACCGGGGATAAGCGGCGTAAAGATCGTCGCAAATTTCGCGAGAAACTTCTGCAACCTACCGGTCTGCTTGCCTTTCAGCTCCTGTTTTTTTGCCTGAGCGATATCGGCCAGCGACGCGTTAGATACAGTCTCTTCCTGCGTCATCGGCGCTTCTTCCAGCAGCAGATTCATGATCTCTGAAGCGGTTTGGGCTTTGCCAGGGCCGAGGATTATCTGGAACTGCTCGTTGCTGACCACCACGCCCATTACGCCTTCTACCTGACGGATGGCGGTGACGTCGGCATGTTCCTCATTACGCAGCGTCAGGCGCAGGCGTGTCATACAGTTGCCTGCCTGCACCACGTTTGGCGCCCCGCCAACCAGAGCAAGGAGGCGCGCTATCATCTCTTTATTTATTTTTGCCATTCCACTCTACCTGTGTAGGGAATTATTTTTGTAATGCCTGGCGGATAAAGCCGTTATTGTCCGCCAGCAGCGTTTTGGCTTCGGTGGCGCTCAGATTGGCCAGCACCATCACAATGGCGGTTTTGCAGTGGCTACCGCAGGCATTCAATGCGCTTTGAGCAGTCTCGCGGTCGCATTCGGTGGCTTCCATGACGATAGAAATCTGACGTTCGATAAGCTTGGCATTGGTGGCTTCCACGTCGACCATCAGATTGCTGTAGACCTTGCCGCTGCGAATCATTGCCCCGGTAGTAATCATGTTTAGCACCAGTTTTTGCGCAGTTCCTGCCTTCAGGCGAGTAGAACCGGTCACCACTTCCGGGCCAACGACCGGGGTGATAGTGATATCGGCACGTGCTGCCATTTCACCGTGCGGGTTACAGCTGACAATGGCGACCAGCGCATTTTGCTGGTGGGCATATTCCATCGCGCCGAGAACATATGGAGTTCGACCGCTGGCGGCGATCCCGACCAGCACATCATGCGCGTTAAAATTGAGCGCCTGTAAATCTGCCGCGCCTTGTGCGGCATTATCTTCGACGTTTTCGACCGCTTTCAGAATCGCGGTATGGCCACCGGCAATCAGCCCAACTACCTGCTCTGGACGGGTGCCGAAGGTCGGTGGACATTCGCTGGCGTCGAGGATGCCCAAACGACCTGAGGTACCCGCCCCGATGTAAATAAGACGCCCACCCTGACGAAAAGCGGCGGCTACCCGGTCTACTAACTGAGCAATTTGCGGAATGTATGGCGTGATCGCGTGGGCCACCAACTGATCTTCTTTGTTAATGACCGTCAGCATCTCTTCGGTTGTGAGGGTGTCAATATTGGCGCTATTAGCGTTGCGTCGTTCAGTCAGCAGTTTGCTCAGATCGATACTCATCAAAAAAAACCTCATCATTCACAGTGGCGGGCAGTATAAGGAATTAATTATTCCATTCATGTGAAGGTTATCACGATTGGTGTTGAAGGGGTAATAAGAGATTTGTAGGCAGGGCGGGGAAAGCGACGGTAACAAAGGTGGAATATTTTATTACCGCAGCCTGTTTTACTGCACCGAATGAGACCTCATAAGACCAAAAAGCAGGGCGATAGCGTAGGAAATGGCCATGGCAATACTCATTTTGAGCATCGTTTCACCGCCGAATCCGGCCAGCGGTGCGGCAATACCGCCGCAGACAAACATCAGCGTGCCCATCAACGCCGAAGCGGTGCCCGACTGTGCGCTACTGACCGCACTCATCGCCTCGGCCCCGGATACGGTGCTGATACCGCTCATAAACGATACGGTAAAGAACAGACCTACCAGCGCCAGCATCGGTAAATGAAGCCAGGTGAGAAGGACGGTGATTGCCGCACACAGCACCGCCAGCAGCAGGCCCCGTCGCAGCAGCGTTTCTGCGGCGACACGACGTGCCAGTTTCGAGAAGATTAGCGCGGCGATAATCAGCCCAATCCCGTTGAGACCAAACAGCAGGCTAAACTGCATGGCGCTCATGCCGTATTCGCTTTGAATCACGAAGGAGGATGAGCCGATGTACGAGAACAGCCCGGCCATCATAAAGGCCTGAATCAGACAGTAGCGCATAAAGCGGCGGTTCTTCAGCACCGGCGTTTCCTTTGGCTGTGGTGCAGTGCTAGCGGTTTTAGCTGGGAGCGTTTCGTGTAGCACGCTTAAGCTCAGGATCAGTAAAATTACGCCGATTCCGGCCATCGCCCAGAACAGAACCCGCCAGTCGAATGCGGTGATGATGTAGCCGCCGAGCACCGGCGACAACACCGGCGCGATGCCGTTAACGGTCATCAGCAGGGCGAAAAATTGCGTTAACAGCGTGCCCTGATAGCGGTCGCGAGCAATGGAGCGTGACAGCACCGAACCGCCCGCGCCCGCAAAGCCTTGCAGGAATCGCCAGCCGATGAGCATATGGATATCGTGAGTAATGGCGCACATCGCAGAGGTGAAGATAAACAGCAGCAGTGAAAGCGCCAGCGGTTTTCTACGACCAATGCGGTCGCTAAGTGGGCCAAAGAAGAGCTGACCGAGGCCAAGGCCCAGCAGCGCGGCGGTGAGCGAAAGCTGAGTCTGCGTGCCGGTGGCGTTGAGCTGCTCTGTTATCTCCGGCAGTGCGGGCAGGTAAAAATCGGTACACAGTGGACCAATGGCGCAAAGCAGGCCCAGCACCACAACCCAGGATGGGGAAATACGCGGCATGAAAACTCCTGTTAATGATTGATTGTTAATGGGGAGCGGTGCGCGTTGTACCCTCACCCCGGCCCTCTCCCTGGAAGGGAGAGGGAGAAAACCAGCGCCGCAACTCACCGACGACACCAAACGGTCCCCTCGCCCCAGAAGGGAGAGGGAGAAAACCAGCGCCGCAACTCACCGACGACACCAAACGGTCCCCTCGCCCCAGAAGGGAGAGGGAGAAAACCAGCGCCGCAACTCACCGACGACACCAAACGGTCCCCTCGCCCCGGAAGAGAGAGGGGGAAAACCAGCGCCGCAACTCACCGACGACACCGAGCGATCCCCTCGCGCCGGAAGGGCGAGGGGGAAAACCAGCGCCGCAACTCACCGACGACACCGAGCGGTCCCCTCGCCCCTTTGGGGAGAGGGTTAGGGTGAGGGGGAACCCCCGCGCTAATGCCTCAACTAACCCCACCACCCAGAGACTGCCAAAGCGTAATGCGGTTAGCCAAATCCGTCTCCTGCAACGCAATCAACGTCTGCTGTGCTGACCATAACGTGCGCTGTGCCGTCAGTGCGGTCAGGTAATCCCCAACCCCTGCCTGATAGCGCTTCATCGCCACATCCAGCGTCTGCTGCTCTGCTGCCACGTACTGCCGCTGCGCATCCATCTGCTCGCTCAAGGTCTGGCGACGCGCCAGCGAATCCGCCACGTCTTTAAACGCGCTCTGAATGGTCTTCTCGTAGGTCGCAATCAGCCCTTTTTTCTCGGCCTCCGCATAGCGCAACTGCGCCAGATTGCTGCCGCCGGTGAACAGCGGCAGGGAAATTGACGGTGCAAAAGACCAGACGCTCATACCGTGGCTAAACAGTGAAGACAGCGTATCGCTGCCCACTCCGGCGCTGGCGGTGAGGGAAATGGTGGGGAAGAAGTTCGCCCGCGCCGCACCAATATTGGCGTTGGCGCTCAGAAGGTTATGTTCCGCTTCCTGAATATCCGGGCGCGCCAGCAGCACCGACGAAGAGATGCCTGCCGGGACCAGTGAGATAGTATTGGCTGTCAGGCTCTCCAACGTGCCGGGCAGTAAGGCATCCGGTACGGTGTCGCCCGCCAGCAGATTAAGGGCGTTCTTATCCTGCATCACCAGCGTTTGATAATTGGCAACGCTGGCGCGTGCCTGCTGGTAAACGCTCATTGCTTCACTAACGTCGGTGGCTGCCGCCGTACCCACCTGCTGCTGGCGTTTGACGATTTTCAGCGAGTCGGCGGCGCTCGCCATAGTTTGCTGTGCCAGCGCCAGGTTGCTGTTATCCGCCGCCAGCGTCACCCAGGCGCTGGTCAGCTCGGCAATCATCGTTAGACGGGTATTTTGTACGGTGAATTCGCTGGCAAGCCAGGTTTCACGAGCTGCGCGGGAGAGGCTTTGGTTACGGCCAAACAGATCCAGCTCAAAACTGGAGACCGCACCGTCGGCCTGCGCCGTGGTGCTGATTCCACTGGTTGTGGTGCGGCTACGGGTATTGCTCAACTCGGCGTTCACCGTCGGCATTAACGAGGCGCGGGTTTCGCCATATTGCGCGCGGGCGGCATCGATATCGGCAATCGCCTTTTGCACGTCGCGGTTGCTGTTAAGTGCCTGGCTGACCAACTTTTGCAGACGTATATCGTTCACCACCTGCTGCCAGTTACCGACCACCGTGGTGGCTTCGCCGTGGCTGCCAGGCAGGCTTGCCGGGATAGGGGCTTCCGGGCGCGTGTAGTTGGGGTCCATTGACACGCAGCCCACGCTGAGGAGAGCAATGAATAAAACGGATAAACGAAACATAACTTACTCCTGACGCGCGCGTTTACCGGCGAACAGACGCTTCACCAGCACAAAGAACAGAGGGACAAAGAAAATAGCCAGCAGGGTTGCCGTCAACGTACCGCCGATAATGCCGGTACCGATAGCGACGCGGCTATTCGCGCCCGCACCGGTAGCGACCGCCAGCGGCATGACGCCTGCGATAAATGCCAGTGATGTCATGATGATAGGGCGCAGGCGGGTTTGTGCCGCCCGCAGCGCCGCCCGCGAAAGTGAGTAGCCTTGCGCCACCGAAGCTTCAGCAAACTCAACGATCAGAATGGCGTTCTTCGACGACAGCCCGATTGTGGTCAACAGCGCGACCTGGAAATAGACGTCGTTGCTCAGACCGCGCATCCACGCTGCCATCGCCGCGCCCAGTAGACCGAGAGGAATGACCATAATCACTGAGAATGGCACCGACCAGCTCTCGTAGAGTGCCGCCAGGCATAGGAAGACCACCAGAATCGACAGCGCATACAGGCTCATCGCCTGACCGCTGGCCAGTTTTTCCTGTAATGACAGGCCGCTCCAGGCCCACGTTGTGCCTGCGGGTAGGCTGTTGGCGAGCGCTTCCATTTTCGCCATCGCTGCACCGGAGCTAAAGCCGCTGGCGTTTTCACCCTGAATTTCATAGGCGGCAGAACCGTTGTAGCGCACCAGGCTTTCCGGGCCGTATTCCCAGCGGGTCGTGGCGAAGGCGGAAAACGGCGTCATGCTACTGTCGCTACCGCGGACGAACCATTTCCCAAGGTCGGACGGCACAGCTCGGGCATCGCTATCGCCCTGGATATAAACCTTTTTCACGCGACCACGGTCGATAAAGTCATTGATGTAGGTTCCGCCCCAGGCGCTGGAGAGCGTGGCGGTTACATCGCTTAATGCCAGCCCCAGCGAGACCGCTTTGTTATTGTCGATATCAACCTGAAGCTGCGGCATTTGCGGCAGATCGTTGGCGCGCACCGCGTGCATTGAAGCATCGCCGTTGGCAGCCTGAATCAGCTGGTTACGCATTTTCAGCAGCGTGTCGCGGTCGGTTGCGCCGTTCGCCATCAGCTCAAAGGTGAAGCCGTTACTTTGTCCCAGACCGTCCACGGCAGGTGGTGTCATGGCGAACAACGTGGCGTCACGAATAGTGCTCAACTCCTGGGTGGCGCGAAGTGCGATCGCCTGGGCGCTATTTTCTTCCCCCGGGCGTTCTGACCAGTTTTTTAATGCCACAAACGCCATCCCCGCGTTCTGTCCGCTACCGCTAAAGCTAAAACCATCGACGGTGAAAATTACGTTGGTGTTGGCTTTCTCTTTGGTCAGGAACCAGTCAATGACCTGCTGGCGTACCTCAGCGGTTCGTGCGGCGGTCGCGCCTGCGGGCAGGGTGTACTGCACCATGACGTCGCCCTGATCTTCCACCGGCAGGAAGCTGCCCGGCAGTTTCCACATCGCCAGCGCCATGCCGCCGCAGATGGCGAGATAAACGGTCATCACCACGCCGTAACGACGCAGCACGTTCATCACCCGATGCTTATAACCGTGCTCCGTGGCGTTATAAAAGCGGTTGAATGCACCGAAGAAGCCTTTTTTATGCGGCGGGGTATGGCGCAAAATTGAGCCGCACAGCGCGGGCGTCAGGGTGAGTGCGACCACCACTGACAGCATCATGGCGGAGATAATGGTGACCGAGAACTGACGGTAAATAACTCCGGTCGAGCCGCCGAAGAAAGCCATTGGCAGAAAGACCGCCGACAGCACCAGTGCGATGGCGATAAGCGCCCCGGAAATCTCCCCCATCGATTTTTCAGTGGCTTCGCGGGCGGGCAGCCCTTCGTCACGCATAATACGCTCGACGTTTTCCACCACCACGATGGCGTCATCGACCAGAAGCCCTATTGCCAGCACCATCGCAAACAGCGTCAGCGTGTTGATGGAGTAACCAAAAAGCGCCAGCACGCCAAATGTGCCGAGCAGGACGACCGGCACCGCCAGCGCGGGAATCAACGTGGCGCGGATATTTTGCAAGAACAGATACATCACGCAGACCACCAGTGCGATAGCCTCAAATAGTGTTTTCACCACGTCCTCAACGGAAATTTTGATGAATTCTGTACTGTCTTTCGGGAAGGCGACGTCGTAGCCCTGCGGCATGTTGCGCTGGAACTCTGCGATTTTATCCTTCACGCGGGTGGCGGTATCCAGCGCGTTTGCGCCCGGCGCCAGCATCACTGCAACGCCTGCGGCCGGATGACCGTTCAGATTGGCGGTAGCGGTGTAATCTTCGCTGCCCATCTCAACGCGCGCCACGTCCCCAATCCGCACCACCGCGCCGTTTGACTGGCTTTTGACGATGATATTTTTGAACTGCTCAACGGTTTGTAGCCGCGACTGCGCACGTACCGTTGCCGTCAGCTGTTGGGTATTGGGCGACGGCAAAGCGCCAATTTTCCCCGCAGAAACCTGCACGTTCTGCGCTTCAATGGCCGTTTGTACATCGGATGGCATCAGCGAGTAGGAGGACAGCTTCGCCGGGTCTAGCCAGATACGCATCGCGTATTCCGCGCCAAATACCTGTAGGGAGCCGACGCCTTCAATACGCGCCATCGGGTCTTGCATGTTGCTCACCAGCCAGTCGGCAATATCCGAGCTGGTGGCTTTGTTAGTGGTATCAAAGACCGCCATGATAAGCAGGAAGCTGCTCTGGGATTTCACCACCGTCACGCCCGCCTGCTGAACTTCGCTTGGCAAGCGTGATTCCGCCTGCTGCACTTTATTCTGCACCTGTACCTGTGCGGTATCCGGGTCGGTTCCCTGCTCAAAGGTGACGTTAATACTCACTGAACCATCTGAGCTGCTGGTTGAGGAGAAGTAAAGCAGGTTATCCAGCCCGGTAAGCTGCTGCTCAATCACCTGGGTGACGCTGTTTTCCAGCGTATCGGCGGAGGCTCCGGTGTAGGAGGCAGAGATCTGAATCGTCGGCGGCGCAACGTCCGGGTACTGCGCGACGGGCAGCGTTTGGATCGCCAGCATCCCGGCGAGCATAATCAATATGGCGATCACCCAGGCAAAGACCGGGCGGCGCACGAAGAAGCGGGAAAACATCAGGCTTTGCCTCCGTTTTTCTGCACGGTAACCGGGTTGACCGTCTGCCCAACGGTGACTTTATCGGTGCCTTCAACAATCAACCGGTCGCCGTTCGCAAGCCCGCGTTGCACCAGCCACTTATCGCCGTAGGTGCCGTCGGTTTCCAGCGTGCGCTGTTCAACTTTGTTATCCGCGCCAACAATCATCGCGGTGGCATTGCCCTTCACATCGCGAGTGACGCCCTGCTGCGGCGCCAGAATTGCATCGCTCATTACCCCTTCATCAATGCGTGCGCGAACAAACATACCGGGCAGCAGTTGCTGTTGTGGATTCGGGAATACGGCGCGAAGGGTGACCGAGCCGGTAGACTCATCAACCGCGACTTCAGTAAGCGTCAGGCGGCCTTTCTCGCTGTAGGTGCTACCGTCTTCCAGCGTGAGAGTGACGCCAAGGGTGTCGCTGTTGGTGGCGAGCGACTGTTTACGCAGGCGCAGTAAATCGACGCTGGAACGGGTGAGATCGACGTAAATCGTTTCCAGCCCGCGAATGGTCGCGAGCGCGGTATCCTGTTGGGCGGTAACCAATGCCCCTGGCGTGACGGACGAAATCCCAATGCGCCCGTCAATTGGCGCGGTGACGGTGGTCCAGTTGAGGTTAATGCGCGCGCTTTCCTGTGCCGCTTTTTTTGACTCGACGCTGGCTTTATCCTGCGCGCAGGTTGACTGTGCGTCGTCCGCATCCTGGCGGGACACGCCATTATCTTTCACCAGCAACGCGTAGCGCTGTGCTTTCTGACAGTCGGCGACGACCAGAGCCTGCGCCTGTTTTAAGGCGGCGGCCGCTTCGTTGTAGGTGGCGCGAAAACTGGCGGGATCAATCTGATACAGCGCTTGCCCGGCTTTCACGTTATCGCCTTCATTAAAAAGCCGTTTCTGGACGATACCGGATACCTGCGGGCGTACTTCTGCGCTTAGCGCCGCGGTGGTGCGTCCGGTGAGATCGCTGACGATAGAAACGGGTTGGCTTTTTAATGTGACGATGCCGACCTCCTGAGCTGGACGTTCCGGGGAGGCGGTAGGAGCATTATCGCATCCGCTCAGGAGAAATAATGCAGCGATGGTGGTTGTGATGTGTTTCATATTTTTCTCGGGGTGAACGACGTCCTCCTCGCGAATTAAGGCGAGGATCATTAGGGTGAAGAAATCCGCGTCTCTGGAAGGCCAGAAACGACAAAAGGGGGAAAAATATTCCCCTGATGATTAAGTGGTATTAATTACTTTGGCAATACGAGCATATTAATGATGTCCTGATAGATTTTTTCCATCTCTTCTGATGCTACCTGCTGCGGGATTTGACGACGATAAATCGTTCCTTCAACCATCACCGCCATTACCTCAACGCAGCAGCGAATACGCGTTTCACTAAGATGTGGATACGCCTTACGCAGATGGTCACAGGCGTTGTCGAACATCCGTTCATCGGCTTCTTTTAACCAGGCAGCGACCTGTGGATTGCGGCTGGCTTCGGCGGACATTTCCAGCATCAGCGCATCGTCGTCTTCATTCAGCGTCACGCGCCACGCCAGCATATGCGGCATCAGATGGGTCTGCGTTTTGCCTTCCATTTCGGCAATACGATGATCGATGACCCGACGGATAAGCGCTTCGATAATGGCGTCTTTGTTACTGAATTCACGGTAGATTTGCCCGACGCTCAGTTTCGCTTCGGCGGCAATTTTTGACATGCTGGCGGCGTGAAAACCGCTTTGACGAAAACAGCGACGGGCAGCGGTCAGGATGTCGTCCTGACGGGCTTTTTGTCGGGCTTCCAGTTTGCTGCTCATTGCGTATCTCCGCCGTGTTGAATGTTGAGAATGATCGTTCTCATTTTTCGTCAATTATACGTTTTCAGGCGTCTTTGAAAAGTATTATCTGGAATATTTCTGACGCTGCTTTTTCTCGCAGAAAATAGTGGAGGAAATAAGGATTTTCTGTGAAATTAAATTGTGGATAGCACGAAATTAAGCGGGTAAACGATGGAATTATTAATTAAAGATATAATAACCGAAGATGACAAAGCAGAACTTCTGACCGGACTGCGCGCTTATAACCGCCAGTTTGTCGATGCCGCTAGCTGGGGCGATATCTGCGTTTATCTCCGCGATGAACAGGGTGTGATGCGCGGTGGCTTGATTGGGCAACGCAAGGGCGACTGGTTAAGCATCGACTATCTGTGGGTCTGTGAAACCGTACGCGGTGAGGGGGCGGGTAGCCAGCTTATCAAAAACGCAGAGGGCGTCGCGCGGGAGAAAGGGTGTCGGCATGCGCTGGTGGATACCATCAGCTTCCAGGCCCTGCCGTTTTATCAAAAACAGGGCTATCAGTTGGTGAACACGCTGGAAGATTTTCCGTTAGTGGGGATGGCGCGGCATTATCTTACTAAAGAGCTTTAAGGGATGGCTGCTTTGCCTTATCCGGCCTACGGAATCGAGTAGGCCAGATAAGCGCAGCGCTATCCGGCACCCTCTACTCATGCCGCGTTTTCAGCGGCGCTTCCTGCAACAGCCACGACAGCACGAACGCCACCACCATAATGCAGGCCGCCATAATAAATGCCGCGTGGATCGCCGCACCAAAGGCATCGAGATAGTCGGTGCGAATCATCTCAGGAAGCTGATGAATGGCGACCGGATTCATTCCCTTCGGCATTCCTACCCCTTCAGGCAGCAGGCTGGTGAGCCGCGATTGCAGCACCGAGGTGAAGACCGCGCCAAACAGCGCCACGCCGATCGACCCGCCAATTGAGCGGAACAGCGTTACCCCGGACGTGGCTACCCCATAGAGGTTGGCGCTCACCGTGTTTTGCACAGCCAGCACCAGCACCTGCATAACCATCCCCAGCCCCATGCCCAACACGCCGGTGAACAGGTACAGCTGCCAGGTTGGCGAGTCGATGGTAATGCGCGTTAGCAGCACCATCCCAATGAAGCCCATTAAGGTGCCGACAATCGGATAGATACGGTACTTTCCGGTGCGGCTAATGGCGCGCCCGCTGATAATCGAGGTCAGCAGCAGCCCGCCCATCAGCGGAATCAACTGTAGCCCGGCTTCGGTCGGCGTGGCATTTTTCACTACCTGCAAATAAAGCGGCAGGAAGGTGACCGACCCAAACAGCGACATACCGATGATAAAGCCAATCAGGCTGCATAACAGGAAGCTGCGGTTGCGGAACAGTGACAGTGGAATAATCGGCTCCCACGCCCGTTTTTCTTCGTAGATAAACCCGGCAATGCCAATCAAACCAAAGGCCAGAATGCACCACAACTGCGGGTCGCTCCACTCGCGCACCGTGCCGCCTTCAGTGGTGAACAGGATGATGCACACCAGTGCCATGGTCAGGTATAGCGCGCCCAGCCAGTCAATTTCATGCTGGCTGCGCTTGTTACTGGAGTGGAATACCGCGCCGATAACAAACAGCGCGAACAGCCCCAGCGGCAGGTTGATGTAGAAAATCCAGCGCCAGGAGGCGTGCTGCACGATAAAGCCGCCGATAAGCGGGCCAATTACCGTTGCCAGGCCAAACACTGCGCCGAATAGCCCCTGGTAGCGCCCACGTTCAGCGGGTGGGATCACATCGGCGACGGCCGCCATACTAATCACCATCAGCCCGCCGCCGCCCAGCCCTTGCAGAGCGCGCATCAGCACCAGTTGGGTCATATTCTGCGCCAGTCCGCACAGCGCGGAGCCGACGAGGAACAGCACGATAGCGATTTGCAGCACCCGTTTGCGGCCAAACAGATCGCCAAACTTACCGTACAGCGGTACAACGATAGTGGAGGTGAGGATATAGGCCGTCACCACCCACGAGAGTTTGTCGAGACCGCCCAACTCACCGACAATGGTCGGCAGCGCGGTCGAGACGATAGTCTGGTCGAGTGCGGAGAGCAGCATCACTAACAGCAGCGCGCTGAACAACAGACGGATGGAGGTGACCCCCGTCTGCTGCGGTGGCTGCGCGTTCGTCGATATTTCGGACGCCATTATGTTCTCGCTTGAAATTAATTAAATGTATAATTAATATTTATTGAAGATCATTCAGAGGTCAAGAGATCCCGTCACTATGCCAGCACAAAAAGACCCTCTTCAGCCGCGTAAACCTGGGCGTCCACGTGGCAACAAGCCTAATGCCGACAATCGTGAACAGTTGATTGGTATCGCGCTGCGGCTGTTTTCCCAGCAGGGGATTGCCCGCACTTCACTAAACGCCATCGCCCGTGAAGCAGGCGTCACGCCAGCAATGTTGCATTATTATTTTAATTCACGAGAGCAATTGCTCGATGTGATGATCGAAGAGCGATTTTTGCCGCTACGCGCCGAAATTACCCGCGTGTTTGGCGAATATCCCGATTCCCCGGTGAAGGCGTTAAGCGAGATGGTGAAGACGCTGGCCAGCATTGCCGCGCAGCATGAGTGGTTTGCGCCGCTGTGGATGCAGGAGGTGATTGGCGAAATGCCGATATTGCGCCAGCATCTGCATGCCCGTTTTGGCGAGGAGAAATATCACGCCACGCTGGCGATGGTGAAACGCTGGCAGGAAGAGGGCAAGGTGAACCCGAATCTGACGGCGGAGCTGTTGTTTACGACGTTACTGAGCCTGGTGCTGGTGCCGTTCTCGCGGATGCGCAATGACGAGCGGCTAATGATGCTGACGCCGGAGGTTATCGTCAGCAATGCGTTGGCAGTGCTGTTGCAAGGGATTAGGCCAATATAGTTACGGTTTGCTCCCTCTCCCTTTTGAAGGGAGAGGGGACCGATAGGTGTTACTTGATGCTGAACTGATTATTTTCCGCCAGTTCCTTAAACCATAACCCATTGCGCTTAATCTGCCGCGCCCCGGTGTCGAGGTCGAGGCGATAAAAGCCATAACGACGCTTAAATGAGTTGAGCCAGGACCAGTTGTCGATAAACGTCCACTGGTGCACACCAAAGCAATTCGCTCCGTCGGCAATCGCACGGTGCAGCTGCACCAGATGCTCCTCCATCAGCCCAATACGAAAACCATCTTCAATCACGCCGCTTTCCTGCACTGGCCCTTCAGATTCCAGATCCATCGCAATGCCAATTTCGGCGAGATACCACTTAATATTGCCGTAATTGTCGCGGATATTGGCGGCAATATCGTAAATCGCCTGCGGGTGAATTTCGTTGTTATCACGATACGGGTTGAAGCGACCGTTCGGATCAACGTAGTTCTCGAAATAATACTCAGGTGAGAAATAGTCGAGGGTATACGGCGTCTCGCGCGCCTGAACGCGGCGTGGCACATAGTAGTTCACGCCGAGGAAATCGATCTGCGAATCGGTGATGAGATCCACCTCATCTTTGGTCGTTTCCGGTAAACAGTTATGCAGCGCCAGCAGTTCGCACAGCTCTTTTGGGAACTGATGTTTCACCAGCGGGTCGAGGAAACTGCGGTTAAACAGCAGGTCGGCATACCATGCCGCTTTCTTATCCTCCACCGAGTCGCTGCGGGTATAGGACGGCGTCAGGTTAAGCACCACGCCAATCTCGCCCGGCAGATTTTGCTCGCGGTAGCACTGTACCGCTTTGGCATGCGCCAACATGATGTTGAATGCCACCTGTGATGCCAGCTTGCCATCTTTTTTGCACGGATAGTGGAAGTCATACAGATAGCCGCCTTCCACCGGCACAATCGGCTCGTTGAAGGTTATCCAGTATTTGATTTTGTGGCCGAACAGGCGAAACGCCGTGGCGGCAAAACGGGCGAACAGATCGGTAACGTGTTTGGACTCAAAGCCCCCATAGCGCTTTTGTAACGCTTCTGGCATATCGAAATGGTAGAGATTGATCATTGGCTCGATGCCGTTTGCAATCATCTCGTCAAAGTAATCGTGATAAAACTGGACCGCATCGGCGTTTGGCTCGCCGGTTTCCAGATTGTCAATCAGCCGTGACCACTGAATCGAGGTACGAAACGAGTTAAAGCCGATGTTTTTCATCAGAGCAACATCTTCTTTGTAGCGATTTAGTGTGTTGCATACCGTCTGTGGGCCAATCCCATTGTAGAAACGTTCCGGCTGCTCGGCGTGCCAGCTGTCCCAGATAGAGCGGTGCGGCTTGCCTTGTGCGCCTTCGGTTTGCGGGCCAGAGGCAGCCGCGCCCCAGAAGAAATTTTGCGGGAACGTGTAGGTGGTCATGGGATCTCCTGAATAAACAAAAAAACGGCGTCGTGCACGGCGCAGAAAAAAGATGATTCATCTTCGCTGGTTAGCGGTTTTTTGTCCGCGCGCGCGATCACCGTTTACGGGCTTGCTTTCAGGTCCGAGAGCAGACTATTACGCTACTAAAAAATGAGATACGCGGTAAGAGATATTATTCTTACCGCGATGAGTACAGGACGTTAAATTAATTTTCAGTAGTGAATCATTAGTTAAATATTAGATCTCAGCTTCCTGATTCAAGTCATACTGAATTAACGACCATGTTGCGGGTTTACCTTGATAATAAGGCATAACGTCGCCTCTACGTAGGCTGACAACGGCTGAAACTGCCGCGCTCGAAAGTTGCCAATGCCCGCCTTGTGGGCTGTATTGTCCGCTTTCACGGGTAATGCCCAGCGGTTTACGTTCGGTGTTTTCCAAAGATGTGATCGAAGAAAGTGCCGAAAGCGTGTAATTGATACTATCTATCTTCATAACCGGATAATCCAAAAGAATGAACACTCAGCCTACAAGCGACAATATTTGTTGATAACTTAAACCGGTTGTAAATTATTTGTGTGGTGAATTATTTAAGGTGATTTATTGCAATAAGTTATGGTTTTAGCCAAAATACCGTTCTCTTCTGCACAAAAAGTATCCTTAATGATTAAGCGCCTGATTCATTTATTGATTATTGCGATGGCCTTGACTGCTTCCAGCGCCTTTGCTGTGAATTGCCAGCGCGCGTCAACGCCGCTTGAAAACACCATTTGTAATAACGACAACCTGAACTGGCTGGATGACACCATGTCGAACGTCTACCGTGCGATGCTGGTCTACCGCGATGCACGCATTGTGCACGCCGAGTACGTCGCGTGGGAAAAGTCGTTGGATGAGTGTTCATCAAATGATTGCATTGAGCGCGCCTACTATGCCGGAATCAGCAAAATAGCCGAAGTCGAGTCCGATTTTGAGTGGGATGGGCGTTGGTGGAACACCAGTTCGGCCAATATGAGCGGCGGACGGGTGCAGTTCAGCCATAGCGCAGATTGGTCAATTACTGCCGATATTCGTATCTGGGCAGGGATAAATAAGGATGAGTTTACCGCCGAGGCGCGCAAGGTATATGGCATGGTGCTGATTGACGATATGGTCGATAGCAAGCAGTGTAAGGTGTTGTTTATTCCGCGTAAAAGTGGAGCCATACAGGCCTACAGCAATGCAGGTTGGGGCTGTCGTCTATCGATGCCAAACGGCGCGTTTATTGATGGCCGCTATTTGAAGTCAGATACCGACCCGCGACCTAAAGCGACACTCCAGTCGCTGAAAATTTTTGCCGATACGAAAATGGACGAACGTTTTCGCGCGCTGGTTGGCGATGATTATCAGAAGTTTGTCGACACGGCGAATATTTATATCTACACCGAGGATATCGATAACGTGGGGGCGACGGTGGTATCAATGTGGGTTCGAGGTGCTGCCAACACCCGCACAGCCATTGTGATGTACACCGGCGGCAATATCTGGGCGGCGCGGATCCAGCCTGACAGCAAAGGTAAGCTGGTGTTTTCCTATTTCAGCACGCTGGGGAATGATGCGGCGCTGATGCCGCGCACTATCGCTGAATGGAAATTGCGCTATTTAGATCAGTAGATACTGTGAGCATTGACAACATGCAGGCCTGATAAGCTACGCGCCATCAGGCATAACCGCGCACATTGCCGGATGGTGGCTTTGCCTTTTCCTGCCTACGTCCACAGGTAGCCCGGCCAAGCGAAGCGCCGCCGGGATTAGTTCCCGAGTCTCCCCGGAGTCGGTGCTTGCGCACCTCGTCCGGGCTACAAATGCCTCGGGTGGGCTACGCTAATGTCCCCACCACATTCAAATCGGCGTCGTCCGGCACTTCATTGTATGACAGTACATGCAGCCCGCTGGCAAACAGTCTTCCATAGCGTGAAATTACCGGGCGCAGTTGTGGCGTTACCAACAACAGCGGCGGTAAGCTTTTCGCTTTCATCTGCTCGTAAATCATCGGCATCGTATTTTGCAATTGGGTCAGAATATTAGGGTCGACCGGGAAGCTATCCAGCGTCACTTTACCGGCCTGCTGTGCCTGATTGAGCGCACCCAGCAGCATATTTTCCAGCTGATTATCCATGGTATAAGCCGCCAACTGTGGGCGATCTCCGTTGATGTTATGCACAATGGCTCGACGCAGCGCGTAGCGCACGTCTGCCGTTAGCAGCACCGGGTCTTTGGTCACCGCCGAACTTTCCAGCAGCGTGGAGGCTATGGTTACGATATCTTTCAACGACACCTGTTCCAGCAGCAGTTGGCGATAAATACGCAGCAGCTGACTGTAGTTGAGCGCCGCGTTTAAATCTTCCGCCAGCTTCGGTGCCTGGAGCGCCAGACGAGCATGCAGATGCGTAATATCGTCGTAGTTAAACAGGTCTGGTAAGTGTTCGCGGGCGACCTTATTGACGTGGGTGGCCACCACGCTTGCGCAGTCCACCACCTGATAGCCAAGGTTCAGCGCCTTGGCTTTTTGCTCCTGGTCAATCCATACAATCGCCATGCCGTAGGCCGGGTCGGTATCCAGCACGCCATCAATTTCACCGTACAGTTCGGTGCCGGGGATCGCCATCAGCTTCTCGGCATTCACCTCGCCTAACGCGGTACGAATACCGTTGATATGAATCGCATATTGCGCGGGCTTGAGGCGGAAATTCTCCCGGATACGGATCTCTGGCAACAGCACGCCGCACAGCTCTGAAATGACCTGACGCACCCCGCGCACGCGCAGGGATAGCGGGCTGCCTTTCGCTTCATCGACCATCGTCACCAGCTTGTAGCCGAGGTTCAGGCCAATGGGTTCGACTAGCGGAATGCTGTCCCAGGTGATCGCAGGCGTCGCGTCCGGGGCTAACGCCTCGCTTATCGCCTCCATGTCGGTTTCTTGTGGTGCCGGTTGTACGGCCTTGCTTTGTCGCCAGGCCGCAAACAGCAGCAGGGCGGTAAAGCTCAGGAAGGCGATGTGCGGCATGCCCGGAACCACCGCAAGGACGAACATCACGAAGGCGGCGGTATACAGAATTTTCGGCTTGGAGAGTAGCTGGGTTTTGATTTCGTCGCTGACATCGGTGCCTTCGCTAACGCGAGTGACGATAATCGCCGCGGCGGTTGCCAGCAGCAGTGACGGAATCTGTGCAACCAGACCATCACCGATGGTCAGCAGTACGTACTGGCGGAAAGCATGACCGGCATCGAGATCGTATTTGAAGATACCGATACAGATACCGCCTATCACGTTGATGATAAGCACCATGATCCCGGCAACGGCATCACCACGGACAAACTTTGACGCGCCGTCCATTGAGCCATAGAAATCGGCCTCTTTAGCCACTTCCTGGCGGCGAGTACGCGCCTGCTACTGGTTAATCAGACCGGCGTTAAGATCGGCATCGATAGCCATCTGTTTACCCGGCAGGGCGTCCAGCGTAAAGCGTGCCGAGACTTCGGAGATACGTTCCGCACCCTTGGTGACCACCACGAAGTTGATGATCATCAGGATGATAAACACCACGAAGCCCACGACAAAATCGCCGCCAATCACTACCTGACCGAAGGCTTCGATAACCTTACCGGCGGCCCCCTCGCCTTCATGCCCTTTTAGTAACACCACGCGCGTGGAAGCGACGTTAAGCGTCAATCGCATCAGCGTGGTTATCAACAGCAGCGTCGGGAAGATAGCAAAGTCCAGCGGACGCTGCATATTGACCGCGACCAGCAGCACGATAACCGCCAGTACGATGTTGAAGGTAAAAAGAATGTCCAGCATCAGCGGCGACAGCGGCAGAATAACCATCGCCAGCACGCAGAGAAGCAGGATAGGTACAGCAATCTGCCCCTTGCGGAGCACGCTGAGCGCGTTGCGCATCTTACTGTTCGCCATTGGCTTTTAATACCTCTTGAGGAATGTCTATATGCCTGTTCAGGCGGGGTTTTTGCTCGGCGCGGCCTTCACGCCAGGATTTAAGCTGCATCACGTAAGTCAGCACGTGAGCGATGGCGCGAAATAGTTGCGCCGGGATTTGTTGATTAACGCGAGTGGTGTAATACACCGCTCGCGCCAGCGGTGGAAACTCCACCACTTCGATGTTATGGCTGGCACCCACTTCACGGATCCACAGCGCCACGTCATCAATCCCTTTGGCGACGATATAGGGCGCTTCCGCCTTGTTTGGGTCGTACTTCAACGCCACGGCGTAGTGGGTGGGGTTGGTGATGATGACGTCGGCTTCCGGTACGGTGCGCGATATTTGCCCCATCGCCATCTGGCGCTGCAACTGGCGGATACGGCCTTTAATCTGCGGGTTCCCGTCGTTGTTTTTATGCTCTTCTTTCACCTCTTGCTTGGTCATGCGCATTTTCTTGGTGAACATAAATTTGCTCAGCGGCACATCTAGCAGGGCGAAAATAACGATAACGGCGACAAAGTAGCTGATAACGTGATGGAAAATGGCAAAACCGTGACCAATGGCCTGGTAAAGATACAGCCGCTGGAGGTGCAGCAGGCTGTCCATCTGGTCATGCACCATCGTGTAGATAACGGCGAGGATCGTCGCACATTTCAACATCATCTTGCCGACTTCGGTGTAATGGCTGGCGGAGAACATGCGTTTTACACCGCTAATCGGGCTGAGCTTCTTGAAGTCTGGTTTTAGCTTATTGGGGGTAAAAATCCAGCCGCCAGGCACCAGGCTTGCCACAATGCAAGCGAGAGGAATTGGCACCAGCGTGGCGATAAAACGCAGCAATACCCACAGATTCAGACGCAAAAACTGGTTCAGTACGTTGGGATTATCCAGATCTCGCGCCAGCGTACTCGCGGCGGTAAATGACTCGCCAATTAACTGCTGGTAGTAGGGCAGGAAGGTCGCCAGAGTGAAGAACGAGGCCACCAAACCGACCGCCATGGTCAAATCTTTTGAACGGGGAATGTCCCCTTTTTCCCGCGCTTTGCGCAGCTTCCCGGCTGTGGGTTTTTCGCTTTTATCGCCGCTGCTGGCCATTACTGCACCCTCACGGCATCAAGCTTCGCCAGAACTTCATTGGTTAAATGGAGATAGTGCTCAGGAATGTTGGTGACCAGCATCGAAATACACAGCAGGCCAAACAGCATGCTGATGGGGAAACCCAGTGAAAACAGGTTCAGCGTCGGTGACACGCGGTTAAGCAGGCCGAATCCCCCCTGCACAATCAGCATCACAAAAGTGGTGGGTAAGGCAATCAGCGTCGCGGAGGCCATAATCCAGCCGAGCCCTTGAATGATTAATAATAATGTCGGCTGATTAATTGCCTGACCGATTGGCCAGTAGCTAAAGCCTTTAAACAGAATGGTCACCAGCAGCAGATGCCCATCCATAATGAAAAATAGCAGAGCGCAGAAGACATAAATAATCTGCGAAATCACCGTGGTGGAGCTGCCGTTAACCGGGTCATTCATCATCGCCATACCCAGCCCCATATTCATCGACAGAATATTTCCCGCCGTTTGCAGCGCGACAAACACCAGCTGGAGCGCGGTGGCAAACAAAAATCCCCACAGCAGTTGTTCACCAATCAGCAAAATGGCGCGCAGGGAGATAAGTTCGGTTAGCACCACGTTATTGGGCAACATGGGAGTAATAATGATGGACAGCGCAATGGCGAAGCCGACTTTGATACGGCGTGAGAAGACGCGGTTATCCAGCACCGGAACAAACTGCAGGAATGCCAGGATGCGAAAGAAAGGCAGCACCAGGGCTAAAATGGGCGTCCAAAGCGCCTGAATATCGATTCCCATATGGCTTAACCGACCAGCGCCGCCGCCTGATGAAAAATCTGCACGGTAAAGTCGACCAGTTGCGTCAGCATCCACTTTCCGGCAAAAATCAGCACCCCTAACGTGACGACCAGACGCGGCAGGAAACTCAGCGTCTGTTCGTTAATCTGGGTGGTGGCCTGGAAAATACTCACGCACAGGCCGACCAGCAGGCTGGGGATAATCGCCACGGCGGAGATCATCAGCACCAGGTGAATACCCGATGCCATGATGTCACCGGCGGTGTCCATATTCATCATCGCTATATTCCCTGTACGCTGGCGGTGAGCGTGCCGACAATCAGCGTCCAGCCGTCGCACAGCACGAACAGCATCAGCTTAAACGGCAGTGAGACAATAAGCGGTGACAACATCATCATCCCCATCGCCATCAGGATACTGGCGACGATCAGGTCGATAACCAGAAATGGAATGTAGATCATAAAGCCAATCTGGAAGGCGGTTTTCAGCTCGCTCAGTAGATAGGCGGGGGTCACGATGGTCAGATCCTGCTCGCGTGCGTCGCCTTCAATGCCGGCGATACTCATTATCTGTGCCATCGCTTTATTACTGGTCTGGGCCAGCATGTATTTCTTCAGTGGCGCTTCCGCTTTCACCAGCGCCTGCTTAAGGGTTATCTGGTCGTTCTGGAATGGCTCTACCGCATCGGCGTAAATCGTCGTCCACACCGGGCGCATCACCAGCAGCGTGAGCGCCAGCGCAATCCCGGTAAGGATTTTATTAGGCGGGCTTTGTTGCAGACCCAGCGCCTGACGCAGGATCGCCAGTACGATAATAAAGCGGGTGAAGCAGGTCATCATCAGCATCATCACCGGCAGCAGGCCGAGCAGAGTCATCAGGATCAGGATTTCAATTTTGACGTTGTAATCCTGGCCTGCGCCGCTTGCGGTGGTGCTAAAGAGCGTGATGTCGCCGTTCGCTGCCAGTACGGGCTGGGCGAACAACAGGCCGATGAGCAGCAACAGTGAAAAACTGCTGCGGTAGAGCGTGCGGTTCATCGGGTCAGCTCACCCAGCTCTTTGGCGTTGAACTCGATGATGCGCAGGCCGTACTTGTCGTTTAAGACAACCACCTCTGCTTTACCAAAGGCAATGCCGTTGACTTTAATATCCAGCGGTTCACCGGCCATTTTATCCAGCTCGATGACAGAATCGCTGTTCACCGCCATCAGTTCAGCCAGCGAAATATCGACGGAAGAGACTTCCAACGTCAGCGTCACAGGGATACGGCTAAACAGCGCCATGCGACGAACGTCGGTCAGCGGTGTGTTACGCATTTCTGGCTGCAAATCGAGGCGGATATTGCCCTCAACGGTCTCGTCCTGTGTCATATCACTGAGGTTCAGGTCGTCCAGATCCAGGGACTGGCTCAGCTCATGTTGCAAATCACTCATATTGCTTCTCGGTTGTCTTATCATGGATATCGCACAAGAAAAGCTTGCTGCGATCTTCGGCGATAGCGGCTTCAAAAATCTGTTCTTTACCGATAAAGACCGGTAAAGGTTCATTAATTGCGATAGGGATAATGTCCCCAGGTTTGATGTCAGCAATCTGCGCGACGGTCAGATTCAGGCTGGCCAGGCGGCCGGTAAGCGTCAACGGCAGACTGTCGAACAGGCGTTCGATTTGCCCGGTGCTTAAGGTTGTGCTCTTTTCAATGTCGCGTTCATGGGCATCCGGCGTGCGTAAAGTCGCCAGCATCTGGTCAACATGGTGGTTGTCGAGCAGGATGGAAAAGCTGCCGTTGCTGTACCCTTCGAGCGTAAAGGTGATACACCACGCCCACTGACTGATGACCGTGGAATAATCGACTTTAATATCCAGGTCTTCACCAAAGGTCTCTTTGCAAATAGCCAGTGAGGTGAGCTCCTGGCCCAACTTACTTTTTAGACGTTCTTCTGTTTTGGTGATCGGTAGTGATACATCAGGCTCAATTTGGCTGCTGTCTTTGCTCAGACCATAATAATCATGAAGAATATTTAACAATAAAATACGGTCGATAACAAAAGCGATATTGCCATAAGGTGTTGAGAATATTTGGGCATTTTTATAATGCTGGTCGATAGCAAAGCTCATAGATTCTAACGCGGCGTTAACACGTAGCTTCTTCAGAAAGTAAATGCTCAGACGTGCATCAAGGATATCAAAATTATCGTTCATTAACTTAGGCAGTTTATGCCATGGACGACCGAGTTTGCTGACATCGAGTTTTACCAGATCGGGAAGATTATCCTGATGATGGATTCTGATTCTCTGTGAAGCAGGGTACATGATTATTCCGCTTTGCTATAAATGCCTGATGAGACTATTGCCCGTGCTTTTTGTTAACGGACAATGGGCACGAAATTATTTCCTGGTTGCATTTGAGTTTTGAGAATGTTGTGACGCTTTACCTCAGCATCGAAGATTCCCCGATGACAAAAAACTCGCACACCTTTTTATTCAGGGTGTGGATTAAACCTTTATACTCTTTTTATTGCAATAGAATTTCGTTTATTAATCCATTATTTTTCCGCTATCTCGCAGATTAATATCAATCTTAAATTGTTGATTTTTATGAATTAATGTTTTAATACTCATTAAAAATGGGACAATTCTTAGTCGCTGGGTATACTAGGCGGAATATTTCCACGGAAGAGTATTTTCCCCGTGTAGATATCGCAGTATTAAATCTTTATTAGCATTATAAATGTGCTTTTAACTCTCCGTGTAGCAATGTGGTTTTATCATGCCGCTAATAAATGTTTAACCTATTCTTCTATTTGTTCTTTTTTACTGGTACTCCAAAATGAGCATTATCATTGAACGTGAAGACCGTAATGGAAATAGCTTTGTGGCTGTTTCCCCTGCCAGCGTGGGCGTAATCTCATTAGCTCGTCGCGTTGCCAAGTATAATGTTTCCGTATTGGTTACCGGCGAAACCTGGACAGGTAAGGAATGCGTTGCTAAATATATCCATGAACACGCCTGTGGCAGCGATGCTCCGTATGTTGGGGTTAACTGTGCGGCTATTCCAGAAAGTATGCTGGAAGCCGTTTTATTCGGTTATGAAAAAGGCGCATTCACCGGTGCAGTAGCAAGTGTCGCCGGTAAGTTTGAACAGGCAAACGGCGGAACGCTGCTGTTGGATGAAATTGGTGATATGCCACTTTCATTACAGGCGAAGTTATTACGCGTATTGCAGGAGCAGGAAGTCGAACGTTTGGGAAGCCATAAACGTATTCCCCTCGACATTCGTCTGGTGGCTTCAACCAATAAAGACCTGCAGCAAGAGATTGCCGAAGGCCGTTTCCGCCAGGATCTGTTTTACCGTATTTCGGTGGTGCCGATTCACATCACGCCATTACGTGAACGTAAGCAGGACATTTTACCGCTGGTTCAGCGTTTTATCGCCAAGTACCGCGCCTTCCATAAAGGCGATGTTCGCTTAAGTGATGATGCCCGAAATGCCCTGCTCGGCTATGACTGGCCGGGAAATGTGCGTGAGCTGGAAAACGTTATCCAGCGCGGCATGATCCTCGGTAACGGTGACGAAATTAAAGCCGCTGACTTCGGTCTGGTACCGCGTGTTCCGCTGCCGGAAACCCCGGCTGTGGGCATGATGCCCGCTTACCGTGAACAGGATACGGGAAGCTCGGCGATTCGTGACGTCAAACTGCACGGACGTCTGGCGGAATATCAGTACATCATCGACCTGCTAAAACGCCATCAAGGCAACAAATCTAAAACGGCGGAGTTCCTGGGCATTACGCCAAGAGCACTGCGCTACCGTCTTGCGTCCATGCGTGACGAAGGCATTGATATTGAATGTTATTCCTGAGGCCAGGAAGGAAACAATAATGGACAAAATAGCTGCCGCAGGTATTAACACCGCGCAACAGGCGCTGCTCGGTCGAATGGAGCAGACCGCCATGCTGGCTTCTGCCGGTACGATAAATTCCTCGCAGGAAATAGCCCCGGCAAACGGTGCATTTACCCGCATGGAACCTGTCTCGTTTTCCAGCGTTCTGAACAACGCCATCAACAATGTTGATGCGCTACAGCACAGCGCAGGGGCAAAACAGACCGCCATTGATATGGGTCAGAGCGACGATTTAGCCGGCGCAATGATTGAGAGTCAGAAAGCCAGCGTGGCCTTCTCGGCGATGATGCAGGTGCGCAATAAGCTCAATAGCGCGCTGGACGAAGTGATGAATATTTCGCTGTAAGGTCTGTACCGTGTTAAACAAAATCAAAAATCGTCTTCCTGCCCTCCCAGTCCCTGCTGGCGTGATGAATCCTAAGCTGCTGATGATTGTTGGCGGCGTGGTGCTCACGCTGGCCATTGTGGCATCGCTTTGGAAAAGCAATCAGGGCTACGTTGCGCTGTACGGCGCACAGGAAAGTATTCCTGTCTCTCAGGTGGTTGAAGTGCTGGGGGCGGAGAATATCGCCTACCGTATTAACCCTGATAACGGCCAGGTGCTGGTCACCGAAAATAACCTCTCTCGAGCACGTATGGCGCTGGCGGCAAAAGGCATTAGCGCCGCGTCGCCAGACGGCTACGAGCTGATGGATAAAGAAGAGATGCTCGGCAGCAGCCAGTTTATTCAGAACGTGCGTTACAAGCGCAGTCTGGAAGGCGAACTGGCGAAAAGCATTATGGCGCTAAACCCGGTTGAGCATGCGCGTGTGCACCTGGGACTAAGCGAATCCAGCTCCTTTGTCCTGACTAATAAACCCAATAGCAGCGCCTCCGTGGTGGTGCAGCTGCGCTATGGCAAACAGCTGGATGAGCAACAGGTCGCTTCCATTGTGCAGTTGGTCTCCGGCTCTGTACCGGGAATGGCGGCGGCGAGCGTTCGTGTTGTCGATCAGATGGGGAACTTACTGTCTGACGGCGTTGCTGGCCCGGATGGCACCATGGCGGGCAAACGCATGGGCGACGACGTGATGCAGCGCATCCGTGAAGACACGAGCAAAAATATCTCGAGCCTGCTGACCTCACTGGTGGGTGCCGGTAATTACCGTATTAGCGTGGCGCCGACCGTTGATTTAAGCCGTGTGGAAGAGACTCAGGAGCGTCTGGGTAAAGATCCGCGCGTCAGCGATGAGCAGCTTAGTCAGGAAAATACCACCAACGAAATGGCCTTCGGTATTCCAGGTTCGCTGAGTAATCGCCCGGTAAATCAGAATCCGCAGGCGGCTGCCGCACAGGCAGCGGGTGCAGATGCGGCGGCTCCGGCTCCGGCGGCGAACACGGCATCGACCAATACCAGCGATCCGCGTTCCTTGATGAATCGCACTCAGGAACAGCGCAAGTATGCGTTCGACCGCGATATCCGCCACATCCGTCATCCGGGCTACAAGCTTGAGAAGATGAGCGTGGCTGTTGCGCTCAATCAGACGGCGCCTGCGCTCGCCAATATTACACCTGAGCAACTGACCTCCATCACGCGTCTGGTGGAGAGCGCCGCCGGAATCGATAAGCAGCGTGGTGATGCGCTAACGCTTGATGTGCTGGCCTTCACGGTACCCGTGGCAGACAGCGTGCTGAGTGAGAAATGGTGGAAAGACCCGGATATGCAGTACTGGGGACAAAGCGGCGGCATAGGCTTGCTGGCGTTGCTGACCCTGCTGTTTGGCGTGCGTCCGCTGGCGCAACGTTTCGGTCGTCGTGAGCGCGTTGTTAAGGATGCCGGTCAGCGAGACCAGAATCTGCTGACCGATGACTCCACGGTGGTAGAAGACAATCTCTCCGCACTGCCGAAAGTGGGCTTTAACAATAATGATGAGCTGCTGCCGCCGCAAAGCTCTGGCCTTGAAACCAAAGTGGAGTATCTCCAGGTTCTGGCCCAGAGCGAAACCGAGCGCGTCGCAGATGTTCTGAAACAATGGATCAACAGCAATGACCGAAGCAACAGCAAGCAAGACTAATAATGTCAGCAGCCGCAGCCGCCTTGAGCAGGCGGCGATCCTGCTGCTAAGCGTAGGTGAAGAAGCGGCCGCGCAGGTCATGCAGAAACTCAACCGCGAAGAGGTGGTGCTGCTGAGCGAAACCATGGCGCGCTTACATGACGTGAAAGTAAATCAGGCGCGTCAGGCGATGAATAACTTTTTCTCTGATTACAGCGAGCAGAGTGGCATCAATGGCGCATCGCGCTCTTACCTGCGAAGCATTCTGGAAAAAGCGCTGGGTGGCGAAATTGCCCGCAGCGTGATTAACGGTATTTACGGCGATGAAATTCGCTACCGCATGGCGCGCCTGCAGTGGGTAGATACCCCACAACTGGCGGCATTGATTGAGCAGGAACATCTGCAATTGCAGGCAGTGTTCCTCGCCTTTCTGCCGCCGGATATTGCCGCCAGCGTGCTGAGCGTTCTGCCGCGCGAGCGCCAGGATGAAATTATCTACCGCGTTGCCCGCCTGGACGACATCAACCGTGATGTGATTGATGAGCTGGATCGCCTGATTGACCGCGGAATTGCCGTGCTCTCCGAACACGGCTCGAAGGTTGTGGGCATCAAGCACGCCGCCAATATCGTCAACCGTATTCCCAACAACCAGCAAGAACTGCTGGATCAGCTGCGTGAACGTGATGAGAGCGTGGTGGACGATCTCCAGGACGAAATGTATGAATTCTTTATCTTAAGTCGCCAGACGCCGGTGACCTTGCAGCGCCTGATGGATGAAGTGCCAATCGACGAATGGGCGGTGGCGCTCAAAGGCACTGAGCCGGTATTGCGTCAGGCTATTTTCAACGTGATGCCAAAGCGCCAGGTGACCTTGCTGCAAAGCACTACCAACCGTCTGGGGCCTGTGCCCGTCAGTCGTATTGAGCAGGTGCGTAAAGAGATTATGCAGACTCTACGCCAGCTGGTCGCTGAAGGTGAAATCCAGGTACAGCTGTTCGCAGAGCAGACGGTGGACTAAGCATGTTTAAGAAACGCAGCTTTCCGCTGGAGGCGCTGACCTCTCGTCGCCAGGCCGTGGTGAAACCGCGACTGCACCAATTTCCTCCGTTACGTAAGCGTTGGGCAAATCCTCACGCACCCGTCGAAGAGGAAACCGGCGCGGGCGCCGATCCTGCGGCCTATCAGCAGCAGTTGCAGGAAGGTTTTCGCGAAGGCGTTAATCAGGGCTTTGCCCAAGGGATGACCGAAGGGAAAGAAGAAGGTTACCAGGAAGGCGCGCGTCTTGGCTTTGATGAGGGAATGCGTAAAGGTCTGGCGGAAGGTAAACAGCAGGCACGCCAGCAGTTTCTGGAAGCCGCTGCGCCATTTGAGCGTGTGACCGCTGACGTTCAGCGTTTTCTTGAAAGCTACGAACAGCGCCGCCGTGAAGAACTGATGCAACTGGTGGAAAAAGTGACTCGTCAGGTGATTCGCTGTGAGCTGGCGCTTCATCCAACCCAATTACTTGCACTGGTTGAAGAAGCGCTAACCAGCCTGCCGCAGCCGCCGGAGCAGATCCGCGTGCTGCTTAACGCCGAAGAGTTCCGCCGTATCAATGAGGCGGAGCCGGAGAAAGCACGCGAGTGGGGGCTTACCGCCGATCCCGCGTTAGAGCCGGGCGAATGTCGCGTGGTGACCGATACCACTGAAATGGACGTGGGATGCCAACATCGCCTCGACCAGTGCGTCGCTGTGCTAAAAGACAATCTGCTGCCGGAAGCGGTCCATGAGCAACCTTGATTTCGAGCAGGCGCTGCGCTCCATAGAGCATATCGATCTCGCCCGCGTGGCCGGGCGTCTGGTTCGCGTCAACGGCATTTTGCTGGAGTGTGTCGGCTGTCGGTTGGCGATTGGCCAGATGTGCCATGTCGAAAGCATCGAGCAAGAGATGATAGAAGCGCAGGTAGTCGGTTTTGACCGTGAAGTCACCTACCTGATGCCGTTCAAACAACCTTCCGGCCTGATTGCCGGTGCCCGCGTTTTTCCTGCTGGAAAAAGCGAAGGCGTGATGATTGGCGATCAGTGGCTGGGGCGCGTGGTCAACGGCCTCGGCGAGCCGCTGGATGACAAAGGTAAGTTGGGTGGTGAGACGTTACTGCCGCAGCAGCTGCCGCAGATTCACCCATTAAAACGTCAGCCGGTGGAAGCGCCGTTGGATGTGGGCGTACGTGCAATCAACGGCTTGCTGACCATCGGCAAAGGCCAGCGCGTGGGGCTGATGGCGGGGAGCGGCGTGGGCAAAAGCGTGCTGCTGGGGATGATCACGCGTTACACCCAAGCCGAAGTGGTTGTGGTGGGGCTAATCGGCGAACGCGGTCGCGAAGTCAAAGAGTTTATCGAAAACTCGCTCCAGGCTGCCGGGCTGGCGAAGTCGGTGATTGTGGCGGCACCGGCGGATGAATCGCCGCTGATGCGTATTAAGGCGACCGAGTTATGCCACACCATCGCCAGCTATTACCGCGATAAAGGCAAAGACGTGCTGTTGCTGGTGGATTCATTGACCCGCTATGCCATGGCGCAGCGCGAGATTGCACTGTCGCTCGGTGAACCGCCCGCCACCAAAGGTTATCCGCCTTCAGCCTTCAGCATGATCCCCCGTCTGGTGGAGAGTGCGGGAAACAGTGGAAGTACAGGATCGTTGACCGCCCTCTACACCGTGTTGGCGGAAGGCGATGATCAGCAGGATCCGATTGTTGACTGCGCGCGTGCGGTGCTCGACGGCCATATCGTTCTGTCGCGTCATCTTGCTGAGGCAGGACACTATCCGGCCATTGATATCGGGCAGTCTATTAGCCGCTGTATGAGCCAGGTCACCAGCCGTGAACATCAACTCGCTGCACGAACGCTTAAGCAACTGTATGCCGAATATCAAAGCATTAAACCGCTGATCCCGCTCGGAGGGTACGTTGCCGGGGCCGATCCGCTGGCCGATAGGGCCGTGCGCCTCTCCCCGGCTATCACGCAGTTCTTACAGCAAGAAGTGCAGGATGCGGCGCTTATGGATTCCACCATCACCGATCTACGCACGTTGGCGCAAGCAGGGTAATACGCGATGAGCAAATTGATTTCGACACTTGAACAGCTTCACCTGCTGCGTCACCGCGCGGTGGACGATTTAAGCCTCAAGCTGGCGACGCAAAAGCAGGTTTGTCAGCGTTTTGAGAAAAACATTGATGCGCTGACGTCGTTGGCTACGGGACTGGTGACGCAAAGCGCCAATAGTGCGGCGATGATGATTAACCAGTCGAAATATAAACACAATATTCAGCGTGTTATCGATTGGCAAAAGCAGGAGCAAGCGCTGGCGCATCTCGAAGCCCAAAAGATTCAGGGTAACCTGCTGGCCGAGTCCCGGCGGGAAAAAAGCCTTGAGCTGGTGCTGGATGCCAAACGTAGCGACCGTCTGATGGAAATGAACCGCCGCGAGCAAAAAATGACTGACTCTATCTCCGCCCAATGCTGGCTGCGCCAACAGCAGGCCACTGCCCGCCAACGATAACGATGATGACGACGACCAAACCTACTTTGATGTCGGCGCTTCTGGCACGCCAGCAGCGCACGCAACCGCAGCCAACGCCGTTTGTGAGCGTGGTGTGTCCAACCTATAACCGTCGCGAGTTTCTGCCCTATCTGCTTTATATCTGGCAGTACCAGGACTATCCAGCAGACAGGCGCGAGCTGATTATTCTCGACGATTCGCCGACCAGCAACGCCGACCTGATTGCGATGATGAGCGACCCTTCACAGCCGAATGTGCGCTATATCCACAGCCCCGAACGGCTGACGCTGGGCAATAAACGTAACCGCCTCAACGATCTTGAGACCGGTGACTACATCATCTGCTTTGATGACGATGACTATTACGCGCCGAACAAAATCGCCCACCAGGTGGCGCAGATGCAGGCGAACAACGCCCTGTTCTCCGGCAGTGACCAGATCTACATCTGGTATAGCCATCTGGACAAAATCTACCTGACCCACTCGTTCGGACAGCGCCACGCGTTAAACGGTACTTTCGGCTATCACCGCAACCTGCTGAAAAAGCATCGTTATGACGATGAAGCCACGAAAGCGGAAGAGGGCGGATTCCTCAATAATTTTACGACTCCGGTTCAGCAGATTGACCCAAAGCAGGCGATTTTGTGCATCTCGCACAGCAGCAATACCTACGACAAAGACTTTATTCTCGACAGCTCTACGCCGGTGGATTTAACGCTGGAAGATTTCGTCAGTGATGCCAATTTGCTGGCGCACTATCGCCGTCTGAGCACCGCGCCGATGAGCACCCAGGTGAACTGGACGGCGTTTGAAAAAATTGTCGTGCTGTATGACTCGCAACAGGAAGCCGGGTTGCCTACGTACTGCGAGTTTCTGTTGGCGCTGGGCGTACAGGCAGGACAAATCGTGCCGGTTGCTAAAGTCCCGGCGGAGTCTGCCATCGCTGCCGAGCGTTTAACGCATTATCAGGTGCTTGAACAAGCGAAGCAGCAGGAGTGGCAAAACGTCGTGCTGCTTGATGCCGAGCTGCAATTTGTCAGAAAAGAGAATGCCGTGAATAACATCAACAAGCTGCTAAACGGCCTGAATCAGGTTGACTGGCAGATGTTGTTGTTGGGCGGCCGCTACGAAAACTTTACGCCGACCCAGTCTTTACAAGGGGTTGCGCGGATCTATAACGCCGGGTGCGCATGCGCCTATGCGGTGAATGCGGGCTATTACGGGGTGCTGTTGGATGCCTATCGTCAGGCCATCGAACAGGACGTGAGCCTTGATCGCTGTTGGACGGCGTTGATGAGTAAGAACGCGATGTGGCTGGGCTTTAGCCCAAGCTTCGCCTTCTTACAGCATCACCCGCACCCGACAACCGGCGAGCTGATTGACTGCACGCATTGGTTCTTCCGTAAACACCGTGAACCCGAGACTGCTAAAGAGACCCAACATGGAACTGATTGAACATTACCAACCTGAATTCGTCTCACGTTTCGATGCGCGCGAGACGCCATGCGCCTGTCCGGCCTGTCAGAGCAGCGATGAAAGCTGGCCGCACATCAGCATGAAGCTGAAAAGCCAGCAGCGTGAAAGCCTGGATATTGGCTGCGAAACGGCGGCCAAAGAGATGTTGTTCAACCCGGAGGCCTTTGTGCTGCATACCGAAAAAGCGGCGGCGCAGAGCGATGAGCCGCTTTCGGCGTGGAACGAGATGCTTAATCAGCAGTGCATCAACTTGGCGGTGCATCCGGCGCTGAATCTTGATGTGAGTCTCTATGCTATCGGCGTGCTATTGAGTAAAGCACAGCAGCATCGCGATAACGGCGAGAACGATCCGGTCCTGCTCTCCAGCATGGGCGAACAGCTGGCGCAGCTTGCGGAACAAGGCGTATTGGCACAACAGTTTGCCATGCTGCCGCCGATTGCAGAAAACCGTATTGCCGCGCTCAAAGAGATGGGAGCGATGCGCCTGAATCTGAACCTGCCGATGGTTGAGAAAATGGGTATGGCGCTGAAACTTAGCGAGCTGTCGATTATGCAGGACGCTCGTCTGGCAGAACGTCAGCAGCAGCTGGAATCTGCGTGGAATGACATTGCGTTGTTTGATGAACAGCCGCATGCTCTACGCAACACCCTGATTTATCAGCTCTATAGTGGCATTTTCCCCGGCCTGAACGTCAGCAACTACGGTGAAGCGTTCCTCGGGCTGGCGCGTCAGTTCTTCCATATCAAAATGCTGTGTGCGATTCGTCACGAGCAGGGGACATTAACTCAGGATGACGTTGCGCTGTTAATGAGCGCGCTACGCGGCTGGCAGCAGCAAAACCCGTTTATTGCTGAGGCGGGCAATACGGCGGATTATAGTTTGCTGTGTGGGTTATCGCTGTTGTAGGTGCGGTATCAAACTGTCTAAAAATACCGCTCAAATTAGCGGTATTTTTTCATCTCTATTTTAACAATCAAATTTAATAAATAATTAGAAAAGATGACGTTAATTAATTGGAAAATTATCGATAAAGTTATTTTTATCAATCTGAATCATCGGAAAGATCGTCGTGTACGTATGTCCAGACACTTAAAAAAAATGGGTGTAGAAAAAGAAAAAATAGTACGACTGGAAGCGATTGAACATACGCCCGGTTTTATCGGTTGTACTCTTTCTCATATTGCTGCACTGGAATTGGCTCAGCAAAACAAATGGCAGCGAGTACTTATTCTGGAAGATGATTTTTCTTTCAATGAAACAGATGAAAACCACGCCAATTTAAATAGATATTTTGATGCGCTAGAAAAAGTGAACTGGAATGTGGCTTTTTAGCCGCCAATTATGATCGGGTGACGCCGCTCAAAAGCGTTGATTACATCGTCAAAGCTGAAAAGGCCTGGTGCGCATGTGCCTACATTGTGAATAGTACCTATCTCGATAGGTTGATCTACAACTATCGCTCAGGGTTACAAGCTTTACTCCAGGGAGGAATGCAGCAAGAGTTTGCATTGGATGTTCATTGGCATAGATGTATGCAGGAAGATCTGTGGATTGGTATTTTCCCTAATAGCGGTTACCAGCTCCCGGACAAAAGCGATATTGAAGGGAAGGTTGTTGACTATGAACAACTTTTTAATAAGCCATTAAACAGTATTACCGTTCCTGAGAAGTTTACTCCTTCAACATCAGGACCGATCAAAGTTGATTTCTATTTTCAATGGTCACCAGGGTGGACTAACTTTGAGTCAGTGATCCAGACCATGATGAATAATCCTGCCTTTGATTGCCAGGTGGTAGTGGTACCTTACCTAAACTGGAAGGCGACAGATATTAATGGTGATATCCAACGCCGTATTCTTAGTAAACAACATATTGAATATATTGGATTTGAGGATTACTCGCTGGAAACCAGAAGACCAGACGTCGTCTTTTTGCAAAATCCCTACGATGAAGCTCGACCAGAAACTTTCCGTAGCCAATATTTACACCAACGAGGCGTAAAAATAGCCTATATCCCCTATGCTCTTGATACCGGCATAGGCGAAGAAAGTATGGTCTATCAATACAATCTATTATGCCAGAATATTGCAACGTGGATTTTTGCCCGATCGCAGCGGCATAAAGATGAATTTGCAGTCCAATGCCAGGCGGGTAATAAACATGTCCATGTTACTGGGCATCCAAAGTTTGATTATTATGATGCACGCTATAACAAAAAAAATGCTGCATTTCAAAATCAAAGAAAAAAGACACTGCTGTGGACAACACATTTTGTGCTGCCAGGTGAGGTTAAAATGTATACCACGTTTAATCTCTATTGCCGTGTTTTCATGAAAATAATGATGCGTGATGATATTCATCTTATCATCCGTCCACATCCTTTATTTACACAATGGATTGATGCTGCAAGTCAAAGCGCACGGGATAATTATCAGAAACTTGTTACTCTTTCGGCGACCAGAGATAATGTGACTTGGGATACGAGTGAAAATTATCAAGACTCATTCTCAAAATCAGATGCACTCATTGCTGATGCAGGATCATTTCTACTCGAATATCTTCCGTCGACAAAACCAATTCTTTATTTAACACATGAAACATGTCATGGCTTAAATAAAACAGCTGATTTTATTTATTCTTCCTATGATGTTGCCTGGCATGAAAATGATATTAATAAATTTGTTGATAATGTTGTAAGTAATAATGATTTGATGAAACCACTTCGCGAAAAGGTACTAAAGGAAGAACTTTGCATTGATGGGGTCTCGGCTGCCGAAAAGATTGCAAATGTAATATTAAAAACCTTACGTGACTGATGTCTAGTGATTATTTTCTTAAGAATTAAAAGGGTAGCGTGAAATGAAAAATATTGCCGTAATTCTTTCTGGTGGTGTGGGGGCTCGGTTCGGGTAATGACTCCAACTTATTGATAGTGTTTTATGTTCAGATAATGCCCGATGACTTTGTCATGCAGCTCCACCGATTTTGAGAACGACAGCGACTTCCGTCCCAGCCGTGCCAGGTGCTGCCTCAGATTCAGGTTATGCCGCTCAATTCGCTGCGTATATCGCTTGCTGATTACGTGCAGCTTTCCCTTCAGGCGGGATTCATACAGCGGCCAGCCATCCGTCATCCATATCACCACGTCAAAGGGTGACAGCAGTCTCATAAGACGCCCCAGCGTCGCCATAGTGCGTTCACCGAATACGTGCGCAACAACCGTCTTCCGGAGCCTGTCATACGCGTAAAACAGCCAGCGCTGGCGCGATTTAGCCCCGACGTATCCCCACTGTTCGTCCATTTCCGCGCAGACGATGACGTCACTGCCCGGCTGTATGCGCGAGGTTACCGACTGCGGCCTGAGTTTTTTAAATGGCGGAAAATCGTGTTGAGGCCAACGCCCATAATGCGGGCGGTTGCCCGGCATCCAACGCCATTCATGGCCATATCAATGATTTTCTGGTGCGTACCGGGTTGAGAAGCGGTGTAAGTGAACTGCAGTTGCCATGTTTTACGGCAGTGAGAGCAGAGATAGCGCTGATGTCCGGCAGTGCTTTTGCCGTTACGCACCACCCCGTCAGTAGCTGAACAGGAGGGACAGCTGATAGAAACAGAAGCCACTGGAGCACCTCAAAAACACCATCATACACTAAATCAGTAAGTTGGCAGCATCACCAAATTCTGGAATGGAATAGTTAATTTTCATGCCTTTTTGGGATGCCTACAATTTCCATCTTCAAAGGATGCTCCCCTGAGAACACTGACGCCAAACCCTTTCTTATCCTCATATTGTCATTCTCGATTTCTCCATGAGCAACCGGGGAATAAATAGCTGTTTGCAGTTGTACTCTTTCGAAGTTGTAACCAATGTCTTTAGCGATTTCTGAGAGTAAATCTAAAAATTTCGTATTACTTTCTTGATTCCATATGGCTCCCAATGTTTCATTATCAGGGTATGGGCTATTTAAATGTGTAAAATATAGATTCCACGCTGAAATTACGCGGCCTTCAGATTTGGTTCTCTTTGCCCTATCTTTCTTAATTTTCCCATAAAAAGCTAGATCAATCATATTCAATGCATTTACATGGTTACTCGATAACCGTGCTTTTTGTGAACGGGTTGACATTAGTTGTTTAAAAATTTCAATTTTTAACGACTTAGCTTCTGTGTATCGTTCAATGAGTTTTTGGGATTGAACGGCTAATAGGGGACTAATTAGGGTTGCAGCAATTGCTATGATAGTTAGCGCGATATTCATTTATTCATCTCGTATGCAAAGCGAGAATAATATGAAAATAAATGGATAAAGTAGATAGGCCGAATGGCCTGTAAATGATAATTGGCGGAAGATCACAGGAGTCAGTATTGGCGGGTAACATACTAATATATATAATTTTATTAGGGTGATAACCGCCAAGTTATACACTTCTATATACATACGGAACAACTAGATTGCGATGAAGTTGCAGATTGTTTCAATATGGTGTTCCATCGAAAATTGCTTGACCTGGCCAAGCCCAGGGTAATGTCTACGTGAATGAAGTGCTTTAAACTCACGTAGGCCTAATGTGTTATCAAAGAAACCGGGATAAGTTTGATCATGCACGACAAGCTTTTCTAGAGCTTGCTGGAATTTTCCTGATGGATTCGAGGGGGTGCCATCATCGATTGATGAAAAATGTTTAACGGACATTGCATCAAATTCATCACTATCCAAATAGCTAGCATGAATAGTCACCACGTATGCAGGGCCGCCAGATTCTGCATAATCTGAACCCGCAATATTGAAATCTCCAAAACCAATTACTGAATTGTGGACACCTTTATAACGGACATGCAAATCTGAGAAGTATGAATTTGACGGATAATCAGCATTCCTTTTTTTCTTTTTAAATGGGTCATCCATTAATACAATATTTGATAATTGCTGTAGCACAATGTTAGGTGAACCTTCAGGAATGATATTAATTGTAAATGTTTTTAAACGAGATACCAAATCTCGGGTAACACCACTTTCAACATATGATGCTTTTTCCCCTTTTATAAGACCATTTAATCTATCAAACTCCTGAATGTTATCTATATATTTAATGCAGGGGGTGAATGATATACCTTTGATTTTATATAGTTCATTAATGAATTGATCAGTCTTTCCTTTGAGTTCTCCTATCTCTGAATTGACAATAATAAGTGGCGTAATATTGTTTTTGTTCAATGAGTTAATCGTAGTTTCGAGCTGCTTTGTGTTTTCTCGTACGGGCTCAATAACTGGTTTAAAAAGGCTATTGGGCACAATAGCCGATAGTTCTCTTAACGCTGTAAACTCGAACTGTTTACCTCTGAGTAAAGGGAAGTACATATATCATCCTTTTCAATGTAGCTTGATAGTATTTTGGTCAGTGATCTCTGACGAGACTGATTGATACTAAAACTAATTGCTGATGATTTTAGTGATCTAGGTAACGTATTAATAAAGCTAATGTTGTTTGCTCTATGTATCTTGAGTGAGTCACGGAAGTGCTTTCTTAGAGTTTGAGAGTCTATGTTCTCGAATATTTCTAGGCAAAAAGAATATACATCCATGTTTGGGAGGTCGATTCTCATCCCGGATATTTTTTCGGCCATATGTTTATACTCTGCAATTCGCATAGAACTAATCATTAATTTCGGATTAATTTCCGAATCGATGATCGATGCAGGCTTTATTTCATCCAACTTATTTTTTTCTGTTAGTTCAATGATGCCAACAGTTTCAGGAATTAAAAGCTTGATTTTTTCAATGTGAGTCTTAGCCGCTACGACATAGACCTTATCAAATAAATTAATATATGAGTCTAATTGTTCTGGTAATCTTTTTAGATTATCTAGTTCGGTTTTTATTTCATAGCAAGTTGATAATCCATTTAAAATTACGCAATCTGCTTTATTTGTACCAACTCTAAACTCAGAGAGCATTACTGCTTCGTTTTTCTTATGTTTTTTCAAAAACACTTCGTTTGCTATAATGTTTTTGAAAAAATACTCTGATTTATATTCATGAGATAGCTTTTTAAAAGCTATATCGAATATTTCGGAAACCTTAACAGGGAAAAATTTCGGAGTTAAAGTAGTCGCCGCTAATTCGTGAAGTAACGAAAAATCACCATCTGCAACGGCGTTTATAGCTTGGCTTGTAAATAATTGTCCAATATTCTTATTATTCATCATCTTAACATCAATCTCACTCTGCACCTTTAGCCAAAAATCAGCATTAGTAAACGCTAAGATTAGCTTGATTTCCCTGATCCTCTCAACATTATTAGAGAATTTAAAATTTTTGACGAGTATCGTTAAATCGGCAAATATAAATTAATTGTAGATATATCAATGTGATATTTGGAATCTTCATTGAATACGCAATCATCCTAAACTGACTTCTACTCACTTTAGCCGTACCGGACTCCTCCCTTAAAAGTTTTTTTAGGTTTTACTGTTCACTCTGTTCATCTTTCAATTTTATGTAATTTATTCATTGGCTTAGGTGGTGATTAGACAGTGAAGGGTGAACAGTCGATTGTTCACCCAGCAGGATAATCAGATATAAAAAGACCGGCGATTGCCGGTCTGAGTGGGTTATGTCGCTGCGGTTTCGTCGCACTTCGGCAGCCAGTCGCCATTGCTGTCTTCCCTGAGCGTCAGGTTGGTTTGCGTCCCCTGCTTGGTGTGCCGCTTCTCGTAATTCATCCCGTACTCTTTCAGCATCATCGGCAACCCCAGCCCGAACATTTTCAGGCTCAGCACATGCTTGTAGCCGTTGGCCTCCATATACACCAGATAGGCGTGATAGAGATAATTTCGGGGCTGTCGCGGGATGATATTGGCGTTTCCCATAAACATCCCGTTCGTCTGCGGCAGCGCTTGCAGATAGCCGCAAAAATCAAACGTCGGGTCAGCGTCGCGCTTGATGCTGAGTGCCTCGTCAGAATTCTGCTGTGACTGGAGCAAGGTACGCGCCGTCATCGGGTCTCTAAACTGCTGCATAAGCTGGCGCACGATGATGGCCAGCTCGCATGCGATTTTATCCCTGAGCTGCGGATCGCGTTCCTCCGGGGCGATTTGCTCGGGGAAGTGGATGATTACCCGGCGACGTGATACGCCCCCGCTGCGGTCGGTGAAGCGCATCGGGTTATTGTTCACGGCCAGAATCACCGCCGGGATATAGGCCGAATAGGCGTCGCGGTATTTCGGGTCAACCGACACGGCATCGCCGCCGGTGATGGCCTTAAGTCCTGCGCCGTCCCCGCTCCATTTCTCCTGGTCCGGCAGTCGTATCAACGAGAATCCAATCAGCGCGGCGCGCTCACGTGGTGATTCCAGCGTCTCGATGGTCGCTGACGTGGCGTTGTCTTCCCCGGCGAGCAGGGTCGCAATTTCGGCCAGAATACTTTTTCCGCTCCCGCCGGGTCCGGTGACTTCGAGAAAGAGCTGCCAGTCATAGCGGTTCGCCAGCACCATAAACAGCGCGGCAAGTATCACATTACGTTTATCAGCGTTGCCGCTGGCAGCCCGGTCGAGCCAGCGCCAGAAGTTTGGCGCGTGGGTTTCCAGCGTTTCGCCCTCCACCGGCGGGGTAAAATCCACGTCACACAGGGTGCGCAGCCAGTGCGATTTGCTGTGCGGGCTGAACTTGCCGGTCAGTGTATCGAGTACGCCATTGCGAAAACCAATCAGACGACGCGCCGGGGCGGCCTGCTGCGGGATAATCAGTTTCAGGGTGTCGACCACCGAGGCAATTCGCCCTGACGAGAACGGGGCGCGCAGACGCTGGAATAGCCCGGCCACGTCGCGTGCAAAGTCCGACGGTGGAATGATTTTCCATGTCCCGGCTTCATAGCGTGAGAGGAGCTGGCCGTTCGCATCCACGGCTAGCGCCTCGCCGTAATGCTCATGCACCCGCATCGCCTTTTCACTGGTACTCATGGCGGTAAATTCCGCTTCGCTCATGGTGTCGAAAGGGCTTTGCGCCGCTGGCCTGATGGCACTGTAAATCGCTTTGCGCGTTGCGTCCTCACCTTCCAGCGAAAACGCATCATTCCAGTCACCGAATACCGGCGGGAGGGCAACCGTGCCATTACAGGCCTGTGCGGCCGCTGCGGCTTTGGTCTGGCCGTTCCCGCTGAGGTCGCGGTCGGCTGCGAGGATAATCTGACAGGCCGGGTGTTTCTGACGGGCAAGGCTCGCCAGAGAAAGGAGGTTAACAGACGAGAAAGCCACCATGACGGTTTCGCCGGTCAGGTGATGCACGGTGAGCGCGGTCGCATAGCCCTCCGCTATCCACAGCCGTTTTCCAGCTTCTTTTTTCCCTTCAATAAGGTGATACGCTCCTTTTACCGCTCCGCCTCTCAGGGTGCGTTTGAGGCCGTCAGAATTAATAAGCTGAACGTTAACCAGAGCGCTGGTATCGTCCTGCAGCGGCACGATTAAATCACCGGCGCGGTACGTCACGCCGCCGGTTTTGTGCGTGGTGGTCAGCGTAAGGCATTCGAACGCTGGAAAGCCCTTGAGGGTCAGGTAGGCATTGCCGGTGGCCGGTCGGGTTTTCTCCAGAAGCTTTGCGGCAAGCGTGGCTGCGGCTTTGCGGTTGGCATCAGTTTCAGCCTCAGCGACAGCAATCATGTCCTCAGCAACCGGCGGCAGGCTGCTGGTCAGGGCGCTCACCTTCCCGGCGGCCTCGGAGGGCGACACTCCGAACACCTTCTCGATCAGTTTCAGCCCGTCACCTGCGCCGCACTGGTTGCAGAACCACGTTCCGCGTCCCTCTTTATCATCGAAGCGAAAGCGGTCAGAGCCACCGCACACCGGGCAGGCCTGATGCTGGTTTTTAATCACCTTCACACCCAGAGCCGGGAGAATGCGCGGCCAATGGCCGCACGCCTGTTTTACGGTTTCTGTTACGTTCATTTTCATTGTTATTTTCTCCCTCAGTGCACAACCGGCGCGGCGATATGACGGGCGCAGAGTTCATCCATGACGGCCATCCCGAGAAAGGACAGCGACGGCGCGGCTTTTAGTGGTCCGGCTTCCATTAAATCTTCGAGCAGCGCACAGGCAATCTGACGGCCTTTTACCTCGCCGTGCTGGCGCAGATAAAAGCCCTCCAGTTCGTTAGAAATGGCGTTTTCCAGCGCGTCGAGGGTGAGGTGTGGATAGCGTTGCTGTCGTTCGCACAGGGTCAGCCATGCACAGGCGATGGCACGACGGTAAAGCACAGAACGAAGAGTAGGGGATAGTTCGGTTTTCATACGTTGCCCTCCCCGGCCAGCCAGCGCTGGTTGCATCGTTCGACCACACCGTCGAGCTGGGCAGTCATGAGATAAATTACGGAGGTGAGCTGTAACTGCTGTGCCGGATCACGGCGAATGGTCGTGCAGTCCTGCGCCTGCATCAGATTGCCGACGAGCTGTCCGACATTACGCATATGCTCAAGGCATTCGAGGTCAGGGGAGGTAATAGTAACGTGTCTCATGCGCGCACCTCCGCAACCGGCAGACGGCCAGCGAACGAAAGGACGTAATCGCGAACGAGGGAAAGACGTGCGGCATGTTCATCACCAGCAACAGTGCGGAGCATACAGATACGGGGCTTACGGTCTGCACGACGAACGGCGGCAAACACGAAGACAAATTGCGGGTGAGACAGGGTGAGGGTAGTAGCCATAAGGGCAGCCTCCAATAAGTAGCGGTTATTGCTACCACCGGAAACGCCAATTTCACTGGTGGTAGCCCGAACGGGGTTGGCGTAACCGGCCTTATTGGAAACCGGCCAGCCCGAAGGCTGCCCCGCCCGGACTACCATTATCTGACAGGAGCCACGGTGTATATGCAAACACCACAGCCCGGAAAATGGGTGTGCCTGAGCTACGACGTAAAAAAAGACGCAAGACGCGTCTAAGGTCGCCAATAAGTTAAACGGAACGCCAATTCCGGCTGCCGATTTTGCGACAGCGGGAAAACTATACCTGGAAACGGCGAACGGAAGCAAGCCAGAAAAAGGGGCTTTCAGAAAAACGGCCATCATCATGCGTCACAGCCCCGGTTACGGTCGGCGATCCGCTCGGCCATCCATGCGGTAATTTCTGACTGCGCCCACGCCACGTTTTTACCGCCAAGTGAGATCTGTTTCGGGAAAGCCTCCCGGCTGATGAGGTCATAAATCGTGGAGCGGGACAGGCCGCACAGGTGCATCACTTCGGGCAGGCGAATAAAGCGCTCCTGAGCGGCGTCAGAAAACGGTATTGGTGGGGCGACTGGCGCAGAAGACGGGGAAGAAAAAGCGATGTGCATTGGGCTACCTCATAAAGTCCATACAGTGCCGGTCGTGTCTGCCCGGCTTCAGGTAGCTCCTTATTATGGTTATATTTTTCCTCAGGTCATGTGAGATTTTTATGAAAACAAACATTGACTTTACGCTTATGAAAGCAATGGCAAACATTGGCAATCGTTGACAATTATTGATAACAAAATGGTAAACCGCTGATTGCTTTTATTTATATATTCCATTTTTTTAATCGCCAAAAAGTCTAACGGATTGATTAGCTGAAAAAACTGAAGGGTGAACAGTGGTGAACAGTGGTGAACAGACGGTGAACAGTCACTCTCCAACTGTTCACCCTTTAATTTACTGTATTACTTATCTTTTTTATTAAGGTGAACAGTGGTGAATAGTTATCAGTAAAAAAACAAATGATGAATAAGGGTTTTCCTGCGACCTTTCTCTGGCAAGCCGGGTTTTTAAGTCCTGTTTGTGTCGTGGCTGCTACAACCTCAATGAATCGAGTTGTTGTCTGAGGGGCGGCAGAATGGCGTCAGGTTGAAAACACACAGAGAGCCCGACGATGAAACCAGAGTTATTTACTTCAGTAATGAAAACCATTGGTCACACGCAGAATGAGACTATCCGTACGGCCATTGAGAATGCACTGGATACTATTAATGAGAAAGCAAACCAGAACGCAGAGACCACAATAAACAACGCACTTGATGCGTTTAGTCAGGCTAAATCCGCACACACGGAAAATATGCTGAAACTGAATGATATCGAGGCCGCCATTACCCGCAGCGAGAAAGAACGCCAGAACGCGCTGAATGAGAGTGCTGAAGCTGAGCAGAACTGGCGTACCCGTTTTCGCGAACTGCGCGGCATGATGACCCCGGAGCTGAAAGCCGAACATGGTCAGCGGGTGGCCGGTCGTGAGTTGGCGGAAGAATTCACTGCTCTGATTGCTGAACTGGAAGATGATAAGACCCGTACCATGCTGGCAGCCTGCGCATCAGGAGATAAGTACGTCGGCACCCATTTTACGGTATTCTCTGCCTATGCCCGAAACGAGTGGGCAGCCATGATGAAAGACATTCCTCCTGCACTGGTACGCGCTTTTGCTTTGCGTCTGCGTGAACTCAAAATGAGTGGAGAAGAACACCCTCACAATATTCTGATTCAGGAGCTGGGCGAGAACGTACTGGCACAGAGCCAGTATTACGCATTCAGCATGGAGCATGAGCCGGTAATTTCACAGACTGGACTTCACCGCCCGGCACTCACTGGCGTGGATATGAAACTGTATAAAAGCCCTGCTCAGAGGATGTTACGGGCTAAAGAACTGGCACAGCAGAAACAACCGCAGGGGGTGAAGCCATGATGCGCTGTCCGTACTGCAAACAGGCCGCCCATGTTCGCACCAGTCGTTACCTGTCGGATAACGTCAAACAGAGCTATCTCCAGTGCGTGAATGTCTTCTGCTCCGCGACCTTTCGCACCATCGAATCTATCGATGAGGTGATTCGGCCACCGGCAGAAGAAAAGCCTACCCCGTCACCAGCAGCACCCGTGACGCCGCCCCGTATTCTGGACTGCGCCCGTTCATCACTGCGCCACTGATTCAGGAGAAAAGAAATGATACGAGCACCACTGGAGCAGGCCTTTGAGACCTGTCAGAAGAATAAAACAGACTGGATGCACAGCAAGTCCGCGCTGGCACAGGCAGAAATGGCGCTGAAAGAGCATGAGCTGACCTGCATCCGTTATGAGCCAGACGCAGCACAGGCGCTGCGTGATGATATTGACCTGAAAAAATGGGCAGTAAACCAGTCAGCCGGTCGGTATATCCGGTCACATGAGACTGTGCAGCGTATCAGCATGCGTCGCCAGCTCCACGCCTTTATGCAGGTCAGTGGCGACCCGCTAGCCGCAGCACTGGCGCCGGAATTAATGCACCTCAGCGAACAACCTGAAATCGTCAGAGAACGGGCTCTCGACCGGGCGGCCGACAGCATTCGCGAAGCGCTATCAGTCCATCTGGCCAGCGGAAGAGATATTCATTATGCGCAGGATGATCGGGATATTCTGACGACCATAGGGTTCCGACCTGACAGAGCCTCCAGAGAGGACAACCGGGCAAAATATACACCTGAACAAAGTCAGATTTTCATATGCCGACAGGCCGCGCAGACCCGCAAAAAATCCGCATAAAACGCCCCGAAAATACCCGTCTTTTTAAGAAAAATAGCCATGCATGCATACGCTGCATGGCTTTGCATGAAAAACCCTGAATTTTCCACCCCCCGCCGCACCAGTGCTGGCGCGGCCTGAAGCCCTTCATGCACCTGCATTAAAAGCGCCCCCGGAAGCGGGCAGGCGAGGAGGGGATAGCATTGCGCGCGCCGACAAGAATGTTTTTTGCTCTCATGCTCATTAATTCAATATCAATTTCCCGGAGATTGGCTGTTAAACGTTAAGGATTTAGCGGCAATACTATCTTCTAAAGCCTTCTTCACAATTCCAACCGTATCCGTTAATTGCATAACTGCGCCTTTTCGAAAAGATTTTGATAATCCTTTATGATGAGAGATTAAGGATGAATGTAACTTCCTGAGATGCGGTAACTCACTTGATAGGAAGTCAGATAAATTTGAAAAATTATAGAGTGATGCTAGATGATTGGAAAAGGTATTGATGTCACGAATGGTCCACTTATTTTTTATTGCGGAAATGATTAAGTCTACATTTAACTTTTCGAGCAAGTTGAATTTAAATTTTGACTGATAAACATCTGCGTCTATAGCAGACCAACCATCATTAATCATTTTATCTTTTAGCTGGTTTATTTTTTCAAAAGTTTTTATATCTTTGTATTTATCAACAAAAAAATTATGTATATCATCATTATCTCTTCTTAAAATGTGAAGAGGTATGTCATCGATGTTAGGATTTAAATCAGAAAAATATGTCTTTATTTCCTCATCACTAAAGGTTGTTTTTTTACTTAAAATTACTTTCTTCGTTAACCCTTTTCTTTTTGAAAGATAACTTGACTGTGATAATCTAATGTAATTATGTGTGGCCATCAACCAAATGGAGAGTTTTGGGTTGTCTTTTTTGAGAATTACTTTTTCAACTTCATCTAAATAATCTTTTTCTGAAATATCGAACAACTCAGGTTGCGCTAAACCAGCATAATCACTTTTTTGTAATTTTTGTCTTCTTGGGAAGAGATATGGAAGGATATCATTTTTTGATATTGCATTGAAACAATATGGAGCCATCAGATTGTTGTAAGATTTGTAAGCAGTGATGTTTAATAAATTGCTTTCTTCTTTACTAATCTGCTTGGTCTTATCATCAGATGTACTTGAGAGCGTTTTAAGGGATGATGATAGATAATTTTCATGATAATCATCTTTTTGATATGCAAATTTTTCCTTAAGTATTATATGCGCACATAATGAGCTTACTAAGTTCTTAATGTCTGCATCCCAAATCTCCTCATTTATCTCTGATACCTCAATAAGAGGTAATAATTTTACAACTACTCTATTGATTATTCTCAAGTTAGTTTCTTCAAAGTCTATTATAACTTTCGTTATAGTGTCTCTGCGCTTTTCATCTTGGCATTTTAGTTTTTCCGCTAAAATCTCTGAAATATTGCTGATCGAGAAATGAATTTCATCGCTTATCACTTTCTCTTTGTGATTTAATATTTGCTCGCTTTGCTCTGAGAAATTGCCGACTAAAATGTAATGGAGTAGTCTATTTTTTTGATATTGTTGTAAACAATAGGTCGCTATTTCATCTCGCAATTCTTTGGGGATTCTTTCAAGGTCGTCGATAATAAATATACCAGATAGGTCTTTAAGAACGTAATCTCTCATCGCACCCGAAAAGATTGTAAGAACCTGATCGGTAAGCTTTCCAAAACTTTCTTCTTGGGAGAACGCGGATGTAGCACTTGCAGTTAACTCACCAAGTTTTTCTATCTCGGATGAGTTTTCTAAATATGTCACACTGAGCATTCTATCCTTGAAATCTTGCAAGCTATTTAAACCTAGTGCAGACATATAAAAATGGCTTACATCATTATAAAATTTTTTGAACTCATGCTGTAAAAAATGAGTTTTACCAACACCCCATCTTCCATTTATTAATATAAGTCCGTCACGAGGCTCCTGTAAAATTCGGATCAATACACTAATTACGGTTTCTTTATTCACAATGTAGTCCTTTAATATTAATTAAAAGGTTTGTTAATTATTAGAGGGATAAAGTAAGTTATTATACCATTGCATCATTTGCAGTCTTTTCTCTAAATACAGCGCATGATTATAAGTCCCTCGAATACTATTCTTATCCACATGCGCTAATTGCATTTCGATCCAAGCACTATCAAATCCCTGTTCATGCAGGATTGTCGACATCGTGTGTCTAAATCCGTGACCTGTAGCACGTCCTTTGTAGCCTAGCAATTCAATCACCTGTGACACACTTTCTTTAGAAATGGGTTTACTACGGTTGTTTCTACCAATAAAAATGTAGGGATAATGTCCGGTAACAGGCTTTAGCTGCTTGAAAAGTTCAATCACTTGGGTAGATAAAGGAACAATGTGAGGCCTACGCATTTTCATCCGTTCAGCGGGGATTTCCCATATCTCTTTTCCGAGGTCTACTTCTTCCCACGTAGCAAAGCGCATCTCCTGCGTTCTTACACCAGTCAGCATGACTATCTTCGTAGCATTTTTAGTGATGATGCTACCGGTATACGCTTCGAGATCCCGAATAAAATGAGGCAATTCCTCGGCAGATAGAAATGGATGATGTTTTTGCTTCGGAACGGCCAAAGCGATTGCCAAATCAGGTGCTGGGTTGTATTCAGTGCGGCCAGTGATAATTGCGTATCGATAAACCTCACCGCATCTTTGGCGCACTTTTCTGGTCTTTTCCAGCGCTCCACGCTTTTCTATTCGTCGTAGCACCTCAAGCAGTTCCAGCGGCTTAATCTCACTTATAGGGCGCTTACCAATGTACGGAAAAACATCTTGCTCAAATGTCTTCATAATTTCTTCGCGGTAGGCCACTGTCCAGCGATCGGCTTTATTTGAATGCCACTCCCGACATATAGCTTCGAATGAGTTTTCTGTAGAGAGCTGCTGCGCCAGCTTTTGAGCTTTACGTTCTTCGACTGGGTCGATGCCATTTGCTACCTGCTTGCGTGCTGTTTCGCGTTTGTCGCGAGCCTCTACAAGCGAGACGAGACTGTAGGAACCGAATGACATTAACCGGGCTTTACCTGCAAACCGATAGCGAAATCTCCACCCTTTGGTCCCATCTGGATTTATGAGCAAGGATAAACCTTGTCCATCATTGAGGGTGTAGGGCTTGTCCTGTGCCTTAGCGCGTCGAATTTGTATGTTTGTAAGAGGCATGTGTATAAGTGAAATCTGTGTATAAAAAATTTATACACAACACTATACATATTTTTCGTGGATTTAGGGAGATTGTCTCGGACTTATACGGACGAGGCTATTAGATAACTTGCTGTAAATAATGGTTTTAAAGGACTTTGTCGGATGTGGTTAGATGAAAATTGGCGGAAGATCACAGGAGTCGAACCTGCCCAGGACCGCTGGCGGCCCCAACTGGATTTGAAGTCCAGCCGCCTCACCGGAGACGACGATCTTCCGCGCCTCTATTGCTACATGGAGGCAGCGCGCATTATAGCTACTTTCAATCATTTACCACATCCCCCAGGCACATTATTTATCGCCTGAATGATGCTCCCATTCTGGACTTAGGATAAAACCCTTCCTTTTCCAGAGGTTACCTTTGTGCATGGCAAAACGTTTTTCACCGCCGTCGTACATTATCTCGCCATTACTCCGACGATTAACGCGAATCTATCCAAAACTGCCCTATTTTTAACCACATAAGTTCAACTGTGGCGATGTTTTATCAGCCACTGCCAGCGTATGGGAACAGCGTAAACGTACCGGGACAGGTAATAACAGGTTTGAATGCAGCTTGAGGAAAATAGCGAGCAGGGAGGTAAAGCCGAAAAGAGAAGCGAAATTTGGCGGAGACCGCAGGAGTCGAACCTGCCGGGAGCCGTGAACGGCTACCACTGCAATAAAAGCCAATCGTCTCACCGGAGACGACGATCTTCCGCGCCTCGATTGCTACATGGAGGCGGTGCGCATTATAGCTACTTTCAAGCAGTTACCACATCTTTACTTACATTTATTTCGCTTCTGCTTTACGTCGTTAGCATCAAATAAACAGAAATCCCCACAAAATCCGTAAGTTACACTTCGACACACTCTATCCCCCTACCCAGATCACAGAAATTAAGAAACGTAATTTGATAACGAGATATCGCAATTCACCTTATAGCGCGGATGGTTTACAAATCGTGTAACCGGTTCCGGCGTGGACTCGGTGCAAAGGGGTTTGAAAGATGAAGAGTGAAGTATTATCTGTCAAAGAGAAGATTGGTTATGGCATGGGCGATGCTGCCAGCCATATCATTTTTGATAACGTCATGCTGTACATGATGTTTTTCTATACCGATATTTTCGGTATACCCGCAGGCTATGTTGGCACCATGTTCCTTTTGGCGCGTGCGCTGGATGCAATCTCCGACCCGTGCATGGGGCTGCTGGCCGACCGCACGCGGACTCGCTGGGGCAAGTTCCGCCCCTGGGTACTGTTTGGCGCGCTGCCGTTCGGTATCGTGTGTGTGCTGGCGTACAGCACGCCAGACCTCAGCTATAACGGCAAACTGATTTATGCGGCAGCCACCTACACGCTGCTCACCCTGTTCTATACCGTAGTCAATATTCCTTACTGTGCGTTGGGCGGCGTGATCACCAATGACCCGACACAGCGTATCTCTCTGCAATCCTGGCGCTTCGTTCTGGCCACGGCGGGCGGCATGCTCTCTACCGTATTGATGATGCCGCTGGTGAATTTGATTGGCGGCGACAACAAAGCGCTGGGCTTCCAGGGCGGGATTGCGGTGCTCTCGGTGATTGCCTTTGCGATGCTGGCTTTCTGCTTCTTCACCACCAAAGAACGTGTGGAAGCGCCGCCAACCAACAACTCGATGCGTGAAGACCTGCGCGACATCTGGCAAAACGACCAGTGGCGTATTGTCGGCCTGCTCACCATCCTCAACATCATGGCGGTCTGCGTACGCGGAGGCGCGATGATGTATTACGTCACCTGGATCTTAGGCTCCCCGGCGCTGTTTACCGCTTTCCTCACCACCTACTGCGTCGGCAACCTGATTGGCTCGGCGCTGGCAAAACCGCTAACCGACTGGAAATGTAAAGTCAGCGTCTTCTGGTGGACCAACGCCATTCTGGCGGTGCTGAGTCTGGCGATGTTCTTTGTGCCGATGAGAGCAGACATCATGATGTTCGCCTTCATCTTTGCGATTGGCGTACTGCACCAACTGGTGACCCCGATTCAGTGGGTCATGATGTCCGACACCGTTGACTACGGCGAATGGCGCAACGGCAAACGCCTGACCGGCATTAGCTTCGCGGGCACGCTGTTCGTGTTGAAGCTGGGTCTGGCGCTGGGCGGCGCGATGATTGGCTGGATGCTGGCAGGTGGCGGTTACGACGCCGCGGCCAAAGTGCAGAATCCGACCACCATCAGCATCATTATCGCCCTGTTTACTATCGTACCGGCAATTTGCTACCTGCTGAGCGCCATTGTGGCGAAACGCTTCTACACCCTGAAAACTCCGTTCCTCGTCAACATGATGGCGGAACTGGCGAGCGGTGCGCATCGCAATCAGCAGGACTTTGAAAACGTATCTATGAATCAATCTTTAGAGCATTAAGAGGACGAACTATGAAGATCAGTGATGGAAACTGGATGACCCAACCGGGCCTCAATTTGATTCATCCGGTCCAGGTGTTTGATGTTGAACAGCATGGCAATGAGATGGTGGTTAACGTGGCACCGCGTGATGTGCGTGAGCGCGCAGCACAGCTGGATACGCCGATGTTTGCTATCCGCTTTTTCTCACCGCAGGAAGGCGTGATTGGGGTGCGTATTCAGCACTTCCTGGGTGCGCTGGAAACCGGCCCGCACTATCCGCTGAACGTGCTGAAAGATGTGAAGGTGCAGATACAAGACAACGCAGAATTTGCCGAACTGAAAAGCGGCAACCTGAGCGTGCGCGTCACCAAAGGCGAGTTCTGGTCGCTGAACTTCCTGCGCAACGGCGTGCGTATTACCGGCAGCGAGTTGAAAAATAACGGCTACGTGCAGGATACCAACGACAATCGCAACTACATGTTCGAGCGTCTGGACCTGGGCGTTGGCGAAACGGTCTACGGCCTGGGCGAGCGCTTTACCGCGCTGGTGCGCAACGGTCAGAACGTGGAAACCTGGAACAAGGACGGCGGTACCAGTACCGAACAGTCCTACAAAAATATTCCGTTCTACCTGACTAACCGTGGCTATGGTGTGCTGGTGAATCACCCGGAAAACGTCTCCTTCGAGATTGGTTCTGAGAAGGTTTCTAAAGTGCAGTTCAGCGTGGAAGGCGAGTATCTGGAATACTTCGTCATCGACGGCCCAACCCCGAAAGAGGTGCTGAACCGCTATACCCAGTTCACCGGGCGTCCGGCGCTGCCACCGGCCTGGTCATTTGGTCTGTGGCTGACCACCTCATTCACCACAAACTACGACGAAGCAACGGTAAACAGCTTTATCGACGGTATGGCGGAGCGTGACCTGCCGCTGCACGTCTTCCACTTCGACTGCTTCTGGATGAAAGCCTTCCAGTGGTGCGACTTTGAGTGGGACCCGGTGACCTTCCCGGATCCAAAAGGCATGATCCAGCGCCTGAAAGAAAAAGGGCTGAAAGTCTGCGTATGGATAAACCCATACATCGGCCAGAAATCACCGGTATTCAAAGAGCTGAAAGAAAAAGGTTACCTGCTAAAACGTCCTGACGGTTCTATCTGGCAGTGGGATAAATGGCAGCCGGGCCTGGCGATTTATGACTTCACCAATCCAGAAGCCTGTGCGTGGTACGCAGACAAGCTCAAAGAGCTGGTGGCGATGGGCGTCGACTGCTTTAAAACCGACTTCGGCGAGCGTATTCCAACGGATGTTCAGTGGTTTGATGGCTCTAACCCGCAGAAAATGCACAACCACTACGCCTTTATCTACAACGAAATGGTGTGGGACGTTCTGAAAGAAACCGTCGGTGAGAAAGAAGCGGTGCTGTTCGCCCGTTCTGCCTCCGTGGGTGGCCAACAGTTCCCGGTTCACTGGGGCGGCGACTGCTACGCCAACTACGAATCGATGGCGGAAAGCCTGCGCGGGGGCCTGTCGATTGGCCTGTCCGGGTTTGGTTTCTGGAGCCACGATATCGGCGGCTTCGAGAACACCGCGCCTGCGGATGTTTATAAGCGCTGGTGTGCGTTTGGTCTGTTCTCCAGCCACAGCCGCCTGCACGGTAGCAAATCCTATCGTGTGCCATGGGCGTACGACAACGAGTCCTGCGACGTGGTGCGTTACTTCACTGAAATGAAGTGTCGCATGATGCCGTACCTGTATCGTCAGGCGGCGCTGGCCAACGAGCAGGGCACGCCAATGCTACGAGCGATGATGCTGGAGTTCCCGGACGATCCGGCGTGTGATTACCTCGACCGCCAGTATATGCTCGGCGATTCTCTGGCCGTTGCGCCAGTGTTCACCGAAGCGGGCGATGTGCAGTTCTATCTGCCGGAAGGCCGCTGGACGCACCTGTGGCACAACGACGAAGTGCAGGGCAGCCGCTGGCATAAACAGCAGCATGATTTTATGAGCCTGCCGGTTTACGTGCGCGACAACACTCTGCTTGCGATGGGTAACAATAACCAGAAGCCGAACTACGCATGGCATGAAGGCACGGAGTTCCAGTTGTTCCATCTGGAAGACAGGTGTGAAGCGGTGTGTGAAGTGCCAGCGGCGGACGGCTCGGTTATCTATACGCTGAAGGCGGAACGTCAGGGCAATACTGTTACCGTGAAAGGTCATGGTCAGGCGAGCGGCTGGACGCTGTGCCTGCGCAACGTTCAGCAGATTGCTGGCGTACAGGGCGGTACTCAGGCGGGTAGCGAGCTGGGCGTGGTGGTGACGGCGCAGGGTAATGACTTGGTGATTACACTGTAAGTTTGAGCTTGCCCCCTCACCCTAACCCTCTCCCCATTGGGGAGAGGGGACTGTTTTGTGCCGGTTTGCTCCCTCTCACTTCGGGAGAGGGGACCAGTTTGGTTTGCTCCCTCTCCCTTTGGGAGAGGGCCGGGGTGAGGGAATATTGGCTCGTTCAATCCAGTAGCCCGGGCCGGGTACGTCAGCACCGACCCCGGGGTTGCTCAGGGAAAAATCCCGGCGGCGCTCCGCTTGGCGGGCTACTTTATTTCACCACCCTGCATTTGCTGCGTTACTTCCTGTTTCCCCATATTCACCGCATGAAGCTGCCCATTCACCGTCGGCTTAAGCGGTGCATCGGCCTGAACGCTTGCGCTGGCGGTGAGCTGAATATTCCCATCCCCGCCAATAGCGAGCTGCGGCCAGCCCCATTGTTGCAGGATATTCAACGGCACGCCGCGTCCGTTTAACGTCACGCTGGTGTGTCGCTGCGGTTGCTGCGATACCGTGGCGGTGGCTTCCAGAATCCCTTTTTCGGTAAAGGCACTCAGCTCGGTCACGTTGACGTTCGAGGCATCGGCATTCAGCGCCATCGACGGCCGTCGAATGTCCACGCGATTAAAGGTCGCCGCAGCGCCGTTCAGCGTCGCACTGCCGCCCCAGACGCCCCACTGACGGTTTTTCACCACCTGGAGGTTTGCGCCATAGCCGTCCAGCGCCGTGACCTGCCAGGGGAATTCAGGGTCAATATCAATCACCAGATTACGACTCGCCCCGAATTTTTTCAGGGTGATGCTTTGCAGCCATTCAGGCAGCGGCGTCATCCACAGCGTTTTCCAGTTCTCCGGCAGCGTATATTCCAACCCGGCGATGACTGCATCGTCCAGCACCAGTGCGTTACCGGAACGCAGCCAGTTACCGGAACTGCGTACCATGCCACCTTCCCAGCGTGAGGTGAACTGGCGCAGCGCAATCCCCTGCGGCGAGAGTTCGGCATTGAGGATGGGGTCAAGCAGATGCAGCGAGCCGTAGATAAACTCGCTGGCATTCAGCGAGATCTTGCCATCGGTGCTCTGCCATCCGCCGTTGCTGAGCGTCAGGTTGCGCAAGTTGAGGTCCAGATCGGCTATCGCCCAGTCTGGGCCTTGCAGGCTGGCATCGGTCACGTCCAGGCGGCCAATTTGCAGAGAGGGCACGGTGGTCAGTGGTGCCATGAAATTGAGCAACGATTTGTCGCTTTGTAGACGGATGTCGTTGAGGCGCAGATTGTCCACCACCCAGCTACCGTCGGCGTTACGCCGAGCGTTGCCGGTCAGCGAACCGCGTGCCATATCAGCCCCGACGGTGGTTAACGTCACTTCGCTGCCGTTAATATCACCTTCAATTAACGCGTTGGTGGCTGGAACGCCGTTCAGCGAGAGCGAGCCTGCGCTCATCTGAATATGCGCTTTTTTCCCCAGCACATTCCCTGCTTCTGGCGACCATGGCGCTACGCCGCCGAAGACGCGTTGAGCACTGAGCTCCCAGCCGGTTTCCGGGCTGTTGAGCGCCATATTTCTCAGTTGTAAACGGTCGGCGGCAAATGGCAATGGCGCGTTGGACGGCGAGAGGTTCAGCGTCCCGTCCTGCAACAAGATGGTATCCACATGCAGTGGGTCGGTTATCTGGCGCGAGCTAAGGCCAATATCGACATCTTTGGCAACCAGCGTCGCGGGCTTGCCATCACGGCCAAACGTGACGTTTTTCAGCAGGATATGCGACGGGGAAGAGAAGCGATGATCCATCGCATCAAAGGTGACCTGATAGGCGGTGTTATCGCTTAGCCAATGGCTAATCTGACGTGCGCCCCAGCGTGTTTGCAGCAGAAAGTAAAAGGCCAGCATCACCAGCAGCAGGGCGATCAGTAGCCAGATAAGCAGCTTTCCAAGAAATTTCATGATCTTCCATCCTGAGCAGGGCACATAAACCTGTTATGCATGATTTATGCGCAATGCTCAAGGCGGGAATCGTATTATTCGATGTCAGCGGCAGTGGGCAAAGCCACTGCCGCATCGGGCTTACTCTTTCTCTGGCGGGAAGACCAGGTTCAGAATAATCGCCGTGATCCCACCGGCAGCGATGCCGGAAGAGAGCAAGTTTTTCAGCCAGTCCGGGGCGAACTGGAGGATTTGCGGCTGCTGAGAAACGCCAAGGCCGACGGCCAGCGACAGTGCAATAATCAGGATTGCGCGGCGGTTCAGCGGTTCGCGAGAGACAATACGCACGCCGGATGCGGCGATGGTGCCGAACATCACAAGCGTTGCACCGCCGAGAACCGGTTCCGGAATATGCTGGACGAAGCCGCTGACCGCCGGGAACAGGCCGAGAACGATCAGCATTAGCGCAACCACAAAGCCCACGTAGCGGCTGGCGACGCCGGTCAACTGGATAACGCCGTTATTCTGCCCGAAGCAGGAATTTGGGAAGGTGTTGAACACGGCGGAAACACAGGAGTTAAGGCCGTTTGCCAGCACGCCGCCCTTTAGGCGCTTCATGTAAAGCGGGCCAGAGACCGGTTGTTCAGACACGTCGGAGGTGGCGGTGATATCGCCAATGGTTTCCAGCGAGGTGATCATAAACACCAGCATCAACGGCAGCAGCAGGTTCCAGTCGATGCCTAAACCGTAGTAGAGCGGCGTTGGAACCATAATCAGAGCGCTGTTGGTGGGTGCGGTATTTTGCGGCAGCATATCGAGTGCCCAGGCCACCAGGTAGCCTGCCGCCATGGCGATGACCAGTGAAGCGATGCGCAGGTAAGGGTTGCGCTGACGGTTAAGCAGAATAATGATGGCGAGTACCACGCCCGCCAGCAGCAGGTTTTTCGGCGCGCCAAAGGTGTTGTTCGCCATCGCGGCATAGCCGCCGCCGATGGACGTCAGACCAACCTGAATCAGTGACAGACCAATAATCATCACCACCACGCCGGAGACCAGCGGAGTGATCACGCGGCGAGCCAGATGCAACACGCGGGATAGGGCCATCTCAGTGAAGCTTGCCAACATCAATGTGCCGAACAGCGCTGCCATCATCGTTGGTACATCGGCACCGCCGGTTTTCAGCGCCGTTCCGCCCATAATCAGCGGGGCGACAAAGTTGAAGCTGGTGCCCTGAATCGACAGCAGGCCAGAGCCAACCGGGCCCCAGGCTTTAATCTGAATGATAGATGCCACACCGGAGGCGAATAACGACATGCTGATAATGTGCTGGGTGTCTTCGGCGGGAAGCCCCAGTGCCTGACAAATCAGCAGCGCGGGGGTGATCACCGCGACAAACATTGCCAGCAGGTGCTGAAGTGCGGCGAACAGGGTTTGCGGAAGCGGCGGGCGATCTTCCAGACGGTAAATTAATTCGCTGTTGTGCTTCGGCGCAACCGGTTGCGCTTCGACGTGTTCGAGGGTGTTAGCGGACATCTTTTCAGGCCATCTCGTGTCGGAAAAGTGGCGATTTTAGCGGACTGGCTGGTAAAAGCAATCGGTTGCTTTGAAGTCGGGGAAAATATTGCGGCAAATACCCGGATAAAAGATACGTATTTGGTGGCAGGGGTTAACGAAATTGATGAGTAATAGTACCTTTTTCTATCACTTTTTCCCTTTTCTTGCTTACACTTTGGGCCGACGCCTCATGATGAGGCTCTCACGACATCGGAAATTTGTCGCGTATGAATGGATCATGCGTTTAGTAAGGAGCTGCACTTATGTTTCATCTCGATACCTTATCGACGCTCGTGGCCGCAACGCTGGTGTTGCTGCTCGGACGACAGTTGGTCCAGAACGTCCCCTTCCTGAAGAAATACACTATCCCCGAACCCGTTGCGGGCGGCCTGCTGGTGGCGCTGGCGTTGCTGGTGCTAAAGAAAAGCATGGGTTGGGAAATTGACTTTGATATGGGGTTGAAAGACCCGCTGATGCTGGCGTTCTTTGCCACCATTGGGCTTAATGCCAACATTGCCAGCCTGCGTTCAGGCGGGAAAGTGGTGGGCATGTTCCTGATTGTCGTTGTCGGCCTGCTGTTACTGCAAAACGCATTGGGCATCGGCATGGCAAAGCTGCTCGGTCTTGACCCTATTATGGGCCTGTTGGCGGGCTCAATTACGCTGTCGGGTGGTCACGGTACCGGTGCTGCGTGGAGCAAACTGTTTATCGAGCGCTACGGTTTTACCAATGCCACCGAAGTGGCGATGGCGTGCGCAACCTTCGGTCTGGTGCTGGGCGGGTTGATTGGCGGCCCGGTGGCGCGCTATCTGGTGAAGCATTCATCGTCACCAAACGGTACGCCGGATGACCAGGAAGTGCCGACCGCATTTGAGAAGCCGGATGTTGGGCGTGTCATCACCTCGTTAGTGCTGATTGAAACAATCGCGCTTATCGCTATCTGCCTGACGGTCGGTAAGGTGATTGCGCAACTGTTGATAGGGACGGCGCTGGAGTTGCCAACGTTTGTCTGCGTACTGTTTGTTGGGGTAATCCTCAGTAATGGTCTGGCGCTGGTGGGCTTTTACCGCGTCTTTGAGCGCGCGGTGTCGGTTCTGGGCAACGTGAGTTTGTCATTATTCCTGGCCATGGCGCTGATGAGCCTGAAGCTATGGGAATTGGCGGATCTGGCATTGCCGATGCTGGCAATCCTCGCGGTGCAGACCGTGGCCATGGCACTGTACGCCATTTTTGTGACCTATCGTTTGATGGGCAAAAACTACGATGCAGCGGTACTGGCAGCGGGTCACTGCGGTTTTGGTCTTGGCGCTACGCCAACAGCGATTGCCAACATGCAGGCGATTACCGAACGTTTCGGCCCCTCGCATACCGCGTTTCTGGTGGTGCCGATGGTGGGGGCGTTCTTTATTGATATCGTCAATGCGCTGGTGATTAAGCTGTATTTAATGTTGCCGATGTTTGGTTGAAATAAAAATGCCGGAGATAATCTCCGGCATTTTTTTTGCCTGATGGCGCTACGCTTATCCGGCCTACGGTTAGGTATCGTTTGTAGGCCGGATAAGACGCGTTAGCGTCGCCATCCGGCATCCCTTTCGGCGCTTACTCGTCGTGATCTTCCCACGCTAATGCGCGTTTCACCGCTTTCTTCCAGCCGCTGTAGCGGAAGTTACGTTCGGTGGTTTCAATCCCCGGGCGGAACTCGCGCTCAATGACCGCTTTCTCCTGCAACTCATCCAGATTCTGCCAGAAGCCGACCGCCAGACCGGCCAGATAGGCCGCACCCAGCGCTGTCACTTCACGCACTTCTGGACGCTCAACGCGCGTACCCAGAATGTCGGACTGGAACTGCATCAGGAAGTTGTTGGCTACCGCACCGCCGTCCACGCGCAGGGCGTGCAGACGAATACCGGAGTCAGCCTGCATTGCTTCCAGCACGTCACGGGTCTGGTAGGCGATAGATTCCAGCGTTGCGCGGATGATGTGGTTAGAGTTCACACCACGGGTCAGGCCGAAAATTGCACCGCGAGCATACGGGTCCCAATATGGTGCGCCAAGGCCAGTAAAGGCGGGCACCACGTAAACGCCGTTTGTGTCTTTCACTTTGGTGGCGAAGTATTCGGAATCGAACGCATCGCTAATCAGTTTCATTTCATCACGCAGCCACTGAATGGATGCACCCGCCATAAACACCGCGCCTTCCAGCGCATAGTTCACTTCGCCACGTGGGCCACAGGCGATGGTGGTCAGCAGACCGTGGCTTGAGGCCACCGCTTTTTCACCGGTGTTCATCAGCATAAAGCAGCCGGTGCCGTAGGTGTTCTTTGCCATCCCTTCTTTCACGCACAGCTGGCCAAACAGCGCCGCCTGCTGGTCACCGGCAATCCCGGCGATAGGAATACGCGTACCGCCTTTACCACCGATGTTGGTCTGGCCGTATACTTCTGACGACTTGCGCACGTCTGGCAGCATGGCGCGCGGGATATCCAGCACCTCCAGCATCTTGTCATCCCACTCTAGAGTGTTGATGTTAAAGAGCATGGTACGCGAGGCGTTGGTGTAGTCGGTGACGTGTACGCGTCCCTGGGTCATTTTCCAGATAAGCCAGGTATCGACGGTGCCAAACAGCAACTCGCCACGACGTGCGCGCTCACGGGAACCTTCTACGTGATCAAGGATCCACTTTACTTTGGTGCCGGAGAAGTACGGGTCAACCACCAGTCCGGTGGTATCACGCACATACTCTTCCATACCGTCACGTTTTAATTTTTCGCAAATATCCGCAGTACGACGGCACTGCCACACAATCGCGTTGTAAATCGGTTTGCCGGTTTCCCGCTCCCACACCACCGTGGTTTCACGCTGGTTGGTAATACCGATAGCGGCAATCTCGTCAGAGCTAATGTCGGCTTTTGCCAGCACTTCGACCAGCGTGGAGCTTTGGGTGGCCCAGATTTCCATCGGGTCATGTTCAACCCAGCCTGGCTTTGGATAAATTTGTTCGAATTCGCGCTGTGACACGCTGACGATGTTGGCGTCATGATCCATAACAACGGCGCGGGAACTGGTGGTACCCTGGTCGAGCGCAACGATATATTTTTTGTCAGTCATAATGAGCGTTCCGTAGTCAGATTACAGCGAAGCATTGTGTTGGTTTTGGCTGGAGACCGCTTTCGGCTCTTCAACCTCGCAGGTGTCACACGGCAGATGGCGACCAATCAGCTTACGATAGCTGAATGCGCCCAGCGCGGCACCGACGATTGGCGCACACAGCGGCACCAGGAAATAAGGAATATCTTTGCCGCCGGTGAAGGCGACGTCGCCCCAGCCTGCCAGCCAGGCGAAGGCTTTTGGTCCGATATCACGTGCCGGGTTCATCGCAAATCCGGTCAGCGGCCCCATGGACGCCCCGATAATCGCAATTAGCAGACCAATCAGCAGCGGTGCCAGCGGCCCACGTGGAACGCCGTTACCGTCATCGGTCAGCGCCAGAATCAAGCCCATCAGGATAGCGGTAATCACCATTTCTACCGCGAAGGCCTGCACAAAATTGATATGTGGGTTTGGATAAGTGGAGAAAATTCCAGCCAGTTCAAGACTTTCTACACTACCGCGTACCATATTGTGCGTGTGTTCGAAGTCGAAGAAAAGGTTGTAGTACAGCCCATACACCAGCGCAGCGGCGCAAAATGCCCCGGCAACCTGGGCGACAATGAACGGTACGACTTTGCGGCGGTCGAAGCAGGCGAACAGCCATAATGCGATGGTGACTGCTGGATTAAGGTGCGCACCGGATACGCCAGCGGTCAGATAAATGGCCATTGCCACACCCAGACCCCAGATAATGCTGATTTCCCATTGGCCGAAGCTTGCGCCCGCCACTTTCAGTGCGGCAACGCACCCTACGCCGAAAAATATCAGTAACCCGGTACCAAGAAACTCTGCGATGCACTGGCCTTTTAAGGTCGATGTCTGGCTCATAATCGGAATCCTGAAGACAAATTAATGATTATTGTGTGCATGAGCATTTAAGACGCTCACGTTGCCATGTAGGCATAGTGTTAATTTATCGTTAACGAGCGTAAACGAGAAATATCGAAATCAAAATGTGTGTACCTCGTCAAGAAATGAGCGTTTTCGCGCCAAATAATGAACGTTTTTGGAACGAAAAGTGTGAGGCAGGAAACATTCGGGTGGCTAAACCGTTAACAATCTAACGAGAAAGTGCGCAAACGCTCCAGGACCAGGCCGAAAATGGCGGAGAACCGTAATCTACAGGCTCTGACGCTGGACAGGGGCGACGGCGCTCCATACAATCGACTACAAGCCGTGCGCTTATTTGGGTTAAGGCGTCACCGGGGTTCCGGGACGAGATCAACGCCTTGCAAGATCAGGAGATAGGACGATGTCATTAGAAGTGTTTGAGAAACTGGAAGCAAAAGTTCAGCAGGCGATTGATACCATCACGCTGTTGCAGATGGAAATCGAAGAGCTGAAAGAAAAGAACAATACGCTGGAGCAGGATGTTCAGGCTGCACAGCATAACCGTGAAGAGCTGGAGCGTGAAAACGGCCAGCTGAAAGAACAGCAGAATGGTTGGCAGGATCGTCTGCAGGCTCTGCTGGGCCGCATGGAAGAAGTTTGATTCCAACTCTCCCTGGGCCGTTTTGTTAGCGGTCTGGGGAAGCTCCCCCTCTGATTTTCCCTTCTGAGTGAATTCGAGCAAACGCGCATCGCCGTGTTTTCGCTTCTTATATTTCAAAACTGCATAATCAATCTTTTTTTATTCTTTAATCATCGGTTCGATTTCTGTCAGGCTAGCCTTATTACAACACAACAGATAAGAGAGCGGGCGATGAACAAGTGGGGCGTAGGGTTGACTCTTTTGCTGGCTTCCACCAGCGTACTGGCTAAGGATATTCAGTTACTTAACGTGTCTTACGATCCGACGCGTGAGCTGTATGAGCAATATAACAAAGCTTTCAGCGCGCACTGGAAGAAAGAGACCGGCGATAACGTGGTGATTCGTCAGTCGCACGGCGGCTCTGGCAAACAGGCTACTTCAGTGATTAACGGTATTGATGCCGACGTGGTGACGCTGGCGTTGGCTTATGATGTTGATGCTATCGCCGAGCGCGGTCGTATTGATAAAAACTGGATCAAGCGTCTGCCGGATAACTCCGCGCCATACACTTCCACCATCGTGTTCCTGGTGCGTAAAGGCAACCCGAAACAAATTCATGACTGGAACGATCTGATTAAACCGGGCGTCTCCGTTATTACCCCGAATCCAAAAAGCTCCGGCGGTGCTCGCTGGAACTATCTGGCCGCTTGGGGCTATGCCCTGCACCACAACAACAACGATCAGGCCAAAGCACAGGACTTCGTGAAAGCGTTGTATAAAAACGTGGAAGTGCTGGACTCTGGCGCACGTGGTTCAACCAACACCTTCGTGGAACGTGGTATCGGCGACGTGCTGATTGCCTGGGAAAACGAAGCGCTGCTGGCGACCAATGAACTGGGTAAAGATAAGTTTGAAATCGTGACCCCGAGCGAGTCTATCCTTGCTGAGCCGACCGTTTCCGTGGTCGACAAAGTGGCTGACAAAAAAGGCACAACGGCGGTGGCACAAGCCTACCTGAAGTACCTGTACTCACCGGAAGGTCAGGAAATTGCGGCGAAGAACTACTATCGCCCGCGTGATGCTGCGGTCGCGAAGAAATATGAAAATGAATTCCCGAAACTGAAACTCTTTACGATTGATCAGGAATTCGGCGGCTGGACGAAAGCGCAGAAAGAGCACTTCTCTAACGGTGGCACTTTCGACGAAATCAGTAAGCGTTAAGTCTCGTAACCCGGCCGAGCGAAGCGACGCCGGGATTTTGCACCGAGCTTTCCCGGCGGCGCTCCGCTTGGCCGGGCTACCGTCTCGTAGTCCTGATAAGCGAAGCGCCATCAGGCAGCGTAAAATATCCCCCCTTCTTGCCTCAAATGTTCTGTTGGTCACAAAACTGCGTTACTCTCCCTCCTCGGTTTGAAACGGGGAAACACGATGAAAAAGTTAAAATATTTGCTGGTGACGCTGCTAATCCTGGTGATAGTGGTCGGTGCTGGCGGCTGGTATTGGCTGCATTCCAGTAGCCGGGATGCGCTGCGCCAGACTGCGTTGCAACAATGTGTCCCCAATCAACAACTGCATCGCACGCCTAAACCGTGCGTCGACGTTAACCCGAATGGCGGCTACGTACTGTTTAAAGACCGTAATGGGCCACTGCAATATTTGTTGATGCCCACCTACCGTATCAACGGTACCGAAAGCCCGCTGTTACTTGACCCACTCACGCCGAACTTCTTTTGGCAGGCCTGGCAGCGACGCGCCATCATGAGCGACAAACGCGGCTCGGCAGTCCCGGACAGCGCGGTGTCGCTGGCCATCAACTCCCGCACCGGGCGCTCACAAAATCATTTCCACATCCATATTTCCTGCCTGCGAAAAGACGTCCGTGAACAGTTAGACGGTGATATGTCGGCCATCAGTAGCCGCTGGCTTCCGCTGCCGGGCGGTCTGCTCGGACATGAGTATCTGGCGCGCCGGGTAACTGAAAATGAGCTGGCGCAACGCAGTCCGTTCTTGATGCTGGCGGAAGAGGTCCCAGAAGCGCGCGATCATATGGGGAGCTTTGCCCTGGCGCTGGCACAGCAAAGTGACGGCTCGCTGGTGTTGCTGGCAACCCAGCGAAATCTTCTCGCCCTGAACCGCGCTTCTGCCGAGGAAATTCAGGATCATCGCTGCGAAATTTTGCAATAACCCCACCATATCTGGCGTTTACCTGTCATTCCTGTCGTCGTATTCTTGCTGAAAAAAACGACAGGAGACAGGTATGTCGCTCTGGTTTACTCACCCTCTGTTCCTTCCCTCTATCATCGTTGGCGTGACTATCCTGCTGTGGGCAACATCGCTGCTGCCGGAATTTATTACCGCACTACTGTTCTTCGCCGCTGCGATGACGGCCAAAATCGCCCCGCCGGATGTGATCTTCGGCGGCTTCGCATCATCGGCTTTCTGGCTGGTGTTCAGTGGATTTGTTCTCGGCATCGCCATTCGAAAAACGGGACTTGCGGACCGTGCCGCCCGTGCCCTGTCGTCACGGCTGACTGATTCCTGGCTACTCATGGTCGCCAGTGTGGTCCTGCTAAGTTATGCGCTGGCGTTCGTGATGCCGTCGAATATGGGGCGTATTGCGCTGTTGATGCCGATTGTAGCGGCGATGGCGAAGCGTGCCGGGATTGAGGACGGGACTCGTGCGTGGTACGGATTGGCGCTGGCGGTAGGCTTCGGCACCTTCCAGCTATCCGCGACCATTTTACCGGCTAACGTTCCCAATCTGGTGATGAGCGGGGCGGCGGAAGGTGCTTACGGTATCCACCTGAACTATGTCCCCTATTTGTTGCTACACACGCCGGTGCTGGGCTGGCTGAAAGGGGCGGCGCTGATTGCACTGATTTGCTGGATGTTCCCCGGCAAACCGCATCCACCGCATGAGATGGAACCCTTACCTCCGATGAGCGGGGATGAGAAGCGCCTGGCATGGCTGCTGGCGGTGGTACTGACCTTGTGGGTGAGCGAAAGCTGGCACGGTATAGGGCCCGCGTGGACGGGGCTGGTGGCCGCCGTGGTGACGTTGCTGCCGCGCGTTGGATTTATTAATGGTGAAGAGTTTGCCAGTGGCGTGAATATGCGCACCTGCATCTACGTCGCCGGTATTCTGGGGCTGGCTATCACTGTCACGCAGACAGGGATTGGGGCGGTGGTGGGGAATGCGCTGCTGCATATCATGCCGCTCAGTGAGGATGCGCCATTTACCAGCTTCCTCGCCTTAACGGGCATTACCAGTGCGCTGAACTTTATTATGACCGCCAATGGTGTACCGGCGCTGTATACCACCTTTGCTCAGAGTTTTTCCGATGCCACCGGTTTTCCGTTGTTGAGCGTAATTATGATTCAGGTGTTGGGGTATTCCACGCCGTTGTTGCCGTATCAGGCGTCGCCAATTGTGGTGGCGATGGCGTTAGGGAAGATACCTGCAAGGGCGGGAATGCTGCTGTGTCTGGCGCTGGCGGCGGTGAGTTACCTGCTGCTGTTGCCGCTGGATTATGTTTGGTATCAGGCGTTGGGTAAATTATAAAAAAAACCGGCCTGAAGGCCGGTTTTACCCGGCGGCGCGCAGCGAAGCCGGGCTACATTAATCTGTAGCCCGGACGAGGCGAATGCCGACTCCGGGGAGGCTGTGCGCGAATGTCTTACGCGTTTTTAGCCGCTTCAGCCGCTTTAACGATTACCGCGAAAGCGTCAGCTTTCAGGGATGCGCCGCCAACCAGCGCGCCATCGATGTCCGGCTGGGTGAACAGCTCAGCTGCGTTGCCCGCGTTCACGGAACCGCCGTACTGGATGATGACCTGTTCAGCGATTTTCGCGTCAGCTTTAGCAATGTGGTCACGAATGAATTTGTGAACTGCTTGTGCCTGCGCTGGGGTTGCAGATTTGCCGGTACCGATAGCCCATACTGGTTCGTAAGCGATAACAACGCCTTCGAATGCCGCAGCGCCCTGAGTTTTCAGAACCGCGTCAATCTGACGTGCGCAAACTTCTTCAGTTTTGCCCGCTTCGTTTTCTGCTTCGGTTTCACCGATGCACAGTACTGGGATCAGACCCTGCTCTTTCAGCACAGCAAATTTCTTCGCGATCAGCTCGTCAGATTCTTTATGGTAAGTACGACGCTCTGAGTGGCCGATGATGATGTAGGTTGCACCAACATCTTTGAGCATTTCAGCAGAGGTTTCACCGGTGAATGCGCCGGACAGGTTCAGGTCAACGTTCTGCGCGCCCAAGTGGATGTGGCTGCCCGCAGCTGCGTGTTTAGCCATATCGATGTACATTTCAGGCGGAGCGATAGCTACGCCACAGCCAGAAACACCAGCCAACTCGGTGCGCAGGTTAGCAACCAGTTCGTGTACCATGTGGCGGCTGCCGTTCAGTTTCCAGTTACCCATCACTAAAGGATGTCGCATTTCGATTCTCCACGCTTGTTAGCGAATTAAGGAATATGGCTACCCGTTAGGGCAGCATGGTCTGTGAATCAGTATAGAGATTGAAAGGCATGAAGGCTTTGCTTTTTATCATTTATTCTCCCCTTCAAGATTTTCAGATAGCGCCAGCTTAATCGGTTCAACGGCGAAGGTCAGTCCTTTTTCGCCATTATCTGCGACAACATAGCGGACGGCACCCTCGGTGCTGGTAAAGTAATGTTTACCTTTTCCCTGGGCGAGAAGTTTTTGCAGTTTTTGCAGGCTTTGCGGTTTGGTTAGCGTCGGAAGTACCGCGCGCATTAAGGCGCTCATATACTCCTGCGCTTTATTCTTCGCCGCCTTCTGCTCTGGCCCCTGAATGGGTAACCAGGTTATCTGGATAGATTTGATTTTCAGCGTGCCGCGCTCAAGCGCCGTTGAGGCGTAAAGGTTCTCATTAATTTTGCTGGCGGCACGGGTAATATTCATCTGATCGCGGCTGGAGGTGATTGAGCGGAACTCACCCAGCGGCAGGGTTGGGTTGTCGGTATTGAATTTCTCACGAAACTGGCTGATGGAGAGATCGAATGCCGGGGCGCCGGGCAACAGGTACGGGGCAACGGCTGTAGACGTTTGTGCCGACAGCGCAGACTGACCGGTAAAGAGCGTGATAAGCCCGACCAGACACAGCGTTATCCATTTATTCATGCCAATCGTTCTCCTCTTTGCAGATGACGATTAAAACGGGAACCGACGCGCTTGTCAAAATGTGCCCGCTCCAGGGTAAACTACGATCATGACGAGAATAGGAAAAGGTACATGACTCTACAGCAATGGTTATTTTCCATCAAAGGGCGTATTGGGCGCCGTGATTTCTGGATTTGGATTGGCCTCTGGGCCGTCACGATGGTGGCGCTGTTTAGCCTCGCGGGCGGTGGCCTTATCGATCTACAAACGGCGGCATTTATGTTGGTTTGCCTGTTGTGGCCGACGGCTTCGGTCACGATTAAGCGTCTACACGATCGCGGGAAATCGGGCCTGTGGGCGCTGTTGATGGTGCTGGCGTGGATGCTACTAGCAGGAAACTGGTCGATGCTGCCCGGCGTCTGGCAGTGGGGCGTTGGACGTTTTATCCCAACGCTGATTATCGTGATGATGCTTATCGACCTGGGCGCGTTTGTCGGCACCCAGGGTGAAAATAAGTACGGTAAAGATACCCAGGCCGTGAAGTACCGCGCCGATCACCAGTAGTGTTCAGCAGTCATATGGCCCGGCCGACGACGTAAATGTTTGGTCATCTGTCGGGTCTCTTTTAGTAACTGCTGGGTATCGCGTACCATCTGCGGGTTACCGCATAGCATGATGTGGCTGGTTTCGGCGTTTATCGGTAAACCGACAGCCGCTTCCAGTGCACCGCTTTCAATCAGTGCCGGAATGCGCCCGGTAAGCATCCCTGGGACGTTTTCACGACTGACCACCGTATGAATTCGCAACTTATCGGCATAACGCTCAGCCAGCGCCTGCATCTGTGGTAGATAGCTTAAATCCGCCGCATAGCGCGCAGCATGAACCAATACCAGATTTTTAAAGCGCTCGAGGTCTTTGCCTTCTTCCAGAATCGACAGGTATGGGCCAATCGCGGTGCCGGTCGCCACCATCCATAGCGTCTCGCAATCAGGCACTTCATCCAGCACAAAGAAGCCGGCGGCTTCGCTGACAATTTGTACGTCATCACCCGGTTGTAGCGCCGCCAGTCGCGGGCTAAGCTTGCCTTCCGGAACGGTCACCAGATAGAACTCAAGATCGGGGTTGCTGGGGGCGTTAACGTAAGAGTAGGCGCGCTGCACACGTTCGCCGTCGATATCCAGCCCCAGCTTGGCAAACTGACCAGCGGTGAACGGATTAACCGGTGCGTGGACGGTGAGGCTAAACAGAGCATCGGTCCAGTTTTTTACTTTTACAACTTTTCCTGTTACCCAGTCTGCCATGGCGTATCTCCTCTCATTCGCGTTATCTTATCTTCACCGTGACGGCAGAAGATTTCCAGCCCGAAAAGGCTGGAAAGCTCGATTGATCAAATGAATTACAGAATGTGACGCTGGATTTCAGTGTCTTTGCGATCCAGGTAGTGAATCGACTGAATACGGCGAATGGTGCGTGATTTACCGCGGATCAGCAGCGTTTCAGTGGTGGCGATATTGCCCTTGCGGGTGATGCCATCCAGCAGGTCGCCTTTGGTGATACCGGTGGCGGAGAAAATGACGTTATCGCTACGCGCCATATCGTCGAGAGTCAGCACAACGCCAGCTTCGATGCCCATCTCTTTGCAGCGAGCGAGCTCGCTTTCACCAATGCGGCGGTTCTCTTCGCTATCGCCTTTAACATCATGACGAGCCAGTAATCGACCGTGCATATCACCGTCCAGAGCACGGATAACGGCTGCTGAAATTACACCTTCCGGCGCACCGCCAATGCCGTACATCACGTCAACTTCGCTGTCTGGCATGCAGCTCAGAATAGAAGCCGCCACATCGCCGTCGGGAATGGCAAACACGCGCACGCCCAGTTTTTGTAGCTCAGTAATCACTCCGTCGTGACGCGGCTTGGCGAGAATGGTGACCGTCAACTCACCAAGCGGCTTGTCCAGCGCACGAGCGATGTTGCGCAGGTTCTCTTCCAGCGGTTTGTTCAGGTCGATAGCGCCTTTAGCGCCCGGGCCGACAATCAGTTTCTCCATATACATGTCAGGGGCGTTGAGGAAGCAGCCTTTATCGCCCACGGCCAATACGGCCAGAGCGTTAGACTGGCCCATAGCGGTCATACGGGTGCCTTCAATCGGGTCGACGGCGATATCAACCGCATCACCTTGACCGGTGCCCACGGACTCGCCGATGTAGAGCATTGGCGCTTCATCGATTTCGCCTTCACCAATGACAATAGTGCCGTCAATGTTGACCTTGTTAAGCATAATTCGCATGGCGTTGACGGCCGCGCCGTCGGCGGTGTTTTTATCACCACGACCAAGCCATTTATAGCCTGCCAGCGCTGCCGCTTCAGTAACGCGCGAAAATTCGATAGCCAGTTCTCTTCTCATTACAAACTCGTCCAGGAAGTAAAATTGTGCGAAGTTTAGCACAGCCCTTTACGGGCTGCGGGTGCTACTACGCGTTGGAATAGCGTTCGGTTTCCGGCATCCAGCGCTCAATTAAAGCGTTGGCTTGCTGCGGGTAACGTTCGTGAATATGACGTGCCAAGCGCTGAACTTCGGGGATCATTGCCTGATCGCGCAGCAGGTCGGCAACTTTAAATTCGGCGCTGCCGGTCTGACGTGTTCCCAGCAGTTCACCGGGGCCACGAATTTCGAGATCTTTTTGCGCAATGACGAAACCGTCGTTACTGTCCCGCAGTACCTGCAGGCGCATCTGTGCAGTTTTGGAGAGCGGCGATTTGTAGAGCAGCACGCAATGTGAGGCCACCGCGCCACGGCCTACGCGGCCTCTGAGCTGGTGCAGCTGTGCCAGCCCCAATCGCTCGGGGTTTTCAATAATCATCAAACTGGAATTGGGCACGTCGACGCCGACTTCAATGACCGTGGTGGCGATCAGCAGATGCAGTTCACCCTGTTTAAAGGCCTGCATCACCGCCTGTTTCTCCGCGGACTTCATTCGCCCGTGTACCAGGCCGACATTGAGCTCCGGCAGCGCCAGTTTGAGTTCTTCCCAGGTGGCTTCTGCCGCCTGAGCTTCCAGCAGGTCGGACTCTTCGATTAGCGTACAAACCCAATAAGCCTGACGTCCTTCGGTAGTACAAGCATTGCGCACGCGGTTGATGATATCCGGGCGGCGAGTGTCGGGAATGGCAACGGTCGTGACGGGCGTCCTGCCCGGCGGTAGCTCATCAATAACCGACGTATCAAGGTCGGCGTAGGCGGTCATCGCCAGGGTGCGCGGAATCGGCGTTGCGGTCATGATCAACTGATGCGGATGAAAACCCTGCTGCTGACCTTTTTCCCACAGCGCCAGGCGCTGGTGGACACCAAAGCGGTGTTGTTCGTCGATAATCACCAGCGCCAGGCCGTTGAACTGCACCTGCTCCTGGAATATCGCATGTGTGCCGACAATCATCTGCACCTGGCCGCTGGCAATAGCATCCTGCTGCGCCTGTCGCGCTTTGCCTTTTTGCTTGCCTGCTAACCAGCCGACTTCAATACCCAATGGCTCAAACCAGCTGCGGAAGTTGTTGGCATGCTGTTCAGCAAGCAGCTCGGTCGGCGCCATTAACGCCACCTGTCTGCCGTGCGCGATAGCGCGAAGCGCAGCCAGCGCGGCAACCAGCGTTTTGCCAGAACCCACGTCGCCTTGTACCAGGCGCATCATCGGCACATCCAGCGCCATGTCGTGTTCTATTTCTGCGGTGACCCGCGCCTGTGCACCGGTCGGTTTAAACGGCAGCGCCGCCAGCAGCTTTTCTTTCAGCGTATCATTGCTGCTAAGCGGTTGAGCATGGAAGCGCTGGGCGCCCGCACGGAGTGCCAGCATGCTCAGGTTATGGGCCAGTAACTCTTCCAGAATTAACCGCTGCTGTGCCGGATGCTTGCCGGTTTCTAAATCGGCGAGCTGGAGTGATGGCGGTGGACGATGCAGCGTGCGCAGCGCTTCCGGCAGACTCATCATGCCTTGTGCCAGCTCGGGAGGCAGCAGTTCGCTGATAGCGCAGGTATCCAGCAGATCCAGCGCCTGATCGGTTAATTTACGTAGCGTCGCTTGCTTGATGCCTTCGGTCGTGGGGTAGACCGGCGTTAAGGTTTCCTGCAAATCCGGGGTGCTGAGATCGCCTTGTACACGGTATTCCGGATGGATCATCTCCGCGCCGAATTTGCCGCGTTTCGCTTCGCCGTAGGCCAACACGCGTCGTCCGGTGGCGAGGCTGTTTTTCATGGCGGCGTTGAAGTTGAAAAAGCGCATCGTCAGGATGCCGGAGCCGTCGCTTATCTGGCAGGTCATCATCCGGCGTCCGCCGAAGGTGATGGTGCTGTTCAGGACTTCGCCTTCAACGGTGGCATACACGCCGGGAAGCAGTTCACCGATTGGATAGAGTTGGGTACGATCTTCATAACGCAGCGGCAGGTGCAGGAGCAGGTCCTGTACGGTATGTAGACCAATCTTCGCGAGCCGATTACTTTGCGCGGCACCGACGCCGGTCAGTGTGCTGAGCGGTACGGCATCCAGCAGACGGCTTTGCATGGTTTATTACCCCTTGGCCTGCATGGTTGCCCACCATGAGGTGTCGGCTTCTATTTCGCCCTGCTCGTTAATGCGAGGGTATGGCAGATTTTTTCGTTTGGCAACGTTCGCCAACACCGGATAACCGCCTTCAAAGAGCAGGCGCTGTTGTTCGTCATCGGGCAGCATGCTGTTATCACGATGATACATGCCTGCGTTTTGCCGCTGGCGCTGTGCTTCGTACAGGATGAGGGCAGAGGCAACGGAAACGTTCAATGACTGCACCATGCCAATCATCGGGATGATGATATCTTGATCCGCGAGGTCTAACGCTTCCTGAGTGATCCCGGTTTTTTCCTGACCCATTAAAATACAGGTCGGGCGGGTATAATCTATTTCGCGAAAATCAACAGATTTATCAGAGAGATGGGTTGCCAGTATTTGCATGCCCCGGCCCTTCAAATGGCTAACGGCGTCGCTAATTGTCGGATGGGTTTTCACCTGCACCCAACTGTTACTACCTGCTGCTGCCGAGGCCATCGTGCGCATCCGGCTGCTCGGCCAGACGGCATGAACTTCATGTACGCCAACGGCGTCGGCGGTACGCACTATAGCCGAGACATTATGAGGTTTGTGGACTTGCTCCATGCAGACCGTCAGATCGGGCTGGCGTCTGGCGAGCATTTCACAAATACGCGCATAACGGTTTGAGTTCATTGCACTTAATCCTTCGAACTGCCTCGGCGTTGTCTGCACTCACTCACCCCAGTCACGTACTTCTGTACGCTCCTGGGGATTCATTCGCTTGCCGCCTTGATGCAATTCGAATGATTTTGTGTAAGAGCTAATTTCTATTACGTGTGACTTTAATAACGTCCGGCATCACGCGGATTTTGCGCATGATGTTCGCCAGATGTACACGATCGCGTGCGGTCAGGCGGATAAAGGCGCTATAAACGCGGCCATCTTTTTCTTCCGTATTCAGGCTTTGAATATTGGACGCCGCGGTGTTGATCGCTGCCGTCAGGTTAGCCAATGCTCCCTGATGGTTGAACATATCAACCTTAATTTCGGTGATAAATTCCTGCGCCGTCTCTTTGTCCCACTCTACCGCCATGAATTTCTCAGGTTCTTTCTGATAACCGCGTATGTTGCGGCAGGATTCATGGTGGATAACCAGCCCTTTACCTGGGCTGACGTGGGCGATGATTGGGTCACCGGGAATCGGACGACAGCATTTCGCGAAGGTGATCAGTACGCCATCTGCGCCTTTAATCGGCAGGTGGGTAAGTCCGGTGGCGCCAGGAGCCAGCGGTGTGGCTTCGCCCTGCTGAAGGTTTTTGGCGACCACAACGCTCATGGCGTTGCCGAGGCCGATCTCCGCCAGCAGGTCATCCAGGGTCGCAAGACGCATGCGCTCCAGCTCGCGCTGGATATGCTCAGGCGAAATTTCCGCCAGCTTGCGGCTACCGCCCAGCGCGTGATTCAGCAGGCGGCGGCCCAGGCTAACGGAATCGTCGCGCTTAAGGTTTTTCAGCATCTGGCGAATTTTGGCTCGCGCTTTCGAGCTGACGACAAAATTGAGCCATGCGGCATTCGGGCGTGCGCCCGGTGCGGTAATGATTTCAACCGTCTGACCACTGGAAAGTGGCTGTGACAGCGGGTAGGGCTGACGGTCGACGCGAGCGCCGACGCAGGCATGGCCGATATCGGTATGCACGGCGTAAGCAAAGTCTACTGGTGTAGCCCCTGCGGGCAGCTCGACAATGCGGCCTTCCGGGGTGAAAACGTAAATCTCGTCCGGGAAGAGATCGGATTTTACGCTTTCAATAAATTCAAACGAGCTACCGGCGCTCTGCTGTAACTCAAGCAGGCTTTGCATCCAGCGCTGGGCGCGGATTTGCGCGGTCGTGCTGCTTTCGCCGCCGTGTTCTTTATAGGCCCAATGTGCAGCCACACCCATCTCTGCCATCTGATCCATGTCTTCGGTACGGATCTGGACTTCGACCGGGACGCCGTGCGGCCCAATCATGGATGTATGCAGGGATTGATATCCGTTCGCCTTAGGGATGGCGATATAGTCTTTTACCCGACCCGGACGCGGTTTATACAGGCTGTGCATCTGCCCCAGAACGCGATAGCAGGTGTCGAGGTCGTGGACGATCACGCGGAAAGCGTAGATATCCATGATCGAGTGAAAACGCTGCTCTTTGAGCACCATTTTGCAGTAAATAGAGTACAAATGCTTTTCGCGACCGCTGACGCGACACGGAATTCCTGCTTCCTGTAAACGCCCCTCGATTTCAGAAAGGATCTTCTGAATCATCTCCTTACGGTTACCACGGGCGGCTTTCACCACTTCTTTAATCACGCGATAGCGGTTAGGGTACAGCGCTTCAAAGCCCAGCTCTTCAAGCTCGGTTTTGATGTGGTGGATACCTAAACGGTGGGCCAGCGGGCTGTAGATTTCGAGTGTTTCACGTGCGATACGGCGACGTTTGTCCGGGCGTAACGAGCCCAGCGTGCGCATGTTATGGGTGCGGTCGGCAAGCTTGATGAGGATGACGCGGATATCTTGCACCATCGCCATAATCATTTTGCGAAAGTTTTCGGCCTGCGCCTCTTTCTTATCGCGGAACTTGAGTTTATCAAGTTTTGACACCCCCTCTACCAGCTCAGCAACGCTTTTGCCAAAGAGCTGCTCCATATCCTGGTAGGTGGCAGGGGTATCTTCAATCACGTCATGCAATAGGGCAGCCATCAACGTTTCATGGTCGAGTTTCATCTCGGCCAGAATACAGGCTACCGCAACTGGGTGCGTGATATAGGGTTCACCGCTTGAACGTGCTTGCCCCTCGTGAGCATCACGTGCAACGAGATAGGCCTGCCGCAGACGCTTAATCTGGTCTTCCGGCAGGTAATTTTGAATCAGCTGATTCAGGCTCTCAAACAGATACAAGGGCGACCCGCTTATGTTTAACGACGACCTTCAGCAATAGCGGTAACGGCTTGTAATTCAGCGGCTTCCTGCTCTTGTTGTTCCTGGCGCTCACGCACGTCGAGGATCTGGTTGTTGATCAGACCTTCTTCGATTTCGCGCAGTGCGATAACGGTGGTTTTATCGTTTTCTTCCGGTACCAATGGATCTTTACCGCCAGTCTGCATCTGACGAGCGCGACGCGCGGCGACCAGAACCAGGTCAAAACGGTTACCAATTTTCTCTACAGCGTCCTGAACAGTTACGCGTGCCATACTTTAATGCTCCACAGGTGAAGAAATGACTGGGCATGATACTGAAAGTGGGTTCAGTCTGCCAATAATTTGCTGATTAAAGCGTCATGTCGCTGCTTTTGGCGGCTCATGCGCAGACGTTCAGCGCGGATGATCGTTTTCAGATCGCCCAGTGCGGTATCAAAATCATCGTTAACGATAAGGTAATCATATTCCGCGTAATGACTCATTTCTGCAACTGCCTGAGCCATACGTTTTGCGATCACCTCTTCGCTGTCCTGGCCGCGCCCGCGAAGGCGGCGATCCAGTTCAATTTTGGACGGCGGCAAAATAAAGATACTGCGCGCGCCCGGCATACTTTTACGGATTTGCTGTGCACCCTGCCAGTCGATATCGAGAAAGACATCAACGCCGGTTGCCAGTACCTGCTCAATTGCTTTACGTGAGGTGCCGTAATAGTTACCAAAGACTTCAGCGTGCTCAAGAAATGCCTCTTCGCCAATCATCGTGCGGAATTCGTCGTGATTCACAAAGAAATAATGTTCGCCATGCACTTCCCCCGGACGCGGCGCGCGCGTGGTATGTGAAACAGATACCTGGGAGTCGTACAACGGTTGGGTTTTCAATAAAGCCTGAATCAGGCTGGATTTACCCGCGCCACTAGGGGCGGAAACAATATAGAGCGTGCCTTGAGCCATGAGTGTCTTTTTGTATGTGATTATCGAAAGAGAACGTACATACGAGCCTATTATACACGGCGCCGCTACGGGACGTAGCCTTTGTCACACTTTTTGCGCCAGTTTATTTTATTTTGCGAGCAGTTTTCCTGAAATCTCTGCATGTTGCTGCAACAAACTCTTTTTCTCTGAAGCCTGCTCGGGAAATGATTTCTTGTCCCTCGTGCCGCCGTCACGGTTGCGTTACAAACGGTTATCCGCATCTGAGGGAGGATAATGATGAGGCGATGGTTAGTCGGTATAGGGATATTTTTCGCCATGCATGTTCAGGCGACCTGCCCGGTTTGGTCACCTGCGCGAGCCGGGCAGGAAATTACGCAGTTACAGGGCCAGATAGCAAAGTGGAACGAAGCCTACTGGCATGAAGGCGCAAGCGAGGTTAGTGATGCGGTCTATGACCAGCTCTCTGCACGACTAGGGCTTTGGCAGCACTGTTTTGGCGTGGCTTCAGTCGAAACCACAAGCTTACCGCCGCTGCGAGATGCGGTGAAACATCCTGTTGCCCATACTGGCGTTCGAAAGCTGGCAGATGCACGGTCTGTTGAGCGGTGGATGAAAGAGAAAAGCGATCTGTGGGTGCAACCGAAGGTGGACGGTGTAGCGGTCACTCTGGTTTACCGACAGGGGCGTTTGCAGCAGATGATTAGTCGGGGTAATGGGTTGATTGGGGAAGACTGGACGGCGAAAGCCCGGCATATCCCGTCGCTACCGCAGAAAGTGGAAGGTTTATTAGCGAATAGCGTTCTGCAAGGGGAGGTTTACCTGCAAGCCGACAAGCATGTACAGCAACAAATGGGAGGGATGAATGCCCGCTCGAAGGTTGCCGGTATGCTCATGCGCCAGGGGGAAAGCCAGAGTTTATCTTCGTTGTCACTGTTTATCTGGGCGTGGCCGGATGGGCCAGTCGATATGCGTGAGCGCCTGAAGTTGCTGTCGGCATCGGGTTTTGAACAGGTATCACATTACTCTCATCCCGTTTCGCGAATCCAGGAGGTGGCTGACTGGCGCGAGCGTTGGTTCACTTCCCCACTGCCTTTTGCGACGGATGGTGTGATTATCCGCGCGGCAAAAGAGTCTGCTGGAGCGCACTGGTTACCCGCCCAGGGCACATGGGTAGCGGCCTGGAAATATCAGCCGGTTTCGCAGATAGCTGAAGTGAGCGGTCTTCGTTTTACCATCGGACGCACCGGTAAAATTGCGGTGGTGGCAGAACTTGTGCCAATCAAACTTGACGATAAGCAGGTACAACGGGTCAGTATCGGATCTGTAAAGCGCTGGGAAAATCTGGATATCACGACAGGCGATCAGCTGTTGGTCAGTTTGGCAGGGCAAGGGATCCCCAGAGTGGATAGCGTGGTCTGGCGTGGGCTCGACCGCAGTAAACCCGCGCCGCCTGTACCTCACTATCATTCGCTCACCTGTTTCTATCGAACGCCAGAGTGTCACGAACAATTTCTGGCCCGCCTGAACTGGCTGGGATCAGCTCAGGTGTTAGATATTCAAGGGATAGGAGAGGCGGGGTGGAATGCGCTGATTATGGCTCAGCCATTCGAGAATATCTTCTCCTGGCTTGAGTTTACACAGGCACAATTGCAGGAGGTGCCGGGGATCACGATAACGCGGGCGGAGCAGGTCTGGCATCGTTTTGACATGACGCGTCGACAACCCTTTCGCCTCTGGTTGAAAGCCCTCGGCTTGCCGTTGCCTGCTGGTGCGTTAAAAGCGCTTAGGGATAACTCCTGGCAGCAGATACAGGCGCGGGATGAACAGCACTGGCAAACCTTGCCCGGCATTGGGCCAGAAAAAGCGCGCAGCCTTGTGACGTTCATTCACCACCCAACGGTTATCGTGCTGGCCGACCATCTCCGTGCGTTGGGTGTGAGTGGTTTTCGTTAGTGTGTTTCGTGGCGGTAGTGGAACACAGGAAGCCCCAGCTTCAGCCTTAATGCCAACATACGTGCGGTAAAACCGAACAGTAGCGTGGAGATAACCACCACGTCGTGGTTGCTGACATAGTGCTGTAAGGCGACGTAGAGCACGGCTGCGGCAAAGGAGATCCCCGCGTACAGCTCTTTTTGGAACACCAGTGGGATTCTTTTGCAGAACATATCGCGCAATATTCCGCCAAATACACCGGTTATCACGGCGGCGATAATGGCGATGACCGGGCCCTCACCCATATCCAGCGCAATCTGTGCACCGATGATAGAGAAGACGATAAGACCGATGGCATCGAGCACTAAAAACAGGCGGCGTAGATGCGGCATGACGGGAGAAACGATTGTGGTCAGTACTGCGGCAACTACCACGATAATAATGTATTGCGGGTGCTGCACCCAACCTAATGGATAGTGACCCAGCAGCATATCGCGCACGGAGCCGCCGCCCAGAGCGGTAGCAGTGGCGATAATAATCACGCCAAAGGTATCCATACGACGACGTCCGGCCGCTAAGGCACCGGTCATGGCTTCGGCTGTGATACCGATAAGATAAAGAATGTGCAGTAACATATACGCTCCCGGGATGAATGGCAGGAGGGTAGCGAGTTGTGCGCTTTATCACGATTGAGATTTTCTAAGGCAAGGTGATTTGGATTAGATTAAGTAATTCGATTAATGTGATTGTTGGCAGGTATGGCGGGGTTGGGTGAGAGATGAGATGTGATTTTAGATTAATAAATCTAAATTATCGCCAATGCCAGTCAAGAGAAAATGCCGCTTCGTCATGAAGCGGCCGTAGAGCACGTTATTGATTACCGGTTAGCTCGCCATACGGCAGCTTATCGTAATCAGTCAGTGCATTTTTCTTCTCCGGATTACCAATCCAGCGGGTGGTTTCAACAAACTCAGCGCTGGTCAGTGCCCGGGTTGGGTCATAACCCTCGTAGCTTAACCCTGCCAAATCGGACCAGGTATGGATAAGCTCGGAACTGCTGTATTTACGGTTTACGTCCTGAGAGAAGTCACGCGGGTGAGCTTCATGCCATTTCTCTGAGGTCCACAGCAGGAATGGAATGGTGTACATGTGCCGCGTAGGTGCTTCTTCATTACGCCCTTGAGTGTGATGTGGCGGAGTGTCATAGACTTCTTCGCCATGATCGGAGAAGTACAGCAGGAAACCGTTAGGATCCGTTGCTTTATAGTCTTTGATAAGGCTTGCCACAACATGGTCGTTATAGAGGTTAGCGTTATCGAAATTATTATACGTTTCCTGCTCATCCTTGTTTAAACCCGCAGGCATCGTATCGGTCTTGCCCGAGAATTTGTTCCAGTTTTCAGGATAGCGGTACTCGTAATTAATATGCGTACCCAAAAGGTGGACGATAATAAATTTCTTCTCTGCCGGGTCTGCCAGAACCTGCTTAAACGGTGCGAGAACATTTGAATCATATTCACGGGCGCTTTGCGTGCGCTGCTGATTCATATAGAACTGCTGATCGGTTTGTCGAGAGAATACCGTCAGCATGGTGTTGCGTTTGGTCATCGTCTGCTGGTTGGTTATCCAGAAGGTTTTGTAACCCGCCTGCTTCATCAGGTTCATCAGCGAAGGTTTGGTCAGATACAGATTGGGATTCTTTTCATTGGCGAAAGTCAGCGCCTGCTGCAGGATCTCAATGGTGTAAGGGCGCGAGGTCACTACGTCATTGAAGACGGTGAAGTTTGAATCCGTTTTGTGCAGCGCATCCAGTTCAGGCGTGGTTTCGCGCGGGTATCCGTAAAGACTCATACGACCACGCGGTGTTGACTCACCGATGACCAGCACTAACGTACGCGGAGCGTTTCCGGTGCTATCTTTCAAGTCTACCAGCGGTGGCAAGGCGTGGTTGTCATTTAAGAGTTTGGTCAGGCTGTCCAGTTGGCGATGATATTGGTAATAGCCGGTGACAAACTGCCATGGTGCCGCAGGCGCTGCACGTGAAGAAAGGCCGTCCAGAACATCGCCTGCCGGTTTACCGATAACAACGCCTCTGGCGAATGGATGCACAACCAGCCCATACAGCAGGGCAGATGCAACCAGCCAGCGCCATGGTTTTGGGATATAGACTGGGCGCAGGCGCGTCCAGAGGACAATGGCGATAGCTGTGTAAACCAGTGCAACCAGCACAATCTTCAGGCTGAAATACTGGCTTAAGAATTCCCCGGCTTCATTGGTGTTGGTCTCAAACATCACAAATAAAACGCTTTGTGAGAACTCCTGACCATAAATAAGGAAATAGCTGATGGCAGCAAGTGAAGCCGCCCACAGCACGACACCAATAATTGCGCCAATGATTCGAGTTTGTTTTGGGAATAGGAACACCGGAACCAGCCACAATAGGCTAAAGAGAATTGAATCCCTTAATCCATTGGAACCGCTGTAACCGGTAGCATAGATAACAAGTTGTAACGCTGTGGAAAAAAAGCAGAAATACAATACGGCCCAGCCAAGGGCCTTCCAGCTAAAAGCTGGAGAAGTCTGAGTATCAGTGAATCGCATACGTTTAGCTTATTTTTAGGTTGAAGCGTAAGGCGGCCAGTTTAGCTACCAATTCTTAAGAAATTATTAGAGTGATATCGGGGCGCGAAAACAGATAACCTTATTCCCAAAGTGGGCAATAGGCGTGCTCTGTTCCAAATAAGAAATAACGCTATGAGATATCACTTTTTCCATAATCACTCTTTCTTGAAGAGCCGGATAATAATGCAGTGATGGCGAGGAAAAAGAAACTACCTGAATTAAAAATGCCCGTAGTATCACGGGCATGAAATATTCTTATATTGCTTTGAATTTATTCGATATTTTGAATTTGTTCGCGCATTTGCTCAATCAGTACTTTTAGCTCGATGGCAGATTTTGTAACGTCAGCGTTGATTGACTTTGAAGCCAGGGTGTTCGATTCGCGGTTAAATTCCTGCATCATAAAGTCCAGACGGCGACCAACGGCCTCTTTCTTCTTCAGGATGTTGTAGGTTTCTTTAACGTGCGCTTCCAGACGGTCAAGTTCTTCGGCTACGTCTATGCGCTGCGCCATCAGAACCAGTTCCTGTTCCAGGCGATTGTTCTCCAGCTGCACTTGCGCATCTTCAAGCTTCGCCACCAGACGCTCACGCTGCCACTGTAAGATCTCCGGCATGTGGGCGCGGACTTTGGTGACTTCACCGCTAACGCCTTCCAGACGCTGTTCAATCAGGGCTTTTAGCGCCTGGCCTTCGGTTTCGCGTGCCACGATGAAATCGTCCAGCGTACCGTCTAGCGCTGCCAGAATCTCTGCGGCGATAGCATCCAGGTCCTGTTCCTGTGCCGCCATTACGCCAGGCCAGCGCAGAATATCGACAGGATTAATTTCACCCTCATCGCTCTGCATTTTGACCCAATTTGCCGCATTGACCAGCTGCTTCGCCAGATTTTCGTTGAGGATAAGCTCTCCTTGCGCACTGGCATCAGGCTCAAAGCGCAAAGTACATTCTACTTTCCCACGGGTCAGACGGGTACGCAGACGTTCACGAACCACCGGTTCGAGGCTGCGGAATTGCTCCGGCAGACGAAAATAGGTTTCGAGATAACGCTGGTTAACCGAGCGTAGTTCCCAAGCGGCGCTGCCCCAAGTGCCCTTAATTTCGCGACGGGCATAGGCGGTCATGCTGCGGATCATAGACGTTCCTGTTTTTAAAGGAGAGATGGGGGGATTATAGCCTCCAGGGCGTTATCAGGATAGGAATAAGCACCGTTAGTCCGTATAATGCGCAGCCACATTCGTTTCAAGCCGGAGATTTAATCATGCGTCCAACAGGTCGTAGTGCCAACCAGGTGCGTCCCGTCACCCTGACCCGTAATTATACAAAACACGCTGAAGGCTCCGTGCTGGTCGAATTTGGTGACACCAAAGTGTTATGCACCGCTTCTATCGATGAAGGTGTCCCGCGTTTCCTGAAAGGTCAGGGCCAGGGCTGGATCACCGCCGAATACGGCATGCTGCCACGCGCGACCCATACGCGTAACGCTCGTGAAGCGGCAAAGGGTAAGCAGGGCGGTCGTACCATGGAAATTCAGCGTCTGATCGCGCGTGCGTTGCGAGCAGCGGTTGACCTGAAAGCACTGGGTGAGTTTACCATCACGCTGGACTGCGATGTTATCCAGGCCGACGGTGGTACTCGAACTGCATCTATTACCGGTGCTTGTGTGGCGTTGGCCGATGCGTTGGGCAAACTGGTTGCCGCAGGCAGGCTGAAAACGAACCCGATGAAAGGTATGGTGGCAGCGGTTTCCGTTGGTATCGTGAACGGCGAAGCGCTGTGTGACCTGGAATACGTGGAAGATTCAGCTGCAGAAACTGACATGAACGTGGTGATGACCGAAGACGGTCGTATCATTGAAGTTCAGGGCACGGCTGAAGGCGAACCGTTCACCCACGAAGAGTTACTCACCTTGCTGGCATTAGCCAGAGGGGGAATCGAATCTATTGTCACGACGCAGAAAGCGGCGTTAGAAAATTGATTTTTAGGGCGACGTTGTCGCCCTTTTTTTTGTCCGTAATAAAGTGAAATGAGGAGCGAATCCATGAAACCGTATCAGCGCCAGTTTATTGAGTTTGCGCTTAGCAAGCAGGTACTTAAGTTTGGCGAATTTACGCTGAAATCCGGGCGCAAAAGCCCCTATTTCTTCAACGCCGGGCTGTTTAATACCGGGCGCGATCTGGCACTGTTAGGCCGTTTTTATGCCGAAGCGCTGGTGGATTCCGGTATCGATTTCGATCTGTTGTTTGGCCCCGCATACAAAGGCATTCCTATTGCGACGACCACGGCGGTGGCGCTGGCTGAGCATCACGACCGTGATTATCCGTACTGCTTTAACCGTAAAGAGGCGAAAGACCACGGCGAAGGTGGCAATCTGGTCGGCAGTGCGTTGACCGGCCGCGTGATGCTGGTGGATGACGTGATCACCGCTGGTACTGCGATTCGTGAGTCGATGGAAATCATCCAGGCGAATGGGGCGAAACTAGCGGGTGTACTGATCTCGCTTGATCGTCAGGAACGTGGTCGTGGCGAAATATCTGCGATTCAGGAAGTGGAACGTGATTACGGCTGCGAGGTGATTTCAATCATTACGTTGAAAGATTTGATTGCGTATCTGGAAGAAAAACCGGAGATGGCTGAGCATCTGGCCTCAGTACGCGCTTACCGCGAAGCGTACGGCGTCTAAAAAATAGCCCGGTGAAAACCGGGCTGTTTACCAGATTACTGTAGCTGGGCAAGAATCAGTGGCCAGCGGGCCTCAAAATCATCCGTTGGATTGTATTTGAATTCGCTGCGAACAAAACGTGACAGCATCCCTTCGCAAAATGCTAACAGCTGGCTTGCCAGTATCGTCTCATCCGTTTCGTAACCTTCCCCTTCACGCATTTTCCGCTCGCGGAGCACCTGTCGCAGCTGGGCTTCAATGCGTTCAAAAAGCTGGTTAATGCGGCCCTGCAGGCGATCTTGTTCAAACATTAGTGCGTGGCCGGTCAGGATGCGAGTCAGACCAGGATTACGCTCACCAAAGCCCAGGATAAGCAACACAATCAAACGCAGACGCGCGGTGGTGTCCTTCTCGTCCTTGAGGATGAGGTTGATACGGGTAATCAGGCTATCTTCGATAAACTCGATAAGGCTATCGAACATGCGGGTCTTGCTCGGGAAATGTCGGTACAGTGCTGCTTCGGAAACACCCACAGAAGCGGCCAGTTTCGCGGTCGTGATACGTTGACTGCCGTCGCTGGATTCCAGCATCAACGCCAGGGATTGAAGTATTTCCTCGCGACGATTCCTTTTCGCAGTTTGCTTTTCTGCCATGTTCTAAAATACCCCTGAAAATACATACTTGTCAGGCGAGCACCCGCACGGTGACCACAACCCTGTTTTGTTGTGTTCTTTTTGCATTTATGACGCCGTGAGATGCGTAAAAAGCCGGCGCACACGCTTGACGTGATGCGCCTTAGGGCGGGTTACTTACGCCCGGAGTGACCGAAGCCACCTTCGCCACGATCGGTGGCTTCAAACGATTCGACCAGATTGAATTCGGCCTGTACGACAGGAACAAACACCATTTGCGCAACGCGTTCACCAGGCTCGATGGTGAAAGTGGTTTGTCCACGGTTCCAGATGGAGACCATCAGTTGGCCCTGGTAATCGGAATCGATAAGCCCGACCAGGTTGCCCAGCACGATGCCGTGCTTATGACCTAGGCCTGAACGCGGAAGCATAACGGCCGCCAGCGATGGGTCAGCGATGTGAATCGCCAGGCCTGTTGGCAATAAGGTGGTTTCGCCTGGCGCCAGTTCTACGGCTTCATCAAGGCACGCGCGCAGGTCAAGACCAGCAGAGCCTGCGGTAGCATAAGTCGGCAGTGGGAACTGCTGGCCAATACGCGAGTCCAGAATCTTAACGTCGATTTTTTTCATCATAACGGGTAACGATCTCGTCCAATAATAGTTGGCTCAGGAGTGACTTACTGGCGAGCGATAAACGCTTCTCGCCGTCCTGCCAGAAAAGATGTAATGCATTGTTATCGCTGTTAAATCCTTGATTTGATTGCGATACATCGTTGGCACAAATCAAATCAAGATTTTTACGGCTACGCTTTTGCTGCGCGTATTCTTCCACATTATTCGTTTCGGCGGCAAATCCTACGACATACGGGCGATGATTTTTCAGTGCAGCAACGCTCGCTACGATGTCAGGGTTTTTCACCATTTTTATTGTGAATTCATCGCCCTGGGTGTCTTGTTTCTTAATTTTTTCTTCGGCAATAACCGCTGCACGATAATCGGCGACGGCAGCGCAGCCAATGAAAATCTGCTGATGACAGGCCCTTGCCTGAACGGCGGCATTCATCTCTACGGCGGTAGTCACGTCAATTCGCTGCACAAAAGCCGGCGTGGGTAGCGACACCGGGCCGCTGACCAGCGTGACATTCGCACCACGACGAGCGGCCGCTTCAGCAATGGCAAAACCCATTTTTCCAGAACTGTGATTGGTGATGTAGCGGACCGGGTCCAGTGGCTCACGGGTAGGGCCTGCGGTAATCATGATGTTCAGATGTTGCAGATCTTTGACGGGCGAAAAATGCGCCGCCGCCATGTCGACAATCGTCAACGGATCAAGCATCCGCCCAGGCCCTACATCGCCACAGGCTTGGCTACCACTGTCAGGGCCCCAGATGAGCAAATTACGGGCAGCCAGCACCTCAAGGTTGTACTGAGTCGCTGCGGCGCGGTACATCTGCTGGTTCATTGCCGGGACTACGGCAACGGGAGATGGCGTGGCAAGACAGATGGTCGAGACCAAATCGTTTGCCATACCCGCGCTAATGCGGGCGATCAGGTCCGCCGTGGCGGGTGCCAGAATAACGAGATCGGCCCATTTCCCCAGCTCAATGTGGCCCATCGCGGCCTCTGCTGCGGTATCAAGCAGGCTATCGGAGACCGGGTAACCGGACACGGCCTGTAGACTTAATGGGGTAATGAAGGCTTTTGCCGCGTCGGTCATGGCAACGCGGACATCTGCACCGCGCTCACGCAGTCGACGCACCAGTTCCGGCGTTTTATAAGCCGCGATACCGCCGCTGACGCCAAGAACAATTTTCTTACCGGCTAGGCTCATCATGATTCTTTCCTGTTTGGATTACACCAGAATCCGCGCATTTTATCACAATCCTCGCGAGGTCGTGCGCGGCACTTTGCGAGGCGCTACGCAAGAGTGAAAACTGCACAGTGCAGCGTGGCAAAGGCTGTGACAGCATAAAAAAAGTGAAGACGAGGAGGGAGCCCGCAATGGAGAATTCAGAGGCGATGATGCCGCGTGAAAAGATGCAACAGTATGGTATCGAATCGCTATCAGATATCGAACTGCTCGCACTTTTTTTACGCACGGGAACGCGTGATAAGAGCGTGATGGCTTACTCGCACGATCTGCTGCGTCATTTTGGTTCGCTGTACGGCCTCTTGTCAGCCTCCGAAAAAGAGATGAGGAAGGTTGAAGGCATCGGGCTCGCCAAGTACGCACAGCTCAAGGGTGTAGCTGAGCTGGCGCGTCGCTACTTTAGCCTGCGGATGTTGGCAGAAGACCCTTTGCTTAGCCCTGAAATGACGCGGGAGTTTTTGCAAAGCCAGTTGGCAGACGAAGAGCGTGAAATCTTTTTAGTCATTTTTCTGGATAATCAACACAAGGTGCTCAAACACAGCCGCCTATTTTCCGGCACATTAAACCATGTTGAGGTACATCCTCGCGAAATTGTACGAGAAGCCATCAAAGTTAATGCGGCTGCGGTGATCCTTGCGCATAATCATCCGTCAGGAAATGCTGAACCTAGCAAATCTGACAGACTTATTACTGAGAGGGTGGTAAAGTGTTGCCAATTCATGGATGTACGCGTGCTTGATCATCTGGTTATAAGTCGTGGTGACTATGTTTCTTTTGCCGAACGAGGTTGGATTTAGCAGCCTTTTACGCGATCCATCGGGATCTTTGTCTGTTCGGGACTTGAGCATATCGCTGTCGCAGCGTATACTACGCCACCTTTGAGAATCTCGGGTTTGGCATTTGGGCCTGGCAGTCGAGAGTTCACTTAGACACTGAATCATTCAAGTTGCTTAGCAGCCTGAGAGATTGATGTGTAGAACTGCGACGACTGGGCTGTAAAGCCTGACGAGGCGCCGATACCCCATACGAAGCTCGAGCTAATTTGATTTTTGGAGAATAGACATGTCCCGAGTCTGCCAAGTTACTGGCAAGCGTCCGGTGACCGGTAACAACCGTTCCCACGCACTGAACGCGACTAAACGCCGTTTCCTGCCGAACCTGCACTCTCACCGTTTCTGGGTTGAGAGCGAGAAGCGTTTTGTCACCCTGCGTGTATCTGCTAAAGGTATGCGTGTTATTGATAAGAAAGGCATCGATTCAGTCTTGGCTGAAATGCGTGCCCGTGGCGAAAAGTACTAAGTACTTAAAGAGGAAATAAATCATGGCTAAAGGTATTCGTGAGAAAATCAAGCTGGTTTCTTCTGCTGGTACTGGTCACTTCTATACCACCACGAAGAACAAGCGTACTAAACCGGAAAAACTGGAACTGAAAAAATTCGATCCAGTTGTCCGTCAGCACGTTCTCTACAAAGAAGCTAAAATCAAATAATTTTAGTTTTGATGTAGCAAAAAACCTCGCCTCGGCGGGGTTTTTTGTTTTCTATGCGTCCCCATAATAGAAATATCTGAATTCCTGCCGGAGACGCTATGCCTGAATTACCTGAAGTTGAAACCAGCCGCCGGGGGATTGAACCCCATCTGGTCGGTGCGACCATCCAGTATGCGGTGATTCGCAACGGTCGCTTGCGCTGGCCTGTCTCCGATGAAATCTACCGTCTCAGCGATAAACCCGTCCTGAGCGTCCAGCGACGCGCTAAATACCTGCTGCTTGAACTTCCTGACGGCTGGATAATCATCCATCTTGGTATGTCGGGTAGTCTGCGTATCCTGTCGGGAGAACTACCGGCAGAAAAGCATGACCACGTCGACCTGGTGATGAGTAATGGCAAAGTCCTGCGTTACACCGACCCACGTCGCTTTGGTGCGTGGCTATGGGCGGTATCGCTGGAAGGGCATCATGTCCTCGCTCATCTCGGCCCTGAGCCGCTGAGCGATGAATTTGACGCCGATTATCTCCTGGCAAAGTGTGCGAAGAAGAAGACGGCGATAAAACCCTGGCTGATGGATAACAAGCTGGTGGTAGGTGTCGGCAATATCTATGCGAGTGAATCGCTGTTTGCGGCGCGGATCCATCCGGATCGGCTGGCGTCATCGTTATCGAAAGACGAGTGCGAGCGATTGGTTGATGCGATAAAAGTGGTGCTGAAACGTTCAATAGAGCAGGGTGGAACGACACTCAAAGACTTCCTGCAAAGCGACGGGAAGCCGGGATACTTCGCGCAGGAATTGCAGGTCTATGGGCGTAAGGGGGAAGCATGTCGTCTCTGTGGAACGCCAATCATCGCCAGCAAACATGCGCAGCGGGCAACGTTCTATTGTCGACAGTGCCAGAAGTAGGCCTATAGAGTAGCCCGGCCAAGCGCAGCGCCGCCGGGAAAGGCACGAAGCCTACGCTAGCTTCTCCATCAGCGCCTGATGCACATTCTGCGGCAGGAAGTGAGTCACATCTCCATTGTGGCGCGCCACTTCTTTCACCAATGACGATGAAATAAACGACCACTCTTTAGACGGCATCAGAAAAACGCTCTCCAGTTCCGGCATCAGATGGCGATTCATATGTGCAAGTTGCATTTCATACTCGAAGTCAGCCACGGCACGTAGGCCACGAATCAGGATATTGGCCTGCTGAGTACGGGCAAAATTCGCCATCAGATCGCTAAACCCCATCACTTCTACATTGCCAAGATGCGCCGTTGCTTGCTGGGCCAGCGCGACGCGCTCGCTCAAATCAAACATCGGTTTTTTACTCGGGCTGGCTGCAATGGCGAGGATAACATGGTCAAACATGCAGGCCGCGCGGGTCACGATATCAAGGTGACCGTTGGTGATAGGATCGAATGTGCCTGGATAAATTGCCCGTTTTTGCATAATTGTCCTCAATGCGTTTTCGGCGGCAGATACGGTTCCAGGAGCTGCAATAAACGCTGCAACGCGCCCTGGTTCTGGTACAGAACCTCAACAGCGTGACGGCCGTAGAAACTGCGATAATCCGCGTCGGCTAGCAGGGAGGATACTTCTTTTTCGAGGCTGGCGGCATCGGTCACCGTAATCAGCCCACTCGCCTGTTCCAGACGTGCGCAAATATCTTTGAAGTTTAAGGTATGCGGGCCCATCAATACCGGAATGGCGTGGGCTGCAGCTTCCAGTGGGTTATGACCACCGCGCTCAACCAATGAACCACCAACAAACGCCAGATCCGCAATGCCGTACAGCAGCATCAGTTCACCCATCGTGTCGCCAATAACAACCTGTGTTTTGGCGGAAGGTACTTCGCCTGATGAGCGAGTGATATAGCTAAGACCGGCCTGACGCGTGAGGTTGATGGCATCCGGGAAGCGTTCAGGATGGCGAGGTACCAAAATCAGTAATAAATCAGGGTATTGCAGCAACAGCGCTTTATGGGTGGCAATAATAATGCTTTCTTCACCGTCGTGGGTACTGGTAGCTATCCACACTGGGCGATGAGGGGCCCACTGGCTTCGCAATGTAATAGCTTTAGCTGCCAGCTGTGGTGTCACTGAAATATCAAATTTCAGGCTGCCCGTCATGGTGACCTGACTATTTTTGGCACCCAATGCGACAAAGCGTTTACCGTCTTCTTCGTTCTGTGCGGCAATCAGCGTAATACGCTGAAGGAGTGTGCGCACAAAGGAACCGAGTTTGGCGTAACCCGCAGCGGAACGTTCAGAAAGGCGTGCGTTAGCAATCACCAGCGGTATATGACGACGATGCAGGGCGGCAATCAGGTTTGGCCACAGTTCGGTTTCCATAATCAACACTAGCTTAGGGTCAATTTTATTGAGGAAGCGATTTAGGGCATCGGGTAAATCATAGGGCAGATAGACGTGCTGCACATCTTTGCCAAAGGCCGACTGGACGCGCTCAGAACCTGTTGGCGTCATTGTGGTCACAGTAATAGGCAGGTCAGGGTAACGATGACGTAGCGCACGAACTAACGGGATAGCCGCCAACGTTTCACCGACGGACACTGAGTGCAGCATAATCCCGCCGGGTTTAAGCGGCTGGCGATAGAAACCGTAACGTTCACCCCAGCGTTTACGATAGGCTGGCGCTTTACGTCCGCGCACCCAAAGCCGTATCCAGATCAGTGGCTGAATAAGGTAGAGAAGGGCGGTGTAAAGCAATTCAAGCATAATAAATAGCTGAGTTATGAATGTGCTGAGGATTCTATGTATTTACCTGAGGCTTTACCATTACTTTTGCTGTTTTTGGTCTAAATTAACCACGGTAAGGCGGTGAGTCCTGGATATTGTCGCTGTGCCCGCTTTTTACGCGGTCTGTCGCCCAGGACTTCTGTGCATATTTAGCGGGCACAAGCAGGTAAGATTGACCATTATTATATCTTTATTACCATGATATATAAGGTTTAAGTCGTTTTTCGGCACAAAATGCTTCCCGTTCGGATTGCGACAAAAGAAGTGGTACACTATCGCGTCTAAAATAAGTGCTATATCAGTAATCAGGTAGCTGTTGAGCCTGGGGCGGTAGCGTGCTTTTTTTCCAACATTTATCGGACAATCTCAACCAAAGAGTCGCTTGTGGAAAAGCCATTTAGAAAAATTCTGCTCATTAAAATGCGTTTTCATGGGGATATGTTGCTGACCACTCCCGTTATTAGCACGCTCAAACAGCATTATCCTGATGCGGAAATAGATGTCTTGTTATACCAGGACACGATCCCAATTTTGTCCGAGAACCCTGAAATACATGCGTTGTATGGTATCAAAAATAAGAAAGCCCAAGCGGCAGAGAAAATTACCAATTTCGTCAGTTTAATCAAAGAATTGCGTTCAAACCAATACGACCTCGTGATCAACATGGCCGATCAATGGATGGTGGCTGTATTAGTCCGCTTGCTGAATGTCCCGATGAGTATCTCGCAGGACTATCATCACCGCCAGTCGCGCTTCTGGCGCCATAGCTTTACTCATCTCGCGCCGCTTAAAGGGGAAAACGTGGTGGAAAGTAACCTGTCGGTGCTGACGCCGCTGGGCCTTCACACCTGTGTGGCTGAGACAACAATGAGCTATCACCCAGCTTGCTGGGAACGTGTTCGTGCTCAACTGGATAAAACCAGCGTGGGTGAGAACTATGTCGTTATTCAACCCACGGCACGGCAGATTTTTAAATGCTGGGAGAATCAGAAATTCTCGCAAGTCATTGATGCGCTGCATGAGCGTGGGACTGAAGTGGTACTGACATCCGGCCCCGGTGCGGAGGATTTGGCTTGTGTGACGGCGATTGCACAAGGCTGTAAAAAGCCGCCTGTAACGTCACTTGCCGGTCAGTTAACCTTTCCTGAGCTGGGCGCATTAATTGACCATGCCATATTGTTCATCGGCGTTGATTCTGCTCCAGGCCATATTGCCGCAGCGGTTAAAACGCCGCTGATCTGTCTTTTCGGTGCGACTGACCATAAGTTCTGGCGGCCGTGGTCAGACAATATGATTCAGTTCTGGGCGGGGGATTATCGACCAATGCCGCCGCGCGCTGAGCGCGATCGCAATGAGATGTATCTTTCAGTTATTCCAGCAGAAGATGTCATTGCCGCTATTGATAAAATATTGTCGGCCAGTCATGCCGAACCCGTCATAGGCGAAGAAATATGATCGTTGCATTCTGTCTGTATAAGTATTTCCCTTTTGGTGGTCTGCAGCGGGACTTTATGCGCATTGCGCAAACCGTGGCTGCGCGTGGGCATCATGTCCGCATCTATACCCAATCGTGGGAAGGTGAATATCCAGAGTCCTTTAAGTTAATACTTGTTCCGGTTAAATCCAGAACTAATCATGGACGTAATGCTGAATATTACACGTGGGTCCAAAACCATCTACGTGAACATCCGGTGGCCCGAGTTGTGGGCTTTAATAAAATGCCGGGGCTGGATGTCTATTATGCCGCTGATGTGTGCTACGCCGAGAAAGTTGCGCAGGAGAAAGGTTTTTTCTACCGTTTGACTCCGCGCTATCGTCATTATGCGGCTTTTGAGCGCGCCACCTTCGAACAGGGTAAACCCACGCAGTTGTTGATGCTGACGGATAAGCAGATTGCCGATTTCCAAAAGCACTATCAGACTGAAATTGGACGCTTTAATATTCTGCCGCCGGGAATTTACCCGGACAGAAAATATAGCCAGCAGATCCCTGATGCCCGTCAGGTATACCGTCAAAAAAACGGCCTGACCGCATCGCAGAATGTTTTGCTCCAGGTAGGGTCGGACTTTTCGCGTAAAGGCGTTGACCGCACCCTCACCGCGTTTGCTTCCTTGCCTGAAAGCCTGCGCCAGAATACACAGCTGTTTATTGTCGGCCAGGATAAGCCAGGCAAATTTGCGGCATTGGCTGAGAAACTCGGTATTCGCCGTCACGTGCATTTCTTCTCTGGTCGCAATGATGTTGCTGAGTTAATGGCGGCAGCGGATCTGTTGCTACATCCTGCCTATCAGGAGGCTGCTGGGATTATCTTGCTCGAAGCAGTTACCGCAGGCTTACCGGTATTAACAACCAGCGTGTGCGGCTATGCGCACTATATTGCGGATGCCAACTGCGGGGCAGTTATTGAAGAACCTTTCCGCCAGGAAGCTTTAAATGAGATTCTACTTAAGGCGTTAACTCAGCCTGAGTTGCGCTCGGCATGGACGGAAAATGCGCGTAATTATGCCGATACACAAGATTTATACAGTCTGGCGGAAAAAGCGGCAGATATCATTATAGGTGATTTAGATGGTTGAGCTGAACGAACCGCTGGCCACGCTGTGGCGCGGAAAAGATGCGTTTGAGGAAGTTAAACTGCTACAAGGCGAGGTGTTTCGTGAACTGGAAACTCGTCGCACGCTACGTTTTGAACTGGCGGGTAGCAGCTATTTCCTGAAATGGCATCGCGGCACATCATTAAAAGAGATTGTGAAAAACCTCATATCGCTGCGTATGCCGGTACTGGGTGCTGACAGAGAGTGGAATGCTATCCATCGCCTGCGCGATGCCGGTGTTGATACGATGCACGGGGTAGGTTTTGGAGAAAAGGGGTTTAACCCGCTGACGAAAACGTCGTTTATCATCACTGAAGATTTGACGCCTACCATTAGCCTGGAAGATTACTGTGCCGACTGGCTGGCAAATCCTCCCGCCGTGGCGGTTAAGCGTCTGTTGATTGATCGCGTGGCGGAAATGGTGCGTAAAATGCACTTGAGCGGCATTAACCATCGTGATTGCTATATCTGTCACTTCCTGCTGCATTTGCCGTTTGATGGCAAGGAAGAAGAACTGAAAATTTCGGTTATTGACTTACATCGCGCGCAAATCCGTAATCAGGTGCCACGCCGCTGGCGCGATAAAGATTTGATCGGACTTTATTTCTCATCGTTGAATATCGGTTTAACACAGCGTGATATATTCAGATTTATGAGGATATATTTTGGTAAGTCCTTGAGAGATATTCTTTCTGAAGAAAAAATGTTGATACAGCAAGCAGATAGCAAGGCTGAAAAAATTCGTGAACGTACTGAAAGAAAATCACTTTAATATATGAATATTTAAACCATTCTGTCTGAGTTTAGCCTCCGCTATATTTTATAAATATGGATGACGTTAGGGTTTGCTATTATACGGTGCTGTAAGTAGTAAACCATAAAAGCGAGAAGTGAAATATATGTATTTAGATAATAAAGAATTCATTCTTTCAGAAATTGACTGTAACTACGCCAGTGCTGGTGAAGAACAAACATTTAATATATGTTATGGTCTGGATAAAAATTTCCTGTTTGGATGCGGTATTTCAATTGCCTCAATTTTGCTAACTAATCCACAGGCAAAATTCACTTTCCATGTATTTACCGATTACTTTTCAGATGATTTCCGTGAGCAGTTCGATCTTTTAGCGAAAGAAAATAATACGCGAATTATCATTTATTTAATCAACTGTGAATCGCTTAAGAAATTGCCAAGTACCAAAAATTGGTCCTATGCAACGTATTTTAGATTTATTATTGCTGATTACTTTACGGGTAAACTTGAAAAAATATTGTATCTTGATGCCGATATTGCTTGTAAAGGTAGCGTTCAGGAATTAATCGATTTGGAATATAACTCCAATGAGATAGCTGCTGTAGTCATTGAAGGCAATGATAAATGGTGGAAACGACGAGCAGAACATTTATCAACGCCAGGTCTTAGCGATGGCTATTTTAATGCGGGTTTTTTGTTAATCAATATTCCTGCATGGGCTGCTGATAATATCTCAGCACGCGCCATTGAACTGCTTAGCGATCCTGAAGTTGCAAATATCATTACTCACCTTGATCAGGATGTCTTAAATATTCTGTTGGTTGGTAAGGTGAGATTTATCGATAAAAAATTCAACACACAGTACAGCTTGAATTACGAACTGAAAGCAGTTTCAACAAACCCAGTTCAGGATTCAACTGTGTTCGTTCACTACATTGGCCCGACCAAACCCTGGCATTCATGGAGCGGCTATCCGGTATCCACGTTCTTCTATCAGGGGAAAGAGGCATCACCATGGAGAACAGTGCCGTTGCTGGAACCCGGTAATGCTTTACAAAGTCGATATGCAGCCAAGCATTTCCTAAAACAAAAGAAAACAATGGAAGCGCTGCGCTGTTGGGCGAAGTATTACTTATATAAAATAAAAGCAATATTAAATTAATTCTTAAAGCATTTATAATAATTATGGTTATTTTCTTGGTGGTTAATAATGAACGCACTTGCGAAGTTCGTTGAGAAAAAATACTCATTTGTATCTAGTACGTTATCCACGAGTGAAGGCCGCAGCTTTCATATCGCATATGGGACGGATGCAAATTATCAAATGGGCGCTGCAATATCTATTGCGTCAATCCTTGAGAATAACAAATCAAAAGCAATAAGTTATCACTTCCATATTTTTACGGACTCTGTTTCAAAAGAGTATGCCGAGAGATTGAAGTCAATTGCTGAGCCTTTCGGCGCTTCAGTTTATCTTTATACCATTGATGACAGTGTTCTTGATAATCTGCCTGCAAGCGTAGTATGGCCTTTATCTATCTATTATAGAATATTGGCCTTTGATTATCTTTATCAGATGAGTGACACCCTTCTTTACCTTGATTCTGATGTTATTTGCAAGAATGATATCAGAGAACTTGAGGATCTCGAACTGGGTGATAACTTTGCAGCAGTTGTACCCGATGTTGAGGCATTGCAGAATAAAAACCAGCAGCGGTTATCTTTTGATTTCCAGAATAAATATTTTAACTCAGGTGTTATTTACGCTAATTTGAAGCAGTGGAATGAAGGCCATTGTTCTGATAAAATATTTTCTCTGATTCAAAGTGAAGGGCAAACTGGTAAATTGAAGTATCCAGACCAGGATGCGTTAAATATAATATTCTTTGGGCAATTGATATATCTCGATAGAAAATATAATGCTATCTATCCCTTGAAGTCAGAGTTTGAGCGTAAAGATAAGAACTATTATAAAAGTTTCATCAAAGATGAAACGGTATTTATTCACTACACAGGTATCACCAAGCCATGGCATGAATGGGCTGAATATGAAGCTTCGATTTATTTTCGTGCAATATATAAGTTAACCCCATGGAAGGATGAAAGTTATTTAAAATCCAAATCGACAGTGGAATATAGAGAAGAATATAAGCATTGTTTATACCAAAAACGCTATATCAAAGCGTTGCGTTCTTTATTCTTTTATCGAAAGAATAAACTTCTAAAATAATTTTCAGTGTAATCATACCGATGCCTATGAATGAGAATTTCCCCGTATTCGTCATCTCACTTAAAAGTGATATTGAGCGTAGAGAGAAGATCGCTAAGCTTTTAGATGATGTAAACATTGATTTCGAGTTTTTCGATGCTATTGATTATCGAAGTGATAAATTTAAGGGTATAAGAAATAGTGCGTCTGCTAATTCTCACGCAAAATACGTAGATATGACCGAACCAGAAATGGCTTGTACGCTAAGTCATCTCGCGGTGTATCAGCAGATTATTGATAGAAATCTTCAGTGGGCTCTGGTACTGGAAGATGATGTTCATTTTGACCGCAGACTGTCTGATGTTGTGCATGCGCTGTCTTTGTCAACGTCCTCTCTGAAGCAGGGATGTTCTTATGTTCTGGGTGGGCAGCAAGGCACTTCAGATTACCAACTCTTTGGTTTAAGCCTACGCCATATCGTAAAAATTGGTGGTATTTGGTTCCGGAAGGTGACGTATAAGAAACATAAAGTCACCCGAACCTGTAGTTATATTGTTGATCAAAGATATTGCCAGCAGGCATTAAAGCTATTTTCCTCTCATGGCTTTTATTTGATTGATGATCGAAAAATTCTTTTTGATAACGACGTGATGGATGATATCTATTTTTGCGATATAGTCACACACCCTCTTGTTAATATCTCAAATTCACACCTTGAATTGAGTAGAGTTAATAAGAATAAAGGAGTGTGCGTAAAGAAAAGAAATGTGATTATAGCTTATATACTTTCGCTTCGTTATAGAATTAGGGTTTTTCTAGGTAGCTTTATTTAATGAAAAGGGCCAGATTAATCATCTGGCCCTTTTTTTTAGTTCTGGGATTTGTTATTCATTAAAGAACACATCAGTACCAGCGTCAGTAACCATGCGAGTGGTATCGGGGTTGAGTATGTCAAAGTATCGCTTAAGCTAAACATCATCATGGCCACGACATAAGTATACATCAATGGGAAGTGTTGCTTATGGATATAAATAATGACAGCAAGCAGAAATAGAATGTTTAAGGTAACGCCTAACCAGCCAGTGGTGGATAACGTATCAATCAATTGATTGTGCAGGTGAACATTAAGATAATGGCGTGCACCAGAGAGATCTTTATTATTAGCGATGATGCTTTTGATCTTCTCGTTACGTTCTTCTAATGGCTGCCCTATAACGTTATTATACGACGACTCAAAACCCGTTTTATACATGGCAAAGCGTGCGCCAACGGATGTTTCTGAGTTATTGGCATTATATTTGATAATGTCCGCTGTTAAATCATTTACCCTTTTTACGATGGGTTTATGCAGTACGGAAGCAGACACGACAGCAAGTGCTAGAAATGCATAAATACACATTTTTTTCTGTTTGCTGCTATACCCCTGTACTTCTTTCCAGAAAATAAATGCAAAGAGAATCGGGTAGGTGATCATTCCTGCTCGTGTTGCTGTGGCAGAAATAGCAATGAAACTGGCAAATCCTATCAATATGAGCAATGGTAACCTGTATTTATTGACCAGTGTTGATACGGTTATCAATGAATATAGGGAAATGAATGTGATAGTGTATGCAGCCGCTGGTGCACCAGGCCCATATGTCAGTGAGAGTATTGCTCTGGTATCATGGAGAATAAAATATTGGTAGCACGAGTAAACTATGTAGACAGCGATAACCAGTAACGAAATCGCCAAATGAGCATAGTTTGTTAGCTTTTTGAACTGCTCTCTTGCCGTTGAAATAACGGGGATGGTAAATGCTGAAAATATCCCAACGAGGCTCCAGTCGCGATAGTTCATGTAAGCGCCGACATATTCAGAATCAGGGGTTTTATATATCCTGAACCACGCAAAATATAATACCGATAAAACAAGAAGACTGATTGCTATATATATAGTATCAGACTTAAGGTACTTGCGTGGTGAAATGAAAATAACCAACAACGCCACTTCCCCGGCGATTCTCAAGGATTTCATTGCAAAATCTTGTTGAAAGGGAAGAAGTAATAATGCGAGGAAACACAATCCTGTAGTGATCGTGTAAAACACATTATCAGCAACTTTTTTGCTCATCATATAATAAAATTCCACAATATATTTAAGTTAAGATATTGATTGATTTAGTATTTTTTTGATAAAAGGCCAGACCTCTTTTGCAGAAAGATCGGTAAGATTGTGAGAAGTGGAGCAACATGCTTCCTGATTCTTCCCATAACCGCCAATCAATCCTGGGTCTGTTGGCCCATACAGCGTCATATTCGGACGATCCAGGGCGGCGGTCAGGTGACTTAGCCCGGTATCGACTGAAATAACAAACTTTGCCCCTGCCAGCATATGCGCCACTTCTTCAAGACTCAGGCGCGGCAGAACCTCCACGTAATCAAACCCTTGTGCCAATCGCTTCGCTCTGGCTTCTTCATGAGGCGCGCCCCATGGCAATTTGATGCGTAGCCCTTCCTCTTTCAGCAGCCCAATCAATTCGCGCCAATGCACTTCTGGCCAATGCTTGTCATCACGCGTTGTCGCATGTAAGAAGACGCAGTAAGGCATTCCGTCTGACGTGAGAGAGCGCTGGAAATGCTGCGCAATTGCATAGTCACCCTGAGATTCCGGTTTCGCATACCCCAGACTTTTAGCGAACAGTTCGCGCGTGCGTTCGACGGCATGCTGTTGCCTGGCGATATGGTGACGACGGTTGTAAAACAGGCTTGCTAGTGGCTCACGCGCCGTCTGCCAGTCCATCCCATGCTTGATGCCGTGCGCTAGACGGGTGACCAGCGCGGCACTTTTCACCAGACCCTGAGCATCGATGATGACGTCATAATTTTCCGCCTGCACCGCATCACGAAACGCTTTTCGCTCAACCTTAATGGGGGCGGAAAACCACGCTTTACGCCAGCGACGAATCGCTACAGGGATGACGCGATCCACGGCTTCATGCCAGGAAGGAATTTGCGCGAAGCCTTCTTCAACGACCCAATCAAAACGGATGCCTGGAATGGCCCGCATCGCGTCAGTTAACGCTGGCAGCGTGTGCAAGACATCACCCATTGAAGAGGTTTTAACAATCAGAACCCGCATGCGTCAGTCTTCCTCGCCTGACAGCAGAGCATTGAGCTCTTCCAGCACGCGGGCTGGAGTGATGTCGATAAGGCTTTGATGATAGCCCTGCGCTGAATCGCCTTTACGCACCTTGAGGTAGCCGGTAATCAGACGAATCACGCGGGCCTTGTTTGACAGCGGCGGAGTAAAGTCCGGGCTGCTTGGGCCATATAGCGCCACCAGTGGACGGTTGAGCGCTGCGGCGACGTGCATAAGACCGGAGTCGTTGGTCACCACGGCTTTACACGCGGCAAGCAAGATAACTGCCTGTTCCAGCTGGGTTTCCCCGGCCAGATTACGGCACCAGACTTTTTGTTCGTCACTGAGCGAGGCGATAATTTCATTGCCCGCGTCGTTATCTTTGGCTGAGCCGAAAAGCACAATCTGATGACCTTCGTCGATCAACTGCTTTGCAAGCGTCGCGTAGTGATAATGCGGCCAGCGTTTTGCCGGGCCGAATTCAGCGCCAGGGCAAAAGCCAATCATCGGGCGGTCGCTTGAGAGCGAGAAGGCGTTGCAGGTCAGTGATTTCTCACCTTCATGGACCTGTAGCTGAGGCCATAGCAGCGGCTGTGGCAGATCTTTGGCGCAACGCATGACACCTTTATCGTAGGCCAGCGCCACGTAGCGCTCGACCATCAGCGGCCACGCGTCTTTGTCCAGCACGCGCGCATCGTTAAGCAGGCCATAACGCATTTCACCGCGCCAGCCGGTACGCAGCGGAATGCCCGCGAAGAACGGCACCAGTGCTGATTTAAAAGAGTTTGGCAGGACATAGGCGCGATCATAGCGCCGCTCGCGCAGGCTATGACCAAGCTTGCGCCGTTCGCCAACTTCCAGCGCACCATGCCCAAGCGGCATGGCGATAGCTTCGTTGACTTCCGGCATTCGCGACAACAACGGACGGCACCACGCGGGTGCCATCACGTCGATTATCGCCTGGGGATAGCGCGCCTTGAGCGTGCGATAGAGACTTTGCGACATCATCATGTCGCCCACCCATGACGGGCCGACCACCAGTATTTTCATGCTGACTTCTTACGCTTCGCGGTTCAACCAGGCCATATATTCCGTTACGCCTTCGGCGACGGTCTTGAACGGCTTATCGTAGCCAGCGGCACGCAGGTTGGTCAGATCGGCCTGCGTAAATGCCTGATAGCGGCCTTTCAGTTTATCCGGGAATGGAATGTACTCAATGCTGCCTTTTTTGTGGAACGCCAGGGTTGCATCAGCCACCGCCTGGAAGGACTCAGCACGGCCGGTACCGAGGTTGAAGATACCGGAGACACCGTTTTCCCAGAACCACAGGTTCACGGCTGCTACATCGCCCACATAGACGAAATCACGCTTGAAGCTGTCGCTGCCCTCAAACAGTTTCGGGCTTTCGCCGTTGTTTAACTGGGTGTTCAGGTGGAAGGCCACGCTCGCCATGCTGCCTTTGTGGCCTTCACGCGGGCCATAGACGTTGAAGTAGCGGAAACCAACGATAGGGGAATCCACTTCCGGCATAATACGGCGGACATATTCGTCGAACAGGAATTTAGAGTAACCGTAGACGTTCAGCGGTTTTTCAAACTCGCGGGACTCGATAAAGTCGCTCGTGCGGCCGCCGTAGGTTGCGGCAGAAGAGGCGTACAGGAACGGAATTTCACGCTCCAGGCAGTAATGCAGCAGCTCTTTGGAGTACTGATAGTTGTTATCCATCACATACTTACCGTCCCACTCGGTGGTGGAGGAGCAAGCACCTTCGTGGAAGACCGCTTCAATCTCACCGAACTCTTCACCGGCCATAATCTGGATCAGAAAATCTTCTTTATCCATGTAATCGGAGATGTCCAGATCGACCAGGTTCACGAACTTGGTGCCGTCTTTCAGGTTATCCACCACCAGAATGTCGGTGATGCCTTTGTCATTGAGCGCTTTCACGATGTTGCTGCCGATGAAGCCAGCACCGCCGGTAACGATGATCATAACTGTAACCTTTGAATTGTGAGTGCCCCGGACTATCCCGGACACGAATGTCTATTATCATATCATCACATTGCCAGGGCTTCAGCCTTTCACCCTGCAGCGAACCCAAGCCACGTGATTTATGCTGCAAATAATTCATTCAGACATGCATCATCTCGTATCAGAGTATAGCTTTGGGTAATATGTTCCAAATTTTACCGAATCTGGAGAGTTGCAATGCGTGGTGATTTCTACAAGCAGTTAACGAATGACCTGGAGACCGCTCGTGCGGAAGGTCTGTTCAAAGAAGAACGTATTATCACCTCCGCCCAGCAAGCGGATATCACGGTGGGTGATGGTAGTCACGTTATCAACTTCTGCGCCAATAACTATCTTGGCCTGGCCAACCACCCTGAACTGATTAACGCCGCGAAAGCGGGCATGGACAGCCACGGTTTTGGCATGGCGTCTGTACGTTTCATTTGCGGCACTCAAGACACCCACAAAGTGCTTGAGAAGAAGCTGGCTGGCTTCCTGGGTATGGAAGATGCCATTCTGTATTCCTCCTGTTTCGACGCTAACGGCGGCCTGTTTGAAACCCTGCTGGGCGCAGAAGATGCCATCATTTCCGATGCGCTAAATCATGCTTCCATCATCGATGGGGTACGTCTGTGCAAAGCAAAACGCTTGCGCTACGCCAATAATGATATGCAAGAACTGGAAGCTCGCCTGAAAGAAGCGCGCGAAGCTGGTGCGCGTCATGTGCTGATTGCCACCGACGGCGTTTTCTCAATGGACGGCGTGATTGCCAACCTCAAAGGCGTGTGCGATCTGGCAGACAAATATGATGCGCTGGTGATGGTCGATGACTCTCATGCCGTCGGCTTTGTGGGCGAAAACGGTCGTGGTTCTCATGAATACTGTGAAGTGATGGGGCGCGTAGACATCATCACCGGCACGCTGGGTAAAGCCCTGGGCGGCGCATCCGGTGGTTACACCGCCGCGCGTAAAGAGGTGGTGGAGTGGCTGCGTCAGCGTTCGCGCCCGTACCTATTCTCCAACTCCCTGGCACCGGCCATCGTTGCCGCCTCTATTAAAGTTCTTGAGATGGTGGAGTCAGGCGCTGAACTGCGCGACCAGCTGTGGGCTAACGCCCGTCTGTTCCGCGAAAAAATGAGTGCGGCAGGCTTCACTCTGGCCGGTGCCGATCACGCCATTATCCCGGTGATGCTGGGTGATGCGGTTATCGCGCAGAACTTCGCCCGTGAGCTGCAAAAAGAAGGGATCTACGTGACCGGGTTCTTCTTCCCGGTGGTACCAAAAGGTCAAGCGCGTATTCGCACCCAGATGTCGGCGGCGCATACGACGGAACAAATTGAACGTGCGGTGGCAGCCTTTACCCGCATCGGTAAACAACTGGGCGTGATTGCCTAAGGGTGTGAGATGAAAGCGTTATCTAAACTGAAAGCGGAAGAAGGGATCTGGATGACCGATGTTCCTGAACCGGAACTCGGCCATAATGACCTGCTGATTAAGATCCGTAAGACCGCAATCTGTGGTACCGATGTGCATATCTATAACTGGGATGAATGGTCTCAGAAGACGATTCCTGTCCCAATGGTTGTGGGGCATGAATACGTTGGTGAAGTGGTCGGTATCGGCCAGGAAGTGCGTGGGTTCAAGATTGGTGACCGTGTTTCTGGTGAAGGTCATATTACCTGTGGGCATTGCCGTAACTGCCGTGCAGGCCGTACGCATCTGTGCCGCAATACCATCGGCGTGGGCGTAAACCGCCAGGGCTGTTTTGCTGAGCATTTGGTGATCCCAGCCTTTAACGCTTTCAAGATTCCGGACAACATCTCCGACGATCTGGCCTCTATTTTCGACCCGTTCGGCAATGCCGTTCACACAGCGCTCTCCTTCGATCTTGTGGGTGAAGATGTGCTGGTCTCCGGCGCAGGTCCTATTGGCGTGATGGCGGCCGCAGTCGCTAAACACGTGGGCGCACGTAATGTCGTTATCACTGACGTTAACGAATACCGTCTGGAGCTGGCGCGCAAAATGGGCGTGACGCGTGCGGTAAACGTCTCGAAAGAAAACCTCAACGACGTGATGGCCGAACTGGGCATGACCGAAGGTTTCGATGTAGGCCTGGAAATGTCCGGCGCACCACCGGCGTTCCGTTCAATGCTCGATACCATGAACCACGGCGGCCGTATCGCAATGCTGGGGATTCCGCCATCCGATATGTCCATCGACTGGACGAAAGTTATCTTTAAGGGTCTGTTTATTAAAGGTATCTATGGTCGTGAAATGTTCGAAACCTGGTATAAAATGGCAGCATTGATTCAGTCTGGTCTGGATCTGTCCCCAATTATCACCCACCGTTTCAGCATTGATGATTTCCAGAAGGGCTTTGACGCGATGCGTTCCGGTCAGTCCGGTAAAGTGATTCTGAGCTGGGATTAATCATATACACCTCATCCTTCAAGTGCCTCGATGCAACGTGAAGGGTTTTGTGTTTAAAAGGCCTGGAGAATGCGCCAGGCCTTTTATTTTCGCGACAATCTCTAGTAGGCTAGTGCCAGTTGAATTTTTACTGTAAAGGGCGAGTATGACCAGCCAGACAATCGATGTGAGTGTCATTATTCCGGTTTATAACGGCGAAAAAAGCATTAAACAGATGGTTGACGATGTTTTAGCCGAGCAAAGAGTGTCATTGGAGTTAATCGTTATTGATGACGGCTCGACGGATAATACGCTAAACATTCTCTCTTCTATTACCGACAGTCGGCTCAAAGTTCTTACTCAAAAAAACAGCGGCGTATATGTTGCTCGAAATGCGGGACTGGCTGCGCATAACGGTAAATGGCTTATTCTTCTGGATGCGGATGATGAAATTCATCCGGATATGATTTACTCACGATTCTCTTTAGCTGAACAAAACGACTGTGATGTACTGGTGGCGAATGGCATGTTTACCGCTGCACGTCAAAATCATCGTGGCCACCTTGTTCATTCACGACAAGTTTATAACCAGCCACAGCGCGGCTTTGAGTGGATTAACCATGCGGTGAAAGTGCGTGAATGGCCTCATTATATCTGGTTGCAGATTATTCGCTCAGAATACATCAAAAAGAATAATATCGATTTCCATATTGGTAGCAGCCATAAAGATATTCTCTGGACAACCGAGTTGGCGCTGGCGAATGGGACGTTTTATATCGCGGAAACCGCTGATTATTACTATATAAAAAATACCGAATCCATTACTAACCATACACGTTACTACGATCCTCGCGCCTACAGTTATATTGATATCATCAGTAAATTGATTGCTTATGCAAAGCGAGAAGAATATGCGCCAGTACGCCGTTCATTGCTGATTCATGCGCTCAAAGAGAGTGGGCATTTCCTCGGTCTGTATCGCCGCAAAATACAAGACCGGACGGCAGTACGACAGAAGTTTAATGAAATGATTAGCCTTGTTGACCTGGCAAAAGGGGTTACCGATATGCACAGCGCCTGGTTCCTGTTCCGCCTGTGGCTAAAAATGCGGGCATAAAGCCCGAAACAGAAAAAAACCGCGAGATCGCGGTTTTTTGCTTTAGAGGCTGTCTACCACCCTTGCCACTGCAACTGCATATACTGCACCAGCGTGCTGTGAGTAATGCTCTCGCTTAGCACGTTGAAGAAGCGATTAGCGTAAACCGGCTCCAGCGGTTTCTTCGGTTTGCAGAGCTTCACGCCGCGGAACGGATTACGCGGTGCGGTGGGCTGAGTTTGTGGCGTATCGCGGCCTGGCCTTGAGGTATCGACCTGCGGCTCATTGAGCAGGCTGCTCGGGCGCACTAACGTGATATCTGGGGGCAGGTTATAAACCATCTGCTGAAGTACGCGCACGGTAGTCGGATGCGGGTGGCCGATGGCAATGGCCGAGCCGTTGCGTCTGGCAAGCGCAATAGCGCGATTAAACTGTACGCGGATATCCGCCTCATTTTGCGTGTCATCAAGGAACACGCGACGCTTAATCACCTTCACACCGGTACCGTTAGCTGCCCGCATTGCCTGGCTGTTACCGATGGTCATGCTGTCGAGAAAATAGAGATTGTAGCGGCCGAGCGCCTGCATCACCTTTTCCATACCAGGTAGGCTGGAGGTCATCGCGCTGCCCATGTGGTTGTTCAGACCCACGGCATACGGCACTTTATCCACGGCTTCGCGAATAATCCGCTCGATTTCATCCTGGCTCATCTCTGGGCGCAATGTATCTTTTTCCAGCGGCTGCTTGCTGAGTGGCGCCATAGGTAGGTGGATGAGCACCTCGCGCCCGCTATTATGTGCCTTGGTGGCCATTTCGCGGGCGTGTGGCGCATTGGGTAAAACGGCGACGGAAATGGCAGACGGTAGCGCCAGCACCTGATTTTCCTGGTGCGGACGGTAACCAAAATCATCGATAACGATAGACAGTTTTCCGGCATAGCCTGGTGCAGCTAATGCCAGAGAACTCAGAAGAACGACCTGGCGAAATTGAAGCAAAACTTATCTTCCCAACCACGGCAGTGGATTGACCGCCTGACCCTGGCGGCGAATTTCGAAATAAAGTGATGGTCGACCTTGACCGCCACTGTTGCCCACCAGAGCAATAGGCTGTCCGGCACGAACCTGTGTGCCAACGCTGACTAGTGCGCTCTGGTTGTAACCGTAAAGGCTCATATCGCCTTTACCATGCTCGATCACGACCACAAGACCATAACCCTGCAGCCAGTCGGCAAGGATGACGCGCCCATCGGCAATGGCTTTCACTTCGGTGCCTTCCGATGCGCTAATCACCATCCCCTTCCAACGTAGCTCACCTTGCAGCTGTTCGCCATAACGATGCAGTGTAGTACCGCGAACTGGCCAGTAAGCCTGACCGCGCGGCGAGCCGAGGCCACCGGTACGCGACATCAGTGAACGTTCGCTTTCGGAAGGTTTGTAGGTGGTGCCTTTACGGGTTGCTTCCTGCTGGCGACTACGCACCGCATCGGCTTCCCGGGCTTCACGTTCGGCGCGGGCTTTTGCCGCGGCAGCCGCACGTGCAATGCTATTACGCAGGCGTGATTCGTTAGCCCGCAGTTCGCCTAACTGCTGCTGCCCCTGCTGGATAGAGGACTCCAGTCCGGAGAGGGTTTTCTGACGTTCATTACGCGCTTGCTCCAGTTTGGCCTGCTGGGCGCGTTGTTCGTACAGCAACGTTTGCTGTTGGCTTTGCTTCTCTTCAAGCTCAGTTTTCTGTGCAGCAACCTGCTCGCGCGTCTCTTTGAGCTCGGCGATGGTTTCCTGACGTGCCTGATTGAGATAGCCAAAATAAGCCTGCAGACGCTGTCCACGCTGGCTCTCTTCACCGCTAAGGATGAGCTGAATACCAGTATGCTCGCCCTGACGAAATGCCGCATCTAATTGGGCGGCCAGATTGCGCTCCTGCGCCTGCCGCTGTTTTTCCAGCTTAGCGATAGAGGCGTTCATTTCGGCAATTTGTGCATTGAGCTGCGCCAGCGAGTTTTGTGTTTCGCGTAGCTGACGGGCGGCCACGGAAATGGCTTGTTCCTGAGCTTTGAGTTGGGCTAAGAGGGTAGAGCGCTGCTGCTGCTGTTGGCGTACCGCGCGCTCTTTGGCGGCGATATCGGCCTGAATAGATTGTAGCTGTGAGCGGTCATCCGCATGGGCGGGCGCGGCGCACAGCAATACGCCAGCGCTAAGCGCGCTGGCGTACAACGAGGACCGAAGCGCTGCTCCGGCCCATTTAATAGAATAAATCGCCTTTCCCCTCATGGGGAGGGATTATTCCACGATGAACAGCGGCTTACCAGTCATCTGTTGCGGGATTTCCATCCCCATCAGCGTCAGCATGGTTGGCGCGATATCAGAGAGCTTACCGCCTTCCACCGCTTTCACGGATTTATCGCCAACGTAGATCAGCGGAACCGGCAGGCTGGTGTGCGCGGTGTGTGCCTGGCCGGTAGCCGGGTCACGCATCTGCTCAGCGTTGCCGTGGTCAGCGGTGACCAGCAGTTGGCCGCCCACTTTTTCGATAGCGTGGGTGACTTCATCCAGGCAATGATCCAGCGCTTCAACCGCTTTCACTGCTGCTTCCATTACGCCGGTATGACCAACCATATCGCCGTTAGGATAGTTACAAATGATGGTGTCGTACTTACCGCTTTCGATAGCGGAAACCAGTTTCTCGGTCAGCTCAGCGGAGCTCATTTCTGGCTGCAGGTCGTAGGTTGCGACTTTCGGAGAGTTGATCAGAATGCGATCTTCGCCTTTGAACGGGTCTTCTACGCCGCCGTTGAAGAAGAAGGTCACGTGCGCGTATTTCTCGGTTTCGGAGATGCGCAGCTGCGTTTTGTCGTGCTTCGCCATCCACTCGCCGTAGGTATTTTCCAGAGATGCTGGTGGGTAAGCGCTTGGTGCTTTGATGTCTGCTGCGTATTCAGTCAGCATGATGAAATCGCCCAGCTTCACTTCTTTGCGACGCTTGAAGCCGTCGAAATCAGCGTTAACGAATGCGCGGGTAATTTCACGTGCACGGTCAGCACGGAAGTTCATGAAGATCAGCGCATCGCCGTCTTCCATGGCTGCATCGGCCTGGCCTTCAGTACGGATGACGGTTGCTTTTACAAATTCGTCATTCTCGTCACGGGCATAAGCTGCTTCCAGCGCGGCAACAGCGGTATCTGCCTGGAACTGGCCTTTAGCTTCAACCAGCAGGTTGTAAGCTTCTTCAACGCGATCCCAGCGGTTGTCACGATCCATCGCGTAGTAACGGCCAATAACAGACGCTACGCGGCCTTTGCCCAGTGCGGCAAATTTCTCTTCGAATGCCTGCAGGGAGCCTTTAGCGCTGCGCGGCGGAGTGTCACGACCATCAAGGAAGGCGTGCAGGTATATTTTTTCGGCCCCGCGTTCAGCGGCCAGTTCAACCATCGCCATGATGTGTGCTTCATGACTGTGAACGCCACCGGCGGACAGCAGGCCCATGATGTGCACGGCTTTACCCGCAGCAACAGCTTTATCGACGGCACCAGAAAGCACAGGGTTTGTGAAGAAAGTACGTTCTTTAATTTCAACGTCGAGACGGGTCAGGTCCTGATAAACAATGCGACCCGCGCCCAGGTTGACGTGACCCACTTCGGAGTTGCCCATCTGACCATCAGGCAGACCCACTTCCAGACCTGATGCCTGGATCAGGGTATGCGGACGTTTTGCCCACAGCGCATCCATAACCGGAGTTTTTGCGCTGAAAATAGCGTTATCCTGCTGCTCTTCGCGGTAGCCGTAGCCATCCAGGATCACCAGTACCATAGGTTTTTTAGAAACCGACATTGCGACAACCTCATGCTCAAAAGACAGAAAATTTGCGTAATTTTACTACAGCTGAATCGATAAAATAACAATGAGAGATCAAAGAAAGCGGGGAGATGATGGGCGAAAAGCGCACATTTTTCTCCTTTTTTCCGTAGCACGCCGCAGAAAATACATTACATCACGCGCGCTGGCTGTATTTGCGCCACGCCGCAGGTATACTCCTTCCCTGGTTTTTAAACATTACACGTCGGGAGCTGTTACCCCCCATGCAAGAGATTATGCAATTTGTTGGTCGTCACCCTGTCCTGAGTATCGCGTGGATCGCGCTGCTGGCGGCCGTGCTGTTCACCACCTTTAAAGGGCTGATGTCCAAAGTTAAAGTCATCACCCGCGGTGAAGTGACGCGTTTGATTAACAAAGAAGACGCGGTGGTTGTTGACCTGCGCCAGCGTGACGATTTCCGTAAAGGCCACATTGCCGGTTCCCTGAACCTGCTGCCGGCTGAAATCAAAGCCAACAACGTCGGCGAGCTGGAAAAGCACAAAGACAAGCCGGTCATCGTGACCGACGGTTCCGGTATGCAAGCCACTGAATCAGCTAGCTTGTTGCTGAAAGCGGGTTTTGAAAAAGTCTTCGTACTCAAAGAGGGTATCGCTGGCTGGAGCGGTGAAAACCTGCCTCTGGTTCGCGGTAAGTAAGACCTGCTCACTTATCGGGTAAAGTCAGGAGAGACCTAATGGCGAAGATTGAAATCTATACCAAAGCGACATGCCCTTATTGCCATCGTGCAAAAGCGCTGCTGTCAGCAAAAGGCGTTTCTTTCGAAGAACTGCCTATTGATGGTAACGCCGAAAAGCGCGAAGAGATGATTCAGCGCAGCGGTCGCACGACGGTTCCACAGATTTTTATTGATGCACAGCACATTGGCGGCTGTGACGACTTGTATGCGCTTGATGCTCGTGGTGGACTCGATCCCCTGCTGAAATAATGCTTTATTAAGCGCTCACGCCTGCCCTTTGCGGGCGTGAGGCATACCGCCTATTTTAAGGACAACACGAAAGGGTTTTTACACATGTCAGAACAAAACAACGCAGAAATGGCTTTCCAGATCCAACGCATCTACACCAAAGACGTTTCTTTCGAAGCGCCAAATGCACCGCAGGTTTTCCAGAAAGATTGGCAACCAGAGGTTAAACTTGATCTTGATACCGCATCCAACCAACTGGCTGAAGGCGTGTATGAAGTGGTGCTGCGTGTCACCGTAACGGCGACTCTGGGCGAAGAAACTGCGTTCCTGTGCGAAACTCAGCAGGCGGGTATCTTCTCCATTGAAGGTATCGAAGGGAATCAGATGGCCCATTGCCTGGGTGCATACTGCCCGAACATCCTGTTCCCGTATGCGCGTGAATGCATCACCAGCCTGGTTTCCCGTGGGACTTTCCCACAGCTGAACCTTGCGCCAGTTAACTTTGATGCGCTGTTCATGAACTATCTGCAACAGCAGGCTGGCGAAGGTGCAGAACAACATCAGGATGCCTGATGAACGCACTTAAAGCTTCAATGACTGTGATCGGTGCCGGCTCGTACGGCACCGCTCTTGCCATTACCGTGGCAAGAAATGGCCACCCGGTTGTACTCTGGGGCCACGATCCAAAACATGTCGCAACGCTACAGCACGATCGCTGTAACGTGGCATTCCTGCCTGACGTTCCGTTCCCCGACACGCTCCATCTCGAAAGCGACTTAGCGACAGCGCTTGCTGCTAGCCGAGATATTCTGGTGGTAGTGCCAAGCCATGTCTTTGGCGATGTGCTTCGTCAGATGAAACCGCTGCTGCGTGCAGATGCGCGCGTAGTGTGGGCGACGAAAGGGCTGGAAGCTGAAACAGGCCGTCTGCTGCAAGAAGTTGCGCGTGAAGCGCTGGGGGATGATATCCCGCTGGCGGTGATTTCTGGCCCAACCTTTGCAAAAGAACTGGCGGCAGGCTTGCCGACCGCGATTTCGCTGGCGGCGACTGACCCGGTCTTTGCCGACGATTTGCAGCAACAGCTGCATTGTGGCAAGAGTTTCCGCGTCTACAGTAACCCGGATTTCATCGGTGTCCAGTTGGGCGGTGCGGTGAAAAACGTGATTGCGATTGGCGCGGGTATCTCTGATGGCATCGGTTTTGGCGCCAATGCGCGTACGGCACTTATCACCCGCGGGCTGACCGAAATGTCACGTCTGGGTGTTGCGTTAGGCGCAGATCCTGTGACCTTTATGGGCATGGCTGGACTGGGCGATTTAGTGCTGACCTGTACCGACAACCAGTCGCGCAACCGTCGTTTCGGCATGGCGCTGGGGAAAGGCGCGCAGGTGCAAGAAGCGCAGGACACCATTGGCCAGGTGGTCGAAGGTTACCGTAATACCAAAGAAGTTCGCGAGTTGGCGCACCGTCTGGGTGTCGAAATGCCAATAACCGAGGAAATTTATCAGGTATTATATTGCGGAAAAAGTGCGCGCGAGGCAGCATTGACCTTATTAGGTCGTGCACGCAAGGATGAGCATAGCGGCAACTAATCGCAGGGAACCTGTGTCATCCCAACGATCCGGCCAGCAGAGATTGGCCGATCGTTCCAATACGCCTGGAGTATGCAATGTCGTGTGAAGAACTGGAAATTGTCTGGAACAATATTAAAGCCGAAGCCCGCGCCTTGGCTGACTGCGAGCCTATGCTCGCCAGCTTCTACCACGCCACGCTACTCAAGCATGAAAATCTGGGCAGTGCTTTAAGCTACATGCTCGCGAACAAGCTGGCATCACCGATTATGCCGGCTATCGCTATCCGTGAAGTGGTGGAAGAAGCCTACGCCGCTGACCCGGAAATGATCGCCTCAGCCGCCTGTGATATTCAGGCTGTGCGCACCCGTGACCCAGCGGTCGACAAATATTCCACGCCGCTCCTCTATCTAAAAGGTTTCCACGCGCTGCAGGCCTACCGTATCGGCCACTGGTTGTGGGGACAGGGGCGTCGGGCGCTGGCAATTTTCCTGCAAAATCAGGTGTCGGTGTCTTTCCAGGTGGATATTCACCCGGCCGCAAAAATTGGCCGTGGCATTATGCTTGACCACGCCACCGGCATTGTGGTGGGCGAAACGGCGGTGATTGAAAACGACGTGTCGATTCTGCAATCGGTGACCCTTGGCGGTACCGGTAAAACCAGCGGCGACCGTCATCCGAAAATTCGTGAAGGCGTGATGATTGGCGCTGGGGCCAAAATTCTCGGCAATATTGAAGTGGGGCGCGGCGCGAAAATTGGCGCGGGCTCAGTGGTTTTACAGCCTGTACCACCGCACACCACTGCCGCAGGCGTACCGGCGCGTATCGTCGGCAAGCCTGAGTCGGATAAACCGGCGATGGATATGGATCAGCACTTCAACGGCATTAACCACGGATTTGAGTACGGCGACGGGATTTGATTTTTTTGCCTTCCCGGCGGCGCTGCGCTTGGCCGGGCTACCTTAACACGGCGCCCGGATATCCCAACTGGCGCCAAGCCTCATATACCACCACCGACACCGCGTTCGATAGGTTCATGCTGCGGCTGTCCGGCATCATCGGAATACGGATTTTTTGCTCCGGCGGTAACGCATCCAGAATGGTTGCGGGCAGGCCACGTGTTTCCGGACCAAACATCAGAAAATCACCATCTTCATAGCTTACCGCGCTGTGCGCTGGCGTGCCTTTAGTCGTCAGGGCAAAAAGCCGCTGCGGCTTCGCGCTTTCCACAAATGCCGCATAATTGGCGTGGCGAGAAACGGCGGTGAACTCGTGATAATCCAGCCCCGCACGGCGCAAACGCTTATCGTCCCAGGCAAAACCCATGGGCTCGATGATATGCAGATTAAAGCCGGTATTGGCGCACAGACGGATGATGTTCCCGGTATTTGGCGGGATTTCAGGTTCGAATAAAACGATGTTAAGCATGCTGCCCCCTTGGATTGCGGGGGGCAGGATAGCAGAATTTGGGGAAACCCTCACCCCGGCCCTCTCCCTGAAAGGGAGAGGGAGAAAAGCAAGTTCCATACTTTCAAACAACGCCGAACGGTCCCCTCTCCCCTACGGGGAGAGGGTTAGGGTGAGGGGGAAGCCTCCGCACTGAACTACGCCGCACTCCCCTGCTTAATCGCATTAAACACCTGTGCGACTTCAGCATTCTGCACCAGCGAATCACGGCTAATCTCTTTAATCGATTTCGCCCCGGTCAGCGTCATCGCCACCTTCATTTCTTTCTCTACCAGGTTCAGCAAGTTCGCCACCCCCGCCTGACCATGCGTCGCCAGCGCGTAGAGGTATGCACGGCCCAGCAGCACGCTGTCCGCACCGAGCGCAATCATACGCACCACATCCAGCCCGTTACGGATCCCGCTGTCGGCCAGAATGGCGATATCACCTTTCACCGCATCGGCAATGGCAGGCAGCGCACGCGCAGAAGAGAGCACACCATCTAGTTGGCGACCACCGTGGTTGGAAACCACGATCCCATCAGCGCCAAAACGCACGGCATCGCGCGCGTCTTCCGGGTCGAGGATCCCTTTGATCACCATCGGGCCGTCCCAGAATTCACGGATCCACTCCAGGTCCTTCCATGAGATAGATGGATCGAAGTTATTCGCTAGCCAGCCAATGTAATCTTCCAGCCCGGTCGGTTTGCCGAGGTAGGTGGAAATATTGCCTAAATCATGCGGGCGACCGTTCAACCCTACGTCCCACGCCCACTGCGGATGAGTTGCCGCCTGCCAGTAACGACGCATGGCTGCGTTTGGCCCGCTCATACCGGAATGGGCGTCGCGGTAGCGCGCGCCCGGCGTTGGCATGTCGACGGTGAACACCAGAGTGGAGCAACCCGCCGCTTTAGCCCGTTCTAGCGCATTACGCATAAAACCGCGATCGCGCAGGACATACAGCTGGAACCACATCGGGCGCTTGAGGGTTGGCGCGACCTCTTCAATTGGGCACACCGACACGGTTGAAAGAGTAAACGGGATCCCTTTCGCATCGGCGGCGGCGGCGGCCTGAACTTCACCACGACGGGCATACATACCGCACAGGCCAACGGGGGCGAGTGCTACCGGCATCGAGAGCTGTTCGTTAAAGAGGGTGGTTTCCAGGCTCAGGTCGGACATATTTTTCAGCACGCGCTGACGCAGCGCCACATCCGACAGGTCTTCCACGTTGCGCCGCAGGGTGTGCTCCGCGTACGCGCCTCCGTCAATATAGTGGAACAAAAACGGTGGCAGGATGCGCTGGGCGGCGGCGCGGTAGTCACTGGCGGCGGAAATAATCATGCTTTTTTCTCCCTGGAAATATCAGTGTGGTCGTCGGGCAAGCGGGTGATCCGCGCCTGGCGGGCCAGGTCTTCATCAAAACGTTTAATGGTGGTGTGGACGAATCCAAGATGCGCCATCATCGCCTGGCGTGCGCCTTCGGCGTCACCGGCGGTAATGGCATTGAGAACGGCCAGATGCTGCTCTGTCAGCTTCGCAAAGACGGGTGGCACCAGATACATGCGCTCGCGGCTCTGGATGACCGAGGATTGCAGCAGATCGAAAAAACCACGCATGGTTTGCAGCAGCACGACGTTGTGGGATGCCTCGGCAATCGCCAAATGGAAACGCACATCGGCCTGTGAGGCGAGATCCGGGTCGTCACTTTGCGTGGCCTCAAAACAGAGGCGGATTTTTTCTTTATCAGCGTCGGTGGCACGCATCGCCGCATACCACGCGGTGCTGGCTTCAATGGCGTGGCGAGCTTCGAGGATATCGAAGCTGTAGTCCGGGTCGTCGGCCAGCAGGGTTTTCAGCGGCTGCACAATATTCTGTTCAGACCAGCCTTCATGCTGCCAGCGCACGAAGGTGCCGCCGCCGCGACGGCTAAGCAGCAATCCTTCGCTTACCAGCTTGGCCAGCGCTTCGCGCAGTGAATTGCGCGAGACGCCGAGCTGGCTTGCCAGCTTTCTTTCCGCAGGCAATCGCATACCCGCTTCCAGCTGTTGTTCTTCAATCAGCGCCCGCACGCGGCAGGCGACATCGTCTGACAGACGTTTGGGCAGTGTAATCACGGGATCATCCACGTTAAGACGTACGCCTGTAGCGTGGTAATGACGCCCACCATACAGGTGAAGATCAGGCTGTGTTTCACGGTGAAGCGGAACAGGTCAGATTCTTTACCGACCAGACCTACCGCCGCACAGGCGATGGCTATGGACTGTGGCGAAATCATCTTCCCGGTTACGCCGCCGGTGGTATTTGCGGCAACCAGCAGCACGTCCGAGACACCAATCTGCTGCGCGGCGGTGGCCTGTAGTGCGGCGAATAGGGCGTTGGAGGAGGTGTCTGAACCGGTCAGGAACACGCCAAGCCAGCCAAGGAACGGCGAGAAGAAGGTAAACGCATGGCCAGTGTGCGCCAGCGCCAGTGCCAACGTCGAGGACAGGCCGGAGTAGTTAGAGATAAAGGCAAACGCCAGTACCATGCCGATGGAGTAAATCGGTAATGCCAGCTCTTTGAGCGTGGAGCCGAAAGTGCTGATGGCATCTTTTGGCTTCATGCGCAGCCAGACGATAGACAGCAGTGCGGCAAACAGAATGGCGGTGCCGGTGGCGGAAAGCCAGTCGAACTTATACACCGCCGCATAGGCGGTCGCCTGATTCACCACCGGCGGCATACGAGCGACCAGTTTATCGAGATACGGCACCGAAATATTAATCACCAGGTCATACATCGCCCCGCCCGGTGCAAACAGCGCTTTAAACGGCGGAATGCTCCACAGGGTGACGGTGGCGGTGAGGAACAGGAACGGTGACCAGGCACGGACGATCTGCCCGGCAGTGTAACGGGTGCGCGACAGGTCCATATCAACCTGCGAGGCGCCCATGTCGCCAAAGCGGAATATGCGTACCGGCTGCCAGCGTTTGAGGAACAGCGTCAGACAGACCAGCGAAACCAGTGAGGAGATGATATCCGGCAGTTCCGGGCCGAGGAAGTTAGAGCTGAGGTACTGTGCGATAGCAAACGAACCGCCCGCCACCATCACTGCAGGCCAGGTTTCTTTGACGCCGCGCCAGCCGTCCATAATTGCCATGATCCAGAACAGCACGATAATGGTCAGGAACGGCAGTTGACGACCCACCATCTGGCCGATTTCAAAGCTGTCCAGGCCGGTGACCTGCCCTGCGACCAGAATCGGAATACCCATTGCGCCAAAGGCGACCGGCGCGGTGTTGACGATCAAACACAGTCCCGCAGCATACAGCGGGTTAAAACCCAGTCCCACCAACAGCGCGGCGGTAATGGCAACCGGTGCGCCGAATCCCGCAGCCCCTTCAAGGAAGGCGCCGAAGGAGAAGCCGACAATCAGCATCTGCAGGCGTTGGTCTGGGGTGATGGAGAGAATCGACGAACGAATAATGTCGAACTGCCCGGTTTTCACCGAGATTTTGTAGACGAAAACGGCGGCGATAATAATCCAGGCAATTGGCCACAGACCGTAGAAGAAACCGTATACCACCGACGCCAGTGCGCGGTCGACCGGCATCTTGTAGAACAGCAGCGCGACGGAAAGGGCGATGGCGACCGTCCAGCTGGCCGCCACATAGCCTTTCAGTTTGAGCTTAATCAGTGCGAAGAAAAAGAACAGGATCGGAAGCGATGCTATCAGGCTCGATAGCCAGATATTTCCGGCTGGATCGTAGTTTTGTTGCCAGAGGCTCATGCAGGTCTCCAGGGGGCCGCACGCGTTGCTTCGCGGTGAGTCTGGGCTCATCTCTGCGTCACAGTTTGTGTAAAAGTGGCCCTGCCAATTAGATGTTGTAGGGGTAATGACAACGAATGGTTAACCAAATGTTATGCATGAGCAATGGCATTGTGAGTGTTAATAACGAAATTGTGAACCAATAGCGGTTTGGTTGTTAAATTGGTTGGGCCAATTCTGAGGGGGAAAGCAGTAGGGGAAATAAACCCTCTCCCGGACGGGAGAAGGTTAGACAATTGCGGATTAGAACTCGGTCTTGGCGAATCCGGTCATGACCTGCAGACCCATTTCACGACCCAGAGCGGTCATTGGGTGAACCACGATGATCCCGCGCACGCTCTTTTTCAACGCGCCCAGGTTCGCTTGTTCTTTTTTGGTGATTGCGCGGCTGAACGGCAGTTTTGCCAGGTTCTGCGCTTCTTTACTCAGCTTTTGTGAATGCACTTCACGCAGGCGAGCAATTTCGGTTTCGAGCTTTTCTTTTTCCGCTTCCAGCTCGGCATATTTCTCTGCGCCATCAACCAGAGACAGGGCTGCCTGCTGGTGACGGATGGCGTCAAGCAGGTCGCTCAGGCGTTTGATTTCGTTCTTTACAATTTCTTTCATGTCGCTGATATTCTGATAATAAAATAGACGTAATGGTCTCTAGTATGCGCGTTGTCGCTCATTTCTGGTAGTTAATTATACAAAATTGGCTAATTTCATCAGGCGATAATGAGTAAGCGATATGTATAAGATGTTGAATATCATTATAATTTAATAAAATAGATAACTTGATCGCTTTTTAGAAAATTACCGGCCTAAATCCGCACAATTTCCTCAACCCTGTCCCTCAAGATTACCCATGATTAAGAAAGGTCTTAGCAGAGGGAGGATATGCGATGAATAAAATGGGTGAGAACGTACCGCGCATGATCGATAAGGCGGTCGATTTCATGGCTTCGAGTCAGGCATTCATGGAGTATTTACACAAAAGGCCGCATTCTAATCGGGTTCCTTCTGATATTCCTGAAGACAAAGCTGAGATGTACCTGGCTCGGTTGGAATACTATCGCGACCTGTATCGCCCAGTGGAAAGCCATCGCAAATAATGCGACCTGGCGCGTATCTCGCTGGTAATGCATCCCCTCCGTTACCAGCGATTTCTAATGCCTATCTCCAGAACAAAAAATTCCCCTTCAGGATGATGGCGAAAATGCCTGTCGCCCATTATCTTCATTAATATCAGCCTGGATTACACGCGGCTGCCTGCCATTTAAAACTCTAATTAGCGTTAATCTGAGGCAAGTATGTTTCTAAACTATTTTGCGCTGGGTGTGCTGGTCTTCGTGTTTTTGGTTCTGTTTTACGGAATCATCATGATTCACGATATTCCTTATACGATTGCGAAAAAACGCAATCATCCCCACGCCGATGCGATTCATACCGCAGGCTGGGTGAGCTTATTTACGCTGCACGTGATTTGGCCGTTTCTATGGATTTGGGCCACGCTCTACCAGCCTGAACGCGGCTGGGGAATGCAGTCGCATATCCCTCCGACAGAGCCTGCTCCCACAGGGGATGACGCGCTGACGCAACTCTCTCGTCGCGTGGCAGAGCTTGAGCAAAAACTGGCTGAAAAAAGACCTTCCACTGAAACGACTACGCCGGAGCAATAATCATGGATCTGTTGATTGTTTTGACCTATGTCGCGCTGGCGTGGGCGGTATTTAAAATATTCCGCATTCCGGTTAATCAATGGACGCTCGCCACCGCAGCATTAGGCGGCATATTTATAGTGAGCGGCCTTATTTTATTAATGAACTATAACCACCCTTATACCTACACTGCACAAAAGGCGGTGATTTCTATTCCCATTACACCGCAGGTAACCGGTGTGGTGAGTGAGGTAACGGATAAAAATAACCAACTGATCCGAAAAGGCGAGGTGTTATTTAAAATTGACCCGACGCGATATCAGGCGCGCGTTGACAGGTTACAGGCCGATCTGGTGACCGCGACGCACGGTGTTCAGACGCTCAAAGGCCAGCTCTCGGAAGCGCAGGCGAATACGACCCGCGTATCTGCCGAACGTGACCGTTTGTATAAAGATTATCAGCGCTACCTGAAAGGGAGTCAGGCGCGGGTGAATCCGTTCTCTGAAAGCGATATTGATAATGCACGGCAAAATTATCTGGCACAGGATGCGATGGTCAAAGCGTCGGTTGCCGAGCAGGCGCAGGTGCAAAGTCAGTTAGACAGCATGGTTAACGGCGAGCAATCGCAGATTGTTAGCCTGCGAGCGCAGTTGACGGAGGCGAAATATAATCTTGATCAAACGATTATTCGCGCGCCGAGCGACGGCTATGCCACTCAGGTGCTGATCCGTCCGGGCACTTATGCCGCCGCGCTGCCGCTGCGTCCGGTGATGGTCTTTATCCCCGATCAGAAACGGCAGATTGTCGCCCAGTTCCGCCAGAATTCGCTGCTGCGTCTGGAAGCGGGTGACGAGGCCGAAGTGGTGTTTAATGCCCTGCCGGGGCAGGTTTTCCGCGGCAAGCTGTCGAGCATTCTGCCGGTCGTTCCTGGTGGTTCTTATCAGGCGCAGGGGGCTTTGCAGTCCTTAACGGTGGTGCCGGGAACCGACGGTGTGCTGGCCCTGATTGATTTGGAACCGAACGCCGATGTGGATGCATTACCGGATGGGATTTACGCCCAGGTGGCGGTTTACTCCGACCATTTTGCCCACGTTTCGGTGATGCGTAAGGTATTACTGCGCATGACCAGCTGGATGCATTATCTCTATCTGGATCACTAGGTCAGTAAAAACCTGGGTGCGAATGCGGCGGCCTGAGCCATACTGATCTCTTTGTTGGCGCAAAGGAGATGATGATGAAACTGGTCGGCAGCTACACCAGCCCATTTGTACGTAAAATATCGATCCTCTTACTGGAAAAGGGGATCGCCTTTGAATTTGTGAACGAGCAACCCTATCACGCAGAAAATGGCGTCGCGCAGTTTAATCCCTTGGGGAAAGTGCCTGCGCTTGTGACCGACGACGGGGAATGCTGGTTTGACTCGCCGATTATCGCCCAATATATCGAGCAGCTAGACGTTGCGCCTGAGATGGTGCCGCGCGACCCGCTGGCGGCGCTGAAAATACGCCAGCTCGAAGCATTGGCCGATGGCATTATGGACGCGGGACTTACCTCCGTTCGCGAACTTGCCCGCCCGGCCGCACAGCAATCTGAAGATGAGGTGCTGCGCCAGCGGGAGAAAATTCGTCGCAGTCTGGATGCGCTGGAAGGTCATCTGGCTGATGGTACATTACAAACCGATACCCTCAATCTGGCCACTATCGCCATTGCCTGTGCGATTGGCTATCTTAACTTCCGCCGCATTGCGCCGGGCTGGTGTGTCGACAGGCCAAATCTGGTGAAACTGGCCGAAACGTTATTCCTGCGTGAAAGCTTTGCCCGCACCGAACCGCCAAAGGCTTGATTGAACGCTATAACGTGAAGCCGCCATGCGTTGTACAATCCCTTCTATGACTCCCTCTCCCGGCGGGAGGGGTAACATTTAACCGTCAGGCCTATTCATGACTACCGAAAACCGTTCGCTCTACAGCCAGCTTCCCGCAACCGACCGCCTTCTGCGTGATCCTGCGTTTACCCGTTTACTTGATGTTCATGGTCATTCTCAGGTGGTGGAACAACTTCGCCAGATGCAGGATGAAGCTCGTTTGAGTATCCGCGAGCAGCATACGCTTCCCGCATGGTGCGAGGACTGGTCGCTGGAGACGGCAAGACGGTTGAGCGTAGATACGCAAAGCGCGCTGCGTCCGGTCATTAACCTGACCGGAACCGTGCTGCACACCAACCTGGGCCGCGCCCAGCAGGCGCAGTCGGCGATTGATGCCGTCACGCAGGCGATGCGCGACCCGGTGACGCTGGAATATGATTTAGACGGTGCTGGACGCGGACACCGCGACCGTGCGCTGGCCGACCTGCTATGCCGTATCACTGGCGCTGAAGATGCCTGTATCGTCAATAACAACGCTGCGGCGGTGCTATTGATGCTGGCGGCGACAGCGGCAGGTAAAGAGGTGGTGGTGTCGCGTGGTGAGCTGGTGGAGATTGGCGGCGCGTTTCGTATTCCTGATGTGATGCGTCAGGCGGGCTGCGTACTGCATGAAGTGGGTACCACTAACCGCACTCACGCCAAAGATTATCGTCAGGCGGTGAACGACAACACCGGGCTGCTGATGAAGGTACACACCAGCAACTACAGCATTGAAGGCTTTACCAAGTCGGTCGATGAAGCGGAGTTAGCTGAAATGGGCCGCGAGCTGGACGTGCCGGTGGTAGCGGATCTCGGTAGTGGTTCACTGATTGATCTTAGCCGCTACGGCTTGCCGAAAGAACCGATGCCGCAGGAGATGATTGCCGCAGGCGTGAGCCTGGTGAGTTTCTCTGGTGACAAACTGCTGGGCGGCCCGCAGGCTGGGATTATCGTTGGCAAAAAGGCGTTGATTGCCCAGCTTCAGCAGCACCCGCTTAAACGCGCGTTACGGGCGGATAAAATGACCCTGGCGGCCCTAGAAGCAACGCTGCGCCTGTATCTACACCCTGAAAAACTGGCGCTTGAATTGCCGACGCTGCGTCTTTTAAGCCGCCATGCAGAAGAGATTCACCAGCAGGCGCTGCGCCTGCGTGAACCGTTAGCCCAGCGCTACGGTGATGAATTCTCCGTGCAGGTGATGCCCTGCGCCTCACAAATTGGTAGCGGTTCGCTGCCGTCAGAAAGCCTGCCGAGCGCGGCCATTGCGCTGACGCCGCTTGATGGCCGTGGTAGCCACCTGGAAGCGCTGTCTACCCGCTGGCGTAGCCTGCCCATCCCGGTTATCGGGCGTATTTATGACGGTCGTCTGTGGCTGGATTTGCGCTGCCTTGAAGATGAACCTCGTTTTCTGGAGATGTTGTTGAAATGATTATTGCCACCGCCGGGCACGTTGACCACGGCAAAACCACCCTGTTGCAGGCGATTACCGGTATTAACGCCGACCGCCTGCCGGAAGAGAAATCTCGCGGCATGACTATCGATCTGGGTTATGCCTACTGGCCGCAGCCGGACGGACGCGTGCTGGGCTTTATCGATGTGCCCGGTCACGAAAAGTTTCTCTCAAACATGCTGGCGGGTGTCGGCGGTATCGATCATGCCCTGCTGGTGGTGGCGTGCGACGATGGTGTGATGGCGCAAACCCGTGAGCATCTGGCTATCCTGCAACTCACGGGGAATCCAACGCTGACCGTGGCACTGACCAAAACCGATCGCGTGGATACTGCGCGTATCGAAGAGGTTCGCCATGAAATTGCCGATGTTTTGCGTGAATATGGCTTTGAAGAGGCCACGTTGTTTGAAACGGCAGCAACCGAGGGGCGCGGTATTGACACGCTGCGCGACCATCTGCGCCAGCTTTCTGCTCGCGATCGCATGGAACATCAGCGTTTCCGCCTGGCTATCGACCGCGCTTTTACCGTTAAAGGTGCGGGGTTAGTCGTTACCGGCACGGCGCTGTCTGGCGATGTGCGGGTGGGTGATACGCTCTGGTTGACCGGCAAAGACACGCCGATGCGCGTGCGCGGTTTGCATGCGCAGAATCAGCCGGTAGAACAGGCGCACGGCGGGCAGCGAATTGCGCTGAATATCGTCGGGGCGGCAGAAAAAGACGATCTCAACCGCGGTGATTGGCTGTTGTCAGAAGCGCCGCCAGAACCGTCTGAGCGCGTGATTGTCGAGCTGCAAAGCCATGCGCCGCTTGGGCAGTGGCAGCCGCTGCATATCCACCATGCGGCCAGCCATATCACCGGACGCGTGTCGCTTCTGGAAAATAATTTGGCGGAACTGGTGCTCGACACCCCGCTGTGGCTGGCGGATAACGACCGCCTGGTGCTGCGCGATATCTCGGCTAAAGTGACGCTGGCGGGTGCCCGCGTAGTGACCCTCAACTCACCAAGACGCGGCAAACGTAAAGCAGAATATCTGGCGTGGATTGCGGCGCTGGCACTGGCAAAAGATGACGCTCAAGCGCTCGCGGTGCATCTATCCCGTGATGCAGTCAAACTTGGCGAGTTTGGCTGGGCGCGACAGTTGAGCGTGCCGGGCTTACAACAGTTGATCGCCAAGCCTGGTTTTATCCTCGCTGGGGATAGCCTGCTGGATGCGCCGCTGGCGGCACGGTGGCAGCGTAAGTTGTTAGATGCACTGGCAATTTACCACGAACAACATAAAGATGAGCCAGGCCCGGGGCGTGAACGTTTACGCCGTATTGCGCTACCAATGGAAGACGAAGCGCTGGTGCTGACGCTGATTGAGCAGATGCGTGAAAGCGGCACCATTGCCAGTCATCATGGCTGGCTGCATTTGCCGGATCACAAAGCCGGGTTTACCGACGAGCAGCAGGCTATCTGGCTGAAAGCCGCGCCGTTGTTTGGTGATGAACCGTGGTGGGTTCGCGACCTGGCAACACAAACGGGCACCGATGAGAATACGATGCGCATTGCCCTACGTTTGGCAGCACAGCAGGGCATGATTACCGCGATTGTGAAAGACCGCTATTATCGTAACGATCGTATTGTGGCCTTTGCCAGTATGATTCGTGAACTCGACCTGGAAAAGGGCTCAGCTTGCGCGGCCGATTTCCGTGATAAATTAAATGTTGGTCGTAAATTAGCCATTCAGATTCTGGAATATTTCAATCGAATTGGGTTTACTCGTCGTCGTGGAAATGATCATTTATTACGCGATGCGCTACTTTTCCCGGATAATAAAATTTAACAATTAATATAGAAAATATATCAATTTAAATACAAAAATATATTAATGAAGAATCAGTACGTTAGGAGTGACATCCTGACGTGCTTTTTATTTTCCCGATGGGAAAAAATGCAATCACGATCATATTTTCCGACGCTCTATTCCTCTACCCTCGGGGCTTGCTTATTAAATAAAGGAACTATCATGGCTGCATCAACTTTCTTCATTCCATCAGTGAATGTTATCGGGAACGGCGCGTTAAATGACGCAATGAATACAATGAAGGATTATGGTTATCGCCGTGCCCTGATTGTGACCGATGCCGTTCTGAATAAGCTGGGCGTGGCTGGCGATATTCAAAAGCGACTTCAGGAATATGACATTCTGAGCGTGGTTTTTGATGGAACACATCCGAACCCAACGACGGTCAACGTTGAAGAAGGGCTGGAGATGCTGCGCGCCAATGATTGTGACTGCGTGATTTCGCTGGGCGGCGGTTCTCCGCACGACTGTGCGAAAGGCATTGCGCTGGTGGCTTCCAACGGCGGCGATATTCGTGACTACGAAGGCGTTGACCGTTCTGCAAAACCGCAGTTGCCGATGATTGCCATCAACACCACGGCGGGCACCGCGTCTGAAATGACCCGTTTTTGCATCATCACTGATGTTAACCGTCATATCAAAATGGCCATCGTTGATAAGCACGTGACGCCTGTGCTGTCGGTCAACGACTCTTCTTTGATGGAAGGTATGCCTAAAGGACTGACCGCCGCGACCGGTATGGATGCGCTGACTCATGCCATTGAAGCCTATGTTTCTATTGCTGCCACGCCGATTACCGATGCCTGCGCGCTGAAAGCCATCACCATGATTATGGCAAATCTGCCAACTGCGGTAGACAACGGTAGCAACAGTGAAGCGCGTGAAGCGATGGCCTACGCACAGTTCCTGGCGGGCATGGCGTTTAACAATGCTTCCCTGGGTTATGTGCATGCGATGGCGCACCAGTTGGGCGGTTTCTATGACCTGCCGCACGGCGTATGCAACGCGGTACTGCTGCCGCATGTGCAGGTGTTTAACAGCAAAGTGGCCGCTGCACGTCTGCGTGACTGTGCTCAGGCGATGGGCATTGATGTGAGCGCGATGAGCAACGAGCAGGGTGCAGAAGCGTGTATCGATGCTATTCGCAAACTGGCCCGTCAGGTGAACATTCCAGCTGGTCTGCGCGACCTGAACGTGAAGGAAGAAGATTTCCCGGTTCTGGCAACCAATGCGCTGAAAGATGCCTGCGGCTTTACCAACCCAATTCAGGCAACGCACGACGAAATCATGGCGATTTTCCGCGCTGCGATGTAATACCCGTATTGCGCTGATTCCGCGATCCTCCCGGCGGCGCTTCGCTTGGTCGGGCTACTGGATCCTGTAGCCCGGCCAAGCGAAGCGCCGCCGGGAAACCAACATGTCGCAGGCCTTATTTATCCTGCGAATTTTTATTGTCGGAAACGATACGCAACTCTAGCGAACGAAATTGTCCGTAGATCCACAGTCCAAGCCAGCTTAGACAGCCCATAATGCCGGTTAAAACCAGCGCCAGTAGGGCGAAAAACAGCGGGCTGATAATCAGCACGCCAAAGCCATGCATTACCTCGCCGTTCCAGCGGACGGCAAAAAGCGTAATCCCAATTGCCCCTAAAATACCGTTAAAAATACCCAATGGAACCAGTGAGCACATCAGGCCCAGCAGATGGATTTTAAAGATGCTGCCCGCGCTGATTTTTTTCAAAGAAACAGTCCGGAATTCGTCCATGTTATTGTGCGCTATCTTGTTGTTAAATTTGAAACGACTATAGGGGAAACAACCCTGACGTGATAGCCAATCAAAGCCTGATATTGAACAAAACCCTCAATATTTGTAGTCCGGACAGGCGTTTTACCTGCCCGGTTAATCAAATCTTACTCGCTCTCATTGACCCAAATACGCATCTCACCCTCACCACGGTTAGCCCAGCTAAACCAAGGAATAAACGTTAGCGTCTGCGCCTGGCGCTGTGCTGGCGAGGTATCGTAATGCCAAAGCGGCTGTTGCTCTGGCTGGCTCGACGAGTGCTTTATGCCTTGTGCCTGCAACAGGACTTTATGGGCGAAAATGCCTTTGCCCGCTATCTCGGTAAATTGCGCGCTTTCTGGCAGCCACAGATTATGCAGCTCCTCGCCGTTATCGGCCTGCTCCAGACAGTACACCAATGGCCCGCGCTGAATTGCGACCTTTCCGGCGACATGGCGCACCAATGGGTTACCGTAAACCCGGCGTACTGGCATCGGCAGCGTTAGCGTTAAGATGTCGCCCTCAAGCCAGGTTCGTGTGATGTGCAAATAACCTTTTTTCACCGTGCCCGCAACATCACGGCCGTTCAGGGTGACGTGCGGATCGGTGCACCAATCCGGCAGGCGCAGTGCCAGCGTGTGGTTAACGGGATCGGGTGAATCAATCTCGATCTTGACCTGATCCTGCCACGGATAGTTGCCGCTGACGCGTAAACGCAGCGTCTGCTCACCCACCGGAACCTCGACGCTGTTACCGATATAGAGATTGACGAACAGCGCGTCGTCGCGCGGTGTGTAGATATAGTGGCCGATGGAGGTGAGTACGCGGGCAATGTTTGGCGGACAGCAGGCGCAACCGAACCAGCGTTGACGCACGGGTTTGACGTGGTCATAAATATGGTTGAATTGCAGCGTTTTCGGGTGAACTTCCAGCGGGTTCACGTAGAAGAAATGTTTGCCGTCCAGCGCCATACCGCCGAGTACCGTGTTGTACAGCGCGCGCTCCATGACATCGGCATACTGGCTGTCACCTTCCATCTCCAGCATGCGACGCGCAAACATCATCAGGCCAATAGAGGCGCAGCTTTCGGCATAGACCGTGTCATTGGGCAGGTCGTAGTCGCTACTAAACGCTTCACCGCTGCTTTGCGAGCCGATACCGCCAGTAATGTACAGCTGACGCTGGGCCATGTTATTCCATAAGCGCAGGCAGTCCTGGCGCTTGCTTTCGTCCTGGCTTAGGCGAGCGAGGTGCGCCACGCCGGTCATCAGGTAGACAAAACGGACGGCATGTCCGATAGCGGTAGGCTGTTCAGCGATGGGTTGATGCGCCTGGCTATAGGGTTTGTCTTTCACCATCCATGCGGTGCCGTAGGTATGCCAGTAGGACGTTTTGCCGCGCTTTTCATACTCGTGGTCGTAGAAATGCGGCTGTTTACCGCGCTCTTCTACGAAGTAGTTCACCAGTGCCAGATAACGCGGTTGCTGGGTGACTTCATACAGTCGCATCAGCGCCAGCTCGATTTCAGGATGCCCTGGATAGCCATGGATTTGATGTTCAGCGGTGCCAAATACCTGGTCGATATGGTCTGCCAGTCGGCAAACGACGTCCAGTAATTGCTGTTTACCGGTGGCCTGGAAGAAGGCCACGCCTGCTTCAATCATGTGCCCGGCACAGTACAGTTCGTGGCATTCGGCCAGATTGGTCCAGCGTTCTTGCGGTGCTTTCACCGTGAAATAGGTATTGAGATAGCCATCTTCGCACTGAGCGGCTGCGACTAACGCGATCACCTCGTCGGCGGTTTTCTCTAACTCGGCATCCGGCTTCTGGCATAGTGACCAGGCTACAGCCTCCAGCCATTTCGCCACGTCGCTGTCCTGAAAGACCATCCCGTAAAACTCACCGGTTTGCTGGCCTGCGGCAATACGAAAGTTTTCTATCGCATGGCTGGGTTCTGCATCGTCGATGCGGTCATTTAGCGCATCCCATTGATAGGGAATAACCACATCACGAACCAGTTGCTGGTACTGGGCGAAGAATGGGTCGTTAACTTTTAATGTATGCAAATCGACTTCCATAACAGACATAACAAACTCCTCAGGACTGAACGTGACGTGCGCGAAGGTCGGTCGCAATGCGCGCCATCATAGGATTATTGAGTCGGCAGGCGCGGATGGAGAGCGCCAGCAGCAGGTGGAACAGGGCGGGCAACAGGGTTTCCATGGTGGTGATCCCGGTCAGCGACTCGGCTGTCTGGTTATCTGCACCCGGCTGGTATGCTACGTAGATAAAGACCAGGCTGATAATGCCCGCGCTGGAGGCCCAGGCCAGCTTGATAAAGAACAGGTTAAAGGCGAAGTTCATGCCGGATGAGCGCACGCCGGTTTTCCACTCGCCGTAGTCGTCGGAGAAGGCCATTAGCGAGAAGTGCAGCGGCAGGGTGAAGCCCAGAATAATGCCGTTGCCGAGGATCACCGCCAGCCACAGCGTTTGGTGCGCTGGCCCGGTAGGTAAGAACCACATGCCGACGGCGATCGCCGCTAACACCAGGTTGGTGTAGTAGTACAGCTTGACGGTATCGAAGCGGCGCGACAGCAGGTTGATGATCACCGAACCGAAAATGGAGGCAAAGGTCACCATCGTGAAGAACAGCGAGGTGTAGCCGGTGGAGCCACCCAATACGTAGGTGATGAAGTACATGTAGCCGCCGCCGCGGATGTTAAAGACGTTGATCAGCAGGAATGACATCACCAGCATCAGCAGTAGCTGGTCATTTTTGCGCAGCCCGGCGATGTGCTCACGCAGGGTGAATTTGCCCATCATATCAAGCGATACGCGCTCACGAACCCAGAAAAAACAGCACAGGAACATCACCGCCGCAATGGCGCACAGCACGCCCACGCCGTATTGATAACCCTGCGCGGTGTTGCCCTGGCCGAGCACGTTGACCAACCACGGCAGGCCGACTGACACCAGAAAACCGGCAACGCCGCACAGTACGAAACGCCATGCCTGACAGGAGATGACCTCGCTGTGGCGCGTAGTCATGGTGTTAATCAGTGCACAGTAGGGGACGTTAATCGCGGTATAGCTCACCGACAGCAGTAGATAGGTGCCGAATGCCCAGGCGATTTTTACCCCCATGCTGGCATCGGGAACGGTGAAAGTCAGAACGCCAATAATGGCGATAGGCACGGCAATCCACAGCTGCCAGGGGCGAAAACGTCCCCAGCGGCTTTGCGTGCGGTCGGCCAGGACGCCCATTATCGGGTCGGAGATGGCATCGAAAACGCGCAGCACCAGAAAGAGGGTGCCAACCAGCGCAGGGGTGAGTCCAAAGACATCGGTATAGAAGAAGGTCAGGAAGTTCATGATAAGGCAGGTAATAACGGTACCGCCTGCGTCGCCAAGACCGTAGCCGATTTTTTCCCGAATCGATAATTTATCGTCCAGTGAACCCGGCACAATCTCGCTGGTGGTGATGGGTGTAGCGGTCATGGGGTACTCCTCGCAATGTGGAGAGTTCTTATTCAGTAGGGTTATTTTTGTAATGTCATGACCTGTTTAATTTTGCCTGGAAAGCGGTGACCAACAAGGTCACAAAGGAGTATAAAAAGTGGGTAATTCCGACCTGATGAGAAAAGTGTGAAGGCGATCGGGCATAAATCCATTTATTTATTAATAATCAATGAGAAAACGTGTTCATTGCCCATGAATAAGCGGGATTATTAATATTTATGCTCAATCTCTCCATAGCGCTTCCGATTAAGGTACAGAACGGCGGCTTATTTATCTCGCGCGGCGTGGGACGTCATCCGGCGCGCAGGTTGCGCTCATGGGAAATTATTTTTGTTGAAAAAGGGACATTAACGATTCAGGAAGAGGAGCGTATTTTTCAGGTTTGCGCTGGCGACAGCTTATTACTCTGGCCGGGTCGTCAGCATGTGGGGATTGAGGATTTCCCGGCAGAGCTGAAGTTCTACTGGCTGCATTTTGAAATCAATGCGCCCACGCAATCGCATCCGCTGTTAACGCAGTTGGCCATTCCGCAGCAGACCACGCTGCACGATCCCCAGTACCTGACCTCGTTGTTTCGCCAGTTTCTGAACGAGCAGGAAAAAATTCAGCGTAATGCCTCACTGGAATTTATTTTACTGCTGATTTTGCAGCATATTTCGCTATCGGCGCAAACCGAGGAGCCAAAAGATGAAGGCGGGGCCGCGCTGGCCTGGCGGGCGCAGCAGGTGATCCACACTCGCTATCATTTGCCGCTTTCTACCTCAATGCTGGCAAAGGAGTTGCACTGTAATGCCGACTATTTGGGGCGCGTTTATCGAAGGGTATTTCACCTGACGCTGACGGAGGCCATTCACCGCCAGCGGGTGCGCGCGGCGGAAAAACTTTTAAGCAATCATGCGCGTTCGTTAAAAGAGGTGGCCGAGCAGTGTGGGTTTGCCGATGTGGGCTATTTCCGGCAAATCTTCCGCAAGCATACCGGCCTGACACCCGCCGCGTGGAAGCGGCGGTATTGCAAAGAGCATATTAATTCGGCATGAGGCAAATGACTGAAAGCGTTCAGGCATTTAACAAAAAAGGCTGACCACCGATGTCGGATCAAAGCAGGACATTGCCCTGCTCTGGCACTCTTAGGGTTTACTGTTCACAACGGAGTGGGGAATGAACCCGTTTATTGTCGCTGATTCCATGAAGTGTATTGGTTGCCGGACGTGTGAGATCGCCTGCGTCGTGGCGCATCAGGAGCAGCAGGCGTGCGCGACGGTGTCGCGCGAGGCGTTTCTTCCTCGTATTCGCGTGGTGAAGGGCGATACGTTTTCGACGGCGGTAGCCTGCCATCAGTGTGAGGATTCACCGTGCGGCAATGTTTGTCCAACGGGGGCGATCTCGCGCAAAGATGGCTCTATTTGTGTCGATCAAACGCGCTGCATTGGCTGCAAGAGTTGTATACTGGCGTGCCCGTTTGGTGCGATGAACGTGGTGGTGCAACAGTCACGTGCGCAGGCGGTAAAATGTGATTTATGCCGTCATCGCGCAGAAGGCCCTGCCTGTGTGGCGGCCTGTCCAACGCAGGCGCTGGCCTGTGTTGATGTTGGGCAAAGCGTGATGCCGATATTCATGTAGGTTGTTAAGGTCAGGCCTGATGAACCAGGCCTGACCGCATCTGAATTAGCGTTTCTCGCTAAAGGCTAACTCAATCTCTTCGGCGAGAATTTTCACACCTGCTTCAATTTTTTCCGGCTCTGGAACATAGTTCATACGCATACATTGATGCGTGTGATCCCAGGGTTTATCCAGGCCCGGGAAGAAGAAGTTGCCGGGAACCATCAGGACGCCGCGTTTTTTCAACCGCTGATACAGTTCCTCAGTGGTAATCGGTAAATCTTTAAACCACAACCACAAGAATATTGCGCCTTCCGGTTTGTGAATCAGGCAGCGATCCTCTGGTAAATACCGGCGAATGGTGGCGATAGTTTCCTGAACACGTTGATAGTAGAAAGGTTTGATAACCGTTTCCGACAGGCGCAGCAGGTCGTTGCGCTTAATCATTTCGCACATGATGGCAGGCCCGATGCCGCCGGGAGCAAGGCTGATAATGCCGTTCATATTGCTGATGGCGGTGATAATTTTCTCGCTGGCAATAATGATCCCGCAGCGCGTGCCCGGTAAGCCAAGCTTAGACAGACTCATACACAGGATGGTATTCGGGTTCCACAGCGGCGTGGCTTCGCTAAAGATAATTCCTGGGAAGGGCACGCCGTAGGCATTGTCGATAACCAGCGGTACGCCATGCTGACGGGCTAAGACATCCAACTTCTTCACTTCGTCATCGGTAATGACGTTACCCGTTGGATTGGTTGGACGAGAAACGCAGATCATCCCGGTATCTTTGCCAATCGGCAGATTGTCGAAATCGACGTGATACTTAAACTGCCCTTCCGGAAGTAATTCAATGTGCGGACGCGTTGAGACGAAAAGATCGTCCTCAAGGCCAGCATCCGCGTAGCCAATGTACTCTGGCGTCAGCGGGAAAAGCACCTTGCGGGTGGTGCCATCAGCGCGACGTCCGGCAAACAGATTAAACAAGTAGAAAAACGCGCTCTGACTGCCATTTGTCAGTGCAATATTCTGTGGGCCAATCTCCCAACCTAATTCATTTCGCAGCATATCGGCGAGGGTGACGAGCAGATCGTTCTTCCCTTGTGGGCCATCATAATTGCATAGCGCTTCAGAGACTTTGCCGCTTTCCAGCATCTGGGCCAGTAGATCCGTGAAGTAAGTATTCATCTCTGGGATCTGCGCCGGGTTGCCGCCGCCGAGCATGATGGCGCCCGGGGTGCGTAAACCATCGTTGAGGTCTTCCATCAGGCGTGCGATGCCTGTATGGCGGGTGAACTTGTCGCCGAAAAGTGAAAATGTCATAGCTAATTTTCTATTGCTTATTTTGTGAAGTGGTTAACGATAACGCCACTCACGATATGGTGCAAATGACCTGGAGGAAGATTATTCAGTGGATAACGCGTGATATTCAATATTGAGTGGTTTTTTATTCTAAAAAAGCCTGCGCATGCGGCGCAGGCTCGATGAAGCATAAATCAGCGGTTACCGGCCCAAACCACCATGACTTTATCCTGTCCATTTTCACGAACAAAACCGTAGCCCTCAGGGAGGGAAAGCGTTGTCTGCTTCCCTGCGCCAATGGCCGGGTGACGGGCGCGGAACTGCCCGAGGGTTTGCCAGTGTGCCACGGTGTCCGCAGCGTGGCCCGTGACATCCTGCCAGTTCATCTGTGAACGCGTACCTTGCAGCGGGTCGGAACCGGTCGGGCCAAAGGGACGATTTGACTCATCGCCGTAGAAAATCTGCACCGCACCGGGGGCTAAAAGTAGTAGTTCAGCCGCGTTGCCACCTTTCTCTCTGAACAGACGGGTATCGTGGGACGACAAATAGCTCAGCACGTTAAAGCTCTGAAGTTTCTCCGCCATCTGTTGCCAGGTGAGATCGATATTGGCCAGGCAGTCGGTGGCTTTCGCCGCTTGATCCTGATAATCGAAGTTGATCATGGCGTCGAAGCCGTGGCGGTAATAATCGCTTTGCATGACGCCATGGCCCCAGGCTTCGCCGGTCATCCAGAACGGTGCATCGTCCAATGCTTTTTGTGGATTGGCCTTTTTCCACGCCGCCAGCGCTTTAATGGACTGCGTTTTTAACTGCTGCCATCCTGCCATTTCCACATGCTTGGCGGTATCCACGCGGAAGCCGTCAATACCGTAGTCCCGTACCCATTGGCTGAGCCAGTGTGTGAGGTAGTCGCGTGGCGTATAACCGTCGATGGCTTTCGCGTGAGTATCCGGCTTGTGGCGATAGAAATTGGGTAGTCCGCTTGGCGTAGTGGATTCCGTTTTCAGGTCAGGGAGGAAGGCCAGCGACATGGTCAAGTCGTCAAAGCCTGGGTTGTCGTAGTCACCGATATCCGTGCGGATCCATGCTTTGCCCCACCAGTTTTCCCACGCAGCTTTGTCGCTGAAATTGATGTAGTCGTTAAAGCTGTGCCAGCTCTGACCGGGGCCGGGTTTCCAGTCGGTCCAGTGCTGGCCTAGCGTTTTGGTTATCTCATCACCTTGCAGATAGAGCGCGCCAAATTGGTACTGTTGCATATCGGCCAGTGTGGCGTAGCCGGTGTGGTTCATCACTACATCAAACAGAATACGGATGCCACGCTGGTGGGCGCCATCAACCAGCGCACGCAGGTCGTCTTCGGTACCCATATTGGCATCAAGTGTGCTCCAGTCCTGAGTGTAGTAGCCGTGATAGGCATAATGTGGGAAATCGCCTTTGGTACCGCCACCGACCCAGCCGTGTATTTGCTCCAGCGGTGAGCTTATCCACAGTGCGTTGACCCCTAGCTGTTGCAGATAGTCGAGCTTGCTGGTGAGTCCTTTAAGATCGCCACCGTGGAAGGTGCCAATTTCCTGCATACCGTCTTTATGGCGGCCATAGCTATTGTCGTTGCGGGTGTCGCCGTTGACGAAACGGTCGGTCAGCACGAAATAGACCGTGGCGTTGTGCCAGTTAAAGGGCGCCGTTTTTTCGGTATCAGCACTTTCCAGCAACAGTAAACCGTTGCTGTGCTCAGCGGGTTGTAAGGTGATTTTTCCCTGGGTGACGATGGCCGTCTGGCCGCTGTAGAAATCGCGGACGTGGCTGCCTTCAGCAAAGGTCTGGCCGACATCCAGCGTCAATGGTTTACCGTCCCAACGCGGACACTGGCGAACGTTAACCTGCTTGGTGCTGCTCTCGGAGGCGCTGTTGACGGCAATAGTCAGCGTAGGCGTGCCGGAGCGGGTATCGACTTCCAGCGTATAGGTACCCTCACGGAACAGTCGCCACTGCGGTGCTTTCCCCTTACACGGTTCCAGAGAGAGCATTTGGTTCAGGCGAATCGCGGAAGAGGGCTGCCAGCACTGTTGGTCAAAATTTAGTCTGAGAGGGCGAGTATCCTTTGTGAGCGTTTTTTGACTAGTGAATTTTCCCGTTCCATCGGCTGAAAAGGCAGGGAAGTCATCAGTCGTCCAGCTTGCTGCGCTCGCGAAAACGGGTATCAGTAACGGAAGGATGGCTGCGAGTTTCATTCCAATATCCTGTGCCAGAAGGTTTTTACTTAGTGTGCCAGCCAGGAGTTGTGCTGTTATCCTCCCCACGCCAGGAGGAGGGAAAGGGCTGAGTGATGGCGGTCAAAAAATGAACTAAAATGAGAGCTGTTCGGCATTTTGTCAGTGTGAATTGCCATATGCTGAATCGCGTCCGGTAGGCCGTTTCAGAATCGGACTATTTCTTAGACGTGCGTTTTTGGGCTATTTTTGCTATAATTTGAGATTAAGCTCTCAATTTTATTAAATAAGAAGGCGTTGGAATGATTGCATCCGACCAGGAGACCTAATGATATCGACTCCCATTCGACGATATGGGGCCGCGATTCTCATGTTACTCATCTGCACATTTTCAGGTGGGGTGTTCGCAAAAACACACACGGTAACAAAGCATCAAAAAGCCTCGGTAACCAAGCATCAAAAAGCTTCGGTAAAAAAGATAAGTTATAAAAAGGCCAGCAGTAAACAAGAGTATTCTCGCAATAGTGTAAAGAGTAGTTCACTTCCTGATTTGCGAAAATACCCTTCCGGAACACCAAGGAAACGCGCGTTTCTCCGGACGGTAATGCCTTATATCACGAGTCAAAATGCTGCCATCACCGCAGATCGTAACTGGTTGGTTTCCAAGCAGTACGAAGGCCGTTGGTCGCCGACTGAGCGTGCGCGTCTGAAAGACATTGCTGCTCGTTATAAAGTCAGCTGGAACGGCAATACGCGTAAAGTGCCATGGAATTCGCTGCTTGAACGTGTCGATATTATCCCAGGTAGCATGGTAGCCACCATGGCTGCGGCAGAAAGCGGTTGGGGTACATCAAAACTGGCGCGTAACAACAACAACCTGTTCGGCATGAAATGCGGTAGAGGTTGTGGCGCAGGTGCAATGAACGGCTATACCCGATTTGATTCGGTGAAAGAGTCAGTGCAGGCGTATGCGAGAAACCTGAATACGCACCCGGCTTACTCCTCATTCCGTAAATCACGCGCACAGCTGCGTAAAACGGATCAGGAAGTCACCGCAACGGCGATGATTCATAAGCTGAAAGGCTATTCGACCAAAGGCTCCAGCTACAACGATTACCTGTTTGCGATGTATCAGGATAATCAGCGTCTGATTGCTGCACATATGTAATGGTTTACTGAATAGTAAAAAAGCCTTCCAGCGATGGAAGGCTTTTTTGTTTGCGACGAGACAGACTAAGCCTGAATCAACGCCTCACTATGCTGCTCGCGGTACTCCTTCGGCGTAGTGTCATACTCTTTCTTAAACACCGAATAAAAATACTGTAGCGACGGGTAGCCGCACATCTGTGAGATTTCATTTATTGATAGCGATGTCGAGACCAGCAGGCTGCGCGCTTTCTCGAGCTTCTCGCTGTGGATCACGGCGTGGATGGTTTCACCCACTTCCTCTTTGAAACGTTTCTCAAGGTTAGAACGGGAAATGCCAACCGAATCCAGCACCTGCTCAACCTTAATCCCCTTACAGGCATTATTGCGGATATAGTGCATGGCCTGAATGACCGCCGGGTCGTTTAACGAACGGTAATCCGTTGAGCGGCGTTCCATTACGCGCATCGGTGGCACCAACACGCGCTGGAGCGGTAATGCTTCGTTGTCGAGCAGTCGCTGCATCAACTTCGCCGCCTGGTAGCCCATCTGCCTTGCGCCTTGGGCAACCGACGAGAGAGCCACGCGGGAGAGATAGCGGGTAAGTTCTTCATTATCAATCCCAATGACGCATAGCTTCTCTGGCACCGGAATATGCAGATGCTCGCAGGCCTGTAGCACATGGCGTGCTCGGGAGTCAGTTACTGCGATAATGCCCGTTTGCGGTGGCAACGTTTGCAGCCAGTCGGCCAGTCGATTCTGTGCATGCTGCCAGTTTTCCGGTGCAGTTTGCTGACCCTGGTAAATCACCCCACGGTACTTCTCTTTAGCAACAATTTGGCTAAATGCGTATTCACGCTCCTCAGCCCAGCGGTTACCGCTGGTGGAAGGCAGGCCATAGAATGCAAAGCGATGAACCCCTTTTTCCTTCAAATGCAAAAAGGCGCTTTCAACCAGCGCGTAGTTATCGGTCGCAATGTAATGGACTGGGGGATACTGTTCCTGCCGATGGTAGGAGCCGCCAACGCCGACAATAGGCACGTCAACATCGGTGAGTAAGGCTTCTATTGTTGGGTCATCGTAGTCGGCGATAACGCCGTCGCCGAGCCATTCTTTGATGTTCTCAATACGTGCGCGGAAATCTTCTTCAATGAAGATATCCCACTCGGATTGTGACGCCTGTAAGTATTCGCCCACCCCTTCAACCACCTGGCGGTCAAAAGCTTTGTTGGCATTAAATAACAGCGTGACACGATGACGTTTTCCAAACATGGTTCAGGGTTCCTCGTGAATCATGAGGGGTGTTGCCAAAGGGGTCTCTGGCAACACCACGGTCTGGCAATTACGCGCGCCGTTTGGTGGCAGAGTCCATCCACACGGCCAGCAGTAAAATCGCACCTTTGACGATATATTGCCAGAAAGTAGGGACGTCCATCATACTCATTCCGTTGTCGAGCGACGCCATAATAAATGCGCCCATGACGGCACCGGCAACGCTACCGACACCGCCTGCCAGGCTGGTGCCGCCGATAACGCATGCGGCGATAGCATCCAGTTCAGCGATATTCCCCGCCGACGGCGATCCTGCCCCCAGGCGGGAGCTGAGGATAAGCCCGGCAATCGCTACCATCAGGCCATTAATGGCAAATACCGCCAGCTTGTTGCGCTCAACGTTAATCCCTGACAGTCGTGCAGCCTCAATATTACCGCCGATGGCGTAGATGCGCCGACCAAATGCGGTGCGCATGGCCATGAACATTCCGCCAAGCATCAGCAGTGTTAATAGCAGGACTGGGGTAGGTACGCCACGATAGTCATTGAGCAGCCAGATTGCGCCTAATACGATAACCGCCGTGAGCGCCTGGCGGCCAACCATGCCCGTTGAGGCGGGTGTGGTGAGCCCCAGCGTCTGACGACGTGCCCGCCCGCGCCACTGCCAGGCGACAAACGCCATCAGCCCAATAGCGCCAAAGGTAAAGCCAATACCGTTAGGCAGATAACTCTGGCCGATTTGCGACATCGCCGCGCTGGTTGGCGAAACCGTGGTGCCGTTAGTGATACCAATCAGGATGCCACGGAAAGCGAGCATCCCGGCAAGGGTGACAATAAACGACGGCACTTTACGGTAGGCGACCCACCATCCATTCCATGCCCCCAGTAGCAGGCCCATGACCAGCGTCACGACGATGGTAAGAGGCAATGGCCAGCCGAACCAGACGTCAAAAATAGCCGCTGCACCGCCCAATAACCCCATCATCGAGCCGACAGACAAATCAATTTCGGCGGAGATAATAACGAACACCATACCGACAGCCAGAATGCCGGTAATCGCGGTTTGACGCAGAAGGTTAGACACATTACGCGCGCTAAGATAGGCGCCGTCAGTGGTCCAGGTGAAGAACAGCATAATCATCACAATGGCGGCGATCATAACGAAAACCTGTAAATTCAATGATTTCAGCCGCAGCATCGGGGTCGGTGCAGGGGCAGCCAGTTTGAGTTCAGACGGATTGTTTTTCGACATGGCGTTCGCTCCTTAAGGCGGCTTCCATCACTTGTTCCTGGGTCAGGTTATGGTTCACCAGGTTGGCTTTGAGTTTTCCTTCGTGCATCACCAGCACGCGGTCGCTCAACCCCAGCACTTCCGGTAATTCAGAGGAGATCACGATGACGGCAATGCCTTGCTGCACCAGTTGGTTGATCAGTTTGTAGATTTCGTATTTCGCGCCGATATCGATGCCGCGGGTGGGTTCGTCGAGGATCAAAATGCGTGGGTTTAGCAGAAGGCAGCGCGCCAGTATCGCCTTCTGCTGATTGCCGCCGCTCAGGCGCCCAATGGCGAGATCCGGCGAAGATGTTTTTACCTTCAGACGCTGGATGGACTGCAAAATACACTGCTGCTCTTTGGCATCGTCGAGGCTGCTTAGGGCGCCGCTAAAGTCGCTCAGTGCGGCGAGCGTAATGTTTTTACCCACCGCCATCACCGGCACGATTCCGTCTTTTTTACGGTCTTCTGGCACCATCGCGATACCGTGAGCGATGGCTTGCTGGCAGTTGTGGATATTGACCTGATGACCATCAATAAAGATTTTGCCTTCCCATCGGCCGCGCCAGACACCAAACAGGCACTGTACCGCCTCGGTTCGCCCTGCGCCGACCAGCCCGGCGATGCCGAGAATCTCCCCGCGCTTGAGGCTAAATGAGATGTCGTTAACGCGCTTGATGTGGCGGTTTACGGGATGCCAGGCGGTGAGATTTTCTACCCGTAGGATCTCGTCACCGGCAGTATGGGGTTCATTCGGATAAAGTGCGGTCAGTTCGCGTCCGACCATCATGGTGATGATGTCATCTTCGCTCATGCTGCTGGCATCACGGGTACCGATATGCTGACCGTCGCGAATCACGCAGATGGTGTCGGAAATAGCTTTCACTTCGTTGAGTTTGTGCGAGATATAGACGCAGGCGATACCGTGGTTTTGCAGGTCGCGAATAATATCCAGCAGAATGGCGGTTTCCTGCTCGGTGAGCGATGCGGTGGGTTCATCCAGAATCAACAGGCGCACTTGTTTATTAAGTGCTTTGGCGATTTCCACCAATTGCTGCTGGCCGAGCCCTAAATCGCCCACCCGGGTATCCGGTGAAATGGCTAGGTTGACCTGGGCCAGTAGCTTCTGGCAGCGCAGCGTCATGGTGTCGTAATCGAGTACGCCGTGACGGCTGATTTCAGTGCCGAGGAAGATATTCTCCAGCACGGTCAGATGCTTCACCAGCGCCAGCTCCTGGTGAATAATGGCGATACCCTTGCGTTCGGTATCGCGAATATGGCTGGGTTGTAGGGTCTCCCCGGCAAAAATAATCTCACCGTCATAACTGCCATGAGGATAAATACCGCATAGCACCTTCATTAAGGTCGATTTGCCAGAACCGTTCTCACCGCAGAGCGAAACGACCTCGCCTGGGTTTAATCTTAAGCTGACATTATCGATAGCCTTAACCACCCCGAAGGTTTTGGTAATGCTCTTCATTTCGAGTAAATACGGCATATATGCTTGTGCTCCGCGTAAGCCTGGTTGTCGACACCATCTCAACAGCCAAGCCGCCCCAGCGTTGTGCCGGGGCATGCCATTTAGAGTTCGCTTTTCTTATGGAAACCATCTTTTACGACGGTCTCGTCAATATTGGTTTTATTGACTTCAATCGGGGTAAGCAGGCGGGATGGAACGTCTTTCAGACCATTATTCAACGTGGCATCAGCCTTGGGTTGCTGCCCATTGCCTAGCTCGACGGCAATTTCGGCGGCACTGTTTGCCAGCAGGGTGATCGGCTTATACACGGTCATGGTCTGCGTACCGTTGATGATGCGTTTGATACCTGCCAGGTCAGCATCCTGACCGGAAATCGCCACTTTACCTGCCAGGCCTTGTGCGCTCAACGCCTGGATAGCACCGCCTGCGGTGGCGTCGTTTGAGGCAACAACGGCATCCACTTTGTTATTGTTAGCTGTCAGCGCATTCTCCATAATCTTCAATGCGTTTTCCGGCAGCCAGCCGTCAACCCATTGATCGCCAACAACCTTAATTTTGCCGTCATCAATATACGGTTTTAATACTTTCATCTGACCGGCGCGGAAAAGTTTGGCATTATTATCAACCGGCGAACCACCCATCAGGAAATAATTTCCTTGAGGAACCTGATTAACTAAACTTTGGGCCTGCATTTCGCCGACCTTTTCGTTATCGAAAGAAATATAAAAATCGATATCTGCGTTATTAATCATACGGTCATAGGCTAATACTTTAATGCCTTCTTGTTTGGCCTCTTTAATTACATTGCTAAGTACCTGACCGTTATAAGGAATAATAACCAGAACATCGACGCCACGGTTGATCATATTTTCAATCTGCGACATTTGCGTCTCTTCGTTGCCGTTTGCTGATTGGACGAAGACTTTTGCGCCCAGTTGCTCGGCTTTATTCACAAAGATATCGCGGTCTTTTTGCCAGCGTTCAAGGCGCAGATCATCAATAGCCATGCCGATTTTTACTTCTTTGGCGCTGCTTGCCATGCTGGTCAGGAGTAATGACGCACAGAGTGTGAGGCAAAGGTTCTTTATCTTCATAATCGTAATGCCTTCTGTAGGGGTAAGGTGGTGAGATTGGCGATAAAAGAAACAGAGATGACTTAACACGCAGCAAATTTTTAACATGTTAATCGTGGCTGGCAATTACAGATTTTTATCTTCCCATTACGATATTTGGTTTAATTGCTAAATTTTGACCGCGATCTGATTTTAAAATTATCAAATGCAAGAATTACCGAGTTAAAGGAAGCGAGATCCCTATTTATTTTGCGAGCCAGCGCACATTTGTGGATTCTCTTAATACCAGTGTGAAATAACGTAATTGAGCAACGGCAATTCAGAATTCAGTATGACAACACGAAGTCTTCCTCGTCGCCTGTCAGATTATGGAGTTCATTATGCAAGCTTATTTCGACCAACTGGATCGTGTTCGTTTCGAAGGCCCGAAAACCGAAAACCCGCTGGCTTTCCGTCACTACAATCCAGATGAATTAGTTCTGGGCAAACGTATGGAAGACCACCTGCGCTTTGCTGCCTGCTACTGGCACACCTTCTGCTGGAACGGTGCAGACATGTTCGGTATCGGTTCATTTGACCGTCCATGGCAGCAGCCGGGTGAAGCCATCGAACGTGCGAAACGTAAAGCTGACGTTGCGTTTGAATTCTTCCACAAGCTGAATGTTCCATACTACTGCTTCCATGACATTGACGTGTCTCCGGAAGGCGCAAACCTGAAAGAGTATCTGAACAACTTTGCGCAGATGGTTGATGTGCTGGCAGAAAAACAGCAACAGAGCGGCGTGAAACTGCTGTGGGGTACCGCAAACTGTTTCACTAACCCACGTTACGGCGCGGGTGCGGCAACCAACCCGGATCCAGAAGTATTCGGCATGGCAGCGACTCAGGTATTCACTGCGATGAATGCCACCCATAAACTGGGCGGCGAAAACTATGTGTTGTGGGGCGGCCGTGAAGGTTATGAAACCCTGCTGAACACTGACCTGCGTCAGGAGCGTGAGCAGATTGGCCGCTTCATGCAGATGGTGGTTGAGCACAAACACAAAATTGGCTTCCAGGGCACCCTGCTTATCGAACCAAAACCACAGGAACCGACTAAGCACCAGTACGACTATGATGCGTCAACGGTGTATGGCTTCTTAAAACAGTTCGGTCTGGAAAAAGAGATCAAACTGAACATCGAAGCGAACCACGCAACGCTGGCAGGCCACTCTTTCCATCACGAAATTGCTACTGCGATTGCGCTGGGCCTGTTTGGCTCCGTGGATGCCAACCGTGGCGACCCGCAGTTGGGTTGGGATACCGACCAGTTCCCGAACAGCGTAGAAGAAAACTCGCTGGTGATGTATGAAATCCTCAAAGCGGGTGGCTTCACTACCGGCGGTATGAACTTTGACGCCAAAGTGCGTCGCCAGAGCACCGACAAATATGACTTGTTCTACGGTCACATTGGCGCAATGGACACTATGGCACTGTCACTGAAAGTGGCGGCTCGCATGATTGAGGGCGGCGAGCTGGATAAACGTGTGGCAAAACGCTATGCAGGCTGGAACGGTGAGCTGGGTCAGCAGATTCTGAAAGGTCAGATGTCACTGCAGGATCTGGCGAAGTACGCCGAGCAGAATCAGCTGGCGCCGCAGCACCATAGCGGCCATCAGGAACTGCTGGAAGGGTTGGTTAACCACTACCTGTTCGACAAGTAAGCCTTGAGTTTTGCAGGATAAACAATGCCCGGAAGCGTAAGCTTGCCGGGCATCGTACTCATTAAAGGAGCAGTCGCGATGTATATCGGCATAGATCTCGGAACGTCTGGCGTAAAGGCGATCCTGCTTGATGAGCAGGGCACCGTGCTGGCCTCGCACACGGAAAAATTGACGGTTTCTCGTCCACATCCTCTTTGGTCGGAACAGGATCCTGAGCAGTGGTGGCAGGCGACAGACCTTGCCATGAAAGGGCTGGGTCAACAGCATAGTCTACAGGGTGTCAAAGCGCTGGGCATTGCCGGGCAGATGCACGGTGCGACGCTGCTGGACAAACAGCAGCACGTGCTGCGTCCGGCAATTTTGTGGAATGATGGTCGCTGTGCGCAAGAATGCCAATTGCTGGAAGAGCGGGTGAAAAACTCGCGTCAGATTACCGGTAACCTGATGATGCCAGGCTTCACTGCGCCGAAACTGCTGTGGGTGCAGCGACATGAAGAAGAGATCTTCCGCCAGATTGATAAAGTTCTGTTACCGAAAGATTATTTGCGATTGCGTATGACGGGCGATTTTGCCAGCGATATGTCGGACGCGGCAGGTACGATGTGGATGGATGTGGCGAAGCGTGATTGGAGTGATGAGATGCTCGCGGCCACTGGTCTGACTCGCGACAACATGCCTGCGTTGTATGAAGGCTGCGACATTACTGGACATCTGCTGGCATCGGTCGCCAAAGCGTGGAATATGCCAGCGGTGCCAGTTGTCGCCGGTGGCGGCGATAATGCTGCGGGCGCCGTTGGCGTCGGAATGGCGGACGCCGGACAGGCGATGCTGTCGCTGGGCACGTCGGGCGTCTATTTTGCGGTGAGCGAAGGCTTCTTGAGTAAACCTGAAAGTGCAGTGCATAGCTTCTGTCATGCTCTACCTGGCCGCTGGCATTTGATGTCGGTGATGCTGAGTGCGGCATCTTGTCTGGATTGGGCGGCGAAGCTTACCGGGTTGGCGACCGTTCCGGCGCTGATTGCCGCAGCAGAAACGGCAGATGTTAACGCCGGTGTGGTGTGGTTCTTACCGTATCTTTCTGGCGAACGCACACCGCACAACAACCCAGAGGCCAAAGGCGTCTTCTTCGGTCTTACCCATCAACATGGTCCAGCCGAGCTAGCACGTGCCGTGTTGGAAGGTGTAGGTTTTGCGCTGGCGGATGGTATGGACGTGGTTCACGCCTGCGGAGTTGAACCGAAAAGCATCACGCTTATCGGTGGGGGCGCGCGTAGCGCTTACTGGCGACAAATGCTGGCGGATATCTGCGGCAAGCAACTGGATTACCGTACCGGTGGTGACGTTGGCCCTGCGTTGGGCGCCGCACGTCTGGCACAGTTGGCTATCTGCAAAGATAAAACGTATGCGGAATTGCTGCCACAGCTTGCGCTGGAGCAAGAGCATCACCCTGATGCCGAACGCTTCGCATACTATGCGCCAAAACGTGAAACCTTCCGCCAAATCTATCAGCAATTACTGCCGTTAATGTCTTGATGAGAAATGCCTCCTGATGTCAGGAGGCATTTCTTTAAAGAATTCAATCTGCGAAATAATAATAATTAAGTATGATTTTATTCTGAAATTTCCCTCTTAAGATGACATTTCTGTGTCGTCTTTCTCCGGTTCCCCATAAGGTATTTTGGGTGGATAAGGAGATCCAAATGAAAGTATCAGTATTCACTTCCTGGTTGTTACTCATTGCCGGCATATTGATTTATGCCATTGGGTTATGGCGCGCATGCCCGTTATTGAGTGGAAAAGGCTATTTTCTTGGTGTGCTTATGACCGGTATGTTTGTCACTTATGTTTATCTGCGCGAAGAAAGCATTGGGCGGGTGGATGAACGTTTTGCATCCGTATGTCAGATGGTGGCCCTGGTAACGGTTGGGCTGTTATTCGTGGGGGTGGTCAACGCGCCATTATCGCTGATTGAACGGATGGTTTACCCCGTCGCATTCTTTTTGTCCTTATATGGGCAAGTCTCGTTGTCTCGTTTATCAAAAAAAGAATAGTCAGCGAAAAAGTATAGAGCTGATTAATCGATGATTTTTTCTCAGTTTTACTCAATGGAAAGAGGTAATGAGATGGAAAGTAAAATGTCAATGTACTCACCTGCATTTAGTATCGTGTCATGGATTGCACTCGTTGGTGGTGTGGTGACCTATCTGCTAGGATTGTGGAATGCAGATATGCTATTGAATGAAAAAGGATATTATTTCGCAGTGTTAATATTGGGCCTTTTCTCTGCGGCATCATATCAAAAAACGGTACGCGACAAATATGAAGGTATTCCGACGACTAATATTTATTATATGACTTGCCTTAGCGTTTTTATTATTGCTGTCGCACTTCTGCTGGTAGGGCTGTGGAATGCCACATTGTTATTGAGTGAAAAAGGTTTTTACGGTCTGGCTTTCTTCCTGAGCCTATTTGGCGCGGTGGCGGTTCAGAAAAATATCCGTGATAGCGGTGCTGGGCGAGTACATGATACCGACGCGGTTGATGAGGGGCTCTCAGAATAAATGCCTGCGCCCGGCTTGCTGCCGGGCGTGTCACTTTAGCTCACCAGCCGGCGCGTATCCACACGCTGTAGAGCGATGGAAAGCAGCAGGCTGCCCGCGAGCGTGGTAGAAAACACCCAGAGAATATCCAGCGCAGGCCAGCTTTTCATATCGATGTTCCAGCTGCGCAGCACATAGATAATAAACGCATGGAAACCATAAATTCCTAGCGAATGACGTGAAATCAACGACAGTCCCGGAAGAACACGGTGGTTTAACGTGTTTTTCACCACAATGAATAATGCTGCCGCGCAGATAAATACCATCGGCCCGCAGTAGACATACCAGGTGTCGGCAAAGTTACCGCGCCACTGCAGTTCATGCAGCGTGCCGCGTGAAATTGCCCATACAGCGCCGACAAATAGCAAGCCACAAATCCATGTCAGCGCTTTTTTACCGGTCTCCATCATTCCCAGTGCTCGTCCGAGTAATCCATAAAGCACGTAATAGAAGGTATCACCGTTGATGTAGAGATTAATCGGCAACCATTTTGCACCCTGGCTGCTAAGTGAAACGGTATTCGGGTTGGCGACGATACCAATCACCACCATCAGTGCCAGCAGCATTTTGCCGCTGATGGCTTTTACCTCTATCAACGGAGAAACCAGATAAATAACGATGATGGCGAAGAAAAACCACAAATGATAGAAAACCGGCTTCTGCAGCAGGTTTCTTAATGAGTTTTCCACATTGATGTGGGTAAAGGTCGCAATGAACATGAGCGCTAGCACACTGTAAAACAGTAAACACAGGGCGATGCGCAGGAAATGCCGAGGCTGTGCGCTGCGTGGGCCAAAGAACAGGTAGCCTGAAATCATAAAGAACAGCGGTACGCTGACGCGGGAAGCTGAGTTGAGTATGTTAGCGAAGTCCCAGTTTAATGGGCTGATATCATGTGGATGCGTCACAAACCAGGTGGTAGTGTGGATCATCACTACCATCAAACAGGCAATTGCGCGTAAATTGTCTATCCAGTTAATCTTTTCTTGCATCAGATGCCCTTTTCTCCGCTATAAATAGATTCTGACCCGTCGCTTACGGCGCTATTGCACTGGAAAGTTCTGAGTTTTCCACCCCAGGCTTGTAGAGTCGTGGAGAGATTCGGACAATACGAAAGTGTGAAAGAGTACAGCCAAAAATAACTGCCTGGAAATAGAAATAATGATGAAGCCTCTTCTCCCCCTGCTGGTGTTGCTGGTGCTGGCTGGGTGTTCAACGGTGGAGCCGCCTGTTGAACAGAAAACACAGAGTGCCAGAGTGAATCCTGCACTCTCGCTCGGCATGGAACAACTGTGCAAGGATAGTGCAGCACAGCGATATAACACGGCTGCCCAGAAAATTGACGTTACGGGCTTCGAGCGATTCCAGGGCAGCTACGAGCTGCGTGGTTATACTGCGCAAAATGAAAGTTTTGTCTGCTCTTTCGATGCGGATGGCAGCTTTTTACACCTATCCATGCGCTAAGACAGGCGCGAATGCAGTAAAATTCGGCCTGTTTCCCCCAATTTTCCCTAAACAACCCCGTTTCATACTGTATATCTCGCACTCAGCGGGTATACTGGATCCTTCCTTTCAATCCACACGTATCCAGCACGAAATCATATGCAAAAGTTTGATACCAGGACCTTCCAGGGCCTGATCCTGACCTTACAGGATTACTGGGCTCGTCAGGGCTGCACCATTGTTCAACCACTGGACATGGAAGTTGGCGCGGGCACATCTCACCCAATGACCAGCCTGCGTGCGTTGGGGCCAGAGCCGATGGCAACTGCCTACGTGCAACCATCCCGCCGTCCAACCGATGGCCGCTATGGCGAAAACCCGAACCGTTTACAGCACTACTATCAATTCCAGGTAGTGATTAAACCGTCTCCGGACAACATCCAGGAGCTGTACCTCGGGTCTCTGAAAGAGCTGGGTATGGATCCAACCATTCACGATATTCGTTTCGTGGAAGATAACTGGGAGAACCCAACGCTGGGTGCCTGGGGTCTGGGTTGGGAAGTGTGGCTGAATGGTATGGAAGTGACGCAGTTTACTTACTTCCAGCAGGTCGGCGGCATGGAATGTAAACCGGTGACCGGTGAAATCACCTACGGTCTGGAACGTCTGGCGATGTACATCCAGGGCGTTGATAGTGTTTACGATCTGGTCTGGAGCGATGGTCCGTTGGGTAAAACTACCTACGGCGACGTGTTCCACCAGAACGAAGTCGAGCAATCGACTTACAACTTTGAATACGCAGACGTCGACTTCCTGTTCTCCTGCTTTGAGCAGTATGAGAAAGAAGCTCAGCACCTGCTGGCGCTGGAAAACCCACTGCCGCTGCCTGCCTACGAGCGTATTTTGAAAGCTGCCCATAGCTTTAACCTGCTGGATGCGCGTAAAGCCATCTCCGTCACTGAGCGTCAGCGCTATATCCTGCGCATTCGCACCCTGACTAAAGCAGTGGCAGAAGCTTACTACGCTGCCCGTGAAGCCCTTGGCTTCCCGCTGTGCAATAAGAATAAATAAGAGGCGGCCATGTCTGAGAAAACTTTCCTGGTGGAAATCGGCACTGAAGAGCTGCCACCAAAAGCACTGCGCAGCCTGGCTGAATCCTTTGCTGCGAACGTGACTGCGGAGCTGGATAACGCTGGCCTCGCGCACGGTAAAATCGAATGGTTTGCTGCTCCGCGTCGTCTGGCACTGAAAGTCGCAAATCTGGCAGCTGCGCAAGCCGATCGCGAAGTCGAAAAACGCGGCCCGGCGATTGCCCAGGCATTTGATGCTGAAGGTAAGCCGAGCAAAGCGGCCGAAGGCTGGGCGCGCGGCTGTGGTATCACCGTCGATCAGGCTGAACGTCTGGAGACTGATAAAGGTGAATGGCTGCTGTATCGCGCACACGTGAAGGGCGAAAGCACCGAAGCGCTGCTGCCGAACATGATTGCCACCTCGCTGGCGAAGCTGCCAATCCCGAAACTGATGCGCTGGGGCGCGTCTGACGTCCACTTCGTGCGTCCGGTCCACACCGTAACGCTGCTGCTGGGCGACAAAGTCATTCCGGCTACCATCCTCGGTATTCAGTCTGACCGCGTTATCCGTGGTCATCGCTTTATGGGCGAGCCTGAGTTCACCATCGACAATGCCGACCAGTATCCGCAGATCCTGCTGGAACGCGGTAAGGTTGTTGCTGACTACGAAACGCGTAAAGCAAAAATCAAAGCCGATGCAGAAGAAGCGGCGCGTAAAATTGGCGGTAATGCCGATCTGAGCGAAAGCCTGCTGGAAGAAGTGACTTCCCTGGTTGAGTGGCCGGTTGTTCTGACCGCAAAATTCGAAGAGAAATTCCTCGCGGTACCAGCTGAAGCACTGGTCTACACCATGAAGGGTGACCAGAAGTATTTCCCGGTTTACGATAACGCGGGCAAGCTGCTGCCAAACTTTATCTTCGTCGCCAACATTGAATCGAAAGATCCGATTCAGATTATCTCGGGTAACGAGAAAGTGGTTCGTCCACGTCTGGCGGATGCCGAGTTCTTCTTTAATTCCGACCGCAAAAAACGCCTGGAAGATCATCTGCCGCGCTTGCAAACCGTGCTGTTCCAAAAGGAACTGGGTACGCTGCGCGACAAGACTGACCGTATTCAGGCGCTGGCGGGCTGGATTGCAGAGCAGATTGGTGCTGACGTAAATCACGCGACTCGCGCGGGTCTGCTGTCTAAGTGCGACCTGATGACCAATATGGTCTTCGAGTTCACCGACACGCAGGGCGTGATGGGCATGCACTACGCACGTCATGACGGTGAAGCAGAAGACGTTGCTGTCGCGCTGAACGAGCAGTATCAACCGCGCTTTGCTGGTGACGCCCTGCCGTCCAACCCGGTTGCCTGCGCCGTTGCGATTGCTGATAAGATGGATACGCTGGCGGGTATCTTTGGTATCGGTCAGCATCCGAAAGGTGATAAAGACCCGTTTGCGCTGCGTCGTGCCGCGCTGGGCGTGCTGCGTATTATCGTCGAGAAGAACCTGAATCTGGATCTGCAAACGCTGACCGAAGAAGCGGTTCGTTTGTACGGTGACAAGCTGACCAACGCGAAGGTCGTCGATGAGGTCATCGACTTCATGCTGGGACGTTTCCGTGCATGGTACCAGGACGAAGGTTACACCGTTGATACTATTCAGGCGGTATTGGCTCGTCGTCCGACGCGTCCAGCAGACTTTGATGCTCGTATGAAGGCGGTTTCGCACTTCCGCACGCTGGAAGAAGCGTCTGCGCTGGCTGCAGCTAACAAACGTGTATCCAACATCCTCGCCAAGTCTGACGAGACGTTGAATGACATCGTTCATGCTTCTGTATTGAAAGAAGCGGCCGAGATTAAGCTGGCGGGCAACCTGGTTGTTCTGCGCGACAAACTGCAGCCGTACTTTGCAGCGGGTCGTTACCAGGAAGCGTTGGTCGAACTGGCATCCCTGCGTGAACCGGTGGATGAGTTCTTCGAAAACGTGATGGTCAATGCAGAAGATAAAGATGTTCGTCTGAATCGTCTGACGTTACTGTCTAAGCTTCGCGATTTGTTCTTGCAGGTAGCGGATATTTCCCTGTTGCAGTAACAATGTGTTAGCTTGATAAAAACCTGCTTTCGAGCAGGTTTTTTTATATCTGAGATATTAATACCTGAATCGTTAATAATGATTTAAATTATATTTCGGATATTTTCATTGATAGGTGAAAAATATTTTAGGAATACGTTCACCCAGAGATAAGCAGTATTTGAGATAGAATAACGTTGGGTGCTTGAGACTGTTTGTCTCAGGTATTTACCAAAAGGCAGACAGAGAAAAGCCCCACCTGATGATAAATCAAAGTGAGGCCACCTCTATGCCTGAACACCATAAGGATAGTCTCTTACTCGTTGAAAATCAACATAAGGGGCTAGGGATGCCACAAAAATCTATGTTGTATAGTTTGATAGTGATATGTCTCACTATTCTATTATTTACCTGGATGGTTCGTGATTCATTATGCGAATTGCATATTAAGCAAGGAAATAATGAGGTCGCGGCATCTTTAGCCTGTGATATTAACCAGTAAGGGCTTTTGGCGGGGAGCTATCCCCGCCAATTTATCGGTGTTATGCATTCTCAATGCACCCTTTTTATTATTTTCAACAATAAAAAAGCCTCTCGTATTGGTGAGGCCTTTTTTTCATAAATCCAAAGCGCCTAAAAAAATAGCCTTGAAATGCGCCCCGCAATACGTTTATCCTTTGTCGCGACGAATCCCTCGTCTCACTGAGGCACACTGAAAATGGACAAACACACCTGCTGATTTCGAATCCTTGCTAAGCAGCTTGCTGCAAGCAGGGGAGTTATTGATTTCACTCAGGAGTGCTTATGGCCCATTGTGCGCAATTCCCTTCTTTTATTTTGCATCAAGTTACCTGTCAATTTGCGACGGGCGATACCCTTTTTGGCCCGTTAAACCTTTCGCTGGATAAGTCTCTTTGCGGTTTGGTCGGACGTAATGGCGTTGGTAAAACACGATTACTACGCCTGTTGGCGGGCGGTGATTCCCCGTCGACGGGGCACATTGAATGTCTTACGTCGTATGCCTATGTTGCACAGCAGCATACGATTTCCCCTGAAACCACCCTTGTCGAGTTGTTGGGCTACGCGCCGATTTATGCCGCCTTACAACGTCTTGAAGAGGGGGATGCGCTGGCAGAGGATATTGAGGCGCTGGATGGTTTTTGGGATCTTCCTGCCCGCCTGAGTACAGCGTTCCAGGATGCGAGGCTGGGTGAGTTTACTCCGCAGCGGCTTGCCTCTTCTCTCAGCGGTGGCGAAAGGATAAAAGCCTTGCTGTGTGCGGCGTTTATCTCTGATGCTGACTATTTGTTGCTTGATGAACCGACCAATCACCTTGATAGCGGCGGGCGAGAATGGCTTTACCGACAGCTTGAAAACTGGCGCGGCGGTGCGTTAATCGCCAGCCATGACCGACAACTGCTGGCGCGAATGCCACACATTCTTGAACTTACCCCTGCCGCGTTGCGTAGTTACGGTGGAAATTATGCCGATTACCAACAACAGCGCGATGCTGAACAGATGGCGGCACGCGCAGCGCTGGAACATGCCGCCACTGAAAGACGGCGCACTCGTGCGCGAATGCAGAAGGAGCATGACGATTGTCAAAGGCGCTCTGCTAAAACGTTGCGAACCGTTGATAGCCTGAATATCGCCTCGTTTGAGCGGGTGAAATACAAAGGTGCCGCGCGAGAACGTCCCGGAACGCTGTTGCGTCAGCATCGAGACCAATCCGGGGCACTGGATAACGCGGTGAGGCAAGCGCGTGAGCGAGTCGAGGAAGATAGCCCGGTCATGTTCACACTGCCGGGAAGTCAGGTGGCTGCTGGCAAGCAGGTAGTCGTCCTGGAAGCGTTGCAACTGGCTTACCAGACGCTATCCCCACTCGACTGGCGGATGGATGGCCCGATGCGAGTAGCGTTACGTGGGCCAAATGGTTGTGGAAAAACCACGCTGCTGAAAACGTTGATGGGGATAGAGGAACCATTATCTGGATATGGTCAGCTATCGGTCACGGCAGCCTGGTTGGATCAGCACCTTACGCAATGGGATTTATCATTGTCGGTGATGGCGCATCTTCGCGCAGGCGATACGCCGCTAGAAGAGGGCGCAATTCGTACCTGCCTTGCGCAATTGCAGTTGGTGGCCGATAAAGTGAATTTACCGCTCGCGATGCTCAGCGGTGGTGAACGATTAAAAGCTGTGCTGGCTTGTGCGCTCTGGCAACGGGAACCGGCACAACTGCTGTTACTGGATGAGCCCACAAATCATCTGGATTTAGCTTCGGTACAGGCAATTGAAGCAGCGCTGGCTGATTTTCCCGGTGCGATGATCGTAGTGTCACATGATGAGGCGTTTTTGCAGGCGCTGAAATTGACGCATTGTCTGGAGTGGCGGGAGCCGGGTTGGTATTTCAGTGAGGTATAGGCAAAAAAAATCCCCGCCGTAAGGCAGGGATTTAGAATTTTTAGCGGCGTTAACTTACAGAGAAGTTACGTTGCCAGCTGCTGGGCCTTTAGCGCCGTTCTCGATGGTGAAGGAAACTTTCTGACCTTCGTCCAGAGATTTGTAGCCATCGTTCATGATAGCGGAGAAGTGTACGAACACGTCTTTTGAACCGTCGTCAGGAGTGATGAAACCGAAACCTTTATCAGCGTTGAACCATTTTACGATACCAGTCATTTTACCGGACATAGAAATTACCTTTAAATATTAAATGAGCCTTTCGGCATTATGGCATGCTTTACAGAATTTAAAAGCGTAAAGAAAATGTCGCTACGAGGGGTACCAATGGATAACCTTGAAGGGAACTGCTTTACTCACTGCTTTGTGGTCTGTAGGTCAAACCGTGAGTGCATTAACGCATACTTCTTATCAGGAAAGCAAACGTTATCCGCAGGAAATTTATGGGACCGCTTCGTTTCGACACCAGTGAATTTAGTTTAAAAAATTGATTTTAAAGAAAATAACTGCTTTTGAATGCTAATGTAAAAAAATGTCATTACACCCCGACAGTACTCCCGCCGGGGTATTTTTTATACTTTCTGCACGGGTTCTGGCAGGGCGACAGGGGTGGCGTCAGTCGGATTTGCCAGTCGTTTGCTCGCTGCATATTTAATCATTAATGCAATTGCAGACAGCAAAGCGGGGATCGCCAGCAACGCGAAAATGCTCTTAAACGAAAGCTCCGCCTGCATCAGGAATGCGCCGCTAAATGCTCCCAGAATCCCTCCAAAGCGGCCTAGCCCCAACATCCAGGCTACGCCTGTTGCGCGCCCCTGCGTTGGATAAAAGCCTGCTGCCAGCGCCGGCATTGAGGATTGTGCGCCGTTCATAATTGTGCCAGCGATAAAGACCATTACCCCCATCAGCACCAGATTATCGGTTGAGAAACCGACCAGGCAGACGAATACCCCTGTTAGCAGATAGCCAACAGCGACCACTTTGTTCGGGTTAATTTTATCCATCAGCGCACCGAGTATCAGCACGCCGATACCCCCGCCCAGCGGGAACAGAGCGGTAATAATCGATGCCTGGCTAAGCGTAGCCCCGGTTTCGCGGATCAGGAGTGGCAGCCAACTGGTCAGCAGATAGAAGATTAACAGGCCCATAAAGTAGGTTAGACACAGCATAATGGTGCCCACCAGGTAGCGTGGTGAGAAGATCACGCCCAGCGCCGATTGTTCTTTAACCTGGCCTGCTTCCTGTAAGACGAAATGGGTGCTATCCGGCAAGGGGGCGATACGACGCAGGATGGTGCCAATTTGCTGCTGCGACTTATTTTTCACCGCCAGGTAGCGGGCCGACTCCGGCAACAGGAAAATCAACGCGACCGCCAGCATCAGCGGCATTACGCCGCCTAGCACCAACACGCTCTGCCAGCCGTAATGTGGAATCATCCAGGCGGAAATAAAACCGCCCATCGAGGAGCCGATCGGGAATCCGACAAACATCAGGTTAACCAATAATGCCCGGCGGCGCTCAGGGGCATATTCGCTCATTAAGGTGGCGGCATTTGGCATCGCAGCGCCAAGTCCCAGACCCGTTAAGAAGCGCAGTACGGTCAACTGTGTCAGCGAAGTCGCAAAGGCGGTAATCAGGCTGAAGCCGCCAAAAACCAGAATGGAGAGCACCAATACTTTCTTACGCCCGATACGGTCTGCCATTGGGCCTGCGGTGAGCGCGCCAACGGCGAGGCCGACCAGCGCGGCGCTCATGACTGGGCCAAGATCTGATTTCTGCACACCCCATTCCTGTACCAGGTCAGAGGCGATAAAACCGATAATGGCGGTATCAAATCCGTCCATTGCGACAGTCACAAAGCACAGCACCAGAATCATCCACTGGTACTTTGAGAAAGGGTGACGATTGATAAAAGCCTGAATATCCGTTGTTGTCTGTGTTGTCATGCGGTAATTCCTGCTAGCGATGTGAGAGAGCCGGATTGATATCTCTTATCTCTCCCGAAGGTATCGAGATGTTTGGGCGATTATCGAACGAGTTGTCGTTAATCGTTCATTAAATCAAATCACTAAGCGGTGCTTCTCACAATGCATGGTCAAACGGAAGTGTGCGATAATCGTTCACCCTGACATCAGTCGCTGACATTTAGTGATATAAATATATACGTATCAGCGAGTTAATCACGTTATTGATGGATGAATTCATTGCAATAAATGTGATGAATGCAACAACTTATTAACATTTATACTGAACCCGTGCAGAACGGATGAAAAAGGTATCTTGCGGCGCGGCTCTGGACTATCCTTGTCATCGTTAGGCACGCGTGCGCCGGTTTGCGCTTTTTTTTGGCTGAAGGAGTATGAAAATGGCGACAGGAAAGTCCTGCTCTCGCTGGTTTGCGCCTGTTGCGGCGTTATTGATGGTTGTTAGCCTGAGTGGGTGTTTTGATAAGGAAGGCGATCAGCGTAAAGCATTCGTCGATTTCTTGCAGAATACCGTGATGCGTGGCGGTGAACGCCTGCCGACGCTGACGGCTGACCAGAAAAAACAGTTCGGGCCGTTTGTTTCCGACTATGCCGTCATTTATGGTTACTCACAGCAGGTGAGCCAGGCGATGGACGCGGGTTTACGCCCGGTTGTTGATAGCGTTAACGCCATTCGCGTACCGCAAGATTATATGACTCAGCGCGAGCCGCTGCGCCAAGCCAACGGTTCATTGAACGTCCTGAGCCAGCAGTTACAGAATGCTAAAATGCAGGCTGATGCCGCACATTCTGCGCTGAAACAGGCCGACGATCTGAAACCGGTCTTTGACCAGGTTTACAGCAAAGTGGTGACTGCACCGTCTGACGCGTTGCAACCGCTGATCCCTGCGGCACAGGTCTTTACCCAGCAGCTGGTACAGGTGGGTGATTTTGTCGCACAGCAGGGCGCTGAGGTGAGCTTCGTCGCCAACGGTATCCAGTTCCCGACCTCTCAGCAGGCAAGTCAGTATAATACGCTGATTGGCCCGCTGGCGTCGCAGCACCAGGCATTTAGCCAGGCCTGGACCGCAGCCGTCAACGCGACGAAATAACGAATTATCTGGCCCGGCATCCTGCCGGGCCAGATTGTTTTACCCCGCCACCTGCGGGTTCACACAGTTCTTCTCTACCTTCCCACGCAGCGCATCAATCAGATTATCTACCGCACAGGCCGCCATGTTATAGCGCGTTTCATGCGTCGCTGAGCCAATATGCGGCAGCGCCACCACGTTTGGTAATTTCAGCAGCGGAGAGTCAACGGATAGCGGTTCCTGTTCGAAGACATCCAGCCCAGCGGCGTGGATTTCACCTTTCTCCAGTGCAGCAATCAGCGCTTTTTCGTCAACCACCGGCCCGCGACCTGCGTTGATAAAAATGGCGGACGACTTCATACGGGCGAACTGTTCGGCGCCAAACAGATGGTGTGTCTCTTCGGTCAGTGGCAGGATCAGGCAAACAAAATCAGCCTCTTCTAGCAACGTGTTTAATTCACAGTAGCGCGCATTAAAACGCTCTTCGGCCTGAGGATGGTGACGACGGGCGTTGTACAGAATCGGCATGTTAAAGCCAAAATGTGCGCGCTGGGCAAGCGCCATGCCAATACGTCCCATCCCAACGATCCCCAGCGTTTTATGGTGGACATCGACACCGAACCAGTCCGGGCCTATGCCTTTTTTCCATTCACCAGCTTTCACCCGCTCAGCGACTTCAACCACGCGGCGCGCTGAACTCAACACCAGAGTCATCAACGTATCGGCTACGGTTTCGGTCAGGACGGTTGGCGTATGCATTAGCAGCACGCGGCGGGCATTGAGGGCATCAACGTCAAAGTTGTCATAACCTACGGAGATGGTTGAAGTCGCGCGAAGTTTCGGCATCTTCTCCAGCAGGGCGGTATTGACGGCTTCACTGGAGCCCAGCAGACCTTCTGCTTCGGCAAAAGCCTGTTGATGCTGCGTAACGGTTTCCGGGCGCAGGTTAGCAACCTGCGTCACGGTAAAATGCTCTTCCAGGCGATGCAGTAAATCGTCAGGTAACGCTTTATAGAGAATAATGGACGGCTTCATGCAAATCTCCGTAAGTTAAAATTTAAGCGTGGCGTGCGCCAATCGGTAGCTGTTGATTATTAGCAGGCTTAACAATCAGAGTTAGCCATACTGAGGCAAAAAGCGCTACCCCCATAAAAATGTATGATGCTGACGGGCTGCCGGTGACACCGTTGAGATAGCCCACAACCCATGACCCAAGGAACGAACCCAGAGCGCCCATACTGTTGATGAGCGCCATCGCACCACCGGCAACGTTGCGCGGCAGCATCTCAGGAATAATGGCAAAGAATGGCCCATACGGCGCGTACATGGCGGCTCCGGCAATGACCAGCAGGGTGTAAGAGAGCCAGAAGTTATTCGCACCGACGGCCCAGGAACCGATAAAGGCAAAGGCGGCAATCAGCAGCAATGGCCAGACGAACAGTTTACGGTTTTGCAGCTTATCGGAAGCCCATGACACCACAATCATCGCTACCGTTGCCGCCAGATAAGGCACTGAGGAGAGCCAGCCGACTTCGACCATACCTAAGTTGGCACCCCCGCTGCGGATAATGGAAGGCAGCCACAGCACGAACCCGTAAACTCCGATGCTCCAGGTAAAATACTGCATACACAGCAGGATAACGTTGCGCGAGCGGAAGGCTTCGCCATAGTTACGTACGGCTTTAATACCCTGTTGCTCACGCTCGAGCTGCGCCTGCAATGCCGCTTTTTCTGACTCACTCAGCCAGCCCACCTGTGACGGCTTGTCTTTGACCAGCACCCACCAACAAAATGCCCAAATGACTGCCGGGAAACCTTCAATAATGAACATTTCACGCCAGCCTAGCGCCTGAATAAGGTAGCCGGAAACCACTGACATCCAGAGAACCGTCACCGGGTTGCCGAGGATCAGGAAGGTGTTTGCCCGTGAACGCTCTGACTTGGTAAACCAGTTACTGATATAGATAAGCATCGCTGGCATCACCGCGGCCTCAACGATACCGAGGATAAAGCGAATGGCGGCCAGCGCAGGAATATTGCTGACGATCCCGGTAAGAGACGCGCAGCCTCCCCATAGAATCAGGCACACAAAGATCAGTTTGCGTACGCTGCGGCGTTCGGCATAAATCGCACCGGGGATTTGGAAGAAGAAGTAGCCGAGAAAGAAGAGGGCGCCAAGCAGGGATGAGATCCCTTTGGTGATCCCCAGGTCTTCGTTGATACCGGCGGCGGAAGCGAAACTGAAGTTCGCACGATCAAGATACGCCAGGCTGTACGTGATAAACACGATCGGCATGATGTACCACCAACGTTTTGCTGCGTTTGTAGAGCTGTTCATAGGCTTGCCTCTATTTTCGCTTTGCCGCCGCTGTATGTAGGGTACAGGGGGCCGTTATCATACGTGACGTTATTCGCCTAACGCTTCACGCGTCGGTAATCCTTCGCTATCGCCCTGGACCTGAATAGCTAGCGCGCCGATTTTATTGCCGCGTGTCACCGCTTGATGCAGTGTGCGGTCTTCCAGCAATGCGCTGATAACGCCGACCGCAAAACCGTCACCTGCACCGACCGTATCGACCACGTTGTCCACCTTCACCGGGGCAACGCAGCCCTGCTCGCCGTCTGCAGTTTTATACCAGGCACCGTCGGCACCGGTTTTCAGCACCACGGCTTTCACCCCGTGATGCAGATAAAAATCAGCAATCCCTTCCGGCGTCTGCTGTCCGGTTAATATCATTCCTTCCTTCAGACCCGGCAGCACCCAGTCGGCCTGGAACGCCAGCGCGTTGAGTTTTTCAATCATCTCCGCTTCACTCTTCCACAGAACCGGCCGCAGATTTGGGTCAAAAGAGAGCGTTTTTCCCTGCGCTTTCATGGCGCGGGCGGTATGTGCCAATAGTTCGTATGAACTGTCCGACAGCGCCGCAGCCACGCCGCTTAAGTGAAGATGACGTGCGCTACAGAAGTACGCGTCATGGTAATCCTCAACAGACAGATGGCTGGCGGCCGATCCTTTACGGAAATATTCCACAATGGGATCGGTTCCATTTTCAACTTTAGATTTGAGCTGAAAGCCGGTTGCATAATGAGGATCAATCGCAACGCTGCGGGCATCGATCCCCTCTTTTTTCAGGGAGTTGATAACAAAACGGCCAAAACTGTCATTGCCCACGCGGCTGACCCAACCAACGTTGAGCCCCAAGCGTGCAAGGCCAGTGGCGACGTTAAGTTCTGCGCCCGCCACGCGCTTAATGAACTGCTCTACTTCCTCTAAATCACCGGTCTGGGTGGCGACAAACATGGCCATCGCTTCACCGATAGTGATGACATCCAGGGAGTCTTTCATCGATTAATCCTTACGTAACAGATCGACGTAGCGGCGGGTGACAGCCGTCAGATCGGCGCCCTCCAGCGGGAATTCAATGCCGCGTGGTACGTCTATAGGCAGTGTGTTCAGCAGTTCCAGCCAGCGAGGATCCGCTTCATCCGGCGGGATAGCGCGATAGCTGTCGTGATAGGTGGCGGCGGCTTTGATGTGAATATAGCCGACCGATGGTGCAAGTTGTTGCGCGGCGGCTTCCGGGGAATCGCCAACCCACAGCCAGTTGCCCATATCGAATGTCAGCGATACCGGCAGTTTTTGCGTATGACAGGCGGCATTAAAACGTTGCATCGGCGGTAGTCGTCCGCAGGTGGTTTGATCGTTCTCGACCACTAGTTTCATACCGCTGCTGTCCAGCCAATCGCGAAGTGTGTTGAACGGTTTTGTATCAGAGAAATGGCCTAGTGAGACCTTCAGCCACAGCGCGCGGAGCGTTTTGGCTTCTTCAAGCAATGTGGGAAGCTGAGGATTGAGGGTGCCATCAGCCATGAAAAGCGGTTCTGGTGCGGAGTAGCAGACTAGCAGACCCGCCGACTCAATGGCTGATGCCAGTTCAGGCAATGCCTGAAGTTCCGCTGGCGTGAACAGTTCGCGACGGATTTCCACGCCATCTGCGCCGGCTTTAGCGATGATTGGCAGTAGGGCAATTTGCCCGCCCGCAGTGCGTACCGTGTCGTGGCCATATGCGGCGGTGACCACCATGATTTTTCTTTGCATAGGAACTCCAAATCTAACGCTCTTTCACATACGCTAGATGGAATCGGTTCCAAAGAAAATCTCACTGTGTTGAATTTATGATCACCATCACGAAGGAATGTTAACGAGCCGTTGAACCGCGAACGATCAGTTCACCTGAAAATACCTGCTCATGAAGGGTGTCGGAAGTGCCTTCAATACGGCGTACTACCTGTTCGACAGCGGCATAGCCAATCTGCCATGTCGGTTGTTTCAGGGTCGTAATGCCCACGCCAGCCAGCTCCGCCCACTCCAGTTCATCGAACCCCAGAAGGCCGATATCGCTGCCCCAGTTTAGGCCAATGCGTTTGAGCGAACGGGCAACTTGCAGCGTGAGTGCGCCGTTGGCGGAAATCACAGCCTTGCGCATTCCGCGATGCTGCTGATGAAATTGGCGTAGCGTGTTATCAAGCTGAGCATTTTCGGCCAGCGGCACCTCTGCATTTTCCGCCACCATTCCCGGATAGCGGGCAAGCGTGGCGCGAAAGGCGCTAAGACGCTCGCGGCGAGTGTTGACAGTACCTAGCGGCTCGCTCAGAAACAGTAGCGCTTCGAAACCTTGTTCAATTAGATGTTCGGTGGCAGTGGTGGCTGCCTGAGTATTGTCCAGCCCCACGACGTCGCAGGCAAAGTCAGGGATTTTTCGGTCAATCAGCACCATTGGCAATGCGGATTGTTGCAGCCGATGCAGACCTTCTTCACGCATCCCCACGGCGTTTACTACAATGCCTTCCACCTGATAACTGCGCAGCAGATCGAGGTAATGCAACTCCTGGTCCACCTCGTTATTGGTGTTACACACTAGCGGAGTAAAGCCTTTATCGCGGCATGCGGCTTCAATACCGCTTAGCACGTTGACGGAGTAGGGGTTGGTGATATCCGCGATGATGAGACCAATCAGGCGAGTGCGGCCGCGCTTTAAATTGCGCGCCATCAGGCTTGGGCGATAGTCAAGTTCGGCAATCGCGGTTTCAATACGCGCCAGCAACGCATCTGACAGCAGATGTTTTTCGCCATTAAGATAACGTGAAATGCTGGTTTTGCCGGTTTTCGCGGCTTTTGCCACATCGCTGATGGTAGGGCGCGCTGATTTTGCCATGGAAATGTCTCTCGCCTGAAAGTGACAACACCTTAACGCGAAAATCGTTGATGGCAAGTTGATTCATGTCGGATGGTGATGTCACCATCCGACAGTGCAATTACTGAATCGGGCTTAAGGTGATTTCAACGCGGCGGTTCTGCGCCTTGCCTTCAGCCGTGCTGTTGCTGGCGATTGGGTTCGCCGGGCCCATACCGCGGGTGCGGATGCGGCTGGCTTCAACGCCTTGAGTAATCAACGAGCTGGCAACGCTATCGGCACGCTGCTGGGAAAGACGCATGTTCAGATCCTGGCTTCCGGTACTGTCGGTGTAGCCCATCACGTTCACGGCTGTCTTATTGTACTCTTTCAGCACCATCGCCACGCCGGTCAGCGTGTTAGCACCCGCAGGTTTGAGGGTGGCACTGCTGCTGTCGAAGGTAACGTTGTTTGGCATATTCAGGATGATGTTATCGCCGCTGCGGGTCACGCTAACGCCGGTTCCCTGCATTTTATCTCGCAGTTTTGCTTCCTGCACATCCATGTAGTAGCCCACGCCGCCGCCGAGCGCTGCGCCTGCTGCCGCACCAATCAGCGCGCCTTTGCCGCGATCTTTCTTCGACGAAGAGAGCGCACCGACGCCCGCGCCGACCAGCGAGCCGATGCCCGCTCCAATGCCTGATTTACCCGCTTCACGTTCGCCGGTGTACGGGTTTGTGGTGCAGCCAGATACCGCCAGGGCGCCGCTCACGATGGCAGCAATCACTAAAATACGTTTATTCATCTTCATTCCTTATGACTTTCTTATTTTCACCACAGCGACCGTGGCGCATGATTATGACGCGCGAACATGAAGAAAATTCTTGGGAACTCTCTGAAATTTGTAAGTAACATTGACCGGCGCAATAAATAAACGACGTCACCTGCAGGAGCGCTCACTTTGTCTACACCCTTTTCCGTATTAACCGCTGCCCATTGGGGGCCGATACTCGTCGACACCGATGGCGAGAATGTTCTGGCATCTCGCGGGGCGCTGCCGACCTCGCATCCTAACTCGCTGCAAAGCGTGGTGCGCGATCAGGTCCACAGTAAAACCCGTATCCGCTATCCGATGGTGCGTAAGGGTTATCTTGCTTCACCGGAAGCTCCTCTGGGTGCGCGCGGGCAGGACGAATTTGTTCGGGTGAGTTGGGATGAGGCGTTGGATCTGCTGCACGCGCAGCACAAACGTATTCGCGAGACGTATGGACCATCGGCTATTTTTGCCGGTTCTTACGGTTGGCGCTCAAACGGCGTCCTGCATAAGGCGGCAACGTTGTTGCAGCGTTATATGAGCCTGGCAGGTGGTTATACCGGTCATTTGGGCGATTACTCCACCGGCGCGGCACAGGCCATCATGCCGCATGTGGTGGGCGGCAATGAGGTTTATCAGCAGCAAACCAGCTGGCCGCTGATTCTTGAACACAGTGAGGTCGTCGTCCTGTGGAGTGCTAATCCGCTCAACACTCTGAAAATTGCCTGGAATGCGTCGGATGAACAAGGGATCGCTTACTTTGAGGCTCTGCGCAAAAGTGGCAAAAAGCTGATCTGCATCGATCCGATGCGATCGGAGAGCGTGGAATTTTTCGGTGATGCCATGGAATGGGTTGCCCCGCACATGGGAACCGACGTGGCGTTGATGCTGGGGATTGCCCACACGCTGGTGGAAAACGGTTGGCATGATGAAGCGTTTCTTGACCGCTGCACCACAGGGTATTCCGTGTTTGCCGACTACCTGCTGGGCAACACGGACGGTGAAACCAAATCGGCGGAGTGGGCGGCTGAGATTTGCGGTATAAGTGCGGATAAAATTCGCGAATTAGCGGATATCTTCCATCAAAATACCACGATGCTAATGTCCGGTTGGGGAATGCAGCGCCAGCAATTTGGTGAACAAAAACACTGGATGCTGGTGACGCTGGCTGCCATGTTAGGACAGATTGGCACGCCAGGCGGGGGCTTTGGCCTCTCCTATCATTTCGCTAACGGGGGTAACCCGACGCGACGCGCGGCGGTACTGGCGTCTATGCAGGGCACGGTCAAAGGCGGTGTCGATGCCGTGGATAAAATCCCGGTAGCGCGCATCGTTGAGGCGCTGGAGAACCCGGGTGCGCCTTACCAGCATAACGGCCTCAACCGCCACTTCCCGGATATTCGCTTTGTCTGGTGGGCGGGTGGCGCCAACTTTACCCACCATCAGGACACCAACCGCCTGATTCAGGCCTGGCAGAAACCAGAACTTGTGGTTATCTCTGAATGCAACTGGACGGCGGCCGCGCGTCATGCGGATATCGTCCTGCCGGCGACCACCTCATTTGAACGTAACGACCTGACCATGACCGGCGATTACAGCAACCAGCATTTGGTGCCAATGAAGCGTGTGGTGATGCCTCGTGAAGAAGCCCGCGATGATTTCGAGGTATTTGCCGAGTTGTCCGAGCGCTGGGAGAAGGGCGGTCGCGCGCGGTTTACCGAAGGCAAAAGTGAACTCCAGTGGCTGGAAACCTTTTACCAGATTGCCGGTGAGCGAGGCGCGAGCCAGCAGGTCACGCTGCCGCCGTTCGATAAGTTCTGGAAAGCCAATCAGCTCATCGAGATGCCGGAGAGCGAGCAGAATGCTGCCTTTGTGCGCTTTGAAGCATTCCGTGCCGACCCGCAGGCGAACCCACTCAAAACGCCGAGTGGTAAAATTGAGATCTATTCTGAGCGGATTGCCAGTTTCCAGTACCCGGATTGTCCAGCGCATCCAATGTGGCTGGCACCGGACGAGTGGCACGGCAACGCAAAGCCGGGGCAGCTTCAGCTATTGTCAGCCCACCCCGCGCACCGCTTACATAGCCAGCTTAACCACACCTCTCTACGCGAACGTTATGCGGTAGCAGGGCGCGAGCCGCTCACGATAAACACGCAGGATGCCGAAGCCCGGCAGATCCGCGAGGGTGATATTGTGCGCCTGTGGAATCAGCGTGGACAGGTGCTGGCGGGGGCCGTGGTCAGTGACGATATTAAGCCTGGCGTGATGTGCTTACATGAAGGGGCATGGCCAGATTTAGACCGTGACGCGGGTGGGATTTGTAAGAACGGTGCGGTAAACGTGCTCACCAAAGATATCCCCAGCTCACGGCTGGGGAACGGCTGTGCGGGCAATACGGCGCTGGCCTGGGTCGAGAAATACGATGGGCCCAATCTGGCGTTAACCGCGTTTAATCCGCCTGCCAACGCATAATCCACGTGGGATGTCGAGTCTCTTCCTGCCACGCGCTGTCTTCAATACGAAAACCTTGCGCGTGGTAGAAATTCACTGCCCGAATATTTTTCTGATACACCTCAAGGCTTAAATCGGAAAAATGTTGCTTAACGACGTTGATAAGCGCGCTACCAATCCCCCGATGAATGGCCTCGGGGGCGACAAACAGCGCCCCCACGAAACGCTCCTGAATCACGCTGACAAACCCTAGCGGACTCTGTGCTTCTTCCCAAATCCAGGTTTCGGCGACGGGAAGATAGGTGTCGCGCACGCTAGGCAGGCTTTCATACCAGTACTGTTCGGCAATAAACGGATGGGCATAGGTGGTGCTATCCAGCCACAGCGCGAGTAATGGCTCGAACTGGTTAGTGTTCCATTTTCTGATCATGCTGAACTCCAGGATGGCAGAAGCAGCCAGTCACGTGGTCGTTAACCAGACCGCAGGCCTGCATGAAGGAATAACAAATCGTGGTGCCAACAAATTTGAAGCCGCGTTTTTTAAGGGCTTTAGACAGCGCGTCGGAGGCGGGTGTTGACGTTGGAATTTCACTGAGCGTTGCAGCCTGAGTGATGTTCGACGTGTTATCGACAAAAGACCAGACGAACGTATTGAACGGCTCACCGTTGGCTTCCATGGCCAGAAACGCGCGGGCGTTGCCAATGATGGCCTGAATTTTTCCCCGGTGGCGAATAATACCGGCGTCTAGCACCAGACGTTCGACGTCTTCCTCGGTCATCGCCGCCACTTTCACCGGGTCAAACTGATGGAAAGCCTGACGATAATTTTCACGTTTTTTCAGCACCGTTATCCACGATAACCCGGCCTGCTGGCCTTCAAGGCAGATCATCTCAAACAGCATTTGGTTATCACGCTGGGCTACGCCCCATTCGTTATCGTGATAATCAATATAAAGCGGATCCTGGCTTACCCAACCGCAACGTTGCATCTGGTTCTCCCTTTTTTTGTCGATGACCCAAGCATCATAATAAAACCCTGCACTTCTCTTGACGCCGAAAATAAAGAGGCAATAGTTAATACAGGGATCACTCCCATAAAACATAACAATAACTGCCGAATCTGGCTCTTCTCTGGAGTCAATTGATGATTAATAAGAAATGCATTGGTTACTGGCGATTTGCTCCGCCAGCATCGGTTTTCGTGTGGATGTTACTTTCCCCACATGCGAATGCCTGGCAGCAAGAATATATCGTGTCTGACTCACAAAATAATACTGCTGAGCGCTATACATGGGATAGCGATCACCAACCACGCTACGATGACATTCTGGCAGAGCGTATTGAAGCTGTGCAGGCGGGGCCTGGGTTCAATATGAATGCCCCGGATGATATGCCGCTGGATGCCAATAAAACGATGAGCTTCGGCTGGAATTTTCCGCTCACCAGCCGCATCACTACGGGGCCAGTTGCGCAATGGCATTATGATGGCTCGCCGGGCTTTATGTGGAATGAGTTTGGCGATGTAGCGTCGACCGCGTCGCTAACCGATCCCCTGTGGCACGCCAGCGTCAGCACGCTGGGTTGGCGGGTGGATTCGCACTCCTGGCTGGGAGTTCGCCCGTGGGCACAGGTGAGCTACAACCAGCAGTATGGCGAGAATCAGTGGAAGGCGCAGTCGGGGCTTAATCGCATGCCCACCGCCTTACAGGATGGTAACTGGGTGGATGTGACGGTGGGCGCCGACATGTTGCTGAATTCACATCTTGCGGCTTATGCCGCGCTTTCTCAGGCGGATAATATGGCGGTGGGAGCAAACTATTTCTACACCATGGGCGTCAGCGCTCGTTTCTGAAATCATCGTTTTGCCTGATAGACATCAGCGGCAAGACATTTTTTGCAATGTCGTTCATTCCGCCGCTGGTGCATTTCATTCCGTCCTGAGCGCACTTCATGCCTTTTTTAACCTGCAAAAATGCTAACTTCGTTATCGTTGGCAGCAGTTAATTTAAGAAGGCATCTTCATCATGAACGCTGCAACTAAAAATCACACTCGCTGGCTGACATTATTCGGCACCATTATTACCCAATTCGCTTTAGGCTCCGTTTACACCTGGAGCCTGTTCAACAGCGCGCTGTCCACCAAGCTGGATGCGTCCGTAAGCCAGGTGGCGTTTTCCTTCGGTCTGTTAAGCTTAGGTCTGGCTATCTCATCCTCCGTGGCCGGTAAATTACAGGAACGTTTTGGCGTGAAGCACGTCACTATGGCCTCCGGTATTCTGCTGGGAATTGGCTTCTTCCTGACCGCACACGCTAATAGCCTGCCAATGCTGTGGTTGAGCGCGGGGGTGATTGTCGGCCTCGCCGATGGCGCAGGCTATCTGCTGACGCTCTCAAACTGCGTAAAATGGTTCCCGGAACGTAAAGGTCTGATCTCCGCCTTTGCTATCGGTTCTTATGGTTTAGGGAGCCTCGGCTTCAAGTTTATCGACAGCCACCTGCTGGAAACCGTCGGTCTGGAAAAAACCTTCATGATTTGGGGCGCGATTGTGTTGGTGATGATCGTCTTCGGCGCAATGCTCATGAAAGATGCGCCAAATCAGGCGGTCGCAAGTCACGACGGCGTAGTCGAGAATGACTTCACGCTGGCAGAATCCATGCGTAAACCGCAGTACTGGATGCTGGCAGTCATGTTCCTGACGGCCTGTATGAGCGGCCTGTACGTTATCGGTGTGGCAAAAGATATTGCGCAGGGCATGGTGCACCTGGATCTGGCGACGGCGGCTAATGCGGTCACTATTATCTCGATTGCCAACCTGAGCGGCCGCTTGGTACTGGGTATTCTGTCCGATAAGATTTCCCGTATCCGTGTTATCACTATCGGTCAGATTATTTCGCTGGTGGGTATGGCAGCACTGTTGTTTGCTCCGCTCAACGAAGTGACATTCTTCGCGGCCATTGCCTGTGTGGCCTTTAACTTTGGCGGCACCATTACCGTCTTCCCATCGCTGGTGAGCGAGTTCTTTGGTCTGAACAATCTGGCGAAAAACTACGGTGTGATTTACTTAGGTTTCGGGATTGGCAGCATCTGCGGTTCACTGATTGCATCACTGTTCGGTGGCTTCTATGTGACCTTCTGCGTCATCTTCGCCCTGTTGATTATCTCCCTGGCACTGTCGACGACCATCCGTCAGCCAAAAACAGGAATCCTGCACGAAGCCCACGCTTAAAAATAATTCCCTCACTTATTAAGTAGATTCTGGTCAGATATTTTTGTAAATATCTGACCAAATCACATTTCCTCCGAATACTTTTCCCCTTTCTTGTTGTCTACTTACCGCGCTTGCAATTAAGGCCTTGATGGCCGTCGCATATATTAACGAGTTTACTTACGGTTATTGGTAACACGTTTTTGGTTTTCCCTTTTTCCCAGGGTTTTTCGCATGAAATATTTAAAAGCGATGTCCCAGCAGACGCTCAGTTTTCTGCTGGCTGTCTACATCGGCTGGTTTATGAACTATTCCGTGTTTGTCCGTCGGTTTGAAGGGTATTTGCAGGATTTTAGCGTCGAAAAAGGGATTTTCATTGCTATTGAGCTTGTGGGTACCTTGCTGGTGACGTTCTTCTTACTGCGTTTGCTGTCGCTGGGTGGACGTACGCTATGGAAGGTTCTGGCTACGGTGGTAGTGCTGATTTCTGCCGGTGCCAGCTACTATATGACCAATCTGAACGTGGTGATTGGTTATGGCATTATTGCCTCGGTGATGACCACTGACGTCGATCTGTCTAAAGAGGTTGTCGGTTGGCATTTCATCTCATGGCTGGTGCTGACCAGTATTGTACCGCTAGTCTTCATCTGGCTTAATGGCGCGCGCGATACGCTGCTCAATCAACTTCGCACGCCGGGGCAACGTGTCCGCAGTATCGTGGTCATTTTAGCGTGTGCTGCGTTGGTGTGGGGGCCGATTCGCCTGATGGAGGCTCATCTCAAGGAGAACGAGCGTCTCTCGCAGGTTGATTTACCAAGCTATGGCGGGGTACTGGCAAACTCCTACCTGCCAACAAACTGGGTTTCCGCGCTGAGCCTGTATGGCTGGACGCAGGTTGATGAGACTTTCGATACCAAAGAGTTTATCGATCCGACCAAAAAGTTCACCTACGTTGCACCAGAAGGCCTCGATGACACCTATGTGGTGTTTATCATTGGCGAAACCACGCGCTGGGATCATATGGGGCTGTTCGGCTACGAGCGTAATACCACGCCGGAGCTGGAAAAAGAGAAAAACCTGGTGGCGTTCCGCGGTTACTCCTGCGATACCGCGACCAAGCTGTCACTGCGCTGCATGTTCGTCCGTCAGGGCGGTGCCAGCGATAACCCGCAGCGCACCCTCAAAGAGCAGAACGTGTTTGCGGTACTTCATCAACTCGGTTTTACCGGCGACCTGCTGGCGATGCAAAGCGAACTGTGGTTCTACAGCAACACCATGGCAAATAACATTGCCTACCGTGAGCAGATTGGCGCTGAGCCCCGCAACCGTGGCAAAAGCGTCGACGACATGCTGCTGGCCGATGAAATGAAGAACGTGCTGGCGCGTAGCGGTGTCGACGGTAAGCATTTGATTATCCTTCATACCAAAGGTTCGCACTTCAACTACACCCAGCGTTATCCGCGTAGCTTTGCACAGTGGAAGCCGGAGTGTGTGAACGTGGATGACAAGTGTAGCAAGGCGGAGTTGATCAATTCTTACGATAACTCAATAACCTATGTTGACCATTTCCTGGTGAATATCTTCGATCAGATGCGTGATAAGAAGGCGATTGTTTTCTTTGCCGCTGACCACGGTGAGTCGATTAACGAGCATGAGCGTTTGCACGGTACGCCGCGCAAAATGGCACCGCCGGAGCAATTCCGTGTGCCGATGATGGTCTGGATGTCGGATAAATATCTGGAAAATCCTGACCACGCGAAGTCGTTTGCTTACCTGAAACAACAGGCTGCGATGAAACAACCGAAGCGTCACGTTGAGCTGTATGACACCATCATGGGTTGTCTGGGATACACCTCGCCGGATGGGGGTATCAACGAGTATAACAACTGGTGCCACGTGCCTGAGAAGAAGTAACGCTGGGTTTGGCTTTGAACTTCCCCGGGGGCGGCGTAAACGCCTTGCCCGGGCTACCACTCAATGCCTGATGGCGCGCAGCTTTCAGGCATACGCGCTTACGTCAAATTGTAGCCCGGCCAAGCGGAGCGCCGCCGGGAATATGCCCCAGTCCCAGGGTCGGCGTAAACGTCTCGTCCTGGCGGCGATACCGTTCCAAACTCTTCCACTATGCGTTAACAATTCCGTGACATATTCCATTGCTTTTTTTTATGCATAGATGAATCTTTTTTCGTGCTACTTATGACTAAGCCCAGCATTTTCACCTGTGCGCTTTAACGTTCACGGCATTAATCGCTCAGATATTCATCATATCGAAATAAATTTTTCACATAACGCTTAAATGTTAATCACTAAATGTTGCAAAGTATTAAGTGAATAACTCTGCCTTTGTGGTCATAGCATAAATTTCTCTGCTGAAAATAGCCCTTGAGGGTTTTTTTAATCTTTGCCCATCTATTCTCACCTTCAATACAAATCCCGGCTAACTGTATTGACGTTTTCACATTCTGTTGACAGATTGTAGGGCATGAGGGGCATTTCATGGAGAATATGCGCTGCAACTCAGTTGTTCTAAGTGAAAGGAATCCCGCCTCTACTACGCATCGACCAGGCCGGGTAAAACACAAATAAAGGCCAGGCGGTGTAACCCAATGCAAAGGGTAAAAACAACACATATCACTTTGGAGCACAATAATGAGTATTTCCTTGAAGAAGTCAGGGATGCTGAAGCTGGGTCTCAGCCTGGTCGCCATGACCGTTGCCGCCAGCGTACAGGCAAAAACCCTGGTTTACTGTTCAGAAGGCTCGCCGGAAGGCTTTAACCCACAGCTCTTCACGTCTGGTACCACCTACGATGCCAGCTCAGTACCTATCTATAACCGTCTGGTTGAATTCAAAACCGGTACCACGGAAGTTATCCCGGGTCTGGCTGAGAAGTGGGACATCAGCGAAGACGGCAAAACCTATACCTTCCACCTGCGTAAGGGCGTGAAGTGGCAGGATAATAAAGACTTCAAACCGACGCGTGACGTGAACGCCGACGATATCGTCTTCTCCTTCGATCGTCAGAAAAATGCCCAGAACCCGTACCACAAGGTGTCTGGCGGTAGCTATGAATACTTTGAAGGCATGGGCCTGCAAGACCTGATTAGCGAAGTGAAAAAAGTCGACGATAACACCGTCCAGTTCGTGCTGACGCGCCCGGAAGCACCATTCCTGGCAGACCTCGCGATGGACTTCGCGTCTATTCTGTCAAAAGAATATGCTGACAACATGCTGAAAGCCGGTACGCCGGAGAAAGTTGACCTGAACCCAATCGGTACCGGTCCATTCCAACTGCTGCAGTACCAGAAAGACTCCCGTATTCTGTACAAAGCGTTCCCAGGCTACTGGGGTACCAAGCCGCAGATCGACCGTCTGGTCTTCTCTATCACGCCTGACGCTTCCGTGCGTTACGCTAAGCTGCAGAAGAATGAATGCCAGGTGATGCCGTACCCGAACCCGGCCGACATCGCGCGCATGAAGCAAGACAAGAACATCAACCTGTTAGAGCAGGCGGGCCTGAACGTGGGTTACCTGTCTTTCAACACCGAGAAAAAACCGTTTGATGACGTGAAAGTGCGCCAGGCGCTGACCTACGCGGTTAACAAAGAAGCGATCATCAAAGCGGTTTATCAGGGTGCAGGTGTTGCTGCGAAGAACCTGATCCCACCAACCATGTGGGGCTATAACGACGACGTCAAAGACTACAGCTACGATCCGGAAAAAGCCAAGGCGCTGCTGAAAGAAGCGGGCCAGGATAAAGGCTTCACCGTTGAGCTGTGGGCGATGCCGGTACAGCGTCCGTACAACCCGAACGCTCGCCGTATGGCTGAGATGATTCAGGCTGACTGGGCGAAAGTCGGCGTACAGGCCAAAATCGTAACCTACGAATGGGGCGAGTACCTCAAGCGTGCGAAAGCAGGCGAGCACCAGGCTGTGATGATGGGTTGGACTGGGGACAATGGGGATCCGGACAACTTCTTCGCGACCCTGTTCAGCTGTGCTGCGGCCAAAGATGGTTCTAACTACTCTCGCTGGTGCTACAAGCCGTTTGAAGATTTGATTCAACCGGCTCGTGCAACCGACAGCCACGACAAGCGTGTTGAACTCTACAAACAAGCTCAGGTGGTGATGCATGATCAGGCTCCGGCGCTGATCATCGCTCACTCCACCGTCTACGAGCCAGTGCGTAAAGAAGTCAAAGGCTATGTGGTTGATCCATTAGGTAAGCACCACTTCGACAACGTCTCTATCGAATAATAAAGATGATGCCTTAACCGGCAACGCGACGCTTCCTGCCCCCTTTGGGGTGGGAAGCTGCGCCGTATCTGCGTCCCTCTCATTTGAGAAAGGTGGCAGATTTGTGAGCAATACAGACGTCCTGTGACCAGGCGGGCCGTCATTAGAGAGAATCAGGGTTATGTTGCAGTTTATCCTCAAACGGTTGGGTCTGGTGATCCCAACGTTTATCGGTATCACCCTCCTGACGTTTGCCTTCGTGCATATGATCCCCGGCGACCCGGTGATGATTATGGCGGGCGAACGTGGTATTTCCCCTGAGCGTCACGCCCAGCTGCTGGCTGAACTCGGCCTTGATAAGCCGATGTGGCAACAGTATCTCCACTACATCTGGGGCGTGCTGCACGGTGACTTAGGGATTTCATTAAAGAGCCGCCTCCCGGTGTGGGACGAGTTCGTGCCGCGTTTCAAAGCGACGCTGGAACTCGGTATCTGCGCCATGATTTTTGCCGTCGCGGTGGGTATCCCGGTAGGCGTGCTGGCGGCAGTTAAACGCGGTTCTATCTTCGACCACACGGCGGTGGGCCTGGCATTGACCGGCTATTCCATGCCGATTTTCTGGTGGGGCATGATGCTGATTATGCTGGTGTCGGTACAGTGGAACCTGACGCCGGTATCCGGTCGCGTGAGTGATATGGTGTTCCTTGATGACACGAATCCACTGACCGGTTTCATGCTGATTGATACCGCCATCTGGGGCGAAGAAGGCAACTTTATTGATGCGCTGGCGCATATGATTCTGCCTGCGATGGTGCTCGGCACTATCCCGCTGGCGGTGATCGTGCGTATGACCCGTTCGTCGATGCTGGAAGTGCTGGGCGAGGACTACATCCGTACCGCGCGCGCCAAAGGTCTGACCCGTATGCGCGTTATCGTGGTTCACGCACTGCGCAACGCGATGCTGCCGGTGGTCACCGTTATCGGCCTACAGGTCGGTACGCTGCTGGCGGGGGCGATTTTGACGGAAACCATCTTCTCCTGGCCGGGCCTGGGACGTTGGTTAATCGATGCTCTGCAACGCCGTGACTATCCGGTGGTTCAGGGTGGGGTGTTGCTGGTGGCGACGATGATTATCCTCGTCAACCTGCTCGTTGACCTGCTGTACGGCGTGGTTAACCCGCGCATCCGTCATAAGAAGTAAGGGGCCGTCATGACACAAGTTACTGAAAACAAAACGGTGTCCGCACCGGTGCCGATGACCCCTTTCCAGGAATTCTGGCACTACTTTAAATGCAATAAAGGGGCGGTTGTTGGCCTGGTGTATGTGGTCATCGTGCTGTTTATTGCCATCTTTGCTAACTGGATTGCGCCCTATAACCCGGCGGAACAGTTCCGCGATACGTTGCTGGCTCCCCCTGCATGGCAGGATGGTGGCTCATGGGCGCATCTGTTTGGGACCGATGACGTGGGGCGTGATGTACTGTCGCGTCTGATGTACGGTGCGCGCCTCTCGCTGCTGGTGGGCTGCCTGGTGGTTGTCCTCTCGCTCATTATGGGTGTTGTGCTGGGGCTGGTCGCCGGCTACTTCGGTGGTTTGATTGATAACATCATCATGCGCGTCGTCGATATTATGCTGGCATTGCCAAGCCTGCTGTTGGCGTTGGTGCTGGTGGCGGTATTTGGCCCATCAATAGGTAATGCTGCGTTGGCGCTGACGTTCGTGGCGCTGCCGCACTACGTCCGTTTAACCCGTGCAGCCGTCCTGGTGGAAGTGAATCGCGATTACGTCACCGCTTCCCGCGTGGCGGGGGCCGGCGCTATGCGCCAGATGTTCGTCAATATTCTCCCGAACTGCCTTGCTCCGCTGATTGTTCAGGCATCGCTCGGCTTCTCTAACGCCATTCTCGATATGGCTGCTCTTGGCTTCCTGGGCATGGGTGCGCAGCCGCCAACACCGGAGTGGGGCACGATGCTCGCTGACGTGTTGCAGTTCGCACAAAGTGCCTGGTGGGTTGTGACCTTCCCAGGATTAGCAATCCTGTTGACGGTGCTGGCATTTAACCTGATGGGTGACGGTCTTCGTGATGCGCTCGATCCCAAACTGAAGCAGTAAGAGGTTCGAGATGGCGTTATTAAATGTAGATAAATTATCGGTGCACTTCGGCGACGAAGGCACACCGTTTAAAGCCGTAGACCGCGTAAGCTACAGTGTGGAACAGGGCGAAGTGGTCGGTATCGTAGGTGAGTCTGGCTCGGGTAAATCGGTCAGCTCACTGGCGATTATGGGGTTGATTGACTATCCCGGCCGCGTCATGGCTGAAAGCCTTGCTTTCAACGGTCAGGATCTGAAGCGTATTTCCGAGAAAGAACGTCGTAACCTGGTGGGAGCCGAAGTGGCAATGATCTTCCAGGATCCGATGACCAGCCTCAACCCTTGCTACACCGTCGGTTTCCAGATAATGGAAGCGATTAAGGTACACCAGGGCGGCAACAAGAAAACGCGACGCCAGCGGGCCATTGACCTGTTAAACCAGGTGGGTATTCCCGACCCGGCTTCGCGTCTGGATGTTTATCCGCACCAGCTTTCCGGTGGGATGAGCCAGCGCGTGATGATCGCCATGGCGATTGCTTGTCGTCCGAAGCTGCTAATTGCCGATGAACCGACTACCGCGCTGGACGTGACGATTCAGGCGCAGATCATCGAGCTGCTGCTTGAACTGCAGCAAAAAGAGAACATGGCGCTGATTCTGATCACCCACGATCTGGCGCTGGTGGCTGAAGCGGCGCACAAAATTATCGTGATGTACGCCGGTCAAGTGGTGGAGACAGGCGCGGCAACGGAAATCTTCCGCGCCCCGCGTCATCCGTACACCCAAGCGTTACTGCGCGCGTTGCCGGAGTTTGCTCAGGATAAAGCACGTCTGGCTTCGTTGCCGGGCGTGGTTCCGGGTAAGTACGATCGCCCGGAAGGTTGCCTGCTCAATCCGCGCTGCCCGTATGCGACGGATGAATGCCGCAGCGTTGAACCCGAGCTGAAGCTGCTTGCCAGCGGTCGTCAGTCGAAATGCCACTACCCACTCGATGATGCCGGGAGGCCCACACTATGAGTACGCACGAGGCCACCTCGCAGCCGCTGCTGCAGGCGATTGATCTGAAAAAACACTACCCGGTGAAGAAGGGGATGTTCGCCCCGGAACGCCTGGTAAAAGCACTGGATGGCGTATCGTTTACCCTCGAGCGTGGCAAAACGCTGGCGGTAGTTGGTGAGTCAGGCTGTGGGAAATCCACTCTTGGCCGCTTGTTGACGATGATTGAAATTCCGACCGGTGGAGAACTTTATTATCAAGGGCAGGATCTGCTTAAGCACGACCCACATGCGCAGAAATTGCGTCGGCAGAAAATCCAGATTGTGTTCCAGAATCCGTATGGTTCGCTGAACCCGCGTAAGAAAGTGGGGCAGATTCTGGAGGAGCCGTTACAGATAAACACCACGCTTAGCAAAGAGCAGCGCCGTGAAAAAGCGCTGGCAATGATGGCGAAAGTGGGTCTGAAAACCGAGCATTACGACCGTTATCCGCATATGTTCTCCGGCGGCCAGCGTCAGCGTATCGCCATTGCTCGTGGTCTGATGCTTGACCCGGACGTGGTGATTGCCGATGAACCGGTTTCCGCGCTCGACGTTTCCGTACGCGCGCAGGTGCTGAACCTGATGATGGATCTTCAGCAAGATCTGGGGCTGTCATATGTCTTTATCTCACATGACCTGTCAGTCGTTGAGCACATTGCTGATGAAGTGATGGTGATGTACCTCGGCCGTTGCGTGGAAAAAGGGACGAAAGACCAGATCTTTAATAATCCGCAGCATCCGTATACCCAAGCGCTGCTCTCGGCTACACCTCGTCTGAATCCGGACGAACGCCGTGAACGTATTAAGCTGACAGGTGAGCTGCCAAGCCCACTTAACCCGCCGCCGGGCTGTGCGTTTAACGCTCGCTGCCGCCGTCGTTTCGGGCCGTGTACCCAGTTGCAGCCGCAGTTGAAAGACTATGGCGGTCAGTTGGTCGCGTGTTTTGCAGTCGATCAAGACGAAAATCCAGAAAAGCCAATGTAGTCTGGGCGAGGCGTTTACGCCGACCCCGGGGATGGACTGGTGCATTCCCGGCGGCGCTTCGCTTGACCGGGCTACTTGTAAAGCCGCAGGGGTAAAACCCTGCGGCTTTTTTGTGTTCGGGCTGAAATCTGAAAAATAGGCAGGGGCAGGTACGTTGGGGCGTGATTGCAGTAGTATCGTCGGCAAGCCGGGGTTTCCCGGTGAGGCGCAATGTTGCGGGGGCTTGATCCCCGGCGGCATCGGTTGCTGGAAAGAGAAAACCCCCGCACGTTGTTTGGTATAAACCGGCAACATAACGGGGGCCATTCACTTGCCTCAACAACAAGAGAATAGCCGCGAACAGTTGCCATTGCAACGCAGGCGGTTATATGACGCTCAACGAGGCGTTAGTCCTTGCCGTGGTGACATCCATTGTCGGCCCAATTGTGGTCGCGCTGGTTCGTCATTTCTTCAAGTTCTAACCTGAATGGGCGTGATGGCCGCCGCAGTGGCAGCATGCGCCCGAAGCAGGTCGCAGGGGTAAAACCCTGCGGCCTTTTTTGTTTTTAATGCGCTCATAACGAACCTTCCAGCATCACTGGAGCAGCCACGTCGGGCTGAATTCTGAAAAATGGGCTGGGCAAGGTACGTTGGGACGTGATTGCAGTAGTATCGTCGGCAAGCCGGGATTTCCCGGTGAGGCGCAATGTTGCGGGGGCTTGATCCCCGGCGGCATCGGTTGCTGGAAAGAGAAAAACCCCCGCACGTTGTTTGGTATAAACCGGCAACATAACGGGGGCCATTCGCTTGCTCGACAACAAGAGAATAGCCGCGAACAGTTGCCATTGCAACGCAGGCGGTTATATGACGCTCAACGAGGCGTTAGTCCTTGCTGTTGTGACATCCATTGTCGGCCCAATTGTGGTCGCGCTGGTTCGTCATTTCTTCAAGTTCTAACCTGAATGGGCGTGATGGCCGCCGCAGTGGCAGCATGCGCCCGAACCGGGCCGCAGGGGTAAGATCCTGCGGCCTTTTTCGCGGTTATTGTGGGTACGGGACCCAGGTTCCACCGTTGAGTCGAACGTAAGGTTTGCCCTGATACTCCATCACGACCGTGTTTGAGTTTTCGGAGACGCTCGCGGCCTGCGGCAGATTACCGGTGAAGGCTGACCAGTTCACGGTATCTTCGGTAAAGATTTTGCCATCCACCGCGCGCGCGACCAGTTCGGAAATCGCCAGATAGCTGCTCGGTTGATTGATATCAACCGCCGCACCCTGGTGCGGTGCTTTCATGCCAAAGAATTTAACGGCGGCCGGGACGTGGGTAATTGATGGACTTGGGATATCACGCAAGCCAGAGACCTGCATTTTATCGCCCGCCAGCGCCGCGCCATGTTCCGGCACCACGATAACCATCACCTTGCGCCCTGACTTCTGCAACTCATCAAAGAAAGCATCTAACTCATCAAACAGCTTCTGCGCACGGGCTTTGTAGTCCGCGGTCTTGCTTTGCCCTTGATTGTGGTTGCCATCATGTAGTGGCAAAATATTGTAGAAGGTGGCTGAACGGTCACCGACGGGTTTCTCCGGTGAGTTAAGCCAGCGGTTGAGGGTGGCTAAATCGTCATACACTGGGGAACCATCAAAGGCGAGCAGGTTTACCGGGAGTTTGCTTTGATCCATCAGCGGGCTTTGCATACCGCCATAATTACGCACCTCTTTGAGGAAATCACCGAATACGCCGTTGTGGCCAAGCATCAGGTGCTGCGTAAAGCCGAGTTTCGACAAGTTATCAAACAGATAGCATTGATTTCCCGCGGGCTGATAAAGGTCCGTGTGCGACGACTGACCGCAGCTGGCCCGCAGTAAACGAATGGCCGCCGGGCCGCTGTATGAGGTTGCGGAGTTGAAGTTGCTAAAGCGGATATCAAAATGTGACCACAAAGGATGCTGTAACAGACCCGCAGCTTCAACGTCTGAGGTGGCCAGTGAGCAGATATTGATGACCAGCAAGTCAAACGGTTGGGCATCGGCCGGTAGCGCTGTCGGGAACGTGGTTACACGTTTACTTTCTGATGCGTAGAAACTGCTTAACCAGGCATTCAGATTATCTGAGGTTGGCGCGGCGGTTTGTGCAGGAATATCGCTGTTTGTTGCAGCGCTGCCTGCTGAAGCAGCGGGCGCTGCTGTATTCGCCGTGGTGGTATCGGCTTTCTGTGCGGTAGGCCACAGGGTAAAGGATGGGCCGACAAGCGCGCTCAGGTTAATCCATACCATGGCAATAACCACAAAAACGGTCATGCGGATCCACTGATTTAAAAACAGCCACGCGACGACCAGCACGAAGAAGACACCCACCATCTGCCAGTTAATAAAGCGCGTTACCAGGTCCCAGATGTAGTCGGCGCTGAATCCGGCAATCTGTGAACCCTGGCTCATGATGCTCTCGGGGCCAGGGAGCCAGGTATCGTGCCAGAGCAATGCAAACCCTAACGGGATGGCTATCCAATGACGCCAGCGGTGCAGGCGACTATTGGGTAACGGCAGCAATAAGAACGCCATAAAGACCAGGTTCAGCATGGGATGGAAGTTCAGATATCCAGCCCACAGTAGCGCGAATTTCACCAGGAAATAGAGATTCCAACCCGACAATCCCCGCCAGTAGTGCCAGAGCGGGGAAGGTTGAGCGGCGGCGTTTTGCGTCGATTTAGTCATTTTTTGATTTTGCCCTGACGGCCAGATCCCGGCGCAGAACGCCTACTGGTTTAACATAACGGGGTTTAAGAAACATCAAGCGAAACGCGTTCTCAATACGTCGTTGATGATGGCGCGCCAGATAGCCCAGCGGGAAGAAGATCAGCGCGCAAAGCACGACCAGTTGGATAATATCGCTTATCGACATCATGACGGCGTTCCTTCGTTATCCGTGGACAGGCGATGAGGTTCCGGATAGCGGCGCCATCCCTTACCCTCGTAGGTCGCGTTGATAACATTCGTGGGTTTCGGCGCGATCTCTAATGGTTTTGTCCAGTTCTCCGGCTTCACGTCACGCATAATCAGCAGTTCCGCGGCAATCTGTTTATCTTCAAACCAAATCATGCGGTTAGAGAAAATATCGCCGGTCGGCAGTGGAAAAATATGATTGAGCGCGGTGTCGAGATCGTTCACCCGGCAGAAGGGGAGGAATAGCACCAGGCGGCGATCGGCAATGCTGACGATGTCGCCGATTCGGTGCGGGCGACATAACGTGAGTGCCTGTTCAACCCGCAGTCCGGGGGCTGGGCGCAGTGCGACCATAACGCCTTTGCTGTCCGCAGGTAATAGCGTGTTATTGATGACCTTCTGTACTGCTTCGCAAAAGACATCCCACTTCTGATAGCCCTTGAGCTTCAGCGGTTCGGTATTGGCGAGCAGCGTGGAGAGATCTTCCGGCACATGGCGGGTGAATTGTTGTGTCTGAACGCTTTCAATCAACGTCAGGCTGCGTGATAGCGGGGCGTTAGCGGATATCACCACGTTGGCACCACAGCTTAGCAGCAATCGCTCATCGGTAGCGCGTAGGCTAGCGATGGTTTCACGAACGATAATTTTTAGTGCGCTGCCGCGTTGGCGACGTAAAGTATGGGTAAACCTTGCAAGCTGTTCTATCTGGCTATTTTGACTAAGCGAGAATATGACCGTGGCAGCCTGAGCGGTACGTGCGGCATTAAAAACTGCATCGTTCGAATCGAATAAGCTTCAGTGCTCAGAAAGTGCCGGAGCACCTTCAAGAATAGCGATATTACTCAGCACTTCTTTTTCATCGCTGCGTGGCTGGACGTTAGCAATTTCGTCTTGAGATAATTGCCAGCCGTTATCATTGTGCGTAATTAAAAGTTGCTGACGTGCGCTGACGCCTTTTTCATTGGCCCAGTAAGATATATCCAGCAGTTGACTATCACCCTGGTAACGTAAACTGGCGAGGCCAGAAAGTGAGCGATATGCACCTAACAATAGTGAGGTTTGTGCATCGGCATTGTTACCTGGGCTTAAGACTAAAAGAGTGCAATGGTAGTATTTCGCCCATTTCTGCGATTTTTTTACCCAGTCGAGAAGCTTGTCAGTAGGGATATTTTTCCAGGCGTTATGAGAGCACACGAGGATAATAAAATAATTGTTTGGTTCAAGCGTGCAAAGTAAATCGCGGCGCATGAAGTATAGACTATCCGGGCTATCCTGCATGGCAAAAAGCGAAATACTCCTGGGACCCGAGTTACCCTTTAATTTTATAAGGTTGTTGGGATTCTCGCCCATGCTGACTACGGCTACTTTCGCCCCCTCCGCCTGCGCGGAAAGCGTCTGATTGAGCAGACTAATAGCATCTTCCTGGCGGTCTGTATTCATCCACCACACGCCACCTGTGGGCATATGGCTGACTTCATCCCACAATGACTCAATACCAATAGAAAATATGGGGTTCATCGTGTCCCTCTTATCGACGATAATCCTGCATCTAAGTTTACTAGTGTAAACGTTAGAATAAACCTAATATTGAAATTAAATAGCATCAGATTTAGCATGTATACTCTTAATAAATCGACTGGTTGTCAGGTCAAAAGAGCATTAATTCCGCCTGGCTTTTGCATAACTATGTTGTCGAAATGCGTAAATGCAAATGCGGATATCCTCAATCTGAAGTATGACGAGTATAAACGAAATTCATGAGAAATTTGTCTTTCGATTGATGTGGTGCATCAGCATTTGATTTCGAGGAAGTAAACAATGTCAGATAATGAACCTGTGAAATCAGTTGATTCGCAACTTGGTTACACCTTCCAGAATGATTTTCTCGCGCTAAGTCGGGCTTTTTCTCTACCCAATATAGATTACACTGATATTTCCCAGCGTGAAAAATTAGCTGCCGCCTTTAAGCGTTGGCCGCTGCTGGCAGAGTTTGCAGAACAAAAAGCCGAACAAAAATAAGGAAGCCATAATGGCTATTTTGGGATTACAGGGCCTGCGAGGTGGAGTCGGTACAACCTCCATCACGGCGGCATTAGCGTGGTCTTTGCAACTGCTCGGAGAGTCAGTCGTTGTTATCGATGCTTGCCCGGATAACATGCTGCGGCTGACGTTTAACGACGAGATTGGTCGTGACGGCGGCTGGGCGCGTGCGCTGCTGGAGGGTAAAGACTGGCGTGATGCGGGTTTACGTTACACCTCGCATATTGATGTTCTCCCTTTTGGTCAGTTGCAGGCGGGTGAGCTGCAAAATATCAGCACCCGTGGCGACACGCTGGCGGCCATTGCCACCATTGCTAAAGATCTGGAACAACAGGGGAAATACCAGTGGATCCTGATTGACCTGCCGCACGGTTTTTATCCCTGGACTCCTTCTCTTGTTGAAGCCTGTCACTTTACCCTGACGATAATCAAACCTGACGCGAATTGCCATATTCGCCTGCATCAGCAGCCGCTGCCTACCGATACCCACCTTTTACTCAACGGCCTGCGCATGAGTAGCCCGTTACAAGAAGATCTCTACCAGGTGTGGTTGCAAACCCAGCGCCGACTGTTGCCGGTGGTCATCCACCGTGATGAAGCGATGGCTGAAAGCCTGGCGAGCAAGCAGCCGCTTGGCGAATATCGCCATGACTCACTGGCAGCGGAAGAGATGATTACGCTCGCTAACTGGTGTCTTATGCACTATGCCGGACATCATGCGGCGGAGCGCGAAGCATGATTCGCCTTGGTCGTTTGATCTTCGCCCCGCCGGTTTATGCGCGTATGCACGCGCGCTACGTGGATTATCGTCGCAACGGTTCATCCTGGCTTGCAGCAACGCTGACTTGCCTGTGGGTCGGGCTGGCATGGATGTTTTTGCCGCTGGAGAACGCGCGCTGGCAGGCGTTGCAGACGCGGCAGGATGCGCTCTTTCCGCACATTAATTTCTCACGCCCGCGTCCGCTCGATCCGCTGCGTTATGCATTACAGGCCATTTGGCTTATCGCCACTAAACCACCGGAAAGCCGTAAACCTCTGCAATGGCGACCGTTAGTAGGGATTGAGTGGCTGCGCAACCGCTACATCGCTTGGGCGGAAGAACTGCCGACGCGCATGAATGCGCAAACCGGCCATCTGGATAATAAGAAAGAGCTGGCACACCTTAATCCGAAACTGCGTCGAGTCATTCTCGGCGTGGTCGTCGCCCTGTCGCTGCTTCTGGCGCTGGTGTGTATCACGCAGCCGTTTAACCCGATTTCGCAGTTTGTCTTCCTGATGCTGCTGTGGGGAGTTGCGCTGCTGGTGCGGCGTATCCCTGGGCGCTTCTCCGCGCTGATGCTTATTGTTCTGTCGCTGACCGTGTCCTGTCGTTACATCTGGTGGCGCTACACCTCAACGCTGAACTGGAACGACCCGGTGAGCCTGGTCTGTGGTCTGGTGTTGCTGTTTGCTGAAACCTACGCCTGGATTGTGCTGGTGCTGGGCTACTTCCAGGTGGCCTGGCCGCTGAATCGCCAGCCGGTACCGCTGCCGAAGGATATGGATAGCTGGCCGACCGTGGATATTTTTGTCCCGACCTACAACGAAGATCTCAACGTGGTTAAAAATACCGTGTACGCCTCGTTGGGTATCGACTGGCCGAAAGATAAAGTCGTTGTCTGGATCCTCGATGACGGGGGCCGTGAAGAATTTCGCCAGTTTGCCAAAGATGTTGGCGTCGAATATATCGCCCGAACGACGCATGAACACGCGAAAGCCGGGAACATCAACAACGCGCTTAAATACGCGAAAGGGGAGTTCGTGTCGATTTTCGACTGCGACCACGTCCCGACGCGCTCGTTCCTGCAAATGACCATGGGCTGGTTCCTCAAAGATAAGAAGCTGGCGATGATGCAGACGCCGCACCACTTCTTCTCGCCAGATCCGTTTGAACGTAACCTGGGACGTTTTCGTAAAACGCCTAACGAAGGCACGTTGTTCTACGGGCTGGTACAGGACGGTAACGACATGTGGGATGCCACCTTCTTCTGTGGTTCCTGTGCGGTTATTCGCCGCGAACCGCTGGACAGAATTGGCGGTATTGCCGTTGAAACCGTGACCGAGGATGCGCATACCTCGCTGCGTTTGCACCGTCTGGGTTACACCTCCGCCTATATGCGTCTGCCGCAGGCGGCGGGGCTGGCGACAGAAAGCCTGTCTGCGCATATCGGCCAACGTATTCGCTGGGCGCGAGGCATGGTGCAGATATTCCGCCTGGATAACCCGCTATTTGGCAAAGGCCTAAAAATGCCGCAGCGGCTGTGCTACCTCAACGCCATGTTCCACTTTTTATCTGGCATCCCGCGGCTCATCTTCCTGACCGCGCCGCTGGCTTTCCTGCTCTTGCACGCCTATATCATCTACGCCCCGGCGCTGATGATTGCGCTTTTTGTGTTCCCACACATGATTCATGCCAGCCTGACTAACTCAAAAATTCAGGGTAAATACCGCCACTCCTTCTGGAGTGAAATCTATGAAACGGTGCTGGCCTGGTACATTGCGCCGCCGACGATGGTGGCGCTGTTCGCTCCGCATAAAGGTAAGTTCAACGTCACCGCCAAGGGCGGACTGGTAAAAGAAGAGTACGTCGACTGGGTGATCTCCCGGCCGTATATCTACCTGGTGCTGTTGAACCTGTTGGGCGTGGCGTTTGGGATCTGGCGTTATATGTACGGGCCAGAGGATGAAATCCTCACCGTGTGGGTGAGCCTGCTGTGGGTGTTCTATAACCTGATTATTCTCGGCGGCGCGGTAGCAGTATCGGTCGAAAGTAAACAGGTGCGTCGCTCGCACCGCGTTGAAATCAAGATGCCGGGGGGCAATTTCACGCGAGGACGGCCATCTCTTCTCCTGTACGGTACACGACTTCTCCGATGGCGGCGTGGGGATCCGAATTAACGGTGATGCCCAGGTGCTGGAGGAGCAGAAGGTTAATCTCCTGCTCAAACGCGGCCAGCAAGAGTATGTCTTCCCCACTCAGGTGGTGCGTGTGCTGGGCAATGAAGTCGGCCTTAAGTTACTGCCGATGACCACCCGCCAGCATATCGACTTTGTGCAGTGTACATTTGCGCGCGCGGATACATGGGCGCTCTGGCAAGACAGCTTCCCGGAAGATAAACCGCTGGAAAGCTTGATGGATATCCTGAAGCTGGGGTTCCGTGGTTACCGTCACCTGGCCGAATTTGCGCCGCCGGTGGCAAAAGAAATTTTCCGGTCACTCACCTCGCTTGTGGCGTGGGTGGCCTCGTTCGTCCCGCGTCGTCCGGAACGCGGCGTGATAATCGAGCGTCCGCTATCGGCTATGGCTCAACAATAATGATGATGATGCGATGAAAAGAAACCTTTCCTGGATTTGTGCAGTGGCGGTGGGTGTAGGCAGTTTGTTGCCACTCACGACGTATTCTGAACCGACGACCGAACTGTCCGTTGCGCCAACGGAGGCGGCGACCCCAGCGGTGGCCGCTGCACCCGTAGTGGTGGAAGATTCGCCAGGCCGTGATGTGAAGCTCACATTTGCTCAGATTGCGCCACCGCCGGGCAGCATGGTGCTGCGTGGCTCGAACCCGAACGGGAGCATTGAGTTTGGTATGCGCAGCGATGAAGTGGTATCGAAGGCGCTGCTGAACCTGACGTATACGCCATCGCCATCATTACTGCCGGTGACTTCACAGCTGAAGGTCTATCTTAACGATGAACTGATGGGCGTTCTGCCGGTGACCAAAGAGCAGCTTGGTCAGAAGGTGACGGCTCAGGTTGCCGTCGACCCGTTATATATCACCGACTTTAACCGCGTGCGTCTTGAGTTTATTGGCCATTACCGTGATGTTTGTGAAAACCCGGCCAACAACACCGTGTGGCTCGATGTCGCCCGTAACAGCACGCTGGATTTAACCTATCAGTCCCTGAAAGTGCGTAACGATCTCTCGCATTTCCCGGTGCCGTTCTTTGATTCTCGCGATAACCGTCCTCTGAATCTGCCAATGGTCTTTGCCAGCTCGCCGAGCCTGCAAAAACAGCAGGCGGCGGGGATTATTGCCTCATGGTTTGGGGCAAAAGCGGGCTGGCGCGGCCAGACATTCCCGGTGCTCTACAATTCACTGCCTGACCGTAATGCTATCGTCTTTGCCACCAACGATAATCGCCCGGACTTCCTGCGCGATCATCCGCCGGTGAAAGCACCAACGGTCGAAATGATTGATCACCCGACCAACCCGTATATGAAACTGCTGGTGGTCTTTGGTCGTGATGATAAAGATCTGCTGCAAGCGGCACAGGGCATCTCAGCGGGCAATATCCTGTTCCGTGGCGATAGCGTTACGGTAAACGAAGTGACGCCGTTGCTGGCTCGCGCTCCTTACGATGCACCAAATTGGGTACGTACTGACCGTCCAGTGACCTTTGGTGAGCTGAAGACCTACGAGCAGCAGCTACAGTCGACCGGGCTTGAGCCTGCGTCTATCAACCTATCGCTGAATCTGCCACCCGATCTCTACTTGATGCGCAGTACCGGCATTGATATGGATCTGAAATACCGTTACACCATGCCGCCGGTGAAAGACAGTTCGCGGATGGACATCAGTCTGAACAACCAGTTTCTGCAATCCTTCAGCCTCAACAGTACGCAGGACGTCAATAAATTGATGCTGCGCCTGCCGATTCTGCAAGGGCTGCTGGACGGTAAAAACGATGTCAGTATCCCGGCGCTGCGCTTGGGCGCAATGAACCAACTGCGCTTTGACTTCCAGTATACGAACCCGATGCCTGGCGGCACGGTGGATAACTGCGTTACCTTCCAGCCGGTACAGAACCACGTAGTGATTGGCGATGACTCGACTATCGATTTCTCCCATTATTACCACTTCTTGCCGATGCCGGATCTGCGCACCTTTGCCAACGCGGGCTTCCCGTTTACTCGCATGGCTGACCTTTCCGACACGGTCATCGTCATGCCAAAAACACCGTCCGAAGCACAGGTCAGTACATTGCTCAACGCGGTTGGCGTGATTGGCGGCCAGACCGGTTTGGCGGGCGCGAAAATGACCATCGTCGATGAGGGTGGCCAAATCCAGGATAAAGACGCCGACCTGCTGCTGATTGGCTCTATTCCGCAGAAACTCAAAGATGACAAGCATATCGACTTGCTGGTCGATGCCACCCAGAGCTGGGTGAAAACGCCGCTGCGTCACAACGATCTGCCGAGCATCTATCTGGATACGGACGATCGCCAGGCCAGCGTACAAACCGGGATCACCTCTTCCGGCCCGATGGCGGCTGTCGTGGGCTTTGAGTCGCCGTATCACAAACAGCGTAGCGTCGTGGCCCTGTTGGCCGATAGCGCCACCGGTTATAACCTACTGAACAATGCGCTAAATGACAGCGGTAAACGCGCGGCGATGTTTGGTTCCGTATCGGTCATTCGTGAATCGGGCGTAAGCAGCCTGCGCGTGGGCGATATTTACTACGTCGGTCACTTGCCGTGGTTTGAACGCGTATGGTTTGCGCTCTCAAATCACCCTGTCCTGTTAGCTATCTTTGCGGCGATAAGTATCGTGCTGCTGGCGTGGGTACTGTGGCGTCTGCTGCGTATCATCAGCCGTCGTCGCCTGGATCCGGAAGACGAGTAAGCCTTGATGAAAATGCTACGCTGGATTGTCGTGTTATGCGCCCTGGGCGGCCAGGTTCAGGCTGCCTGTCAGTGGCCTGCCTGGGAGCAGTTTAAGCAGGAATATGTCAGTGCTGAAGGGCGCGTTATCGACCCCAGCGATCCGCGAAAAATTACCACCTCAGAGGGGCAAAGCTACGCACTGTTCTTTGCCCTGGCGGCAAACGATCGACAGGCGTTCGCTTCGCTGTTGAACTGGACGCAGAATAATCTCGCCGCAGGCTCCCTGGGCGAGAATCTTCCGGCCTGGCTGTGGGGTAAAAAGAGCGAAACGGAATGGACGGTGCTGGATAGCAACTCTGCGTCTGACTCCGATGTCTGGATCGCCTGGTCGTTGCTTGAGGCCGGCAGATTGTGGAAAAACGACGATTACAGCGCCACTGGCAAAGCGTTGCTGGCGAAAATTGTTGAGGATGAAGTCGTCAAGGTGCCGGGCTTAGGCTTAATGCTGCTGCCCGGCCGCGTTGGTTTTGCCGAAGCGACGCGCTGGCGTTTTAACCCGAGCTATTTACCGCCTCAGGTGGCGCAGTATTTCAGCCGCTTTGGCGCACCGTGGACCACGCTGCGTGACACGAACCTTAAGCTGCTGATGGAGACCGCACCGAAAGGCTTCTCCCCGGATTGGGTCAGCTACGATAAAACGCAGGGTTGGCAGCTAAAAGCCGCGGATGTTGTCGGCAGCTACGATGCCATTCGCGTCTATTTATGGGTGGGCATGATGCATGACGCTGACCCGCAAAAAGCGCGCCTGCTCAAACGTTTTAATGCCATGGCGGCGCAGACCGTCAAGCAGGGAGTGCCTCCTGAAAAAGTGGCAACAGCCACGGGGAAAGTGACCGGCGATGGCCCAGTGGGTTTCTCCGCCTCATTGCTACCATTCCTACAAAATCGTGACGCCCAGGCTGCTTTGCGCCAGCGCGTTGCCGACCATTTTCCCGGCGCGGATGCGTACTACAATTTTGTTCTGACTCTTTTTGGCCAGGGCTGGGATCAACACCGTTTTCGCTTCAGCGCCCGCGGCGAATTACTACCTGACTGGGGCCAGGAATGCGCAAGTTCACACTAAGTTTAATCACACTCTCTCTTGGCCTGACGTTAGTTCCGCCGGGCTATGCGGATACCTCGGCGGAAGAGCAACTGCTAAACCAGGTACGTCTTGGTGAAGCCAGTAAGCGCGAAGATTTGGTGCAGCAGTCGCTGTATCGACTGGAGCTCATTAACCCCAATAATCCTAAAGTGTTGGCGGCGCGTATGCGCTATTTGCTGCGTCAAGGCGACAGCGCAGGGGCGCAAAAACAGCTGGATAAACTGGCACAGGTGGCCCCGAACTCGGCGGAATTTAACGCGGCACGGATAGAAGTTGGGCTCAACAGTAGCGCAGGACGCCAGGCATTACAGGAAGCACGTTTGCAGGCTGCCACGGGACATGCCCAGGAGGCCCTGAGCGCGTACGAAAAAGCTTTTAACGGCCCGCCGCCGGACGGCGATTACGCCGTAGAGTACTGGACGACGGTGGCAAAAGTCGCCGGGCGTCGCGAAGAGGCGCTCACACATCTGCAAGCATTGAACCGCCAGGCACCGGGTAACACTGGCCTACAGATGACGTTAGCCAATATGCTGCTTGCCAGCAACCAGCGCGATGAAGCGTTTGCTGTACTTGAGCAGATGGCGAAATCATCGAGCGGACGTGGGCCGGCAAGCGATCTTTGGTTTAATGCCATAAAAGACAGTCCAGCCAGCCCTGCCAGCGTGCAGGCGTTGCAACGTTACCTGATGATTTTCAATACCGGCGAATCGGCCGATAGCGCCCGCGGGATGCTGGCGGAACAGCAAAAACAGATGGCCGATCCGGTATTGCGTGAGAAGGCTGAACAGCAGGTGAAAGCGGACGAAGCGCAAGCCAGCAAACCGCAGTCCTGGCAGCTTTATTGGCCGCTTATCCGCAAAGGTGATGCGGCGCTGAAAACCAACAATCTGGCGCAGGCACAGAGTGCTTATCAACAGGCGCGCCGGCTTGACGCCACGGATAGCTATGCGGTGCTTGGGCTGGGTGATGTGGCACTGGCCAGAAAAGATAGCGCGGGTGCTGAACGTTATTATCAGCAGGCGTTGCGTTTGGACAGAGGCAATAGCAGCGCGATACGCGGGCTGGCGAATATCTATCGGGCGCAATCGCCAGAGCGCGCCACGGCCTTTATCAACGGCCTCTCAGCCAGCCAGCGACGCAGTATTGATGATATCGAACGTAGCCTGACCAACGACCGGCTTTCACAACAGGCTGAAGCGTTTGAGAATCAAGCACGCTGGGCGCAGGCCGCTGAGTTGCAGCGTCGTCGGCTGGCGCTGTCACCGGATGATGTCTGGATAACCTATCGACTCTCGCGTGACCTGGTGAACGCCGGGCAGCGCGCCGAAGCCGATAACCTGATGCTCAATCTGGCGCGCAAAAAACCGACCGATGCTGAGCAGGTCTATGCCTATAGCCTGTACTTGTCTGGTAATGGGCAAGATCAAGCTGCGTTGACGCACCTGGCGGCGTTACCGGCGTCACAGTGGACGGATAATATTCGTGAACTGGATACGCGGTTACGCAGCGATCAGCTTATCGCCCAGGCCAACCGTCTGCGTGATGGGGGTCAGGAAGCACAAGCGATTGCGCTATTAAAACAGCAGCCTGAGTCTGCGCGCCTCCACGCGACGCTCGCCGACTGGGCGCAGCAGCGGGGCGATAACGCTACCGCGCTGGCGGAATACAATGCCGTGTTGGCAAACGATCCGCAGAATGAAGATGCACGCCTTGGGTTGGCTGAGGTGTATGCCGCAAGTGGTAACAGAATGGCGGCACGCCAGCAGCTGGCCGCCTTGCCTGCCGAAGGCGAGCGTTCGCTGGGAACCCAACGCCGTATTGCGCTGGTCAGCGCCCAATTGGGCGACACGGCTGCGGCGCAGAAAATGCTCACCGCCATGGTGCCACAGGCGAAATCTCAGCCGCCGTCAATGGACAGTGCGATGGTGCTGCGTGATGCGGCGCGTTATCAGGCGCTGGACGGCAATCCGCAACAGGCACTGGAAACCTACAAAGACGCGATGGTCGCTGCGGATATCACGCCAGTGCGACCGCAGGATAATGACAGCTTTACCCGTCTCACGCGTAATGACGCGAAAGATGACTGGCTTAAGCGCGGCGTGCGCAGCGATGCCGCCGATCTCTATCGCCAGCAGGATCTGAATGTCACGTTACAGCATGATTTCTGGGGTTCCAGCGGCACGGGCGGTTACTCCGATCTGAAAGCGCACACCACCATGTTCCAGGTGGATGCCCCGCTCTATGACGGGCGCATGTTCTTCCGCTCGGATCTGGTGAATATGGATGCCGGAACCTTCTCCAGTAAAAATAATGCGTATAAAGAACAGTGGGGGACGTGTGACCTCGCCACCTGTTACGGTTCGAAGAACCAAAGTGACAGTGGCGCAAGCGTCGCCATTGGCTGGAAAAATGACACCTGGGACGCGGATATCGGCACCACGCCAATGGGCTTCAAGGTGGTGGATGTCGTCGGTGGGCTGAGCTACAGCAACGATCTTGGGCCGGTGGGCTACACGCTGAACGCGCACCGTCGCCCAATTTCCAGTTCGCTGCTGGCGTTTGGTGGACAGAAAGATAACAGCAGTGGCCTGCATCCGGGCACCACCTGGGGTGGTGTTCGTGCTGACGGCGGCGTGGTTAGCATGAGTTATGACAAAGGTGAGGCCAACGGTATCTGGGCATCACTGGGCGGCGATCAGTTGACCGGCAAAAACGTGGCGGATAACTGGCGCGTGCGCTGGATGACCGGCTACTACTACAAAGTGGTCAACGAAAATAACCGCCGGGTCACGGTGGGGCTGAATAATATGATTTGGCACTACCAGAAAGACCTGAGTGGCTACACGCTGGGTCAGGGCGGTTACTATAGCCCTCAAGAGTACGTGTCCTTTGCAGTACCGGTAAACTGGCGTCAGCGGACGGAAAACTGGTCGTGGGAGCTGGGCGGTTCGGTGTCCTGGTCACACTCGCGAACTAAAACTGAGCCGCGCTATCCACTGTTGAACCTGATTCCTTCGCAGGGGCAAAGTGCCGCCAGTGAAGCGACGAACGGCGGTGGCAGTAGCCAGGGCTTTGGTTATACGGCGCGGGCGATTGTTGAGCGGCGGGTAACATCCAACTGGTTTATCGGCGCGGGTGTCGACATCCAGCAGGCTAAGGACTACACGCCAAGCCATGCGCTGCTCTACGTGCGCTACTCTGCCGCAGGCTGGCAGGGCGATCTCGATATGCCACCACAACCTCTGGTACCTTACGCCGACTGGTAGCTATATCAGCAATCATATAAGTGTTCGTCTTATATAACCCGGTTACATACCGGGTTATAATCTTTGTGTCAGGGTCTATTTTGACTTTGGCGCCAGCCTCGTTATTCTCAATGCCTGAGCAATACGTTCGTATCTGTGGAGAGCTCTTTTGCGCGTCAGCCGTTCACTTACCATAAAACAAATGGCGATGGTTGCAGTCGTAACCATGTTGTTTTTATTTATCTTTTGCTCAATCTTGCTGTTCCATTTCGTCCAGCAGGATCGCTATAACACGGCTGCTCAACTTGAGAGTATCGCGCGTTCTGTGCGCCAACCGCTGTCCGCTGCCATCCTTAAGGCGGATATTCCAGAAGCCGAAACCATTCTTGAGCGTATTCAGCCCGCCGGGATTGTCAGCCGTGCGGACGTGGTGCTGCCGAACCAATTCCAGGCGCTGCGCATGAGCTTTATCCCCGAACGTCCGGTGCCGGTGAATATCACTCGTATCTTTGAATTACCCGTACAAATTTCGCTGCCGCTTTATTCACTAGAACGCCCGGCGAACCCGCAGCCGTTGGCCTATCTGGTGCTTCAGGGTGACTCTTATCGCATGTATAAATTCGTGATGAGTGCGCTGGCAACGATAGTGACCGCTTACTTCCTTTTAGTACTTATTTTGACCGTCGCGCTCACCTGGTGCATCAATCGGTTGATTGTCAGGCCGCTGCGCAAAATTGCTTATGAAATTCACGATCTACCGGGGGCGGATCGCATCGGTCACCAGTTGACGTTGCCGCCTCTGCATCATGACGATGAAATCGGTACGCTGGTGCGCAGCTATAACCGCAATCAGCAGGCATTATTGCGACAGTATGACGAACTTAGCGGCCAATCGACGCGTTTTCCCGTCTCAGACCTGCCGAATAAAGCCTTTTTGCTGGGCCTGTTGGAGCAGAGTCTGGCGCGTAAATCACCGGTAGCGCTACTGACCATTGCCTGTGAGACCCTACAGGATACGGCTGGCGTATTGAAAGAAGAGCAGCGCGAGATGCTGCTGCTCACGCTGGCGGAGAAAATTAAGCAGGTCATTTCGCCCCGCATGGTGCTGGCGCAGATAAGCGGCTATGACTTCGCTATTCTGGCCTACGGCGTTAAAGAGCCGTGGCATGCCATTACATTAAGTCAGCAAGTACTTACTATTATTAATGAACGTCTGCCGCTGCAAGGCATCCAGCTTCGACCGAGTGCCAGTATCGGCATCGCGATGGGAAGCGATGGCCTGACGGCAGAACAGTTCTACCGCCGTTCCATCTCGGCCGCCTTCACCGCACGCCGGAAAGGGAAAAATCAGATTGAGTTTTTCGACCCTGACCAGATGGCGAAAGCGCAGAAACGGCTGACGGAAGAGAGCGATATTCTGACGGCGCTGGATAACCAGCAGTTTTCAGTCTGGCTACAGCCACAGGTTGACACCGTCACCGGCAAAATCTGTAGCGCTGAGGTGCTGCTGCGCCAACGCCAACTCGATGGTAGCTGGGCGCTGCCCAACGATCTTATCGACAATATTGAATCCTGCGGACTGATGGTCACCGTCGGTCATTGGGTGCTGGAAGAGTCGTGCCGTCAGCTGGCGGCGTGGCAATCGCGCGGCATAATGCTGCCGTTGTCGGTGAATATTTCTGCGTTACAGCTTCTGCACCACGATATGGTGTCCGACATGCTGGCGCTGCTAAATCACTACCGCATTGCACCAGGCACGCTGGTGCTGGAAGTGACGGAAAGCCGTCGGATTGATGACCCGAAGGCGGCAGTGGCCATTTTGCGCCCGCTGCGCAATGCCGGAGTGCGTATTGCACTGGATGATTTTGGCATGGGCTATGCCGGACTGCGTCAGCTACAACACATGAAATCTGTCCCGGTCGACATCTTAAAGATCGACAAAATCTTTATTGATACGCTGCCGGAAGATGCCAGCATGGTGGCGGCAATTATTCAGCTTGGGCGCAGCCTTAACCTGAAGATGGTTGCTGAAGGTGTTGAAAATAAAGAACAATATGAATGGCTGAAAGCGGCGAAGGTCGATATTCTGCAAGGCTTCCTGTTTGCGCGCGCGGTGCCGGCAGAGGTCTTTGAGCAGGATTATTTAAGCGAGGAGAAATCACTGCTGCCGGGTGTAATTGACGAGTGATTGTGCGTGTCAGCTCAAGGTTTTAACAATTAAGTATCAAAATCACGTACAAATATTTCGATTATGTTTCTTGGATGTTATTTTGTGCCCACAGGTAAAATTAACCCCTAGTTTTCCTGTGGCTATAGCTTAAGGACATCCTATGAAAACCTCTTTCTTCAAAAGCCTCTATTTTCAGGTGCTGTCGGCGATAGTGATCGGTGTATTAATTGGTCACTACTATCCGGAGCTGGGCGCGCAAATGAAGCCGCTCGGCGATGCCTTCGTTAAACTGATTAAAATGATTATTGCCCCGGTTATTTTTTGTACTGTCGTGACCGGGATTGCTGGCATGGAAAGTATGAAAGCGGTAGGGCGAACCGGTGCCGTTGCGCTGCTCTACTTCGAAGTGGTCAGTACTCTGGCGCTGATTATCGGTCTTGTCATCGTTAACGTCGTACAACCGGGTGCCGGGATGAACGTTGACCCTGCAACGCTTGATGCAAAAGCGGTGGCAATGTATGCCGAGCAGGCTAAAGACCAGGGGATTGTTGCCTTCCTGATGGATGTGATCCCATCGAGCGTCATCGGTGCGTTTGCTAGTGGTAACATTCTGCAGGTTCTGCTGTTTGCGGTGATGTTTGGTTTTGCGCTGCACCGTCTGGGCAACAAAGGCCAACTGATCTTCAACGTTATCGAAAGCTTCTCGCAGGTTATCTTCGGCATTATCAATATGATCATGCGCCTGGCGCCGATTGGTGCGTTCGGGGCGATGGCCTTCACCATTGGTAAATACGGCGTCGGTACACTGGTGCAGTTAGGGCAGCTTATTATCTGTTTCTACATCACCTGTATTCTGTTTGTGGTGGTGGTGCTGGGTTCTATTGCCCGCGCGACCGGCTTCAGCATTTTCAAATTTATCCGCTATATCAAAGAAGAACTGCTGATTGTGCTGGGGACATCATCCTCTGAATCGGCGCTGCCGCGCATGCTTGATAAGATGGAAAAACTGGGTTGCCGTAAATCGGTGGTGGGGTTGGTTATCCCAACCGGCTACTCGTTTAACCTTGATGGGACATCTATCTACTTAACGATGGCGGCGGTGTTTATCGCTCAGGCGACCAACAGCCATATGGATATCTTCCATCAGATAACCTTGTTGGTGGTGCTCTTACTCTCCTCGAAAGGGGCGGCTGGGGTCACCGGCAGCGGATTTATCGTGCTGGCGGCGACCATCTCTGCGGTGGGGCATTTACCGGTAGCTGGGCTGGCGCTGATTTTGGGTATCGACCGCTTTATGTCAGAAGCGCGTGCGCTGACCAACCTGATTGGTAACGGTGTGGCAACCATCGTGGTGGCGAAGCGTGTGAAACAACTTGATGCAAAACAGCTCGACGACGTGCTCAATAACCGTCCGACCGCCAACAAACCGCACGAATTATCCTCTTAATCTTATCACTTAAGCCCGTACTCCCTTGCTGGAGTGCGGGCTCCTGCGCATAATTAGGCGGCGTCATTCATTGACCCTGACAGCCTAAGTCTATCGTAATTTTTATTTTACTTAGCTATGCAACGTTTATACGATTATGTGGTCTAACTGACGTATTTACTTCAATATTTTTTGATAACGGCCTCAGTGCGGTTATATTTTATTCCCTAAAGGGATAGGGCGGCAACTGGCGTTGCGGCAGCCTGAGCCCTTTAGGAAGTCACCAGGAATGTTCATCAGGGGTTCACATGCAGGGCACAACAATTCGACTTTTAGCCGGTGGTTTGCTGATGATGGCAGCAGCCAGCTGTGTGCAGGCAGAAACGCTCCAGCCGGACCCGGCCTGGCAACAAGGTACGCTGCCTAATGGTTTCCAGTGGCAGGTACTCGCTACGCCACAACGTCCGAGTGACCGTGTAGAGATCCGGCTCTCGGTTGATATTGGTTCGCTGAACGAAAGCGCTCAGCAGAGCGGCTACAGCCACCTTATTCCCCGTATTGCGCTGACCCAAAGTGGCAGCCTGCCTGCAGCGCAGGTGCGCTCGATGTGGCAACAGGGAATCGATCCAAAACGCCCGCTACCGCCGGCGATTGTCTCTTATGATTACACCCGTTTTAACCTGAGCCTACCGAATAACCGCAGCGATTTGCAAAAAGAAGCGCTGGTCTGGCTGGCAAGCTCGCTAGGCAAGCCGGTGATCACCGCTGACACCATTGGCCGCGCGCTGGCGGAGCAGGATATGGTTGCCACCTGGCCGCAGGACACGAAAGAGGGCTGGTGGCGTTACCGTCTGAAAGGTTCCACCATGCTGGGACACGATCCGTCCGAGCCGCTGAAGCTGCCGGTTGATGCGAAGCAATTAGCCGAATTTTATCAGAAATGGTACACCCCGGACGCTATGACCCTTGTCGTGGTGGGGAATGTCGACAGCCGTTCGACGATCGAACAGATCGGCAAGATCTTCGGCGAGCTGAAAGGTAAGCGCGAAACGCCAGCCATTGTACCAACGCTGTCACCGCTACGCCCGGAAGCCGTGAGTATTATGACTAATGCGGTAAGTCAGGATCGTTTATCTATTATGTGGGACTCGCCGTGGCAGCCCATCCGCGAGTCAGCGGCCCTTCTGCGCTACTGGCGTGCTGACCTGGCGCGTGAAGCCTTGTTCTGGCACGTTCAGCAAAAGCTGAGCCGTACTAATATGAAAGACATTGGACTGGGCTTCGATTGCCGCGTGCTTTACCTGCGCGCGCAGTGCAGCATTAACCTGGATTCTCCGGGTGAAAAGCTCAACGGTAATCTGGGGCTAGTGGCACGAGAGCTTGCCGCTATCCGCGAAGATGGCCTGCCGCAAGACGAATTTGATGCGCTGATTGCGCAGAAAAAACTCGAGCTGCAAAAGCTGTTTGCCACTTATGGGCGAATGGATACTGATGTGCTGATTAACCAGCGACTGCGTTCACAGCAAAATCAGGTTGTGGACATTGCGCCTGAGCAGTATCAAAAGCTGCGCCAGAGTTTCCTTGATTCGCTGTCGCTGGATATGCTCAATATGGATCTGCGTCAGCAGCTGTCGCAGGATATGGCGCTGATTCTGCAACAGCCTACCGGTGAGCCTGAATTTAATATGAAGGACTTGCAGGAGACCTGGAACAAAATCATGCTGGCGTCAAAACCGGAAGCGGCAGCGGTGGTGGATGAAGGGCATCAGGATGTGACGGATATTCCGCCTGCGCAGTAAGTGTGACGGGGGTTCCCCCTCACCCTAACCCTCTCCCCACAGGGGAGAGGGAACCGATCTAGCGCATGGTACGCCCGGCTTTCCCCCTCGACCCTTTGTGGGGTATACGAGTACATGGCACGGTCGCTTTTCTCCCTCGCCCCTTTGGGGAATATTCGAGTACATGGCACGGTCGTTTTTCTCCCTCGCCCCTGTGGGGAATATTCGAGTACACGGCACGGTCGTTTTTCTCCCTCGCCCCTATGGGGAGAGGGCCGGGGTGAGGGGAAACCCACCCACCAGACGAAAAAAAACCTCTTCCGAACCGGAAGAGGTTTTTTCATATCCGAAACCTTACGCTGGCATCGCATCGCGCGGAATAATCGCCCCGCGGTGCTGAATCACGGTGCTTGCCGTCTGGTGCCCACGTTTCGCTGCAGCAACCGTATCGCCACCGGTTAAGCGCACGGACAAATAGCCTGCGCTAAACGAGTCACCTGCGGCGGTGGTATCCACCACTTTCTCTTTCGGCAACTTAACCGCCGGGACATCAACCAGCGCCTCGCCGACAACCGCAACCAGGCAAGAATCCGCGCCGCGCTTCACAACTACCTCGCTAACGCCTGCGGCATGGGTGCGGGCAATCACTTCATCCACCGGCTTTTCGCCCCACAGCGCATCTTCGTCGTCGAGCGTCAGGAAGGCGATATCAGTGCATTCCAGCATCTGCTGGTATACCCGTTGAGTCTCTTCTTTGCTGGCCCACAGGCGCGGACGGTAGTTGTTATCAAAGATAACTTTCCCGCCGTTAGCGCGACAGGTTTTCAGCAGCGTCAGTAGTTTCTCACGGCTAGCCGGGCTTAAGATAGCCAGGCTAATACCGCTCAAATAGAGGTAGTCAAAACCGGCCAACTGTTCGCAGATAGCGGCAGACTGCTCGCTCTCCAGCCAGAATTTAGCGGCTGCTTCGTTACGCCAGTAGTAGAAAGTACGCTCGCCGGTATCATCGGTTTCGATGTAATACAGACCCGGCATGCGATCGCTCATTCGTTGAATCAGGTCAGTGTTGACGTTCTCCGCCTGCCAGGCATCCATCATCTGTTGGCTGAAGGTATCAGTACCCAGCGCGGTGACGTAATTGACGCTGAGTTCAGCAGGGGAGACCTGACGCGCGATATAGACGGACGTGTTTAAGGTGTCGCCGCCGAAGCCGCGGTTAACTTGTGCGCCCTTCTCGGACAGTTCAATCATGCATTCGCCAATCACGGCAATTTTTTTAGACATAGTCATCAACCTGAATCGGTAAATTTTCGGTAGTGTGCGCTGCGGTCAATCAGTGGTCAACTATATTAAAACATCGTTCCATTATTTTTTTTGAGCTAGCGCGTGTTACGGCGTATTTGTCCCCTACGCAGAAAAATAAAATGGCTCAGTCTGAACATAAAGTTATCAAATACCCCGCCGATAACCTTATGACCAGACCCTCTATTCACAGGAAGCTTAAATGACGTTAAAGCAGGTGAGCCAGCGGGCGAGAGTTCCTGATACGGAGCTAGAAAGCCTACAGCAGCTGCGTTATTGGCAAGAGTGTGAGCGTGTCTATACCTACCAGCCTATCTACACCACCCAGGGTCGCCTGATGGCGATAGAGGTGCTAACGATAGTGACCCATCCCTCTGAACCCCAAAAGCGTATCGCTCCGGATCGTTACTTCGCCGAAGTCTCTATTGGCCAGCGCATCCATGTCATCAAAGAACAGGTGGCAATGCTGGCAAAAAGGAAACAATTCTTTATACAGAACAAGGTGCTAGCCTCGGTCAACGTTGATGCACTAACGCTACTGGAAATGCGCCAGGATAGGATCCTGAAAACGATGATTGAGACGCTGCCCTGGCTGCGTTTTGAACTGGTGGAACATATGGCGCTGCCGAAGGATTCGTCGGCCTCACTGCGCGAATTTGGCCCGCTGTGGTTAGATGACTTTGGCACCGGTATGGCCAATTTCTCGGCGCTCAATGAAGTGCGTTACGACTACATCAAGGTGGCACGTGACCTGTTCATCATGCTGCGTAAAACGCCGGAAGGCCGTAAGTTGTTTATCATGCTGCTGCAATTGATGAACCGTTACTGTGAGGGCGTCATTGTTGAGGGCGTAGAAACACTGGAAGAGTGGCGTGAGGTGCAAAACTCACCCGCCGCCGCTGCGCAAGGCTATTTTCTCTCTCGGCCCGTTCCCATGGACACCCTCGAAAACGTGTTAACCGTTCTGTGAATCGTCCGCTTCCCTTTGTCTGGACTATAGTTTTATAGGCAAGGTCATCAGGAAAGGGGACAAGAATGACAAAAACAACCAGGGTTATTGCCTGGACAGCAGGGATTTTCTTGTTGTTGATCGTGGTCGTCATCATCGTTATCGCGACGTTCGACTGGAACCGTCTTAAGCCGACCATCAACCAGAAGGTCTCAACGGAGCTGAACCGGCCCTTCGCCATACGCGGGGATTTGGGCGTCGTGTGGGAACGTCAGAAAGAGGAGACCGGCTGGCGCAGCTGGGTTCCCTGGCCGCATGTACACGCCGACGATATTATTCTTGGCAATCCAGCGGATATTCCCGATGTCACGATGGTCCACCTGCCGCGCGTAGAGGCCACGCTGGCACCGCTGTCGCTGCTCACCAAAACGGTCTACCTGCCGTGGATCAAGCTCCAGCAGCCCGATGCGCGTCTCATCCGTCTGTCAGAAAAAAATAATAACTGGACGTTTAACCTCGCCAGTAGCGGCGAGAAAGATCCCAATGCGCAACCCTCATCATGGTCTTTCCGCCTCGATAATATTCTCTTCGATCGTGGACGGATCGCCATTGACGATAAAGTCAGCAAGGCCAATGTGGAGATCATGGTCGATCCGCTGGGTAAACCGTTGCCGTTTAGCGAAGTCACCGGGACGAAGGCCAAAGGTGACAACGCCAAAGCCGGCGATTTTGTTTTCGGCCTGACGGCGAAAGGGCGCTACAACGGCCAGCCGCTCACCGGTACTGGTAAAATTGGCGGGATGCTGGCTCTGCGCAGCGAAGGCACTCCCTTCCCGGTACAGGCAGATTTCCGTTCCGGCAATACGCGAGTGGCCTTCACAGGCACGGTAAACGATCCGATGAAAATGGGCGGCGTCGATTTACGGCTGAAGTTTGCCGGTGATTCGCTGGGAGCGCTGTATGAGCTGACCGGCGTACTGCTGCCGGATACTCCGCCGTTTGAAACCGACGGGCGTCTGGTGGCGAAGATCGATACCGAAAAATCATCGGTGTTTGAATATAGGGGATTCAATGGTCGTATTGGCGACAGCGACATCCACGGCTCGCTGACCTACACCACCGGCAAACCGCGTCCGAAGCTGGAAGGCGATCTGGAATCGCGCCAGCTACGCCTTGCCGATCTGGGGCCGCTGATTGGCGTCGATTCTGGTAAAGGTACGAAATCGACAGAGGTGAAAAAGGATATTCAGCCTGCGGGCAAAGTATTGCCTTACGATCGCTTTGAAACCGATAAGTGGAATGTGATGGATGCCGATGTACGGTTTAAGGGGCGTAAAATCGAGCATGGCAGCACGTTACCGATAAGCGACCTCTCAACGCACATCATCCTCAAAAATGCTGACCTGCGTCTGCAACCGCTGAAATTTGGCCTAGCGGGCGGGACTATCTCATCGAACATTCACCTTGAAGGCGATAAAAAGCCGATGCAGGGACGGGCGGACATTCAGGCGCGCAGGCTTAAACTGAAAGCGCTGATGCCAAACGTTGAGCTGATGCAGAAGACGCTTGGCGAAATGAACGGTGATGCGGATATTCACGGCGTCGGCAACTCGGTGGCGGCGCTGCTGGGTAGCAGTAACGGTAATCTGAAGTTGCTGATGAATGACGGGCTGATCAGCCGCAACCTGATGGAGATCCTTGGGCTGAACGTCGGTAACTTTATCATCGGCCAAATCTTCGGCGATGACGAGGTTAGGGTGAACTGTGCCGCGGCAAATCTGGATTTGGTTAACGGTGTGGCACGTCCGCAAATTTTCGCTTTCGATACGGAAAATGCCGTGGTCAACGTGACCGGTTCTGCCAGCATGGCTTCTGAGCAGCTTGATTTGACTATCGATCCGGAAAGTAAGGGATTTCGTATTATCACCCTGCGCTCGCCGCTTTATGTGCGAGGCACCTTCAAAAATCCGCAGGCGGGTGTGAAAGCCGGGCCGCTGATTGCGCGTGGTGCGGTGGCGGCAGCTCTTGCTACGTTGGTGACGCCGGCTGCGGCGCTGCTGGCGTTGATCTCGCCATCGGAAGGGGATGCGAATCAGTGTCGGAACATTTTGTCGCAGATGAAGAAATAAAAATGCCGGGTAGCGCTCACGCTTACCCGGCCTATAAAACCTTCAGCTTCCGTAGGCCGGGTAAGGCGTAGCCGCCACCCGGCATTCATTGACTACAGCGACTGATGTTTCGTTTCGTGCGTCAGCAGCAGTGCAATCAGCGTCAACGCTGCCATGGCCGCCAGATAAACTCCGACGTAGAACAATCCATAGGTGCTCTGCAACCAGGCTGCGATATACGGTGCGACCGATGCGCCGAGAATGGAGGCCACGTTATAAGAGAACGATGCCCCGGTATAGCGAACTTCCGTTGGGAACAGTTCTGGCAGCAACGCGCCCATTGGACCAAAGGTCAGACCCATCAGGCTTAACCCTACCAACAAATACAGCATGATCAGCGATGGATTGCCGGAGCCCAGCAGCGGCTCAAAGAAGAACAGGGCAAAAGCGATAATCAGGCAGGTGATGACAATCATGCTTGGGCGACGACCAAAGCGGTCAGCCAACAGGCCTGCAATCGGCACCATCACGCCAAAACCGATAACTGCTAACATCAGCATCCACAGCACTTCATTGCGCGGCAGACCCAGCCCGTTAGGGGCGGCGGCGGTGCTGTAGGTCATCGAATAAACGGTCATGATATAGAACAGCGTATAGGTCGCCAGCATGATGAAGGTGCCGAGCACCGTCACCCGCACGTGCTTGCTGAGCAGCGTACCCATCGGCACTTTGACCTGTTTTTTGGCCGCGGCGACTTTGGCAAAGACCGGCGTTTCATGCAGTGAGACGCGCACATAAAGGCCAATCAGCACCAGAACTGCAGAGAAGATAAACGGAATACGCCAGCCCCAGCTCATAAACTGCTGGTCAGTCAGAAGCCAGGAGAGCAGCAGGAAAGTACCGTTAGCGAAGAAGAAGCCAATGGGTGCGCCCAACTGTGGGAAAGAACCGTACAGCGCACGCTTGCGCGGCGGCGCGTTCTCGGTGGCTAGCAGCGCAGCACCACCCCATTCACCACCCAACCCCAGACCCTGACCAAAACGCGCCAGTGCCAGCAGCATCGGTGCCAGAATACCAATGGATTCATAGGTTGGCAGCAGGCCAATCAGGACGGTAGAGATCCCCATCGTCAGCAGCGAAGCCACCAGGGTGACCTTGCGCCCAACGCGGTCACCAAAGTGGCCGAAGAGCGCGGAACCGATAGGGCGTGCGACGAAAGCGATAGCGAACGTCGCCAGCGATTGCAGCGTTGCCGCAGTCGGATCGCCCTGTGGGAAGAAAATATGCGGGAACACGATGACCGCGGCGGTGGCATAAATATAGAAGTCGAAGAACTCAATGGCGGTGCCAATGAGTGAGGCCACGACGACTTTATTACGCGAGTTAACCGGAGCGGAAGTCTGTTCGTTATCGAGTGTTGTGCTGGTCATAGTCTTTTCTAATATTTATAGCGAACGAAGGGCCATATTAGACATAGCAAAAGCGACATTTCAATGTGTAACGAGATTGTAAAAAGAGGCAAAGATAACGAAAGAGTGGATAATTTTTATACCAGAAGAATATGAAACATGAAATGCTTCACATTTTTTATGGAATGGATGATAAAACTGGTTTTTGGTTAAATAAAAGTTACGGCCTGGATTTATATGCTGCAATGGCGAGTTGGGCCGAAATTTTCGGCCCAAGCTTGCGTTTAGCGGTGGGTTTTCCCCGGCATTCTTGGGTCATCTTTGTATTCTGCGGTGGCAATCCACGCCGCGCAGAACAGGGTCAGACGTGCAAAGAAGTAGAAGAATGCCATCAGCCCAAGCACGGAACCAAACGCCGCGCCGGACGGGGATTTTACCAGCGTTGGCAGCGTCCAGGTCATGATGATTTTGATCACCTCAAATCCGATAGCGGCGATTAACGTGCCGCGAATCAGCGCCTTCTTACGTGGACGATGGCGCGGCAGTCGCCAGAAAATCCAGAAGAACAGCAGGTAGTTGGCAAAAATTGAAATAGCCAGGCCAATCAGTCGCCAGGCGGGTTTAAGCCATTCGATGTAATCGAGATACAGCGCCGAGATAATCAACTGCTGGGCTGAACCGGCGACCGAGGTGATCGACAGCGTGATAATCAATGCGATAAGCAGACCAATCAGTGACACGAAATCGCGCAGATACTTAATCCACAGTTTTTCCTGATCCTGCGGCGTGCGCTCCCAGACGTCACGCGACTGCGCACGAATCGCCTCGCGCAGGTTACCCATCCAGTTCACGCCGGAATAGAGCGCAACGCCAAGCCCGACCAATCCGACGGTAGTACGCTGCTGCACGGCGGTATTAATGGTGCTTTTAAGCGTTGCGGCAAGCGTTGGATCGCTAACGTTTATGAGGATCTTATTGAAGATATCCTGCAATAGCGTGGGGTGTGACGCGAGGATAAACCCGGCGGCGGCGAACGACACCATCATAATGGGGATCATTGAGAGGAATGAGAAATAGGTAATCGCGGCACCAAACTGATTCCCCATCCTGTCGTTAAAGCGCTCGGCGGCGCGAATCAGGTGAGCGATAATCGGGCGGCGCTGGATCTTCTGCGCCGTGTTGGTGACGGTATCCAGCGCTTTGCTGGCCTTTTGCTGTAGACGTTTGTCGTTATTTTCCGACGTCATCAGGGAGATTTTCCTTTTTATTGCTTTTACTTAAGTATAGAGCAAAACCCGGCGGCGCTGCGCTTGGCCGGGCTACCGTATCTACAGGATGTAGCCCGGCCAAGCGCAGCGCCGCCGGGGCAAACTCCGATACCGAATTCAATCAACGTAATCCTGCAACACGCCAGTTAACCATTCCATCAACAGATGCACCCGACGCGAAAGATTTCGGCGATGCGGGTAAATCAGCGACACCGGCATGGGCTCGGCGCGGTGCTGCGGCAGGATCTGCACCAGCTTGCCGCTGCGCAACGCATCTCGCACCCCAACGCGTGGTACCTGAATAATTCCGAGTCCTGCAAGGCATGCTGCGTGGTAAGTCTCAGTGCTGTTCACCGTCAGCACGCCACCGGTTTTCACCCACTGCGTGCCGTTATCCCTCGCCACTTCAAACCCTTGCGGACGGACGCCAAGATTGGTTGTGTAGTGTACCAGCGCATGGTTACTGAGATCCTCCAGAGACTCCGGGTAGCCGAAACGCGCCAGATACGCCGGGCTGGCACAGTTGATGATGGCAAGCTTGCCAAGCGGTCTGGCGATTAGCCCGGAGTCCTTGAGCGTACCGACGCGAACCACGCAATCAAATCCTTCGCGAATGACATCTACCAGACGGTCGCTGCTGCTCAGTTCCATTTCCAACCCCGGATACTGCTGCAAAAATTCCGGTAGCCTGGGGATAACCACATTTTTAGCAATAGCGACCGGCATATCCACGCGTAGTCGCCCACTCACGCTGCTGGGATCGCTCTGGAACATGCTGTCCAGTTCATCGAGGTTACTCAGCAGATCTTTGGCGCGCTCGTAGTACACCATTCCGTCTTGGGTCAGCAGCACGCGACGGGTGGTGCGGTGCAACAGACGGCAGCCCAGATGGTTCTCCAGCGCCTGTATTTGCCGCGATACGCTACCTTTAGGAAGACCTAATGTGTCCGCCGCACGGGTAAAACTCTCCAGTTCAGCCACGCGGATGAACAGTTGCATTGCGTGAATTTTATCCATCGTAACAGCCTATTGTTGTTGTAGATGAGACAGTGAAGCGTAATGAGCGATATTTATTGTTCTTGTATCACCTAATAAGCTTGTTCTCAACGTACACACCATCGGAAGTGAGGTTCTTATGACCCAACGTATAGCGTTAGTGACAGGCGGCAGCCGTGGATTAGGTAAAAATGCGGTGCTTAAGCTTGCCGCAGCCGGCGTGGATATTATTTTTACCTACCATAGCCAGCATGATGCGGCACTGAAAGTCGTCGCTGAAGTAGAGCAAACAGGCGCGAAAGCGGTAGCATTGCAGCTAAACGTCAGCGAAGTTGCAAGCTTTAACGATTTCGCCCAACAGATGAAGGATCGGTTGCAACAGGTATGGGGACGAGAGAACGTTGATTATTTAGTGAACAATGCAGGAATCGGCCTTTATGCGCCGTTTGCTGAAACTTCAGAAGCGATGTTTGACGAGCTAATGAACATTCATTTTAAAGGACCGTTTTTCCTCACTCAGCAGCTCCTGCCCTTAATCGCCGACGGTGGACGGATCCTCAATGTTTCCACTGGCCTTGCGCGTTTTGCGCTACCGGGTTACGCAGCCTATGCGTCGATGAAGGGGGCGATGGAAGTTCTGACACGCTATCAGGCCAAAGAGCTGGGCGCACGTGGGATTTCGGTCAACAGCATTGCTCCTGGGGCGATTGAAACCGACTTTGGCGGAGGGCATCTGCGCGATAATGAAGAACTCAATCGCTATGTGGCTTCACAAACCGCGCTGGGGCGAGCCGGTTTACCGGATGACATTGGCGATGCCATTGTGGCGCTGCTTAGCGACAACCTGCACTGGATGACTGCGCAGCGTATAGAGGTATCGGGCGGGATGTTCCTGTAACGTCCGTTACGCCATGCCCGCAAACGTGCAGGATGCTAATCGTGCGAAAATAAGTCCTATTCAGGACTTATTTCTTTTTGGGTTTCCCGCCATGACTGAAATGATCTATATTTCCCCCATTAAATATTATTCAAAACCCCCAGTATTAATCCTTTTCTTAATGATAATGTGATGAGTGATGTGAATGCGTAATGGCCACCCGTCGGTTGTAAGCATTCATAATTATGATATTTAGATTATCCAATATCTACGTAGAATGCCCCAGGCCAAACGGCGAGTTCTTATTTTATGCCGCGAGGATTACTCTTCCGGTCATTAGAGAACAGTTTATTTTTTAATGGGGAATCCGTTATGCAGGTAGTCATCTTTGACAGGCAGTCAATATTTATTCATGGAATGAAAATTAGCTTACAGGAACATATTCCAGGAATTGATATTTTTGCCGTTAGTCAGGCAGATGACCTGTGGCGGCAGTTATTACGCCATCCGGATGCACTTTTGATCCTGGACGGTGAAATGGACCACGGCTTTTGCCAGTGGGTGTTGCAGGAAAAACATCAGCAGTTTCCTGACTCCAAAGGCATTATTGTTGTCAACGAGTACAATCGAAGCTGGCTGAACGACATGATGGCCTACAACGTCCAGGCCATTATTGCCCGTGATGCCAGTATTGAAGTCTTTGTGCAGACTATCAAAAGCGTGATGCGCGGATTGATGTGTTTACCGGGCGATTGGCGCATGGAATACGAACAGGAAAAACGCGGGTTGGATAATCTCAGCCAACGCCAGCGGGAGATATTAGCGCTGCTGGCGAATGGTGAATCCAACAAAGAGATTAGCCGGACCTTAAATATCAGTGCGGGTACCGTCAAGGCGCATCTGGAATCATTATACCGACGCCTGGACGTGAAAAATCGGACTCAGGCGGCCATGTTACTCAATAACCGGGATGCTTCGCAGACGGTCGTTCTGGAATAAGGCGGACTCGGCCTGGCGCTGTACGGTCAGGCCGCTTTGCCTCTCACCCTCACGCTGCCACTCGGCTAGCGCTTTGTTGATATCTCCCTGATTAATCCAGTAGACGATGTGCGATTGCTGAACGCCTTCCGGCCCGAGGCTAAATGCGAGCGAGAGCAAGGCATCGAACTGGCTTTGAGTCAGCGGCACGCGAATACATTGGCGGAGTACCTGCTGGTAATAATCCACATCTGCTCGAAAAATAGTCTCAGCCTGTTGCGGGGTGAGTGGTGTATCAAAGTACTCACGATCGCGGATGAGGTGGCCGTAACCAATCAACCACAAGTTATCGGCATCTTGATATTTTTCGAGCGAGAGGCCTTGATAACGTTTAATAAAATCAAGGCCATACAGGCTGGGGTATACGGCAGAAAGTGACATCTTTTATCCTCAATAAACAGGAATCAAAGTGTAAAAGAATGCCCTTTGCGCGGCTATTAGCCGGATGTCGGCGAATTATCATACTCATGACTAAGTAGGCCAAAAAGCCAATCGTTGTGCCATTTTCCCGAAAGCAGGTAGCTTTCACGTAGCTCGCCTTCCAGCTTGAAGCCCATTTTCTCGAGCGTGTGGCGGGAGGCGATATTCCCTACGGTCACCGTTGCGGTCAATCGACGCACTCCACCCTGGCTGAATGCATAATCACATACCGCTCGTAGTGACTCGGTACCATAGCCTTTTCCCTGCGCCTGGGGGGCAAATAAAAAGCCGACTTCAGCGCAGTCTGCCTCCCGATGAATATAGCCCGTGACGCCGAGCGGAATATTCTGCTTATCGCGCACCACGAGACACAGCCAATGTGCCGCCCCCGGTTCCCAGGGTAACAGGCGGGAATTGAAGGTTTCGCGGATTTCGTGCTCGCTTCGGTTATCCGCTACATAGCGCATCACTTGGGGATGCTGCTGTAGCGCCAGAAAAAACGGCCAGTCACTTTCAGTAATAAGAGAACAGTCTAAACGTTTGGTGGTGAGCGCGATCATAGTTTCACATTCTCAACGCGAGGTCAGGACTGTTAATTTGCCTGATTTGCTCTATGGGGTAACGACAAAAATAACAAAATAACAACATGTTAATCCTAAGGTGAAATTGCCTTGTTGTTGATTAAGGAAAGGGAAGATGCCGATGTCATCGCATCAGGTTAGCCAGCAATTTGAGCATTGCCTGAGCGTGATCCGCCAGGCCTCTATCGAAATTCTGACCTTACTGAAAATGAGGGTCACCGAAGGCAAGGATCCTCGCTGGTTCCTCGAGCAGCTTGATCAGGCTCGTCTGAACCTCGGTGGCTGGGGGATAGTGGCAAAGCGTTTGCAGATTAACGACAGCCAATTGAGCGAATTTATGCTTCAGCTGCGCCATCTTCAGCAAGGGATCGCTTCGTACGAACAGGGGCTTGCAGCGACGGAAAACCAGCTGATTGCCGCCCAGCGCTTCATCGTGACCCTTGAACAGGTTAAACAGCAGCAGCCGTTGCTGACGTTTACCACGAGTTATGCCAGCGATGCCTATCAGCTTCAGGAAATGGCGGAGCGGCAGATTCGTACCATTGAGCTGGTGATTAATGGCTTGATTACCCAGATATGGCCAGATGCCCCGCATCTTCACCATTATCTCAAATCCCATTTCGGTGCGCAGGATGTGGCGCGCTGGCAGGCGCGAAGCCCATCAGGTGAGATCCTGGACGGTATGTCGTTTAGCGAGCGGGCATTACTGATTGTCGATAAAAAGGCGTTCGCTCGTCACTACGCCTCGCTGTTTAACTCAGGCGCGGCGCTCACTTTCCTTGCCGAGCAGCGGCTGACGCTACATACCTTTCTGGATGATATCCGGCGGATGCGCAATAAATTGTTGGCTCAGATGCCGCTCACCGAGATGGAATGTCTACTGCTTGAACACTACACGCAGCAGATCACCGCACCGGTGCAGCGTGCTTATGAGCAAGGGCGCGTTCGGGTGAACCCTGCCAGCCTGATGACTGCGGACGGTAGCGAAGTTCAGCACTTCTGGGAACAAGCCACGGAAGTGGCGCAGGCCTGGGGGCCGGATGCGCGGTCAATCGCTGATGGTATTGAAAAGCAGTACCGCAAAATACAGGCGCGAACGGACGCGCGCGAAAAACTTATCGCTGGCGTGCTGTGGGGGGCAGTCGGGGTGACGGTGCTCGGTATTACGCTCGGCGGTATGAGTATTATGATGTCATCCCCGCAAACCCGGACATCGGTTGAGTCGCAGGAGGATATACACATGCGCGAGCCGGCGGTGAGTCTGCCTCCTTCACCGCGCGAAATTCTGGCGCGCCGTGGCATAACCTGGGACAACAACGGGCTGCGTTCGGCGATCGATCGCAATGATATTGAGGTGAGCACGTTGTTTTTACGCGGCGGCATGAACTGGCAACTGAGCTGGACGGATCTCGCGATGTCGTCGCAAAACGAAGCGGTATTGAACTTGTTATTGCGCTACCGGCAGCAAATGGATGAACCGAAGCCTTGTCGACGCTTTATCAATACGCTGACCCACGAGCTGTCACAGGGCGCGCAGTTGACGGCCATTCGTAAATCCTATCTGCAAACGTTTTGTACGCAACCTGCGGTAGTGGCGCGGCAGCGGCTGGCGGTAGAGAACGCCGAGAAGCGCAGCCGGGCGGTTGGCGATGCGCAAAGCAAGAAAGGGTTGCTGATACACAAATCTATCTATGACGTGATTCGATAAGCAAGGTGCGCTACGCGAAATTTGCTAAGTACACCCCCGTACCTCAGCGCCTTTCACGCAGCGCAATTCGAATCAAATCAGCCGGTAATGTGCATCAGGCTTCATTTTTACCGGCACGGTGCTGTCTTTGAGCATTTCACGCAGATCGATTTCTATCGCATTGCAAATCGCACTGAGCGGCAGATCGTTATCCTCGGTGCCGAACGGGTCTTCCAGTTCGGTGGCGATAGCATCAAGCGCTAGCAGGGCATAGGTCGTAAAAATAGAAAACAGCAGCGTCAGAAAGCCGAAATCGTGGATCAGCAGTAGTGGATAGACGGCGCAAAAAATACCGACCGTTCGATGCAGCAGCAGCGAGTAGGCATAGGGGATGGGGGTATTACTGATTCGCTCGCAGCCGCCCTGAATAGTGCTTATCTGATTGAGGTAAGTATTGAAATTACGATAGACGAATTCATTCGGACGATGCAGATAAAGCCACTGTCCGATATCCTGCAATAGCGCGTTACAAGGCGTGGTGAGGTGTTGATAATCCAGCGCGCGTGAGACCGGTACTGGCCCGTGACGTAATTTGGCTTTTAGCGTCATGCAATAGGTGACCATTAAATCAAGCACCACCTGTTTTTCTTCCCGACGGGTTTGCGTGGTGTTGATTATCTCCCGCATAAGCGAACGGTTGACGATCAACAGATCGCCCCATAGCTTCCGGGCCTCCCAATAGCGTAGCCATGCCGTATTATTGCGAAAACCCAGGAACACCGATATCGAAATAGAAATGCCGATGAAATAGAACGAACTCTCTTTGGCAATAATCCCGCGCAAATGTAATAACGGTAGCGTGAACAGATAGACGATGTTCAGGACGATAAAAAAACACAGCTGCGGCGATATTTTTCGCATAATCGATCCGCGCCATGAAAACAATTTCCTGAACCAGGTTTGCTCCGGCCTGACGATCATGATTACGCCTTATCCTGCGATAGCGCTAAAATAGTGTCGTAAACCACCTGCAGGCGTTCCAGATAGTGTGCAAAGACCTGAGTTTTATCATTCACAGGAATGGTGTGGTCAAGATTGCCGTGCACGTCAATACAGGAGCGTTGAAGTTCAATGTTGCCAAGTTCTTCCGACACGACCTGAAAATCGATCCGCACTTCGCCAAACACCCGTGAGCGGATGATGTTGATATTGACCCCACCAAAAACATTCACGCTTAATCGACCTTTTTCACTCGGTTGAATCTGATGGTGATAAAGGCGCTCGGTAGCAGTAATTTGCGTGATTAACTCCATGGAATAGGTATTCCAGTATTTATCCATTTTGTTTTTATGACTGAAAATTTGGTTGGATTTTTCTTCCAGAGAAATCGAGCTATTCATTATCGTATGCTTATTAATAGAAGGCGTTGGTAAATATTTGATGTAATAGATGAACGTAATCTGGCGTTATCGGTAGTACATCGACCGGGCTTTAAATCTCCACGGATATAAAATACCATAATTCCACGAGCTGCGTCGGGTCGTTGGACGTCAATAATAAAGTAGTTAGTCCGTGCCTATTATTGGTTAGCGGTGTAATCAATCGGGGTTATGTTTTTTGTAAAACCGTCAACAGGTTAATAAATACGATAACATTATGAGTGCCAAGCGTATTTTCCCCAGAGAGATCCCTGGTAAATTTTTATAATTTAACGAATAGGCTAATGTAGTGCTCTGAAAGGGAAATTAGCACTGTTCGGTTCCCTCGCCCCTTTGGGGAGAGGGTTAGGGTGAGGGGCTGTCTGGATCGGAAAAGGAAATTAAATTCACTTTAATAACAGTGTATTAACCCTCACCCCAGCCCTCTCCCTTAAAAAGGGAGAGGGAGCACACCGTGCCTGACCTTATTTCTGGGGATACCTCAGGGGTGTCCCCTCCCTACTGGAAGGGGGACGAACTGAGATATTAATCCAGCTGAATACGCGCGACGCTATCCAACCCTTTGGTTGAATAATCCTTGTTGAAATCCTGTTTGAGCGTAACGAACAGCGTTTTGCCATCGTCTGACAGCAGCAGGCTGTTTGGACGGCTGGTGAAGTCCCAGGTCTGCTTCACGGCGTAGCTGGTGGCATCCAGACGCAGCACTTTTTTCGATTCGCGCTGGCTGATAAAGATCTCATTACGTTGTGCGTCGAACTTAATGCCCAGCGCGTCGCCTTCGATGCGCTTCACGACTTTGCCCGTGTGCTCATCAAATACCAGCGTGGTTTTGGCTTTGGAGTCGTCGGTGACGAACAGGCGACCGGTTTTCGGATCTTCAGCCATATTCAGCAGCAGGTACTCTTTGCCATCGCCCGGCGTCCAGCGTTGTTCAATTTTGTGGCTTTCTGGATTAATCACCAGCACTTCACCGGCACCGTTGGTGGCGTAAATACGCTTCGTCAGCGGTGAATAGATAATACCGGTGACCCATTTACCTGCGTTATCAATACGCCCCTTCAAGGTCATGGTTTTGGCATCAACAATCGAGATGAAACCAGGCTCTGCGACGCGTCCGATAAACAGCAAGCCGTCGTGGAACAACACTTCACGTGCGCCCGTTGGGTCGCCATCCTTATCTTTTTTGCCGTCCAGCACTAAACGCTGAAGCACTTTCCCGCTTTTCGCATCGACCTTCGATACCGCACCGTCCAGTGAGTTAGTGGTGTAGAACACCTTGCCGTTGTCATCGACGGCCATGCCAAAGTTTTTCAGGTCGGTATGCGTTGTGCCTTTGGTGGCAAGCGTCTGCGGGTCGAGGCGGTAAATCACGCCTCCGTTGACGTCTTTGAAGCTTTGCGCGCTGGCAACATACAGCGCATTTTCTGCTGACACATACGCCATTTCATACAGGCCATCGCCCAGCTCACGCTGGTCTACGGAGGCGGCTGTTTTCAGCGCAGCAGCGTTCTCAGCGGGCTGTGCATTTTCGGCAGCGGCGGGCAGTGCGGTCAGAGTAAAAGCGGCAATTAACGCGGCGGAGAGTGCCGTTTTACGCGGGCTGAATAACGATACCATTCGAAACTCCATCATTGGATAAGCGATTCCCGGAAGAGGTCACCCTGGACGGGATAGTTTTAATAAGAATGAGAATAATAATTATTTATAAGAAATGAGCAAATCAGTTACGTGTGCCGGGCGGTAATATCTGCCTGCTTGAGGCTTTTCATTCCGATTTTTTTACGGTGACATGGCTGGAATATCTATGTAATAAACTGATATATAACATGTATACATTTGCTTACATTTAACTGACGAAACAGCCTGTGTTATTTAAAGCGAGTAATTATCATTAGCGTTCTCATTTGTTGCCGTTATTGCTTTTTATGCAGGTTAAATGCTTACAGAAATACTGGGTATTTTTCGTGGCTTTGGGCACAAGGGCTTCACTCACAATTACAAGATCTGATGGGAATACTTATGCATTTTTATGGCAGGGAAATCAGCGGCAGACCGTTTACCGTTTCACTTTTGGCGCTGGTCATTCACGGTTTTATTCAGCAAGCGCATGCGGAAGAAAAAAGCCAGGAGATGGTGGTGTACGGCAGTGCTGAAAGTGCGGCGGATGAACAGCAGGATTATGCGGTGAAAACCACCCATGCGGGCACCAAAATGGAAATGGCGCCGCGCGATATTCCGCAGTCCGTTACCGTGGTGACGCGCCAGCGGATGCAGGATCAGGATTTGCAAACCGTGGACGATGTGCTGACCAATGCCACCGGCGTCTCCTCGCAGCAGATAGACTCAGAGCGTACTTACTTCTACTCACGCGGCTTTGAAATCACCAACTTCTCTTACGATGACATTCCAACCTCAATTGGCGATGCGTGGAACTATGGCGATGCGGCGGCCGATACCGCTATCTATGACCGCATTGAAGTCGTGCGTGGAGCCAATGGTCTGATGACCGGTGCCGGTGACCCGGGGGCAACGGTGAATATGGTGCGTAAACGGGCCGACAGCAAAACGGCGACCGGAAACATCAGCGCCAGCTACGGTAGCTGGAATACCCAGCGCTACGTGGCCGATCTCTCAACGCCGCTTAACGCAGACGGCAGCCTGCGTGGCCGCATCGTCACTGGCTATCAGGATCAGGACAGCTGGCTCGACCGCTATCATAAAACCAAGAAATTCCTCTACGGCGTAGTGGATGCCGACCTGACCGAAAACACCACCGTGTCATTGGGCTGGGACTACCAGAAATCCAACACCGGCAACCCGACCTGGGGCGGCTTACCGAGCCTATTCAGCAACGGCACGCGGACCCATTATGATCGCAGTACTAACACGGCGGCAGACTGGACGCGCTATCAGGTCGAATCACGCAAGGTCTTCGTCGACCTGACCCACAACTGGGATAACGGCTGGTCATATCGCTTTAATGGCACCCATGGTGAGCAAACCTTCAACGATACGCTGTTATACGTGATGGGTAATCCGGATGCGGATACCGGAGAGGGCACAACCGGCTGGGGCAGCAAAGACAAAGGCAAACGTACCGTTGATTCTTTCGATACCTACGCCAACGGGCCGTTCACGCTGCTGGGGCGTCAGCATCAACTGATGGCCGGCGCGAGCTACAGTCGTCAGCATAATGCAACCTCCAGCCAGGACGGGTCGATGGAAGCTAGCCAGATGGGCATCTTCGACAACAACTGGAACGGTAGCGTGTCGCAGCCGACGTGGGGCGACTGGTATCAGAATGCCAATGATATCGTCCGCCAAAAATCGGCCTACACCGCGGTACGCTTGTCACTGGCCGATCCGCTTTCACTGATTCTTGGCGCGCGTTACACCCAGTACAGCACCGATGGCAGCAGTGGCGATATGCGCAAGTACAACACCACGCCGTATGGCGGCCTGGTTTATGATCTGACCGAAAGTCTGTCAGCCTACGCCAGTTATACCTCGATTTTTGCGCCGCAAACCAAGCGTTCCGTTGACGGTAAATGGCTGTCGCCGATTACCGGTAAAAACTACGAAACTGGCCTGAAGGCCGACTGGATGGACGGGCGCTTAACCACCAACGTTGCGGTGTTCCGTATCGAGCAAGAAAACGTCGCGGAAGCGCTGAGTGGCGTATTCGTCAACGGCAGCAGCGAGCAGGCGTATCGTGCGACCAGCGGTGCGGTGAGTAAAGGCGCGGAGTTTGAGGTTAATGGCGCGGTGACTGATAACCTGCAACTGACCTTTAGCGCGACGCGCTTTGTCGCCCAGGATAGCGATGGTCGTTACAACAGCTTTGCGCCGCAAACGCAGCTCAAACTGTTCAGCCGTTATCGGGTTCCGGTTATGCCAGAGCTGACGATAGGCGGTGGGGCAAACTGGCAAAATGGCGTGTACAAGGACGTGACCGGGCCAGATGGCGAGACGCAGCGCCTCCATCAGAGCAGCTACCCGCTGGTGAGCCTGTTTGCCCAGTATCAGGTGACTAAAGCGCTGGCGGTGCAGGCTAACGTCAACAACCTGTTTGATCGTGAGTATTACTCTTATCTGGATGATTCAGCGGTCTACGGTGAGCCGCGCAATGTGTCAGTCAGTATGAGCTACGCGTTCTAATTTACACGGTGGTGCCTGATGGCGCGCAGCTTCCAGGCCATCCGACGTCAGTGTAACGTGGGGGGGAGCCCGGCCGAGTGTAGCGACGCCGGGATTGTGCACCTAGCCCCGGGGGCGGCGTAGACGCCTTGCCCGGGCTACGAGAGACCGTGGCGCATAAAAAAGCCAGATGTAGGCCGGATAAGGCTAAGCCGCCATCCGGCAACCCGCGCCGCTGTGCCTGCTACCATAAAAAAAGCCAGACCGAAGTCTGGCTTTTTATCATCAGTGCTCCACGCTTAGCGCATGGTGACGCAATACCCATACATGATTAAAATGTAGAAAAATTGGAAAGCCTTGTGGGAGAAGGCTTGCATGGGTGGTAATGGTTTTTCCAGAGTTTTGCATTCGACATTCCCTCTTCCTTTTTGTTGGTAAGCTCAAATCAAAAAATGCCACAACTGTTTCGGCACACAGGTTGTTCATGTTGATTAGCTATTAACCTGGATTGTTTCTCTATGTTCATGGTGTTTTTCACGAGGGATCGCATCACTAGTCCCTGAGTTCATAATGCTATCATTTGCTTGGGAGGGTTCCTGGCCGTTTAGCAGCTTATTATTGTTCTATTTAATTGTTATTTTTGCTTCATATCAGGCCATAGAATCTGGTCAAGGATAGATTGATCTCACAGCGAATTGCGGACATTGGACTTTCCAACCTTACAAGGTAATCTAGTTTTCAAGGTTAGCGACCTTGCACAGTCGCACTAATAAAAAGGGCACTGTTGCAAAGTTAGCGATGAGGCAGCCTTTTGTCTTATTCAAAGGCCTTACATTTCAAAAACTCTGCTTACCAGGCGCATTTCGCCCAGGGGATCACCATAATAAAATGCTGAGGCCTGGCCTTTGCGTAGTGCACGCATCACCTCAATACCTTTGATGGTGGCGTAAGCCGTCTTCATGGATTTAAATCCCAGCGTGGCGCCGATTATCCGTTTCAGTTTGCCATGATCGCATTCAATCACGTTGTTCCGGTACTTAATCTGTCGGTGTTCAACGTCAGACGGGCACCGGCCTTCGCGTTTGAGCAGAGCAAGCGCGCGACCATAGGCGGGCGCTTTATCCGTGTTGATGAATCGCGGGATCTGCCACTTCTTCACGTTGTTGAGGATTTTACCCAGAAACCGGTATGCAGCTTTGCTGTTACGACGGGAGGAGAGATAAAAATCGACAGTGCGGCCCCGGCTGTCGACGGCCCGGTACAGATACGCCCAGCGGCCATTGACCTTCACGTAGGTTTCATCCATGTGCCACGGGCAAAGATCGGAAGGGTTACGCCAGTACCAGCGCAGCCGTTTTTCCATTTCAGGCGCATAACGCTGAACCCAGCGGTAAATCGTGGAGTGATCGACATTCACTCCGCGTTCAGCCAGCATCTCCTGCAGCTCACGGTAACTGATGCCGTATTTGCAGTACCAGCGTACGGCCCACAGAATGATGTCACGCTGAAAATGCCGGCCTTTGAATGGGTTCATGTGCAGCTCCATCAGCAAAAGGGGATGATAAGTTTATCACCACCGACTATTTGCAACAGTGCCGGCCATTTTGTGGCGTGTTTTTCTGGCCGGAGGTTCCGGGTATTTCAGGTACCGCCTGACAGTCCGCTCAGAGCAACCAACCTGAGTGGCAATATCAACAATATACGCACCCTGCTGGCGCATTTGCTTTATCATGTAAAAGTCCTCATGAGCATGGGGAGTGCGGACGAATTCCTGGACCTTCAGGGGTTAATTTATGCATTCATACGAGGACCGGATCCGGGCCGTCGAACTCTATTACCGGTACGGAAAGAAAGCCTCCGTTGTCGTCATGGAGCTGGGATATCCTTCCACAAAACAGCTGGGCCGTTGGGTTCGGATTTATGAAGAGAAGGGCGATTTACCCAGGGAATTAAAGCCAAGAGAACGCTATTCACGGACACAGAAAATTGCTGCTGTTGAGCATTATCTTACTCACGGTGGTTGCCTGTCGTACACTCGCCGAGCCATCGGCTACCCCAGTAACGAAATTCTAAAGCGCTGGATTGAAGAGTTTTACCCAAATGCGCGTCCCCTGGTCATTCGCTCAGGCACAAACAAATGCTTCAGCCCGGAAGAGAGGTCTCAGGCCGTCCGGGAGCTCTGTAACCGACGTGGAACCGCGCGTAAAGTTGCACAAAGCATAGGCGTCAGCGTCCCGGTCCTGTACAAATGGAAGAAAGACCTTATCAGTGACGAGGCTTATCAATCCATGCGCAAACGAAAGGCAGCCCCTCAAGATAAAAATCAGGATGCTTTACTCGGTGAAATCCAGCGACTCAGGCAGCAGGTTCATCAGCTGCAGCTCGAACGTGACATACTGATAAAGGCGAATGAACTGATAAAAAAAGATCTGGGCATCAGCTTTCTGACACTGAAAAACAGGGAGAAAACCCTGATAGTTGATGCCCTTAAGAAAAAGTACCCCGTTGCTGAGTTGCTAAGCGTTCTGCAACTTGCCCGCAGCTGTTATTTTTACCACAAAGCCAGCAAACGTCTGTGCGATAAGTATGCGGAAATACGCGTGATCATGGCCGATATCTTTGAGGAGAATTACCGCTGTTACGGCTACCGGCGCCTTCACGCGATGCTTCGCGGTAACAACAGGGTTATTTCTGAAAAGGTTGTCCGCAGACTGATGGCAGAAGAGCAGCTCGTTGTTAAGCGCACCAGGCGACGACGATACAACTCTTACTGTGGCGAAATCGGCCCGGCACCGGAAAATTTACTCGCCCGGGATTTTAGTTCCTGCAGGCCAAATGAGAAGTGGCTGACCGATATTACGGAGTTCCAGCTTCCGGCTGGAAAAGTCTATCTGTCGCCGGTTATCGACTGCTTTGATGGCCAGGTTGTAAGCTGGTCGATAGGAACACGCCCGGACGCGACTGAATCGCCACGGATAATCTAGACACTTCCTAGCCGTTGATAATACTGGTTTTCATATTCTGTCGGTGACATCTGATCGCTGGAACCATGCCGACGCTTACTGTTATAAAACATTTCGATGTAATCAAAAATATCGCTGCGGGCTTCTTCCCGCGTTCCGTAGCTCTTTTTCTTTATCCGTTCGCGTTTCAACAACTGGAAAAAGCTTTCTGCAACCGCATTATCATGGCAGTTACCGCGACGGCTCATGCTGCCCTCCAGGCCGTGTGATTTCAGGAACGACTGCCACTCATGGCTTGTGTACTGACTGCCCTGATCCGAATGAACCAGCACCTGTTTTTGGGGATTACGGCGCCATACAGCCATCAGCAGTGCGTTCAGGACAATGTCCTTTGTCATCCGGGATTGCATGGACCAGCCGATAATTTTGCGTGAGAACAGATCAACAACCACGGCAAGATACAGCCAGCCTTCGTGGGTCCTGATGTAGGTTATGTCCGTTACCCAACGCTTATCCGGAGCATCCGGATTGAACTGTCGCTGGAGCCTGTTGGGCGACACGATACTGGGCTCGCCTTTACGTGCCCGCGGGCTCCGGTATCCGACCTGAGCCTTTATCCCGACACGTTTCATCAGTCGCCAGACTCTGTTCACTCCGCACTGTTGCCCGCTGTCCCGCAGATCCAGATGGATTTTGCGATAACCATAGACGCATCCCGATTCCAGCCAGAACTGTTTAATCTGTCCTGTCAGTCTCAGGTCTGCCTGATGGCGTTGTGAATGCGGCTGCTGAAGCCAGGCGTAAAAACCACTGGGATGAACATCCAGCACCCGACAGAGCAGGCGAACAGGCCAGCAACAGGTGTTGTCACGGATAAAGGCGTACCTCAGTCGGACAGCTTTGCGAAGTACGCCGCGGCTTTTTTTAATATGTCCCGTTCGTCGGTAACCCGCTTCAGCTCTTTCTGGAGACGGCGGATCTCGGCCTGAGCATCTGACTGTTCTTTATTAGCGGAAGAATCCGGACCGTACTTCTTTATCCAGGCGTAAAGGCTGTGGGTGGTGATATCGAGACGTGTTGCAACGCTGGCAACAGAATAACCGCGATCAACAACCTGTTTGACTGCTTCAGTTTTAAACTCTTCGGGATAACGCTTACCGCTCATGGGCACCTCTCTTTAAGCCATCTTAAATGACTCTGAGGTGTCTGTTAAACCCGTGGCGATTCAAAACGTGATGCCACCGTTTTCCAGGTTTCATCCAACCGTGCTGCCAATTGCACCGATGCTTTACTGCCATTGGTGGGGTGACCCAATGCCCGGCACACTGGAACCCGCTGCGCCTGCCATTCCTCCCCCTGAAGAAGTTTTTGGCGCGGATCACCCCAACGATCGCTGTTTTCCAACCAGATGTCACGACGGCGTAGCGCATCCTGAAGTCGCTCCAGCAGACACAACGAGTAACCCGCTCGCTGTATCCGACCTTCAGCATCGTACACCAGGCGTTTCCAAGGGCCTGAAATGATATGCTCAGGTGCATCGTCCAGGATCCGTTTTTTCGAGCCGTTTAGCTCTGCCAGGTAATGGATGGCCGCGAGGGTATGTTCACCGTCTGGGGCCGCCCGGAAGTGCAGATCGCGCAGTAGTGCGGGCAAAAAACGCCTTACCCGTCCGTACTGCTCCACCATTTCATCCTGAAAGTTTGTATCCTGGGGGCGGGCCAGTTCATTCACTTTTTCCACTGACTCTGCCAGTCTGGCGACAGGTACACTGCTGAATATGGTCTTTCGCAGCAAATCATCACCAGTATCTTCATCAAGTAAAAGTGCACATGCCCGCGCCAGCAACAACGCCGCACGGTCAAGATCCTTGAGCGTCCTAAGTCGCTTTTTCTGCCCGGTTTTCTTCGCCTCCCTGGTAATATTGAGGATCAGCATATCCAGCACGTCAACGGCCTCGTCCAGCGCCGAGATTTCTTGCGCTTTCACGAACGCGGTAAGGATAGCCAGCCGCCGTTCTTCTGGCATTCTGCTGATATATTTCACCGATGCCATTCCGGCATAGCGTGCCAGGTTGCGGAGCTGTATGGCAGGCAGCCCAGTGAAATTCAGGCAGGAAAATTCCAGGCTGCGCAGGCGAGTGTAACGTTCAAGTGCTTCAGTGAATGCGGGGCCGCTGATAGTGACAGGGCCTCTTTTTAGGTGCTCCATCACTGAGAGTCGCTGTCCTTCGGGGATTTCAAGTAACCCAGCCAGTTGTGCGGCCTGCCAACGGTTTGGCAGCGCGGCCAATTTTCGCCATAAGCGGCGGGTCGCACGCTCACGGATTTCACCAATGACCCTCGTAAGGGTGGATGCGGCTGGCAACAACACTTTATTTTGAAGCAACCACGCGGTGGCAAAATCGAACATCAGTCCGGGGCGTTCATTACTGAGCCATGCACGAGTATACAGCAATCGCTTCAGTCTGAACGACCACGGGAAATCACCGAAATCATGATAGCTGTAGTGCTGCCTGATAAGCCCGTGGTGCTCCCAACGTGTATTTTCCCTTTGAGCATAGCGGGAGATGATCTCTGGATAGCGGATGTTAAGTTGCCTTGCGACATAAAACTGGACACCGGGCGGTATTTGCATGAGATCGGGCAAGAAGGTTCCCAGAAAGCGGGCGGTTGTGAGTTGAAGGGCAATCCCCAACCGGTTATGCCTGCCCCTACGTAGGTTGATGAAAGGGCACTGTTGCAAATAGTCGGTGGTGATAAACTTATCATCCCCTTTTGCTGATGGAGCTGCACATGAACCCATTCAAAGGCCGGCATTTTCAGCGTGACATCATTCTGTGGGCCGTACGCTGGTACTGCAAATACGGCATCAGTTACCGTGAGCTGCAGGAGATGCTGGCTGAACGCGGAGTGAATGTCGATCACTCCACGATTTACCGCTGGGTTCAGCGTTATGCGCCTGAAATGGAAAAACGGCTGCGCTGGTACTGGCGTAACCCTTCCGATCTTTGCCCGTGGCACATGGATGAAACCTACGTGAAGGTCAATGGCCGCTGGGCGTATCTGTACCGGGCCGTCGACAGCCGGGGCCGCACTGTCGATTTTTATCTCTCCTCCCGTCGTAACAGCAAAGCTGCATACCGGTTTCTGGGTAAAATCCTCAACAACGTGAAGAAGTGGCAGATCCCGCGATTCATCAACACGGATAAAGCGCCCGCCTATGGTCGCGCGCTTGCTCTGCTCAAACGCGAAGGCCGGTGCCCGTCTGACGTTGAACACCGACAGATTAAGTACCGGAACAACGTGATTGAATGCGATCATGGCAAACTGAAACGGATAATCGGCGCCACGCTGGGATTTAAATCCATGAAGACGGCTTACGCCACCATCAAAGGTATTGAGGTGATGCGTGCACTACGCAAAGGCCAGGCCTCAGCATTTTATTATGGTGATCCCCTGGGCGAAATGCGCCTGGTAAGCAGAGTTTTTGAAATGTAAGGCCTTTGAATAAGACAAAAGGCTGCCTCATCGCTAACTTTGCAACAGTGCCAAATGGCCAAACTCAGGCCGTTCATGGACTATATCGACATGCGTCTGGCTGAGAATGTCTGGAACGGCGAGGTCATCCTCGCGGAAATCAAAGCGATGGGTTATACCGGCGGACGCTCCATGTTGCGTTACTACATCCAGCCAAAACGTAAGATGCGGCCATCGAAGAAAACGGTTCGCTTCGAAACTCAGCCCGGTTACCAGCTCCAGCATGACTGGGGAGAAGTTGAGGCTGAGGTTGCCGGGCAACGATGCAGGGTTAACTTCGCGGTTAACACGCTGGGGTTCTCACGTCGCTTCCATGTCTTCGCGGCACCAAAGCAGGATGCTGAACATACCTATGAGTCACTGGTCCGCGCCTTCCGCTACTTCGGCGGCAGCGTGAAAACCGTGCTGGTCGATAATCAGAAAGCCGCAGTGCTGAAAAATAACAACGGGAAGATGGTGTTCAACTCCGGGTTCCTGCTGCTGGCCGATCACTATGGCTTCCTGCCACGGGCATGCCGTCCACGAAGGGCCAGAACCAAAGGTAAGGTGGAGCGGATTGTGAAATACCTCAAGGAGAACTTCTTCGTCCGGTACCGCCGGTTCGACAGCTTCGCCCAGGTTAATCAGCTACTGGAGCAGTGGATGGCTGACGTTGCCGACAGGCGGGAATTTCGCCAGTTCAGGCAGACACCGGAACAGCGCTTCACGCAGGAACAGGAGCATCTGCAGCCGTTGCCGGATACGGACTTCGATACCAGCTACTTCGATATCCGTCATGTCTCCTGGGATGGCTATATCGAGGTTGGCGGAAACCGTTACAGCGTGCCGGAAAGCCTGTGTGGCCAGCCGGTATCAATACGGATCTCGCTGGATGATGAACTGCGGATCTACAGTAATGAGCAGCAGATGGCATCGCACCGTCTCTGTTCGGCTGCATCCGGCTGGCAGACCGTGCCGGAGCATCACGCCCCGCTCTGGCAGCAGGTCAGTCAGGTGGAACCCGAAATCTGATTTATTCAACAAAGCCGCACCAAATCATCACTCGAAGATATTCAGGCATGGTACATCCGCGGCAAGCCCCTAATTTGTACTGAGGGGCAAAGTGAAAAAAGTTACTTTTTGTTGAAACGACAGTTAGCAATAACCCCCGCTTGCGGGGGCCATACCCACCAGGAGCAAACGCAGAAAGCCCGAGATACTTCTGCTGTACCGGGGGCTGGCGACATTTCAGGCAACACTCATAGTTGACCACATCATGATGTCATTCTGACCGACAGATGCCAGAAGCAGAGGATCCATCCCATTTTATACCTACCTTATAACACTTAGAAAAACAACATGTTAAAAATGTTTATTGGAAACAATTTTATTTCCAATTGTAATGATAACCATTCTCATATTAATATGGCTACGTGATAATTAACTTTTGATGCACTCCGCATGTCTGACCGTGCCACTACCACAGCTTCCTTAACGTTCGAGTCGCTTTATGACACCCATCACGGCTGGTTGAAAAGTTGGCTGACGCGCAAACTCCAGTCTGCCTTTGATGCAGATGACATTGCCCAGGACACTTTTTTGCGGGTAATGAGCAGCGAAACGCTCTCGACGATCCGCGATCCTCGCTCTTTCCTGTGCACTATCGCCAAACGCGTGATGGTGGACCTGTTTCGCCGAAACGCGCTGGAAAAAGCGTATCTGGAGATGCTGGCGCTTATGCCGGAGGGGGTAGCGCCTTCACCTGAGGAACGCGAAAGCCAGCTCGAGACCCTACAACTCGTCGACAGCATGCTGGACGGGCTAAACGGAAAAACACGTGAAGCGTTTCTGCTTTCGCAACTGGATGGCCTGACATACAGCGAGATTGCGCACAAACTCGGTGTTTCCGTCAGCTCCGTGAAAAAATACGTGGCGAAAGCCGTCGAGCACTGCCTGCTGTTTCGTCTGGAGCATGGGTTATGAATCCTTCGTTAACCGATTCCCGCCGTCAGGCGCTGCGTTCAGCTTCCCACTGGTATGCCGTGCTAAGCGGCGAGCGCGTCAGCCCACAACAGGAAGCGCGCTGGCAACAGTGGTATGAACAGGATCAGGATAACCAGTGGGCCTGGCAGCAGGTTGAAAACCTGCGCAACCAGCTTGGCGGTGTGCCTGGCGACGTTGCCAGCCGGGCGCTGCACGATACCCGCCTCACCCGCCGTCACGTGATGAAAGGATTACTGCTGTTGCTCGGCGCTGGCGGAGGCTGGCAACTCTGGCAGTCGGAAACCGGCGAAGGTCTGCGGGCAGATTACCGCACCGCCAAAGGCGCAGTCAGCCGTCAGCAACTGGAAGATGGCTCCCTGCTCACGCTGAATACCCAAAGCGCGGCGGATGTGCGTTTTGATGCGCATCAGCGCACCGTCCGGCTCTGGTACGGTGAAATCGCCATTACTACCGCGAAAGATGCGCAGCAACGCCCCTTCCGCGTCCTGACCCGTCAGGGCCAACTCACCGCTTTAGGGACAGAATTTACCGTCCGCCAGCAGGATAATTTCACGCAGCTTGACGTGCAGCAGCACGCCGTGGAAGTGCTTCTCGCCAGTGCCCCCGCGCAAAAACGCATCGTGAACGCTGGTGAAAGCCTGCAGTTCAGCGCCTCTGAGTTTGGCGCAGTGAAACCGCTGGATGACGAGAGTACAAGCTGGACGAAGGGCATCCTGAGCTTCAGCGATAAACCGCTGGGTGAGGTGATAGCCACGCTAAGCCGTTACCGCAACGGCGTGCTGCGCTGCGATCCCGCCGTTGCCGGGCTGCGCCTGAGCGGGACGTTCCCGCTGAAAAATACCGATGCGATCCTGAACGTTATCGCTCAAACGCTTCCCGTTAAAATTCAGTCTATTACGCGGTACTGGATAAACATTTCACCGCTGTAAGAAAAATAATTCTCATTTCGATTGTCCTTTTTACCCTTCTCGTTCGACTCATAGCTGAACACAACAAAAATGATGATGGAGAAGGTATGACGCCGTTACGCGTTTTTCGTAAAACAACACCTTTGGTTAACGCCATTCGCCTGAGCCTGCTGCCGCTGGCCGGTCTCTCGTTTTCCGCTTTTGCTGCACAGGTTGATATCGCACCGGGATCGCTCGACAAAGCGCTCAATCAGTATGCCGCACACAGCGGAATTACCCTCTCGGTTGACGCCAGCCTGACGCGCGGCAAGCAGAGCAACGGCCTGCACGGAGATTACGACGTCGAGAGCGGCCTGCAACAGCTGCTGGACGGCAGCGGACTGCAGGTAAAACCGCTGGGAAATAACAGCTGGACGCTGGAGACCGCGCCCGCGCCAAAAGAAGATGCCCTGACCGTGGTCGGCGACTGGCTGGGCGATGCGCGTGAAAACGACGTATTTGAACATGCTGGCGCGCGTGACGTGATCCGCCGTGAGGATTTCGCCAAAACCGGCGCAACCACCATGCGTGAGGTGCTTAACCGCATCCCTGGCGTCAGCGCGCCGGAAAACAACGGCACCGGCAGCCACGACCTGGCGATGAACTTTGGCATCCGGGGCCTGAACCCACGCCTCGCCAGCCGCTCGACCGTCCTGATGGACGGCATCCCCGTCCCCTTTGCCCCTTACGGTCAGCCGCAGCTTTCACTGGCTCCCGTTTCGCTCGGCAACATGGATGCCATTGACGTGGTGCGCGGTGGTGGTGCGGTGCGTTACGGACCGCAGAGCGTGGGCGGCGTGGTGAACTTTGTTACCCGCGCCATTCCGCAGGACTTTGGTATCGAGGCGGGGGTGGAAGGTCAGCTCAGCCCAACCTCTTCACAAAACAACCCGAAAGAGACGCACAACCTGATGGTGGGCGGCACAGCGGACAACGGTTTTGGCACCGCGCTGCTCTACTCCGGCACGCGCGGCAGTGACTGGCGCGAGCACAGCGCCACCCGCATCGACGACCTGATGCTGAAAAGCAAATATGCGCCGAATGAGGTGCACACCTTCAACAGCCTGCTGCAATATTACGATGGTGAAGCCGACATGCCCGGCGGCCTGTCCCGCGCGGATTACGACGCCGATCGCTGGCAATCCACCCGCCCGTATGACCGCTTCTGGGGCCGTCGCAAGCTGGCGAGCCTGGGCTACCAGTTCCAGCCGGACAGCCAGCATAAATTCAACATTCAGGGGTTCTACACCCAAACCCTGCGCAGCGGCTACCTGGAGCAAGGCAAACGCATCACCCTCTCGCCGCGTAACTACTGGGTGCGCGGTATTGAGCCACGCTACAGCCAGAGCTTTATGATCGGCCCTTCCGCGCACGAAGTGGGCGTGGGCTATCGCTATGTGAATGAATCAACGCATGAAATGCGTTACTACACCGCCACCAGCAGCGGGCAGTTGCCGTCCGGCTCAAGCCCTTACGACCGCGACACGCGTTCCGGCACCGAGGCGCACGCCTGGTATCTGGATGACAAAATCGACATCGGCAACTGGACCATCACGCCGGGTATGCGTTTCGAACATATCGAGTCATACCAGAACAACGCCATCAAAGGCACGCACGAAGAGGTGAGCTATAACGCACCGCTTCCGGCGTTGAACGTGCTCTATCACCTGACTGATAGCTGGAATCTTTATGCAAACACTGAAGGCTCGTTCGGCACCGTACAGTACAGCCAGATTGGCAAGGCTGTGCAAAGCGGCAATGTGGAACCGGAAAAAGCGCGAACCTGGGAACTCGGTACCCGCTACGACGACGGCGCGCTGACGGCGGAAATGGGGCTGTTCCTAATTAACTTTAACAATCAGTACGACTCCAACCAGACCAACGACACCGTCACTGCACGTGGCAAAACGCGCCATACCGGGCTGGAAACGCAGGCACGTTACGACCTGGGTACGCTAACGCCAACGCTTGATAACGTTTCCGTCTACGCCAGCTATGCGTATGTGAAAGCGGAAATCCGCGAGAAAGGCGACACCTATGGCAATCAGGTGCCATTCTCCCCGAAACATAAAGGCACGCTGGGCGTGGACTACAAGCCGGGCAACTGGACGTTCAATCTGAACAGCGATTTCCAGTCCAGCCAGTTTGCGGATAACGCCAATACGGTGAAAGAGAGCGCCGACGGCAGTACCGGCCGCATTCCCGGCTTCATGCTCTGGGGCGCACGCGTGGCGTATGACTTTGGCCCGCAGATGGCAGATCTGAACCTGGCGTTCGGTGTGAAAAACATCTTCGACCAGGACTACTTCATCCGCTCTTATGACGACAACAACAAAGGCATCTACGCAGGCCAGCCGCGCACGCTGTATATGCAGGGGTCGTTGAAGTTCTGATGTGTTAACGCCCGGCTTGCCGGGCTTTTAGCTGGAATGTGACTATGTTGGCATTTATCCGTTTTCTTTTTGCAGGCCTGCTGCTGGTGATCGGCCACGCCTTTGCCGCCACGGTTCAGGACGAACACGGCACGTTTACACTCGATAAAACGCCACAACGGATTGTGGTGCTGGAACTCTCGTTCGCCGATGCGCTGGCCGCCGTGGACGTCAGCCCGATCGGTATTGCCGACGATAACGATGCAAAACGCATCCTGCCCGAAGTGCGTGCGCACCTGAAACCGTGGCAGTCCGTCGGAACGCGCGCGCAGCCGAGCCTGGAAGCCATTGCTGCCCTGAAACCAGACCTGATCATTGCCGACAGCAGTCGCCATGCGGGGATTTACACCGCCTTGCAGCAAATCGCGCCGGTACTGCTGCTTAAGTCCCGCAACGAAACCTACGCTGAAAATTTGCACTCAGCGGCTATCATCGGCGAAGTGGTAGGTAAAAAACGAGAGATGCAGGCGCGTCTGGAACAACATAAAGAGAAGATGGCGCAGTGGGCCAGCCAGCTTCCCACAGGGACACGCGTGGCCTTTGGCACATCACGCGAACAGCTATTCAACCTGCATACCCAGGAGACCTGGACCGGCAGCGTGCTGGCTTCTCTGGGGCTGAACGTTCCCGCTGCGATGGCGGGCGCGTCCATGCCGTCCATCGGCCTGGAGCAACTGCTGGCGGTCAATCCTGCCTGGCTGCTGGTTGCCCACTATCGCGAAGAGAGCATTGTTAAACGCTGGCAACAAGATCCGCTCTGGCAGATATTAACCGCCGCGCAGAAGCAGCAGGTTGCTTCAGTCGACAGTAACGCCTGGGCGCGGATGCGCGGTATTTTTGCCGCAGAGCGTATTGCCGCTGACACGGTAAAAATCTTCCACCATCAGCCGCTTACCGATGTGAAATGACCGCGCTAAAACACCCGGTGCTGCTGTGGGGGCTTCCCGTTGCAGTACTTATTATTATTTTCTGGCTGAGTCTGTTTTGCTACTCGGCCATTCCTGTTTCCGGAGCAGACGCAATCCGCGCCCTGCTGCCTGGACACACGCCAACGCTACCAGAAGCGCTGGTGCAAAACCTTCGTTTGCCGCGAAGCCTGGTCGCCGTTCTGATCGGCGCAAGCCTGGCGCTCGCGGGCACGCTGCTGCAAACCCTGACCCACAACCCAATGGCCTCTCCTTCACTGCTCGGCATTAACAGCGGCGCGGCGCTGGCTATGGCGCTTACCAGCGCGCTGAGTCCGACGCCGGTTGCAGGCTATTCCCTGTCGTTCATCGCGGCATGCGGGGGCGGCGTGAGCTGGCTGCTGGTCATGACCGCAGGAGGCGGGTTTCGTCATACCCAGGACAGAAACAAACTGATCCTCGCGGGTATCGCGCTGTCGGCCTTTTGTATGGCCCTGACCCGCATCACCCTACTGCTGGCCGAAGATCATGCTTACGGCATCTTTTACTGGCTGGCAGGCGGAGTGTCCCACGCCCACTGGCAGGATGTCTGGCAGCTCTTGCCGGTGGTGGTCACTACAGTCCCTGTCGTGTTGCTGCTGGCGAATCAACTGAACCTGCTCAACGTCAGCGACAGTACCGCCCATACGCTGGGAGTGAACCTGCCGAGACTACGTTTGATAATCAATATGTTAGTGCTGCTTCTGGTTGGCGCGTGCGTCAGTGTGGCAGGTCCGGTGGCGTTTATCGGCCTGCTGGTGCCACATCTGGCGCGCTTCTGGGCAGGCTTCGATCAGCGCAACGTACTGCCGGTGAGCATGCTGCTGGGGGCCACGCTGATGCTGATGGCAGATGTACTCGCACGCGCGCTGGCCTTCCCCGGCGATCTGCCCGCAGGCGCAATGCTGGCGCTGATTGGCAGTCCTTGCTTTGTCTGGCTGGTGAGGAGGCGAGGATGAAAATTGCGCTGGTCATTTTCATCACCCTTGCCCTGGCAGGCTGTGCGCTGTTATCACTCCATATGGGGGTGATCCCCGTGCCGTGGCGCGCGCTGCTGACCGACTGGCAGGACGGACGCGAGCATTATTATGTATTGATGGAGTACCGACTGCCGCGCTTGCTGCTGGCACTGTTTGTCGGTGCAGCCCTCGCCGTGGCGGGCGTGCTGGTACAGGGGATTGTGCGTAACCCGCTAGCATCACCGGATATTCTCGGCATTAACCATGCCGCCAGCCTTGCCTCTGTGGGAGCACTGCTTCTTATGCCATCACTATCCGTGATGGTGCTGCCGCTGCTGGCCTTTGCGGGCGGTATGGCGGGGTTGATCTTGCTGAAGATGCTGGCAAAGACCCACCAGCCGATGAAGCTGGCGCTCACCGGCGTGGCGCTTTCCGCCTGCTGGGCGAGCCTGACGGATTACCTGATGCTCCTGCACCCGCAGGATGTAAACAGTGCCCTGCTGTGGCTGACGGGTAGCTTATGGGGGCGCGACTGGCACTTTGTGAAGATTGCCGTGCCGTTGCTCATTCTGTTTTTGCCGCTGAGCCTGCGCTTTTGTCGCGATCTCGACCTGCTGGCGCTGGGCGATGCACGAGCAGCCACGCTCGGCGTGTCGGTTCAGCGCACCCGGTTCCAGGGGCTGATGCTGGCTGTCGCGATGACAGCAACCGGCGTGGCCGTCTGTGGCCCGATAAGTTTTATTGGTCTCGTCGTGCCGCACATGGTGCGCAGGATCGCCGGCGGGCGTCACCGCTGGCTGATGCCCGTTTCGGCCCTGACGGGCGCGTTGTTGCTGGTCATTGCCGATCTGCTGGCACGAATCATTCATCCGCCGCTGGAGCTTCCGGCAGGCGTGCTGACCGCCATTATCGGCGCACCGTGGTTTGTCTGGCTGCTTGTGAGAATGCGATAAATGAGATTACGTACTGAAAATCTGACCGTCAGCTATGGCGCACAAACCGTGCTGGATGGACTTTCTCTCGCCCTGCCTGCCGGAAAAATCACGGCCCTGCTCGGCCCTAACGGTTGCGGGAAATCGACGCTGTTGAACTGTTTTTCTCGCCTGTTAACACCAGACTCTGGCGAGATATTGCTTGATGAAAAACCCATAGCCGGTTTTTCCGCCCGCCAGCTGGCTCGCCGCCTGGCTTTACTGCCGCAACACCATTTATCCCCCGAGGGGATCACTGTACGGGAACTGGTTTCCTACGGCCGCAGCCCGTGGCTGTCGTTGTGGGGGCGACTCTCCGCGGAAGACAACGAGCGGGTCAACGTGGCAATGAGTCAGACCCGGACGCGCAATCTGGCTGACCGCAGGTTAACCCAGCTTTCCGGCGGCCAGCGCCAGCGTGCGTTTCTGGCGATGGTGCTGGCACAGGATACCCCACTCATTCTTCTTGATGAGCCTACGACCTACCTCGATATCAATCATCAGGTTGAACTGATGCGCCTGATGGTTGAACTCAAAAGGCAGGGGAAAACCGTAGTGACGGTACTCCACGATCTGAATCAGGCCAGCCGCTATTGCGATCATCTGGTGGTACTGGCAAGCGGTCGCGTGATGGCGCAAGGTGCTCCGGAAGCAGTGATGAAACCAGAGCTTCTAAAGACGGTGTTCAGCGTAGAAGCGGAAATCCATCCCGAACCGGTATCTGGCAGACCCATGTGTGTGGTGAAGTAGTCTGGCGAAGTCATAAGGATCATCACAGGACAGATAAAGGAAGTGATAACCACCTGCCAACAGGCACCAAAATCTGGCTGGTTGCCGGTATCACCGACATGCGCAACGGCTTCAATGGTCTCGCCGCAAAGGTGCAGACGATGCTGAAAGATGACCCGATGTCCGGCCATGTCTTCATCTTCCGGGGCCGCAGCGGCAGTAAGGTCAAACTGCTGTGGTCCACCGGCGACGGGCTGTGCCTGCTGACCAAACGGCTGGAACGCGGCCGCTTCGCCAGGCCCTCTGCCCGCGATGGCAAAGTGTTCCTGACCCCGGCGCAGCTGGCAATGCTTCTGGAAGGCATCGACTGGCGGCAGCCTAAAAGACTGCTTACGTCCCTGACCATGTTGTAGGCCTCTTTATCCTGGTTGTCGTTGAATAAGCCTGGTAAAATGCGGGCTTATGAACAACACCTCCCCCTGACGACATCCTTCTGCTGAAACAGCGCCTGTCCGAACAGGAAGCGCTGAACCGCGCCCTGCTGGAAAAGCAGGCCGACCGGGAGCGCGAAATAGACCATCTGCAGGCGCAGCTGGATAAGCTTCGCCGGATGAACTTCGGCAGTCGTTCTGAATAAATCTCCCGCCGCATCGCGCAGATAGAAGCCGACCTGAACCGGCTTCAGACAGAAAGCGATACGCTGACGGGTCGGGTTGCCGATACGGGCCGGGCCCCGTATCGTTTTAACCCTGAATATTCATCGCAGATATTGTTTCGGGTTTTCCGGTATACCAGCCCTGAACTAGGTAACCGGGGCCAAGAGAACGGACGAATTCAAACTGTCCTGGCGTTTCCACCCCTTCAAACATCAGTGGTTTGCCAGTACCACGTAACCCTTTCACCACAGAAACAAGTAGCGCTCGCTTCACCGGGTCATCAATATTGGCAATAAAAATACGGTCTATTTTTATCTCATCGAAATCCAGTACCGTCAGCCATTCAATATGGGGGCCGCTTGGAAAACGGAATCTATGGTCACTCCCGTTTTTGCAACACCGATTTTGACGACAAGTTGGCTTGCTTGAATCTATCCGGCGTCTGAATGGGATTTTATTCCCGCGCCTTGATGAGTTCCGCGCCTGATGAACCTCCAGAAAATATACGGCTTCAATGAGCCTTTCCGTTTTACAGGTTCCTCAACAGGCCGGTGGGCCGTTAGTATCATCAATATCAGTATTCGCAAAACCAGATCAGTAATTCTTTAAACCGGTGTATTTCTGCCGTTATGCTACATAAGTTTGCTGTCGTGCCGTTAGGGCCCAGGCTATTCTGGCCAGCTTGTTTGCCAGAGCACAAGTGACGACAAAGTTGCTTTTCCGGCACAGTAAATCCCTGACCCAATCGGCCAATTTGCCAGACTGGTGTTCCAGTTTTTGTATGAATACCCTGGCACATTGAACCAACAAAGTTCGGATCTTTTTATTACCTCGCTTACTAATTCCCAGCAATGTCGTCCTACCTCCCGTGCTGTACTGCCGAGGTACAAGCCCTGTTGCCGCCGCAAAGTCACGGCTGCTGGCGTACTGCTTCCCGTCGCCAATCTCAGTTGAAATAGTACTCGCTGTCAGTGTTCCGACGCAGGGAATGCTCAGCAAGCGCTGTCCAACCTCATCTTCGTCCAACTTTCGTTTCAACTGGGATTCCAAATCTTTAATCTGCTCAACAAGATAGTGATAATGCTGTTGTAATTTCAGCAATAACTGGCTGAGGTAAAGAGGCAAACTATTATCCTCAAGAATGGTACTCAGTCGGCTAATAACGGCAGCTCCTCGGGGAACGCTAATGCCAAATTCCAGCAGAAAAGCATGCATTTGATTGGTTGTTTTTACCTTATCCTGAACCAGGGATTCACGGACACGATGCAGAGCCCGCATTGCCTGCTGAGATTCCGTTCTGGGCTGCACAAAACGCATAGACGGACGCGATGCAGCTTCACAAATAGCTTCGGCGTCGACAAAGTCGTTTTTATTGCTTTTAACGAACGGGCGGACAAATTGTGGTGATATCAGCTTTGGGGAATGCCCCAACTCTTCCAACTTGCGTGCCATAAAGTGAGAACCGCCACAGGCTTCCATTGCGATGGTTGTAGCGGGGCATGTCGCCAAAAATTCGATCAACTTTGGCCGGGTAAATTTTTTACGGTAAACAGCCTTCCCGCGACGATCCTGGCAATGAATATGGAAAGAGTTTTTACCCAGATCGATACCAATGAGCGCAATGTTTTCCATGATAGTTCTCCGAATGAAAGCCTGTCCTCAGCATAGTACCGGGAAGGAGGGAGTGACCATCTCATTAAATATCCTACGTTAAGCCTGTTTTTTGAGCTGGCATGACGGGCAGCTATGAGCGAAGTATAGTCATTCGCCCTATCTCTTTTGTCGCACTTTCAACAAGGGGGTCGCTTGGAAAGCGGAACGAGGTCAGTCTCCGCCCGGACTGCTCAGCTCTTTAAACAGCAAAAGAGAGGCATCTTATGAGAAGGGATTGTTCAGTATGTCAGGGCAGACTGCTTTTTCATCCGCAGGTACTGAGGGTAAATGCTCAATTCCGGTACGATTCTTACTCTATAGCCAGACAGAATTCAGCATTGTGCTGAACCCGAATCTTTTTTTACTCTGACAGGCCTGTTCATCAGAACCCTGAAAAAACAATTTTCCCGTTCACATTTTTATTTTCCATGTCCTCATGAGCCCGGCGAAGTGCTTTAGCATTCAGCCTGCCATACTCTGCCAGCAACGGAGGTTTGAGCTTACCGGAATCCAGCATGCATGAGAGTTTGTTAAGAATATCATGTTGTTTAGACATGTCCGCAGTAGCATGCATGGGGCGGGTAAACATTGCCTCCCAGTGAACAGAAACGCTCTTAAATTTGATCAAACGCAGATCCAGTGGTTCAGGGTCGTCGATGAGTCCGATACGGCCTTGTGGGGCAATAATTTCGGCCATATTTTCCCAGGCAGATGGCGTGGTGTACGTTGAGAAAATCCGGGTAATGGGAGGGAGTCCAGCAAGGCTGGCAACCTGTGGCGCAAGCGCACATGAATGATCCAGGACATAATGCGCACCAAACCCGCGAACCGCTCTGACACTCTCCTGCCGGGAGGCAGTCCCGATGATGTTCACCCGACTCAGAGTGCGGGCAAGCTGTATAGCCATACAAGGGACTCCGCCCGCACCGCCAAGCATCAACAGGGTCTGATCAGCATCTCCGTTCACTGACAACTGCAGACGATCAAATAACATTTACCAGGCTGTCAGACCGGTCAGAGGAACCGACGCTGCAGCTTCAAAACTTAGTGCTGCCGGCTTTATCCCCGTAATGCGTTCGTCAACCAGCTGAAACTCTGCGTTGGCTCCCTGGCGATCGAGCACACCGGCATAGAAAACGTGGTCACCTGGCCTGAACAGCGTCACATCTGGTCCGGTTGCTTCAACAACACCGGAAGCGTCGTATCCCATAACTACCGGATTGCCTGCAGAGGGACTGATGTTTCGCCGGCTTTTCAGGTCCCGTGGGTTAACCGCGACCGCCCTGACTCTGATCAAAAGATCACGCCCCTTGGGCATGGATGGGTGGGGAAGCGACAAATCTTCAATAACGGATGTACTTTCCCCGGGTTGCCAGAAACCAACGGCTTTCATTCTGTCTCCTTAAAAAGGTCAGTCACCAGATAAATAAATGTAAAAGTGTGCGGAACGCGATACCCGCCAGTGCCCCCGGCAGTGCAAATCGAAAAATACGCGGAAAGCGGGCGCTGGGTAATGCTGTCAACCTGTTGATGACTATTTTAATCTGTAGTCATTCAATCCTTGTAACATCAGGATGATCCTGGTGTCAGTGAAAATACGAAATCAACACGTTGGTATCATTACCCACCTGTGAACTGACGTCGGCATTTTGAATCTCACTTCGGCGTGCCCCCTCCGAATGGCGCAAAACATTTCGTGGTATGGCATGATAGCACCCGAAGAGAGTCAATTCAGGGTGGTAAATGTGAAACCAGTAACGCTATACGATGTCGCAGAGTATGCCGGTGTCTCTTATCAGACCGTTTCCCGCGTGATGAACCAGGCCAGCCACGTCTCTGCGAAAACGCGGGAAAAGGTGGAAGCGGCGATGGCGCAGCTGAACTACATTCCCAACCGCGTGGCACAACAACTGGCGGGCAAACAGTCGTTGCTGATTGGCGTTGCTACCTCCAGTCTGGCCCTGCACGCGCCGTCGCAAATTGTCGCGGCGATTAAATCTCGCGCCGATCAACTGGGTGCCAGCGTGGTGGTGTCGATGGTAGAACGAAGCAGCGTCGAAGCCTGTAAAGCGGCTGTACATAACCTTCTCGCGCAACGCGTCAGTGGTCTGATCATTAACTATCCGCTGGATGACGAGGATGCCATTGCTGTGGAAGCTGCCTGCGCTAATGTTCCGGCCCTATTTCTTGATGTCTCTGACCAGACTCCCATCAACAGTATTATTTTTTCCCATGAAGACGGTACGCGACTGGGCGTGGAGCATCTGATCGCATTGGGTCACCAGCAAATCGCGTTGTTAGCCGGTCCATTAAGTTCTGTCTCGGCGCGTCTGCGTCTGGCGGACTGGCATAAATATCTCACACGCAATCAAATTCATCCGATAGCGGAACGGGAAGGCGACTGGAGTGCCATGTCCGGTTTTCAACAAACTATGCAAATGCTGAATGAGGGCATCGTTCCCACTGCGATGCTGGTTGCCAACGATCAGATGGCGCTGGGCGCAATGCGCGCTATTACCGAGTCCGGGCTGCGCGTTGGTGCGGATATCTCGGTAGTGGGATACGACGATACCGAAGACAGCTCGTGTTATATCCCGCCGTTAACCACCATCAAACAGGATTTTCGCCTGCTGGGGAAAACTAGCGTGGACCGCTTGCTGAAACTCTCTCAGGGCCAGGCGGTGAAGAGCAATCAGCTGTTGCCCGTCTCACTGGTGAAAAGAAAAACCACCCTACCGCCCAATACGCAAACCACCTCTCCCCGCACGTTGGCAGATTCCTTAATGCAGCTGGCACGACAAGTTTCCCGACTTGAAAGCGGGCAGTGAGCGCAACGCAATTAATGTGAGTCAGCTCACTCATTAGGCACCCCAGGCTTTACACTCATGTGTCCGGCTCGTATGTTATGCGAAAATGTGAGCGGATAACAATTCACACAGGATACAACTATGACAATGATTACGGATTCACTGGCCGTCGTATTACAACGTCGTGACTGGGAAAACCCTGGCGTTACCCAACTTAATCGCCTTGCGGCACATCCCCCTTTCGCCAGCTGGCGTAATAGCGAAGAGGCTCGCACCGATCGCCCTTCCCAAGAGTCGCGCAGCCTGAATGGTGAATGGCGCTTTGCCTGGTTTCCGGCACCAGAAGCGGTACCAGAAAGCTGGCTGGAGCGCGATCTTCCTGACGCCGATACTGTCATCGTCCCCTCAAACTGGCAGATGCACGGTTACGATGCGCCTATCTACACCAACGTGACCTATCCCATTGCGGTCAATCCACCGTATGTTCCCACGGAGAATCCGACGGGTTGTTACTCGCTCACATTTAATATTGATGAAAGCTGGCTACAGGAAGGCCAGACGCGAATTATTTTTGATGGTGTTAACTCGGCGTTTCATTTGTGGTGCAACGGGCGCTGGGTCGGTTACGGACAGGACAGTCGTTTGCCGTCTGAATTTGACCTGAGCGCATTTTTACACGCCGGAGAAAACCGCCTCGCGGTGATGGTGCTGCGCTGGAGTAACGGCAATTATCTGGAAGATCAGGATATGTGGCGGATGAGCGGCATTTTCCGTGACGTCTCGTTGCTGCACAAACCGACCACACAAATCAGCGATTTCCATGTTGTTACTCACTTTAATGATGATTTCAGCCGCGCTGTACTGGAGGCAAAAGTTCAGATGTACGGCGTGCTGCGCGATGAGCTGAGGGTGACGGTTTCTTTGTGGCAGGGTGAAACACAGGTCGCCAGCGGCACCGCGCCTTTCGGCGGTGAAATTATCGATGAGCGTGGCGGTTATGCCAATCGCGTCACGCTACGTCTGAACGTCGAAAACCCGGCGCTGTGGAGCGCCGAAATCCCGAATCTCTACCGTGCGGTGATTGAACTGCACACCGCCGACGGCATGCTGATTGAAGCAGAAGCCTGCGATGTCGGTTTCCGCGAGGTGCGGATTGAAAATGGCCTGCTGCTGCTGAACGGCAAGCCGTTGTTGATTCGCGGTGTTAACCGTCACGAGCATCATCCTCTGCATGGTCAGGTCATGGATGAGCAGACGATGGTGCAGGATATCCTGCTGATGAAGCAGAACAACTTTAACGCCGTGCGCTGTTCGCATTATCCGAATCATCCGCTGTGGTACACGTTGTGCGACCGCTACGGCCTGTACGTGGTGGATGAAGCCAATATTGAAACCCACGGCATGGTGCCAATGAATCGTCTGACCGATGATCCGCTCTGGCTACCCGCGATGAGCGAACGCGTAACGCGAATGGTGCAGCGCGATCGTAATCACCCGAGTGTGATCATCTGGTCGCTGGGGAATGAATCAGGCCACGGTGCTAATCACGATGCGCTCTATCGCTGGATTAAATCTGTCGATCCTTCCCGCCCGGTACAGTATGAAGGCGGCGGAGCCGACACCTCCGCAACCGATATTATTTGCCCGATGTACGCGCGTGTGGATGAAGACCAGCCCTTCCCGGCTGTGCCGAAATGGTCCATCAAAAAATGGCTTTCGCTGCCTGGAGAACTGCGTCCGCTGATCCTTTGCGAATATGCCCACGCAATGGGTAACAGTCTTGGTGGCTTCGCTAAATACTGGCAGGCGTTTCGTCAATACCCCCGTTTACAGGGCGGCTTCGTCTGGGACTGGGTCGATCAATCACTGATTAAATATGATGAAAACGGCAACCCGTGGTCGGCTTACGGCGGTGATTTTGGCGATACGCCGAACGATCGCCAGTTCTGCATGAACGGTCTGGTCTTTGCAGACCGCACGCCGCATCCAGCGCTGACAGAAGCAAAACACCAGCAGCAGTTTTTCCAGTTCCGTTTATCCGGGCAAACCATCGAAGTGACCAGCGAATACCTGTTCCGTCATAGCGATAACGAGCTCCTGCGCTGGATGGTGGCGCTGGATGGCAAGCTGCTGACAAGCGGTGAAGTGCCTCTGGATGTCGCTCCACAAGGAAAACAGTTGATTGAACTGCCTGAACTACCGCAGCCGGAGAGCACCGGGCAACTCTGGCTAACGGTTCACGTAGTGCAACCGAACGCGACCACATGGTCAGCAGCCGGGCACATCAGCGCCTGGCAGCAATGGCGTCTGGCGGAAAACCTCAGCGTGACACAACCCTCCGCGCCCCACGCCATCCCGCAACTGACCACCAGCGAAACGGATTTTTGCATCGAACTTGGTAATAAGCGTTGGCAATTTAACCGGTTGTCAGGTCTTCTTTCACAAATGTGGATCGGCGATGAAAAACAACTGCTGACGCCGCTGCGCGATCAATTCACCCGTGCACCGCTGGATAATGACATTGGCGTAAGTGAAACGACCCGCATTGACCCTAACGCCTGGGTCGAACGCTGGAAGGCGGCGGGCCATTACCAGGCCGAAGCAGCGTTGTTGCAGTGCACGGCAGATACACTTGCCGACGCGGTGCTGATTACCACGGTCCACGCGTGGCAGCATCAGGGGAAAACCTTATTTATCAGCCGGAAAACCTACCGGATTGATGGAAGTGGTCAAATGGCGATTACCGTTGATGTTGAAGTGGCGAGCAATACGCCACATCCGGCGCGGATTGGCCTGACCTGCCAGCTGGCGCAGGTAGCAGAGCGGGTAAACTGGCTCGGATTAGGGCCGCAAGAAAACTATCCCGACCGCCTTACTGCGGCCTGTTTTGACCGCTGGGATCTGCCATTGTCAGACATGTATACCCCGTACGTCTTCCCGAGCGAAAACGGTCTGCGCTGCGGGACGCGCGAATTGAATTATGGCCCACACCAGTGGCGCGGCGACTTCCAGTTCAACATCAGCCGCTACAGTCAACAGCAACTGATGGAAACCAGCCATCGCCATCTGCTGCACGCGGAAGAAGGCACATGGCTGAATATCGACGGTTTCCATATGGGGATTGGTGGCGACGACTCCTGGAGCCCGTCAGTGTCGGCGGAATTCCAGCTTAGCGCCGGTCGCTACCATTACCAGTTGCTCTGGTGTCAAAAATAATAATAACCGGGCAGGCCATGTCTGCCCGTATTTCGCGTAAGGAAATCCATTATGTACTATTTAAAAAACACAAACTTTTGGATGTTCGGTTTATTCTTTTTCTTTTACTTTTTTATCATGGGAGCCTACTTCCCGTTTTTCCCGATTTGGCTACATGACATCAACCATATCAGCAAAAGTGATACGGGTATTATTTTTGCCGCTATTTCTCTGTTCTCGCTATTATTCCAACCGCTGTTTGGTCTGCTTTCTGACAAACTCGGGCTGCGCAAATACCTGCTGTGGATTATTACCGGCATGTTAGTGATGTTTGCGCCGTTCTTTATTTTTATCTTCGGGCCACTGTTACAATACAACATTTTAGTAGGATCGATTGTTGGTGGTATTTATCTAGGCTTTTGTTTTAACGCCGGTGCGCCAGCAGTAGAGGCATTTATCGAGAAAGTCAGCCGTCGCAGTAATTTCGAATTTGGTCGCGCGCGGATGTTTGGCTGTGTTGGCTGGGCGCTGTGTGCCTCGATTGTCGGCATCATGTTCACCATCAATAATCAGTTTGTTTTCTGGCTGGGTTCTGGCTGTGCATTCATCCTCGCCGTTTTACTCTTTTTCGCCAAAACGGATGCGCCCTCTTCTGCCACGGTTGCCAATGCGGTAGGTGCCAACCATTCGGCATTTAGCCTTAAGCTGGCGCTGGAACTGTTCAGACAGCCAAAACTGTGGTTTTTGTCACTGTATGTTATTGGCGTTTCCTGCACCTACGATGTTTTTGACCAACAGTTTGCTAATTTCTTTACTTCGTTCTTTGCTACCGGTGAACAGGGTACGCGGGTATTTGGCTACGTAACGACAATGGGCGAATTACTTAACGCCTCGATTATGTTTTTTGCGCCACTGATCATTAATCGCATCGGTGGGAAAAACGCCCTGCTGCTGGCTGGCACTATTATGTCAGTACGTATTATTGGCTCATCGTTCGCTACCTCAGCACTGGAAGTGGTTATTCTGAAAACGCTGCATATGTTTGAAGTACCGTTCCTGCTGGTGGGCTGCTTTAAATATATTACCAGCCAGTTTGAAGTGCGTTTTTCAGCGACGATTTATCTGGTCAGTTTCTGCTTCTTTAAGCAACTGGCGATGATTTTTATGTCTATTCTGGCGGGCAATATGTATGAAAGCATCGGTTTCCAGGGCGCTTACCTGGTGCTGGGTCTGGTGGCGCTGGGCTTCACCTTAATTTCCGTGTTCACGCTTAGCGGCCCCGGCCCACTTTCCCTGCTGCGTCGCAAGGTGAATGAAGTCGCTTAAGAAATTAATGTCGGATACGGCGCGAGCGCCTTATCCGACCAACTTATCAGGACGGAATGTTAAAAATGAACATGTCGATGACAGAAAAAATAAAAGCAGGCAAGCTATTTACCGATATGTGCGAAGGCTTACCTGAAAAAAGACTTCGTGGGAAAACATTAATGTATGAGTTCAATCACTCGCATCCATCAGAAGTTGAAAAAAGGGTAATGACTCCAACTTATTGATAGTGTTTTATGTTCAGATAATGCCCGATGACTTTGTCATGCAGCTCCACCGATTTTGAGAGCGACAGCGACTTCCGTCCCAGCCGTGCCAGGTGCTGCCTCAGATTCAGGTTATGCCGCTCAATTCGCTGCGTATATCGCTTGCTGATTACGTGCAGCTTTCCCTTCAGGCGGGATTCATACAGCGGCCAGCCATCCGTCATCCATATCACCACGTCAAAGGGTGATAGCAGGCTCATAAGACGCCCCAGCGTCGCCAGAGTGCGTTCACCGAAGACGTGCGCCACAACCGTCCTCCGTATCCTGTCATACGCGTAAAACAGCCAGCGCTGACGTGATTTAGCACCGACGTAGCCCCACTGTTCGTCCATTTCAGCGCAGACAATCACATCACTGCCCGGTTGTATGCGCGAGGTTACCGACTGCGGCCTGAGTTTTTTAAGTGACGTAAAACCGTGTTGAGGCCAACGCCCATAATGCGTGCACTGGCGCGACATCCGACGCCATTCATGGCCATATCAATGATTTTCTGGTGCGTACCGGGTTGAGAAGCGGTGTAAGTGAACTGCAGTTGCCATGTTTTACGGCAGTGAGAGCAGAGATAGCGCTGATGTCCGGCAGTGCTTTTGCCGTTACGCACCACCCCGTCAGTAGCTGAACAGGAGGGACAGCTGATAGAAACAGAAGCCACTGGAGCACCTCAAAAACACCATCATACACTAAATCAGTAAGTTGGCAGCATCACCCATTTTTGTGCATTACGTCGCATGTATATTCCTCGTTAAAATACAGGCGGGGCTGAATAAAGGTGAGGCTCGCAATGCCCTTGCGCGAGCGGTCTTTATGCATCGGCTGGGTGAAATCAGAGATCGGGGGCTGGAGAATCAGAGCTATCGAGCCAGCGGTCTGACGTTGCTGACTGCGGCGATCTCACTGTGGAATACGGTATATATAGAAAGAGCGATAGATTCTTTGAGACGAAAAGGGATCCCGATTAATGAGCAACTGATTACCATCTGTCACCACTGGGATGGGAACATATCAACCTGAGCGGGGATTACGTCTGGAGAACGAACCTCAAACTGGGACAGGGTAAATACCGCGCATTACGCTCAGTGAATAGTAATATGTACAAAAAACAGGCTTAGCGTAGGATAATTAATGAGATGGTCACTCCCTCCTTCCCGGTACTATGCTGAGGACAGGCTTTCATTCGGAGAACTATCATGGAAAACATTGCGCTCATTGGTATCGATCTGGGTAAAAACTCTTTCCATATTCATTGCCAGGATCGTCGCGGGAAGGCTGTTTACCGTAAAAAATTTACCCGGCCAAAGTTGATCGAATTTTTGGCGACATGCCCCGCTACAACCATCGCAATGGAAGCCTGTGGCGGTTCTCACTTTATGGCACGCAAGTTGGAAGAGTTGGGGCATTCCCCAAAGCTGATATCACCACAATTTGTCCGCCCGTTCGTTAAAAGCAATAAAAACGACTTTGTCGACGCCGAAGCTATTTGTGAAGCTGCATCGCGTCCGTCTATGCGTTTTGTGCAGCCCAGAACGGAATCTCAGCAGGCAATGCGGGCTCTGCATCGTGTCCGTGAATCCCTGGTTCAGGATAAGGTAAAAACAACCAATCAAATGCATGCTTTTCTGCTGGAATTTGGCATTAGCGTTCCCCGAGGAGCTGCCGTTATTAGCCGACTGAGTACCATTCTTGAGGATAATAGTTTGCCTCTTTACCTCAGCCAGTTATTGCTGAAATTACAACAGCATTATCACTATCTTGTTGAGCAGATTAAAGATTTGGAATCCCAGTTGAAACGAAAGTTGGACGAAGATGAGGTTGGACAGCGCTTGCTGAGCATTCCCTGCGTCGGAACACTGACAGCGAGTACTATTTCAACTGAGATTGGCGACGGGAAGCAGTACGCCAGCAGCCGTGACTTTGCGGCGGCAACAGGGCTTGTACCTCGGCAGTACAGCACGGGAGGTAGGACGACATTGCTGGGAATTAGTAAGCGAGGTAATAAAAAGATCCGAACTTTGTTGGTTCAATGTGCCAGGGTATTCATACAAAAACTGGAACACCAGTCTGGCAAATTGGCCGATTGGGTCAGGGATTTACTGTGCCGGAAAAGCAACTTTGTCGTCACTTGTGCTCTGGCAAACAAGCTGGCCAGAATAGCCTGGGCCCTAACGGCACGACAGCAAACTTATGTAGCATAACGGCAGAAATACACCGGTTTAAAGAATTACTGATCTGGTTTTGCGAATACTGATATTGATGATACTAACGGCCCACCGGCCTGTTGAGGAACCTGTAAAACGGAAAGGCTCATTGAAGCCGTATATTTTCTGGAGGTTCATCAGGCGCGGAACTCATCAAGGCGCGGGAATAAAATCCCATTCAGACGCCGGATAGATTCAAGCAAGCCAACTTGTCGTCAAAATCGGTGTTGCAAAAACGGGAGTGACCATAGATTCCGTTTTCCAAGCGGACCCCTCAAACGTCGAAAGACCGCCAGGATGAAGGGCTGTTAAAAGATGCCACGAAAATTACCGTCGGCTTTCGAAAAGACGGTGGCCGTTTTCGAATCACCTGGTCTAACACCGACAACATCTACGGCATAGAGGAAGAGACCGCGCCCGGAATCTGGAGCACTTCGGAGGGAGACATAGCACAACGATTTCCTGTCAGGATTTACAGCCAGAAACAGATATTCGAACTGGCGAAGCATCCCCAGGCACTCTTGCAGGTTGTCGATGATGCCCCAGCGGTCAATCATCGTGATTGGCAGCTTAAGTGGGAGGAATTGCTTTCCAAATATCTCTCGATTCGCGCCCAGGAGCGTGAAGTTCAGGCCGGACTTCAGGAGGAATCCGTAACCAAAGGTCAGCTTGAGGACGTCAAACGCAAGCTCGATGTTTTTGAAAAGGCGGGCCACGCGGATGTCCTGAAGACTTACCAGCTCAGACAGAACCAGAGTAAGGCTATGGACTCTTGGGGAAAGACCTGGGAAGGTTCCGCCGAACAGGTCCGGGATATTTCAGGAAGTCTGTTGCCACCAGAATTGGATTTACAACATTTCGACGTTGGGAATGCGGATGACAAAGAACTCATCGATAACGTCGAGGGCATCCGTGCGACTTTTGAGAAGCTCCAGATAGAGATGAATTCAATCGCGCAGCGGATTGATGATGCGAAGAGCGCATGGAATCAAGCGCGGCCAGACTTGAGAATATCGAAAAAAATCACAACGGCGAACCAGGAATACACCGACCTCCTCGGTCAACTCAGTGCAGCAGATGCGGGCGATCCATCTGCATATAGTGTTCTGGTTAAGCAGCGGCAAGATTTCGAAGATAAGCTCAAAGGATTCAACAAAAAGAGAGAAACTCTTGCGCAACATCAGAAGAGCGCAGAAGAGTGCTTGGTCAAGCTCCATGAGCATCGGGCCATGATAACCAAGCTTCGCGAGGACTTTCTCAAGGAGACCCTCGTCGGCAATTCATATGTACAGATCAATGTCATTCCGTTTGGAAACAAGCTCACGGTTGAGGAAGAATTCCGTAACCTGATCGGCCGCGGCAGTGGCGGCTTTGATCGCGATATTGGGGTAGTTGACGGGGATGAGGGCTTGCTGGCTAATCTAACGCAAGAGCAATCCAGAACTATGGATGAAAAAATTGAGACATTGAAATCATTGCTACTTGCAATCCATGCAAACGATACTATAGCGGTGGCTTCCTCCAAAGATCGACGCTTTGTATCCCACATTCAGGGGCTAACTCCGGAACAGATAGATCGAATTCAATGCTGGTTTCCAGGTGATTCTCTGGATATCAGATATAGCCTTAAGAATGGCGAGAGCTTCAAACCCGTAGAGCAAGGATCTCCGGGTCAAAAAACGGCTGCTCTCCTTGCATTTATCCTTTCATATGGCAATGAGCCTCTCGTACTTGATCAGCCTGAGGACGATCTTGACAACCACTTGATCTATGACCTGATCGTGACGCAATTGCGGGAGATCAAACAGAAACGGCAGGTTTTAGTGGTCACGCACAACGCCAACATCGTTGTGAATGGTGACGCGGAAAACGTCATTGCCCTTGATATTAGGTCTGGCCAAACCAGAATTGTGACGCAAGGGGGTCTTCAAGAGCCTTCCATACGCGATGAGATATGCCGAGTGATGGAAGGTGGCAGAGAGGCCTTTACCCAAAGATATAAAAGAATCAATGCAGTAATCACATAAAAAGGCGCTGCACTCGGACGGCAATTCCGCTGCGCTCAATTGCCGCCGATGCTTGATCGTTAACGTCCGCTCCTGGCACAAAGTTGACAGCTAAAAGTTGGCAACTCTGCCTTTGGCGAGGAGCGGATTTTGAAATGTTTAGCTTCGTACTCAATTTCATTGTATTAAAGATGTATGCCCGTTGTTACATAGGAATGTTTGGGCTGATTATGCTTTTACATATAGATCTAGGAAATAATCGCCCCTTCCACTTTTGTATGAATGACCGATTTTTGAAAAATTATACTTTACGAACAAATGCTGCATACGAGTATTAATTTGACGAACAGTGGCAAAGCATCCCTTGTCTGATAAATTCTCAGATATGTAATGACATATTGATTCCATTAATTTACTTCCTAGTTGTAGTCCTCTCATTTTTTCATTGACGTAGACCCATCCTAACTCAAAATCGTATTTTTCTTGCTCGGAAACTCCAGCCTTTTCAAAAGAACCTAATTTATACCCTGCTCCTGGACGCTTAATTGCACCAATACCAACGCATCGTTCCTTGGTATAGATAAAGAACAGATGCTCAGCATCCAATATCCTTCCACTTAGCCCCACAGGATCGACTTCCGACCCCTCGATTACTAGTTTTTCAAATGTTTTTAACTCATTTGCGTCGCAATTTTTAGGGCTCTTGGCTATTAATATTACTTCCATCTTCGAGACTCTCTTTACATATAATTGACTAATTTAAACTATGAATATTACGCTTTTTTTATCCATTTAAAATATAAAAAGTAACAGTGAGTAAGCGATTTTATTTTTGTGATCCTCAATCCCCCTGGCAGCGTGGTTCAAATGAAAATACGATTAGATTGCTCAGAGAGTATTTTCCAAAAGGAACAAGCCTTTCAGTTCACAGCCAGCAAAGATTAAATAGTATTGCTAGGCAACTTAACGAGAGGCCGACAAAAACACTAGACTTTGAATCACCCGCAGAGCGATTTAACCAGTGTGTTGCATCCATTGCTTGAGCTCACAGCACAGGACTGCCTGTCAGATTAGGTTTTACTCTGCGCCATAGCTGTGTCAGCACAAATACAGCTTACAACTCCTCCAATTCTTAAAATATAGTCCAAAATTTTTACGGAGTGGAGGTTGATCAGCTATTTAAAATGTTAAATTGAGAACGTCAGATTAAATTTGCTATACACATTAACTGTGTTTTACAGTACTTTACTATTTGAGTAGGGTAATGTTTTTTCTTTTCGTCTCAATAAGTTCTGAATTTAGTCTGTCAATTATTTTTTCAAGTTCCAATATATGATGTAATGCATCTCTTAAAGAACTCATTTGCTTGTATTGGTCCGCGGCAATTTGTGCATTAAAAGTTTTCAATGCAATGTTTTCATCTCGGAATTTGTTTTTTAATCGTTCCGCTTCAAGTGCTTTCTGCTTCCATTTTTTTTGTTGATTTTTTGGACTGCTTACGGCAAAGGGAGAATTACTCTCTTGCTTGATTTTCGTGATTTTTTCAATAATTTCAGGGTAGTAATATGCACTTCCATTACCGAGGCCAGATTCAACCTCTACAGCACGAACACTAAGTTTCCGAGATTGTAAAATTCTCTTTGGCTCGCCACATAAAATTCGGTCTAAGGCTGTCTCAAGTCTTAAGAGTGTGTTGTCTTTCTTATTCATCTGTCCTGATCTCTATTTCAGGTTGATAGGGTCGATATTCTATTGAAAAGTCAGACATCACTTTCTCAGCCGCACGAATTTGCGTAATGCAATGAGTATAAACCGCCATTGATACTCCTGTGTTTTCAGTTAGGTATAAGACTAAAGTTTCATGTTTGCTTTTCCACCATGCTGCCTGCTCGCTATCTATAATACTTCCATGTGTACTGCAATCTACGCAGAATGCAGGGTTGACGACCCCATCCATCTCACAGTCATATCCATTCTTACAATAGCCATGTAGCGTTCCGTGCAAAGTGATTTTTTTATCTTTCACCAGTTTATAAACTTGATCCCAACTGTTAAACATGACTGGTAAATCATCCCTCAATTTAAGAATATCTTTCCCATGACTTCCAGAGAGTACTTCAGTACCATGAAACCAAGACCAGTACTTTTGGGTAATTTGCTCATTACCTATTGTATCTATCATTTTCTGTAATTCTTGGTCAGCTTCTACTTCATCCAGGCGTGAAGGGATACCACCTTCGCAATACCATTCAGACATCTGTAGATAGAGATGCTTAAATTGTTGTTTGATGGCTATAGCATTCCCCAATCTGTTTTTAATTGTAAAAAAAGCAAGAGTTCTTCTGAATTGATGAGGGGAAAGTTTCCAGTGTATTCCAACATGAACATGGTTCTTAATCTTTTCTTGGCTATTGGGGTTGGCTCGAAGACATTCTGCATAATCTTTTTCCGAAACTATTGCACCAGCATATTTGGAGAAATTCCTAAGCCGTAAAATCCAGCACGATATTCTTTTGGGGTCAGTAGAGCGCTGCCCTTGGGAAAGCCAAAGGCATTGTGCAAGTTCTTTGTCCCTCTCGGTTAATGCTTCTTGTAGCAAGAACTCTCTTAAATGTTTTGTTAATACGCTCATAAGTTCCACCGCTTTTTGAACGATAGGAGCTACAACCCACTCAGTATGCTTTTCCCCTATTTTATGGGTTTTCCCTTTTAGAAAATGAAAGGTTCTACCGCTGTATATAGCATTGTAATAACTATCCGAAGTTAGCTCAAAAAGTTCACTTTCGCGCATACCGGAGAATGCTGCGCAGCAAACAAAACAAGCGGCCGTAAGATTCCCGCGCTGCAGATGCCACCAGGCTCCATTAGCATCGGTCGGCCGGTCAGGGTATTCACCAAGAAGTTCTGAAATGATATCGGATGGTTTGAAGGGGGAAAAATGGGAAGTTTCTTTGGCAAAATGATGCCTAAATTCAGGGGTACCTTCTTGAACCGTTAGCCATTTCCATTGTCCCGATTTTATTTTATTATGAACTTCTTGTTCTCCTAGTTTGTAGTTTTCCTGAAGACGTCGCTCCGTTTCACCCAGCTTGTCTCTATGTTGCCACGCAGTTTCGACGAGATTTACCGCATTGTGTAATAATTTATCTGCGATACCTTCCGGTATGGCTAATGTCTGTTCTCTTTCGGTTGCTTCTTCTCGGCATATCTTTTTACTTAAAGGTGTTGGTTTGAATATTATTTCAGGGTAATCAAATCCCATCCAAGGGAACATCTGATGAGCTTGTTGAAGAGCAGAAAGTATATGAACTATTGTTCCTGCGCTCATTCTTTCACCTTCAAGGAAAGATAAATATTTTTCCCATGTTGCAGGTTCGCTTATGCGAGAAATGCTGTCGAGATTATTTAACATAAGAAAATTATAACTTTTCTTCAAACCTGATGATCTGGAAATGATTGTTGATGTTTTTGTGGGGGAACTGTATTTCATATTTTTTGTAAATAACCAACCATAACAGATAAGTTTCATTTCGTATAATAGTGATGAATGAGACTTAAGTTCGGAGAAATTAATTTGTTTATGTGTTAAGTTTTTAGTTATTATTAAAGGGGAGCAATTCCAGATAATATCACCAAACTTGGCAGCTATACTCCCCTTGTCATCCATACAAATAGCAACATCATTTAACTCTTTGAAGCATTGAGCTCTATGAAGAGAGACTACATCACAAGTTTCTGGACAATGATTCTCATTAATATTGTCAGGCAAATAGATTTCCAGAGTATGTTTTCTCATCATGCTTCCTTACTATTAAATGGGTAAAGAAATGATTGATCTTGCCATAAAGGATGAGGCCCCTCGTCCAGCAATTTTTGAGTTGCTTTTGAAAGGGTTTTTTTATCAATATTCAGCAATATCTTTTCTATTAATGTCAAGACAGAGTCATAATTTTGGTGGAAATGGTAGTGATTAACGTGCTTATAAATACTCTCTTCTATACATTCTTTAAAACTTAATAAACACCAGATGTCAGTAGGTTCGGCAACAATAACTTGATGAGGGCAGGAGAAGCATATCAACAGATCTGAGCAGGCAAACTTTTCTGTAGAAATTAAGTCATGTCTTTGTGCTCGTTGTAAAAATCTTTTCGCTTGTTCCCCAAACGGGTTTTTGCAATAACTACCATGGGCTTGTCGCATCGGGGGTGACTTCATTTTAAGCATGTTTTCATATGTTAAAATTTCAACATTAAGTTCATTTTTTATTCTTGATTTTGATTGCTGTACGTTTCCACCATGCTTTGCTTTATCTGCTAAAATAGATACTGTCTCTTGGATCATTGACTGATTTTCGTATTCATTTCCTTCAGAGTAATATCTGCGGGTCGTTTGCGGTAAATTCCCTAAGAGAGATGCACTCTGTATGTGAGAGTGATGTAATTGTATCAATTGACTGCCAGTTGCACGGAACCTCGATACAATAGGTGTTAAGCTAAATCCTTTATCATCGGTTAAATTAAATGTCTCATACAGGAATTTATTGAAGTTTTGCATATGATATGCTGTTAATCGAGCGGTACGATTAAGTGACGCAGTCTGAAAAAGTAAATTGCTACTAACTGAAATTGCTTTTGAAACTTTAAGAAGTTGGTTGAAAAATTCCAGTGAATATTTTGGGACGTTTAGTTGTCCGTGATCTCCAATTTGAACTGTGATAACTCTAAATGCTCGGCGTTTAAATGCGGGCATTTGGTACCAAACTTCATTTAAATTGTTTTTTGTTATTCTGGGCCTTTCAATTGCAAGCAGTGTAGTAGTGTTGGCCCAAGTATAGTATGACATTAAATATACACCACAAGTCATTAATTGACTGATGCTTCCATATATAGAGTATACTCTCCCTTCCCATATAAAATTCATTGGCGTATTATTTTTACCTTGTGACATATAAATCTTTGGCTTCTGAAGAAATTGTTTGGAAAGTTGTTTGAAAAAAGCCCGTAGCAATGGAAGTAATTTTTTTAAATCGTTATCGCTGTAGGATTTATATGACTCTGACTGAGATCTTCCTAATGTTGGGAGTTCATCAAACCATCTCTCAGGTAAATCAAGCAAAGCGAAAAGTTTCTTAGTGGTACTTATTGCAGTAGTGTATGAACTGTTTTTTATTTCCCCACATTTATTTTTATATATAAGGTAATCACTATAAGCGAACACGGATTTATTAGTAAAGGTTGGGTGATTGTTTGCATCGCAAAAATAGATGTATTGTCTAAAAGCCTCAAACAAAGAAAATTTTGAAGCCGGAGCATAGCTGCTATCTTTGAAAGCAATGTATATACTTTCAGCGCTAATTTCTCTGGGTACAACAACGCATTCCCCTCTTAGAATAGTGCGAAATGACGGGAAATATAAATAGTTGTAGCGATTGAAATATAGATTTTTTAAACAGTTACCTCCGTCAGTAACTTGTATTGATAAAATTTCATCAGAAAGAGGGGGTCTTTTTTCAATCATTTTAATTGCCCCTTATGGCATTATCCATCACTGAATCCAGCAGTGAGAAGACATATTTGAACATTTCATTTTTTTTCAAGTAGCGGATATATTTAAATGTAGTTCTTTCGTTATTATGCCCCATCCATCCCATAATGCAGTCAAGAGCCTCTCCCTCGGTAAGACTACTTTCCAGCAGGTCTTGTAGTCTGTATGTGGCATAAGTACTTCGGAGGTCATGAAACCGATAGCGAAAGCCAGGCTCTTTTTTAGCGAGTTCATTCCTGAATGCTACCCATCGTGAGTTTAGAACTTCTGGTTGGCTGCAATTTCCTTGCTGACTGATAAAAAGAGGTTCAAATCGAGAGGCTTTCTTAAGGGATTTCTTAATATTGTCCGAAATTTTGACCCTAGATATTTCTTGCTTGGCTATTTTTGCATGTAATTTTGAAAGTCTTTTTTGCCTTCTTTCTGACAAGGCGTAGCGTTGTAATGCGTTTAATAGGGGAGAGGGTACTTCTATCGTCCTTTTTTTTCTGAATTTTGTCTCAACCCCATTTTGAGGGCCAATGGTGATCATATAACGCAACTTTAGTTCGTTGGCGGGCCTAGCTTGAGACAGTGCTTCAATTGTGAGGCTGCACACTTCACGAAGTCTCAATCCACTTTTACAAGCAAGCAAAACCATAAGCATAAATTCGGTAGATTGATGACACAGGTTCGATGAAAGTAAGGAAAGATGTTCTTGAGATAATGGCGTTAATGACTGAACTTCGGCATTGGCGACTTTGGGGACACGGATACGTAAATCGCTTGTTTGCACGCTAACTTTCGGTCGAAGATGAGCTAGTACATCATTGTTCCTACGTTCAACAAACTCAATGGTAAAAGGAGCTTCTTTTTCATCTGAAATAACAAGGTGATGATTTTCAATTGTCCATAGATAAAATTGAACCACATGCCCTATATAAGTATTTGCTGTTGTGAAAGCGAGAGTCCCTTCTTTAACAGCATTTAATAAGTCATTGGTGCGGAAGCGGTATGTGGGCTTCAAACGCTTAACTGGAGGGAAATGATTCCATTCAAGCTCTTCACGTTCTAGAAACGACCAGTAACGAAGCAGTGCCCTGGCAGAAGAGCTTATATCTTCTAACCTTTTGACTGTCTTAAGATCCAAAAACCACAAATTTACAATTTCAACAAACTGACCATGTTCATTGTAAAGCGTAGGCAGGCTGCCTATTTCAATGCCATCGCAATAATCTATTGAGTCGAAACTGATTTTTGCCCTAGCACCATGTGTGACTCTGGCAGAATGTATAATTCGGGCCATCACCTTTGCTCCCAAAATTCAACTCTAGATAAGTTATCACCTTGCTTAATATAGTACAAAAATTGACCTAAACTTCGGGTGGATGTGATATGTACTTCAGTTGATGCGTTCCATGCCTCTTGGTGGGAAGAGTTGTCGGTGGGAATTGCGGTGTAGGTTTACGATAGCCAGCAAAGGCTAAACAGTGTTGCCAGACAGCTCAACGAGAGGCCGAGAAAAACGCTAGACTATGAATCACCCGCAGAGCGGTTCAATCAATGTGTTGCGTCCATCAGTTGAACTCACAGCCGATAACGGACATAGTAAGTACAACTGAGGTGATAATAAACTGGAGTAGGTCGGTGGCAATCGACGTGATATCCAGGCAGGGTTGGTTTTTTTGAGGTTTGAACCGCAATGAGCTATTTGCGCTCAATAAAGTAATCAAATGATTACCTTGAAATTAAACTTTTAGCTGGGGCTTCCAGTCCCCTTTTTCATAAAAGAGTGGACAAAGATAGTTTCTCACACTAACCTACCTACTAGTTGATTGGTTGTCGGTAACGATAACTACACTCTTTCTTAATAAATCCCTGGAGCCATTATGTCTACTACCGTTAAACCTTCTGCAGCCGCAAATGCTATCCGCAATACCCGTGAAGCCGTTCGCCTTCAGCCTGGCCTGGGTAATCTGACTTTCCAGATGAAAGCCCGTTCCAACGGCGGGTTAACCGTTCGCACGGAAACCGGCGCCACTATTCAGAACGGTATTGTTGATGACAGCCGTGTGGGTAAATTCTCCAATATCGGGGATGAACCTGCAGGTTTACTGGGTACCGATACCGGTATGAGCCCGACCGAATACATTATGCAGGCGCTGGCGGGTTGTTATACCGCAACCCTGACTATGATGGCTGCTGAAAAAGGTATTGACCTCGAAGGCATTGAGTTGGATCTGAATTTTGATATTGACCTCAATGGCTTCCTGGGTCTCAACAGCAGTGTGCGTAAAGGTGCTAAAGCCATTCGCGTTGATGTTCACCTGACGAGCAAGACCGCAAGTCGCGAGGAATTAGAAGCGCTGGTCAGCGAAATGAAAAATACTTCCCCTATCCATGACACGCTGGCTAACCCTGTAGAAATGATTACACGCTTAGTGTGAATGATTGATTTGATGTCAAAAACGTAACGATGCCATCCCGAAAAGCAGGATGGCCGTTACCCTCAGGACAGAACAATAATTAGTCAGTGATACACCTTGCTACCCCAAAAATGCAGGAATATAATCTACCAACTAGTAGATTATATGGAGCAATTATGACAACCATGACGCGGGAAAGGCTGCTCAGTGAGGCCGAATATCTGATGCGCGAAAAAGGCTATTCGGCATTCAGTTATGCTGATTTGTCTAAAATTGTCGGCATTACCAAGGCCAGCATTCATCACCATTTTCCGACCAAAGATATTCTGGGCGAAGAAGTGGTGATTCAGGCATTGGCGGATACTCAACGCATGTTTGAACAGATTGAGGCCTCAGAAAAAACAGCCGCGCAAAGAATAGCTGCTTATGTTGACCTTTTTGCCCAGAGTCATCGCGCATCATTGTTACCGCTGTGCTGTGCATTGTCAGCTGAGACAGCCAATCTGCCCAGCAATATCACTGACCAGACGTCGCGCTATTTCGATATGCAGATTGAGTGGCTGATGAGCGTTGTTTCACGTGGAATTGCTGCCGGTGAGATTGCGCCGCAAGGTGAAGCCTCTGACCTGGCTTTGATGATCATTAACCTTTGCGAAGGTGCAAGCGTCGTGGCCCGTGCTACGGCGAGGCCAGAAGTTTTTAGTAGCAGCCTCAAATACATAAAGCTGCTCCTTAATACCCGTTAATCCGGAGATTGACAAAATGTTAGACTGGAACAATTACCGCACAGATTTAATGCAACGCCTGGGTGAACTCGGCAAGCTAACCCCGGATACCATGAAAGGCGTGGTTGCTCTGGGAAATGCAGGCAACAAAACAGATCTTCTGGGTGCTAAAGTTCGCGAACTTATTGCACTGGCGTGCGCAGTTACCACGCGCTGTGACGGTTGTATTGCCTTCCACGCTGACGCTGCCGTTAAAGCCGGCGCAACGGATGCGGAAATCGCCGAAGCACTGGGCGTTGCGATCAACCTTAATGCGGGCGCGGCTGTCATTTATTCAGCACGTACCCTGGATGCAGTAAGCCAGGCTCGCGGTTAAGCGTTAAATATTTCCTCTTTAAAAGGGCATTATTGCCCTTTTTTAATGTCCGCAATTGCCTGCGCATATACCGCAGGCGATTTCACACCCGGTATGCGTTTTACCAGTTGTCCTTCATGAAATATCAGTACCGACGGTAGTCCCCATATTTCATATTTGGTCGTCAACACCGGCGCCTGATCGACATTGACCTTTCCTGTCTGGATATCATCATCGAGCCGTTCTACAAACAGACTGAACATCTCTTCGCTTGCCTGGCAGGGCGGACACCACGGAGCAGAAAAACGCACGACTGATATCCCCTCGTACTGTTCTATCTGCCGGAAATTATCTTCGTTATAAGATGTTAAGTTACGCATGTTGATGACCTCAATGAGTTCGCGGGCGTTTACGCAGGTGGCCGTTGCGTTAAACAAGTATCGTAATGGTTTTCGTTGACCTACCTACTAGATGGTTGGTATAGTGCCAGCCATCAGATGTTTACGCAACTGCAATCCGACGATGTTCAGTCGGTGAGTCTGCCGGACGTTGTCATTCCCCTGTGGGGATAAACCATTTTTGTCTTTGTGAGGTACACGATGAGTAAGCTGTTCACCCCCTACAACCTGTCTGGCATGACATTAAAAAATCGTGTGATCATGGCGCCGATGACGCGCACCCGCACCATGAATGACGTACCGGACGAGGTCGTGGCTTTGTATTATGCACAGCGTGCTTCCGCTGGTCTGCTCATCACCGAAGGTATGCCTGTTTCAGAAGAAGGCCGTGGCTATCTCTATACTCCGGGCATTTACAATGACGCACACGTTCAGGGCTGGCGTAAGGTGACGAAAGCGGTTCATGCCAAAGGTGGCCGTATTTTCGCCCAACTCTGGCACGTCGGCCGTATGTCTCACACCACTCTTCAGCCGGGCCACATTGCACCGGTTTCAGCGGGCACCGTTCAGGCGGTCAATACCACTGTTTTTGCGCTGACCGAATCCGGCGAGCCGGGCCCGGTTGTGCCAAGCCAGCCACGCGCACTGGAAACCCATGAAGTGAAACGCATCACCGCCGACTTTGTACATTCCGCGCGTCTGGCAATGGAAGCCGGTTTTGACGGCGTGGAAATCATGGCGGCGAACGGGTTCATCTTTGACCAGTTCCTCAGCAGCGAATTAAACACCCGCACCGATGAATACGGCGGCTCCGTGGAAAACCGTCAGCGCTTCCTGCTGGAAACTATTGATGCCGTGGCTGACGCGGTGGGTAACAGCCACGTTGCCGTGCGCCTTTCTCCCTTCGGCCGTATTTATGACCTCGCGCCGTATGAGGGGGAAGAGGAAACCTGGGAAGCCATCACTGACGCTCTCGGTCAGCGCGAACTTGCCTATGTGCACCTTTACTATCAGCCGGTGTACACCAAAGCCCCGCTGCCGGAAGAATTCCGCCGCCGTTTCCGCAACTCTTTTAAAGGCACCATTATCGCTGCAGGTGGTTTCACTCGCGATATCGCCGAACAGGCACTTGAAGCCGATGAGCTGGATTTAGTGGCGTTTGGCGTCCCTTACATCGCCAACCCTGATCTGGTCGAAAGAATGCAAAACGGCTGGCCGCTGGCAGAAAGTGACCGTACCACGTACTACGGCGTCAGTGGTTCTCCGGAAAAAGGCTATACCGATTATCCGGTCTGGCAGGCTGAATAAATCCAGTGCAGGCGCCGTTCTTCAGGAAGTTAACGCGTCTGTCCCACAATCTTTGAGGAGTCATCATGAAAACGCTTAAACCTACTCTCACCATTGATATCTGGTCAGATTTAGTCTGCCCGTGGTGCTGGATTGCTAAAAAACGATTTGAACAGGGGCTGAACAGTTTTGAGTTTCACGATCAGGTGGTGATCCGTCATCACAGCTACCGTCTGGCTGGCGGTAGCTCAACAATGCCTTTCAGAGAGGCCATCGTGAAAAAGCTGGGTAGCCAGCATTCGGCAGAACTGATGATGAATCAGGTGGAGACCGCCGGTAAATCTGAAGGCCTCACCTACAACTTCGACACCATGATGTTTGGTGATACCGAAGATGCTCACACCCTTCTGACTGCCGCGCGTAAAGCTGGAATAGCGGATGCCGTCGAAGAACGCTTTTACCGCGGCAGTATCACTGAGGGTCGCTCTCTCTTCGACCGTAATGAACTGGTTGCACTGGCCGTTGAAGCGGGCATGGCAAAAATCGACGCTGAAGCCGCTCTTGAAAACGACGATTTCCGTGCTTCCGTTGCCGGAGATGAAGCTCATGCACGCTCCATCGGCGTCAGCGGTGTCCCGGTCTTTGTGATGAACGAAAAATACGCTATCAGCGGTGCTCAGAGCGCAGATAACTTTTTGAACGCCCTGCGTCAGGTATGGGATGAGCAGCAAACTGAGTTTTCAGCCACTGCGGGTCAGACCTGCGGAACCGAAGGCTGCAGCATTTAGCCCGTCAACCGTCGGCACTGACCGTGCCGTCAACTTCTTACCTGTAAATAGAGGAGTATGAAAATGAGTGAATTTTTTAAAGGTAAAAAACTACTCGTCGTCGGCGGCACCAGTGGCATGGGACTGGCTGTCGCACGCATGGTGCTCGAAGCAGGCGGTAGTGTTGTTCTGACCGGCAATAAAAAAGACAAAGCGGAAGCCGTGCAAAAAGAGCTGAGCCCACTGGGCCCGGTTGCGGTTATTGCGGCAAACCTGATGACCGAAGAGGGCATGGAAACCATTCGTCAGGAAATCAACACCAACCACCGAGATATCAGCCTGATGGTCAATGCTGCCGGGATTTTCATTCCCAAAGATTTCACCGAGCACAGCTTTGCCGATTACGACATGTATCTTTCGCTTAACCGCGCCACGTTCTTCATAACGCAGGACGTCGTAAAGAACATGCTGGCGGCGAAGCTGGAAGGATCTATCGTCAACGTCGGGTCGATTGGCGCACAGGCTGCGCTGGGTGACTCGCCGTCTTCTGCCTATTCCATGGCAAAAGCGGGTCTGCATGCCCTGACGCGTAATCTGGCGATAGAGCTGGCCAGTGCCGGGATTCGAGTGAATGCCGTATCACCGGGAATCGTGCATACGCCAATTTATGAAGGGTTCATGGATAAAGCCGACATCGCCGATGCGATGAAGTCTCTGAACGACTTCCATCCGTTGGGGCGTGTCGGGACAGCGGAGGATGTAGCCAATACCATGCTGTTCCTGCTGTCTGATAAAGCATCATGGGTCACCGGAGCTATCTGGGACGTCGATGCCGGCATCATGGCCGTCAGACGCTAATCAAAGCACGTTCAAATGAGCCGCCCCTCACCGGGCGGCATTTTTTTGCAGGCCTGACGCTGGATCCCCCGCGCCTGACTATCGCATCGGAAAATCACAATATCCGCCAGACCGCTACTTCCACCAACCGTCGAGGGTCAGACTGTCGGTTTCTTTTCCTGAGTCACCATCACTATACCAACCAGTACGGCGAGGGCTGAAAATACCATTCTGGAAGTCAACGATTCACCGAGAAACACGACCCCTCCCAGCATGGCAAGGCAAGGGACGCTGAGCTGAAGTGTGCTTGCCGTAATCGAGGCGAGGGAGGGTAAAAGGGTGTACCACAGCACGTAGGCTCCGGCTGATGCGACGGCTCCTGATAGCAATGACAGACTAATTCCCGCGGCATCGTAGTGACCCTCTTTTATAGACAGCACTGAAAGAATGAGCGCCATTGGAACGGCCATAACAAAGTTTGCCGCCGTGGATGCACCCGCGTTTTGTGTCTTCCTCCCCGTTATCGAATATGCAGCCCAGGCTAACCCGGCCACAATCATCAGAACCGCGCTAAAAATGGGGGGCGCTTTAGCTCCGGGTAACAAAAGTATGGCAATGCCCGCTAATGCGAGCATAAGACCGCTTGCTCGCAATACTGACAGTGACTCTCCCTTAAATAATCCGTACATCACCATCGCAAACTGCACGGCACCAAAAAGTAACAACGCCCCGGCGCCCGTATCGAGGTGGATGTAGGCGACTGAAAAGAGAACCGCATACACCATCAGATAGAACCCACTTAATGGACGCCATACGGACAGGGAGGTGCGGGTGTGAAGAAACAGAAAAGGCAGCAGAACCAACGCACCGCTAAGCAAGCGTAAGCTGCTGAAGGAAAAAGGGTCAATATGTCCACCCTTGAGTGCCAACCGGCAAAGAATAGAGTTTGCCGCGAAAGCCAACATGGCCAGACATACTTTCAGGGCGAGTGCAGTTTTAGCCATTCAGTGAATCCTCAGGAAAAAATTTAGCTACCAATTAGTTGGTAGTTTACATTGGATTTTGAAAGATTAGAAAGCACAACTTTCGGTACTCGCATTCTCACGAGAACGTCTAACTTCAGACATCATCGTCGTGTGTTTCGGATGGCTAGAGTTAAATAACGTCATGTAAAATACGTTGCCGATAATATCATTTCATGGGTTGCATGTTATTTGTCAAAAAGAGGTTTCAGTCCAGATAAAATGAGTGGTTTAGCTGTGTACATCCTACATTGTAGTTCCATCGACTTCTGGTGATTTAAGTCTATACAGATTGTCTTACGTCTGCTGATCGCTCACAGCTGACCTCCCGCACAGTTAGCTATTCCGCTTAGTGCCAGGAGCGGACACCCAGATAAAAAAGCATATTAACGTTGAATGATTTCCTGGATGGCATTGGCTGATTAGGTCTTTACTCGACCGCATGACATATTGGCCCAATTTCATTGATTCCTGGCGTGCAGCCCACTCACTGACTACTCATCACTCTCCCTATAATGGCAACGTCAGCAGGCCATTAGCTCATCTTTCTCATGAAAAATCGCCTTGTTCAAACCTGATCGCCATCCTGACCCAGCATCTTTCTGAGTGACGCAACCTTAACTCAGTCAGTAATAGTCACTGAGACTGAAATTGTATTGATGCTTAATTTCGTGTCTTTCGGAGCTTCAAAAAAATGAGGAATATGCATCGACAGGTCCTGATACTTGCAGGTTCTCAGGCCATCTTTCAATCCATAGCGGTACTGATAATGACTATCGGTGGGCTTGCAGGTGCGCTTCTTGCCCCCGGCCCCGCGCTGAGCACCGTACCGCTCGCAATGGCAAGTCTTGGCACTGTGTTAGTGATGTTTCCTGCATCGTTATGGATGAGCCGGATAGGCAGGAAAACCGGCTTTATAACCGGTGCTCTGAGCGGAATTATGTCGGCTATTATTTCCATGGCGGCAATGATCCAATATTCCTTCATTCTGCTGTGTATTGGTATGTTCTTTCTGGGGATTTATCAGGCGTTCGCTCAGTTTTATCGCTTTGCCGCCGGTGAAGTCGTTCTCCCGGCATTCCGGACTAAAGCTATTTCGCTGGTATTGGCTGGAGGTGTCGTTGCCGCTCTGCTTGGCCCGTTTCTGGCAAGCTTCGGAAGCGCATTTTTTAGCGTTTCCTATGCAGGGTCATTCCTCTTTATGGGAATAATGGCTTCGGTGGGTCTGTTGCTATTATCACGTTTACAGATACCGGTTCAGTCAATGGAAGCTTCTGAACACGTTATCGCGAGGTCATGGAAAAAAGTCGTTTTTCAGCCCGCTTATCTTGTTGCCCTTTTTTCCGGCGCGTCAGGATTTGGAATTATGGTACTGGGCCTGACCGCGACACCTATCGCGATGAAGCACTACGATTTTGACTTGCCTCAAATTGCTACCGTGATACAGCTCCACATACTGGGCCGGTTTGTACCGTCATTCTTCACCGGAAAACTGATCGACCGATTTGGCGTCATTAACATTATGCTGGCGGGCATTCTTCTCATGCTTGCTTACCTTGCTCTGGCGTTTTCAGGCGTCACCTGGGGAGTGTTTACGGGTGCATTAATATTGATGGGAATCGGTTGGAACTTTCTCTATGTCGGCGGAACCAGCTTATTGGCAACAACTTACACTACAGAGGAAAAGGGGGTTGCGCAGGCGACCAATGACATGAGCGTCTTTATCTTCAGCCTGATTTGTTCGCTGGGTGCCGGCCCACTGCTAAATGCTTATGGCTGGAAAACCATGCACCTCCTTTTAGTACCCTGGGTCCTGTTTCTTATGGTGCCGCTACTGTGGCTCGCTGTGCGTAAAAAACGTCAGGATAACGCTGAGAATGAGGTCACTTTACCACTGCAGTAAATTGACTCTGTGAACCTTCCAACCAATAAACCCCAAGGACTCAACATGAAAAATGCTCTGATTGTTATTGATATTCAGAATGATTATTTCCCGGGCGGAGCCTTTCCGCTTGAGGAGCCTGAGCTAGCCTGTAAAGCTGCAATGACTGCGATTGAAAAAGCGCGCAAAGAAGGTTGGCTTATCGTCGGCATCCAGCATATTGCAACGCCCGAAGCTCCTTTCTTCAAACCTGACAGTAAAGGCGCGAACATTCATCCGGATGTTGTTGCTGCACTGGGAAATGCACCCGTGATTATCAAGAAAGAGGCAGACAGCTTCTTCGAAACCAGCCTTGAGCAGTTGCTACGTGAGAATGGCATCACTGATATCTATCTTACCGGCATGATGACGCAGCACTGTGTCACACATACTGCGCTTTCCCCGCAAGCTCAGGGCATGAAGATGCATATCATTGCGCAAGCATGCGCTGCACCCACCAAAGCTCTGAGCGATCTTGCCCTGTTCGGACTGAGTGCACGCTGCAATGTGAGTTAACCAACTGATTTTGTTAAGTACAGGCCTATCCAGGGGATGTGTTTTTTCAGATAACACATCCCTTTTTTATTTCATTTGAACCGTCATTGGGTTGTAACGGAATACCACTAAACCCTGCGCATTACGATTGACCTGATTTCATCGGTTAATGACCAGAGAGCATGTCACGACCTCTCCCTTCCTCATTTTATAGTAAGCCCACTCGCATCCCCCCGGCAGCACAACAGCCAATACGGTGGGTGAATAAATCTGATTAATGACTGGAGCAATAAATGAAATTAACGCAAATCCGCAACGCCACGCTGGTACTGGAATATGCCGGTAAAAAATTCCTTATCGATCCTATGCTGGCCGAAAAAGAAGCCTGGGACGGCTTTGCTGGAAGTGCACGCCCACATCTGCGTAATCCAATGGTGGCCTTGCCTGTGGCCGTTAAGGATTTACTGACGGTTGATGCCGTTATCCTGACTCACACCCATACCGATCACTGGGATGAGGCTGCCCAGCAGGCTATTCCCAAAGACATGCTTATCTACACGCAGGATGAAAAAGATGCGGCACTTCTCCGCTCTCAGGGCTTTCTCAACATTCGCGTTCTGAAAGAGGAAAATCATTTCGTAGACGGCATGACTATTTACAAAACCGACGGCCAGCATGGCAGCAACGAATTGTACGCTGATGCCCAGTGGGGTGAGCTACTCGGTGATGCATGTGGGCTGGTCTTCACTCACCATGATGAAAAAACGTTGTATATCGCGGGTGATACTGTCTGGGTTAAGCCTTACGCAAAAAACCTGCAACGTTTCAAACCGGAGATTGTGGTGCTGAACACCGGTTATGCGGTAAATGACCTTTACGGTCCGATTATCATGGGCAAAGAGGACACACTGCGCACACTGAAAATGTTGCCCAATGCCACCGTCGTGGCGTCTCATATGGAATCGATTAATCATTGCCTTCTTACCCGTGCGGAACTTCGCGAGTTCACGCTTGAACATGGTATTGAAGATAAGGTTCTGATTCCCGCAGACGGCGAGACAATGGCTTTCTGACAGGCCATCCCACCTGACCTGATGAGGAATGCCATTACTACTGGTCACCTGTTATTGTTTGGTCAGTTAAAATAAGCGTTTTAGCCGCCGGTAAGCCGGTGGCTATCATTTACGGTAAGGTTAACGTTATGTCTGCACTGACGGTCGCCGTGATTGCCACGGCCGGATTTAGCCCATTTCACTTTTCAGTCCCTTGTATTATTTTCGGGCAGTCTATGCCGCAACCGGATTTATTCTGCGTCGAAATCTGCGCTGAAAACCCTGGCGTTGTTATGTCTGATATGGGCCTGTCCATCAACGTGGAGCATGGACTTGAGCTGCTGGACACCGCAGACATTATTATCGTGCCTTACTGGAATCATCCGGAAGAAAAACCATCTCAGGCCCTGCTGGATGGGTTAATAAAAGCATGGCAGCGTGGTGCAGAAGTGGTGGGACTTTGTCTCGGTGCTTACGTACTTGCCTATTCCGGCTTACTGGATGGGCACCGTGCTGCCACACACTGGGAATACGAACAGGACTTTATTGAACGATTTCCTGCTGTCCATCTGGACAGCAACTCGCTGTATACCAGTGATGAACGTCTGATTACCTCAGCGGGCACCGCCGCCGGTATTGATTGCTGCCTGAATATTATCCGTGACCATTACGGTTCTGCTATAGCTAACCGGGTGGCAAGAAGAATGGTTGTTCCACCTTACCGGGAAGGTGGCCAGGCCCAGTTTATTGAACGCCCGGTCCCGGTATCGACCCGGGATAGCAAAATGAATGAACTGATAGAGTATCTGCGCCGTAACCTGGACAAGCCTCATGATCTCGACTCACTTGCCGGGTTTGTCAGCATGAGTCGACGAACGTTAACGCGTCATTTTTTCAGGGCAACCGGAACGACGCTTGGCGATTGGCTGAACGCGGAACGCCTTCAGAGAAGTCAGGAGTTACTGGAAACGACAAACATTAGTATTGAACGTGTATCCGAAATGGTGGGTTTTCAGTCGCCAGTCTCATTTCGTCAGAGCTTCAAAGCGAGATTCAGCGTCAGTCCAAGCGAATGGCGTAGAGCTTTTCGAGGGCCTGCGCCTGTTGATGTCGACGTGAAGTGAGAGCCAACCCCTACCAGTTTAAATCCTCTTAGCTAGAAGGTTTGTATCACGTCCGTTCCTCGCTCATAACCGCCTGATGCTATGCGGGGGATTTAGTGTCAGAATTGGATATTGCTATTCTCATGATATGTTCGTTGACGGAGAACACTTTGAACCAGAGCAAAGATGGATACCCACAGGGCCCATTAGTACGAGCTGTGTGGGACTGCTGTGATGAGCTTTATCAGAAACTAGGTCGAGCACCCTCGCGACAGGAATTCAATGATGAAATTGGCAAACGCGAACCTCATCGCATAGGTATTAGCACCCATTCCCGCCAGTGGGGAGAATGGATGCGTCATCATAATCTCTCAACGTATGTTGTTGATGTGCCAGGTATAATTCCTGAAGAAATGCATTATCCGCAATATCTCCGCGTATGGTATGCCGTGACACAACTAAATTCCGCTTCTGCTAAAAATATTGTTCAGTGGATCCGTAACAGCAACGCCCCCCTGAAAGAGAGCGAGATTCGTATTCAACTGGATGCATTAACCGTTAATAGCAACTCCCGATATCGATATCTTGGTAGCCGAAAAAGCGCCCGGACTGACCTGGGTAGCCCATACGACTTGTTATTTCGTAGCGGAAACCTACGAAATACACGGTATGAACAGTATGTGCAGGAGCTGCACGGCATATGGGACATTGGCGATGATGGTAGGACGCCAATTCAGATTGCCGCCCCAAGGCCAGGCGATCGGATGGTAGTTGAAGCGAGAGATGAATTATTCAATGAATTGCCTGACGATGAAGGTGACTTTCGCCTCAAAGCACTACGTGAGGTCATTATTCGAGAAGGGCAACCAGTATTTAGACGAAAGCTCATTGAAGCTTATGAGGGTAAATGCGCAGTAACGGGCTGTTCAATCCAAGTGTTGCTTGAAGCTGCACATATCACCCCCTACGCAGGAGCTTGGCATACCCGTGCTCAGCATGGCCTGTTACTGAAAACAGATATCCATACTCTATTTGACCGTGGTTTGCTCTGGATTGATACCGAGTTGAAAATAAGGATATCAGAACAGTTGGCCGGGACAGAATATGCAGAGTTAGATGGCCGATATCTCAGGTTACCTAAAGATAAGCAAAACTGGCCGTTAACAACTCATCTGATAAATCATCGGCAATATTGGATTGAAAATCGTAATGATGTTGAAAGTGCTTAACGCTACTACTGTCTGCATCTCGCTCAAAGCTGCCCGTCAATTTGGGTTTCTCTGTCCCAGTTTTTTTGGAAACGACCAAATAATTTGCAAACAGGTAGTCAAGTAAAATGAACTAGTGATCAATTGGATGCGAATATCTAAGATGCTTAAATAATATTCCGAAATAAGCCCTGTAAATAATCTAAGACTGATTTTTCTTCAACAAAGTAATCAATTCGGTTTGTTGCTCTTCTGTCATGTTAGCGATCAGACGAGCTAGCTCCGCTGTCGTTTCGTTCTCACAAAAGAAGTAGTTAATCGGTACCCCAAGCTCATCAGCCATACGTTTGAGAGTATCAATGTCAGGAGTATGTCTCCCCTTCTCGTAATGATTCATGCGGCCGCTCGCTGAACTTGGCTCCATGCCAATTCGGATACCCAATTCTTTCTGAGTGATCCCGGCTTTCGTTCTGGCTGCTTTGAGCCTCTCAGGTATCGGGTTTGGGTGAGCCACGTAGTCATCATCATTGCCTTAGAGTGCTTAGATTGTCTAAGTTTCGTTGGTTTCTGTATACTTAGCAATTCTAAGTTTCCTGATTTGGATTTTTTGACAATGAAGTCTGCAGTGAAATTGCACCCGTATATTTATAATTTGTTGATAGAAAAAGATTTTGATGAGTTCGGTGCTATCCATCTCAGGGACGCTTTGCTGAAAACTACAGATGACTATGCTGATGTGACAGAAGCCAGAAAATTCATTCGCCGACAACTTCTTCGGTTAGAGGCATTAGGATTCATACATAAAATTGAAAATAGTGGTAAGCATTCGAAGAACTTGTACAAGAAAACGGACAGCTTTTATTCAACTACTTTCATACCAAGAAAATTGCCGAAAAACTCACGCCTTATAGTTGTGCCTGAAGAAGTGAAACCTTCAGTTTCGGATGTCGATCTTTTCTTAGTAGACCTGAGGAAAGAAAAAATTGTCCATGAGGCCAAACTTGCCGTCATTCTTAGTGAAATTGAAGAGTACCAGTCCCTGATGGTGCGTTTCCCTAACAGAAAGGGATGCTTTATGGGTCTCTATCAGCAGGCAAAAAATCAGTCCGCAGTTTTGCTTGGCAGGGTTACTGCATTATCAAATGTGCTTGGGCAGCATAACGATGAGCATCGTATATGTTAAGGGAATGGCAGAAACAATGCGCTGACGCAGCGATAGAAAAATACAAATCGGGATCACCTCACTTCCTATGTCTTGCCAGCCCTGGTGCTGGGAAAACTATGATGGCTGCTGAAGTTGCCAGGAGAATGCTGGAGCTTAATCTGGTAGATCTCATCATATTCTTCGCACCTTCATCTGCCGTGGTTTCATCCGTTGAAAGTACGTTCTCTAATATTCTTGAAAGGAACTTCAATGGCGGCCTTGGGGCAGTTGGCGCAGCGTATACTTATCACAGCCTGATGTATTTCGATAAGACCTTCTGGGATTCTTTGCAGAGACATCGTGTGTTGGTCATTTTCGACGAAATTCACCATTGTTCGGGGGATTCTTTGGATAATGCCAACATGTGGGGTGGCGAAATTCTTACTCAAGTTCAACTCTGTGCCAGTTACACCATGGCACTAACAGGAACCCCATGGAGAACAGATAATACGCCTATAGTACTTTCCAAATACACTGATCCGGATGGCGAGATCTGTTGTGATTATGTATATGGCTTACAACAAGCTATTGTCGACAATGTTTGTCGTAAGCCTAAAATTGTACTGATAAATAGTAATAATTTAGTTTTTTCTTCAGATGAAGTAGTAAAAAATTTTAGTTCCATCTCAGATTTGTTGAGTGAAACCATTACTTCTTACCAATCTATAATTTGGCATCCAGATGCAATGAAGTATGTGCTCAAAGCTGGGTGTGAAAAACTTCGTGAAATACGAAAAGTTAATTCCGATGCAGGCGGTTTGATTGTTGCTTCTTCAGTTGAGCATGCATACCAGCTACTGAGCATTTTAGAAAGCGAGTTTGCCCAAACGGCAACCATTGTGACGTACCATGATCGAGATGCTCTTTCTAAGATAGCGTATTACAGGCACTCGGCAACCCAATGGATTGTTAGTGTTGGCATGATTAGCGAAGGTACCGATATCCCCAGGCTTCAGGTCTGTTGCCACCTAAGTACTATCAAAACTGAACTTTATTTCAGACAAGTGTTGGGTAGGATCTTACGAGTGAACCAAAGCAAAAATCAGGAAGCTTGGTTATTCACACTGGCAACTGATGAACTGACTTTATTCTCCAATAGATTGGCTGAAGATTTACCGGAAGACTATAAAATTTTGCAGCAACAATCGGATGATTGGTCGTTTTCAGCTCATGGGTCTGTATCTCAAAATTTTATGCAAAGAAATAGTAAAAATAAAGTTGGAGAGGTAGATATCAAAATGGATTTCGGCGAAATGAATACTTCAGATTTTGCTATTTCAGATAATTCAAAGCAGCTGAAAATGGGTTCACTATATCAACAAGTGATTGATGCGTTTTTATTCTCAACAGTGTAGTTTTTGGATCGATATAAAAGAATTCAACTATATCAAGATAGTTATTTGAAGATTAACAAGAATATGAAACATAAATAATAGCCATAAAAAAACTGGCTTCAAAAGCCAGTTTTCCAGATTTTTAAAGGTGTGGAGATGACTTTCCTACACTAACCCCTCATGGTAACAAACTCTTCCGATCCTGTCGGGTGAATCGCCACGGTATTGTCGAAGTCTTTTTTCGTCGCGCCCATTTTCAGCGCCACGGCGAAGCCTTGCAGCATTTCATCCATGCCGAAGCCGATGCCGTGAATGCCGACAATCTTCTCTTCTGGCCCCACGCAAACCAGCTTCATACGGCACGGCTGGCGGTGTGAGGTGACGGCGGTGTACATCGCGGTGAAGGAGGATTTGTAGACCTTCACGGCGCCGTCGCCGTACTGCTCACGCGCCTGCGGTTCGGTTAACCCGACGGTGCCGATTGGCGGATGGCTAAAGACCACGGTCGGAATATTGCTGTAGTCCAGATGCTCGTCCGGCTTGTTATTAAACAGGCGCTCAGACAGGCGACGGCCTGCGGCAACGGCGACTGGCGTCAGTTCAACAGCGCCGGTGTTATCGCCAACGGCGTAAATACCTGAAACGTTAGTGTTCTGGAATTTATCGACGACGATATAGCCTTTATCGTTGGTTTTCACACCCGTTGCTGCCAGGTTGAAATCATCGGTAGCAGGTTCACGACCAATCGCCCAAATCAGGCAATCGACGGTCTGGCTGCGGCCATCTTCCAGCTCCAGGGTCAGGCTGCCATCGGCATTTTTGACCACGGCTTTCGGCAAGGCGTTAGTGTGCAACTGCGGGCCTTCGGCGTTCATCACTTCAACCAGCGTCTCGACGATCAGCGGATCGAAGCTGCGCAGCGGCGCATGTTTACGCACGAACAGGTGAGTCTCAGCGCCCAGACCATTAATCACGCCCGCCAGCTCAACGGCAATATAGCCCGCGCCAACGACCGCAACGCGTTTTGGCAACGCGGGCAGTTCGAAGAAACCGTTGGAGTCGATACCAAATTCAACGCCCGGAATATTCGGGTGGCTTGGACGACCGCCGGTGGCGATCAGGATATGATCGGCGGTGATCGTTTCCCCATTCACTTCAATGGTTTTCGCATCGACGAAGCGCGCAAAGCCTTTAATCACATCGACATTGTTTTTACCCAGTACGTTGTCGTAAGAGGTATGAATACGGTCAATGTAAGCGGTACGGCTGGCAATCAGCTTGTCCCAGTCGAAGTTATTGATTGTGGTATCAAAACCGTAGTCAGGGCCATACAGGTTGATGGCTTCGCGAATTTGCGCGGCATGCCACATCACTTTCTTCGGCACGCAACCGACGTTGACGCACGTACCGCCCAGGTCTTTGGCTTCAATTAACGCGCATTTCTGGCCATACATGGCCGCACGGTTAATGGAGGCGATACCGCCACTGCCGCCGCCGATGGCGATGTAATCGTAATGTTTGGTCATGGGCGCTCCTCAAACGTTCAATGTCGGACGGGTGAGCGTCATGCTCCCCGTCAAAATATTCGCGATTGTATACCTGAAGTTAATAGGTTCCACCGATGTCTGCGATTACTCCGGCACAATCCAGTTGACCAGCGTATGGCCGATTCCGGTTGGAACCAGTTTGCTGTGCAGCCACGGCAGCACGTTATTCATCTGCGCTTCCAGCTTCCACGGTGGGTTAATCACAATCATGCCGGAAGCGGTCATGCCGCGCTGATCGCTGTCTGGACGTACTGCCAGTTCAATCTGCAAAATTTTACGGATGCCGGTGGACTCAAGATCTTTGATCATGCGTTTGATCTGCGCGCGCAGCACAACGGGATACCACAATGCGTAGGTGCCGGTGGCAAAACGCTTATAGCCTTCGTGAATACCCGCAACGACCGCCTGATAGTCAGATTTAATTTCGTACGGCGGATCGATAAGGATCAGGCCGCGACGAGAAGCGGGTGGCAACTTGGCTTTCAACTGCTGGTAGCCATCGGATTTTGCCACACGTGCGCGGTTATCTTTCTGGAATTCGGAACGCAGCAGCGGGAAGTCGCTTGGGTGCAGCTCGGTCATCTCCAGGCTGTCCTGCTCACGCAGCAGCTGGCGGGCAATCAGCGGGGAGCCCGGGTAGTAGCGCAGCTGGCCGCTACGGTTGAAGTGTTCCAGCACGGAGATATACGGCTTCAACTCTTCCGGCAGATCGTCTTGCTGCCAGATACGGGCGATACCTTCCAGATATTCACCGGTACGCTCGGCGTGCTCGCCGCTCAGCTGATAGCGGCCTGCACCGGCGTGAGTGTCCAGATAGAGAAACGGCTTATCTTTCTCTTTGAGTGATTCAATGATCAGACTCTGAACGGTATGTTTTAGGACGTCGGCGTGGTTGCCTGCGTGAAAGCTGTGGCGATAACTGAGCATGGATGCAGAGATTCCGGGAATTAAACAAGATAGCTGATAGTTTACCGCAGAACGGGGCAGATTACCGCTATTGCGCTCTATCCTGCGTGGGAGAGGATATCATCCGGTGCTAACATTGAAATTCACCTGACTATCCCCCATTCTAGATCCATCGCTAAAGCGCCGTTGAGTGCTTCATTTATTTCTTAGACCAGGATGTGCATATGACCAATCCATTACTGACGCCCTTTGAACTTCCGCCGTTTTCCCAAATTCAGCCAGAGCATGTCGTTCCTGCCGTCACGAAGGCGCTGAACGATTGCCGTGAAAATGTTGAGCAGGTGGTTGCACAGGGCGCGCCGTACACCTGGGAAAACCTCTGCCAGCCGCTGGCGGAAGTGGACGATGTGCTGGGGCGAATCTTCTCGCCAATCAGCCACCTGAACTCGGTCAAAAACAGTCCTGAGCTGCGTGAAGCCTATGAGCAGACGCTGCCGCTGCTGTCAGAGTACAGCACCTGGGTTGGGCAGAATGAAGGGCTGTACAAAGCCTATCGCGACCTGCGCGATGGCGATAACTACGCCACGCTGAGCCAGGCACAGAAGAAAGCGGTGGATAACGCACTGCGTGATTTTGAACTCTCCGGTATTGGTCTGCCAAAAGACAAACAGCAGCGCTATGGTGAAATCGCCACTCGCCTGTCTGAACTTGGCAACCTGTACAGTAACAACGTGCTCGATGCCACCATGGGCTGGACCAAGTTAGTCTCCGACGAAGCTGAACTTGCCGGGATGCCGGAAAGTGCGCTGGCGGCAGCAAAAGCGCAGGCCGAAGCGAAAGAGCAGGAAGGTTACCTGTTGACGCTGGATATCCCAAGCTATCTGCCGGTGATGACCTACTGCGATAACCAGGCGCTGCGTGAAGAGCTGTACCGCGCCTATTCCACCCGTGCGTCCGACCAGGGGCCGAACGCGGGCAAATGGGACAACAGCCCGGTGATGGAAGAGATCCTCGCGCTGCGCCACGAACTGGCACAGCTGCTGGGCTTTGAAAGCTATGCCTTTAAATCACTCGCCACCAAAATGGCCGAGAACCCACAGCAGGTGCTCGATTTCCTGACCGACTTAGCCAAACGCGCGCGCCCGCAGGGTGAAAAAGAGTTAGCTCAGCTGCGCGCCTTCGCTAAAGCCGAATTTGGTGTCGACGAACTGCAACCGTGGGATATCGCTTACTACAGCGAAAAACAGAAACAGCACCTGTACAGCATCAGCGATGAGCAGTTGCGCCCGTACTTCCCGGAAAACAAAGCGGTCAACGGCCTGTTCGAGGTGGTTAAGCGTATTTACGGTATCACCGCCAAAGAACGTACCGATGTCGATGTCTGGAACCCGGAAGTGCGTTTCTTCGAACTGTACGACGAGCACAACGAACTGCGCGGCAGCTTCTACCTCGACCTGTACGCGCGTGAGCATAAACGCGGCGGGGCGTGGATGGATGATTGCGTCGGCCAGATGCGTAAACTCGACGGTACGCTGCAAAAACCGGTCGCTTACCTGACCTGTAACTTCAACCGCCCGGTTAGCGGCAAGCCTGCGCTGTTTACCCACGATGAAGTGATTACCCTGTTCCATGAGTTCGGTCACGGTCTGCATCATATGCTCACCCGTATCGAAACCGCCGGTGTATCTGGCATCAGCGGGGTACCGTGGGATGCGGTCGAACTGCCAAGCCAGTTTATGGAAAACTGGTGCTGGGAGCCGGAAGCGCTGGCGTTTATCTCCGGCCACTTTGAGACTGGTGAACCGCTGCCGAAAGAGCTGCTGGATAAAATGCTGGCGGCAAAAAACTATCAGGCGGCGCTGTTCATTCTGCGTCAACTGGAGTTTGGCCTGTTCGACTTCCGCCTGCATGCGGAATTTAGTCCACAGCAAGGGGCGAAAATCCTCGACACCCTGGCTGAGATTAAAAAGCAGGTCGCCGTGGTACCAGGCCCGACCTGGGGCCGCTTCCCGCACGCGTTTAGCCATATCTTCGCTGGTGGCTATGCGGCTGGGTATTACAGCTATCTGTGGGCTGACGTGCTGGCGGCGGATGCCTTCTCTCGCTTTGAGGAAGAGGGGATCTTCAACCGTGAAACCGGCCAGTCGTTCCTCGATAACATTCTAACGCGTGGGGGTTCTGAAGAGCCTATGGAGCTGTTCAAACGCTTCCGTGGCCGCGAACCGCAGCTGGACGCGATGCTGGCACATTACGGCATCAAAGGCTGAAGACTGGCGTGAAGATTTGTTTACTGGATGAAACGGGCGCCGGAGACGGCGCCTTATCTGTTCTGGCCGCCCGCTGGGGGCTAGAGCACGATGAAGACAACCTGATGGCGCTGGTGATGACACCGGAGCACCTGGAGCTGCGCAAGCGCGATGAGCCGAAGCTTGGCGGGATCTTTGTTGATTTCGTCGGCGGTGCAATGGCGCACCGGCGTAAATTTGGCGGTGGTCGCGGTGAAGCGGTGGCGAAAGCCGTTGGTGTCAAAGGCGATTATCTGCCGGACGTCGTGGATGCGACGGCTGGGCTAGGGCGCGATGCGTTTGTGCTGGCGTCGGTGGGCTGCCATGTACGCATGCTGGAGCGTAACCCGGTGGTGGCGGCCTTACTTGATGATGGCTTAGCGCGTGGTTATGCCGATGCGGAAATTGGCCGCTGGTTGCAGGATCGTTTGCAGTTGATTCACGCTTCGAGTCTAACGGCGCTAACGGATATTACCCCGCGTCCGCAGGTGGTGTACCTCGACCCGATGTTCCCGCATAAGCAGAAGAGTGCGCTGGTGAAAAAAGAGATGCGGGTGTTTCAGTCGCTGGTGGGGCCTGATTTGGATGCTGATGGGCTGTTGGAACCGGCGCGTCAGTTAGCGACCAAACGCGTGGTGGTGAAGCGCCCGGATTATGCGCCGCCGTTGGCGGATGTCGCGACACCGAACGCGGTAGTGACCAAAGGGCATCGGTTTGATATTTATGCGGGGACGGCGGAGTAGTTTTCCCCTCACCCCGGCCCTCTCCCCAAAGGGGCGAGGGAGAAAACCATCGCCTCTTCGGGATAGGCAGAAAACCTAATTAGCGTGCGCGCTCAATCGGTCCCCTCGCCCCTTTGGGGAGAGGGTGAGGGGGCGTCCTCGCTTATGCTTAAACAAACGGGGCCAGCGGGTCGGCAATCTCAAATGCCACCGCGCGGTCTGCCTTCGGTGGGTAAATCAGTTCGCTCACAATCGACACCTTCAACTTCTTCGCCTCTTCACGCGTCAGTTTCACCTGTTGATCCCAGCCTTCGCTGTAAACCGCACCCCATGCGCCCAGATCCAGACAGGTGACGTACATCTCCTGACGATACGGCAACGGCTCGACGTTCAGCAGGCTGGCCGCGACGTTGTTCCCGGCAAATTTGCCCAGCAGAATCGCGTGCTGGCAGGTCATCAGCGCATGGTTGCCTTTATCATCGGTGGCGGCGTAAGCCACATCGCCGGTGGCGTAGATATCCTCATGACCCAGCACCTGAAGATTGGCATTTACGTGCAGGCGACCCTGACGATCGCGCGGCGCATCAATTTGCGTCGTCAAACCGTTAGCCTGGACACCTACAGTCCAGATAACCGTCTGTGAGGCAATAATCTGACCGTCTTTTAGCGTCACGCCAGAGGCATCAACGCTTTCCACTTCGGTATTCACCATCCACTCAACGCCAAGCTCCGCAGAAGCCTCGGCAATAACATCGCGCAGTTCCTGACTCCAGCGCGCACCCGGCTGTGCACCGCGTTCAACTACGACTACTCTGGTCTTAGCATCTGCACCGAGGATTTCACGCAGACGACCCGGAAGTTCCAGCGCCATTTCAATCCCGGTGAAGCCACCGCCGCAGACCACCACGGTATTACGCGCTTCGCTCTCCGGCTGCTGGGCCAACGCCTGCAAGTGTTGCTCCAGTACATTCGCGCTCTCCAGTTGGTCGAGGTCGAATGCATGCTCTGCGGCACCTGCAACTATGTTGCGGTTCACATTGCTGCCGCTGGCCAGTACCAGACGGTCATAGCGACGCAGGCGAATCTCGCCGTTAGCATCTTTCCAGCTCACCTCTTTAGAAGCCGGGAGAATTTGCTCGACGGTACCGCGCAGGAAGTTAACGCCGGTAACGTCGAATAATGGTTGCAGTGGTGCAACCAGCGTCTGGACAGCGCTTTCATAAAAACGGGGACGCACGCGCAGCTCAGGCTGTGGCGCAATCACCGTAATATCAATGTCCTGCTGATTTTTATCTGCCAGACGTGCGGCGCTCAGTGCGGCCCACATGCCGGCAAAGCCAGCGCCTACGATCAGAATTTGTTTACGCATTGTATGTTCTCATTGGTGACTACGAATTATTGACTCGGATTTTATTAGTCGTAGTTAAGGATTGCAACGGGGTTCTGCATAACACCGGTTTTGAATGCGTGAATTTTGCATTATCTATCTGATATTTAACTGATTAAAAATTACAAAAATAGATTAAACACTGAGCATCTAGAATCTGTATTCTGAAAAAGCTACAATTAACTCAGATTAATTTTGGCTGAGATAAGTGAATGGCATTCTACAGTTCTGGGGTTGAGTACGGCATCCATAGCCTGATGTGTATGGTGGACAGCAAAGGCGATGCTCGCGATATGAGCGTGCGTGAAATTGCTGAGCTGCAAAGCGTGCCCTACGATTACCTGGCCAAAATCTTCACGCGTCTGTCTAAGGCCGGACTGGTACGTAGCATTGAAGGGAAGGGCGGCGGTTTCCAACTGGCGAAACCAGCGGAACACATTACGGTGCTGGATGTGGCGAACGCCATTGACGGTGACAAGCGTATTTTTGAATGCCGTGAAATTCGCCAGCGCTTAGCCGTTTTTGAAGAACAGCCGCCAGAGTGGGCTTGCGAAGGGATTTGCGGCGTGCGCTCGGTCATGGATATGGCACAGCAGCGGATGGAAGAAGCGTTAGGTCAGCACACCATTCTCGACCTGGCGCGCAAGATGTACCGCAAAGCGCCGGATACTTTTGTGGTTGAAGTGCAGGATTGGATTGCTGCGCGAAAAGCGTAGTCAGGTAGCCCGGCCAAGCGCAGTGCCGCCGGGAAACTCCCGGAGTCGGCGCCATCGCACCTCGTCCGGGCTACAGTGAAATGCAGGCCGGATAAGGCGTTAGCCGCCATCCGGTAATGATCATTACTGTTCGCCATCCGGCGTATTAATCATCCGATTTAGCCACGGCACCATCATCGCCATCACCACCGTTACCGCCAGCGTCACCAGACCGATTTTGCTGAAGACGTTGGTGTAGATTGGCAGCGTCTGTAGCGGGTCGGTAATATTGTCCGGCACGGCGGTGAAGGTGGCGACGTAGCCACCCATCAGGAATGCGGCGGCTTGGGTCAGGAACCACATCCCGAGAATAAAGCCCATCAAATGCTGCGGTACCAGCGCGGCGACCATCGCCAGCCCCAGGGCGCTAATCAGCAGTTCTCCCAGGCTCTGGAACAGATAGACCAGCACGATAAACCACGGTGAGGTCAGCCCCTGCGCATCGGCAAACCACATTCCCGCCGCCGCAGCGGTCAGAAACCCGAGCGAGCACAGGAACATACCGAGCGTAAACTTCATCGGCATGGTCAGGTCTTTGCCTTTGTTACCCAAACGCGTGTAGATAGCAGCCAGAAGCGGGCTGGCAACCACCACCCAGAACGGGTTTAGCGCCTGGAAGCTCACCGGATTAATGGCGAAACCGAGTATTTCATGATGAACGTTATTGATAGCGAAGAAGTTCAGTGAGGTCGGCATCTGCGCGTACAGAATGTAGAACAGCACGGCTTCCAGCATCAGGATAAACGCGACGAACATTTTGTTGCGCCCGGTTTTATCGAGCTTGAAGGCCTCGCGGAAGAAGAAAATCGTCACTACCAGGGAGAGAAAAATCAGCACCAGGTTGGCGATTTTAACGTTGTGCATCAGCCAGGCGCAGAGGTAAATCATGACCACAGTGCCCGCCAGTACCAATAGCAGATTACGCAAATTCAGCGGCTTGTGGTCCGGCTCGGAACCGATGTCTTTCACCATTCCACGACAGGCGAAGTAAACCAGCAGAGCGACGATCAGCCCCGCCCCGCAAAGGTTGTAGGTCACCGCGTAGCCGTACTTTTCAGCAATGACTGGTGCCAGCGATAGCGACAGCAGCGAGCCAATGTTAATCGACATATAAAACAGGGTGAACGCGCCATCCAGGCGGGTATCTTTCGGCGGGTAGCACTTAGACAACAGGCTTGCCGGGTTGGCCTTAAACAACCCGTTCCCCACCGCAATGGTCCCCAGTGCGATAAAAATCAGGTTAGGTTTTAGCAGCGACATCCCGGCCATAAAGTAGCCAATTGCCAGCACGACAGCACCCAGTACCAGCGTGCGTTTGGTACCGAGAAGATGGTCGCCGACATAGCCGCCAATGGAAATCAGGCCATACACCAGGGCGGCAAACGCGCCGAAGGTAATAAACGCCTGTTCTTGGGAGAACCCAAGCTGTTTAACAAAGAAAACGGCCAGGATGCCCTGAACGCCGTAATAGCCAAATCGCTCCCATAACTCCACAAAGAAGATCATGAAGAATGGGCGGGGCTGTTGTAGTAAGCCTGTCGGTGCGGGTGAGGTCATCTTTCTTCGCCTTTTTATCCTGTCCGGAAAAGTATGAACGCGTATGCCAAAACGCGCTGAAAAAGTCCTGTGGTGCGCAATGATGTGATTATTTTATAAGTTGACGGATTATTATATGGCTATAAAGCGGTTGAATTGGTTGATCAATCTAACATTGTGTTAATTTTTTGGATTTATATTCTTTGAGAGGAGTGGGGTGTGGCGGGAAGAAACAAAAACGCCCGCATATGCGGGCGTTGGTCAGCAAGGAAAAAGGTTATTCGTCTTCTTCGTCGCGTAGCGGAACAATCAGCATATCGACGTGAACGGTATTGATCAGCTGGCGAGCAGACGACATCAGCTTGCTCCAGAAGTCCTGATGGTGACCACAAACCACCAGATCCATATCGTATTTCTTGATGGCATCAACCAGCACCTGACCCAGGTCGCCGCTACCACTCAGGGTTTCGGTGATAGGGTAGCCTGCGCCGGTAGACAGTTCGCTCAGCGCGTGGTGAGTCTCTTCAGAGATACGTTTTTGCATATCGCCCAGATTGACGTCGATAAGACCGGTGTAGAGGTCTGAATAGTTCACATCGACATGAATCAGTGAGACTTTCGCATTGTAGGGACGAGCCATTGATACCGCTTTTTCAACCAGCACTTTGCTCTCTGGTGAAAGGTCGACCGCGATAAGAATATGTTTGTAAGCCATAGTGTTACTCCTTCCATAAAGTTGTCGATGACTGTTGGACCAGACAGCCCATGCGCTGTCCCTTGCCCGCGTCCTGCGTGCCACATGCGCGGGGTTTGCCCTTAAAGACCTAATTGTAGTAGATATTTCTACCTTATCTTGGCCTTTAGGCGCCGTCAATGCATCCGGTTCGCCAATTAGTTAAACAAATTTTTCCGTGTTACGTATTGATAACGATTAACCTTGTGGTAAAAAATTTAACTGATCTCCTACACTATTAGATAAGCCGGTCGAATAATTAAACGTGATCGGTATCGCACTCTTTCATTGAGCGGTTATTGGGTATGGTAAGCGGGATGTTCCTGGAGAGGTCTTTGGGAATTGGTCGCCGGGGAGGCGTTATGATCAGCACGATTGCGCTGTTTTGGGCCCTGTGTATCGTTTGTGTTGTGAATATGGCACGTTACTTCTCATCGTTACGTGCATTATTGGTTGTACTACGTGGTTGCGATCCCTTGCTTTATCAGTACGTTGATGGCAGTGGTTTCTTTACCTCCCACGGCCAACCTGGCAAGCAGGTACGCCTGGTCTGGTACATTTACGGCCAGCGTTATCGCGATCATCATGACGACGAATTTATCCGTCGTTGCGAGCGGCTGCGTCGGCAATTTATTTTGACCAGCTCCCTTTGCGGGCTGGTATTTATTAGCTTGATTGGCCTGATGATTTGGCACTAAGCAAAAAAAAACGGGCCAGTTTCCTGACCCGTTTCTTCTTTGTGTCTGACGCTTAGATAAGCTTCAGAGACAACCAGTACAGTACACCAGACAGAATAATCGACGCAGGCAGCGTGAAGACCCAGGCCATCAGAATGTTGGTCACGGTCTTTCTTTGCAGCCCACCGCCGTCAACCACCATGGTACCTGCCACAGAGGACGACAGTACGTGGGTTGTTGAGACCGGCATCCCGGTATAACTTGCCAGACCGATGGACACCGCAGATGTCATCTGCGCCGCCATGCCCTGTGCGTAGGTCATACCTTTCTTACCGATTTTCTCACCGATAGTGGTCGCTACACGACGCCAGCCGATCATCGTACCGCAGCCTAACGCCAACGCGACGGCCATGATAATCCACACTGGAGCGTACTCAATGGTGCTCAGCATGTCGGTTTTCAGCTTTTTCAGCAGGCGCTGGTCGTCGGCATTCACTTCCGGCATCTTCGCCACTTTATCCGTGGTATCAGAGATGCACAGCATGATGCGACGCAGCTGACCGCGCTGTTCTACCGAGAGCTTATCGTAGCTTTCGATATTAGCCAGCATCGCTTTGGTGCGATCGAGCGCGTTGAGGGTATTCGTCGGATGACAGTGGAACTCAACCGCGGCCAATGCTTCTGGCGTCAATTTCTCAGCGTTGTTTGCGACTTTCAGCAGCAGCTCAGGGCGCTGTTGGAAGAAGATTTCAACGTTGTTGACCGCATCGCGGGTACGGGTGATTTCGTAACCGGAGGCGTTCATATTGACCACGAAACCTGCCGGGGCGACGCCAATCAACACCAGCATTACCAGACCAATGCCTTTCTGACCGTCGTTTGCGCCGTGGGAGAATGCCACGCCAATCGCCGAGATGATCAGAGCAATACGGGTCCAGAATGGCGGTTTTTTCTTACCGTCTTTCTTTTCACGTTCAGCAGGAGTCAGGTGGATACGGGCGCGTTTTTTGGTTCCGCTCCAGTAACGACGCAGCAGGAAAATCAGGCCACCAGCCACAACCAGACCCACGATTGGTGAAATGATCAATGAACCGAAAATATTAATCACTTTCGGGATATTGAGCGCTTCAACCACAGAGGTGCCGGTCATCAGCGCATTGGTTAAACCAATCCCGATGATAGCGCCAATCAGCGTGTGGGAACTGGACGCAGGCAGACCGAAGTACCAGGTGCCGAGGTTCCAGATAATCGCAGCCAACAGCATGGAGAAGACCATGGCAAGGCCGTGTGCGGAGCCCATATTGAGCAGAAGATCCGTCGGTAACATATGCACAATCGCATAGGCTACACTCAGACCGCCCAACAGAACGCCGAGGAAGTTAAAGATTGCTGCCATTGCAACCGCAAGCTGCGAGCGCATGGCACGAGTATAAATCACTGTGGCAACCGCGTTAGCCGTATCATGGAAACCGTTAATGGCTTCATAGAAGAGAACAAACACAAGTGCCAGAACTAATAACAGCCCGGTATGTAAATCCAGGCCAGCGAACAAATGTAACATAGGACGTTACGCCATTTTGAGGTCATGAACGCGCGGCATTATCAGGGACATTGGCTGCGCGGGCAAAGTGAAATCTCTATTTTTTTTGATATTTATCTGCAAGCTGTCAGTGGCTGCAAATAATTATTTCCCTTGTATCAATCAGATAAGTCGGCTTTGTGGATATTTCACTGGTATGACATCCGTGAAAAATTTACACTTCCCGACAATACCTATGTTGAGGATAGTGCGTGGAAAGGTTTGATGCCATTGTAGTGGGTGCCGGAGCGGCAGGAATGTTTTGTGCAGCCATGGCTGGGCAGGCAGGCCGCCGCGTTTTGCTGCTGGACAACGGTAAAAAACCGGGGCGTAAAATCCTGATGTCCGGTGGTGGTCGCTGCAATTTCACTAATCTTTATGTCGAGCCTGCGGCTTATCTCAGCCAAAACCCGCATTTTTGCAAATCTGCGCTGGCGCGTTATACCCAGTGGGACTTTATCGACATGGTCGGCAAACACGGCATTGCCTGGCATGAAAAAACCTTGGGCCAGCTGTTCTGTGATGATTCTGCCGAGCAGATAGTGACGATGCTGGTGGCCGAGTGCGAGAAAGGTAACGTCACCACTCGCCTGCGTAGCGAAATCCTCAGCGTTACCCGTGATGATGCAGGTTACACCCTGCAACTTAACGGCGATGTCGTTTCGGCAGATAAGCTGGTGATCGCCAGCGGTGGCCTGTCGATGCCGGGACTGGGTGCCTCGCCTTTAGGCTATAAAGTCGCGGAACAGTTCGGACTCAACGTTCTGCCAACGCGCGCCGGTCTGGTGCCCTTTACCTTACACAAACCGATGCTGGAACAGTTCCAGGTGCTGTCTGGGGTTTCCGTACCGTCGGTGATTACCGCCGAAGACGGCACCGTCTTCCGCGAGAGTCTGCTTTTCACCCATCGTGGCCTTTCCGGCCCGGCAGTGTTGCAAATTTCGAGCTTCTGGCAAGCGGGCGAATTCGTCAGCATCAATCTCTTACCTGATATCGATCTGGCGGCGTTCCTCGACACTCAACGCGCTGAGCACCCAAATCAAAGCCTGAAAAACACGCTGGCGATGCAGCTGCCAAAACGACTGGTTGAATGTCTGCAACAGCTTGGGCAGGTTCCTGACGTCACTCTGAAGCAGCTCAACGCACGCGATCAGCAGGCGCTGGTTGAAACGCTGATTAACTGGCGCGTCCAGCCAAACGGCACCGAAGGCTATCGTACGGCGGAAGTGACGTTGGGCGGTGTAGATACCAATGAACTGTCGTCGCGCACCATGGAAGCGAAGAAAGTGCCGGGGCTGTTCTTTATTGGCGAAGTGATGGACGTCACCGGCTGGCTGGGCGGCTATAACTTCCAGTGGGCGTGGTCGAGCGCCTGGGCGTGTGCGCAGGCGCTGGCTGATGTCCGAGGACAATAAAGTTGTACACAAAGCACTAAAGTTGTAACCATTCTCAAAAAACGACGCTAATGTTGTATACTTACTGAATGTGTGGTTATAGGGTTGGAGACTATAAAATGCACATATAGGTACGTATCAATGTCGTTTTTAGGGTACGATCATGGCTAGGGGTAGGCGTCTCAAATCCTATTTGGATTATGAAAATGCGCTAGGTGACGGCATAGGAGTGGGCTATGGCCAAAGTTATCAGCCCTGGCTTAGAGCTCAGGACGTTAAATCCCGTGGAAACCGTTCGATAGTCTTTGGCCTTAAGACGTTTCGAAACCATCATCTCCTTTCTTCTGTCGAAAGTAACTTTTTCTATCTGGCTGAGTTTAATGACTCGGTGATTGATATCCGGGAACAATTCCCACTCTTTCCTCTCCGGCTTACCCAACAAATAGCAAATCATCTACATTTTCAACATCCTATGGTGAGGGGGGTGATGCTGCCAACTTACTGATTTAGTGTATGATGGTGTTTTTGAGGTGCTCCAGTGGCTTCTGTTTCTATCAGCTGTCCCTCCTGTTCAGCTACTGACGGGGTGGTGCGTAACGGCAAAAGCACTGCCGGACATCAGCGCTATCTCTGCTCTCACTGCCGTAAAACATGGCAACTGCAGTTCACTTACACCGCTTCTCAACCCGGTACGCACCAGAAAATCATTGATATGGCCATGAATGGCGTTGGATGCCGGGCAACCGCCCGCATTATGGGCGTTGGCCTCAACACGATTTTCCGCCATTTAAAAAACTCAGGCCGCAGTCGGTAACCTCGCGCATACAGCCGGGCAGTGACGTCATCGTCTGCGCGGAAATGGACGAACAGTGGGGATACGTCGGGGCTAAATCGCGCCAGCGCTGGCTGTTTTACGCGTATGACAGGCTCCGGAAGACGGTTGTTGCGCACGTATTCGGTGAACGCACTATGGCGACGCTGGGGCGTCTTATGAGCCTGCTGTCACCCTTTGACGTGGTGATATGGATGACGGATGGCTGGCCGCTGTATGAATCCCGCCTGAAGGGAAAGCTGCACGTAATCAGCAAGCGATATACGCAGCGAATTGAGCGGCATAACCTGAATCTGAGGCAGCACCTGGCACGGCTGGGACGGAAGTCGCTGTCGTTCTCAAAATCGGTGGAGCTGCATGACAAAGTCATCGGGCATTATCTGAACATAAAACACTATCAATAAGTTGGAGTCATTACCGAAGGAATGAAGGCTGACAAGAATGACATGAACTGTTTCAGCCTAAGAGAAGGGGACGGCCGTTTTGAAATAGCCTGTGAATTTGATGACCTGCCCGATTTTATCATGATCGACGACAGGGTGCAGACCACGCTCGCCTCAGAACATCTGCTGAATGAGGACGGCAATTTTGAAATCGTCAAAACGTTTAAAGCAACGACCTCAGGAAAACCGGAGCAGACCTGCATCCGCTGCATCCACCCGGATGAGGAGCCCCTGAGAAATTTACTGGGCATGAAAATTTCTGAGCTCAAGGCGGTGGGAAAAGAAGTTGAAAAAAATGTGGCGGATAAACGCACTGCATCGTTATGGCGTCAGGCCATCAGGGAAGCCGCAGCCCCCTATACCTGTTCGGAAATTATGCTGGATGTCGATAAAGAGTTCGGAACCGACACAAAATCATTATGGGGTAAGATCCTCGATTTGCTGCCCACGTATGCGATTTTCAAAGCCGACAGGGAAAGCAGCGACGGGGATTCCGAAGCTAAAAACCCCTTACAGCAGGCCGTAAAAGACGCTCAGGCTGCGCTGCAGGACAAAATTACAGCGCTGGAAAATGAGATTCAGGACAGCGTCCTGGATGTCGCACAGAGAACGCTGGATAAATTACGTGAAATGGCCCCCGAACTCGCCAGTGAACTGACTCCACGATTTAAGGAGAAACCCAAGTGGACCTTCAATTTCACCCTGGACGGGGAAAATGGCATCCCCATCAATAAGCGCGGCAGCGGGATAAGGAGGCTTATCCTGTTGAATTTTTTTCGGGCTGAGGCTGAAAAGAATGTCGCGGGGACGCCCAGAAATGTGATTTATGCCATAGAGGAGCCTGAAACGTCACAGCATCCGAACTATCAGATGATGCTGATGAAAGCGTTACTGGCACTGGCAGGCCAGCCGCACCGTCAGATTATCGTCACCACCCATGTCCCGGCGCTGGCCGGATTAATCCCTGTCGAAGGCGTACGTTATGTTACCCGAAATGAGGCGGGTGAACCCGTAGTAAAAATGCCGGATGACGCAGTGCTGAAGGAAGCCACTGAAAGCCTGGGGGTGCTGCCAGAGACCGGTATGGAAAGGGCGCAGGGGATTGTTCTGGTAGAGGGAAAGTCGGATGTTACTTTCCTGAGGCATGCGGCCAGTTCATTAAAACAGTCAGGTGCGCTGCCAGCCTCTCTGGAGGACGTGAAAATAGTGCCAGTCCTCATAGGAGGGTGTGGTAGCGTCAAACACTGGGTTACATTGAATCTGGCCAAAGATCTGGGGCTTCCCTGGTGCGTATTTCTGGACTCCGATATTGGGGGAGACCCTGCACAGGTTCTGTCCATCCAGAAGCGTAAAAAAGAAGTAGAGGAGGCCGGTAAGGTATTTTTCGCTACGCGCAAACGTGAGATAGAAAACTATCTGTGCCCGGATCTTATCGAGGAAATTACTGGTGTAGCCGTCACGTTTACGGACACCTGTGACGCTAAAAAAATAATCGGCCGGGCTGTGGGAATGAAACCCGATAATGTACTAGATAAATTCTGGCCTCAGATGACATCAGAAAGAATCATCTCAAGATCAACCTATCATGACGGAACGCAGGAGAGAAGCGAGCTGGTTGAGATCCTGAGCGACATTGTATCCATGACGAGATAATGTATTAAATAAGCATCTCAGGTGCATATATTCCGGTCCTCAACAAAGGACCGGAGTACAGAGTAGTAAAAACCCGAAATTAATCGGGTTTGAATTATATAAAGATTAACCGACTCCCGCGCCCAGGAACGATGTAAAATCACGCTTGTCGTGACATTTCTACAATGTTTACTTTTGACTATCAAGCCATTTATTCATCTGCTCAATTTCACCTTTTTGAGCTTTAATGATGTCCTGCGCGAGCTTTCTCATTTTCGGATCTTTTCCGTATTTGAGCTCGGTCTCAGCCATTGCTATTGCCCCTTCATGGTGCGCTACCATGCCTTTCGCAAAAGCCTTGTCGGGATCGGACTCATTTACGGCAGCCATCATTTTGTCATGCATGTCTTTCATGCCAGCCATATATTCCTGTGACGAAGCCGAGGTAGACATATCAGTCATTTTCATTTCTGAATGTTCTGCTGAAATCGCTGGCAGGGATAACATTAATACTGCAAATAAAGTGTTTCTGGCTTTCATAAAAAATATCCTTTTAGCGTTGATGCCCGTTAACTGTAGCAGAATCTGATAAAAATGCCCCCTGTAGGGGGCAAAGATGTTGCCATATATCCGGTTACGGAAAAATCTATCAAGGAAATAAGGACAGCACAGATACTTCCCTCGCCGTCAGCCTGCACTGAGCATGCGACGATGCGCTTCGGCCATGGCCTGATGTGGGCCAGACTGACCGTTATTCATAAATTCATGGGCAACTGCAGCTCTTTCATGCTCATTCATTGCCGCTAATGACTTCGACGGCCCGGTAGGGGAAACGGTCTGACTTCCCATCATCCTCTGATGACTTTCCACCATTTTCTGGTGCGCATCCGCCGACCCGTTCGTCATGGTTTCATGAGCAATAATGGCCTGTTCATGCTGGTCCATACCGGCCATACGAGGTGCAGTCCCCTGGATCCCGACAGGAGCCGCAGCAGACTGCATCTGGTGAGCAGGTGCCTGTGCATTGTTGACCCGCTCATGGATATTCACGGTTTCAGTGGCCCAGGCCGAAGAAATTAAGCCAAAGCCCAGCAAGGATGCTAATACGATATTTTTCATGATAACTCTCCATTTCTTAATTAGTGATGTCCGGGGGAGTACAACCGGTGTTTTCAGTTCCATAACTGAAACAGGTTCGGAAGTGTTTATTTCTCCGGGAGGGGACTGGATATTCATTTCCTGGCGTCCACTGACGCCGGATATTGATAAAGCAATCCAGCCTTCCTGATAAGTTGCACTAATTATATCGAATGGCTTCTGTTTGCTGCATGACAGGCTAATGACATCTTTGTCATTTAAATCTTTATTCCCAGCACTGGGTGTCCGGAATCATTTTCTCCAGTCTGGGCACGGATAAGATAAAACGCGTTGAGTGTACGTCCGATTCCACCTGCACTCTTCCGTGATGTGCTTCCACGATTGACTTCACAATCGCAAGGCCGATGCCGCTGCCTTCTCCTTTTCGTTGTCTGGACGGATCCACCCGATAAAAACGGTCAAACAACCTTGATAAATGCTCTTCAGGGATTGGTTTCCCCGGATTTTCAATCACAAGGTCAAAAAAGCTCTCCTGCTCTCTTATTGAGACGGTGATTGCCTGTCCCTCCGGGGTATAACGCAGGGCATTGGATAACAGATTATTGATCGCCCTTCTGAACATTTGTGGATCTCCCTCAACCAGGCAGGGCATCCCGTTAAATTTGAGCGTGATATTGCGTTCTTCGGCCCAGGCTTCGAAAAACTCGAAGACTTTCATGACTTCCGCTCTGAGGTCAAACATGACCCTGTCAGGTATCAGCTGATTATTATCTGCCTGTGCCAGGAACAGCATATCGCTGACCATTTTGGTCATCCGGTTATACTCTTCAAGACTGGAATAGAGGACATCCTCAAGTTCCCTCTGTGTTCGATCCTGACTCAGTGCGATTTCAGTCTGCGTCACCAGATTGGTGATGGGCGTTCTGATCTCATGCGCGATATCGGCAGAGAAATTGGCCTGGCGGGTAAAGACATCCTCAATCTTTCCAATCATATGATTGAACGAGATAACCAGTTGCTCCAGCTCAATGGGAACGCGTGTCGGTTCCAGTCGCGCATCAAGATTCTCGGAGGTGATGTTTTTAATGGCATTGCTGACATTACGAAGGGGCAGGTGCCCCTGACGGACAGCGATTCGAATGATCAGAACAATCAACAGGCTTATCACGACGGCAATCGCAATCAGGTTCTTTTTCAGCGCATCGAGGTAATGGAGATGGAAATTAATGGATAGGCCAGTCAGCATGACATAGTTCTGCTGTTTGCCCTGAAATATCGCCTGACCAGAGGAGGCGATAATCCTGTATGTTTCCATCTTCATTTCGGACCCGGTATCCATCGGTCCCGCAGGATCCTCCACCGTCCAGAGAAAGACATCCCGTGCGCGGCTGTGCTCGCTAAAATCTGCTGAATTCACTGCCGGGCGTAGTGCCGCCCCCTGAGCTGAGCTAAAGAGCACTTCCCCCCTGGGATTGAGGAGCAAAAGGGCAACGTTGCGGTAGCTGGCAATTGATTCCTTTATTTTGCTTATTTTTTTATCATCCGGATCCACCGGGGACTGCAGTATACGGTTCAGTGTGGTGCTGATTTGTTGAAGATCGCTGACATCCTGCTCGGCAAAATGATTTTCAACAGAATGCAGCATAAACCAGGTGAATGCGATAAAAGCCAGTATCGTGGACAGGCTGATAAAAAAGGTCAGCCGCAGAGCGAGTGAGAAAGGGCGTCTGGAAGGTTTGCTATGCATCCGGGACCTCCAGCATGTAGCCCACGCCCCGGACTGTCTGGATCAGCTTTGTCTCGTAATCGTTGTCTATTTTAGCGCGGAGTCGCTTTACTGCGACATCGATCGCATTAGTGTCGCTGTCAAAATTCATGTCCCAGACCTGAGAGGCAATCAGGGAGCGGGGAAGAACCTCTCCCTGATGGCGAATGAAGAATTCCAGCAGGCTGAACTCTTTACTGGTGAGCACAATGCGGTTTCCGGCGCGACTGACTTTTCTGGATACGAGATCAATCGAGAGGTCAGCCACCTTAAACTGGCTTTCCGTGATCATCGTGTTTCCCCGCCTCAGAAGGGTTCTCACCCGGGCGAGCAGTTCGGCAAACGCAAAGGGTTTAACCAGATAATCGTCCGCACCCAGTTCCAGTCCTTTGACCCTATGTTCGATCGTGCCGAGGGCTGTCAGCAGTAAGACCGGCATACCCTTTCCGGCAGTGCGCAGCATGCGGATGATATCCCAGCCGTTCACATCAGGTAGCATGATATCCAGAATGACTAAATCATACTCGGCTGTCATGGCGAGATGATATCCGGTAAGACCATTATCAGCGTGATCCACTACGAACCCTGCCTCTGTAAGCCCTTTGCTGAGATATTCACCTGTTTTAATTTCGTCTTCGACGATCAATATTTTCATCTTGCTCCCCGGCTGGCTGCTAATGTCATTCTATTGCGCCCACGATCGTTATCAACGGATTACAGCAAAAATGACAACATTGTCATTATCCTGTCACCCGGCAAACAGAGAGCGTTAGGTAAAGTACCCCTATCAATACTCTGGACTTCATTTGAACCATTTACCAGGTCTGCCTGGACGAGAAGCGTTATGTTCAAATTAAAATTACTCAGCATTAGCACGATATTCATCCTGGCAGGCTGCGTGTCGCTTGCGCCTGAATATCAGCGGCCCGCAGCACCGGTACCCCAGCAGTTTTCACTGTCCCATAACAGCCTGACGCCAGCGGTAAATGGCTATCAGGATACGGGCTGGCGTAACTTTTTTGTCGATCCCCAGGTTACCCGGTTGATCGGTGAAGCTCTGACTAATAACCGTGATTTGAGAATGGCTGCCCTGAATGTTGAAGAGGCCCGAGCCCAGTTCAACGTCACGGATGCAGATCGTTATCCCCAGCTGAATGCCTCATCCGGGATAACATACAGCGGTGGTCTGAAAGGTGACAAGCCGACCACACAGGAGTACGACGCGAGACTGGAGCTCAGCTATGAGCTCGATTTTTTCGGCAAACTTAAGAACATGAGTGATGCTGATCGCCAGAACTACTTTGCCAGCGAAGAAGCCCGTCGGGCCGTACACATCCTGCTGGTATCCAACGTTTCACAAAGCTATTTCAGCCAGCAACTGGCGTACGAACAACTTCGTATTGCGCGGGAAACGCTGAAAAATTATCAACAGTCCTATGCTTTCGTTGAGCAGCAGCTCGTGACCGGGAGTACGAACGTTCTGGCACTTGAACAGGCGCGAGGACAAATCGAAAGTACCCGCGCCGAAATAGCCAAACGAGAAGGCGATCTGGCTCAGGCAAACAATGCCCTGCAACTGGTGCTGGGAACGTACCGCGCACTTCCGTCAGAAAAAGGGATGAAAGGCGGGGAGATAGCCCCAGTAAAATTGCCACCAAATCTGTCTTCACAAATTTTGCTGCAGCGACCGGATATTATGGAAGCGGAATATCAGCTGAAAGCGGCTGATGCCAATATTGGCGCAGCGCGAGCGGCCTTTTTCCCCTCAATTACCCTGACCAGTGGTCTTTCCGCAAGCAGTACGGAGCTGTCCAGCCTGTTTACGTCAGGAAGTGGAATGTGGAATTTTATCCCTAAAATTGAAATTCCTATATTTAATGCTGGCAGGAATAAAGCCAATCTGAAGCTGGCTGAAATTCGCCAGCAACAGTCGGTGGTTAATTACGAACAAAAAATTCAGTCAGCCTTTAAGGATGTTTCCGACACGCTTGCGCTGCGCGACAGCCTTAGCCAGCAACTTGAGTCACAGCAGCGTTATCTTGATTCACTTCAGATAACTCTCCAGCGTGCCAGAGGATTGTATGCAAGTGGTGCTGTCAGTTACATCGAAGTGCTGGATGCAGAACGTTCCCTCTTCGCTACCCAGCAAACCATTCTCGATCTTACCTATTCCCGGCAGGTTAACGAAATTAATCTGTTTACCGCGCTGGGTGGCGGTTGGGTAGAGTAAATTTATTTAATTAATCAGGAAATTAAAATGCGTAATTCACTTAAAGCCGTTTTATTTGGTGCCTTCTCTGTCATGTTTTCTGCCGGTCTTCATGCTGAAACACATCAGCATGGCGATATGAATACTGCCAGTGATGCTTCGGTACAGCAAGTTATCAAGGGCACCGGTGTCGTTAAAGACATTGATATGAATACTAAGAAAATCACCATTTCGCATGAAGCAATTCCAGCGGTGGGCTGGCCTGCAATGACCATGCGCTTTACTTTTGTTAATGCAGACGATGCTATTAATGCCCTGAAAACAGGCAACCATGTCGATTTCTCGTTTATTCAGCAGGGCAATATCTCCTTACTCAAAAGCATTAACGTGACGCAGTCCTGATTGGCTGTCCGGAGCGATTACATCCTGTGCGCCTGTACATTCACATAGGTATATGTGTGAGTTAACCGTCAGGCGCATATGCCAGGTGTTTTGATTTTTTAGCGGAAAATTGTATGGCTTCTTTAAAGATAAAATATGCTGCAATAATTATCAGCAGCCTCATAGCAGGGGGGCTGATATCGGTTACTGCCTGGCAGTATGTAAACTCAGCACAAAAGACAGAAAAAACAGAACAAAAGGCACCGGAACGAAAGGTGCTTTTCTGGTATGACCCAATGAAACCGGATACCAAATTTGATAAACCCGGAAAATCGCCCTTTATGGATATGGACCTGGTGCCAAAATATGCTGATGACAGTGGCGATAAAAGCAGTGGCGGGATCCGTATCGACCCAACCCAGGTTCAGAATCTGGGATTAAAAACGCAAAAAGTCACGCGAGGAATGCTGAATTATTCTCAGACAATCCCGGCTAATGTCAGCTATAACGAGTATCAGTTTGTTATTGTGCAGGCGCGTTCTGACGGGTTTGTCGAAAAAGTCTACCCCATGACGATTGGCGATCATGTGAAGAAGGGGACGCCACTTATCGATATTACCATTCCGGACTGGGTGGAAGCACAGAGTGAATTCCTTCTGTTATCCAGCACCGGTGGTACTTCCACGCAAATTAAAGGCGTTCTGGAACGGCTTCGCCTGGCAGGTATGCCGGAAGAGGATATTCAGAGACTGCGTTCTACCCGGAGCATTCAGACCCGTTTTACCATTAAAGCACCTATTGATGGTGTCATTACTGCATTTGACCTGCGCACCGGCATGAATATTTCGAAAGATAAGGTGGTGGCTCAGATTCAGGGAATGGACCCGGTCTGGATCAGCGCTGCAGTGCCAGAATCTATCGCCTATCTGCTGAAAGATACGTCGCAGTTTGAAATTTCGGTACCGGCTTATCCGGATAAAACATTCCATGTCGAAAAATGGAATATTCTTCCCAGCGTGGATCAGACAACCCGTACGCTTCAGGTCCGTCTCCAGGTTTCTAATAAGGATGAGTTTCTCAAGCCGGGCATGAATGCCTATCTGAAACTGAATACCAGAAGCCAGGAGATGCTGCTGATACCAAGCCAGGCCGTTATCGATACCGGCAAAGAACAGCGCGTGATTACTGTTGATGATGAAGGCAAGTTTGTGCCGAAACAGATCCACGTTCTGCATGAGTCACAGCAACAGTCCGGCATCGGCTCCGGCCTGAATGAAGGCGATACCGTGGTGGTCAGTGGCCTGTTCCTCATTGACTCTGAAGCCAATATTACGGGCGCACTGGAACGTATGCGCCACCCTGAAAAAACAGAAAGCAGTATGCCAGCAATGTCTGACCAGCCTGTAAATATGCATTCAGGGCACTGAGGAGACGACGATGATTGAATGGATTATCCGGCGCTCTGTCGCCAACCGTTTCCTGGTCATGATGGGGGCCCTGTTTCTCAGCATCTGGGGCACATGGACGATTATTAACACGCCTGTCGATGCCTTGCCTGACCTGTCAGATGTGCAGGTCATTATCAAAACCAGCTATCCCGGCCAGGCCCCGCAGATTGTAGAAAACCAGGTCACCTATCCACTTACCACCACCATGCTGTCCGTGCCTGGCGCAAAAACCGTGCGTGGTTTTTCACAGTTCGGTGATTCGTATGTGTATGTCATTTTTGAAGACGGCACCGATCTGTACTGGGCCCGTTCCCGCGTGCTGGAGTACCTGAACCAGGTACAGGGAAAACTGCCCGCCGGTGTGAGTTCTGAAATCGGTCCGGACGCCACGGGGGTGGGCTGGATATTTGAATATGCCCTTGTCGATCGCAGCGGAAAACACGACCTTTCAGAACTGCGTTCTCTGCAGGACTGGTTCCTGAAATTTGAGCTGAAAACCATCCCGAACGTGGCTGAGGTCGCTTCGGTTGGCGGCGTGGTGAAACAGTACCAGATTCAGGTCAATCCGGTAAAATTGTCTCAGTATGGTATCAGCCTGCCCGAAGTGAAACAGGCCCTTGAATCGTCTAACCAGGAGGCCGGTGGCTCATCCGTTGAAATGGCCGAAGCTGAGTATATGGTCCGTGCCAGCGGTTATCTTCAGAGCATTGATGATTTTAATAACATCGTCCTGAAAACAGGCGAGAACGGCGTGCCGGTTTATCTGCGGGATGTTGCCCGCGTGCAGACCGGGCCTGAAATGCGGCGTGGTATTGCCGAGCTGAACGGCCAGGGCGAAGTCGCTGGCGGCGTGGTGATCCTGCGGTCGGGTAAAAATGCACGCGACGTTATCACGGCAGTGAGGGATAAACTTGAGACGCTGAAGGCCAGCCTGCCGGAAGGCGTTGAAATCGTGACCACCTACGATCGCAGCCAGCTCATCGACCGGGCGATTGATAACCTCAGTTCCAAACTTCTGGAAGAGTTTATCGTGGTGGCCATCGTCTGTGCCCTGTTCCTGTGGCACGTACGTTCTGCCCTGGTGGCGATTATCTCTCTGCCGCTTGGTCTGTGTATCGCCTTTATCGTCATGCACTTCCAGGGACTGAACGCCAATATCATGTCGCTGGGAGGGATAGCGATTGCCGTCGGTGCGATGGTGGATGCCGCCATTGTGATGATTGAGAATGCGCATAAGCGGCTTGAGGAGTGGGATCATCAGCATCCGGGTGAGCAGATTGACAACGCCACCCGCTGGAAGGTGATTACCGATGCCTCCGTTGAAGTGGGACCCGCACTGTTTATCAGCCTGCTGATCATCACCCTGTCCTTTATTCCTATCTTTACCCTGGAAGGTCAGGAAGGACGTCTGTTTGGCCCGCTGGCATTCACGAAAACGTACTCCATGGCGGGCGCGGCCGCGCTGGCCATCATCGTCATTCCGATTCTGATGGGATTCTGGATCCGGGGGAAAATTCCTGCAGAGACCAGTAACCCCCTGAACCGGGTACTGATCAAAGCGTATCATCCATTGCTGTTGCGGGTTCTCCACTGGCCAAAAACAACCCTGCTGGTTGCGGCCTTGTCCATTTTCACCGTTATCTGGCCGCTGAGCCAGGTGGGCGGTGAGTTTCTGCCGAAGATTAACGAGGGCGACCTGTTGTATATGCCGTCGACCCTGCCGGGTGTCTCTCCGGCTGAAGCTGCAGCGCTCCTGCAGACGACGGACAAGTTAATCAAAAGCGTTCCTGAAGTGGCCTCTGTATTTGGCAAGACCGGTAAAGCAGAGACCGCCACGGATTCCGCACCGCTCGAAATGGTTGAAACCACGATCCAGCTCAAACCTGAGGATCAGTGGCGTCCAGGCATGACGATTGACAAGATTATTGAAGAACTCGACAGGACCGTCCGTTTACCGGGGCTGGCAAACCTCTGGGTGCCGCCAATCCGTAACCGTATTGATATGCTCTCAACCGGGATCAAAAGCCCGATAGGTATCAAGGTGTCCGGAACGGTTCTGTCCGATATCGATGCAACGGCGCAGAGTATCGAAGCGGTCGCCAAAACCGTACCCGGCGTAGTGTCTGCTCTCGCAGAGCGACTGGAAGGCGGGCGCTACATTGATGTGGATATCAACCGGGAAAAAGCCTCCCGCTACGGAATGACGGTGGGCGATGTGCAGCTGTTCATCTCATCAGCCATCGGCGGCGCGACGGTAGGGGAAACGGTTGAAGGCGTGGCCCGGTACCCGATTAATATCCGCTATCCGCAGGATTACCGGAACAGCCCGCAGGCCCTGAAACAGATGCCGATCCTGACCCCGATGAAGCAGCAGATCACGCTGGGCGATGTTGCGGATATTAAGGTCGTTTCCGGGCCGACTATGCTGAAAACGGAAAATGCCCGTCCAGCCAGCTGGATTTACATTGACGCGCGCGGCAGGGATATGGTGTCGGTGGTTAATGACATTAAAACGGCGATCAGTCAGAAAGTGAAACTGAGACCGGGTACCAGCGTGTCATTCTCCGGACAGTTTGAACTGCTTGAGCATGCCAACAAGAAACTGAAGCTGATGGTGCCGATGACGGTGATGATCATCTTCATCCTGTTGTATCTGGCATTCCGCCGGGTTGATGAAGCCCTGCTGATCCTGATGAGCCTGCCGTTCGCCCTGGTTGGCGGGATATGGTTCCTGTACTGGCAGGGCTTCCATATGTCTGTCGCAACCGGAACGGGGTTTATCGCTCTGGCCGGGGTGGCAGCAGAGTTTGGCGTGGTCATGCTGATGTATCTGCGTCATGCCATTGAAGCGCACCCGGAATTGTCCCGTAAAGAGACGTTCACACCGGAAGGCCTTGATGAAGCCCTCTATCATGGTGCCGTACTGCGTGTCCGGCCGAAAGCCATGACCGTGGCGGTGATCATTGCGGGTCTGCTGCCAATACTCTGGGGAACCGGTGCAGGTTCAGAAGTCATGAGCCGTATCGCGGCACCCATGATTGGTGGGATGATCACGGCTCCGCTGCTGTCCCTGTTCATTATTCCTGCCGCCTACAAATTAATCTGGCTGCGCAGACATAAAAAAAGCGTGTCCTGAACCTGAAAGGGCACCCCCTGTGGGTGTCCTTCTTTACTGATTCACCCTGACGTCAGGGTTTAAATCGATAATATACAGAGGTGAGTATGAAAAAAGTGGTTCTGATGGCGCTGGCTCTCGGCCTTTCACTGCCCGCGATGGCGAGTGAAAAAGTGATTGATATGTACAAATCTGAAAACTGTGGCTGTTGTTCCCTGTGGGGCAAGGCGATGGAAAAAGACGGGTTTGAAGTACGAACTCACGTCATGAATGATCAGGCGCTGTCAGCCCTGAAAGAAAAGCATGCTATTCCTGCAGGACTGCGAAGTTGTCATACCGCGGTTGCCGGTAATTTGATCATTGAAGGCCATGTGCCTGCGACAACGATACATAAGGCAATGCAGTCTGGTTCAGGTATATACGGTCTCGCCACCCCCGGTATGCCAGCAGGAAGTCCTGGAATGGAGATGGGAGCCCGAAAAGAGGCTTACGATGTTATCGCATTCTCACCGGATGGAAGTAAAAAAGTCTTCCAGCGAATCGAATAGTCAGCGGAACGGCTGATAACGGGACGCCGGCAGCAGGCACTCTTATGCCGGCGGCATTCGTGGTAATCGCATCCATGACATACCCTGAAGACAGAAGATGCTTCGGTATGCATAAGGAGAGTTACTGTGAAAAATGACAATGCAGTGCAACACAACAACCAGACTGCTTCTGAGCAGACATTATCCCCGGACGAGGGCCACGTATTGCATAAGGTGAGAGATCCCGTGTGCGGGATGGACATCCTGCCCGACAGGGCGCACAGCAGCATTCGATACCAGGACCATCAACTTTATTTCTGCTCCGCCAGCTGTGAGAGTAAATTTAAAGCCCATCCCGATCGTTATCTTACCGAAGATGCCAGTGAACATTCCCATCACCATCACCACGATCATCACGAAGTCAGCCCTGATCAGATAAAACAGCCTCACCACCAGGCGGAGAAAGAGAATTCTGAAGGTGTGTGGACATGTCCGATGCACCCGGAGATACGCCGCAGTGGTCCCGGAAGCTGTCCTGTCTGTGGAATGGCACTGGAGCCGCTCGTAGCTACGGCATCCACGGGGGCAAGTGATGAACTTCGCGACATGACAAGACGCTTCTGGCTGGGGTTGTTGCTGGCGTTTCCGGTTCTGGTACTCGAAATGGGATCTCATCTGTTTCCCGCCTTGAGGAATACAGTACCGCCACAGTACAACACATGGCTGCAGCTGCTTCTGGCCTCTCCTGTCGTGTTGTGGTGTGGCTGGCCATTCTTCGCCCGGGCCGGAATGTCGTTACGTAACCGCTCCCTGAATATGTTTACCCTTGTTGCAATGGGCACCGGCGTAGCCTGGGTGTACAGCGTCATTGCAACCGTCTTCCCCTCCTGGTTTCCTGCATCGTTCAGAAACATGGATGGCCTGGTGGCCGTTTATTTTGAAGCCGCAGCAGTTATTACGGTGCTTGTTCTGCTGGGACAGGTTCTTGAGCTGCGGGCACGGGAACAAACCTCAGGCGCCATTACTGCGCTTCTGAACCTTGCCCCCAAAACCGCCAGACGGCTGGATCATGACGGTCATGAAACGGATATTAATGCGGAAGATGTCCTGCCTGGCGATAAGCTCCGCATCAGACCAGGAGAGAGTATTCCGGTCGACGGTATCGTGATCGAAGGCAAAACAACCGTTGATGAATCGATGGTGACCGGGGAATCTATGCCGGTTACCAAAACGGAGGGTGACCCTGTCATCGGGGGGACCATTAATCAGACAGGGAGTCTCATCATCCGTGCAGAGAAAGTCGGTGATGAAACAATGCTCTCACGAATTGTTCAGATGGTCGCTGATGCACAGCGTTCGCGTGCCCCCATCCAGAGAATGGCTGACAGCGTTTCAGGCTGGTTTGTTCCTCTGGTGATACTTATCGCGGTTGTTGCTTTCGTGATCTGGTCTGTCTGGGGGCCCGAGCCCAGGATGGCGCACGGTCTCATTGCGGCTGTGTCGGTCCTGATTATTGCCTGTCCCTGCGCGCTGGGGCTGGCCACGCCGATGTCGATAATGGTGGGGGTGGGCAAAGGAGCCCAGGCCGGGGTGTTAATCAGGAATGCCGAAGCCCTTGAGCGTCTTGAAAAAGTGGACACGCTGGTTGTCGACAAAACAGGCACGCTCACGGAAGGTTCGCCTACGGTGACAGGGATTATCAGTCTCAATCCGGGTGGGGAAACATCTCTTTTGCGTGTAACAGCCGCAGTGGAAAAAGGCTCGCAGCATCCGCTGGGTATGGCAGTAGTTAAAGCAGCACAGGAAAAGGGGATCGCAATACCCGCAGTCACTCATTTCGATGCACCGTCGGGTAAAGGTGTCTCAGGCGATGTCGAAGGTCAACGGGTTGTTATTGGTAATGAACTGGCTATGCAGGAAAACAGTATCGTTATTGATAATCAAAAGGCCGTTGCGGATACGTTGCGGATGGAAGGCGCTACCGTTATCTATGTGGCCACAGACGGGGACCTTGCAGGCCTGATAGCTATCTCGGATCCCGTGAAAACAACCACGCCGGATGCGCTTAAAGCTTTGCGTCAGGCGGGGATCCGCATCGTTATGCTCACCGGGGATAACCAGCTTACTGCTGAAGCAGTCGCACGGAAACTGGGAATAGATGAGGTTGAAGCCGGAATTCTGCCGGATGGCAAAAAAGCAGTGATAACCCGACTGAAAGAGTCTGGCCATGTGGTTGCGATGGCCGGAGACGGTGTGAATGATGCCCCGGCGCTGGCAGCGGCTGACGTGGGTATAGCCATGGGAACGGGTACAGATGTGGCAATTGAAAGTGCCGGAGTCACCCTTCTCAAAGGCGACTTGATGATACTGAACAGGGCCCGTCATCTGTCAGAGATCACCATGAAAAATATCCGTCAGAATCTGTTTTTTGCATTTATCTACAACGCACTTGGCGTGCCTGTGGCTGCAGGTCTGCTTTATCCTGTGTATGGAATACTGCTGTCGCCAGTTATTGCGGCGGCGGCCATGGCTCTTTCCTCCGTCAGCGTCATTGTGAATGCGTTGCGTCTGAAAAGTGTCAGGCTCGGGAAATAACACTGAGTGAAGGGTCAGTTACGAACAGAAGGAGTCCAGTATGAAAAGTACCACCTATGCGCTTATTGCTGTCGCCGCGATCGCGGCATTTGCCCTCCTGCGCGAACACTGGTCACATGTGGCAGGTTACTGGCCATATCTGTTATTGCTGGTCTGCCCGCTAATGCATCTTTTCCACGGCCACGGAGGGCATGGAGATCATCAACATCACGGAAGTGAAAACGATAAAAAAAATTAATCCGGCAGACGGGGCCGCGTCGCGGTCCCGTTATCAGTCCAGGTATCGTTCGTAGTCTCTGGCATGCGCAAAGGCATGCTGTTCGAGTTTGTTATCAGCGGGTGCCGCTGCCCGGAACGCCAGAGAGTTAACAGGGTTGTTATTGATGACCAGCTCGTAATGCAGATGAGGACCGGATGAACGTCCGCTGTTACCGGATAACGCAATAGCACCTCCCCGTGTAACCCTGGCCCCTTTAGTAACGAGTATTTTATTGAGGTGGAGATAGCGAGTTTTAACACCGGCTTTTCCCGTTACTTCAACAAAATATCCCATGGTACTGTTGTATTCGGCCCGGGTGATTTTTCCGTCGATGACGCTGACTATTTTCGTGTTCATGGGCATGGAATAATCAATGCCATTATGGGGACTCACTTTTCCCGATACCGGGTTAAGTCTTGCAGGATTGAAAGGCGAACTGAGTCTTGCTGTGGCCGGTAACGGATAATCGAGACTGCCTTTCCCGGAAGTATCGGAAAGGTTATAGAACTTTTTATCTGATATACGATACGCCGTGTAATTAAATGAACCGGACGTAAATTTATAGGCCACGACACGTGATTTTCCCGCTTTCTTTTGCAGTACGAGTTTTAATGATTCATTTTTTTTCAAATGCCGCAGATTAAACCGGGAAGGCAAGGAGCGCTGAAGAGTAGCGATCTCGTTCGATTCCAGCCCCGAGCGGGTGGCTGAAAGGTAGGCATTTTCTTTTACGACATCGGTAGAATACATTTACTGGAATTCGCCGTTAGCATGAACACTGCGGCGTATGCTAGGGGTTTTCAGGAGGCGTGTCATCTGTCAGTTAATCGGGAGCACCGTTGATGGTCGTCATTTTTGTAACATATCTTGTTTCCCGTTTGCTCCTGAAGCTCTGGGAACTGTATGACCAGCCCGACGGTGATGATTAACGGGACTGAAACAGGTTACGGCAGAGCAATATGGGGCTCATGTCCTGCTACGTAACCCGTCAGTAAAGCCCTGCTGCGCACCTGACGCTAAGCACTAACCCGCCTGCAGTTACCTGGTCGAATACAGCCCGCGAAGCTTTCTTGCCTGCGTCTGATGTGCTTCCGCACCGGCATTATTGACCTGCTCATGCACGAGAGCGGCTTTTTCTCCGGCATTCAGTTCGTTAAAAGAAGAAGACGAGGTCTTTGAATTTGCATCACTGCCGGACAGCATTTTTTTATGTTCCTCAATCATTTTCTGATGCGCATAGGACGCGCTGTTGTTCATAAATGAATGAGCAACAATGGCCCTTTCATGTTCATTCATTTCAGAGAATGAGGGCGTGTTGTTTTTATTAACCCTGTCCGGTAAGTTTTCATGCGTCGAGGAATTCACATGACTGACGGCTGAGGCATTATTAACAAATCGATGTGCTTCATGGGCAATATCACTGGACTGAGCAAAAGCTGCCCCACAAAATAAAGCTGTAAACGCAGTGGTCGTGATTAATATATTCATGTGTAATTACCTTCTGAGGTACATAAAAGATGTCCTTATGATCATATATAAAAATAATCAACCTGTGGGGAAGATGACGTAAATGTAATACAGCTATGTACATTACACGATTGTAATGAATTTGTTTCTTAAGGTGTGCTAGATTCATTTCATTGTAAGTGGATGAACCAGTAATTTAATTTAAATCGGTTCTCGAATTCTGTCAGTAACCATACTTTAAATAAGGGAATGCGCATGCTGTTGAAAACGTCTCGACGAACTTTCCTGAAGGGGTTAACCCTCTCTGGCGTAGCCGGAAGTCTTGGCGTATGGAGTTTCAATGCGCGTTCCAGTCTGAGCCTGCCAGTTGCCGCATCCCTGCAGGGTACTCAGTTTGACCTGACCATTGGTGAAACGGCCGTCAATATCACGGGCAGTGAGCGTCAGGCCAAAACAATCAATGGAGGCCTGCCGGGGCCCGTTCTTCGCTGGAAAGAAGGTGACACCATTACCCTGAAGGTCAAAAACCGTCTTAATGAACAGACGTCCATTCACTGGCACGGCATTATTCTTCCGGCCAATATGGATGGTGTTCCGGGGCTGAGTTTTATGGGCATAGAGCCTGATGATACCTACGTTTACACCTTTAAGGTTAAGCAGAACGGGACTTACTGGTACCACAGCCATTCCGGTCTGCAGGAACAGGAGGGGGTATACGGTGCCATTATCATCGATGCCGGGGAGCCAGAACCGTTTACTTACGATCGTGAGCATGTGGTCATGTTGTCTGACTGGACCGATGAAAATCCTCACAGCCTGCTGAAAAAATTAAAAAAACAGTCGGATTACTACAATTTCAATAAACCAACCGTTGGCTCTTTTTTCCGCGACGTGAATACCAGGGGGCTGTCAGCCACCATTGCCGATCGGAAAATGTGGGCTGAAATGAAAATGAATCCGACTGACCTCGCGGATGTCAGTGGCTACACCTACACCTATCTCATGAACGGGCAGGCCCCGCTGAAAAACTGGACCGGACTGTTCCGTCCCGGTGAAAAGATACGCTTACGGTTTATCAACGGCTCGGCAATGACCTATTTCGATATCCGTATCCCCGGGCTGAAAATGACGGTCGTGGCTGCAGATGGCCAGTATGTAAACCCGGTTACCGTTGACGAATTCAGGATTGCCGTTGCCGAAACCTATGATGTCATTGTGGAGCCTCAGGGTGAGGCCTATACCATCTTCGCACAATCCATGGACAGGACCGGTTACGCTCGAGGGACACTGGCCACGAGAGAGGGGTTAAGTGCTGCCGTTCCCCCCCTCGATCCCCGTCCTCTGTTGACCATGGAAGATATGGGTATGGGGGGAATGGGACATGATATGGCAGGAATGGACCACAGCCAGATGGGAGGCATGGATAACAGCGGAGAGATGATGTCTATGGACGGTGCTGACCTTCCGGATAGCGGGACATCCTCCGCGCCCATGGATCACAGCAGCATGGCCGGTATGGATCATTCCCGGATGGCCGGAATGCCGGGTATGCAAAGTCATCCTGCGTCAGAAACGGATAACCCACTGGTTGATATGCAGGCGATGAGCGTCTCTCCGAAATTAAATGATCCGGGTATTGGTCTTCGAAATAACGGAAGAAAGGTTCTCACGTACGCGGATTTGAAAAGCCGCTTTGAGGATCCTGACGGACGTGAACCTGGCCGTACCATAGAACTGCATTTAACCGGCCACATGGAAAAGTTTGCCTGGTCATTTAACGGAATCAAGTTTTCAGATGCCGCACCGGTGCTGCTGAAATACGGTGAGCGGCTCAGGATCACGCTGATCAACGATACCATGATGACTCACCCCATTCACCTGCATGGTATGTGGAGCGATCTGGAAGATGAAAACGGTAATTTCATGGTTCGTAAACACACAATAGATGTTCCCCCTGGTACAAAACGCAGTTACAGAGTGACAGCAGATGCGCTTGGCCGCTGGGCGTATCACTGCCATTTGCTCTATCACATGGAAATGGGAATGTTTCGTGAAGTCCGGGTGGAGGAATGATGCGAATGAAGAGAAATTTGAAGGCCATACCTGTTCTGGTCGCCGGTTTGTTTACCTCACAGCTTTCTATTGCGGCGGGCTCCGTCTCTGCAGATCCCCACGCCGGGCACGACATGTCTGCCATGCAGATGCCAGCAGATGAGAATTTCACTGAGATGACGTCAATGGAGCCCATTGTAACTGAGAGCAGAACGCCAATTCCGCCTGTTACCGATGCCGACCGGAAGGCTGCATTCGGCAATTTACAGGGGCATGCGATTCACGACAGTGCGATTAATTATCTGGTTCTGCTGGATCAACTGGAATGGCAACGGTCGGATAACACCAACAATTTCAGCTGGAGTGTTAACAGCTGGATTGGAGGCGACACAGATCGGATTTGGCTAAAGAGTGAAGGTGAACGAAGCAATGGGGAAACGGAGGCGGCTGAAGCGCAGTTACTCTGGGGACATGCGGTTGGCCCATGGTGGGATTTGGTTGCGGGTGTCAGGCAGGATTTCAGACCTGCTTCTGCCCGGACCTGGGCTGCTGTCGGTTTTCAGGGGCTGGCACTCTATAATTTTGAGTCTGAAATTACGGGTTTTGTCAGTAATGGCGGAAAAGCAGCCCTTCGTCTGGGAGGAGAATACGACGTTTTACTGACTAACCGGCTCATACTCCAGCCATCCTATGAGGTGAATTTCTACAGTCAGGATGATGAATCGCGGGGTCGCGGCAGGGGACTGACTGACACAGAGCTGGGGCTCCGGCTGCGCTATGAAATACGCCGTGAGTTTGCACCCTATATAGGCGTTTCCTGGAATCAACTTTACGGGAAAACATCCGATATGGCGAAAAGAGAAGGTGAGAAAGACCATCAGGTAGTATTCCTGGCGGGAGCCAGAATCTGGTTTTAACGCACTGATATAAAACACTCAACTAAACAGGTAAATAAAATGTCGATTTTAAATAAAGCCATTCTTACAGGTGGCCTCGTTATGGGCGTTGCTTTCTCTGCTATGGCCCATCCGGAATTAAAAAGCTCTGTGCCACAGGCTGATTCAGCCGTAGCGGCCCCGGAAAAGATTCAGCTTAATTTCTCGGAAAATCTGACCGTGAAATTCTCAGGTGCAAAATTAACGATGACGGGTATGAAAGGCATGTCATCACATTCTCCGATGCCGGTCGCGGCAAAAGTGGCGCCAGGCGCTGACCCTAAATCGATGGTCATTATTCCGCGAGAGCCTTTACCCGCTGGCACTTATCGTGTTGACTGGCGCGCGGTTTCTTCAGATACGCACCCTATTACCGGTAATTACACCTTTACAGTGAAGTAATATTATGAACGACCTGATTATGATTGTTATTCGTTTTCTTCTTTATCTGGATTTGATGGTAATATTTGGATTGCCATTTTTTCAGATATATGGAATAAGCGGTGTCAGACATGAAACCTATAACCTGACTAATTTCAGGTCGTTTATAACTTTTGCTGTTGTTACAGGCATCATTCTTACTGGCATTAATATGCTCCTGGTATCTAATGCCATGAGTGGAGTAACTGACCTCAGAGAATTATCCATCCATGTTATCGAGATGGTGATAGAAGAAACTGATGTGGGTATTAGCTGGATTGTCAGGCTCTGTGCCCTGTTTACCACACTCGGTGCTTTGTTCCTTTACACTAATAAGAGAGTATTGTCCTGCCTGCTGATGACGATGAGTGGGGGCGTGGCGCTGGCTACACTTGCCTGGGGAGGACACGCCGTTATGCATGACGGTCTGCATTACTATCTCCATTTACTGAGCGATCTGACCCATCTCGGCGCTGCAGGTGCCTGGACAGGTGCTCTGGTTGCATTTGCTATCCTGCTGATGCGCAGAAACGAGCATAATGCACAGAGCGTCATTGTGATATCTGACTCCCTGGCAAAATTTGCCACGGCAGGAACGGTGATTGTTGTAGCCCTGATCCTGAGTGCGCTGGTCAACTATCTGTATATTGCTGAGGGTAACTTAACTCCCTTATTCAACAGTTCCTGGGGGAGGATATTGCTTGCCAAGACGGCTCTGTTTGTTCTGATGCTTCTTCTGGCTGCAGCAAACCGGTTTCACCTGGGTCCCCGGCTTGAAGTTATGGTCAGGGAAGGGAATTATGATCGCAGCGTTGCCCTGATGCGAAACAGCATCCTGACAGAATTCGTTGTTGCGATTATCATTCTGGGCGCCGTAGCGTGGCTCGGAATGCTTGCTCCGTCTCAGGTCAGCTAGGGGACAGCCAAAGCTCATGCGTGAGATTTTTACTTTCATATCAGCGAGTTGACCATGCAGCGTATTTTAATCGTTGAAGACGAACAAAAAACAGGTCGTTACCTGCAGCAGGGACTGGTTGAGGAAGGCTATCAGGCCGATCTCTTTAATAATGGCCGCGATGGTCTCGGGGCCGCGTCGAAGGGACAGTATGATTTGATAATACTGGACGTGATGCTGCCTTTCCTCGACGGGTGGCAAATCATCAGCGCACTGAGGGAGTCCGGGCACGAAGAACCGGTCCTGTTTTTAACCGCAAAGGACAACGTGCGGGACAAAGTGAAAGGACTGGAGCTTGGCGCAGATGACTACCTGATTAAGCCCTTTGATTTTACGGAGCTGGTTGCACGTGTAAGAACCCTACTGCGCCGGGCACGCTCGCAGGCCGCAACAGTCTGCACCATCGCCGATATGACCGTTGATATGGTGCGCCGGACCGTGATCCGTTCGGGGAAGAAGATCCATCTCACCGGTAAAGAATACGTTCTGCTTGAGTTGCTGCTGCAACGCACCGGAGAAGTGTTACCCAGGAGTCTTATCTCGTCCCTGGTCTGGAACATGAATTTTGACAGTGATACGAATGTGATTGATGTCGCCGTGAGACGTCTGAGAAGTAAAATTGATGATGACTTTGAGCCAAAACTGATCCATACCGTTCGCGGTGCCGGATATGTCCTGGAGATCAGAGAAGAGTGAGGTTCAAAATTTCCCTGACCACACGCCTGAGCCTGATTTTTTCTGCGGTGATGCTTACGGTATGGTGGTTATCAAGTTTTATCCTGATTAGCACCCTTAATGGCTATTTCGATAATCAGGACCGCGATTTTCTGACAGGTAAACTTCAGCTCACCGAAGAGTTTCTTAAAACAGAGACGTTCAGGAACAAAACGGATATTAAGTCATTATCAGAAAAAATAAACGATGCGATGGTGGGGCACAATGGCTTATTCATTTCTATAAAAAACATGGAAAATGAAAAAATTGTTGAACTCTATGCCAAAAATTCTGTTGTTCCAGCGGTCCTGCTTAATAAGTCGGGTGATATTCTCGACTATATGATCCAGACGGAAGAAAATAACACCGTGTACCGCAGTATCTCGCGGCGGGTTGCCGTGACGCCGGAACAGGGTAAAAGCAAACATGTCATCATTACGGTTGCCACGGATACTGGGTATCACACCCTGTTTATGGACAAACTCAGTACCTGGCTGTTCTGGTTCAATATCGGTCTGGTCTTTATTTCTGTTTTTCTGGGCTGGCTGACCACACGTATTGGTCTGAAACCGCTACGGGAAATGACCAGTCTGGCTTCCTCCATGACCGTACACAGCCTGGATCAGCGTCTAAATCCCGATCTGGCTCCGCCGGAAATCTCTGAGACCATGCAGGAGTTCAATAATATGTTTGATCGCCTGGAGGGGGCATTCCGGAAACTGTCAGATTTCTCGTCTGACATCGCGCATGAGCTGCGCACACCAGTCAGTAATCTGATGATGCAGACGCAGTTTGCACTGGCTAAGGAAAGGGATGTTTCGCATTACCGCGAAATTTTATTCGCTAACCTGGAAGAACTGAAAAGGTTGTCACGAATGACCAGTGACATGCTTTTTCTGGCACGTTCAGAGCATGGTCTGCTGCGGCTGGATAAACATGATGTGGATCTGGCAGCCGAACTGAATGAATTACGTGAGTTGTTCGAGCCCCTGGCAGACGAAACAGGAAAGACAATCACGGTTGAAGGAGAGGGCGTTGTTGCCGGAGACAGCGATATGCTCCGACGTGCTTTCAGTAACCTGCTTTCCAATGCAATCAAGTATTCTCCCGATAACACCTGTACAGCGATACACCTTGAGCGTGACAGTGACTGTGTGAACGTGATGATTACGAATACGATGTCCGGCCAGGTTCCCGCTAATCTGGAACGTTTGTTTGACCGGTTCTATCGCGCAGACTCATCAAGGTTCTACAACACGGAAGGCGCGGGGCTGGGATTATCAATTACAAGGTCGATCATTCATGCTCACGGCGGCGAGCTGTCAGCAGAACAGCAGGGGCGTGAAATTGTGTTCAAAGTGCGCCTGTTAATGGATTAATCCCGTTGTTCAGGAGAAACCTGGAAGGTGACAAAATTGTCATCATTCAGTCACGCGATAAACAGAGGCGGTTTTTTATAATTATTCATAAATCAGGAGCAGCGTGATAACACAATCACCTGGTTCCTGGAGTGATGATTAACCCGCCCTGAGATCAACTGCTTTCTCTGTTATAAGCCATTGATTGTTTGGGTATGTAAACACCGGAGACCCAACCATGAAAAAGATTCTCGTATCATTTGTTGCCATTATGGCTGCCGCTTCATCTGCCATGGCTGCAGAGACAATGAACATGCATGACCAGGTAAATAATGCACAGGCACCTGCCCACCAGATGCAGTCATCTGCTGAAAAAAGTGCAATTCAGGGAGACAGCATGACAATGATGGATATGAGCAGTCACGATCAGGCCGCAATGTCCCATGACATGATGCAAAACAGCAATTCTGCTGCCCACCAGGACATGGCTGAAATGCATAAAAAAATGATGAAAGCTAAACCCGGAGCTACCAACGAAACAGCAAAGTCATTTTCTGAAATGAGCGAGCATGAGAAGGCCGCAGCTGTACATGAGAAGGCGAATAATGGTCAGTCTTCCGTTGTTCACCAGCAGCAGGCTGATAAGCATCGCAGTCAGATCACCCAGAATTAACCCGCAGCTCCACTTGTTAGACCCTCATTTGACGCCGAAGTCACTGGCTTACGCTCCCGTCCGGGAGCGTTTTTTTTCCCATATATCAAACTTTAACTCTGAAGAGGTGGAAGTATCTGACCAACACTGTCACGTAACGCCAGATAACTACAAAAACACCTTTTTCCTCCTGTAAATTGCAGTTCCTGCAAGAACATCAAGGCATAATGTTGGAACAGCGTGTGATACACACTTAGCATCATGTTTTGTATGTGTTTTTTTAAAACTTTACAACTTTAAAGTCTTTTTCAGGTTAAAGGATACAACTTTAATGTCTCTACACAGCTGAGTAAGCTATTTTTCCTGCTGGCTAAACAACGCCAGCAGCATCTCCACCTGTTCATCAAGCGGGGCCAAATCCTGTTTGACGATCAGATGCAGCGGCGTGGCGCGTCGGACGCCATGACGCAACGGTAGCGGTTTTAAAATACCCTGCGCCAGTTCCGCCTGAATCCTCTCCTCCGGCAGCCAGCCATAACCTACCTGATACATCACCGCATCAATAGCCGCATCAATCGTCGAGAACGTCCACGCGTCGCGCCCGGCCTGGCGGTCGTTATCGCTATCGGCAATACGGATAAGCGGCCAGGGGCGGAGCTGCTCATCATTAAACGGCGTTTCGTTCTCAAATAGAGGGTGATCGCGGTGGGCGACGGCGACGAAATCAATATTCATCAGCCACTCTCCGCGCCCGGTAATATCCTGGCGGCGGGTCAGCACCATCACGTCAGCTTCGGCCTGAATGACGTCGTTGCCGTGGGCGTTCTCAAGCACCTCCGTCAGTCGTACCTGAGTCTGCGGATACCGCTGTTGAAACTGACGCAGAATGGCGAACAGCCGCTCGCGCGGGAAGATGCTATCGACCACTAAATCCAGCCGGGTACGCATCCCCTCACGCAGCGTGGCAGCGCGAGTCTCGACCCAGGCAAAGGCTTTGAGCAGTGGCTTGACCTGGTTTAGCAGTAGCTCACCCGCCGGGGTTAACACCGCGCGACGACCTTCCGGTACCAGTAGCGCCACGCCTAAGCGTTCTTGTAATAGCGCCAGGTTATAGCTGACGGATGACTGGCTGCGGTTTGTCTCATCGGCGGCTCTGGCAAAGCTGCCCAGCTCCACCACTTTTTCCAACAGCGCCCATTGTTCCAGGGTGGTTTTGTGCATAATTGATTTAAAATTTAGATGGGTTTCATTAAAACATAGCGTTATTCATTCGATTTTTAAAGTAATAAGATCTCTGCATCGACACAAGGAGATTTCATTATGAGCAACTTTGATAAACATGATTTGAGCGGTTTCGTTGGCAAACATCTGGTCTATACCTACGATAACGGCTGGAACTACGAAATTTATGTGAAAAACGACAGCACTCTGGATTACCGCATTCACAGCGGCCTGGTTGCTAATCGTTGGGTGAAAGATCAGCAGGCGTACATTGTTCGCGTAGGTGAAAGCATCTATAAAATTTCCTGGACTGAACCGACCGGCACCGATGTCAGCCTGATTGTGAACCTTGGCGACAAACTGTTCCACGGCACCATCTTCTTCCCTCGTTGGGTGATGAACAACCCGGAAAAAACGGTCTGTTTCCAGAACGATCATATTCCGCTGATGAATGCCTATCGTGATGCTGGCCCGGCGTATCCGACCGAAGTGATTGATGAATTTGCGACAATTACCTTCGTCCGTGACTGCGGTGCCAATAATGATAGCGTGATTGACTGTGCCGCCAGTGAATTACCAAAAGATTTTCCGGCTAATTTGCGTTAATAGTTAAGCAAAGCTACATGCATTATTTATTACACTAATATGCAACGAAAGTTAATTTACTCACTAAATAAAATTCTCGTTTAGACAGCGTTGAATAATGTTACGTTGCGCCCAGCTATTATGTAGGCTGGGCGCTTTATTTTTAAATTTCATTCTATTTAACAAATTGATAAGTAATCAGTTTTGTTTATTAATCATTTATTGCGTCCACCCTCTCTCCTTTCTTAATCTTATCCTAAGATAACACTGTTACTTTTACCGCAATCGAATGTTGCTGGTTTAAATATCATGTCTATCCATTCCTGATTTTAACAAATAACTATCGTTACGTTTTATTCACCAGTCAGGCGTACTCATTTGAGTAATAGGATAAGGACCCTTCATGAGTGATTTTCTACCGTTTTCACGCCCCTCAATGGGTGATGCGGAATTTGCTGCGATAAAGGACGTGCTGCAATCCGGTTGGATAACCACTGGGCCAAAAAATCAGGCGCTGGAAGAGGCGTTTTGCACCTTAACGGGTAACCGTTTTGCGATTGCTGTTAGCTCCGCGACCGGTGGGATGCACGTGACGCTCATGGCGCTTGGTATTGGCCCCGGTGATGAAGTTATCACACCGTCTCAGACCTGGGTTTCTACGCTCAATATGATCGTCTTGCTCGGTGCGACGCCGGTAATGATCGATGTCGATCCCGACACGCTAATGGTGACGCCGCAGGCCGTCGAAGCTGCCATTACCCCGCGCACCAAAGCAATTATCCCCGTGCATTATGCAGGTGCACCGGCTGATATCGATGCTATTCGCGCCGTTGCACAGCGTAAGGGCATTCCGGTGATTGAAGATGCCGCGCACGCGGCGGGTACTCACTATAAAAACCGCCACGTCGGCTGGCAGGGAACGGCAATTTTCTCCTTCCATGCCATCAAGAACATGACCTGTGCCGAAGGCGGCCTGATTGTTACCGACGATGAAGATCTGGCGAATCGCATTCGCAGCCTGAAATTCCACGGTCTGGGCGTCGACGCCTACGACCGACAAACTCTGGGGCGCGCGCCGCAGGCCGAGGTGATAAGTCCGGGTTTTAAATACAACCTGGCCGATATCAACGCTGCGCTGGCGCTGGTACAGCTGGGGAAACTGGGTCAGGCCAATCAACGCCGCAGTGAAATTGCCGCACGCTATACCGCTGAGCTTGCCGATACACCATTTCAGCCGCTCGCTGTTCCTGAATGGTCGCATCTGCACGCCTGGCATCTGTTTATTATCCGTGTTGATGAGCAGCGCTGTGGCATCAGCCGCGATGCGTTAATGGAACAGTTGAAAGCCAAAGGTATTGATACCGGCCTGCATTTCCGCGCGGCCCACACCCAGAAATATTACCGTGAGCGCTTCCCGCAAGTGTCGTTGCCGAATACCGAATGGAACAGCGCGCGCATCTGTTCGATCCCACTGTTCCCGGATATGACCGATGACGACACCACTCGCGTGATTACCGCGCTCCATCAGTTAGCAGGACGTTGATATGTTTGAATATCCGAAAGTAAAAAAAGTCTCGGTGGTGATCCCGGTATACAACGAGCAAGAGAGTCTGCCGGAGCTGATTCGCCGTACCGACGCGGCCTGCCTTCTGTTGAACCGGGATTATGAAATTCTGCTGGTCGATGACGGTAGCGCGGATGACTCCGCACGTATGTTGGTGGAGGCGGCCGAAGCGCCAGACAGCCATGTTGTCGCGGTACTGCTTAACCGCAACTACGGCCAGCACTCGGCGATTATGGCCGGCTTCAGCCACGTGACCGGCGACCTGATTATTACGCTTGATGCCGACCTGCAAAACCCGCCGGAAGAGATCCCGCGTTTGGTGGAAAAAGCCGACGAAGGCTACGACGTGGTCGGTACCGTTCGGCAAAACCGCCAGGACAGCGTGTTCCGCAAAACTGCCTCGAAGATGATCAATCGTCTGATCCAACGCACCACCGGTAAAGCGATGGGCGATTACGGCTGCATGCTGCGTGCCTACCGCCGCCATATCATTGATGCGATGCTCAACTGTCATGAGCGCAGCACCTTCATCCCAATACTGGCGAACACGTTCGCCCGTCGTGCCGTGGAAATTCCGGTACATCACGCCGAACGCGAGTTTGGCGACTCGAAATACAGCTTTATGCGCCTGATTAACCTGATGTACGACCTGGTGACCTGTTTAACCACCACGCCGCTGCGTCTGTTAAGCGTGGTCGGCAGCGTTATCGCCGTGCTGGGTTTTGCCTTCTCACTTCTGCTGGTTGTCCTGCGTCTGACGCTCGGCGCGGAATGGGCGGGCGATGGCGTGTTCATGCTATTTGCCATTTTATTCATGTTTATCGGTGCCCAGTTTATCGGCATGGGCCTGCTTGGGGAGTATATCGGGCGCATCTACAACGATGTCCGCGCGCGTCCCCGCTACTTTATTCAACGTGTTGTTCGCCAGGAAAGCCTGGTTTCTGAAGAGGAAGATCGCTAATGAAAGCTGTTGTTTTTGCCTACCATGATATGGGGTGTACCGGGATTCAGGCTTTGCTGGACGCCGGTTACGATATCGAGGCGATTTTCACTCATCCGGATAACGCCGGTGAAAACCATTTCTTCGGTTCCGTCGCGCGTCTGGCGGCTGAGCAGGGCATTACCGTTTATGCGCCGGAGGACGTGAATCACCCGCTGTGGGTTGACCGTATCCAGGCGATGGCGCCGGAGGTGATTTTCTCCTTCTACTATCGCAACCTGATTGGCAACGACATTCTGGGGCTGGCGCCAAAGGGCGCGTTTAACCTGCACGGTTCGCTGCTGCCAAAATACCGTGGTCGTGCGCCGCTGAATTGGGTGCTGGTTAACGGTGAGAAAGAGACCGGAGTCACCCTTCATCGCATGGTTCAGCGCGCTGATGCCGGCGATATTGTGGCCCAGCAAGTGGTGACGATTACCGATAGCGATGTTGCGTTGTCGCTGCACCGTAAGCTCTGTTCTGCCTCACAAATGCTGTTAGGCGACGTACTGCCGAAAATCCGCAGCGGTCAGACGCAGGAATGCGCGCAGGACGAGACTCAGGCTACCTATGTGGGACGTCGTACGCCGGAAGATGGTCGTCTGGACTGGGAAAAACCGGCGCAGGTACTGCATAACCTGGTGCGTGCGGTCAGCGACCCGTGGCCGGGCGCGTTTGGGTTTGTCGGTACTTGCCAGTTTATTGTCTGGAGCTCGCGTGTGCGTAGCGATCTGCCTGCCGCGAAGCCGGGTACCGTACTCTCCGTTGCGCCGCTGGTGATCGCTTGTGGCGAAGGGGCGCTGGAAATCGTGACCGGGCAGAGCGCTAACGGCGTTTATATGCAGGGCACCCAACTTGCACCAGCAATGGGCCTGGTGGCAGGGGCGCTGCTCTCCAGCCGTCCGTTTACCGCCGTCAAGCGCCGCACCCGTGTACTGATCCTCGGGGTGAACGGTTTTATCGGTAACCATCTGACGGAGCGCCTGTTACAGGACGACAATTACGAAATTTACGGCCTGGATATTGGTTCTGATGCGATTGGCCGTTTCCTCGATTGCCCGCGCTTCCACTTTGTCGAAGGGGATATCAGCATCCACTCCGAATGGATTGAATATCACATCAAGAAATGTGATGTGGTGCTGCCGCTGGTGGCGATAGCTACGCCAATTGAGTACACCCGAAACCCGCTGCGCGTGTTCGAGCTGGATTTTGAAGAGAACCTGAAGATTATCCGTGACTGCGTGAAGTACAACAAACGCATCATCTTCCCGTCGACCTCGGAAGTTTACGGTATGTGTACCGACGACAGTTTTGATGAAGACACGTCAAACCTGGTGGTGGGGCCAATCAATAAGCAGCGCTGGATCTACTCGGTATCCAAGCAGTTGTTGGATCGCGTGATCTGGGCTTACGGTGACAAAACGGATCTCAAATTTACGCTGTTCCGCCCGTTTAACTGGATGGGGCCGCGTCTGGACAACCTGAACGCCGCGCGTATCGGCAGCTCTCGTGCTATTACCCAGCTTATCTTAAACCTGGTGGAAGGATCGCCGATTAAGCTGATTGAAGGTGGCAAGCAGAAACGCTGCTTCACCGATATCAGCGATGGTATTGAAGCGCTGTTCCGCATTATCGAAAACAAAGATGGCCGCTGCGACGGGCAGATTATCAATATCGGTAACCCGGATAACGAAGCGAGTATTAAGGAGCTGGCGGAAATGCTGCTCAACTGCTTCGAGCGTCACCCGCTGCGCGACCGCTTCCCACCGTTTGCCGGTTTTCGCGAAGTGGAAAGCAGCGACTATTATGGTAAAGGTTATCAGGACGTTGAGCACCGTAAGCCGAGCATCCGCAACGCTAAACGTTTACTCGACTGGCAGCCGACGATAGAGATGCAGCAAACGGTGGAAGAGACGCTGGACTTCTTCCTGCGCACGGTTGAATTAACGGATGAAAAAGCATCATGAAAAAAGTCGGTTTGCGCGTTGATGTGGATACTTTCCGCGGGACGCGTGAGGGCGTACCACGACTGATGTCGGTGCTGAAAAAACACCGCGTGCAGGCCAGCTTTTTCGTAAGCGTTGGGCCGGACAATATGGGGCGCCACCTGTGGCGCCTGATAAAACCGAAGTTCTTGTGGAAGATGCTGCGCTCACGCGCGGCCTCGCTGTATGGCTGGGATATTTTGCTTGCTGGTACCGCCTGGCCGGGAAGACGCATCGGTGCGGCCAATGCGGAGATTATCCGCAATGTGGCGCAGGTGCATGAAGTCGGTTTGCATGCCTGGGATCATCATCGTTGGCAGCAGTGGAGCGGGGTGTGGAAAGAACAGCCGCTGGTGGATGAAATTAGCCGCGGGTTGCGCGAGCTAGAGGCGATTCTGGGCCGTCCAGTCTCCTGTTCCGCCGTGGCGGGTTGGCGTGCCGACCAGCGCGTGGTGAAAGCCAAAGAGTCGTTCGATTTTCTCTATAACAGCGACTGCCGCGGCACGCAGCCGTTTCGCCCACAGTTGAGCGACGGTACGTTGGCAACGGTACAAATACCGGTCACCTTACCGACCTGGGATGAAGCGGTGGGAACGCGGGTTAGCGCCGACAACTACAACCGCTGGCTGCTGGAACAGATCCGTCTCGATACGGGGACTCCGGTGTATACCATTCACGCTGAGGTGGAAGGCGGTGTCTGCGCCGAACAGTTTGATGACCTGCTGACCCTGGCGGCAAAGCAGGATATTCACTTTTGCCCACTGAGCCAGCTTTTACCGGATGACTTTAGTCAACTGCCGGTTGGCAAGGTGGTGCGTGGAGAAATTGCCGGTCGCGAAGGCTGGCTGGGTTGCCAACAACTGTTGAGTCCTGATGTATGAAATCCCTGCGCTATGGAATCTCGTTAGTAGCATTGTTCGTACTGTATTACCTGGTCCCACTCAATTTCCGTCTGCTGTGGCAGCCGGATGAAACGCGCTATGCGGAAATCAGCCGTGAAATGCTGGCGACCGGTGATTGGGTCGTTCCTCATTTTCTCGGGCTTCGTTATTTCGAAAAACCGATAGCCGGTTACTGGATTAACAGTATTGGCCAGTGGCTGTTTGGGCACAATAATTTTGCCGTCCGCTTTGGCGTGGTGTTCTCCATTACCGTCTCTGCGCTGCTGGTGGTTTGGCTTGCGTGGAAAATCTGGCGCGACCAGAAGGTGGCGCTGCTCTCCGGGGTGATTTTTTTAACTGCGTTTCTGGTCTACGGAATTGGTACTTACGCCGTTCTTGACCCGATGATCACCCTGTGGATGACGCTGGCGATGTTCAGTTTCTGGCTTGCGGCATCGGCCAAAAATACCGGTCAACGGTTCTGGGGTTACGTGCTGCTGGGTATCGCCTGCGGCATGGGGGTGATGACTAAAGGTTTCCTGGCTCTGGCGGTGCCGGTGATTGGCGTACTGCCGTGGGTGGTCGCCCAAAAACGCTGGCGGGAAGTGCTGACCTGGGGCTGGCTGTCGGTGCTGGTTTGTGTGCTGACCGTGCTGCCGTGGGGGCTGGCGATTGCTGCGCGCGAAGGCGATTTCTGGCGCTATTTCTTCTGGGTGGAACATATTCAACGTTTCGCGCAGAGCGATGCTCAGCATAAAGCGCCGTTCTGGTATTACCTGCCGTTCCTGATTGCCGGAAGCTTGCCGTGGCTGGCCCTGCTGCCGGGGGCGCTCAAGCGTGGTTGGCGCGAGCGTGAAGGGCAAGGCGGGGCGTTCTATTTGCTGGGCTGGGTGGTGATGCCGCTGCTGTTCTTCAGTATCGCCAAAGGTAAGTTGCCGACCTATATCCTGCCGTGTTTTGCTCCGTTAGCTATTCTGATGGCGCGCTATGCGGTAGATGTGGCGAAAACCGGCGGGCGAGCGCTGCGGGTAAACAGCATTATCAATATCGTTTTCGGTGTGGTTGGCCTGGTGGCGGTAGCGGTGGTGTCACCGTGGGGGCCGATGAAACACCCGGTATGGATGCCGATTGAACTGTATAAATGCGTGCTGGCAGCGATCGCGTTCTTTGTCTGGGCGCTGATGGGCTGGCTGTCGATAAAACCGGGAGCTCAGCGCTGGACGCTAGCGGCGCTCTGCCCATTGGGGCTGGCGCTATTGGTCGGTTTTGCGATTCCTGACCGCGTAACCAACAGTAAACAGCCGCAGTTCCTGGTGGATATCGTCAGCGAATCGCTGGCCCCGAGCCGTTATGTGCTGAGTAACAGCGTAGGCGTCGCCGCAGGGCTTGCCTGGGAGCTCAAACGTAGCGATGTGATGCTGTACGGGCAGCAGGGAGAGCTAAAATATGGCCTCTCATACCCTGATGCAAAAGGTCGCTATATCTCCACGGATGATTTTCCGCAGTGGCTGGAAGCGCACCGCCAGGAGGGGCCAATTTCGCTGGTGCTGCTGTTGTCCCGCAATGCACAGGTGGCGGATTTACCGCTGCCAAAACCGGATGAGGTATATGTGATGGGCCGAAACGTATTTATTCAGTACCGTCCGCAATGATGGTCTGGGCTTGCCTGTTGCTCGCCAGCCTGTTGAGCTGCGCCGGGCAACTGTGCCAAAAACAGGCAACGCGGCCCGCCCCGAAAGGTCAGCGTGGACGCCATTTACTGACCTGGCTTGTGCTGGCGCTGGCGCTACTTGGGCTGGGAATGCTGCTATGGCTGCTGGTGCTCCAGCAGATCCCGGTCAGCGTGGCCTACCCGATGCTGAGTCTGAACTTTGTCTGGGTGACGCTGGCGGCGCGCGCCATCTGGCGTGAACCGGTCAGTCGCCGTCACTGGGTTGGCGTGGGGCTGATAATGGTCGGCATTATGCTTGTGGGGAGCAGCGTCTGATGGGGCTTTTCTGGGCATTAATGAGCGTGATGCTGGTGAGTGTTGCACAGCTAACGTTGCGTGTGGCTATGACCACGCTGCCATCGGCGGAGCAGCCGTGGGCATTGTTGTTGCACCTACTGCACGTGGGCGACGGTACGCTAATGTTATTGTTGGGATTACTGGGCTACGTGGCCTCGATGGCCTGCTGGTTCTTTGCCCTCAAGCGGCTGCCGCTGGCGAAAGCCTACGCGCTGCTCAGCCTGAGCTATATGGTGGTGTGGCTCGCTGCCATCTGGCTGCCGGGCTGGCATGAGCCGTTCTCCTGGCGCGGGCTTCTGGGTGTTGTGGTGATAGTTGCCGGTGTGATAACTATCTTTTGGCCGAATAAAGCCTCGTGTCGCTGAGCGTGCGTTACTTCCCCGGGGGCGGCGTAAACGCCTTGCCCGGGCTACCGGTGCTTCGTCTGCGGGCGCTACGCTGTAGCCCGGCCAAGCGCAGCGCCGCCGGGAAAACTCGCAATGCCCTGCTGACAAAATATGCAATAATGCCCTTTTCGTTGCACCTATAAAGGATTATCTATGTCTGCGGCCGACGCAGAGGGGCAGCTTAGCGGCTTGCGTCTCAACCTGCGTATTGTCTCCGTCGTTATCTTTAACTTCGCCAGCTATCTCACCATTGGCCTGCCGTTGGCGGTGTTGCCCGGCTATGTCCATGACGTCATGGGATTTAGCGCTTTCTGGGCGGGGTTGGTTATCAGTCTGCAATATTTTGCCACGCTGCTCAGCCGTCCTCATGCCGGACGCTATGCGGATCAGCTCGGGCCGAAAAAAATCGTCGTCTTTGGCCTGTGTGGCTGCTTCCTCAGTGGGCTGGGATATCTGCTGGCGTCATTGGGTAGCGACTGGCCGCTTATCAGCCTGGTGCTGCTGTGTTTAGGTCGCGTGATTCTCGGTATCGGCCAGAGTTTTGCTGGCACTGGCTCCACCCTGTGGGGCGTAGGCGTGGTAGGCGCGCCGCATATTGGACGAGTGATCTCGTGGAACGGAATTGTCACCTACGGAGCGATGGCACTGGGCGCGCCGCTGGGCGTGCTCTGCTATAGCTACCTTGGCCTGCAAGGATTGGCGCTGGCGATTATGGCGGTGGCCGCGGTGGCGATTCTGGCGGCACTGCCGCGCGACGAAGTGAAAGCAGCGAAGGGCAAGCCGATGTCGTTTCGCGCCGTGCTGGGCCGCGTGTGGCCTTACGGGATGGCGCTGGCGCTCTCATCTGCCGGGTTTGGCGTTATCGCCACCTTTATCACCCTGTTTTACGATGCCAAAGGCTGGGATGGTGCGGCCTTCGCGCTCACCCTGTTTAGCTGTGCGTTTGTCGGCACGCGCCTGCTGTTCCCTAACGGCATTAACCGGCTGGGCGGGTTGAATGTGGCGATGATCTGTTTCTCGGTCGAGATTCTTGGCCTGTTACTGGTGGGTTTTGCGACGATGCCACTGCTAGCGAAAATTGGTACATTTCTGGCGGGAGCGGGTTTCTCACTGGTTTTCCCGGCGCTTGGCGTAGTGGCGGTAAAAGCTGTGCCACAGCAAAACCAAGGGGCGGCACTGGCGACCTACACCGTCTTTATGGATTTGTCGCTGGGGATAACCGGGCCGCTGGCCGGGCTGATGATGGCGTATATGGGCGTGTCGACTATCTATATCGCGGTGGCGGGGTTGGTGGCGTTAGCCTTATTGCTGGGATGGCGATTAAAAAAATGGCCCCTGGCGTAACGACGCGAGAGGCCATGTCATCATCATACTGACTTAGTTGATCACTAAAGTATTAATGATGCTTTCAGCAGCGGTTTGCGCCTGCTGCTGATTGTCCGCAGGCAGGGTGACCTGAAGGGTCAGCAGTTTGCCGTCGACTTTACCGAGAACCACGGAAGAGTAAGCGGTCTGCCCTTTAGCAGAAATGATGCTGTCGAGCTGCTGAAGGGTATGGCCTTTCACGTCGATAGATTTATTAGTGACAACCTGCAACTGCGGATCGCGGTTGCGCTGCTGTTCTTCCAGGCGTTTTGCCATCACCGCCAAATCTTCGTTGGTGCCGTCACCCACGATAACGATGACCGCTTTCTGGCCGGTCGCATCAGAGTAAACGTGCATGTTGTTGCTTTGCGTACCCAGCTTGCCGCTCTGATCGCTCATACCGGCGGGCAGCGTGAAGCCGACCTTACCGTCTAACAGGCTGATGGCCTGCCCGGCGGCGTCACTTGCGGTAGCCGAACCCTGTGCAGGGGTGCTGGTATCGCTGTTATCACAGGCAGCAAGACCTGCAACCAGCAGGCCAATACCAACATATTTCACCAATTTGCGCATTGACTTCTTCCTTTCGATAAACAGCCACTAACGGCTCATTCATCTATCTTATCACAACCAATGTCATGAACTCTTAGCCGGGCTGTGCTGCGGATAAATCAGATTTATCTGCCAGCCTTTTCATCAGCATATTCAACAACACGCCGTACATCGGCAGGAAGAATGCAATGCTAATCAGCACCTTAAAGGTATAGTCCACAAGGGCGATTTCTACCCAGTGCGCCGCCATAAAAGGATCGGTGCTGCGCCAGAAGGCGATAAAGAAGAATGCCAGTGTGTCACTGATATTACCGAACAGCGTGGAGGCCGTTGGGGCCAGCCACCAATGGCGGCTTTGACGCAGACGGTTAAACACGTGGACATCAAGGATCTGCCCCAGTGCGTAGGCCATAAAACTTGCGGCGGCAATACGAGCAACGAACAGATTGAAGTGTGCCAGCGCGCCAAAGCCCTGCCACTCACCCATGTAAAACAGGGCAGAAATGACGTAGGAGATCATCAGCGCTGGGATCATCACGGCGAACACAATGCGTCGTGCCAACGGTGCGCCAAAAATCCGCACGGTGAGGTCGGTGGCCAGGAAAATAAACGGAAAGCTAAACGCGCCCCAGGTGGTGTGGAAGCCGAAAATAGAGACCGGCAGCTGCACCAGATAGTTACTGGAGGTGATCACCAGTAAATGGAATAGCGATAGCCAAACCAGCGCATGACGGCGCTGTATGGAGGTAAAGGGAGCCATATTGTACCTTTTTAGTGGTTGGGGTGAGGGAACCCAATAAACTGCAAACCTATTGCAGGGGCGGAATAATACTGCTTTCCCGCCTCATTGCAATGGTTGTTTTTCGCGCAATCGTTAACCTGGTTGCGTTGCGAGCCTGTCAGCGTAAACTAAGGCCGTTTTTTCTGACCACGAGATTCTCATGACCGATTTGTTTTCCAGCCCCGACCACACCTTAGATGCGCAAGGGCTACGCTGTCCGGAGCCGGTGATGATGGTGCGCAAAACCGTGCGCACGATGCCGGTGGGTGAAACGCTGTTGATTATTGCCGACGATCCCGCAACAACGCGTGATATACCCGGCTTTTGTCGTTTTATGGAACATGAGCTGATTGCCGAGCAGACCGAATCGCTGCCGTATCAATATCTGTTGCGTAAAAGTCATTAATACAGGCTGCGCCTGAAACAACGTACAATTTATTGATTTTTAGTTGTTTAAAAGGCGCGGCGGCAATCCAACTCCATCGAACGGCTTAAGCTTGAGCTGTCTCTCAGTTTCATTGTTTGCCCTGTAAAGTTGCTAGTAAAAATATTGATGTGAATCGCATAATTTCCCCTCGATTCCCTTTCGGCACATCAAATAACAATGAAAAAATCGTTTCTTGCGCTTTTACTTTGCTTAGGTACCTCTGCGGCGATGGCTGAACCCGTCAATATCACGATCCTCGGCACCTCCGATCTGCATGGCACTTTTGTCCCGTGGGACTACTCCACGGATACCGAAAATCTGGCAGGTAGTTTGAGCCAGATTGCCACCCAGATACGTCAGGTGAGAAAGGAACAGCCCAACGTCATTCTGGTCGACGCGGGGGACACCATTCAGGGTAACTTTGTCGAAACCTTTAAGAACGACAAAACCAGCCCGATGATCCTCGGGTTTAACGCCCTGGACTATGACGTCTGGGTGATGGGTAACCATGAATTCGATTTCGGCCTGAAATCGCTGTCGACCTCGCTAAATCAGTTTAAAGGCACGGCGCTTGCCGGGAATATCCTGTGGGATAGCGGAAAAACCTATCTGCCTGCGTATAAGATTATTGAACGCCAGGGCGTGAAGATTGGTGTTATCGGCATGGATACGCCGATGACCGCCGAGTTTGCTAAAGGTACCGATCGGGTAAAAGGACTCAACTTTACCGATCCGGTTGGCGCGGTGAAGCAGACCATCCAGCAGATTCAGGGGCAGGTGGATGCCATCGTGCTGGTGGCGCATATGGGGATCGATAACGAGAACCAGCGGCCAGGCACCGGCGTGGGCGATATTGCCCGTGCCAACCCAGAACTGGCGGCTATCGTCGCTGGGCATATGCATGTGAAAGTGGATAAAGAGGTGATTAACGGCGTTATTGTCACCGAACCAGATAAATATGGCCGCGCGCTGTCGCGTATCGACCTGCAGTTTGAGCAGCACAACGGCAAGTATGTGCTGATCAACAAAGACAGCTACACCTATTCCATTAAAGGAATGAAATCGGATGAGCCTCTGGAAGCGATTTACCAGCCTTATCATAAGATATTGCGCGCTAACGCCAATCGGCCGATTGCCCAACTAACGGGTCAGGATCTGGTGCCGCCAGACGCGGTGAAGGGCATTCCGCAGGTGCATATTCAGGATACCGGCATCAGCAAGCTGTATCAGGAGGCCAGCCGTCATTACGCGCCAAAAGCGCAGGTGATTGCGCTGCAAATTGATAACGACCGGCCGAAATTAAACGTCGGCACCATCACGGCAAAAGACATTGCCTTCAACTATCAGTATGCGGGCGGTGAAATCACCGTTTATCAACTGACGGGCAAAGAGTTGAAAAAATATATGGAATGGTCGGCGGGCTACTTTAATCAGCTCCATGATGGCGACGTGACCTACAGTTTTAACCCGCAGCGCCGGGCCTCTAAATATTCCACCAATGATTTCTTCGACGGTGTGACCTATAAGATCGACCTGCGTCAGCCTGTCGGGCAGCGTATTCGCGACCTGAAGATGGTGGATGGTTCGCCGGTGACGGACAGCACGCCAATTCGCCTGGGGATGAACAGCTACCGCATGGGGCACCTGACGCAAAAAGGGGGTGCACTGGAGGGGATGCAGTTCCCGGTACTGTCGGATACGAAAGCGGAATATGGTGAAGAAGCGGGTACGATCCGCAATCTGACTATTCGTTATCTGAGTGAGGTGAAAAAGGGTCAGTATCAGGGGCAAGCGGTGCAGCGCTGGCAGTTGGTCGGTCTGGAAGGTTATGACCGCGAACGTAAGATCGTCGAAAAACTGCTGAATGACGGCAAAATCAGCGTCCCAACCAGCGATGATGGGCGTTATGGCAACGTCGCATCGTTCAATGTGAAAGGGCTGTTGTTTAGCGACCCGCAGGCGAAAAAACAAAAGCAGGCAGCGTTACAGGCCGAGCTGGCGGCGGCTAACTCGCCGGTAGCGAAAAAGCGAGTGAGCGATGAGCTGGTGATTCTTGAGGCGGTTAACCCTTAGGCGTTTGAACCGGGGGTAAACCTGATGCCTGATGGCGCGCAGCTTTCAGGCCTACAGGATAAGGGTTATCCACTTGTAGGCCGGGTAAGGCGGAGCCGCCACCCGGCATCATGGTTGCACGGCTATTTCCTGCGCAGCAGGCGCAGCGCGTTGAGCGTCACCAGCACGGTTGCGCCGGTATCCGCCAGCACTGCCAGCCACAACCCGGTCATCCCCAGCAGGGTGGTGATAAGGAAAATCCCTTTCAACCCCAGCGCAATGGTGATGTTCTGACGCACGTTGGCGTGGGTGGCGCGTGCCAGACGAATCATCTGTACCAGCCCGATTAAACGGTTGTGAGTCAGCGCCGCATCGGCGGTCTCAAGCGCCACGTCAGTGCCGCTGCCCATCGCAATCCCCATCGCCGCCGCTTTCATCGCCGGGGCGTCATTGATACCGTCACCGACCATTACCAGCGGGCCTTGTGCGTTTAGCGCCGTCACTTCTTTGACCTTATCGGCGGGCAGCAAATTGGCGCGGTACGCCATGCCCAGCTCGTCGGCAATCGCTGCCGCAGCACGTGGGTTATCGCCGGTGAGGATAATCCCCTGAATCCCCAGTTCCCGCAGCCCTTCAACCGCCTGACGGGCATCCTCACGCACGGTGTCGCGCAGTGCCAGAATCCCCAGCAGGGTATCGTCGCGGGTCACCAATACAACGGTGTTACCCTGGCTTTCTAGCTGCTGAATCTGTTCAAGCTGCGCGGCTGCCGGGAATTTCCCTGCCGCGCAGATAACGATGCGTTGCCCGTCTACCTCTGCTTCTATCCCGGAGCCAACCAGCGTACGCTGTGACGTTGCCTGTGGGATGTTCAGATTACGCTGCTGCGCCTCACGCACTACCGCCTGCGCCAGCGGATGGGTGGAGCCTTGTTCAACGGCTGCGGCTATCGCCAGCAGGGTTCCTTCATCCAGATCGGACGTTGGAATAATCGCTGTGACCTGTGGTTTGCCAAGCGTTAAGGTACCGGTTTTATCAAACGCCATTTGCGTAACGCGACCCAGTTGTTCCAGCGCCGCGCCGCCTTTAATCAGTGCGCCATAACGCGCTGCGGTAGCAAGACCTGAAGTGATCGCTGCCGGTGTCGAGATGACCAGCGCACACGGGCAGCCAATAAGCAGCAGAGTCAGACCTTTGTAAATCCACTCTTCCCATGAGGCGGAGAGCAGCAGCGGTGGAACCAGAGCGACCAGCAACGCAATCGCCATAATCACCGGAGTGTAGATGCGGCTGAAACGATCGATAAAACGCTCGATAGGGGCGCGGCGTTCTTCCGCTTCTTCAATCAGACGTAGAATACGGTCGATGGCACTGTCACCAGGCTTCGAGATAACGCTAAGCTGTACCAGACGATCGGCGCTGGTGGCCCCCGCAGGAACGCTTTCCCCCGCGTTGCGTTCAACCGGAATTGACTCGCCGGTTAAAGCGCTTTCATCAAAGCTGGCAAACGGCGTGATGAGTTTACCGTCAGCAGGCAAACGCCCACCGGCCGCGACTTCAATCACATCGCCCGGCTGTAAATCTTTTTGTGCAACGGTTTCGCGTTGACCATCACGTACCCGTACGGCAGTATCCGGTTTCAGCGCCATCAGCGCGCTCACGCCCTGACGTGCGCGGTTTGCCGCCCAGCCTTCGAGTCGTTCGCCGATTAAAAATAGCAGCAGTACCATCGCGGCTTCTGCCGTCGCACCGATAAACAGCGCGCCGATGGCGGCCACGCTCATCAACGTTTCAATCGCAAACCAACTGCCGCTTTTAATCAAACGCAAAGCCTGACGGGCAATGGGGAACAGGCCGACGAGGGTGGTGGCGATAAATGCCAGATTACCGAGCGGATGGTTGAACTGCTCAAGCCCCCAACTGATCGCCATCATCACGATAAGTGCTATCAGTGGCAGGTTTTCTTGCAGACGAGAGGCTTTGGCTTCAGGTTGATCCTGGTCTTCGCCGCGCAGCGTGTAGCCTGCGGCAGTGACGGCTTTTTCAATTTGCGCGCGGACATCTTCATCGGCATCGACCAGCAATTTTTCGGTGGCAAAGAGTACTTTGGCCTGCTTTACCCCAGATACCTGGCGGGCGGCGGTTTCCACCTTACGCGCGCAGGCAGCACAGTCCATCCCGTTAATTACCCAGCTGTAACGTGCGGCAAGTTCGGTTTCGACCGTCGGCTCTGCCGTGGCGCACTGGCTGTCACAGCAGCAATCGTCCTGCGCTTGTGGGGCAGGAGCGAGCTTGAATGAGGAAAACTGTGGGGCTTTTTTGTCATGCGTCTCTGGAGTCGACATCGTATCCTCCGGTTAATGATCGTTGTTTCATTAAGCGCAGCATACACTCTGGAGTCGACTCCAGAGTCAAGCGAAGAACTACAAATAAAGTGCGCGAACGATAAAGAAATGTCCGGCAAAGTAGCAGGCGGCGTAAATCGCGGTATCCGCACGGAAACGGCGACGATAATGACTCCCCAGCCACACAATGTTACCGAGCAGCAGTAGCGAAGCACCGAAGAACCCGGACAGCGCGGTATCGGTTGGACGCAGGAACCACAGCTCGCCCGCTACCCACACCATCACCAGCGTCATACCCACAAATGCCAGCACCGGTAGCTTCATTTCTTCAAGCCGCGTCCAGATGACCGCCAACAGCAGCACGCCAATCACCAGTAATATCAGCGGCAGCGGCCAGAAGAAGGTAAAGGTCAGTTGTCCGGCAAACCAGATGGTATAAAGCAGGTGCGAGAGGAAAAATGCTCCAATGGCATAAAGCGTCCGTTCGCGAGGGAGAAGCGTAAGCGCATCACCGACCAGCGAAGCGCACAGACCCGCCAGCACCAGATAGCTGATGGCGTTGAACATCGGTGCCTGCCAGGCAAGCAGGAGCAGTAGGATTAAGGTGATAGGCTTGAACACCCAGCGCTGCCAGGTTGGGCCACGGTAGGAGGCATCCACGTAGAGCCATCCGGAGAAAACAACTGCGATAAACGACCAAAGCATATTAAGTCCCTGTATCCGCTATCATTAGTAGGCATTGTGTCGCTAGCCCTGAATGTCCAGTGTAGTAGTGTGGACGACCAGATGACAATGGCTGGATGCGTCGTTTACTATGATTTGCGTAAATTCTTATGAGAACCTGATATGAGTAAGATGCCTCTGTTTTTTGTTGCCGTAGTCGCGGTTATCGTCATTGCCGCCTCTTTTCGTTACGTTCAGCAGCGCCGGGAAAAAATGGATAACGACGCCGCGCCGCTGATGCAAAAGCAGGTGGTGGTGAGTAACAAGCGGGAGAAGGTGCTGAATGACCGCCGTTCACGTCAGCAGGCAGTGCTGCCCGCGGGCAGTGAAATGCGTTACGACGTCAGCTTTAAACCGCAGCAGGGCGGTCTGGAGATGAGTTTTCGCGTCGAGGCTGAGCAGTATCATCAACTGACGGTGGGGGATAAGGGGACGCTGAGTTATAAGGGTTCGCGCTTTGTTGGATTTGTAGTGGAGTAAGGAGCGTTATCGTGACTTTGGGCGATACCGCCCAAGTGACGAAATGATTTTATATACTGATAACTATATTAACTCTTTGTGATGTATTGAAGTTAAATATACCAATCTCATTTTTTCTTTTGCTTTACTTTCTTTTGTAGTTAAAAGTATAGGAATAACCACTATTTTTTTATACGCTATAGGTGTTTTTTTTATCAGGCGTAAGTCACGCTGTAATTTCAATATTGTTAACGTTATTTATTATGGTGAGTTATTATTCGTATCTATGAGTAAGGGTATTATATGGCAAATACAATCTGGTTAACTTTGAATGGTCAATCCCAAGGGTTAATTTCAGCAGGCTGTGCAACGGTTGATTCAATTGGCAATAAAGCTCAGATAGCACACTGCGATCAGATTATGGTGATGGAAATTTCACATGGAATGACGCGTGAGCAGAATGTAGGGCACCAGTCATTAACATTCGTAAAACCTATAGATAAGGCTTCACCTTTGCTGGGAAAAGCGATCAATGAAAATGAAACGCTGACCTGTGACTTTAGTTTCTATCGGACCAACCGGATGGGGTTTAACGAGCTTTATTACACAATAAAGTTGACCAATGCCAGAATTTCAAGCATCCACCTGCATGTCCCACACACTATTGATGATAGCGCAGGACAACCCGAGGAATCGATCGAGTTGTCTTATGAATCAATTAATTGGGAACACCATGTCGCGGGCACCAGTGGATATAGCTTTTGGGAAGATCGTGTTTATTAAGGGAGTGCTAGATGGTGGGTTATACCGATTGGATTGATAAAAATGCGAATGACCTTCTACGGGGGAACAACCGGGAGCTTGTCCGTCGTTTTGAGGATGATATCCGAGCATTCAAAGAGCGATTAGATAAAGATGCGCAACACATCATGTTGCTAACGCTTGAGGAAGCGCAGAGTGTTATCGACGATCTGCTAAGAAGCGATGGTATGTCTCGGGTTACCACTTATGCAGGGAATATTAAAGATGCGGCGGGCGGCACGACCAATATTTTAAAACTGTTTTCGTATCGGGATGCTGGCAGGATTGTATTCACGCTTAAGGGGCGGGGGATTAAAGCTATTCAATACTCTTATGGCGGGAAGATGTATGTGAAAATTACTGGCTATCCCTCTCTACGACGGATTCTTAACGGTACCCGTTATGGCATCAACCACCCAAAAGTTCTGGAGCTAGGTATTGGTAAGGCCGGACTCCGAGCCGGATTGATTACTGGGGCAAGGTTTTGCATCTGGTTTTCGGCTTGCTGGCGGTTGATAGAGTTAATCTTCCGATCCGATCATGATGTTGCCGCCTTTTTGGGGAATATCACCATGGATGTGGCTAAGGTGGTGGTGACTATTTTTTCTACTGAGGTGATTATGGGGGGAGTATCTATTTTTTCTGGTTTTTTACCGGTAAGTTTGGTTGTACCAATATGGGGGGGGATTGTTATTGTTGTTATGCTTGGTGTAGGTATTGTTGTAGGTCTTGACTATCTGGATAAGAGATATAAGTTATCAGAGAAACTCATAAACTGTATTCGTACTGGTTTTAAAGAAAGACAAAGAATTGAAGATTATAATTTACGAAATAGTACGCCGTTCACTAACTCAATACTTCGCGGGTTTTATTAAGATGAACGGTTTTACTCAAATGATAAATGTCGACAATCTAAAAAAACGCGGGCAACTTTTTACTGCTGGTTGTGTCTGCATCGGATTTACATGGTTAGCCTACTGCAGCAGCATAACGGGTGTTATGGATTTATTGGTGTCAAGGAGTATTGTTTATTATCACTGGTATTACCCTTCAATAATTTTATTCATCCCGACAATGGTTTATTTTGATTTTTTGTTTATATTTGCTTTCCTTTCGTATAATTTAAAGTTGCCAGCAATACTTGGAAAGGGATTGCTTGTTTCATATTACTACGCTGGTGCGGCATTTATAATGGGTAATGTAATATCATTTGTTGTTATGTTTTATCCTCTTGGTACAAATTACGTTCAATGTTTACGTTCTGGCCCAATGGCTGGAACGTATTACACCAAAACAGAGCAGATTTGCGATCAACTGAAAATTGCACAAGAAAATGAAAATTATTTTGCCATTCAAATGCTAAATGACAAGTTGGACTCTATTTGATTCCATGAATGGTAATTATTTAACCCTCAAAGTTTAGGTGTGAGCAAAGTGGAAAACTATTCAAACTGGGCTGATAAGAATGCACAAAGCATTCTTCGGGGAAATAACTGGCAACTTGCGAAACGTTTTGAGGATGATATCCGAGCATACAAAGAGCGATTAGATAAAGATGCGCAACACATCATGTTGCTAACGCTTGAGGAAGCGCAGGGTGTTATCGACGATCTGTTAAGAAGTGATGGTATGTCTCGGGTTACCACTTATGCAGGGAACATTAAAGATGCGGCAGGCGGTACGGCGAATATTTTAAAACTGTTTTCATATCGGGATGCTGGCAGGATTGTATTCACGCTTAAGGGGCGGGGGATCAAAGCGATTCAATACGCTTATGGCGGGAAGATGTATGTGAAAATTACTGGCTATCCCTCTCTACGGCGGATTCTTAACGGTACCCGTTACGGCATCAGCCACCCTAAAGTTCTGGAGCTAGGTATTGGTAAAGCCGGGCTTCGAGCTGGATTGATGACTGGGGCAAAATTTTGCATCTGGTTTTCGGCTTGCTGGCGGTTGATAGAGTTAATCTTCCGATCCGATCATGATGTTGCCGCCTTTTTGGGGAATATCACCATGGATGTGGCTAAGGTGGTTGTGACGATTTTTGCGACTAAAGTGATTGCTGGGGCCGTGGCGCTATTCACAGGGGCATTACCTGCAAGTTTGGCTGTGCCAATATGGGGTGAGATTGTTATTGTTGTCGCTATTGGAATATTAATTACTGGTCGATTGAATCGTCTCGATAAAAATAATGATTTATCTGAGAAATTGATTGAGTGTATTCGTAGTGCATTAATAGAACAACAACGGATCGAAGAGTGGAATAATAAACACTCATTGGGTATTGGTAAGGATATATTGCGAGGGGAGTATTAACTTGGACTTACATACACCCATAAAAAAAAGGCTTATAATTTTGATGGGTATGGCGTTTATTTCTTATGGACTTTATGATGCCTACGAAATAGCAATTGATGATATTATGGGGATTGTGAAATCAAGAAGCATTGTCTACCTTAACTGGCGTTCAATACCTATTTTTCTTTTTCTTCCTACTGGCATTTATTATGTTTTTTTCTATTTGTGCGCAGTTTGCTCAAGGGGCCTGATGCCCTACAGGTTTCTCTACCGTGGGTTGATTATTGCTCTGGCATATGGAGGTATCGCCCTTGTGTTAGGTACCGTTCTTTCAATCGTGCTAAACATCTACCCACTCAGTACTGATTATACTTACTGTGATGGTAGCGGGGCATTTTCAGGTATCTACTACGCAAAAAATAAATCAATTTGCGAGCAAATGAAAAAAGCTAGGAAGAGTGGAGGAGTCAAAGCGGTAAATGAACTGAATGACAAACTCGATTCCATCCCTCCACATGAATAGAAACGTTGTGGCGCTTAACGCCCGATAAGTTCATCCTCATCGGGCCTTCCCATTATTTTTTCTTCTTCAGATCCGCGCTAATTTTCTTCTGCCATATCAGCAGTTCAAACACGCCGAACAGGAAGATGCGTACCTTCTCGCCACGCGTCATCTGCGGACCGTCTTTGGGCATCGTAGACTGCAATAACGCCATCTGCATGCCGTGCATCAGCACCATAAAGATCAGCGCGACGTTGACGAAAATATTCAGCGGGCGCGGGAACGGCTGGAATAAATTCAACAGCAGGAATCCCCATACGCAGAGCATCAACAAACGACCCAGATTAATCAGCATCCTTTTCTCCCTGCACTTCACGATGATAGAGGCGATATGCCACCTGCCCGGCAATTTTTTCCCGATGCAGATCCCAACTGGCGGGAACCGGTGGCAGGCCGTTTTCCACTTCGCTTTCTACGTAGATTAGCGCGTTATTCGCCAGCCAGCCGTTTGTTTCCAGCAGGTTTAACGTCTCTTCAAGTAATCCTTTACGAAACGGCGGGTCGACAAACACCACATCGTGCGGCGTCCCGTTTTGGGCAAGGAAAGTGAGAGTGTTGGTGTTCACCACTTTTCCCTGCGTTGCCTTGAGCGTCGCGAGATTTTTTTGCAGTTGCTGAGCAACGTGGCGCTCCATCTCCAGCAGCGTCGCGCTGGCGGCGTAGCGAGAGAGGGCTTCGAGCCCCAGCGCACCGCTTCCAGCGAAGAGATCCAGGCAGCGGGCGTCAACCATCGACGGGGCCAGCCAGTTAAAAAGGGTTTCACGCACGCGGTCGGTGGTGGGTCTAAGACCTGGGCTGTCGGGGACAGGAAGTTTACGGCCGCGCCACTGCCCGCCAATAATGCGGATCTGGCCACTGCCGCCGGAGGTTGGTTTTTTCATTTGCTCGCTCTGATCGCTCTTTCAGCCTGCTATTCTAGCGATCTGGTCGGCCGGGTGAAAGCGGTGAAGCCAGGGAAGTTAAGTGGTAGACTAACCGACTAATTTCATCATTATTTCAGCCTTCGCGTCGATTATGGCGAAGTGGCGCCATCAATTAGCAACGGGGAGTGTGGTCGCAAATGGCAAAAGAGAAAAAACGTGGTTTTTTTTCCTGGCTGGGCTTTGGTCAAAAAGAACAGGATCAGGTTGTTGAATCAGAAGAAAAAATTGAAGAGCAGCCGACGGTAGACGAGTCGGCTGTTGTCGCTGAAACACCGGTTGTTGAAGAGACTCCAGCAAACGTCGAGTCGGAAACGATCGCTGAAGAGACACCTGCGCCGCATACGGTTGACGAGAGTGAAGTTTTCGCCGCCGATGTCGTTGAAGTGACCGAGCAGGTTGCCCAGAGTGAAGCCTTACAGCCAGTGGCTGAAGACGCTACGCCGGTTCTGGTGGAAGAACTGCCGGTCGTGGAAGACAACGTGCCAACTGCCGTTGAAGAGCCGCTGGTAGCTGAAGATGTCGCGCCCGTGCTGGTGGAAGAACTGCCGGTCGTGGAAGACAACGCGCCAGCCGCTGTCGAAGAGCCGACGGTAGCTGAAGATGTCGCGCCGGTTCTGGTGGAAGAACTGCCCGTTGTTGAAGATAACGCGCCAGCCGCCGTTGAAGAGCCGCCGGTAGCTGAAGATGTTACGCCCGTACTGGTTGAAGAACTCCCGGTTGTTGAAACCGTTGCGCCAGAAGAGATCGCAGAAGCCGAGCTGACTGACGAAGAACTCGAAGCCCAGGCACTGGAAGCCCAGCCGCAAGCTGAAACTGTGGAAGAAGAGTCCGTAGCCCAGCAGCAAGAACAGGAAAAACCGACGAAAGAAGGTTTCTTCGCGCGTCTGAAACGCAGCCTGTTAAAAACCAAAGAAAATCTCGGTTCCGGATTTATCAGTCTATTCCGCGGCAAGAAAATAGACGACGATCTGTTTGAAGAGCTGGAAGAGCAGTTGCTGATTGCCGACGTCGGCGTGGATACCACCCGTAAGATCATCGCCAGCCTGACGGAAACCGCCAGCCGCAAACAGCTGCATGATGCCGAGGCGCTTTACGGCTTGCTGAAAGATGAAATGGGTGAAATCCTCGCAAAAGTGGACGAACCGCTTAATATTGAAGGCAAAACCCCGTTTGTTATTTTAATGGTGGGTGTGAACGGTGTGGGTAAAACCACCACCATCGGCAAGTTGGCGCGTCAGTTCGAGCAGCAGGGCAAAACGGTGATGCTGGCGGCAGGCGATACCTTCCGTGCGGCCGCCGTTGAGCAACTCCAGGTTTGGGGTGAGCGTAACAACATTCCGGTGATTGCCCAGCATACCGGTGCGGATTCCGCTTCGGTGATTTTCGATGCCATTCAGGCGGCGAAAGCGCGTAACGTCGATGTGTTGATTGCAGATACCGCCGGGCGCTTGCAGAACAAGTCGCATCTGATGGAAGAACTGAAGAAAATTGTCCGCGTGATGAAAAAACTGGACGTCGATGCGCCGCATGAAGTGATGCTGACGCTTGATGCCAGTACCGGGCAGAATGCTATCAGCCAGGCCAAACTGTTCCATGAAGCGGTGGGCCTGACCGGCATCACGCTGACCAAACTCGACGGGACTGCCAAAGGTGGGGTGATATTCTCCGTGGCAGACCAGTTCGGCATCCCGATTCGTTATATCGGTGTCGGCGAACGTATTGAGGACTTACGTCCGTTTAAAGCGGGCGATTTTATTGAGGCACTTTTTGCCCGAGAGGATTAATCATGATTCGCTTTGAACACGTCAGCAAAGCCTATCTCGGCGGGAGACAAGCGCTGCAGGGTGTCACTTTCCACCTGCAGCCAGGCGAGATGGCATTCCTGACCGGTCATTCCGGTGCAGGTAAAAGTACTTTGCTGAAGCTTATCTGTGGGATTGAGCGGCCAAGCGCCGGGAAAATTTTATTTGGCGGCCATGATATCAGCCGCCTGAAAAACCGTGAGGTGCCGTTTTTGCGTCGCCAGATCGGTATGATTTTCCAGGATCACCATTTGCTGATGGACCGTACCGTGTTTGATAACGTGGCAATCCCGCTGATTATCGCGGGTGCTAGCTACGATGACATTCGTCGTCGCGTCTCGGCGGCGCTGGATAAAGTCGGTCTGCTCGATAAAGCGAAAAACCTCCCGATTCAGCTCTCCGGCGGTGAACAGCAGCGCGTAGGGATTGCCCGCGCGGTGGTGAATAAACCCGCCGTACTGCTGGCGGATGAACCGACCGGTAACCTTGATGATGCGCTATCGGAAGGTATTCTGCGCCTGTTTGAAGAATTTAACCGCGTCGGCGTAACGGTGCTGATGGCCACGCACGACCTGAACCTGATCTCGCGTCGTTCGTACCGCATGCTGACGTTGAGCGAAGGTCACTTGCATGGAGGCCTGACGAGTGAATAAGCGCGATGCAATCAACCAGATTCGCCAGTTCGGCGGTCGTCTTGACCGTTTCCGTAAATCGGTGACGGCCTCTGGCGATAACGGACGTCAGGCACCAAAGCGCGGCAAGCCGGCACCTAAACCGAACTCGCGTAAAACCAACGTTTTCAACGAGCAGGTACGTTACGCCTGGCAGGGCGCCGTTCAGGATCTGAAAAGCAAACCGCTTGCCACCTTCCTGACGGTGATGGTTATCGCCATCTCACTGACGCTGCCAAGCGTGTGTTACATGGTCTACAAAAACGTCAATACCGCGGCTTCACAGTACTATCCGTCACCGCAGATCACCGTCTATCTGGAAAAAACGCTGGATGACGATGCGGCCGCCAGAGTCGTGGGGCAGCTTCAGGCCGAACAGGGCGTCGATAAGGTCAATTACCTTTCGCGCGATGAAGCATTGGGTGAATTCCGGAACTGGTCGGGCTTTGGCGGTGCGCTGGATATGCTCGAAGAGAACCCGCTGCCCGCTGTGGCGGTGGTGATCCCGAAAATCGACTTCCAGACAACCGATGCTTTAAATACCCTGCGTGACCGTGTGGCGCAGGTGCAGGGCGTTAACGAAGTGCGTATGGATGACAGCTGGTTCTCCCGTCTGGCGTCGATAACCGGTCTGGTAGGGCGTGTGTCGGCAATGATCGGCGTACTGATGGTGGCGGCAGTCTTCCTCGTCATTGGTAACAGCGTGCGTCTGAGCATCTTCGCTCGTCGTGACAGCATCAACGTGCAGAAACTGATTGGTGCGACGGATGGCTTTATCCTGCGTCCGTTCCTTTACGGCGGTGCGTTGCTCGGCTTCTCCGGCGCATTCTTGTCGTTGATTTTGTCGGAAATTCTGGTGATGCGTCTGTCATCGGCAGTCACCGAAGTGGCGCGGGTATTTGGCACGCAGTTTGAGCTAAGCGGCCTGTCGTTTGACGAGTGTTTGCTGTTACTGCTGCTGAGTTCAATGATTGGCTGGGTGGCAGCGTGGCTTGCCACAGTACAACATTTACGCCACTTTACCCCCGATTAAAAAAGTTCTGTTATAATCATCCCCTGCGACGACTTCCGTCCGCGGGGGATGTGTTATAAACCCCATCTTTCTGCCCTCGCGGCTATCGCGTGTCACATTTTGTGCGTAATTTGTTCACACTGTTGCACTGAACTTGTGGATAAACTCACTGTCTGATAAAAGAGCGGATGTTATTCTCGCAGCTAGAGCCTGGCATGTTTGTTGCGTATGTCGACAAGCCTCCGCCAGCATGAAGTGAATTGAGAGGATTTGAATGATCAAAGATATGCGTAATTTAGCGTTAGCCCCTGTCGGTAACCTGGAATCTTATATCCGGGCTGCGAACACATGGCCGATGTTGACGGCTGATGAAGAAAAGGCGCTGGCTGAAAGACTGCATTATGAGGGCGATCTGGAAGCAGCGAAAACGCTGATCCTGTCACACCTGCGCTTTGTTGTTCATATTGCTCGTAATTATTCGGGCTATGGCCTTCCGCAGGCAGACTTGATTCAGGAAGGTAACATTGGCCTGATGAAAGCAGTGCGTCGCTTCAACCCTGAAGTGGGTGTGCGCCTGGTCTCCTTTGCCGTGCATTGGATCAAAGCCGAAATCCACGAATACGTGCTGCGTAACTGGCGTATTGTGAAAGTCGCCACCACCAAAGCACAGCGTAAGCTGTTCTTTAACCTGCGTAAAAACAAGCAGCGTTTGGGCTGGTTTAACCAGGATGAAGTTGAGATGGTAGCGCGTGAGCTGGGCGTCTCCAGCAAAGACGTGCGCGAAATGGAATCTCGTATGTCGGCACAGGACATGGCGTTTGATATGTCTTCCGACGACGATTCCGAAAGCCATGCTGTGGCACCGGTGCTCTATCTGCAGGATAAATCGTCCAACTTTGCCGACGGCATTGAAGACGATAACTGGGAAGAGCAGGCAGCGAACAAGCTGACCGACGCGATGCAGGGCCTGGACGAACGTAGCCAGGACATCATCCGCGCCCGCTGGCTGGACGAAGACAACAAGTCTACGCTGCAAGAACTGGCCGACCGTTATGGCGTTTCCGCCGAGCGTGTTCGCCAGCTTGAAAAGAATGCGATGAAAAAACTGCGTGCGGCTATCGAAGCCTGATTTTTTCAACGCGCCCAATGAACCCTCGAATGTAAATTCGGGGGTTTTGTTTTTTGTAGGCCGGATAAGGTACAGCCGCCATCCGGCAATCTGCGCCGATCTGCCCGATGGCGCTACGCTTATCGGGCCTACGGGTTCGTCACTCCGATAATCCCACCGTCATCACGCTTTCCTCTGTTTATTTCCCTTTTACCGCTGGCGCTAATGAAGCCGATGGCAAAGACTAAATAAGCGCTATGTATTTTTCCGTCTTTTAACGGCAGGGGGTATACGTGAGTAACGAGTCACTGAATCATCGGCGTTTACAGGCCACGCCACGCGGTGTTGGCGTGATGTGTGGTTTCTACGCGGAACGCGCGGAAAACGCCACGCTGTGGGATATTGAAGGTAATGAGTATATTGATTTTGCCGCCGGGATTGCGGTGCTCAATACCGGTCACCGTCATCCGCAGGTGATTGCGGCCGTCGAGAACCAACTCAAGGCATTCACCCATACCGCCTACCAGATTGTCCCCTATGAAAGCTATGTATCATTAGCAGAACGTATTAATGCCGTAGCGCCCATTGAAGGAGATGCTAAAACGGCATTCTTTAGCACAGGCGCGGAAGCGGTAGAAAATGCGGTGAAAATTGCCCGCGCCTACACTAAACGTCCAGGACTGATTACCTTTGGCGGCGGCTTCCATGGACGCACCTTTATGACCATGGCGCTGACCGGCAAAGTGGCGCCTTATAAAATCGGCTTCGGCCCGTTCCCCGGCTCGGTTTACCATGGAATCTACCCGAATGCTGCCCACGGTATTACTACGGAGATGGCGTTAAAAAGCCTGGCCCAGATTTTTAAAGCGGATATTAGCCCGGATCAGGTCGCCGCGATTATTCTTGAGCCAATCCAGGGGGAAGGGGGCTTTGTTGTCGCACCTGCTGATTTTATGCAGGGATTGCGCGCGCTATGCGATACCCACGGCATTTTGTTGATTGCCGACGAAGTGCAGACCGGCTTTGCCCGCACCGGTAAGCTGTTTGCGATGGAGCACCATAGCGTTAAGCCCGATCTCATCACTATGGCAAAAAGCCTGGCAGGGGGATTCCCGCTCTCCGGCGTCGTTGGGCGTGCGGACGTGATGGATGCTCCCGCTCCCGGTGGGCTTGGTGGTACCTACGCCGGTAATCCGCTGGCGATTGCGGCTGCGCTCGCGGTACTGGACGTGATTGAAGAAGAGGCACTGTGTACTCGGGCAAATCATCTGGGCCAGCATCTGATTGAAGTATTGAATGCCGCGCGCGTGAGCTGCCCGGCGATTGCCGATGTGCGCGGTGTGGGTTCAATGGTGGCGGTCGAGTTTATTGACCCGCAAACCCAGGAGCCGTCGCCGGAGTTCACCAAACTCGTTCAGGAACGCGCGCTGGCTGAAGGCGTGCTGCTGCTGAGCTGTGGTGTCTACGGTAACGTGATTCGCTTCCTGTATCCGCTCACCATCCCTGAGAAGCAGTTCCAGCAAGCGCTGGAGGTGATTCGTCGGGCATTAACCGAATAATTGAGCCCTTCCCGGCGGCGCTGCGCCTGGCCGGGCTACATTGCCTGCAACAAAATGAAATCACTTTCCGTAGCCCGGCCAAGCGCAGCGCCGCCGGGGATACACCCAACATTTCATCCACCCCGGCTCGCCGTTTTTTGTCATTTTTACGTTACAAATCCGTCAAAATAAACGTTTCAAATCCATAAAAATGGGGTATGTTTTAGCAGAGTATGCTGCAAAAGCACCCGCATACTCCCACTATACTAATATCTTATACTCACCGTAATAGTGATGTAAGAATAATGTGCTAAATAACAACATCACAACAAATGCAATAACCATAACAATGGGGAACCTCAGGATGAATATGAAGGGTAAAGCGTTACTGGCAGGATGTATTGCACTGGCATTCAGCAATATGGCATTAGCAGAAAATATTAAAATTGCTGTCGTGGGGGCAATGTCTGGCCCGGTTGCGCAGTATGGCGATCAGGAATTTAGCGGTGCAGAACAAGCAGTATCCGACATTAACGCCAAGGGCGGCATCAAAGGCAACAAGCTGGAAATCGTCAAATATGATGATGCCTGTGACCCGAAACAAGCGGTGGCTGTCGCGAACAAAGTGGTCAACGACGGCATCAAGTACGTCATCGGTCACCTGTGCTCCTCTTCCACCCAGCCTGCGTCCGATATCTATGAAGACGAAGGTATTCTGATGATCACACCGGCGGCGACTGCACCGGAGCTGACCGCGCGTGGTTATAAACTGATTCTGCGCACCACCGGTCTGGACTCTGACCAGGGCCCAACGGCGGCAAAATACATCATCGACAAAGTGAAGCCACAGCGCATTGCTATTGTGCATGACAAGCAGCAGTACGGTGAAGGTCTGGCGCGTTCGGTGCAAGACGGTCTGAAGAAAGGCGGCGCGAATGTGGTCTTCTTTGACGGTGTCACTGCCGGTGAAAAAGATTTCTCCACCCTGGTGGCGCGTCTGAAGAAAGAAAATATCGACTTCGTGTACTTCGGTGGCTATCACCCGGAAATGGGGCAGATTCTGCGTCAGGCTCGTGCGGCTGGCCTGAAAACCCAATTCATGGGTCCAGAAGGTGTAGCGAATGTGTCGCTGTCTAACATTGCCGGTGAATCTGCGGAAGGCCTGCTGGTGACTAAGCCGAAGAACTACGACCAGCTTCCGGCAAACAAACCGATTGTCGATGCGATCAAAGCCAAGAAACAGGATCCAAGCGGAGCATTCGTCTGGACGACTTACGCGGCGCTGCAATCTCTGCAGGCGGGTCTGAACCATTCAGACGATCCGGCTGAGATTGCCAAATACCTGAAGGCCAGCACCGTTGATACCGTGATGGGGCCGCTGTCATGGGATGAGAAAGGTGACTTGAAAGGCTTCGAATTCGGCATCTTCAACTGGCATGCCAACGGTACGGCGACCGACGCTAAGTAATATTTGAGCTTTCCCGGCGGCGCTGCGCTTGGCCGGGCTACCGATCCTTCGTAGCCCGGCCAAGCGCAGCGCCGCCGGGATCGGGCTCTACTCTTTAACCCAATCTTCACCTTGTAAAACAAACCCTAACGCTTTAGCAAATGCCGCCATTTCCAGACTCGCCTTCGTTAGAACCCAACGACTAATCTGCGGATTATCAGCCATCACTTCTTCCACCAGATACTGACCCACACCACGACGGCGGGTAATTTCGCGTACGCATAAATCCTCCATAACGCCCTGTGTTTCGCCAAGCGTCACGCGCACGGCGGCGAGCAGACGCTCGTTAAAGCGAGCGGCGTAAAGACGGTGCGCGTCATCAAGAGACCGCTCGTCAGGGATGGAAGTGGGCCAAATCTTACTCAGGCAGATTGTGTCCTGGTCGCTAAAGGTCTCTAAACGGATGATGGTCAGTTTCATTTGCGGCTTGCTCGAATCTAAAAAATTGCGGCCAGTGTACTCAATTTATTCTGCTGGAGGCTTTCTCTTTTTGGCGCTTCAGACAGGTGATTAATTTTTCGATACTCGCTCAGGCAGTTTGAAACATTATGGATCGAAAAATACCCAGTATTTTAACCTGATAACCAGCGTTTTATTCGGCCCTTTATGTCGTTATTTTATGCTGAAAAGTGGACTTATTTTTGTTTATCTATGGTAAAAATCAGAATATTATCTTTTCTTAATAGACTGAAAAATAGAGAATTTAGTCTGTATTTGGTCAAAAAGCTTCGCTAACCCATTAAAGATAATGGCAAAAATAGCGTTGTATAGTAAAAGTACAGAATGCTTTTTAACCATGTAATTACAAAATATATACACGCCACGACGTGTAAACACGACATCACGAATGGGGATCCCGAAGTATGAAAAGGAATACAAAAACAGTAATCGCAGGGATGATCGCGCTGGCTATGTCTCAGACGGCGATGGCTGACGATATCAAGGTTGCGGTGGTTGGGGCGATGTCCGGCCCGGTCGCGCAGTGGGGCGATATGGAGTTCAATGGCGCACGTCAGGCCATTAAAGACATCAATGCCAAGGGCGGTATCAAGGGCGACAAGCTGGTCGGCGTTGAGTACGACGACGCCTGCGATCCAAAACAAGCGGTGGCGGTGGCCAACAAAATCGTCAACGACGGCATTAAATACGTTATCGGCCACCTGTGTTCTTCCTCCACGCAGCCAGCTTCAGATATCTATGAAGACGAAGGCATTCTGATGATCTCTCCGGGGGCGACCAACCCAGAGCTGACTCAGCGCGGCTATCAATACATCATGCGTACCACAGGTCTCGACTCTTCTCAGGGGCCGACGGCTGCAAAATATATCGTGGAAAAAGTAAAGCCTCAGCGCATCGCTATCATCCACGACAAACAGCAATACGGTGAAGGCCTGGCGCGTTCTGTTCAGGAAAGCCTGAAGGCAGCGAAAGCCAATGTCGTCTTCTTCGACGGCATTACCGCCGGTGAAAAAGATTTCTCCGCGCTGCTCGCCCGTCTGCAAAAAGAGAACATCGACTTCGTGTATTACGGCGGCTACTACCCGGAAATGGGGCAGATGCTGCGCCAGGCGCGTTCGGTTGGCCTGAAAACCCAGTTTATGGGCCCAGAAGGTGTGGGTAACGCTTCGCTGTCGAACATTGCGGGCGATGCGGGTGAAGGCATGCTGGTGACCATGCCAAAACGTTATGACCAGGATCCGGCAAACAGCGCTATCGTCGATGCCCTGAAAGCGCAGAAGAAAGATCCAAGCGGCCCGTATGTTTGGATCACATACGCTGCCGTCCAGTCTCTGGCTACCGCCATGGAACGCACCGGCAGTGATGAGCCGCTGGCGCTGATTAAAGACTTAAAAGCGAACGGCGCGAAAACCGTGATTGGGCCGCTTTCCTGGGATGACAAAGGCGATCTGAAAGGATTTGAATTTGGTGTCTTCCAGTGGCATGCCGACGGCTCGTCCACGGTGGCGAAGTAACCTTCATTTTCCCCTGGCGGGCGTAGATCCGCGGGGGTAGCAAAAGGCTAATTTATGTCAGAGCAAGTTCTCTACTTCGTGCAGCAGATGTTTAACGGCGTAACGCTGGGAAGCACCTATGCACTGATCGCCATCGGTTACACCATGGTGTACGGGATTATCGGCATGATCAACTTCGCCCACGGCGAGGTGTACATGATCGGTAGTTATGTCTCCTTTATGATCATAGCCGCGCTGATGATGATGGGCATCGACACCGGCTGGCTGCTGGTTGCCGCGGGCTTCGTCGGGGCAATTGTGATTGCCAGCGCCTATGGCTGGAGCATCGAACGGGTGGCCTACCGCCCGGTGCGTAGCTCCAAGCGTCTGATTGCGCTGATCTCCGCTATCGGGATGTCAATCTTCCTGCAAAACTACGTCAGCCTGACTGAAGGCTCACGCGACGTGGCGCTGCCAAGCCTGTTTAACGGCCAGTGGATTGTTGGCAGCAGCGAGAACTTCTCTGCATCTATCACCACTATGCAGCTGGTTATCTGGATTGTGACCTTTGTTGCCATGCTGGCGCTGACGCTGTTTATCCGTTATTCACGCATGGGGCGCGCTTGTCGTGCCTGTGCGGAAGACCTGAAAATGGCCAGCCTGCTCGGCATTAACACCGACCGCGTGATTGCGTTGACGTTTGTTATCGGCGCGGCAATGGCGGCGGTGGCGGGCGTGCTGCTGGGCCAGTTCTACGGCGTGATTAACCCATACATCGGTTTTATGGCCGGGATGAAAGCCTTTACTGCCGCCGTACTTGGTGGCATCGGTAGCATTCCAGGGGCGATGATTGGCGGGCTGATCCTTGGCATCGCAGAAGCGCTGTCGTCGGCGTATTTGAGTACTGAATACAAAGACGTGGTGTCGTTCGCGCTGCTGATCGTGGTGCTGCTGGTGATGCCGACTGGCATCCTGGGTCGCCCGGAGGTAGAGAAAGTATGAAACCGATGCAATTTGCGATGGCGCTGCTGTCGGCGGCGATGTTCTTTGTGCTGGCGGGCGTCTTTATGGGCGTTCAACTGCAACTCGACGGCACCAAACTGGTGGTCGGTAGCGCGGCGGATATCCGCTGGCAGTGGATCTTTATCGGCACGGCGGTGGTGTTCCTGTTTCAGATGCTACGCCCGCTGTTCCAGAAAGGGCTCAAAAGCGTCTCCGGGCCGAAGTTTATTCTGCCCGCGATCGACGGCTCAACCGTAAAACAAAAGCTGTTCCTGATTGCGCTGCTGGTGATTGCCGTGGCGTGGCCGTTTATGGTGTCGCGCGGCACGGTGGATATTGCCACCCTGACCATGATTTACATCATCCTCGGCCTGGGGTTGAACGTGGTGGTGGGGCTGTCTGGCCTGCTGGTGCTGGGTTACGGCGGCTTCTATGCCATAGGTGCTTACACCTTTGCGTTGCTGAACCATTATTACGGTCTGGGTTTCTGGACCTGTCTGCCAATAGCTGGGCTGGTTTCGGCAGCGGCCGGCTTCCTGCTCGGCTTCCCGGTACTGCGGCTGCGCGGTGACTATCTGGCGATTGTGACCTTAGGCTTTGGTGAAATTGTCCGTATCCTGCTACTTAACAATACCGAAGTGACCGGCGGCCCGAATGGTATCAGCCAGATCCCGAAACCGACTCTGTTCGGTCTGGAGTTCAGCCGCAGCGCCCGTGAAGGCGGCTGGGATACCTTCAGTAATTTCTTTGGCATGAAGTACGACCCGTCCGACCGCGTGATTTTCCTCTATCTGGTGGCACTGCTGCTGGTGGTCTTCTCGCTGTTTGTGATTAACCGTCTGCTGCGTATGCCGCTGGGGCGTGCGTGGGAAGCGCTGCGTGAAGATGAAATTGCCTGCCGCTCGCTGGGCTTAAGCCCGACGCGCATCAAGCTGACCGCCTTTACCATCAGTGCCGCGTTTGCTGGTTTTGCCGGAACGCTGTTTGCTGCGCGCCAGGGCTTTGTCAGCCCGGAATCGTTCACCTTTGCCGAGTCGGCCTTCGTGCTGGCGATTGTGGTGTTGGGCGGTATGGGCTCGCAGTTTGCGGTGATCCTCGCGGCCATCCTGCTGGTGGTATCGCGTGAGCTGATGCGTGACTTCAATGAATACAGCATGTTGATGCTCGGTGGATTGATGGTGCTGATGATGATCTGGCGCCCTCAGGGGCTTCTGCCGATGACCCGTCCACAGTTGAAACTGAAAAGCGGGAAAGCGAAAGAAGGAGAGCAGGCATGAGTCAGCCATTATTATCCGTTAACGGCCTGATGATGCGTTTTGGCGGCCTGCTGGCGGTCAACAACGTGGCGCTGGAGCTGCATCCTCAGGAAATTGTTTCGCTGATTGGCCCGAATGGGGCCGGTAAAACCACGGTCTTTAACTGCCTGACCGGTTTCTACAAACCGACTGGCGGCACCATTATGTTGCGAGACCAGCATCTTGAAGGATTGCCGGGTCAGCAAATCGCCCGTATGGGCGTGGTGCGTACCTTCCAGCACGTGCGTCTGTTCCGCGAAATGACGGTGATTGAAAACCTGCTGGTGGCGCAACATCAGCAACTGAAAACCGGCGTCTTCTCCGGCCTGCTGAAAACCCCGTCTTTCAAGCGCGCACAGAGTGAAGCGCTGGACCGCGCCGCCACCTGGCTTGAGCGTATTGGCCTGCTTGAGCACGCTAACCGTCAGGCCAGTAACCTGGCCTACGGTGACCAGCGTCGGCTGGAGATCGCTCGCTGCATGGTGACGCAGCCAGAAATTCTGATGCTGGACGAACCGGCGGCAGGGCTGAACCCGAAAGAAACCAAAGAGCTGGATGAACTGATTGCCGAGCTGCGTAATCATCACAACACCACTATCTTGTTGATTGAACATGATATGAAGTTGGTAATGGGCATTTCTGACCGTATTTACGTGGTGAACCAGGGGACCCCGCTGGCGAACGGCACACCGGAAGAGATCCGTAACAACCCGGACGTGATCCGTGCTTATCTTGGCGAGGCATAAAATGGATAAAGTGATGTTATCGTTTGGTAAAGTCAGCGCCCACTACGGCAAGATTCAGGCGCTGCACGATGTCAGCCTGCATATCAATCAAGGTGAAATCGTCACCCTGATTGGCGCGAACGGCGCGGGTAAAACCACGCTGCTCGGTACTTTGTGCGGCGACCCGCGCGCCACCAGCGGTCGGATTGTCTTTGATGATAAAGACATTACCGACTGGCAGACGGCGAAAATCATGCGCGAAGCGGTGGCGATTGTCCCGGAAGGGCGTCGTGTCTTCTCGCGCATGGCCGTGGAAGAGAACCTGGCGATGGGCGGTTTCTTTGTCGAACGTGATCAGTTCCAGGAACGCATCAAGTGGGTGTACGACCTGTTCCCGCGTTTGCATGAGCGCCGTATTCAACGTGCGGGCACTATGTCCGGCGGTGAACAGCAGATGCTGGCGATTGGTCGTGCGCTGATGAGCCAACCACGCCTGCTGTTGTTGGATGAGCCTTCTCTTGGGTTAGCTCCGATCATCATCCAGCAGATCTTCGACACCATCGAACAGTTACGTGAACAGGGCATGACCATCTTCCTCGTCGAGCAGAATGCTAACCAGGCGCTGAAGCTTGCTGACCGTGGCTACGTGCTGGAAAACGGCCACGTGGTGCTATCTGATACCGGTGATGCGTTGCTGGCGAACGAGGCGGTACGTAGCGCCTACCTCGGTGGTTAATTTACAGCAAACCCGGCGGCGCTTCGCTTAGCCGGGCTACCTATGGCATTGTAGGCCGGATAAGATGCGCCAGCATCGCCATCCGGCAACCCGTCGTCCGGGCGAGGCGCTTGCGCCGACCCCGGGAACAGAACATCCCCTATTCGTGTCTTAGCTCCCACTTTCCTCTCTTAGAACCGTCACCGCCTTGCCATCCCTTTGTCGCCTTACTATCTTTTTTTTGTAATAAAAAAGTTATTTTTCTGTCATTCGAGCATGTCATGTTACCCCCGCGAACATAAAACGCGTGATATCGCGCATCCCGGCACAAAAAGAGAGATAACCGATGATATCGTTACGACATACAGCTTTAGGGTTGGCAATGAGCCTGGCCTTCGCAAGTCAGGCTATGGCTGTTACCACTATTCCATTCTGGCATTCTATGGAAGGGGAACTGGGTAAAGAGGTGGACTCTCTGGCGCAGCGCTTTAACGCCGCCAACCCGGATTACAAAATTACGCCGGTGTACAAAGGTAACTATGAGCAGAACCTGAGTGCAGGTATTGCCGCCTTCCGTACCGGTAATGCTCCAGCACTTTTACAGGTGTATGAAGTGGGTACCGCGACCATGATGGCCTCGAAGGCGATTAAGCCGGTGTACCAGGTCTTCAGCGATGCCGGTATTAAGTTCGATGAGTCTCAGTTTGTGCCGACCGTTTCCGGTTACTACACCGACGCTAAAACCGGCCATCTGCTCTCCCAGCCGTTTAACAGCTCTACTCCAGTGCTGTATTACAACAAAGATGCCTTCAAGAAAGCGGGCTTAGACCCTGAGCAGCCGCCGAAAACCTGGCAGGATCTGGCCGACTACACCGCTAAGCTCAAAGCGGCAGGTATGAAGTGCGGCTATGCCAGCGGTTGGCAGGGTTGGATCCAGATTGAAAACTTCAGTGCCTGGCACGGCCTGCCGGTCGCGACCAAAAATAACGGCTTCGACGGCACTGATGCAGTGCTGGAGTTCAATAAGCCAGAGCAGGTTAAACATATTGCGCTGCTGGAAGAGTTGAACAAGAAGGGCGACTTCAGCTACTACGGACGCAAAGACGAATCCACCGAGAAATTCTATAGCGGTGAATGTGCCATCACTACTGCCTCTTCCGGCTCGCTGGCGGCTATCCGTGAGTACGCTAAGTTCAACTACGGTGTCGGCATGATGCCATACGATGCCGACGTGAAGGGCGCGCCGCAAAACGCCATCATCGGCGGGGCAAGCCTATGGGTGATGCAGGGCAAAGACAAAGAGACTTACACCGGCGTGGCGAAGTTCCTCGAGTTCCTGGCGAAACCGGAAATTGCCGCCGAATGGCATCAGAAAACGGGCTACCTGCCGATTACCACCGCTGCGTACGACCTGACTCGTCAGCAGGGCTTCTATGAGAAGAACCCCGGCGCGGATATTGCAACCCGTCAGATGCTGAATAAGCCGCCGTTGCCGTTCACCAAAGGGCTGCGTCTGGGCAATATGCCGCAGATTCGCACCATCGTTGATGAAGAGCTGGAAAGCGTGTGGACTGGCAAGAAAACGCCTCAGCAGGCGCTGGATTCCGCGGTTGAGCGTGGAAATCAGTTGCTGCGTCGTTTTGAGAAGTCGACCAAGTCTTAATTTTATAGCCTGAACCCCTCACCCTAGTCCTCTCCCCATAGGGGAGAGGGGACCGCTCGGCACCATCTTTTATCCCTCGCCCCTTTGGGGAGAGGGCCGGGGTGAGGGGAAACCAACGCAGAGTTTAACTATGTCCTCATCCCGTCCGGTGTTTAAATCCCGCTGGCTGCCCTACGCGTTAGTCGCGCCACAGCTGGTCATCACCGTTATCTTCTTTATCTGGCCTGCGGGTGAAGCGTTGTGGTACTCACTGCAAAACGTCGATCCATTTGGTCTCTCCAGCGAATTCGTTGGCCTGGATAACTTCATTACGCTGTTCCACGACGGCTACTACCTCGACTCGTTCTGGACGACCATTAAGTTCAGCACAATGGTTACGGTCAGCGGCCTGCTGGTCTCGCTATTCTTCGCCGCGCTGGTGGATTATGTGGTACGCGGCAGCCGTTTGTATCAAACGCTGATGCTACTGCCTTACGCCGTCGCCCCGGCGGTTGCCGCCGTGCTGTGGATCTTCCTGTTTAACCCCGGACGTGGGCTGATTACCCATTTCCTCGGCGAGTTTGGCTATGACTGGAACCACGCGCAGAACAGCGGCCAGGCGATGTTCCTTGTGGTCTTCGCCTCGGTGTGGAAGCAGATAAGCTACAACTTCCTGTTCTTCTTCGCCGCGCTACAGTCCATTCCCCGCTCGCTGGTCGAAGCCGCCGCTATTGACGGTGCTGGCCCGATTCGCCGCTTCTTCAAGCTGGCGCTGCCGCTGATTGCGCCGGTGAGCTTCTTCCTGCTGGTGGTGAATCTGGTTTACGCCTTCTTCGACACCTTCCCGGTGATTGACGCCGCCACCGCCGGTGGGCCGGTACAGGCTACTACCACGCTTATCTATAAGATTTACCGCGAAGGTTTTGCTGGCCTTGATCTCTCGGCCTCTGCTGCGCAATCGGTGGTGCTGATGTTCCTCGTCATCATCCTGACCGTGGTGCAGTTCCGCTACGTGGAAAGAAAGGTGCGCTACCAATGATTGAGAACCGTCGCGGGCTGACGATATTCAGCCACACCATGCTTATCCTCGGCATTATCGTGATTCTGTTCCCGCTGTATGTGGCCTTTACGGCGGCAACGCTGGATAACAAAGCGGTGTTTGAAACGCCGATGACGCTGATTCCTGGCAGCCATCTGCTGGAGAACATGAAGGCGATTTGGGTCAACGGCGTCGGGGCCAACAGTGCCCCGTTCTGGTTGATGATGCTCAATAGTTTCATCATGGCTTTCGCCATCACCGTCGGCAAAATCACGGTGTCGATGCTCTCCGCTTTCGCCATTGTCTGGTTCCGCTTCCCGCTGCGTAACCTGTTCTTCTGGATGATTTTTATCACCCTGATGCTGCCGGTTGAGGTGCGTATTTTCCCGACGGTGGAGGTGATCGCCAACCTGAAAATGCTTGATAGCTACGCAGGCTTAACCTTGCCGCTGATGGCGTCGGCTACCGCCACTTTCCTGTTCCGTCAGTTCTTTATGACCTTGCCGGACGAGCTGATTGAAGCCGCGCGCATCGATGGCGCTTCGCCAATGCGCTTCTTCCGCGACATCGTGCTGCCGCTGTCGAAAACCAATCTGGCGGCACTATTTGTTATCACCTTTATCTACGGCTGGAACCAGTATCTGTGGCCGCTGTTGATTGTTACCGACGTTAACCTCGGCACCGCCGTTGCGGGCATCAAAGGGATGATCGCCACCGGTGAAGGCACCACGCAATGGAATCAGGTCATGGCAGCGATGCTGCTGACGTTAATCCCTCCGGTTGTCATCGTTTTAGCCATGCAGCGCGCGTTTGTGCGTGGCCTGGTCGATAGTGAGAAATAAAAATGGCTGGTTTAAAACTACAAGCAGTAACCAAGAGCTGGGACGGCAAGACCCAGGTGATCCAACCGCTGACGCTGGACGTGGCGGACGGGGAATTTATTGTCATGGTTGGCCCGTCGGGCTGTGGTAAATCGACGCTGCTGCGCATGGTGGCGGGGCTTGAGCGGGTGACCAGCGGTGATATCTGGATCGACCGCAAACGCGTCACCGATATGGAGCCGAAAGATCGCGGTATTGCGATGGTGTTCCAGAACTATGCGCTCTATCCACATATGAGCGTGGAAGAGAACATGGCCTGGGGCCTGAAAATTCGCGGCATGGGCAAAGCGCACATTGCTGAAAAAGTGCAGGAAGCGGCGCGTATTCTCGAGCTGGACGGGCTTTTAAAACGCCGTCCGCGCGAGCTCTCCGGCGGACAGCGCCAGCGTGTCGCCATGGGCCGTGCCATCGTGCGTGACCCAGCGGTGTTCCTGTTTGATGAACCGCTCTCCAACCTCGACGCTAAGCTGCGCGTGCAGATGCGCCTGGAACTCCAGCACCTTCATCGTCGCCTGAAGACCACATCGCTGTATGTGACCCACGACCAGGTCGAGGCGATGACCCTTGCCCAGCGCGTGATGGTGATGAATAAAGGCATTGCCGAGCAAATTGGTACACCGGTGGAAGTATACGAGAAGCCCGCCAGCCGCTTTGTGGCAAGCTTCATTGGTAGCCCGGCGATGAACCTGCTGGAAGGGCAGATGGATGATTCCGGCACGCGCTTCGTGCTGGAAAATGGTATGCAATTCCCTCTGCCGGGCTCGCGCGATCAATTTGCCGGGCGACGCATGACGCTGGGTATCCGCCCGGAACATATTGCGCTAAGCTCGCAGGCGGAAAACGGCGTGCCGATGGTCGTTGAAACACTGGAGATTTTAGGGGCCGATAACCTTGCCCATGGACGTTTTGGCGAACAAAAAATGGTGGTGCGACTGCCGCATCAACTACGCCCAAACGCAGGCACCACGCTGTGGCTGCATATTCCGGACGACCATCTGCATCTCTTTGAAGGTGAAACAGGATTACGTGTATGAGTAACTGGCCTTATCCCCATATCGTCGCCCACCGTGGCGGCGGTAAGCTGGCACCGGAAAACACCCTAGCGGCGATTGATGTTGGCGCGCACTACGGTCATTTGATGATCGAATTTGATGCCAAGTTGTCGAAAGATGGGCAGATTTTCTTGCTGCATGATGACAATCTCGAACGCACCAGCAACGGTTGGGGCGTCGCGGGCAATCTCAACTGGCAGGATCTGCTGCGTGTGGATGCCGGTAGCTGGTTTAGCAGTGGTTTTAAAGGTGAACCGTTGCCGCTGCTTTCACAGGTGGCGGAGCGTTGCCGCCAGCATGGCATGATGGCCAATATTGAGATTAAACCGTCCACCGGCACCGGGCCGCTGACCGGTAAAGTGGTGGCGCTGGCGGCGCGTGAGCTGTGGGCCGATATGACCCCGCCGCTGCTGTCTTCGTTTGAGATTGATGCACTGGAAGCGGCACAGCTTGCCGCTCCCGAACTGCCGCGCGGTCTGCTGCTCGACGAGTGGCGCGACGACTGGCGTGAACTCACCGCGCGTCTGGGCTGCGTCTCTATTCACCTTAACCATCGTCTGCTGGATGAAAATCGGGTGGATGCGTTGCATGACGCCGGGCTAAAAATTCTGGTTTACACCGTGAATAACCCCCAGCGCGCGGCAGAGCTTTTGCGCTGGGGCGTGAACAGCATCTGTACCGATGCGATTGACGTGATTGGCCCGAACTTCCAGCCTTAATATTGCTTCAACATGCCGCTGTTCGAACTGGGCAGAGGTTGTGGCTGCTTAGGGCTATTGAGCATTCGGGGCTGGTTTTGCTCAATACGCTGCTGATTGCTGTTCATCTGATTTTGCAGATGCTGCTGTTGTTGCTGCGTTTGCGTCTTAAGCTGCTGATTCAACATCCCTTTATTTTGCTGCTGCTGGTTCAGCATCTTCGACTGCATCCGCTGCTGACTGGGGATCTCATAACCCGGTTGGTTGGGGTTGTTATCGATATTCAACGGTGCGGCCAGTGCGGTAAACGGCAGCAGTAGCACCAGGATCGGTAATCGTTTCATCTTCTGTCCTCCTTTGAGGGATTTCTTAAGTTTACTCCGTTCCGGGGATAACGAGGATTATTTCAGCATTATGAACCAGGCTTAGTGCGGGGCTTCCCCTCTACTCTGGAGAATTATGCTAATGATAAAGCCGACATTTTTATGCCGGGTGGCGCTTGCTGCTCTGCTCGCAGGAAGCTGTTTTAGCGCCGTGTCTGCACCACCACCGCCGGTTTCTTACGGCGTTGAGGAGGATGTATTCCACCCCGTTCGCGCCCAACAGGGAATGGTGGCCTCGGTGGATGCAATGGCCACGCAGGTGGGGGTCGATATTCTGCGTCAAGGTGGTAATGCAGTCGACGCCGCCGTTGCCGTGGGATATGCGTTGGCGGTCACCCATCCACAGGCGGGAAATCTGGGCGGCGGTGGCTTTATGATGCTGCGCACCAAAGCGGGCAAAACCGTTGCGATAGACTTCCGCGAAATGGCGCCAGAGCAGGCAACCCGCGATATGTTCCTCGACGGCGAAGGTAATCCAGACGCTAAGAAATCGCTGACCTCGCATCTCGCTTCCGGTACGCCGGGCACCGTGGCGGGCTTCTCGCTGGCACTGGAGAAATACGGCACTCTGCCGCTGAATAAAGTGATTCAGCCCGCCATCAAGCTGGCGCAAGACGGATTTATCATCAATAGCGCACTGGCTGACGATCTCAAAACCTACGGCAGTGAAGTACTGCCTCATCATGCCAATAGCAAAGCGATTTTCTGGAAAGATGGCGAGCCGCTCAAGCAAGGTGAAAAACTGGTACAGACCAATCTGGCCAACAGCCTGACGTTGATTGCCCAAAATGGCCCGGATGCTTTCTACAAGGGGGCGATTGCCGAACAGATTGCCGACGAGATGCATCAAAACGGCGGCCTGCTGAGTAAAGCGGATTTAGCCAACTACAAAGCGATTGAGCGTACGCCAATTAGCGGGGAATACCGTGGCTATGAGGTCTTCTCCATGCCGCCACCGTCTTCCGGCGGGATTCATATCGTGCAGATCCTTAACATCCTAGAAAATTTTAACCTGCACAAATACGGTTTTGGCAGTGCCGACGCGATGCAGCTGATGGCCGAAGCGGAAAAACAGGCCTACGCCGACCGCTCGGAGTACCTCGGTGACCCGGATTTTGTGAAGGTGCCGTGGCAGGCGCTGACCAACAAAGCTTACGCCAAATCGATTGCCGAGCGGATTGACCTCAATAAAGCTAAACCCTCCAGTGAGATAAAACCGGGTAAATTGGCCCCGTATGAGAGCAACCAGACCACCCACTTCTCGGTGGTGGATAAAGACGGCAATGCGGTGGCGGTGACCTATACGCTGAACACCACTTTTGGTACCGGCATCGTGGCGGGTAATACCGGTATTCTGATGAACAATGAGATGGATGACTTCTCCGCCAAGCCCGGCGTCCCCAACGTCTACGGGCTGGTGGGCGGTGATGCTAACGCTGTGGGGCCGAAAAAGCGGCCATTGTCATCCATGTCGCCAACCATCGTGGTAAAAGATGGCAAAACCTGGCTGGTGACCGGCAGCCCGGGCGGTAGCCGAATTATTACCACCGTACTGCAAATGGTGGTGAATACCGTTGATTTCGGCATGAACGTAGCCGAAGCCACCAATGCGCCGCGCTTCCACCACCAGTGGCTGCCTGACGAACTTCGCGTTGAGAAGGGCTTTAGCCCGGACACGCTGAAGCTTCTGGAAGGTAAGGGACAAAAGGTAGTATTGAAAGAAGCGATGGGCAGCACGCAAAGCATTATGGTTGGCCCGGACGGAACGCTGTACGGTGCGTCGGATCCTCGCTCCCCGGATGATTTAACCGCAGGGTATTAAATTTCACGACGGCCCAACTCGGGCCGTATTTATCTCGTGAATGTATTAATTGTTTATATTCACCTTAATATCGATGATGTTGTTTCATTATTATTAATGATGCTTAAATGATATTTATATTTGACCGTTAGCAGGTTATTTTCTGGGGATATTACTTACTCTCTATGGTAATAAAGTATTCATGGATGGGTGAGTGATGAGTGATATTATTTATGTGACGATTAATGGTGAGGTTCAGGGGGAAATATCTAAAGACTGTGGCTCTGATGCATCGGTTGGTAATCGCTACCAGCACGGACATGAAGATGAGGTTTTTGTCTTTAGCCTGGTGAAGTCGTTTAGCAGCACGGGGGCGGGTGTTAATGCACAGGGGATAACTTTTTGTAAGATTATCGATAAAAGTTCGCCGTTGCTGATGAATGCGATTAATAACAATGAATCATTAAATATGGTGTTTAGTATTTATCGTGTTAATCGTTTTGGCAGAATGGAAAAGTATTATCTTATTGAGGTTCGAGGCGCAAGGATAAGCGGTGTTGACACCCGAGTTGATACCAATACTTTACACTATGAATATATTACTGTGAATTATGATTATATTCATAGCCGCCATCTGATGGCCGGCACGGAATTTGATTATCTGGTGGCGCCGGAGAATTATAGCCGACTGTTTCCACCCACACCTATTTCGCCTGAGCCAAAACCCCCGGAAGAGCCGCCGGTACGTCATGTCACGCTGGTGCTGGGGATCTTTTTCGACGGCACGGGGAATAACGCGGCCAATACGGAGAATATGCTGGCCTCATGCTCGGCGCAGGGTTTTGACCTGGCGAGCCCGGATGCGGAAAGCATTCTTAAGCGTAGCGCGTCTGAATTAATGGGGCTAAGTGGGGCCGAAGCGACCAGTTATTCGGGGTATTACACGAATATTCATTGGTTGCATGAACTGTATAACCGAACATTTTCGGCAACTGATGGCTATTTGCAGCAGGCAATTTATGTCGAAGGAATCGGCACTCAGGCTGGTAAGCCCGATAGTGTGATAGGGATGGGGCTTGGCTTGGCGGAGTGTGGGGTGATTGCGAAAACGGATGATGCTGTGCAACAGGTCAAGTTAACAATAGAGGCAGCCGCAGATTTATTAAAAGGTAAATTTGTTGTCGACACCTTGCTGTTTGATATCTTTGGTTTTAGCCGTGGCGCGGCGGCGGCACGCCATTTTGCAAACCGTATCCAGTGTGAAGACCGTGACATTATCAACGCGATTGCGTCGGGAATGGGTCAGCACGAGTACATTGGAACAGCGGCAGGTAAAACCCGCTTTATCGGTCTGTTTGATACCGTTGCGGCAATTGGAACACCGGCAAATGGTATGGATCCCCACAGTGCCGACACGGGTGACGCTAATCTCGCCCTTCGTCCCGGCGTCGCTCAGAAGGTCTTTCATATCACTGCCCAGAATGAATGCCGCTATAACTTCGCCTTAAATAGCGTCTCTCCCGCGTGGCCGGAGTTATCTCTGCCTGGAGCACATTCGGACATCGGCGGCGGTTACCTACCGCAAACTCGCGAAGATCTTTTCCTCTCTCGTCCATTAGTCGAAACGTTACCCGTCGACACGCCAAACGAGCGTTCGCGCGTGTACCGGCAGGCGGCTGCCCAACTGCCGGAACTGGAGCGTTCTGCCGCTATTGCCCCCATTGTTCGCACCAATACGGTCACCACGCACACCTGGGAAGATGGTTTCGTACCCGCCGACCGCTATGGGCAAATGCAAAAACGCAGTTTTGCCGCGCTGGCGCTGCGTCATCGGATTGTCAAACACGACTGGTCGATGGTGACGCTACGGGTGATGCTGGATGCTGCGAAGGATGCAGGAGTGTTGTTTGATGATGTGGCACGAAAAAGAGGAACTGAAATGCCAGCCTCACTTTCTCTACTCAGTGAAAAGGCGAGAGCAATGGGCAAAGCGGCTCGTTTACGGACATCGGCCATTGGGTTCAGCCCAGAGGAGATTGATACCCTTGCAAGGTCATATATCCATTGCTCGGCGAGCTGGAATGCAGTTGCGACAGATCAGTATGGAGAACTTCGGGGAGGTGCTTCTGCCTCAGAAACGGTGGGGTTTGTGAACAGGCCTGATGAAGACTGGGTGCGAACGGTTTACAACATGGATGGAATAAAGCAATGAACTTCCCCAAAACGCTGATAATGGTGGCACTCCTGATCGCAGGTTGCAGTCAACCTAAAATTCACCCACTGCAGTCAAAACAAGCTGCCAGCGGTGACTGGTCGCTACCCTACGGAAAATGGAGTTTCTCATTTATTACACCTTGGCAGTTACCTGCTGAGGTTACTTTAGTGAGAGTACTTGATACTGATGGACGTCTGTATACCTTCCGCACGATAGACCAGACATCCCGTGATCCTGACTCGGTAACTTCATGGACAGAATGGGCCCACGGCGGCAGCGTGAATTTTAATAACGTAAAAATGCCGCCCCAGTACATGATTTTCTGCTGGGATTCCTTTATCGATAAAAAAACCTACGAAACCAGCGTGATGTTTTCGCCCGCCACATGGCAGAGGATGAAAACGCCAGCCGACCACTTATTCAGCGGAAAAACACTTTGGTACGACAATATGCTGTTTGGACTTTCTCCTGGCGGTAAGGTCAGGATTTGGTTCCCAGATGCAGGCTCTCACCCCGCGCTAATCGTCACCCCCTACAAAATCAGCACCGTCTCAGGTGCTGATCTCACAATCTGCAAAGACGGTGCCGACAGCGATTTCCTGCGCAACTATCGCTATTCCCAGGAAATACAGGATTCAATGAAAGGAAAAACCTATCCCTACGGGGAGTGGTGATTGCATGGACGGAATAAAACAATGAACTTACCCAAAACGCTGATACTGGCCGTGCTCATGACCGCAAGTTGCAGTCAGTCTAATACCCACCCTGTACAGTCGAAACAGGCTGCCAGCGGTGACTGGTCGCTACCTTATGGAAAGTGGAGTTTTTCGTTTATTACCCCATGGCAGCTACCGGCTGAGGTGAGTCTTGTCAGAGTGCTTGATACCGACGGACGTCTGTATACCTTCCGCACGCTTGATCCGACATCCCGCGATCCCGACTCGGTAGATTCATGGACGAAATGGACACACGGCGGAGGGGCTCAATTCAACCAGGTAAAAATGCCACCTCAGTACATGATTTTCTGCTGGGATTCCTTCATTGATAAAAAAACCTATGAAACCAGCGTGATGTTTTCGCCCATTATCTGGCTACGAATGAAGACTCCTGCTGCGCATGCCCGTCGGAATGGCGAGCCTATCTGGTATCGTAATATGTTGTTTGGCCTTTCTCCTGGCGGCAAAGTGAGAACCTGGTTTCCGGATATCAATGACTATCCCGCCATCGCCTTCACCCCCTACAAAATCAACACTGTCTCAGGCGCTGATCTCACAATCTGCAAAAACGGTGCTGACAGCGATTTCCTACGCAATTACCGCTATTCCCAGGAAATACAGGATTCAATGAAGGGAAAAACCTATCCGTACGGGGAGTGGTAAAAGGCCGCTACAGAGGGGAAAACCGAGCATCTCGGGTTTCCCCTCCAATCTTTTAGCCAAGAGACGGCTTCAATCGCGCCATAAAGTACGCATCCACGTACTCGCCGTTGCGCAGTGCGTATCGTTTGCCGGTGCCTTCAATCTCAAAGCCGTGTTTCTGATACAGCGCCACCGCAGGGGCGTTATCGGTGAATACGGTCAATTCAATACGATCGACACGCAGCCAGTTATCACACATATCGATCATCGTACGCATCAGCGCGCTGGCGACGCCACGATTGTGCCACCGCGAGTCAACGCTAATGCCAAAATCGGCGACATGGCTGCGGCGTGGACGCTGAGGAATCTGGAGTGCGAGGTGGCCGACCACCTGTTCATCAATGCAGGCGACCAGTTGTTTAACGCCGGGCTGGTCGGCTAGCCGCTCATTCCACATTTGGCTTGAAGGATGAGGAACTTGTAGCGTGTTGTGGTACACCTCCGGCTGGGCGCCGATCTGACGGATAGCGTCGTAATCTTTCGGTTCAGCATGGCGTATCACGATGTCACTCATTCTTCATTTCCTTTGTCGATGAAAAGTCCCTTTTAACATCATTGATTATGAAACTTGCGTCAATTAGCTTTTTTTGCAAAAAGTGTTGGACAAGTGCGAATGAGAATGATTATTATTGTCCTGCTTTCAGGGCGTCCTTGCGGAGCTTCTGAAAGCACGACATTGCTCACATTGCTTCCAGTATTACTTTAGCCAGCTTAATGCTGGCTTTTTTTTGCCTGTCGTTGCGCTATGGTGTTCAGCAATTATTTTCAAAAGGACTGAACCATGACCCTACACTGTGCCTTTATCGGCTTTGGCAAAAGCGCCACGCGTTACCATCTTCCTTACGTCCTCCACCGCAAAGCCGACTGGCATGTCGCACATATCTATCGTCGTAGCCCGAAGCCTGACGAGCAACTGCCACAGTACGCGCATATCCATTTCACCAGCGAACTTGACGATATCCTCAATGACCCGCAGGTAAGGCTGGTGGTGGTCTGCACTCATGCCGATAGCCACTTTGATTATGCGAAGCAAGCGCTGGAAGCGGGGAAAAACGTGCTGGTGGAGAAACCCTTCACCCCAACGCTTTCGCAGGCAAAAGAACTGTTTGCGTTGGCGAAAAGCAAAGGCTTGACGATTTCGCCGTACCAGAACCGCCGCTTTGATTCTTGTTTCCTGACCACCAAAAAAGTGATTGAGAGCGGCAAACTGGGGCGGATTATTGAAATTGAAAACCACTTCGACAGCTACCGTCCGGTGGATGCTGGAAAGCCGGGTCTGCCGCAGGATGGCGTATTTTATGGGCTGGGCGTGCATACCATGGACCAGATCATTTCGCTGTTTGGCCGCCCGCAGCAGGTGTCTTACGATATTCGCCACCTGCGTAATAAAGCGAATCCGGACGATACCTTTGAAGCCCAGCTGTTCTACGGCGACCTGAAAGCGATCGTCAAAAGCAGCCATCTGGTGAAGCTCGAATACCCGAAATTTATTGTTCACGGCCACAAGGGATCGTTTATCAAATACGGTATCGATCAGCAGGAAACCAGCCTGAAGGCCAATATTATGCCGGGTGAGCCGGGCTTTGGCGCTGACCATAGTATCGGCATTCTGGAATACGTGGACGATGCGGGGAACACCGTACGCGAAGAGGTTGCGGTGGAAACCGGTGACTACGGGCGTGTCTACGATGCGCTGTATCAAACGCTGGTCAATGGCTGTGAAAACTTCGTCAGTGAATCTGATGCTCTGACAAATATGGAGATCCTCGAGCACGGTTTCGCCCAGCCATCTCCAGCCACTGTGACCCTCTAAAATAAGCCTTATTGACGCCTCTCATCTTGTTCATATTTTTTGACTAGAGGCGTCAATTTTCACCCACTATCATCCTTAGCGGTTTGCGTCCAAACTTGTTTCATCGAAAACATGAGGGGGTAGCAAATGATTTTCTTACGCAAAGCAAACGAACGTGGTCACGCAAATCATGGTTGGCTGGATTCCTGGCATACCTTCTCTTTTGCAGACTATTACGATCCGAATTTTATGGGCTTCTCCGCGCTGCGCGTCATTAACGATGACGTGATTGACGCAGGGCAGGGGTTCGGTACTCACCCGCACAAAGACATGGAAATCCTGACCTACGTTCTGGAAGGTGCCGTTGAACACCAGGACAGCATGGGCAACAAAGAACAGGTTCCGGCGGGCGAGTTCCAGATTATGAGTGCGGGTACCGGGGTGCGTCACTCTGAGTACAACCCAAGCGCGACCGACAAATTACACCTGTATCAAATCTGGATTATTCCAGAAACCACCGGCATCACGCCGCGCTACGAACAGCGCCGGTTTGACGCTGCGCAGGGCAAACAACTGGTGCTGTCACCGGATGCGCGTGAAGGTTCGCTGAAAGTGTATCAGGACATGGAACTGTACCGCTGGGCGCTGGCAAAAGGTGAACAGTCGGTTCACCAGATTGCTGCCGACCGCCGCGTGTGGATCCAGGTGGTGAAAGGGGAAGTCTCCATTAACGGTACCAAAGCCACCACCAGCGATGGCCTGGCAATTTGGGACGAGCAGGCGATTTCAGTCCATGCAGACAGCGAAAGTGAGATTTTACTCTTCGATCTGCCACCAGTTTGATCCGGCTTAAATAAATCACACAACCTCCCTAATCTTGCGGGGAGGTTGTGCCATCTCCGTGGTAAACTTGAGAAATATTTCACTTTTGTTTGCCTCTGGACGATGAAAAAGAAAAGACCCGTACTTCAGGATGTTGCCGATCGCGTTGGCGTGACCAAAATGACGGTTAGCCGTTTTTTACGTAACCCGGAACAGGTTTCCGTGGCGTTGCGCGGTAAAATTGCGGCGGCTCTTGATGATCTGGGTTACATCCCCAATCGGGCTCCCGACATTCTCTCAAACTCCACCAGCCGGGCTATCGGCGTGCTGTTACCGTCATTAACCAACCAGGTTTTTGCCGAAGTGCTGCGCGGCGTGGAAAGCGTTACCGACGCTTACGGTTACCAGACGATGCTCGCACACTACGGTTATAAGCCGGAGATGGAGCAGGAGCGTCTGGAATCTATGCTCTCGTGGAATATTGACGGTCTTATCCTCACCGAACGGACCCACACTCCCCGCACCCTGAAGATGATTGAAGTCGCCGGGATCCCCGTGGTGGAGCTGATGGACAGCCAATCTCCGTGTCTCGACATTGCCGTCGGTTTTGATAACTACGAAGCCGCACGCCAGATGACGGCGGCCATTATTGCCCGCGGTCACCGACACATCGCCTATTTGGGCGCACGTCTCGACGAACGTACTATCATCAAGCAGAAGGGTTACGAGCGGGCGATGCTGGATGCCGGTTTAACGCCGTACAGCGTGATGGTCGAGCAGTCTTCTTCTTACACCTCGGGCATTGAACTCATGCGCCAGGCGCGGCGTGAATTCTCACAGCTTGACGGAATCTTCTGTACCAACGATGACCTGGCGGTCGGCGCGGCGTTTGAGTGCCAACGTCTGGGGCTGAAAATTCCCGACGATATCGCGATTGCCGGTTTCCACGGCCATGACATCGGCCAGGTGATGGAACCGCGTCTCGCCAGCGTGCTGACGCCGCGTGAGCGCATGGGCCGCATTGGTGCAGAACGTTTGCTGGCACGAATTCGTGGTGAGACTGTTACCCCTAAAATGTTAGATTTAGGTTTCACGTTGTCACCGGGTGGATCTATTTAGCCCTAACAACTTTGAACTAGATCACACAAATTCACTTAGCATTCGCTTCCGGCACGAATGGTTATTGCTTATCCATTTGCCCGGCAGGACAATGTTACCGATAACTGTTACCCGTAACAATTCTTTAGTGCCCAACAGGAGGACGCCTTGAGCACGACTAACCACGATCACCACGTCTATGTACTGATGGGCGTTTCTGGCAGCGGTAAATCTGCGGTTGCCAGCGAAGTTGCGCATCGTTTAAATGCCGCGTTTCTGGATGGCGACTTCCTGCATCCGCGTAGCAATATCGTCAAAATGTCCTCCGGCGAACCGCTGAACGACGACGATCGCAAACCATGGTTGCAAGCGCTGAATGACGCGGCGTTCGCTATGCAACGTACCAATAAAGTCTCGCTGATTGTCTGCTCTGCGCTGAAAAAAGCGTACCGCGATATTCTGCGCGAAGGTAACCCGAATCTCTCTTTCGTCTATCTGAAAGGGGATTTCGAAGTGATTGAAAGCCGCCTGAAGGCGCGCAAAGGCCACTTCTTCAAAACACAGATGCTGGTGACCCAATTCGAAACCCTGCAAGAGCCGGGCGCTGACGAACGTGACGTGCTGGTGGTTGATATCGATCAGCCGCTGGATGGCGTTATCGACAGCACGATTGAAGTGATTAACAAAGGCCGTATCGCGTGACAACTTTAACGCTCGTTTTAACCGCAGTGGGTTCTGTTTTACTGCTGCTGTTTTTGGTCATGAAGGCGCGTATGCACGCCTTCCTGGCATTGATGGTGGTTTCTATTGGTGCAGGCCTGTTCTCCGGTATGCCGTTGATTAAAATCGCGGAAACTATGGAGAAAGGCATGGGCGGCACGCTAGGGTTCCTGGCGATTGTCGTTGCTTTAGGCGCAATGTTCGGCAAGATTCTGCATGAGACCGGCGCGGTCGATCAGATTGCCGTCAAGATGCTGAAATCGTTTGGTCACAGCCGCGCACACTACGCGATTGGCCTGGCCGGTCTTATCTGTGCGCTGCCGCTGTTCTTTGAAGTGGCTATCGTGCTGCTGATTAGCGTAGCGTTCTCCATGGCACGCCACACAGGTACCAATCTGGTTAAGCTGGTGATCCCACTGTTTGCCGGCGTAGCAGCAGCTGCTGCGTTCCTGGTACCGGGTCCAGCGCCGATGCTGCTGGCATCCCAGATGCACGCTGACTTTGGCTGGATGATTCTGATTGGCCTGTGTGCCGCGATCCCGGGCATGTTGATTGCCGGGCCGCTGTGGGGCAACTTTATCAGCCGTTACGTTGAGCTGAATATTCCTGAAGACGTCACCGAGCCGCACCTGGGCGAGGGCAAAATGCCATCCTTCGGCTTTAGCCTCGCGCTGATCCTGCTGCCGCTGGTGCTGGTGGGTCTGAAAACCGTCGCTGCGCGTTTCGTGCCGGTGGGGTCAGAAACCTATCAGTGGTTTGAATTTATCGGCCACCCGTTCACCGCGATCCTGATTGCCTGCCTGGTGGCTATCTATGGTCTGGCGTTCCGTCAGGGCATGGAAAAAGACAAAGTGATGGCGATTTGCGGCGCGGCGCTGCAGCCTGCGGGGATTATTCTGCTGGTGATTGGTGCCGGTGGCGTGTTCAAACAGGTGCTGGTGGATTCAGGCGTTGGCCCGGCATTGGGTGAAGCCCTGACCGGGATGGGTCTGCCGATTGCGCTGACCTGCTTCATCCTGGCAGCGGCAGTACGTATTATTCAGGGTTCTGCCACGGTTGCCTGTTTGACCGCAGTGGGTCTGGTGATGCCGGTTATTGAACAACTGCATTACAATGGCGCTCAGCTTGCAGCACTGTCTATTTGTATCGGTGGCGGCTCTATCGTCGTCAGCCACGTGAACGACGCTGGCTTCTGGTTGTTCGGTAAATTTACCGGCGCGACCGAAGCACAAACCCTGAAAACCTGGACCATGATGGAAACCATCCTCGGTACGGTTGGCGCGATTGTCGGTATGGTGGCGTTTACGTTATTAAGCTGATGCATCGTTTGTAGGACGGATAAGGCAAAGCCGCCATCCGGCAATGAGTGCCAGACCACCTGATTGCGCTGCGCTTATCAGGCCTACAAACCAGACACATTCGGCCGGGCAATTGCCCGGCCGAATTGTTTTATCCTTTCATCCACATCCGAATGCCATCCAGGAACATCTGGGTTGCCATCATCACCAGAATTAATCCCATCAGACGCTCTAACGCGTTCACCCCTTTCTCACCCAGCAGACGCAAGAACAGCGACGACTGCAGCAAAATCACCACCGTACCGCCCCAGGCAATCAGCAGCGCAATCACCAGGTGCGACAAATTATTGGGATATTGATGCGACAGCAGCATTAATGTCGCCAGCAGCGTCGGCCCGGCAACTAAGGGAATGGCAAGCGGCACAATAAACGGTTCTTCACCCGCGGGCAGACCGGAGCTATTTCCCGTCGCACTTGGGAAAATCATCTTAATGGCAATCAGGAATAAAATGATGCCGCCGGAGATAGAAACCGTCTCTGCGCGCAGGTTTAAAAACGCCAGAATCTTCTCGCCAGCGAAGAGGAAAATCAGCATGAGTAGAAGTGCGATTAAAAGCTCACGTATCATGATCGCCTTGCGGCGCTTGGGTTCCGTGTGTTTTAGCACTGACATGAAAATGGGTAGATTACCCAGTGGATCCATAATCAGGATCAATAAAACAGCGGCGGAAAAGATATCACTCATTACTCAAATTCCCTGATAATCGTTAAGGACTTTCTGCTCTACACCTCACCCTAATCACGGATTTAGACGCGGGTAAATGTGCTCCCCATCGTACGGGGATAAGTTGCATTTCTGATTGCGACGCAATCATTGATTAATTTCACTTGCGACTTTAGCTGCTTTTTGTAATGTGATGGGATGCCCAGTGGAACTGGTAAGCATTAACAGCACATATTCGCAGGATAATACGCTATGAAAAATGTTGGTTTTATCGGCTGGCGCGGGATGGTCGGCTCTGTACTCATGCAACGCATGGTGGAAGAGCGCGATTTTGACGCCATTCGCCCGGTCTTCTTCTCCACTTCCCAGTTAGGGCAAGCTGCGCCAACCTTTGGCAGCAACGGTGGAGGTACGCTTCAGGACGCTTACGATCTTGAGGCGCTGAAGGCGCTCGACATTATTGTCACCTGTCAGGGCGGCGATTATACCAACGAAATCTACCCGAAGCTTCGTGAAAGCGGCTGGCAGGGTTACTGGATTGATGCGGCCTCTTCGCTGCGTATGGACGATAGCGCCATTATCATCCTCGACCCGGTAAACCAGCAAGTGATCACTGATGGTCTGAACAACGGCGTGAAGACCTTCGTTGGCGGTAACTGTACCGTCAGCCTGATGCTGATGTCCCTGGGCGGGCTATTTGCAAACGATCTGGTTGAGTGGGCCTCTGTGGCAACCTACCAGGCCGCTTCCGGCGGCGGCGCGCGCCACATGCGTGAACTGCTGACCCAAATGGGCCAATTGCACCATCATGTTTCCGGCGAGCTGTCTAACCCGGCTTCCGCAATCCTTGATATCGAACGTAAGGTGACCACCCTGACGCGCAGCGGTGACCTGGCGGTAGATAACTTTGGCGTTCCACTGGCGGGCAGCCTGATCCCATGGATCGACAAACAGCTCGATAACGGCCAGAGCCGCGAAGAGTGGAAAGGCCAGGCCGAGACCAACAAAATCCTCGCCACCTCGTCGGTTATCCCGGTTGATGGCCTCTGCGTACGCGTAGGCGCGCTGCGTTGCCACAGTCAGGCATTCACCCTGAAATTGAAAAAAGATATTTCCATAAGTTCTGTGGAAGAATTGCTGGCAGCACACAACCCGTGGGCAAAAGTGGTTCCAAACGACCGTGAAATCACCATGCGTGAATTAACGCCAGCAGCCGTCACCGGCACGCTGACCACGCCAGTCGGGCGCTTACGCAAGCTGAACATGGGGCCGGAATATCTGTCAGCGTTTACCGTTGGCGACCAGCTGCTGTGGGGTGCTGCGGAACCGCTGCGTCGTATGTTGCGCCAGCTGGCGTAAACATTTGTTCATTGATGAGGGGTGGAAGACCATCCCTTTTTTTTGCGTAATACAAGGAGTAAACGCAAAGATGTTTAATTTTATCCCAGGAGTCAGGTAAAGCGTTGGCTATGCTTTAATCAAGGTCTGTCGCCTTGACTGAAGGTTGAATGGAGTTGAAAGAGCACTCTTCTTTGTGCTGCACCGTTCGAGTCACAAATGTCGCCACTTATAGTGGATTGAGGCGACACAAAAAAATAAAGGATGATGAAGCATGTCCGATCGTATTGATAGAGACGTGATTAACGCGCTGATTGCAGGTCATTTTGCGGACCCTTTCTCTGTATTGGGGATGCACCGAACGGAATCAGGACTGGAAGTCCGGGCGTTACTGCCTGATGCGACCGACGTATGGGTGATTGAACCTAAAACCGGGCGTAAAATCGGCAAACTGGAGTGCATAGACGCTCGCGGTTTCTTTTGTGGCATCCTGCCGCGTCGTAAAAATTTCTTCCGTTATCAGTTGGCTGTCGTCTGGCATGGCCAACAGAATCTTATTGATGATCCCTATAGCTTTGGCCCACTGCTTAAGGATTTAGACGCATGGTTGCTGTCTGAAGGTACCCACTTGCGGCCCTACGAAACGCTGGGCGCACATGCGGATACCATGGACGGCATCACCGGGACGCGCTTTGCCGTTTGGGCACCGAACGCCCATCGAGTATCGGTTGTCGGCCAGTTCAACTACTGGGACGGCCGCCGTCATCCAATGCGGCTGCGTCGGGAGTCCGGTATTTGGGAGTTGTTTATCCCCGGCGCGCACAACGGTCAGTTGTACAAGTTCGAAATGATCGATGCGAACGGCACCTTACGCGTGAAGGCTGACCCGTATGCTTTTGAGGCGCAAATGCGCCCGGATACGGCCTCGCTGATCTGCGGCCTGCCGCCGAAAGTGGTGCAGACCGAAGAACGCAAAAAGGCTAACCAGCTTGATGCCGCTATCTCTATCTACGAAGTCCACCTCGGTTCCTGGCGCCGTCATACTGACAACAATTTCTGGTTGAGCTACCGGGAGCTTGCGGATCAATTAGTCCCGTATGCCAAATGGATGGGATTCACCCATCTGGAACTGTTGCCGATTAACGAACACCCGTTCGATGGTAGCTGGGGTTATCAGCCAACCGGGCTGTATGCACCGACCCGCCGTTTCGGCACCCGTGAAGATTTCCGCTACTTTATCGATGCGACCCATGCCGCCGGGCTCAGTGTGATCCTCGATTGGGTGCCAGGGCACTTCCCGTCGGATGACTTCGCGCTGGCGGAATTTGACGGGACCAACCTCTACGAGCATAGCGACCCGCGCGAAGGCTACCACCAGGACTGGAATACCCTGATTTACAACTACGGTCGCCGTGAAGTGAGTAATTTCCTGGTGGGCAATGCCTTGTATTGGGTTGAACGTTTTGGCATTGACGCGCTGCGTGTCGATGCGGTGGCGTCAATGATCTACCGCGACTACTCTCGTAAAGCGGGCGAGTGGATCCCCAACGAATTTGGCGGTCGCGAAAACCTCGAAGCAATTGAGTTTCTGCGCAACACCAACCGCGTGCTGGGCGAACAGGTACCGGGTGCGGTCACCATGGCGGAAGAGTCAACGGACTTCCCGGGCGTCTCGCGACCTTCTGACATGGGTGGGTTGGGCTTCTGGTTTAAGTGGAACTTAGGCTGGATGCACGACACCCTGGATTACATGAAGCTCGACCCGATTCATCGTCAATTCCATCACGACAAAATGACCTTCGGGATGCTGTACAACCACACCGAGAACTTCGTGTTACCGCTGTCGCATGACGAGGTGGTTCACGGTAAGAAATCGATTCTCGACCGCATGCCTGGCGATGCGTGGCAGAAGTTTGCCAACCTGCGCGCCTACTACGGCTGGCTGTTTGCCTTCCCGGGTAAAAAACTGCTGTTTATGGGCGACGAGTTTGCTCAGGGCCGTGAATGGAATTTTGACGGCAGTCTCGACTGGCATCTGCTGGAAGGGGGCGATAACTGGCATAACGGGGTACAGCGTCTGGTACGTGACCTCAACCATACCTATCGCCACCACAAAGCCATGCATGAGCTGGACTTCGATGAGTATGGCTTCGAATGGTTAGTGGTTGATGACCATGAGCGCTCGGTGTTTGCCTTTGTCCGCCGTGATAAAGCGGGCAACGAGATTATTGTGGTCAGCAACTTTACCCCGGTACTACGTCATGGCTATCGCTTCGGTATTAATCAGCCGGGCCGCTGGCGTGAAGTGCTCAATACCGACTCTGGCCACTATCACGGCAGCAATGCGGGTAATGGCGGTGAGGTACGTAGCGACGACATCGAAAGCCATGGCCGCGCGCAGTCGCTTAGCCTGACGCTGCCGCCGCTGTCGACCGTCTGGCTAGTTCGGGAAGGGGATTAAGCATGCATCAACTCGCTGAAGGAAAACCCGCGCCGCTGGGCGCAAGTTTTGATGGTGAAGGGGTGAATTTCACGCTCTTCTCCGCGCATGCTCAGCGAGTCGAGCTCTGTGTGTTTGATGATGAAGGCAATGAAACGCGCCACGACTTACCCGCGCGCAGCGGTGATATCTGGCATGGCTATTTGCCACAGGCGCGTCCCGGACTGCGTTACGGCTACCGCGTACACGGCCCATGGGAGCCGCATCAGGGGCACCGTTTTAATCCGACCAAGCTGCTGCTTGATCCATGTTGTTTCAGCGCCGAAGGCGAGCCGCTTGATGACCCGCATTATCATGGTGGTTACGACGCACCGGATGTTCGTGATACGGCGGAGATTGCGCCTAAATCGGTGGTCACTTGTCTGGAATATGATTGGCAGGATGACGTTGCGCCGCGCATTGCGTGGGGCAATACGGTCATCTACGAAGCACATGTGAAGGGGCTGACATACCGCCACCCGGGGCTGCCGGAAGAGATCCGGGGTACTTACAAAGCGCTCAGCCACCTGGTGATGATTGACTACTTTAAGCGACTGGGCATTAGCGCGCTGGAACTGTTGCCGGTGGCCCATTTTGCTGACGAACCACGCTTGCAGCAAATGGGGTTGAAAAACTACTGGGGTTACAACCCGCTGGCACTGTTTGCGCTGTCACCGCGTTATGCCAGCAAGCCTGGTCAGGCGCTGAATGAGTTTCGCGATGCGGTCAAAGCCCTGCACAAGGCCGGTATCGAGGTGATCCTCGACGTGGTGTTAAATCACAGCGCCGAGCTAGATCTGCATTGTCAGACCTTATCTCTGCGGGGGATCGATAACCGCAGCTATTATTGGTTAAGGGACGATGGCGATTATCAAAACTGGACGGGCTGCGGTAACACGCTGAACCTCAGCCACCCGGGCGTGGTTGAGTATGCCCGGCAGTGCCTGCGGTTTTGGGTTGATGTCTGCCATGTTGATGGTTTTCGCTTTGATTTAGCGTCGGTGATGGGCCGTACGCCGGACTATCGCCAGGATGCGCCGTTGTTTAACGCTATCCACCAAGACCCGGTGCTCTCCACGGTGAAGCTGATTGCTGAACCCTGGGATATTGGCGCTGGGGGCTATCAGGTCGGGAATTTCCCGCCGCCGTTTAGTGAATGGAATGACCGTTTCCGTGATGGTATGCGTCGCTTCTGGCTTGAGGAGTCGATATCGCTGGGTGAATTTGCCCAACGTTTCGCCGCCTCTAGCGACATCTTCCAGCGTCAGGAACGCCATCCCAGCGCTGCCATTAATCTGGTGACCGCACACGACGGATTCACCTTGCGTGACTGTGTCAGCTTCAACAGTAAACACAATGACGCCAACGGTGAAGAAAACCGCGATGGTAGCAACAATAACCATAGCAATAATCATGGTATAGAAGGATTGGAAGGGAGCCCTGAGGTTATGGCGCATCGGCAGGCAAGCGTTCAGGCGCTGCTGGCTACGCTGCTGTTATCACAGGGAACGCCAATGTTGCTGGCCGGTGACGAACACGGTCACAGCCAGCAAGGTAACAATAATGCCTATTGCCAGGACAACGCGTTGACCTGGCTTGATTGGGAAACTGCGGATTCTGCGCTCACCGACTTTACCGCCGCTCTCATTCATCTGCGCCAGCAAATCCCGGCGCTGACGGATGACCGCTGGTGGCAGGAGGGCGATGGCAACGTTCAGTGGCTGAATCAGGATGCACAACCGTTGTCTGCCTTCGAATGGCAGCAAGGCGTGCGCCGGATACAGATCCTGCTTTCCCAGCATTGGCTTATTACGCTCAACGCAACGCAAAACGAAGCAAGTATCACGTTACCCGAGGGGGAATGGCGCGCCGTTCCTCCGTTCACCGGAGAGGATACTCCGGTGGTCATGGCTGTCTGGCATGGGCCCGCGCACGGAGTGTGCGTATTTCAAAGGTCATAGTCTCTGAACTACCCGGAACCCTACGTTAACGTAGGGATAACCCAAATTCCCCGGAAGGACGAGCAACAAAAGGAGTTAATCATGGTTAGGCTAGAACACAACGATCCCTTAATGCTGGCTCGCCAGTTACCCATCAAATCTGTCGCCCTGATTCTGGCTGGCGGACGCGGCTCGCGACTGAAAGATCTGACCAATAAACGCGCCAAACCGGCCGTCCACTTTGGTGGCAAATTCCGTATTATTGACTTCGCGCTGTCGAACTGCCTGAACTCCGGGATCCGCCGTATTGGCGTGATCACCCAGTATCAATCGCATACGCTGGTGCAGCATATCCAACGCGGATGGTCATTCTTTAGCGAAGAGATGAATGAATTTGTCGATCTGCTACCCGCTCAACAGCGTATGCACGGTGAAAACTGGTATCGCGGTACTGCGGATGCGGTAACCCAGAACCTTGATATTATTCGCCGCTACAAAGCGGAATATGTGGTTATCCTGGCAGGTGACCATATCTACAAACAAGATTACTCGCGCATGCTTATCGACCATGTCGAAAAAGGCGCGCGCTGCACCGTGGCGTGCATCCCTGTGCCCATTGAAGAGGCACCGGCGTTCGGCGTGATGGCGGTAGATGAGAATGAAAGGATCATCGACTTCATCGAAAAGCCGACCAATCCGCCGGCGATGCCGGGTGATCCGACCAAATCTCTCGCCAGCATGGGTATCTATGTCTTTGATGCAGATTACCTTTATGAGTTGTTGGAGCAAGATGATAACGATGAAAACTCCAGCCACGATTTCGGCAAAGATTTAATTCCCAAAATTACCAAAGCTGGCGCGGCTTATGCACATCCTTTCCCACTGTCTTGCGTGCAGTCTGACCCGCAGTCTGAACCGTACTGGCGTGATGTGGGTACGCTGGAAGCTTACTGGAAAGCCAACCTCGACCTGGCATCTGTGACGCCTGAACTGGATATGTACGACCAGCACTGGCCGATCCGGACGCATATGGAATCACTGCCTCCGGCGAAGTTCGTTCAGGACCGCTCGGGCAGCCATGGGATGACTCTGAACTCGCTGGTGTCTGGCGGCTGTATTATTTCCGGTTCCGTAGTAGTGCAGTCGGTGCTGTTCCCTCGGGTGCGCGTGAACTCATTCTGTAACATTGATTCGGCAGTCTTATTGCCAGACGTTTGGGTTGGGCGCTCCTCGCGTCTGCGCCGTTGCGTGATTGACCGTGCTTGTGTGATCCCTGAAGGGATGGTGATTGGTGAGGATGCGGAAGAAGATGCGCGTCGTTTCCACCGGTCGGAAGAGGGGATTGTGCTGGTGACGCGCGAAATGCTGCGTCAACTAGGGTACAAACAGGAGCGATGATGCAGGTCTTACACGTTTGTTCTGAGATGTTCCCGTTATTAAAAACGGGTGGCCTTGCGGATGTCATTGGCGCGCTACCGGCAGCACAAATTGCTGATGGGGTTGACGCCCGCGTATTGTTACCGGCGTTCCCCGACATTCGTCGTGGGATCCCGGATGCCAAAGTTGTCGCCCGTCGCGACACTTTCGCCGGGCACATGACGCTGTTATTCGGCCGCTTTAACGGCGTCGGTGTTTATCTGATTGATGCGCCGCATCTCTACGATCGCCCGGGGAGCCCGTACCACGACGGCTACCAGAATGCCTACGCGGATAATGTGCTGCGCTTTGCGCTGCTGGGCTGGGTGGGCTGTGAAATGGCCTGTGGGCTGGATCCGTTCTGGCGCCCGGATGTCGTGCACGCGCACGACTGGCATGCAGGGCTTGCTCCGGCTTACCTGGCAGCGCGCGGTCGCCCGGCAAAATCGGTCTTTACCGTACACAACCTGGCGTATCAGGGATTGTTCTACGGCCACCATATGAATGAAATCCAGCTACCTGGAGAGTTCTTCAATATGCATGGCCTGGAGTTCCACGGACAGATCTCGTTTTTGAAAGCAGGGCTTTATTACGCCGATCATATCACCGCGGTTAGCCCAACCTACGCGCGGGAAATTACGGAACCACAGTTTGCGTATGGAATGGAAGGTTTGCTGCGTCAGCGCCACCGTGAAGGGCGGCTGTCGGGGATCCTCAATGGTGTGGATGACACTATCTGGAGTCCTGAAAAAGATCTGCTACTGCCAGCGAGCTACAGCCGCGATACGTTAGAGTTGAAGGCAGAAAACAAACGCCAGCTCCAGGTGGCGATGGGACTGAAAGTCAGCGACACCGCGCCGCTGTTTGCTGTGGTCAGCCGCCTGACCAGCCAGAAAGGGCTGGATCTGGTACTGGAAGCGCTGCCGGGCCTGCTGGAGCAGGGCGGTCAATTGGCGCTGCTGGGTGCAGGCGACCCGGTATTGCAGCAAGGTTTTCTTGCCGCCGCTGCGGAACATCCGGGGCAGGTCGGGGTACAGATTGGCTACCACGAAGCGTTCTCGCACCGAATTATTGGCGGCGCAGACGTTATCCTGGTGCCGAGTCGCTTTGAACCCTGCGGCTTAACGCAGCTTTATGGTCTGAAATACGGCACGCTGCCGCTGGTTCGCCGTACCGGTGGCCTGGCAGATACTGTTGCAGACAGTTCGCTGGAGAACCTGGCCGATGGCATTGCCAGCGGTTTTGTCTTCGAAGATAGCAACGCCTGGTCGCTGCTCAGGGCTATCCGACGTGCTTTCGTATTATGGTCTCGTCCTTCACTCTGGCGCTATGTTCAGCGTCAGGCGATGAATATGGATTTTAGCTGGCAGGTTGCCGCGCACTCTTATCGCGAGCTGTATCAACGCCTGGTCTAACTACGGGGATCTGATTTATGAATGCACCTTTTACCTATTCATCACCGACCCTCAGCGTTGAGGCATTAAAACATTCCATTGCCTATAAGCTGATGTTCATCATCGGGAAAGATCCGGCTATCGCCAACAAACATGAGTGGCTGAACGCCACCTTGTTTGCCGTTCGCGATCGTCTGGTCGAGCGTTGGCTGCGTTCGAACCGTGCCCAGCTTTCCCAGGAAACGCGACAGGTTTACTACCTGTCGATGGAATTTCTGATTGGCCGCACGCTTTCTAACGCGCTGTTATCCTTAGGGCTGTATGAGGATGTCAAAAACGCGCTGGAAGGGATGGGGCTCGATCTTGAAGAACTGATTGATGAAGAGAATGACCCCGGTTTAGGCAACGGCGGTTTAGGCCGTCTGGCGGCTTGCTTCCTTGATTCACTAGCCACGCTGGCGCTGCCGGGCCGTGGGTACGGGATTCGCTACGATTATGGGATGTTCAAACAGAACATTGTCGATGGTCGTCAGAAAGAGTCACCTGACTACTGGCTGGAATACGGCAACCCGTGGGAGTTCCCGCGCCACAACACGCGCTATAAAGTTCGCTTTGGCGGACGTGTGCAGATGGAAGGCAAAGCCAGTCGCTGGCTAGAGACCGAAGAGATCCTTGCGGTCGCCTACGATCAAATTATCCCCGGCTACGATACCGATGCCACCAACACGCTGCGTTTGTGGAATGCCCAGGCCAGTAGCGAAATCAACCTCGGTAAATTTAACCAGGGTGACTACTTCGCCGCCGTGGAAGATAAAAACCACTCGGAAAACGTGTCGCGCGTGCTTTACCCGGACGACTCCACCTATTCCGGGCGCGAGCTGCGTCTGCGTCAGGAATATTTCCTGGTGTCGGCGACGGTGCAGGATATTTTAAGCCGCCACTATATGCTGCATAAAACCTATGCCAACCTGGCGGATAAAATTGCCATCCACCTGAATGACACGCACCCGGTGCTGTCGATTCCTGAGTTGATGCGCCTGCTGATAGACGAGCATAAATTCAGCTGGGATGACGCGTTCTCGGTGGCGTGTCAGGTCTTCTCCTACACCAACCACACGCTGATGAGCGAGGCGCTGGAAACCTGGCCGGTGGATATGCTGGGCAAAATCCTGCCGCGCCATCTGCAAATTATCTTTGAGATTAACGACTACTTCCTGAAGACCTTACAGGAACAGTACCCGAACGATACCGGGCTGTTGAGTCGCACCTCGATTATTGACGAATCCAACGGTCGCCGCGTGCGTATGGCCTGGCTGGCGGTGGTGGTCAGTAAGAAGGTGAACGGGGTTTCTGAGCTGCACTCAAATCTGATGGTGCAGTCGCTGTTTGCTGACTTCGCCGCCATTTTCCCAATGCGTTTCACCAACGTCACTAACGGTGTGACGCCGCGTCGCTGGCTGGCGCTGGCAAACCCGGCGCTCTCCGGCGTGCTTGATGAGAACATTGGCCAGACCTGGCGCTCTGACTTAAGCCAGCTTAAAGAGCTGGAACAGCATATTGATTATCCGAAAGTGAATCAGGCGGTGCAACACGCCAAGCTGGAAAACAAAAAACGTCTTGCGGCGTTAATTGCCCAGAATCTGGATGTGGTGGTGAACCCTAACGCCTTGTTTGATGTACAGATTAAGCGTATTCACGAGTACAAGCGCCAGCTGATGAATGTGCTGCACGTGATTGCTCGCTACAATCGGATCAAGGCTGACCCCGAGGCGAATTGGGTGCCGAGGGTGAATATTTTTGCCGGTAAAGCCGCATCGGCTTACTACATGGCGAAGCATATTATTCATCTGATAAACGATGTGGCGGATGTTATCAATAACGATCCGCAAATTGGCGACAAGCTCAAAGTGGTGTTCATCCCGAACTACAGCGTGAGTCTGGCGCAGGTGATCATTCCGGCAGCAGATCTTTCCGAGCAGATTTCATTGGCGGGGACGGAAGCTTCCGGCACCAGTAATATGAAGTTTGCGCTAAATGGTGCATTAACCATTGGCACGCTTGACGGGGCAAACGTGGAGATGCAGGAACACGTGGGAGCGGAAAACTTCTTTATCTTTGGCAACACAGCTGAAGAGGTTGAGGCGTTGCGTCGTAAGGGCTACAGCCCACGTGACTACTATGAGCAGGATACCGAACTGCGTCAGGTACTCACGCAAATTGCCACCGGCGTCTTTAGCCCTGGTGAGCCGGGACGCTATCGCGACCTGGTCGATTCACTGATTAACTTCGGCGATCACTATCAGGTGCTGGCGGACTTCCGCAGCTATGTTGACTGTCAGGACAAGGTTGATGAGCTGTATCGTGAACCGGAACAGTGGACCACCAAAGCGATGCATAACATCGCCAATATGGGCTACTTCTCCTCCGACCGAACGATTCAGGAGTATGCCGAGAATATCTGGCATATTGAGCCGGTGAGGTTGTAAAAAAAGAGACGGGGCCGATTGGCCCCGTTTCTTTTCCCAGCGTCGCATTCTGCTCGCCCGGCCTACATTTCGCACATTGTAGCCCGGCCAAGCGCAGCGCCGCCGGGAAAGCACCGGGCGCACATGCTCGCCCAGCCATACCCCTTACGACGCCAACGACATCTCAGGCTTTCCCAGCGTTTTCACCAGCCATTCGCTAATACGCGACTGCTGCTCAGCATTCAGCCACATTCCCTGCTTAGTTCGACGCCAGATTGCATCATCCAGGCGGCGAACCCATTCGTGCTCTACCAGGTAACGCAGCTCGGCTTCATAAAACTCATGACCGAAATCTTCGCCCAGCCCGGCAATATCACGCGCGTCACCGATAATCAGCTCGCTGTTGCTGCCGTAGGTGCGGGCATAATGACGCGCCAGTGATTCGCTGATAAATGGGTAACGACGACGCAGTTTGGCGGCGTAATCGTCACGGTCATTGCCAATCTCTCCGCCGGGTAATACCGCGCCTTTGGTCCATGCTGCGCCAATACCGTGATAGTACGGCGTCAGTTTTTCTAGCGCATGTTCCGCCAGTTTACGATAGGTGGTCAGCTTGCCGCCAAAGACTGACAGCAGCGGAGCTTTACCCTGATCATCATGAATATCCAGCGTGTAGTCGCGGGTGATGGCCTGCGGTGAGTCGGATTCATCGTCACACAGCGGACGCACGCCGGAGTATGTCCAGACGATATCTTCGCGAGTCAGTTGCTTTTTAAAGTGGCCGTTGTAGACCTTCAGCAGATAGTTAATTTCGCTTTCATCGATCTCGACATTTTTGGGATCTCCCTGATATTCGACGTCGGTCGTGCCGATAATGGAAAACTCGTCCATCCATGGGATCACAAACACGATGCGTTTATCTTCGTTTTGCAGGATGTAGGCCTGCTTTTGCGTATGCACGCGTGGCACCACGATATGGCTGCCCTTGATCAAGCGGATACCGTACGGTGACGGCAACTGCATGCCGTCATCGAAGAACTGTTTGACCCATGGGCCGGTAGCATTAACCAAGCCACGCGCCTGCCAGCGGAAGGTTTCGCCGCTGTCGATATCTTCAGCTTCCACAATCCACAGGCCGTTTTCGCGTTTTGCGGAGATGGCGCGCGTGCGGGTTCGCACTTCACCGCCTTTTTTCACTACCATCTGGGCGTTAGCTAATACCAGGCGGGCATCATCAACCCAGCAGTCGGAATATTCGAAACCGCGCACGATTTCTGGTTTCAGTACGGAATCTGCGCCAAAGCGCACACCCTTCGATGCGGGCAGGCTGGTGCGTTTTCCCAGATGGTCGTACATAAACAGGCCGGTGCGAATCATCCAGGCCGGACGCAGATGCGGCTGGTGCGGCAGTCGAAAACGCATAGGAATGGCAATATGCGGGGCCATTTTCAGCAACACTTCGCGCTCGGCCAGCGCTTCGCTGACCAGGCGGAATTCGTAGTGTTCAAGGTAGCGCAGGCCGCCGTGGATAAGTTTGGAGCTGGCGCTGGAGGTGGCGCAGGCCAGATCTCTGGCTTCCAGCATCAGCACTGATAATCCGCGCCCTGCTGCATCCGCCGCAATGCCTGCACCGTTGATACCGCCACCTATCACAATCAGATCTTTGGTTTCCATTATTGCTACCTCAGGGACTTTCGTTATAGCTCATTAATGCTCGATAACGCTCATAATAGCAAGCAATCGCGCTTTTGGTAACATAGAAAAAACAATTTAGAGTGATGTGCATAACATATTGGCGTTTACGTGGCCTGAAGACGTACACTTGGCGGTAAAATATCGTCTGTAAGACACCTGCCATAACGATAAGAGAGCACCATGGATCAGTTTGAATGTATTAACGTAGAACAGGCGCATCAGAAGCTGCAGCAAAGCTCCGCGGTACTGGTGGATATTCGTGACCCGCAAAGCTATGCCGTTGGGCACACGCCGGGCGCGTTTCATCTGACCAACGACACACTGGGTGCGTTTATGCGCGATAACGATTTTGAAACGCCAGTGATGGTGATGTGCTATCACGGCAACAGCAGTAAAGGTGCGGCACAGTACCTGCTGCAACAGGGTTATGACCGGGTTTATAGCGTGGATGGAGGCTTTGATGCCTGGCATCGCCACTTCCCGGCTGAAGTTGAACACGCGACCTTTTAACGCTGAGGCATCATCTTGCCCCTGAAACCGCCTCGTTGTGGGCGGTGTTTACGCGCTGATGCAACATATCCGTAAGGGTTTCAGTATATACTGTCCTCTTTTGTGTGGAATATGAGCGACCTGCTGTATGTTGATGATCACCTCTTTTACTAACCCTCGCGTGGCTCAAGCCTTTGTGGATTACATGGCGACGCAGGGCGTTATTCTGACAATCCAGCAGCATGAGCGCAGCGATGTCTGGCTTTCTGACGCTTCGCAGGAGACGCGCGTTCGCGAAGAACTGGAACGTTTCCTCGCCAATCCTGCCGACCCGCGCTATTTAGCCGCCAGCTGGCAATCCGGGCAGACCAACAGCGGTCTGCACTATCGTCGCTTTCCCTTCCTGGAAACCTTAAAAGCGGGCGCAGGCCCGGTGACGATAAGCGTGATGGCCGCGTGTATTCTGGTGTTTATCCTGATGAGCGTCATCGGCGATCAGCCGGTGATGTTGCTGCTGGCCTGGCCGTACGATGATTCTCTGAAATTTGAGGTCTGGCGCTACTTTACCCACGCTTTAATGCATTTCTCCTTCGTCCATATCCTCTTCAACCTGCTATGGTGGTGGTATCTCGGTGGCGCAGTAGAGAAGCGAATTGGCAGCGGTAAGCTGGTGGTCATCACGCTTATCAGTGCGTTACTCAGCGGCTTTATTCAGCACCAGTTCAGCGGCCCGTGGTTTGGCGGATTGTCCGGCGTCGTTTATGCATTAATGGGCTATGCCTGGCTTCGCGGCGAGCGTGACCCGCAAAGCGGCATCTTCCTGCCGCGTGGGCTGATTATCTTTTCGCTAATCTGGCTGGTGGCCGGATGGTTTGATGTATTAGGCATGTCGATTGCGAACGGCGCGCATGTCACCGGGCTGGTGATTGGTCTGGCAATGGCCTTCGTCGATACGCACAATGTGCGAAAACGAGCATAATTTTCCAGGGATTTATCATGAAACAAACACAACGTCATGACGCGATAATCGAGCTGGTAAAACTGCAGGGTTATGTCAGCACGGAAGAGCTGGTGGAGCATTTCTCGGTGAGCCCGCAGACGATTCGTCGTGATTTGAACGACCTTGCCGAACAGAAAAAAATTCTGCGCCATCACGGCGGCGCGGCGCTGCCGTCCAGCGCGGTGAATACTCCCTGGCACGATCGTAAGGCGACGCAGACTGCTGAGAAAGAACGCATCGCGCACAAGGTTGCCAGCCAGATCCCCAATGGCTCTGCGTTGTTTATTGATATCGGCACCACCCCTGAAGCCGTTGCACACGCATTACTCAATCACAGCGACCTGCGGATCGTCACCAATAACCTCAACGTGGCTAACACGCTGATGGTCAAAGAGGACTTCCGTATTATCCTCGCGGGTGGTGAACTGCGAAGCCGCGATGGCGGCATTATTGGCGAGGCCACGCTGGACTTTATTTCCCAGTTCCGCCTGGACTACGGCATTCTGGGGATCAGCGGTATTGATAGCGATGGTTCGCTGCTGGAGTTTGATTATCATGAAGTTCGTACCAAGCGGGCGATTATTGACAACTCCCGGCACGTTATCCTGGTGGTCGACCATTCGAAGTTTGGTCGTAATGCGATGGTGAACATGGGCAGCATTAGCATGGTTGATGCAGTCTATACCGACGTTTTACCACCGCCGGGCGTCATGCAGGTGATTGCCGAAAACGAAGTGCAGCTGGAGCTGTGCTAAACGTAGCCCGGACGAGGCGTGTTAATGCCGACTCCGGGGAATTCCCGGCGGCGCTACGCTTGGCCGGGCTACCCTGTTTATGACATCTGCTGCTGGAATTTCCCTTCGCTCAGATCGGCCACGATACCGTTCATACGATCTTCGGTCAGCCGGTAATAGCGGATAGAAACTGCGGTAATCAGGTAGAAGATAGCCGGCAGTACCGTAAACAGGATTAACACCCCACGGATAGCTTCCGCTGATTGCTGCTCGACGCCCGCCTGGTAGCCGTAGAAAGCTAATCCCCAACCGGTTAATGCGCCGCCAATCGCCACGCCCAATTTAATAATGAAGATATTCGCTGCGACGTTCATTCCGGTAATACGCCGCTGGGTTTTCCATTCGCCGTAATTATTCGCATCGGTGATCATCGACCATTGCAACGGCGCGTTAATACCCTGCAAAATATTCAGGATAATATGCACGATAAACGCCGGAATCCAATAATTTGCGGGCAGTACCAGGAATGCCAAACCCAATAAAGCGCTGAGGATATTTATCCATACCGAGGCGCGAATTTTACACATCCTTGAGCCGAGTTGTTTAGCCGCCAGACTACCCACTACAGCGGCAACGGTGGTGGCCAGCATAAACAGAGAAATAATATTGCTGCCTTGATTAAGGATATATTGAACGAAATAGACCAGCAGACTGCCGCGTACCACTACGCCACACAGCATCGCGAGGTTGTATATTGACAGTATCCGCCACTGATCGTTTTTCATCAAAATACGCACATCGCGTAAAATGTTCAGGTTTTCTTCTTTGACCGGCGTAATACGCTCGCGAGTGGTCATAAAGCAAATCAGGAACATGACACAACCGATAGCACCAAAAATCCCCATCGCCCACTGCATCCCGCTCGCTCTATCGCCCGGTGCGATAAGGTCTGCAAGTGGCAGGATAAGCGCGGTACCCATTGCCCCACCAATCGGTGCGACGGCAAAGCGCCAGGATTGCAGCGACAGGTTTTCTTTCGGGTCGGCGGTAATGGCTGCACCTAAAGAGCAGTAAGGGATATTAATCGCCGTGTACATGAGAGTCATAAATATATAGGCGACAACTGCATAAACAATTTTACCGGTTTGTTCGAAGTTAGGCGTCGAATAAACCAATACACAGCTGACGGCAAACGGTACGCAAATGATTAATAACCAGGGACGGAAACGCCCCCAGCGGCTTTTGGTCTGATCGGCAATCGCACCCATAATCGGGTCGGTAATGGCATCCAGAACCCTAACGACTAAAAATAATGTCCCCATAACTGCCGGGGGTAAACCATAGATGTTCGTATAAAAATAGGCCAGGATGGCCACAGAGGAGTCGAAGACGATATGGCTTGCGGCATCGCCCAAACCAAAACCAAACTTCTCTTTATTACTGATTCTTGCGGTTAATGCCGACATAGGGTCACCTTTTTATTATTACGTGCCAACATACGACATCATTTATAAAAGGTGGCCTTAAGGCTGAGTATTCTAATTTTTCGCTTTACGGTTACGTTAATTCTCTATTGTGACGTAGCTATCTCTTTGTGCTGCGGTGTAGGCATTGCCTGATGAGCGTAGCGCCATCAGGCAGAAGTTAAACGCCGTAGCCCATCATCTTCAGCAGGTTCTGCGCATGCAGCACCGCATCCTGGCGATGTGCCACGCCAAGTTTCTGATAGAGATTACGAATATGGGTTTTGATGGTGGTTGCCGCCACGTCCAGTTCACCGGCAATCTGCTCGTTGCTGTAGCCTGAATAGATAAGTCCCAACACCTGCCACTCGCGTTGAGTGAGCGGGCTGGTGCGGATAAGCTCCGGCACTTCCGGGTGGTTAAGCAGACGCTCAACGAAGCTTTCATCAAAGTGGGCGAACTTGTGACGATGATGCTGGTTAATCTCACGCAGAATGCGTTGGGCACGGTGCTGATCGAGCTCCGGCAGCGTATTGAGCTGGATGAGCTGGCGCAGCTGTTGCGCCATGGCTTCGCCTTCAATCACAAAGTGGCTGATAAATCCGGTACGGTTCGCTAGCTGTAGCGCTTCGAGCAGAACACGCTGGGCTTGATTTTTATTACCCGACTGCCAATAGAGCTGGTTTAGCAGCAGCAGGTTACGGTTGAGATCGCTCATCAGGCGCAGAGAGCGAGCGTTTTCGTTCAGCTCCTCAAGCACCATCTCAGCGGAATCAAACTCACCGAGTAAAATCTGTACCCGCGCAATGTTGCGCCATTGGCCTTGCAGGAAATGGTTATTGGCAAATTCTGGCTTCGGCGTATGACGCAGCCAGTTGGCGGCCGATTTTTTATCGCCGACCATCTGCCAGTAAATCACCCGGACTTTATCAGCGTTGGAGACCCAATCGCTGTGGTATGCGCCGTTACCCAGTAAATTTTCCAGACGGTTCAGGTGATTGCGGGCGTTATCTAAATCACCGCGTGCTAACGAACACTGAACCAATAAGCTCAAACACTGAAGCTGCTGCTGCGGCTGGAAGGTTCGTAGCACTTCAATACCGGTACGCGCGGCGGTTTCGGCTTCGTCCAGACGCGCCCACGCCCACAGCAGCTGTGAGCGAATGCGCAGTAAGAATTCGTGCATCGGCAGCTGTTCAAGATGCTGCTCGTGGATCAACTGGAAGCCTTTTTCCTGGCACTCCCAGGCGGCTTGCAGGAAGCCCTGAGCAAAGAGAATCTCGCTTTGCTGGATAAGGCTCCACAGTGCGTAGTGCCAGATATCATGGCGACGGGCCATCTGTTCCGTCTGTTGCATGACGGCGATGGATTGCCCCAGCAACCCTTTACAGTGCAGCACTTCACCATGAACTGAGGTCGCGACGATACGGCTGTAGAAATTCGCCAGCGGCAGCTCTTCGAGCGCCACGTTGGACAGCCTTTCGGCTTCATCCTGATCGCCGTCGTTAATGGCAACCTGTGCACGCAGCGCGTTGAAATCACCGTGCAAAGAGGCGTCCATTTCTGACGTCATCTCTTGTTCGGCGCGAGCCAGCAGGGTGTTCACTTCGCTGTAACGGTGCTGGCTTTGCATCAGCCATGCCTGCAATAGCACCAGACGCGGGTTTTCCAGCAGACTTTCCCACGGCAGCGCGGAAAGCGACTCTTCAAGTAGCGCCAGTTCGCTGTGGTGGAACAATCCCCAGGCGTGATTTAACAAGATATCGCGCAGCATTTTGGGATCGCCGGCTGCCAGCGCGTGATGAATGGCTTCGCTTGGGAAACCTTGCGCCATCCAGCTTTCCGCCGCTGCACGGTGAATATTCGGCAGTTCGGCCGCCAGTTCCCACTGGCAGCGCTGGCGCAGGAAACTGCAAAACAGCGGGTGGTAGTTAAACCATTCGCCGGAGTTGTCCATTCGCTGAATAAACAGCCCCTGACGCTCAATCTCTTCCAGCCGCATCTGGCCGTTTTCTTCACCGGTCACGCGGGCGATGAGTGAGTCATTCATGGAGCGCAGCAGGGAGCTTTTTAGCAGGAAATTGCGCGTCTCCTGGTCGACGTTATCGAGAACTTCATCAACCAGATAGTCAGATAAATGGCTAGCATTAATGCCCGCCAGACGACGCGCAGAGTGCTGAGTAGCGTTATTGCGCTGACGTGCGGATAAGGCAATCAGCTGCAACGCGGTGGCCCAGCCTGCGACATCATCACAAAGACGGCTGCTTTCCGCCGCTTCAATCGGCGACGCTAAGCGGCAGTCAAAAAATTGTTTGGTTTCGGCGTGCGTAAAGGAGAGCTGTTGGCTGCCCACTTCAAGGAGTTGATCGCGCACACGAAGGTTAGCGATGCCTAATTGCGGCAGATTGCGCGACAGCACAACCAGCGTCAGATTTTCCGGCTGATGGCGCAGGAAGAAACGCATCGCATCGTGGATAACCGGGTTGGTTATCAGGTGGTAATCATCGATGACTAAAAAGAGTGGGCGCTGCCATTCGCTGAGTTCAATGAAAAGCTGCGAGAAAAGCGAACTCAGGCCCGCGTATTGGCGTTTTTGCACCATATTTTCGCTGGCTTCACAATGACCCCCCGTCGCCTGTTGAATCGCGGCGATAAGGTAGCTGGCAAAACGCTCTTGCTGGTTATCGCCCTCATCAAGCGAGTACCAACCAAGATCTTTCATCCCTGCCGCCCATTGTGACACGAGCGTTGTTTTTCCATAGCCAGCCGGACTGGTTATCAGCGCCAGACGATAATTGTTCGCGCCGGAAAGTTTCGCCAATAGCCTCTCGCGAACAACGGTGTGCTCGAGACGGATTGGTCGACTTAGTTTTGACGGAATCAACATAGCTAATCACTTCACTGTGAGGATTGAGAAATGGGATTTTTTCGCGCTTCGTAATTAATCCATACAAAGGTCGGTCAAATGGCTATGTATTGCAAGTTATGTCCTGTTTGGATGCTTGCGAATTTGCTATATGTCACAATTCTATCTATTTAATACCATCCTCGTAGAAAGTCTGTCAGCACGCGGAAATTCAGGTTTTCGTAACTGCTTGTCGTGGCGGGTGAAATCAATTTTTGCGACTGCTACTAATAGAATGCATAAGAACATACGGTACCTAAGGTAATTTCCGTAGAAACAATACGTATTAATTTGTTGCTTATTTTAGCGACGTAATAGTTTCCTTATTTGCATATATATTGCAAAACACGATTTCATTTTATGAGCGGACACGAAGATCTTTCTGACTCAATCCTGGACACTGGTTCCGCTTTTCGGGGGTGATGATGTTGATTGAAAAATACACAAATTCATCCTTGACGGTTCGCGTTATAGTGTCGTTGATCACACTTTTCGCTCATCCCTGCGACTCCTCCCCGGCTAATCCGGGACAGGAGGAGGAAGTCGCGCAATCAGCCCGGCACACTAGCGCTAATGTTTATGTAAAAAGGATTCTAATTCGCTATGTCACAGCCTACTTTCAATCACGATTCATTCCAGGCTGCCCTGACGCGTCAGTGGCAGCGATTTGGCCTACAGGCCGCATCCGAAATGACGTCTCACCAGTGGTGGCAGGCTGTGAGCGGCGCGCTGGCGGAACAACTTTCCGCACAGCCGGTAGCAAAACCAGCAAAAAACCAGCGTCATGTGAACTATATCTCCATGGAGTTCCTGATCGGTCGCCTGACCGGTAACAACCTGCTTAACCTCGGCTGGTATGAAGGTGTTAGCGAGACGCTCAAAGGCTACAACATTAATCTGACCGACCTGCTGGAAGAAGAGACTGACCCGGCGCTGGGTAACGGCGGTTTGGGTCGTTTGGCAGCTTGCTTCCTCGACTCAATGGCTACTGTCGGTCAGTCAGCAACGGGCTACGGTCTTAACTATCAGTATGGCCTGTTCCGTCAGTCCTTTGACGACGGTCACCAGATGGAAGCGCCGGACGACTGGAAGCGCGGCAGCTACCCGTGGTTCCGCCATAACGCGGCGCTGGATGTGCAGGTCGGCATCGGCGGTAAAGTAGTGAAAGGGGAATGGCAACCGGCCTTTACCATTACCGGTGAAGCCTGGGATCTGCCGGTGCTCGGCTACCGTAACGGCGTGGCGCAGCCGCTGCGTTTGTGGCAGGCCACGCATGCGCATCCGTTTAACCTGACCAAATTCAACGACGGCGACTTCCTGCGTGCAGAACAGCAGGGTATCGACGCCGAAAAACTGACCAAAGTGCTCTACCCGAACGACAACCACACGGCGGGTAAGAAACTGCGTCTGATGCAGCAGTATTTCCAGTGCGCGTGCTCCGTGGCTGACATTCTTCGTCGCCACCATCTGGCAGGCCGTAAACTGCATGAACTGGCTGACTTCGAAGTTATTCAATTAAACGATACCCACCCGACCATCGCCATTCCTGAGCTGTTGCGCGTGCTGATTGATGAGCACCAGCTGAGCTGGGATGATGCCTGGGCTATCACCAGTAAAACCTTCGCCTACACCAACCACACCCTGATGCCAGAAGCGCTGGAGTGCTGGGATGAGAAGCTGGTGAAAGCGCTGCTGCCGCGTCACATGCAGATAATCAAAGAGATTAACGACCGCTTTAAGAAACTGGTCGATAAAACCTGGCCGGGCGATGAAGCCGTCTGGGCGAAGCTGGCGGTGGTGCATAACAAACAGGTACGCATGGCGAACATGTGTGTGGTGAGCGGCTTTGCGGTCAACGGTGTTGCTGCGCTGCACTCGGATTTAGTGGTGAAGGATCTGTTCCCGGAATATCACCAGCTTTGGCCGAACAAATTCCATAACGTCACTAACGGCATCACGCCGCGCCGCTGGATCAAACAGTGCAACCCGGCGCTTGCCGCACTGCTGGATAAAACGCTGAAGAAAGAGTGGGCGAACGATCTAGACCAGCTGATCAATCTCGAAAAATACGCCGACGACGCCAAATTCCGTCAGAAGTATCGCGATATCAAGCTGGCGAACAAGCAACGTCTGGTCAGCTTTATCAAAGCGCGTACCGGTATTGAAATTACCACTGACGCTATTTTTGATATTCAGATCAAGCGTCTGCACGAATACAAACGTCAGCACCTGAACCTGCTGCACATTGTGGCGCTCTATAAAGAGATTCGTGAAAACCCACAGGCTGACCGCGTACCGCGCGTATTCCTGTTTGGTGCGAAAGCCGCGCCGGGCTACTACCTGGCGAAGAACATTATCTTTGCTATCAACAAAGTCGCTGAGGTTATCAATAACGATCCTGCGGTTGGCGATAAGCTGAAAGTGGTGTTCTTGCCGGATTACTGCGTGTCGGCCGCCGAGATGCTGATCCCGGCCGCTGATGTTTCTGAGCAGATTTCTACCGCCGGTAAAGAGGCCTCCGGTACTGGCAACATGAAGCTGGCACTGAACGGTGCGCTGACCGTGGGTACGCTGGACGGCGCGAACGTCGAAATCGCCGAGCAGGTGGGTGACGAGAATATCTTCATCTTCGGTCATACCGTTGAACAGGTGAAAGATATTAAGGCCAAAGGTTACGATCCGCTGAAATGGCGTAAAGCTGACAAGCAACTGGACGCCGTGTTGAAAGAGCTGGAAAGCGGGAAGTACAGCGACGGCGACAAGCATGCGTTCGACCAGATGCTGCACAGCATTGGCAAACAGGGCGGTGACCCGTACCTGGTGCTGGCTGACTTTGCCGCCTATGTAGAAGCGCAAAAGCAGGTTGATGTGCTGTACCGCGACCAGGAAGCCTGGACCCGTGCCGCTATCCTGAATACCGCGCGCTGCGGCATGTTCAGCTCCGATCGCTCTATCTGCGATTATCAGAAACGTATTTGGCAGGCAAAACGCTAAGGACAGGCCATGGAAAGCAAACGCCTCGATAATGCCGCGCTAGCGGCGGGTATTAGCCCAAATTACATCAATGCCCACGGTAAGCCGCAGTCTATCGGCGCCGACACCAAACGGCGTTTGCTTGACGCTATGAACCACGGAGTCGCCACGTCCGTGGCGGCTACGCCAGTACCTAACGTGATGGTCTGGACATACGGTAAGAAAATGGCGCTGCCGGTGGACGGCAAAGGTGAGTTTAGCTGGATCCTCACTACCGAAGAGGGCAAGCAGCATCAGGGGCAGGTGGCGGGCGGGAAGAGCCTCAGCCTGCCGACTCGTCTGTCGGAAGGGTATCACTCGTTAACGTTGACTCAGAATGATGAGCGCTGGCACTGCCGGGTGATTATCGCGCCTGAGCGCTGTTATGAGCCGCAGCCGCTGAAAGAGGCAAAAAAGCTGTGGGGAGCTTGTGTTCAGCTTTACACCCTGCGCTCGGAGAAAAACTGGGGCATCGGTGATTTTGGTGACCTGAAAGTGATGCTGCCGGAAGTGGCCAAGCGCGGCGGCGCGTTTATCGGCCTCAACCCGATTCACGCGCTCTACCCGGCGAACCCGGAAAGCGCCAGCCCGTACAGCCCGTCTTCGCGCCGTTGGATGAACGTTATCTATATCGACGTCAATGCGGTAGACGACTTCGCCAAAAGCGAAGAGGCGCAGGCGTGGTGGAAACAGCCCGCGACGCAGCAGAAACTGAAAGCCGCGCGTGACGTGGCACAAGTGGACTACACGGCGGTCACTGAGCTGAAAATGACGGCGCTGCGCCTGGCGTGGAAACGCTTTGCCAAACGCAATGATGAGCTGATGACGGCTTTCCGCTACTTTGTCGATAAAGAAGGCGAGAGTCTCTACTGGCAGGCGGCGTTTGATGCGCTGCATGCTCATCAGGTGAAAGAAGATCCGATGCGCTGGGGCTGGCCAGCCTGGCCGAAGGCGTATCAGACGATTGAAAGCCCGGAAGTTAAGGCCTTTTGCCAAAAACATGTCGATGAAGTGGATTTCTACCTCTGGATACAGTGGCTGGCGTATACCCAATTTGCCGACTGCTGGGAAACCAGTCAGCGCGACAATATGCCGATTGGCCTCTACCGCGATCTGGCGGTGGGCGTGGCGGAAGGGGGAGCGGAAACCTGGTGTGATCGTGAACTCTACTGTCTGAAAGCCTCCGTCGGTGCGCCACCGGATATCCTCGGGCCGTTGGGGCAAAACTGGGGGCTGCCGCCGATGGATCCGCATATCATCGCCGCGCGGGCCTATGAACCGTTTATCGAACTGCTGCGCGCGAACATGAAAAACTGCGGTGCGCTGCGTATCGACCATGTGATGTCCGTATTGCGTCTATGGTGGATCCCGTACGGCGAAACGGCTGACCACGGTGCTTACGTGCAGTACCCGGTGGATGCACTGCTGTCGATTCTGGCGCTGGAAAGCAAACGTCACAATTGCATGGTGATAGGTGAAGATCTGGGGACGGTGCCGGTTGAGATCGTCAGCAAGCTCCGCAAAAGCGGCGTCTACTCGTACAAAGTGCTCTATTTTGAAAGCGATCATGAGAAGACTTTCCGCGCGCCGAAGGCATATCCGGAACAGTCGATGGCGGTTGCCACCACTCACGACCTGCCGACGCTGCGCGGTTACTGGGAAAGCGGTGACCTGACGCTGGGTAATGAGCTGGGCCTGTATCCTGACGCTGATGTCCTGCGTGGGTTGTATCAGGATCGCGAACTCGCCAAGCAGGGGCTGCTGGATGCGTTACACAAATACGGCACGCTGCCAAAACGTGCGGGGCATAAGGCATCGCTGATGTCGATGACCGATACCCTCAGCCGTGGTATGCAGCGCTATATTGCCGACAGTAACAGTGCGCTGCTGGGGTTACAGCCGGAAGATTGGTTGCAGATGGCGGCACCAGTGAATATTCCGGGCACCAGTACCGAATATCCAAACTGGCGGCGTAAGCTTTCCACTTCGCTGGAGGCGATGTTTGCCGATGATGGGGTGAATAAGCTGATTAAAGATTTGGATAAGCGCCGCAAAGCCGCGAGCAAGAAGAAGTAACCCATAAAAAATGCCGGGGCAAGCCCGGCATTTTTGTATCGAGAGTTCGTGGTGTTACACCACCATCCCCAGCAGTAAACAACCCACCAGACCACATACCGAGATAATGGTTTCCAGCATCGACCAGGACTTGATGGTCTCGCCGATTGTCAGGTTGAAGTACTCTTTGAACAGCCAGAAGCCTGGGTCGTTCACGTGGGAGAAGATAACGGAGCCGGAACCGACTGCGATAACCATCAGTTCTGGGCTGACGCCAGTGGTGGCAATCAGCGGTGCCGCGATACCGCCTGCGGTAATGGCCGCAACGGTTGCAGAACCCAGCGCAATACGCAGAACGGCGGCAATAGACCAGGCCATAAACAGCGGAGAGACATTGGATTCGTGCATGATAGAGGCGATGTATTTGTCGACGCCGCTATCAACCAGAACCTGTTTGAACGCACCGCCACCACCGATAATCAGCAGCATCATCGCGATGATCTTAATGGAAGAGATCAGCGTGTCGTTGATGTCGTCCATTGAACGGCCACGGTTCAGACCGAAGGTGAAGATAGCAATCAGTACTGCAATCAGCGTCGCCATCACCGGGTCACCGAAGAACTCAGCGGCAGGCAGCAGGGCGTGACCTTTTGGCAGCACCATTTCAGCCACGGCGCGCAGCGCCATCAGGATAACCGGAACCAGAGAAGTCCAGACGCTCACGCCGAAGGATGGCATTTCAGCATCGGTGAAGGTTTTTGGGTTGTGCAGACCTTCAGGAATCGGTTTGTCGATACCTTTCAGGCAGCGTGCGTAAACCGGGCCCGCCAGGATAACGGTTGGGATTGCCAGCAGCGTGCCGTACAGCAGAGTTTTACCCATATCCGCATGGAAGATGGTCGCAATCGCAGTTGGACCTGGGTGCGGTGGCAGGAAACCGTGGGTCACGGACAGTGCCGCAGCCATTGGCACACCGACGTACAGCAGCGGAATACGTGCGTTAGCGGCGATGGTGAAGACCAGCGGCAGCAACAGGACGAAACCTACTTCATAGAACAACGCAAAGCCGACGGTGAAACCGGTCAGAACAACGGCCCACTGGATATGCTTGCGACCAAATTTTTCAATAAGGGTGGTGGCGATACGCTGCGCACCGCCGCAGTCTGCCAGCATTTTACCGAGCATGGCGCCAAAGCCCATGATCAGCGCCAGGCTGCCAAGGGTGCCGCCGACGCCGTTTTTAATGGAGACGATAACTTTGTCCAGGGGCATGCCCTGCATCAATCCGACGGCGAGTGCCACCAGAACCAGTGCGATGAAGCCGTTCATTTTGAAACGGATCATCAGCAGTAATAAGAGGATAACCCCGATTGCTACGATGATTAATGGCATAATTTTTCCAGCCTTTAATTTGTTATGGGTAACGTCACTGTTGTTGCGACAACTTCCAATTGTCCCTACAGAGGGAATAGGTACTGATTTCTTCACACCATCGTCATGTTGTATGACCCAGACAAAGAGTAGCTGGCTATTTATTTAACACGATGGTGTATAGCGGGATGATACGGGTAACATGCGGGTCTTGAGAATATCCCCGTGTGTACAAATGTTAATTATGCGACGGTAGTCAAATTATTGGCTGGGGTTTTGCAGATTTACGGAAAGTGAAAAGTGAGAAGTGTTGCGCGGTAACATGGGGATTGGAGATGGAAACTCCCGGCGGCGCTACGCTTGGCCGGGCTACATATGACTACCCTGGGATCGTCGTAAACGTTTCGCCCGGGCTACCGCAATTGTAGCCCGGCCAAGCGTAGCGCCGCCGGGGCAATGCAAACTCAATAGTAAGAGTGTTCGCCGCGCTGGTGTTCCGTGAGATCGCGCACGCCTTTCAGTTCCGGGAACTCAGCCAGCAGCTGCTTCTCGATACCGTCTTTCAAGGTAACGTCGATCATAGAGCAGCCGTTACAGCCGCCGCCAAATTGCAGAATGGCATAACCATCGTCGGTGATTTCCATCAGCGACACGCGGCCACCGTGGCCTGCCAGCTGCGGGTTAACCTGCGCTTGCAGCATGTACTCAACGCGTTCCATCAGCGGCGCATCGTCGGTCACTTTACGCATTTTGGCGTTTGGTGCTTTCAGCGTCAGCTGGGAACCCAACTGGTCGGTGACGAAATCAATTTCCGCATCTTCCAGATACGGCGCGCTCAGCTCATCGACATAGGCGGTGAGTTGTTCAAATTTCAATTCGGTATCACTTGCTTCCACCGCATCCGGCGGGCAATAAGAAACGCCGCATTCTGCATTAGGCGTACCAGGGTTGATCACGAATACACGGATCTGAGTCCCTTCTTCCTGATTAAGCAGAAGTTTGGCAAAGTGCGCTTGCGCAGTATCGGAAATACGGATCATAGCTTTGACCTAATAGTTGACTACTTTAGTTGGTTATAATACGCCCATCGCTGGGGGTCTACAAGGTGCGACAAAGACACCATACCTGAACGCTGGCCGCGCCATTTCGCAAAAGCAGGCGGCAAATCTCGGCGACGGTGCTGCCCGTCGTGACCACATCATCCACAACAACCATATGGCGACCCTCCACCGGCAATTCAAGCCGGAAAGCATTTTTCAGGTTGTGTTTGCGAAGCCTTGCGCTCAACTGGTGCTGGGTGGCGGTAGGGCGTATACGCGTGATGGCTTGGGGGTGATAGTCTGTGGACAACCATTTTGCCAGCGCCTGACAAAGTAGCTCGCTCTGGTTATAGCCCCGCCGCCAGTGGCGTCGCTGCCATAGCGGCACGCTAATGAGTTGCTCGGGCGCAGGCAGCCCGGTGTGTTGACGAACGGCCAGCAATAGCAGGCGTGAAAGTGCCGGGGCGAGCTCCGCTTTACCATTGAACTTGAAGTGATGAATCATCTGACTAAGCGGTGGGAGGTAGTCACTAATGGCGACCAGCCTTTGCCACGGCGGCGGTTTTTGCAGGCAACGTCCGCAAGGCAAACGCGTTGTTGCCGCGGGTAAACCGCACTGCGGGCAAACGCACATCTTGCTAAATAGCGTCGTCGAACAGCGTGAGCAAATTCCCCACGCGGGTATCCCCAGCGGCATTTTACATAGCCAGCATAAGCCGTGGACTGTTAGCATTATCTCTCCTTGAAGCGAAAAATGAGAACAATAGCGGATGAAAGACATCTGGTGGCAAACCACAGGCGAAGGAGATTGTCATCTTGTGCTGCTGCACGGATGGGGGCTGAATGCACAGGTCTGGGATTGCATTACGCTGGAACTCAGCGCGCATTTTACCGTGCATCTGGTAGACCTGCCGGGCTATGGTCGCAGCGTCGGATTCGGTGCGCTGTCGCTTGAAGAGATGGCGGAGCAGGTGTTGATGCATGCGCCTCAAAAAGCTATCTGGCTTGGCTGGAGCCTGGGCGGGCTGGTGGCAAGCCAGGTCGCATTGCAGCATGCTAATCGTGTACAGGCACTCGTCACGGTGGCATCTTCACCTTGCTTTAGCGCTCATGAAGATTGGCCGGGGATTAAACCGGAAGTGCTGAGCGGTTTTCAGCAGCAACTGAGTGAGGATTTCCAGCGTACCGTCGAACGTTTCCTCGCCTTACAAACGCTGGGTACCGAAAGCGCGCGACAAGATGCACGTGCGCTGAAGAAAACGGTGTTGTCGTTGCCGATGCCTTCCACGGAAGTGCTCAACGGTGGGCTGGAAATTTTGAAAACCGCCGACCTGCGCCAGTCGCTGACCACTTTACCGATGCCATTCCTGCGCCTGTACGGGCGTCTTGACGGTCTGGTGCCGCGTAAAATTGTGCCGATGCTGGATGCGCTGTGGCCCATGAGTGAATCTGTGGTATTTGATAAGGCCGCCCATGCGCCGTTTATCTCGCATCCACAGGCCTTCTGCGAGCCGTTGATCGCGTTGAAAATGCAGTTAAATAAATAATTTCATTGGGACGTGGAAAAAAAAAGTTTCCCGGCAATACTTAGGTTGTTGCGGTGGGTGACTATGTCGCCTGGATGCCGCGATCATAAAAACAACACTTATGGAGAGTAGAAGCTATGAAATTTATTACAGGTATTGTTGCATCTCTGGTGATTGGCTCCCTGTCGTTTGGTGTGTTTGCGGCTCAGGAGATTACGAAAGAAGAAGCGGCTAAGCAGAATTTGACCAAAGTCGGCAATATCACCACGTCAAAAACCACGTCGCCAAGTGATGCTAAAGCTGATTTATCCAAGAAGGCCGATGAGCTGGGCGGGAAATACTACGTGATCATCGCCGGTGAGAAAAACGAGCGAAACGTTCACGGTAACGCAGACGTTTATAAATAGTATCGAACATTTTCTCCCCGGCGCTTCGTGACGCCGGGGAGAAGTTTCAGCGCAATGCCCACCACTGACGTAAGCAGGCTTTTCCTTCCGGGCAGCTTTTACAACTGCCGGTCAGGCAACCATCTGGTTCTTCGTTAATCTTTACCACTTTTCCCATCGCCTCCAGGCGGCCTAACATGGCGTCGACCAGCGCCCGTGGCGTATGCAGTTGGGCGCTGAGCTGTGAGGCTTCCATGCGTCCTTGCAGTGCCAACATATCGCGTACTTCGATCAATGACGCCATTATTGCCTCCTAGTGGCAATCGCCAGACGGGCTAGCACAACATGAAGTTGGCGTTTTACGCGTCGCCAGCAGGGAAACCTCCACGCGACTACGAGCGCGGCGCAACAGGCCAAGCAGCACGACGTTGAACAGGATCACCGCCAGAATACACACCAGGCTGTAGCGCGGATGTTGGCTAAAGCTGACGGTCTGGTAGTACAGCGTGGAGAGCGAATAGGCGATGTTCAAACCCCAGAGAATAGAGAATGTCATCCAGCCACGGCTCGACTCGCGGGCAATTGCCCCCATCACCGAAATGCAAGGCACGTACAGCAGCACGAAAATCAGGTAGCTGTATGCGGCGGCTGCGCTGCCGAACTTACTGCTCATTACGCCCATGGCCCCGGTCTCCATCACGCCATCGCCTTTACTGGCTTCGATTGGGTTTGCCAGTACGCTCAGGCTGAAGGTGTCTTTCAGGCCCTGCCAGGTTTCGTCTGCTGCACCTAACAGTTCTTCGCCAAGGTTGAATTCCTGTGGGTTAAACGCCTCATTCTGGATGTTTTCAGCGGTGTAGAGGGTGTTCAGGGTACCCACAACCACCTCTTTCGCCATCGCCCCGGTAAACAGGCCGACGGTCGCCTGCCAGTTATCCTCATGCACGCCAATCGGTTTAAACACCGGCGTAATCGCCCGGCTGACGGAAGCCAGCGCGGAGTCGTTGATGTTGTCGACAATTTTACCGCTGAACGAGAAGCTGTTCAGGGCGCTGAGGAAGATGCTGACGATAACGATAACTTTACCCGCGCGAAGCACGAAGCCTTTCAGGCGTTGCCAGGTCTGGATAATCAGGCTCTTCACGTGCGGCACGTGGTATACCGGCAGCTCCATCACGAACGGCGAAGCTTCACCGCGCATAATGGTGTATTTGAGCATCAGGCCGGTCAGGATAGCGATAGCGATACCCAGCACGTACAGCGAGAATACGACCAATGCGCCGCCCTGACCGAAGAAGGCTGCGGCGAAGACGGCGAAAATCGCCAGGCGTGCGCCACAGGACATAAACGGCGCCATCATGATGGTCATCAGACGTTCACGCGGTGCATCCAGCGTACGGGCACCCATCACCGACGGGACGTTGCAGCCAAAGCCGACAATCAGCGGAACGAAGGATTTGCCCGGCAGACCCAGAGACTGCATCAGGCGGTCCATGACGAATGCCGCGCGCGCCATGTAGCCTGAGTCTTCCAGGAAGGACAGGAACAGGTACATCATGCCGATCTGCGGCACTAAAGGCAGCACGGTGTTAATACCGCCGCCGATCCCTTGGGCCAGGAACACGGTCAGCCAGTCAGGGAAGTGCAAGGTGTAGCCAATCCACTGAATGCCGTGGATAAAGAGGGCGACCGAGCCGCCGTCAAAGATCGGTTGCAGGGCGCCGCCGATGTTGATGGCCAGCAAGAACATCAGATACATGACGAACAGAAACACCGGTAATCCCAGCACGCGATTAAGAACAATTTTGTCCAAAGCAGCGGTAAAACGGCTTGGCTCAGCGGTCAGCGTATTACTGACGGCATCGCAGATGGCGGCAATGCTCTGATAACGTGCATCGGCAATATGCAGCGCCGGATCGTCGAGTTCTTCACTCAGATTGGCGAGTGAGATATCCAGTTTATGTGCGGCGTCGCCCGCATAGGCGCGGCTATAAATATCGCCTTCCAGCATCTGCAAACCCAGCCACTGGCGTTGACGCTCTGGGATATCCTGCGCCATCTCACGCGCCAGATTATCGGCTTCGCGCAGCAGCGGTTTCGGGTAGTGAACCAGTTCCAGTGGGGTATTCGCTTGATGGCGGTCAATGGCCATTTTCAAGGCTTCAATACCGCGGCCACGGGTTGAAACCAGCGGTACGACCGGACAGCCCAGTCGGGCGGAGAGGGCATCAACGTCGATGCGGATTTGTTGCTTTTCGGCAATATCCAGCATGTTCAGCGCCACGACGCAGGGAATACCCAGTTCAAGCAATTGCAGTGTCAGGTAGAGGTTGCGCTCCAGGTTGGAGGCGTCGACCACGTTAATCAGCAGGTCAGCATCACCGCTGAGAATGTAGTGGCAGGCAATTTGTTCATCCAGCGAGGTCTGCGAGGAGATGGTGGTGAGCGAATAGGTGCCTGGCAGGTCGACCAGAGTGACCTGATGGTCGGTGGTTGAGAAAGCCCCTTCTTTGCGTTCAACCGTCACCCCGGCCCAGTTACCCACGCGCTGACGCGCACCGGTTAACTGATTAAATAGGGTGGTCTTGCCGGAATTAGGATTGCCAATTAAACCAATGGTTATTTTTTTCATATTTCAGACTCTTAGTACCGGGCTGGAGTTATTGTGCAACGATTTCTAATTCAATGAGCGCGAGATCTTTTTTACGCAGCACGAGGCTAACGCGACGGGTTTCGATATGAATAGGATCGCCAAGAGGCGCTACGCGGACGACGTTAAATGATGAACCCGGCAGCATCCCCAGAGACAGCAGTTTCTGACGATAAGCGGGGCTAATTTCGCGGGAGAAACCGACAATCTTCCACGCAGTATCAGGTGTAAATTGCATATAACCTACTTGTGTATCGCTAGCTGAATAGAGGGGATACCACGTGCGCTGCGGGCAGCTGCAGGGATATCGTCAACAGATAAAGAATAATGACCTACTGCAAATAATGATAATGAGAATGGTTTCTATCATCAATACATAACATGCGATAGATAGGGAATTTGGCGAGAAATTGCACTTTTTTTGATATGACTCAAGCAAGTCATTGTAGCGGTAAATGAATTAAATATTCATTACGTCACTTAATGTTTAATTAAGGTTTCATTGGTTAATAAAATAAAACACTTTAAGACTGAATATGACAATTGGATAATAAAATAACTTGGTGTCGTTTGGCTGCATCAGCAATTGCCTGGGAGCAATGTAAATTCACAGATGGAGGCCCGGGCTTGTGAATATTCCCGGCGGCGCTGCGCTTGGCCGGGCTACATGTGGTGCGTATTCCCGGCGGCGCTGTGCTCGGGCGCGCTACCTGGTGTAGGCCGGATAAGGCGTTTACGCCGCCATCCGGCAATTTGCATCACCTGATGGTGCTGCGCTTATCGGGCCTACAAAGGGTTAGCGTTTTTTGCCCATGGCGGCGGCGAGTGCGTCCATCATGGCGCTGTTACCGCCAGACTGAGCTTCACGACCACGCGGTTTAGCGGCTTTTGCTGCCGGGCGATTATTGCCCTGGCTGCGTTCGTTGCCGCCAGCACTGCGACGGGCATTGGTTTCGCCCGGCTGTTCGTCCAGACGCATGGTCAGCGCGATGCGCTTACGTTGCAGGTCGACTTCCAGCACCTTCACTTTGACGATATCGCCCGCTTTTACCACGGTGTGAGGATCTTCAACGAACTTATCCGCCAGCGATGAAATGTGTACCAAACCATCCTGATGCACGCCGATATCAACAAACGCCCCAAAATTGGTGACGTTAGTCACCGCGCCTTCCAAAACCATACCCGGTAGCAGGTCATTCATGGTTTCAACGCCGTCGGCGAACTTCGCGGTTTTAAACTCAGGGCGTGGATCGCGGCCCGGTTTTTCCAGCTCTTTGATGATGTCGGTGACGGTTGGCACGCCAAAACGCTCGTCGGTAAACTCGGAGGCTTTCAGACCACGCAGCTCGTTGCTGTTGCCCATCAGGTCTTTTAGTGCCTGCTGGGTCGCGGCCAGAATGCGTTCGACAACAGGATAGGCTTCCGGGTGTACGGTCGAGGCATCCAGCGGGTTATCGCCGTGGTTGATGCGCAAGAAGCCCGCGCACTGCTCAAAGGCTTTCGGCCCCAGACGACTGACTTTCAACAGTTGCTGACGGTTCTGGAACTGACCGTTCTCATCACGCCAGGCGACAATGTTCTGCGCCATCATGCGGGTTAAGCCCGCCACGCGAGTGAGCAACGGTACGGAGGCGGTATTGAGGTCTACGCCCACGGCGTTCACACAGTCTTCTACCACTGCGTCCAGCTTGCGCGCCAGCTGAGTCTGGCTGACGTCGTGCTGATACTGGCCAACACCGATTGATTTCGGATCGATTTTCACCAATTCCGCCAGCGGATCCTGTAAACGACGAGCGATAGATACCGCGCCACGCAGGGAAACGTCGAGGTCTGGGAACTCCAGCGCTGCCAGCTCGGAGGCGGAATAGACGGACGCGCCCGCTTCGCTGACGATCACCTTCTGAGCGGTTACTTTCGGGAACTGTTGCTGCACATCGAGGAAGAAGCGTTCGGTTTCGCGTGAAGCTGTACCGTTACCGATAGCCACCAGTTCAACGTTGTGCTTTTCACACAGCGCCGCCACGGCTACCGCGGCCTTCGCAGCCTGACCGGTATGCGGATAAATTGTATCGGTGGCGACCAGTTTGCCGGTGCCATCCACAACCGCGACTTTAACGCCAGTACGCAGACCTGGGTCGAGTCCCATGGTTGCGCGCAGGCCAGCCGGTGCCGCCATCAGCAGGTCGTGCATATTGCGGGCGAAAACGTTAATCGCTTCATTTTCCGCGCGCTCGCGCACGGTGCCCATCAACTCGGTTTCAAGATGCATCAGCACTTTGATGCGCCACGTCCAACTGATAACCGCTTTACGCCAGCTATCCGCCGGGGCGTTGTTCAGACGCAGGCCGAGGTGATCGATAATAATCTGTTCGCAGTAGCTCTCTTTAGGCGGCTCGTCGAACTGTGGATCGGCGTTTAACGCCAGTTGCAGCACACCTTCATTACGCCCACGGAACATTGCCAACGCGCGGTGAGAAGGGGTGGTAGAAATCGGTTCGTGATGGTCGAAGTAGTCGCGGAATTTTGCGCCTTCCTCTTCTTTGCCGCTGACCACGGTGGCAACCAGATGGGCATTTTTCCACAGGTAGTCACGCACTTTTGCCAGCAGCGCCGCGTCTTCAGCGAAACGCTCCATCAGGATATAACGGGCGCCGTCGAGGGCGGCTTTGGTGTCGGCGATACCTTTATCGGCATCGATATACTTCGCGGCTTCTGTTTCCGGCGTGTGGGACGGCGTGGTCCACAGCAGATCGGCCAGCGGTTCCAGACCGGCTTCAATCGCAATCTGTCCGCGCGTGCGGCGTTTTTGTTTGTAAGGCAGATAGAGATCTTCGAGTTCGGTTTTGTTCAGCGTACCGTTGATGGCTTTTGCCAGCTCATCGGTCAGCTTGCCTTGCTCGCCGATCGATTTCAGGATGGTCTGACGACGATCTTCCAGCTCACGCAAATACCCCAGTCGGGTTTCCAGATTACGCAGTTGCGTATCATCCAGACCGCCTGTGACTTCCTTACGATAACGTGCGATAAACGGCACGGTGTTCCCTTCATCAAGCAGGCGAACGGCGGATTCCACCTGTTCTGCTCTGGCCTGAAGTTCACCCGCAATAATGCGGCAGAGCGAATCATTCAACATGGCTTGGTTTCACTGTTAGGTCATAAAATCAGGGGACAGTTATACGGACTGACCGGCAAAAATGCCAGTCGTCAGCGGGGGCTTCGGAATGTTCCGGCTCATTTCACGTAGTCAATTTCGTTGACGTACCAGCTCGCTTCACCGGCAGGGGTGTTGACTACGGCGAGGTCGCCCACCTCTTTTTTCAGCAGCGCGCGGGCCATTGGCGAGTCGATAGAGATGTAATCCTTGCGACCAAAAATTTCATCGTAACCGACGATGCGAAAACGCTTGGTTTCGCCGTCGTCGTTTTCAATTTCAACCCATGCGCCGAAAAAGACTTTGCCTTCCTGCTGAGGTGAATAATCAACAATCCTCAGATTCTCAAGGCATTTGGTTAAATAGCGCACGCGGCGATCGATTTCTCTTAGGCGTTTTTTATTATATTGGTAGTCCGCATTTTCACTGCGATCGCCGAGGCTGGCGGCCCAGGTCACCTTTTTGGTGACTTCCGGACGCTCTTCACGCCAAAGATAATCCATCTCTTTTTTGAGCTTTTCGTACCCTTCACGGGTGATCAACTGTGTTTTCATCTTTTAGTGCTTACCTGGCTGCCGAGTAATCAATGCGCACAATACGTATTACGCCAGCATACCGACAGAATAAATAATGTGTACTAAGATTCATTGTATACTTAACTTCCTGTTAAATATGCTTTGTAACAATTTAGCCTGGAATATATACCAGATTTTGCTGGTCGTACGTTCAGGCTTTTTTGAGAATACGTACTAATTAATTGTTGCGAACCTTTGGGAGTAAAAACAATGCAAGAGAATTATAAGATTCTGGTTGTGGATGACGACATGCGCCTGCGCGCGCTGCTGGAGCGTTACCTGACCGAGCAGGGCTTCCAGGTTCGAAGTGTCGCGAATGCCGAACAGATGGACAGATTGCTGACACGTGAGTCTTTCCATCTGATGGTGCTCGATTTAATGCTGCCTGGCGAAGATGGTTTGTCTATTTGCCGCCGCCTGCGTAGCCAAAGCAACCCGATGCCAATCATCATGGTGACGGCGAAAGGGGAAGAAGTTGACCGTATCGTCGGCCTGGAAATTGGTGCTGATGACTACATTCCGAAACCGTTCAACCCGCGTGAACTGCTGGCTCGTATCCGTGCGGTGCTGCGTCGTCAGGCGAACGAGTTGCCGGGCGCGCCTTCTCAGGAAGAGGCAGTGATTGCCTTTGGTAAGTTCAAGCTGAACCTGGGTACCCGCGAAATGTTCCGTGAAGATGAGCCTATGCCACTGACCAGCGGTGAGTTTGCTGTTCTGAAAGCATTGGTGAGTCATCCACGTGAGCCGCTGTCTCGTGACAAGCTGATGAACCTGGCGCGCGGTCGCGAGTACTCGGCGATGGAACGTTCCATCGACGTACAGATCTCACGTCTGCGTCGCATGGTAGAAGAAGATCCGGCTCACCCACGCTACATTCAGACCGTTTGGGGTCTGGGCTATGTATTTGTGCCGGACGGTTCTAAAGCATGAGGCGATTGCGCTTCTCGCCACGAAGTTCGTTTGCCCGCACGCTGTTATTGATTGTCACCCTGCTGTTTGTCAGCCTGGTGACAACCTACCTCGTTGTGCTGAACTTTGCGATTTTGCCAAGCCTGCAGCAGTTTAATAAGGTTTTAGCTTACGAAGTTCGTATGCTGATGACCGATAAACTGCAACTGGAAGACGGGACGCAGCTAGTCGTTCCGCCGGCATTTCGCCGCGAGATTTATCGTGAGCTCGGTATCTCACTGTATTCCGATGAGGCCGCAGAGGAAGCGGGGCTTCGTTGGGCGCAGCATTATGAGTTCTTAAGTCAACAGATGGCCCAGCAGCTCGGTGGGCCGACTGAAGTTCGCGTTGAAGTGAACAAAAGCTCCCCGGTGGTCTGGTTGAAGACCTGGCTTTCACCCAATATCTGGGTGCGCGTGCCGCTGACCGAAATCCATCAGGGCGACTTCTCTCCACTCTTCCGTTACACCCTGGCGATTATGTTGCTGGCGATAGGCGGCGCATGGCTGTTTATCCGCATTCAGAACCGACCCTTAGTCGATCTCGAACATGCCGCGCTTCAGGTCGGGAAAGGTATTATTCCACCGCCGCTACGTGAATACGGTGCGTCGGAGGTGCGCTCGGTGACCCGTGCCTTTAACCATATGGCCGCAGGCGTAAAGCAGTTATCTGACGATCGCACATTGCTTATGGCCGGGGTCAGCCACGACTTGCGTACGCCGCTGACGCGTATCCGTCTGGCGACCGAAATGATGAGCGAACAAGATGGTTACCTTGCCGAATCAATTAATAAAGATATTGAAGAGTGCAACGCCATCATCGAACAGTTCATTGACTACCTGCGTACCGGTCAGGAGATGCCGCTGGAGTTTATCGATCTCAACAGTGTGCTCGGCGAGGTGATTGCGGCAGAGAGCGGCTATGAGCGTGAAATTCAAACCGATCTGCTGGAAGACGACATCCCGGTGCGCGTGCATCCGCTGTCCATCAAGCGTGCGCTCGCCAATATGGTGGTGAACGCTGCGCGTTACGGTAATGGCTGGATTAAAGTCAGTAGCGGTCGTGAAGCCCATCGCGCCTGGTTCCAGGTGGAAGATGACGGCCCGGGCATCAAGCCTGAACAGCGTAAGCATCTGTTCCAGCCGTTTGTACGTGGTGACAGTGCCCGTACTATTAGCGGAACAGGGCTGGGGCTGGCGATTGTGCAGCGTATTATTGATAACCATAACGGGCTGCTGGAGTTGGATACCAGTGAACGCGGTGGGTTGTTGATTCGCGCCTGGCTACCGGTACCGGTAAGCCGAGTGCAGGGGCCGACGAAAGAGAGCTAATAAAAAACCGCTGGGGAGACCCGGCGGTTTTTGCTTTTATGTTGTGCTGTCCCGGCGGCGCTGCGCTTGGCCGGGCTACACTCGAAACGTAGCCCGGTCGAACGCAGTGACGCCGTGGAGGTATTACAGCTTCGGACCTGCGCTGACCAGTGCTGCACCCGCTGGCGTATCGGTATACTTCTCAAAGTTTTCGATAAACAGATGTGCCAGTTTCTCAGCCTTCTCTTGCCACTGCTCCGGTGAACCGTAGGTGCTACGTGGGTCAAGAATGTGGGTATCCACGCCCGGCAGCGAGGTTGGGATCTGCAGGTCAAACATTGGCAGGGTGAAGGTTTCTGCGTTATCCAGTGAACCGTCGAGGATGGCGTCAATAATCGCGCGTGTATCTTTAATCGAGATACGTTTTCCGGTGCCGTTCCAGCCGGTGTTAACCAGATAGGCTTGCGCGCCTGCGGCCTGCATACGTTTCACCAGCACTTCAGCGTACTGCGTTGGGTGCAGCGACAGGAATGCCGCGCCAAAGCAGGCGGAGAAGGTCGGGGTTGGTTCAGTCACGCCGCGCTCGGTACCCGCCAGTTTGGCGGTAAAGCCAGACAGGAAGTGGTACTGCGTCTGGTCGGCGGTGAGGCGCGAAACCGGCGGCAATACCCCGAATGCATCGGCTGTCAGGAAAATGACTTTCGTCGCATGGCCCGCTTTTGATACCGGCTTAACGATATTGTCGATATGGTAAATCGGGTAAGAGACGCGGGTATTTTCGGTTTTGGAGCCATTGTCGAAATCAATGGTGCCATCTTCACGTACGACTACGTTTTCCAGCAGCGCATCGCGACGGATAGCGTGATAGATATCCGGCTCTGCGGCTTCAGACAGCTTAATGGTCTTCGCGTAGCAGCCGCCTTCAAAGTTAAATACACCGTCGTCGTCCCAACCGTGTTCGTCATCGCCAATCAGACGACGTTTTGGATCGGTGGACAGGGTGGTTTTACCGGTGCCGGACAGACCGAAGAAGACTGCCACGTCGCCTTTCTCGCCGACGTTTGTCGAACAGTGCATGGAGGCAATGCCTTTCAGCGGCAGCAGGTAGTTCATGATAGAGAACATCCCTTTTTTCATCTCGCCGCCGTACCAGGTCCCGCCAATCAGTTGGATACGCTCTGTCAGGTTAAACGCGACAAAGTTCTCCGAATTCAGACCTTGTTCTTTCCACTGCGGATTAGTACATTTCGCGCCGTTCATCACGATAAAGTCTGGCTTGAATGTCTCAAGCTCTTCGTCGGTCGGGCGAATAAACATGTTTTTGACGAAGTGTGCCTGCCAGGCCACCTCAGTGATAAAACGAACGGACAGTCGCGTGTCTTCGTTGGCGCCACAGAAGGCATCAACGATGAACAGACGCTTGCCAGAAAGCTGCTGAGAGACGAGATCTTTTAGATGTTGCCAAATTTCAGGTGACAGGGGTTTGTTGTCATTTTTGCCGTTACCCTTATCAGACCACCATACGGTGTCGCGAGTTGTCTCATCGCGAACGATATATTTGTCCTTCGGAGAGCGGCCGGTAAAGATACCGGTGTCGACAGAAATTGCACCCAGGCTCGTCAATACACCACGTTCATAACCTTCCAGGTTAGGATCGAGCTCTTCTTGATACAATGTATCGTAGTCGGGGTTGTAGACGATATCCTGTGCGTCATTGATACCATAAGCCTTGAGGTCCTGCGGGGTTATACCGTTGCGCATTTCACTGCTCCTTAGCCAATATGTACTGCCACAAATTCTATGTGTATTTTGGGGTTGTTGACCGCGACCAGGCTCATAGATTTACGTATCCCGACAAACGTCTTACTTACGAAAACATTGTGACTCCTGTCACGAAGCGGCAGGGATTATGACAGGAAAAGCCACATATTTGGCGCGAATGTTCTTAAATGGTTAAAAAATAGTTTGATTAACGGCATAAATGTGAAATTAATCTCATTTATGAAAGAAAACTACGTAATGCTTTCATGTATTAAAACGATTCACCTCGCTGAGCATAATCTGTTTTATTGATGCTGGTGGATACGCAAAAGGGCGTAATTAATGACCTCTGGAACGGGAATCTCGATATGGATGCTGTAAATTCTCTTTCACCGTCTACCCGTTGGGGCATGGTGCTAACAGGCGTGGTACAAGGGTTATTGTGCTATTTGCTGACGGTTTACCTTATCCCCAAACACAGCGGATGGATGTTTTACGCGTTGCCGGGAAGCCTGGCATTATCTTCTGTGGTGCTGTTTACCGTCGTGTCCTTTAAACAGCGCGCGCTGTGGTGCTGGCTGGCGCTGATCCTGGTAGTGGTTTTGGGGATGGGCGGTTGGCTTAAAAGTAATCTTAGCGATGAAGATAGCTGGCGGCAGTACGCTATCCTATGGAATTACGGCTGGTGCCTGATACTGATGGTGCTATTGATGCTGCCGTGGATGCAGTATCACCTTCAACCGGAGCCCGGTGTACCGCGTTACGCCCATTTTTATACGCAGCAGTGGCAGAACATGTTAACGCTGCTGCTGATTGTCGTCGCAAATGGTCTGGTGTGGCTGATTTTGCTGCTGTGGAGCGGCTTGTTTAAGCTAGCGGGCATCGACTTCTTCTCTGAACTGTTCTTTGAAACAGAGTGGTTTGTCTACCTGGTGATTGGCTTGGTGACGTCGCTGACGGTCATTCTCGCGCGTCAACAGACGCGGCTTATCATTGCCATCCAGAAATTGCTGACGCTGATTGCCACCGGCCTGTTACCGCTGGTGTCGCTACTGGTGCTGTTGTTTCTGCTGACGCTACTCTTTACAGGGCTGTCGGTGATTTCTCAGCGTATTTCGGCTGCCGGTTTGCTTTCAGCCCTGGCGCTACTCCAGTTGCTGTTGACGGCTATGGTTTGGGAGCCGCAGAAACCGCAGCTTGCCTACCCGAGAGCGCTACGCTATCTCATCCAGACGGCGATGATATTGACGCCGGTTTATACGCTTCTCGCAGGCTGGGCACTGTGGTTACGCATTGGGCAGTACGGTTGGACAACGGAGCGTTTGCAGGGTGCGCTGGTAGTCATCGTGTTGTTGGTTTGGTCGGTTGGTTATCTGGTTAGCCTGCTGCGCCATCGTGATGACCCATGCGTACTGATGGGCAAGGTACACCTGGGGATATCGCTTCTTGGCGTGGGGCTACTGGTACTGCTTTACACTCCGGTACTGGATAGTTGGCGTATTAGCGTCAACAGCCATATGGCTCGCTACCACAGTGGAAAAATCAATGCTGAGCAAGTCAGCCTGTATATGCTCTCGCACAGTGGTAAACCGGGGCATGAAGCCTTGCTGGAGTTACAAAAAGATCCTGAGTTTATCAAAGATGCTAAACGCCAGCGCCAGCTTAACCAGCTGCTTAACGGTGATTTTAGTCAGGAAAAATTGACGGCATCGATATTGGCGAAAAATGTGGTGGTTGCCGCGGGCAGTGTGCCGCCGGATGACGCGTTGTGGGCGGCGATTATCGAACGGAATTATCTGGTGGAATCCTGTAACGATACGGATAGTTGCGTGCTGGTGAGCCAGGATTTGAACGACGATGGAAAGCCGGAGCAGGTGTTGTATGCGTTTGGTGACCGTATGCTAATGGTGTTCAGCCGGGGTGAGAAGGGCTGGGAGTTTAAAGCCAGTGCGAGTTTGCCTGCTGGCGTGACAAAGGCGGTGCTACTGAAGGCTGTAAGCGAAGGCAAAGTTGGGGCAAAACCGAAAGCCTGGCGTGATATGACCCTGGGGGATGAGACTGTGGTGCTGGAATATCGGCAGTAGTGCCGGAGGCTCCCCGGCGGCGCTCCGCTTGGCCGGGCTACCGATTGGTGTAGGCCGGATAAGGCGTAGCCGCCATCCGGCCTACATATTGCAAGTGTTCGTAGTATCGACCAAACGTGTAGCCCGGCCAAGCGGAGCGCCGCCGGGAGAGGTCTCAGACTTAATGTACCTGCGGATCCGCCGGAGAGGCGTTGTGACGGATCTCGGCAATATTCATCGCGTTGAAAACGTAATGGCTATTGCAGTAATCACAGTGCATATCGATCTCACCTTCTTCAGCCAGGATGCTGTTGATCTCTTCATCCGGCAGCGTTCTCAGCGCATCAGCACAGCGTTCGCGTGAACAGGTGCATTTGAACTCGACATCCTGTGGATCGTACAGCGTGACTTCTTCTTCGTGGTACAGACGCCACAGGACATCGTTCGCCGGCAGCGTAAACAGCTCTTCGGCTTTGATGGTGTCGGTCAGTGTTGCCAGATGTTCGAAATCTTCTGGCTGTGCGTTTTGCGCAGGCATTACCTGCAGCAGCATGCCGCCCGCAGCCGGTTTGCCGTCAGACTCGCCGGTACGAATGATAAGACGTGTCGGCAACTGTTCAGAACGCTGGAAGTAGTCCTCCAGACATGCCGCCAGCGTATCGCCTTCCAGACCCACCACGCCCTGATAACGCTCACCTTCCGCAGGGGAAATGGTGATCACCAGATAGCCATTGCCGACCAGCGTTTTCAGATCTGCATCTTCCGGGATATCGCCCTGAACACGAGCCACGCCGCGCAGTTGCTGGTGATTGTTACCGTTGATAACGGCCAGCGACATCGGGCCATCGCCCTGCAACTGGACGGTAATATCGCCATCAAATTTCAGCGTTGCGGTCAGCAGGCTGGTGGCAACCAACAGCTCTGACAGCACGTTTTTCACCGGCTGCGGATAACTGTGGCCGTCCAGGATCTGTTCGAGCGTTTCGGATACGGTGACCAGTTCGCCACGCACGGCATGGTTTTCAAACAGATAGCGATGTAATTGATCGTGTTGAGTCATAATTTTCTCTCTGGGGTAGCCGTTATTCACGGTCGCCGTGTTTAAATCTCATCAGGTCGCGCCGCTCTTTTTTATCCGGGCGTCTGTCCGGATGCGGCATCGTTAGCGCATTGAGCTTGCGCGCCAGCGCGACTTTTTCACGCTTCTCGATACTTTCCGCCGTCTCTTCGTAGAGCGCCACGGCTTCAGTCGCCGGGCGTCGCTGCTCCGTAATGGCTTTTATCACTACGGTGCGCTCATCGTTTCCTTGACGAAGCGTGAGCTGAGCGTTCAGTTCGACCACTTTGCTGGGCTTACTGCGTTGCCCGTTATAGTGGACTTTACCGCCTTCAACCATTTCTCGCGCCAGCGCGCGCGTTTTATAAAAACGCGCGGCCCAAAGCCACTTATCCAGCCTGACGCCTTCGGTAGGCTTCTCTTTCATGATCACTCCTGGGCGCTAATTGAGGGGATCAAACGGCGGTAATCGTTAAGCGCGGGATGACGCAGGTACTGCTTGTCCGCAAGGCCTGAGTCGGGATTGGTGACGCCGAGGCAATAGCGGATCCCAAAGTGGGCGGCAGCATCCAGAATCGGCTCGCTATCATCGATAAATAACGTACGTTCGGCTTCCAGGCCCGTCTGTTCCTTCACCGCCTGCCATAACCGCTGATCCTCTTTCGGATAACCAAATGTATGGGTGGAAAGTAATAAATCAAGGTGTGCATCCAGGCCTGTGTGTTTAAGTTTCACGGCCAGATTATGCGGATGTGCGTTGGTCAGCAGTATGCGCCGCTTGCCACGGGCCTTAAGCGCATCAAGGAACGGGACCGTATCATCACGCAATGCTGCGCGCGGCCCTTGCTCTGTCGTCATCGCACAGATATCCAAATCCAGACGCTCGCTCCAGTAATCCAGACAGTACCAGTTTAGCGTATGTTGCACCGCTCGGTACTCCTGGCGGATAGCCTCCTGCGCGGCCTGAGGACTTATCCCCAGCTTGGCGCCGTAGGTTTCTGGCACCAGTTTCTGCCAGAAATAGTTATCGAAGGCGAGGTCAAGAAGCGTGCCATCCATGTCTAGAAGAACGGTATCCACCTCTTGCCAGGCGATATCAAAATGCATGGTGAGTCTCCAGACGGAATAAATGCGCGACAGATTAGCACAACCTGTCGCGCGGTGGGATGAGGCTTAGTTTGCCGGGAAATCAGACTTAAAGCTTTCCGGCGCGGAAATCATGACGGGATTAGTGCAACTTTCGTAATATTTCTGAATATCGGCCAGGCGCTCACGGTGGCGCTGATAGCGGCGCAGTGCCTGTATGCCGTTATAAATCGCACACACAATCATCGCCAGCATGAGCAGCGTTATCTCAATGTAGTGCCACAGTCCGCTGCTGTCCGGCATGCGATGCACATTGATGTGTTGGGTGCCGTTGGCGTCGGTGAAGACATTGGTGACAATCCCTTCGGCCTGGAATGGCGTGTGCATCAGCATTCCTGCCAGACGTTGAAACTCTTGCCACTGCTCTCGGGCCGGGTAGTCGTATAACGTGGCTGTTGGATACGGTTGAGTGACCAAGTCGCTACCTTCATCGCTGGTGATGAGGAAACCGCCTGGCGCTGGGCTGTTCAGGGCCTGCGCCGCGCGAGCGGTTTCGCGCAGAATGAACGGCGCGGTGGAGGTATCAACCAAATTATCCAGTGACTCGGCGCTGACCGGACGTAGCAGCACGTTAACGCCATCAAGCTTGCCTGAGTTGGCACGCTTCACCAGCGTCTCCCAGTCGCGGGTATTGCCGAGGTTAACCAGGGCATTTTTCAGACGGACACAGTCATCGGCTGCGGAGCAAAGATCTTTCGTTTTCAGTACGATGTCGGCAAAGTCATCCAGCAGGACCATGCCTGATTTCTGAATAGCGGATCGTAATGCCGGGCTGACGCGAGAGTCATCGTCCGGTGTTGGATGCAACTGCCGACTCACCGCTTGTACCAGCGCCGTGGCTTTATTGACGTTTTCAGACTCAGGCAGCGGCAGTCGAGGGGCGTCATTCCAGATTATCTGAGAACAATCAAACGGCAGGAACGGCGAGTTTTCTTGTGCAGTCCAGGTTCCCGGTGAATGAATATTACACATGCCCACGCCACGAATATGCAGCGTATCGCCCACGCGAACGCCAGCCTGTGATAATTGGCGAACGTCTTTCGCTTCAATGGTTTGTGCACCTTTGAGCCAGGAGACAGTGAACTTAAACGGCATGTTCAGCGGTACGCTGAACCACATCATAACCACCACCAGCAGCGCGCCACCTGCAATCACCATGCTGCGTAGCCAGTGCTGAAGCGGGAAGTTTTTGACTTCATCATGCAGAGAAAGAAAACGACCCTGACGCACAACGTGCCTATCAAGATAAATATCGATATCGGTTTTCTGTCCCAAATCCTGGGCGACAAACGGTTGCCAGTGACGGGGATAAATCAGGTCGATGATGCCAAACGAAATATTGTTGATCTGATCTTGATCGTTTTCGCCAAATAGCCCCCAGCGTTTTGGGGTGCCGCGCAGGCAGTGGATCTCGCGTAATGACGATTTGGCTGGTGGCGCAAATAGCCCCCACAGCCCGCCGCATAACAGTAATACAGCGCTGCCGATGATCCACGCAGAGAACACGGCGGGTGAAATCAGGCTGCAATAAAACAGCAGGAAGGCGGCAACAATCAGCAATGCTTCGCGCAGACCGTCAGGGCGGCTGAGTGCGTGCTCTTCATGGGTCTCCTGGCGAATATTGAGCAGTTCTATCTGCTCACTTTCTTCACCACGAATGGAGGCCTGGGTTGACGATGGTGTTTCAAGCGCCAGCGGCTTATTCTCTGGCGAATAGGTTTTGAGCGAGTGACCGTTCAACGCGATAACCAGCGGTATATCGTCGGTGACAACCAACTCAATGCTGTTTTCGTCGGTGATGTACTGTTCCCAGAACGGCGGTAAATGAACTTCGACAGAGTCGAGGAAGTAGCGCCATTTATTCGGGTCATCTGTCGTGATGCCGTAGCGGGTAATCGCGCGGGTGAGCGTAAAGACGGTATGGCTTTGCGCGCTGAGCATCAGCGCAGACGGGGCGATCGTTGACCCGGAAGCGGGAACCTGCCTGCCTCGGTTGAGTTCATCAAGGTAGTTTTCTACGCCCTGGCGTTCATCATCACTCAGCTTACGCGTGGTCGCGCCTGGGAACAGGTGCAGCCACGGCAGTTGAAGACGTTTAGCCCGTTTACGCAATAGCCAGCCGACCAGCACGGCGCAGATCAGTATCGCTACGGTAGAGATCATCAGTGTGCCCATGCTTTTCCCATCATACTTATTTTAGAGGTCTCTTTAGTTGCCTGCTTTCGTATAAACCATTGGCACGTATTACAGAGTTCATCAATTGAGCCTATAGACTCCCGCAACACGTTAGCATAACAAACCCTTAGCAATGCTAGTATCAGTAAATTCTCAATTTTAATTCAAGCTCTTGACATTTATCCGGAAATGAGAGATGAGAAGTTAAAGGTTGCAATAATGTAAATTAAACGCTTTATGCATTGCTGGAAGCCAATACCTATCGCACAATGATAAAAGTCACTACAGCAAAGATCCCGGCCCAATGAGCAAATCATTACAGAAACCCACCATCCTTCATGTTGAAACCGTCGCGAAGTCTCGCCTTTTTAATGTGGAAAGCGTCGATTTAGAGTTCAGCAACGGCGTACGTCGTGTTTATGAACGTATGAAACCGTCCTCGCGCGAAGCAGTGATGATCGTGCCGATTGTCGATGATCATATTATTTTGATTCGCGAATATGCCGTGGGTACGGAATCCTATGAACTGGGCTTCTCGAAAGGACTTATCGATCCTGGTGAAACGGTAATGGAAGCGGCGAATCGTGAGCTGAAAGAGGAAGTGGGCTTTGGCGCGCACCAGATGGTGTTTCTCAGAAAGTTGAGCATGGCGCCGTCCTATTTTTCCAGCAAAATGAATATCGTCGTGGCAGAAGGCCTCTATCCGGAATCGCTTCCTGGCGATGAACCCGAGCCGTTACCGCAGGTGCGCTGGCCGCTCTCAAATCTGATGGCTCTGTTGGATGACCCGGATTTCAGCGAAGCCCGTAACGTTAGTGCGCTGTTTTTATTGCGTGAGTGGTTACAGGCGCAAGGCCGATTGTAAGATCACTCGCATTAAAAAAGGCGCCGCGGCGCCTTTTTTATTTTGGGGTGAAGCCCCGATGTATCCTAATTAGAACAGTTCGTGGGTTTCGCCATTATCAATCACTTCAGTACCCACCTCGTGAACGGCCTGCTGTGTCGGCTGCGTCCCTTCGATAAAGTACTCCTGGCGACTGTTGCCACCGTTGGCTAACTGACCTGTGCTGCGGTCGATATTGATGGTCACGATACCCGGCGGAGGTGTCAGCGGTTGCTCAGGTACGCCTGCCAGAACCTGCTTCATAAAGGCGTCCCAGGCTGGTTGAGCACTTTTCGCACCGCCTTCGTAGCCAGAGATCTGATCTTTAATCGCCCCGGAGGCACTGGTACGCCCCAGGTTACGGCGGTGATCGTCAAAGCCAATCCATACGGAAGTGACTACGTCCGGACCATAGCCGGAGAACCAGGCATCTTTCGAGCTGTTGGTGGTCCCCGTTTTACCGCCAATATCGTGACGCCCCAAATCGCGCCCGGCGCGCCAGCCGGTGCCTTGCCAGCCTGGCTCACCAAAGATATTGGTGTTTAGCGCACTTTTAATCAGGAACGACAGCGGCGTGTTGATCACGTGTGGAGCGTACTCTTGTGCGCCAACCTGTGCCACTAACTGCTGGTTTGCCTGCTCAAGTTGCGGCATCGGTACCGTTGAGTTTTGCGGCGTTTGCGACAAGGCTACGTCTTCAACGTCTTTGTTTTCCAGTACGTTAGACTTTTGGGTATCGCCGTAAATGACCGGGATATTGCATTCGGCACAGGCGATTTTTGGCTTCGCCTCAAACAATACGCCACCCTGATCGTTTTCGATTTTGCTGATGTAATACGGGTCGACCAGGAAGCCGCCGTTGGCCATAACGGAGTAACCACGAGCAACCTGTAACGGCGTAAACGAGGCGGATCCGAGAGCCAGTGATTCGGTATGGACGATGTTCTCAGCCGGGAATCCGAAACGCTGCAAATACTCCGCCGCATAATCGACGCCCATCGCGCGCATTGCACGAACCATGACCACGTTTTTCGACTGTCCAAGCCCCTGGCGCAGACGAATTGGCCCCGCATACTGGGCCGGTGAGTTTTTCGGTTGCCAGTCAGAGCCTGCGCCCGCATCCCAGCGAGAAATCGGCACATCGTTTAACATGCTCGCAAGCGTTAACCCTTTGTCCATCGCGGCGGTGTAGAGGAAAGGTTTAATATTCGAACCGACCTGACGCAATGCCTGAGTTGCGCGGTTGAACTTGCTCTGGTTAAAGTCAAAGCCGCCGACCAGCGCAATAATGGCACCGTTTTGTGGGTTAATCGACACCAGCGCGGAGTTCACATCAGGAACCTGCCCCAGCCACCAGCTATCCCCGTTCTGACGCACCCAAATCTGTTGTCCAGCCTGCACCACATCGGTGACTTTACGCGGGGTTGGCCCCTGCGCGGTATCGGAACGGTACGGACGCGCCCAGCGCATGCCTTCCATGGTTAATGACACGGAGGTGCCATTGCTCAACTGGACGGTCGCTTCTTGTGGATTCGCCGCCGTGACAACGGCAGGTACGAACGGACCGTAAGAGGGCAGCGGTCGCAAGGATTTGCTGATTTTCTGGCTATCCCAAGGGGTTTCACCCGATTTCCACAGCACGTTAGACGGCCCACGGTAGCCATGACGCATATCGTAGTCCATCACGTTCGTACGCAGCGCTAACTGAGCCGCCTGCTGATTCTTACGAGTGATGGTGGTGTAAACGCGATAACCGTCTTCGTAGGCCTGCTCGCCGTACTGTTTAACCATATCCTGACGAACCATTTCCGTCAGATACGGTGAAGAGAAGGCAATCTCTGGCGCGTGGTAGTTCGCATCAATCGGCTGGCTACGCGCCTCGTCGTACTGTTGCTGAGTGATATAGCCTTCGCTCAGCATACGTGACAGCACCACGTTACGACGTGCGGTTGCGCGGTCAAGCGAGTAGAGCGGGTTGAAGGTCGACGGCGCTTTTGGCAGACCAGCAATGACCGCTATTTCGCTTAAGCTAAGTTGATCAGCAGGTTTACCGAAGTAGACCTGAGCCGCCGCTCCGACGCCATAGGCGCGGTAACCGAGGTAGATCTTATTCAGATACAGCTCAAGGATTTCATCTTTACTCAGCAACTGTTCAATGCGGATAGCAAGGAACACTTCCTTAATTTTACGCATCAGCGTTTTTTCAGGGCTGAGGAAGAAGTTACGCGCTAGTTGCTGAGTAATGGTACTCGCACCTTGCGAAGCATGGCCGTTGACCAGCGCGACGCTAGCCGCACGGAAGATACCAATCGGGTCAATCCCGTGGTGCTCATAGAAGCGGCTATCTTCGGTGGCAATAAACGCTTTCACCATCACCGGTGGGATCTGGTCAAGCGTCATCGGAATACGACGTTTCTCGCCGTATTGCGCAATGAGCTCACCTTCCGCGCTATAGACCTGCATCGGCACCTGTAGGCGCACGTCTTTGAGCGTCGCCACGTCGGGCAACTGTGGCTCAATATATTTGTAGAGGCCATAAATCGAGCCTGCTCCCAGCAGAATGCAACAGACTGCAAGGATGATTAAATACTTTACGAACTTCACCGGAGATTTCCCATTGAGTGTCATTTGGGCAGTTTATAAACAAACGCGCGGTAGTATAAAGGCAAGCCTGGATCATTGATATAGCCGTCACCATGATGGTGGCGTAAGGATAATCGTGAAATGGCTTTCAAATGCTGGCAGTTAGGTCTTCATCTTCAGCAAGATACCGTCTATATCGTTGCCCTGCAGCACGCGCGTTGCGGCTGGGCGTTAAAGCGCTGGTGGCAGTTGCCGTTGCCGGCGGCAAATCCCACCGAGAAGGCCGATGAGGCACTGATAGCCGCGCTCATGCCGTGGCGACGGCAGTTACCCAGACAGCACACGGTCAGCATCGCTTTTCCCGCCAACAGAACCTTACAAAAAAGGCTGCCGCGTGCGGCGATGACGTTGAGAGAAAGCGAACAAAAGCAGTGGGTTGCCAGCGCGATGTCGCAGCAACTGGAGATGACCGCTAACACGCTTTGCTTTGACTACCATCTGGCCGAACCGCAACAGATGTGGAACGTCACGGCGGCTCAACAGCATGAGGTTTCCCGTCTCCAGAGGCTCGCGCATCGGCTGCAACTGCAGATTGTCGCTATCACGCCGGATGCCTGTGCGTTGCAGACTTTGCTGCCTTTTTTGACGGTGAACGATGCTGTTCTGACCGTCCCCGAACGCAATCAGTGGCTGTGGGCTAGCCGGGAAGCGTGGGGACACATAACGCGTGATGAAGCCCCTTCGCTTTCGCGGCTGGGTGAGAAACTGGGCGTCGAACCGCATCAGCTGGTGTGCTGTACCACTGAGGCTAATATAGGCACCCGTTTTGACCCGTGGTCCGCCATCACCCAAAAGCAGCCGCCGCTGCCGGTGAATGACGCTGAATTCGCTGTCGCGATTGCGCTGGCTATGGTGGCGTCATGGTCATGAATGATTCTGTGAATTTTCTTCCCTGGCGGCGAACGCGGCTCCTTCGGCAACTTCGATATTGGGGATTGTGTGTATGCGCAGTCTGGCTGGTGTGCGGTGTGGTGGTATGGGCGGCCTGGGGGCATTGGCAAGATGAGCAACGTGTTCATGAGATACATGCCCGAATGGCACAATACATGAGCCAGCAGCTTGTCGAGCGGGTGCAGCAGCGTAACGCTCAGAGACTGCAACACGCGCAACTGCGCCAGCGTCAGGCGGGCAGACAGAAAACGCAGGCCTGGTCTTCACGATTAACGCAATTGGCGGAAAAACTGCCTGCGCCAGCGTGGCTAACGGCGTTGAGCTACCGCGATGGCGTGCTCTCACTCACCGGAACGCTTACGCAGTTTTCTGCGTTTTCTATCCTGGATGAGGGCTTCGCGTCCGTGGCGGATTTTTTGCCCGGACAGGCTGAAAAAATCCAGCGGGACAGCGAGGGGCTTTGGCTGTTTGAGTATCAGCTAAGGGAGGATGTCGGGTATGAAACTCCCTGACGGCTGGCGGCAATTATCACTAACAGCACGTGTGAGAGTCTCTGCACTACTGGCGATGAGTATCGGCATTTATGTCTGTTTTCAGGCGGGATACCCGGCGTTTCTCAGCGCGCAAAAAAGCCGTGAAATAAGGCAAATACAGCACACGGGCATGATGTCGAGCTGGCAGCGGTTGCTATCGCTACCGGCCTCGACGGATGTGTCATTGCAGCCATCGGTCAAAGCTATTCCCTTTTCCCCAGTTTCATTCCAGCGAGCCGGTGCCCGATTAAAAGGTTGGTTGCCATCTGGGAAAGGCGGGGAAATGGTGCTGGAGACCGCCTGGCAGCAAGTGCCGTCCACTTTTGCGATGTTGGCTGAGCGCGATATGCGGGTGGTGAACTTTACCCTTACCGCTGAAAACGGTGTGCTGCGTTTAACGCTCCAGTTGGTATCCGATGATGAACATTAACTCCGCAATGCTCTTCGTCTTTATCACTCCGCTGCTTTGCGGGATGCGCGACCCCTTCGCACCGGTTGCTGACCTGTGTCAAACCGCGCAGCTTCCGCTGTGGCACTACCGGGGAGTCGCACAATCGGCAGATCGGCTTATTGCGATGGTGCAAAGTCCTGAGGGGAAATGGCAGCGCATCGAGCCAGGACAAACTATTCATTCAGATTGGCAGGTGAGCGGGATAACGCCGGAGAGTTTGAGCGTTGAGACCGGCCAGGGATGCGAGCCAGACCGTTGGCAATGGAAAAGAGAAGGAACAAACCATGATAAAAAGGATAAGCCTGCTGATGCTGATGCTGCTGGGATGGCCGAAGTTCTGCCTGGCGAAAAACATCACGCTGGTGGTGGACGACGTGCCGGTAGCGCAGGTGCTACAAAGTCTGGCCGACCTTGAACAGAAAAATCTGGTGATCGCTCCCGATGTACAGGGTGTTGTTTCGCTTCAACTGCGCAATCTGCCGTGGAAGCAGGCGGTGCAAACGGTGATCAACAGTAGCGGGTTGCTACTTAGCCATGAGAATGGCGTGATGTATGTCCATTCGCCGCGCTGGCGTGCAGAAAAACAGGCGCAAGCACAGGCGGAAAAAGAGCAGCGCCAGCAGACAAGAGCGCTGAGTAATCGCAGCATTGTGTTGCATCATGCGGATGCCAGTGAACTGGCAAAGGCCGGTGAGAAACTGCTGAGCAAGCGGGGCACACTGACCGTGGATAAACGCACCAACCGGTTGATTGTGCGCGATGACGACGACCATCTTCCTGAGTTTGCCACATGGGCGAAGGAGATGGATCTCCCGGTCGGTCAGGTTGAAATAGCGGCGCATATTGTCACTATTAATGAGACGAGTCTGCGGGAACTCGGTGTGAAATGGAATCTCGCTGACGCGAGCGGAACGCCAGGTTCTGGCAAATTCACCACGCTTAGCAGCAATCTGGCGGTAGCCGATGCCGCCACGCGTACCGGTTTTAATATTGGGCGCATCAACGGCCGTTTACTGGAGCTGGAACTGTCGGCGCTGGAGCAAAAACAGAAGGTTGATATCATCGCTAGCCCTCGACTTCTGGCGTCACACCTACAGCCTGCTAGCATTAAGCAGGGCAGCGAGATCCCGTATCAGGTTTCCAGCGGCGAAAGTGGCGCGACCTCGGTAGAGTTTAAAGAGGCGGTGCTGGGTATGGAGGTGACGCCGACGGTTCTGCAAAGCAATCGCATTCGGCTGAAGCTGCATATCAGCGAAAATATGCCGGGGCAGGTCCTCCAGCAGGCGGATGGGGAGGTTCTGGCGATTGATAAACAGGAAATCGAAACCCAGGTTGAGGTTCGTAGCGGTGAAACGCTGGCATTAGGAGGGATCTTTTCGCAGAAAAATAAAAATGCCAGCGACAGCGTTCCCTTACTTGGCGACATTCCCCTGTTAGGGCATCTTTTCCGTCGAGATGGGAAGGATAATGAACGTCGTGAGCTGGTGGTATTTATCACACCACGTATTATTTCTGCACAATAGCGGTAGGTAAACGGGATAATTTGGGGGGTAAGATACGCCCCGGGTTTGACGTGGCGTCAGATTTAGCATACAAGGAGTACCGATTTGAGAGTCAACGGGCTCTACTCCTTCTCCAGCAGTCTGCTGATTTAATCTGTTGCCAAACCAGCCGGAGTATTGAGATAATTTTCAGTCTGACTCTCGCTCTATTGCATAAGAGGTTTCAGTTCATGTCCTGCGGCGTGCGAAGTTATGCGGCGCGGATTTATCATTAACGAATAGTCTTAGTAGTACCAAAAAAATGGCAGAGAAACGCAATATCTTTCTGGTTGGGCCCATGGGTGCCGGCAAAAGCACCATTGGGCGCCAGCTAGCTCAACAGCTCAATATGGAATTTTACGATTCTGATCACGAGATTGAGAAACGAACAGGCGCTGACGTGGGCTGGGTCTTCGATGTCGAAGGCGAAGAAGGTTTCCGTGACCGTGAAGAAAAAATCATCAATGAGTTAACGGAAAAGCAGGGTATCGTTCTGGCGACAGGCGGTGGCTCAGTAAAATCACGTGAAACGCGCAATCGTCTCTCCGCTCGTGGCGTCGTTGTGTATCTGGAAACGACCATCGAAAAACAGCTGGCACGTACTCAGCGCGATAAAAAGCGCCCGCTGCTGCAGGTTGAAACGCCGCCTCGTGAAGTGCTTGAAGCGCTGGCTGATGAACGTAATCCTCTTTATGAAGAGATTGCTGACGTCACCATCCGCACAGACGATCAGAGTGCAAAAGTTGTCGCCAACCAGATTATTCATATGCTGGAAAGCAACTAATACTGGCCCGAATGGTAGAACGCCAGCGAATATAAGTTACTAAGGTGGACGTCGCGTTATGGAGAGACTTACTGTCACCCTCGGGGAACGTAGTTACCCGATAACCATCGCGGCTGGTTTGTTTAACGATCCAGCTTACTTCTTACCGCTAAAGTCTGGCGATCAGGTTATGCTGGTCACCAACGAAACGCTGGCACCACTCTACCTGGACCAGGTTCGCTCCATGCTGGAGCAGATTGGCGTGAAAGTTGATAGCGTCATTCTGCCGGACGGCGAACAGTATAAAAGCCTGTCGGTAATGGACACCGTCTTTAGCGCGCTTTTGCAAAAACCACACGGTCGTGACACCACCCTCGTTGCATTGGGTGGCGGTGTGATTGGCGACTTAACCGGTTTTGCTGCGGCAAGCTATCAGCGCGGCGTGCGTTTTATCCAGGTTCCTACCACCTTGCTGTCTCAGGTGGATTCTTCGGTTGGCGGCAAAACCGCGGTCAACCATCCTCTCGGTAAAAACATGATCGGCGCATTCTGGCAGCCTGCCTCCGTGGTGGTTGACCTTAATTGCCTGAAGACATTGCCAAAACGAGAGCTCTCCTCTGGCCTTGCCGAAGTAATTAAATACGGCATCATTCTCGATGCGCCGTTCTTCGACTGGTTAGAGAACAACATCGATGCGCTAATGGCGCTGGATGAAAAAGCAATGGCGTACTGTATCCGCCGTTGTTGTGAGCTAAAAGCCGATGTTGTCGCGGCAGACGAGCGCGAAACCGGGTTACGTGCTTTACTCAATCTTGGGCATACGTTCGGTCATGCGATCGAAGCCGAGATGGGCTACGGTAACTGGCTACACGGTGAAGCGGTTGCTGCGGGCATGGTGATGGCAGCGCATGCCTCCGAACGCCTGGGGCAGTTTGCTTCTCAGGATACGCAGCGGATTATCACCCTGCTCAAGCGTGCAGGGCTGCCGGTTACCGGTCCACAAGAAATGTCTGCAGAAGCGTATCTGCCGCACATGATGCGAGATAAAAAAGTCCTGGCGGGCGAAATGCGGTTAGTACTGCCGCTAGCCATCGGGAAAAGTGAGGTACGCGGTGGCGTCTCTCACGATGTGGTTCTTGGTGCTATTGCTGATACTCAGCGGGCGCAACTATAAGAAAGGTCTAGCCGCATTTGCGCGGTGTTTTAACTTCAGGCGATGTGCAAAAGTCGTAGCATAAGCCTTTTAGTGGGGTGTTAAATGGATGAATTTAAACCAGAAGACGAGCTGAAACCCGATCCCAGCGATCGTCGTACTGGTCGTTCTCGTCAGGCTTCCGATCGTGACAGCGAGCCACAGATCAATTTTGATGATGTGGAACTCGATGCTGACGAGCGTCGCCCTTCTCGTAGCCGAAAAGCGCGTGAAGAAGATGAGCCAGAGGACGAATATTATGAATCCGATGATGATGGTGAGGCTGATGACGAAGTCGTAGAGCGTCGCCCACGTCAACGTAAAAATGCTGCGCCGCGTAAACCTGCCTCTCGTCAGTACATCATGATGGGGCTGGGGATTGTGGTATTGCTGGTGCTGATTGTCGGCATTGGCTCGGCATTAAAAGCGCCGTCATCGTCAAACGATCAAAGTACATCAGCCGAAAAGAGCATCTCTCTTTCTGGTGATGCTGCCGATCAGGCTAATGCGGCAGCTCCTGCGCCGGGAACGAGCACGCAGCAGGATGTTTCTTTACCTCCAATTTCCTCCACGCCGACTCAGGGCCAGGAAACGGCAGCACCAGACGGCCAGCAGCGCGTCGAAGTGCAGGGTGACCTGAATAATGCGCTGACTCAACAGCAAGATCAGATCGACAACGCGGTGGTCAATTCAACACTGCCGACCGAGCCTGCGACTGTTGCACCAATCCGTAATGGCGCGCGTCCGGCTACGAATGCAGCGGAAACACCTCGCCAGACTACGGCAACAACGCGTCCTGAGCGTAAGAATACGGTGATTGAATCTAAGCCACAGCCTACAGCAACGGTGAAAACCCCAGCCGCGCAGAGCAAACCTGTTGCCCAAAGCAAACCTGTGACGGCGGCGCCTAAGCAAACTGAAACTGCGGCGGCCACGACTCCAGCTAAAGCACCTGCAACGCAATCTGCTAAACCGGCTGCAACGACGGCTGCACCTGCCGCCACGGCTGCACCTGCCGCCACGGCTGCAACTACGGCACCAGCTGCAACTGCTAAAGCGACGCCAGCTCCTGCAACGGCTGCGACCGGTAAGTCTGCGGGCGATGTCAATTCACTGAAATCCGCATCGGGTTCGCATTACACCCTGCAGCTCAGCTCCTCTTCAAACTACGACAACCTCAGCGGTTGGGCGAAGAAAGAGAATCTGAAAAACTACGTGGTGTATGAGACGTCCCGTAACGGTCAGCCATGGTATGTGCTGGTAAGCGGTATTTACGCCTCAAAAGATGATGCGAAACGTGCCGTGACCACGCTGCCAGCTGACGTCCAGGCGAAGAACCCGTGGGCGAAACCGCTGCGTCAGGTTCAGACCGACCTGAAATAATCGCCGTTTCTTGACAGAAACCGTCCCTTCGCGCAGCCTTGAGGCCGCGCGAAGTGGACGTAGAAGCGCAGTATGCTGTCGGAGCTTTTTCCACAGCCGGAGACAGTGTAATTAGTCAGGCCGCATGAAAAAAAATCGCGCTTTTCTTAAATGGGCGGGGGGAAAGTACCCTCTGCTCGACGATATAAGACATCATCTGCCTGATGGCGATTGTCTGGTTGAACCTTTCGTTGGTGCTGGATCGGTATTCCTGAATACCGATTTTTCGCGTTATATCCTCGCTGATATCAACAGCGACCTCATTGAACTCTATAAAATAGTCAAAACGCGCGCCGATGAGTATATCGAGCAGGCGCGGGTGATGTTTGTGCCTGAAACAAACAACGCCGAATGCTACTACCTGCTGCGTGAAGAGTTTAACCGCAGTAGTGACCTGTTCCGTCGCGCCGTGTTGTTTTTATACCTTAATCGCCACGGCTATAACGGCCTGTGTCGCTATAACCTGCGCGGTGAGTTTAACGTCCCGTTTGGGCGTTATAAGAAACCTTACTTCCCGGAAGCTGAGCTGCGTCACTTTGCCGTGAAGGCACAGTATGCTGAATTTTATTGTGAATCGTATGAAGCGTGTATGACGCGTGCCGATGCGCGTTCGGTCGTGTATTGCGATCCGCCATATGCACCCTTAACGGCGACGGCGAACTTCACCGCATACCATACCAACAGCTTCAGCCTTGAACAGCAGGCTTTTCTGGCTCAAAAGGCAGAAGAGCTGGTGTCCCAGCGTATTCCGGTACTCATTTCTAATCATCGCACCCCGATGACGTTAGATTGGTATAAAAACGCGGCAGAAACGTATACCGTAAAAGTTCGACGCAGCATTAGCCGCAATGGCGGCACGCGTAAAAAGGTGGAAGAGCTGTTGGCGCTGTATCGGCCACCAGGGAAAAAATAACGTTAATAGCCTAATGGGATAGGCTTTGAGGAGATGCGGATGAAACAGTACCTTATTGCCCCTTCAATTTTGTCGGCTGACTTTGCCCGTCTGGGGGAAGACACTGCCCGTGCGCTAGCCGCCGGGGCGGATGTGGTTCATTTCGATGTTATGGATAACCATTACGTGCCGAACCTGACCATCGGACCGATGGTGTTAAAATCGCTGCGTAATTACGGCATCACCGCACCTATTGACGTGCATCTGATGGTGAAGCCCGTTGACCGTCTGGTCCCGGATTTTGCTGCCGCAGGTGCTAGCATTATCACTTTCCACCCTGAAGCCTCCGAGCATGTCGACCGTACCTTACAGCTGATTAAAGAAAATGGCTGTAAGGCTGGTCTGGTGTTTAACCCGGCCACGTCGCTTAGCTATCTCGACTATGTGATGGATAAGCTTGACGTTATCCTGCTGATGTCGGTAAACCCTGGCTTTGGTGGACAATCCTTTATCCCTCACACCCTGGAAAAACTGCGTGAAGTCCGTCGCCGCATTGATGAATCCGGCTATGACATTCGCCTTGAGGTGGATGGCGGTGTGAAGGTAAACAATATTAGTGAAATTGCGGCAGCCGGGGCGGATATGTTTGTCGCCGGTTCGGCGATTTTCGACCAACCAGACTACAAAAAAGTCATTGATGAAATGCGCAGTGAACTGGCAAAGGTAAGTCATGGATAAATTACAAACCATTCGCGGCGTCGCGTTTGATCTCGATGGCACGCTGGTAGACAGCGCGCCAGGGCTTACAGCGGCGGTGGATAACGCCCTGTATGCACTCGAACTTCCGGTTGCTGGCGAAGAGCGTGTCATTACCTGGATCGGCAATGGCGCTGACGTATTAATGGAGCGGGCGCTGAATTGGGCCCGTCAGGAACGCGCGACGCTGCGCGCTTCACAGGGGAAACCCTCCGTCGATAGTGACGATATCCCACAGGAAGAGCAGCTACGTGTGCTGCGCAGCCTGTTTGACCGTTATTATGCCGACTTCGCCGAAGAAGGCAGCTTCCTGTTCCCGCACGTTGAACAGACGCTGGCTGCGCTGCATGACAGTGGATTACCGCTGGCGCTGGTGACCAACAAGCCGACGCCATTCGTTGCCCCTATTCTGGAATCGCTGGGCATTGCCCGCTATTTCTCTGTCGTCATCGGCGGTGACGATGTGCAGAACAAAAAGCCGCACCCGGAGCCACTGCTGAAAGTGGTCGAGAAACTGGCGTTGACCCCAGAAGCACTGCTGTTTGTCGGCGATTCACGTAACGATATTCAGGCAGCCAAAGCGGCGGGCTGTACTTCCGTTGGTCTGACCTACGGCTATAACTACGGCGAAGCGATTGCAAAAAGCGAACCGGACGTTGTCTTCGACCACTTTAATCAACTTTTGCCCGCTCTTGGGCTTGCGAATAGTGAACATCAGGAATCAAACAATGACTAAGCCCATCGTCTTTAGCGGCGCGCAGCCGTCAGGTGAACTGACCATCGGTAACTACATGGGTGCATTGCGTCAGTGGGTTAACATGCAGGATGATTACCACTGTATCTACTGCATCGTAGACCAGCACGCGATCACCGTTCGCCAGGACCCACAGGCGCTGCGTAAAGCGACGCTGGATACGCTAGCCCTGTACCTTGCTTGTGGCATTGACCCAGAAAAAAGCACCATCTTCGTTCAATCCCACGTACCTGAGCATGCACAGCTCGGCTGGGCGCTGAACTGCTACACCTATTTCGGTGAACTGAGCCGTATGACTCAGTTCAAAGATAAGTCAGCTCGTTATGCAGAAAACATTAACGCCGGTCTGTTTGATTACCCGGTACTGATGGCGGCAGATATTCTGCTGTACCAGACCAATCAAGTTCCGGTAGGCGAAGACCAGAAACAGCATCTGGAGTTGAGCCGTGACATCGCCCAGCGCTTCAATGCGATTTACGGTGATGTGTTTAAGGTTCCTGAGCCGTTTATTCCTAAGTCTGGTGCTCGCGTGATGTCCCTGCTGGAGCCGACCAAGAAGATGTCCAAGTCGGACGACAACCGTAATAACGTGATTGGCCTGCTTGAAGACCCGAAATCGGTCGTGAAGAAGATCAAACGTGCGGTGACCGATTCCGAAGAGCCGCCTGTTGTGCGCTATGACCTGAAAGAGAAAGCGGGTGTGTCTAACCTGCTGGATATTCTTTCGGGTGTCACTGGGCAGAGTATCCCTGAGCTGGAACAACACTTCGAAGGCAAGATGTACGGCCACCTGAAAGGGGAAGTTGCGGATGCGGTGTCTGGTATGCTGACTGAGTTACAGGAGCGTTATAACCGCTACCGTAACGATGAAGCATTCCTGCAGAAGATCATGAAAGACGGGGCCGAGAAATCCAGCGCCCATGCATCGCAAACGCTGAAAGCGGTATATGAAGCTATTGGTTTTGTCGCTAAACCGTAATTGGCTTTATTCATAAGAAAACCGGGATATTCCCGGTTTTTTATTATCGACACAAATATATATTCGATTAGTTGACGGATGCTACGTCGCCACAGCCGCCAATAATTTTGGAAATAGAAATAGCGGGGTGCAGCAGATAATCATAAGAACAGGTTTTATTTTTGTTCTGAATAGTACCAGTACAAGCCGTCAGAGTAGACAGTGCCAGCACCACAGCCGCAGCTTTGAGCATGTTCTTCATTTATAATCCCTTTTAATTAAATAATTTTATTTATGCATAATTCCGTATGCTTTAAAAACATGATTGAATTAAGCTGAAATATATAAGCTCAAAATCAAGTGCTGTGTCAATTAAGTTAGTTGTTTGATTAATTAAAGATTGAATTAAGTAATTATAATAATTGGGAATATATAAGGTAAAACAACAGGGAAGTGTGCTATACGCAAAGGTATAGCACGGATATAAAGTCTGGATTCAGATTAATGATTGGAGAACCAGTTTAGCTTATTACGTAGCCCTACCACGCGACCAACGATAATCAGCGCCGGGCTTGCCATCTGCTGTGCCAGTTCGCCCAGCTGTGACAGTTCACCATCCACGACGCGCTGGGTAATTGCTGTACCGTTCTCTACGATAGCCACCGGCATATTGGCCTGCATACCGTGCTCAATCAGCTTCTGCTGGGTAGTGGCAGCCTGATTCAGTCCCATATAAAACACCAGCGTCTGTTTTTCAGCCGCCAGATTTTCCCAATCTAGCTCGCCACCGGTTTTCAGGTGCCCGGTAACCAGGCGTACACTTTGGGCATAATCGCGATGGGTCAGCGGAATACCGGAGTAAGCCGAGCAACCAGAAGCCGCGGTGATACCGGGCACCACCGAGAATGGGATACCGGCTTCGCACAGCGTTTCAAGTTCTTCACCGCCACGGCCAAAGATGAATGGGTCGCCCCCCTTCAGACGGACAACGCGTTTACCTTTCTGCGCTTCATTTAGCAGGATCTGGTTAATTTCATCCTGCGGCACACAATGGTAACCCGCACGTTTACCGACGAAGATGCGATCGGCATCGCGGCGTACCAGATTCATAATGTCGTCTGACACCAGCCGGTCGTAGACCACCACGTCCGCTTGTTGGATTTGCTGTAAGCCTTTTAGCGTCAGCAGCCCAGCATCGCCAGGACCTGCGCCTACCAGCACCACTTCACCGCGATGATCCAGCGGTGTATTCAGTAGCTGCTCGGTCGCTTGTGTAATAGCCTGCTTATCCTGATTCGCCAGTGATTGTGCCAGACGGTCGTTGATAAACAGCTTCTCCCAGAAGCGACGACGCTCACCCATGGTGGCAAACTGTTGCTTCACGCGTGCGCGTAATTGCCCAGCGTAAAGGGCAACTTGCCCAAGATGCTGCGGCAGAACGGATTCCAGCTTTTCACGCAGCAGACGCGCCAGCACCGGCGAGGTACCGCCGGAAGAGACGGCGACCATTAGCGGCGAGCGGTCGATAATCGATGGCATAATGAAGCTGGCCGCCTTCGGTGCATCCACTACGTTGCAGAAAATCCGCCGTGCTTCAGCTTCATCGCTCACCTGTTGATTTACCGCATCATCGTCGGTGGCGGCAATCGCCAGCCAGCATGGTTCGAGCAGCGCAGGTTGAAAATCACCTTCTACCAGCGTCAGCATTCCCGCTTCTGCCCAAACGTGGAACTGTGGAACGTATTCCCGTGCGTTTACCGTCAGACGTGCCCCTGCATCCAGCAGCAGGCGTGCTTTACGCTCGGCGACATCACCGCCGCCGACCAGCAAACAATCACGATCGCGCAGTTGGCAAAAAATGGGTAAGTGATCCAAGGGGCAACCTCACGGAATAGAGAAATTCGGGGGGGTGAATAATGCGGGTAAGGATAACAGCAGTCATCGTATGGAATATACGAATTTTCCTGCTGTTACCCCTTTAAGGTCATAAGTTTTAGCTATTACTTATATACACTTCATCTTTCAAGCTGCCTCGGCGTTGGCTGCGCTCGCTCACCCCAGTCACGTACTTATGTACGCTCCGGGGATTAGCTCCCTTGCCGCCTTGATGCAACTTGAATGATTTTGTGTATATAGCAAAAATGATCAGGCTTTTAACTGCACCTGGCCATCTTTAACGCGAACATCATAATGGGCGACGGAATGGCTTTCGTCTTCCATGCACAGGCCGTCACTCAAACGGAAACGCTGTTTTTTCAACGGACTGGCAACCCATAGTTCGCCCTGGTGTTCAGCAATCAGGCCACGAGACAGTACGCTCGACTCGAAGAACGGGTCGATGTTGCTGATGGCGAACACCTGGTTGTCGGCGTATGGGCGGAAGAGGGCAACCTGTTTGTCGCCCAGCAGTGCGCAGACACCTGTTGCAGGCAGGATGGCGTCAATCTTGCAGATATTTATCCACTGGCTCATGCGTTTTCCTCCACCAGAGTAACCGGAATGCGTTCATACGGTGTCGCCGGACGATGCTGAGCACGCTCGGAGACCACCTGGACATTCGGGTCACGCTGTTCGCTGTTGATAAAGTGTTTGAAACGAACCTGCGCTGCGGGATCGTTAACGGTTTCAGTCCATTCACAGGCAAAGGCTTCACGCAGACGGGCGATCTCTTCTTCCAGATGCTGATTCAGGCCCAGCTTGTCGTCGATGATCACTGAACGCAGATAGTCGATCCCGCCTTCCAGGTTATCCAGCCACGGCGCGGTACGCGTCAGTTTATCGGCGGTACGGATGTAGAACATCATGAAGCGGTCGAGGTACTTGATAAGCGTATCGCGGTCGAGGTCAGCCGCCAGCAGATCCGCGTGGCGCGGTTTCATGCCGCCGTTGCCGCAGACGTACAGGTTCCAGCCTTTCTCGGTGGCGATGATGCCCACGTCTTTACCCTGAGCTTCCGCACATTCGCGAGTACAGCCAGAGACGCCAAACTTCATCTTATGCGGCGTACGAATGCCCTTGTAGCGGTTTTCCAGCTCAACGCCGAAGCCTACGCTGTCGCCGACGCCATAACGGCACCACGTGCTGCCTACGCAGGTTTTTGCCATACGCAGCGCTTTAGCGTAGGCATGACCGGTTTCGAAGCCCGCTTCAATCAGCTGACGCCAGATTTCTGGCAGGTCATCTTTTTGTGCACCGAACAGGCCGATACGCTGAGAACCGGTGATTTTGGTGTACAGATTAAATTCGCTGGCGATACGGCCGACGGCAACCAGGCCTTCCGGGGTGATTTCACCACCCGCAGAGCGCGGGATGACGGAATAAGTCCCGTCTTTCTGGATGTTAGCCAGGAAGTTATCGTTGGTATCCTGCAGCGGTGTGTGCTGCGGCTTGAGGATGAACTCGTTCCAGCAAGAGGCCAGCAGGGAACCGACGGTCGGTTTACACACTTCACAGCCGTAGCCTTTACCGTATTTTGCCAGCAGTTCGTCGAAGGTTTTGATGCCTTCTACGCGGATCAGGTGGTAGAGCTCCTGACGGGTAAACGCAAAGTGTTCACACAGGCTGTGGTTGACTTCGATGCCTTGTTTCGCCAATTCGGCATTGAGCACCTGAGTGACCAGCGGGATACAGCCGCCGCAGCCGGTACCGGCTTTGGTTTCTGCTTTCAGCGCGGCGACGGTGTGGCAACCTTTGTTGATAGCGGCGATCAGTGCGCCTTTGGTGACGTCAAAGCACGAACAAATCTGTGCGCTGTCCGGCAGTTTATCGACGCCGATAGAGGGCTTACCGCCGCTCGCATGGGCAGGCAGGATCAGCGCGTCTGGGTTTTCCGGCAATTCAATGGTGTTCAGCGCCAATTGCAGTAGGTTGCCGAAGTCGCTGGTGTCACCCACCAGTACCGCGCCAAGCAGCGTTTTATTGTCCGGGCTGACGATAAGACGTTTGTAGACCTCTTTGTTTTCGTCGAGGTAAACGTAGCTGCGTGCGCCCGGCGTACGGCCGTGTGCATCGCCAATACCACCGACGTCTACGCCCAGCAGTTTCAGCTTGGCGCTCATGTCCGCACCCTGGAAGCTGTTTTCGTTACCGAGGATATGGTCAACGGCAACCTGCGCCATTTTATAGCCTGGTGCGACCAGGCCGTAAACGCGGTTTTTCCAGCTGGCGCATTCGCCGATAGCGTAGATATCCGGGTCAGAGGTCTGGCAGCTGTCGTTGATCATGATGCCGCCGCGCTGACCGACTTCCAGACCACATTGGGTGGCCAGTTTGTCGCGTGGGCGAATACCGGTGGAGAAGACGATAAAATCGACTTCCAGCTGGCTGCCGTCGGCGAAACGCATGGTTTTACGCGCTTCTTCGCCTTCCTGCACGATCTCTTTGGTGTTCTTATTGGTGTGAACTTTCACACCCATGCTTTCGATTTTGCGTTTGAGCTGTTCGCCGCCCATCTGATCGAGCTGTTCAGCCATCAGCATTGGGGCAAATTCGATAACGTGCGTTTCGACGCCGAGGTTTTTCAGCGCGCCTGCGGCTTCGAGGCCGAGCAGACCACCGCCGACTACCGCACCGCGTTTGCTACGGCGGGCGCAGGATTCAATGGCGTTCAGATCTTCAATGGTACGGTAAACGAAGCAATCTTGAGTTTCAGACCCTTTGATCGGTGGGATCCACGGGTAAGATCCGGTCGCCATGATCAGTTTGTCATAAAAGACGGTACGGCCAGCGCTGGAGTGGATCACCTTTTCTTTACGGTTGATGGTGATAGCGCGTTCGCCGACCAGAACTTTGACACCGTGCTTCTCGTAGAAACCTTCACGGACCAGCGACAGTTCTTCTGCCGTGTGGTGAGAGAAGTAAGAAGAAAGGTGGACGCGGTCGTAGGCGATGCGGGGTTCTTCACAGAAGACGGTAATATCAAGCTGGCTTGCGTCGGTTTTATCGAGAATGTCCTCGATGAAACGGTGGCCGACCATGCCATTACCGATAATTGCGAGTCTGACTTTGCTCATTTTTGCCTCGATTTCTATTCTAATACTGCCTACCTTAACGATTCAGCTATTGGGATTATTGATTCAAATCAATTCAGCCTTTACCTACCACTTAATGAGTAGTGTGATGATTTTTAAGTGGTTTTGTAAGTTGCGGAAAATACTCAACTTTATGGGGTGGGTGTTTTTTGAGCGAAAAGTGTGAAAAATCGGCAGGGGTGGGAGGGGGTTTTTTGTTGGGGTGGAGTGGGGTTCCGTCCACCCGAAGTTGGGCAGAACATGTCGCTTCATCACCTGTGAACGGGTTAAGGGGGGCGGCCGCGCCCCCCTTAACAATCCCCGCGGCCCCGCAAGGAAATCGGTGCTTCGCACTGCGCTCGCCTCCGAACTCCAGCCTGCGGCACGGCGAAACTCGACGTCCCTGTCTCGCTTCGCCTCAGTCCGCCATCCAGGCGGACTGACCTTGTCTTCCATTCTCCGACTCGCCGATTTCAGCGGGGACTCACCGGTTTCAGAACGATTGGTAAATTAAAGGCGGACTGACTGATTTAAGAGAGATTGTTTTTAGCTTTTATCTAAAAGACTGCTCGGGCTTGAGTGGCGTCTAAATCGCCGAAGCGTTCCCTGTAGGCCGGGGCAGCCCACATGGATGTGGGCTGAGGGCGTGGTTTACATGGATGTAAACTCGCGCCCGACCCGAAGCCGGAAGGGATAAGCTGAGGGAACCGCGCAGCGGCGATTTTGCCGCCAGAGCCTGGGGGTGCAGGGGGCGGCGGCGATTGGCCGCCCCTTGCGTGCTCCCTGCGCCCGCGCGTTGTATATGGCGAGATCTTTAAGGGAGCGCAACAGGGTGACTAATCCAAAAATTTCACCCTCAAGCCAGAAAGATTAGTGAGAAGCTCCCACCGCATGCTGACGATGACGACTAACAAACCCAAGCACCAGACACATCACAAACACCACCGCATAAAGCGCATTAGAAGTCGTCAATGCCGCCAGCGGCCCGCTGCTCGCCACAATCGGCCCAGTCACAACAAACGTCAGCATCGTGCCGATGGTGCCGCAGGTCAGCACAAAGTTAACCAGTTTGGGTGAGGCGATTTTGGTCTGCAAAGAACCCAACGTAATAATTGAGGTGTAGATAGCGCTGGAGAAAAAGCCCAGCGTCAGGATAAACCAGGCCAGATGCTGCGGCTCGCCGTGGTTAAACAGATACATCATCACCGTCGCAATCCCCGCCAGCACCGTCAGAATGCGTTGCAGATCGAAGAAACGCAGAATGAAGCTAAACGCCCACATGCCGAACATATAAGACATCCAGAAATCGCTGACCAGTTTACCGGCATCGTTCAGGCTCATACCCAGACCCTTGGCATACTCTGGAACCCACGAAATAAAGCCCAGTTGACCGAGGATGTAGCACAGCGCGGCAACGGACAGGAACAGCACGCCGATACCCCATTTCTCCTTCGCCACCGGCTGGTCTTCCTGCTGCGCTTTTTTGCCCAGCACCGGGAAGTCACAACCGAAGGTCAAAACAAAGATAGCCACGTAGATCAGGCCAATACACGCGTAAACCCAGTACCACTCAATGGTACGCGCCAGCAGCCAGGCGGCCAGCATCGGGAAGATCATCCCGGCCATGCTGAAGAAGGAGTCGGTGAACAGCAGACGCGCGCCGCGCTGACGACCTTCATACATATGGGTAATCAGGAACGTACCGATGGACATGGTGATACCGCTGACCAGACCCAGCACGAACATCGCCGCGGAGAACAGCGCCAGGCTGTGGCTGGTCATCAGCCCGGCGACCGCCAGCAACATCAGAATAAAGCCAAAACGCAGCTGCGTTTTCAGTGGGACAATTTCCATCAGCCAGGCATTCAGGAAAATCGAGATCAGGATCCCAGCGTTCAGGAAGGTAAAGGTGTTACTCATGCTGGAAACCGGCAGATTAAAATAATCGGCAATATTTCCCATCACCATCCCGGTGACAATTACCAACGCACCGGTAAGGGCGTAGGAGAAGAAGCTGATCCATGTGAGCTTGATACGGTTGCTGTTAGTCATGACTGGCCTGTGAATAGTTGTGTAAAGCGCGTTGACTCTGCGCTGAGCAGGCAGATTTTATTCACTGTAGTGATGTATTCATAGTTTTATTACGCAAACGATGACGTATTACACTTTTCTATGTGATCCAGATCACAAAAATAAATGCATCGATTCTTAGCTTGATCATTATGAACGTTACATACATGTAAACTTTGGTAAAGCACTGGCCTGAGGGGCTAAGCCTCTTTAGAATCAAGCCACTTGCTTCCCTACTGCACTCGTTAAAGGATTTCTCATGCTCAAATCAACTCTGGCGGCCGTGGCGGCTGTTTTCGCTCTTTCCGCGATGGCTCCTGCAGCTTTAGCAGCAACCAATGACCCGCATGTTCTGCTGACCACGTCGGCTGGCAACATCGAGCTGCAGCTGGATAGCCAGAAAGCGCCCGTTTCTGTTGAAAACTTCCTGAAGTATGTCAACAGTGGTTTCTATAACAACACCACGTTCCACCGTGTGATCCCGGGCTTTATGGTTCAGGGCGGCGGCTTTAACGAGCAGATGCAGCAGAAGCAACCAAATCCACCGATTAAAAACGAAGCCGATAACGGCCTGCGTAATACCCGTGGCACTATCGCGATGGCGCGTACCGCCGATAAAGACAGCGCAACCAGCCAGTTCTTTATCAACGTGGCCGACAATGCTTTCTTAGATCACGGCCAGCGTGATTTTGGCTATGCCGTATTCGGCAAAGTGGTTAAGGGGATGGATGTGGCAGACAAAATTTCCCAGGTGCAGAGCCATAACGTAGGGCCGTACCAGAATGTGCCGTCCAAGCCTATCGTTATCCTGTCAGCAAAAGTCTTACCGTAAGCTTTGTGGGGCGGCGTTGTGCATGAGGCTGCCGCCCTTATCGCTAAAGCAGTAAGCACCCGGTAGAATGGCGGCAGATAAACGACCGGAGCCGCCATGATCCTGCTGATTGATAACTACGATTCCTTTACCTGGAACCTCTACCAGTATTTTTGTGAGCTGGGGGCCAGCGTAACGGTCAGACGTAACGATGACATCACCCTCGATGATATCGCTCAGCTCGCACCGGACAAAATCGTTATCTCCCCCGGCCCCTGCACGCCAGATGACGCCGGTATCTCCCTTGATGTGATTCGCCACTATGCGGGAAAAGTACCGCTGCTCGGTGTTTGCTTAGGCCATCAGGCCATCGCGCAGGCATTTGGGGCGCGTATCGTTCGTGCGGCGAAAGTGATGCACGGGAAAACCTCACCGATTACCCACCAGCAGCAGGGCGTGTTTCGGGGTTTGAATAACCCGCTAACCGTCACTCGCTACCATTCTTTGTTGATTGACCCTGATACGTTAGCCGATTGTTTTGAGGTAACCGCACGTAGTGAGGCGGGGGAAATTATGGGGATTCGTCACCGACAGTGGGATTTGGAAGGCGTGCAGTTCCACCCGGAGAGTATCCTTAGCGAGCAAGGGCACGAACTACTGGCAAACTTTCTCAACCGATAGTCGTTGCTATCAAGTGATTTTTTATGCATATTTTATGGATATAATTTCACAACTATCGCGACATCGTTTGAAGAAGGGCATGACATGGAAACCAAACAACCTGCAATCACCCGCGCGACCTTCGATCAGGTCATTTTGCCCATTTATGCACCGGCAGAGTTTATCCCGGTCAAAGGCAAAGGGAGTCGCGTGTGGGATCAGCAAGGCAAAGAGTACATCGATTTTGCCGGCGGCATCGCGGTCACGGCATTGGGGCACTGTCATCCGGCGTTGGTTGAGGCGCTGAAAAGTCAGGGTGAAACGCTGTGGCATACCAGCAACGTCTTTACCAACGAGCCTGCGCTGCGTCTGGGGCAGAAGTTAGTGGATGCCACCTTTGCCGAGCGCGTGGTGTTTATGAACTCCGGTACAGAAGCGAACGAAACCGCCTTTAAACTGGCGCGTTACTATGCCTCGACTCGTCATAGCCCTTACAAAACAAAAATTATCGCCTTCCATAATGCCTTCCATGGACGTTCGCTGTTTACCGTCTCCGTGGGCGGTCAGCCGAAGTATTCCGATGGATTTGGTCCGAAACCAGCCGATATTATCCATGTGCCGTTTAACGACCTGCATGCGGTAGAAGCGGTGATGGACGACCATACCTGCGCGATAGTTGTCGAGCCGATTCAGGGTGAAGGTGGCGTACTGGCGGCAACTCCGGAGTTCCTGCAAGGCCTGCGCGCGTTGTGTGATAAGCATCAGGCGCTGCTGGTCTTTGATGAAGTGCAGAGCGGTATGGGCCGCACCGGTTCGTTGTTTGCCTACATGCACTATGGCGTGACGCCGGACATTCTGACCAGCGCCAAAGCGCTGGGCGGCGGTTTCCCGGTCAGTGCGGTGCTGACCACCGAAGATATTGCCAATGCGTTCCACGTCGGTTCACACGGCTCAACCTATGGCGGTAACCCGCTGGCCTGCGCCGTCGCCGGTGCGGCATTCGATATTATCAACACGCCAGAAGTGCTGAACGGCGTCAATGCGAAACGTGAACGGTTTGTGCAGCATTTGCAGCAGATTAATTCGAAGTACGATCTGTTCAGCGATGTACGCGGGATGGGCCTGTTGATTGGTGCTGAGTTGAACGCGAAGTACAAAGGGCGCGCGCGTGATTTCCTCTACGCGGCGGCAGACGTCGGTGTAATGGTACTGAATGCCGGCCCGGACGTGATGCGCTTTGCGCCATCGCTGGTGGTGGAAGAAGTGGATATTGACGAAGGGATGCAGCGCTTCTCGCAGGCCGTGGCGAAAATCGTTAGCTAGCTCGTCGCTTTAACCAGCCGCCATGACGTGGGCGCTGACGCCAGGCCACCGATGAGATGGTGTGCATGGTGTTCAGATGCCCCAGAATACGCTGGAGATGCTGTTCCATGGTGCTTAACGCCCCATGGGACAGCGCGTCCGGCGACTCCATAATGTTCACCTCGCCGCCACTGCCCGCCTCATCATACTCCAGACGCTGCTGACAGCGTTGTAGGGCAATTTCGCACGACTCCAGATACTGTTGCGCCAGATTCGGCGTCAGCATGGTGTGCTCGCGCGCAAGCGTCGTCATCGCGTTGATATGCTCGACGATAAACTGACTGTGGGTGACCCACAGTTTCATGTCTTCCAGATAACGCGGGTTAAAGCCCGGCTCCTGCATGGCCTGATTAAGGGTGTTGAACAGCGTATTGTGGGCCTGGTTTACGCGCATGCGCTGATACGCAAGCTTAGGGGCCTGTGGGTCTGGGCTTAGGATCAGACGAATGGCTTCCTGATCGGCCTCCAGCGCTGCCTGGGCACTTTGTCGCAGTTGACCGCTTTGCCATTGTGGCCACAGCCAGAGCATACCGCCGAAGGCAATCAGGCAGCCGATGATGGTGTCGATAAAGCGGGCAACGATAAACTGTTCACCATTTAACGTGAGAATTTGTAGGGTATATACCGCCGTGACGGTAAAACCAACGGTGGCCCAACCATAGCTGCGGCGAATAATCAGGTAGCTGCTGAGTGTGATAACCAGCATCCCGGCAAGCGCTAGCCCTTGTGGTGCGTGGAAGTGCAGGGCGATGGCTGCAATCACCAGACCAGCAAGCGTACCTGCTGCCCGATGGAAAATTCGTACGCGGGTTGCGCCATAGCCGTTTTGCGTTACCAGCAGTACCGTCATCAGGATCCAATACGGTTTTGGCAGATGCAGCGCTGTGCCCATCAGGCTAGCGATACTCAGCATGACGCTTAGCCTGCCCGCGTTGCGCAGGGCGGGGGATTTTAGCGACAGGTAGCTCTTGATTGCCGGGAACAACGGCAGGCGACGTTCTTTATCCGCCATCAGGTCTCGCGGATACAGTGGGCGCTGGGCTCGTAACACTCTGGCGATTCGGCTGAAGTGCCAGGCGCAGAACTGGCCGACCGGATTATCAGGATGTTGGTCAGCGATTTTTTCCAGCGCGCCAATCTGCTTGTCCATGGTGAAACGGCTAGGGTAGCGGTGGTAGAGAATATCATCCGCCAGCACGCGCAAACGTGCGGCGACGGTCTGAGCGTTCCAGCGGATCACTGCTTCCGCGTGGCTACGCTCAACGAGCTTTTGCACCTCTTCCGGCTGGTGCAGGCTAACGGAGATATGCTCCTGTAAATCCAGCCCTACCTGAAAAGCGCGCAGCAGGCGTTTGTAATCGTTGTGCTGGTTCGCCGCCAGCATGTGCAGCTGCTGGTAGCATTGGGAGATTAAATCCACCACCTTTTGCTGACGGTTTAACAGCGGTGGCAGCGCAGTGCTGGGGTCAGTATGCTGAGTCAGCAGGCTGTACTTGGCTTCACAGTAGTCGGCGAGCTGGCGATAGAGCAGGCTCAGCGATTCGCGCAGCGGCTGTTCGCGCCACATCCAGAACCACCACCAGTTAAATAATCCGTACCACAGTGTGCCGAGCGCATAGAGCAGTAGCGGCTGCCAGATAGGCATATTGCCCGCAAGACTGAGGGTGAAAATAGCGGCAATCAGCGAGGCGGGTAGCAGTCGTCCATGTAACGCGCTGATTTCAGCTGTCACCCCAAGTAAAAGGGCGAGCACGGTCAGGATGAGCGGTAGCGGGACCTCTTTTGCCAGTAATAGCTGTACCGCCAGACTGCATCCGGCAAACAGGCAGCCGCCGATAGTCAGACGTTTGAAAAAACGTTTATGCGGGGTATCAAGACCGGCGATATTGCAGCAAGCGGGAACTAACGAGAACAGCAGGCCTTGTTGAAGATGGCCGAAGAGCAGGCCAATGGCGACCGGCAAACATAACACCAGCGTTTGCCGCAGTGCATAGTTGACTTCCGGGTGGTAAATCAGCCTGCGCCACATGAGGGGAAACAAAAACGGCATACTGCGTTAGCACTATGCCGTTTTGGCTGGATCAGCGGGTGCCGTAGACGACAATCGTTTTGCCGTGTGCGGAGATCAGATTTTGATCTTCCAGCATTTTCAGAATACGGCCCACGGTTTCGCGGGAACAACCAACGATCTGACCGATTTCCTGACGGGTGATTTTAATCTGCATACCGTCTGGGTGGGTCATTGCGTCCGGCTGTTTGGCCAGATTCAGCAGGGTCTGGGCGATACGTCCGGTCACGTCCAGGAATGCCAGGTTGCCGACTTTTTCAGAGGTAATCTGCAGACGACGTGCCATTTGCGAAGACAAACGCATCAGGATGTCTGGGTTTACCTGAATCAGCTGACGGAATTTTTTATAAGAGATTTCAGCAACTTCACAAGCGGTTTTTGCCCGTACCCATGCGCTGCGTTCCTGGCCTTCTTCGAACAGGCCTAACTCGCCGATAAAGTCACCCTGGTTGAGGTAAGAGAGGATCATCTCTTTGCCTTCTTCATCCTTGATGAGTACAGCCACTGAGCCTTTGACGATGTAATACAGCGTTTCAGCTTTTTCACCCTGGTGAATCAGCGTGCTCTTCGATGGGTACTTATGAATATGGCAATGAGACAAGAACCATTCGAGAGTCGGGTCTGTTTGCGGTTTGCCAAGCACCATGCGCGGTTATCCTCTGTTATAAGCTCTTCCCAGCGGCAAAAACATTGCAGCCACTGGTTGCAATAGTATCCTTCCCGTTACCTGGGAAGTCGGCTGTCGAATCGTGCCGCAGCCTGTAATGTGATGTCCTCTGCATACATGCAGTACGTTTATGTATTACCGTAGCATCCCGACTGTTTTAGCATAGCTTTCGGCGCGTGTCTCCTGGTGTCTCGCTTCAGCATGACGGCGATCGCCTTCCATTGCGAGAATTGTTATGTACGCGTAATCTGAGAAGAAAATTGCAACCTGGGAGTTAAATAATATGCAAGCGCGTGTGAAATGGATTGAAGGCTTAACCTTCCTCGGTGAGTCCGCTTCAGGCCACCAGATTTTGATGGACGGCAACTCGGGTGATAAAGCCCCAAGCCCGATGGAAGTGGTCCTGATGGCAGCCGGTGGCTGTAGTGCAATTGATGTGGTTTCCATTTTGCAAAAGGGTCGCAATGACGTCACTGATTGCGAAGTGAAACTGACTTCCGAACGTCGTGAAGAGGCGCCGCGCCTGTTCACACATATCAACCTGCACTTCATCGTGACGGGTAAGGATCTTAAAGATGCCGCGGTTGCTCGTGCGGTGTCCCTGTCTGCTGAGAAATACTGCTCGGTTGCGCTGATGCTCGAAAAAGCGGTGAATATCACCCACTCTTATGAAGTGATTGAAGGCTAATTGCATATGACACGTAGCCCGGCCAAGCGCAGCGCCGCCGGGAACGCTGTTAACGCCGTTTAGCTTCTTCCTTCCATCAAACGCTGCACCAGCGGCATCATGATGAGCTCCATCGCCAGCCCGAGCTTGCCGCCGGGAACCACCAGCGTATTCATGTGCGAAATAAACGATCCTTGCAGCATCGCCAGCAGCCACGGGTAATCGATGTTATCAAGATTACGGAAGTGAATGACCACAAAGCTCTCATCGAGCGATGGAATGCTTTTGGCGGCGAAAGGGTTTGAAGTATCGACCGTCGGGACGCGCTGGAAGTTGATATGTGTGCGGGAAAATTGCGGCGTAATGTAGTTGATGTAGTCCTCCATCGAACGCACCACCGAATCCATCACCGCTTCACGCGAGTGCCCGCGCTCGCTGGTGTCGCGGATCATTTTCTGGATCCACTCAAGGTTAACGATAGGCACCACGCCCACCAACAAATCCACATGGCGCGCGACATCATTTTGTGGCGTCACTACGCCGCCGTGTAGCCCTTCATAGAACAAGACATCGGTTGGCTCCTGCAAGGGTTGCCAGGGGGTGAACGTTCCCGGCACCTGATTCCACGGCACGGCTTCATCGTAAGTGTGTAAATACTTGCGCGACTGGCCGCTACCGTTAACACCATAGTCGCGGAAAGTTTGTTCCAGCAGGCCAAAGTCGTTGGCGTCTGGGCCGAAATAGCTGATATGCCGACCGGCATCGCGTGCCTTACGGATTGCCATGTCCATTTCCGGACGGGTATAACGGTGGAAGCTGTCACCTTCAACTTCTGCGGCACGCAGGTTAAGTTGACCAAAAATTTTTCGGAATGCCAGGCTGGTGGTGGTGGTTCCTGCACCGCTGGAGCCGGTCACGGCAATAACTGGGTGTTTGGCAGACATGCGAATAACTCCTGAACAGACTACAGGAAGCCAATTAGCCTCCTGCAATAAGTATAGTTAACCGCGAAATTGGTTACGGGGCATGATGTTGACGGTCTCGTGAAGTTCAGACCAGACCAGCACCGCTTCGCCTGTTTGTAACTGGTGTTTGACGTCGGCGACCTTTTGCGCAAGTGAACGTTCATATTCACCATAATCAGTGCCTTCGCGCAAGACAAAGCTTTCAATCAATCTATCCAGCGTGTCCGGGTCGAGGTCCTGCCAGGGGATCATCATGCCTTCACTCCTAACCAGGTCATCAGCCAGGCGGGGATGCGTTTTTCCAGCCACATTTCCGGGTGGCGGAGGGTGCCACCGATAAATCCGACGTGGCCGCCGTGTTCGGTTAGCTGATACTCAACGTTATCCGGCAGTTCTTCCTGTGCGGGAATAGAGTGATGATCCATAAAGGGATCGTCTTTTGAATGGATAATCAGCGTTGGCTTGGTGATTTTGCTTAACGTCGGCATCGCGCTGCACTGACGATAGTAGTCGATAGCATCGGCAAAACCGTGGATCTTCGAGGTGATCGAATCATCGAACTCACGGATCCGGCGCATGCTTTTTAGCTGGCGCAGATCCACCGGCAGCGAGCCGGGATAAGCCTTGAGCTTGCGCGCCGCGTTGCCTTTTAACAGGTTCAGCAGATAGCGTTGATAAACGCGTGAGAAGCCTTTATCCATATGATAGCTACAAGCTTCGAGCATAAACGGTGCCGAGACAATCACCGCCGCGTCTATTGGCACATCATCGCCTTCTTTTGCCAGCAGACAGGCCAGCATGTTACCGCCCAGCGAATAGCCAACCGCCGCGGTTGGTGCTTCACCAAACTCGCGCTTAAGCCACTGCAAGAACCAGGTGCCATCTTCCGTTTCACCGGAGTGATAAATACGGTTCAGGCGGTTGGGTTCACCGCTACAGCCGCGAAAATGCATCACCACACCCAGCCAGCCCTGTTGTCTTGCGGCATTAATCAGACCGTGAGCATAGGGGCTGTGCAGGCTACCTTCCAGACCATGAAACACCACCAGACGCGGTTTATGGCGTGCTGCTTGCGGATCTTCGCTCCAGGCGAGATCGACAAAATCACCGTCCGGCAGTTCCAGGCGCTGCCAGCAGGGCGTGAATTGCAGCTTACGACGGATAAGGCGCGGCAGCATCGTCTGTAAATGACGATTGCTCACGCCGCGCATCGGCACGAAATCCGCGCTGCTTGTAATGTCGATACTGAGATCGTGATGGGTTGTTTCAGTCATAACTCGGCGATGTTCACAAAAATCTGGCGCCTACTATACCGCCACTTTGCCATCGTGTTTATGAAAATGAGGGGTGGGTAGCCCTTTTTATCCCTTTCGGATCTGATCCTCATCACAAATTGTTACTTCAATTATTACTCTCAAGCTAATGATTCACGCCTACGCTTAATTGATGACTTTCTCACCAGAGCGCACACTCTTTCCAGTGTTAAGCAATCAAAATGATTCGCTGAATCAGGAGGTTAATAATGTTATCTGGGCAAACACCAGCACGAGTCTGGAACACCCGCCGCACAGAAAAACAGCGGCGTCTGGCTTCCGTTCCGGTGCAGGGCAAGGTTCTGCCGACCGCAGACCTGACCGCGATGCTGGAATTACTTATCGCGCCGGGTGACCGCGTGGTATTAGAAGGGAATAACCAAAAGCAGGCAGATTTCTTATCTCGCATGCTGGCTGAAGTTAACCCGCAAAAAGTGCACGACCTGCACATGATTATGCCAAGCGTCGGACGCAGCGAGCATCTGGATATCTTCGAAAAAGGTATCGCTCGCAAGCTGGACTTCTCTTTCTCCGGTACCCAAAGCCTGCGTATTTCGCAGCTACTGGAAGATGGTCAGCTGGAAATTGGCGCCATCCACACCTACATCGAACTTTACTCCCGTCTGTATGTTGACCTGTCGCCGAACGTGGCGCTGATTGCCGGTTTCAAAGCCGACCGCAAAGGTAACCTCTACACCGGGGCGAGTACCGAAGATACCCCGGCGCTGGTAGAAGCCGCCGCGTTCCATGACGGTATCGTCATCGCGCAGGTTAACGAACTTGTCGACGATGAATGCGACCTGCCGCGCGTTGATATTCCGGGCTCATGGATTGATTACGTGGTTGTCGCCGATAAGCCGTTCTTCATTGAACCGCTGTTCACCCGTGACCCACGCCTGATCAAACAAGAACATATCCTGATGGCGATGATGGCCATTAAAGGTATCTACGCAGAACACCAGGTCCAGTCGCTCAACCACGGTATCGGCTTTAACACTGCGGCAATCGAGCTGCTGTTGCCGACCTACGGCGAACAGCTGGGTCTGAAAGGCAAAATCTGTAAACACTGGACGCTGAACCCGCATCCAACGCTGATTCCTGCTATCGAAAGCGGCTGGGTTGAAAGCGTGCACTGCTTCGGCGGTGAATTAGGGATGGAAGAGTACATCCGTGCCCGCCCAGACGTGTTCTTCACCGGTGCCGATGGTTCAATGCGTTCTAACCGTGCTTTCTGTCAGCTGGCGGGTCAGTACGCGGTCGATATGTTTATCGGTTCCACTTTGCAGGTTGATGGCTATGCCAACTCCTCAACGGTCACCCGTGGACGCCTGTCCGGTTTCGGCGGCGCACCAAACATGGGCCATGACCCGCACGGCCGTCGTCATGCAACACCCGCATGGCTGAACATGATTACCGAACCTGACCCAATGCAGCGCGGTAAAAAACTGGTTGTTCAGATGGTCGAAACCTTCCAGGCCGGCGTTAAACCGACCTTCGTCGAGAAACTTGATGCGGTTGAAGTCGCCAAAACCTCCGGGATGCCGCTGGCACCGGTGATGATTTATGGCGATGACGTTACCCACGTCCTGACCGAAGAAGGGATCGCTTACCTCTACCGTGCAAAAGATCTTGAAGAGCGCCGGGCGATGGTGGCTGCGGTTGCCGGGATCACCGATATCGGTCTGGGCGTTGATGCGAAACGCGTCGCTGAGCTGCGTCAGAGTGGCAAGGTGGTGTATCCAGAAGATATGGGCATTCGTCGTACCGACGCAACCCGTTCTCTGCTGGCCGCCGGTAGCGTGTCCGATCTCGTTGAATGGTCTGGCGGTCTTTACAACCCACCTGCGAAATTCCGGAGCTGGTAATGAAACTTCTGTCCCCGATTCAGGTTGAAGGCGGTGCCGAATGGCTGGCGCGAACCGCCACGCAGTGTCTGATTGACGAAGCGCGACTAAGCCCGAAACCCGGTCTGGTGGACAGTCGGGGGAATGGCGCGCATCACGACTTGTCGCTTGCGTTAATGGAGCGCTCTGCGCACAGCCTGACCTCTACATTTCAGTCGTTGGCGCAACAAAGCTGGCAGCGTCCAGCGGATATTGCGCTCAGACAAACCATAGGGCGACTCGGTCGCGAAGGCGAGCAACAGATGATGGCGGCCACGGACGGTGTGAACACCCACCGTGGCGCGATTTGGGCACTGGGATTGTTGGTGAGCGCGGTGGCAATGCACGGTGGCACTGTTCATGCGCAGCAGGTCGCGGCGACTGCCGCCGAGCTGGCCAAACTACCGGATGCCGCCGCACCCAAAGTGTTCAGCAAAGGGCTGCGTGCGACGCACCGTTATCAGGTGCCGGGTGCACGTGAAGAGGCACAGCAGGCTTTTCCGCATGTGATGCAACGTGCGCTGCCGCAACTGCGTTTAAGCCGGTTTAACGGCAGCAGTGAAACGCACGCCAGACTCGACGCGCTGATGGCGATCATGACCTCGCTGACCGATACCTGTGTGCTGTCTCGCGCAGGTATGGAAGGGCTGGATGCCATGCAGGACGGTGCCCGTGCGGTGCTGAATGCTGGCGGCAGCGCTCATCCAGCAGGTCAGGCGGCATTGGCGGCACTCGATAGCCATATGCTGGCGCTGAACGCCTCGCCGGGCGGTGCGGCAGATTTACTCGCCGCCACCCTGTTTGTTGACCGCATCGATTCGCCGTATTTAAAGCATTAAGAGGATGTTATGGAACACATTACGTTAACCGTACCGGCCAGCCGCACCTTAAGCGGTAAAGCGCTGGCAGGCGTTGTGGGCTCCGGGGATATGGAGGTGTTATTCACCGCCGACCAGAGCCAGACGTTAACCATTGATATCACCACTTCTGTCGATAACAGCCGTAGTCGCTGGGAAGCGTTGTTGAACCGTCTGCAAACGGTCAGCAGCCTGCCTGCGGGAAAACTGACGATCCACGACTTTGGCGCAACCCCAGGTGTTGCACGTATTCGTATCGAACAGGTATTTGAAGAGGTGAGCCATGCGTGATGACAGCAGTTTTATCGAATTAAAAGCACGCCAGCGTGCCCACGCGCTGCTTGATGAAGGCAGCTACCGCGAACTGCTCGACCCGTTTGACGGCGTGATGTCGCCTTGGCTTGGCGCGCAGGGCATCGTTCCGCAGTCTGATGACGGCATGGTCGTTGCTAAAGGCACCATCAACGGCAAACCGGCCGTGGTGGTGGCGATTGAAGGTGCATTCCAGGGTGGCAGCATGGGCGAAGTGTCCGGTGCCAAAATGGCAGCGGCGCTGGAGTTGGCGGCGGAAGATAACCGCAACGGCATCCCAACTCAGGCTGTCCTGAGCCTGGAAACCGGCGGCGTGCGTTTGCAGGAGGCCAACCTTGGCCTGGCGGCGATTGCCGATATTCATGCGGCTATTGTTGACCTGCGTCGTTACACCCCGGTAGTCGGCATTGTCGCCGGTACCGTGGGCTGCTTTGGCGGGATGTCTATCGCTGCGGCACTGTGTAGCTACCTGATTGTGACCCGTGAAGCGCGTCTGGGGCTAAATGGCCCGCAGGTTATCGAACAGGAAGCGGGGATTGAAGAGTATGACTCCCGTGACCGTCCGTTTATCTGGAGCATGACCGGTGGTGAAATTCGCTACCAAAGCGGGCTGGTGGAAGCGCTGGTCGGCGATGGCGTGAACGCCGTGAAAGCGGCAATGAACGACGCGCTGGCAAAAGGCGTACCGGCAAAACACCGCACCGATAACTATGACTGGTATCTCGACCGTTTAACGAATTTCGACACCCGTAAACAGGCCGATACCGAACAGATTCATACGCTTTTCGCCCGGGAGGTGAAATGATGAGTAACTCAATAAGCCGTGGCGAATTATGGCTGGAAAACCTCGTACCGAACGCTAAACGTATTGCCGGGCTGTGCCCGTCCGTACAGGCCGCTGATGGTGAACTGAACGGTGAAACGGTGCGCTTTATTGCCGTTGTCCCGGATGCCAATAACCATTACCCACGCGCCGCTGGCGGTGAAGTCGGTCTGCTGGAAGGCTGGACACTGGCGAAAGTGGTGAGCGAAACCATCGCAGCCGACGCCAATAACGCGGTGAAACGTCCGATTGTGGCGGTGATTGATGTGCCAAGCCAGGCATACGGTCGTCGTGAAGAAGGCTTCGGTATTCACCAGGCGCTGGCCGGTGCTGCGGCGGCGTATGCCAATGCACGTCTGGCGGGCCACCCGGTCATTGGACTGATTGTCGGTAAAGCCATGTCCGGTGCCTTCCTGGCACACGGTTACCAGGCAAACCGTCTGATTGCGTTCAACGACAAAGGTGTGCTGATTCATGCGATGGGTAAAGAATCCGCCGCGCGTATCACGCTGCGTACCGTTGAAGCACTGGAAAAACTGGCGGCAACCATTCCGCCAATGGCGTACGACATCAGCAACTACGCCACGCTGGGGCTACTGGAAAATCTGCTGGATATCAGCAACCCAGATGCGCCATCTGCAAACGATCTGACGCAGGTTAAAAACACCCTGCAACAGGCCATCAATGACGCTCGTCAGGATCCAACGCTGAAAAGTCGTCTGGGCGCTGACAATCGCCGCAGCTCTGCCCTCGTACGCGAACGTATGCGAGCAAGCTGGTAAGTAAAAAGAGACCTGCCAGATGTAAGACTCCGCGGGCGCAGACGTTGCGCCCGCGTGGGTCACTGCATCTGAAAAATAATAATCATCGCGTCAGTGCTACTTTTTTTTATATTACAGGTGAATTATGACTTACGTAATTGTTCATGCTCTTGCTCCGATTTTCGTCATCATGCTACTAGGATTCTGGGCCGGGAAGGCCAAAATGGTGGACAACAAAAACGTCTCCCTACTCAATATCTTCGTGATGGACTTTGCTTTACCCGCTGCGCTGTTTAGCGCGACGGTACAAACCCCATGGGCAGGTATTGTTGCGCAGTCGCCGCTGATTGTGGTGCTGACGTTGGCGATGTGGATTACCTATGCCGCTATCTACTTTATGGCGACCAAAGTCTTCAAAAAATCTCCACAGGATGCGGCCGTGCTGACGCTGACCGTCGCGCTGCCGAACTACGCGGCGCTAGGCCTGCCGATTCTGGGCAGCGTGCTGGGTGAAACATCATCCACTTCGCTCTCTGTGGCGGTGTCCATTGCCTGCGGTTCCGTACTGATGACGCCGTTCTGCTTACTGATTCTGGAACGCGAAAAAGCGCGCGCTGAAGGCGGTAATTCTGGTTCCACGCTGTCAATGCTGCCGGTGCTGATGTGGCGTTCTATCAAGAAACCTATTGTGATGGGTCCGCTGCTGGGGGTTATTCTCTCGGCTATCGGCATCAAAATGCCGGAACTGGTACTGGCGGCCATTAAACCGCTGGGCCTGTCTGCAACCGCCGCCGCGCTGTTCCTGACCGGGGTTATCTTGTCTGCACGTAAACTGCAGATCAACACCGTGGTGATTTCCTCCACCATCGCCAAGCTGCTGATTCAGCCTGCGATTGCCTGGGGTATCGTGCTTATCTTCGGTCTGCATGGTTCCGTGGCGATTACCGCTATTTTGATGATTGCGCTGTCTGCCGGTTTCTTCGGCGTGGTGTTCGGTAACCGCTTTGGTGTTCAGTCACCCGATGCAGAAGCCGTACTGCTATTAAGCTCAGTACTGAGTATCCTGTCGCTGCCGCTGTTTATCTCGCTGACTTCAGGAATGTAAATTATGACCTCAACATTACGCCCACACGACCTTATCTGGCTCAATGCGCGTGACGCGCTGGAAGGAATTGCTGAATCCTGGGTGGATAGCGTCTGGCATACCAGCCTACCGGTGGTTGTGCGGCGTGATGTTGACGAGGCGGGGCGTATCCCCGTCGGTGTGCGCGGCATGAAGCGCTGTCAGCGGGCGGCGGGTTGGGTGAACCCTGATGCCGTCACCCGCGTTTGCGCGCCGGAGTCGCTGGTTTACCCGCAGGCGCTGCTGCGTTCACCGTTTATCTCTCAGCCACCGGTTCAGGTGGCTTTGTTGCTGTCACAGCAAGCGTGGCCGTGGATATGGGGTATTACCGGTAGCACCGGTTATGCGCTGGCGACCGGGATCCCGGTGATTCATGCCAGTAGCGATTTGGATTTGCTGATCCGTGCCCCGCAGGCGCTATCACGCGAGGTGCTGGAAAAATGGCAGCAACAGCTCACGGACGGTCTGTGCCGTGCGGACACTCAGGTAGAAACGCCGTATGGCGCGTTTGCCCTAAACGAATGGCTGCGCGACGGCAGGGCACTGTTAAAAACATCGCAGGGGCCGCGGTTGGTGAGCGACCCGTGGAGCAGGGAGGAGTAAATGAAAATTCTGTTCACCTTTCCGGGACAGGGAACCCAGCATCCAGGGATGCTGCATAAACTGCCGGGAAGCGAATTAGCACAAGCACGTGAGGTGCTGGGTGCCGAAGCCGATACGCTGGATTCCCCTGACGCATTGCAACACACCCGGGCGGTACAGTTAGCGCTGTTGATTGCCGGGGTTGCCTGGGCGCGCGAACTGGAACGTCGCGGCGTTTCGCCAGATATTGTGAGCGGGCTGTCGATTGGTGCATATCCGGCAGCGGTGGTGGCCGGGGCGCTCGACTTTACCGACGCGCTTAAACTGGTGGCGTTGCGCGGTGATTTGATGGAGCAGGCCTATCCACATGGCTACGGCCTGACGGCGATCATGGGGCTGACGTTATCGCAGGTGGAATCGCTGGTAGCGGGTAGCGGAACGTATATCGCCAACCTCAATGCCGAAACGCAGATTGTGATTGCCGGGGCTGATGAGGCAATGGCTGGAGTGGCAAAACAGGCGTTGGAGAAAGGGGCGAGCAAAGCGCATCGTCTGGCGGTTAGCGTACCGTCACACTGCGAACTCCTGGCAGAACCTGCACAAAAACTGGCAGAGGCGTTTAGCCAGGTGACGCTTTCGCGTCCTCGCTACGCTTATCTCAGCGGCAGCACTGGACGCGTGCTGTGGCAACCGGAGCGCATTGCTGACGATTTGGCCATGAATATGGCGCGCACCGTGCGCTGGCAGGAGGCGGTGGTCTCCGCTAATGAACGTGAAGCCCGGCTGGCGATTGAAATGCCACCCGGCGGTGTGCTGACCTGCCTGACGCGTCAGGCGGCGTGGGAAGGAGAGTCAATTTCGCTCGAACGCAGCGGCGTGGACGTTGCTGTACATCTGGCGAAACGGCTGCGTGCATAGTGGTATTGCCCGATGGCGCTGCGCTTATCGGGCCTACAAAATCGGTAGGTCGGATAAAACGCGTGAGCGTTGCCATCCGGCAATCAGGCTCCGTTCTTCAAACTCCGCGCATACATCCGCCCTTCGGCGGCTAACGCCAGCAAACTCGGGTCGCGCTCGCGGTTGCGGGCAAAGACGATCGCGATAAGCTGCCGCATCTGGTAAGGATCCGCCAGCTTTTGCAGATGCACCGTATTCTCATACATCTTTTTCATTCGCCCTGGCATCAGGGTAAAGCCCACGCCCGCTTGTACCAGACTGAGCATCGAGAAAATATCGTTCACGCGGGTGACGATTTCCGGCTCAAACCCGGCGACATGAAACGCTTCCTGGAAGCCCGCATAGGTGGCAAAGCCTTCCGCCAGTGAGACGAACTTCTCATTGCGATAATTGCGAAGATCCGCCGTTTTGCTGGGATCCAGCGCGGCAGTGATCGGCGCAGCAAGGTAGATATCATCGTGGAACAGCGGCAACACTTCCAGACTGTTACGGTCGATCTCGCTTTCAGAAATAGAGATCAGAATCGCATCCAGTGTGCCGTTCTCCAGCATATTTAGCAGGGCTTCGTTCGATCCCATCGTCAGATCCATTTCCAGATCCGGACGACGTAGCTTCATGCCCATAATCAGGCGCGGCACTGTTTCCAGCGTTAACGAGTAGAGCGTGCCGACACGCAGACGGCCCTGACCGACGCCCGCCGTTTTGCGCGTCTCTTCCAGCCCACGTTCCATCAACTGGGTCACTTCCTGACAGTACTCCAGCAGCGTCCACGCCGCCGGTTGCGCAATCAGGTTACGCCCTTTGTGTACAAACAGCGGACAACGAACGTTCTCTTCCAGCGTATGCAGCGCCCGATGCACGCTCACGCCGCTGATGTCCAGCGCCTCGGCGGTACGGGCGATGTTGCCCTTCTCCATAAAAGTCATGAAGATGGTCAGTTTACGGAAGGTAATATCGTCGGTGATTGATAAGTTCATCGTCCGCCTTTCGTGGTTAGTCGTTCTGCATCATTTGCTCAAGTTGCTCTTGCGCGTCGAGCCACGCCATTTCGCACTCTTCCAGCCCGGATTTGGCGCTGGCCTGCAGTTGCAGACACTCGGTCATTTCAGCTTTGCGGCTTGGGTCGTACAGACCGCTGTCGCCGAGCTTCTCTTCCGCCTTCGCTAACTGGGCGTTGAGCTTCTCCATCTCTTTTTCCAGACGGGTAATCTCTTTACGCAACGGCTGCGTCAGTGTGCGCAGTTCGGCTTCGCGACGTTTTTGATCTTTACGCGATTGGGCGCTGTTGGCGTTGTCTTTTGCCGGTTCGTCGCTCTGATTTTCCTGCTTTTGCACGTCGCTCAGCCACTGCTGATAATCTTCCAGATCACCGTCGAACGGCTCAACTTTTTTATCATGAACCAGATAGAGATCGTCAGTAGTGGAGCGGATCAGGTGACGGTCGTGCGACACCACGACCAGCGCGCCTTCAAAGTCGATTAACGCTTCGGTCAGCGCCTGACGCATGTCGAGATCCAGGTGGTTAGTCGGTTCATCGAGCAGCAGAAGGTTAGGGCGCTGCCAGACAATCAGCGCCAGCACCAGACGTGCTTTTTCGCCGCCGGAGAAGCGAGCGGTCTGTTCGGTCACTTTATCGCCCTGGAAGCCGAAGCCGCCGAGATAATCGCGCAGCTTCTGCTCCAGCTCCTGTGGCGCCATGCGGGCCAGGTGCTGAATTGGCGATTCATCTGCGCGCAGGAATTCCAACTGATGCTGGGCGAAGTAGCCAAGCTTAATGCCTTTAGCGAGACCAATTTCACCGTGCAGCGGTGCCAGTTCACCGGCGAGCATCTTAATCAGCGTAGATTTGCCCGCGCCGTTACGGCCCAGCAGGCCAATACGCGAACCCGGCACCAGGTTTAGCTTGATGGACTCCAGGATGACGTTATCGCCATAGCCTGCGCTCACCTTCTCCATCTTCAGCAGCGGGTTAGGCAGACTTTCGGGCGCGCGGAAGCTGAAGCGGAATGGGTTATCGACGTGCGCCGGGGCAATCAGCTCCATGCGCTCCAGCATCTTAATGCGGCTCTGCGCCTGTTTGGCTTTGGTGGCCTGGGCGCGGAAACGGTCGATATAGCTTTGCAGGTGCGAGACGCGTTCCTGCTGGCTTTCATACAGCGCCTGCTGTTGCGCCAGGCGAGTGGCGCGCTGACGCTCGAACGAGCTGTAGTTACCGGTGTACTCGAACATCGTTTGCTGTTCGATATGGATAATTTTGTCGACAACCGGGTCGAGGAAATCACGGTCGTGGGAAATCAGAATCAGCGTGCCCTGGTAGCTCTTGAGCCATCTTTCCAGCCAGATAACGGCATCGAGATCGAGGTGGTTAGTCGGTTCATCAAGCAGTAACAGATCGGAACGACAAATCAGCGCCTGCGCCAGGTTAAGACGCATACGCCAGCCGCCGGAGAAGTCGCTGACCGGACGCTCAAGCTGTTCGTTACTAAAGCCCAGGCCGTGTAGCAGGCTGGAAGCGCGAGAGCGGATAGTCCACGCGTCAATCGCATCCAGTTTGCCGTGTACGGTGGCAATGGCATGCCCGTCATTACGTTCGTTGGCATCGTGCAACTGGGCTTCCAGTTGACGGAACTCGCGGTCGCCGTCAATCACATAGTCCAGCGCCGGTTCAGCCAACGCAGGCGTTTCCTGGTTGACCCATGCCAGTTGCCAGTTTCCGGGAAAGGTAAAGTTGCCGCCATCGGCGCCAATCTCGTTTTTCAGTAGAGCGAGCAGCGTGGATTTGCCACAGCCATTTTTCCCCACCAGGCCAATTTTTTGCCCAGGGTTGATGGTGGCCGTTGCGTTATCCAGCAGGACACGCACGCCACGACGAATTTGTAACGAGGAGAAAACAATCATAAGGCGCCGTATGTTCTGACTATGTTAAATTGTCATTGTGATAATGTAATGTGTGAGCAGTATGCCTCACCGAGGCGCAATGGTAGCCTAAAACGCCAACAATAGACAAAAGACAAAACCGGGAGGGGAATGATGTCTCAGACAGCGAAAGTGTTGCTGCTGTATGCCCATCCGGAATCACAGGACTCGGTAGCTAACCGGGTTTTGCTTAGACCGGCTTCGCAACTCAGTAACGTCACCGTGCATGATCTTTATGCGCACTACCCAGATTTTTTTATCGATATTCCCCGAGAACAGGCGTTGTTGCGTGAGCATGATGTGATTGTGTTCCAGCATCCACTCTATACCTACAGTTGCCCGGCGCTGCTCAAAGAATGGCTCGACCGGGTGCTTAGCCGCGGCTTTGCCAGCGGAGTCGGGGGCAATGAACTGGCGGGAAAGTACTGGCGTAGCGTCATTACGACCGGAGAGCCTGAGAGCGCCTATCGTCATGATGGTCTGAACCGCTATCCGATGAGCGATATTCTGCGTCCGTTTGAACTGACCGCCGCGATGTGCCATATGCACTGGATGAGTCCAATTATCGTCTACTGGGCGCGCCGTCAGCCGCCCAATGAGCTTGCAAACCACGCAAAAGCCTATGCCGACTGGCTGGCAGCGCCGATTACGGCAGGGGGACGATGATGGAAGGTTCTGATTTATTACTGGCGGGTGTGCTGTTTCTCTTTGCCGCTGTCGTGGCGGTACCATTGGCTGCAAGGCTGGGTATCGGTGCGGTTCTGGGTTATCTACTGGCGGGGATTGCCATCGGCCCATGGGGATTAGGCTTTATCAGCGATGTGGATGAAATCCTCCACTTCTCTGAGCTGGGCGTGGTGTTCCTGATGTTCGTGATTGGGCTTGAGCTGAATCCGGCGAAGCTGTGGCAATTACGGCGTCCTATTTTTGGTATTGGCGCCGCTCAGGTCATTTTTAGTGCAGCCATTCTTGGCGGGTTGCTGATGCTGACCAACTTCTCCTGGCAGGCCGCAGTGATTGGCGGTATTGGCTTGGCGATGTCGTCCACGGCAATGGCGTTGCAGTTGATGCGTGAAAAAAGCATGAATCGCAATGAGTCCGGCCAGTTGGGTTTTTCTGTCCTGCTGTTCCAGGATTTAGCGGTGATACCAGCGCTAGCGCTGGTGCCGTTATTGGCGGGAGCCGGTGATGACCACTTCGATTGGCAGACCGTTGGCTTGAAGGTGCTGGCTTTTGCCGGGATGTTAATTGGTGGGCGCTACCTGCTACGCCCGGTATTCCGCTTTATCGCCAGCTCTGGCGTGCGTGAAGTGTTTACCGCCGCGACGCTGTTGCTGGTGCTTGGCTCCGCGATGTTTATGGACGCTCTGGGACTGTCGATGGCGCTGGGGACTTTTATCGCCGGTGTGCTGCTGGCGGAAAGTGAATATCGCCATGAGCTGGAAATTGCCATCGAACCGTTCAAAGGTCTGCTGTTAGGGCTGTTCTTTATTTCGGTGGGCATGTCACTCAACCTCGGGGTGCTTTACAGCCATCTTTTGGTGGTGATTGGCTGCGTCGCCGGGCTGGTGGCGGTGAAAACGCTGGTGCTCTATCTTCTGGCTCGATTGCACGGCTTACGTAGCTCAGAACGGATGCAATTTGCTGGCGTGTTGAGTCAGGGTGGGGAGTTTGCTTTCGTGCTGTTCTCGGCGGCCTCATCATTCAAAGTCTTTAAAGGCGACCAGATGTCGCTATTGCTGGTGACTGTTACGCTCTCGATGATGACCACCCCGCTGCTGATGAAGCTTATCGATCTCGTGCTCTCCCGTCGTTTTAATGCGCCGGAAGAGGAGGATGAAGCGCCGTGGGTTGAGGACGATAAGCCGCAGGTTATCGTGGTCGGTTTTGGTCGCTTCGGTCAGGTGATTGGTCGTTTGTTGATGGCCAATAAGTTGCGTATTACCGTACTCGAGCGCGATATCAGTGCGGTCAACCTGATGCGTAAATACGGTTACAAGGTTTACTACGGCGATGCGACGCAGGTTGAACTTCTGCGTTCCGCGGGGGCTGAACAGGCGAAGTCGATAGTCATCACCTGTAATGAACCGGAAGATACGATGAAGCTGGTGGAGATCTGCCAGCAGCATTTCCCGCATCTGAATATTATGGCGCGTGCGCGGGGACGTGTGGAGGCGCACGAACTGCTACAGGCGGGCGTGGTACAGTTTTCCCGAGAAACATTTTCCAGTGCGCTGGAACTTGGACGCAAGGCACTTATCTCCACCGGCATGCATCCGCACCAGGCGCAGCGCGCGCAACTGCACTTCAAACGGCTGGACATGCGAATGCTGCGTGAGTTGATGCCGGTACACAGCGATACCCAACAAATTTCGCGCGTGCGTGAAGCCCGGCGAGAGCTGGAGGAAATCTTCCAGCGAGAGATGCAACAAGAGCGACGGCAGTTGGACGGCTGGGACGAATTTGAATAGAAGGTGAGATATGGCGGTACGTAAACGTTTTATTGCGGGCGCGAAATGCCCGTCGTGTCAGGCGCAGGATTCCATGGCAATGTGGCGCGAGAATAATATTGATGTGGTTGAATGCGTTAAGTGTGGGCACCAGATGCGAGAGGCGGATAAAGAAGCGCGCGATCATGTGCGTAAAGACGAACAAGTTATCGGTATTTTCCATCCAGAGTAGCGATCCGTGCTGTCTTTTTTTAAGCTTATGGGTACACGGGTGTAGAATTCCGCTACAATCTGCGCCACGAAATATTCCCAAGCTCAGGAGATATCATGAAAGTAGCAAAAGACCTGGTGGTCAGCCTGGCCTATCAGGTACGTACAGAAGACGGTGTATTGGTTGATGAGTCTCCGGTAAGTGCACCGCTTGACTACCTGCATGGTCACGGTTCCCTGATCTCCGGCCTGGAAAATGCGCTGGACGGTCACGATGTGGGTGACAAATTCGACGTAGCTGTTCAAGCAAATGACGCTTACGGCCAGTACGATGAAAACCTGGTACAACGCGTTCCTAAAGACGTGTTCATGGGTGTTGATGAACTGCAGGTTGGCATGCGCTTCCTGGCAGAAACCGACCAGGGCCCAGTACCGGTTGAAATCACTGAAGTTGAAGATGAGCACGTTGTGGTTGACGGTAACCACATGCTGGCTGGTCAGAATCTGAAATTCAACGTTGAAGTTGTCGCTATCCGCGAAGCAACCGAAGAAGAACTGGCTCATGGCCACGTTCACGGTGCAAACGGTCACGACCACGACCACGATCATGAAGGTTGCTGCGGTGGTCACGGCCACGATCACGACCATGATCACGGTCACGAGCACGGCGGCGAAGGCTGCTGCGGCGGTGGCGGTAAAGGTCACGGCGGCTGCGGTTGCCACTAAGCCGTATGTTTGCCTGATGGCACTACGCTTATCAGGCCTACGGTAGTCGGATGTTATTCGGCACAAAAAAGCGGGTTTCCCCGCTTTTTTTTCGTCTCAATAATGAGGCGGTGGCGTCTCTTCAGACTGGGACGCAATGTTTGATGGCTGGCTGGCCTTTAGCTTATCGGTCAGTAGACGCAGGTGCTCGCGCAGTTTTGCCATTTCCAGTTCATGGGCGGTGACCGTTTGGTTGAGGTCATCAATGGTTACCTCCTGGAAGGCCAGTCGGCTTTCAAGCTCAGCCAAACGCACTTCGATAGTTGTTTCCTTCATGATGTCTCTCTCTACTGTTATCGCCAAAAGCGTTTCTGACGCGCGGATTCTACTCAACTTTTTTCGACTGTGCAGCACTCCTGTGCAGAGGGTGGAAACTAATTTAAACAAAAAGAGTCTGAAAAGAGTCGATATAAGAAGCGTTCATATGTAGATTTCCTCTACAACGTTCTATAGTACGCTTCTCAATTAGTTAACATTGGGGCGAGAGGCCCCGGTCCTGGAGAGATGGATGAAATCACTGTTTAAAGTAACGCTTCTGGCAACCACAATGGCCGTTGCACTGAATGCGCCACTGACTTTTGCTGCTGACACTGCGGCGAAAGCAGCCCCGGCAGCCCAAAGCAAAGCTGCATTCAAAAATGACGACCAGAAATCTGCCTATGCATTGGGCGCATCGCTGGGTCGTTACATGGAAAACTCTCTGAAAGAACAGGAAAAGCTGGGCATCAAACTGGATAAAGACCAGTTGATCGCAGGCGTTCAGGACGCTTTTGCTGATAAGAGCAAACTGTCCGATCAGGAAATTGAACAAACTCTGCAGGCGTTTGAAACTCGCGTGAAGACCTCCGCTCAGGCGAAGATGGAAAAAGATGCAGCGGACAACGAAGCTAAGGGTAAAACCTTCCGTGAGAAATTCGCGAAAGAGAAGGGCGTGAAAACCGCGAAATCTGGCCTGCTGTACAAGGTTGAGAAAGAAGGTACCGGCGATGCGCCGAAAGATACAGATACCGTTGTGGTTAACTACAAAGGCACCCTGACCGACGGCAAAGAGTTCGATAACTCTTACACCCGTGGCGAACCTCTGTCCTTCCGTCTGGACGGTGTTATCCCAGGCTGGACCGAAGGTCTGAAAAACATCAAGAAGGGCGGTAAAATCCAGCTGGTCATCCCACCAGATCTGGCTTACGGCAAAACCGGCGTTCCGGGTATCCCAGCTAACTCTACGCTGGTGTTTGATGTAGAACTGTTAGACATCAAACCGGCACCGAAAGCGGATGCGCAGCCTGAAGCTGCACCGGCTGCGAAAGCTGCTGAAGCGAGCAAAAAATAAGAGTATGACAGCCGCCGCCCACTGGGCGGCGGCTTTTTATTATCTGCCGGATATAATTAATGCTGGAAAGCGCCTTATGCGCTGTATTACTTTAGATGCCCCTAATAGTGATGAGCCTGCCCTGACAACATAACGACAGGCTCCTGAAAAGGAGTGCTTTTTTTCATGTCCAGGTCGCTTTTAACCAACGAAACCAGTGAACTTGATTTACTGGATCAACGTCCTTTCGACCAAACCGATTTCGATATCCTCAAATCCTACGAAGCGGTAGTGGACGGGTTGGCGATGCTCATTGGCTCCCACTGCGAAATCGTGTTGCACTCACTACAAGATCTCAAGTGTTCGGCAATACGCATTGCGAACGGCGAACATACCGGCCGAAAAATCGGTTCCCCGATTACTGATTTAGCGCTGCGGATGCTGCACGATATGACCGGGGCAGATAGCAGCGTTTCCAAATGCTACTTTACTCGCGCCAAAAGTGGCGTGCTGATGAAGTCTGAAACCATCGCTATCCGCAACCGTGATCACCGTGTCATCGGCTTGCTGTGCATCAACATGAATCTCGATGTGCCATTCTCGCAGATTATGAACACCTTCATTCCGCCGGAAACGCCGGAAGTGGGCTCTGCGGTTAACTTTGCCTCCTCGGTTGAGGATCTGGTTACCCAGACGCTGGAGTTCACCATCGAAGAGGTCAATGCCGATCGTAACGTTTCAAATAACGCTAAAAATCGTCAAATCGTGCTTAACCTCTACGAGAAAGGGATCTTTGATATCAAAGATGCGATAAACCAGGTTGCCGATCGCCTGAATATCTCGAAACATACGGTCTATCTCTACATTCGCCAGTTCAAAAGTGGTGATTTCGTGGGGCAAGATAAGTAATGCGATTTGCCCTGATGGTGACCGGGCCGGCGTACGGCACGCAGCACGCAAGCAGCGCGCTGCAGTTTGCACAAGCGGCGCTGGCGGAAGGTCACGAGATAGCCTGTGTATTCTTCTATCGCGAAGGGGTTTATAACGCGAATCAGTTGACCGCTCCTGCTAGCGATGAATTCGACCTTGTCCGCGCATGGCAGTCGCTGCATGACATGCATGGCGTGGCACTGCATATTTGCGTAGCGGCAGCGCTTCGTCGCGGCGTGACCGATGAGAAAGAAGCGGGGCAACTGGGATTGCCGGCCTTCAATTTACAGCCGGGATTTTCGTTAAGTGGTTTAGGTGCCCTGGCTGAAGCCGCGCTGACCTGCGATCGGATGGTACAGTTTTGATGAAACGCGTTGCCTTTGTTTTTTCCAGTGCGCCGCACGGCAGCACGGCCGGCCGCGAAGGTCTGGACGCATTGCTGGCGACGTCGGCCTTAAGTGAAGACCTCGGCGTCTTTTTTATCGGAGACGGCGTGTTTCAACTGCTGAGTCAGCAAAAGCCCGGTGTGATTCTGGCGCGAGATTATATCGCCACTTTCAAATTGTTGGCGTTATACGACATTGAAAACTGTTGGGTTTGTGCCGCCTCGATGCGTGAGCGCGGACTGACGGCTAACACCGCATTTGTGAGCGATGTAGAACAGCTTGAACCCGCCGCCCTGCGCCAGCAGCTTAATGATTACGACGTGATTCTCCGTTTCTGAGGCCCCTATGCTATTTACGCTCAGTACTTCTCCCTGGCATGCTGATATCGCTGGGATGCTTCGTCTGATGGGCGAAGGTGATGATTTGCTGCTGATGGCTGATGGTGTGCTCGCGGCGGTAGAACACAGCCATTTTGTTGAAATTCTTCGCGCCGCCCCAATATCTATCCACGTGCTAAATGAAGATGCGCAAGCGCGCGGTCTGTGTGCTCAAATTTCGAGCGATGTCATCGTGGTCAGCTATACTGACTTCGTCAGGTTAACGGTAAAACACGCGGCTCAAATCAGCTGGTAACGTTTGACCGTTGTATATTTCTTGACACCCTATCGGCATAGCCCTAAAATTTCGCGTCCTCATATTGCATGAGGCGATTTATTACGTGTTTACGAAGCGAAAGCTACAACCAGGAGCTATTTAATGGCAACAGTTAACCAGCTGGTACGCAAACCACGCGCACGCAAAGTTGCAAAGAGCAACGTGCCTGCACTGGAAGCATGCCCGCAGAAACGTGGCGTATGTACTCGTGTATATACTACCACCCCTAAGAAACCAAACTCCGCACTGCGTAAAGTATGCCGTGTGCGTTTGACTAACGGTTTTGAAGTGACTTCCTACATCGGTGGTGAAGGTCACAACCTGCAGGAACACTCCGTGATCCTGATCCGTGGCGGTCGTGTAAAAGACCTTCCGGGTGTTCGTTACCACACCGTTCGTGGTGCGCTTGACTGCTCCGGCGTTAAAGACCGTAAGCAATCTCGCTCCAAGTATGGCGTGAAACGTCCTAAGGCTTAATGGTTCTCCGTTAAGTAAGGCCAAACGTTTTATATTAATGTCAAACTAAACTCTTAGAGTTTTGGACAATCCTGAATTAACAACGGAGTATTCCCATGCCACGTCGTCGCGTCATTGGTCAGCGTAAAATTCTGCCGGATCCTAAGTTCGGATCAGAGCTGCTGGCTAAATTTGTAAATATCCTGATGGTAGATGGTAAAAAATCTACTGCAGAAACCATCGTATACAGCGCCCTGGAGACCCTGGCTCAGCGCTCTGGTAAAGATGGCCTGGAAGCTTTCGAAGTAGCCCTCGAAAACGTGCGCCCGACTGTCGAAGTTAAGTCTCGCCGCGTTGGTGGTTCTACTTATCAGGTTCCAGTTGAAGTCCGCCCGGTTCGTCGTAATGCTCTGGCAATGCGTTGGATCGTTGAAGCCGCTCGTAAACGCGGTGATAAATCCATGGCACTGCGCCTGGCGAACGAACTTTCTGATGCTGCAGACAACAAAGGTACTGCAGTTAAGAAACGTGAAGACGTTCACCGCATGGCAGATGCCAACAAGGCGTTCGCACACTACCGTTGGTAATCCCTTCGGAGTCATAGTCACCAGGCGGGCGCTTCAGAGAAGCTGCCCGCTTTGGGTTACTTAACTGAACGCCTAAAAAGATAAACGAGGAATCAAATGGCTCGTACAACACCCATCGCACGCTACCGTAACATTGGTATCAGTGCGCACATCGACGCCGGTAAAACCACTACTACCGAACGTATTCTGTTCTACACCGGTGTAAACCATAAAATCGGTGAAGTTCATGACGGCGCGGCTACCATGGACTGGATGGAGCAGGAGCAGGAACGTGGTATCACCATCACTTCCGCTGCGACTACTGCATTCTGGTCTGGTATGGCTAAGCAGTATGAACCACACCGTGTAAACATCATCGACACCCCAGGGCACGTTGACTTCACTATCGAAGTTGAACGTTCTATGCGTGTGCTTGATGGTGCGGTAATGGTTTACTGCGCAGTTGGTGGTGTTCAGCCACAGTCTGAAACCGTATGGCGTCAGGCAAACAAATATAAAGTTCCACGCATCGCGTTCGTTAACAAAATGGACCGTATGGGTGCTAACTTCCTGAAAGTTGTTGGTCAGATCAAATCCCGTCTGGGCGCGACTCCGGTTCCGCTGCAGCTGGCAATTGGTGCTGAAGAACATTTCACCGGTGTTGTTGACCTGGTGAAAATGAAAGCCATCAACTGGAACGAAGAAGACGCAGGCGTAACCTTCACTTATGAAGATATTCCAGCAGACATGCAGGAACTGGCTGACGAATGGCACCAGAACCTGATTGAGTCCGCTGCTGAAGCTTCAGAAGAGCTGATGGAGAAATACCTGGGTGGTGAAGAACTGACTGAAGCTGAGATCAAAACTGCTCTGCGTCAGCGTGTTCTGAACAACGAAATCATCCTGGTAACCTGTGGTTCTGCGTTCAAGAACAAAGGTGTTCAGGCGATGCTGGATGCGGTAATTGATTACCTGCCATCCCCAGTCGACGTACCTGCGATCAACGGTATGCTGGACGACGGTAAAGACACTCCAGCTGAGCGTCACGCTAGCGATGAAGAGCCGTTTGCTGCTCTGGCATTCAAAATTGCTACCGACCCGTTTGTTGGTAACCTGACGTTCTTCCGTGTGTACTCAGGTGTTGTTAACTCCGGTGACACTGTATACAACCCAGTGAAATCGGCTCGTGAACGTTTTGGTCGTATCGTACAGATGCACGCTAACAAGCGTGAAGAGATCAAAGAAGTTCGCGCGGGCGACATTGCTGCGGCAATCGGCCTGAAAGATGTGACCACTGGTGACACCATTTGTGATCCAGACAACGTGATCATTCTTGAGCGTATGGAATTCCCAGAACCGGTAATCTCCATCGCAGTAGAACCGAAAACCAAAGCTGACCAGGAAAAAATGGGTCTGGCTCTGGGCCGTCTGGCTAAAGAAGACCCATCATTCCGCGTATGGACTGATGAAGAATCTAACCAGACCATTATCGCCGGTATGGGTGAACTGCACCTCGACATCATCGTTGACCGCATGAAGCGTGAATTCAACGTTGAAGCGAACGTCGGTAAACCTCAGGTTGCTTACCGTGAAGCGATTCGCGCGAAAGTTACCGATATCGAAGGTAAACACGCTAAGCAGTCTGGTGGTCGCGGTCAGTACGGTCATGTTGTTATCGACATGTACCCACTGGAGCCGGGTTCAAACCCGAAAGGCTACGAGTTTGTCAACGACATTAAAGGTGGTGTAATTCCTGGCGAATACATCCCTGCTGTTGATAAAGGCATCCAGGAACAGCTGAAATCTGGCCCACTGGCCGGTTACCCGGTTGTTGATCTGGGCGTGCGTCTGCACTTCGGTTCTTACCACGACGTTGACTCCTCTGAACTGGCGTTTAAACTGGCTGCTTCTCTTGCCTTCAAAGATGGCTTTAAGAAAGCAAAACCAGTTCTGCTTGAACCTATCATGAAGGTTGAAGTTGAAACTCCAGAAGAGAACACTGGCGACGTTATCGGTGACCTTAGCCGTCGTCGTGGTCAGCTGAAAGGTCAGGAATCTAACGCTACTGGTGTTCAGATTCATGCTGAAGTTCCGCTGTCTGAAATGTTTGGTTATGCAACTCAACTGCGTTCACTGACCAAAGGTCGTGCTTCTTACTCCATGGAGTTCCTGAAGTATGATGATGCGCCGAACAACGTTGCTCAGGCCGTAATTGAAGCCCGTGGTAAATAAGCCACAGGATTAAAACCCAAATCCCGTGCTCTCTCCAAAGGGGAGAGCACTATAGTAAGGAATATAGCCGTGTCTAAAGAAAAATTTGAACGTACAAAACCGCACGTCAACGTCGGCACCATCGGCCACGTCGACCACGGTAAAACTACCCTGACCGCTGCAATCACCTCCGTACTGGCTAAAACCTACGGCGGTTCTGCTCGCGCATTCGACCAGATCGATAACGCACCAGAAGAAAAAGCTCGTGGTATCACCATCAACACTTCCCACGTTGAATATGACACCCCGACTCGCCACTACGCACACGTAGACTGCCCAGGCCACGCCGACTATGTTAAAAACATGATCACCGGTGCTGCGCAGATGGATGGCGCTATCCTGGTTGTTGCTGCGACTGATGGCCCTATGCCACAGACTCGTGAGCACATCCTGCTGGGTCGTCAGGTAGGCGTTCCTTACATCATCGTGTTCCTGAACAAATGTGACATGGTTGATGACGAAGAGCTGCTGGAACTGGTAGAAATGGAAGTTCGTGAACTTCTGTCTCAGTACGATTTCCCAGGCGATGATACCCCAATCATCCGTGGTTCAGCTCTGAAAGCGCTGGAAGGCGAAGCAGAGTGGGAAGCGAAAATCATCGAACTGGCTGGCTTCCTGGATTCTTACATCCCAGAACCAGAACGTGCGATTGACAAGCCATTCCTGCTGCCTATCGAAGACGTATTCTCTATCTCTGGCCGTGGTACTGTTGTTACCGGTCGTGTAGAGCGCGGTATCATCAAAGTTGGTGAAGAAGTTGAAATCGTTGGTATCAAAGATACTGCGAAATCTACCTGTACCGGCGTTGAAATGTTCCGTAAGCTGCTGGACGAAGGTCGTGCAGGCGAGAACTGTGGTGTTCTGCTGCGTGGTATCAAGCGTGAAGAAATCCAGCGTGGCCAGGTTCTGGCTAAGCCGGGCTCTATCAAGCCACACACCAAGTTCGAATCTGAAGTGTACATCCTGTCCAAAGATGAAGGCGGCCGTCATACTCCGTTCTTCAAAGGCTACCGTCCACAGTTCTACTTCCGTACTACTGACGTGACTGGTACCATCGAACTGCCAGAAGGCGTTGAGATGGTAATGCCGGGCGACAACATCAAAATGGTTGTTACCCTGATCCACCCAATCGCGATGGATGACGGTCTGCGTTTCGCAATCCGTGAAGGCGGCCGTACTGTAGGTGCGGGCGTTGTTGCTAAAGTAATGAGCTAATTATTTAATAATTAGTTTTGAGCTTAAAAAGGGTGCCTCGGCACCCTTTTTGCTTTTTGAAATCGTTATTTACAGTTCATATTCCGCATATTTGCTGCCTTATTTCGTGCAGTGTCACGTAGTTGTCTATTGTAATCATAACTATTCTCAATTACACTTTGTTCAGAAATTGAACGGGAGTGGTTATGTACGTTTGTTTATGTAATGGCGTCAGCGATAAAAAAATTCGCCAGGCGGTACGCCAGTTTCATCCGCAGTCTTTTCAGCAATTGCGAAAATGCATTCCTATTGGAAATCAATGTGGTAAGTGCGTTCGCGCGGCAAGAGAAGTCATGGAAGATGAATTAATGCAAATGCCAGAGTTTAAAGAGATCGCCTGACCGCTATTTCTTTTTTTGACATCCCGGTAGCCCGATCTACGCTTCAATAAGTGGAAGCGGAGGGTCTATATAATGAAAGGTGATGTTAAGATTATAAATTATCTCAATAAATTATTGGGAAATGAGCTTGTCGCAATAAACCAATACTTTCTCCACGCGAGAATGTTCAAAAACTGGGGCCTGATGCGCCTCAACGATATTGAATATCACGAATCCATTGACGAAATGAAGCACGCCGATTTGTACATCGAGCGAATTCTTTTCCTTGAAGGGATCCCCAACCTGCAGGACCTCGGCAAATTACACATCGGCGAAGATGTTGAAGAGATGCTGCAATCCGACCTCAAACTAGAATTAGACGGTGCTAAAGATTTGCGGGAAGCCATCGCCTATGCCGATAACGTTCACGACTACGTAAGCCGAGACATGCTGATAACAATCCTCACCGAGGAAGAGCATCATATCGATTGGCTGGAAACCGAACTCGAACTTATTAGTAAAATTGGTCTGCAGAATTACCTGCAATCACAGATTAAAGTCGCAGACTAAACGGCGAGATGCCTACCAGAATAAAACCCGCTGCTCCCATAAATGGACCAAATGGCAGTGGGTTTTTCATATCCGTCAACGATCGTCGGTAAAGTACTTTGCCCAGGAGAAAGGCACAGGCTAAACCACAGGCCATCAGCATTAATAGCGGTAATTGCTGCCAGCCGTGCCAGGCTCCGAGAGCTGCAAGATACTTTACGTCCCCATACCCTAATCCTTCATACCCACGAATCAATCGATAGCCCCAGTATAAAAGCGCCAGACTGCCGTAGCCTGCAAATACGCCCCATAGTGCATTGCTGAGGAGTTCTGGATAAAGGCACAGCTGATACAACAGGCCAAGCCACAGTAATGGACAGGTTAGTCGGTCGGGCAATAACCCGGTCCTTACATCGTGCCAGCACAGGTTTACGCTAAGTAACGCATAAAGGATTAAGAAAGGGAGTGTGGTCAATGCCATTGTGATGGTATCCGTTTTGTCACGAGGCATCAGTTTGTCGGCAGGTAGGGCAGGGGGCAAAGGTAAATATTATCCTTTGCGAGGCGGTACCCAATGAATGGCGCCGCGTTGCACTATGCGCATAGCTCTGCACGTTGAACCTCGCATAATCATGTGGGTAATTTATAAACACGACTTGCTTCATGTGGCAATTTGTGTATAATGCGCGGGCTTGTCTAATATTGACAGCGGCTCGATATGAGCCACCGGTGCTGCGAAAGCGGTACCAGACAATGTTCCCAATCGGGGAACTCTGTAAGAACGGTTACACTCTCCCATCAATCGTAATGGGTTTGAGGAGTAACTATTTCGTCTATAAAATAATTGGAGCTCTGGTCTCATGCAGAACCAAAGAATCCGTATCCGTTTGAAAGCGTTTGATCATCGTCTGATCGATCAATCAACCGCGGAAATCGTCGAGACTGCTAAGCGCACTGGTGCGCAAGTCCGTGGTCCGATCCCGCTGCCGACCCGCAAAGAGCGTTTCACCGTTCTGATCTCTCCGCACGTCAACAAAGACGCGCGTGATCAGTACGAGATTCGTACTCACAAGCGTCTGGTTGACATCGTTGAGCCAACTGAAAAAACCGTTGATGCTCTGATGCGTCTGGACCTGGCTGCCGGTGTAGACGTGCAGATCAGCCTGGGTTAATCAGGTCATCGAGCGATTGAGAGGTTGATACAATGATTGGTTTAGTCGGTAAAAAAGTGGGTATGACCCGCATCTTCACTGAAGATGGCGTATCTATCCCAGTAACCGTAATCGAAGTCGAAGCAAACCGCGTTACTCAGATCAAAGATCTGGCTAACGATGGATACCGCGCTGTTCAGGTGACCACTGGTGCTAAAAAAGCTAACCGTGTAACCAAGCCGGAAGCTGGCCACTTTGCTAAAGCTGGCGTAGAAGCTGGTCGCGGCCTGTGGGAGTTCCGTCTGGCAGATGGTGAAGAATACACCGTTGGTCAGGACATTAGCGTTGAACTGTTTGCAGACGTTAAAAAAGTTGACGTAACCGGTACCTCTAAAGGTAAAGGTTTCGCTGGTACCGTTAAGCGCTGGAACTTCCGTACCCAGGACGCTACTCACGGTAACTCCTTGTCTCACCGCGTTCCGGGTTCTATCGGTCAGAACCAGACTCCGGGCAAAGTGTTCAAAGGCAAGAAAATGGCAGGTCAGATGGGTAACGAACGTGTCACTGTTCAGAGCCTTGATGTAGTACGCGTTGACGCTGAGCGCAACCTGCTGCTGGTTAAAGGTGGTGTTCCGGGTGCAACCGGTTGCGACCTGATCGTTAAACCAGCTGTGAAGGCGTAAGGGGATAGCAATGGAATTAGTAGTGAAAGACGCGCAGAGCGCGCTGACTGTTTCCGAAACTACCTTCGGTCGTGATTTCAACGAAGCGCTGGTTCACCAGGTTGTTGTTGCTTATGCAGCTGGTGCTCGTCAGGGTACTCGTGCTCAGAAGACTCGTGCTGAAGTAACTGGTTCTGGTAAAAAACCATGGCGTCAGAAAGGTACTGGCCGTGCGCGTGCAGGTTCTATTAAGAGCCCAATCTGGCGTTCAGGTGGTGTAACCTTCGCTGCTCGTCCACAGGACCACAGTCAAAAAGTTAACAAAAAGATGTACCGCGGCGCGCTGAAAAGCATCCTGTCCGAACTGGTACGTCAGGATCGTCTGATCGTTGTCGAATCATTCTCTGTAGAAGCGCCTAAAACTAAGCTGCTGGCACAGAAACTGAAAGACATGGCTCTGGAAGATGTGTTGATCATCACCGGTGAGCTGGACGAAAACCTGTTCCTGGCTGCACGCAACCTGCACAAGGTTGACGTACGCGATGTTACTGGTATCGACCCGGTTAGCCTGATCGCCTTCGACAAAGTCGTAATGACTGCTGAAGCTGTTAAGCAAGTTGAGGAGATGCTGGCATGATTCGTGAAGAACGTCTGCTGAAGGTGCTGCGTGCACCGCACGTTTCTGAAAAAGCGTCTGCTGCGATGGAAAAAACAAACACCATCGTTCTCAAAGTTGCTAAAGACGCGACCAAAGCAGAAATCAAAGCTGCTGTGCAGAAACTGTTTGAAGTCGAAGTCGAAGTCGTTAACACCCTGGTTGTTAAAGGGAAGGTTAAACGTCACGGACAGCGTATCGGTCGTCGTAGCGACTGGAAAAAAGCTTACGTCACCCTGAAGGAAGGCCAGAATCTGGACTTCGTCGGCGGCGCTGAGTAAGTCGGAGGAGTAATACAATGGCAGTTGTTAAGTGTAAACCGACATCTCCGGGTCGTCGCCACGTTGTTAAAGTGGTCAACCCAGAGCTGCACAAGGGCAAACCTTTTGCTCCGCTGGTTGAAAAAAACAGCAAATCCGGTGGTCGTAACAACAATGGCCGCATCACCACGCGTCACATTGGTGGTGGTCACAAGCAGGCTTACCGTATTGTTGACTTCAAACGCAACAAAGACGGTATCCCGGCAATTGTTGAGCGTCTTGAGTACGATCCGAACCGTTCCGCGAACATCGCGCTGGTTCTGTACAAAGATGGCGAACGCCGTTACATCCTGGCCCCTAAAGGCCTGAAAGCTGGCGACCAGATTCAATCTGGCGTTGATGCTGCAATCAAAGCAGGTAACACCCTGCCGATGCGCAATATCCCGGTTGGTTCTACCGTTCATAACGTAGAAATGAAACCAGGTAAAGGCGGTCAGCTGGCACGTTCCGCTGGTACTTACGTTCAGATCGTTGCTCGTGATGGTGCTTATGTCACCCTGCGTCTGCGTTCTGGTGAAATGCGTAAAGTCGAAGCAGACTGCCGTGCAACCATGGGCGAAGTTGGCAATGCTGAGCATATGCTGCGCGTTCTGGGTAAAGCAGGTGCTGCACGCTGGCGTGGTGTTCGTCCTACCGTTCGTGGTACTGCGATGAACCCAGTCGATCACCCACATGGTGGTGGTGAAGGTCGTAACTTTGGTAAGCACCCTGTATCACCATGGGGCGTTCAGACCAAAGGTAAGAAGACCCGCAGCAACAAGCGTACTGATAAATTCATCGTACGTCGCCGTAGCAAATAATTTTAGAGGATAAGCCATGCCACGTTCTCTCAAGAAAGGTCCTTTTATTGACCTGCACTTGCTGAAGAAGGTAGAGAAAGCGGTGGAAAGCGGAGACAAGAAGCCCCTGCGCACTTGGTCCCGTCGTTCAACGATCTTTCCTAACATGATCGGTTTGACCATCGCTGTCCATAATGGTCGTCAGCACGTTCCAGTATTTGTTTCCGACGAAATGGTTGGTCACAAACTGGGTGAATTCGCACCGACTCGTACTTATCGCGGCCACGCTGCTGATAAAAAAGCGAAGAAGAAATAAGGTAGGAGGAAGAGATGGAAACTTTAGCTCAACATCGCCATGCTCGTTCTTCTGCTCAGAAGGTTCGCCTTGTAGCTGACCTGATTCGCGGTAAGAAAGTGTCGCAGGCCCTGGATATTCTGACCTACACCGATAAGAAAGCGGCTGTATTGGTTAAGAAGGTACTGGAATCTGCCATTGCTAACGCTGAACACAACGATGGCGCTGACATTGATGATCTGAAAGTTACGAAAATTTTCGTAGACGAAGGCCCTAGCATGAAGCGCATTATGCCGCGTGCTAAAGGTCGTGCAGATCGCATCCTGAAGCGCACCAGCCACATTACTGTGGTTGTGTCCGATCGCTGAGACTCTGGAGACTAGCAATGGGTCAGAAAGTACATCCTAATGGTATTCGCCTGGGTATTGTCAAACCATGGAACTCTACCTGGTTCGCGAACACCAAAGAATTCGCTGACAACCTGGACGGCGATTTTAAAGTACGTCAGTACCTGACTAAGGAACTGGCAAAGGCGTCCGTATCTCGTATCGTTATCGAGCGTCCAGCTAAGAGCATCCGTGTGACTATTCACACCGCTCGTCCTGGCATCGTTATCGGTAAGAAAGGCGAAGACGTAGAAAAACTGCGCAAAGTCGTAGCTGATATTGCTGGCGTTCCTGCCCAGATCAATATCGCCGAAGTGCGTAAGCCTGAACTGGACGCAAAATTGGTTGCTGACAGCATCACTTCACAGCTGGAACGTCGCGTTATGTTCCGTCGTGCTATGAAGCGTGCTGTACAGAACGCAATGCGTCTGGGCGCGAAAGGTATTAAAGTTGAAGTTAGCGGCCGTCTGGGCGGCGCGGAAATCGCACGTACCGAATGGTACCGCGAAGGTCGCGTACCTCTGCACACTCTGCGTGCTGACATCGACTACAACACCTCTGAAGCGCACACCACTTATGGTGTAATCGGCGTTAAGGTATGGATCTTCAAAGGCGAGATCCTGGGTGGTATGGCTGCTGTTGAACAACCGGAACCGGCTGCTCAACCTAAAAAGCAGCAGCGTAAAGGCCGTAAATAAGGAGCGTCGCTGATGTTACAACCAAAGCGTACAAAATTCCGTAAAGTGCATAAAGGCCGCAACCGTGGTCTGGCGCAGGGTACGGATGTTAGCTTCGGCAGCTTCGGTCTGAAAGCTGTTGGCCGTGGTCGTCTGACTGCCCGTCAGATCGAAGCAGCACGTCGTGCAATGACCCGTGCAGTTAAGCGTCAAGGTAAGATCTGGATCCGTGTATTCCCGGACAAACCAATCACCGAGAAACCGCTGGCAGTTCGTATGGGTAAAGGTAAAGGTAACGTGGAGTATTGGGTTGCCTTGATTCAGCCGGGTAAAGTCCTGTACGAAATGGACGGTGTTCCGGAAGAGCTGGCCCGTGAAGCATTCGGCCTCGCTGCAGCGAAACTGCCGATCAAAACCACCTTTGTAACTAAGACGGTGATGTAATGAAAGCAAAAGAGCTGCGTGAAAAAAGCGTTGAAGAGCTGAACGCTGAGCTGCTGAACTTACTGCGTGAGCAGTTCAACCTGCGTATGCAGGCGGCAAGCGGCCAGCTGCAACAGACTCACCTGCTGAAGCAGGTTCGTCGTGATGTTGCACGCGTTAAGACTTTACTGACTCAGAAGGCGGGTGCGTAATGACCGATAAAATCCGTACTCTGCAAGGTCGCGTAGTTAGTGACAAAATGGAGAAATCCATTGTTGTTGCTATCGAACGTATGGTGAAACACCCGGTATACGGCAAATTCATCAAACGTACGACCAAACTGCACGTACACGACGAGAACAATGAATGCGGTATCGGCGATAAAGTCGAGATCCGTGAATGTCGTCCACTGTCTAAGACTAAGTCCTGGACTCTGGTTCGCATTGTAGATAAAGCGATTCTGTAATACAGTAGTCGTTCTCGATACGAATAGACGGCTCAGTAATGAGCCGTCTATTTTTTCTACCCTTATCGTGTAAGCGGTGTTATAATGCCGCGCCCTCGATATGGGGCTTTATAATGACCTGATTTCGGGTCTCAGTAGTAGTTGACATTAGCGGAGCACTAAAATGATCCAAGAACAGACTATGCTGAACGTCGCCGACAACTCCGGTGCACGTCGCGTAATGTGTATCAAGGTTCTGGGTGGCTCGCACCGTCGCTACGCAGGCGTAGGCGACATCATCAAGATCACCATCAAGGAAGCAATTCCACGTGGTAAGGTCAAAAAAGGTGATGTGCTGAAGGCGGTAGTGGTGCGCACCAAGAAGGGTGTTCGTCGCCCGGACGGTTCTGTCATTCGCTTCGATGGTAATGCATGCGTTATTCTAAACAATAACAGTGAGCAACCTATCGGTACGCGTATTTTTGGGCCGGTAACTCGTGAACTTCGTAACGAGAAGTTCATGAAAATTATCTCTCTGGCACCAGAAGTACTCTAAGGAGCGAATCATGGCAGCGAAGATCCGTCGTGATGACGAAGTTATCGTGTTAACCGGTAAAGATAAAGGTAAACGCGGTAAAGTAAAAAATGTCTTGTCTTCCGGCAAGGTCATTGTTGAAGGTATCAACCTGGTTAAGAAACACCAGAAGCCGGTTCCGGCTCTGAACCAACCAGGCGGCATCGTAGAGAAAGAAGCAGCTATTCAGATCTCTAACCTTGCACTCTTCAACACGGCTACCGGCAAGGCTGACCGTGTAGGCTTTAGATTCGAAGACGGCAAAAAAGTCCGTTTCTTCAAGTCTAACAGCGAAACTATCAAGTAATTTGGAGTAGTACGATGGCGAAACTGCATGATTACTACAAAGACGAAGTAGTCGCTAAACTCATGACTGAGTTTAACTACAATTCTGTCATGCAAGTCCCTCGGGTCGAGAAGATCACCCTGAACATGGGTGTTGGTGAAGCGATCGCCGATAAGAAACTGCTGGATAATGCAGCAGCTGATTTGACAGCAATCTCCGGTCAAAAACCGTTGATCACTAAAGCACGCAAATCTGTTGCAGGCTTCAAAATCCGTCAGGGCTATCCGATCGGCTGTAAAGTAACCCTGCGTGGCGAACGCATGTGGGAGTTCTTTGAGCGCCTGATCACTATTGCTGTTCCACGTATCCGTGACTTCCGTGGCTTGTCCGCTAAGTCTTTCGACGGTCGTGGTAACTACAGCATGGGTGTCCGTGAGCAGATCATCTTCCCAGAAATCGACTACGATAAAGTCGACCGCGTGCGTGGTTTGGATATTACCATTACCACTACTGCGAAATCTGATGAAGAAGGCCGTGCTCTGCTGGCTGCCTTTGACTTCCCGTTCCGCAAGTAAGGTAGGGTTACTGAATGGCTAAGCAATCAATGAAAGCACGCGAAGTTAAGCGCGTAGCTTTAGCTGATAAGTACTTCGCAAAACGCGCTGAACTGAAAGCTATCATCTCTGATGTGAACGCGACCGATGAAGATCGTTGGAACGCAGTTCTGAAGCTGCAGTCTCTGCCGCGTGATTCCAGCCCGTCCCGTCAGCGTAACCGCTGCCGTCAAACAGGCCGACCACATGGTTATGTGGGCAAGTTCGGGTTGAGCCGTATTAAGCTTCGTGAAGCCGCCATGCGCGGTGAAGTACCAGGCTTGAAAAAGGCTAGCTGGTAATTACCAATTGAATCACGGGAGTAAAGACAGATGAGCATGCAAGATCCGATCGCGGATATGCTGACCCGTATCCGTAACGGTCAAGCCGCGAATAAAGTTGCGGTCACCATGCCTTCCTCCAAGCTGAAAGTGGCAATTGCCAACGTGCTGAAGGAAGAAGGCTTTGTTGAAGATTTTAAAGTTGAAGGCGACACCAAGCCTGAACTGGAAGTAACTCTTAAGTACTTCCAGGGTAAAGCTGTTGTAGAAAGCATTCAGCGTGTCAGTCGCCCAGGTCTGCGCATTTATAAGCGTAAAGACGAGCTGCCAAAAGTTATGGCTGGCATGGGTATCGCAGTTGTTTCTACCTCTAAAGGTGTTATGACTGATCGTGCAGCGCGCCAAGCTGGTCTTGGTGGCGAAATTATCTGCTACGTAGCCTAATCGGAGGAAAAAATGTCTCGTGTTGCTAAAGCACCGGTCGTTGTTCCTGCCGGCGTTGATGTAAAAATCGACGGTCAGGTTATTACGATCAAAGGTAAAAACGGCGAGCTGACTCGTACTCTCAACGATGCTGTTGAAGTTAATCATGCAGATAATGCACTGACCTTCGGTCCACGTGATGGTTACGTAGACGGATGGGCTCAGGCTGGTACCGCGCGTGCCCTGCTGAACTCAATGGTTATCGGTGTTACCGAAGGCTTCACTAAGAAGCTACAGCTGGTTGGTGTAGGTTATCGTGCAGCGGTTAAAGGGAATTCTGTGAGCCTGGCTTTAGGCTTCTCACACCCAGTTGACCACCAGCTGCCTGCGGGTATCACTGCTGAATGTCCGACTCAAACTGAAATCGTGCTGAAAGGCGCTGATAAGCAGGTGATCGGTCAGGTTGCAGCAGACCTGCGTGCCTACCGTCGTCCTGAGCCTTACAAAGGCAAGGGTGTTCGTTACGCCGACGAAGTCGTGCGTACCAAAGAGGCTAAGAAGAAGTAAGGTAACACTATGGATAAGAAATCTGCTCGTATCCGTCGTGCGACCCGCGCACGCCGCAAGCTCCAGGAGCTGGGCGCAACTCGCCTGGTGGTACATCGTACCCCGCGTCATATTTACGCACAGGTAATTGCACCGAACGGTTCCGAAGTTCTGGTAGCTGCTTCTACTGTAGAAAAAGCTATTACTGAACAATTGAAGTACACCGGTAACAAAGACGCCGCAGCAGCTGTGGGTAAAGCTGTCGCAGAACGCGCTCTGGAAAAAGGCATTAAAGTTGTGTCCTTTGACCGTTCCGGGTTCCAATATCATGGTCGCGTCCAGGCACTGGCAGATGCTGCTCGTGAAGCTGGCCTTCAGTTCTAAGGTAGAGGTGTAAGATGTCTCACATCGAAAAACAAGCTGGCGAACTGCAGGAAAAGCTGATCGCGGTTAACCGCGTATCTAAAACCGTAAAAGGTGGTCGTATTTTCTCCTTCACAGCTCTGACTGTAGTTGGTGATGGTAACGGTCGCGTTGGTTTTGGTTACGGTAAAGCCCGTGAAGTTCCAGCAGCAATCCAGAAAGCGATGGAAAAAGCTCGTCGCAATATGATTAATGTCGCGCTGAATACCGGCACCCTGCAGCACCCAGTTAAGGGTACTCACACAGGTTCTCGTGTATTCATGCAGCCGGCTTCCGAAGGTACCGGTATCATCGCCGGTGGTGCAATGCGCGCCGTTCTGGAAGTCGCTGGAGTTCGTAACGTTCTGGCTAAAGCATATGGTTCCACCAACCCGATTAACGTGGTTCGTGCAACTATTGATGGCCTGGAAAATATGAAATCTCCAGAAATGGTCGCTGCCAAGCGTGGTAAATCCGTTGAAGAAATTCTGGGGAAATAAACCATGGCAAAGACTATTAAAATTACTCAAACCCGCAGTGCAATCGGTCGTCTGCCGAAACACAAGGCAACGCTGCTTGGCCTGGGTCTGCGTCGTATTGGTCACACCGTAGAACGCGAGGATACTCCCGCTGTTCGTGGTATGGTCAACGCGATTTACTTCATGGTTAAAGTTGAGGAGTAAGAGATGCGTTTAAATACTCTGTCTCCGGCCGAAGGCTCTAAAAAGGCGGGTCGCCGCCTGGGTCGTGGTATCGGTTCTGGCCTCGGTAAAACCGGCGGTCGTGGTCACAAAGGTCAGAAGTCTCGTTCTGGCGGTGGCGTACGTCGTGGTTTCGAGGGCGGCCAGATGCCTCTGTACCGTCGTCTGCCGAAGTTCGGCTTCACTTCTCGCAAAGCAGCGATTACAGCGGAAATCCGTCTGTCTGACCTGGCGAAAGTGGAAGGCGGTATTGTTGACCTGAGCACGCTGAAAGCAGCTAACATTATCGGTGTCCAGATCGAGTTCGCGAAAGTGATCCTGGCTGGTGAAGTTTCTACTCCGGTAACTGTTCGTGGCCTGCGCGTGTCGAAAGGCGCTCGTGCTGCTATCGAAGCTGCTGGCGGTAAAATCGAGGAATAAGTAGCAGATGGCTAAACAACCGGGATTAGATTTTCAAAGTGCCAAAGGTGGCTTAGGCGAGCTGAAACGCAGACTGTTGTTTGTAATCGGTGCGCTTATCGTGTTCCGTATTGGCTCTTTTATTCCGATCCCTGGTATTGATGCCGCTGTACTTGCCAAACTGCTTGAGCAACAGCGAGGCACTATCATTGAAATGTTTAACATGTTCTCTGGTGGTGCTCTCAGCCGTGCTTCTATCTTTGCTCTGGGTATCATGCCGTATATTTCGGCATCGATTATTATCCAGCTGCTGACGGTGGTTCATCCAACGTTGGCTGAAATCAAGAAAGAAGGGGAGTCTGGTCGTCGTAAGATCAGCCAGTACACCCGTTACGGCACTCTGGTGCTGGCAATATTCCAGTCGATCGGTATTGCTACCGGTCTACCGAATATGCCTGGTATGCAAGGTCTGGTGTTAAACCCAGGCTTTGCATTCTATTTCACCGCTGTTGTGAGTCTGGTTACAGGGACTATGTTCCTGATGTGGCTCGGCGAACAGATTACTGAGCGTGGTATCGGCAACGGTATCTCAATCATTATCTTCGCTGGTATCGTTGCGGGACTCCCGCCAGCCATTGCCCATACTATCGAGCAAGCGCGTCAAGGCGACCTGCACTTCCTCCTGTTGCTGTTGGTTGCAGTATTAGTGTTTGCAGTGACGTTCTTTGTTGTATTCGTTGAACGTGGTCAACGCCGCATTGTGGTAAACTACGCCAAACGTCAGCAAGGTCGTCGTGTATATGCTGCACAGAGCACACATTTACCGCTGAAAGTGAATATGGCCGGGGTTATCCCAGCAATCTTTGCTTCCAGTATTATTCTGTTCCCGGCGACCATCGCGTCATGGTTCGGGGGCGGTACCGGTTGGAACTGGCTGACAACAATTTCGCTGTATTTGCAGCCTGGGCAACCGCTTTATGTGTTACTCTATGCGTCTGCAATCATCTTCTTCTGTTTCTTCTATACGGCGTTGGTCTTCAACCCACGTGAAACAGCAGATAACCTGAAGAAGTCCGGTGCATTTGTACCAGGAATTCGTCCGGGAGAGCAAACGGCGAAGTATATCGATAAAGTAATGACCCGTCTGACTTTGGTTGGTGCGCTTTACATTACCTTTATCTGCCTGATCCCGGAGTTCATGCGTGATGCGATGAAAGTGCCGTTCTACTTCGGTGGGACCTCACTACTGATCGTTGTTGTCGTGATTATGGACTTTATGGCTCAAGTGCAAACTCTGATGATGTCAAGTCAGTACGAGTCTGCATTGAAGAAGGCGAACCTCAAAGGCTATAGCCGCTAAAAGGTCGCTCGAGAAGTTACGGAGAGTAAAAATGAAAGTTCGTGCTTCCGTCAAGAAATTATGCCGTAACTGCAAAATCGTTAAGCGTGATGGTGTCATCCGTGTGATTTGCAGTGCCGAGCCAAAGCATAAACAGCGCCAAGGCTGATTTATTCGCATATTTTTCTTGCAAAGTTGGGTTGAGCTGGCTAGATTAGCCAGCCAATCTTTTGTATGTCTGTGCGTTACCATTTGAGTATCCTGAAAACGGGCTTTTCGGTATGGTACGTACATATTAAATAGTAGGAGTGCATAGTGGCCCGTATAGCAGGCATTAACATTCCTGATCAGAAACATGCTGTGATCGCGTTAACCTCGATCTATGGCGTCGGTAAGACCCGTTCTAAAGCCATTTTGGCTGCAGCGGGTATCGCTGAAAATGTTAAGATCAGTGAGCTGTCTGAAGCACAAATCGACACGCTGCGTGACGAAGTTGCCAAATTTGTCGTTGAAGGTGATCTGCGCCGTGAAGTTAGCATGAGCATCAAGCGTCTTATGGATCTTGGTTGCTATCGCGGTTTGCGTCATCGTCGTGGTCTTCCGGTTCGCGGCCAGCGCACCAAGACCAACGCACGTACCCGTAAGGGTCCGCGCAAACCGATCAAGAAATAATCGGGGTGATTGAATAATGGCAAAGGCACCAGTTCGTGCACGTAAGCGTGTAAGAAAACAAGTCTCTGATGGCGTGGCTCATATCCATGCTTCTTTTAACAACACCATCGTTACTATTACCGATCGTCAGGGTAATGCGCTGGGTTGGGCAACAGCCGGTGGTTCCGGTTTCCGTGGTTCGCGCAAATCTACTCCGTTCGCAGCTCAGGTTGCAGCAGAGCGTTGTGCTGATTCCGTAAAAGAATACGGCATCAAGAATCTGGAAGTTATGGTTAAAGGTCCGGGTCCAGGCCGCGAATCTACTATTCGTGCTCTGAACGCCGCTGGTTTCCGCATCACTAATATTACTGATGTGACTCCGATTCCTCATAACGGTTGTCGTCCACCGAAAAAACGTCGCGTATAACGCCTCGTTTCTAGGATTGTTGGAGAAAGAAAATGGCAAGATATTTGGGTCCTAAGCTCAAGCTTAGCCGTCGTGAGGGCACCGACTTATTCCTTAAGTCTGGCGTTCGCGCGATCGATACCAAGTGTAAAATTGAACAAGCTCCTGGCCAGCACGGTGCGCGTAAACCGCGTCTGTCTGACTATGGTGTTCAGTTGCGTGAAAAGCAGAAAGTTCGTCGTACTTACGGCGTGCTGGAGCGTCAGTTCCGTAACTATTATCAAGAAGCAGCACGTCTGAAAGGCAACACCGGTGAAAACCTGTTGACTCTGCTGGAAGGTCGTCTGGACAACGTAGTCTACCGTATGGGCTTTGGCGCTACTCGTGCCGAGTCACGCCAGTTGGTTAGCCATAAAGCAATCATGGTAAACGGTCGTGTTGTTAACATCGCTTCTTATCAGGTTAAAGCGAATGACGTTGTTAGCATTCGTGAGAAAGCGAAAAAGCAATCTCGCGTTAAAGCCGCTCTGGAGCTGGCTGAACAGCGTGAAAAGCCAACCTGGCTGGAAGTTGATGCTGCTAAGATGGAAGGTACGTTCAAGCGTCAGCCTGAGCGTTCTGATCTGTCTGCGGACATTAACGAACACCTGATCGTCGAGCTTTACTCCAAGTAAAGCTTAGTACCAAAGAGAGGACACAATGCAGGGTTCTGTGACAGAGTTTCTAAAACCGCGCCTGGTAGATATCGAGCAACTGAGTTCGACGCATGCCAAGGTGACCCTTGAGCCTTTAGAGCGTGGCTTTGGCCATACTCTGGGTAACGCACTGCGCCGTATTCTGCTCTCGTCGATGCCGGGTTGTGCGGTAACCGAAGTTGAGATTGATGGTGTACTTCATGAGTACAGCACCAAAGAAGGCGTTCAGGAAGATATCCTTGAAATCCTGCTCAACCTGAAAGGGCTTGCGGTGAGAGTTCAGGGGAAAGATGAAGTTATTCTCACCCTGAATAAATCTGGCATTGGCCCTGTGACTGCCGCCGATATCACCCACGACGGTGATGTTGAAATCGTCAAGCCGCAGCACGTGATCTGCCACCTGACCGATGAGAACGCAGCTATTAGCATGCGTATCAAAGTTCAGCGCGGTCGGGGTTATGTGCCGGCTTCTGCCCGAATTCATTCGGAAGAAGATGAGCGCCCAATCGGACGTCTGCTGGTCGACGCATGCTATAGCCCTGTAGAGCGTATTGCCTACAATGTTGAAGCAGCGCGTGTAGAACAGCGTACCGACCTGGACAAGCTGGTCATCGAAATGGAAACCAACGGTACAATCGATCCTGAAGAGGCGATTCGTCGTGCGGCAACCATTCTGGCTGAACAACTTGAAGCTTTCGTTGACTTACGTGATGTACGTCAGCCGGAAGTGAAAGAAGAGAAACCAGAGTTCGATCCGATTCTGCTGCGCCCTGTTGACGATCTGGAATTGACTGTCCGCTCTGCTAACTGCCTCAAGGCAGAAGCTATCCACTATATCGGTGATCTGGTACAGCGTACCGAGGTTGAGTTGCTGAAAACGCCGAACCTGGGTAAAAAATCTCTTACTGAGATTAAAGACGTGCTGGCTTCACGTGGTCTGTCTCTGGGCATGCGCCTTGAAAACTGGCCACCAGCAAGCATTGCTGACGAGTAACCGGATCACAGGTTAAGGTTTTACTGAGAAGGATAAGGTCATGCGCCATCGTAAGAGTGGTCGTCAACTGAACCGCAATAGCAGCCATCGCCAGGCTATGTTCCGTAACATGGCTGGTTCGCTGGTTCGTCATGAGATCATCAAGACGACCCTACCGAAAGCGAAAGAACTGCGTCGCGTAGTTGAGCCGCTGATTACTCTTGCCAAGACTGATAGCGTTGCTAATCGTCGTCTGGCATTCGCCCGTACTCGTGATAACGAGATCGTGGCAAAACTGTTTAACGAGCTGGGCCCGCGTTTCGCGAGCCGCGCCGGTGGTTACACTCGCATTCTGAAGTGTGGCTTCCGTGCAGGCGACAATGCGCCGATGGCATACATCGAGCTGGTTGATCGCTCTGAGTCGAAAGCAGAAGCAGCTGCAGAGTAATCTGTAGTAAAGTAAAAAAACCCGCTTCGGCGGGTTTTTTTATATCCCCCCTATCATCATGCTCCTACAATAGCCCTATCCTTTCTTGTCACTCGGAGGAAGTTATGTGGTTACTTGATCAATGGGCTGAGCGTCATATTGCTGATGCACAACGCAAAGGTGAGTTTGACAACCTTCCCGGTCAGGGTGAACCCCTCACTCTTGATGATGACTCCTTCGTTCCAGAAGAACTCCGCGTGGGTTTTAGACTACTCAAAAATGCAGGTTGTTTGCCCCCTGAAATTGAGCTGCGTAAGGATGCTATTGCGTTATCTGATTTATTAAAGGGTATCCGTCAGGATGATGCGCGCTATCAGGAGATCGGCCGTCAGTTGGTTCTGCTTGAGATTAAGTTGCAGCAAGCAGGGCTTAGTACAGCGTTTCTGCATGGTGATTATGCGGATAAGTTGCTGAACAAAACTAAAGAGGAACCGTGATGTTCAAGATTGGCGAACTGGCAAAACTAGCGAGCGTTACCCCAGATACTGTCCGCTATTATGAAAAGCAGCAGATGATGAGCCACGATATACGCACCGAAGGTGGTTTTCGACTTTATACTGCCGACGATCTTCAGCGTTTGAAGTTTATCCGACATGCCCGGCAATTGGGTTTTACACTGGAATCGATCCGTGAACTGCTATCGATCCGTGTGGATCCTGAACACCATACCTGCCAGGAATCAAAAGGTATTGTGCAAGCACGTTTGAGCGAAGTTGAATCACGTATTGCAGAGTTGCAAGCCATGCAGCAGGCGCTGAGTAAGCTCAATGATGCTTGCTGCGGCACATCCCACAGCAGTGAATTCTGTTCTATCCTTGGCATCCTTGAGCAGGGGGCAGGGGCGAGCACAAATGGTTGTTGAGTGTTGAGGGGTTTAGAATTACACTCAGCGCGTATTTATTACCCAATCAGGAGAAATTATGAGCCGCTATCAGCATACGAAGGGGCAGATAAATGACAATGCCCTGGAAGCGTTACTACACGATCCACTATTTCGTCAGCGTGTTGAAAAGAATAAGAAGGGGAAAGGAAGCTATTTACGTAAAGACAAACACGGTAAACAGTATGGTCGGGAGGCCAGTGGCAAACAAGCGATGCGCTTTTTTACCACTGGCCTTCTGCTTTCTACGGCCAGTTTAAGAACGGTTATTTTGTTCTTTCAGCAGGTCGCGAATTTCAGATAACAGCACTTCTTCTTTTGTAGGAGCAGGAGCGGCGGCCGGCTCTTCTTTCTTACGATTCAGCTTGTTGATTAGCTTAATCGCCATAAAGATGGCAAAAGCGACAATGATAAAATCAAAAATATTCTGGATAAACACGCCGTAGTGCATAACAACTGCTGGCACATCGCCCTGCGCATCACGCAGCGTGACGGCAAACTGCTTAAAATCAATCCCACCAATTAAAAGCCCCAGTGGCGGCATGATGATATCCGCAACCAGAGACGATACGATCTTACCAAATGCGGCACCAATAATGACACCCACCGCCAAATCAACAACATTCCCGCGCATCGCGAATTCGCGAAACTCTTTAATCATGCTCATTTTATTCTCCCTTGGGCAACTGACGCTTATAAGTTTAACAAATGTTTATTTATTTTCCATTGGTGATAATAAATATGAGTATATTAATTAGCCCTTTTAATTGAGAGGGTTAATAAAAAGGCGCCCATTGAGCGCCCGGCAAAAATTAAAGGAAGAAGGGACTTGGCTGGAAGAGTCTTTCCACATCGGATATATATTTTTTATCAGTCAGGAACATGATGACGTGGTCACCTTGTTCAATTCGCAGATTATCATTAGCAATCATGACGTCATTTCCGCGAACAACCGCACCGATAATTGTACCCGGGGGCAGCTTGATTTCATCAATTACACGGCCAACGACGCGAGATGTACTTTCATCACCATGGGCGACGGCTTCGATGGCTTCGGCAACACCACGACGTAATGATGAAACGCCGACAATATCCGCTTTACGTACGTGGCTCAGTAGGGCGGAGATCGTTGCCTGCTGCGGTGAAATTGCAATATCAATCACACTGCCTTGTACCAAATCGACATACGCCTTACGTTGAATAAGCACCATTACTTTTTTGGCACCCATCCGTTTCGCCAGCATGGCTGACATGATATTGGCTTCATCATCGTTGGTGACGGCAATAAACAGATCAACTTGATCGATATGCTCTTCTGCCAGTAACTCTTGATCCGATGCATCCCCAAAGAAAACGATGGTATTTTGTAGTTTTTCAGCCAGCTCAGCCGCGCGCTGCTGATTACGTTCAATCAGCTTCACGCTATAATCTTTTTCCAACTGACGAGCCAGGCCTGCGCCGATATTTCCACCGCCAACCAGCATAATTCTCTTGTAGGGCTTCTCCAGACGCTGTAACTCACTCATTACGGCCCGAATGTGCTGAGACGCGGCAATAAAGAAGACCTCATCTCCGGCTTCAACAATGGTTGAACCTTGCGGCCTGATGGGACGATCGTGGCGGAATATAGCCGCAACTCGAGTATCAATATGCGGCATATGATCGCGCATGGTAGAGAGCGCATTACCGACTAAAGGGCCGCCATAGTAGGCTTTCACCACTGCCAGGCTAACCTTGCCTTCGGCAAAATTAACGACCTGTAATGCGCCTGGATACTCAATTAGCCGGTAGATATTGTCGATAACCAGCTGTTCTGGTGCGATCAGGTGATCAATCGGCACGGCATCGCTTTGGAACAGCTTATCGGCATCACGGACGTAGTCAGGGGAGCGAATGCGTGCGATACGATTTGGTGTATTAAAGAGCGAATAGGCAACCTGGCAGGCCACCATATTCGTTTCATCTGAGCTGGTAACGGCAACCAGCATATCGGCATCATCAGCACCTGCTTCGCGTAAAACACGTGGATGGGAAGCATGGCCCTGAACAACACGCAGATCGAATTTATCCTGCAGGCTGCGAAGACGCTCGCCGTTAGTATCGATAATTGTGATGTCGTTATTTTCCCCGACCAGGTTTTCCGCAAGCGTTCCGCCGACTTGCCCGGCGCCCAGAATGATAATTTTCATCAGTTGTGACCCGTTATCTCATCATTTCTTGATTAGCTTAGCGTAGAAGAACCCGTCTCCTTCCTCCGCACCTGGTAAATTCTGACGTCCTGGCTGCTCTGGTGTACCGGTTTCGCTTAATACGGCATCCGGGGTTCGTGCCAGGAAAGCGGCTATCTGCTGCTGATTTTCTTCCGGCAAAATTGAACAAGTGGCATAGACCAGAGTGCCGCCCGTCTTGAGGTGTAACCAGGTTGCATTGAGGATCTCGGCCTGGAGCTGTGCGAGCTCGATGATATCGCGATCGCGACGTAACCATTTAATATCCGGATGACGGCGGATAACCCCGGTTGCTGAGCAGGGCGCATCCAGCAAGATACGGTCAAATTGCTGCTCGCCACACCATTGTGCTGGATGACGCCCGTCACCTTGTTTAACCGTTGCCTTCATACCAAGGCGTTTCAGGTTGTCGTAGACGCGTGATAGACGTTTTTCATCGACGTCGACGGCCATCACATCGGCTTGTGGAGCAACTTCCAGTATGTGGGTTGTCTTGCCGCCAGGTGCGCAGCACAGATCGAGGATTTGCTCACCATTTTGCGGTTGTAAATAGCTAACGCAGCCTTGAGCCGAGGCATCCTGAACGGTCACCCATCCCTGCTCGAAGCCAGGTAGTGCCAGCACTGAGGTTGGTGTTTCCAGGCGGACGGCGTCCGGATAATCCGGGTGCGGGAATCCATTAAGACCTGCTTCAGCGAGCAGCGCAAGCCAGGCATCGCGAGTGTGGAAGTTACGGTTTACACGCAACCACATCGGCGGGCGCTGATTATTAGCTTCAAGAATGCTTTCCCACTGTTGCGGGTAGGCGTCCCTGATACGCTTCACTAACCATGAAGGATGTAAATAACGCAGCTCAGTTTGAGCAAATTCGTTCAGGAGTTCTTCCTGACGACGCTGGAACTGACGAAGTACGCCGTTAATCAATCCCTTCAGCTGTTGACGCTTGATGACGACAGCGCCCTCAACGGTTTCGGCAAGCGCAGCGTGTGGAGGTATACGGGTATAAAGCAGCTGATAAAAGCCCACCATGATCAAATAATGGACCGTACGCTGTTTGCCCGTCATCGGACGTTCCATCAGCTGTTTAATCATCCATTCCAGCTGGGAGAGCGAGCGCAGCACGCCAAAGCAGAGCTCCTGTAGCAACGCTTTATCTTTATCGCCTACTTTTTGCTGTAGGGCGGGGAGTACGTTACTTAACGATTGCCCTTTTTCGACGACCTGCTCAACGGCCTGAGCCGCCATACTGCGTAAATTCAGTTGTTTTTTCATAACCGTAAAAATAAAAATGCCCGGAGACTCTGGGCTTTAAAAAGGGATGAACCGTCAGAGAAGGCGGTTTCCGGGTACAAACCACTCCCGGCGCGAATTCAGGAGATCCTGAGCGCTCATGGCTTTTTTACCTGCCGGTTGCAGCGAGATAAGATTCAAAATACCGTCCCCCGTAGCCACCTGAATACCCTGACGGGTTGCATCCAGAATGGTGCCTGGTTCAGCATTTGCGGGTTTATCTATCACCGTCGCTTGCCAGATCTTGACTGGCTGATCGTCAATGACGATATAGCTCATAGGCCATGGATTAAAGGCGCGGATACAGCGTTCCAGCTGAGCGGCGCTTAGCGTCCAGTCAACCCGAGCTTCTTCTTTGCTGAGCTTCTCCGCGTAGCTGACATGCGCTTCGTCCTGAACTTCAGGTTTTGCCGTACCGGTCGCCAACAGGCTTAGCGTATGTAAAAGACCCTGTGGGCCAAGCTCCGCCAGTTTGTCGTAGAGGCTGGCGCTGGTGTCGTCAGCGGTAATTGGACAGGAGAGCTTATGCAGCATATCGCCCGTGTCTAACCCTACGTCCATCTGCATGATAGTCACGCCAGTTTCCGTATCGCCAGCCCACAGTGAGCGTTGAATTGGCGCAGCACCACGCCAGCGTGGTAGCAAAGAGCCATGGACGTTAATGCATCCAAGACGCGGCATCGCCAGTACGGTTTTCGGGAGAATCAGACCATAGGCCACAACGACCATCACGTCGGCTTGTAACTCGGCTACCAGCTTCTGGTTTTCTTCTGGGCGCAGTGAGGCCGGCTGGAAGACAGGAATTCCTTTCTCCTCGGCCAATACTTTCACCGGGCTTGGCATCAGCTTCTTACCGCGACCCGCAGGGCGGTCCGGCTGGGTGAATACACCGACCACCTGGTGCTCAGACGACAGCAGCGCGTCGAGATGACGCGCTGCAAAATCAGGAGTGCCTGCAAAAATAATACGTAGTGAATCTGACACGTTAATCCTTATCCTTACGGACGCGCGTTCAGGCGATCCAGTTTTTCAACTTTCTGACGAATACGTTGCTGTTTAAGCGGCGACAGATAATCGATAAACAGCTTACCGACTAAATGGTCCATTTCATGCTGAATGCAGATAGCGAGCAGCTCGTCAGCTTCAAGTTCAAATGGGTTACCGTTACGGTCAAGAGCGCGGATTTTCACGCGTTCGGCGCGAGGAACCAGCGCTCGCTGTTCAGGAATCGACAAGCAGCCTTCTTCAATGCCGGTCTCGCCGTCTTTTTCCAGCAGTTCTGGATTAATGAGCACCAGTTGCTGGTCGCGATTCTCGGAAACATCAATCACGATAATACGTTTATGGATATCGACCTGTGTTGCAGCCAGACCAATACCTTCCTCTGCGTACATCGTCTCGAACATGTCGTCGACAATACGCTGGATTTCTTCATTCACTTCTTTTACCGGTTCGGCGACTTTGCGAAGACGCTCGTCCGGAATATGTAACACTTGCAAAACTGCCATAAATATCCAGAGTTGTGTTCAGGAGTAGGAAAGATTATTACCTCTATTCTAGACAAAACCCCCTCTAATTGACAGCATCAGTGACCAATCGCAAGGATTGCTGATGCCGCATGTGGCAAGGGAGAAAAGGATGTCACCAGAAGAGGTAGCCTTCCGTCTGCTGAAGGTTAATAATTTATACGGCGATGAAATGCTGAACGCATTACACGTTTTATCCCAGCAGGTTGATATTACTCGTCAGACACTGTCAGCATTGGGTTTTAGCGCCAAACAGGTTGAGCGTTTTTTCTCTTTTACGTCCGCGGAAATGGACGCGGCCAACAGTTGGTTGTTGGATCCTGAAAACACGCTGCTGCTGGCTGATTCTCCAGACTACCCTGAACCTTTGCGCGCGATTCGCGATTATCCGGCGGTATTGTGCGTGCGCGGTAATACGCAATTGTTAAGTTCATTGCAATTGGCTGTGGTTGGAAGCCGTCAGCACTCACTCTACGGCGAACGCTGGGGGCGATACTTCTGCGAGGCGCTTGCATCGCTGGGGCTGACGATTACTAGCGGTCTGGCGCTGGGCATCGATGGTGTTGCTCATCGCGGCGCGTTGCAAGCCGGTGGGAAAACGGTGGCGGTGCTGGGCAGCGGTCTACAACATATTTATCCCCATCGTCATCGCGCGCTGGCCGAAAATATTGTGGCTGGCGGTGGTGCTCTTGTCTCGGAGTTCCCGCTTGCAGCCACTCCCACACCGTATAATTTTCCTCGCCGAAACCGAATTATTAGTGGGTTAAGCCTTGGTGTCCTGGTGGTCGAGGCCGCGCTGCGTAGCGGCTCTCTTGTTACCGCACGTTGTGCATTGGAGCAAGGGAGGGAGGTTTTTGCTATTCCGGGGCCACTTGGCCATCCGGGCATGGAGGGTCCACATTGGCTGATCAAACAGGGGGCGGTGCTGGTCACCGAACCTGAGGATATTCTGGCGTTATATCCCGTCCTCAATAGGCTTTTACCTAATGAGTCTGAAATGACAAATTATTGTGCAGATAAGGAATCTGTAGCATTGCCATTTCCTGAGCTCCTGGCTAACGTAGGAGATGAGGCAACACCTGTTGACGTCGTCGCTGAACGTGCCGGCCAACCTGTGCCAGTGACCGTGGCTCAGCTACTTGAACTGGAGTTAGCAGGATGGATCGCAGCAGTACCCGGCGGCTATGTCCGATTAAGGAGGGCAGGCCATGTTCGACGTACTAATGTATTTGTTTGAGACCTACATCCATAACGAAGCAGAGATGCGAGTAGATCAGGACAGACTGACTCGGGATCTTACCGATGCGGGGTTTGAACGTGAAGATATCTTCAACGCATTAATGTGGCTGGAAAAGCTCGCCGACTATCAGGAAGGCCTCGTAGAACCGATGCAGCTTGCGTCCGATCCTCTCTCCGTGCGTATTTTTACATACGAAGAGAGTCAACGTCTTGATGCTAGCTGCCGTGGATTCCTGTTATTCCTGGAGCAGATTCAGGTGCTGAACCTCGAAACGCGGGAGATGGTGATTGAGCGCGTGATGGCTCTGGATACCGCGGAGTTTGAGCTGGAAGAACTGAAATGGGTCATTTTAATGGTTCTTTTCAATCTTCCGGGCAGTGAAAACGCGTATGAACAAATGGAAGAATTACTCTTCGAAACGAATGAAGGTATGCTGCATTAATCATTTTTGCGGCATCAAGAGTTGTTATGGTCAAATCAGCACTATTTTCGGTGCCTAAAAACGAGCCCTGTCCACAATGTGGGGCTGAACTGGTCATACGGTCCGGTAAACACGGGCCGTTTCTTGGCTGTTCTCATTATCCGGAATGCGATTATGTCCGCCCCCTGAAAAATCAGGCGGACGGACATATCGTGAAAGTCCTGGAGGGGCAGTCGTGTCCTGAGTGCGGAGCCGATCTGGTGCTGCGCCAGGGGCGCTTTGGCATGTTCATTGGGTGCAGCCAGTATCCTGAATGTGGACACACAGAAGTTATCGATAAACCAGATGAAACGGCAATCACTTGCCCAGCATGTCAGCAAGGACATCTGGTGCAACGTCGTTCCCGTTTTGGTAAAAACTTCCATTCCTGCGATCGCTATCCGGAATGTCAGTTTGTTATTAACTTCACTCCGCTAGCGGGAGAATGCCCTGAGTGCCATTACCCGCTACTTATCGAAAAGAAAACGGCGCAGGGCGTAAAACGTTTTTGTGCCAGTAAACAATGTGGAAAGCCGGTACCGGCGAAACAAATCAGTGAATAAAAACCTGCCATCAGAGACCGTGCAGCGTGCGGTAGTTGCTCTGAATAATAAAGAAGTCATCGCTTATCCCACCGAAGCTGTATTTGGCGTCGGCTGTGATCCCGACAGTGAAGAAGCCGTAATGAATCTGCTCGCGCTGAAACAGCGCCCGGTAGATAAAGGCCTCATTTTGATTGCAGCGAGTTTTGAACAGCTTCAACCTTATATAGATGACAGCATGCTGAGTGAAGAGCAAAGAGCCACCGTCTTTTCCCGTTGGCCGGGCCCGGTGACATTTGTTTTCCCCGCGAAGACAACGACGCCTGGTTGGTTAACAGGACGTTTTAGCTCCCTGGCCGTTCGCGTTAGCGATCATCCAGTGGTTATCGAACTGTGTAAGGCTTACGGTAAACCACTGGTTTCAACCAGTGCTAATCTGAGCGGCCAGGAGCCGTGCCGAACTACAGCTGAAGTGCTTGCGCAGTTTGGCGATGATTTCCCGGTGGTTGATGCACTAACGGGTGGCCGGTTGAATCCGTCAGAAATTCTCGATGCCCAGACGGGCGAACGTTTTCGCCAGGGATAATGTATGGAAAGCTACGTCGTTTTTGGCAACCCGATAGCCCACAGTAAATCGCCATTCATTCATGAGCAATTTGCGCAGCAGTTGCAAATTACTCATCCATATGGACGCATGCTGGCGCCGCTTGATGAGTTTACCGCGACATTGGACACCTTTTTCCAGCAAGGCGGCAGGGGAGCCAACGTCACCGTTCCTTTTAAAGAAGAGGCGTTTGCCAGAGCGGATGAGCTAACCGAGCGCGCGGCGCTAGCGGGTGCAGTCAATACACTCAAACGACTCGATGACGGTCGTATTCTTGGAGATAACACCGACGGTATCGGTTTGTTGAGCGATCTTGAACGACTGAAGTTGATAAAACCTGGATACCGTGTGCTGTTAATTGGGGCTGGTGGCGCGGCGCGCGGCGTGCTGCTGCCATTACTCTCACTTGATTGTAGTGTGACGATTACCAACCGTACTGAAGAGCGAGCACAGACCCTGGCCGATCTGTTCCGTCATACGGGTAGTGTGAGCGCGTTGTCGATGTCAGCATTGGGTGGCCATGAATTCGATCTCATCATTAATGCAACCTCGAGTGGTATTGCCGGTGAAATGCTGCCGATCCCGGCGTCGTTAGTGAATGCACATGTATGTTGCTATGACATGTTCTATCAAAAAGGGAATACTGCATTTTTAGCGTGGTGCGCGGAGCATGGCGCTAAGCATTATGCTGATGGGTTGGGAATGCTGGTGGGGCAGGCGGCGCATGCCGTCTTACTGTGGCACGGTGTTTTGCCAGATATTGAACCAGTGATCAAATTACTCAAACGCGAGTTGGGTGTATGAATCAGGCTATCCAGTTCCCGGACAGAGAAGAGTGGTGTGCCGATATTCATGCGGTCTGTTTCCCGGCGCTGGTCAACGGAGTACAGCTTATGTGTGCCATGCGCGCTGAGGTCATAGTGCGTCGCTTTGGCGGTGAAGAGCCGCAACGGTGGCTCGCGCTAGTTTGCGAAAATCGCTGGGATCTAGAAGAAGAGGCCAGCGATCTTATTCGCGATCAGCAAGAAGACAATCAAGGCTGGGTTTGGCTGTCCTGACTCAGATAATCGTCTTTCCACTTCACGTAGTTATTGGCCGAATAGCGTAATCCTTCGAGTTCGGCCTCTTTCAAGGGCCTGATTTGCTTAACTGGGCTACCCAGATAAAGATAACCACTCTCCAGCCTCTTATGCTGTGGTACCAGACTACCGGCGCCAATCATCACGTCGTCTTCAACAATCACGCCATCCAGTAATATAGAACCCATACCGACAAGAACCCTATTTCCAATCGTGCAGCCATGAAGCATGACTTTATGCCCGACGGTAACATCCTCGCCTACGATGAGAGGGTTCCCTTGCGGATTTTTAGCAGATTGATGCGTAACGTGCAGTACGCTGCCATCCTGAATATTACTGCGAGCGCCTATCTGGATATAGTTGACGTCACCGCGTGCGGCAACCAATGGCCAGATGCTGACGTCATCAGCCAGTCGGACGTCACCGACGATCACACTGGAGGCATCGATCATCACGCGATCGCCTATTACGGGGAATAAATCTTTATAGCGGCGTAAAACGGCAGACATATTGACCTCTTTAAAACGGTGTCACTCTCGGGGTTCTTCTCATTATCAGCCCAAATTGTGGGATTCTCATCTCAAAAATTAAGCAAATCGCACACTTACAATGTAAAAAGATTGAAAAAACGACACTTGGAAAAAAATGTGAGAAAAGGGGTTGTGCTAAAAACAAAGTTCCCTATAATGCGCACCCACTGAGACGGCAAACGTGAATCACTTCACATTAACTAGCCGGTTCGGTTGAAGAGAAAAACCTGAAAATAAACGGTTGACTCTGAAAGAGGAAAGCGTAATATACGCCACCTCGCAACAGTGAGCGAAAGCCGTGTTGCACTGCTCTTTAACAATTTATCAGACAATCTGTGTGGGCACTCGAAGATACGGATTCTTAAACGTCGCAAGACGCTAAATGAATACCAAGTCTCAACGAGTGAACATACGTAATTCATTACGAAGTTTAATTTATTGAGCATCAAACACTTAAATTGAAGAGTTTGATCATGGCTCAGATTGAACGCTGGCGGCAGGCCTAACACATGCAAGTCGAACGGTAGCACAGAGAGCTTGCTCTTGGGTGACGAGTGGCGGACGGGTGAGTAATGTCTGGGAAACTGCCCGATGGAGGGGGATAACTACTGGAAACGGTAGCTAATACCGCATAACGTCGCAAGACCAAAGTGGGGGACCTTCGGGCCTCACACCATCGGATGTGCCCAGATGGGATTAGCTAGTAGGTGGGGTAATGGCTCACCTAGGCGACGATCCCTAGCTGGTCTGAGAGGATGACCAGCCACACTGGAACTGAGACACGGTCCAGACTCCTACGGGAGGCAGCAGTGGGGAATATTGCACAATGGGCGCAAGCCTGATGCAGCCATGCCGCGTGTATGAAGAAGGCCTTCGGGTTGTAAAGTACTTTCAGCGAGGAGGAAGGCATTGTGGTTAATAACCGCAGTGATTGACGTTACTCGCAGAAGAAGCACCGGCTAACTCCGTGCCAGCAGCCGCGGTAATACGGAGGGTGCAAGCGTTAATCGGAATTACTGGGCGTAAAGCGCACGCAGGCGGTCTGTCAAGTCGGATGTGAAATCCCCGGGCTCAACCTGGGAACTGCATTCGAAACTGGCAGGCTAGAGTCTTGTAGAGGGGGGTAGAATTCCAGGTGTAGCGGTGAAATGCGTAGAGATCTGGAGGAATACCGGTGGCGAAGGCGGCCCCCTGGACAAAGACTGACGCTCAGGTGCGAAAGCGTGGGGAGCAAACAGGATTAGATACCCTGGTAGTCCACGCCGTAAACGATGTCGACTTGGAGGTTGTGCCCTTGAGGCGTGGCTTCCGGAGCTAACGCGTTAAGTCGACCGCCTGGGGAGTACGGCCGCAAGGTTAAAACTCAAATGAATTGACGGGGGCCCGCACAAGCGGTGGAGCATGTGGTTTAATTCGATGCAACGCGAAGAACCTTACCTACTCTTGACATCCAGAGAATTTAGCAGAGATGCTTTAGTGCCTTCGGGAACTCTGAGACAGGTGCTGCATGGCTGTCGTCAGCTCGTGTTGTGAAATGTTGGGTTAAGTCCCGCAACGAGCGCAACCCTTATCCTTTGTTGCCAGCGGTTCGGCCGGGAACTCAAAGGAGACTGCCAGTGATAAACTGGAGGAAGGTGGGGATGACGTCAAGTCATCATGGCCCTTACGAGTAGGGCTACACACGTGCTACAATGGCATATACAAAGAGAAGCGACCTCGCGAGAGCAAGCGGACCTCATAAAGTATGTCGTAGTCCGGATCGGAGTCTGCAACTCGACTCCGTGAAGTCGGAATCGCTAGTAATCGTAGATCAGAATGCTACGGTGAATACGTTCCCGGGCCTTGTACACACCGCCCGTCACACCATGGGAGTGGGTTGCAAAAGAAGTAGGTAGCTTAACCTTCGGGAGGGCGCTTACCACTTTGTGATTCATGACTGGGGTGAAGTCGTAACAAGGTAACCGTAGGGGAACCTGCGGTTGGATCACCTCCTTACCTTAAAGAACCGACCTTTGAAGTGTCCACACAGATTGTCTGATAGAAGTAATGAGCAAGACGGCTGCGAAGTCGTGACACATCGTGTCCCCTTCGTCTAGCGGTTAGGACTCCGCCCTTTCACGGCGGCAACAGGGGTTCGAATCCCCTAGGGGACGCCACTTGCTGGTCGTGAGTGAAAGGCACAACCCATCGATATCTCAAAACTAACTCAGTGAGTTACGTTTGAGATATTTGCTCTTTAAAAATCTGGATCAAGCTGAAAATTGAAACGACACACTGTATCTGTTCTCCGTAATAAGAACAGATAAGCGGTGTGTTCGAGTCTCTCAAATTTTCGCAACGCGGAATGTTTTACGAAACATCTTCGGGTTGTGAGGTTAAGCGACTAAGCGTACACGGTGGATGCCCTGGCAGTCAGAGGCGATGAAGGACGTGCTAATCTGCGATAAGCGTCGGTAAGGTGATATGAACCGTTATAACCGACGATTTCCGAATGGGGAAACCCAGTGTGTTTCGACACACTATCATTACGTGAATACATAGCGTAATGAAGCGAACCGGGGGAACTGAAACATCTAAGTACCCCGAGGAAAAGAAATCAACCGAGATTCCCCTAGTAGCGGCGAGCGAACGGGGAGCAGCCCAGAGTCTGAATCAGCATGTGTGTTAGTGGAACGGTCTGGAAAGTCCGGCGATACAGGGTGATAGCCCCGTACACAAAAATGCATGTGTTGTGAACTCGAAGAGTAGGGCGGGACACGTGGTATCCTGTCTGAATATGGGGGGACCATCCTCCAAGGCTAAATACTCCTGACTGACCGATAGTGAACCAGTACCGTGAGGGAAAGGCGAAAAGAACCCCGGCGAGGGGAGTGAAACAGAACCTGAAACCGTGTACGTACAAGCAGTGGGAGCCTTGATTTATCAGGGTGACTGCGTACCTTTTGTATAATGGGTCAGCGACTTATATTCTGTAGCAAGGTTAACCGAATAGGGGAGCCGAAGGGAAACCGAGTCTTAACTGGGCGTTAAGTTGCAGGGTATAGACCCGAAACCCGGTGATCTAGCCATGGGCAGGTTGAAGGTTGGGTAACACTAACTGGAGGACCGAACCGACTAATGTTGAAAAATTAGCGGATGACTTGTGGCTGGGGGTGAAAGGCCAATCAAACCGGGAGATAGCTGGTTCTCCCCGAAAGCTATTTAGGTAGCGCCTCGTGAACTCATCTTCGGGGGTAGAGCACTGTTTCGGCTAGGGGGTCATCCCGACTTACCAACCCGATGCAAACTACGAATACCGAAGAATGTTATCACGGGAGACACACGGCGGGTGCTAACGTCCGTCGTGAAGAGGGAAACAACCCAGACCGCCAGCTAAGGTCCCAAAGTCACAGTTAAGTGGGAAACGATGTGGGAAGGCTCAGACAGCCAGGATGTTGGCTTAGAAGCAGCCATCATTTAAAGAAAGCGTAATAGCTCACTGGTCGAGTCGGCCTGCGCGGAAGATGTAACGGGGCTAAACTGTGCACCGAAGCTGCGGCAGCGACACTATGTGTTGTTGGGTAGGGGAGCGTTCTGTAAGCCGTTGAAGGTGTCCTGTGAGGGGTGCTGGAGGTATCAGAAGTGCGAATGCTGACATAAGTAACGATAATGCGGGTGAAAAACCCGCACGCCGGAAGACCAAGGGTTCCTGTCCAACGTTAATCGGGGCAGGGTGAGTCGACCCCTAAGGCGAGGCCGAAAGGCGTAGTCGATGGGAAACAGGTTAATATTCCTGTACTTGGTGTTACTGCGAAGGGGGGACGGAGAGGGCTATGTTAGCCGGGCGACGGTTGTCCCGGTTTAAGCATGTAGGCGGAGAGTTTAGGTAAATCCGGACTCTTATTAACGCTGAGGTGTGATGACGAGGCACTACGGTGCTGAAGTAACAAATGCCGCACTTCCAGGAAAAGCCTCTAAGCATCAGGTAACATCAAATCGTACCCCAAACCGACACAGGTGGTCAGGTAGAGAATACCAAGGCGCTTGAGAGAACTCGGGTGAAGGAACTAGGCAAAATGGTGCCGTAACTTCGGGAGAAGGCACGCTGATATGTAGGTGAAGTGGTTTACCCATGGAGCTGAAATCAGTCGAAGATACCAGCTGGCTGCAACTGTTTATTAAAAACACAGCACTGTGCAAACACGAAAGTGGACGTATACGGTGTGACGCCTGCCCGGTGCCGGAAGGTTAATTGATGGGGTTAGCTGTAAGGCGAAGCTCTTGATCGAAGCCCCGGTAAACGGCGGCCGTAACTATAACGGTCCTAAGGTAGCGAAATTCCTTGTCGGGTAAGTTCCGACCTGCACGAATGGCGTAATGATGGCCAGGCTGTCTCCACCCGAGACTCAGTGAAATTGAACTCGCTGTGAAGATGCAGTGTACCCGCGGCAAGACGGAAAGACCCCGTGAACCTTTACTATAGCTTGACACTGAACACTGGTCCTTGATGTGTAGGATAGGTGGGAGGCTTTGAAGTGTGGACGCCAGTCTGCATGGAGCCAACCTTGAAATACCACCCTTTAATGGCTGGTGTTCTAACGTAGACCCGTTACCCGGGTTGCGGACAGTGTCTGGTGGGTAGTTTGACTGGGGCGGTCTCCTCCTAAAGAGTAACGGAGGAGCACGAAGGTTAGCTAATCCTGGTCGGACATCAGGAGGTTAGTGCAATGGCATAAGCTAGCTTGACTGCGAGAGTGACGGCTCGAGCAGGTGCGAAAGCAGGTCATAGTGATCCGGTGGTTCTGAATGGAAGGGCCATCGCTCAACGGATAAAAGGTACTCCGGGGATAACAGGCTGATACCGCCCAAGAGTTCATATCGACGGCGGTGTTTGGCACCTCGATGTCGGCTCATCACATCCTGGGGCTGAAGTAGGTCCCAAGGGTATGGCTGTTCGCCATTTAAAGTGGTACGCGAGCTGGGTTTAGAACGTCGTGAGACAGTTCGGTCCCTATCTGCCGTGGGCGCTGGAGAATTGAGGGGGGCTGCTCCTAGTACGAGAGGACCGGAGTGGACGCATCACTGGTGTTCGGGTTGTCATGCCAATGGCATTGCCCGGTAGCTAAATGCGGAAAAGATAAGTGCTGAAAGCATCTAAGCACGAAACTTGCCCCGAGATGAGTTCTCCCTGACTCCTTGAGAGTCCTGAAGGAACGTTGAAGACTACGACGTTGATAGGCTGGGTGTGTAAGCGTAGCGATACGTTGAGCTAACCAGTACTAATGAACCGTGAGGCTTAACCTTACAACGCCAAAGGTGTTTTGTTGGTGATGAGACACGATATTCAGCTTGAGACAGATTAAATCGACATGCAGAGATGCGTGTTGATAAACAGAATTTGCCTGGCGGCAACAGCGCGGTGGTCCCACCTGACCCCATGCCGAACTCAGAAGTGAAACGCCGTAGCGCCGATGGTAGTGTGGGGTCTCCCCATGCGAGAGTAGGGAACTGCCAGGCATCAAATTTAGTGTGCTGATATGGCTCAGTTGGTAGAGCGCACCCTTGGTAAGGGTGAGGTCCCCAGTTCGACTCTGGGTATCAGCACCAGTTTTTAGGTTAAAGTTCGGCGCTAGTAAAAGAATTTGTCTGGCGGCAACAGCGCGGTGGTCCCACCTGACCCCATGCCGAACTCAGAAGTGAAACGCCGTAGCGCCGATGGTAGTGTGGGGTCTCCCCATGCGAGAGTAGGGAACTGCCAGACATCAATTAAAACAAAAGGCTCAGTCGAAAGACTGGGCCTTTTGTTTATCTATTATCAGATAAAAGACAAGGCCCATCCTGACGGATGGGCCTTTTTGTATCCGTAAGCTGCGACAAGATGTATTCATCCCTTTATCTTTGAGCTAGAAGCTAGGGCAGTATGTTTATATTCAGTGTTGGCGGATGGCTTCGGGTATTAAATGAGTATCTGATAGAAATAGAACTGTTCGTACTATCTATTTATTATGATTGGCTATTTTGAGAGTCATTCAAGAGTAGCGAGGTAGGGATGATTTAATATCATCACCCCGCGCTTATGCATTTTAGAACTGCAGATAAGCGCGGGTGAAGTACCGACAGGAATATTATCGCCGCGGTATTATTTAGTGAGAGCGACAATACCCAGCGTCAAGCCAGCCAATGCGGCTGCACCGCCAGCAATAGCTCCAGCTGTCTCCCAGTTGTCCTGCGTTGTTCCTTTCATACAGGTGTTAGTATGAACCAGGCGGCCCTGATCGTCGTAAACAGGAACACAAGGTGAATCATGTGCACAGCCGGCCAGCAAGGTAGCCAGCAGTGTCACCAGAATGAGTTTTTTCATGATGTTGCCTCTAAAGAATCCGTTTCAATACGTCATAAATATGCCGCATTTCGGAATGGCTTATTTTATCACCTATGGCATGGTCCCTTGATAGGGGAAATAATCTCAATTTATGTGTTACGTAAATATAATGGAGAATACACCTGTAAGGTGTTCACATTATGCAGAAATAATGTAGAGGAAAATAAGGTTTATGCGTATTACGTAGCAAAATTGGCGGTGATATAGCGTAACGTATTGAGGATGAAACTTTTATACTTGTTGGTTTCGCAGATACAAAAAAAGGCGCCCGAAGGCGCCCTTGAAGATACCTTCAGGTTTTATTCTTTATGCTTTGTAAACCGACGTCTGACGACGACGAAGAACACCGGTACAAAGAAGATCGCTAGCAGGGTTGCCGTAAGCATCCCCCCCATAACGCCGGTTCCGACCGCATTCTGCGCACCACTACCCGCGCCGCGACTAATAACCAGTGGCATAACGCCAAGGATAAAGGCCAGTGAAGTCATCAGGATAGGACGTAGGCGCATACGAGAAGCCTCGAGTGTCGCCTCGATGATCCCTTTCCCTTCTTTATCCATCAGATCTTTGGCGAACTCGACGATCAAAATGGCGTTCTTAGCCGACAAGCCAATCGTCGTTAGCAGGCCCACCTGGAAGTAAACATCATTATTCATGCCGCGTAGTGACGCTGCCAGTAACGCACCAACGACACCCAGCGGAACAACCAACATGACAGAGAATGGAATAGACCAGCTCTCATAGAGTGCGGCAAGGCACAGGAAAACGACAATTAATGAGATAGCGTACAGTGCCGGAGCCTGGTTACCGGATAAACGTTCCTGATAAGACATCCCGGTCCAGTCAAAACCAATCCCCGCCGGTAGCTTAGTGGCGAGCTGCTCCATTAATGCCATGGCTTCACCGGTACTTTTACCCGGTGCGGCCTCGCCAAGAATCTCCATAGAAGGTAGACCGTTGTAACGCTCTAGTCGTGGAGAACCATAGACCCAGTGAGATGTTACAAAGGCCGAGAATGGCACCATCTCGCCGTTAGCGCTACGGACATACATGTTATTGACATCGCCTGGCAGCATACGGAACTTCGCATCTGCTTGAACGTACACCTTCTTCACGCGACCATTATCGATAAAGTCGTTAACGTAGTAGCCCCCAAGTGCCGCCGATATCGTCTCGTTAATATCAGACAGCGAAACGCCCAGCGCCTGCGCTTTTTCCTGATCAACATCCAGCTTGAACTGGGCGGTATCTTCCAATCCATTTGGACGTACGCGTACGAGCTGGTCAGTATGCTGGTGAACCATCCCCAAAAGCTGATTACGGGCTTGAGTGAGCGCCGTATGTCCGAGGTTGCCCTGATCGATTAACTCAAAGTCAAAACCGGTCGCCGTGCCCAGTTCAATAATAGCCGGCATATTGAATGGGAAGACCATTGCATCTTTAATCTGGCTAAACGCCATCGTTGCGCGTTTGATAATTGACTCTGCACCGTTCTCCTCACCACTACGTTCATCCCAGGGTTTCAGACTCACGAACGCCATACCGGAGTTCTGCCCCTGGCCACTGAAGCTAAAGCCATTAACGGTAAAGACGCTCTCAACGTTCGCCTTCTCATTATTCAGATAGTAGTGGGTCACTGAATCCAGAACTTTTTGCGTGCGCTCTTGTGTTGCGCCTGCAGGCAACTGCACCATGGTCAGAAATACGCCCTGATCCTCATCAGGCAAGAAGGATGTTGGTAAACGCATAAACAGTACCGCCATACCGGCCACAATCAGCAGGTAGATAACCAGATAGCGCCCGGTGCTGCGAAGAATACCGCTCACGCTGTTGGTGTAGTGGTTTACGCTGTTATCAAACTTAGCATTGAACCAGCCGAAGAAACCTTTCTTCTCACCGTGCTCGGTAGAAGCTGGTTTTAGCATTGTGGCGCAAAGTGCTGGCGTCAGGATTAACGCAACAAATACCGATAGCGCCATTGCGGAGACGATGGTGATAGAGAACTGGCGATAGATAGCGCCGGTTGATCCGCCAAAGAAGGCCATCGGTATAAATACCGCTGAGAGCACCATTGCGATACCGACCAGAGCCCCTTGAATCTGCGACATGGATTTCTCCGTCGCCTCAATGGGGGATAGCCTCTCCTCAACCATCACACGCTCGACGTTTTCTACCACCACGATGGCATCGTCGACCAGTAGGCCTATCGCAAGCACCATCCCGAACATGGTTAGGGTATTTATCGAGTAGCCAAATATTGCCAGCACTGCGAATGTTCCCAACAACACAACGGGCACTGCAATTGTCGGAATCAGCGTCGCCCGGATATTCTGCAAGAACAGGTACATCACGAGGAAGACGAGGATAATCGCTTCAAATAGCGTCTTGATAACTTCATGGATAGAGAGGGTAACAAACGGGGTGGTGTCATAGGGATACACCACTTTCATACCCTGAGGGAAATAGGGCTGTAGTTCTGCCAGCTTGGCTTTAATGGCGTTTGCTGTATCCAGCGCATTCGCCCCTGTTGCCAGCTTTATCCCAAGCCCCGAAGCCGGTTTCCCGTTGATACGAGCAACGACGTTGTAGTTCTCACCACCCAGTTCAATCCGCGCGACGTCGCTTAAATGAACCACTGAACCGTCGGCGTTAACGCGCAGTGTGACCTTTCCAAACTCCACCGGATCTTTCAGGCGTGTCTGGGCAATAATTGAAGCGTTGAGCTGCTGGCCTTTTACTGCGGGGGTTCCCCCCAATTGCCCAGCCGCAATCTGGTCGTTCTGAACCTTTAGTTGGTTGATGACATCAACCGGCGTCAGTTTATATTTATTCAGCAAATTACCGTCAAGCCAGATGCGCATCGCGTATTGAGCGCCAAATAGCTGCACATCACCTACACCATTAAGGCGGCTGATAGGATCTTTCACGCTAGAGGCGATATAGTCAGAAATATCATCCTGCACCGTACTTGGGTTGTCCGAAATAAAGCCTGCAACCATTAGGAAGCTACTACTTGATTTCTCAACGCTGATCCCTTGTTGCTGCACTTCTTGCGGTAGCAAAGGTGTCGCCAGCTGTAGCTTGTTCTGTACCTGGACCTGGGCAATATCCGGATCGGTACCCGACTCAAAGGTCAGGGTAATCGTCACCGAGCCCGCAGAGTCGCTGGTTGAAGACATATACATCAGGTTATCGATACCGTTCATGTTCTGTTCGATAACCTGGGTAACGGTATCCTGAACCGTTTGGGCATCAGCACCTGGATAGGTCGCAGAAATAGCCACGGCAGGTGGTGCAATCGTCGGATACTGGGCGATGGGGAGCTGTAAAATTGCCAGACCACCGGCAATCATCATGATGATTGCCAGCACCCAGGCAAATACCGGTCGATGGATAAAAAACTTAGACATGGGGTCGGTACCTTATTGCGCGGCTGGAACCGCGGTCTCTTCTTCTGCTTTCACGGTTGCGCCTGGATGCACCTTCTGCAGCCCGCTAACAATCACTTTATCGCCGGATTTCAAACCGCTGGTGATCAACCACTGATCCCCAATGGCCTGAGAGGCAACAACATTGCGCATTTCGACCTGATTTTTATCGTTCACCAGCAAGACCGTCGCATCACCACGTGGCGTGCGGGTAACGCCTTGTTGTGGAACCAGCATCGCGTTCGGATTCACACCTTCATCAATACGGGCACGAACAAACATGCCTGGTAGCAGGGTATGTTGTGGGTTCGGGAAAATAGCCCGTAGCGTAATTGACCCGGTACTTTCATCAACGGTGACATCAGAGAATTGCAACGTGCCTTTTAGCGAGTACGCTTGACCATTTTCCATCAGTAACTGAACGCTTTTTGCCTCGCCGCCGTGTTGAAGGCTTTCCTGTTTAAGGCGCATAAAATCGCTGCTGGATTGCGTGACATCGACATAAATAGGATCAAGCTGTTGTACGGTGGCCATTGCATCAGACTGTCCGTTGGTGACCAGTGCACCTTCGGTCACGCTAGACTTACCGATACGACCGGTGATTGGTGAGGTCACTTTGGTATAGGCCAGATTAATGCGCGCGCTTTCAACAGCGGCTTTAGCGGCCATAACGTCAGCATCAGCCTGGCGGGCAGTGGCGACAGCCTGGTCGTAATCTTGCTGACTGATATATTTTGTACCCAGTAGTGGGACATAGCGTTTCACCGTCAGGTGAGCGATAGCTGCGGCCGCCTGGGCTTTTGACTCATCACCTTTGGCGCTGTCATAAGCTGCCTGATAGGTAGCAGGGTCAATTTGGTACAGAGATTCACCGGCCTGTACGTCGCTGCCTTCGATGAAGTGGCGTTTCAGGATGATTCCGCTCACCTGTGGGCGCACTTCAGCGACGCGGAATGCGGAGGTCCGCCCCGGCAGTTCTGTTGTGATGGATAATGGGGCATTATTCACAACATGCACGGTGACCTGGGGCGTTGGTGCATGCGCTTGTTGATCTGCCGAATTATCGCACCCGCTGAGTAAAATGGCGGAGAAAATTAAGCTGGATAAAAGTGTAACCCTGGCATGACTCGTCATTGCTATTCCTTATAGATTGATAGCCAGATTTGACTACAAATCTGTCAAAGAAAGGATGAATAAAAAACAGTTCGTTATCCTACAAATAAATACAGGCTGATGTAAGGGATAGTTATTTTGTGATGTTCAACAAAGGCACGGAAACACAAAGATATCAGGGGCGACGCATTTGAAGTTGGAATATATATTGATGGTGTGAATGTTATTCAGTGAAACATCACTTAATATTATTTGTTATTTTCAAGCCTCATCAAACTTTTTGTTAAGCATTCTGGTTATCCTGAATGGTAAATTTGATTCAATTAATCATCCTCATCGCTGAGTCATCAGCGGCAAGTGACGTGTTATATGGCAAGAAGAACGAAAGATGATGCTCTCAAGACGCGCCAGATGCTGCTTGATGCGGCAATCGAACAATTCGCGCAGCGTGGCGTCAGTAGTACCACCTTGACCGATATTGCTGACGCAGCTGGAGTTACGCGTGGTGCTGTTTATTGGCATTTTGCCAGTAAAAGTGAACTGTTTAACGCCATGTGGCTGGAACAGACACCGTTGAGAGAATTAATTCATCATAAATTGAAACAAATAGAGGGAGCGAACCCGTTAATAAATTTGAGGAACAAATTCATTATCGGATTGCAATATATTGCAGAAACACCGAAGCAACGTGCATTGATGCAAATACTCTATCACAATGTGAATTTAGTAGTGATATGATGTCAGAGCCTGAAATCAGAAGACAAATTGGTTTCAATTACGATTATATGCGAACGGTATTACAGGGTTGTGTGCGTAACAAGATATTACCTGATGATGCAAATATTGAGATTATTTTAATCATATTACATAGTGCATTCAGCGGTATTATCAAAAACTGGTTAATGAACCCCCAGCAATTCGATCTCTATCAACAGGCCCCGCTTTTAGTTGATAACCTGATGACCACGCTCTGTACACAACAGCACAGGATATCCCAGCCTATGTTGGTCGCTAATCCGTAGCGAGTCGATAATTCATCTACCTAATCTGGCACTGTTTTCTGCCCGCCGCATCTGTCATTCTGTATTTACTTACCACGCTCATAATGAGATTTTTATGAATGATGAATTTCGTCAGGTTGGGGATTTCCAGGTTACCGCGTTAAGCGATGGCTGTATGGTCGCCAGCCTGGCTTTGCTTTCTGGTATTGATGTGACTGATGCGGGTGAGATTCAGCATCGTGCAGGGATTACCGATCCCGATAGCCTGCATATCTTCGGCTACTTGATCCGCGGATGCGGGCGCACGATCCTTGTGGATTCAGGAACGGGTGGGGCCAATAACATTGGCGGTCAGTTGCAAACGAATCTACAGGCCTGTGGTGTTATGCCTGATGAGGTCGATACGGTGTTGCTGACGCATGCGCATCCCGATCATATTGGGGGACTGCTAGACGAGAAGGGTGATGTGATGTATCCACGGGCACATCTTTACCTGCATCCCGATGAGCTTGAGTATTGGCTGGATGACAATCTGATGGCGCAAGCAAATGAGCGACAGCAACGTAATTTCGAACGCGCGCGTCGTACGCTGTCGGCCTATCAACCGCGTCTACATCTACTGGATGAAAGCCCGATTGTTGAAGGGATACGAGCTGTCCCGCTGCCAGGCCATACGCCGGGGCATACAGGGTTCAGAATTGACTCCAGGCAATCGAGTCTGATTATCTGGGGGGACATTGTCCATTTTCCCTTTATTCAGACGGCGCGGCCAGATGTCACCATTGCTTTTGATATTGACCCGGCTCAGGCGCAAGCTTCGCGGAAACGGCTCCTGGCGCAGATTGCAGAGGAAGGGACGCTGGTGGCGGGTATGCATTTTGCAGGAACGGGGTTCGCGCAGGTGTATCCTGTCGGTAGCGGCTACCGAATCGTTTATTCACTGGCGTAAAAAGACAATAAAAAAGGCGCTTCCCCATGCCGAGTAGCGCCTTCTTAAACAACAACTTAACTGATTAGTATCAGTTCATGCCGTATTTTTTCAGTTTTTTACGCAGAGTTCCACGGTTGATGCCCATCATTAAGGCCGCGCGGGTCTGGTTACCACGGGTGTATTGCATCACCATGTCCAACAGGGGCTGTTCTACTTCAGCCAGTACCAGCTCATACAGATCATTAACATCCTGACCATTCAGTTGAGCAAAATAGTTCTTCAGTGCCTGTTTAACCGAGTCACGCAGGGGCTTTTGAGTCACCTGGTCCTGAGAGTTAACGGTAGAAACGGTCAGTACGTCAGAATTTACGCGTTGTTCGAACATAGTTCTGTCAGCTCTTTATTTCTAATTACGCAAAATTTTCGAAGTATGCCTCCAACGCCGCCAGCTGTTCGCCGGCATCTTCAATGGCGTTGAATGTGCGCCGAAACTGGTCATCCGGAGCGTGTTCCTGGAGATACCAGGATACGTGTTTACGCGCAATTCGGTACCCTTTAGCTTGACCATAAAAGTCATGCAGTTCCCGAATATGCGAACAAAGCAAGCGCTTCACCTCTGCCAGAGGCAGTGGAGGCAGCAGCTCCCCAGTGTCCAGATAGTGCTGGATTTCCCGAAAGATCCAGGGTCTTCCCTGAGCCGCACGTCCTATCATCAGGGCATCAGCCCCCGTATAGTCCAGTACAGCCCTGGCTTTAAGCGGGTCAGTAATGTCACCATTCGCGATAATCGGAATGGAGACGTTCTGCTTAACTACCCGAATGCTGTCGTACTCAGCGTCTCCGTTAAACAAGCAGGCGCGTGTGCGTCCGTGAATAGTCAGAGCTTGAATGCCACAGTCTTCAGCCAGTTTGGCAATTTCTAAACAGTTACGGTGCTCTGGTGCCCAGCCAGTGCGAATCTTAAGAGTGACAGGAACGTCCACTGCCTTAACAACCGCATTCAGGATAGCCTTCACCTGATCCGGGTATTGCAGTAGGGCTGAACCCGCAAGCTTGCGATTCACCTTTTTTGCCGGACAGCCCATATTGATATCAATAATTTGGGCACCGCTTTCCACATTAATGCGGGCGGCTCCGGCCATCTCGTCAGGATCACTACCGGCAATTTGCACGGTACGAATACCTGGTTCATCCACGTGCACCATACGTAAACGAGATTTGTCACTTTCCCAAACCTGAGGGTTGGATGACATCATCTCGGAAACGGTCAAACCTGCTCCCATCTCGTAGCACAGCGTCCTGAATGGTCTGTCAGTGATGCCAGCCATAGGTGCTGCGATCAGGCGATTTCTAAGCTGGTATTGTCCAATGCGCATGAGTTAAGAAATGACCATACTGTGACTGCAAGGCGGCGTATATTACGCATTTTTCGCACGAGATGAAAGGCCAAACTTTGACCAATCCCCTGCGGTGGATCAAAGAATTGCCGTTGAAGTGAGCAGGTTTAAATAATTCGCTTTTTAAATCATTGGATTATGAAAATGTGTCGATTTTATCTACACATATAATTTTGCGTAACTTCTCATTTTTTCTTCAGTGGAGGTGAGGAAAGCAAGATAATCTGCTGAATTAATCAGCAAATTATCGTAGCTTACTGTGACGATACTCGCATTTCAGAACATGATCGTGAAGGTCTATTCGACGACGACGCGACCATTAAGAGGCTGTGCCGGACGATTATTATCGTGGTGCATGGTATGGGTGAATTTTTTAAGCTGCGTCTCAGAAAGCGTCAGAGGATGCTTCATCACAATCCAGGTTACCCCCTCAGAGCAAGGCGGTGTTGTCAGAGAACCGCTGAAACGCCAGAAAGTCTTATCGCCAGGCAGTTGGGCATTAAGATTCATTTGGGCTGCAATGCTGGCGCTCTGGTCGGTTTTTTCGGGCATTGTTGCCCACAGTTTGTTGAGCTCTGAGTTCTCTGCGCCTTTATTGAACATCACGGCGACAACGGCAATGGCGCCACTCGCATCTTTATGGACAAGGTGCATCTCCATCGCGTAATGCTTGCCATGGATAGTGTTCTCACTGGGTGCATGGAAGTGGAACTGCTGAAGTGTGAAAGTTTTACCGTCGATCGTAATCGTATCCGCTGTGGTCGTTTTTAACCCTGCCTGAATGGTATGGCCATTGTTAATGAGCGTTACTGGCCCATCTGAATAATGGACTTCCAGCGGCGAAAGATGCGCATTAAGCGTTGTCTCAATATTAATTGGGGATTGATTCATACCGGTTTGGCAGGTTTTGTTCTCTTCACTGAGTGTGCCCCAGTGTTCAGGAGCACCTTCCCCTACGTAGCCCCAGTGAGATGCAAAAGATGTAACAGGAATAATGCTCAACGCTAGCAGCGCAGCCTTGCCGAAAGTTGTTTTCATTTAATTCGCCCAGTGAATATAAAATAAATATTTATTAGTAACTTAACTGTTCTACGAAGATATTTTATCTCAGGGCGAAGGGGAGTTTTATACAGAAAACGCGGAAAAAAATATGGCCTCCAGAGAGGCCACGATGGGGGGTTATTTCTTGCGTCCGGTAATCCGGCACCACTCTTCTTTCTCAACCACAGGATCGAGGTCAAAAAGATCGGAATAGGCTTCGCATACGCTTTCAGCCTGGCTTGCAAGGATGCCCGAAAGGCCCAGCAGGCCGCCTGTAACCGGCAGCACGCTGATTAAAGGGGCCAGCTCGCGTAATGGGCCCGCCAGAATGTTAGCGACCACCACATCGGCTTTCATGGCCTCTGGCTGATCCTGCGGCAGATAGAGTTCCAGGCGTTCAGAGACGCCGTTACGCTGTGCGTTGTCGCGGCTTGCCTGAATGGCCTGCGGATCGATATCGATCCCGATAGCTTTTGCGGCACCAAGCTTCAGTGCGGCGATCGCCAGGATCCCAGAGCCACAACCAAAATCAATCACCGTCTTGCCGACTAAATCTAAGCCGTCGAGCCATTGCAGGCACAGGGAGGTCGTTGGGTGGGTGCCGGTGCCGAATGCCAGACCCGGATCCAGCATGACGTTAACGGCGTTCACGTCCGGCACGTCGCGCCAGCTTGGGCAGATCCACAGACGCTCGCCGAAACGCATCGGATGGAAGTTATCCATCCACTCGCGTTCCCAGTCTTTATCTTCAAGCTGTTCGATTTTATGCGCAAAGCCCGCGCCCAGCAGTGGATGCTGCTCCAGGATGGCAACAACCTCTTTCATGTCGGTTTCTGCGTCGAACAGACCGATAACGTCGGTATCACCCCACAGGCGAGTTTCGCCCGGCAGCGGCTCAAAAACCGGCGTGTCATGCGTATCCTGGAAGGTGATGGATACAGAACCGGCCTCCATCAGCGCATCGCTAAGATCTTCGGCATTCGCGCCGGTAGTATTCAGTTTTAGTTGGATCCACGGCATGGCAAACTCTTTATTTATCAGTAGAAATTACGGCAGTCTGTGGCACCGGTTGACCGAAACGGTTCCCGACCACAAACGCCAGAAAACTTAGCAGTAACGAAGGCACAATCGGATGGAAGCCCAGGTACTGAACATTCAATGTGGCGAGCACGGCATAGAGCACGCCGCCGACGATCATCGCGCTCAGCGCGCCCGTCGCATTTGCCCGTTCCCAATACAAGCCGAGTACCAGTGGCCACAGGAATACGGCCTCCAGCCCCCCAAACGCGAGCAGGTTTAGCCAGATAATCATCTCTGGTGGACGCCAGGCAGCCAGCAGCAGCAGTGCCCCCAAAATCAGCGTGATCACGGCTGACATTCGCTTGAGGCGACGCTCATTTTGCATATGTTCAGGGTGCAGATTCAAATACAGATCTTTGATGATCGTAGCGGAACTTTGCAATAATTGGGCGTTAATTGTCGACATAATCGCCGCCATCGGCGCCGCCAGGAATATGCCTGCGGCAAACGGTGGGAGCACTTTCACCATCAGCGTTGGAATCACCAGGTCTGGCACCGTGAGGTCAGGAATCACGGCTCGGCCCAATGCGCCCGCGAGGTGCATCCCAAACATCAGAATCGCCACAACGATGGTGCCAATAATCATGCCCCGATGAACTGCTTTACTGTCTTTGTAAGAAATGCAGCGTACAGCCGTATGCGGAAGCCCGATAACACCAAAGCAGACCAGTACCCAGAATGAGGTCATAAAGGTGGGAGAGAGAATATCCTCTGCGCCTTGTGGTGAAACCAGCTTGGGATCGATAGTTTCAAGCGTCTGCACTGCATGGGTTAGCCCGCCAGCGGCATGAACAACCCCCACCAGCAACACAATGGTGCCAATTAGCATCACCATGCCCTGCATCGTATCGTTGAGGACGCTGGCACGAAAGCCGCCAAACGCGGTATACAGCGCAATACTGATGCCGAAAATCAGCAGGCCGGTTTCATAAGGAATACCGGCCGCGGTTTCCAGGAGACGTGCACCGCCAATAAACTGCACGGTCATGGCGCCGACAAAGGCCACCAGCAGACTCACGCTTGCCAGCCAGACCAGCAGACGGCTTTGATAGCGGGCAAACAGCATATCATTGAGGGTGACGGCGTTATAACGGCGCGCAAGGATGGCGAATTTCTTCCCCAGAATGCCAAGCGATAGCCATATTGCCGGAAGCTGAATCATTGCCAACAGCACCCAACCAAGGCCGTATTTATACGCGGCACCGGGGCCACCAATAAATGAACTGGCGCTGATATAAGTTGCCGTCAGCGTCATGGCCAGAACAATTCCGCCCATGGAACGACTACCGAGAAAATACTCGTTGAGGAAATTCCCCGTGACCCGTTTACGCATGGCGTAAATTGACAAGCCAAATACCACCACCAGATAGGCGATAAGCGGCAGGATAACTTCAAGCTGCATTATCGTCATCCTCCAGCGAAATATCACGATAGATAAACTTGACCATCGCCCAGCACAGCAGAATAAACACCAGCGGCGTTAACAGACAGGCCATCTCAAACCAGTGCGGCAGACCTGTAAAACCCTGAACTGAGTTAGGTATGTAAGCACTCGCCAACCATGCAGCAAGATAGAGAAGGGTTAGCCACAGCGCCCAGCGCGCCTCTTTATGGGCCTGAACAAAACGTTTGTCCATTTTTTGTCCCTTGTGGATGAAGAAAGCGGGGATTGTACCGCAAGGAAAAGATGAGGGGAGAGAAAAAGAAAAAAGGCCGGAAAATCCGGCCTTTTGCTGCAATAACAGGATTATTTTTCCTGCAATCCGAGTTTTTTCTCCAGATAGTGGATGTTGGTCCCACCATGCTGGAAGTGCTCGTCGCTCATAATACGCATTTGCAGGTCAACGTTGGTTTTGATGCCATCGATGATCAATTCCTGCAACGCATTCTTCATGCGAGAAATCGCAATATCACGGGTCTCACCGTAGCAGATGAGTTTGCCGATCATTGAGTCATAGTACGGTGGTACGGTGTAGCCAGCGTAGATATGAGATTCCCAACGAACGCCAAAGCCGCCCGGAGCGTGGAAACGAGTGATTTTGCCCGGGCTCGGCAGGAAGGTGTTCGGATCTTCGGCGTTGATACGGCATTCGACCGCATGACCGCGAACCTGAACTTCTTCTTGCTTGATGGACAACGGCTGACCGGCAGCAATACGCAGCTGCTCTTTGATCAGGTCAACGCCGGTGATCATCTCGGTAACCGGGTGCTCTACCTGAATACGGGTGTTCATTTCAATGAAATAGAACTCGCCGTTTTCGAACAGGAACTCGAAAGTACCCGCGCCACGGTAGCCGATATCCACACACGCTTTCGAGCAGCGTTCGCCGATGTAGCGACGCAGTTCCGGCGTGATGCCTGGTGCTGGTGCTTCTTCGACGACTTTCTGGTGACGACGCTGCATAGAGCAGTCGCGCTCTGCCAGATAGATAGCGTTACCCTGACCATCAGCCAGTACCTGGATCTCGATATGACGAGGATTTTCCAGGTATTTCTCCATGTAGACCATATCGTTGCTAAAAGCGGCTTTCGCTTCTGCTTTAGTCATGGAGATGGACTGCGCCAGGTCGGAGTCGCTGCGCACAACGCGCATACCACGACCGCCGCCGCCACCGGAGGCTTTGATGATAACCGGGTAGCCGATGCGTTTAGCATGGGCGCGGTTAGCGTCCATATCATCGCCCAGCGGGCCGTCAGAGCCAGGAACAGTGGGTACGCCAGCTTTCTTCATGGCGGTGATTGCAGACACTTTGTCGCCCATCAGGCGAATCGTTTCTGCTTTCGGGCCAATGAAGATAAAGCCTGAACGTTCAACCTGCTCGGCAAAGTTGGCGTTCTCAGAGAGGAAGCCATAGCCTGGGTGAATTGCTACTGCCCCGGTGATCTCAGCTGCGCTGATGATTGCCGGAATGTTCAGGTAGCTTTTTACGGACTGAGCAGGGCCAATACAAACCGTCTCATCCGCCAGTAATACGTGTTTTAAATCGCGATCCGCAGTGGAGTGTACAGCGACGGTCTTAATGCCCAGTTCTTTACAGGCACGAAGAATACGCAGTGCGATCTCGCCACGGTTAGCGATGACAATTTTATCCAGCATCTTCGCCTCGTTACTCGATGACGACCAGAGGCTCGTCAAATTCAACTGGTTGACCGCTTTCGACCAGGATTGCTTTCACAGTCCCTGATTTATCAGCTTCAATCTGGTTCATCATTTTCATCGCTTCAACGATGCACAGGGTGTCGCCCACGTTAACTTTCTGACCAACTTCCACGAATGCTTTAGCATCCGGGCCTGGAGTGCGATAGAAAGTACCAACCATCGGGGAACGTACGATGTGACCACTGATTTCAGCTTTAGCCGGGGCTTCAGCTGCAGCTGGTGCTGCCGCAACAGGTGCTTGCGCTTGCATAACAGGTGCTGCGTAAGCCTGCTGCATCACTGGATAACCGGTGTTTGGCGCTGAACGGCTGATGCGCACAGACTCTTCACCTTCAGAAATTTCCAGTTCGTTGATGCCAGACTCTTCGACCAGCTCGATCAGTTTTTTAATCTTACGAATATCCATGAGTGGGTTCCGTACTCTTTGTTTAGTGTGATTGTGACAGGCGTTTGACCGCCGTCTGTAAAGCGTATGAATAGCCGTCAGCTCCAAGTCCGCAGATAACGCCTGAGGCGATATCAGACAGATACGAGTGATGGCGGAATGGTTCGCGCGCATGCACGTTGCTTAAGTGAATCTCGATAAACGGGATACTCACTGCCAGCAACGCATCGCGAATGGCAACGCTCGTGTGCGTGAACGCGGCCGGATTAATCAGGATATAGTCAATGTTGTCTTTAGCCTGATGAATACGGTCGATGATGACGTACTCGGCGTTAGATTGCAGACTGTCGAGCGTGACGTTAAGCGTTTCGGCTTCCGCGTTCAAGCGGCTAACGATCTGGGAAAGCGTCAGCGTGCCGTACTTCTCTGGCTCACGGGTGCCTAACATATTCAGGTTCGGGCCGTTTAAAAGCAAAATGCGAAACTTGTCAGTCATTGTGCTGCTATCTCCTGCTATTCTCGGGTAAAAAACAAAATATACCTTCGATGCGCGATTGTCACCTTTTCAGAGGCTCAAAAACCCCTCCAGGAAAACCAAGGTCGCACATTATAACTATTTCGTAGCATTTGGCAGCTAAATACTGGTCCTATCAGGGAAGATTATCAACTGCAATCGTGTAAAGAGCGTCGAACGTTAAAAGAATTGCGGTAAACCGCACACATCATGACGCTATCGCCACCACTGGCGGAACTTCTTATAACGACACAAAAGCAGGGCGATGGCGGCCCCGGTGTATATCAATGGTTGAGGCGAGATAATTTTCACTGACCACAGATAATGTATCGGTGCGAGGATCGCGACAAGATAGACGAAGTTATGCAAAAGCTGCCAGCGTCGCCCTAATTTTCGCTGCATCGCCTGCGTTGAGGTCACAGCCAGCGCGAACAGAATCACAAAGCTAACCAGCCCCAGCAGTAAATAGGGCCGAGTGATGATCTCTTGACCGAGTAAAGATAAATTTTGAATGCCTAACTCCAGCACACTGTAGCTGGTGAGATGGACACAGGCCCACGCAAAGCACCAAAGCCCGAGCAATCGGCGCGTGCGGATCAGCAAAGGTTGTTTAGCGTAGCGCGCCAGTGGCGAAATTAACAAGGTTGCCAGCAGAAATTTCAGAGCCATCCTACCGGTAAAATGCTGGATATCTTTGACCGGATCGGCGCTTAATTGCCCCTGAGATACAGCCCAAAACAGCCAGACAAAAGGCAGAAATGCCGCAAGATGCAGCAAAACTTTCAGCCAGACCACCTGCTTAGCCGTTATCCTCATTAGAAATTCTCCCGCAAATTCATCCCGCGATATAACGACGCCACCTCATCGGCATAGCCGTTAAACAGCAACGTTGGCTGACGCTGAACATCCAGAATGCCACCTGAGCCGATAAAGCGTTCTGTCGCCTGTGACCAGCGCGGGTGATCCACGTGCGGGTTCACGTTGGCATAAAAGCCATATTCGTTCGGTGCGGCAAGGTTCCAGGTTGAGTCCGGGCGTTCACGGGTGAGTGTGATGCTGACGATGGATTTAATGCCTTTAAAGCCATATTTCCACGGCACGGTCAGGCGAATCGGTGCCCCATTTTGTGGCGGCAGCGCTTTGCCATAAACGCCAACGGTGAGTAATGTCAGAGGATTCATCGCCTCGTCCAGACGCAATCCTTCTATATAAGGATAGGCAAGTCCACCGCCGATAAATCGGTCCTTCTGCCCGGGCATATGTTCCGGTGAATAAAGCGTTTTAAACGCGACGTATTTGGCATTGCTGGTGGGTTCAACGGCGGCCAGCAGTTTATGCAACGGGAAGCCAATCCACGGGACCACCATCGACCACGCTTCAACGCAGCGCATACGGTAAATTCGCTCCTCCAGTGGGAAGCGTTTTGTCAGGTCGTCGTGATCGAGCGTCAGGGGTTTGGCGACTTCCCCCCCAATGGTTAATTTCCACGGGTTTGTGGGCAAACTTCCGGCGTTGGCCGCAGGGTCAGCTTTGTCGAGACCAAACTCATAGAAGTTATTGTAGCCGGTGACTTTATTTTCCGGCGTTAGAGCGAGCTTGCTCTGCCATTGCATGGGCTTATCAAAGGTTAGCGCGGGGCCAGATGGCGCAGGAGGTCGGTCGTTACCTTTAAACCAGTCGGTAAGGCTGGAGGCGTGAAGTGGGAGAGAAGCCGCAGCGGTGCCAATGCCCAACATCTTCAGGACCTGGCGGCGTTTTAGCATAAATACAGACTCGGCGGTGACGTCTGATTCGGTTAATTTTTTAGGGGTCATGATGCTCTCCGTCAGGCTTTTTTTTAAGCATGACGGAGGCAAAGTGTTATTGCGAATATATCACGAAAAATTGCAGATTAAGCAATCCTGACCAGCGTACGACCCTGGATCTGGTTGTTGATAATTTTGTCCGCGAAGGCTGGAGCCTGATCAAGGCTAATCTCCGTCGCGCTCTGGGCGAAGAATGATTCAGGCAGGTCAGTGACTAAACGCTGCCATGCCTGTGCACGACGCGCGGCAGGCGTCATGACCGAGTCGATGCCCTGTAAACGGACATTACGTAGAATAAATGGCATGACGGTTGTTGGCAGTGCGAAGCCGCCAGCTAAACCGCAGGCCGCCACGCAGCCACCGTAGTTCATCTGCGCCAGCACTTTAGCCAGCACTTTATCGCCTACGGTATCAACGGCGCCGGCCCAAATTTGTTTTTCCAGCGGACGAGTTTCGGCAAACTCGGCGCGGTCAATAATGCGGTTTGCGCCGAGAGCACGCAGGTAATCATGGGTACTCTCACGGCCAGAGACGGCTGCAACCTGATAGCCCAGTTTGTGCAGCAAAGCGATGGCGGTGCTGCCAACGCCACCGCTGGCGCCAGTCACCACAATTTCACCGTCTTCAGGACGAACGCCAGCATCTTCCAGCGCCATCACGCACAGCATGGCGGTAAAACCTGCTGTACCGATAATCATGGCCTTACGCCCATCTAAACCTGCCGGTTGTGGCACCAGCCAGTCACCGTTCACGCGTGCACGGCTGGACAGGCCGCCCCAATGGTTTTCGCCGACACCCCAGCCGGTTAGCAATACTTGCTGACCTGGCGTGTAACGAGCGTCGTCGCTGGCGTAAACTGTCCCGGCGAAATCAATGCCAGGCACCATTGGGAAATTGCGGATGATTTTGCCTTTGCCGGTGATGGCTAGCGCATCTTTATAGTTCAGGCTAGACCACTGTACATCGACGGTGACATCACCTTGCGGAAGCAGGCAGTCGTCAACGGCCTGCACTGTGGCGATGGTTTTGCCATCCTGCTGTTCTAAAATGAGTGCCTGCATAATCCTTCCTTACATGAACTGATAGTGAAAAAATCTACCAGGACTATACTCGTTTATCATCATTTGATGGCGATTTGGCGCAATAAATTGCCAGATCCGCCAGGTTTGGTAGTATGCCGACCTGGTACGATATGTTAGTGCTTACTTCTGGTAAGACACGGACGCTAGCTCCCGATATTCTATCGGGCACGATTAACCTACGGAGTTAACTCAGGGATGCGATTAACGACGAAGTTCTCAGCTTTTTTCACGCTCTTAACCGGGCTCACCATATTTGTAACGTTAATCGGTTCCTCACTGAGTTTTTATAACGGCATACAGTACAAGATAGCCAATCGTGTGCAGGCCGTTGCCACCGTGCTGGATAACCGTTTAATCAACACCTCCTTCGATGAGCTGGATACTCAGCTTGATGAAATCATGGTGCCGCTCGATATCGTTCGCATCGACTTTACGCTTGATGGTAAGTCGCTATTCCACCACTCGCGGAACAGCAGTTACCTACCGATGGGCAGCCATTATCAGTTCCGTGAGATGGATGTCCCCTCACTCAAGCACCCTGGCATGACTATCCATCTGGTCTATCAGGATCCGATGGCAAACTACTTCCGCTCGCTAATGACTACCGCCCCGTTGACCGTGACCATTGCTTTTATGGTGCTGGTGGTATTTATCGCCGTGCGTTGGCTGCGTCGACAATTGGCGGGTGAAGAGTTACTGGAACTGCGCGCGATTCGTATTCTGAATGGTGAGCGTGGCGCGAAGGCGAAAGGTAATATCCACGAATGGCCGACCCGTACCAGTAGTGCGCTGGATACGCTGCTTTCTGAAGTTCAGTTCGCCGGTGAACAGCGCAGCCGCCTCGACACCCTTATTCGCTCTTATGCTGCGCAGGATTCAAAAACGGGCCTCAGTAACCGTCTGTTCTTTGATAACCAGCTCGCGACGCTGCTTGATGATCAGGAAAATGTCGGTTCGCACGGTATTGTCATGATGATCCGCCTGCCTGATTTCGACTTCCTGCGTGACAACTGGGGACGTGCGGCGGCGGAGGAACATGTCTTTACGCTGATTAATCTGCTCTCCACCTTTATTATGCGCTACCCGGGCGCGTTGCTGGCGCGCTACCGCCGCAGTGATTTCACCGTTTTGCTCCCGCACCGTACCTTAAAAGAGGCGGACAGCATCGCCGGACAATTGCTAAAAGCGATCGATGGATTGCCCCTGACGAAAATCCTCGACCGTGACGACATGATGCATATCGGTATTTGTGCCTGGCGAAGCGGGCAGACGACCGAGCAGGTGATGGAGCATGCCGAGGCTGCCGTGCGTAACGCGGTGCTTCAGGGCAGTAATAGCTGGGCAATCTACGATGATTCACTACCGGAAAAAGGTCGTGGTAACGTCCGCTGGCGCACCCTAATTGAGCAGATGCTTAGCCGCGGCGGCCCGCGTATCTACCAAAAACCGGCGGTAACGCTCGACGGTAACGTGCATCACCGGGATCTCCTGTGCCGAATATTTGATGGTAAAGAAGAGGTGATTGCCGCTGAATATCTGCCGATGGTACTAGAGTTTGGGCTGGGTGAAGAATATGACCGTCAGCAGATTGGTCGGCTGATCCCATTCCTTGGATTCTGGCCGCAAGAAAATCTGGCAATTCAGGTGACGGTAGAGTCGTTGATCCGCCCTCGTTTTCAACGTTGGTTGCGTGATACTTTAATGCAGTGCGAAAAATCGCAACGCCGACGGATTATTTTTGAACTTGCAGAGGTAGATGTCTGTCAACATATCACTCGGTTACAACCAGTCGTCCGATTAATTCATGCATTAGGCGTTCGGGTTGCGGTAACTCAGGCGGGTTTAGCCTTAGTGAGTACTAGCTGGATTAAGCAGCTTGAGATTGAACTGATTAAGATTGATCCTGTGCTAGTGCGAAATATTGAAAAACGGAGTCAAAACCAACTGCTGGTTCAAAGTCTGGTGGAAGCGTGTAAAGGAACGTCAATACAGGTTTTCGCGGCTGGCGTCCGCAGTCGGGGTGAGTGGCAGGTGCTGACTGAATGCGGAGTTTTCGGCGGTCAGGGTGATTTTTTTGCCGCCTCACAGCCACTTGACTCAAATGTGAAAAAATATTCGCAAAGATATTCGGTTTGACCTGCTGTTTAACGTGTTTATCACGTAGAATGACGCGCGCGGTTTTTTCTGGGAGTGTGCATGTCTGCTCGCCGGTAAAACCACGCATCACGCATGTAACGACCTTTGACAGGTACAAATCCAGGATGGAGCGGCAGTGAGTCTCCCTGCACTGAAGGAGTCAGGTTGGATTTGTAATAAAGGTAACGAACTGCACTAATTTTCACCGTTGCAGATGATTTTTGCGCCTTGTCGCTGCCACGTGTGGTTGGTAAAGTAAGCGGATTTTATTTTTCCGCCCCAGCTTTCAGGATTATCCCTTAGTATGTTGAAAAAATTTCGTGGCATGTTTTCCAATGACCTGTCCATTGACCTGGGTACCGCGAATACCCTGATTTACGTAAAAGGACAAGGCATCGTATTGAATGAGCCTTCCGTTGTCGCCATTCGTCAGGACCGTGCCGGTTCTCCGAAAAGCGTGGCTGCCGTTGGTCATGACGCCAAACAGATGCTGGGCCGTACACCGGGCAACATCGCGGCAATTCGTCCGATGAAAGACGGCGTTATCGCTGACTTCTTCGTCACCGAGAAAATGCTCCAGCACTTCATCAAACAGGTTCACAGCAACAGCTTTATGCGCCCAAGCCCGCGTGTACTGGTGTGTGTACCGGTTGGCGCAACTCAGGTTGAACGTCGTGCAATCCGTGAATCCGCTCAGGGTGCCGGTGCGCGTGAAGTGTTCCTGATCGAAGAGCCAATGGCTGCGGCAATCGGTGCGGGTCTGCCAGTTTCTGAAGCAACCGGTTCTATGGTTGTGGATATCGGTGGTGGTACCACTGAAGTGGCCGTTATCTCCCTGAACGGTGTGGTTTACTCCTCTTCCGTGCGTATCGGCGGCGACCGCTTCGATGAAGCCATCATTAATTATGTGCGTCGTAACTACGGCTCACTGATTGGTGAAGCGACTGCAGAACGAATCAAACACGAAATCGGCTCTGCTTATCCGGGCGACGAAGTGCGTGAAATCGAAGTGCGTGGTCGTAACCTGGCTGAAGGCGTTCCGCGTGGCTTTACGCTGAACTCCAACGAGATCCTCGAAGCGCTGCAGGAACCACTGACCGGCATCGTGAGTGCAGTCATGGTTGCACTGGAACAGTGTCCACCAGAGCTGGCTTCTGATATCTCCGAGCGCGGTATGGTGCTGACCGGCGGTGGTGCGCTGCTGCGTAACCTCGATCGTCTGTTAATGGAAGAAACCGGTATTCCAGTCGTTGTTGCTGAAGATCCGCTGACCTGCGTAGCGCGTGGCGGCGGCAAGGCGCTGGAAATGATCGACATGCACGGCGGCGACTTGTTTAGCGAAGAGTAGTCAGCATGAAGTTCAGGGTAGCCAACGGGCTACCCTTAATTTCACTGACACGAGAATACGCATAGCCTATGAAGCCCATTTTTAGCCGTGGCCCGTCGCTACAGATTCGCCTTATCCTGGCGGTGCTGGTGGCGCTGGGTGTCATTATCGCCGACAGTCGTCTGGGTATGTTCAGTCAAATTCGAACGTACATGGATACTGCCGTCAGTCCTTTCTACTTTATCTCTAATGGTCCTCGTGAATTGCTCGATAGCGTTTCTCAAACGCTGGCTTCACGCGATCAGCTTGAGCTTGAAAACCGCGCATTACGTCAGGAGTTACTGTTAAAAAACAGCGACCTGCTGATGCTCGGTCAATACAAACAGGAAAATGCCCGTTTACGTGAACTGTTAGGTTCACCGCTGCGCCAGGATGAACAAAAAATGGTGACGCAGGTGATCTCAACGGTTAACGACCCTTACAGTGACCAGATGGTTATTGACAAGGGTAGCGTGAACGGTGTCTATGAAGGTCAGCCGGTTATCAGTGACAAAGGCGTTGTCGGCCAGGTTGTTGCGGTAGCAAAACTGACCAGCCGGGTGCTGCTGATTTGCGATGCCACCCATGCGCTACCGATTCAGGTTTTACGTAACGATATCCGCGTCATTGCTGCTGGTAACGGCTGCACTGACGATCTGCAACTGGAACACCTGCCTGCCAATACCGACATTCGTGTCGGCGATGTGCTGGTGACTTCAGGTTTAGGCGGACGCTTCCCGGAAGGCTATCCGGTTGGCGTGGTTTCCTCCGTTAAGCTGGACACGCAGCGTGCGTACACGGTAATTCAGGCGCGTCCAACCGCGGGTCTGCAACGCTTGCGCTACCTGCTGTTGTTGTGGGGAGCAGACCGTAACGGCTCCAACCCAATGACGCCGGAAGAGGTGCACCGCGTGGCCAACGAACGTCTGATGCAGATGATGCCTCAGGTTCTGCCATCGCCTGAAACGATGGGCCCGCAACTGCCCGCACCGGCGACAGGTATCACCACACCGCCAGCGGTGACGACGCCACCACCTCCAGCAAGGGGGCAATAGTGGCAAGTTATCGCAGCCAGGGACGCTGGGTCATCTGGCTCTCGTTTCTTATTGCACTGCTGCTACAGGTCATGCCCTGGCCGGAAAACCTGACGGTTTTCCGGCCGAATTGGGTTCTGCTTATTCTGCTTTACTGGTCGCTGGCGCTGCCGCACCGTGTGAATGTAGGTACCGGCTTTGTGATGGGTGCCATACTGGACTTAATCAGTGGTTCAACGCTTGGCGTACGCGCGCTCTCGTTGAGCATCGTGGCCTATCTGGTGGCGCTCAAATATCAGCTGTTTCGTAACCTGGCGCTCTGGCAACAGGCGCTGGTGGTCATGATGCTTTCTCTCGCCACGGATATTATTGTTTTCTGGTCAGAGTTTTTAGTGATCAACGTCTCTTTCCGTCCGGAAGTGTTCTGGAGTAGTGTAGTTAATGGCGTGCTCTGGCCGTGGATCTTTCTTCTGATGCGTAAAGTTCGCCAGCAATTTGCCGTTCAATAAGGTCGTTATGGTATCTCTCTATCTTGCTTCAGGTTCTCCACGTCGCCAGGAACTTCTCACACAGCTCGGTATTTCGTTTGAGAAAGTGGTTCCCGGTATTGAAGAACTGCGCCGTCCTGATGAGTCGGCGCAGCACTATGTGGCACGACTGGCGCGAGAGAAAGCCCAGGCTGGCGTGGCGTTAACTCGCGACGATCTCCCTGTCCTGGGAGCCGATACCATTGTCATCCTTAACGGCGAAGTGCTGGAGAAACCGCGTGATGCTGCTCATGCAGCGGTCATGTTGCGTATGCTCTCTGGGAAGACCCACCAGGTGATGACCGCCGTCGCGCTGGCGGATAGCCAGCACACGCTCGACTGCCTGGTGGTGACCGAAGTCACTTTCCGGACGCTGTCAGATGATGACATCACAGACTATGTTTTGAGCGGCGAACCTTTAGATAAAGCAGGTGCATACGGTATTCAAGGGCTGGGTGGCTGTTTCGTCAGGAAGATAAATGGCAGCTATCACGCCGTAGTCGGCTTACCGCTGGTGGAAACGTATGAGTTGCTGAGTAACTTTAACTCGCTACGTGATAAAAGGGATAAACATGACGGCTGAACTATTAGTGAACGTGACGCCATCGGAAACGCGAGTGGCGTATATCGATGGCGGCATTTTGCAGGAAATTCATATTGAGCGTGAGGCGCGACGTGGAATAGTAGGCAATATCTACAAAGGTCGCGTCAGTCGGGTTTTACCGGGTATGCAGGCGGCTTTTGTAGATATTGGCCTCGATAAGGCGGCATTCCTCCATGCCTCCGACATTATGCCGCATACCGAATGTGTTGCCGGTGAAGAGCAAAAACAGTTCACCGTTCGCGATATCTCCGAATTGGTTCGTCAGGGCCAGGATCTGATGGTGCAGGTGGTCAAAGATCCTCTCGGCACGAAAGGTGCGCGTCTGACTACCGACATCACCTTACCATCCCGCTATCTGGTCTTTATGCCCGGCGCTTCGCACGTCGGTGTTTCCCAACGTATTGATAGTGAAGTCGAACGTGACCGTTTAAAGAAGGTCGTCGCTGACTACTGTGATGAGCAGGGCGGCTTTATTATACGTACCGCTGCTGAAGGGGTGTGCGAAGAGGATTTAGCCTCTGACGCCGCCTACCTGAAACGCGTCTGGACGAAAGTGATGGAGCGTAAAAAACGCCCGCAGACGCGTTACCAGATGTATGGTGAACTGGCGCTGGCGCAGCGTGTGCTACGTGATTTTGCCGATGCTAAGCTTGATAAAATCCGCGTCGACTCGCGCCTGACCTATGAAGCGCTGCTGGAATTTACCGCTGAGTACATTCCAGAGATGACCCGCAAGCTGGAACATTACAGCGGTCGCCAACCGATTTTCGACCTCTACGACGTGGAAAATGAAATCCAGCGGGCGCTGGAACGTAAGGTGGAACTGAAGTCCGGCGGCTACCTGATTATCGACCAGACCGAAGCGATGACCACCGTCGACATCAACACCGGGGCCTTTGTCGGTCACCGAAATCTTGATGACACCATTTTCAATACTAATATTGAAGCGACGCAGGCGATTGCGCGTCAGCTCCGTCTGCGCAATCTCGGCGGTATTATCATCATCGACTTTATCGATATGAGTAACGAAGATCACCGCCGCCGGGTGCTGCACTCTTTAGAGCAGGCGCTCAGTAAAGACCGGGTGAAAACCAGCGTCAATGGCTTCTCGCCGCTGGGCCTGGTGGAGATGACCCGTAAGCGGACGCGTGAAAGCGTCGAGCATGTGCTGTGCAATGAATGCCCGACCTGCCACGGCCGAGGGACGGTGAAAAGCGTTGAGACGGTATGCTACGAAATCATGCGTGAAATTGTCCGTGTTCATCACGCTTATGATTCCGATCGCTTCCTGGTGTATGCGTCACCTTCGGTTGCCGATACGCTGAAGGGGGAAGAGTCCCACGCGCTTGCGGAAGTGGAAATATTTGTCGGCAAGCAGGTTAAAGTCCAGATCGAACCGCTCTATAACCCGGAGCAGTTTGACGTGGTTATGATGTAAACGCAGCCTGCTGCAACCCAAGGAGAGATGCGTGAGGCGATTGCCGGGGATTTTACTGCTCACTGCTGCCACACTGATTGTGATCATCGCGCTGCTGGTGAGTGGCCTGCGTCTTGCCTTGCCGCATCTGGACGCCTGGCGCCCGACGCTATTGGGGAAAATTGAGGCGGCAACCGGGCTACCGGTGTCCGCTTCGCAGCTCAATGCCAGCTGGCAGACTTTCGGCCCGACGCTGGATGTACGTGATATTAAAGCCGGGCTGACCGATGGCGGTGAGCTGTCCATCAAACGCGCCTCAATGGCGCTGGATGTCTGGCAAAGTTTGCTTCATATGCGCTGGCAGTTCCGCGAACTGACCTTCTGGCAGCTGCAAATCCACACCAATACTCCACTGCAAAAAAACGACGGCGGCGAGAGTCTTAAAAGCGATCGCGTGGCCGATCTCTTCCTGCGCCAGTTCGATCACTTCACCCTCCGTGACAGCCACTTAAGTTTCCTGACCCTTTCAGGCCAGCGTGCTGAGCTGGCGATCCCGCAACTGACCTGGGTCAACGATAAAAACCGTCACCGCGCTGAAGGTGAACTGAGCCTTTCTAGCCTCACCGGTCAGCACGGGGTGATGAAAGTGCGTATGGACATGCGCGATGAAAATGGCCTGCTGAATAAGGGCCGTCTGTGGTTGCAGGCTGACGATATTGACGTCAAGCCGTGGCTGGGTCGCTGGATGCAGGACAATATTGCGCTGACCAGCGCTCGCTTTAGCCTCGAGGGCTGGGCATCGCTGGATAAAGGCGAAATCTCTGCCGGCGACGTCTGGCTTAAGAAAGGCGGCGCGAGCTGGCAGGGCGACAAGCAGGAACACCGTCTAACAGTTGATAACCTGACCGCGCACCTGTCGCGGGAAAAAGAAGGGTGGGAATTCCGTATTCCCGACACCCGTATCACCATTGACGATACCCCGTGGCCACGGGGTGCTTTGGCGCTGGCGTGGATCCCAGAACAGGAAGTGGGTGGGCCGAATAACCAACGTAGCGACGAGCTGCGTATCCGCGCCAGTCACCTGTCACTGGCCGGGTTGAACGGGCTGCTGCCGATCGCTGAAAACTTGTCGCCAGAGATGGCGGATATCTGGCGAACCACCCAGCCGACCGGCATGGTAGATGCGCTGGCGATTGATATCCCCTTACAAAATGCGAATAAAATCCGCTTTAACGCGAGCTGGGACGATCTGGCCTGGAAACAGTGGAAGCTGCTACCCGGGGCTGAGCATGTCTCCGGAAACGTCGCGGGCAGTGTCGAAAACGGTTCTCTGCATGTGGCGATGCAAAAAGCGCTCATGCCGTACGAACACGTCTTCCGCGCACCGCTGGAGATTGCCGACGGTGTGGCGACCCTCAATTGGGTGAATAACGACAAAGGCTTTATGCTTGACGGTCGCAATATCGACGTGCAGGCGACCGGCGTACGAGCGGCGGGCGGTTTCCGCTATCTGCAACCGAAAGATGACCAGCCGTGGCTTGGCATTCTGGCGGGGATCAGCACCAACGATGGCGGTCAGGCGTGGCGTTACTTCCCTGAAAATCTAATGGGGAAAGAGCTGGTGGATTACCTGAGCGGCGCGATACAAGCCGGTAAGGCCGAGAATGCGACGCTGGTTTATGGCGGCAACCCGCACCAGTTCCCGTATCCACATAATGAAGGGCAGTTCCAGGTCTATGTCCCACTAAAAGACGCGACCTTTGAGTTTCAGCCAGACTGGCCGGCCTTAACGCACCAGGACATTGATCTTAATTTTATCAACGCTGGTCTGTGGATGAAGGCAGATAAAGCCACGCTGGGCGGCGTGACCGCCACTCATCTTGACGCCTCGATTCCCGACTACGCCAAAGAGAAGCTGCTGATTAGCGCAGATATCAATGGGCCGGGTAACGCAGTTGGCCCGTATTTCAAAGAGACACCGCTCAGTAAGTCATTAGGCGCGACGCTCGACGAGCTACAGCTCGATGGCGACGTGAGTGCTCGCTTACATCTGGACATTCCGCTGGACGGAAAACTGGTTACCGCGACCGGGGATGTGGCGCTCGATAACAACAGTCTGTTTATCAAGCCGCTAGACAGTACCCTGCACAACCTTAAAGGCCGGTTCAGCTTTAACAATGGCAACCTGACCAGCGAGCCGATGACTGCGACCTGGTTTAACCAACCGCTTAACGTCAATTTCACCACCACTGAAGGGGCGAAAGCCTATCAGGTTGGCGTGGATATGCAGGCGGATTGGCAGCCTGCGCGCACCGGCGTGTTGCCAAAACAGCTTAGCGATGCGCTGAAAGGCAATGTACCGTGGAAAGGGAATGTTGCCATCGAACTGCCTTATAACGGTAGTGCGACCTATAAAGTGGGAATTACCGGTGACTTGAAAAATGTAAGCAGTCACTTACCTTCTCCAGCAGACAAAGCTGCTGGGGAGCCTTTGCCGCTGAAAATGAATGTCGACGGTAACCTACGCAGTTTCAATCTGACCGGGAATGTCGGTTCAACGAATCATCTCAACAGCCGCTGGCTATTGGGTAACAAGCTGAAGCTGGAGAACGCTATCTGGGCATCGGATAGCCGAACCATTCCACCGCTGCCGCCAACGCCAGGCGTGGAACTTAACCTCCCGCCGATGGATGGTGCACAGTGGTTGGCGCTGTTCCAGAAGGGGGCGGCGGATAGCGTCAGTACCGCTGCTGTTTTCCCGCAACATATCACCTTACGCACGCCATCGCTGACCTTTGCTGGTCAGCAGTGGAATAACCTGAGCCTTGTGTCACAGCCGACGGCGGGCGGTACTCGCGTAGAAGCGCAGGGGCGTGAAATTAACGCAAGCCTGACGATGAAAGACGCCACGCCATGGCAGGCAGCGGTGCGCTATCTCTACTATAACCCGTCGGTAAACCCGATAGCGGCGCCTGCAACGGTGACGGCAAAGAGCCAGCCGACGAGTAATCCGATAGATTTCCACGGCTGGCCGGATCTTCAGTTGCGCTGTGTTGAGTGCTGGTTGTGGGGACAGAAGTATGGGCGAATTGACGGCGATTTCAGCGTCAAAGGCGACACCTTATCGCTGGATAACGGTTTGATCGACACCGGGTTTGGACGGCTGACTGCCGATGGGGTCTGGGTGAACTCACCTGCGGGTCAGCGTACGTCGCTGAAGGGAAAAATTCACGGTAATAATATTGACGACGCGGTAGGTTTCTTTGGTGTTTCTACGCCGATTCGCGATTCTTCCGTTGATGTGGACTACGATTTACATTGGCGGGATAAACCGTGGCAACCGGACATTGCCTCGCTAAACGGTATTCTGAAAGCGCATGTTGGCAAAGGGCAGTTTACCGATATCTCGACTGGACATGCCGGGCAACTGCTGCGTCTTCTGAGTGTTGATGCGCTGCTGCGTAAGCTGCGCTTTGATTTTAGCGACACTTTTAGTGAAGGTTTCTACTTTGACTCCATCCGCAGTACCGCGTGGATCAAAGACGGTGTATTGAATACAGACGACACGTTGGTGGACGGCCTGGAGGCAGATATTGCCATGAAAGGCTCGGTCAACCTGGTGCGTCGTGAACTGAATATGGAAGCGATCGTAGCGCCTGAAATCTCGGCCACAGTGGGCGTCGCCACGGCCTTTGTGGTGAACCCGATCATTGGCGCGGCGGTCTTTGCGGCAACGAAGGTTCTGGGGCCGCTGTGGAACAAGGTGTCGATTCTGCGCTACCGCATCACCGGCCCGATTGATAAGCCGCAAATTAATGAAGTGCTGCGCCAGCCGCGTAGCAATGATAAAAAGCCATGATTTGACGCAAGCTTCGAATTGCCTCAATCTCATAACACTATACACAAAATCATTCAAGTTGCCTCAAGGCGGCAAGGGAGTGAATCCCCAGGAGCGTACATAAGTACGTGACTGGGGTGAATGAGCGCGGCCAACGCAGAAGCCACTTGAATGATGAAGTGTATAACACCCGGAATACAGGCCCGAAATGCGTAAGACGCGCGGGCATCAACGAGTAGCGAAATAATGAGTCTAAATCTGGTAAGTGAACAATTGCTGGCGGCAAATGGCCTGAATCATCAGGATCTTTTTGCCATTCTTGGTCAACTCACTGAGCGCCGTCTTGACTATGGCGATCTCTATTTTCAGTCCAGCTATCACGAATCCTGGGTTTTAGAAGACCGCATCATTAAAGATGGCTCTTACAATATCGACCAGGGCGTTGGGGTTCGCGCGGTGAGCGGCGAGAAAACCGGTTTTGCCTACGCCGATCAGATCAGCCTGCTGGCGCTGGAGCAAAGCGCGCAAGCCGCGCGTACGATTGTGCGTGATACCGGCAATGGCAAGGTGCAGACACTCGGCGCGGTAGAATACTCGCCGCTGTACACCACGCTTGACCCGCTGCAGAGCATGACTCGTGAAGAGAAGCTAGATATTCTGCGTCGCGTCGACAAAGTTGCCCGTACTGAAGACAAGCGGGTGCAGGAAGTGACCGCCAGCCTGACCGGCGTGTATGAGCTTATCCTGGTGGCTGCGACTGACGGTACGCTGGCGGCGGATGTTCGCCCACTGGTGCGCCTGTCGGTGAGCGTGCAGGTTGAAGATGATGGTAAACGTGAACGCGGCGCGAGCGGCGGCGGCGGTCGTTTTGGTTACGACTATTTCCTCGCTGACCTCGACGGTGAAGTTCGTGCCGATGCGTGGGCGAAAGAAGCCGTGCGCATGGCGCTGGTTAACCTGTCGGCGGTCGCGGCTCCAGCCGGAACGCTGCCGGTTGTGTTGGGCGCTGGCTGGCCGGGTGTACTGCTGCATGAAGCCGTTGGTCATGGTCTGGAAGGCGACTTTAACCGTCGTGGCACGTCAGTATTCAGCGGTCAGATGGGGCAGTTAGTTGCCTCCGAGCTGTGTACTATCGTTGATGACGGTACGATGACCGACCGTCGTGGATCCGTGGCGATTGACGATGAAGGCACGCCGGGTCAGTACAACACGCTTATCGAAAACGGCATCCTCAAAGGGTACATGCAAGACAAGCTCAACGCGCGTCTGATGGGTGTTGCGCCTACCGGTAACGGTCGTCGCGAATCCTACGCACACCTCCCGATGCCGCGCATGACCAACACCTATATGCTGGCGGGTAAATCAACGCCGCAGGAAATTATCGAATCCGTTGAGTATGGCCTGTATGCGCCGAACTTCGGCGGCGGTCAGGTGGATATCACCTCCGGTAAGTTCGTCTTCTCCACCTCAGAAGCTTACCTGATTGAAAACGGTAAGGTGACTAAAGCGGTAAAAGGCGCGACGTTGATAGGTTCCGGTATCGAAACCATGCAGCAGGTGTCGATGGTCGGTAATGACCTGAAGCTGGATAACGGCGTGGGCGTGTGTGGCAAAGAAGGTCAAAGCCTGCCGGTTGGCGTGGGTCAACCCACGCTGAAGGTGGATAATTTGACGGTGGGCGGCACGGCCTGACCTGAACTGTTTTGAAAGCGAATGGCGCACCTCTAAAAGGTGCGCCATTTTTTTATCGTGAATGGTCCAAAGGTATCTCAGGATCGGGTTCGTGAGTGATGCGGTTACGCAAGTCACGACGAATAATTTCAATAGACCAGAACCAAATCAGATGGCCCACGATTTCTGATACATGTTCGTACCATGGAAGTTCGAAGAGTGGGGGCGTCAGACCCATCAGAGGGAACGAGAGCATATGGACAAAAAGCTGAGCTAAAGCACCGGCGAACAAACCTTGCCAGAGTTTTATTTTAGGGAAAACTTCGGCGACTACACAATAGCCTAATGCGAACACGATTGAGAAAATAATATGTGTCACGCCGACCCAGTTAAATATATGTCCAGCGAATGTGTAAACGGTTGCATTAGGGTCAACGACACCCAGCCAATCACGTAAAAATACATAAGGTGGATTGAGGAAATTACGCGAACAATCAATTTGCCCTGCTGCCCGGATTAATTGTTCTGGCGCGCATGCACCGCTGAATAAATCGGTTGGGCTACGTGGAGGTAACGGAACTTCTGCTCCCCATTTCACAAAGGCGGAGACAATCCCGGCAATGAGCCCAATGAATGCGGCAAGTCCATAGCGCCTACGTGAAGGCGGTGTTTGTTCAAATAAGTTCATTCTGTGTCCTTGTTTTAAAGTGGCCTAAAAAATACCTTTATTATTTCTATTTTTAATAAAAAACTGTCTAAGTATCAGACAACGTAGAAGATAGTCTCGGAATGATAACCGTGTCAATTCGCTAAACATGATAGTCGTCCTGAATTACCATGGCGGAAATTCAGGAAATATTCATGTAAGACATGTCACTTGAGTTATTTAGTTTGGAAGGATGTGTTTTTGAATTACGGCTTTCCTCGCCCTCTCATTTCTTGAAACAATGCCGCCACTTCTACAAAATATTCAGTGAGATAGTTAATACAGACCTGGACCTTCAGCGGAAGTTTGTCCTTTTCGGTATACAGTGCGTACACAGGGCGCGGGTCGGATTGATAACGCGGTAATAAGATCTCCACCTCCCCTCGGTTGATCTCATCAATGGCCCACATCAGCGGCACGTAGGCGAGCCCAGCACCGGCGGATAGCCAACGGGTTAGCGTCATCGGATCGTTAGTCACAAAACGTCCTTGTGGGATGAGACGCGTGGAGATCCCTTCCGGAGCGATCAGTTCAAATTCGTTATCCGGGCGCACGCTGTATTCTAGCCATGAGTGGTTGGCTAAATCGGCCGGTTTTTCAGGAATCCCCGCATGCTGTAAATAACTTTTTGCCGCGCAGACCACCATCGGCATTGCGCCGATACGGCGTGAGAAAAGGCTGGAATCCTGCAACGCTCCTACGCGGATGACCACATCCAGACCATCGGCGATAAGATCCGGCGCTGGGATCCCGGTGACTAGGTTTATCGACAGGCCCGGGTATTTTTTCAACATATCGGCGGTGATCCGGGCGAGGACATTTTGTGCCATAGTTGAAGAACACCCCACGCGCAGGGTACCAATGGGGGTGTTGTTAAATGCGTAAAGCTGCTCATGCACTTCCTGTGCTTCGAAAAGCATGCGGCGGCAGCCCTGATAGTAAATTTTACCGGCTTCTGTCAGACCAATGCTGCGTGTACTGCGGTTAAGCAGTTTTACCTGGAGTTCATCTTCCAGTTTAGAGACAGTCTGGCTGATGGATGAAACGCTCATTTGTAGCTGTCGTGCCGCGGCGGTAAAGGAGCCTTGCTCAACAACTTTGGCAAATACCGACATCCGTTTTAATCGTTCCATTGTTCACTCTGGCTTAAAAGTGATTTGCATCACACTATGTAGATAAGGCTATAACAGTTACGCTAAAATACTGTTAGTTGCATAACTAAATTTCCAATCTCACCTGCATGCTAGTCTAGTAAGGTCAACATGAGCCTGTTTCCTGTGATCGTGATTTTCGGTCTCTCTTTCCCACCGATCTTTTTTGAGCTGCTTTTATCGCTCGCTATTTTTTGGCTGGTGCGTCGAGTGCTGACGCCAACCGGGATCTATGATTTTGTCTGGCATCCCGCGTTGTTCAACACTGCACTGTATTGCTGCCTGTTTTATTTGATATCACGTTTGTTTGTTTGAGGTAGATGTGAAAACACTAACAAGAAATATCTCCCGTACCGCTATTACGGTGATACTGGTCATCCTGGCGTTCATCGCAATTTTCCGCGCCTGGGTCTATTACACCGAATCCCCATGGACGCGCGATGCCCGCTTTAGCGCAGATGTCGTTGCCATTGCCCCGGATGTCTCGGGTCTGATTACCGAGGTGCAGGTAAAGGATAACCAACTGGTAGCGAAAAATCAGGTTCTGTTTGTGATTGACCAGCCACGTTATCAAAAAGCGCTCGCCGAAGCACAAGCTGATGTGTCGTACTACCAGGCGCTGGCTGAAGAGAAAAATCGTGAAGCCGGACGTCGTAACAAGCTGGGCATCAGCGCCATGTCGCGCGAAGAAATTGACCAGTCTAACAACGTGCTGCAAACCGTCTTACACCAGTTAGCGAAAGCCGAGGCGACGCGTGACCTCGCGCGTCTCGACCTTGACCGCACGGTAATTCGTGCACCTGCTGATGGTTGGGTGACGAACCTTAACGTCTACACCGGCGAATTTATTAACCGTGGTTCAACGGCGGTTGCGCTCGTCAAACAGCACTCCTTCTACGTGATGGCCTACCTGGAAGAGACCAAACTTGAAGGCGTACGTCCGGGCTATCGTGCGGAAGTCACGCCGCTGGGCAGCAATCATGTGCTCAAAGGCACCGTCGATAGCGTCGCGGCAGGCGTGACCAACGCCAGCAGCAGCGTCGATAGCAAAGGCATGGCGACCATCGACTCCAATCTGGAGTGGGTTCGTCTGGCGCAGCGCGTGCCGGTACGCATTCATCTCGATCAGGAACCAGGCAATTTGTGGCCTGCGGGCACCACCGCGACAGTGGTTATCACCGGTGCAAAAGATCGTGATGCCAGCCAGATGAGCTTCTTCCAGAAGCTGGCCCTACGCCTGCGTGAATTCGGTTAATCACCATGGGCATTTTCAGTATTGCCAACCAGCATATCCGCTTTGCCGTCAAACTGGCTTGCGCGGTGGTGCTGGCGCTGTTCGTCGGCTTCCATTTTCAGCTTGAAACGCCCCGTTGGGCGGTGCTGACCGCGGCTATCGTGGCGGCAGGCCCTGCGTTTGCGGCGGGGGGAGAACCCTACGCGGGGGCGATTCGCTATCGCGGGATGCTGCGTATTGTCGGGACGTTTATCGGCTGTATCGCTGCGCTGGTGATTATCATCACCATGATCCGCGCGCCGCTGCTGATGCTACTCGTCTGTAGCATCTGGGCCGGATTCTGTACCTGGATCTCTTCGCTCGTGCGCGTTGAGAACTCATACGCGTGGGGACTGTCCGGTTATACGGCGCTCATTATCGTCATTACTATTCAGGCAGAACCACTGCTGACGCCGCAGTTTGCGGTGGAGCGGTGCAGTGAGATCGTGTTGGGGATCATCTGCGCGATCGTTGCCGATCTGCTGTTCTCGCCGCGATCGATCAAAAAAGAGATCGACAACGAACTCGATGCGATGCTTATCGATCAATATCGCCTGATGCAGCTGTGTGTGCAGCATGGCAATAGCGATGAAATGGATAAAGCCTGGCATGCGCTGGTTCGCCGCACCACTGCGCTGGAAGGGATGCGCAGCAACCTCAAGATGGAATCTTCACGCTGGGCGCGTGCGAGCCGTCGCTTGAAGGCACTGAATACTGTGTCGTTGACCATGGTAACCCAGGCCTGTGAAACCTTCATTATGCAGAACTCGCGACCGGAGCTGGTGACGGATGCGTATCGTGAGCTGTTCGAAGAACCGGTCGAAACGGTGCAGGACGTACATCGACAACTGAAACGTATGCGCCGCGTGCTGGCGTGGACGGGGGAACATGATACGCCCGTCACCATCTACAGCTGGGTGGGAGCGGCGACGCGTTATCTGCTGCTCAAACGCGGGGTGATTGGCAATGCCAAAATCAGCGCCCGCGAAGAAGAGATCCTACAAAGCGAAGTGGTTGTGCGCCCGGACTCTGCCGAGCGTCATCATGCGATGATTAACTTCTGGCGTACCACGGTCTCGTGTGCGCTGGGGATCTTGTTCTGGCTGTGGACCGGCTGGACATCGGGTAGCGGCGCGATGGTGATGATAGCCGTCGTGACCTCACTGGCGATGCGCCTGCCGAATCCGCGCATGGTGGCGATCGACTTTATCTACGGAACAATTGCCGCGCTTCCGCTTGGCGCACTCTACTTCCTGGTGATCATCCCTGCTACCCAGCAAAGTATGCTGCTGTTGTGTATTAGCCTGGCGGCAATGTGTTTCTTTATTGGGATTGAGGTACAAAAACGCCGACTGGGCTCGATGGGGGCGCTAGCCAGTACCATCAACATCCTGGTGCTGGATAACCCGATGACCTTCCACTTCAGCCAGTTCCTCGATAGTGCATTAGGTCAGATTGTCGGCTGCTTCATGGCGTTCCTCGTCATTCTGCTTATCCGCGATAACTCACGGCTGCGCACGGGGCGCGTGCTCCTGAACCAGTTCGTGTTTGCAGCGGTATCGGCAATGACGACCAACATGGCGCGGCGTAAAGAAAACCATCTTCCAGGGCTCTATCAGCAACTCTTTTTGCTGTTGAACAAGTTCCCCGGTGATATTGCCAAGTTCCGCCTGGCGCTGACGCTGATTATCGCTCACCAACGCCTGCGTGATGCGCCCATACCGGTGAATGACGATCTCTCAGCCTTCCACCGCCAGCTTCGCCGCACCGCTGACCGGGTAATCTCTGCCAGCAATGATAATAAACGCCGCTACTACTTTACCCGCTTACTGGGCGAGTTAGAGGTGTATCAGCAGAAGCTTCGTACCTGGGATGCGCCAGCGCAAGTCACCGAGCCGGTTGAGCGACTGGTATTAATGCTGCATAAATACCAGAGTGCGCTCACCATTAATTAAGTTTTTATCCATTATGTAGCCCGGCCAAGCGCAGCGACGCCGGGTTAGCCACCACACATCCCCGATGTAAATGTCACTTTCAGCATTCTGGCAACTGTCCCCCTAAAAGCGATAGCTATACTTAAACTGAGACACTTTTCAGGAGGATGTAATGACAACGCTTGCACTGCATGACAACGATCTTTTTCAGACCGGTTATCTGGTTAATGGTGAATGGCGCAAGCTTGATACCACCTTTGACGTCCTCAACCCGGCAACGGGCGAGGTGGTAGCCAAAGTGGCTAAAGCCGGAAAAAAAGAGACGGAAGAGGCGATAGCGGCAGCCGCTAAGGCCTTTCCATTGTGGCGAGCGAAAACCGCGAAGGCACGCTCAGAGCTGCTTTATAGCTGGTACCAACTGATTATCGACAATAAAAGCTGGTTGGCGCGTCTGATGACCGAGGAGCAGGGCAAACCGCTGAAAGAAGCGGAAGGTGAAGTCGACTACGCGGCGAGTTTTATCCAGTGGTTTGCAGAGCAAGGCAAACGGGCAAACGGTGAAATTATCCCACCGGCCAAGCCCGGTTCACGCATTCTGGCCACACGCGAGCCCATTGGTGTGGTAGCGGCAATTACGCCATGGAACTTCCCGATGGCGATGCTGACCCGTAAGCTTGGCCCGGCGCTGGCCGCAGGCTGCACCGGGGTCATTAAACCCGCCAATAACACCCCATTATGCGCCTTCGCTCTGCTGGCCCTTGCGAAAAAAGCGGGGATCCCGGACGGCGTATTGAACGCCGTCGCCGGTAATACGTCAGAAATTAGCGATGCCATCATGGCAAGCCACGCAGTGCGTAAAATCTCTTTCACCGGTTCAACATCGGTAGGGAAAACGCTGGTACGCAACGCAGCAGAGACCATGAAGAAAGTCTCAATGGAACTTGGTGGTAATGCGCCGTATATCGTATTTGAGGATGCGGATATTGATGCCGCCGTGCAGGGGGCAATTGCCAACAAATTCCGTAATGCCGGACAGGTTTGCGTCAGCGTGAACCGTTTTTACATTCATGATGACGTGTATGATCGCTTTGTCAGCCAACTGGTGAGCGCTGTGAAAGCGCTGAAAGTGGGTAATGGACTGGATGACGGTGTCGTCGTCGGGCCGCTTATCGAAGCGTCAGCGGTGAAAAAAGTGCGCGAACACGTCGAAGATGCGATTGCAAAAGGCGCTGAAATCCTCGCGGGCGGTGAACCGCATAGCTTGGGTGGCAACTTCTGGCAACCGACGGTGCTGGGTGAGTGCCATGAGCAGATGCAACTGGCGCAAGAAGAGACCTTCGGCCCGCTGGCGGCCTGCTTCCGCTTTAGCGATGAAGAGGACGTTATTCAGCGTGCGAATAATACTCCATATGGTCTGGCCGCTTACTTCTACACGCAAAACCTGTCCCGCGTGTTCCGGGTCTCTCAAGCTTTAGAAAGCGGAATGATCGGCATTAACGAATGTGCGGTTTCCACTGAATTAGGGCCGTTTGGCGGCGTGAAAGAATCTGGCCTGGGCCGCGAAGGGTCGGTACTGGGGTTAGAAGAGTACCTTGAAGTCAAAACGCTGCACATTGGGGGGCTATAGACATATGGTATTGGAAGAGGGCGTGGAGATGAAAATCTATACTTTTGATTTTGACGAGATAGAGGATCAGGGGGATTTCTACCGTGAATTTGCCCGACTCTTTGCCCTCGAAGGTGAGCCGATCCGCGATCTGGATGCGCTTTGGGAGGTGGTTATTAGCCCGGAGATGCCGCTGCCGCTGGAGATTGAATTCATCCACCTTAATGATAAGCAGCGTCGACGCTATGGGGCGCTGATCTTGTTGTTTGATGAGGCAGAAGAAGAGCGGGAAGGGATGTTGCGCTTTAACGTTCAGCGCGGGTAAAAAAAAGCCCTCGCAAAAGGGCGAGGGCAAGTCGTCGGTCAAGACGACGAGGGTTTATTTGTACAACTCTGCGGTAGCGTGCCAGCTGTCGCCGGTACGTGCTTCAATAATGCGATAGCTGCTAGCGCCTTGTTTTTCAGCTTTTGCGGCTAACTCGCTACGCATGTCCATCGGAGTACTCCCTACCTGTGATAGAGAAATGGTACCCAGGGATTGTAGGTTTTGCGCCTGGTCGGCGTTAATTTGTTGTGCTGCGGCGTTTGCGCCGAAAGAGAGTACTGATGCCAGACCAAGGGATGCGATGATAATTGCTCTTTTCATACTCTTAACTCCTCACCTTATTGTGCAGCGGTGAGAGGACGTTTTTTCTAATTCCTGGACCGCTGTAGATATTTGATTGACTGATTTTTAACGCATTATTACACGCGAGCTTATTTGTACAGCTCAGCCGTTGCGTGCCAATGAGAACCGGTACGCGCCTCAATGATGCGATAAGAAGAAGCCCCTTCTTCCTGTGCTTTTTTGTTCAGCATTTGATGCATATCCATCGGAGTTGAGCCAACGGAACCGATTGATACGGTGCCAAGGGACTCACGCGTCTGGGCCTGGTCGCTGTTAATAGAATCAGCGGCGAATGCGCCAAAAGAGATAACGGAAAGGATGCTTAAAGCGGCAACGGTTGTTTTGATTTTCATGATACTTACCTCGTCGAATTTTTTTGGAAGGCCTTTATTCTGTGACCCTCATCACGAAATTAAGTATACACTAATCACATAAAATATTAATACCTGACTAATGGTTGCGCGTGTAATTACATGTCAAGAACCGTCATTTTTAGAACGTATATGTATAAGAAAGCGCATAATCTGGCAAAGCTATGCTGCAATAATGCGTAAAATCAAAAAGATAGAATAATTTGATATTTTGTGCGCTTAAGTCAGGATATATTCACTGTGTATATGTATCAGGGTGAGGGATCGCACTAAATGCTAACGAAACGGCAGTTTAAGATGTGGGGATGGCGGGGATAAGCCGCTCCTCTGGAAATCCAGAGGAGGCAGCAGAAGGGATTACAGTTCCTGCTCGAACAGAATCTGGATAGCCTCAAAGAGATCTTTAACGCTAAAGCCTCTGGCCGGGGTAGTGAAAATGGTGTCATCGCCAGCAATGCTGCCGAGAATGCCCTCAGCTTTACCCAATGAGTCCAGCAGGCGCGCGATCAACTGTGCGGCGCCTGGGCTGGTGTGGATAACGACCACGGAATCGTTGTAATCAATGTCCAGCACCAGGTTTTTCAGTGGGCTGGTGGTGGTTGGTACGCCCAGTTCGGCTGGCAGGCAATAAACCATCTCCATTTTGGCGTTGCGCGTACGCACGGCGCCAAACTTAGTCAGCATACGAGAGACTTTGGATTGGTTAATATTATCGAAGCCCTCTTCCTGTAAGGCCTGAACAATTTCGCCCTGAGAGCTAAATTTTTCTTCCTTCAGTAACGCTTTAAAGGCTTTAACTAATTCTTCTTGTTTGGTCGAACTTCGCATAAGTCACCCGAGTATGGTGGTGAAATTAACATTATTATGCATATAGGTGAATTTTTATGCAAAACAATTTGCCCCAAGAGGCTAAATAAAATAGAGAAAGGCAAGATTTTAGCAAAAATTAGCCCTAAGAAACATGCTTATGTCACGGGAAGCAAATAAGTTAAAAGTAAATGAAATGTTATTAAATTGCTGTTGTTTTACGCAACATGCTGAGTATATTGTAATCGATAGTTGATGAAAATTTGGTTTCGTAGACAGACCTTTTTCTGGAAGTCATGCGGTTCAACCAACAATGCTGTTGGATAACCCGCATTCTGTAAGCAATTATATTGTAATTAATTACCTCGTGAATTAAGGTCGCCGCAACGGAGTAACAACAGGTCTCTCCTGCGTTGGTTATGCGGTCCACAGCAGGTTGCTACCTGAATGTCATTAACCACAATAAGGAGTTTAGGATGAAAGTCGCAGTCCTTGGTGCCGCCGGCGGAATCGGTCAGGCGCTTGCCCTACTACTAAAGACCCAACTTCCTTCAGGTTCAGAACTCTCTTTGTATGATATCGCCCCCGTCACGCCTGGTGTCGCGGTCGATCTCAGCCATATTCCAACGGATGTTAAAATCAAAGGTTTCTCGGGTGAAGATGCGACGCCAGCGCTAGTTGGGGCTGATGTCGTTTTGATCTCAGCAGGTGTTGCACGTAAACCCGGTATGGATCGCTCCGATCTGTTTAACGTTAACGCCGGGATTGTGAAAAACCTGGTGCAACAAGTCGCCAAAACCGCGCCAAAAGCCTGCATTGGTATTATTACCAATCCGGTCAACACGACGGTGGCCATTGCCGCTGAAGTGCTGAAAAAGGCGGGCGTGTATGATAAGAACAAACTGTTCGGCGTAACGACGCTGGATATCATCCGCTCCAATACCTTTGTTGCCGAGCTGAAAGACAAAAACTGTGGCGACGTGGAAGTGCCTGTCATTGGCGGCCACTCCGGCGTGACCATCCTGCCTTTACTGTCGCAAATTCCTGGCGTCAGCTTTTCCGATCAGGAAGTGAATGACTTAACCAAACGCATCCAGAACGCGGGCACCGAAGTGGTGGAAGCGAAAGCGGGTGGTGGGTCAGCAACGCTCTCTATGGGACAGGCGGCGGCGCGTTTTGGTCTGTCGCTGGTACGCGCTCTACAGGGCGAAAAAGGCGTGGTGGAATGCGCTTATGTTGAAGGTGACGGCGAATATGCCCGTTTCTTCTCACAGCCGCTGCTGCTCGGTAAAAACGGCGTTGAAGAACGTCAGTCAATCGGCAAACTGAGTGCCTACGAACAGCAGGCGCTGGAAGGGATGCTGGAAACGCTGAGAAAAGATATTCAGTTGGGTGAAGAGTTTATCAACAAATAAGACCATTAGTCTTATTGTCACAAAGGGGCCGAATGGCCCCTTTGCTTTTGCTTCATTAGTCTGATGCCGGGTATTCCTGAATCGTCACCTGCATCGTCATCTTCTTATCATCACGCATCACCACGACCGGAATGATTGAACCCGGGCGAATCTCCGCCACCTGATCCATTGTCTCCAGCGCGGAAACCGCCTGCTTGCCGTTCACCGAGATAATCACGTCGTTATTCTGGATCCCCGCCTGGGCTGCCGGGCCGTTCGGCGACACATCATTAACCACGATCCCCTGGATCGGGTCGATACTGCTGCCCTGCGCGTGCAGCGGTGCAATTTCACGCCCGCTGATGCCGATGAAGCCACGGATCACTCGGCCATCGCGAATCAACTTATCCATGATCTTGGTTGCCAGCTGGAACGGGATCGCAAAACTGAGCCCTTCAGGCGTTTCGCCATCGTTGCTTTTATCAAAGGAGAGGGTGTTGATCCCCATCAGCTCGCCCAGCGAGTTCACCAGCGCACCGCCAGAGTTACCGTGGTTGATCGAGGCATCGGTTTGCAGGAAGTTCTGCCGACCGCTTGGGTTCAGGCCAATACGGCCGGTGGCGCTGATAATCCCCTGAGTGATGGTCTGCCCAAGGTTGTATGGGTTACCAATCGCCAGTACCACGTCGCCAATATGCGGAATGCGTGCCGGATTAATCGGGATAACCGGTAGGCCTCCGGTTGCGTTAATTTTGAGTACCGCCAGGTCGGTCAGGCTATCGGAGCCTACCAACAGGGCTTCAAACACACGACCGTCCTGCAACGCGACGATGATTTGATCGGCGTTGTTGATCACGTGTTTGTTGGTAATGATGTAGCCGCGTTCATCCATAATCACCCCGGAGCCAAGTGTTTTGATCTCCAGTTGATTATTGGTGCTGTTGTTTACGCTGCGATTGTAGACGTTGACCACCGCAGGCGCGGCGCGGCGCACCGCAGAGTTATAGCTCGTCGGCGTTTCATCCGTGCTGCTAAAGTGCTGGGTGGATAACGGGTTCCACTGGCGCAAAGAGGGGACGGTGGCAATCAAAATGCCGCCGACCAATAAACCGAGTGCGACCGAACGTAAGAGCTTTACTAGCATGATACCGGCATCGTTGATAAGGAAACTGAAACGAAGCATACCACGAGTTAACCGGACATACATTCCATGCTATGTCCGGTTTAACCCGGATTACCGCATAAGCAGATAGATGCTCTCATTACCGCGCATGACGTTCACTGCAATCACGGCGGGCTTGGCTTCCAGCACTTTGCGCAGTTCGGCAATCGACTGAGTTGGCTGGCGGTTAATGCCAATAATGACATCATCCTTATGCAGACCAACCTGAGCCGCCGGGCTGCCTTTCTCGACATCTGAAATGACGACCCCTTTGGTACCGTCTTTTGCCTGGCCATCGCTCAATTGAGCCCCTTCCAGTGCAGGGATAATCAACTGGGCGCTGGCGGTGGATGAAGTGCTCTTATCCAGCGTGACTTCCACCTCCATCGGCTTGCCGTTACGCAGCAGGCCCAATTTGACCTTAGAGCCTGGCTCTGTGGTGGCAATACGTGAACGCAGTTCGGCAAAACTGTTGAGAGGTTTACCGTTCAGGCTGGTAATGACATCGCCGGATTTTATCCCTGCTTTAGCGGAACCCGAACCCGGCAACACTTCACTGATGAATGCTCCGCGCTGCACATTGAGATTAAAGGCTTTAGCAATATCCGCCGTCATCTCCATGCCGCGAATACCCAGCAGGCCGCGTTTGATTTCACCAAACTGAATCAGTTGCTGTGCCAGGGTCTGCGCCATATTGCTAGGGATGGCAAAGCCTATACCAACGCTGCCGCCGCCGGGCGCCAGAATGGCGGTATTGATGCCAATCAGTTCGCCGTTGAGGTTTAGCAGGGCGCCGCCGGAGTTACCACGGTTAATGGCGGCGTCGGTCTGAATAAAGTTTTCCAGCCCTTCCAGATTCAGGCCGCTGCGCCCCAGGGCCGAAACGATCCCTGAGGTTACGGTCTGCCCGAGGCCGAAGGGGTTACCGACGGCGACGGCGAAATCACCGACGCGCAGCTTGTCAGAGTCGGCGATGGCTATTTGGGTTAAGTGGCTGGCTTTTTGAATTTGCAGCAAGGCGATGTCGCTTTGATCGTCACTGCCAATGAGTTTGGCATCGAACTCACGACCATCGTTTAGCTGGATGCTAATCTTCTGCGCATCGCTGACCACATGGTTGTTGGTCAGTACATAGCCTTTTATGGCATCAATAATCACGCCGGAACCCAGCCCTTCAAATTTCTGCGAAGGTTCGTTCGTGGCGTTACCGCCGTCGTCACCAAAGAATTTCTTTAGCTCCTCTGGCACCTGCTGATTCACCGGCGCGGTTCCCTCTACTTTCACACTCACTACCGCAGGCAGGACTTTCTCCAGCATTGGCGCAAGGCTTGGCAGGCTACCCTGGCCAGGAACCTGCGTAGGTAATGACGCCATCACTGGCGCGGGTACGGCAAGAGAGAGTCCGATGCTTAACGCTAACGCACTTAACAGTAAAGTCGATTTGCTCATTGATGCTGGCCCTCATGACCCTGAAGATAAGGACAATGCTTCCCGAAAAGGCTGATGTTATTGAATTAAATATAGTCGGCGTGAACAGAAGAGGACGGGCGCATATCATGCGCCCGTAGAAAAATACTGAAAATGCAGATTAATCGCGTTTGGCACCGCTACGCAGCAGGCCAGATGCGCCATCTGAATAGTCGCGTGGCATCTGTACCGGCGCCTGGTCGTTACCGGCTTCGGACTCCGCCAGGCGATTGCGGAACGGGTTGGCCTCAGGCGACATCCCCGGCAGCAAGTTGCTGGAGCTTTTCGCCATGTGCTGGTAAATCTGGCGATAGTCATCGGCCATGTTATCGAGCAACTCGGCGCTGCGGGCAAAATGGCTGACCAGCTCTTCGCGGTACTCTTCCAGTTCGGCTTTGTTTTTTTCCAGTTCGTACTGCAAGGCCTGCTGCTGGCGTAATTTGCGATTACCGAAACGCATGGCCACGGCACCGATGATGATACCGACAACTAACCCAATTAGCGCGTATTCCCAGGTCATGAACATCTCCCATTGTTTTGTTGTTCCGTAGGGTATTGGCGACTTCGGCAACTCCATGCCTGCACCCGATAGTGCCACTATAACCGCTAATCCCGTAGAAGTGGAATCCTGACGCATCATCGCGTAGTGTAGAACGGACTTTTTTTAGTCAATCGTGAAGTAAGACATACCGGTTTTCAAAGGAATAACAATTAGATCATGCAAAGCCTGTCCCCCACATTGCGCTATCTTCAGGCCCTCGAACAGGGCAGCCATCAACCAGATGATGTCCAGCGTGAGGCGGTAAGCCGCCTCGATACCATTTACCAGGAACTTCAAACAAAAATAACGGCACCTGCCGCTGGTGGCGGGCTAAAAGCGCGCTTTGGTAAACTGCTGGGCAAGAAAGACAACGACACACCGACCGCCGTTCGCGGCCTTTATATGTGGGGCGGCGTAGGGCGCGGGAAAACCTGGCTGATGGATATGTTTTACCAAAGCCTGCCGGGCACCCGTAAACAACGCCTGCATTTCCACCGTTTTATGCTGCGAGTGCACGAGGAGTTGGCGGCGCTGCAAGGGCATAGCGATCCGCTGGAAATTGTTGCCGAACGCTTTAAAGCGGAGACGGACGTCCTGTGTTTCGACGAATTTTTTGTTTCGGATATCACCGACGCCATGCTGCTTGGCGGCTTAATGAAAGCGCTGTTTGCTCGCGGTATTACGCTGGTGGCAACGTCGAATATTCCGCCGGATGAGCTTTATCGCAACGGGCTACAGCGTGCGCGCTTTATGCCCGCCATTGAGGCGATTAAAGAACATTGTGACGTCATGAATGTCGATGCGGGTATCGATTACCGTCTGCGTACCTTGACTCAGGCGCACCTGTGGCTCTCGCCGCTCAATAGCGAGACGCGTCAACAGATGGATAAGCTATGGCTGGCGCTGGCGGGTACCGCGCAGCACAATGCCAGCACGCTGGAAATTAATCATCGTCCGCTGCCGACGCTGGGCGTTGAGAATCAAACGCTGGCGGTGTCGTTTACGACGCTATGCGTGGATGCGCGTAGCCAGCATGACTATATCGCGCTGTCGCGTCTGTTCCATACGGTGATGCTGTTTGATGTCCCGGTGATGACGCCCTTGCTTGAGAGTGAAGCACGACGCTTTATTGCTTTGGTGGATGAGTTTTACGAGCGCCACGTGAAGCTGGTGGTGAGCGCGGAAGTTGAGCTGTACAACATCTATCAGGGCGAACGACTGAAGTTTGAGTTCCAGCGCTGCCTATCGCGTTTGCAGGAGATGCAGAGCGAAGAGTATCTGAAGCGCCCGCACATGCCTTAATTAATGCATAGCCTATGTAGCCCGGGCGAGGCGTTCACGCCGACCCCGGGAAACCCTCCGCACGAATTCCCAGCATCGCTTCGACCGACCGGTCTACATGGGCAAACAAAACCCATCGCAAATCACATAAAGGGGTCGATCTTTGACCCTGACTTCTCTATACTCTTGCGACCCCACGTTACGAGAGAGTTTTTTTCCCAAAACTTTCTATGTGCCGGCATAGGCTATTCGAAGGGGTAGGTTTGCTGGACAATGTCGTGTGAACCTCATCTGACTAAACGTTTGGGTGTTCACCAACGTGTAACTAATTTATTTGGGTAAGCTTTTAATGAAAACTTTTACAGCTAAACCAGAAACCGTAAAACGCGACTGGTATGTTGTCGACGCGACCGGTAAAACTCTGGGCCGTCTGGCTTCCGAACTGGCTCTGCGCCTGCGCGGTAAGCATAAAGCGGAATACACTCCGCACGTAGATACCGGTGATTACATCATCGTTCTGAACGCTGATAAAGTTGCTGTAACCGGCAACAAGCGTACTGACAAAGTGTACTATCGTCACACTGGCTACGTCGGTGGTCTTAAAGAAGCGACCTTTGAAGAGATGATTGCTCGCCATCCTGAGCGTGTGATTGAAATCGCGGTTAAAGGCATGCTGCCAAAAGGCCCGCTGGGTCGTGCAATGTACCGTAAACTCAAAGTTTACGCGGGCAATGAGCACAACCACGCGGCACAGCAACCGCAAGTTCTTGACATCTAATCGGGATTATAGGCAATGGCTGAAAATCAATACTACGGCACTGGTCGCCGCAAAAGTTCTGCAGCTCGCGTTTTCATCAAACCGGGTAGCGGTAAAATCGTAATCAACCAACGTTCTCTGGAACAGTACTTCGGTCGTGAAACTGCCCGCATGGTAGTTCGTCAGCCGCTGGAACTGGTCGATATGATTGGTAAACTGGACCTGTACATCACCGTTAAAGGTGGTGGTATCTCTGGTCAAGCTGGTGCTATCCGTCACGGTATCACCCGTGCACTGATGGAATATGACGAGTCACTGCGTGGCGAACTGCGTAAAGCAGGCTTCGTTACTCGTGATGCTCGTGAGGTTGAACGTAAGAAAGTCGGCCTGCGTAAAGCACGTCGTCGTCCTCAGTTCTCCAAACGTTAATTGGTTTCTGCTTCGGCAGACAACAATTTGCGAAAAAACCCGCTTCGGCGGGTTTTTTTATGCCCGTAGAATGGGGATTGTAGGTTCTTTTTCTGCTTTTCCAGAATCGCCTCACCACAAGTCATTCAAAATCTGGTAGACTATCATCCAATTTTCTGCCCAATTGCGCGCGATTGTTCATTTTATGTTTAGTTTATGAACGAGAATGTTGTCTAACGTGCAGAGGCTTATCATCTGGCTAGCCGCCGTTGTGGCTGGTAGCAGTACAAATTCTGATTACACCTGGAGGTTTTCATGGCTGTCGCTGCCAACAAACGTTCGGTAATGACGCTGTTTTCTGGTCCTACTGACATCTATAGCCATCAGGTCCGCATTGTGCTGGCTGAGAAAGGTGTTAGTTTTGAAATCGAGCTCGTGGAAAAGGACAATCCACCACAGGATCTGATTGACCTCAACCCGAATCAAAGCGTTCCGACACTGGTCGATCGTGAGCTGACCCTTTGGGAATCTCGCATCATTATGGAATATCTGGATGAGCGTTTCCCTCATCCGCCGCTGATGCCGGTTTATCCGGTTGCACGTGGTGAAAGCCGCCTGTACATGCACCGTATCGAAAAAGACTGGTACTCACTGATGCACACTGTGATGTCCGGTTCTGCCGCTCAGGCCGATGCCGCTCGTAAACAGCTGCGCGAAGAACTGCTGGCGATTGCCCCAGTGTTCACTCAGAAGCCATTCTTCCTGAGCGATGAGTTCAGCATCGTTGACTGCTACCTGGCTCCACTGCTGTGGCGTCTGCCGGTCATGGGTATTGAGCTGGTAGGTGCGGGTGCTAAAGAGCTGAAAGGCTATATGACCCGCGTCTTCGAGCGTGATTCTTTCCTCGCGTCCTTAACGGAACCTGAGCGCGAAATGCGCCTTGGCCGGGGTTAATTGAATGGATGTTTCACAGCTTTCTCCGCGTCGTCCGTATCTGCTTCGCGCGTTTTATGAGTGGCTGCTGGATAACCAACTGACGCCACATCTGGTGGTTGACGTGATGCAGCCCGGTATAAACGTACCGATGGAGTATGCGCGCGATGGTCAGATTGTGTTGAACATCGCGCCGCGCGCGGTAGGCAACCTCGAACTGTCCAACGAAGAAGTGCGCTTTAATGCGCGCTTCGGCGGCGTTCCACGTCAGGTTTCGGTCCCACTGGCTGCCGTGCTGGCTATCTATGCCCGTGAGAACGGCGCTGGGACGATGTTTGAAGCAGAAGCGGCCTATGATGAAAACGCTGAAGGCTTCAACGATGATGCTGTGGAAGAGAGTGGTAACGAAACGGTGATGTCAATCATTGATGGTGATAAGCCTGATAGCGATGACGATACCGATCCAGACGACACTCCGCCACCGCCACGCGGTGGACGCCCGGCGTTACGCGTAGTGAAATAAAATCAGGCCCTTTAGGGCCTGATTTGTTTTGTAGGGATTAACGCGCCACACACTCTTTTATTCCCAGAATATCATCACCCTATCGTTCACCCCGTTAATTGGTTTTATGAGCCTCAAGCATGGTTTGCGAGCGGACGAGTTCATCCGCCAACAACTTCTCGTCAGGTAACTGCATTTTGTACTCACTGGTAAGCACTTTATGAGGTAAACCCGTCAGGGCATAGTGAGCCTCGCCAGCACCTTTTTCCGCGCACAGGATTAAGCCTACAGGTGGATTCTCTCCAGGCATTGTCCAGTGCTCCTGGGCGTAATTCAGATACATGTTCATTTGCCCTGCATCGGCGTAGCTAAATTTGCCGACCTTAAGGTCAACGATGAGCAGGCAGCGTAAGCGGCGGTGGAAGAACAGCAGGTCAATGCGAAACCAGCTATCGTCAATGCGTAATCGACGCTGACGACCCACAAAGGCAAAGTCATCACCGAGTTCCAGCATAAAATCCATCAGGTGGTTTATCAGCGCTTCTTCAAGATCGGATTCAGAATACTCATCCTTCAGATCGAGGAATTCGAGAATGAACGGGTCACGTATTGCTTGTTCTGGCGTAACATCAGCGACGGTGGGGGCGGCCTGCTGCAACATGGTGGTTTTATCGTGGGACAGTAATGTTCGTTCGTAAAATTGGGTGGTGATTTGCCTATCAAGCTGCCTTACTGACCAGCCGTTACGTAACGTCTCTTTCTCGTAAAAAGCGCGGGCATCAGGATTTTTAACCGATAGCAGGCGGACATAAGCTGACCAGGGAAGCAGGAAAATTTTGGCGAGTTGTGCCAGACGGGAAGATTCACCAGACACTGTCTGCTGAATTCCAATGCTCTGAAAATAAAGATAAAAAGCCCGTATCTGTCGCAAGTTTCCCGTTGAAAACCCCCGTTTGTATCGCTGATTTAAATCGACGGACAAACGTTCAATCAGTTGAGTTCCGTAAGCCGCTCGCGCTTCACCGCCTTGTTCAAATTCGACAATTCGGCGGCCAATCTCCCAATAAGTTGCCGTCATAATTGCGTTGATGCTGCGGACCGTTTCTGTCCGGGCGTTATCCAATAAATGAATTATACCGTCATGGATTTGCTGATAATCCTCAGCACGGGATGTAGAGGTGAGTGTATTCATGTCTTCCCTGGCGTGATAGTTACGAGGTGAAAATATATCGCTATCAATACGCTCGGGGTCTTATGTCGTCAATCCATGCCGATTGGATTACATGGACTTGCATCAGTACTTGCGAGTTGCTTTCCAGGAATGTCGTGAATGTGCGAAGAAGAAAACAGGCCCCCATCCAGCAATGTGAATTTGGCAGGGGGCCAGAGAGGTTTTTACACTTCCAGGTAATTCATAATCCCGTCAGCCGCTTTACGACCTTCGGCAATCGCCGTGACCACCAGGTCCGAACCGCGCACGATGTCACCACCGGCGAAGATTTTCGGGTTGCTGGTCTGGAATGCATTCTCGCTGCCTTCCGGGGCAATAACACGACCCTGAGAGTCCAGCTCAACGCTGTGTTTTGCCAACCATTCCATGCTGTGAGGACGGAAACCAAATGCCATTACTACTGCATCGGCTGGCACCACGTGTTCGGAACCGGCAACGATCTCCGCACGACGACGGCCTTTCGCATCCGGCTTGCCCATTTCAGTACGTGCCATTTTTACGCCGCATACTTTGCCGTTCGCATTCACTTCCACACCCAGTGGCTGGACGTTGAACTGGAACTCGACGCCTTCTTCACGCGCATTTTTCACTTCGCGTTTAGAACCTGGCATATTCTCTTCATCACGACGGTAGGCGCAGATAACATGCGCGGCGTTCTGACGAATAGAAGTCCGTACGCAGTCCATCGCGGTATCGCCGCCGCCCAGCACAACAACGCGTTTGCCTTCCATGCTGACATACGGCTCGTCAGGCGTTTCGCCGAAGCCCATCAACTGCTTGGTATTGGCAATCAGGAACGGCAGGGCATCGAATACGTCAGAAGCGTCTTCGTTTTCCAGACCGCCGCGCATCGACTGATAGGTGCCCACGCCGAGGAATACGGAATCGTAATCCTTCAGCAGGTCATCGATCTGTACATCGCGGCCGACTTCTACGTTGAGTTTGAACTCAATACCCATGCCGGTGAAGATTTCACGGCGGCGGGTCATAACTTCTTTCTCCAGCTTAAAGGCCGGGATACCGAAGGTCAGCAGACCGCCGATTTCCGGGTGACGGTCAAAGACCACCGCCTTCACGCCGTTGCGGGTCAGCACATCGGCACACGCCAGGCCAGCCGGGCCGGCACCGATGATGGCGACTTTCTTGTCGGTCTGCTTAACGCCGGTCATGTCTGGACGCCAGCCCATCTCAAACGCTTTATCGTTGATATAGCGCTCGATGTTGCCGATGGTCACCGCGCCGAACTCATCGTTCAGGGTACAGGAACCTTCGCACAGACGATCCTGCGGGCAAACGCGCCCACAGACTTCCGGCAAGGTATTGGTCTGGTGTGACAGCTCTGCTGCCTCAAAAATACGTCCCTCGTTGGCCAGTTTCAGCCAGTTAGGGATGTAGTTATGTACCGGACATTTCCACTCGCAATACGGGTTGCCGCAGGACAGGCAGCGGTCTGCCTGTGCTTTGGCCTGGCCTTCGGAAAACGGCTCATAGATCTCGATAAACTCGATCTTACGGATCTTCAGCGGTTTCTTTGGCGGATCAACGCGCTGGAGGTCGATAAATTGATATACGTTCTGACTCATGATGACCCCTTACTGCGCCTGCACACGCAGCTCAGCTGCGCTACGACTACGATGACCCAACAGTGCTTTCACATCACTGGACTTCGGTTTAACCAGCGCGAATTTCGCTGAGAATGCCGGCCAGTTCGCCAGGATCTCTTCGCCACGGGATGAACCGGTCAACTGCACGTGCTCGGTAATAAGCCCACGCAGATGCTCTTCGTGAATAGCCAGCGTTTCAACATCCAGCACCTCCACCAGTTCCGGGTTCACGCGTTTGCGGAAATCACCGCTTTCATCCAGTACGTAGGCGAAGCCGCCCGTCATACCGGCACCGAAGTTGACGCCCGTTTTCCCCAGCACGCAGACGATCCCGCCAGTCATGTATTCACAACCGTTGTCGCCAATACCTTCCACGACGGTGATGGCCCCGGAGTTACGCACACCGAAACGTTCACCTGCGCGGCCTGCGGCGTACAGACGACCACCGGTCGCGCCGTAAAGGCAGGTGTTGCCGATAATGCTGGCTTCATGACTGCGGAAGGCAGAACCGACCGGAGGACGAATCGCCAGCAGACCGCCAGCCATGCCTTTACCGACGTAGTCGTTGGCATCGCCGGTCAGATACAGCTCAACGCCGCCGGCGTTCCACACGCCGAAGCTCTGGCCTGCGGTACCGCTGAAGTGCGCTTTAATCGGATCTGACGCCAGCCCTTGGTCGCCGTGCGTCTGGGCGATGTAGCCCGACAGCGATGCGCCCACGGAACGGTCGGTGTTGCGGATATCGAACCAGAAGGTTTTGCTCTGGCGCTCATCCACAAACGGTTTTGCCTGCTGCAACAGTTGAGCGTTCAGCACACCGTTATCAAACGGTGGGTTGTTCTCAGTGCAGAACAGCGCTTTGCCAGGATGCGGCTCGGCGGTTTCCAGCAGACGAGACAGCTCCAGCTTCTGCTGCTTGGCGGTGAACCCGTCCAGCTCTTTGAGCAGGTCGGTACGGCCAATAAGATCCACCAGGCGGGTCACGCCCAGGCTTGCCATTAGCTCGCGCACTTCACGGGCGATAAATTCAAAGTAGTTGGTCACTTTGAACGGCAGGCCGTGATAGTGGTTCTTACGCAGTTTTTCGTCCTGGGTTGCTACACCGGTTGCGCAGTTGTTCAGGTGACAAATACGCAGGTATTTACAGCCCAGCGCGACCATTGGGCCGGTGCCGAAGCCGAAGCTTTCCGCGCCGAGAATCGCCGCTTTAATGATGTCGACGCCGGTCTTAAGACCGCCATCCACTTGTAAACGGATCTTGTGACGCAGACCGTTAGCCACCAGTGCTTGCTGAGTTTCCACCAAGCCCAGTTCCCACGGACAGCCTGCATATTTCACGGAAGAGAGCGGGCTTGCGCCGGTACCACCGTCGTAACCGGCGATGGTGATGAGATCCGCATAGGCTTTCGCCACGCCGGTCGCGATGGTGCCAACGCCCGGTTCGGAGACCAGCTTCACGGAGATCAGTGCTTTCGGGTTGACCTGTTTTAAGTCGAAAATCAGCTGCGCTAAGTCCTCGATAGAGTAGATATCGTGGTGCGGTGGCGGGGAAATCAGCGTCACGCCCGGTACCGAATAACGCAGTTTAGCGATGTACGGCGTGACTTTATCACCCGGTAACTGACCGCCTTCGCCCGGTTTTGCGCCCTGAGCAACTTTAATCTGAATGACGTCAGCGTTCACCAGATACGCCGGGGTTACACCAAAGCGACCAGAAGCAACCTGCTTAATACGCGACACTTTATTGGTGCCGTAGCGCGCAGGGTCTTCACCACCTTCGCCGGAGTTGGAGTTACCGCCAATGCTGTTCATCGCTTCCGCCAGCGCTTCGTGCGCTTCCGGGCTCAGTGCGCCGATAGACATCGCTGCCGTATCGAAGCGCTTGAACAGTGAGCTTGCCGGTTCAACGTCAGACACGCTCACCGCTTCGCCATTCGGGGCAATCGCCAGCAGATCGCGCAGCGTGGCGGCCGGACGGTTATTCACCAGTGCGGCATATTCTTGATAATCGCTGTACTCGCCGCTTTGTACCGCCTGTTGCAGGGTGCGCACTACGTCCGGGTTATAGGCGTGGTATTCGCCACCGTGGACGTATTTGAGCTGACCGCCCTGATCCAGTGGCTTACGCGCAAGCCAGGCACGTTTCGACAGGTTCAGCAGATCTTGCTGGAAGTCGTCGAACGACGCCCCGCCGATACGGCTGACCACGCCCTGGAAGCAGTTCTCAACCACGTCATCGTGCAGGCCAACCGCTTCAAACAGTTTGGAGCAGCGATAAGATGCGATAGTCGAGATGCCCATTTTGGACATGATCTTGTACAGACCTTTGTTGATTCCGTTACGGTAGTTCAGCATCACCGTGCGGTAATCTTTTTCGATAGCGTGGGTATCAATCAGACGTCCCAGCGTTTCGTAGGCCAGATACGGATAGATTGCCGTGGCACCGAAACCGAGCAGCACCGCGAAGTGATGCGGGTCACGGGCGCTTGCCGTTTCAACGATGATGTTGGCGTCGCAGCGCAGGCTCTTATCTACCAGACGTGCTTGAACGGCGCCGACGGCCATCGGTGCCGGAACCGGCAGACGGTTTTTGGCAATGTTACGGTCAGACAGCACCAGCAGGACGGTACCGTCACGAACCATCTGTTCGGCTTTATCGCACAGCGCTTTGACCGTCTCTTCGAGGTTGGATTCCGTCACATCGAAAGTGATATCCAGCGTATCGGCGCGGTAGTGCTCCTCTTTCATCGTGGTGAGCTGATTGAAATCGGAGTACAGCAGAATTGGTGATTTGAAGCTCAGACGGTGCGCCTGGCCTTCCGCTTCGCAGAAGACGTTCATCTCACGACCGATGCTGGTCGCCAGCGACATGACGTGCGCTTCACGCAGCGGATCGATTGGCGGGTTGGTCACCTGCGCAAACTGCTGGCGGAAGTAGTCATAAATAATGCGTGGCTGGCTGGAGAGCACGGCAAACGGGGTATCATCGCCCATTGAACCGACCGCTTCCTGGCCATTTTCACCGAGTACGCGCAGGATGGAGTCAAGCTCTTCGGCGCTGTAGTTAAACTGTTTTTGGTAGCTGGCGAGCGTATCGTCGTCCAGCTCGCGGCTGCCGACCTGATCGTCTGCCAGATCTTCAAACGGCACCAGTCGACGGACGTAGTTCTCCATCCACTCTTTGTACGGATGGCGGCTTTTCAGATCGTCATCGGTTTCCGCCGAGTGCAGAATGCGGCCTGAGCGGGTATCGATAACCATCAGTTCGCCTGGCCCCACACGACCTTTTTCCACCACTTCATCAGGCTGGTAGTCCCAGATACCGACTTCAGAGGCGCAGGTAATCAGCTTATCTTTGGTGATAACGTAGCGTGCCGGGCGCAGACCGTTACGGTCAAGGTTACAGGCGGCGTAGCGACCGTCGGACATGACAATGCCCGCCGGGCCGTCCCACGGCTCCATGTGCATGGAGTTAAAGTCGAAGAACGAACGCAGGTCTGGATCCATATCCGGGTTGTTCTGCCAGGCCGGTGGCACCAGAAGACGCATGGCGCGGATAATGTCCATCCCGCCCGCCAGCAGCAGCTCAAGCATGTTATCCATGGAGCTGGAGTCAGAGCCGGTTTCGTTAACGAACGGTGCGGCGTCGTGCAGATCCGGGATCAGCGGGGTCTGGAATTTATAAGTACGTGCACGCGCCCACTGGCGGTTACCGGTGATAGTGTTGATCTCACCGTTGTGCGCCAGATAACGGAACGGCTGCGCCAGCGGCCAGCGCGGCACGGTGTTGGTGGAAAAGCGCTGGTGGAACAGGCAGATAGCCGACTCCAGACGCAAATCCGCCAGGTCCAGGTAGAAGCGCGGCAAATCTGCCGGCATACACAGACCTTTATAGATGTTGACCAGGTTAGACAGGCTACAGACGTAGAAGTCTTTATCTTCCTGGAGACGTTTTTCGATACGGCGACGCGCAATAAACAGACGGCGTTCCATATCGCGTGGACGCCAGCCCGCAGGGGCGTTGACAAAAATTTGCTCGATACGTGGCAGAGAGGAGAGGGCGATTTCACCCAGCACGCCTTCGTTGGTCGGCACATCGCGCCAGCCCACGATAGACAGGGTCTCGCGCTGTAGCTCTTCTTCGACAATACGGCGAGAAGCTGCGGCAAGCTCAGGATCTTTATTCAGGAACAGCATCCCGACAGCGTAGTTTTTCGCTAAGCGCCAGCCGCGCTCTGCAGCGACGATGCGAAAGAAACGGTCAGGTTTTTGAAGCAGCAGACCACAACCATCGCCGGTTTTACCATCGGCGAGGATTGCCCCACGGTGCTGCATGCGGGCCAGTGCGTGTATAGCGGTACGCACTACCTTGTGGCTAGGTTCGCCTTCTATGTGGGCGATCAGGCCGAAACCACAGTTATCCCTCTCAAGGGATTTATCGTACAACATATCAGTGAACCTCCCCAGGCTCTACGGGACGCCCCCTTAATCGATTGCGCGCAAGGCACAGCAAGAGCATGGCGACGGGGTATGGCATTCATTGCCTACCTCGCATTCGCCCTCTTCTATCCTTTTCGCGTAGGTCACACAAGTTTGAGGACTTGCTTAAGAGGGAATCTCAATTACTGCATAAATATGATGAGCAGGCTGCTCATCCAGAAAGCTTCCAGCGGATTCCCAACTTATCGGGAATCGGTACATAGGTCAAATGGCAAACTTATTTATACAGAAATGTGCTATAGGGTAATTAACGATATGAATAATAAAAGAAATGTGATGTTTTTGTTGTGTGTTGACCTGCAGGGGAAGGGATAGGGAGTGTGATCTGTCTCACTATATGAAAGCGCTGTGATAATCGTCATGCGCTGTTAATTTAATGAAAGGCAGAATTTAATGCTGGCATTGAGTGTGGGGGTATAGGATCACTCTGTTTTTCAACGGCAGGTGGATTATGACTAATTTGACGTCAGACATAAGGAAAAATAATCTCATTGTCGATGAATGAAATTGCAGTAATTTTGATTGGTTATGCAATAAGGTAAAAGGTCTACATGGCGATTGATCCAGGTCATCGCCGATCGAGACTAAAAGTGGCAGGCTTGGCCCCTTTCTTCAGGCCGGTCTATCAGATTATGCAGTTACAAAAATTAGTCAATATGTTTGGTGGGGATCTTTCGCGTCGTTATGGTGAAAAGGTTCATAAACTGACGCTGCATGGTGGATTTAGCTGCCCAAACCGCGACGGCACTATTGGCCGCGGCGGTTGTACGTTCTGCAATGTGGCTTCATTTGCCGATGAAGCGCAGCAGCATAAGTCGATTGCCGACCAGCTAGCGCATCAGGCGCAACTGGTGAACCGCGCTAAGCGCTACCTGGCCTATTTCCAGGCCTATACCAGCACCTTTGCGGAAGTGCAGGTGTTGCGTTCGATGTATCAGCAGGCGGTGAGCCAGGCCAATATCGTCGGGCTGTGTGTGGGAACGCGTCCGGACTGCGTGCCGGAAGCGGTACTCGATTTGCTGAGCGAATACCACGAGCAGGGCTATGAAGTGTGGCTGGAGCTGGGTCTGCAAACCGCGCACGATAAAACGCTGCACCGTATTAACCGTGGCCATGATTTTGCCTGTTACCAGCGAACGACGCGTCTGGCTCGTGAGCGCGGTCTGAAGGTGTGCAGCCACCTTATCGTCGGTTTGCCGGGTGAAGGGCAGGGTGAGTGTCTGGAGACGCTTAAACAGGTAGTTGAGACCGGTGTTGACGGCATTAAACTGCACCCGCTGCATATTGTCACCGGTAGCATTATGGCGAAAGCGTGGCAGGCGGCAAGGTTGAGTGGGATTGAACTTGATGATTACACTGTGACTGCCGGTGAAATGATTCGCCACACACCGCCTGACGTGATTTACCACCGTATCTCCGCCAACGCTCGTCGCCCAACGCTGCTGGCACCGTTGTGGTGTGAAAATCGCTGGACCGGGATGGTCGAGCTGGATAAATACCTCAACGAAAACGGCGTTCAGGGTTCGGCATTGGGTATGCCGTGGGTGCAGCCCGCTTAATGTCTGTGCATCATCGATAATCCGCCACGTATTCGTCGATACGGTGAATGCGTGCCGACTGCCGGATGGCGGCTACGCCTTATCCGGCCTACATCCGTCGGTAGCTGGTAGCCCGGGCAAGGCGTTTACGCCGCCCCCGGGATGTGTGCCGGAGCCTCCCAGGGCCAGGGCGACCAAACCTTAAGAATCCACACGACTCATTTCACAGATAATCCTCGCATTTTTTGTACAACCTACCGCGCCGTGCTCAGAATTGGGTATGATTGAACGATGAAGTCGTTAAGGAACTCCTCATGAAGCAAATCCGTATGCTGGCGCAGTATTACGTCGACCTGATGATGAAGCTGGGTCTAGTACGTTTTTCCCTGCTGCTGGCGCTCGCGCTGGTGGTGTTGGCTATCGTGGTACAAATGGCGGTGACCATGGTGCTGCATGGTCAGGTAGAAAGTATTGACGTCATTCGTTCAATCTTCTTTGGCCTGCTGATCACCCCATGGGCGGTCTATTTTCTCTCGGTGGTCGTTGAACAGCTAGAGGAATCACGACAACGACTTTCCCGCCTGGTGGAGAAGCTTGAAGAGATGCGCGAGCGCGATCTCAAGCTGAACGTACAGTTAAAAGACAATATTTCACAGCTTAATCAGGAAATCAGCGATCGTGAAAAAGCGGAAGCCGAGCGCCGGGCAACGCTTGAGCAGTTGAAGGTTGAGGTGCAGGAACGTGAAGAGACGCAGATCCGCCTCGAACAACAGTCCTCCTTCTTGCGCTCTTTCCTTGATGCCTCACCGGATTTGGTTTTCTACCGTAATGAAGATAAAGAGTTCTCTGGCTGTAACCGCGCCATGGAGTTGCTGACCGGCAAGAGTGAAAAGCAGCTGATTCACCTGCATCCCGAAGAGGTCTATACCCCTGAGGCGGCAGCGAAAGTGATTGAAACCGATGAGAAAGTCTTCCGCCATAATGTCTCGTTGACCTATGAACAGTGGCTTGACTATCCGGACGGACGCAAAGCCTGCTTTGAGATCCGCAAAGTGCCTTACTACGACCGTGTGGGCAAGCGCCACGGATTGATGGGCTTTGGCCGCGATATTACCGAACGTAAGCGTTATCAGGATGCGCTGGAGCGCGCTAGCCGTGATAAGACCACCTTCATCTCCACGATTAGCCACGAACTCCGTACACCGCTAAACGGCATCGTGGGGTTAAGCCGCATTCTGCTCGATACCACTCTGACCGGCGAGCAGGAGAAATACCTGAAAACCATTCATGTCTCAGCGATAACGCTGGGTAATATCTTCAACGATATTATCGATATGGACAAAATGGAACGTCGTAAAGTCCAACTGGATAACCAGCCTGTCGATTTTACCGGCTTCCTGGCTGACCTGGAAAACCTCTCCGGTTTGCAAGCGCAGCAAAAAGGGCTGCGTTTTGTGATGGAGCCGACGTTACCGCTGCCGCATAAGGTGATTACCGATGGCACCCGTCTACGTCAGATCCTGTGGAACCTGATCAGTAATGCCGTGAAGTTTACCCAGCAGGGTAACGTGGTTGTTCGCGTTCGTTATGACGCGGGCGATATGCTGCACTTTGAAGTGGAAGATTCCGGTATCGGCATTCCGCAGGGTGAGCAGGACAAGATTTTTGCCATGTACTATCAGGTCAAAGATAGCCAGGGCGGTAAACCGGCGACCGGCACCGGCATCGGTCTTGCCGTGTCGAAGCGTCTGGCAAAAAGTATGGGTGGTGATATCGAGGTTTCAAGCCAGCCTGGCCATGGTTCAGTCTTTACGCTGACGGTTCATGCCCCAGCGGTGGCGGAAGAAGTGGAAGATGCCTTTGAAGACGACGATATGCCGCTGCCGGCGTTGCACGTCTTGCTGGTGGAAGACATAGAACTGAACGTCATTGTTGCCCGTTCGGTGCTGGAGAAACTCGGCAATAGCGTGGATGTTGCCATGACCGGCCAGGCGGCGCTGGAGATGTTCACCCCGGGTGAGTATGACCTGGTGCTGTTGGATATCCAGCTTCCGGATATGACCGGTCTGGATATTTCCCGCGAGCTGACGCGCAAATATCACGCTGACGACCTGCCGCCGCTGGTGGCGTTGACAGCGAACGTCTTGAAAGACAAAAAAGAGTATATGGACGCAGGCATGGACGATGTACTGAGCAAACCGCTTTCAGTACCGGCCCTGACGGCGATGATCAAGAAGTTCTGGGATACCGTTGAAGACGAAGAGGAGAGTGCCGTGACCCCTGTTGAAAGTGGTAAAACGCAACAGCTGCTGGATATTGCCATGCTGGAGCAGTACATCGAGCTGGTTGGCCCTAAACTGATTACCGATGGTCTGGCGGTATTCGAGAAAATGATGCCGGGTTATCTGTCGGTGCTGGAATCTAATCTCACCGCCCGGGATCAGAAAGGCATCGTTGAAGAAGGACACAAAATTAAAGGTGCCGCGGGCTCTGTTGGCCTGCGCCATCTGCAACAGTTAGGACAGCAGATCCAATCACCGGATTTACCTGCTTGGTGGGATAACGTTGGTGAATGGGTTGAAGAGATGAAGTCTGAGTGGCGTAACGATGTCGCGGTGCTGAAAGCTTGGGTGGCGAGTGTTCCTAAAAAATGACCCCGGTCTAGCCGGGGTGCGCGAATACTGCGCCAACACCAGGGAACCGGTGGCTGCGTCAGATGATTAATATGATTTTGATTTTTTGACACAACCTGAAATACGATTGCACGTTCAATAAGATAGCAAATCTTAAATTATTTGTTACATGAATCAGTAAAATGTGTGAACCGTAGCGTCTTAATCAGAAATATTAATCGGCGTCAGAGGGTTAGCGTGAGGAAGAAGGCTGTGTGGAGAGTCGCAGGACTTAAGCGTCTGGTAGGGCGTTTGTTACTGCTGCTGGCGCTGTTCTGGGGGGGCGGTATTGCGCTGTTCAGCATTCTGCCCGTTCCGTTTTCTGCCGTGATGGTGGAACGTCAGGTCAGTGCCTGGCTTGGCGGAAACTTTGGCTATGTCGCCCATTCTGATTGGGTCAGCATGGATGAGATTTCGCCGTGGATGGGGCTTGCGGTGATTGCCGCAGAAGATCAGAAATTCCCGGAGCATTGGGGATTTGATGTTTCGGCAATTGAGAAAGCGTTAGCGCATAACGAACGTAATGAAAGTCGTATTCGCGGCGCATCGACGTTGTCACAGCAGACGGCGAAAAACCTGTTCTTGTGGGATGGACGCAGTTGGGTGCGCAAAGGGCTGGAGGCAGGTCTGACGCTGGGCATCGAGACGGTATGGAGTAAGAAACGCATTCTGACGGTGTATCTGAATATCGCCGAGTTTGGCGACGGGGTCTTTGGTGTTGAAGCCGCATCACAGCGCTATTTCCATAAACCCGCCAGCAAACTGACGATGTCTGAAGCTGCGTTGTTAGCGGCGGTATTGCCGAATCCGATTCGCTTTAAAGCCAGCGCGCCGACGGGTTATGTACACAGCCGTCAGGCCTGGATTATGCGCCAGATGCGCCAGTTGGGCGGGGAAGGGTTTATGCGAGAGCATAAGCTGTATTAGCCGTGGTTTGTCGGCCGGTAGCCCGGGCAAGGCGTTTACGCCGCCCCCGGGGCGCAGCAGCCTAGTCTTCGTCAAACCCGGCGTTAAACAATGCAATCACCGCTGCCAGCGCTTCCACTTCCTGCGGGCCGGTGGCTTCTACCTCAATCTGGCGACCCTTGGCAGAGTCCAGCATCAGCAGAGCAATCACGCTATTGGCTTCCGCGACGGTGCCTTCATCGTTACGCAGCAGCACTTCCGCATCAAAATCTTGCATCAACTCAAAAAGCTTCATTGCCGGGCGCGCGTGCATGCCCAGCTTATTGGTGATTTCAACGGTTTGCTTTACGGTCATGATTTACGTTTTTCCAGCGTCCGATGACGAGACTGCACGTTCTTACCGCGTGAGCGGAAATAGTCAGCCAGCTGTTCAGCGACATACACCGAACGGTGCTTCCCGCCGGTACAACCAATGGCGACCGTTAAGTAGCTACGGTTATTGGTTTCCAACATAGGTAACCATAGCTCAAGATAGCTGCGCGTCTGGTAAATAAAGTTGTGAACTTCCGTGTGCCTGTCGAGGAAAGCGGCCACGGGCTTATCAAGGCCGGTCATCGGTCGCAGTTTAGGATCCCAGTGTGGGTTTGGCAGGAAACGCACGTCAAAAACATAGTCAGCATCGATAGGAATACCGTGCTTGAAGCCGAACGATTCAAACACCATCGTCAGCTCGCGTTCACGTTTACCCAACAGACGGGTACGCAGCATTTCGGCCAACTCGTGAACGGACATTTCGGAGGTATCGACGATAAGGTCGGCGCGTGAGCGCAACGGCTCCAACAGGTTACTTTCTTCATCGATGGCGCTTTCCAGCGACAAATTTTTGCTGGAAAGTGGGTGAAGACGACGCGTATCACTGTAGCGGCGAATCAGCGTATTGCGGTCGGCATCGAGGAACAGCAACTGAGGGGAGAAGTTTTCCGGCAGGCTTTCCATTGCCCGTTCAAAAATTTCCGGCGTCTCCGGCATGTTACGTACGTCAATACTGACTGCCGCAGAAATTTCGCGATCAGCCAGCGTTTTCGCCAGCTCCGGCAGCAACACGACCGGTAGGTTATCGACGCAGTAAAACCCCATATCTTCCAGCGCACGCAGGGCAACAGATTTTCCCGAGCCAGAGCGGCCGCTGACGATCATCAGTACCATGTACCGTTTCTCCTCAGTACGATGTGATGTCCATTACGCATCATCGTGAGTTTCTGTATCGGTGATGATTTGATACAGTTCTTCGTCACTCTGCGCAGAACGCAGACGACGGCAAATAGTTTTGTCCGCCAGACGTTTCGCCACCAGGGAAAGCGTATGCAGGTGGGTTTTGGTCTGGTCTGCAGGCACCAGAAGCGCAAACAGTAAATCAACAGGCTGATTGTCGATAGCATCGAAGGCAATCGGTGTTTCCAGTTGCACGAAAACGCCTACCGCGCGCGTCGTATCCTCTTCCAGTTTACCGTGTGGAATCGCGATGCCATTGCCAATGCCGGTACTGCCCATTTTTTCACGGGTCAGAATGGCTTCAAACACCACCTGCGGAGGCAGACTTAACTGTTTGGCCGCCAGCTCGCTAATGATTTCCAGCGCACGTTTTTTACTCTGACAGTGCACAGCACTGCGGGTACATTCCTGGTTAAGGACATTGCTCAGTTGTAGAGCTGAATCAGTATTTGTCATAATTTCACCTAAGCACCGCCCAATCTGCAGAGCACATCGGGCGGTCGCTCGGACAATCAATGTTGTTTTAGTTTATCTTTATGCTTGTTTAACTGTCTCGACAGTTTGTCGATCAAGCCGTCGATGGCGGCGTACATATCTTTGCCTTCTGCGCTAGCATGAAGTTCGCCCCCGTTAACATGCAATGTTGCATCCGAGATGTGCGTCAATTTCTCCACTTTTAACACAATGTAGACCTGATTGATCCTCTCGAAATACTGTTCGAGTTTAACGAATTTCGTATTGACGAATTCGCGCATCGCTTCGGTAATTTCGACGTTGTGTCCAGTGATGTTGAGCTGCATAGTGTCTTCCTTATCAGTAGAGTCAGACCAGCTGTTTACGCTGGTTCGACGGCGGGATGGATAAAGACTCTCGGTACTTTGCAACCGTACGCCGGGCCACCATGATACCCTGATTGGAGAGTAGGGTGGTCAGTTTACTGTCGCTCAGTGGTTTTGCGGGATTCTCCGCAGCAATTAACTTCTTCACCAACGCACGGATGGCCGTGGACGAGGCTTCGCCGCCGCCTTCGGTACTGACGTGGCTGGAGAAGAAATACTTAAGCTCAAAAATGCCCCGTGGGCTATGCAAATACTTCTGCGTGGTAACACGCGAAATCGTGGACTCGTGCATCTCGACGGTCTGGGCGATATCGGCCAGCACCATCGGTTTCATGTGTTCTTCGCCAAGATCGAAAAAGGCCTGCTGCTGCTCAACAATGCAGCGGCTTACGCGCAACAGCGTGTCATTACGGCTCTCAAGGCTTTTAATCAGCCACTTAGCATCCTGCAGATTACTGCGGATGAACTGGCTGTCAGCGTCGTTGCGGGCATTGTTGCACATCCCCGCATAATGCTGGTTTATCTGCAGGCGCGGGATGCTGTCGGAATTAAGCTCAACCATCCAATGACCGTTCACTTTGCGCACCAGCACATCAGGGATCACATATTCCGGCTCGCCGGTCTGGATCGATTGCCCAGGACGTGGATCGAGTGATTGAATCAGATCGACTGCTTCTTTGAGCACATCTTCTTTTAAGCGCGTAACGCGCATAAGTGAACGAAAGTCGTGGTTGGCGAGAAGATCGAGATGATCGCTGATGATTAAGCGCGCTTCAGTAATGCGTGGCGTATCAGGTGAGAACTGAGAAAGTTGGATCAGCAGACAGTCGCGGAGATCTTTGGCGGCGACGCCGACCGGATCGAATCGTTGGATCCGTTTAAGCACGGCCTCTACTTCATCGAGACCAATCTCGTCATCGCCAATGCCTTCATGGATATCTTCCACCGTAACGGTGAGATAGCCGGTATCGTCTACCGCATCGACTATCGAAGTGGCAATCGCCCGGTCAGTATCGGTAAACGGCGTCAGCTCGACCTGCCACATCAGGTAATCCTGCAGTGACTGAGTGGTTTCGCCCTGGTAAACCGGCAGTTCGTCGTCTTGGTAATCGACCCCGTTGCCCGATGGCGTGCCGGCAGTGTAGATTTCATCCCAACTGGCGTCGAGCGGTAGTTCTTCCGGCATGTCCGGCTTTTCCAGTGCATCTACGCTGTCGAGCGTTTCGGTATCGACGGGTTCCTGGGTTTCTACTTCCTCGTGAAGATCGGTTTGCTCGAGCAGGGGGTTACTCTCCAGCGCCTGCTGGAGTTCCTGCTGAAGTTCCAACGTAGACAACTGCAACAGACGGATTGCCTGCTGCAACTGCGGCGTCATGGCAAGCTGTTGGCTGAGCCTTAATTGCAAACCTTGCTTCATATTCAGAGCGAATCTCTCCCACTTACGTCGTTAACCATACCCTATCAGAGTCTGAAGTCTTCCCCAAGATACACGCGTTTAACATGTTCGTCTTGTAGGATCTCCTGAGGGGTACCGTGGGCAATCAGATGCCCCTGGCTGACGATATAGGCGCGTTCACAGACGGCTAACGTTTCACGCACGTTGTGGTCAGTAATCAGCACGCCGAGACCGCTGTCACGCAGATGTTCGATAATGCGTTTGATGTCGATAACCGAGATTGGGTCAACCCCTGCAAACGGTTCATCCAGCAGGATAAATTTCGGGTTTGCCGCCAACGCGCGTGCGATTTCTACACGACGTCGTTCACCACCGGAAAGCGCCTGACCCAAGCTGTCGCGCAGGTGTTCGATGTGGAACTCTTCCATCAACTCTTTGGCGCGGTCTTCACGCTGCTCGTTGCTGAGATCGTCGCGGATCTGCAGCACCGCCATCAGGTTGTCATACACGCTCAGGCGACGGAAGATGGATGCTTCCTGCGGCAGATAGCCAATCCCGCGACGGGCACGAGCATGCAGCGGCAGCAGGCTGATATCTTCGTCATCAATGATGATATTACCCGCATCACGCGAAACGATCCCAACCACCATGTAGAAGGTAGTGGTTTTACCCGCACCGTTTGGCCCAAGCAGACCGACAATCTCACCGGAATTCACGGTCAGACTGACATCTTCCACCACGCGACGGCCTTTATAGGCCTTCGCCAGATTTTTTGCAGTTAATGTCGCCATAACGAATTAGTTACTCTTCTTCTGGGCCGGGGCCTGATCTTTAGATTTGTCCTGCAACTGCGACGGAACCAGAACGGTGGTGACGCGTTTGCCTTTGTCGCTAAACGCCTGCATTTTTTGCTCTTTTACCAGATAGGTAATTTTGTCACCCTTGATATTGCTATCAAGCTGCTCAAGGTAAGCATTGCCGGTCAGGATCACGAAATCGTTCTGCAATTCATAATGCATTTTTGAGGCATGGCCTTTTACCGGCTTGCCGTTATCCTGCATCTGATAGAAGGTCGCGGGGTTACCGTAACCGTCGATCACTTCTTTACCTTTTTGATCCGCAGGACGGGTCACCACCACTTTATCAGCGTTGATTTTGATCGTGCCCTGGGTCACCACAACGTTGCCGGTAAAGGTGACGATGTTGCCCTGCATATCCAGCGACTGCTGATCGGATTCGATATGAATCGGCTGATCGGTATCCCCGGTGAGCGCCATTGCTGGAAGGCTGGCCGCCAGCAAAGTACCGGCGAGCGCAAGCTTAAGGCTGAGTTTGTTTTTTCTGAATTTCATAAGAGGTTCTAACCTTTTCAATCAGCTCGGCGTTTTTGCTGCGTAAATTGCCGCGCATTTTCAGGCCGCTGGAATTAAATGTTGTTCCGTATAACGTCACCAGATCGTCAGAGGCAACATCCTGAGTAATCAGGTTTACCTGGGCATTATCCGTCGTAATCTTACGCAGTTGCGCATCTTCTGTCAGCGCGTTGATTTCAACGTGCCCGTAAAGGTACAGCATGCGATCGTTGGTCAGCTTGGCTTTATCAGCTTTAATCGACCAGGTTGGTACTTTGTTTGCGTCAAAAGTGGTCAATACCGGATGGGTAAACCACGAGACAGCCTGATCGGAAAAATACTCCACATGCTCGGCGATGAGCCGATAGCTAAGGGCACCTTCCGGGCTGTACACCACCGTATCGGTATGTTCACTTTTATAGGTTGGGTCGCTGGTGTTGACCGCCTGCGGGCCGACATCGTCGTTATCGGCAAGATTCAGGCCGATAAGGACAAGCGCTATCAGCGCCAGCACAATAATAACCCAACGTCTGGTTTTACTCATATCGATTGCCCTTTGGCTTCTTCAAGCTTTCCTTGCGCCAATAGCAGCAGGTCGCAGACCTCACGAACCGCGCCGCGTCCACCGGCAATACGAGTGACGTAATCAGCGCGAGGCAGCAACAGTGGATGCGCATCCGCTACCGCAACGCTTAGGCCGATTTCGGCCATGACCGGCCAGTCAATCAGATCGTCACCAACGTAAGCGACCTGGTTTGGCTGGAGCTCCAGCTTCGCAAGCAGTTCGCGATAGGCGATCAGTTTATCCGACTGCCCTTGATAGAGATGGCTAATGCCAAGCGTAGCGCAGCGGTCTTCTAACAGTTTAGCTTTTCGTCCGGTAATAATCGCCACCTCAATGCCTGAGGTGAGGGCGCAGCGAATTCCATAGCCGTCACGCACGTTGAAGGCTTTCAGCTCCTCGCCGTTGTTGCCCATGTAAATCAGGCCGTCCGAGAGCACCCCGTCAACATCGAGGATAAGCAGGCGAATTTGCTCCGCCTGAGTAATAAATTGTGGGCTCACCGGGCCATAACAGGTGGCAACCGGGGCGACAGCATGACTCATTCTTTATATCCTTGATTACACTACGCCTGCGCGCAGTAGGTCGTGCATATGTATCACACCTAGCAGATGGTCGCCATCGGCAACCAATACGCAGGTGATATGACGTGATTGCATCAGGTTCAATGCATCAACCGCCAGCATCTCTGGACGAATGCGGATACCGCCCGATGTCATCACGTCGGCAATGCCGAGAGTGCGGACGTCAACGCCGTTATCGAAGATTCTTCGCAGGTCACCGTCGGTGAAAATACCCTTAATCTGCATATTGTCGTCGCAGATGGCGGTCATGCCCAGATTTTTACGCGTGATCTCTAAAAGTGCGTCACGCAGCGAGGCATCGATGCTCACCTGGGGAATTTCATCGCCGGTGTGCATAATATCGTTAACCCGCAGCAACAGCTTGCGACCAAGTGCGCCGCCGGGGTGCGACAGGGCAAAATCTTCCGCCGTGAAGCCACGCGCTTTGAGCAGCGCAACCGCGAGGGCATCACCCATAACCAGCGCGGCGGTTGTGCTGGTGGTTGGCGCCAGGCCAAGTGGGCACGCTTCACGTGGAACTTTCACGCATAAATGAATATCGGCGGCGCGTCCCATACTGCTCTCCGGACGGCTGGTCATGCAGATAAGCGGTACGCGCAGACGCTTCAATACCGGGATCAGCGCCAGAATTTCGTTGGACTCGCCGGAGTTTGACAGGGCGATGACTACGTCCTGTGGGGTCACCATACCTAGGTCGCCGTGGGCCGCCTCGCCGGGATGAACGAAGAACGCCGATGTCCCCGTGCTGGCGAAAGTGGCCGCCATTTTACGACCAATATGCCCAGATTTGCCCATACCCATGACGACCACTTTGCCGCCACAGTAAAAGATCTTCTCGCAGGCGTTGCTGAAATCCTGATTAATGTATTGACCAAGCTGCTCCAGCCCTTCCCGTTCAATCTCCAGAACCTCTCTTCCTGCTTGTTGGAAGTCGAAGTTTGGCTGCAAATCTATTTGCGACATAATGATATCCCGATTCATTCGATGAAAAGCGGCGCGCCCCAATAGAGCACTGCCAGCCATACAACAAACCCGCTGATTAACAGCAGTCCCGCGCCGCGGCCGACCTGCCTACGACGCCAGCACAGTAGAGCAAACACCACGCTCACCAGTACCATGACGCCATAGTCGCGGGAGAACGCGAGCGGGTTGAAGGTTCCCGGCGCGATAAGCGCGGGGAGCCCCAGTACAATGGCGATATTAAAGAAATTGGAGCCGATGATATTGCCGACGGCGATATCATTCTCACCCTTGCGTACACCGGCAATCGCGGTGGCAAGCTCCGGTAAACTGGTGCCCAGCGCGATAATCGTTAAGCCGATGGTCAGTTCACTCATGGCAAAATAGTTTGCTAGCACCGTTGCGTTATCAATCACCATCCGTGTCGCCATTGGCATGATGATTAAGGCTACGCCCAGCCATAAACAGGCGACGGGTAAGGAGCCATCGCGCGGCAGCTCGGCAAGCTGCTGTTGCGTAAACTTATCGTTGCCCTGGCGTTCGGCCAATCTGGCTATTTTAATAATAAACAACAGCCAAAGGGCGGTGAGAATAAATAAAAATATGCCGTCAAGACGGGAAAGCTCACCATCATACAACACATACCCTGCCAGCAGGCTCACTACCAACATTAGCGGTATTTCGCGGCGCAGGATATCAGAATGCACGGTAAATGGGTGGAACAGGGCGGTCAGTCCGAGGATCAGTAGAATGTTGACAATGTTTGATCCGATGGCGGTTCCGACAGCGACATCCACCTGCCCATGGAGCGATGCGGCGGCGGCAACAATAATTTCTGGTAGCGATGTGCCTATACTGACAACAGTCATGCCGATAATCAGCGGCGGGATCCCTAGAGCACGGCACAAAATGGAGGCGGAATACACCAGGCGGTCAGCGCTATAGACCACCAGAAGTAAACCAATAATTAACAGAGCCGTGGCTAAGAGCATCTAAAGTCCTTTATTCGGGTATAATCGCCGGTCCGCATTTCTGAACATGGCGAATTCCTAATTTTGACTTTATGCGCAGGAAAAGTAAAACAAATGCCAGATTTCGTTAACCAGAGCGGTTAGGATTCTGTAAGAATGCAGGGGCAAGCAGGAGTTTGCTCTACTTAAGGACCTGGAAAGGTAAGCCTATGAGCCAAAATCTAGCGAATTTAGTCGATATGCACGACGTCACCTTTACGCGTGGCAATCGGGTTATCTTCGACAACATCTCGCTTTCGGTGCCGCGCGGTAAAATCACTGCGATTATGGGGCCGTCGGGGATTGGCAAGACCACCCTGTTACGCCTGATTGGCGGGCAGATCCCCCCGGATAGCGGAGAAATCCTCTTTGATGGCGAGAATGTGCCGCAGATGTCACGATCTCGTCTTTACACCGTGCGCAAGCGCATGAGTATGCTGTTTCAGTCTGGGGCATTGTTCACAGACCTGAACGTGTTTGACAACGTGGCTTATCCGATTCGCGAGCACACTAATCTGCCCGCGCCGCTGCTAAAAAGCACGGTGATGATGAAACTGGAAGCCGTTGGTCTGCGCGGGGCGGCGAAGCTGATGCCGTCTGAACTGTCCGGCGGGATGGCGCGGCGTGCGGCGCTGGCCAGAGCCATTGCGCTGGAGCCGGATCTCATCATGTTTGATGAACCGTTTGTCGGCCAGGATCCGATAACCATGGGCGTACTGGTGAAGCTGATTTCTGAACTCAACAGTGCGCTGGGTGTCACTTGTATTGTGGTTTCCCACGATGTACCGGAAGTGCTGAGCATTGCCGATTTCGCCTACATCATGGCAGACCGAAAAATCATCGCTCATGGGAGCGCAACGTCGTTGCAGGAAAACGCCGATCCTCGTGTGCGTCAGTTCCTCGACGGTATCGCCGACGGCCCGGTGCCGTTCCGTTATCCGGCGGGCGACTACCGCCGCGATCTCATTGGTACAGGGAGTTAAACGACTCATGCTGTTAAATGCACTGGCAGCGCTGGGACATCGCGGGATTAAGACCATCGCGACGTTTGGGCGCGCCGGGTTAATGTTATTCAATGCCGTCGTCGGCAAACCCGAATTCCGCAAGCACGGACCGTTGCTGGTTCGTCAGCTTTATAACGTTGGCGTGCTTTCTCTGGTTATCATTATTGTGTCGGGCGTGTTTATCGGCATGGTGCTGGGGTTGCAAGGGTATCTGGTGCTGACCACTTACAGCGCTGAGACCAGTCTCGGTATGCTGGTCGCGCTCTCGTTACTGCGTGAGCTGGGGCCGGTGGTTGCCGCGCTGCTGTTCGCCGGGCGCGCGGGTTCGGCATTGACCGCTGAAATTGGCCTGATGCGCGCCACCGAGCAACTCTCCAGCATGGAAATGATGGCAGTCGATCCGCTGCGTCGCGTAATTTCTCCGCGCTTTTGGGCGGGCGTCATCTCTTTGCCGCTGTTGACCATTATTTTCGTCGCTGTGGGTATTTGGGGCGGCTCTCTGGTCGGCGTCAGTTGGAAAGGGATTGATGCCGGGTTCTTCTGGTCGGCAATGCAAAATGCGGTGGACTGGCGTCTTGATCTGGTGAACTGCCTGATTAAGAGCGTTGTTTTCGCCATTACGGTGACATGGATTGCGTTATTTAACGGTTACGATGCGATCCCCACTTCTGCCGGAATCAGCCGCGCGACCACCCGTACCGTGGTGCATGCGTCGCTGGCGGTTCTTGGGCTGGACTTTGTGCTGACGGCACTGATGTTTGGGAATTGAGTGAATGCAAACGAAAAAGAGTGAAATCTGGGTCGGTATTTTTCTGTTGGTTGCCCTGCTGGCGGCGCTGTTTGTCTGCCTGAAGGCGGCGGACGTGTCGTCGATGAAATCTGCGCCAACCTACCGTGTTTACGCCACCTTCGATAACATCGGCGGCCTGAAAAGCCGTTCGCCGGTGCGTATTGGTGGCGTGGTGATTGGGCGTGTCGCCGATATCTCACTGGATCCAAAAACATACTTACCGCGTGTGGCTATCGACATTGAAGACAGCTATGACCATATTCCCGATACCAGTTCGCTGGCGATTCGTACTTCGGGCCTGCTGGGCGAGCAGTACCTGGCGCTGAACGTAGGTTTTGAAGACCCGGAACTGGGAACGTCTATCCTTAAAGACGGCAGCATCATCCAGGATACTAAATCAGCAATGGTGCTCGAAGATTTGATTGGTCAGTTCCTTTACAACAGTAAAGGCAGCGACAATCAGAATTCAGGCGATGCGAAAACGTCAACTGACGAACATACTGATACGGCAGCGCCTGCTACTGGCTCGACGAATTAATCTCAGGAGATACTCGACATGTTTAAACGTTTACTGATGGTCGCCATGCTGGTGATTGCGCCATTAACGGCAGCCACGGCGGCAGACCAGACTAACCCTTACAAGCTGATGAACGAAGCGGCGCAGAAAACATTCGATCGCCTGAAGACCGAACAACCGAAGATTCGTTCTAATCCTAACTACCTGCGTGATGTTGTTGATCAGGAACTCCTGCCGTATGTGCAGGTGAAATATGCCGGTGCACTGGTTCTTGGCCGCTACTACAAAGACGCGACTCCAGCACAGCGTGAAGCTTACTTCATCGCGTTCCGTGAATACCTGAAACAGGCTTACGGCCAGGCGTTGGCGATGTATCACGGTCAGACTTATCAGGTTGCTCCAGAACAATCGTTGGGTGATGCCACGATCGTTCCTATCCGTGTGACCATCAACGATCCGAATGGTCGCCCGCCGGTACGTCTGGACTTCCAGTGGCGTAAAAATACCCAGACGGGTAACTGGCAGGCTTACGACATGATTGCGGAAGGGGTGAGCATGATCACCACCAAACAAAATGAGTGGAGCGATCTGCTGCGTACCAAAGGTATCGATGGTCTGACTGCACAGCTGAAAGCTATCTCTGCACAGCCAATTACCCTGGAACAGAAAAAATAATGGCCGAACAGTTAAGCTGGACACGCGAAGGCGAACGCCTGGCGCTGCACGGTGAGTTGGATCAGGACTTTCTGGTGTCTCTATGGGACGCCAGAAAGGACGCAACGCAGGGTGTATCAGTGATTGATCTCAGTGGCTTGAGCCGCGTGGATACGGCGGGTCTGGCACTGCTGGTGCATCTGGTCGATCTGATTCGTGCCGAGGGCCGGACGGCGAGCCTCGAAGGCGTAAGCGAAAAAGTGGCCACCCTGAAAGGGTTATATAATCTGCCTGAAGATATGATCCCTTAAAAATTTCAGTACGTTATTGCTTCCAATATTCTTAAAGCCCCATCAATCTCAAGGATGGGGCTTTTTGCTTGTTTAAGACTGCGCCACTTTCCTCTAAGATGTGGGGCTGTTTTCACTCTCAAATGAAATGCGAACCTATGGAAAATAATGAAATTCAGACCGTGCTGATGAACGCACTCTCCCTTCAGGAAGTTCTCGTTTCTGGTGATGGCAGCCACTTCCAGGTGATTGCTGTGGGTGAGATGTTTGATGGCATGAGCCGGGTTAAGAAGCAGCAGACTATCTATGGCCCGCTGATGGAGTACCTTGCGGACAACCGCATCCATGCCTTGTCGATCAAAGCGTATACCCCGCAAGAGTGGGCACGCGATCGCAAACTCAACGGTTTTTGAGCCAGGGGAAAAGTGGCATCACTTTTCCGGTGGCGAACGTGAATACTTAACAGAGATTAGATTTGATGGATAAATTTCGTGTGCAGGGGCCGACCCGCCTTCAGGGTGAGGTCACCATTAGTGGTGCTAAAAATGCTGCCCTGCCGATTCTTTTTGCCGCTTTGCTGGCAGAAGACCCGGTTGAGATCCAGAACGTACCAAAACTGAAAGATGTTGATACTTCCATGAAGCTGTTGACGCAGCTGGGTGCGAAGGTTGAGCGCAATGGTTCAGTATGGATTGACGCAAGTTCGGTGAACGTATTTTGTGCACCATACGATCTGGTGAAAACCATGCGTGCTTCTATCTGGGCGCTGGGCCCGCTGGTGGCGCGTTTTGGTCAGGGGCAGGTTTCTCTGCCTGGCGGCTGCACCATTGGTGCGCGTCCGGTTGACCTGCACATTTCTGGCCTGGAGCAGTTAGGCGCGGAAATTAAACTGGAAGAAGGCTACGTCAAAGCGTCCGTTAATGGTCGTCTGAAAGGTGCACATATCGTGATGGACATGGTCAGCGTTGGCGCGACCGTCACCATCATGGCTGCTGCTACGCTGGCGGAAGGGACTACTGTTATCGAAAACGCCGCGCGTGAGCCGGAGATCGTCGATACTGCGAACTTCCTCAACGCCATGGGCGCGAAGGTGACAGGTCAGGGCACCGACCGTATCACTATCGAAGGCGTTAAGCGTTTGGGCGGCGGTGTTTATCGCGTTCTGCCTGACCGTATTGAAACCGGCACCTTCCTGGTGGCGGCGGCGATTTCCGGTGGCAAAATTGTCTGTCGTAACGCTAAACCTGACACGCTGGATGCGGTGCTGGCTAAGCTTCGTGAAGCCGGCGCTGATATTGAAGTCGGTGAAGACTGGGTCAGCCTGGATATGCACGGCAAACGCCCGAAAGCAGTCAATGTGCGTACCGCGCCACATCCTGCATTCCCGACCGACATGCAGGCGCAGTTCACCTTGCTGAACCTGGTGGCAGAAGGTACCGGTGTTATCACCGAAACGGTATTTGAAAACCGCTTTATGCACATTCCGGAGCTTATACGTATGGGCGCGCGTGCGGAAATTGAAAGCAATACCGCAATTTGTCACGGCGTTGAGCAGCTCTCCGGCGCTCAGGTCATGGCAACCGACCTGCGTGCATCTGCAAGCCTGGTCCTGGCGGGCTGCATCGCTCAGGGCACTACGATCGTTGACCGTATCTATCACATCGACCGTGGCTATGAGCGCATTGAAGATAAGCTCAGCGCGCTAGGCGCGAATATCGAGCGTATTAAGGGCGAGTAATCGCGACACGTGATAAACGCCCTCTGGCCTGTCTGGAGGGCGTTATTTTGCCTCTACAGATCGACGCATTGCTTTCGTTCTATCAATAAACTCATGGGTTATTGGATCGTGATAGCGCGATGGCCAGATTATCCACGGTTCGGTTTCAAGCACCTTTGCAATAATCACTTCACCTTTCGGCCATGGGCGGGATAGCACGTTGGCTAACGTCGACGAACTGAGGCCGTTCTTACGTGATTCTGCGGCCATCGACGTCCCTTTTTTGTGTAACCCCGCGATAATATCTGCCGGATGCCAATCGATAAACTTATCCATACTTCCTCCCTGAGAATACTGTTTAAATCATCATGTCGAATGAGGAATGTACTGTATCGCTCTTTTCAGTAACTTTCTAAAAAGTTCTAGTAAGTTTCTTTAAATTCGGAATAAGTTAATTTTTGCCATCAAAAATGGGCATTTTGGGCATTTTCAGGAAATTTCCCGCGCGAGTGTGCGCGGGAACAGATTTTAACGATCGCGTTGAACGGCGATATGGGCGAGGGCGATCAGCGCCTCACGGTATTGAGTATCTGGCAGAGGGGAGAGGGCGGCAATGGCTTTATCGGCTTCTTCTTCGGCACGCTGACGCGTCCATTCCAGAGAACCACACGCTGCCATCGCTTCAAGCACCGGTTCAAGCAGATGACGCCCGTTGCCTTGCTCAATCGCACCGCGAATCATAAGCGCCTGTTCTGGCGTACCGTTACGCATAGCGTGCAGCAAAGGCAGGGTAGGTTTGCCTTCGTTAAGATCATCACCGACGTTTTTACCCAGTGTTTCGCCATCAGCGCTGTAGTCGAGTAAATCATCGATCAGCTGGAAAGCGGTGCCCAGATAGCGGCCATAGTCCTGTAGCCCTTTCTCCTGCTCTGATGTGCAGTTAGCGAGTAGACCAGAGCATTGCGCCGCTGCTTCAAACAGGCGCGCAGTTTTACTGTAGATCACGCGCATGTAGTTTTCTTCGGTAATGTCCGCATCGTTGACGTTCATCAACTGAAGAACTTCACCTTCAGCAATGACGTTTACCGCTTCAGACATCACTTCCAGCACTTTCAGCGAACCGAGGCTGGTCATCATCTGAAATGCGCGCGTGTAAATGAAGTCGCCAACCAGCACGCTGGCCGCGTTCCCAAAGGCAGCATTCGCCGTTGCCTTGCCACGGCGCATATCCGACTCATCGACGACGTCATCGTGCAACAAGGTCGCGGTATGAATAAATTCGATAAGCGCGGCAATATTGACATGGGCATTGCCCTGATAGCCAACGGCGCGAGCGGCAAGCACGGCAATCATCGGGCGGATACGTTTTCCGCCACCGCTGACGATGTAATAGCCTAGCTGATTGATCAACTGGACATCCGAGTTGAGCTGCTCAAGAATCGTCGCATTGACACCCGCCATATCCTGCGCGGTTAACTCATTGATTTGTTGTAAATTCATCGCAAAAGCCGGGCTTAGTGTCCTGTTTACCATTTATCCATACAGGATAATGAAGGTTTTACGTTAGCGTTGTGACTACGATTGTACTGAAAAAACGCCTCAGATAAACGTTGTCGTGCCGGTTGTCTTTTTTTTCTGCATCTATTGATGGTAGCACTTGTCAAAGGCTCGCGTTTTGCGTAATATTCGCGCCCTATTGTGAATATTTATAGCGCACTCTGAATCACATAAAGTTGTGCGCGGAAGCGGAGTTTATATGTACGCGGTTTTCCAAAGTGGTGGTAAACAACACCGAGTAAGCGAAGGTCAGACCATTCGCCTGGAAAAGCTGGACATCGCAACTGGCGAATCTATCGAATTCGCTGAAGTTCTGATGATCGCAAACGGTGAAGAAGTCAAAATCGGCGTTCCTTTCGTTGATGGCGGCGTAATCAAAGCTGAAGTTGTTGCTCATGGTCGTGGCGAGAAAGTTAAAATCGTTAAGTTTCGTCGTCGTAAACACTACCGTAAGCAGCAAGGCCATCGTCAGTGGTTCACTGATGTGAAAATCACTGGCATCAGCGCTTAAGTTAAGGGGAGCAGATTAAATGGCACATAAAAAGGCTGGTGGCTCGACTCGTAACGGTCGCGACTCAGAAGCTAAACGTCTGGGCGTAAAACGCTTCGGCGGCGAATCCGTTCTGGCTGGTAGCATCATCGTTCGTCAACGTGGTACTCAGTTCCACGCTGGTTCTAACGTAGGCTGCGGCAAAGACCACACACTGTTTGCTAAAGCAGACGGTAAAGTGAAATTCGAAGTGAAAGGCCCGAAAAACCGTCGTTTTATCAGCATTGTTGCTGAATAAGTTTTTCGCGTCCCGGTAACGGATGAAAGCCCCGCAACGTGTTGCGGGGCTTTTTACATTCGACGCCAGGAAAATGATGGGTAGTACCACCGTTTCAAGGCAGGGAATCCGGTATGAAGCAGCAGGCGGGGATTGGCATTCTTTTGGCGCTTACTACGGCAATATGCTGGGGCGCATTACCGATTGCCATGAAACAGGTTCTGGAAGTTATGGAACCACCTACCGTCGTGTTCTACCGATTTTTGATGGCGAGCTGTGGTCTTGGCCTCATTCTGACATGGAAGCGCAAACTGCCTTCTCTGCAGATTTTCCGCAATCCACGCTGGTTGGTATTGCTGCTCATCGCTACCGGTGGGCTGTTCGGTAATTTCGTGTTGTTTAGCTCATCGCTTCAGTACGTTAGCCCAACGGCATCGCAGGTGATAGGCCAACTCTCGCCTGTCGGCATGATGATTGCCAGCGTCTTTATCCTTAAAGAGAAGATGCGCGGCACGCAGATAATCGGCGCTATCATGCTTATCTGTGGCTTGCTGATGTTTTTCAACACCAGCCTGCTCGAAATTTTTACTCGTCTAACTGACTATACCTGGGGCGTTATCTTCGGGGTGGGGGCGGCGATGGTTTGGGTGAGTTACGGCGTCGCGCAAAAGGTGTTATTGCGGCGAATGGGCTCACAGCAGATCCTCTTTTTATTGTACACTTTATGTACTATTGCATTGTTGCCGTTAGCGAAGCCTGAGGTTATCAGGCAACTGAGCGACTGGCAGCTAGCCTGTCTGATCTTCTGTGGTCTGAACACTCTGGTCGGTTATGGTGCCCTGGCGGAAGCCATGGCGCGCTGGCAGGCGGCGCAGGTGAGTGCGTTAGTGACGCTGACTCCCCTGTTTACACTGTTATTTTCAGATCTATTATCAATGGCCTGGCCCGATTTCTTCGCCCGACCGATGCTTAACCTATTAGGTTACCTCGGTGCGGTTATCGTGGTTGCGGGCGCGATGTATTCCGCCATTGGTCATCGTCTTTGGGGGCGGTGGCGTAAGCGTGAAACGGTTGTTCCGTTACCCCGCGCAGGCGAATGATTTACGGAGAGTAAAATGAAGTTTGTTGATGAAGCAACGATCCTGGCAGTCGCAGGTGATGGCGGTAATGGTTGCGTAAGCTTCCGCCGCGAAAAATATATCCCACGTGGCGGCCCTGATGGTGGCGACGGTGGTGATGGTGGTGACGTCTGGATGGAAGCGGACGAGAACCTGAATACCCTGATCGACTACCGTTTCGAAAAATCTTTCCGTGCAGAACGAGGTCAGAATGGCGCAAGCCGTGATTGTACCGGTAAGCGCGGTAAAGACGTCACCATTAAGGTGCCGGTCGGTACGCGTGTTATCGACCAGGGTACCGGCGAAATCATGGGCGACATGACCAAACACGGTCAGCGTCTGATGGTCGCGAAAGGCGGCTGGCACGGTCTGGGCAACACCCGCTTTAAATCCTCCGTTAACCGTACGCCGCGTCAGAAGACAATGGGTACGCCGGGTGATAAGCGTGACCTGCAGCTCGAACTGATGCTGCTGGCAGATGTCGGGATGCTGGGGATGCCAAATGCTGGTAAATCTACCTTCATTCGTTCCGTCTCTGCGGCGAAACCAAAAGTGGCGGACTATCCGTTTACTACCCTGGTGCCAAGCCTCGGCGTGGTGCGTGTAGATAACGAGAAGAGCTTTGTGGTTGCCGATATCCCGGGCCTGATTGAAGGGGCAGCCGAAGGCGCAGGTTTAGGTATTCGCTTCCTGAAACACCTGGAACGTTGCCGCGTACTGCTGCACATCATTGATATCGATCCAATCGATGGCTCTGATCCGGCAGAAAACGCACGCATCATCATTGGTGAGCTGGAGAAATACAGCGATAAACTGGCGGGCAAACCACGCTGGTTGGTCTTCAACAAGATCGATACCATGGATAAAGCGGATGCTGAAGCGAAAGCGAAGGCCATTGCTGAAGCTATGGGTTGGGAAGACAAGTATTACCTGATCTCTGCCGCAAGCCAGATTGGCGTCAAAGACCTGTGCTGGGACGTGATGAACTTCATCATTGAGAACCCAATCGTGCAGGCTGAAGAAGCCAAACAGCCAGAGAAAGTCGAATTCATGTGGGATGACTACCATCGTCAGCAGCTTGATGAAGTCGCCGCTGAAGCGGAAGAAGACGACGAAGATGACGACTGGGATGAAGACGACGAGGAAGGCGTAGAGTTTATCTACAAACGCTAATCCTGGCGCCGGATGGCGACGCTAACGCGTCTTATCCGGCCTATAATATTGCAACGGGCCGCATCTGCGGCCCGTTTTTTTATGTGCGTAGTAGGCCGGATAAGCGCAAGCGCCATCCGGCAGCACCATATTTAGTTGTTCTGATAGATATCTTTATACAATCGGCTTTCAAAGCGAACCAACGGAATCCGACGATTCCTCTGGTCGGCAGGTGAGACCGCATAGCCCGAAAGATATTGCACAAACGCCATTTTTTGACCGCTGGCGGTAGTGATAAAGCCGGCCAGATTATACACGCCTTGCAGCGAGCCGGTTTTAGCCGAGACTTTGCCATCAACCCCTGCCTGATGTAGACCCGCACGGTACTGCAACGATCCGTCATGTCCGGCGAGAGGCAGCATGGAAATGAAATCCAGCTCATTGTCGTGCTGTGCGATGTACTGCAACGCCTGCATCATAGTGGCAGGAGCAATCAGGTTGTGCCGGGACAGACCTGAGCCATCGGCAATAATGGTATTGCCCAAATCAACGCCGGCTTGCTGACGTAAGATCTGCCGGACGGCATCGGATCCTGCACGCCAGGTGCCTGGTACGCCAAAGCGTGAGTGACCCACCATGCGAAATACGGTATCGGCAATCATGTTGTCCGATTTTTTCAGCATGATTTTTAATAAATCATGCAGTTGGGCAGACTGCTTACTGGCGATCACGGTTCCAGGTTCGTTCACCAGAGTCTGACGAAGTAAGGTGCCGCTATAGGTGATTCCAGCCTGCTTGAGTTCGTCTTTAATTATCGCCCCGGCATAGCTTGCGCCATCCTGGATTGCAAACGCTAGCGGCAGAGGCTCTGCACGCTGCGGTAGGCATCCGGTCAGCGTAAAGCGGTTGAGATCGCCTGGTACCACATCCAGTTCGCAATATTGTGCATCCGGTGAGCCTTTCGCAAGTGTGCGCACCTGGCTGAACATGGTTACCGGGTAGTACGATGCGATACGGATAAACGCCAAATCATTGGCCTTTTGGGCGCTGTAGAGCGAAATGGAGAAGCAGTTTCGGTCGATAATCGCGGCCGCTGGCGGAGCGCTAAAGCACTGCGTCATATCATTCCACGGCCAGCCAGGAGCTTTATCATGGCTTGCAAAAATGGAGGTATCGATAAGTACGTTACCGTCGATATTTTGCACGCCCGCCTTTTTAAGCGTCGCCACCATATTGCGAATATCCTGACGTCTTAACGTCGGATCGCCGCCAAATCGCGCAATAAGGTCGCCTTTTAGCGTGCCATTATCGATGCTACCTTTGGTCTCAAGTGTGGTGGTGAAACGAAAATCAGGGCCGAGTTGCAGCAGCGCCGCTAACGCAGTGAGAACCTTTTGGGTACTGGCGGGAAGCGCCATCTGCTGGCCGTGATAATCCACCAACGGCGCAGGAGCACCGACCTTCTGCACTAACAGTGCAAGGTTGGCCCCGGCAGGGAGCTGATTGATGTATTCATCAACATTCGCAGCCTGAACGCTAAACGCTATACTGGTGGTCAATCCGATGATAAATCTGGAAAATCGCATAATCTCGCGCTAACAACCTGGAAACAAGCCGTCATACTACGGTGCAAAGCCCTGTAAAGTAAACGATGACCCGTAGTGAACTTCAGGGTAAAATACGTATCAAATAAAAAATTACTGCTGACCTGGGGCTTTGCACCCGGGTCGGTTTTCTTTTGCTTCTGGCCTGGCACTAATAGCGAACCAGGCGGGCTTTACAGCCGGAGCGGGGCGAACCGCTCCCTACAGGAATGTTTAAGAGGTATAACGATGCAAGCTATCCCTATGACCCTTGGTGGGGCAGAAAAACTGCGTGAAGAACTGGATTTTCTCAAATCTGTACGTCGCCCAGAAATCATTGCTTCCATTGCTGAAGCGCGTGAACACGGCGACCTGAAAGAGAATGCGGAATACCATGCTGCACGTGAGCAGCAGGGCTTTTGCGAAGGTCGTATCAAAGATATCGAAGCGAAGCTGTCTAATGCGCAGGTTATCGATATCAGCAAGATACCGAACACCGGTCGTGTGATTTTTGGCTCAACGGTGCAGGTACTGAATCTGGACAACGATGAAGAACAAACTTATCGTATCGTTGGCGATGACGAAGCAGATTTCAAACAGAATCTGATTTCCGTGAACTCCCCAATTGCTCGTGGCCTGATTGGCAAAGAGCAAGATGATGTTGTCGTCATCCGTACGCCGGGTGGTGAGGTCGAGTTCGAAATCCTGAAAGTGGATTATCTGTAAGATATGTTCGACACTCAAAATGTTGATTGAGTGTAAAGATAAGAAAAAGGCCGCATAGCGGCCTTTTATCAAGCTTGAGAGCGTGGCATGTTGCTAGCCTTCGTAAAGAAAATCCCTCATTTAACACAATCTTGTGTCAGAAATTAGGATATTCTTAACGTGGCAGCGAGATTTTGCGTTCTTTACCAGGGCGATAAAGTACCAGCATCTTACCGATGACCTGTACGTTACAGGCGCCGGTTTCGCGCACGATAGCGTCCACGATCAAGGTTTTGGTTTCGCGATCTTCCGAGGCGACTTTCACCTTGATAAGTTCATGGTGCTCTAACGCTTGTTCAATCTCGGCCAGTACCCCTTCGGTCAAACCATTATTGCCAAGCATAACTACTGGCTTGAGCGGATGTGCTAGACCTTTCAGGTGCTGTTTTTGTTTAGTACTCAGATTCATCGTATATTTTTGCTTACGTTGGGATTGAAAACGGGTCATTCTACCGCCATCTCCCTTATATCACCAAATGATGCGTAGAAATTTACGCCAAAGGTTACGATGAACTGCCCCTATGGGAATGTTAAATGACAGGTAAAAAGCGTTCTGCCAGCTCAAGCCGCTGGCTCCAGGAACACTTTAGCGATAAATATGTTCAACAGGCACAGAAAAAGGGGTTACGTTCCCGTGCCTGGTTTAAACTTGATGAAATACAGCAAAGTGACAAACTTTTTAAGCCGGGGATGACAGTAGTTGACCTCGGTGCTGCCCCAGGAGGCTGGTCACAGTACGTGGTCACGCAGATTGGTGGCAAAGGCCGCATTATCGCTTGCGATCTTTTACCTATGGATCCAATCGTTGGTGTGGACTTCCTTCAAGGCGATTTTCGTGATGAACTCGTGGTGAAGGCATTACTGGAGCGAGTGGGTGACAGTAAGGTACAAGTTGTCATGTCAGATATGGCACCAAACATGAGCGGAACGCCGGAGGTTGATATCCCCCGGGCCATGTATCTGGTGGAGCTGGCGCTTGAAATGGTTCGTGATGTGCTAGCGCCAGGCGGAAATTTTGTAGTGAAAGTGTTCCAGGGCGAAGGTTTCGATGAGTATCTAAGGGAAATTCGCTCCCTGTTTACGAAGGTCAAAGTTCGTAAGCCGGACTCTTCTCGTGCGCGTTCACGTGAAGTGTACATTGTAGCGACCGGGCGAAAACCATAACCGGAAGATTTCAAACGAAAGTTTGAATGAAGACGGATATAGCGTATCCTGACGCTGTTTTTAACACAGTTGTAATAAGAGGTTAATCCCTTGAGTGACATGGCGAAAAACCTAATACTCTGGCTGGTCATTGCCGTCGTGCTGATGTCAGTATTCCAGAGCTTTGGGCCCAGCGAATCGAACAGCCACAAGGTGGATTATTCTACCTTCCTGCAAGAGGTCAATAACGACCAGGTTCGCGAAGCGCGTATCAACGGACGTGAGATCAACGTTACCAAGAAAGATAGTAACCGTTACACGACTTACCTTCCGGTTAACGATCCGAAGCTGCTTGATAACCTGCTGACTAAGAACGTCAAGGTTGTAGGCGAACCACCTGAAGAACCGAGCCTGCTGGCTTCTATCTTCATCTCATGGTTCCCGATGCTGCTGCTGATCGGTGTCTGGATCTTCTTCATGCGTCAAATGCAGGGCGGCGGTGGCAAAGGTGCCATGTCGTTCGGTAAGAGCAAAGCGCGCATGTTGACGGAAGACCAGATCAAAACCACTTTTGCTGACGTTGCAGGTTGTGACGAGGCGAAAGACGAGGTAGCCGAACTGGTTGAATATCTGCGTGAACCGAGCCGTTTCCAGAAATTGGGCGGTAAAATTCCGAAAGGCGTCCTGATGGTCGGCCCTCCGGGTACCGGTAAAACCCTGTTGGCAAAAGCCATCGCGGGTGAAGCGAAGGTTCCGTTCTTCACTATTTCTGGTTCTGACTTCGTGGAAATGTTTGTGGGTGTCGGCGCATCACGTGTGCGTGACATGTTCGAACAGGCCAAGAAAGCAGCACCGTGCATCATCTTCATCGATGAAATCGACGCCGTAGGCCGCCAGCGTGGCGCAGGTCTGGGCGGTGGTCACGATGAGCGTGAACAGACGCTGAACCAGATGCTGGTTGAGATGGATGGCTTCGAAGGTAACGAAGGTATTATCGTTATCGCAGCAACTAACCGTCCAGACGTACTTGACCCAGCGCTGCTGCGTCCAGGCCGCTTTGACCGTCAGGTTGTGGTCGGGCTGCCAGATGTTCGCGGTCGTGAACAGATTCTGAAAGTGCATATGCGTCGCGTACCGCTGTCTCCGGATATCGATGCGGCAATTATCGCTCGTGGTACCCCTGGTTTCTCCGGTGCAGACCTGGCGAACCTGGTGAACGAAGCGGCACTGTTTGCGGCACGTGGCAACAAGCGTGTGGTATCAATGGTTGAGTTCGAGAAAGCGAAAGACAAAATCATGATGGGTGCGGAACGCCGCTCCATGGTGATGACGGAAGCGCAGAAAGAATCCACCGCGTATCACGAAGCAGGCCACGCCATTATCGGTCGCCTGGTGCCTGAGCACGATCCGGTGCACAAAGTGACGATTATTCCGCGCGGTCGTGCGCTGGGTGTGACCTTCTTCCTGCCTGAAGGCGACGCGATCAGCGCCAGCCGTCAGAAACTGGAAAGCCAGATCTCTACCCTGTACGGTGGCCGTCTGGCAGAAGAAATTATCTATGGCGTAGAGCATGTTTCTACCGGTGCGTCGAACGACATTAAAGTGGCGACTAACCTGGCACGTAACATGGTGACCCAATGGGGCTTCTCCGACAAACTCGGTCCTCTGCTGTATGCGGAAGAAGAGGGTGAAGTATTCCTGGGCCGTTCTGTTGCCAAAGCGAAGCATATGTCCGATGAAACGGCTCGTATCATCGACCAGGAAGTGAAATCGCTCGTGGAACGTAACTACAACCGCGCGCGCCAGCTTCTGAACGAAAACATGGACATCCTGCATTCGATGAAAGACGCGCTCATGAAATATGAGACTATCGATGCGCCGCAGATTGACGATCTGATGGCTCGCCGCGATGTGCGTCCGCCAGCGGGTTGGGAAGAACCTGGTTCATCCAACAACTCCGGCAGCACGGGCAAACCAACTGCTCCGCGTCCGGTTGATGAGCCACCTGCGCCAGACTCTGGCACCATGTCAGAGCAGCTGGGCGACAAATAAGTTCTCCTTCGTGGATGACCGTGCTTTACCTAAAACCCTGGGGCTTGCCCCGGGGTTTTTTCTATTCAACAAGACATGAAAAGGATTCGCTATGAAACTCACCGCCCAGGGCTCCATCCTGGATCTCTCCCATCCGCACGTCATGGGAATACTCAACGTTACGCCAGATTCATTCTCTGATGGCGGCACACATAACACGCTGGTTGAGGCGGTAAAACATGCGAATCTGATGATTAATGCCGGGGTGACAATCATTGATGTTGGTGGTGAATCCACGCGTCCTGGTGCGCTGGATGTGAGTGTTGAAGAGGAACTGGCTCGCGTGATTCCCGTGGTGGAAGCCATTGCCCAGCGTTTTGAAGTCTGGATTTCTGTTGATACCTCCAAGCCTGAAGTCATCCGCGAATCCGCCCGTGTTGGCGCGCATATCATCAATGATATTCGTTCGTTAAGCGAACCGGGGGCGTTGGAAGCTGCTGCAGAAACAGGGTTGCCTGTGTCGATAATGCACATGCAGGGCAACCCGAAAACCATGCAGGACGCGCCAAAATACGCTGACGTTTTTGCTGAAGTTAATCGCTACTTTGCCGAACAGATCGCCCGCTGCGAGAAAGCCGGGATCTCAAAAGATAAATTGCTGCTCGACCCCGGCTTTGGTTTCGGTAAAAATCTCTCCCATAACTATGCATTATTGGCGCGCTTGTCAGAATTTCATCATTTTGGCTTACCGCTGTTTGTCGGTATGTCGCGTAAATCGATGATTGGCCAACTGCTGAACGTGGGGCCGTCAGCGCGTCTTAGCGGCAGCCTGTCGTGTGCTGTTATTGCAGCTATGCAGGGCGCGCATATCGTTCGCGTCCACGACGTAAAAGAAACTGTTGAAGCGATGCGAGTGGTGGAAGCCACCCTGTCTGCGAAAGGAAAAAAACATTATGAGTGATCGCAAATATTTTGGTACCGATGGGATCCGTGGCCGTGTGGGAGACTCACCGATTACCCCTGAATTTGTTCTGAAGCTAGGCTGGGCGGCAGGTAAAGTTCTGGCGAGCCACGGCTCGCGTAAAATCATTATCGGTAAAGACACTCGTATTTCCGGCTACATGCTGGAATCTGCGTTAGAAGCTGGGCTGGCTGCTGCGGGATTATCCGCTTCATTCACCGGTCCAATGCCGACGCCTGCGGTAGCCTACCTGACTCGCACTTTCCGTGCGGAAGCCGGTATTGTGATTTCGGCATCCCACAACCCATTCTACGATAACGGCATCAAATTCTTCTCCATCGATGGCACCAAACTGCCGGACGAAGTTGAAGAAGCGATTGAAGCTGAAATGGAAAAAGAGCTGACCTGCGTTGACTCCGCAGAACTGGGTAAAGCAAGCCGTATTGTGGATGCGGCCGGTCGTTACATTGAGTTCTGCAAAGGCACTTTCCCGAATGAACTGAACCTTAACGCGCTGAAAGTCGTGGTGGACTGTGCCAACGGCGCGACCTACCACATTGCGCCGAACGTGCTGCGTGAGTTGGGTGCTAACGTTATTGCAATCGGCTGCGAGCCGAATGGCGTGAACATTAACGAAGAAGTGGGTGCGACCGATGTGCGTGCGTTGCAGGCACGTGTGCTGGCAGAGAAAGCCGATCTCGGTATTGCGCTGGATGGTGATGGCGACCGCGTCATTATGGTTGATCACGAAGGCAATAAAGTCGATGGCGATCAAATCATGTACATCATCGCCCGTGAAGCATTGCGTCAGGGCCAACTGCGCGGCGGTGTCGTCGGGACGCTGATGAGTAACATGGGTCTGGAAGTGGCGCTCAAACAACTGGGTATTCCTTTCACGCGTGCCAAAGTCGGCGACCGCTACGTGCTGGAAAAAATGCAGGAGAAGGGGTGGCGAATTGGGGCAGAAAACTCCGGCCACGTTATCCTGCTGGATAAAACCACCACCGGTGACGGTATCGTCGCAGGCTTACAAGTAGTTGCGGCTATGGTGCGTAACCATATGAGTTTGCATGACCTGTGTAGCGGAATGAAGATGTTCCCACAGGTGCTGGTGAACGTGCGCTATACCGACGGCAAATCTAATCCGTTAGAAAATGACGCGGTGAAAACGGCGGCGGCGGAAGTGGAGAGCGCGCTGGGAAATCGTGGGCGAGTACTGTTACGTAAATCTGGCACCGAGCCGTTAATTCGTGTGATGGTGGAAGGCGAGGACGCCGAACAGGTGACTGCGTTTGCTCACCGGATTGCTGATGCGGTAAAAGCAGTATAGTTATTGCTAAGTGACTAAAAAGGCGGCGCTTGCTGCCTTTTTATGAAGGATTCACCGTTGTTTTGCTGTTTTTTTCCGCAGTTGATACAATGTGTCGAAATTGCCCTTGCGAAGGTCATTCGCTTTGGTTAGTATTCACACCCGCTTCAGTGGGAAAATAAGTCTCCCGCTTTATTGGTTGAGGCACTTGGTACGCGGTGACCCCGCAAGGAACAGGTTGATTATGTACGAAGCTCTTTTAGTAGTTTTCCTTATTGTAGCAATTGGCCTTGTGGTCCTCGTTATGCTGCAGCAAGGTAAAGGCGCTGATATGGGAGCCTCCTTTGGAGCAGGCGCTTCCGGCACGCTGTTTGGTTCAAGTGGTTCTGGTAACTTCATGACCCGTATGACCGCCGTGTTTGCGACACTGTTCTTCATTATCAGTCTGGTGCTGGGCAACATCAACAGCAACAAGACCAATAAAGGAAGTGAGTGGGAAAATCTGACTGCACCGGCTAACACCGAGCAGACTCAGCCAGCTGCACCGGCCCAGCCGACCAGCGATATCCCGCACTAATAGCAGTATCTGTACCGAGGTGGTGGAATTGGTAGACACGCTACCTTGAGGTGGTAGTGCCCTAACGGGCTTGTGGGTTCGAGTCCCATCCTCGGTACCAATATTCCGAAAAAAAGACGCTGAAAAGCGTCTTTTTTTTCGTCTGTAGTCTGTACGCCCGGTGCCCCGATATTGTAGGCCGGATAAGGCGGTTACGCCGCCATCCGGCAATGTGCGCTGTTGTGCCTGATGGCGCTTCGCTTATCAGGCGTACGGTCTACACACCACGCAAACTCCTAACGCAAAAAAGGCCGCATACGCGGCCTTTCACTCATTTTCTTACTCGCTTATTTGCTTTTGTTTTCCAGGTTCTCGACCTGTGGCAGACCGGTTGCGGCAGAGGCGGTCAACAGACCGGACTTCGCATAGCCGAACAGCTTCTCACGGGTATCGGTAATATCCAGGTTACGCATGGTTAACTGGCCGATACGATCGTCTGGAGAGAATACGGATTCACCTTTCTCCATCGTCAGACGCTCTGCCTTGTAGGTCAGGTTGCCGGACACGGTGTTCATGATCGAGTAGTCATTACCACGACGTAGCTCCAGCGTCACTTCACCGGTGATCTGGCTGGCAACCCAACGTTGCAGACCGTCACGCAGCATCAGTGCCTGAGAATCGAACCAACGGCCCTGGTACAGCAGGCGACCCAACTGACGACCGTGGGCGTGATACTGCTCAATGGTATCTTCGTTATGGATACCAGTCAGCAGACGCTCATAGGCGATATGCAGCAGCGCCATCCCCGGGGCTTCGTAAATACCACGGCTTTTCGCTTCAATGATACGGTTCTCAATCTGGTCACTCATGCCCAGACCGTGACGTCCGCCAATGCGGTTTGCTTCCATCATTAATTCAACGTCATCGCTGAAGGTTTTACCGTTCAGTGCGACGGGATGACCCTGCTCAAAACGGACGGTCACTTCTTCCGCTGGAATTTTGACGTTCTCATCCCAGAATTTCACGCCCATGATAGGGTTAACAATCTTCAGACTGGAGTTCAGGAACTCAAGGTCTTTGGCTTCATGCGTTGCGCCCAGCATGTTGGAGTCAGTTGAATAAGCTTTCTCAACGGACATCTTATAGTCAAAACCGCAGGCAATCATAAACTCGGACATCTCGTGGCGTCCGCCCAGTTCATCAATGAAATCGGTATCCAACCACGGTTTGTAAATCTGCAATTCTGCATTGGTCAGCAGGCCATAACGATAGAAACGTTCAATATCGTTGCCTTTATAGGTGCTGCCATCACCCCAGATGTTCACGCCATCTTCTTTCATGGCGGCAACCAGCATGGTACCGGTCACTGCACGGCCCAGCGGGGTGGTGTTGAAGTAGGTCAGGCCGCCGGTAGTATTATGAAAAGCACCACATTGAATAGCGGCAATACCTTCTGCAACCAACTGCTTGCGGCAGTCGATCAGTCGAGCATTCTCTGCACCATATTCCATAGCACGACGAGGAATTGCATCATAATCATCTTCGTCTGGCTGACCCAGATTTGCAGTATATGCATATGGGACCGCGCCTTTTTGTCGCATCCACAGCAGCGCTGCGCTGGTGTCAAGACCGCCAGAGAAGGCGATACCAATACGTTGACCTGCTGGAAGATGCTTGAGAATCGTCGTCATAAAGTAAAACCCTGCTTAAGTGACTGAAGGTGAAATCGCTTTCCGCTGTCAGTGAATTTTTATGCAAAATAAATGAGTTTTAATTTAATCATCTTTTGCCGGAGACTGGAAGTGATTCATGCATTTTTATTCAAAAAATCCGCGCTATCAGCGTAGACCGCAGTGATTACCATACCGTGATGCCAAACGCATTTCTTCTGCATAGAATGTGAGGTTGACAAGCTGTGAGCCACATCACTATACTGTAGGTCGATTTTACGTCCCGTCCTCGGTACCAAATCCCAGCATTATTTGCATTTTTTACTCAAAACGCGTAAAATTTGCCACGTTCGTTTCAGGCGCGGGGTGGAGCAGCCTGGTAGCTCGTCGGGCTCATAACCCGAAGGTCGTCGGTTCAAATCCGGCCCCCGCAACCACTTTCCCTTAGAGTTCTTTTTCAAATATACTGTGAAGACTTAGGCCTTCGTCGTTGGATTTGAAAAAAATTCTTTCGGAAGGTTCTCCAGGCCGCAGTTGCGGCTATAGGGTTCAGTTATCTAAAGCCCCGATTTATCGGGGTTTTTTGTTATCTGACTACAGAATAACTGGGCTTTATGCCCTTTTTTTATGTCTTGGGGGTGGGTTTGTCCACATTAGAGCAAAAATTAACAGAGATGATTACAGCGCCGGTTGAAGCCCTGGGCTACGAGCTGGTCGGCATCGAATTTATTCGTGGCCGCACTTCCACACTGCGCATCTATATTGATAGTGAAAATGGCATCAATGTTGATGATTGTGCTGATGTGAGCCACCAGGTAAGTGCTGTGATGGATGTCGAAGATCCAATCACCGTTGCTTACAACCTGGAAGTTTCCTCTCCGGGCCTCGACCGTCCTATGTTCACCGCTGAACACTATGTACGCTTCCTGGGTGAAGAGGTGACGCTGGTCCTGCGCATGGCGGTTCAGAACCGTCGTAAATGGCAGGGCGTTATCAAAGCGGTGGATGGTGAAATGATCACCGTTACAGTCGAAGGTAAAGATGAAGTGTTCGCGCTGAGTAATATCCAGAAGGCGAACCTGGTTCCCCACTTTTAACAGTCTGGATTGAGGTGAAAAGCCCGCGATGAACAAAGAAATTTTGGCCGTTGTTGAAGCCGTTTCCAACGAAAAATCACTGCCACGCGAGAAAATTTTCGAAGCGCTGGAAAGTGCGCTGGCTACAGCAACGAAGAAAAAATACGAACAAGAAATTGACGTACGTGTAGAGATTGACCGTCGTAGCGGTGATTTCGACACGTTCCGCCGTTGGGTTATTGTCGAAGAAGTGACCCAGCCAACTAAAGAAATCACGCTGGAAGCCGCACGTTACGAAGACGAAAGTCTGAACGTGGGTGAGTACGTTGAAGATCAGATTGAATCTGTCACCTTTGACCGTATCACCACCCAGACGGCAAAACAGGTTATCGTCCAGAAAGTACGTGAAGCTGAACGTGCGATGGTCGTTGAGCAGTTCCGTGAACACGAAGGTGAAATCGTCACCGGCGTGGTAAAAAAAGTAAACCGCGATAACATCTCTTTGGATCTCGGCAGCAATGCTGAAGCCGTTATCCAACGTGAAGATATGCTGCCGCGCGAAAACTTCCGCCCAGGCGACCGTATTCGTGGTGTTTTATACTCTGTACGTCCAGAAGCTCGTGGCGCACAGCTGTTTGTCACCCGTTCTAAGCCGGAAATGCTGATCGAACTGTTCCGCATTGAAGTGCCGGAAATTGGCGAAGAAGTTATTGAAATCAAAGCCGCCGCTCGCGATCCAGGCTCTCGTGCGAAAATTGCCGTTAAAACTAACGACAAACGTATCGATCCAGTTGGTGCTTGCGTAGGTATGCGTGGCGCACGTGTTCAGGCGGTTTCTACCGAACTGGGCGGCGAGCGCATTGATATCGTCCTGTGGGATGATAACCCGGCGCAGTTTGTCATCAATGCGATGGCACCGGCTGATGTTGCATCCATCGTGGTTGACGAAGACAAGCACACCATGGATATCGCCGTTGAAGCCGGTAACCTGGCACAGGCGATTGGTCGTAATGGCCAGAACGTCCGTCTGGCCGCTCAACTGAGTGGTTGGGAACTCAACGTGATGACCGTTGATGACCTGCAGGCTAAGCACCAGGCTGAAGCACATGCTGCTATCGATACCTTCACCAAATATCTCGATATTGATGAAGATTTCGCAACCGTGCTGGTTGAAGAAGGCTTTGCAACGCTTGAAGAGCTGGCTTATGTGCCAATGAAAGAGCTGCTGGCTATCGACGGCCTGGATGAAGACACCGTTGAAGCGCTGCGCGAGCGTGCTAAAAACGCACTGACCACTCTGGCACTGGCCCAGGAAGAAAGCCTCGGTGACAACAAACCGGCTGACGATCTGCTGAATCTGGAAGGATTGGATCGTGAAATGGCCTTCAAACTGGCTGCCCGTGGTGTTTGTACGCTGGAAGATCTCGCCGAACAGGGCATTGATGATCTGGCTGATATCGAAGGGTTAACCGACGAAAAAGCCGGTGAGCTGATTATGGCTGCCCGTAATATTTGCTGGTTCGGTGACGAAGCGTAATAAACTGTAGCAGGAAGGAACAGTATGACTGATGTAACCGTAAAATCGCTGGCTGCAGAAATTCAGACCTCCGTGGACCGCCTGGTACAGCAATTTGCTGACGCAGGTATCCCGAAGGCTGCTGATGACTCTGTGTCCGCACAAGAGAAGCAAACCTTACTGGCGCATTTGAACCGTGAAAACGGCTCGACGCCGGATAAGTTGACTTTGCAGCGCAAAACGCGCAGTACTCTCAACATTCCAGGTACCGGTGGAAAAAGTAAATCGGTACAAATCGAAGTCCGCAAGACACGCACCTTTGTGAAACGCGATCCGCAAGAGGCTGAACGCCTGGCCGCGGAAGAGCAGGCGCAGCGTGAAGCGGAAGAGCAAGCCCGTCGTGAAGCAGAAGAAACTGCTAAACGCGAGGCGCAACAAAAAGCCGAACGTGAGGCCGCAGAACAAGCTAAACGTGAAGCCGCTGATAAAGCGAAACGTGAAGCTGCGGAAAAAGACAAAGTGAGCAATCAACAGACCGACGATATGACAAAAACCGCCCAGGCCGACAAAGCCCGCCGTGAAAATGAAGCCGCTGAGCTGAAGCGTAAATCTGAAGAAGAAGCGCGTCGTAAGCTCGAGGAAGAAGCCCGCCGCGTAGCGGAAGAGGCTCGCCGTATGGCTGAAGAAAATGAAAAAAATGGTGTGAATACCGCTGCTGAACCAACTGAAGATACCAGCGATTATCACGTTACCACTTCTCAGCATGCCCGCCAGGCTGAAGACGAAAACGACCGCGAAGTTGAAGGTGGCCGTACTAGCCGTACTCGCCCAGCGAAAGCTGCTCGTCCAGTCAAGAAAGGCAACAAACACGCCGAATCTAAAGCTGACCGCGAAGAAGCACGTGCTGCGGGTCGTGGTGGTAAAGGTGGCAAGCGCAAAGGTTCTTCCTTGCAGCAGGGCTTCCAGAAGCCCGTTCAGGCCGTTAACCGTGACGTCGTGATTGGCGAAACCATCACCGTTGGCGACTTAGCGAACAAGATGGCTGTTAAAGGTTCTCAGGTCATCAAAGCGATGATGAAGCTGGGCGCAATGGCGACCATCAACCAGGTCATCGATCAGGAAACCGCACAGCTGGTTGCCGAAGAGATGGGCCACAAAGTTACCCTGCGTCGTGAAAACGAGCTGGAAGAAGCGCTGATGAGTGACCGTGACACTGGCGCTGCGGCTGAACCGCGTGCACCAGTTGTGACCATCATGGGTCACGTTGACCACGGTAAAACCTCTCTGCTCGACTACATTCGTTCAACGAAAGTGGCCTCTGGCGAAGCGGGTGGCATTACCCAGCATATCGGTGCATACCACGTTGAAACTGACAACGGTATGATCACCTTCCTGGATACCCCAGGGCACGCCGCGTTTACCTCCATGCGTGCTCGTGGTGCGCAGGCAACGGATATCGTTGTTCTGGTTGTTGCAGCAGATGACGGCGTGATGCCGCAGACTATCGAAGCTATCCAGCATGCGAAAGCAGCGCAGGTACCGATGGTTGTTGCAGTGAACAAAATCGATAAGCCAGAAGCCGATATGGATCGCGTTAAAACCGAACTGTCTCAGTACGGCGTTATGCCGGAAGAGTGGGGCGGCGAATCACAGTTCATCCCAGTTTCTGCGAAAGCAGGTACCGGTATTGATGACCTGCTGAATGCTATCCTGCTGCAGGCTGAAGTTCTGGAGCTGAAAGCGATTCGTAAAGGTATGGCAAGCGGTGCGGTCATCGAATCCTTCCTCGACAAAGGTCGTGGCCCAGTGGCTACCGTCCTGGTGCGTGAAGGCACCCTGAATAAGGGCGATATCGTGCTGTGTGGCTTCGAATATGGCCGCGTTCGTGCAATGCGTAACGAACTGGGTCAGGAAGTCCTGGAAGCAGGTCCATCTATTCCAGTAGAAATCCTCGGTCTGTCCGGTGTTCCGGCTGCGGGTGACGAAGTTACTGTTGTACGTGACGAGAAAAAAGCCCGTGAAGTTGCACTGTATCGTCAGGGTAAATTCCGTGAAGTTAAGCTTGCTCGTCAGCAGAAATCTAAACTTGAGAACATGTTTGCTAACATGACTGAAGGCGAAGTTCACGAAGTGAACATCGTACTGAAAGCTGACGTTCAGGGTTCTGTAGAAGCTATCGCTGACTCCTTGCTGAAACTGTCGACTGACGAAGTGAAAGTAAGAATCATCGGTTCTGGCGTAGGTGGTATCACCGAAACTGACGCGACCCTGGCAGCAGCATCCAACGCCATCCTGGTTGGCTTCAACGTACGTGCCGATGCATCTGCGCGTAAAGTCATTGAATCCGAAAGCCTGGATCTGCGCTACTACTCCGTCATCTACCATCTGATTGACGAAGTGAAAGCGGCAATGAGCGGTATGCTGTCTCCAGAGCTGAAACAGCAGATTATCGGTCTGGCTGAAGTTCGTGACGTGTTCAAATCACCGAAATTTGGTGCAATCGCGGGCTGTATGGTTACCGAAGGTACCATCAAACGTCACAACCCAATCCGCGTTCTGCGCGACAACGTGGTTATCTATGAAGGCGAGCTGGAATCCCTGCGCCGCTTCAAAGATGACGTCAACGAAGTCCGTAACGGCATGGAATGTGGTATCGGCGTTAAGAACTACAACGATGTGCGTACTGGCGATATGATCGAAGTCTTCGAAATTATCGAAATCCAACGTACCATCGATTAATGACCGATCGTAGGCCGGGTTAGCGAAGCGCCACCCGGCAATTATTTCAAAAGGGGCTGATAGCCCCTTTTTTGTCTGGAGAATTTATTATGGCGAAAGAATTTGGTCGCCCACAGCGCGTGTCTCAGGAGATGCAGAAAGAAATTGCTATCATCCTGCAGCGCGAAATTAAAGACCCACGTCTGGGCATGATGACCACTGTTTCCGGTGTCGAAATGTCTCGCGACCTGGCGTATGCCAAAGTATTCGTGACCTTCCTGAACGACAAAGATGAAGCAGCCGTTAAAGCTGGCATCAAAGCGCTGCAGGAAGCTTCTGGCTTCATCCGTTCGCTGCTGGGTAAAGCCATGCGCCTGCGTATCGTGCCGGAACTGACCTTCTTCTACGACAACTCGTTGGTTGAAGGGATGCGCATGTCCAACCTGGTCAGCAACGTGGTAAAACATGACGATGAACGTCGTGTGAACCCGGACGACAGCAAGGAGGACTGATGAGTCGTCCTCGTCGTCGCGGCCGTGATATCCACGGCGTATTGTTGTTGGATAAACCGCTTGGCGCCTCTAGCAATGATGTGCTGCAGAAGGTTAAGCGTATTTTTAACGCTAACCGTGCCGGGCACACGGGTGCGCTGGATCCGCTGGCTACCGGCATGCTGCCGATTTGCCTCGGGGAAGCCACCAAGTTTTCCCAGTACCTGCTGGACTCCGACAAACGTTATCGGGTGGTTGCGCGCTTAGGGCAGCGTACCGATACTTCGGATGCCGAAGGGCAGATCGTGGAAGAGCGTCCGGTTAACGTCAGTGAGTCCCAACTGGCGGATGCGCTTGAAAGTTTCCGTGGTGACACCCAACAGGTGCCATCCATGTACTCTGCGCTGAAATACCAGGGGAAAAAGCTCTACGAATACGCACGTCAGGGAATTGAAGTTCCGCGTGAAGCGCGCCCGATTACCGTTTACGAGCTGCTGTTTATTCGCCACGAAGGTAACGAGGTTGAGCTGGAAATTCACTGCTCTAAAGGCACCTATATTCGTACCATCATTGACGATCTTGGTGAGAAGCTTGGTTGTGGCGCGCACGTGATTTTCCTGCGCCGCCTGGCAGTCAGCAAATACCCGGTTGAACGAATGGTGACGCTGGAGCATCTGCATGAGCTGGTTGAACAAGCTGAACAGCAGGGCATCCCGGCGGCGGAGCTGCTTGACCCATTATTGATGCCGATGGACAGTCCTGCGTCGGACTATCCGATAGTCAATATTCCCCTTACCTCGTCGGTTTACTTTAAAAACGGTAACCCCGTACGTACCACCGGTGCGCCGCTGGACGGGCTGGTTCGAGTCACTGAAGGCGATGAAGGGAAATTTCTTGGTATGGGTGAAATCGATGACGAAGGCCGCGTGGCACCACGTCGCCTGGTGGTCGAGTACACTGAGTAAGCCTGACTCTGTAGCTTGCGATAACAGAGCGCTGCGGGTAGAATATCGCGGCTTAACGTCTGCTTAATTGTTTAACAATTGGCGAGCGTTATATCGGGGGTCGCTGAATTAGAGATCGGCACCCTTTCTTTCTTTTAAATTTGGAGTTCAAAATGTCTCTAAGCGTTGAAGCTAAAGCAAAAATCGTTTCTGAGTTCGGTCGTGGCGAAAACGACAGTGGTTCTACCGAAGTTCAGGTTGCACTGCTGACTGCACAGATCAACCACCTGCAGGGTCACTTCTCTGAGCACAAAAAAGATCACCACAGCCGTCGTGGTCTGCTGCGCATGGTTTCTCAGCGTCGTAAACTGCTGGACTACCTGAAACGTAAAGATGTTGCACGCTACACCGCGCTGATCGAGCGTCTGGGTCTGCGTCGCTAACTCTAGCGAGTTTCAGAAAGAGGGGCCTTTATGGCCCCTTTTTTCCACCAGATGCACCAAGCTATGAGAATAATGTACCCGCAAAATCGCTGACCTGATGCCCTGGTAATCCCATCTTGTTTAGACAAAATTGGGCTGGAATTGCCAACACAGCAGTATTTTGAAAGATAACGGGTATAATGTATTGTTGTTGTACATATTCTTCGTTGCAGAGGTTCGCGCGGCTAATGAGAGGCTTTACCCAGACCGGGTTAGGGTTGTCATTAGTCGCGAGGATGCAAAGAAGATCGGTTTCATTGGCTGACACACCACAGGGTGTTCTGCCACACATTAAGAAAGGATAGAATTTTGCTTAATCCGATCGTTCGTAAGTTCCAGTACGGCCAACACACCGTCACGCTGGAAACCGGCATGATGGCGCGTCAGGCGACTGCAGCCGTTATGGTTAGCATGGATGACACCGCGGTATTCGTGACCGTTGTTGGTCAGAAAAAAACCAAGCCAGGCCAGGACTTTTTCCCGCTGACCGTTAACTATCAGGAGCGTACCTACGCTGCTGGCCGTATTCCAGGAAGCTTCTTCCGTCGTGAAGGCCGTCCAAGCGAAGGCGAAACCCTGATCGCGCGTCTGATTGACCGCCCGGTTCGTCCGCTGTTCCCGGAAGGTTTCATTAACGAAGTTCAGGTTATCGCAACCGTGGTTTCCGTTAACCCTCAGATCAACCCAGATATCGTGGCAATGATCGGTGCATCTGCTGCGCTGTCCCTGTCCGGCCTGCCGTTCAACGGCCCGATCGGCTCTGCACGCGTTGGTTATATCAATGACCAGTACGTACTGAACCCGACTCAGGATGAGCTGAAAGAAAGCAAACTGAACCTGGTTGTTGCCGGTACTGAAGCCGCCGTACTGATGGTTGAATCCGAAGCAGAACTGCTGAGCGAAGACCAGATGCTGGGTGCTGTCGTGTTTGGTCACGACCAGCAGCAGATTGTTATCAAAGAAATCAACGAGCTGGTAAAAGAAGCCGGCAAACCACGTTGGGATTGGCAGCCTGAAGCCGTCAACGAAGCGCTGAACGCGCGCGTTGCTGCGCTGGCTGAAGCGCGCTTGAGCGACGCTTACCGCATCACCGACAAACAAGAGCGTTATGCTCAGGTTGGCGTGATCAAATCTGAAACCATCGACGCACTGGTTGCAGAAGACGAAACCCTGGACGCTAACGAACTGGGTGAAATCCTGCACGCTATCGAGAAAAATGTTGTTCGTAGCCGCGTGCTGGCAGGCGAGCCACGTATCGATGGCCGTGAAAAAGACATGATCCGTGGTCTGGACGTTCGTACTGGCGTACTGCCACGTACTCACGGTTCTGCACTGTTCACCCGTGGCGAAACTCAGGCGCTGGTTACCGCGACCCTGGGCACCACCCGTGATGCACAGAACCTCGACGAGTTGATGGGCGAGCGTACTGACAACTTCCTGTTCCACTACAACTTCCCTCCGTACTGCGTAGGCGAAACTGGCATGGTAGGCTCTCCTAAGCGTCGTGAAATTGGTCACGGTCGTCTGGCGAAGCGCGGCGTGCTGGCAGTGATGCCGGATCTGGACAAATTCCCGTACACCGTACGTGTTGTGTCTGAAATCACCGAATCCAATGGTTCTTCTTCCATGGCTTCCGTGTGTGGTGCTTCTCTGGCGCTGATGGACGCAGGTGTGCCAATCAAAGCAGCCGTTGCCGGTATCGCGATGGGTCTGGTGAAAGAAGGCGACAACTACGTTGTTCTGTCTGACATCCTGGGCGACGAAGATCACCTGGGTGATATGGACTTCAAAGTTGCGGGTTCCCGCGACGGTATCTCTGCGCTGCAGATGGATATCAAAATTGAAGGCATCACCAAGGAGATCATGCAGGCTGCACTGAACCAGGCTAAAGGTGCGCGTCTGCACATCCTGGGTGTGATGGAACAGGCGATTAACGCGCCACGTGGCGATATCTCTCAGTTCGCTCCGCGTATCCACACGATCAAAATCAGCCCAGACAAGATCAAAGACGTTATCGGTAAAGGCGGTTCTGTTATCCGTGCTCTGACCGAAGAAACCGGCACCACCATCGAAATCGAAGATGATGGTACCGTGAAGATCGCAGCAACCGACGGTGAAAAAGCGAAATACGCGATTCGTCGTATCGAAGAGATCACCGCAGAAATCGAAGTGGGTCGTATCTACAACGGTAAAGTGACCCGTATCGTTGACTTTGGTGCATTCGTTGCCATCGGTGGTGGTAAAGAAGGTCTGGTACACATCTCTCAGATCGCTGACAAGCGCGTTGAGAAAGTGACCGATTATCTGCAGATGAACCAGGAAGTGCCGGTTAAAGTTCTGGAAGTTGACCGTCAGGGCCGCGTACGTCTGAGCATCAAAGAAGCAACTGAACAGTCTTCTACCGCACCGGTTGAACCGGCAGCGGAACAAGGCGAGTAAGGTTTGCCTTTTGCCCTCCGCGTTTGCGGAGGGCACATTTCGCTGGCAGGATGCCTTGTTTGCAGGCGGGGAACAGGACGTTCATCCATTTGTTGTCTTCGGGAGTGGGAAATGAAGCCTTTTTTGCGCTGGTGTTTCGTGGCGACAGCACTCACGCTGGCAGGATGCAGCAGTTCTGCCTGGCGTAAAAGTGAAGTCCTCGCGGTACCATTGCAACCGACTTTACAGCAGGAAGTGATCCTGGCACGCATGGAACAAATTCTTGCCAGTCGGGCTTTAACCGATGACGAACGCGCACAGCTTTTATATGAGCGCGGAGTGTTGTATGATAGTCTAGGTTTGAGAGCATTAGCGCGTAACGATTTTTCGCAAGCGTTGGCTATCAGACCTGATATGCCTGAAGTATTCAATTACTTAGGCATTTATTTAACGCAGGCAGGCAATTTTGATGCTGCCTATGAAGCGTTTGATTCTGTACTTGAGCTTGATCCAACTTACAATTATGCGCACTTGAACCGCGGCATCGCACTTTATTACGGTGGCCGTGCGAAATTAGCGCAAGATGATCTGCTAGCGTTTTATCAAGACGATCCCAATGATCCTTTCCGCAGCCTGTGGCTATATCTCGCTGAGCAGAAGCTCGATGAGAAGCAGGCCAAAGATGCGTTGAAGCAACGCTTCGACAAGTCGGATAAAGAGCAATGGGGATGGAACATTGTCGAGTTCTACCTGGGCAACATTGACGAAAAAACGTTAATGGAACGCCTGAAGGCGGACGCAACGGATAACACCTCGCTCGCTGAGCATCTCAGTGAAACCAACTTCTATTTAGGTAAGTACTACCTAAGTCTGGGGGACAAGGACAGCGCTACGGCACTGTTCAAACTGGCGGTTGCCAACAACGTACACAACTACGTTGAGCACCGATACGCATTGTTGGAATTAGCGCTCTTGGGCCAGGAGCAAGATGACCTGGCAGAATCGGACCAGCAATAGCTGACGTACACATCAGCCCATAATCACTTTTGATTGTCATCACCTTAACGGGTGAGGGCGTTGTTGTTCGTCAATACACCTACTTTGAGCCGGTTCACACTTTTAATGAAAATTACCGAAAATTTTCACGATGAGTTATGTAGACTGGCCGCCATTAATTTTGAGGCACACGTACTACATGGCTGAATTCGAAACCACTTTTGCAGATCTGGGGCTTAAGGCTCCTATCCTTGAAGCCCTTAACGATCTGGGTTACGAAAAACCATCTCCGATCCAGGCTGAGTGTATCCCACACCTGCTGGGCGGCCGCGATGTTCTGGGTATGGCCCAGACCGGTAGCGGTAAAACAGCAGCGTTCTCTTTACCGCTGCTGAACAACCTTGATCCTGAGCTGAAAGCACCACAGATTCTGGTGCTGGCACCGACCCGCGAACTAGCAGTTCAGGTTGGTGAGGCAATGACTGAGTTCTCTAAACATATGCGCGGCGTGAACGTGGTAGCCCTTTACGGCGGCCAGCGTTATGACGTGCAGTTACGCGCCCTGCGTCAAGGGCCACAGATTGTCGTCGGTACTCCAGGTCGTCTGCTGGACCACCTGAAGCGCGGTACTCTGGATCTCTCTAAACTGAGCGGTCTGGTACTGGACGAAGCTGACGAAATGCTGCGTATGGGCTTTATCGAAGACGTTGAAACCATCATGGCTCAGATCCCAGAAGGTCATCAGACCGCTCTGTTCTCTGCAACCATGCCGGAAGCAATCCGTCGTATTACCCGTCGCTTTATGAAAGATCCGCAGGAAGTGCGCATTCAGTCTAGCGTCACAACCCGCCCAGACATCAGCCAGAGCTTCTGGTCTGTCTATGGCATGCGTAAAAATGAAGCGCTGGTACGTTTCCTGGAAGCGGAAGACTTTGATGCGGCGATTATCTTCGTTCGTACCAAAAACGCGACTCTGGAAGTGGCTGAAGCACTGGAACGTAGCGGTTATAGCAGCGCTGCGCTGAACGGCGACATGAACCAGTCTCTGCGTGAGCAGACTCTGGAACGTCTGAAAGACGGTCGTCTGGACATCCTGATCGCAACTGACGTTGCAGCACGTGGTCTGGACGTTGAGCGTATTAGCCTTGTTGTTAACTACGACATCCCAATGGACTCCGAGTCTTATGTTCACCGTATTGGCCGTACCGGTCGTGCGGGTCGTGCTGGCCGTGCGCTGCTGTTCGTTGAGAACCGCGAGCGTCGTCTGCTGCGCAACATCGAACGCACCATGAAGCTGTCCATTCCAGAAGTAGAACTGCCTAACGCAGATCTGCTGGGCAAACGCCGTCTGGAAAAATTCGCCGCGAAAGTACAGCAGCAGCTGGAAAGCAGCGATCTGGATCAGTACCGTGCACTGCTGGCTCAAATCAAGCCAACCGCAGAAGGCGAAGAGCTGGATGTTGAAACGCTGGCCGCTGCACTGTTGAAAATGGCACAGGGCGAACGTTCCCTGATCGTTCCACCTGATGCGCCAATGCGTGCTAAGCGTGAATTCCGTGAGCGTGACGAGCGTTTCGAACGTCGTAACGATCGTAATGACCGTAACGATCGCGGCGATCGCAATGACCGTGGCCCACGTGGTGACCGTCCTGAGCGTAGCGGCGAAGACCGTCCAAAACGCGAACGTCGTGAAGTTGGCGATATGGAACTGTACCGTATTGAAGTCGGCCGTGATGATGGTGTTGAAGTTCGTCATATCGTTGGCGCGATCGCTAACGAAGGCGATATCAGCAGCCGTTACATCGGTAACATCAAGCTGTTCGGTACTCACTCTACTATCGAATTGCCAAAAGGTATGCCGGGCGAGATCCTGCAACACTTTACGCGTACTCGCATCCTGAACAAGCCGATGAACATGCAGCTGATGGGCGATGCTCAGCCGCGTCCTGGTGGTCGTGGTGCTGCGGGTGGCGAACGTCGTGAAGGCGGTCGTGCATTCGGTGGTGAACGTCGTGAAGGCGGTCGCGAAGGCGGTCGTGGTTTCGGCGGTGAGCGTCGTGAAGGCGGCCGTGGTGATGGTCGTCGTTTCAGCGGTGAACGTCGCGACGGTGGCAATGGTAACCGTGCGCCACGCCGTGATGATGCTGGTGCTGCACCGCGCCGTGACGACTCTACCGGTCGTCGTCGTTTCGGCGGTGACGCATAAGCCTCACAGCTTATTAGCGTAAAGTAATAATTACAGCCCCGATCTTGATGATTGGGGCTTTTTTTATTTCTTTTGTACTCATGTACTGGTACAGTGCGACACATTAAAATGCGGTAGCAAAATAATACACTGGAGATAAGGCTGTATGGCGACACTAACCACCACCCAAACGACACCTTCGCTGCTTGGCGGCGTGGTGATCATTGGCGGCACAATCATTGGTGCTGGGATGTTTTCCTTGCCGGTGGTGATGGCAGGTAGCTGGTTCTTCTGGTCAATGGCGGCGCTGGTGTTTACCTGGTTCTGCATGCTGCACTCAGGGCTGATGATTCTCGAAGCGAACCTGAATTACCGCATTGGTTCAAGCTTCGATACCATCACCAAAGATTTGCTGGGCAAAGGCTGGAACGTCGTGAACGGTATCTCCATCGCCTTTGTGCTCTATATTCTGACTTACGCCTACATTTCAGCGAGTGGCTCGATTCTGCACCATACTTTTGCCGAGATGTCACTGAACGTTCCGGCACGCGCCGCCGGTTTTAGCTTCGCGCTGCTGGTCGCGTTTGTGGTGTGGTTGAGCACCAAGGCAGTAAGCCGGATGACGGCTATCGTGCTGGGTGCCAAGGTCATCACCTTCTTCCTGACCTTCGGTAGCTTGATGGGCCACGTCACGCCAACCACGTTGTTTAACGTTGCCGAGAGTAACGCTTCTTACACCCCCTATCTGCTGATGACACTGCCGTTCTGTCTGGCCTCGTTTGGCTATCATGGTAACGTGCCGAGCCTGATGAAGTACTACGGCAAAGATCCGCGCACCATCGTGAAATGTCTGATCTACGGTACGCTGCTGGCGCTGGGGCTCTACACCGTATGGTTGCTCGCGACCATGGGTAATATCCCGCGTCCTGAGTTTATCGGTATTGCGCAGAAGGGCGGTAATATTGATGTGCTGGTACAGGCGTTAAGCGGCGTGCTGAACAGCCGCAGTCTGGATCTTCTGCTGGTGGTGTTCTCAAACTTTGCGGTAGCCAGTTCATTCCTTGGCGTAACGTTAGGGCTGTTTGACTACCTGGCCGATCTGTTCGGCTTTGATGACTCCGCGCTGGGCCGTTTCAAAACCGCACTGCTGACCTTCCTGCCGCCGATTATCGGTGGCCTGCTGTGGCCGAACGGTTTCCTGTATGCCATTGGCTACGCAGGGCTGGCGGCAACTATCTGGGCGGCTATCGTTCCGGCGTTGCTGGCGCGTAAATCCCGTAAGCGGTTTGGTAGCCCGAAATTCCGCGTCTGGGGTGGCAAGCCGATGATTGCGTTGATTCTGGTGTTTGGTGTCGGTAACGCACTGGTGCATGTGCTGTCGAGTTTTAATTTACTGCCGGTTTATCAGTAACGAGTCTTACCCCTCACCCCGGCCCTCTCCCCAAAGGGGCGAGGGGGAAAACCTGATTGGTGCTTGCGGTAAAAACTGCACCGAACAGTCCCCTCTCCCCAAAGGGGCGAGGGAGAAAACCTGATTGATGCTTGCGGTAAAAACTGCACCGAACAGTCCCCTCTCCCCAAAGGGGCGAGGGAGAAAACCTGATCGGTGCTGGCGGTAAAAACTGCACCGAACAGTCCCCTCGCCCCTTTGGGGAGAGGGTTAGGGTGAGGGGAACAAACCGCACTATCCCAACAATTCCTGCTTCACATCCATCGCCAAATCAAACGAATGCAAACGCGCCTGATGGTCAAAGATTTGTCCGTTAACCATAATCTCATCTGCCTGAGTTTCACGCAGAATCGACTCCAGCCCGTGACGCACCTTCGCTTTATCACCCACCAATGACATGCCGAGCGCCTGGTCAACGCCATACTTCTCAGACGGTGACCAGAACTTGCTCATATCCTCAATCGGTGGCGGCAGCTGCCCGGTTTCACCACGACGCAGCTTGGTAAACGCCTGCTGCATGGAGGTGAAGAGGAATTCCGCATCGCGATTGCTGTCGGCGACGATAATGTTGATACAGACCATCGCGTATGGTTTTTCCAGTCGCGCTGATGGTTTGAAGTGAGTGCGGTACAGATTCAGCGCCTGGAACAGCATGTCTGGGGCGAAATGTGAGGCAAAGGCAAATGGCAGGCCAAGCTGGGCCGCCAACTGCGCACCGTAAAGGCTTGAACCGAGCAGCCATACCGGGATTTTCTCACCGTAGCCCGGTACCGGACGCACCTGTGGGTTAGGATCGCGGGCATCAAACCAGTCCACCAGTTCTGTCACATCGCGCGGGAAGTTATCAATGTCGCCGCCCATATGACGGCGCAGCGCTCGCATAGTGGGCTGATCGCTGCCCGGAGCACGGCCAAGACCGAGATCGATACGCCCCGGATACAGCGTGTTAAGCGTGCCAAACTGTTCAGCAATCACCAGCGGCGAATGGTTCGGCAGCATGATCCCACCAGAACCTAAATGCAGCGTAGTGGTGTTCGCCGCCAGATAGCCAATCAACACCGAAGTGGCGGCGCTGGCGATGCCGGTCATATTGTGGTGTTCGGCCAACCAATAACGATGATAGCCACGCTTTTCAGCAAGCTTTGCGAGATCGAGTGAATGGGAGAAGGCTTCTCTGGCAGAGGAACCCTGTGGGATCGGTGCAAGGTCGAGCACCGAATACGCAACGGTTTTGTCAGTCATAAAGGCTCACTTTGTTACCTGCTAATCTTTCAATACTGCATTAAAGAATAGTGAATGTTGTTAACAAAGTGAGCTTTATAAGGTGGGTGACGAACATAAAATGCCTGAAGGCGCTACGCCTTATCAGGCCTACAAACGCATTGTAGCCCGGCCAAGCGCAGCGCCGCCGGGAATGCTTATGCCTGCAATTCCAGACCCGCCAACCGTTTCCAGTAGCCGTTACAGTCGCTATTTGCCGTCAGCGGCAACGGTGCATTGCCGTTTTCGTTAGCGCGGAAGGCATCGAGCATCGCAAACGTCTCATTGCCCATCGGCGACAGGCGCACCATATCGACCAGCCCGTGCATTGAGGTCAGCTCATTACCCAGGTTATAAACATAGCCGCTCATGGTCTGAATACCGTTCAGCACGAACACCTGTTGGTTCTCCTGCGATAACACGTTGCGCCCGGTGGGGTACTTGATGCAGCAGGTTTCGCACTCATCCTTTGGCTTATCTTCCGAGCGTGCGGTAAAGCAGCGAGCGGAGTAGGCCAGCGGCAGATGACCGTAGCTCAGCACCTCCACTTCAAACTTATCGCGGATGCCCAGTTCTTCGCACTGATTCAGCAGATTGACCAACCAGTCGCGTGACAGTTCAACCGGCATACACCAGCGCGTCATGCCCTGTTTTTGCAGTAGGCGCAGGGTCACCGCGTTATAGCAGTTAAGCGCATGACCGGCGACAAACGGCAGCTTACGGTCAGCGCACATGTTGACCACGCCGAGATCGCTGGCTTCCACCAGAAAATCACCGTTTTCAACATAGCGCTTCAATTCGCCCAGCTCTGATGAGGCCTGCACCAGTGCCAGAGTAGAAAGCACCACCTGCTTACCGCTACCGGCGAGGGATTTTGCCATATCCAGCCAATCCCCCACTTTCGTGGCGCGGCGCTTGCTGCATACCGCTTCGCCCAGATAAATCGTGTCGGCGCTGCTCGCCGCGGCCTGCTGATAAAAATCTTCCAGCGTCTCTTTTGACCAGTAGTAAAGCACCGGCCCTAATGAATATTTCATTGCTGTTCCTACTGCCATTTACGGTGATACGCGCCGAGGGTGGTCTGAGTGCCTTCGGACATTGAGCCAAGCGCCTCCATCCACGAAGCCTGCGGGACGAAGTTCTGCGGGTCAGCCATACAGCGATCAATCGCCTGACGCCAGACTTTAGCCACCTGGCTGACATACGCCGGACTACGCTGACGGCCTTCGATTTTGACCGACGCGATATTAGCGGCCAGCAGTTCCGGCAGTAACTCTAGCGTGTTGAGACTGGTGGGTTCTTCCAGCGCGTGATAGCGCTCGCCGTCGACCTTATAACGACCTTTGCACAGCGTCGGATAACCGGCGTTTTCGCCATCCTGGTAGCGGTCGATCAACACTTCGTTGAGGCGTGACTCCAGCCCCTGCGGCGTTTGCTGCCAGCGCACATAGCGCGCCGGAGAGCACGCGCCCACGGTATTCGGTGACTCACCGGTCAGGTAAGAAGAAAGATAGCAGCGGCCTTCCGCCATAATGCACAGGCTACCAAAGGCGAACACTTCCAGCGGCACTGGCGTCACACGCGCCAATTGCTTGACCTGATGAATAGACAGGACGCGTGGTAGCACCACGCGGGCGACGTCAAAGTTGCGATGATAGAAATTAATCGCCTCTTCGTTGGTCGCAGATGCCTGAACGGAGACATGGCGCTCAATATGCGGATAGCGCTCTGCGGCATACTCAAGCATAGCGATGTCGGCGAGGATCAGGGCATCGGCACCCAGCTGCGCGGCCATATCCACGGCGCGTTGCCAGCGAACGTAACCGTCCGGGTGCGCAAAGGTATTGATAGCGATATGCAGCTTGCGGTTATGCTGGTGTACGAAGTTCACCGCTTCCTGCAGCTTCTTCTCGGTGAAGTTAAGACCGGCGAAATGGCGGGCGTTGGTATCATCCTTCAGCCCGATATACACCGCATCGGCACCGTTTTCGATAGCCGCCTTCAGCGCCGGAAGGTTTCCGGCAGGGCAGAGCAACTCCATAATTCTTCCTGAGTTTGCGGCCCAGCAGGGGCGCATTATTGTTAATGAATGGAGATTTTAGTTAACCTATCGCTAATCATTTTTGATTTGAGGCAGACAAAAGCGTATTGATGACGCCAATAATCCCTCTGCCTCACGACATAATTGTTGATTTACGCCGCTATGTCGTTTAACTGATATGGCAAAATAACGGAACTATTGCATTCAGGGAGTAAAGCTTGTGTTGGATAAACTGCGTTCACGTCTGGTTCATGTAGCGCCTACTTTGATGAGCGTCCCGGTGAAATTGACGCCGTTCGCGCTGAAACGCCAGGTTCTGCAGCAGATGTTAAGCTGGCAGTTCAGCCAGGCGCTCAATGATGGCGAACTGGATTTTCTTGAGGGTCGTTGGTTGAGCATTGAGGTGCGCGATATCGGCCTCAAGTGGTTTACCTCGGTGCAAAACGAGCGCTTAATTGTTAGCGACGCCGAACAGGCAGACGTGAGCTTCAGCGCGGATGCCAGCGACTTGCTGATGATCGCCGCGCGCAAACAGGATCCGGACACGCTCTTCTTCCAGCGTCGTTTGGTGATTGAAGGGGACACGGAGCTGGGGCTCTATGTCAAAAACCTGATGGATGCCATTGAGCTTGAGCAGATGCCAAAAGCGCTGCGCGTGATGCTGATGCAGCTGGCTGATTTTGTCGAAGCTGGCCTAAAATCACCATCAGAAACTAAACATACATCGGTAGGTGAGCCATGCTGATTCGAGTCGAAATTGGAATTGATGCCCCGGGCATCGACGCGCTGCTGCGTCGTACTTTCAACCGTGAAGGCGAAGCCAATCTGGTACGCGAGCTGCGCGAAGACGGCCTGATTACGTTAGGCCTGGTGGCGACGGATGATGAAGGCCATGTTGTTGGCTATGTCGCCTTCAGCCCGGTCAGCATTGAAGGCGAAGAGTTGCAGTGGGTGGGCCTGGCGCCGCTGGCTGTTGACGCTGAATATCGCGGTCAAGGTCTGGCTCGTCAGATGGTCTACGAAGGGCTGGATTCACTCAACGAATTCGGTTACGCCGCCGTCGTCACGCTGGGTGAACCGGCAATGTACAGTCGTTTTGGTTTTGAGCGCGCGGCACAGTACGATCTGCGTTGTCGCTGGCCGGGCACCGAAGAGGCGTTTATGGTGCACCCTCTGGCGGATGATGCGTTAAATGGCGTTCATGGTCTGGTGGAGTATTCCGACCACTTTAATCGTGTTTAAGACTGCCCAGTAACGTTTCAAATGAACCATCTCCGTTGACGAGGCGCTCTTTCTGGCGCTTCGTCAGCTGTTTGATGCGGTACTCCAGGCGTAGCGCCAGTGAGTGCTCGCCGACCTCACCAGAGAATGCTAGCCGCAGCTCGCCTTTACCGCGCAGCGCTTTCGCCCCTTTCCCACTCTGATGCTGGTGGAATCGCCGTTCAACATCGGTGGTGATACCGGTGTACAATTTGTCGTCCGCGGTCCGGACCAGATACAAAAACCAACGCACGTGTGCCAACCTGTCTGTGATGATGGACGCACCATAGCATAACGGAGAGAACAGATGGAAACGCTTGCTGCCATTAGCCGCTGGCTGTCAAAACAACATGTGGTGACCTGGTGCGTGGCGAGCGAAGGCGAGCTGTGGTGCGCCAACGCTTTCTACATCTATGACCCGCAGCGCGTGGCATTTTATTTGCTCAGTGAAGAGACAACGCGCCACGGCCAAATGACCGGCAAACAAGCGCCGGTGGCGGGTACGGTGAACGGCCAACCGAAGACGGTAGCACTGATTCGTGGCGTCCAGTTCAAAGGCGAAATTCGTCTGCTGGAAGGGGATGACGCTGCAGAAAAACGCGCGCGCTACGTTCGCCGTTTTCCGGTTGCCCGGATGCTCTCAGCTCCGGTCTGGGAGCTGCGACTCGATGAAGTCAAGTTCACCGACAACACCCTCGGTTTCGGCAAGAAATTGCACTGGTTGCGCGACTAACGACCGATCTTCGATAGCTCAATGATAAAGCGTGTGGCGACGGTATCCGACGTCACGCGGATCCTGCCACCGTGCGCTCGCACGATCGATTTAACGATAGCCAGCCCGATCCCACTATTTTCCCCTTTACGCTGGCGTGAAGGATCGACGCGATAAAAGCGATCGAACAGACGCGGCAGATGTTCAGCTGGAATCGGTGTTCCCGGGTTCTCAACGCTATACACGATCGTGTCATCATGTTGGGTGGCCTGCACGGTAACCGACATCCCGCGAGGCGTATAGCGGATAGCATTCGAGAGCAGATTATTGATAACCCGACGGATCATCAGCGGATCGCCTTCAATCAGCATCGACGTGCCGACAAAATTCAGCCTGACCTCGCGCTCTTCCGCCCAGGCCTCGAAGAACTCAAACACCTTGAGGGTTTCCGTTTGCAGATCCAACGGCATACGCTCGGGGACCAGCAGATTTTCATCGGCCTGCGCCAGAAACAGCATATCGCTGACCATTTTCGCCATTCGGTTATATTCCTCAAGACTGGAATAGAGCACATCTTCCAGCTCTTTCACCGAGCGTGGCTGGCTTAAGGCGATTTCCGTTTGCGTCACCAGGTTGGTGATTGGCGTGCGGATCTCATGGGCAATGTCAGCTGAGAAGTTGGCCTGGCGGCGGAAAACGTCTTCGATCCGCCCGATCATCTGGTTAAACGACACCACCAGTTGTTCCAGCTCAATCGGTACACGTTCCGGCTCAAGGCGTACATCGAGATTTTCTGAGGTGATATTCTTGATCTTCATACTGACATTTCGCAGCGGCTGGTGGCCTTTGCGAACGGCGATCAGCACGATCCCGATAATCAGCAGGCTGATGACGGCAGCGATCATCATCAGATTACGTTTAAGTTCATCAAGATAGTGTAGATGGAAGTCGATCGACAGCGCGATCAGTAACGTATAGGTGCGATCGCCAGCAGGGATCGTTGAGGCGATAACCCGGTAAGTCGTCGTCGGTCTGGCGCTGGCTTCATGACCGGGCATCGGAGGCATGCTGCTCCCTTCCCAGCGGAACATACGTCTGGATTTGAGCTCCTGAGCAAAGTCTTGTGTCGCTAAAATAGAGGATAGATCCGGCCCATTTGGCGAGTGGTATAGCTGCGGATTATCGGCGCTACGCAGCAGCACAGCGATATTTCGATAGCTTGCCAATGCGCTGCTGATATTGGCTACCTTTTCCGTCTCCGGCGTATCCGGTGCGGTCAACAGGGTGCTGAGCGTGGCATTAACCTGCTTTAAATCGCTGACGTCCTGCTCGGCGAAATGTTTCTCCACCGAATACAGCATCATTCCGGTAAAGGCCGCAAAGGCAATGATGGTGGCGAGGCTGATGAAAAAGGTCAGACGGGTCGCCAGCGAAAAGGGTCGCCGATGCAGGTTAACCTTCATCGCGTACCTCAAGCACATAGCCGACGCCGCGCACGGTTTGAATCAGCTTCGGTGTAAAATCGTTATCGATTTTAGCGCGCAGGCGCTTGATGGCCACGTCGATGGCGTTGGTATCGCTATCAAAATTCATGTCCCACACCTGAGAAGCGATGAGTGAGCGTGGCAGCACTTCTCCTTGATGGCGCAGGAAAAATTCCAGCAGGGTAAACTCTTTACTGGTCAGCGTGATGCGGGTATCGCCACGCGTCACCTTGCGGGAGACCAGGTCGAGAGTGAGATCGGCCACCTGAAACTGGCTTTCGACAATCACTGAGTTACCCCGGCGCAGTAGGGTTCTGACGCGCGCCAGCAGCTCGGCGAAGGCGAACGGTTTCACCAGATAATCATCCGCACCCAACTCGAGGCCTTTCACCCTGTGCTCAATGGTACCGAGCGCGGTCAACAGCAGGATCGGCATCCCTTTATTGGCGGCGCGCAGCATCCGCACGATATCCCAGCCGTTAACGTCCGGCAGCATGATATCCAGCACCAGAAGATCATAATCGGCGGTCATTGCCAGGTGATAACCGTTGAGGCCGTTGTCGGTGTGATCAACCACAAAGCCCGCTTCTGTTAGCCCCTTGCTCAGGTACTCGCCCGTTTTGACCTCATCTTCCACCACCAGAATTTTCACGCGCCCTCCGTCGCCGCTGTGTGATGGAGTCATTCTAATGGAGCGAGCGTTGATGGCAACGACTGAGGGCTTAAATGACAACTTTGTCATTAACCTGTCACCGAGCAAACAGAGTCACTCCCGTAAGGTATGCGCATGACCAGCCTTTAAAATTTCGGCTGAACAGGACGTGACATGTTTAATGCAAAACAACTGATGCTGATGATGGCGTTTATTCTGGCCGGATGTACTTCCCTGGCACCGGACTATCAGCCGCCGGAAAACGTGGTGCCGGAGCAGTTTTCGCTCTCGCAAGGGGCATTGGTACCGACCGGTGGTAACTGGCAGCAAACCGGCTGGCAAACCTTTTTCGCCGACCCGCAAGCAAAGCACCTGATTGACGTAGCGCTACGCAACAACCGCGATTTACGCATGGCAGTACTGAACGTTGAAGCCGCGCGAGCGCAGTATAACGTCACCGATGCCGGGCGTTATCCGCAGCTCAATGGCACTACCGGTGCAACCTACGAAGGCGATCTGCAAGGCCAAAAATCTACCAGTAAAAGCTACGAAATTGGGCTGAATCTCAGCTATGAACTCGACTTTTTCGGCAAACTGAAAAATATGAGCGAGGCGGATAAACAGAACTTTTTCGCCAGCCAGGCCGCTCAGCGCGCGGCGCAAATTGTGGTGGTCACCAATGTTTCGCAGGCCTACTTCAACCAGCGTCGGCTAACGGAACAGATGGCCATTGCCAAACAGACGCTGAAAAACTACCAGCAATCCTACGCGTTTGTGGAGCAGCAGCTCATCACCGGCAGCACCAACGTGCTGGCGCTCGAGCAGGCGCGCGGCGTGATTGAAAGCACCCGTGCTGATATCGCCAAGCGAGAAGGCGAACTGGCACAGGCCAGCCACGCGCTTCAGCAGCTTTTGGGTTCCTACAGCACGCCGCTCGACGAAAACGTAATGTCGACAACGGCGGTGAACCCACTGACGCTCCCGCCTAATCTGCCGTCCACCATCTTGCTTCAGCGCCCTGACATCATGGAAGCGGAGCACCAGTTGCGTGCGGCTGATGCCAATATTGGCGTGGCGCGCGCGGCATTCTTCCCGTCAATTACGCTCACCAGCGGCATATCTTCTGGCAGCTCATCGCTCTCAAGCCTGTTTAATGCTGCCAGCGGAATGTGGAACTTCGTGCCCAAGCTCGACTTGCCTATCTTCAACGCCGGACGTAACGAAGCCAACCTCGCGCTGGCGAACGTCAAGCAGCGCCAGGCGGTGGTGAATTATGAACAGAAAATCCAGGCGGCGTTTAAAGCTGTGGCCGATACGCTCTCTCTGCGCGACAGCATTCAGGGACAACTGGCGGCACAGCAGCGTTACTTCGCCTCGCTGCAAATCACCTTACAACGTGCCCAGGCGTTATATGCCAGCGGGGCGGTGAGCTATATCGAAGTGCTTGATGCGCAGCGTTCACTGTTCACCACCCAGCAGGCCATCCTCGATTTACGGTATTCCCAGCAGGTTAACGAAATTAATTTATTCAGCGCGCTTGGCGGCGGCTGGAAAGCCTAACTTTTATTCAGGAGTCTTGAGATATGCGTAATGTAACCACTCTGATTGGCGGCGTTTTTATGTTGTTGGCAGCGAACGTGCAGGCAGCGGAAATGCAGCACGATGGACACGGCCAGATGATGGAGATGAACACCCAGCAGCAGGTTATTGAGGGAACCGGTGTGGTGAAACACGTCGATACGGATGCGAAGAAAATTACCATCGCTCATGAAGCCATCCCGGCTATTGATTGGCCAGCGATGACTATGCGCTTTACGTACAGCGCGCCTACTGAAGCCATTAAACAACTTAAAGACGGCGAGAAGGTGAATTTCAGCTTCATCCAGCAGGGCAATCTCTCTCTTCTTCAGGATATTAAGGCGCAGTAATCACCATGACGACAGCCAAAATAAAATATACGGCGGCGATTGTCGGGATCCTGATAATTGGTGGGCTGTCGACAGTCGCGGTTAGCTACTTTCTGGCACCTAATACACAGGCGGAATCTGCACCACCGGAGCGTAAGGTGCTCTACTGGTACGATCCGATGAAGCCCGATGTGCGTTTCGACAAGCCGGGTAAATCGCCGTTTATGGATATGGATCTGGTGGCGAAATACGCCACGGAAGGCGGCGATACACAGTCGAGTGGCGTGCGTATCGACCCGACTCAGGTTCACAATCTGGGGCTGCGTACCGCGAAGGTGAGTAAAGGGCGCCTCGACTACGCGCAAACTCTTCCGGCAAACGTCAGCTATAACGAATACCAGTTTGTTATTGTCCAGGCGCGTGCTGAAGGATTTATCGAAAAAGTCTATCCGCTGACGGTTGGCGATAAAGTGCGTAAGGGCACCCCGCTGGTGGTGGTGACGATCCCGTCGTGGGTTGAAGCGCAGAGCGAATACCTGCTGCTGGCCAACTCCGGCGGCACGGCGACCCAATTGGAAGGCGTACTCGAACGTCTGCGGCTGGCGGGAATGCCGGAAGCAGATATCCAGCGTATGCGTGCCACTCGCCGCGTACAAACGCAGTTTACGCTTACTGCACCCATTGACGGCGTGCTCACCGCTTTTAGCCTGAAGAGCGGCATGAACATCGCCAAAGACAACGTGGTCGCGCAAATTCAGGGCATGGACCCGGTGTGGGTTAGTGCCGCCGTGCCGGAATCCATCGCTTATCTGCTAAAGGACACCACCCGGTTCACGGTCGCCGTCCCAGCCTATCCCGGCAAAACGTTCACCGTCCAGAAAACCTCAATTCTGCCCAGCGTTGACCCCGCTACCCGTACTTTACAGGTACGCCTACAGGTCAATAACCCAGACGAATTGCTAAAGCCAGGAATGAACGCCTACCTAAAACTCAGCGCGCAAAGCGATGAGATGCTGCTGATTCCCTCACAGGCGGTGATTGATACCGGTGATGAACAGCGGGTGATTACGGTGGATAGCAACGGCGAGTTTGTGCCGAAGACAATTCAGGTGCTGCATGAATCCCGACACCAGACGGGAATCGGTGGCGGGCTGTCGGAAGGCGAGTCGATTGTCGTCAACGGCCTGTTCCTGATTGACTCGGAAGCGAATATCAGCGGCGCGCTGGATCGTATGCGGCATTCCGCCGACGCCCATGTCGGACATTAAGGAGACGGTGATGATTGAATGGATTATCCGGCGCTCGGTCGCCAACCGTTTTCTGGTCATGATGGGCGTGCTGTTCCTCGGCCTGTGGGGCGGCTGGACGATTGTGAATACGCCGGTCGATGCGCTGCCGGATCTCTCAGACGTGCAGGTCATCGTCAAAACCAGCTACCCGGGTCAGGCGCCGCAGATTGTCGAAAACCAGGTGACCTACCCGCTGACCACTACCATGCTGTCGGTGCCGGGGGCGAAAACCGTGCGCGGTTTCTCGCAGTTTGGCGACTCTTACGTGTATGTCATTTTTGAAGATGGTACAGACCTGTACTGGGCGCGTTCGCGCGTGCTGGAATACTTAAATCAGGTGCAGGGCAAACTGCCGCAGGGCGTCAGTTCGGAGATTGGCCCGGATGCGACCGGTGTGGGCTGGATTTTTGAATATGCGCTGGTGGATAAAAGCGGCAAGCACGATCTCTCTGAACTGCGTTCATTACAGGACTGGTTCCTCAAATACGAGCTGAAAACCATCCCCAACGTGGCGGAAGTGGCTTCGGTAGGCGGCGTGGTGAAACAGTACCAGGTGCAGGTCGACCCGCTGAAACTTGCCCAGTACGGTATCAGCTTAAGTGAAGTAAAGCAGGCGTTGACCACCTCCAACCAGGAAGCTGGTGGTTCATCGGTAGAGATTGCCGAAGCGGAATATATGGTGCGGGCGACGGGTTATCTTGCAAGCCTGGAAGATTTTAACCACATCGTATTAAAAGCCGGAGAGAACGGCGTACCGGTGTATTTAAAAGACGTCGCGCGGGTGCAGATAGGCCCGGAGATGCGCCGTGGCATCGCCGAGTTTAACGGTGAGGGCGAAGTCGCGGGCGGCGTGGTACTGCTGCGATCCGGCAAGAACGCGCGTGAAGTGATTACGGCGGTCAAAGAGAAACTCGCCTCGTTGCAAAAAAGCCTGCCGGCGGGCGTTGAAGTGGTGACCACCTACGACCGTAGCCAACTTATCGATCGGGCTATCGACAACCTGCGCTCAAAGTTGATTGAAGAATTTATTGTGGTCGCCGTGGTCTGTGCGCTGTTCCTCTGGCATCTGCGTTCGGCGCTGGTGGCGATCGTCTCTCTGCCGCTGGGGCTGTGCATTGCCTTTATCGTTATGCATTTCCAGGGGCTAAACGCCAATATCATGTCGCTGGGTGGTATCGCTATCGCGGTGGGGGCGATGGTGGATGCGGCGATCGTGATGATCGAAAACGCCCATAAACGGCTCGAACACTGGCAGGAGGCACATCCAGAAGCGCAGATGGATAACGCCACGCGCTGGAAAGAGATCACTGATGCTGCCGTAGAAGTCGGGCCTGCGTTGTTTATCAGCCTGCTGATCATTACGCTGTCGTTCATTCCCATCTTCACCCTTGAAGGGCAGGAAGGGCGACTGTTTGGCCCACTGGCCTTCACTAAAACCTACGCTATGGCGGGCGCGGCGGCACTGGCTGTCGTGGTGATCCCAATCCTGATGGGCTTTTGGATCAAAGGTAAGATCCCGGCGGAGGCGAGCAACCCGCTCAACCGTTTTCTGATTGCGCTCTACCATCCGCTACTGCTGAAAGTGCTGCGCTGGCCGAAGATGACGCTGCTGGTGGCGCTGCTCTCAATCTTCACCGTGCTGTGGCCGCTCAGTAAAGTTGGCGGTGAATTTCTGCCGAAGATTAACGAAGGCGATCTGCTGTATATGCCCTCGACGCTACCGGGCATTTCACCGGGGCAGGCGGCAGTGTTGTTACAGCAAACCGACAAGCTGATTAAAACGGTGCCCGAAGTTGCCTCGGTATTTGGTAAATCAGGCAAGGCGGAAACGGCAACCGACTCCGCGCCGCTGGAGATGATTGAAACCACCATCCAATTGAAGCCGCAGGATCAATGGCGGCCGGGGATGACAATTGACAAGATCATCGACGAACTCGACGCCACCGTGCGCCTGCCGGGGCTGGCAAACCTGTGGGTACCGCCGATTCGTAACCGCATTGATATGCTCTCCACCGGCATTAAAAGCCCGATTGGTATCAAGGTGTCGGGCACAACGCTTGCCGATATTGACGCCGCGGCACAGCAGATTGAAACGGTGGCAAAAACGGTACCGGGCGTGGTCTCCGCGTTGGCGGAGCGGCTGACGGGTGGGCGTTATATTGATGTCGATATCAACCGCGAGAAGGCCGCACGCTATGGCATGACCGTGGGTGATGTGCAGCTGTTTGTCTCGTCGGCCATCGGCGGTGCGACGATAGGTGAGACAGTCGAAGGCGTGGCGCGTTACCCGATTAATATTCGCTATCCGCAGGGTTTGCGCGACAGCCCGACGGCGCTGCGCGAACTGCCAATTCTGACACCAGCAAAGCAGCAGATCACACTGGGTGATGTGGCGCAGGTGGCGGTGGTTTCTGGCCCAACAATGTTGAAAACCGAAAACGCCCGTCCGGCGAGCTGGATCTACATCGATGCGCGTGATCGCGATATGGTGTCGGTGGTGCATGACCTGCAAACCGCCATTAGCCAGAATGTGACCCTGAAGCCAGGCACCAGCGTGGCGTTCTCCGGTCAGTTTGAGCTGCTGGAACACGCCAACAAAAAGCTCAAACTGATGGTGCCGATGACGGTGATGATTATCTTCATCCTGCTGTATCTGGCTTTCAGGCGGGGAGAAGAGGCGCTGCTGATCCTGATGAGTCTGCCGTTTGCGCTGGTGGGCGGTATCTGGTTCATTTATTGGCAGGATTTCCATATGTCGGTGGCTACCGGAACCGGGTTTATCGCGCTGGCGGGCGTAGCAGCAGAGTTTGGGGTGGTGATGTTGATGTACCTGCGTCATGCCGTGGAAGCCGACCCGATGCTGCGAAGTGCGCAAACCTTTAGCGAAGCGCGGCTGGATGCGGCGTTGTATCACGGTGCAGTCCTGCGCGTGCGGCCTAAAGCGATGACGGTCGCCGTGATTATTGCCGGTCTATTACCCATCCTCTGGGGAACCGGTGCCGGTTCTGAAGTGATGAGCCGCATTGCCGCGCCGATGATTGGCGGCATGATCACCGCGCCGCTGCTATCGTTGTTTATTATTCCTGCAGCTTATAAATTGATAGAAATACAGCGCAATAAACGCAAAGGATAACGGCCGCTGGCTGCGTTTTGCCGTATCGTATTAGACCTTGTTGCATCCCCAGCGGCGCTACAATTAGGATACTGATCTTGTAGCCCGGCCAAGCGCAGCGCCGCCGGGAGAACACGGAGCGAAAATATGCACAACGTACTCATCACCGGTGCCACCGGCCTAGTCGGTGGGCACTTACTTAACCTACTGCGTCGAGAATCGCAGGTCGAATCCATCACCGCACCCACGCGGCATCCCCTGGAACACGCTTTCGGCATCGCGAATCCCCATCACCCTGATCTCACTGAGGCGCTGGCGCAGGTCTCAACACCGATAGACACCGTCTTTTGTTGCCTGGGAACCACCCAGCGTGAAGCTGGTTCGAAGTCAGCGTTTACTCACGTAGATTACGATCTGGTACTGGAAACCGCGCAGACCGGCTTACGGCTTGGCGCACAGCAAATGCTGGTGGTCAGCGCGATGGGCGCAAATACTCAATCGCCGTTCTTTTACAATCGGGTGAAAGGTGAAATGGAAGCCGCGCTGATTGCCCAAGGGTGGCCGAGATTAACGCTTGCTCGTCCTTCCATGCTGCTGGGTGAACGCGGTTCGCCGCGCCTGAGCGAGCGCCTGCTGGGGCCGTTATTTAGTCTGCTGCCGGGGAACTGGAAGTCAATCAACGCAGAAGATGTGGCAAAAGCGATGCTGATGACGGCGAAGAATCCGGGCACGGTGCCGGTTACAATATTGACGTCAAGACAGCTTAGAGAAATGGCCCGGCAGTGAATCTGCCGGGCAGTATTATCACTGAATAAAGGTAAACGCAGTGGTCACGCGCTTAACACCGCTGACGCGGCTGGCGATATCGGCGGCCGCTTTACCTTCACGGTCGGTGACCAGACCCATCAGGAACACTTCGCCGTTCTCCGTCGTCACCTTCACGTTTGAGGATTTCACCTGATCGCTCGTTAATAGCTGAGAGCGAACTTTGGTGGTGATCCACGTGTCGGAAGACGAGGTGCCAAGGCTGATTGGCTGGCCCTGACGCACTTCGTTGAACACCTCGGTTGTGCCATCAACGCCAACGGCAATCTGTTTCGCACGAGCGGCGAGACTGAGATCCGGCGCCTGACCGGTCAGCAGGACTTTGCCCTGATACGCGGTCACGTTAATACGCGCTTCTTTCTTAATCTGGGCGTCTTTCGACAGCGCGCTGTTTACACGCACTTCTAGCGTACTGTCATCCACCTGAGTTCCCACGGTACGCGGGTCAGTGGCGGCTTTGGTCCCCACTGCGGCCGTGCCGACAACGGCGGCTGCAATACATCCTTGAAGCAGCAATGCGGAAACAAGCACTGCGAGGGCAGGAATGACCTTCATTTATTCTCCTTAGAGCCTATCCCATTAGGCTATTTTATTCGCCATTTTGGCATCGGGCAGTGCTCAAAATCCTCACGTACTCCAGTACGCTCCGGTTTTTGCGCGCTGTCCGCTGTCAAACTGTCTTCAACAACTACGCCTACTGGGATAGGCCCTTAGTCGTCCTGGTGCGGGAAAAGAGTGTTATCAATCAGATCGCATAAACAGTTAACCGTGAGCATATGCATCTCCTGGATGCGCGCGCTGCGGTGCGACGGAATGCGAATTTCTACATCCTGTTGTCCGAGCAGGCCCGCCAGTTCACCGCCGTCATAGCCGGTCAGGGCGACGATGGTCATATCACGTGTCACGGCAGCTTCAACCGCTTTTACGATATCGCGACTGTTACCGCGCGTTGAGATAGCCAACAGCACATCACCGGCGTGACCCAGTGCGCGCACCTGCTTGGCGTAGATCTCCTCGTGCAGGCGATCGTTGGCAATCGCTGTTAAGACCACGTTATCACTATTAAGTGCAATCGCCGGTAAACTTGGCCGTTCTGTTTCATAACGGTTAATCATACAGGCAGCAAAATGCTGTGCGTTGGCACCGGACGAACCGTTACCACAACAGAGAATTTTGTTGCCGTTAAGCAGCGACTGTACCAGGGTCATCGCGGCTCGGGAGATAGCGTCCGGGAGCGCTTCTGCTGCGGCGATTTGGGTTTGAATGCTTTCGGTGAAGCACACTTTAATTCTTTCGAGCACGATATCCCTTTACATTCTATTAGCTAAAAGCGTTCTGGAACCATTCGATCTCATTGCCCGTGAAGGCTATCACATCGAAACGGCAATCCACAGTATCAAAACTCCCATTGTGCCGGGCAAGCCACAAGCGGGCAGTCTGTAATAATTTCTGTTGTTTGCTCCGGGTCACACTGGCAGCCGCGCCGCCGTATGCCTTCGATGCGCGGAAACGGACTTCTACAAAAACCGTTACCGCGCCGTCGCGCATAATCAGGTCAATCTCGCCGCAACGTTCACGCACGTTGGCGGCGACAAAATACAGGCCCTGATTTTCCAGCCAGCGACGGGCGCGAAGCTCCGCGTCGTCGCCAGTCTGCTTAGTGGTTAATTGGCGGGAACGATTTGTCCCTGCTGGTATTTGAGCCATGATAACTTCCTGTTAATCACGCAGTCCGGGTTAGCGCTCAGATCGCCTGTATTGCCGTTAAGCTCAAAGCCTGGCATTCCGCGCATCTGGGCGAAATGGTTGGCTAGTGCCCAGGCATCAACGCCCATGGCGTACAGACGCGCCAGAGAGTAGTCGTTATTGACCGCGCTCAGCGCCTGTTGCATCAGTGCCGGGTTGCTGCCTGCCAGCATCGGGATTTCGCTGTATTGCAGACCTTCCATCTCCAGACGGAAGTCCGGGCCAGCGGTGCCTTGTGCGCTGCGTGAGCTGGCGTACAAAAGCGAGCCGCTCTGGCTGCCGTTACGCATCGCAATCATCGGTTTGATAAAGGCGATCTCATCCGGCGTTGCCAGAATATAGGCCGCGTCCACTTTACCGCTGCCGGTAATCTGCGCGTCGGTCGGTGCTGGTGGAATGGTCAGGCCACCAATGGTCACGCCTTGCGGTTGTGACTGTGCTGAAACCACCGGCGTACCGGACAGCGCAATACCAGAACCGCCGTTCACGCCACCGCGCAATTCAGAGAGCGAACCAAATTTCTGCTGCAATACGGTGCCGCCGCCCAGCTTATGCCACTCATCCGCAAAAGCCTGAGTCACACGGTCGCCAAGGGCATTACGCGGCACCAGCAGCAGCGGAGACTGTTTACCCTGGTCGTGAATGTGGCGTGCTGCGTCGCGCGCTTCATCTTCTGGCGACAGCGCGAAGTAGCAGATGTTGACTTGATTCTTCACCGCTTCCGGCTGATTAAGCGCCAGCACGTTCAGTGAGGTGTTGCTTTTCAGCAACTCATCAACGTTGTTTTTCAACAGCGGGCCGACCACCAGACTCACACCATCCTGCTGTGCCTGCGCCAGGATCTGATTCAGCGGCTGCGTGGAGGTGTCATAAATTTTCAGCTCAGCCGATGGATTCGCCGCGACGCTTGCCACCGCCTGTGGCTGTGCGGCCGGGGTAGTTTGCGGATTGGTTGTTTCCGGCGCCGTCGTAGAGGTCGCTGCCTGAACTGGCGCGGTGGCCGCTGGTGCCTGAACCGGTGCCTGAGTTTGCGGGCTAGTCAGATCGGTAACTTCCACCTGTGACGGGCTCACCACGTCCGTAGAGGCCGCCTGTGCAACCTGCTCCGGTACGGCGCTACCGTTGACCGGTGTCGTTCCGTTTTTCGCCGCTTCAAAGCCTTTCTGGATGGTACGGCCAAACACGGCAGCCTGGCCGCTTAACGGCAGCAGCAGGGCGATTTTATTCACTGACGCCGGTTTAAAGTTCTGCACGTTCGCTAATTGCGAAGGCAATACCTTCGCCCCCGGATTTTGCGGGTAGCGGGTCTGCCAGTCTTTGATCCCGGCTTTCATCATGTCAGGATCGTTACGGTTATCGAACCACACGCGCTGCAGATCCAGCCAACCCTGCAGCACGTTCTCATCGGCATTGATTACCAGCGCGTTAGCTTGCGCCTGAGTCATTGATGAGAGCGCCTGCCAGGTCGCATCGCTGTTCTGCTGCTTTTCCGGCTGAGCGGTCAGCAACGGTGCCTGCGCGATTAACGCTCGCAGCAACGTCAGGGACGGTTTACCCTGCTCGGCGGTGATGGTGTCTTGCCAGAAACGTGCCTGCAATGCGCTGTCGAAGTCATCGGCTTTCAGTTTTTGCAGCAGCGCCTGAGCACCGGCAAAATCTTTCTGTGCCAGCTTCAATTCCACCGCCAGCAGAGACTGCTCTTGACGCTGCGCCGCGTTAAGCTCTTGCGGCAGCTGATTGTACAATTCTAGCGCCTGCTGACTCTTGCCTTCCTTCAGCAGTGAACGAATGGCGAGTAATTGCCAGTTGGTCTTGCTATCATTCGAGCTTTGCTGCATCTGTTGCAGATAAAAGCCGGAATCAGCCTGCGTCGCGCCCTGAAGTTGGGCGGCACTCTGATCGGGGGCCTGGGTTCCACAGCCTGCAAAAATCAGCGCAGCCAGGATAACAGGCAGACAGCGCGCGGCTTTCATACGAGAAAATGTTGAGGGTACCATTCTGTATCCAGTGATATTTTTTACGCAATGCTCAATATTAAATCGGCAATACGGACTAAACAATGAAACAACACGAATCGGCGGATAAATCTCAAGGCCAACTCTTTATTGTACCTACTCCTATCGGAAATTTGGCTGATATTACCCAACGAGCGCTAGAAGTATTGCAAGCTGTTGATTTAATTGCGGCTGAAGACACACGTCATACCGGTTTACTGCTGCAACACTTCGCGATCAGCGCCCGTATGTTTGCGTTACACGATCACAATGAGCAACAAAAAGCTCAAATGCTGGTGGCAAAACTCAAGGAAGGGCAAAACATCGCGCTGGTTTCCGACGCCGGAACGCCGCTGATCAACGATCCTGGCTACCATTTAGTGCGTACCTGTCGCGAAGCGGGCATCCGCGTGGTGCCGTTGCCGGGGCCGTGTGCAGCGATTGCCGCCTTAAGCGCCGCAGGTCTGCCTTCGGACCGTTTTTGCTACGAAGGCTTCTTACCGGCCAAATCGAAAGGCCGTCGTGATGCGATGAAGGATATCGAAGCCGAACCGCGTACGCTCATTTTCTACGAATCAACCCACCGCCTGCTCGACAGCCTGGAAGATATGGTCGCGGTATGGGGGGAATCCCGCTATGTGGTGTTGGCGCGCGAGCTGACTAAAACCTGGGAAACCATTCACGGCGCACCGGTCGGCGAGCTGCTGGCATGGGTGAAAGAGGATGAAAACCGTCGTAAAGGCGAGATGGTGCTGATTGTCGAAGGCCACAAAGCCCAGGACGACGAGCTGCCAGCCGACGCGCTGCGCACGCTGGCGCTGTTGCAGGCCGAACTGCCGCTGAAGAAAGCGGCGGCGCTTGCGGCGGAAATTCACGGCGTGAAGAAGAATGCGCTGTATAAGTATGCGCTGGAGCAGCAGGGGGAGTAAGTGTGAGTGCCTGCCTCAGTAAAAGGGGCGGGCAAACGGAGGCGTTTGTCGGAAGAAATGTCGGAAGAAATGTCGGAAGAAATGTCGGAAGAATCAGCCAGGACTGAACGTCCAACAAATTGTGGTGGGTGCTGTAGCCTTCACACCCACCCTGCGTTTTGTCACTTAAACAATCTGTAGCTCAACCCCGGTTTCAGCCAGCGACGCAATGTCCGCTTCGCCGATCTCATTATCGGTCATCACGCAATGGATCTTCTCCATTGGCAGCACCTGATTGAAGCCACGGCGATTGAATTTTGTCGCGTCCAGCACGGCGATCACTTTATGTGCCGCAGCGGCCATTACGCTGCTTATCGAATAGCCTTCGTTAAATGTGGTTATACCATTTGTCGCATCAATACCGTCCGCCCCGACAAACATTAAGTCGGCGCAGATTCCTTGTAATGCGCGCTCAGCTATCGTTCCGTGCATAGAGTGCGTTTTGTGGCGCACTGTGCCGCCGCAGACCACCAGCGTAATGTCTTTGTTTTCTGATAGCGTAAACGCCGCTGGCAGGCTGTTGGTAATGACGGTGATATTGTTCATATTCACCAGCTCCTCGGCGATCAGTAGCGTCGTGCTACCGCTGTCGAGGATCACCGTCATACCTTCTTTAATCAGCAAAGCTGCGGCCTTGGCAATACGTTTTTTGGGATCGCTGGCGAGCTGGTAGCGGTCTTCCAGCATCACTTCTTGATTATCGGTTTCGGTGAGATTGCTGCCAGGACGAGCTGCGCCGCCGTGAAAACGGGTCAGTAGCCCTTTTTCTTCCAATAGACGCAGGTCGGCGCGGATGGTGACCTCAGAAATACCAAAGAGATTCGAAAGGTCTAATACCAGGACGCTGCCCTGCGTATTCACCATATCGACGATTTTGTTCCTTCGTTCAAATGAATTCATATCAATTTGCCTGATAATTAACTGAAGTTAGTTTAAACGAAGGTTAATGAAAGTTATATGGTAATTTTCGAAAGGTAATGTGAGCCAGCTCTGATTGCTGGCTCGAATCATTACGCCAGTTTGAGCAGGATTTTTCCCTGCATTGGTGCGCCGTTAAGCGCCTGAACTTCGCGAGCAAAACTTTCAGCATCGCCCTGGTGTGCGATGAGCGGAGCAAGCTGAATACGTTTTTCTGTTAACAGTCGAGCGGCGGTGTCCCACTCTTCGCCCGGCCACGGCGCGGAGTAGTTCATCCAACTGCCGATAAGCGTCAACTCTTTACGCAGAATCAGACCGAAGGTTGCGGAGAGTAAGGTGAGATCGTGATGTAACGTACCCACTAACGCCACTTGTGCGCGAGGGCCGGCGGCCTCAATGGCAAGGGCCACGGTTTGCGGTGTCCCTGCGGTTTCCAGAACCAATTGATCGAACTGAACCTCTTCCAGTGCTGCCTGGATTGCTTTGCTGTTCATCTCGCGGCTATTGAAAACGTATGTTGCGCCAAGTGATTTTGCCAATTCTAGCTTTTGCGGGTTGATATCAATAGCAGTCACGCTTTTGGCCCCCAGCTCGCGGGCGCATTGCAGTGCCAGCAGGCCGATGGTCCCGGCACCGATGATAATGACATTTTTCCCTTCGCAGCCTTGTGCCAGATGGAAGGCATGCAGCCCAACGGTAATCGGTTCAATAAACGCACCATCATCTATCGGCATTTCACTCGGTAGACGGAAGATATTTGCGCGTTTGACCACCACATATTCGGCATTGCCGCCTTCGCTACGCGAGCCGACGAACTGGTACTGTTTGCATAATGAGAAGTAACCGCGTGCGCACTGCGGACAGTCAAAGCACGGCAGGAGCGGTACGCAGGCAACGGCATCACCCGGCTGCATATCGGTGACGGCGCTGCCATAGGATTCGACATAGCCGCTGAACTCATGCCCCAGCGTAATCGGATAATAGTGCGCGCCTTTCGCGAAAATGCGCGGAATATCTGAACCGCAAAGTCCCGAACAGATGACTTTGACCAGCACATCATCGTCGTTCTTTAAGGTTGGCATTGGGCGTTCTTCAACGCGCACGTCTCCCTCAGCGTGAATCACCACTGATTTCATAACAGTCTCCATAAATTTAAAAGGGGGCCCGGAGTTGGTGCTAACGCACCTTGTCCGGGCTACCGGTCGGTGTAGGCCGGATAAGGCGAAGCCGCCATCCGGCAATCTGTTAGGACACCGTCTGGCTTTGCTGCGCGACAGCGGCTTTTTCAGCGGCCTCGAAACGGCGGGCCCGACGCCAGGTCAACATAACGCCAAGCAGATAGATAACGGCTATGACCAGGAAGCCCACAAGATTCTGCCAGGTGAACAACTGAATCAGCAGCCAGGTGATAGGGGAACCGCCCTGATCCAACGAGGCGACCTGGCCGCCGGCCGTCAGTGCACCGGCATTAGCGGCTAACTGGGTATGAAGCCCAATGGTTTGGGTCGCAATCCACAAGGTCATGCCCATGATGATGACGCCGGAAATCAGCGTACGGAACAGATTGCCCTGGTGTACTGCCACCGCCATCGCCACAAAGAAGCCGATGGTTGCGAGGTCACCAAACGGCAGTACCTGGTTACCCGGCACCAACACGGCAATGAGGATGGTTAGCGGGATAAAGATCAGGCTGGCGGATACTACGGAGGTATGACCCAACAGCAGTGCTGGATCGAGACCGATTAAGAACTCCTGACCACCAAACTTAGCCTGTAAACGCTTACGGGCATGTTTAGCAATCGGCGTTAAACCATCCATAATCGGTTTAATGACGCGTGGCATCAGCAGCATCACGGCGGCGGTTTTGACTGCCAGTTGAAGGACGGCTTTCAGGTCGTAGCCTGCCAGCATGCCGATAACCAGACCCATTACAAAACCGACGGTGACTGGTTCACCAAACGGCCCGAAGCGTTTCTGAACGTCGTCAGCGCTAAAGTGAATGCGGTTGAGCCCGGGGATTTTATCGATGATGGTGTCCACGAGTACCGCAATGGGGCCAAACCAGGCCGAAGAGCCGTGCGGTATGGCGATGCCATCGAGGCCAAAGAAGTCCCGCGTATCTTTGGCAAACCAGTCACCCAGTTTGTAGACAAAGGCGGCATGAACGACCACGCCCAGAATCCCCAGCCAGTAGGAGCCGGTTGCCAGATGCAGCATCGCGCCGGTAAAGGTCATGTGCCAGATATTCCAGATATCGACGTTCACCACCCGCGTCATGCGCGTCACCAGCATCAGAATGTTGACGCCGATAGCCACTGGAATCGCCACCAGCGCAATCTGAGAGGCCCAGGTCATCGGTGACGACCCCGGCCAGCCCACGTCAATCACGTGCAGGTTTATCTCAAAATGTTCTGCCATCGCTTTCGCGGCAGGCCCGATAGAGTCGAGCATCAGGCCAATGACCAGCCCGATACCAACAAAGCCAATCCCGATATGCAGACCTGATTTAAAGCAGTCCCCGAGCTTCATCCCCAACAATTTAGAGAAGATGATGATCACCAGCGGCAGCATAACCGTTGGGCCTAAGTCGAGGATATAACGCATTATTTCGCTAAACATGACGTTACCCCACGAGGATGGTCAGGATTTTTTGTTGCAGCGCTTCGATACCCACTCCGGAAACAAACGGCATACCGTGAACCACGGGAATATCACCAAAAGTCCGGTCAACACGGGCGGTGGTGCAGATAAGGTCCGCGCCATCCATATAGGTTTCAATTTCAGTCACCCGACACTGGACTAAATCGAGAGTGATATTGTGGGCTTCGCACAGTTCTTTAATCTCTTCAGCGGCCATTGTTGAGGTCGCTACAGCACCGCCACAGGCGACAATGACTTTACGTTTCATAGGGTATTCCTTTTATTATCAGTTTATTATCAAGCCGGATTACACAATTCAGGCTCGAGGATGGTTTCCCGAAAACGCACGGCAAGCTCAGCATCAGGGGCACTCAGCAAGGCGTCGAGGACATTCGGGTTTTGCAGCTCACTAAACAAACGACGCAGCAGCTTCAACTGCGCCGTCGGATTTTCCACAATCAGAGCGATAATCAACGAGACACCAATTTCTGCGTCATCGTCTGCTTGCTGGAAATGCACCGGTTTATCCGGGCGAATCAGATAAATAGCGGGCGAAATAGCGTGCGTCGCCTCGCAATGGGGAATAGCGACCGCATGACGCTCGAGAGCAATCCCGGTTGGGAAGACGGCTTCTCGTTCAAGCAGCGCCTGCGGATAGCTGTCATGCACTACCCCTTTCGCCAGCATCTCCTCACCAATGTGTGCCAGCGCCTGCTGGCAGGTGTTGAATTCAATTCCGGTACGGACAAATAGTTGGCTCATAGGGGCTCGTGTATCAGGCGGCTTCGGCGACGCAACCGAAACGGTATGCACGCAAAACGTCCTGAATCTTGTCGATGATGAGGTTATGCGGCGTCGCGGTTAGCGTGCCAGCGGACAGGCGTTCAAACTGCATCGGCAGGTACTGACTAATCAGCCCCAGAGGCAGTGATACGTCATTAAGGTTGGCGATCAACTTCTCTACGCTTTGACGAATACGTGGGTGTGGCCAGTAATAGCGGATACGATCGGAGAGGCTGAAATGGATATCGACCATCGCTTGGCTCCAGGTTGGGCGATAGTATTTTTTCCAGTAGCCCGGTTCGTTCAGCATCACTTCATCAATCACCTCCAGCACGTGGCTGCGCTGTTCAGGTGACACCAGTTGGGTTTCCATTTGTGCCAGCGCAAAAATGGCTTCGCGCAGGGCGAAGGTGAGGGCGGGGCCGACTTTCAGAATGGCGTAGTGATCGCGAACCAGCGAACGATAGGCCTGACGGGTCTGGTAATCGGTTGAATGCGCTTCATAGACCATCGGCGTGTTTCTCACCCAGGCTGACAGCGCTTCTGCGGCGTTCGGCTGATAGTGAATAATCTGGGTATGGTCGAATTCAACGCCAGGCTGAACCACGATTGCAATCACCCTGTCCAGTGCAGCTTCAAGGCCTAATGCCTGGAAGGCGACCTGATGCGTTTCCAGCGTCCGTGCGGCGTCTTCTTCACGAGTAACGTGGACGGTACCAATGGTGCTGGCTTCACCACCGGGAACCGGAACTTCCGTACCGATAACGTAGGTTAGCTGGCGTTTTTGCTCGTCAGTGGCAATGTCCTCTGCGGCCTGGCAAAGAATGGCGGCGCGTTCTGCAACCACTTTTGGATCAAGCGGGGTAGGATCGTCTGCACATGACATCGAGGCATCAAGGTGAATTTTGCTAAATCCGGCACTGACATAGGCTTTGATCAGCGCGACCGATTTTTCCATGGCCTCTGCGGCAGTCTCATCCTGCCAGCAGTTGGGCCCGAGGTGATCGCCACCGAGGATCAATCTGTCGCGAGGGAAGCCAACTTCCTGGGCGATGTTGTAGACGAAGTCGCGGAAGTCTGCGGGTTTCATGCCGGTGTAGCCGCCAAACTGATTGACCTGGTTAGAGGTCGCTTCAATCAGGACCTTTTGGTCACTGCGTAAATCAAACCGTAATGCGGCTTCAATCACGAGGGGGTGCGCGGAACACACGGAACAGATACCAATGTGCTCGCCTGCTTTATGTCTGGAAATTATCTCTTTCATTTAAATCCTCCGTTTTCTTTCGAATATATTCGTTATGTTTTGTTTGTATCGCAAACACCTTTGTTTTATTTTGTGATCGTTCTCTGAAAATCGAGCGATATCGACATAAACGGAGATTCTGGAGATGAAAAAAACGCCCTGACGTAAACGGCAGGGCGTTATTAAGTAACTGAAAATTAGTTAAATAATCTGGAAAGCCAACTGCGACGGTCTTTTGGGGCTGGCTGGGCGGCCTGTTGTGGCTGTGCGGCAATTTCGCCTAACCCCGCATCGAAAGCTACGCCAATGGCTGATAGCGCTTGATGGGCATCGTCACCGCTGGCCATAAAGTGCAGGCGATGCCCCTGTTTTGCCCCCAGCGAAACGACGCGCATCAGATTCTTGGCATCCACTATGGCGGAATGGGTATCAAGATTTTCTACCCGTATTTGTGATTGCCATTGCTTTACCGCTTTCACCAGCACAGCGCTTGGACGCGCGTGCAGGCCGTGCGGATTGCGCAGTGTGAAAGTCGCATCTTCATCGAACACTGGCGGCGGTTCGGCGGTATCTCCTTCGCCCGGGATAATCTTTCCGGCAAGAATATCCAGAACCGCCTGAGCGTTTTCGGCGCGAGACAACGCCTCGGGTACGCGATCGTCACTCAGCGCATGGGTCAACTGGCGCAGAATATCCAGATGCTCGTTATCCTGGGCGGCAATTCCGACAATCAGGTACGCGGTTTGCGCTTCTCCCCAATCAACACCCTGCGGGCAAGCCAGCACCTTCACCCCGGTTTTCAGGACAGAATCGCGGCTTTGTGGCGTACCGTGGGGAATAGCGATCCCGTTCCCCAGATAGGTGCTGATTTGCCCTTCGCGGTCGCGCATTCCGTGCAGGTAAGCGGGCCGAGTATGCCCGGCGTCGGTGAGCGTGCCGGCAATCTGCGTCAGCGCCTCGTCTTTCGTTTTGACCTGATGGTCGAAATGGATATCAGCAAGAGTCAGTTGCATAGTGCTTTCCTTATTTGACCGCGTTGGCAAGCGCCAGCGCTTCCTGAGAACGTTTCTGCCACAGTCGCCAGCATCCCAGCATCACCGCGCCACAGGCGGACCCGGCCAGGATGCACAGCACCCAAATAAGGGGTTTGTTGACCAGCGGCAGGATTAAGAAGCCACCGTGTGGGGCCGGGACTTCGATATGCAGGCTGTAGCTAAGCACGGCGGAGATTGATGAAGCGATCATCATCATCGGGATCACTCACAGCGGATCTTTCGCGGCAAATGGAATCGCCCCTTCGGTAATATGCGTACAGCCGAGGATGTAGTTCACCATGCCAGCCGCGCGTTCTTCCTCACTGAAGCCTTTAGGGAAAAAGGTGGTTGCCAGCGCGATAACCAGAGGCGGTGTGATGCAGGCGGCAGAGACGCCCGCCATAAAGAAGAAGTTCCCCTGACCGAGCAGCAGCGTTCCGGTGACGTAAGCTGCCTTATTGACCGGGCCACCGAAGTCAAAGGAGCACATCGCGCCGACCACAATTCCCAGCAGAATCGGGTTCGCCTGCAGTAATGAGCTTAACCAACTCATCATGCCGTTATTGATCGCTGCAACGGGTTGACCGAGCAGTACCATCAAGACACCAATGACCAGCACGCCAACCAGCGGCATGATAAAGATGGATTTCAGCCCCTCATACTGACGGGGTAGCCCGTTGAGCAGGTTGCGTATCAGCAACATAAAGTAGCCCGCGGCGAAACCGGCGATGATCCCACCTAGGAATCCGGCACCGGTGGCATTTGCCAGTAAACCGCCGACGAAGCCCGCCACCATCCCAGGACGCCCGGAAATCGACCAGGCGATATAGGCCGTAAACACCGGCACCATAATCGAAAAGGCCTGCTGGCCGACTTTCATCAGCGTAGCGGCAATCACGTTGTACTGTGGTGAATTGGGATCGGCTGAATAGATCCCCCAAAGGAAGGAGAGGGCAATCAGGATACCGCCAGCCACCACGAAGGGCAGCATATTCGATACGCCGCTCATCAGGTGTTTATAAATTTGTCGCCCGAATGACTCCTGCTCATATTTTTCATCCGTCGCTGACGATGATGATATTCCCTGACGGCGTGATGCTTTGCCACTGACGACTTTATTAATTAAATCGATGGGATGATGAATGGCTTCTTTTACCGGCACTTCAATTACCGGGAGACCATTAAAACGCTCGGCATTAACATCTTTATCAGCGGCAATAATGACGCCGTAAATATCGATAAGATCGTCTGGTGTAATAGAATTTTCAACGCCAGAGGCACCGTTAGTTTCGATTTTAATTTCAATATTTAATTTTTTTGCTGCGGTCTTTAAGGCTTCTTCCGCCATAAAAGTATGGGCAATACCTGTAGGGCAGCCGGTCACTGCAATAATTTTTTTCATAATCGGGCCTTTATAATTGGACGATTTGAACCTGTTGTTTTAATTCTTCTGTACGACTGAGTTTTCCAAGACCTGCGGAGCTTGCGACATCCGCACCGATTGCGCTGGCAAGCGCTAACGCGTGAGTAACGTCATCATCATTAAGCCATTTGCTTAAGAATGCGCCGAGTGCAGCATCGCCTGCGCAGGCGGAACTGACCAACTCGATTTTTGGTGCTGAGCAGAACCACAGCGCTGTGCCGCTTGAGAAATAGAGTCCTTTAGCACCCAGCGTCAGCAGCACGTTGCGTGCGCCGAGCTGGTGTAATGTCTGCATGGCTTCACGCACCTGCTGCGTGCTGCCAACGTCGAGGTTAAAGATCTCCTTTAATTCATCGTCGTTGGGTTTGATCAGTAGCGGCTGAAACTCGAGCAGTTGTTGTAGCGACGGATGGCTAATATCCAGAATCACTTCGCAACCCTTTTGCTGACACAGCGCCATTATCTCAGCATAAAAACGGCTTTCAATTCCCGGTGGTAAACTGCCGCTAATGACCAGGTAATCACCGGCACTGACGCAATCTAAATGGTGAATGATCTGCTGTTTACAATCATCATCAATACGAGCACCAGGATTCACCAGCTTATATTCATCCTGACCGTCATTAATAAAAATATTAATGCGTGTCGGTTCTGATACCCACGCTGGTGTGACTTTTATATGCTGCTTTCTAAGCTCTTCTACAATATAGCGACCGGTAAAACCGCCAAATATTCCCAGCACATGGGTGGGCTGCTGAAGATGATTAAGCACGAGGGAAACGTTAACCCCTTTTCCATTAGGGCAGTATTCGGTGTGCTGTGTTCGGTTAACCGCCGAGGGCCGTAGCGGCTGACAGAAAATATTCATATCAATGGCGGTGTTTAACGTCAGGGTATGGATCACGACAAAGCTCCTTGCGCCGGATTTTACAGTTGCCCTTCGCAACCGCAGACATGAATGACTTTGCGGACAACCTCTTTCATCGCTTCTTTCGCAGGCTTCATGTAATAGCGTGGGTCATTAGCGTCGGGTTTATCAATGAAGTACTGCTTGAGTGCGTCAGAGAAAGCAATTTTCAGTTCGGTTGCCACGTTGACTTTGCACACGCCTAGCGAAATGGCCCGGCGGATATCCGCATCTGGCAGGCCGGAAGCGCCGTGCAGTACCAACGGTACATCAACACGGTCGCGGATAGCCGCCAGACGGTCAAAGTCGAGTTTTGGCTCGGCGGCATACATTCCGTGAGCGGTACCGATAGCAACGGCCAGCGAGTCGATGCCAGTACGAGTGACGAATTCACGCGCTTGTTCCGGGTTGGTGTACAGCGCATCTTTGGCATCAACAACCAGGTCATCTTCCACGCCGCCTAGGCGACCCAGCTCAGCTTCTACGCTGGCATCGTAGCGATGGCTAAGCTCAACCACGCTTTTTACCAGCGCAATATTTTCCTCAAATGGCGAGTGGGAACCGTCGATCATGACCGAACGGATCCCGGCCTGTACCTTACGGGTGATATCTGTGAGATCTTCGTGATGATCAAGGTGCAACGCGAGTGGATGATCCCAAAGTTTCGCCAGATCGTGGGCGATCGCCACCACGTTGCCGGTACCTGCATAGCTATAGGTTCCCGGCGTGCCTGCGAGGATCAGCGGGGCGCGAAGTTCAGCCGCAGCTTCTACAACCACCTGCATTGTTTCCAGATTGTGAATGTTAAAAGCGGGAACGGCGTAGCCTTTGCGTTGCGCTTTTAACAACATGTTTTTGCTAGAGATGATGTACATATTCTATCCTATGGTTTCAAAATTAAAGTTATGATTTGTTAAATTGCTTCATTTTGAAAGTAATGTAGCGATCGTTCCGGGAACGCGTTGTGATCGAACGCACATAACAGCGGATTGATTTTAAAAATGAAAGTTATAAGTGATAAGGTATTTTCGTTTTAAAGCGTGCCAGACAAACGAAGAAATTTTATATATCATTGATAAATATGATTTATTTTTATTTAAAGACACGTCACCTTATCTTGACGTTTGACAAGGGATAATGAAAATTTAAAAATGAAAGTTATTCATTAAGATCATAAAAGGCACAACACCGTGGCAAAACCGTCAACCAGCCTGCTGAAAAGACGCTTAGATATTGCGGAGATCGTCCGTAAAAACGGAGAGATAAAAGTCGACGATCTGGCTGAGATGCTTGCCGTTTCTGGAGTCACGATTCGTAATGACCTGAATTATCTGGAGCAACAAGGCTATCTGAAGCGGTCTTTTGGCGGCGCGATTTATACCGCGCAGCAGGGGGCGTCGGCGGCTCAAATCCACGAGCCTGCTGCTGTTGTTGATAAAGCGCTGGAAACTGAAATGGCGCGCCAGGTTGCCGTGCAAATTGATGAAGGTGAGACAGTTTTCTTAGGGCCAGGTGCGATCCTGCGCAAAGTAATCCCTTTTCTTGCCGGTTATGAAGATCTTTGCCTGCTGATGAACGATCTGGCGCATGTGCCGCTCGCGCAGGAGTTTCTTAATGGTGAAAGCGTGCTGCTTGGCGGAATACTAAATGGTGAAGGTAGCGAAGTTGAAGGCGAACTGGCGTTAAACGCTTTTCGCCATTATCGCCCTTCGCGGACGCTCATTACCGTCGATCATATTGCTGAAGACGGCACGCTTAGCGTGAGAAATGAAACGCGTGGGCGTTTACTTCATGAAGCCGTCACCCACAGTGAACGCGTGATTGCAGTCGTTGCGCGGCGGCCCGTTTATGGCGAGAAACGTTATGCCGTCGCCGAGTTACAGCAGCTAAGCGGCATCGTAACGCCGCAGGTCGTGGCGGCCGAGTATCATGCCCGTTTTCTCGCGGCTGGGCTGACTAACAGCTATACCAACAATGAATGCCTGACATGGCTCAACCCTGCGTTGCAAAAAACGAAGTGAAGGAGCGGTGATGAACGTGACCATATGTACCATCGGTGAGCTGTTGGTGGAGTTCCTCGCCAAGGAAGAAAATCAGGGATTCTCACGACCGGGAGAGTTCTGGGGTCCTTATCCCAGCGGTGCCCCGGCGATTTTTGCCGATCAGGTGGCAAAATTAGGTTTCGGATCTGTTCTGTTTAGCTGCGTGGGTAGCGATGCTTTCGGTGAAATGAATATCGCGCGGCTGGAAAAAGGTGGCGTTAACGTCGATGGTATCGCGATGCTGCAAAAGGCGACTACCGGCAGCGCCTTTGTAAGCTATCGCAATCAAGCGCAGCGGGATTTTATTTTTAATATGCCCAATAGTGCCTGCGGTCTGCTGACGGCTGACCACATTGATGAAACGCTGTTAAACCAGTGCAATCACTTTCATATCATGGGCTCATCGCTGTTTTCGTTTCGGATTATCGACGCTATGCGAAAGGCGATTGAGAATGTGAAATCGCGCAATGGCACGGTGTCCTTTGATCCGAATATTCGTAAAGAGATGCTCAATATTCCGGAGATGTCACAGGCCTTTGAGTACATACTGGATTACACAGATATCTTTTTACCGAGCGATGGTGAACTGGATTATTTTGGCCTGAATCGTGGGCGCGATGAGCAGGTGTTGGTCGACAAACTGCTTAAACGTGGCGTGAAACACGTGGTGATTAAACGTGGGCCACGGGGGGCGAGCTATTTTAGCGGCGAAGAGACTCACCATGTTGCGGGCTTTAATGTTCCGGTGGTTGACCCTACCGGTGCGGGCGATTGTTTCGGGGCGACGTTTGTGAGTCTGTTCTTGTCTGGTGTTTTGCCGCCAGAAGCACTGAAGTGGGCTAATGCTAGCGGTTCACTGGCAATTGCGCAGCGTGGGCCGATGGAAGGCACCTCTACGCGTGTGCAAATTGAAGCGTTCCTTGCACGACAATCAGGTTGAGAGGCGTAAAAGCGCTAGCTTTGGAGATAATCCCGGCGTCGCTGCGCTCGGCCGGGGTACAATACGATACATATTGCCGGATGGCGGCTTTGCCTTATCCGGCCTACGCCACGGGTAGCCCGGGCAAGGCGTTACGCCGCCCCCGGGGATTGTAGGTGTATATCAAGTCACCGGCGCCGGGTTAAACACCGCCAGCTGGTTATGCAGCCCCCACTGATCCGAGAAGGTTTTCTTCCTTCCGCTCGCCACATCAAGAATGAACTCGAACAGCTTCAAGCCCACATCTTCAATCGTCTCTTCGCCCGTTGCGATGGTGCCCGCGTTGATATCCATTAAGTCATACCAGCGGTTGGCAAGCTCGGTACGGGTCGCCATTTTAATCACCGGCACCGCCAGCAGGCCGTACGGTGTACCGCGACCGGTGGTGAACACCTGCACGGTGATCCCGGAGGCGACCTGTTGTGTACCGCACACAAAGTCACTGGCCGGTGTGGCTGCGTAAATCAGGCCGCGTTTGGTCGGGCGCTGGCCCGGCGATAACACTTCGACAATGGCGCTCTTGCCGGATTTGGCAATCGATCCCAGCGCTTTTTCGACCACGTTTGCCAGACCGCCTTTTTTGTTGCCAGGGGATGGGTTGGCGCTGCGGTCGGTTTGCCCTAAATCGAGATAGTTATCGTACCAGGCCATCTCTTCGAGCAGACGTTTGCCGACTTTTTCATTGATAGCGCGCGGCGTTAACAGGTGGATGGCGTCACGTACTTCGGTGACTTCTGAGAACATCACGGTGGCACCGCAGCGAACCAACAGGTCGGACGCGTAGCCCACCGCCGGGTTGGCGGTGACGCCGGAGAACGCATCGCTGCCACCGCACTGCATGCCGACTACCAGTTCTGAAGCCGGGCAGGTTTCACGCTGGCGTTGGTTAAGTTTTTCCAGATGACGCTCGGCGACCTGCAGAATATCTTCAACCATCGATTTAAAGCCGACATGTTGCTCGTCCTGCAAACGCACGATGCTGGCGCTATCAACCGGGATGCTCTGCACATCTTCCGTCCCTTCGAGCAGACGTTCCGGCTGTAATTTTTCGCAACCCAGGCCAACGACCATCACTTCACCGCCGAAGTTCGGGTTGAGCGCGAGGTTGTGAATGGTGCGAATTGGCACTACCGCTGCCGGAGCGTTAATGGCCACGCCGCAGCCGTACAGGTGGTTGAGGCCAACCACGCCGTCGACATTCGGGTATTTTGGCAGCAGATCGCGCTCAATAATTTTGACCACGTAATCCACCACGCCTGCGACGCAGTGTACGCTGGTGCTAATCCCCAACAGGTTTTTGGTGCCTACGCTGCCGTCGGCATTGCGGTAGCCTTCAAAGGTATAGCCTTCGAGCACCGGCAAAGGTTCCGGGACTTTGGTTGCCAGCGGCAGGGTATTTAACGGTGGCGCTTTTGGCAGCGTAACCGTGGACTCATCGATCCAGCTACCTTTGACGATATCGCGCACCGCGTAGCCGATGACTTCGCCGTAGCGAATAATGTCACCATTTTGCGGAATATCAACCAATGCCACTTTATGGCCTTGGGGAATATGTTCGATTAATTCCAGGCCGTCAGGAAAACGCGTGCCTGCTTTTAATCCGTTGTCGTTGACAATGATCGCAACATTATCGGTTGCATGTACCTTTATATAAAAGGCCGTTGGTGACTCTTGTCGGATTTCAATGTTCGCCATTGTCCAGCACTCTCCAGCTACGGGGTAAATAGAATAATATATAAGTGCTTCGCTTCTGATTATTTTAAATAGAAACACCTTCAGAATGGAATAAATAATGTCAGGTGTTTGAATATGAAAATGTGATAAAGATCACCTATCATCTCCATGCCCGGCAGGGCAAGGGTATCAATCGTTGAAATTGTGCATTAGCGCCCAGCGTTATGTGCAGATGTTCAACTAAACGAATTTATAAAGTAATTATATTGGATGATTGCACAATGTGCGGCGGTGGGTTCATGATTATACTGAATCTCGATTTCATGGTGTCTTATTTTTTATTAGACAGCCCGTTATCAATTTAAATAATCAGCGAAATACACCTTAATAAAAAACTAATAAAATTAAGGTAGCCTGTACCCGAGGATAATAAAATGATACACGATACTGCTGATGTGACTGAGTCAAAAAAGGGTATGCCTACCCGATATTTAATTTTATTCATTATTTTTATTGTTACGGCCGTTAACTACGCAGACCGCGCAACACTCTCCATTGCCGGCACTTCTGTTGCGAACGAGTTAGGTCTTAGCGCAATCTCAATGGGGTACATTTTCTCTGCATTTGGTTGGGCGTACCTGCTCATGCAGATCCCCGGTGGTTGGTTACTGGATAAATTTGGCTCGAAGAAAGTCTATACCTATAGCCTGTTCTTCTGGTCGCTGTTTACCTTCTTGCAGGGCTTTGTTGGCTTCTTCCCACTGGCGTGGGCTGGTGTCTCAATGTTCTTCATGCGCTTTATGTTGGGCTTCTCTGAAGCGCCATCCTTCCCGGCAAACGCCCGTATTGTGGCGGCCTGGTTCCCAACCAAAGAGCGCGGTACAGCCTCCGCTATCTTTAACTCCGCGCAGTATTTCTCTTTAGCGCTGTTCTCTCCATTGCTCGGCTGGTTGACCTTTGCCTGGGGCTGGGAGCATGTCTTTACCGTGATGGGGGTGATTGGCTTCCTGTTGACCGGTATGTGGGTGAAGTTCGTGCATAACCCAACCGATCATCCGCGGATGACCAAAGAAGAGCTGAAGTTTATTGCGGATAACGGTGCCGTGGTCGATATGGACCATAAAAAGCCGGGTAGTGATGCGGCCAAAGGTCCGAAACTGGATTACATCAAACAGTTGCTTAGCAGCCGTATGATGTTAGGTATTTTCTTCGGCCAGTACTTCCTGAACACCATCACCTGGTTCTTCCTCACCTGGTTCCCGATTTATCTGGTGCAGGATAAAGGCATGTCGATTCTGAAAGTGGGGATGGTTGCCTCCATTCCAGCGCTGTGCGGTTTTGCCGGTGGCGTGTTGGGCGGGTTGTTCTCTGACTCCTTGATTCGCCGCGGTTGTACGCTGACCTTTGCGCGTAAGCTGCCTATCGTATTGGGCATGTTGCTGGCCTCAACGATTATTCTGTGTAACTACACCGATAACACGGCCTTAGTGGTGGCGCTGATGGCGCTGGCGTTCTTCGGTAAAGGCTTTGGTGCACTGGGCTGGCCGGTTATCTCCGACGTGGCACCGAAAGAAATTGTTGGGTTGTGCGGCGGGCTGTTTAACGTCTTCGGTAACGTGGCCTCTATCGTTACCCCGCTGGTGATTGGCTATATCGTCAGCGAGTTGCACTCCTTTAATGGCGCACTGATTTTTGTAGGCTGTTCCGCGCTGATGATGATGGTGTGCTACCTGTTCGTGGTAGGCGACATCAAACGTCTGGAATTGCGGAAGTAAGTCACGACTAACTTAAGGTACAGAAAATGGATAACGCGATTTTCCCTAACAAATTCAAAGCAGCGCTGGCTGCAAAACAGATTCAGATTGGTTGCTGGTCAGCACTGTCCAGCCCGATCAGCACCGAAGTGTTAGGCCTGGCTGGGTTCGATTGGTTGGTTCTGGACAGTGAGCATGCGCCGAACGATGTGACGACGCTAATCCCACAGTTGATGGCCTTAAAAGGCAGCTCCAGCGCCCCTGTGGTTCGTATCCCGACTAACGAGCCGGTGATTATCAAACGCATGCTGGATATCGGTTTCTACAACTTCCTGATTCCGTTCGTGGAAACTGAAGAAGAGGCAGCACAAGCGGTCTCCTCCACCCGTTATCCACCGGAAGGGATTCGCGGCGTCTCCGTTTCTCACCGCGGCAACATGTTTGGCACCGTGCCGGATTATTTCGCACAGTCGAATAAGAACATCACCATCCTGGTACAAATTGAAAGCCAACTGGGTGTTGATAACGTTGACGCCATTGCCGCCACCGACGGCGTGGATGGCATCTTCGTTGGCCCAAGCGATCTGGCGGCAGCATTAGGCCACCTGGGCAATGCGTCACACCCGGAAGTGCAAAAAGCGATTCAACATATTTTTGCCCGTGCCAAAGCGCACGGTAAACCAAGCGGCATCCTGGCACCGGTTGAAGCCGATGCGCGCCGTTACCTGGAATGGGGCGCCACCTTTGTGGCCGTGGGCAGCGATCTGGGCGTGTTCCGCGCCGGAACCCAGAAGTTAGCCGACGCATTTAAAAAATAACCCCTACCGAATTAATGCAAAATTGAGGAAATGACGATGAAAGTTGGCTTTATTGGTCTGGGCATCATGGGTAAACCAATGAGTAAAAACCTGCTGAAAGCGGGTTACTCGCTGGTGGTTTCTGACCGTAATCCTGAAACGGTTGCTGAACTGATTGCAGCGGGCGCTGAATCGGCGACTACGGCAAAAGCCATTGCCGAGCAGTGCGATGTGATTGTCACCATGCTGCCAAACTCTCCGCATGTTAAAGACGTTGCGCTGGGTGAAAACGGCATTATTGAAGGGGCAAAACCGGGCACCGTACTGATTGATATGAGCTCTATCGCACCGCTGGCAAGCCGTGAAATTAGCGAGGCGCTGAAGGCGAAAGGCGTCGAGATGCTCGACGCGCCGGTCAGCGGCGGCGAACCAAAAGCTATCGACGGTACCCTGTCGGTGATGGTCGGCGGCGAGAAGGCGATTTTTGATAAGTACTATGACCTGATGAAAGCGATGGCGGGCTCCGTGGTTCATACCGGTGATATCGGTGCGGGTAACGTGACCAAGCTGGCAAACCAGGTCATTGTGGCGCTGAACATTGCTGCTATGTCTGAAGCGCTGACTCTGGCGACCAAAGCGGGCGTTAACCCGGATCTGGTGTTCCAGGCAATCCGCGGTGGTCTGGCTGGTAGCACCGTACTGGAGGCGAAAGCGCCGATGGTGATGGACCGTAACTTCAAGCCGGGCTTCCGTATCGATCTGCACATTAAAGATCTAGCGAACGCGCTGGATACTTCCCACGGCGTCGGCGCACAGCTGCCGCTGACGGCGGCGGTGATGGAGATGATGCAGGCGCTGCGTGCCGACGGTCTGGGAACCGCCGATCATAGCGCGATTGCGTGCTACTACGAGAAGCTGGCAAAAGTGGAAGTTTCTCGCTAAGGACGTGGTGCCCGGTGGCGGTACGCTTACCGGGCCTACACAGTAGGCCACGCCATCCGGCGTCGTGCGCGAATAGGCTCAGATATGAAAATCGTAATCGCCCCAGACTCTTATAAAGAAAGCCTTTCTGCCACCGAGGTAGCACAGGCAATAGAAAAAGGATTTCGGGAAATCTTTCCGGAAGCACAGTTTGTCTCTGTGCCGGTCGCCGACGGTGGAGAAGGCACGGTTGAGGCGATGATCGCGGCGACTCAGGGTCGGGCAGTGACGTCGACCGTCACCGGCCCACTTGGCGACACCGTCGAGGCGCAGTGGGGTATTTCAGGCGACGGCAGTACGGCATTTATTGAAATGGCGGCCGCCAGTGGTTTGGCGCTAGTCCCTCCTGAGTTACGTAACCCTTTGATTACCACCTCTTACGGCACTGGGGAGCTTATCCTCCAGGCGCTGGAAAGCGGGGTGAAAAAAATCATCATCGGTATCGGCGGTAGCGCCACTAACGACGGCGGTGCCGGGATGGTGCAGGCGTTAGGTGCGAAGCTTGGCGATGCCAACGGCGCTGATATTGGCTTTGGCGGCGGTAGCCTGATGAGCCTTAATTATATTGATATCAGCGGTCTTGATGCTCGCCTACAGAATTGCAGTATTCGGGTTGCTTGTGATGTCACTAACCCGTTAACCGGGGAATTTGGTGCATCCTGTATTTTTGGGCCGCAGAAAGGAGCCTCCGAGGCGATGATCGGCGAGCTTGACCGAAATCTTGCCCACTACGCCGAGGTGATTAAACAATCGCTGCGGGTCGATGTGAAGGATGTTCCAGGCTCTGGTGCAGCAGGCGGTATGGGGGCGGCGCTGATGGCGTTTCTCGGCGCGGAGCTGCTCAGCGGTATTGAGATTGTCACGCAGGCACTCAATCTGGAAGAGCACATTCACGACTGTACGCTGGTGGTGACGGGTGAAGGGCGTCTTGATAGCCAAAGTATTCACGGAAAAGTGCCGGTTGGCGTGGCTAGCGTGGCGAAGAAATACCACAAGCCGGTTATCGGTATTGCCGGCAGTTTGACCCGCGATGTCGGGATTGTGCATCAGTACGGCATTGATTCGGTATTTAGCGTGCTAAACCGCATTGGCTCGTTGGAAGAAGCATTCCGCGATGCTGCGGACAATATTTATCTCACTTCACGTAACGTTGCGGCGACTATTCGCGTGGGGATGCAGACGCAAGGGTGACATTGGTACGCAAACCCTCTATACTTCGCGCCGAAGCTGACCAGACAGTCGCCGCTTCGTCGTCGTCCTCTTCGGGGGAGACGGGCGGAGGGGAGGAAAGTCCGGGCTCCATAGGGCGAGGTGCCAGGTAACGCCTGGGGGGTGTAACAGCCCACGACTAGTGCAACAGAGAGCAAACCGCCGATGGCCCACGCAAGTGGGATCAGGTAAGGGTGAAAGGGTGCGGTAAGAGCGCACCGCGCGGCTGGTAACAGTCCGTGGCACGGTAAACTCCACCCGGAGCAAGGCCAAATAGGGGTTCATAAGGTACGGCCCGTACTGAACCCGGGTAGGCTGCTTGAGCCAGTGAGCGATTGCTGGCCTAGATGAATGACTGTCCAACGACAGAACCCGGCTTATCGGTCAGTTTCACCTCTTAAAAAACCCCGCCTCGGCGGGGTTTTTGCTTTCTGGGGGGAGTGCAGCCAGCGTAGGGGCATCTTGATGGATGAGGTGTATATTATGCTGAATGTTTACCATATCCTTACAAACAATAGAGTTATTGACTAAACCTGTTTAAAGCTGTGATAAACATCATTTTTCACCCTCTTTGAAATTCACATTTTATTAACATTAACTTATGCGCTATCTCACAAAATGGTTACTTCAAATGTTGATGCATAAAAGGGTTAAATAAATAAAGTCATTATAAAACAATGTGTTAAGTTTTGTCTGTGTCAGTTAAAAACAATCCATTCCTCTCTTTTTTCGCTAAAAGAGAAATAACAGGGTCGATATTCCGCTGATAGGGGAAATATCTTCTCTTTTCGGCTTTTCCTTGCGCAATAACCGGCAATCTTTTTCTCCTTAACCCGCGCTATTATTTACTCATTCTGAAAAAGGCAGTGAATAAAACTGCAATATTCAGTCTTTCTGGAATATCAAACCGCATTAGAACAATAAACCCTACACACCAAGAGTGAGACTTTGTCATGGAAACAATCTCAGTGGCACCCGTGCACACTTCGCCCGCTGCGGCGCGAGCGGGCATGTCGGAAAGTGAGTGGCAGACGGCAATAAAGTTCGACAGTACCGACGTTGGCTGGATCATTATGAGTATCGGGATGGCGATAGGCGCCGGGATCGTGTTCTTGCCTGTTCAGGTTGGGTTGATGGGCCTGTGGGTCTTCCTGCTCTCTTCGATTGTAGGCTATCCGGCGATGTATCTTTTCCAGCGTCTGTTTATTAACACCCTCGCTGAATCGCCAGAGTGTAAAGACTACCCAAGCGTTATCAGCGGCTACCTCGGTAAAAACTGGGGGATTTTATTAGGCGCGCTCTACTTCATTATGTTGGTTATCTGGATGTTTGTTTATTCCACCGCCATCACCAATGACAGCGCTTCTTATCTGCATACCTTCGGCGTGACCGAAGGGCTGTTATCCGAAAATCCGTTCTATGGCCTGGTGCTGATCTGCGTGCTGGTTGCTATCTCATCGCGCGGCGAAAAGCTGCTGTTTAAAGTCTCAAGCTTTATGGTGCTGACCAAGCTGCTGGTGGTTGCGGCATTAGGGGCGTCGATGGTGGGAATGTGGCATCTGTATAACGCCGGGACGCTGCCACCGATGGGGCTGCTGATTAAAAATGCCATTATCACACTGCCGTTTACGCTGACCTCTATCCTGTTTATTCAAACCCTCAGCCCGATGGTTATCTCCTATCGCTCAAAGGAAAAATCACGCGAAGTTGCCCGCCATAAAGCGCTACGCGCCATGAATATCGCCTTCGGCATTCTGTTTGTGGTGGTCTTTTTCTATGCCGTCTCGTTCACGTTAGCGATGGGTCATGATGAAGCGGTTAAAGCCTATGAGCAGAACATCTCGGCGCTGGCGATTGCTGCACAGTTTATCAACGGTAGCGCCGGGGCTTGGGTCACCGTAGTCAGCGTTATCCTCAATATCTTTGCCGTAATGACCGCCTTCTTTGGCGTGTACCTGGGCTTTCGTGAAGCCACGCAGGGGATTGTGATTAACCTGCTGCGCCGCAAAATGCCGGAAGAGAAAATTAATCAGAAGCTGGTACAGCGCGGGATCATGTTATTCGCCATCCTGCTGGCCTGGAGCGCGATTGTGCTCAATGCGCCAGTGCTGAGCTTCACTTCAATCTGTAGCCCTATCTTTGGGATGGTGGGCTGTCTTATCCCGGCCTGGCTGGTCTACAAAGTCCCTGCGCTGCATAAATATAAAGGCACCTCGTTGGTGATTATTGTCATCACCGGTTTACTGCTGTGCGTCTCTCCGTTCCTGGCATTTTCCTGATTAATTGGTGGCAAAAATGGTTGAAGTCAAAATGAACCCTCTATGGGATGCGCTGATTAAGGCGGTAAAGCAGAACGTTAAACCGGCGCTGGGCTGTACTGAACCGGTATCGCTGGCCCTGGCAAGCGCAATCGCCGCCTCGCACCTCGCGGGTCGTGTGAGCCATATTGATGCCAAAGTCTCACCCAATCTGATGAAGAACGGGATGGGCGTGACCGTACCGGGTACCGGGATGGTTGGGCTGCCAATTGCCGCTGCGATTGGTGCGTTAGGCGGCGATCCGCAGGCTGGCCTGGAGGTGCTGAAAAGTGCTTCGGTGGAGGCGATTGCGGCAGGAAAAGTCCTGCTGGCAAGCGGTAAGGTATCGGTCGCTATTGAAGATCCGTGCGACGAAGTGCTCTATGCCAGCGCGACTGTCTATACGGCAGACGAATCCGCGACTGTCACCATCGCGGGGGGCCATACGCGGGTTATTCGTATCGTTAAAAATGGCGTCACGTTGCTGGATGCCAGTCGCTGTAGCGGTGAAGAAGAAGAGCAGGCGGTTTCGCTGACGGATGTGACGCTGACGCAGGTGGTGGAGTTCGCTGAGCAGGCCCCGTTTGAAAAAATCAGCTTTATTTTGGATGCGGCCTTGCTCAATAACGCGTTATCTCACGAGGGGCTACGGGCGCAGTATGGCCTGCATATTGGCGTGACGTTACAGCGTCAGCGTGAGCGCGGCCTGTTGGCGAAAGATCTGCTGAGCGACATCATGATCCGTACCTCGGCGGCGTCAGATGCGCGCATGGGAGGGGCGTGCTTACCTGCGATGAGCAACTCAGGCTCGGGTAATCAGGGGATTGCGGCCACCATGCCGGTGGTGGTGGTCGCTGAGCATCTAGGGTGTTCGCAGGAGAAAATGGCGCGAGGGCTGATACTGTCACACATGACGGCTATCTATATCCACCATCAGCTGCCTATGCTGTCGGCATTGTGTGCCGCAACGACAGCGTCAATGGGCGCGGCGGCCGGTATTTGTTGGCTCATTGATGGCAGCTATCGCAGCATCTCAATGGCGATTAGCAGCATGATTGGAGATGTAAGCGGGATTATTTGTGATGGTGCCTCCAATAGCTGTGCGATGAAAGTGTCTACCAGCGTCTCGTCGGCGTGGAAAGCGGTGCTGATGGCGCTGGATGAAACCGCAGTAACGGGCAATGAGGGCATTGTCGCGAACGATGTGGAGCAATCGATCAGTAACCTCTGTTCGCTGGCCTGCCATTCTATGCAGCAAACGGATAAACAGGTGATTGAAATCATGGCCAGCAAGCTGGCATAACCCATTGCCCCGGCGCTGAGCCGGGGTCATTTTTACCGCTGAAATTTCCTTCTCACTTCATTACGCACATCTATTTTCCCATCGCCCAAAACCATCATTTCGTAGAAATGCGACACTACGCACAAAACGCTGTTTATGATATTTTCGGCGGTTTTTATGGTGGCCATTGTCTTTTGATTTGGTTTTTTTGTTCGTGAATTGTCAGGTATGCAGTATTTCTGTGTGCGTCGATGTGTGAGTTTTTTGTTAAATGAAATGATGTATAGATGCTGTCTTTTATCACTTTGCTGGCCGGATAATGTGATGCTAAGCGAATAAATAGGCCAATAAAACATTTTTTATTGTTTTATTTTATAAATTAAAAATAATATTAACTTATCTGAAAGCCTATAAAATAGACGTTTTGCGGTTGATTGGTGATCTGTTTTCTATATTTTTGTCAGGATATAACTGTATTTATTATCGCCATAAAATAAATTTATACACCAATTTTTCGTTGATGAAAATCATCATAACACCACTTGATTTAATCGTTATAGTTTTGAATTTAAAGGATTTTGTTGTTATTTTTTATGATGTGTAAGAGAGTGTTAAACTAAATTGTGAGTGATAGCACATATCTTTTGTACCTATATTTATTAAAATCTATCTCGCCAAGTGAAAATAACGGGGAGAGAAAAATGGATAATGTTCTTCTACCAAAGACACAACAACTTGTTGTGTTTCAGGAAGTCATTAGAAGTGGCTCTTTCGGTTCTGCGGCAAGGCAACTTGGTCTTACCCAGCCCGCAATCAGTAAAATCATTAACGATATCGAATCCAACTTTGGTATTGAGTTGATGATTCGAAAAAATACTGGTGTGACGCTCACCAGCGCCGGCCAGGTGTTGCTCAACTACTCAGAATCCATCACCCGTGAAATGACCAATATGGTCAACGAGATGAACAGCCTAAGTTGCAGCAGCGTGGTCGATGTCTCATTCGGCTATCCATCGCTTATCGGTTTCACCTTCCTCCCTGAAATGATCAAAACGTTCAAAGAGGTGTTTCCGGCAGCCCAGGTGACGATGTTTGAAAACCAGCTCTCTTCCCTCCTGCCTGCGCTGCGCGATGGTCGTCTGGATTTTGCCATTGGGACCCTGAACGATGAAATGCAGCTTCAGGATTTACAGGTTGAGCTGCTTTTTGAGTCTGAATTTGTGGTCGTCGCTTCAAAATCACGAACGTGTACGTCAACGCTATCCCTCGAATCGCTCTCAAACGAGCAGTGGGTTTTACCGCAGACGGACATGGGCTACTACAAAGAATTACTCAACACCCTTCATCTTCACCACATCAATACTGAAAACATCGTCAAAACCGACTCGGTCGTCACTATCTATAACCTGGTATTAAACGCGGGCTTTTTAACCGTCATCCCGAAAGATATGATTGCGCCCTTCGGTTCAGACCAATTTATTATGCTGCCGGTTGAAGATTATTTGCCAGTTGCACGCTACGCAGCAATTTGGTCAAAAAATTACCGCATCAAAAAATCGGCCTCAGTGCTGGTTGATCTTGCGAAGAAATACTCTTCACGAAATGAGGCTGTTGCGGTGAATTAAATAATGCTGCTACTAAATTTAAAAGAAACCCAGAGAGACTTATTACTCTGACACTTTATTATTGTCTAAAATCAGAAGGCTATTCTGATAAGAGGATATAATGCATATTACATACGACCTGCCTGTTACTCTTGATGATATTAAAACCGCAAAAAAAAGACTTGCCGGTAAAATTTATAAAACCGGGATGCCGCGTTCAAACTATCTCAGTGAAAAATGCAAAGGTGAGATATTCCTCAAATTTGAAAATATGCAGCGTACGGGTTCGTTTAAGATCCGCGGTGCCTTCAATAAATTAAGCGCTCTGTCTGATGCTGAACGTCGTAAAGGGGTAGTGGCGTGTTCGGCGGGTAATCACGCGCAGGGCGTTTCTCTCTCCTGTGCCATGCTGGGCATTGATGGCAAAGTTGTGATGCCGAAAGGGGCGCCAAAGTCTAAAGTCGCAGCGACACAGGATTACTCGGCAGAGGTGATTCTGCACGGTGATAACTTCAACGATACCATCGCTAAAGTCAGCGAAATCGTTGAGATGGAAGGGCGTATTTTCATTCCGCCATACGATGATGCACTCGTCATCGCGGGGCAAGGAACTATTGGCCTGGAAATCCTTGAAGATCTTTATGATGTGGATAACGTGATTGTGCCGATTGGCGGCGGCGGACTGATTGCCGGGATTGCGACGGCGATAAAATCCATCAACCCAACGATTAAAATCATCGGCGTACAGTCTGAGAATGTCCATGGTATGGCCGCGTCATTCTACGCGGGCGACATTACTAATCATCGCACCAGCGCCACGCTGGCGGACGGCTGTGATGTTGCTCGTCCGGGTAATTTAACTTTCGAGATTGTTCGTCAGTTAGTCGACGATATTGTACTGGTCACTGAAGATGAAATTCGCAACAGTATGATTGCATTGATTCAGCGTAATAAAATCATCACTGAAGGTGCGGGGGCACTGGCATGTGCGGCATTATTAAGTGGCAAGCTTGATGATTATATTCAGGGGCGGAAAACAGTAAGTATTATTTCTGGCGGGAATATTGATCTTTCACGCGTTTCTCAAATTACTGGGTTTGTTGCAGCTTAAATTATTTCTCTGACTATTACAGGCAGCATTTAAAAGATACACGCTTAGTGTAGGGCTGCCTGTCGTTTTAAAATAACGAAAAAATTAATCAAAGGATATGTTATGAGTACAACAGAAAGTATTAATGTTAGTCCGGCAAAAGAGTCCTCCTGGCGCAAATCAGATACCACGTGGACATTAGGATTATTTGGTACGGCAATTGGTGCTGGGGTTTTATTCTTCCCTATTCGCGCCGGTTATGGCGGCCTTATCCCGATACTGTTAATGCTGGTGCTGGCTTATCCTATCGCGTTTTATTGCCACCGGGCCCTGGCGCGCCTGTGTCTGTCTGGTTCAAACCCTTCCGGCAACATCACCGAAACGGTTGAAGAGCACTTTGGTAAAATGGGGGGCGTAGTCATCACGTTCCTCTACTTCTTCGCTATTTGTCCGTTGCTGTGGATTTACGGTGTAACCATTACCAACACCTTTATGACCTTCTGGGAAAACCAGCTGCAAATGCCTGCGTTGAATCGAGGGCTGGTGGCGATGTTCCTGCTGTTGTTGATGGCGTTCGTTATCTATTTCGGTAAAGACCTGATGGTTAAGGTGATGAGCTTCCTGGTCTTCCCGTTTATCGCAAGCCTGGTGTTAATTTCTCTGTCGCTAATCCCTTACTGGAACTCAGCTGTTATCAGTCAGGTGAATCTGAGTGAAATCTCGCTGGTCGGCCACGACGGTATCCTGATCACCGTATGGTTGGGGATTTCCATTATGGTGTTCTCCTTTAACTTTTCGCCGATTGTCTCCTCGTTTGTGGTCTCAAAACGTGAAGAGTATGAAGGCGAGTTTGGCCGTGAGTTTACCGAGCAGAAATGTTCAAAAATTATCTCTCGCGCCAGTATGTTGATGGTAGCGGTGGTGATGTTCTTTGCCTTTAGCTGCCTGTTTACCCTCTCTCCACAAAATATGGCCGAAGCTAAGGCACAGAATATTCCGGTGCTGTCTTATCTGGCGAACCACTTCTCTTCGATGACGGGTGAGAAATCGACCTTTGCTACCACGCTGGAATATGGGGCTTCTATTATTGCGCTGGTCGCTATCTTCAAATCTTTCTTTGGTCACTATCTGGGAACGCTGGAAGGCTTAAATGGCCTGGTGCTGAAGTTCGGTTACAAAGGCGACAAAACGAAGGTCACTACCGGTAAGCTCAATATCATCAGCATGATTTTCATCATGGGCTCAACCTGGGTTGTGGCCTACGCCAACCCGAATATCCTTGACCTGATTGAAGCGATGGGCGCGCCGATTATTGCTTCCCTGCTTTGTCTGCTGCCAATGTTTGCTATCCGCAAAGTCCCGGCACTGGCGAAATATCGTGGCAAGCTGGATAACGTCTTCGTTACCGCCATTGGCCTGCTAACCATTCTGAATATCGTTTATAAGTTATTTTAATTACCTTGCTCAGGATGAGTGGAGTTTTATATGAATGAATTTCCGGTTGTATTGGTTATTAATAGTGGTTCGTCATCTATTAAATTCTCCGTGTTGGATGTTGATACTCACGATGTATTACTGGCATGTATCGCGGAAGGTATTAATACAGAACATGCTGGATTATCTATCAACGGTGGCGAGGTATCCGCACTATCCCAACCGACTTATGAAGTGGCATTAAAAGCCATTTCATTGGAACTGGAAAAGCGTGATTTGATGGACAGTGTGGCCTTAATTGGCCACCGCATCGCGCACGGTGGGGATATATTTACCCAGTCGGTGGTGATAACGGATTCGGTCATTGAGAGCATCCGTAAGATTTCGCCACTGGCACCGCTGCATAACTACGCCAACCTGAGCGGTATCGAGTCTGCAAGGCAACTGTTCCCGTGTGTCCCACAGGTGGCGGTCTTTGATACCAGCTTCCATCAGACGCTGCCACCAGAGGCTTATCTCTATGGGTTACCGTGGAAATATACCGAAGAACTGGGTGTACGCCGTTACGGTTTCCACGGCACGTCACACCGTTACGTCTCCCGCCAGGCCTATGAATTACTGGGCCTTACGCAGCAGGACTCTGGGTTAGTGATTGCTCACTTAGGTAACGGTGCATCCATTTGCGCGGTGCATAACGGCAAGAGCGTGGATACCTCAATGGGGATGACGCCGCTGGAAGGCCTGATGATGGGTACGCGCTGTGGCGATGTGGATTTTGGTGCCATGGCATGGATTGCCAGCCAGACCCAGCAAACCATGAGCGACCTTGAGCGCGTGGTCAATAAGGAGTCCGGTTTATTAGGTATCTCAGGCCTGTCATCTGATTTACGGACGCTGGAAAAGGCCTGGCACGAAGGACATGAGCGTGCGCAGTTGGCGATTAAAACCTTTGTCCATCGTATTGCCCGCCATATCGCCGGGCACGCGGCTTCCCTGACGCGTCTGGATGGCATTATTTTCACCGGCGGCATTGGCGAAAATTCGGTGCTAATTCGTCAACTGGTCATTGAGCATTTAAAGGTATTGGGTATTGAGCTGGATGCCCAGATGAATAAACAACCTAATTCCCACGGTGAACGGATCATTTCTGACAAACATTCACGGGTACTGTGTGCTGTTATTCCCACGAATGAAGAGAAAATGATTGCGCTGGATGCTATCCGTTTAGGGAACATGAATACGGTTGCGGAATACGCCTGACCTAATCACTTTTATTATTAAGAGAAGAGTTTTCATGAAGGTAAATATCGATATTAACGATATGCATTTTGCCGATGCATGGCGTGGTTTTAACGGTAGCGAATGGCAGCAAGAAATAAATGTTCGCGATTTCATCCAGCGTAACTATACGCCTTATGAAGGGGATGAGTCTTTCCTGGCTGATGCCACGCTTGCCACCACCGCATTGTGGGAAAAAGTACTGGCGGGGATTCGCATTGAAAACGCAACCCATGCGCCGGTGGATTTTGATACCAATATCGCGACCACGATTACCGCACACGATGCCGGATACATCGATAAAGAACACGAAAAAATTGTTGGTCTGCAAACCGATAAGCCGCTGAAGCGCGCGCTGCATCCGTTTGGTGGCATCAATATGATTAAGAGTTCGTTTGACGCCTACGGGCGTGAAATGGATGCTGATTTCGAATATCAGTTTACGGCGCTGCGTAAAACCCATAATCAGGGGGTATTCGACGCTTACTCGCCGGATATGCTGCGCTGTCGTAAATCCGGCGTGCTGACCGGTTTGCCGGACGGTTACGGACGCGGGCGCATCATCGGCGATTATCGTCGTGTTGCCCTCTATGGTATCGGATATCTGGTGCGCGAACGTGAGCTGCAGTTTGCTGATTTACAGTCCAACCTGGAGTGGGGGCAGAATCTGGAGGCCACGCTGCGCCTGCGTGAAGAGCTGTCGGAACAGCGTCGTGCGTTGCTGCAAATGCAGGAGATGGCGGCAAAGTATGGTTGCGACATCTCACGCCCAGCCGTCAGCGCGCAGGAAGCGGTGCAATGGCTCTATTTTGCCTATCTGGCGGCGGTGAAATCACAAAATGGCGGCGCGATGTCGCTGGGACGCACCGCAACGTTCCTCGATATCTATATCGAACGTGATATGAAAGCCGGTCTGTTAACCGAGGAACAGGCGCAGGAACTTATCGATCACTTCATTATGAAGATCCGCATGGTGCGCTTCCTGCGTACGCCTGAATTCGACACGCTCTTCTCCGGCGATCCGATTTGGGCGACGGAAGTGATTGGCGGGATGGGGTTAGACGGCCGCACGCTCGTGAGTAAGAATTCTTTCCGCTATCTGCATACGCTACACACCATGGGGCCAGCCCCTGAGCCAAATCTGACTATCCTGTGGTCGGAAGCTCTCCCGGCTGCTTTTAAACAGTACGCCGCTCAGGTCTCTATCGTCACCTCATCGTTGCAATATGAAAATGACGATTTGATGCGCGCGGATTTCGACAGCGATGACTACGCGATTGCCTGCTGCGTTAGCCCGATGGTTATTGGTAAACAGATGCAGTTCTTCGGTGCACGCGCCAACCTGGCGAAAACGCTGCTGTATGCAATAAACGGCGGGGTGGATGAAAAACTGAAAATCCAGGTGGGGCCGCAAACGGCACCGCTGATGGATGAGGTGCTGAATTACGACACCGTAATGGAAAGTCTGGATCACTTTATGGACTGGCTTGCGGTGCAGTATATCAGTGCGCTAAATGTCATCCACTACATGCATGATAAGTACAGCTACGAAGCCTCGCTGATGGCGCTACACGAGCGGGATGTCCATCGCACGATGGCGTGTGGAATGGCCGGGTTATCAGTCGCTGCAGACTCCCTGTCGGCTATCAAATATGCTCGCGTCAGACCGATCCGTGATGAGAATGGACTGGCGGTAGATTTTGACATCGAAGGGGAGTATCCGCAGTACGGCAACAATGACGAACGTGTAGACAGTATTGCCTGCGCCCTGGTTGAACGCTTTATGAAGAAAATTAAAGTGTTGCCAACTTACCGGCAGGCGGTACCGACCCAGTCGATTCTGACCATTACCTCGAACGTGGTCTACGGCCAAAAAACAGGGAATACCCCAGACGGACGCCGTGCGGGTACACCGTTTGCACCAGGAGCGAACCCAATGCATGGGCGCGACCGTAAAGGCGCCATTGCCTCGCTAACGTCGGTGGCGAAACTGCCGTTTACCTATGCGAAAGACGGGATCTCCTACACCTTCTCTATCGTTCCAGCGGCGCTGGGGAAAGAAGAGACGGTACGTAAAACCAATCTGGTTGGGCTATTGGACGGCTACTTCCACCATGAGCAATCGGTAGAAGGGGGCCAGCATCTTAACGTCAACGTGATGAACCGCGACATGCTGTTGGATGCTATCGCGCACCCGGAAAATTACCCAACCCTGACCATCCGCGTGTCTGGCTATGCCGTGCGCTTTAACGCGCTGACGCCAGAGCAGCAGCAGGATGTTATCTCACGTACTTTCACCCAGGCGATTTGACCGCGGTAGCCCGGGTAAGCGCAAGCGACCCCGGGAATATCACCGTTCTCTACACAGGGGTTCCCGGCGGCGCTGTGCTTGGCCGGGCTACCTTACGGAAGCTCTTCTTTTAAGTTGGATCGAGGTTGCGGATATGATTAGTACATTCGACATGTTCAAAATCGGTGTAGGACCATCAAGTTCACATACCGTCGGGCCGATGAATGCTGGGAAAGCCTTTATTGATGAGCTGAGCGCACAGGGCTTTTTGTCGCGAACCAGCCGTCTGTTGGTCGATCTCTACGGCTCACTGTCTCTCACGGGTAAAGGCCACGCAACTGATGTGGCGGTCATTATGGGATTGGCAGGTAACAGCCCCGATCGTGTTGATATTGATGCTATTCCGGCTTTTATTCGCGCTGTGGAACGCAGCGGACGCCTGTCTGTCGCTCAGGGCGCGGCGGTTGTGCCTTTCTCCGTGAGCGATGACGTTGTTTTCCATGATCAATATCTTCCTCGCCATGAGAATGGGCTGCGTTTTACCGCGTGGGAAGGGGGGAGCACGCTGCTGAGTAAAACCTATTACTCCATTGGCGGTGGTTTTATTGTTGAGGATTCAAAGTTCGGTCAGGAGTTCGAGGTTGAACAGCCGGTTCCCTATCCTTTTCATTCTGCCAGCGAACTGTTAGCACAATGCAAAGAGCACGGTCTGTCAGTGTCGGGCTTAATGATGCAAAACGAATTAGCGCTCCGCAGCCAGGAAGAGATCGATACTCGATTAGCGCGGATCTGGCATGTGATGCAAACGGGGATCGAACGCGGTATGAATACCGAGGGCACGCTTCCTGGCCCGCTGAAAGTCCCGCGTCGTGCGGTGGCTTTGCGTCGGCGATTGGTGTCCAGCGATAGCACCTCCAGCGATCCGATGAACGTTATCGACTGGATCAACATGTTCGCCCTCGCGGTCAGCGAGGAAAATGCGGCGAACGGTCGAGTGGTCACGGCGCCAACGAACGGCGCTTGCGGTATCGTCCCGGCGGTGCTGGCCTATTATGATAAATTCAGGCGCACGGTGAACGGTAACTCCGTGGCGCGTTTTTTACTGACGGCGGGCGCGATTGGCGGTTTGTATAAGCAAAATGCGTCTATTTCCGGTGCCGAAGTGGGCTGTCAGGGTGAAGTGGGTGTGGCGGCTTCTATGGCGGCGGCGGGCCTTGCAGAGCTACTGGGCGGTAGCCCGCAGCAGGTTTGCATGGCGGCGGAAATTGCGATGGAGCACAACCTCGGATTAACCTGCGATCCGGTCGGTGGACAGGTGCAGATCCCCTGCATTGAACGTAATGCGATTAACGCCGTGAAGGCGGTTAATGCGGCGAGAATGGCGATGCAGAGAACCAGCGAAGCCCGGGTTTCACTCGATAAAGTGATTGAGACGATGTATGAAACGGGCAAAGATATGAATGATAAATACCGTGAAACATCGCGCGGTGGGCTGGCGATAAAAGTGCTGTGTAGCTAAGCCATTCAGGCGGCATCGTGGTCAAAAACGGTGCCGCTTAATGGGCCTTAAGCGGCGTGTTCTTCAGCCAGTTGGCTTGCCTGGGCAGCAACGACGATGGCTTCCAGTTCGCTCAGCATCTCTTCAAATCCAAACTCGGCAGACGCCGCTTTAGCGGGTGGTGCAGATTTCACAACCCGTTGCTTTTTATGGCTTCTCTTACTCATTTGCGTTTATCTTCCTGATAATGACTATATCGGTAAATCTATCAGTAAAGCGCGCAACGGGGTATCAGCCACCAGTGTGATATTCGCTTCATCACGAATAAATGCGCCGTCACCACAGGTTAAGGCCTGTTTTTGGGCATCAAAAGTCTGCGCATGTACCGTGCCATGGATCGACTGCAAATAGGCACGCGGCCCGTGCAACGGTAGGGTGACCTGCTCACCTTTATCCAGATCGATATGGTGCAGCCAGACCTGCTGACGCAGTTGCAGACTCCCCTCCTGACCGTCAGGTGAGGCCAGCAGCTGATGTGCGGTGTCGTGCAATTTGATCTTCTGCACGCGTGAATTTTCACGTTCCGGGCAGGCGTCCAGCCAGATTTGAATCCGGGTTAATGACTTGTCTTTACTGAGATTATGCTCGCTGTAGCTCACGCCGGGCTGGGTAGCGATAAGCAATGCCTCACCGGCTTTCACTTTTATATGGTGTCCATCGTTGTCACGATATTCGGCTTCACCTTCTAAAATGAGATTCAGGATATCTACTTTTGGGTAGGTTCTCGGCTGGAAGGCCGCGCCAGGCGCGAGAACTTCTTGATTCAGCACGCGCAGAGAAGCGTAACCCAACAGCTTTGGATCAAAGTAGTGCCCAAAAGAGAAGGTGTAGCGCGCCTGTAACCAACCGAAGTCGGCCTGCCCGCACTGTTTTGCTGTTCTTGTGGTAATCATCTTCTTGACCCTCCTTTACACTAAATCAATGGTAAAGGTATGGACGCTGCATTGTTAGCCAGATATTCTGCCCGGTATGTTCAAATTTCCTGAATGAGAACGCCATGGCTAAAGAGAGAGCACTGACGCTGGAAGCACTACGAGTAATGGACGCCATCGACAGACGCGGCAGTTTTGCCGCCGCCGCTGATGAGCTGGGGCGAGTACCTTCTGCATTAAGTTACACCATGCAAAAGCTGGAAGAAGAGCTGGACGTGGTGTTATTTGACCGTTCAGGTCATCGAACAAAATTCACCAACGTGGGACGTATGCTGCTGGAGCGTGGACGCGTTCTGCTGGAAGCGGCAGACAAGCTGACGACCGATGCTGAAGCGCTGGCGCGCGGTTGGGAAACGCATCTGACGATTGTGGCAGAAGCCCTCATCCCTACGCCGACGCTGTTCCCGCTGGTGGAGAAGCTGGCGACAAAATCCAATACCCAACTGTCGATTATTACAGAAGTGCTGGCGGGAGCCTGGGAACGTTTGGAGCAAGGGCGCGCAGATATCGTGATTGCCCCGGATATGCATTTCCGTTCATCTACCGAGATCAACTCTCGCAAGCTTTATTCGGTGATGAACGTTTACGTTGCCGCGCCGGATCACCCGATCCACCAGGAGGCGGAGCCGCTTTCAGAAGTGACGCGAGTGAAATACCGTGGGGTGGCGATTGCCGATACCGCGCGTGAGCGTCCGGTGCTGACGGTACAGCTGTTGGATAAACAGCCTCGCTTAACGGTGACCTCTATGGAAGAAAAGCGTCAGGCGCTGCTGGCCGGATTAGGGGTCGCGACCATGCCGTATCCGCTTGTTGAAGAGGATATTGCGCAGGGGCGTTTGCGCGTTGTCAGCCCGGAATATACCAGTGAGATCGACATCATCATGGCCTGGCGTCGTGACAGCATGGGCGAAGCCAAATCCTGGTGCTTGCGCGAAATTCAGAAGTTATTGATGGTCAAATAGTCAGTAGGCCTGATAAGCAAAGCGCCATCAGGCACAACGGTGCAGGGATGCCGGATGGCGGCGAAACGCCTTCCCCGGCCTACAACAGGTAGACCGGAGAAGGGGCGGCAGGATCAGGAAAGACGCTTAGGATCCGGCCCGAAACGGTTATCGCCCGGCGTCCCATTCTGGCAGTTGAAAATAATAATGATTATCCAACCCACCACCGGAATGAGCAGCAATAGCAGCCACCACGCGGTGCGGTCGGTGTCATGCAGACGACGGAACTGTACTGCCCACCAGGGCAGGAAAATCAGAATGCCGTAAATCGTGGTGAGGATCCCCTCTCCACCGGCTCGCTGCCAGCCGAGCATTTTGTCCACCACGCTCAGCACAGCCGTCAATATGACGTTCACCAGAATGAACATCCAATACTCTTTGCGACGGGCGCGACCGCCAAACCCAATGTAGTTACGTAGAACGTTGAGATACCAATCCATTTTTTTGCCTCAGTTGATCATTAATCACTTGTTTTTAAAGCGATCAATCTAAGGATAGTCGTGAATGAATTGGTGGTAAATATTGATGGGGTGAATTAATTGGGCATCGCATCAACGATGCCCGGTGCACTTAGCGAAAACGTTCATCGCGTCCGTGGGGTTCATCCAGATCCTGCCACGGCCCGATGGAGATAATGCCTGTCGGATTGATGGTTTTGTGGCTGCGGAAATAGTGGGTGCGAATATGATCAAAGTTAACGGTTTCGGCGATCCCTGGCATCTGATAGATATCCCGCAGGAAACCGTGCAGATTCAGATAATCGCTGATGCGGTGTTTGTCACACTTAAAGTGGGTGACGTAGACCGGGTCGAAGCGGATGAGCGTGGTCCACAAACGAATGTCCGCTTCGGTTAGCCTATCGCCGGTGAGGTAGCGATGCTGACCGAGGATTTTTTCCAACCTATCCAGCGAGCTAAAGACCTTTTCCACCGCTTCATCATAGGCTGCCTGGCTGGTGGCAAAACCGGCCTTATAGACGCCATTATTCACGGTGTCGTAAATCCAGGTATTCAGCTCATCAATTTGTTCGCGCAGCGCAGGTGGATAGTAATCACCGGCTTTCGCGCCCAGCGCGTCAAATGCGGTATTAAACATGCGGATAATTTCCGCAGATTCGTTGCTGACAATGGTTTGATTTTTTTTATCCCACAGTACCGGGACGGTCACGCGGCCTGAATAGCCTGAATCAGCATGCTGGTAAAGCTGATACAGGAATTGATGTTGGTAGAGCGTATCACCGGTTGCAGCCGGGAAGTCGGCGTCAAACGTCCAGCCATTTTCCAGCATTAATGGGTTAACGACGGAAACAGAGATAAAAGGTTCAAGCCCTTTGAGTGTGCGTAGCATTAGGGTTCGGTGCGCCCACGGACAGGCCAGAGAGACGTACAGATGATAACGATCTTTTTCTGCGGCAAAGCCACCGTGGCCGGTTGGGCCGGGTTCACCGTCGGCGGTAAGCCAATGGCGAAAAGCGGAGACCGAACGCTGGAAACGTCCGCCGGTGGATTTGGTGTCATACCAGACGTCTTGCCAGACGCCGTCAACTAATTGTCCCATTTCATCCCCCTTCAGATAGCAAAAGCGAGGAGACATCTCCTCGCTTTTTGTTTACTCAGTATAGTGCGCTTACCACTTTTTATTCAGAACACGGTCGATACTGAATGCGCCTGGACCGGTGATGCCAAGCAGCAGGTAGCCGCCAGCGATAGTCAGGTTTTTCATGAACATCAGAGAGTTCATGCCTTCCGCAAAGTTGCTGTGGAAGAGGAACGCGGTCAACAGGGTAAAGCCTGCGGTGAACAGCGCGGTGGTGCGGGTCAGGAAACCGAACAGAATGGCCAGACCGCCGCCGAACTCAAGCAGGATGGTCAGTGGCAGCAGGAACCCTGGGACGCCCATTGCTTCCATATACTGCTGTGTACCCGCATACCCGGTGATTTTGCCCCAGCCAGCAGTAATAAACAGAATTGGCATCAGAATACGAGCAACCAGGAAACCAACATCTTCTAATTTTTTCATCTTTCTCTCCAGAGAACCTTGCGGGTAGTTAAACCATATTATTGAGCGTTTACACGTCGATAGCGTGTATCTGCTGTCGATGGAGAGAAATATAACCGCCGCGAATAACAATTGTTAGCAAGGAAAACTGTTGAACTTCTTCAAAGAATCTGAGCAACGATGTATGGCAGGGTGATTTTTTCCGATTCGCTACCCAGGTTTTGGCTTTCCCGGTAGTGCACTTACCGGTTTTTGGGATACCCGGCGCAGGCTTTACTTCAATGACGAAATGACGCTGTGGGAGTGATACTAGAAATAGCATCAGAATGATTTTAAAGACTTTTTTAAGTGGGTATTAATGATGGCAGGAATAAAGGGCTTACTGAAGGAATTACCGAAGGCGAGAAGCAGGCAACGCTAAAAATCGCTCAAGCTTTATTGCGTAATGGTATTGCGCTTAATACCGTGTCTCAATCCACGGGGCTTTCCGTTGAGCAGCTCAATGAATTGAGCTGCTAACGAAAGTAGGGCCGTTTAATGCAGTAAGTTTTTAGCCATACGCCATGTGCTCCAGACGCCAAAACCGCGTCGGGCCCATCGAACCAGAAAACGCGGATGGCGTACGGAAACAACGGCCATAGCGCTTGTGGCAACGACTGCCCACGAACGCAGGCTAACGAGCTTGTTCCACCTGCGATCGTAGACTTGTGTGACATCCAGCCAGTCGCGTCGACTGGCGCTCAGGTCGAGACGTTGCTGTTGAATCTGTCGTAGCAGAAACGCCTTACGTGTATCTCGATCGCTTAATGGGGTCATTTCTCGTCGTTCTCCAGCAGAGCACGATCGTTTGCCAGTTCATTGCGCGTATGCAGTAACAGCGTTGAACGGCGCGCACGGCGGATCGTCAATATTCCGCCAATTAACGCCAGCAGTAACAGCGTACCGGTAGTCGCAATCATAACGGGTAAACGATACTGAGGATCGACGGCCCAGATAATCAGCACAAGTAGGCTCATCAAGCCAAAAGCGGTAAACAGCAGGGTAAGCCCTGCCATCAACAGCAGCTGGATAAGGTTTGATTTCTCCTCCTCCAGCTCCACGACGGCCAAACGCAGCCGTGTTTCCACCGTCTGAACCACCAGTGTGACAATGCGTTGACCAATGCCCAGGATGTTTTTTCCTGGGCATTGTGCGTGGTGAGAATCGCTCATACTTAACGGCGAGACAGCAGAACGCCCAGCACCAGGCCGACCGCTGCGCCAATACCGACGCCTGTCCATGGGTTTTCACGCACATAGCCGTCAGCTTTTGCCGCCGCTTCACGGGTTTGTTTTGCCAGAGCTTCACTGGTTTCACCCAGACGATCGCGGCTCTCTTTAAGCGCGCTTTCCGCTTTAATACGCAGTTTGCTCAGCTCTTCTTTGGATTTATCGGTGGAAGTATTCAGGACTTCTTCCAGCGTATCGGACAGGGCTTTAAGTTCTGCGCGCAACTGATCTGATGTTGTATCTTTAGCCATCGTATCTCTCCTGTAAGGGTTTCCACTCAATACGCGCGGGATTCCAGCGCGTTAAGTTCTTTTTGGGCCTCTTTGAGCTTGCGCTCACGTTTAGCCACTTTGTCCGCATCACCGGTTTGTTCTGCTTCTTTCAAATCCTGCTCGCGTTCGCGGATCTCATCTTTCTGATCGGCAATTTTTTCCTGGTGATCGGCACGCAGTTTGCTATCAGTACAGTTAGCTTTCACTTCACTCAGCGCTTTTTTCAGCCCGTCGATACGGTGCTGATTGTTATGTTTTTCGGCATAACCAATTTCACGTTGAATATCCTGCTCTTTTTCCTGACACAGGGAGGTTGCCGCCGCGCTCGCGCTAAGCGAAGCAAGAGTAAGAGCAAAGATGATGCGGTATTTCATGTTTAGGCCTTCCATTGTGCGTAGTACATTCGGCTGTACTTTCCTCAGTGCGTGGATGACAACGTAAGGCCACCACAACACTAAGCATAGTAAGTAAAATACAAAATCACCAAAGTTAGTGAAATTATTCAGATTCCTGGAAGTTTGCTAGCCAAATCGATGTGAGGTATCACGAAGAAGGGACAGCCAACTTGCAGGGTTGTTATTTTCATCCCCAAGCGCGATGACGTAGACGTGCGGTAGGGAGATATCCAGCACGCGCTTCGCTGCTGCGCTTTGTTCGCTGGATTCAAAAGTGATAAGCAGAGCATCATCCTGTGGCGTAATGCTCTTAAAGCGGATGCCATTAGCATCCAGATGGTGTGAGATAGCAAAGCCATCTGGCATGTTAGCCTGGTTCATAGGGCGGATGGCGAGAGTCGATTCCTCGCGTTGCAGCGCCGCCCAAAGCCAGAGCATCAGCATAACGCTCAGGCTGAGTGCAAATCGGCGGCGGAGAATGTGGTTTGGCCCCATTATTATCCTCGATTACCGTACTTTTTCTTCCACACCACGACCAGCGAGCCAACCAGGCCGAATACCAGCAGAACCACCGGTAACAGCATCAGACATGACATCAGGGCGTCTTCATATTTCTGGAAGACCGGCGTTTTACCCAGCAGATAGCCCAGCGTGGTCAAAATCAACACCCACAGCAGTCCGCTCATCCAGTTGAAAAACTGGAAGCGTGCGTTGTTCAAACCAGACAGGCCGGCGATGGTGGGGAGTAGGGTACGAACAAAGGCGATAAAACGCCCGACGAGCAATGCGGAAAGGCCGTGCTTGTGGAATAAATGATGCGCACGCTGATGGTAGTGGGCGGGCAGGTGCGAAAGCCAGTTCTGAACGAGCCGGGTATTGCCTAGCCATTTACCCTGGATATAACTCACCCAGCAGCCGAGACTGGCCGCGACGGTCAGCAGTATGACCGTTTGCGGGAAGCCCATTGCGCCTTTGGCAATCAGCACGCCGACCAACACCAGCAGGCTATCGCCCGGCAGGAAAGCGGCCGGCAGCAGCCCATTCTCAAGGAACAGAATCATAAATAAGACAAAATAGAGCATGCCGATCATGGACGGATTAGCGAGGGTTTCGAAATCCTGGCTCCACAAGGCATTTAAGAGTTGGGTTAGTAGTTCCATTCACGATTCCTGGTACATCGATTAACGTAATGCCTGAACGCGCTGCGATATCTTCTCTGTATTTATTTTAATAGCATCGCGGTAAATACGCGCTGAACAGTCCTTGTTTTGGCGAAATAATTGCAAAACGACAAAATGCATTCGATTGTAACAAAAGGCTCAGATTGTCGTCATAGAAATTGCGATTTGTTGCAGATTGATTTTGCGGCTTAGTGCGGGGAGAGGCTAGGGGATTTACAAAGGCTTACCCATGCTGAATGTCAGGTAAGCCTTAAGATAAGGAAAGCGAACTTACTTGCTGCCGCTAGATGCCGTATCAAGGTGAACGACCGGATTTTCCGCAAACAGATAGCGGTCGGCGTTAAACTCAAAATCATCGCTGGTTTCGTTGAACAGCATCAGCTTGGTGTTTTCCAGATGCTGCCACATGGCGAGTTTGGCCGCATGGGGATCTTTACGAATAAGCGCTTTCAGGATTTGGTCGTGGTCATCACACCAGTTGTCGACGGTACGCGCGTCAATGTGGTCGTGAAGTTTTTTCCAGTACGGGTTATGCACGCGCTGGGTCCACATTTTTTCGACAATAGCGGCGAGCGCCGTATTTTGCGTGGCAAGAGCCACCTGCACGTGGAATTGCAGATCCCATTCAGAATCGCGGAAGCACTTCTCTTTGCGCGCGTTCTCCTGGATCTCCATCAATTTCATGATGTCCTGCTTGGTGACCTGGGTCGCGGCAAATTCCGCGATATTGCTTTCAATTAACTGGCGAGCTTGCAGCAGCTCAAACGGGCCGTAGTTAGCGAACTCCATATTTTCATCTGGTGCCTGATGATGCTTGGCCTGGTTTGAAATGACGTGGATGCCTGAGCCTTTTCGAACCTCAACATACCCTTCGACTTCCAGCATGATAATGGCTTCGCGCACCACCGTACGGCTCACGCCTTTCTCATCGGCAATAAAACGTTCGGCAGGTAACTTATCACCCACAAGGTAAACGCCTTGCTCAATGCGTTCTTTAAGCTCAGCGGCAAGTTGCTGATATAAACGGCGTACGTCGGTGATTTCCATATGCTCTCCAGGCAGGGTACGGCAGATTGAATTTGTTATACCACTTTTACGAGCAGCTAACCATATTTCAGCATGAAAAAAGCCGCCTGTATAAAGGCGGCTTGTGAGGTAAAAAATATCGGTAATGCTTAGTTTTGGGTGGCCTGCTGGGTCGGATGAGGGGTATCCGATTCGTCGTTATCAGCCTGTTTGTTTTGCAGCACGGTCCAGATAACCAATGCCCCTAACAGGTCGAAGATAGCCAACACGGCAAACAGTGGGCTGAAGCCGATGGTATCCGCCAGTGCACCAACCACCAGGGCGAACATGGTACTTGCCATCCATGCTGCCATCCCGGTCAGACCGTTTGCCGTCGCCACTTCATTACGGCCGAAGACGTCAGAAGAGAGCGTAATCAGCGCGCCGGACAGTGACTGGTGAGCAAAGCCGCCAAGGCACAGCAGAGCGATGGCAATATATGGGCTGGTGAACAGACCGATAAGCCCAGGGCCAATCATCAGCAGTGCGCCCATGGTGACCACCATTTTACGGGAAACGATCAGGTTCACGCCAAACCAGCGCTGGAACAGCGGCGGGAGGTAGCCACCCAGTACGCAACCTACGTCAGCGAACAGCATTGGCATCCACGCAAACATAGCGATTTCTTTCAGGTCAAAGCCGTAGACTTTGAACATGAACAGTGGGATCCAGGCGTTGAAGGTCCCCCAGGCAGGTTCTGCCAGGAAGCGCGGCAGGGCGATACCCCAGAAGCGACGAGTCTGAATAATCTGCCATGGCGACATTTTCTTGCCGTTATTGGTCTGGTGCTGTGCTTCCTGACCACCAATAATGTAATCACGCTCTTCATCAGTTAATTTTTTCTGATCGCGAGGGTGTTTGTAGAAGACCAGCCAGCACATTGCCCAGATGAAGCTCAGTACGCCGGAGATGATAAACGCCATCTGCCAGCTGTGCATCACGATTGCCCAGACCACCAACGGTGGTGCAATCATGCCGCCGATTGAAGAACCGACGTTGAAGTAACCTACCGCGATAGAACGTTCTTTAGCCGGGAACCATTCGGAACTGGCTTTCAGACCCGCAGGGATCATTGCCGCTTCTGCTGCACCGACCGCACCACGCGCAATTGCCAGTCCACCCCAGCTGCCTGCCAGCGCGGTCGCACCGCAGAAAACTGCCCAGGCTACGGCGAAGAAGGCATAACCAATTTTGGTACCCAGAACGTCCAGAACGTAGCCCGCGACGGGCTGCATAACGGTGTAAGCTGCGGAGTAAGCAGCGATGATGTACGAATATTGCTGTGTGGAAATGTGCAGCTCTGCCATCAGAGTTGGCGCAGCTGCTGCCACGGTATTACGCGTCAGGTATCCCAGCACGGTGCCCATTGTCACCAGTGCGATCATGTACCAACGTAATCCTTTAATTTTACGCATGTAAACCTCATCGTGTAGTTATCTCTGCGAGTTCCGCAGTCATCATCGGTACCGCTAAATGATGTCTCACCAAGGGGCTTACCAGGGAAGGGGTTCCCGGTACGGCCCGAACTTGCCATTAGTAAGTGTGCTGAATTCGGTATCCGTACCGCTTAATCAGGTGTCTATATCGACCACCGCTAATGCATTCCGTCGTTCTATGTGTTTCGACGGGGAGGGAAGATAACTTGTCATACAACTTTAAAAGGTGAATGCCGTCACAAAAGAGGTATTTACCATAGTGTTTAAGGGGTAGATATTGCAGGCCAGTAACGGCGCGGCTTGTAGCGATTTTTTGCCATTTCCCGTGTCATTTTTTGTCAGTGTTTATTGATCTAACTCACGAAAAAATCTTCGGCTCAATGAAATTGGTGTGATAACTTTGACGGCATTACAGATAAACATCTGACCCACTCGTTGAGAGGAAGACGATATGACCCCGTTTATGACTGAAGATTTCCTGTTAGACACCGAATTTGCTCGCCGTTTGTACCATGACTACGCAAAAGACCAGCCGATTTTCGATTATCACTGCCATTTACCGCCGCAGCAGGTGGCTGAAGATTACCGCTTTAAAAATCTGTATGACATCTGGCTGAAAGGTGACCACTACAAGTGGCGCGCAATGCGTACCAATGGTGTTGCTGAACGCCTGTGTACCGGCGATGCGTCTGACCGCGAGAAGTTTGAAGCGTGGGCAGCGACCGTCCCGCACACTATCGGAAATCCGTTATACCACTGGACTCATCTTGAGCTGCGTCGTCCATTCGGCATCACCGGTAAACTGCTGTCACCGACCACTGCGGGCGAAATCTGGGACGAGTGTAATGAGTTGCTGGCACAAGACCAGTTCTCGGCACGCGGTATCATGAAGCAGATGAACGTGAAAATGGTCGGCACCACTGATGATCCTATCGACTCTCTGGAACATCACGCGTCGGTTGCTAAAGACACCACCTTCGATGTGAAAGTCCTGCCAAGCTGGCGCCCGGATAAAGCCTTCAACATTGAGCAGGCGACCTTCGGCGACTACATGGCGAAACTGGCAGAAGTGTCTGACACCGAAATCCGCCGCTTTACTGACCTGCAGACCGCGCTGACCAAACGTCTGGATCACTTCGCGGCCCACGGTTGTAAAGTGTCTGACCACGCGCTGGACGTGGTGCTGTTCGCGGAGTCTAACGAAGCCGAGCTGGATAGCATCCTGGCGCGCCGTCTGGCTGGCGAAACGCTGAGCGAACACGAAGTTGCCCAGTTTAAAACCGCTGTCCTGGTCTTCCTCGGTGCGGAATATGCTCGCCGCGAATGGGTACAGCAGTACCACATTGGCGCGCTGCGTAATAACAACCAGCGTCAGTTCAAACTGCTGGGCGCGGACGTTGGCTTCGACTCCATCAATGACCGCCCAATGGCGGAAGAGCTGTCTAAGCTCCTGAGCAAGCAGAACGAACAGAACCTGCTGCCAAAAACCATTCTGTACTGTCTGAACCCACGCGATAACGAAGTGCTGGGCACCATGATCGGTAACTTCCAGGGCGAAGGCATGCCTGGCAAGATGCAGTTTGGCTCCGGCTGGTGGTTCAACGACCAGAAAGACGGTATGGAACGTCAGATGACGCAGCTGGCACAACTGGGCCTGCTGAGCCGCTTCGTCGGTATGCTGACCGACAGCCGTAGCTTCCTGTCTTATACCCGTCACGAATACTTCCGCCGTATTCTGTGCCAAATGATTGGCCGTTGGGTTGCTGCGGGCGAAGCGCCTGCTGACATCCAATTGCTGGGTGAGATGGTGAAAAATATTTGCTTTAACAATGCGCGTGACTACTTCGCCATTGAATTGAACTAAGGTCTGGGTGAAGGTATGCAATACATCAAGATCCATGCGCTGGATAACGTCGCGGTAGCGCTCGCTGACTTGGCTGAAGGAACCGAAGTGACTGTGGATGGCCAGGCGGTAACCCTGCGCCAACCGGTGACGCGTGGCCATAAATTTGCTTTACGCGACATTGCGAAGGGCGAAAACGTCATTAAATATGGTTTGCCAATCGGTCACACGCTGGTCGATGTTGCGGCGGGTGAGCATATTCATGCTCACAATACCCGTACTAATCTGAGCGATCTGGACACGTATAGCTACCAACCTGATTTCCAGGCTGACGTCGCTCAACCCGCCGATCGTGATGTGCAGATTTATCGCCGTCCGAACGGCGAGGTTGGGGTACGTAACGAACTGTGGATCCTACCGACCGTGGGCTGCGTCAACGCGATGGCGCGTCAAATGCAAACGCGTTTTCTTAAAGAGAGTAATGACGCGGAAGATATCGACGGCGTGCATCTCTTTAGCCACACCTATGGCTGTTCGCAGTTAGGCGATGACCACATCAACACTCGCACCATGCTGCAAAACATGGTGCGTCACCCGAACGCGGGTGCAGTGCTGGTGGTCGGCCTGGGCTGTGAAAACAACCAAATTGATGCTTTCCGCGAGACGTTAGGGGCGTTCGATCCTGACCGCGTTCACTTCATGGTCTGCCAACACCAGGAAGACGAAGTGGAAGCGGGGATCGAACATCTCCGTCAGCTTTATAGCGTGATGCGTAACGACAAGCGCGAGCCGGGTAAACTGAGCGAGCTGAAGTTTGGCCTGGAATGCGGCGGCTCTGACGGCCTGTCCGGCATTACCGCCAACCCAATGCTGGGGCGTTTCTCTGACTACGTGATTGCCAACGGCGGAACGACCGTGCTGACTGAAGTACCGGAAATGTTCGGTGCCGAACAGTTACTGATGGATCACTGTCGCGACGAAGAAACCTTCGGCAAGCTGGTGACCATGGTTAATGACTTTAAGCAGTACTTCATTGCCCACAACCAGCCGATTTACGAGAATCCATCGCCGGGTAACAAAGCTGGCGGCATCACGACGCTGGAAGATAAATCCCTCGGTTGTACGCAAAAAGCGGGCTCCAGCCAGGTGGTTGATGTCTTGCGCTACGGTGAACGCCTGAAAACGCACGGTCTCAACCTGCTTAGCGCACCGGGGAACGATGCGATTGCGACCAGCGCACTGGCCGGTGCGGGCTGCCATATGGTGCTGTTCAGTACCGGTCGCGGTACCCCTTACGGTGGATTTGTGCCAACGGTGAAAATCGCCACCAACAGCGAGCTGGCAGCGAAGAAAAAGCACTGGATCGACTTCGACGCGGGTCAATTGATTCATGGGAAAGCGATGCCGCAGTTACTCAACGAATTTGTCGACACGATTGTTGATTTCGCCAACGGCAAGCAGACCTGCAATGAGCGTAACGATTTCCGCGAACTGGCACTCTTTAAGAGCGGCGTCACGTTGTAATAAAAAGATTGTCTGATACGATAAAACGGCGTTTCAAATACTGAAGCGCCGTTTTTTTATGGCTTCGTTTTCCAGGGATTCTTCATGACTGCGTATTGGCTTGCCCAGGGCGTAGGTATCATTGCTTTTGTGATTGGTATCACTACCTTTATTAACCGCGATGAACGCCGCTTTAAGTTTCAGTTGGCGATTTACAGCGGTGTCATTGGCCTACATTTTTTCCTGATGGGGGCGATCCCCGCAGGCGCCAGCGCCGAGCTTAACGTTATTCGAACGATTATCTCGGTTTACACCCGCCGCCTGTGGGTGATGTTCTTATTCATCGCGCTGACGTTGATTATCGGTATCGGAAAACTCCAGCACGCTATGGAGATCCTGCCGGTGATTGGCACGGTGGCCAGCACCTGGGCGCTGTTTCGCTGTAAAGGACTCTCGGTACGCTGCGTGATGTGGTGTTCCACCGCCTGCTGGGTGATTCATAACTTCTGGCTGGGTTCGATTGGCGGCACGCTGATTGAAGGCAGCTTCCTCGTCATGAACGGCCTGAACATCATTCGTTTCTGGCGCATGCAGCGTAAAGGTATTGACCCGTTTAAGGTTGAGAAGAAAGTACAGAGTGAAGGCTGACGGTAGCCCGGCTTCGGAGTAAATGCCTCGTCCGGGCTACCAGTAGGTGTAGGCCGGATAAGGCGAAGCCGCCATCCGGCAATGTGCGCGCTAATGCCTGATGGCGCGAAGCTTATCAGGCCTACTCGATTAACTGCGCAGCGCGCTTTTGGCCAAGCGTGCATCCTCTGCCTGACAAACGGCAGCGGTAAACATCACGTCGGTTGATGAGTTAATGGCGGTTTCACAGGAGTCCTGCAACACGCCAATAATAAAGCCGACGGCAACGACCTGCATGGCAATCTCATTGGGAATACCAAACATATTGCACGCCAATGGAATCAGCAGTAATGAGCCTCCCGCCACCCCTGAGGCACCGCAGGCACAAAGCGAGGCCACGACGCTTAACAGCAATGCGGTTGGCAGATCGATAGCAATACCCAGCGTATGAACCGCCGCTAAGGTGAGAACCGTGATGGTAATCGCTGCGCCCGCCATATTGACCGTTGCCCCCAGCGGAATGGACACCGAATAGGTATCGCGATCCAGATTCAGCTTCTCGCAAAGCGACATGTTGACCGGAATATTGGCCGCTGAACTGCGGGTAAAGAAGGCGGTGACGCCGCTTTCGCGCAGACACATCAGCACCAGCGGATACGGATTGCGGCGAATCTGCAAATACACCAGCAGTGGGTTAATCACCAGCGCTACAACGGCCATGCAGCCAATCAACACCAGCAGAATTTGCGCATAGCCCCACAGCGCCGAGAAACCGGTAGTGGCAAGCGTAGAAGAGACCAGGCCGAAAATACCGACCGGGGCAAAGCGAATCACCACTTTCACAATAAAGGTGACGGCGTTGGACAGATCGTTGACCAGATTTTTAGTGGTCTCGTTGCTGTGACGCAATGCAAAGCCCAAACCTACCGCCCACACCAGGATCCCAATGTAATTGGCGTTGATCAAGGCGTGGATCGGGTTAGCAACAATACTCATTAATAACCCGTGCATCACCTCCACTATACCGGTAGGTGGCGTGATATCAGTGGCACCGGTGGTGAGTTGCAGCGTGGAAGGGAAGATAAAGCTCACCACAACGGCGGTCAGCGCGGCGGCAAAAGTACCGAAAAGATAGAGCCACAGAATGGGGCGAATATTGGTTTTCTGGCCCTGCTGATGGTTGGCAATCGAGGCCATCACCAGCGTCAATACCAGTACTGGAGCAACGGCTTTCAGCGCGCCAACAAATAGCGTTCCGAGCAGGCCGGTGGCGATAGCGGCAGGTTTAGAAACCAGCGCCAGCAAAATACCGAGAACTAATCCAACCAGGATCTGTTTGACCAGACTGCCCTTAGTTAGCATGCGCATAAAGCCAGATGATGCGGGTTGTTGTGTCATCATTGCATTCCTTAAGATGATGAGTTGTGTCTTTCCAGCGACGTATTATTTGTTACGTTTATGTCTGGATGTAAAAAAATGTTTGCTCGATCGAGTATAAGGAAAGTCTTCGGTTGGGGAAGTACAAAATGCTGGAATTTACGCCATGCGTCATATTTTTTAACTAAATATTTACATCTGGTGGCGTGAAGTGAAAAGAAAACGTAGCCCGGGCGAGGCGTTCACGCCGACCCCGAGAAGGCTGGTGGTGACTCCTGGCGAGCCAGGCTACGTTGTAGGCGTAGGCCGGATAAGGCAAAGCCGCCATCCGGCAATGTGCGCGGCGATGCCTGATGGCGCGCAGCCTATCAGGCATACATATTGCAGATGATTACAGTATCTACGAGTTACATATTCTGCTTTTTCATGTCGTTACGATGGTTTACCCAGGCATTGAGAATCAGCGTAAATGCCAGGATGCCGCCGACCACACCCAGCGAAACTGAGATAGGGATATGGTAGAACTCGACGATCAGCATCTTGATACCGATAAACACCAGGATCACCGACAGACCGTACTTCAGCATTGAGAAGCGCTCTGCCACGCCTGCCAGCAGGAAGTACATCGCACGCAGACCCAGGATGGCAAACAGGTTAGATGTCAGTACGATAAACGGATCGGTGGTCACAGCGAAAATCGCTGGGATACTGTCGACGGCAAAAATTACGTCACTCAACTCAACCAGAATCAGCACCAGCAGCAGCGGTGTCGCAAACAGCACGCCGTTTTGACGGGTAAAGAAGTGCTCATTCTCGATTTTGTCGGTCATCCGTAAATGGCTGCGTAACCAGCGTACCAGCGGTTTGTCGCCAATACCGCCTTCATCCTCTTTCGCCAGCGCCATTTTGATACCGGTAAACAGCAGGAATGCACCGAAGATGTACAGCAGCCATTCGAACTGCGAGATAAGCCAGCTACCGGCGAAAATCATGATGGTACGCAGCACAATCGCACCCAACACGCCATAGACCAGCACGCGACGCTGCAATGCCGGTGGAATAGAGAAGTAGCTAAACAGCATCAGCCAGACGAAGACGTTATCAACCGCCAGTGATTTTTCAATCAAGTAACCGGTAAGGAACGCCAGAGCCTGCGGGTCGGCCACCGCACGTCCCTGGGTCTGCGCCAGATACCACCAGAAAGCAGCGTTAAACAATAAAGAGAGGGTGACCCACACCAGTGACCAGGTCGCCGCCTGCTTCATGGTCATGGTATGGGCGCCGTGACGCCCCTGCAAAAGCAGGTCGATAGCGAGCATAATCACCACGATGACTGCGAATCCGCCCCACAGCAACGGAGTGCCGACTGTATTCATAACTTATTTCCTTACGCATAAAAAAAACGGCTAACGTCAGAAGACGATAGCCGTTGCTTTTTATGCATAGACCTCGCCTTCCGGCAAGGTCTCACTTACAACAAGAAAGGAATACGCGTTCGTATTCCTTTTTCGTTGCCCGGCGACCGGATACGGTTTTTCACGTATCGTATTGACGATCCACCGACAAGGAAGTTACTCCCCTTTGCACGTAACAAAATATGACAGGCCATTGATTTCGTCAATGACCTGCAACATCTCTTTTACGTTGTTTTACGCAGCAGGCGTATCCGCCGGGAAAACGACGCCGGTCTGGCGACGAATTTCGGTCTGAACTTTGGCGGTAATACGACTGACCTCTAAACCAGGGTGATCGACTTCGTTGTTTTCGACCAAGCTTGCAAACTCCAGGGCTTCATACAGCATAGTATTAATATGCTGTGGCTGGCTGAGATCCTGTGCTTTGCTACCACGCGGTATAAAACAGAGTTTTTGGCACTCGGAAATTTTTTCAATCACCAGCGCACCCGCCTCGCCCTGAATTTCGCTTGGTAGGTTGGAATCGCTGACCTTGGAATGTTGCAACGTGACGCTGAAATCACCGTAGTCCATCACCACCACGCCGTGCGCATCAACGCCGCTATCTAGCAGGCTGGCAGAAGCCTGAATCTGTTTTGGCTCACCCCACAGCGCGACCGCTGAAGCCAGGCAGTAAAAACCGATATCCATAATCGAGCCATTGGAGAAGGCCGGGTTGAAGGTATTTGGATTCTCGCCGTCAAGATAGCGCTGGTAGCGTGAGGAATACTGGCAGTAGTTGATAAACGCTTTACGGATCTGACCGAGCTTTGGCAGTGATTGTTGTAGCAACTGGAAATTAGGCAGGCTGGCGGTTTTAAACGCTTCAAATAACACGACCTGGTTCTCACGTGCAGTAGCAATCGCCTGTTCCACTTCACGCAGATTAGACGCCAGAGGCTTTTCACAAATCACGTGTTTTTTATGGCGTAAGAACAGTTCGGTTTGCACAAAGTGTAGTGAGTTTGGGCTGGCGATATAGACCGCATCCACATCATCGCTCTGCGCCATCGCTTCAAGCGAGGTGAACAGATGTTCGACGGGATAATCGTTGGCGAAGCTCTGCGCCTGCTCGAGACTGCGGGAATAGACGGCGGTTAATTTGTACTTGCCGGTCTCATGAGCGGCGTCGACAAACTGGCGGGTGATCCAGTTTGTGCCGATAACAGCGAAACGTATCATAAGTGCCTTCAGGCTCCATAAAGGGATTCTTTCGTCAATGTATCACGCCTTTATGACAATGCCAGTGCCCGACTACGCAGTTTCCTTTAGCGAAAGATGCGTCAACCATAAACGGGTATCAAACTCCAGTTGGTGGTACTGCGGCTCCATATAACAGCACAGCTGATAGAACGCCTTGTCGTGCTCTTTTTCTTTCAGATGCGCCAGCTCGTGTACCACAATCATCTTCAGAAATGCTTCAGGCGCGTTGCGAAACACGGTGGCGACGCGGATCTCTGCTTTGGCTTTCAGCTTGCCGCCCTGCACACGCGACACCGCGGTATGCAGCCCTAACGCATTTTTCAGTACGTGGATTTTGTTGTCGTACATGACTTTGTTGATGGGCGGCGCGTTGCGCAGGAACTGGCTTTTCAGATCCTGGGTGTATTGATACAGCGCTTTATCGGTGGCGAAATCGTGCGTGCCCGGATACCGTTTTTCCAGCACGGTGCCCAGCTTTTGTTCCGCAATCAGCGTACGAACCTGAGAAAGTAAATTTTCCGGGTAGCCCTGGAGGTAAGTTAGTTGGTTCATCTTTGCCCACACAAATCATAAAAAGTGTATACTCACGCACCCTTTTCAGGGATACGCCGAAATTTTACCATTCAGGAGGGCCGATGAGCCACATAGACAACGGTTTCCGTTCGCTGACACTAAAACGTTTCCCGGAGACGGATGACGTTAACCCGCTGCTGGCGTGGGAAGCGGCGGATGAATATCTGCTGCAACAGTTGGATGATACCGAAATTAGCGGCCCGGTGCTGCTCCTGAATGATACCTTCGGTGCGTTGGGTTGTGCGCTGGCTGAACATACGCCGTACAGCATCGGTGATTCATATTTAAGCGAGCTGGCGACGCGTGAAAACCTGCGCCACAACGATATCGCTGAGTCTAGCGTCAAGTTTCTCGACAGCACCGCCGAATACCCGCAGGCACCGGGCGTGGTGCTGATTAAGCTGCCAAAAACCATGGCCCTGCTGGAACAGCAGCTGCGCGCCCTGCGTGAAGTGGTTACCCCGCAAACGCGTATTATCGCGGGTGCGAAAGCGCGAGATATCCACACCTCGACTCTTGAACTGTTTGAGAAAGTGCTCGGTCCAACGACCACCACGCTAGCGTGGAAAAAAGCGCGCCTGATTAACTGTACTTTCAGCAATCCAGCACTGGCTGATGCGTCGCTGACGCTGAGCTGGAAACTGGAAGGCACCGACTGGACTATCCACAACCACGCCAACGTCTTCTCCCGTACCGGGCTGGATATTGGTGCGCGCTTCTTTATGGAAAACCTGCCGGATAATCTGGAAGGTGAGATTGTTGATCTCGGCTGTGGCAACGGCGTTATCGGCATGACCTTGCTTGAGAAGAACCCGGAAGCCAGCGTTGTATTTGTTGATGAATCGCCAATGGCCGTCGCGTCCAGCCGTTTGAACGTGGAAAGCAATATGCCTGAAGCGCTGGATCGCTGTGAGTTTATGATCAACAACGCACTCTCTGGCGTGGAGCCGTTCCGTTTTAACGCGGTGCTGTGTAACCCGCCGTTCCACCAGAAACATGCGCTGACCGATAACATCGCTTGGGAGATGTTCCACCACGCCCGTCGTTGCCTGAAAATCAACGGTGAGCTGTATATCGTGGCCAACCGTCACCTGGACTACTTCCACAAGCTGAAGAAGATTTTCGGTAACTGTGAAACCATCGCCACCAATAACAAATTTGTGGTGTTGAAAGCGGTGAAATTGGGCCGCCGTCGCTAGTTTAGCGTCGCAAAGTCGTCCCGCCGGATGGCGGCTTCGCCTTATCCAGCCTACATCAACCTGTAGGCCCGATAAGCGCAGCGCCATCGGGCACACCCGGCTCACAAAATGGCCTCGTTAAATAGTCAGCGCAAGCGTTGTCCCCTGCGCAATCGCCCTACGCGCATCCAGCTCACCCGCCACATCACTGCCACCAATCAGATGCACCGTTTTCCCTGCCGCCTGTAATGGCTCGGCCAGTACGCGGTTAGGCTCCTGACCGGCGCAGATAATCACGTTATCCACCGCCAGCAGTTGCGGCTCGCCGCCAATCTCCACGTGCAACCCAGCCTCGTCGATTTTCTGATAGCTGACTCCCGCGATCATCTTCACGCCGCGTGATAGCAAAGTAGTGCGGTGGATCCAGCCGGTGGTCTTACCCAGCCCTTCACCCGGTTTGCTGTTTTTACGTTGCAGCATCACAATTTGCCGTGGGCTACGCGCCAGATGCGGCCCCTCAGGTCTTAGGCCGCCTGCCAGTTGCAGACTGGTGTCGATACCCCATTCAACGCAGAACTCAGCAATATTCTGGCTGGTCGGGTTGCCGGGCTGGCTGAGATACATCGCCGTATCAAAGCCGATGCCGCCGCAACCGATAATCGCCACACGCTCACCGACCGGCGCTTTATCGCGCAACACGTCCAGGTAGGTCAGTACTTTCGGATGATCAATGCCGTCGATCGGCGGTGTGCGGGGAGTGATCCCGGTGGCGAGGATCGTCTCATCAAAGCTCAGAAGATCGTCGGCAGTGACGCGATGATTTAGCTTCAACGCCACGCCAGTCACCTCGATCATCCGGCGGTAGTAGCGCAGCGTTTCATAAAACTCTTCTTTACCGGGGATCTGTTTGGCGATATTGAACTGCCCGCCGATCTCGGCGCTTGCGTCGAATAGCGTAACGTGATGCCCGCGTGAAGCGGCATTGACGGCAAAGGCGAGCCCCGCAGGGCCTGCACCAACGACCGCCAGATTTTTGCTCTGAGGGGTTGGTCGGACAGGCATTTTAGTTTCGTGGCAGGCACGTGGATTCACCAGACAAGAGGTGACTTTGCCGACGAAGATCTGATCCAGACAGGCCTGGTTGCAGCCGATGCAGGTGTTGATCTCATCAGCCCGGCCGGACTGTGCTTTCGATAGCAGTTCAGCATCAGCAAGGAATGGACGCGCCATCGACACCATATCGGCATCGCCGCGCGCCAGAATATCATCGGCGACCTGTGGATCGTTAATCCGGTTGGTGGTCACCAGTGGGATCGTCACGTGGCCTTTGAGTTTACGGGTCACCCAGCTAAACGCCCCGCGCGGTACCGGCGTGGCGATGGTGGGGATCCGCGCTTCGTGCCAGCCGATCCCGGTGTTGATGATCGTCGCCCCTGCCGCTTCGATGGCTTTTGCCAGCAGGACGGTCTCGTCAAAAGTACCGCCGTTATCCACCAGATCGAGCATCGACAATCGGTAGACGATAATAAAATCTTTCCCCACCCGCTGACGCACCGTGCGCACCACTTCAACGGCAAAGCGCATCCGGTTTGCGTAGTCGCCACCCCACTGGTCATCGCGCTGGTTGGTACGCGCTGCGAGAAATTCGTTAATCAGATACCCTTCTGAGCCCATGATTTCTACGCCATCGTAGCCAGCTTCACGTGCCAGCTGGGCGCAGCGAGCGAAATCATCGATGAGTGTCAGGATTTCTTCGTGCGTCAACGCATGCGGTATAAAGCGGTTGATGGGGGCCTGAAGCGCAGAAGGGGCAACCAGATTTGGCTGGTAGCTGTAGCGACCGGTATGCAGGATTTGCAGGGCGATTTTGCCGCCTTCCTGATGCACCGCATCGGTAATGGTGCGGTGATGCGGCAGCTGGCTGGCATCGTTAAGCATCGCACCACCCGCCATACCAACGCCGGTGGCATCAGGCGCAATCCCTCCGCTGACAATCAGCGCCACGCCATGACGTGCGCGCTCGGCGTAGAACGCCGCCAGACGCTCCGCGCCGTCGGGATACTCCTCCAGACCCGTATGCATGGACCCCATCAGCACACGGTTTTTCAGCTGGGTAAAACCCAGATCCAGCGGGGCGAACAGCGACGGATAGCTCATAAGAATGTCCAGTATGTGAAATTATTGTTATGTGGTCGGATGAGTTACTAATTTAGCCGTCGGCGAAGAAAAGGGAAAAGGCGAATGTGATGATTGTGATGGGATTCAAAAAACGCTCATTTACTTGTGTAGCCCGGCTAAGCGCAGCGCCGCCGGGAACGCCCGGAGTCGGCGCTATCGCACCTCGTCCGGGCTGAGCCAGTTTACTGCTCGGTGGCGACCTGCTGTTGGCGGATGCGCAGCGCTGCTAGCGCATTACGTGCCGCTTTCAGCACCTGGTCGCACTGTTCCATCGTCAGGGTTAACGGCGGTTCAATACGAATCGTCTTGGCGTTGTTGAGCGTGCCTGCGACCAGCACGTGCTGGCGGAACATTTCGCTGGCAAAATGGTAGCCGATTTCATTGTCGACAAACTCAATGGCCATCAGCATCCCTTTTCCGCGAGCTTCCCGCACCAGGTCTGGGTATTCGCGAACCATGCTGCGGAACCCGTCCAGCAAAATGTCACCTTTCTGCTCCGCCTGCGCGGGTAGGTTTTCGGTCAGCAGAACGTTGATGGTCGCCAGCGCAGCAGCGCAAGCCAGCGGATTGCCGCCGAAGGTGGTGGTGTGCAGGAACGGGTTGTCGAACAGCACTGAGAACACCTCTTCGGTGGCGATGGTCGCGCCGATAGGCATTACCCCGCCGCCGAGCGCTTTCGCCAGGCACAAAATATCTGGCTGCACGTTTTCATGCTCGCAGGCGAACATCTTGCCGGTACGGCCCATCCCGGTTTGCACTTCATCGAAGATCAGCAGCGCGCCGAACTCATCGCACAGCTTGCGCACGGCGGGCAGGTAGCCCAGTGGCGGCAGAATCACCCCGCCTTCGCCCTGAATCGGTTCGAGGATCACCGCAGCCACATCATCACCGGTTTTCTGGCATTCGCTTAGCATCGTACGCAGGGCGTCGATATTGCCAAACGGGACGTGACGGAAGCCCGGCAGCAGCGGCATAAAGGGTTTGCGGAAGGTGGATTTCGCGGTGGCGGATAAAGCCCCAAGCGATTTCCCATGGAACGCGCCGCTGGTGGCAATAAAGGTAAACTTACCGCGCGGTGATTGGTACGCTTTTGCCAGCTTCAGCGCTGCTTCTACCGACTCCGTGCCGCTGTTGCTAAAGAAGCTGTACTTCAGCTTGCCCGGCGCAAGTGCGGCCAGCGTTTTGGCGAGCATCGCGCGTAATGGGTCGAGGAGTTCCTGACTGTGAAGCGGTTGTTTTGCGAGCTGATTCTGTACGGCGGAAACCACCACTGGATTACGGTGCCCCACGTTGAAAATTCCAAAACCGCCCAGACAATCCAGAAACTCCTGGCCCTGGGTGTCGACAAGCGTATTTAACCCTCCCGCTTGCCACTCTACGGCCCCGTAATCCCCGCCGGCTGTGACAGATTTTCGATACTCCAAAAAACCCGGATTCACATGCTCTTTAAAGTATTCCCTGACCTCCTGGTTGAGTGCTTTCATCTCCTCATGATCGAGCGTTCGCTTTTCAATGAGATTCAGTGCGTGTGCGCTGCAGGCCAGAGCCGATGCGCTAGAAGGTAACCTGTTCAAAATGAGCTCCTGGACGGGGCGTATCACATGATACTGATTTAAGTATTGCAGGGATTACGCCACTTCAGCGGTTGCGGCGAAAATCGGGATAAATGCCAGGGAAAACCGCATCTGTACAATATTTAATCGTCCAGCGTAGCGGGGGAGTCTGAAAAGGCGTGCAGGGTGATGCCGCCTTTTTGGGCGGTTGCTCCAGGGCGGTGCGCGTTATGTACCAGAGTGGCGCGCCGTGCAAAAAGTAGGGTTTTTGTCGATTTTGCGATCTAACGCAAAATTAACAATTAAGGTTAATTAGATAACCTCCGATATAACAATTGTAATACATTTTCTCTCCGCACCTGAAAAGGATGTCTGTATGTCTACCCTGTCCGACCTAAACCAGCATGAGACTGTGCTGGATGATCACATCACCCTCATGTCGACCACCGACCTCAATAGCTATATCACCCACGTTAATGATGCTTTTGTGCAGGTAAGCGGCTACAGCCGTAAGGAGATGCTGGGCCAGCCGCATAACCTGGTACGTCATCCTGATATGCCTAAAGCTGCTTTTGCCGATATGTGGCGCACGTTAAAGCAAGGCGAGCCCTGGACGGGCATTGTGAAAAATTGCCCGAAAAATGGCGGCCATTATTGGGTGCGTGCTAACGCTATCCCTCAGGTGCGCAAGGGTAAAACAATTGGCTATATGTCTATCCGTACCAAGGCCAGCCCGCAGGAAATAGCGGCTGTAGAGCCGCTGTATCAGGCCTTGCGGGAAGAGCGTAGCAACAAACGGTTGTATAAAGGCCGGGTTATCAGCACGCGCTGGTGGGGCAAACTCTCGGTGATGCCGCTACGCTGGCGAGTCAGAAGTGTGATGCTGGGGTTGTATCTCCTGCTGGCGGGATCGTTACTCGCGCTGAATGCGCCAATAGCCTCGATACTGGCATCGGCGATTTTGCTATTGCTGACAACGTGGGTATTTGAAAGGCAGATTGTTCGGCCAATCGAAAACTTGGCGAAACAGGCACTGAGCGTGGCAACCGGCGAGCGTAACAGTGTCGAGCATCTGAATCGCAGTGATGAGGTGGGGCTGATATTACGTTCGGTGGGTCAGCTTGGGCTGATGTGTCGCTGGTTGATTAACGATGTCTCCAGTCAGGTCAACAGTGTGAGCGATGGTAGCGATGTGTTGGCGCGTGGCAATAATGACCTCAACCAGCGTACGCAGGAAACGGTCGAAAATGTGCAGCAAACGGTCACCACCATGAACCAGATGGCGGCATCAGTGCAGAACAATTCGCACACGGCGGCGCAGGCCGATAAGCTTTCGCTTGCCGCCAGCGGTGCGGCGACGCAGGGCGGGCAGGCGATGCATCGGGTGGTCAAAACCATGGAAGATATTGCCGACAGCACCCAGCGTATCGGATCGATTACCACGCTAATCAACGATATCGCGTTCCAGACCAATATTCTGGCGCTGAACGCCGCGGTTGAGGCTGCGCGAGCGGGTGAGCAGGGGAGAGGATTCGCGGTGGTGGCAGGCGAGGTGCGTCATCTGGCAAGTCGAAGCGCAACGGCGGCTAACGAGATTCGTCAGTTGATTGAAGCCAGCGCCAGCAAAGTGGAGTCAGGCTCTGAGCAGGTTCACGCCGCAGGACGCACGATGGATGACATTGTCTCGCAGGTGCAAAACGTCACCAAATTGATCGCGCAGATAAGCCAGTCGACGTCGGAACAGGCGACGGGCTTATCTGATTTGACGCGAGCGGTGGCAAAACTCAACGAAATCACGCAGCAAAATGCCGGGCTGGTGGCGGAGAGCGCCGATGTATCGGCGATGGTAAAACGCCGCGCCAGCCTGCTTCAGGATGCGGTTACCGTACTGCATTAATCCAGTTGTGAGATATCCAGCGCCGCGCGGTCGATAACGCCGATAATCTGTTTGAGCTGCGCGTCGCTGATATCACCCTGATTCACTTTGAGGTCCAGTACGGCCTTGAAGTTATCTAGCGCTCGCTTCATCTGCGGATTTCTGCGCAGCTCATGCCCAACCATTTTGGCTTTCAGCCGAGCATGGATATGATCCAGCGGCTCCTGATTCTCGTCCAGCAACTGCCGACCGTCAGCGGTAATTTCGATTTTCTTGCGCCCGCCATCTTCTTCCTGAACGGTAATCAGCCCCTGATCCTGTAGTAAATCCAGCGTTGGGTAGATAACGCCCGGGCTCGGGCTGTAGTGGCCTTGAGTGAGGGATTCAATCGCTTTAATCAGCTCGTAACCGTGGCTGGCGCTCTCTTTCAGAATGCTGAGGATCACCAGGCGTAGTTCACCGTGGCCGAAGAAGCGCTGCCGACGTCCGCTGCCGTGGCCTTCGCCGCGCCCGCCGCGATGTTCGCACTCGCCGTGTTCGCTACGATGACCGTGGCCGCGATGTTCACTACCAGAGAAAGGTCTCATTGTTTTATCCTGACTGTAATTTAGATATATCTAATTTATATCTAATTTTATCGAATTAGCAATACCAAAAAAGATTATTTAATTAACTAATTGATATATTTGTATATATTTGTTGTCTTCAAAAATAATCAAGCTAATGGCACTTATATCATAAAAAATTCTTGCTTTCTTACTTGTTGGCAATCATTATCATTTGCAAATTAGTTTAGATATATCTATTTTTGAGAGAGACGCCAGATGAAAGAGACAAAGTACCCACAGCGTGTGCGCAATGAACTCCGTTTTCGTGAACTGACCGTCACGCGCGTTGAGCGCATCGGCGAGGCTTTCCAGCGTATTGTGCTGGGTGGTGAGACGCTGGAGGGCTTTAGCTCTCGCGGCTTTGACGACCATACCAAACTGTTTTTCCCACAGGCCGGGACGACGCTCACGCCACCCACTGTGAGTGACGACGGTATCGTTTGGGCTGAGGGTATTCGCCCACAAGCGCGTGATTATACCCCGCTGTATAACGCAGAGCGCCACGAGCTGACCTACGATTTCTTTATCCATGATGGTGGTGTCGCAAGCCTTTGGGCGATGGAGGCCAAAGTTGGTGATACTCTGCTTATCGGTGGCCCTCGCGGTTCGCTGGTGGTGCCGGAAGATTACGCCTGGCAGCTTTATGTCTGTGATGAAACCGGTATGCCCGCACTACGTCGCCGCTTGGAAGCGCTGAGTCTGCTGCCACAATTCCCGCAGGTAACTGCGCTGGTGATGGTGCGTGACGTAGCGGATAAAGCCTATCTGGCCGGTTTTGAGGGCTGCAACATTGAGTGGTTTAGCCATGACGGACATGACGCCGTTGCCGCGCGTCTGGCGCAGTTTACGGTGCCAGAGTCCGATTACTTTATCTGGCTAACCGGTGAGGGGAAGGTGGTAAAAAATCTGACCGATGGTTTTGTGACCGACGCTATCGATCCGCAATTAGTCCGCTCTAGCGCATACTGGCACGCCAAGTAAACGGATGGCAGGTATCCACCAGGATATCTGCCATCACCTTTGGGTGTCGTTTATCGTGATTTGCCCCTTTTCATCATGCGAGAGCCACATTTCCACACTTTTTATATCCCTATCTTACCGCCGATTTTTGCCCGTTTTTTTCGATAATTTATTTATTAATATGTTGTTTTAAATGAATAATTATCCACTTCTGCTGCTGTGATGCGATGTCAATCATATTTCCCTCCTCACCAATACAAAATCTGTAAAACTAGATGTTTATCGAATTTTCGTCTAAAAAGGTGGGGGCAAGGACTAGACACGACCATAAGATGGTTATCAAATGGTTAAAAAATACCGTGTCAGATGTGAATCATCGACAAAATTAAAAAATGGTTAGTCCGCTTACACAACTTACACGCGTTGCGGCGCACCTCTTCGGGAGAAACTATGCATTCCTCTGTTAATAAAAACGAAAGCCGAACCTTTTTCGGTCACCCTTATCCGCTGGGGTCACTGTTCTTTACCGAAATGTGGGAGCGATTCTCGTTTTACGGTATTCGCCCGTTACTGATCCTGTTTATGGCGGCGACCGTTTATGATGGCGGTATGGGACTGGCGCGTGAAAATGCCTCGGCGATTGTCGGTATCTTCGCCGGGACGATGTACCTGGCGGCGTTGCCAGGCGGCTGGCTGGCAGATAACTGGTTGGGTCAACAAAAGGCTGTGTGGTACGGCTCTATCCTGATTGCACTGGGCCACCTGGCCATCGCGCTGTCTGCCTTTATGGGCAACAATCTGTTCTTTATCGGCCTGATGTTTATCGTCCTGGGTTCTGGTTTGTTCAAAACCTGTATCTCGGTAATGGTCGGTACGCTGTATAAAAAAGGGGATGCTCGTCGTGACGGTGGCTTCTCCCTGTTTTATATGGGCATCAATATGGGGTCGTTTATCGCGCCGCTGATTTCCGGTTGGCTGATTAAATCTCATGGCTGGCACTGGGGTTTTGGTATTGGTGGTATCGGGATGCTGGTGGCGCTGGTCATCTTCCGCATCTTTGCCGTACCGGCGATGAAACGCTATGACAGCGAAGTTGGGCTGGATTCTACCTGGAACAACCCGGTAGCGAAGAAGAACGGTGTTGGCGCGTGGTTGGTCGCACTGGCGGTCGGTGCGGCAGTGGTTATTACCCTGATTGCACAGGGCATCATCGTGATTAATCCGGTGGCCGTGGCGAGCGTGCTGGTGTACGTCATCGCAGCCTCTGTTGCGCTGTACTTCATCTACTTGTTCGCTTTTGCCGGTATGAGCCGCAAAGAACGCGCGCGCCTGCTGGTGTGTTTCATCCTGCTGGTTTCCGCCGCATTCTTCTGGTCGGCCTTTGAACAGAAACCGACCTCCTTCAACCTGTTTGCTAACGACTATACCAACCGTATGATCGGTGATTTTGAGATCCCTGCGGTTTGGTTCCAGTCGATTAACGCCCTGTTTATCATCCTGTTGGCTCCGGTGTTCAGCTGGGCATGGCCAGCGCTTGCGCGTAAAAACTTCCGCCCGGGCAGCATCACCAAGTTTGTTATCGGTATTCTGTGTGCCGCAGCAGGCTTTGGTCTGATGATGCTGGCCGCGCAGAACGTGCTGAGCAACGATGGGGCAGGTGTCTCTCCAATGTGGCTGGTGGGCAGTATTCTGATGCTGACGCTGGGTGAGCTGTGTCTGAGCCCGATTGGTCTGGCGACCATGACGCTGCTGGCACCAGAAAGAATGCGCGGTCAGATGATGGGTCTGTGGTTCTGCGCTAGCGCACTGGGTAACCTGGCGGCAGGCCTGATTGGTGGTCATGTGAAAGCCGATCAGCTCGACATGTTGCCTGACTTGTTTGCGCGTTGCTCCGTGGCATTGCTCATTTGTGCCGCCGTACTGTGCGTATTAATTGTGCCGGTACGTCGTATGCTGGAGAACAGCAAGTCCAGCACAGAACAAAAGTCAGTCACTAACGCCTGATGTAAAATGTTTTAACCAAGCCAGCGTCTGATGCGCTGGCTTTTTTTTGTGCAATAAAGCGCAATCCCGATGTAAAGGGGCGTAAAAAACACGTTTTTGCTCACGGAAAATTGCAATAACGTGAGCGGTTTCTTTGAAATCAGATCCAATTTCAGTCCATAGTATAAACTTGTTTACTACGTGGTTAATTTAAGGACAAGCATATGCCAGCAGTCATTGATAAAGCATTGGATTTCATTGGTGGTATGAACACGTCTGAGCCGGTACCACAGTCTATGGATGAAAGTACAGCGAAGGGAATTCTGAATTATTTACACGAATTGGGCATGCCGCTGAGTCCTTCCGATGTGACCGAACGCGGGCATCAGGATGGCTGGAATGCTGGATTCACCGATAAAGTCGCCGGATGGGCCGATAGGATTGAGTCCGGGGAACGTATTGTGATTAAGAACCCTGAGTTCTTTTCTTCTTACATGCGTGAGGAACTGAACGCGCTGGTGTGATGCCTGTTCGCTCTCACCGTTGCGTGGGGGCGCTTATTCTCATCCTTTAAAGCAAAAGGGCTGACGAGAAATCGTCAGCCCTTGCTGTATCTGGTGGCCCCTGCTGGGTTTGAACCAGCGACCAAGCGATTATGAGTCGCCTGCTCTAACCACTGAGCTAAGGGGCCGTGGTAGTCGAGGATTATAAAGTAACAGCGCACACCAATCCAGCACTAAGCGCGCGTCCGCTGTTTTTATAAACAATGCATTTTCAATTCGTTATACTCAACTCACGATGTATCGGTTGAGGATATTATGGTTAAGGACATTATTGGTTCAGAGCTTAGGGTGCTCTTTTGCGGCATTAACCCCGGGCTATCGTCTTCCTCTTTGGGCTATCCCTTCGCCCATCCCGCGAACCGTTTCTGGAAAGTGCTGCATCTGGCTGGGTTTACCGAACGTCAGCTGAAGCCGGAAGAGGCGGAACAGATGCTCAATTTTCGCTGTGGTGTCACAAAGCTTGTCGAGCGGCCAACGGTACAGGCAAGTGAGGTGAGCGTGCAGGAGCTGCGTAGCGGCGGTCAGGAGCTCGTCGAGAAGGTTGAACGCTATAAACCTGCGGTACTGGCGGTATTAGGTAAGCAGGCCTATGAGCGCGGACTGGGGCAGCGTAAAGCGACCTGGGGTAGGCAGACGTTGATGATTGGCGATACCGAGGTGTGGGTTCTGCCAAACCCAAGTGGGTTGAGCCGGATTACGCTGGATAAGCTGGTTGAGGCGTATCAAGAATTGGACGTGGCGTTAAAGGCGCGCGGTTTGTAGGTATCGGGATGTTCCCGGCGGCGCTGCGCTTGGCCGGGCTACAGGCTGGAGTAGCCCGGCCAAGCGCAGCGCCGCCGGGGAATGCTCCGTGATTTACAAGCAAAAAAAAAGCTCCCATCAGGGAGCTTTTTCACGTTTTACCGGAGCGATTAATCGTCCAGGAAGCTACGCAGTACTTCAGAGCGGCTTGGGTGACGCAGTTTACGCAGCGCCTTCGCTTCGATCTGACGGATACGTTCGCGGGTAACGTCGAACTGTTTACCCACTTCTTCCAGCGTGTGGTCGGTGTTCATATCGATACCGAAACGCATACGCAGAACTTTCGCTTCACGCGCGGTGAGGCCAGCCAGAACGTCGTGCGTGGCGGCACGCAGGCTCTCGGTGGTCGCAGAGTCCAGCGGCAGCTCGAGGGTGGTATCCTCGATGAAATCACCCAGATGCGAATCTTCATCGTCGCCGATTGGCGTTTCCATGGAGATAGGCTCTTTGGCGATCTTCAGCACTTTACGGATCTTATCTTCCGGCATCAGCATACGTTCAGCCAGTTCTTCCGGCGTTGGCTCACGACCCATTTCTTGCAGCATCTGGCGGGAGATACGGTTGAGCTTGTTGATGGTCTCAATCATATGCACCGGAATACGGATGGTGCGCGCCTGGTCTGCGATAGAACGGGTAATCGCCTGACGGATCCACCAGGTTGCATAGGTGGAGAACTTATAACCACGACGGTATTCAAACTTATCAACCGCTTTCATCAGGCCGATGTTACCTTCCTGAATCAGGTCAAGGAACTGCAGACCGCGGTTGGTGTATTTCTTAGCGATAGAAATAACCAGACGTAAGTTCGCTTCAACCATCTCTTTTTTCGCACGGCGGGCTTTAGCTTCACCGATAGACATACGACGGTTGATGTCTTTTACCTGCTCAATGGTCAAGCCGGTTTCTTCTTCAATCTGACGCAGCTTCTGCAGACCACGCTGAACATCATCAGCCACATCGTGCAGTTTTTCAGACCACGGTTTGTTCATCGCGATAGCCGCGTTGAACCAGGTGTCGCTGGTTTCGTTGCCAGTGAACAACGTGATGAAGTTTTTCTTCGGCATTTTGCACTGTTCAACACACATCTTCATGATGATACGTTCCTGGGTACGCACGCGATCCATCATGACGCGCATGCTGTTAACCAGGTAGTCGAACTGTTTAGGCACCAGACGGAACTGCTTGAAGACTTCAGACAGCTTCTGAATCTCTTCCTGGGCAGCGGCGTGGCTACGGCCCTTGGCTTTGATCGTATCGCGTGCTAATTCGTACTGAGTACGCAGCTCGGCGAATTTTTCACGTGCCAGCTCAGGGTCGATGCTGTTGTCATCATCGCTATCGTCGTCTTCTTCTTCGTCTTCTTCTTCGTCGTCATCCATCTCTTCCTGAGACAGTTCAGAACCGACGTGCGTGGCGGTCGGTGCCATGTCTTCTTCGGCGTTTGGATCAACGAAGCCGGTGATAAGGTCAGAAAGACGAGCTTCTTCTGCTTCAACGCGATCGTACTGTTCCAGCAGATAAGTAATGGCTTCAGGGTATTCGGCAACTGAGCACTGAACCTGGTTTATCCCATCTTCAATACGCTTGGCGATGTCGATTTCGCCTTCACGGGTCAACAGTTCAACGGTACCCATTTCACGCATGTACATGCGCACTGGGTCAGTGGTACGGCCGATTTCAGATTCCACGCTCGACAGAACCTGTGCAGCCGCTTCTTCTGCGTCTTCATCAGTGTTGTTGGAGTTTTCAGCCAGCAACAGATCATCGGCATCCGGTGCTTCTTCCATCACCTGAATGCCCATGTCGTTGATCATTTGGATGATATCTTCGATCTGATCTGAGTCGACGATATCTTCCGGCAGATGGTCATTGACCTCGGCATAGGTCAGATAGCCTTGCTCCTTACCACGTTGGACAAGAAGCTTGAGCTGTGACTGCGGGTTTTGCTCCATAAGACGGTATCCACACTTAATTCATTTGATTGGTGTCGGCCGGCGAACGAACCGCCGACATTTAGTGCGAGGGCTTACTTATATTAATGCCGCTGCGCCTCGGTGCGGCTGTCGGGGGCTACCCGATAGGTATTCGGCAGTTAAGCCGTTAAATTCATTTTTTGGCCAGTTCCTGGTTTAGCGTCCAGAGTTCCCGGCGTTCTTCGCTGCTTAAACCGTGTGTGCGATCGCGAGCTATCAACTCTTCTTGTCGCAGTACAAGCAACGAATCAAACATATGGTTGAGCGAGTCGGTGAAGGTTTTTTCAGCGATATCCTTATCTGCTATATCGTCCCACATCGACAGTTTTTCAAGGGTTGCGGCTTCATTTGTTCCGCGATATTGCTCCAGCAGCTGTCCGGTCGTCAGACCCGGCTGGGATAAACAGGTATTCACCAGTTCGGTAAACAAGCCCAAACCCGGCATCTTTTTCGGATCCAGCCCGACCAACGGTGGAACGCGCGGTGCGAGATCGGGGTTTTGTACCAGTAACCCTATCAGTATACGCATGGTCGTACGTTTTAGCTGTTGAGCCGGGCGCACGACGCCACTTTCTGCCTGTTTTGGCATTAAACGATCAAGTGCCGCATCATCAAAAATACCCAGCTTCAGACCCAAAGTCTGACGCAGCTGAATTCGGTGCGCATCGCCCGGTACCTGACTAATGAGCGGTAACGCCAGCGCGGCAAGTTGGGTGCTGCCGTCCGGCGAGCTCAGGTCAACTTGCGGTATCAGGCTATTAAATAAGAATACAGAGAGCGGTTGTGCATGCTCCATCCGTGCTTCAAAAGCCTCTTTACCTTCTTTACGTACCAGCGTATCCGGGTCTTCACCGTCGGGCAGGAACATAAAGCGTAGCTGACGACCGTCAGTCATGTACGGCATTGCCGTTTCTAATGCGCGCCATGCGGCATCGCGTCCAGCGCGATCGCCGTCGTAACAGCAAATGACGTTGTTTGTCGCACGGAATAACATATGCATATGGTCAGCCGTGGTCGAAGTCCCCAGCGAGGCAACGGCATAATTGATACCGTATTGCGCCAGGGCGACAACATCCATATACCCTTCGACAACCAGCAGGCGCGGTGGTTCAGCGTTGTGCTGCTGGGCTTCATAAAGGCCATATAGCTGACGGCCTTTATGGAAAATATCGGTTTCCGGGGAGTTCAGGTATTTCGGCGTATCGTTACCGAGTACGCGACCACCAAAACCAATTACCCGGCCTCGTTTGTCGCGAATCGGGAACATCACGCGATTGCGAAAACGGTCGTAGGTTCTTCCCTGGTCGTTGGTGACCAGCATTCCAGCATCGAGCAGCAGCTTTCTGTTGTCGACATTACCGCCGAAACGTTTTAATGCGTTATCCCAGCCTGGTGGTGCAAAACCAATAGCAAAACTCTGGACAATTTCGGCGCTCAGGCCGCGTTGCTCCAGGTACTGGCGTGCAGGCTCGGCGATGGGTTGGGCGAAAGATTGCTGATAAAACGCATTCAATCCGTCCATCAGCTGATAGAGATTTTGCCGCTGATGGCGCTCTATCTGGCTCAGACCCGTTCCGGCTTCATACGGCACATCAAGATTGTGCATGGCTGCCAGTTCTTCAACGGTTTCAACGAACTCGAGCTTGTCGTAGTTCATTAAAAAGTCGATGGCATTGCCGTGCGCGCCGCAGCCGAAGCAGTGATAAAACTGCTTATCACCATTTACGGTGAAAGAGGGACTTTTCTCGTTATGGAAGGGACAGCACGCATGATAATTTTTGCCCTGCTTTTTGAGCTTCACCCGTGCATCGATCAGATCGATGATGTCAGTGCGAGCCAGCAGGTCACTAATAAATACGCGTGGGATTCGTCCAGCCATAGGCCCCGTTTATTTTCACTTCATCCTTCAAACTGTCTCTGCGTTGGCCGCGTTCGTTCACCCCTGTCACTTACTTATGTAAGCTCCGGGGATTCACTCACTTGCCGCCTTGATACAGTATGAATGACTTTGTGTAAATACTGATTTATAAACGAAAACAAGCCGCGCATTCCTTTCGGAAGCACGGCCTTGCAACTACAACTCAGTCTGACAATTGAGAGCGTGTGCTCTCAAGAGATTAGTACAGACGAGTACGGCGTGCGTTTTCGCGAGCCAGTTTCTTCGCGTGACGTTTCACAGCAGAAGCTTTAGCGCGCTTACGTTCGGTAGTCGGTTTTTCATAGAACTCACGACGACGAACTTCCGCCAGAACACCTGCTTTCTCGCATGAACGTTTGAAGCGACGCAGTGCTACGTCGAACGGCTCGTTTTCACGTACTTTAATTACCGGCATGTAACTCTCACCTTTAATAAATTCGGTTTGCCGCTGGCATCAACGCCAGCTTATTTCAAAATGGTGCGGAATTTTACTACAACCGTTGCTGCTTTGTAAAGCACCGACGCTCTTTTGAAAGGGACTTTTTAAGGTTGAGAAGTATACACGAACTCGACGCCTGAAGTGAGCAAAGTTTTACATCTAAGGTCAGAGATCCTACACTGCGCGGTACTGAAACGAGGTAAATGTAGCCATGCGTGTACTGGGAATTGAAACATCCTGCGATGAAACCGGCATCGCAATTTATGACGACGAAAAAGGGCTGTTAGCCAACCAACTGTATAGTCAGGTGAAATTACACGCTGACTACGGTGGCGTGGTGCCTGAGTTAGCCTCGCGCGATCATGTGCGCAAAACGGTTCCGCTGATTCAGGCTGCGTTAAAAGAAGCCAGCCTGACGGCAAAAGATATCGATGCGGTGGCGTATACCGCAGGCCCGGGTCTGGTCGGTGCATTGTTAGTTGGCGCAACGGTCGGTCGCTCTTTGGCGTTCGCGTGGAACGTACCGGCGATACCTGTGCATCATATGGAAGGGCATCTGCTGGCGCCCATGCTGGAAGATAATCCGCCAGAATACCCGTTTGTAGCGCTGCTGGTCTCCGGCGGTCACACACAGTTGATTAGCGTGACGGGCATTGGCCAATACACGCTGCTGGGTGAATCTATTGATGATGCAGCTGGTGAAGCTTTTGATAAAACGGCGAAACTGCTGGGTCTGGATTATCCGGGCGGGCCGCTGCTGTCGAAAATGGCCTCTCAGGGTACGGAAGGCCGCTTTGTCTTCCCACGCCCAATGACCGATCGTCCGGGGCTGGATTTCAGTTTCTCTGGCCTGAAAACGTTCGCTGCTAATACTATTCGCAACAACGATAACGACGCTCAAACTCGCGCCGATATTGCTCGTGCGTTTGAAGATGCGGTGGTGGATACACTGATGATCAAGTGCAAGCGCGCGCTGGATCAAACCGGATTTAAACGCCTGGTGATGGCGGGGGGCGTGAGTGCCAACCGTACGCTGCGCGCTAAACTCGCGGATATGATGCAAAAGCGTCGTGGCGAAGTGTTTTATGCGCGCCCGGAATTCTGTACCGATAATGGTGCGATGATTGCTTATGCGGGCATGGTGCGCTTGAAAACGGGTGCTAGCGACTCACTGGGCGTGACCGTTCGTCCGCGCTGGCCGCTGGCAGAATTGCCGGCTGCCTGATTGTTTTCACTTTCCCGGGGGCGGCGTAAACGCCTTGCCCGGGCTACAAACCCCGGCAGAGCGCAGCGACGCCGGGGGCAATACTCTAACCCTTCAGCTACTCTTCGTCTTTGCGCTTACGCTTCTTAAACCGCACCCAGATTTTAGTCTCCTGACGTCGCCACAGACGTTGAATATTGTCATGATGGCGCAGCAAAATCAGGCATGAGAGCATGGAAACCGGGAAGGTATATTGGGGTTTGAACCACCAGACGTAAAACGGCGCAACTAGCGCGCTGACGATAGCTCCCAGTGAGGAATAGCCGCTGAGTAAGATCGTGAGCACCCAGGTGCCGGCCATCACGCCGGTCAAATCGAGGCCAATAGGCGCAATCGCACCAAAGGCAGTGGCCACACCTTTCCCGCCATGGAAACGGAAAAATACCGGCCAGATATGGCCCAGACAGGCTGCAATCGCCACAAGGCCCAGCCAGAATGGTGACAAACCAAGGGCGTAAGCTCCCCAGACGGGCAGCATCCCTTTCAGGACGTCGAAAATCAGTACGGTCAGGGCAGCGCCTTTACCGCCAATACGTAATACGTTAGTGGCCCCGGGATTACCGGAACCACAATTGCGAGGGTCGGGTAACCCTGCGATGCGGCAGACCAGAATGGCGCTGGAAATCGAGCCGCAAAGGTAGGCAAGGAGAATCATTCCAGGCTCGATTGCACTCATAACGCTGTTCCATTTTGAAAATGTCGAAGTATTCTCTGCATCTGTGGATAATACGCATAATTCGCCGGAAGTGGTATCCGGTTTAGCCTAAAACCAAGCAGGTCGTGATGGATATTGTATTTATAGAGCAACTTTCGGTAATCACCACTATCGGTGTTTATGACTGGGAACAAACTATTGAGCAGAAGCTGGTGTTCGATATCGAATTAGGCTGGGATAACCGCAAAGCCGCTGCCAGCGATAATGTGGAAGACTGCCTAAGCTATGCCGATATCAGTGAAGCCGTGGTTAAGCATGTGGAAGGCAGCCGTTTTGCGCTGGTTGAACGCGTAGCGGAAGAGCTGGCTGAGCTGTTAATGTCGCGCTTTAATTCACCGTGGGTACGCATCAAGGTCAGTAAACCCGGTGCGGTTGCGCGGGCGACAAACGTCGGTGTCATCATCGAGCGTGGCCATAATCCGAAATAAAATATTTAGTGGTCATATAAGTTAAACCAAAGTGATTTATACCGGTCATAGTGCCGGGTTTATTTTATTGTTTACTTTTAAGGGTTTATTAATGAGCGATATACACTCGCTGCTGGTCGCAGCCATTCTGGGTGTGGTCGAGGGATTGACGGAGTTTCTGCCTGTCTCCAGCACCGGTCATATGATTATTGTCGGCCATTTGCTGGGATTTGAAGGAGAAACGGCGAAAACTTTTGAGGTGGTAATCCAGTTGGGTTCAATCCTGGCGGTTGTGGTGATGTTCTGGCGTCGTCTGTTTAGCCTGATAGGTATTCACTTTGGTCGCCCGCCGATCCATGAAGGTGAAGGTTCTGGTCGATTGTCGCTTATCCATATTCTATTGGGGATGATCCCGGCGGTGGTGCTGGGTCTGGTGTTCCACGATACGATTAAATCGCTCTTTAACCCGATAAACGTGATGTATGCCCTGGTGGTCGGCGGCCTGTTGCTGATTGCCGCAGAATGCCTGAAACCCAAAATACCGCGCGCGGTCGGGGTTGACGATATGACCTATCGTCAGGCGTTTATGATTGGTTGTTTCCAGTGTCTGGCACTGTGGCCGGGCTTCTCTCGTTCAGGGGCTACCATCTCAGGCGGCATGCTGATGGGCGTGAGTCGTTATGCGGCCTCTGAGTTTTCTTTCCTGCTGGCAGTGCCGATGATGATGGGCGCCACGGCTCTTGATCTCTATAAGAGCTGGCACTTCCTGACCGTTGGCGATATTCCAATGTTTGCCGTAGGCTTTGTGATGGCCTTCCTTGTCGCGCTGGTGGCCATCAAAACCTTCCTGAAGCTGATTAAACGTATCTCGTTTATTCCGTTCGCTATCTATCGCTTTATCGTGGCGGCAGCGGTTTACGTGGTCTTCTTCTGATGATTTGCCCTCAGTCTTTCGGCTGGGGGCAACGTTTTTCCTTCCAGTCAGCGACTGCTTTAATTCGACGTCGCGTCAACTCTTCGCGGATCTCCGGGCCTTTAAATCCGGCTTCGATAACCTCTTTATTGCCCACTCCCCGCGCAACTTCCCATGCCTCGCGCAGCAATCGACCTTGCGGGTAGTCGCTGGCTTCAAAATGAGTCCGCCCGCGCACATCCGCTTCACTGGTTAGCGCAATTTGCTCTACCCGCTGTGGCTTGCGCCAGGCGTCAATAGAGTCAAATAGCTTGATCAGGGTTTTCGGTTGCAGGATGGGCAACGTGTGGATGAGATCGTGGAATTCGGCAACCAGTTTCGCAAGATCACGCATTTCATTGGGGACCTTCAGGCGTTGGCTCAATCGCTCGACCAGCTTCACGCCAGCCGGGCCGTGGCCGTGGTGGCGAGGCCAGAATTCTTTAGGCGTGAGTCCTTTACCTAAATCATGACACAACGTTGCAAAGCGTACGTCGAGTTCGGGGCTGAGCATGGCCGCCATGGTAAGCGTCATCAGCGTATGGACGCCGGTATCAATTTCCGGGTGCCATTTTGCCGGTGCGGGAACCCCAAACAGTACATCGATTTCCGGGAACAGAACTTTTAGTGCACCGCAGTCGCGCAGCGTCTGGAAAAACACCTGTGGGTTGCGGGTGCCAAGGGCACTTTCCGTCTCTTTCCATACGCGTTCTGGGGTCAGATGCGCCAGTTCGCCAGCGTCCGTCATCTCACGCATTAACGCCAGGGTTTCATCGGCAATGCGAAAGCTTAAATGCGCGTAGCGGGCGGCAAAACGCGCCACGCGCAGCACGCGCAGAGGGTCTTCGCCAAAGGCTGGGGAAACATGGCGCAGAATGCGCTGCTGGAGGTCGTGGCGCCCACCGTATGGATCGATAAGAGAACCGTCGGCATCTTGCGCCATCGCGTTGACGGTTAAGTCCCGCCGCAGCAGATCTTGCTCGAGCGTCACGTCAGGAGCCGCATAGCAGGTAAAACCGGTATACCCGGAACCTGACTTACGTTCGGTGCGGGCAAGGGCGTACTCTTCGTGGCTATCGGGATGCAGGAAGACTGGGAAATCGCGGCCTACCTGCTGGTAACCCGCGTCAAGCATTTGCTGGGGCGTCGCGCCGACCACCACCCAATCTCTGTCTTTAATCGGGAGACCTAATAAAGCATCCCGAACTGCACCGCCGACCAGATAACTCTTCACGCCACGCCTCTCCTCATCATTTTCTTTGAGATAATACGAAAGAAGTCGATTGAAGGCGAGTTAGCTTAGTTCATCCAGCGATCTTTACGCTTACGGCTTGGAATGATGTGCGGTAAGACCAGGCCGAGAAGCAGACCCATTCCCAGCACGCCGCCGCCATACATGAACCACTGCATAATGATGGTGCGCTGTTTGTCATCCAGTTGTAGGTTAGCAGCACTCACTTTTTTCTGCGCGACGATAAGCTCATTCTTCAGCTTCTGGTTTTCGTTTTTCAAACCATTAATCACGCTATCGCTCTGAGCGACCTTTTTCTGCATTTCTGCAGTGCGCTGGTTCCAGGTTCCGTCGATGTTATTGAGCTTGTCGGTCAGGGTTTTGACCTGATTTTCCAGATCGGGCACACGAGTACGCAGGCTCGGCGTGGCGGTCAGCTCTTTAAGCGGGATCCACGCGGTACGACCATTGCTGTCGCGCACCTGGCCGTATTGTGTACTGTCGTTGCTCTGCAGCAGGGTCACTTCTTCACCGGCGTTCAGTGAACCTGCCAGACGGTAGTTATCGCCCGGGCCGCTACGTACCCAGGTGTTCAATTCGTCGGAAACGTAACGCTTTTCATCAGCATGAGCCAGAGTGGAAGCGGTAAGTGTCAGTAAAGTAATGGCAATTAAGCGTAATTTTGGCATCAGATCATCGTTTTTGTCATAAAAGTGGAACGATAGTAGTGGCAACAGTCTGACGACGCAAAGCATTCTGCGGCAATCGGAATCCTCCAGGAGGAAAAAAACGGCGTCAGCGTGTTGCCTGACAAATTGCGCATTGCATGGCAATTTGTCGCAAAATACTATCTACTGACAAAAAGAATACCTATAAGTTCGCCAGATGGGTATTTCCAGGTAACGAAACCACAAGAATTCAATCATGGCTCAAGAAATCGAATTAAAATTTATTATCGACGACGCAGGCGTTGAAGCGCTGCGTGACCACCTACATTCGCTGAACGCGGAACATACGCCGCCAGCTAAATTGCTGAATATTTATTACGAAACGGCTGATAACTGGCTGCGCCGCCATGATATGGGGCTGCGTATTCGTGGTGATAACGGTCGTTATGAAATGACCCTGAAAACGGCCGGTCGCACCGTGGGTGGACTGCATCAGCGCCCGGAATACAACATTGACATCAGTACCCCTGAACTGGCGCTTGACCAGCTTCCGCTAGAAGTCTGGCCAGATGGCGTAATGCCAGAAGGTTTAGCCGAGCAGGTTCACCCTCTGTTTAGTACCGACTTTAATCGCGAGAAATGGGTCGTCAATCATGGCAAAAGCCAGATTGAAATCGCGCTCGATCAGGGCGAGGTTAAAGCGGGCGAGCACCAGGAAGCCATTTGTGAACTGGAGCTGGAACTATTGAGTGGCGAAACCGCTGACGTGTTGGCTCTGGCTCAACAGCTGGCGCAAACCGGCCTGCTGCGTCAAGGCAGTCTGAGCAAAGCGGCGCGTGGCTACCATCTGGCGCAGGGTAATCTGGAACGCGAAATCAAACCGTTGACCATTTTAACGCTGCCACCAAAAGCCACGGTGGGTCAGGCGTTTGAAGCTGCGCTGGAAAGTGCCCTGGCCCATTGGCAGTACCATGAGGAATTGTGGCTGCGTGGGAAAAAGAAAGCCAAAACTGAGGTGGTCAATGCGTTGGGGCTGGTTCGTCACATCCTGACGTTGTTCGGCGGTATTGTTCCGCGTAAAGCCAGCGCTCAGTTGCGCGATGGTTTGACCCAGGTGGATGCGCTGATGGCCTCCGGAAACTCCGCCCACGATGCCGTTTTCTGCCGTGAGACGGCGCTAACCAAGCTGGCCTTTACCGAATGGCTGGTGACGCGTGGCTGGCAGCCGTTCCTCGACGCCAAAGCCGAAGCCAAAATGGCGGACTCATTCAAACGCTTTGCCGACACTCATCTTTCTCGTCAGGCCGCCGAACTGCGGACGACATTTGCCTACCCGCTGGGCGATAGCTATGCCGATCAGCTACCGCGCCTGACGCGTGACATCAATACGGTGCAGGTGTTAGCAGGCTACTACGACGCCGAAAAAGCCGAGCGCTGGCTGGCGAACTGGCAGGGCTTACGTCACGCCATCGAAACGCGTCAGCACATTGAAATTGAGCATTACCGCAATGAAGCGCTGGCGGTTGAACCATTCTGGTTACACAGCGGAAAACGATAATTAACTTCAGGGAACCCGCGTATGACGCCGCTTTCTTCGCAGTTACAACAGCACTGGCAGACGCTTCGTGAGCGCGCGCCAGAAGCGTTTGCAATGGACTCGCTCAGCGCCGAAGCGCAGGCTGTTTTCACCTTCAGTGATTTTGTTTCGCAAAGTTTGATGGCGTATCCCGAGTGGCTGACGTCGCTGGAAAGCGACCCTCCACAGGCGGATGAGTGGCAGCAGTACGCGGGTTGGCTTAAAGCCGAACTGTCTGAGGTTCATGATGAAGCGGCGCTAATGCGAGCGCTGCGGGTATTTCGTCGTCGAGTGATGGTGCGTATTGCCTGGGCGCAGGCGCTGTCACAAGTTAGCGAAGAAAATACCCTTCAGCAATTGAGTCATCTGGCGGAGACCTTGATCGTCCAGGCGCGTAACTGGCTGTACGACGCCTGCTGTCGGGAATGGGGTACGCCATGCAGCGCCGATGGCGTACCACAACCCTTGCTCATCCTCGGGATGGGTAAGCTGGGCGGCGGCGAACTCAACTTTTCCTCTGATATCGATCTGATTTTTGCCTGGCCCGAACATGGCACGACCCAGGGCGGACGCCGCGAACTGGATAATGCTCAGTTCTTTACCCGTCTGGGGCAGCGGCTGATTAAGGCGCTAGACCAACCGACGCAGGATGGTTTTGTCTACCGCGTCGATATGCGTCTGCGCCCGTTTGGCGACAGCGGCCCGCTGGTGTTGAGTTTTGCCGCGCTGGAAGATTATTACCAGGAGCAAGGGCGCGACTGGGAACGTTATGCGATGGTCAAAGCGCGGATTATGGGCGATGACGATGGCGTTTACACCAGCGAACTGCGCGCCATGCTGCGACCGTTTGTTTTCCGTCGTTACATCGACTTCAGCGTGATCCAGTCTCTGCGTAATATGAAAGGGATGATCACCCGTGAAGTTCGTCGCCGGGGCTTGAAAGACAACATCAAGCTAGGTGCGGGCGGGATCCGCGAAATTGAATTTATTGTGCAGGTGTTCCAGTTGATTCGGGGAGGCCGCGAACCGTCACTGCAAAGCCGCGCGCTGTTACCCACGCTGTCGGCGATTGAAGCGTTGAATTTGTTGTCCGAAACGGATGCGCAGGCGCTGCGAGATGCCTATTTGTTTCTGCGTCGTCTGGAAAATCTGCTGCAAAGCATTAACGATGAGCAAACCCAAACCTTGCCGAGCGATGAGCTGAACCGCGCACGTCTGGCGTGGGGCATGCATCTCACCGATTGGGAATCACTGACTACGCGCCTTGACGCGCTGATGGCGGGTGTACGCCAGGTCTTCAACGATCTTATCGGCGATGATGAAGAGTCATCACAAGAAGAGCAGTTGTCGGAAGACTGGCGCGAACTGTGGCAGGACACCCTGCAAGAGGATGATACCCCGGCGGTGTTGGCTCATTTGCGCGATGAGGATCGCCACCATGTCTTGTCGCAGGTCGCTGATTTTCGTAAAGAGCTGGATAAGCGCACCATCGGCCCGCGTGGGCGTCAGGTGCTGGATTCCCTGATGCCGCACCTGCTCAGCGAAGTGTGCTCGCGTGAAGACGCGCGGGTGCTGTTGACGCGTATTACGCCACTCCTGAGCGGTATCGTTACACGTACCACCTACCTGGAACTGCTCAGCGAATACCCCGGTGCGTTAAAGCATCTTATTCGGCTGTGTGCTGCCTCGCCGATGGTGGCGAACCAGCTGGCGCGCTATCCGCTGCTGCTGGATGAGTTGCTTGACCCGAGTACTCTGTATCAACCGACGGCAACCGACGCCTACCGCGACGAGCTGCGGCAATATTTGCTGCGCGTGCCGGAAGAAGATGAAGAACAACAGCTGGAAGCGCTGCGCCAGTTTAAGCAAGCGCAGCTGCTGCACATTGCGGCGGCGGATATCGCCGGTACGCTGCCGGTGATGAAGGTCAGTGACCATCTGACCTGGCTTGCGGAAGCGATGATTGATGCGGTGGTTCAGCAGGCGTGGGTGCAAATGGTCGCGCGTTACGGTCAACCCACGCATCTGCGCGAGCGCAATGGCCGCGGATTTGCGGTGGTGGGCTACGGCAAGCTGGGCGGTTGGGAGTTGGGCTACAGTTCAGACCTGGATCTGGTTTTCCTCCATGATTGCCCGATGGACGCGATGACCGACGGTGAACGTGAAATCGACGGTCGTCAGTTCTACCTTCGTCTGGCGCAGCGCATTATGCACCTGTTCAGTACCCGTACATCGTCCGGCATTCTGTATGAAGTGGATGCCCGCCTGCGTCCATCCGGCGCGGCAGGTATGCTGGTGACCACCGCCGAAGCGTTTGCCGATTATCAGCAAAATGAAGCGTGGACGTGGGAGCATCAGGCGCTGGTTCGTGCGCGAGTCGTGTACGGTGACCCGCAGCTTCAGCAGCAGTTTGATGCGATTCGTCGGCAAATCCTGACCACCGCGCGTGACGGTGAAGTATTGCAAAAAGAAGTCCGTGAGATGCGCGAAAAAATGCGCGCCCATCTTAGCGGCAAGCAGCGCGATCGCTTTGATATTAAAGTCGATGCGGGCGGCATTACCGACATTGAATTTATTACCCAGTACCTGGTGCTGCGTTATGCGCATGATAAACCTAAGCTGACCCGCTGGTCGGATAACGTGCGTATTCTCGAACTGCTGGCGCAAAACGACATTATGGATGAGGACGAAGCGCGGGCGTTGACCCATGCTTACACCACATTGCGTGACGCTCTGCATCACCTGGCATTGCAAGAATTACCGGGCAATGTAGGGCAGGAGAGCTTCACTCAGGAACGCGACCAGGTGAGCGCCAGCTGGCAGAAGTGGCTGGTTCAACCGTGAAATGTGCTATTATCGCGCGAAATTTTGATTCTCTTTGGAGACAAGAATGAAAGTAACGCTGCCGGAATTTGAACGCGCAGGAGTGATGGTGGTTGGCGATGTGATGCTGGATCGCTACTGGTATGGCCCAACCAGCCGTATTTCCCCGGAAGCCCCGGTACCCGTGGTGAAAGTGGAAACTATCGAAGAACGTCCTGGCGGCGCGGCAAACGTGGCGATGAACATTGCCTCTTTGGGCGCAGGTTCTCGCCTTGTAGGCCTGACCGGTATTGACGATGCGGCACGTGCGTTAAATAAAGCGCTGGCCGACGTTAACGTCAAATGCGATTTCGTTTCCGTGCCGACGCATCCAACGATCACCAAGCTGCGCGTGCTGTCACGTAACCAGCAGCTGATTCGTCTGGATTTTGAAGAAGGCTTTGCTGGCGTTGATCCCCAGCCGCTACACGATCGTATTCAAAGCGGCCTGCCGAACGTTGGTGCGCTGGTGCTTTCCGACTATGCCAAAGGCGCGCTGGAAAGTGTGCAGCAGATGATTCAACTGGCGCGTCAAGCGAAGGTTCCGGTACTGATCGACCCGAAAGGAACGGAATTTGAACGCTATCGCGGTGCCACGCTGCTTACGCCAAACCTTTCCGAATTCGAAGCGGTAGTGGGTAAGTGTAAAACCGAAGAAGAATTGGTTGAGCGCGGCATGCAGTTGATTGCTGATTTCGACCTGTCTGCACTGTTGGTGACCCGCTCCGAGCAGGGCATGACGCTGCTGCAACCGGGCAAAGCACCTCTGCATCAACCGACTCAGGCGCAGGAAGTGTATGACGTGACCGGTGCTGGTGATACGGTTATTGGTGTACTGGCGGCGACGCTGGCGTCAGGGAAAAGTCTGGAAGAAGCCTGCTTCTTCGCCAATGCGGCGGCAGGTGTGGTGGTCGGCAAGCTGGGGACCTCTACCGTTTCGCCAATCGAGCTGGAAAACGCCGTGCGCGGTCGTGCTGACACCGGCTTTGGTGTCATGAGCGAAGAAGAACTCAAACATGCTGTCGCTGCTGCACGTCGTCGCGGTGAGAAAGTGGTGATGACCAATGGTGTGTTCGACATTCTGCACGCGGGCCACGTCTCTTATCTGGCGAATGCGCGCAAGCTGGGCGATCGTCTAATCGTAGCGGTGAACAGTGATGCGTCGACTAAGCGCTTGAAAGGTGAATCCCGTCCGGTAAACCCGCTGGATCAGCGAATGATCGTGCTGGGTGCGCTGGAATCCGTCGACTGGGTCGTGTCATTTGAAGAAGATACGCCGCAGCGTCTGATTGCGGGGATCCTGCCGGATCGTCTGGTGAAAGGCGGCGACTATAAGCCAGAGCAAATTGCCGGTAGTGAAGAAGTGTGGGCGAACGGCGGTGAAGTGTTGGTGCTGAACTTTGAAGATGGTTGTTCAACTACCAATATTATTAAGAAAATTCAGAAGGATAGCGGGAAGTAACGCTTCGCGTTTTTCCCTCACCCTAACCCTCTCCCTAAGGGAGAGGGGACCGTTCGGTTTTCTCCCTCGCCCCTATGGGGAGAGGGCCGGGGTGAGGGGGAAGTACTTTACTCTTTACCGTCTACAACCGGGGTAGCCGCACGGCTCTCCAGCTCGCTAATTCGCTGCTCCAGCAACGCCAGCTTCTCACGAGTCCGCAGCAGAACCTGCGTTTGCACGTCAAATTCCTCGCGGCTCACCACGTCAAGACGCGTCAGCTGTGACTGAATCACCTGGCGGACTTTCTTTTCAACATCATCACCAAATTCACGCAGGCCTTTTGGCATGGATTCGTGTACCTGGCGAGCGATCTGTTCAATTTTCTTCGGGTCGATCATCTGTGTTTCCCTGATTCTGTCGGCGTTACCGCTATTGTAGTGTCTTCTCCGGGTACGATAAACCAGAATTGTGCGAAGCTTATGCATTGCCGAAGATAATCAATAGCGTTATAGTAAGTACGCTTATTCTCAGGGCGGGGCGAAATTCCCCACCGGCGGTAAATCAGCTACGGCTGAAAGCCCGCGAGCGCTTCTTGTGAAAATGAGAAGGTCAGCAGATCCGGTGTAATTCCGGGGCCGACGGTTAGAGTCCGGATGGGAGAGAGTAACGATCCAGTCGGGTTTGCGCCCGCTCGCGTTATCTATTAGCCGTTTATCGGCACTCCTAAGACTGCCCTGATTCTGGTAACCATAATATTAATGAGGTTTTTTTACCATGAATCAGACGCTACTTTCCTCTTTTGGTACTTCTTTCGAACGCGTTGAAAACGCATTGATTGCTCTGCGTGAAGGTCGCGGTGCGATGGTGCTGGACGACGAAGATCGCGAGAACGAAGGCGACATGATCTTTGCCGCCGAAAACATGACCGTTGAACAAATGGCGCTGACTATCCGTCACGGAAGCGGCATCGTTTGTCTGTGCCTGACCGATGAACATCGTAAACAGCTGGATCTGCCGATGATGGTGGAAAACAACACCAGCGCTTACGGTACCGGTTTTACGGTCACCATCGAAGCCGCACATGGCGTGACGACCGGCGTTTCCGCCGCTGACCGCCTGACCACCGTTCGTGCGGCGATTGCCGATAACGCAAAACCGTCAGACCTCAACCGCCCGGGCCACGTTTTCCCGCTGCGCGCGCAACCGGGCGGCGTACTGACCCGTGGTGGTCACACTGAAGCGACTATCGATCTGGTGAGCCTTGCAGGCTTTAAACCGGCTGGCGTATTGTGTGAACTGACCAATGACGATGGCACCATGGCGCGTGCGCCAGAGTGCATCAAGTTTGCGAAGGAACATAATATGGCGCTGGTGACCATCGAAGATCTGGTGGCTTACCGTCGTGAACACGAGCGCAAAGCAAGCTAATTACGCTCTGTTACGAAGAAGCCCGGCTGCATCTGCGCCGGGCTTTTTTTATCGCTGTTAGCCAATCCCCATCGATTGCAATGCCACCAGACTCATCCCCATCACCGACATTCCGCACAGCACGCCGTAGCTTGGGTTGTTGTTGGGATCGATCTCTTTCGCCAGCGGCATGAGTTCATCAACGGAAAGCGCGACCATAATCCCGGCAACGGCGGCCATAATCGAGGCCATCAGTACTGGCGACATCATGCTGCCAAGGATTGCCCAGGCCAATACGCCGCCGAGGATTTCGGCCATCCCGGAGATCCCTGCCCAGAATACTGCTTTACGTTTTGAACCCGTTGCAGCATAAACGGGCCCAGCAACCGCCAGCCCTTCAGGAATATTGTGCAACGCGACGGCGAGCGCAATACCGAAGCCCAGCTCCAGGTTATTGCTCGCAGTAACGTAGGTGGCGATACCTTCCGGGAAGTTATGCAGGCTGATACCGAGCGTCAACAAAACCGCCGTGCGGCGAATATTTCGCGGCAACGGTGGATTGGTTTTCTGCATGAGATCTTGCGGATGCGCATGCGGCAGCACGCGATCCAGCGCGAAGTAGCCGATAAGCCCGATGACAAACATGCTGTAACCCAGCACCGGCGACATGCCTTCAGTGCCTAGCGCGGCGGGAAGCATCTCCATCAATGAGATCAGCAGCATGATCCCAGCGGCAAAACCGAGTGAAAAAGCCAGCACCCGGTTTGAGGGTTTTTGTCCAATTACGCCGAGGATGGCGCCAATAAACGTGGCGGCTCCTGCCAGTAATGTCAGAATTAGCGGTACCGACATCGCTTACTCCTTATGATAATGATTATCATTCATAATATTTAAATTTGTGATTTATGGCGAGAGGCGCAGGCATTCTTTACCTCATCCTTACATTCAAATTTTCTGAAGATCATCATCACGCTTATCTGAGTTTATCCTCACGGAAAACAGGTTAATGTGGTGTTATTCAATTATGCCTCTGGAAGGATAACATCATGTCTCGTAGCCGAATGCCAGCACTGTTTTTAGGTCATGGTAGCCCGATGAATGTACTGGAAGATAACCTCTACACCCGTACCTGGCAGCACCTCGGCGAGACCCTGCCGCGTCCGAAAGCGATTGTTGTCGTTTCCGCGCACTGGTTCACCCGGGGAACCGGGGTAACGGCGATGGAAACACCGAAAACAATCCACGATTTCGGCGGTTTCCCTCAGGCGCTGTATGACACCCATTACCCGGCGCCGGGTTCCCCAGAGCTTGCACAGAAACTGGTAGAACTGCTGTCGCCGGTTCCTGTCGCGTTGGATACCGAAGCCTGGGGCTTTGACCATGGTTCGTGGGGCGTGCTGATAAAGATGTACCCCAACGCGGATATCCCGATGGTGCAACTGAGCGTTGACAGCACCAAACCGGCGGCCTGGCATCTGGAGATGGGGCGTAAGCTCGCCAGTTTGCGCGATGAAGGGATTATGCTGGTGGCAAGCGGTAACGTGGTGCATAACCTGCGTACTGCAAAATGGCACGGTGATTCTGAACCCTATCCGTGGGCCACGTCGTTTAACGATTATGTGAAAGCGAATCTGCAGTGGAAAGGGCCGGTTGAGCAACATCCGTTGGCTCGCTATCTGGAGTATGAAGGTGGTGCGTTATCTAACCCAACGGCGGATCACTTCCTGCCGCTGCTCTACGTCTTAGGCGCGTGGGATGGCGAAGAACCCATCACGATCCCGGTAGACGGTATCGAAATGGGTTCCTTAAGCATGCTGTCAGTGCTGGTAGGTTAACGGCTACTCGACGAAAATGTGCGGATAGAAGCGCGACAGATCCTGCGTGATCAGCGCTCTGTCCTCACGGATCCCAATGCCAGCTGGCTGGTCATTGATAAGCCAGCTGCCAATCAACATGTAGCTATCGCCAAACTTTGGCAACTGATAGAACTGCTGGACGATCATCCCTTCTTCGCCATACGGGCCTTCCACCTGTTCGATGGTTTTGCCGTTTTCGACGATCGAGATATTGGCACCTTCGCGGGAGAATATTGGCTTCACCACAAATTTGTCCATCGGTGGATGATTGTCTTCCGCGAAGTAGGCTGGCAACAGGTTCGGGTGATCCGGGAACATTTCCCACAGCATTGGCAACAGTGCTTTGTTTGAGATGATGCTCTTCCACGCCGGTTCCAGCCAGCGTACGCCCGCATCCTCCAGCTTGGTGGAGAACATCTCGCGCAGCATGTATTCCCAAGGGTAGAGCTTGAACAGATTACCAATCACCTGATCCTGAAGATCGGTAAACTGGCCTTTCTCGCCCAGGCCAAGTTCGTCAATATAAAGGAACTCTGTTGCCACTTCCGCTTCTGCCGCACAATCCTGCAGATATTGCACCGTACCACGATCTTCAACGGTGTCCTGGCAGCAGGTCAGATGCAGCAACTGGAAGCCGTGCTGCTCACGCAGTTCGGTAAAGCGCTCGATTAACTTTTCCTGCAGGCTGTTGAACTGGTCGCTGCCTTCCGGCAGGTTTCCTGCGTTCAGCTGATCTTCCAGCCAGATCCATTGGAAAAATGCCGCTTCATACAGTGAGGTTGGCGTATCGGCGTTATTCTCTAAAAGCTTCGGCTCGCCGGTGCCATCCCACGCCAGGTCAAGGCGCGAGTAGAGCGATGGCTGTTGCGTTTGCCATGACTGACGCACAAAGCCCCAGGTGTGTTTTGGAATGCGGAATTTTGCCATCAGTTCATCGCTGGCAATAACCTTGTCGACCACTTTCAGGCACAGCTGGTGCAGTTCGGCGGTGACATCTTCCAGTTTTTCTACCTGGGCAAGCGTCAGCTTGTAATAGGCTTCTTCACTCCAGTACGGTTCACCGTACATGGTGTGGAAGTTAAAGCCGTATTCAGTCGCTTTTTCACGCCAATCCGGGCGCTCAACAATACTGACTCTTTCCATGATATTAGCCGCCCATTGAACGGGAAGTGCTGCCCGTCGCGCTACGCTGCATAGTGGACTGTTTCGCTACAGACTCGCCAAAGCCGCCGCGAGTGACCGTATTGGTGGTGGCAGGTTTTGGTGCCATCGCCGTTTTCGGTACGTTCACTGAACGGCCCGGTTGTGCGGCACCGTAGTTTTTGCCGCCCGCATCGGTATATTTACCGTAAGCCGGGCTGGATGGATTCTTCGAGGTGAATACCGGCTGCTGCTGGTAACCACCCATGCCGCCACTCATCATGCGGCCCATCATGTAGCCTGCCATCAGTGGCATCCAGAAGCTACCGCTGCTCTGATTCTGCGCCTGGGCCTGGCCTTCGCCGGTAGGCGCCATGCCTGCCTGCGCTGGAGCCTGCTGGCACTGACCTTCGCCGAACTCAGCCACGCAGTCTTCACGGCTGGCGTATTTCGGAGCGGTACGCTCGGCTTCTTTCAGGGCGTTGTTGTAGGTGGTGGTACATTCTGCGCTCTTGCTCGGGTTAGCGGCGGAGCAGTCGTCCGCGTTCTGATACAGCGTGACGGTTTCATCAGATTTCTCACAGCCCGCCAGCATAAAGACTGCGGTAACGGCGAGGGCAACTGGCGTTAAGTGGCGCGCGCCCCAGCTTTTACGAAATGCGGCGTGCTGAATATTATTTGTCCGTTTCATTTTAATCTTCCTGGACCCAGTAGAGTGGTATTGCAATAACGCTCAGGATAGAGGATGAGTGGTTGAAAATGAAGCGAAGAAGGGACTAAAGCAGGCGATCTTTACGTTGCCTTACGTTGAGAGGGGATAAATAAAAAAGGGTCCGTAAAAACGGACCCTTTTTAAGGCAAATACAGACCTTAGCGCAGGCGTGCTTTGCTGGTGGCCGGTGAGGTGTAACCATCAGCGGCAGCATCCTGCTGTGCATTTTCCGGCGCGACGCTGGCGTTAGCGGTAGAAACCGGCTTGCCGAGCGTATTGTTCAGTGCCAGTAGATCCTGCTCGTTGAGCGTACCCAATGCATTTTTGATATTCAGCTGATTTATCAGGTAGTTATAACGCGCGCTAGAAAGCTGTTGTTTGGCGTTATACAGCGTGGTGGTCGCATCCAACACGTCAACAATAGTACGCGTACCCACGGAGTAGCCCGCTTCCATCGCGTCTAAAGAACTCTGCGCAGAAATAACGGCCTGTTTGTAGGCGTTGATGCTGCTGATAGAGGCGTTAACGTTATTGAAGGAAGAACGTACGGTCTGCACAACGGAACGGTGCGCGCTTTCCAGCTGCTCGCTGGCGCCCACGAAGTTGTACTGCGCTTGTTTAACCTGAGAGTTAACCATCCCGCCTTGATACAGTGGCAAGGAGAAGCTCAGACCCACTTTGTTCTGACCGGCATCTGTGTCGTTAAAGTTGCCACTGTTGGTTTTAGAGCCACTATAAGAAGTGTTAGATACCCCGGTAGAAGCGGTTAAATCCAGCGTTGGCAGATGGCCATCCTGCGCCAGACGAATTTGCTCACGCGCCAGATCCTGGCTCAGACGAGCCTGCAACAGCGACAGGTTACGGTTTTCCGCTTCTTTCAGCAGCGAGCTCACGCCCTGCGGCTTGTCGGTTTTGAAGCTATCCACGTTCAGTGAGGACAGTTCAGGGTAGTAGTTACCGGTGACCTGACGCAGCGCTTCAACGGCGTTGTCGAGGTTGTTACGTGCGGTGACTTCGTTCGCCAGTACGGTGTCGTATTGTGAACGGGCGTTCTGCACGTCGGTAATGGCAACGAGGCCCACGTTAAAGCGCTGAGTGGTTTGATCTAACTGGCGGTAAATGGCCTGTTTCTGCGCTTCAGTAAAGGACAGCGAGTCAATGGCGCTCAGGACGTTAAAGTACGCCGTCGCGGTATTGAGGATCAGCGTCTGCTGATCGGTCTGATAGGTCACATCCTGGATGCCTGCTGATTTTTCTTGCAGGGAAAGGTTACGCCATTTGGACATATCAAACAGGCTTTGCGTCAACTGCAAAGAGCCGCTGGTGACGTTAGAGTCCACGCCGTTGCTGTCGCGGAAGCCGTTGGTATAGGTATAATCGGCACCCAAGCCTAACTGCGGCAACAGTGGGCTGCGCGCTTCGTTGATCTTCTCGAACGCAGCATCACGATCTGCGGCAGATTTACGGAGCTCCGGATTGCTGGTACGTGCCTGCTGATACACCTGTAACAGGTTCTCTGCCTGGCTCATTGCACTGAAACCCGTAAGGCTCAGACCAATAAGGATGGGGAGCAATTTCTTCATTTGCATTTGCATTCCTTGTTGTGAAGCTTAGCGCTGATCTAATTCACAGAAAAAATATTCGCCGATTGTACCAGAGTCTGCCACGTTAAAAAGTTGTCGTAATGTGCCATCTGGCGTTAATTTGCACCAATCTACCATAGAGTGAGTGAATCCTAAGAGCCACTGACTTTAAATCCACAATTTCAACACAATTACTGCATAGGCCAGTCCATGACAAAAACAGTTAACCCTGTGGCAACGCTCTCGAAAAATGATGTAGAAATTATTGCACGAGAAACGGTATATCGCGGCTTTTTTTCGCTTGATTTGTATCGCTTTCGTCACCGGTTGTTTAACGGTGAGATGAGCGGCGAGGTTAAGCGTGAAATTTTTGAGCGCGGTCACGCTGCAGTCTTGCTACCCTTTGACCCAGTGCGTGATGAAGTGGTGTTGGTTGAGCAGGTGCGAATTGCCGCCTACGACACCAGTGAAACCCCGTATCTGCTGGAAATGGTGGCCGGCATGATCGAAGAAGGGGAAACCGTCGAGGATGTTGCTCGTCGCGAGGCGCAAGAAGAGGCCGGGCTTGAAGTCGGGCGGGTGAAAAAGTGCCTGAGCTATCTTGCAAGCCCGGGCGGTACCAGCGAGCGCCTGACTATTATGGTGGGCGAAGTGGATGCGACAACGGCCGAAGGTATTCATGGCCTGGCGGAAGAACACGAAGATATTCGCGTTCATGTGGTAAGCCGGGAGTTCGCTTATCAATGTGTAGAGGATGGAAAAATTGACAACGCAGCGTCTGTCATCGCTTTGCAATGGCTGCAGCTGCATTATCAGGACTTACGAAAAGAGTGGATCAAATGAAGCGATATACACCTGACTTCCCAGAAATGATGCGCCTATGCGAAACCAACTTCGCGCAATTGCGTCGCTTACTGCCGCGTACTGATGAAGTCGGTGAAACGGTGAACTATCAGGTGGCTAATGCGCAATATCGCTTAACGATAGTTGAATCAACACGTTACACTACGCTTGTGACGATTGAACAAACGTTGCCTGCGATAAGCTACTGGAGCCTGCCGACGATGACGGTACGGCTTTATCATGATGCGATGGTAGCTGAAGTGTGTTCAACTCAGCAGATCTTTCGCTTCAAAGCGCGGTATGATTATCCAAATAAAAAGTTGCATCAACGCGACGAAAAGCATCAAATTAATCAGTTTTTGGCCGATTGGCTGAGATTCTGTTTAGCACATGGAGCGATGGCGATTCCGGTTTGTACATAACAGCTTTCAGGCGTCATCACAGACGCTGCCAGCGAGAAGTCGCCTGAGAGGATGATGTGTATATTTGCATCGTGAAACCTAAGGACACCATTTGGAAAGCCTTTTAAACCTTCCTCTGGCTGGTGGGGCCAGTGTTAGGGTACTGCAAATTACTGATACTCACCTGTTTGCCCAGCAAGATGAAACGCTGTTAGGGGTGAACACCTGGGAAAGCTATCACGCGGTCCTGGAGGCGATTCATGCCTCGGCTCGTGACGTTGACCTGGTGGTTGCCACCGGCGATTTAGCGCAGGATCACTCCTCCGCGGCCTATCAGCATTTTGCTGACGGCATCGCGAGTTTTTCTGTGCCTTGCGTTTGGTTGCCGGGGAATCATGATTTCCAGCCCTCAATGTACAGCACCTTGCAAGAGGCAGGAATTTCCCCTGCAAAACGCGTACTGGTGGGTGAGAACTGGCAGATATTATTGTTGGACAGTCAGGTGTTTGGTGTTCCGCATGGCGAACTGAGCGACTTTCAGCTGGAATGGCTCGAAAAACGTCTGACGCAAGAACCTGAGCGCCATACCTTGCTGCTTCTGCATCATCACCCACTGCCGTCAGGCTGTAGCTGGCTCGACCAACACAGCCTGCGCAACGCAGGAGCGCTGGATGGCGTGCTGGCGCGTTATCCGCGCGTAAAACATCTGCTCTGCGGCCATATTCATCAGGAGCTGGACGTTAGCTGGAACGGCCGACGTATTATGGCAACGCCGTCAACCTGCGTGCAGTTTAAGCCGCACTGTTCTAATTTCACCCTCGATACCGTTTCTCCCGGTTGGCGCTGGCTGGAGCTGCATGCCGATGGTTCATTGACCACCGAAGTCTGCCGCCTTGCCGGGGTGAAGTTCCATCCTGATACCGCATCTGAAGGCTATTGATGTCGACGCTTCTTTATTTGCATGGGTTCAACAGTTCTCCATGGTCAGCCAAAGCCACGGCGCTTAAGCAATGGCTGGCGGAACACGCCCCGAATGTGAACATGCTTATTCCCCAACTGCCTGCATATCCGGCGCAAGCTGCTGAAATGCTAGAAGCGCTGGTGCTTAAGCACGGCGGTGAGCCGTTGGGTATCGTAGGGTCGTCGCTGGGGGGATATTATGCGACCTGGCTGTCGCAGTGTTTCATGCTGCCAGCCGTGGTGGTCAACCCGGCGATGAGGCCGTTTGAACTGCTGACGAATTTCCTCGGCCCGAACGAGAATCCCTACACCGGGCAACAATATGTGCTAGAGTCTCGCCATATTTACGATCTCAAAGTGATGCAAATTGACCCACTTGAGGCCCCGGATCTTATCTGGTTGCTTCAGCAAACCGGCGATGAAGTACTTGATTATCGCCAGGCCGTGGACTATTTCTCCGCCTGCCGACAAACGGTAGAAGAGGGCGGTAATCATGCATTTACCGGCTTTGAAGATCACTTCACCCAGATTATCGATTTCCTGGGGTTGCATTAAGCAACGCCAACTACCTACGAATAGATCATGACGCAATCTTCTTATAACGCTGATTCCATTGAGGTTCTCACTGGGCTTGAGCCGGTTCGCCGCCGCCCGGGGATGTATACAGATACCACACGCCCTAACCATATGGGTCAGGAAGTTATTGATAACAGTGTGGACGAAGCGCTGGCTGGGCACGCGAAACGTGTCGAGGTCATTTTGCATGCCGATCAGTCACTGGAAGTTATTGATGACGGACGTGGTATGCCTGTTGATATTCACCCGGAAGAGGGTGTACCGGCGATTGAACTGATCCTGTGTCGTTTGCACGCAGGCGGTAAGTTTTCTAATAAAAACTACCAGTTTTCCGGCGGCCTCCATGGTGTTGGGATCTCGGTGGTCAACGCCCTGTCAAAGCGCGTGGAAGTAAACGTTCGTCGCGACGGCCAAATCTACAGCATTGCTTTTGAAAACGGTGACAAGGTTGAAGACCTGCACGTTTCCGGTACCTGCGGAAAACGTAACACCGGTACCAGCGTACACTTCTGGCCGGACGAAAGCTTCTTTGATAGCCCACGCTTCTCCGCTTCGCGTTTAAGCCATTTGCTGAAAGCCAAAGCGGTGCTGTGCCCGGGTGTTGAAATCGTCTTTAAAGACAAGGTCAATGATACCGAACAGATCTGGTGCTATGCCGACGGCCTGACGGATTACCTGAGCGAAGCGGTAAACGGTCTGCCGTTACTGCCGGAAAAACCGTTTGTCGGCACGTTCTCCGGTGATACGGAAGCGGTCGATTGGGCGCTGCTGTGGCTGCCTGAAGGCGGCGAACTGCTGACTGAAAGCTACGTCAACCTGATCCCGACGATGCAGGGCGGTACGCACGTCAACGGCCTGCGGCAGGGTCTGCTGGACGCAATGCGTGAGTTCTGCGAATACCGCAATATTCTGCCGCGCGGCGTGAAGCTGTCGGCGGAAGATATCTGGGATCGCTGCGCTTACGTGCTGTCGGTGAAAATGCAGGATCCGCAGTTTGCCGGACAAACTAAAGAGCGTTTGTCTTCACGCCAGTGCGCCGCATTTGTCTCCGGTATCGTTAAAGATGCCTTTAGCCTGTGGCTAAACCAGAACGTTCAGTCGGCAGAACTGCTGGCAGAAATGGCAATTTCTAGCGCCCAGCGTCGTCTGCGCGCGGCGAAGAAAGTGGTGCGCAAAAAGCTCACCAGCGGCCCGGCGCTGCCGGGTAAACTGGCGGACTGTACCGCACAGGATCTCGCCCGCACCGAGCTGTTCCTTGTGGAAGGTGACTCGGCAGGTGGTTCTGCCAAACAGGCGCGCGATCGTGAATTTCAGGCGATCATGCCGCTTAAAGGTAAGATCCTCAACACCTGGGAAGTCTCTTCTGATGAAGTGCTGGCGTCGCAGGAAGTGCATGATATTTCTGTCGCGATCGGCATCGATCCAGACAGCTCGGATCTCAGCCAGCTGCGTTACGGTAAGATCTGTATCCTCGCGGATGCTGACTCCGATGGCTTACACATCGCCACCCTGCTGTGCGCGCTGTTTGTGAAACATTTCCGGGCGCTGGTGAAAGAAGGCCACGTCTACGTAGCGCTGCCGCCGTTGTACCGTATCGATCTGGGCAAAGAGGTTTTCTACGCGCTGACCGAAGAAGAAAAAGCCGGCGTGCTGGAACAGCTTAAACGTAAGAAGGGCAAGCCAAACGTACAGCGCTTTAAAGGGTTGGGTGAAATGAACCCCTTACAGCTGCGTGAAACGACGCTTGATCCGAATACTCGCCGCCTGGTACAGCTGTTCATTACCGATGAAGATGAACAACAAACCAATGCCATGATGGATATGCTGTTAGCCAAGAAGCGTTCGGAAGATCGCCGTAATTGGCTACAAGAAAAAGGTGATATGGCGGATATCGAAGCCTAATCTCATCAACCCCGTAGGCCTGATAAGCGTAGCGCCATCAGGCAGTGCGGTGCAGTTTGCCGGATGGCTGCGTAAAAGCCTTATCCGGCCTACTCTTTCGAAAAGGAGACGCTTGCGTCTCCTTTTTTATTGCCGCAAACGCCTCTTAGTTAATCGATTCAATTCTAATTTCTTCACTTTATGAAATGCCATTTTGAAATTTGGTATGACAGGTCACACTTTAGTTGTATGACTTCTACCATATTCTTCCGCTGGATATACCCGTCATACTTCAAGTTGCTGATGCGTTGGCCGCGCTCGCTCACCCCAGTCACGTACTTATGTACGCTCCGGGGGATTAATGAGGGACATCCCTGTCCCTCACCAGAGGCCAGCCTTTGGCTGGTCAAATTCGTTCCTCACGAATTTGTCGCTCTCTTGCCGCCTTTCCGCAATTCGAATTATTTAGGGTAAATAAAACATACTACTGAACATGGACGTTAATCCGTGCTGGCTCTTGATTCGCATGGTGAATTTTATCTTTCCTCAAAAGAGAATCGTCTATGTTAAGAAGAAAACTGGCAGTAAGCGTTCTATCTTTCTCGTTAATGATGGGGTCTGCGGCGGCGATGGCAAAAACGGTGTTCATCGCCTCTGATGTGCATCCGGTCGACTATCCAACGACGGCGGCCGTCATTCACATGGGTGAAAAACTCAGTGCCCAAACGGACGGGCGCCTTTCCATTCGCATGTTCCCAAGCGGGCAAATGGGTGACGAAAGCACCACGCTTGAAAAAACGCGTGCGGGCGCTATCGATATTCTGCGTGTCTCAATGTCGCCGGTTGGTGGCATCCTTCCTGAAGTCAGCGTATTCAACATGCCGTTTGTGTTCCGCGATACCGACCATCAGCACAAGGTGCTGGACGGCAATATTGGCACCAAACTGGCACAGGAGATCTCTGATAGTAAACTCGGACTGGTGTTCCTCGGCTGGATGGATGCAGGTTCGCGCAGCCTTATCACCAAAAAACCGGTCACCTCACTCGACGATCTGAAGGGTGTCAAAATCCGTCTGCAAAACAACCCGATTGGCCTCGATACTTTTAAAGCGCTGGGCGCGAACCCGATAGTGCTACCGGTTGGTGATGTCTTTGCCAGCCTGCAAACCGGCGTTATCGATGCGGCGGAAAACAATGAACCGACCTTTGATACCGAAAACTACGTGGTGGCAGGCACTAAGTATTTCGATCTCACCGAACACTTTATGATCCCCGAAGTCCTCGCTTTTTCGAAGCGTAAATGGAGCAAACTCTCGCCGGAAGATCAGACGCTTATCATGAAACTGGCGAAGGAAGCACAGGCGGAAGAGCGCGTACTGTGGGCGCAATATGTTGAAAAATCAAAACAGCGCCTACAAAGCCAGGGGGTGAAATTCCTCCCGGTGGATAAGAAGCCGTTTGTTGATGCGACCGCGCCGGTACGTGAGAAATATGGCAAGCAGTTCAGCACCTTAATGCAGGAAATTCAGGACACTAAATAAGGCACGTGGCGGCGGGCTGGCGAGCGCTGGCCTGCCTGTTTTGATCTGGAGATAACAATGAAAAAACTCTATGTCCTGGTCATGGATGGCGTGTATCGGATCTGCATTTGGCTGTCAGGGATCAGCCTGTTATTTATGACGTTTATTTATCTGGTGGGGATTTACGCTCGCTTTCGTCCTGATTTTCCTGAGTGGCTGGGTTTCTTACCGCACGCCTCAACCAGCTGGCCGGAGCCTTTGTCGCAAATTTGTATGATCACTTTCTCGTTTGTGGGCGCGGCGGCGGCTTATCGTGCGGGTAGCCATATCGCTATCACCATGTTGGTCGATCATATCAACCCCGCGATGAAAAAGGGGCTGGCGGTGTTTGTCGATCTGGCGATGCTGGCAACCTGCCTTTTTATCATCCACTGGGGAATTATTGGTTGTATGGATGCCTGGGAAGATGTGGTGCCATCGTTGCCGTTCCTGACTTCGGGGATCACCCATTTACCTATTCCACTGGGATCGTTCTTTACGCTGCTGTTCGTGGTTGAAAAACTGCTGTGCGGCCCACAATCGCACCGCGAGCTGGTGCAATACGGCTCGCCGAAAGTCGGCCATTAAGGAGCGAACCGATGGACTTAACGCTAATTATCTTTGTGGTCACGTTCGTGGTGTTGATGGCGGTGGGCATGCCGGTGGCGTATGCCGTTGGCCTGACCGCCGTTATCGTCACGGCTTTCGCTGATTTTTCACTTGATGGCCTGATTATCACCATCTTCCACAGTACCGATAACGTCAACTTGCTAACCATCCCGTTCTTCGTCTTTGCCGGGGCGATTATGGCGGAAGGGGGCATGGCGCGAAGGCTGGTCGATTTTGCCGGGCTGTTTGTCGGCTGGATCCGTGGCGGCCTATCGCTGGTCAATATTCTGGCCTCAACGCTGTTTGGTGCGATTTCCGGATCGTCAGTGGCCGATACGGCGTCGATCGGATCGGTGCTGATCCCGGAGATGGAACGTAAAGGCTACCCGCGATCGTTCGGCGCGGTACTGACCGCTAGCGCCTCGGTGCAGGCGATTCTGGTGCCGCCAAGCCACAACTCGGTGCTGTTTGCCATTGTGGCAAATACCGCAGCGGTGACCATTCCGGCGATGTTCCTGGCTGGGATTATCCCGACGCTGGTGCTGTGCTTTACGCTCATCATTATGTGTCTTATCGCCGCACGTAAAAATAACTACCCGAAAGAAGAGAGCGTCGAGCTTAAGCGCAAGCTGAAAATCGCCTCCGATGCCATCTGGGGGCTTATCACCATTGTGATTATCTCCGGCGGCATTCTCTCCGGTTTCTTCACGCCAACCGAGTCTGGGGCGATTGCCTGCGTCTGGGCGATGTTTGTCACCTTCTTTGTCTACCGTGAATATAAGTTCAAGGACTTCCCGAAGCTGATTCACCGCACCATCAAAACGGTGACCATGGTGATGGTATTGATAGCCTTCGCTGCCGCCTTTGGTTCGGTGATGACGCTGGTGGGCCTGCCACAGGAAATCTCTGCCGCGCTGCTGTCGCTGTCGGATAACAAGTACGTCATTTTGTTGATTATCAACATTATGCTGCTGCTTCTGGGATGTCTGATGGACATGGCTCCGCTGATCCTGATCCTGACGCCGATTCTGTTGCCGGTGGTGGTTCAACTCGGCATCGATCCGGTGCACTTTGGCATCATTATGATGATGAACTTAGGCATCGGGCTTATCACGCCGCCGGTGGGCTCGGTGCTGTTTGTGGCAAGCGCGGTCAGTGGAGAAAAGATTGAGACCGTGGTGAAAGCGATGGTGCCGTTCTACTGCGTACTGTTCCTGGTGCTGGTTATTATCACCTACATCCCGATGATCTCGCTGTGGCTCCCGGCACGGTTCCACTAGCTTAGCGGCGCGTGACGTGATTTTTGCGGTACTGCAAGGGGGTCTCACCGATCCCCTTCTTAAATGAGCTAATAAAATAGGTCACCTCGGCAAACCCCACTTGCCCGGCAATTTCATTCACCGGTAGCGCACTGTGCAGCAGCAGCTCGCAAGCACGGCGCAAACGCAGGGTATTGAGATAGTCGTGAATATGCTCCCCGGTTTCGGCATGGAAACGCCGTGACAGATAACTTCGTGATTTTCCCAGCTCAGCCGCCAAAGCATCGAGACTGAACTTGCGGCGATAATTCTCTTCAATCCAGAACATCACCGGCGTCGCAATACCGTTTGATGATTCGGCCATTTTCTCCTGCACCGGCGGCAGCATACTAAACAGCGTCATTAGCATGGTGGCTATCTGCTCGGTACTTAACCCCGAGGTGGATGACATACTGGCATAGAGGCTAAATAGATGGTCGATATGGGGATGGATATCGGCGAGGTCGGCAACGAAGGCTGGTCGGCCACGTGCAGAAAGTACCTGCAAACGGCGGTGATTTTCGGTAAACGGGTGGACAAATTTGCTAATGGCGTGCTGATCAACATGAATAATGGTGCGGCGATAGCTGTCCTGCGCTTTTTCATCAACCATGATTTTATGCAGCGTAAATGGCGGGAAGAAAAAGAGTCTGCCAGGACGCATGGTGTACTGGCGATTATCAACGATGACAACCCCAAAACCCTCTTCCACGTAGAGAATTTCCAGACATTGATGCCAGTGATGGTAACGCACCGTATTGGCAAAAAGGCGGCTGAACGACGCTACGGTATCGTTGAGTGTAATAAGCTCCAGATGCTCGGTATTCCAGGATGAAGTCATGTGCAATAAATTTAAATTTTCCCGTCAATAATCTTACTACTAAACCACTGTTTTAAATTTTATCAAGCGGCGGTTCATTCAATACTATCAGTTGTGATCGGGTTAACATTTCTCCATGACCTGGATTCTCTATTCTTTAGCCACTTTCGAGGATGGATAAATTAGAGGCCAGAACAGTGACGGAAATATCAAATCTATTGTCATCACGTGAAGACGTCACGCAAGCGCTGATGACGATGCTGAGCGCTCTCGATAAACAGTTTCCCGCAGGCGTTGCGCAGTTCTCGCTGGGTAAAACCTGCGCGCACTACAGCACTTCAATCGCGGAGATGGAGGGCTTATCGAGAGCGCTTTGGGGCCTTTTCCCACTGATGGCGGGTGGGGCGGATGTGCCGTTTAGCGAAAAATATATCACGGCGATTAAGCTCGGGACCGACCCGAAAAGCCCGTATTACTGGGGCGAAACCGGGCCATATGACCAGCGTCTGGTTGAGATGGCGGCCTACGGTTTGGGTCTGGCGTTAATGCAGGATCAATTAACTCACCTCTTTAGTGAATCTGAACTGACTAACCTGCATCGCTGGCTCAACCAAATCACCGACGCCCAGATGCCGGACAGCAACTGGAACTACTTCGCCATTATCGTTCAGCTCGGCTTTAAACGTGCCGGGCTGCCTTACGACCAGGCGGCGATTGACCGTCGCTTTGAGATGATGGAAGCCTACTATCTCGGCGATGGCTGGTACTCCGACGGCCCCGGACGCCCGAAGGATTACTACATCTCGATGGCATTCCATTTCTATGGCCTGATTTATGCCACCCTGAATGCGAACGATGATCCCGCCCGCGCGGCGACGCTCCGTGAGCGTTCTTGCCTGTTTGCCAAAGACTTTATTTATCTCAGCGCCGCCGATGGCGCGTCGGTGCCGTTTGGCCGCAGCCTGACCTACCGTTTTGCGATGGTCGCGTTCTGGAGCGGCGTGGCCTTTGCCGAACTGGACGTATTCTCCCCTGGCGTGGTGAAGGGCATTATTCTGCGACACCTGCGTTGGTGGCTGGCACAGCCTATTTTCGACCGTGACGGCATCTTAACGCTGGGCTTTGCTTACCCGAATCTGGCGATGTGTGAAGACTACAATTCACCGGGCTCACCTTACTGGGCGCTGAAGGTGTTTCTGATTATGGCACTGCCTGAGGATCATGCTTTCTGGCAGGCTGAAGAGCTACCGTTGCCGGAGCTTGCGCCGGTACATGCGATTGTTCCCGCGCAGCAAATTTTGCAGCACTGCGAAAACTCGCAGCACGTGGTGATGCTCACCTCAGGCCAACTGGAACTGAACAACTACGTCAATACCGAGGCCAAGTACACCAAGTTTGCTTACTCGACCCGCTTTGGTTTCACCATTGAGCGGGGGCGCTACGGTATTAAACACGCGGCCTGCGACTCTATGTTGCTGTTGTCAGATAACGATAACTACTGGCGCGGCCGTCGCGAATGCGAAAGCGTGGAAATGCTTAATGGCGCGATTTACTCCCGCTGGCTTCCGTGGCACGACGTACAGATTGATACCTGGCTTATCCCGTGTGGCGAATGGCACGTGCGCGTGCATCATGTGAATAGCGCGCGTCGTTTGCAAACGGTGGAAGGCGGCTTTGCGGTGATGAAGGCTGATGCGGATATCACGACGCGGTGCAGCAAGGTGCAGGCAGCCAACGGTCAAAGCGTGATTATGGATTTATCGCCATACACCGTGCGTCAGGCCGATAGTGTGATTACACCACCAAATAGCAGCGTGATGTTTGCTGAATGCGCTTCAATCCCGACGTTGGTGGGGGAGATGGCACCCGGCGATCATTGGCTTTGCTGTGCAGTGACGGCCAGCGGGCATTCCGTGCCAGCACCGTTATTAGCGCCGACGCTCGTTATTGAAAATAATATGCTCCACGTGACTGACAATGTCAGCGGGGAAACGATCTCCCTGCATTTATAACACTCCGGATAATAACAACAACCGGAATACCCTCTGGCACGTGCTGAATCATGATTATCCAGCACGTGTAACCTACACATTTTGTCGAGGCCTGTATGGAAAATGTATCGTCTCAAAACAGAATAGAATATTACAAAATAAGTTCGTTTATATTTTTATACTTCTTTACCTGGTCTGCCAGTATTGGTTTGTTTGCTATCTGGCTTGGGCAAAAAGCGGAACTGAGCGGTGCGGTGATTGGTACCGTATTTGCCGTTAACGGTATATTCTCCGTTATTTTGAAACCGATTTATGGCTATATTCTTGATAAAATCGGCATGAGTAAATATCTGCTCTATTTCGTGGTAGTGATGTCGGCCTTAATGGCGCCATTCTTTATTTATGTTTACCAGCCGTTATTGCTGTCCCACACGATGGTGGGGATTGTGGTCGGGGCAATTTACCTGAGCTTCGCGTGGTATGCGGGTGTTGCGGCCTGTGAGTCCTACGCTGACCGTTATAGCCGCCTTAACAGCATGGAGTTTGGGCAGATTCGTATGTGGGGTTCGCTGGGGTGGGCTGTTGCCTCTTCCTTCTCAGGCCTGCTGTTTAATATCTCTCCGGCCTACAACTTTATTCTCGGTAGCGTCGCGTCACTGGTGATGCTGGCGGTATTGATGAGTCTGAAGGTCGATACCCAGACCGCCAATGCCAGCGCCGTTATTTCCAAAGATAAGATTGTCCTCAAAGATGTTTTCGACCTGCTGAAAAGCGGCAAGTTTTGGGCCTTCTGCCTGTATGTTGCGGGTGTGGCGTGGATGATGTTTGTTGCCGAGCAGCAATTCTCGCGCTACTTCGTCACCTTCTTTAATGATGTTCATGAAGGCAACACGGTATTTGGCTTGCTCGGTACGGTTCAGTCCGGCACTGAGTTCGTGATGTATATCTTTATGCCGATGTTCGTGAATTATATCGGTGCAAAACGAGGCTTACTGATTGTTGGCGTATTAGTTGGGGCGCGTCTGGTTATTTCTGGATTGTGCGATTCACATCTTTTGATCTCAGTGATTAAACCGCTATACGGTCTTGAAATTTGTCTGCTGTTAGTATCGGTCTTTAAATATATTGCTGAGCATTTCGATAAGCGCGTCAATGCCACCATGTATTTACTGGGTTATCAGGCGATGCTGTATATCGGCAATGTGGTGGTGTCATCACCAGCAGGTTTATTGTACGACCGCATAGGCTTTGAAAAGACGTATATGATCATGGGGGCTATCGCCTTGTTCTTTACGCTTGTCTCCGCTTTCACTTTATCTGCTTGTCAACGCCAGAATAATCGCCAGCCTGCGCTGGATGTGGCTGAAAACGGTATTTCTAAATAAGCTCTACTGAATGAAGGAACCGAAAATGTTAAACCATATCGTTTGGGAAAAACTGCGCGAATATCCGGGGGCTCCCGTTAATCTTCAAACGTTTAACGATGAACTGTGCTCGGCGCGTAGCCATGTCCTTAAGCTGATTAGCCGTCATTTAACGGATTTCGGGGATAAATTCCCAGGTGAAGCCTGTGTTAATGGGTATTACCCGCTGACCGAGAATATTGAGTGGACTACAAGCTTCTGGACCGGTCAGCTGTGGCTGGCGTGGGAGATGACCGGTGAGGAGAAATACCGGGCGCTGGCCGAGCAGCATGTCCGCTCATTTGGTCTGAGGATTGCCGGGCGTCATGACACCAACACTCACGACCTGGGATTCCTGTACACGCTCTCTTGCGTTTCAGCATGGCGTTTGACCGGTAACCGTGACGCGCGGGGCTTCTCGTTGCAGGCGGCGGAAGCGTTACTCGAACGCTTCCATCGGAAAGCGGAAATCATCCAGGCCTGGGGCGTTCTTACCGACCCTGAACAGGCCGGGCGCATGATTATCGACTGCACCATGAACCTGCCGTTGCTGTACTGGGCGACTGAGCAGACCGGCGATCCGCGCTTTGCTGATGCCGCCCGCGCCCACGTTCGCCAGTCGGCAAAATATCTGGTGCGTGACGATGCTTCGACCTACCACACCTACTATATGGACGTGCAGACCGGCGCGCCGCGCTTTGGTAAGACTCAGCAGGGCTATGCCGATGATTCTTGCTGGTCACGTGGTCAGGCGTGGGGAATTTATGGCTTTATGCTGAGCTTCCTCTATACCGGCGATAAAGAACTGATTAGCCTGTCGAAAAAGCTGGCTAATTACTTCCTCAATCGTTTGCCGGAAGATGCTGTCTGTCATTGGGATTTGGCGCTGGTTGGCACCGATGCACTGCGAGACTCGTCATCGGCAGCGATTGCCGTCTGCGGTCTGCTGGAGCTGGTGAAGCATTTACCGACGACCGATCCGGATCGTGAACGCTATCAGCAGTGGGCGATGGGAATGATGTCATCGCTGTCTAAACACTATCTGATGGGGCTGGATGAGCCGGGCACCGGCGTACTGAAACACTCGGTTTATCACTTCGCCAGCGATAAAGGCGTGGATGAGTGCTGTAGCTGGGGAGATTACTTCTATGTGGAAGCGCTGGTGCGCATGACGCAGAGCTGGAAGCAGTACTGGTAATCTATGTAGGTCGCTCTCTCAGTGAGAGGGCGACCTGTTTGTCATTACGCTTTTGGAATACGCAAAGTCTGGCCGGGATAAATCTTATCCGGACTGGAGAGCATAGGGCGGTTAGCTTCGAAGATTTTGTTGTACAGATTGGCGTTGCCGTAGACCGTTTTGGAAATGGCGCTTAGAGTATCGCCTGATTTGACCGTGTAGTAGGTCGCTTCATCGTGGGTATCGGTTGTTGTGATGTTGTTTTCAACTTCGCTGACGCCAGCGATATTGCCCACCGCAACCTGGATTTTTTCTTTCTCTTCCTGCGTCAAACCGTCGCCGGTTACGCTGGCCTTACCATCGGTAATGTTGATTTGAACTTTATCGGCGCCGGGGATATTCAGCTTCTTAAGATGCTCAGCGGCTTTATCGCCTTGCCCGCCGTGGTCAGTCAGACTGTCCCAGAGCTTTTCACCGGCCTCTTTCACAAAATTAAAAATGCCCATTTCATTCCTCCTGTTGAACATGAAGACTGAATAAGCATAGCAGGTGGAGAAAAAGTAGGCCGGATAAGGCGCTAGCGCCGCCATCCGGCAAACTGCGATTAACAGCCTGATGGCGCTATGCTTATCAGGCCTGTGCTAATCAGACGCCGGGTTCAAGAATACGAATATTCATTTCCAGAACATCGCCTTTTACCGCTTCGCCGTAGGCTTTCATATGCGGGGTTTGCAGATGGGCTTCAAGATGCGCGATGCTTTCCCACTGCTCAATCATCACAATGGAATCGGGTGCGGTAGTCTGGAAACTTACGCCAGCGGCATTGTCGACCATCGGCGCATAGCCGTGGCAACCTTCTTCTTTCAGTACTGTCGGGATAATTTTAGCGAACTGATCCAACACCGCCTGACGGTGATGTTGTCCTGGACGAGTGCGGATTTCAGCAATAACTGTCAACATGATTAACTCCTTCTAATTCCTGCCTACCAGTTAACCAAAAATTTTCCCAAGATGCTCGCGGTATTCTGCAACGTAGCGTGGAACGTCAGGCATTTTGATAACGTCGTTGGTGATAAAGGTCGGCAGCGCTTCCATTCCCAGGAACTGATTCGCTTTGTGGAACGGCAGATAAACGCCATCAACGCCCACGCCGTGGAAGAACTGATCTTTATCGGTAAAGGCTTCCATCGGTGCGTTCCAGGTCAGCGACAGCATATAGGTTTTGCCCTGAATCAGACCACCTGAGCCATATTTCTTGCTCGCGTCAGAGCGAGTGCGACCATCGCTGGCGTACAAAGAGCCGTGACCTTCGGTGAACACGTCATCGATATATTTTTTGACGGTCCATGGCGCGCCCATCCACCAGCCCGGCATCTGCCAGATAACGGTGTCGGCCCACAGGAAGTTTTGTACTTCGGCTTTCACGTCATAGTCACCGTCCGCACGAACCACTTTAACATCATGCCCGAGGTCGCGCAGGAAGGTCTCCGCGACTTCAGTCAGGGTGTCGTTCAGTTGACCGTTAGAGTGACCGAATTTTTTTGCGCCGTTGACAATCAGGATGTTGCTCATTTTTTATCCTCAGGAAAATAAGTTTGTCAGCAATAATACTCGGGTCATTAAAGCGGTTAAATGTACAAAATGTGCAAAGTCTTTTGCGATTTTGGCAAAAATAGCGCGAGGATGTGCTATTTCAGACGCGCTTTCTGACTTTGACTACCACCTCACTGTGACTTCAAAACCCCCTTCAGCCGCATTATCAAAGGTGACCGTCATCCCATGCAGCGTCGCAATCCGCTGCACAATCGACAGCCCCAGCCCGCTTCCGGTTTCATCCTGTCCCGGTGGGCGATAGAAGCGTTCGCCAATGCGTGCTAGCGCTTCCGGGCTGATTCCCGGCCCGTTATCGCGCACGGTAAAGTAGCTTTGCTCAAGCGTTACATCGACCGTGCTGCCCGCCGGGCTGTAGCGCACGGCATTATCCAGCAGGTTGCGTACCAGTAGACTTAGCAGCAGCGGCTGCGCGGTGCGGCTAACCTGCTGGGCGTGCAGATGCAGGCGGATTTCAATGCCCGCCTTTTGCGCCGCATGGTAAGCGTCCATCACCGAAGATTGCAGCAGATCGTCAAGGTTGACCGTTTGCACATCAGCAAGCTGCTCGAGAGAGTCGAGGCGGGAGAGGGTGAGTAGCTGCTCAACCAGACGGGTCGCGCGGTCGATACCGGCATGTAATTGGTTAAGCGCTTTACGCTGGCTTTCGGGATCGTCCTGCGACATCTGCGCCACTTCAGCCTGTACCCGCAGCGCGGTCAGCGGACTGCGCAGTTCATGGGCGGCGTCGGAGGTAAAACGACGTTCACGGGTCATCATATCGTGAGTGCGGCGGAACAGTTGGTTTAGCGCATCCAGCAGCGGGCGCACTTCACTGGGGACGCCGTGGGTATCAAGTGGATCATTGGCATCCGGATCGCGCAGGCGTAGCGTGCGGGTCAGTTTTTTTAGCGGCGCCAATTCGCGGCTCAGCAACAGTATCAGCAGCAAAAACATCACCGGCAGGGCGATAAGCCACGGCGTGAGCTGGCTGGTAATGATATCCAGCGCCATCTCCCGGCGGTAATCCCACTCCTGGCCGACGACAATTCGGTATTTTTTATCCGCGGTGGTAAGCCACAAAAAGCGCCAGCTATCGTCATCGTTGCTAAGCTGCCCGTCATCAAAGCCTTCGCGGCGGTAATGATAGGGAATGTAGGGGCCGTTTTCGCCGTCATGCATCACCATTTTTCCATCGGTGGTGTAGATAGCGAAGGCCAGCACGTCATCATCAAGATGACCGTGTTTGACCTTTTTCGGCGCACGTATCCATTGGCGCGAGGACTGCAGGTCGGCGAAATCCATGGCGCTGATACGTTTAGCAAATAACATCTGCTGAGTATCGAACAGCTTATCGAGTTTGTCGGTGGTCTGCTTCCAGGCGATGGCGCTGGCAAAGCACCAGGCGACGGCGGCGAGCAGGACAAAAATCAGCGTCAGGCGAAAACGCAGACTCAGGCGGCGGAGTAGATTCATTGGTCACCCAGGGTGTAGCCGATACCGTGAACGGTACGGATAAAATGGCTGCCGAGCTTGCGGCGCAGATGATGGACGTGGACCTCAATGGCGTTGCTGGAGACCTCTTCGTCCCAGCTATACAGCTTCTCTTCGATGAGTTTACGCGGCAGCACGCGCCCGACGTTGCGGAGCAGCAGTTCCAGCAGGGCGAATTCTTTGGGTTTGAGCGCGAGTGGTTCTCCCTCCAGCGTCGCAACTAACTTTCCGGGATCGAGTTCAACCGCGCCGTGGCGCAGCACGTTGCTGGTTTGACCGTGGGCACGGCGAATCAGCGCTTCCAGGCGTGCGGCAACTTCAATTAGCGCAAACGGCTTGCAGAGATAGTCGTCGGCACCAAGACGTAAACCTTCCACGCGTTGGCTAAGCGCGTCGCGGGCGGTCAAAATCAACACCGGCTCACCGTGCGATTTCTCACGCCATTCGCGCAAAATATCCAGCCCATCCATGCCGGGAAGCGTCAGATCGAGGATCACCGCATCGTATGGCGCGCTATAAAGGGCGATTTTCCCTTCTTTACCCTCGGTGAACCAGTCGATGGTAAAGCCCATTTTCCCCAACCCGGTTTTAATGCCGTCACCGATAAGTTTGTCGTCTTCAATTAATAAAATGCGCATCTGACGCTCCATGCCTGCTGCTGTATAGCCTCAGTAAACCGCGCGCGCACTGGCGCTGTACAGCAAAAATAAATCTTTTTTTCTCTTAAGAAATTGTTAAGAATTGGCATGTGTAATAGGTGTCAGAAACCAAAAAGGGAGAACATATCATGAAGAAATTTGCTGCTATCGCTGCTGTTCTGGCTCTGACCTGTGCGCCAGCCTTCGCTGCTAACCAGGGCGGTTTTTCCGGCCCGAGCAGCACCACGACAACCTCGCAAGCCGGTGGCTTTGTGGGGCCTAACGGTACGGTAACCACCTCAGCCAACGCTAAATCAATGCGTGACGATACTTGGGTGACCCTGCGCGGTAACATTATCGAACGCATCTCAGACGATCTGTACATCTTTAAAGATGCCAGCGGCACCGTGAATGTGGATATCGACCACAAACGCTGGAACGGTCTGACCGTCACTCCGCAAGATGTAGTAGAAATCCAGGGTGAAGTGGATAAAGACTGGAACTCCGTCGAAATCGACGTGAAGCAGATCCGCAAAGTGAATCCGTAACGCCGTAAATGCTGCGCAATATCGCGCAGCATCTGCCAGTCAAGACCGGGACATCGCTCATCATCAGCGTTGTCCCGGTCTTTTTGTTTCCGTAACCCTCTGAAAATGGCCGCTGTGTTAACGATTTTCGCACTGGGCTCACGCCCTGTGACTCAGAACGTGAGATAGGGTATTATCTGCGGCAATATTGCCGTCCGTACGGTCAGCATGCAGATTGAGGATCCCCAGTTAATGAGCGATATGGCAGAGCGCCTTGCGCTACATGAATTCACGGAAAACGCCTACTTAAACTATTCCATGTACGTCATCATGGACAGGGCGTTGCCGTTTATTGGCGATGGTTTAAAGCCGGTACAGCGCCGCATCGTTTATGCGATGTCAGAGCTGGGACTGAACGCCAGCGCCAAATTTAAAAAATCCGCCCGTACCGTCGGCGACGTATTGGGTAAGTATCATCCGCACGGCGATAGCGCCTGTTATGAAGCGATGGTGCTGATGGCGCAGCCGTTCTCTTACCGTTATCCACTGGTTGATGGTCAGGGGAACTGGGGGGCGCCGGACGATCCGAAGTCATTCGCAGCAATGCGTTATACCGAATCGCGTCTGTCAAAGTACGCTGAACTGCTGTTGAGCGAGCTAGGCCAGGGCACCGCCGATTGGGCACCGAACTTCGATGGTACGATGCAGGAGCCGAAGATGCTGCCTGCGCGTCTGCCGAACATTCTGCTAAACGGCACCACCGGTATTGCCGTAGGCATGGCGACGGACATTCCGCCGCACAACCTGCGCGAAGTGGCAAAAGCGGCGATTACGCTTATTGAAAAACCGCAGACGACTCTCGATGAAGTGCTGGATATTGTGCAAGGGCCGGACTACCCGACCGAAGCGGAAATCATCACTCCTCGCGCGGAAATCCGCAAAATTTACCAGAATGGCCGTGGCTCCGTGCGCATGCGTGCTGTGTGGCATAAAGAAGACGGTGCGGTGGTGATTACCGCGCTGCCGCATCAGGTTTCCGGTGCCAAAGTGCTGGAGCAGATTGCGGCGCAGATGCGCAATAAAAAGCTGCCGATGGTCGACGATCTGCGTGACGAGTCTGACCACGAGAACCCGACGCGTCTGGTGATTGTGCCGCGCTCTAATCGTGTGGATATGGAACCGGTGATGAACCACCTGTTCGTCACCACCGATTTAGAAAAAAGCTACCGTATCAACCTGAACATGATCGGCCTCGACGGTCGCCCGGCGGTGAAAAATCTGCTGGAGATCCTCACCGAATGGCTGGCATTCCGTCGTGATACGGTACGTCGTCGTCTGAACTACCGCCTGGAAAAAGTCCTCAAACGCCTGCATATCCTCGAAGGTTTGCTGGTGGCGTTCCTCAACATTGATGAAGTGATTGAGATCATCCGCCGTGAAGATGAGCCAAAGCCCGCGCTGATGTCGCGTTTTGGTATCAGCGAAACGCAGGCTGAAGCGATCCTTGAGCTGAAATTACGCCACCTCGCCAAACTGGAAGAAGTGAAGATCCGCGGCGAGCAGGATGATTTAGCTAAAGAGCGCGATCAGCTGCAGGCTATCCTCGCCTCTGAACGCAAAATGAGTAACCTGCTGAAGAAAGAGCTGCAGGCTGACTCTGATGCCTTTGGTGACGACCGTCGTTCGCCGCTGCGTGAGCGTGAAGAAGCGAAAGCCATGAGCGATCACGACATGCTGCCGTCTGAGCCGGTCACTATCGTGCTGTCGCAGATGGGCTGGGTGCGTAGTGCCAAAGGCCATGATATTGATGCACAAGGTTTGAGTTACAAATCCGGCGATAGCTGGAAAGCATCGGTGAAAGGTAAGAGCAATCAGCCGGTGGTGTTTGTCGACACAACCGGCCGTAGTTATGCCATTGACCCGATTACACTACCGTCTGCACGTGGGCAGGGCGAGCCGTTAACCGGCAAGCTGACGTTGCCACCGGGTGCTACGGTTGAGCATATGCTGATGGAAGGCGAAGAGCAGAAATTGCTGCTGGCCTCCGACGCTGGCTATGGTTTCCTGTGTACCTTCAACGATCTGGTCGCGCGTAACCGTGCGGGCAAGGCGCTGATCTCACTGCCGGAAAATGCCCACGTTATGCCACCGCTGGTGGTGGAAGACGAATCTGACATGCTGTTGGCAATTACCTCGGCGGGCCGGATGCTGATGTTCCCGTTGAGTGATTTGCCGCAGTTATCGAAAGGTAAGGGTAACAAGATTATCAACATCCCTTCGGCGGAAGCGGCGAGCGGTGTTGATAGCCTGGCGCACCTCTACATTCTGCCACCACAAAGCACGCTGACCTTCCACGTGGGTAAACGTAAGATCAAACTGCGTCCGGAAGAGTTGCAGAAAGTGACGGGTGAACGCGGTCGTCGCGGTACGCTGATGCGCGGTTTGCAAAAAATTGATCGCGTTGAGATTGATTCGCCGAAACGTGCTCACGTGGGCAACAGCGAAGAGTAATCTTCCTCCCCCCGTCGTCAGGCGGGGGGAATAATGGAGTCGATAAAACCGTTGTTAATTCGGTGATTGCGATTAACAATACCCTTTTGCAGGGGTCTGCAAGTAACAAAGCCCTATCCGGTCTCTATATGCCCCGTTTGTCGTCTATGGTAAGGATGCTTGTTGCGCCTTCGTCGTCGTCATAACGGGTACAATTCTAAGCGGTACAGGGTTCAGAGGACGCTATGCTATCAATTTTACGTATGATTATTGTTGTCATTTATTGCATTCTGGTCTGCATTTTTGGCTGTATCTATTGCCTGTTCAGCCCACGCAATCCAAAACATGTTTCTACTTTTGGCCGTCTGTTTGGCCGTCTGTCATCCGTTTTTGGTTTAAAAGTCGAGCTTCGTAAGCCAGCGGATGCTGAAAGCTACGGCAACGCTATCTATATTGCGAACCACCAGAACAACTACGACATGGTGACGGCGGCGAATATCGTGCAACCGCCAACGGTGACTGTCGGGAAAAAGAGCCTGGTGTGGATCCCATTCTTCGGTCAGATTTACTGGTTAACCGGTAACTTGCTGATTGACCGTAATAACCGCGCTGCTGCGCATAGCACTATCGCCCAGGTGGTCAAATCGTTTAAGACCCGCAAGATCTCTTTCTGGATGTTCCCGGAAGGCACGCGAAGCCGGGGCCGTGGGCTGCTGCCGTTTAAAACCGGCGCATTTCATGCGGCGATTGCGGCGGGGGTACCGATTATTCCGGTCTGTGTTTCAAACACCTCAAATAAGATTAAACTTAACCGCTGGAATAACGGTCTGGTGATTGTTGAAATGCTGCCACCCATTGATACCAGCGCCTGGAGTAAAGATCAGGTTCGTGATTTAGCTAAACATTGCCGTGAAGTCATGAAGGCAAAAATTGCCGAGCTGGATCAGGAAGTGGCCGAGCGCGAGTCTGCCGGTAAAGTGTAAAAACGCCCCACGACGTGGGCTGATGCCTGCGTTGTATGCTGTTTTGCTGTTGGGAAAGTGATTTCCCCTTTTGATTTGTCAGTTTTGATGGAGCTTATATGTCACTCAGTCGGCGTCAGTTTATTCAGGCTTCGGGCGTTGCGCTTTGTGCGGGCGCTGTGCCGCTGAGGGCTCAGGCCGCAGGCAAACAGCCTGTGCTGCCGGTACCTCCGCTGCTGGAGTCTCGCCGTGGACAGCCGCTTTTCTTAACGATGCAGCGGACGCACTGGTCCTTTTCAGAAGGCACCCGCGCGTACGTATGGGGTATCAATGGCCGCTACCTTGGGCCAACTATCCGCGTCTGGAAAGGCGATGACGTTAAGCTCATCTACAGCAATCGACTCACTGAAAATGTCGCCATGACCATTCGTGGTTTGCAGGTGCCGGGCCCGCTGATTGGCGGTGCGGCACGCATGATGTCGCCGAACGCCGACTGGGCGCCGGTGTTGCCGATTCGTCAGAGTGCGGCAACCCTGTGGTATCAGGCCAATACGCCAAACCATACAGCACAGCAGGTTTATAACGGCCTGGCGGGCATGTGGTTAATTGAAGATGAAGTAAGTAAGTCCTTACCATTCCCTAATCACTACGGAGTCGATGACTTCCCGGTCATCATCCAGGATAAGCGTCTGGATAACTTCGGTACCCCGGTGTACGACGAACCGGGCAGCGGCGGTTTTGTTGGCGATACGCTGTTGGTTAATGGCGTGCAGGGGCCCTATGTGGAAGTCTCTCGCGGTTGGGTGCGCTTGCGCTTGCTCAATGCCTCCAACTCCCGCCGCTATTTACTGCAAATGAGCGATGGACGCGCGCTGCACGTTATCTCCAGCGATCAGGGTTTTCTGCCGGCACCCGTCTCGGCCACACAGATCTCACTGGCGCCAGGTGAGCGTCGGGAAGTACTGGTGGATATGACCAACGGTGATGAAGTGTCGATTACCTGTGGCGAGTCGGCAAGCATCATGGAACGTATTCGTGGATTCTTCGAACCTTCAAGTATCCTGATCTCGACGCTGGTGCTGACCCTTCGCCCGACGGGGCTGCTGCCGCTGGTGACCGATAACTTACCGATGCGCATATTGCCGGCGGAAATTCTCGGCGGTACTCCCATTCGCAGCCGCGATATCATGCTGGGCGACGATCCGGGCATCAACGGTCAGTTGTGGGATCCGCAGCGTATTGATATTACCGCCCAGCAGGGAACCTGGGAGCGCTGGACGGTTCGTGCCGACGCGCCGCAGTCGTTCCATATTGAAGGGGTGATGTTCCAGATCCGCAACGTCAACGGCGCAACGCCGATGCCGGAAGACCGGGGCTGGAAAGATACGGTGTGGGTTGATGGTCAGGTTGAACTGCTGGTGTATTACGCTCAGCCATCCTGGCCGCACTTCCCGTTCCAGTATTCCAGCCAGACGCTGGAACTGGCCGACAGGGGTTCCATTGGTCAAATTTTGGTTAACCCCGCGCCGTAATTAAGAAAATCCCGGCGTCATCGTGACGCCGTCAATAGCCCGGCCGAGCAGCGCGACGCCGGGTTATCAATCCGTTAAAATTCCCGCTTCATTCGTACGGCATTCAGGCTTATAATCCCCGACCTTTGATTATTTTTTTACCATTTTTTTGGAAGCATAATGAGCGCTATCTCCCTGATCCAACCGGATCGCGACCTTTTCTCCTGGCCGCAGTACTGGGCCGCCTGCTTTGGGCCGGCACCGTTTTTGCCGATGTCACGCGAAGAGATGGATCAACTTGGCTGGGATAGCTGCGACATCATTCTGGTAACCGGCGACGCCTATGTCGACCACCCAAGCTTTGGGATGGCGATTTGTGGTCGTATGCTGGAAGCGCAGGGGTTCCGTGTCGGGATCATCGCGCAGCCGGACTGGAACAGCAAAGACGAGTTTATGCGTCTGGGCAAACCGAACCTGTTCTTCGGTGTGACCGCAGGCAACATGGACTCGATGATTAACCGTTATACCGCAGACCGCAAGCTGCGTCATGACGATGCTTACACCGCAGGTAACGTGGCGGGCAAACGCCCGGACCGCGCGACGCTTGTGTATACCCAACGCTGTAAAGAAGCGTGGAAAGATGTGCCGGTGATCCTGGGCGGTATCGAAGCCAGCCTGCGTCGTACTGCGCACTATGATTACTGGTCTGATACCGTGCGTCGCTCGGTGCTGGTCGACTCCAAAGCCGACATGTTGATGTTCGGTAACGGCGAGCGTCCATTGGTGGAAGTCGCGCACCGTCTGGCTGCTGGTGAACCTATCGGCCATATCCGCGATGTGCGTAACACCGCCATCATGGTAAAAGAAGCGCTGCCGGGCTGGAGCGGGGTGGATTCCACTCGCCTGGACATGCCGGGCAAAATCGACCCTATTCCGCATCCGTACGGTGAAGATCTGCCGTGCGCTGATAACAAAACCGTGGCGCCGCCAAAACAAGAAGCCAAGCGCGTGACGGTCCAGCCGGCACGTCCGAAGCCGTGGGAAAAAACCTACGTGCTGTTGCCTTCTTTTGAGAAGGTGAAAGGCGACAAAGTCCTTTACGCACACGCGTCACGTATTCTTCATCATGAAACCAACCCAGGTTGTGCACGTGCGCTGATGCAAAAACACGGTGAGCGCTATATTTGGGTCAATCCACCGGCGATTCCACTGTCTACTGAAGAGATGGATAGCGTGTTTGCGCTGCCGTATAAGCGTGTTCCGCATCCTTCATATGGCGATGCGCGCATTCCGGCCTACGAGATGATCCGCTTCTCGATTAACATCATGCGCGGCTGCTTCGGCGGCTGTTCCTTCTGTTCAATTACCGAGCACGAAGGGCGTATTATCCAAAGCCGTTCTGAAGATTCGATTGTTAACGAAATCGAAGCCATTCGTGACACCGTTCCTGGTTTTACCGGTATTATCTCCGATCTTGGCGGCCCAACGGCCAACATGTATATGCTGCGCTGTAAGTCACCGCGCGCCGAGCAAACCTGTCGTCGTCTGTCCTGTGTCTATCCAAGTATTTGCGAGCACATGGACACCAACCACGAACCGACGATCAATCTCTACCGTCGCGCTCGTGATCTGAAAGGGATTAAAAAGATCCTTATCGCTTCTGGCGTACGTTATGACATTGCCGTGGAAGACCCGCGCTACATTAAAGAACTGGCGACGCACCACGTCGGTGGTTATCTGAAGATTGCCCCGGAACATACCGAAGAAGGGCCGCTGTCTAAGATGATGAAGCCGGGGATGGGCAGCTATGACCGCTTCAAAGAACTGTTTGATACCTTTTCAAAACAGGCGGGTAAAGAGCAGTATCTGATTCCGTACTTTATCTCCGCGCACCCGGGTACGCGTGATGAAGATATGGTGAACCTGGCGCTGTGGCTGAAGCAGCGTCGTTTCCGCCTGGATCAGGTGCAGAACTTCTATCCGTCGCCGCTGGCAAACTCGACCACCATGTATTACACCGGCAAGAACCCGCTGAGTAAGATTGGTTATAAGAGTGAAGACGTGGTGATCCCGAAAGGTGATAAGCAGCGTCGTCTGCACAAAGCGCTGCTGCGCTATCACGATCCGGCTAACTGGCCGCTGATTCGTCAGGCGCTGGAGAACATGGGTAAAAAGCACCTGATTGGCAGCCGTCGTGACTGTCTGGTACCGGCACCGACGATTGATGAAATGCGCGAAGCGCGTCGCCTGAATCGTAATACGCGTCCGGCGCTGACCAAGCACACGCCGGTAGAGCATCAGCGTCAAACGCCGAAAGCCAATGCGAATACCAAAAAACGCGTGAAAACCGCCTCACGTTAATCGGTAGTCGTTGAGTGAAAGGGAATGGAGCCTGAACAGGCTTCCATTCCCTTTTTTATTATTAGTTTCCTTTCTCCATCTTTGATGTTGTGGCGCGCATCTGTGCCAGCAAACTTCCCTCTTGTGGGCGAACCACATCCGCGACCGTCCAGTCACCTTCAATGCGTTGTAGATTGAGGATCTGAGAGAATGAGGATTGTTGACTGTTATTGCCCAGCATGAGCTTCACTTGAACACGAGCGCTGGTGGCGGTGTGCTCAACGACCTTAAGCGCATTGGGGCTGACAAACTTCGTGGCATCACAGTTGCACAGTGGATTGGCATAGAGATACTGCCAGTCATGGGTTTTGTCGGTATCGGTATGAAAGGCTGCTTGCTCATAAATCTCCACCGCCTGACGGTAGTCGTCAGAAACGACCCACGTCCACGGCCAGGTGGCATCGTTAAGATGCTCGAACAAGGCGCGAACATAATCCTGTGGCTGCTCTCTTTGCATGGCGGCAAGGGCGGCGAGCGTTTGCTGATTATTGCTATTAAGGGAGTGGTACAGGCTGTTTTCATTGCTGATGATGTCATCAACGACCCAGCGATTGCCTTCTGCGACCAGGCGTAGCGTCTGTGAGACAGTCTCCGGGTTGTCACTAAAGGGGCGAAAGCGCACTTTGGCATCAGCGTGTCCGGCATATTTCTGTTCAACCGTGACGTTTTCTAGTACAAGATGTTGAAAATCCTGGCAATTACAGAGGGGATCGGCGTCAAGCCAGTTCCCGTCGCCTGGCAAGGTTAATTTTTCATCTAGCGTAATGGCCTGGCGCAGTCGTGCAGAAAACGAGGATGGGTCAAATTTAGCGTAGGCGGTATCACCGGTATAGGGTTGATAAACCTGTCTGATAGTCTGCTCGGGTGATAACAACGGCATGCCGGCCTGAGCCGTTGGGACAAAGTTCAAAAGAATGAAAATAAACAGCAACGGCCATGTCGCCAGTGATTTCATGAGTACGTCCCTGAAGATGAAAAGTCATCGGGCAAGTTAACAACGTCGAGCGTAGGAAGGGTATTGATGATTTCTGAAAAAGCCCGGCGAGAGCCGGGCTTGAAGGGTTAACCGCCGAATTGATCCGGATCCGGGCCTAAACGTTTGCCCTTATCCAGTGCGGTGAGGTCGGTTAATTCGTCTTTATCCAGACGGAAATCCCAGACATCAAAGTTTTCCGCAATGCGCGATGGCGTGACCGATTTCGGGATCACCACCAGGCCTTTGTCGAGGTGCCAGCGGATCACAATCTGCGCAGGCGTTTTACCGTATTTCTCTGCCAGTTTATGAATGATTTTCTGATCGAAAACACCTTCACCACCCTGTGCGAGCGGGCTCCAGGATTCGGTCTGAATTTTGTGCGTGGCGTTCCAGGCATTTAACTGACGTTGCTGCATCAGCGGATGGAGCTCGATCTGGTTAATCACCGGTGCAACGCCTGTTTCATCAATCAAGCGTTGCAGGTGAGGCACCTGGAAGTTACACACGCCGATGCTCTTGACCAGCCCCTGCTTTTGCAGCTCAATCAGCCCTTTCCAGGCTTCAACATAATGGTCGATGGCAGGCACGGGCCAATGGATTAAATACAGATCAAGATAGTCGAGCTTAAGATGTTCCAGGCTCTCCTGTAGGGCTTCGGCAGGGCGTAAATGTGCATCGTTCCACAGCTTGGAGGTGATAAACAGATCTTCGCGAGGAATACCCGCACTGCTAATCGCTTTACCGACTCCCGATTCGTTTTTGTATGCGGCGGCGGTATCAATAGACCGGTAGCCCACCTCGACAGCCTTATGAACTGCGGTGACTACCTCTTCATTGCTGGCCTGCCATACGCCCAGGCCCAACTGCGGCATTACATTGCCATCGTGCAGCTTAATCACGGTTGGATTTGTCATGCATTTCTCCTTTTCACGAACTTCTCGGGGCGAGCCCGAGAAGGTTTGTAGGATCAAGTTTGGTCTATCCCCGTCATACTTCAAGTTGCAGGTGCGTTGGCTACGATCGTTCACCCCAGTCACTTACTTGAGTAAGCTCCTGGGGTTCACTCTCTTGCCGCCTTCCTGCAACTCGAATTATTTAGGGGAAAAATATGCAAAAACGAAAGGCTAAGCGGAAAACGATTAACGTGCTGCTTCGTAAATACGACGGCTTACATCGAGGGTAATATCCTGATTTTCACCCAGTTTGGTCATACCGTGTTCTTCGAGTTTTTTCAGCAGTGCAGGGATAGAACTGCCGTCCAGGCCGTAGTCGGAGAAGCGAGTTGGCACGCCCATCTGTTCGAAGAAGCTACGGGTTGCGGCGATGGCAGCGTCGATACGCGCATCGTCAGAACCTTCGGTAATGTTCCACACGCGTTCGGCGTATTGCAGCAGCTTAGCGCGTTTGGTATCACGCTTTTCATTCCACAGAGAAGGCAGAACGATAGCCAGCGTTTGGGCGTGATCCAGACCGTGCATTGCGGTCAGCTCGTGGCCCAGCATATGCGTCGCCCAGTCCTGCGGGACGCCTGCGCCAATCAGACCGTTCAGAGCCTGAGTTGCTGCCCACATGATGTTGGCGCGCACAGCGTAGTTTTCTGGTTCTTGCAGCGCTTTCGGGCCGTCTTCGACCAGCGTCAGCAAAATACCTTCCGCAAAGCGATCCTGAATTTTGCCATCAACCGGATAGGTGACGTACTGCTCAACGGTGTGAACAAAGGCGTCAACTACGCCGTTCGCAACCTGACGAGGAGGCAGAGTGTAGGTGTAAACCGGGTCAAGAATGGCGAATACTGGCTGTACGTGTGGTGACATAAACGCGCGTTTGTCACCGGTAGTTTTACGTGAAACGACGGCACCTTTGTTTGATTCAGAACCGGTCGCTGGCAGCGTCAGCACAGAGCCCATTGGGATTGCGCTGGTGACTTTGCTGCCGTAAGTTTCAAGGATTTCCCACGGGTCGATGTTGACGTCGTAGTGCGCCGCTGCGGCGATAAATTTGGTACCGTCGAGTACGGAACCGCCGCCGACAGCCAGCAGGAAGGTCACTTTCTGTTCGCGGGCAATTTTCACCGCGTTCATCAGCGTTTCATACGATGGGTTTGGTTCAATGCCGCCAAATTCCAGCACGTCCAGACCTTTGAGTGCATCCAGCACCTGATCCAGTACGCCGGTTTTTTTTACGCTGCCGCCGCCGTAGGTGACCATAACACGTGCGTCAGCAGGGATTTGAGCGCGCAGATTTTCGATAGCGCCTTTGCCGAACAGAATGCGGGTTGGGGTGTGAAGATCAAAATTAAACATGGCTCGTTCCCTTATCGGTGGGTTAAAAAGAGGGCGGTGAGGGGTTACCGCCGAATGACACCATTGTGGTCTTCGCAGCCGCAGCCCTCAATGCACATTTCTGCGTTTGTCTTGCCTATTTCTCCATAGGGCTGGAGAAATACGTTAATCACAGCCAGAATGATAGCGTCGTAAAAGGGAACTGGAGCGTTCGTTGATGAACCGTGAAGAGATCTGTGCGCTGCTGACAGAAAAAACTAAGCAGCTGAAAAATAAAGAACAAAACCTGAGAGCCTTGCTGCCGGATATCCAGCTACTTTACGGTACACAGCCTTATGCGCGCACGCCGGTGATGTACCGGCCTGGCATCGTTTTTCTCTTTTCCGGTTATAAAATCGGTTATATCAACGAGCGTACCTTCCGCTACGATGCCAATGAATACCTACTGCTTACCGTACCTTTACCCTTCGAATGTGAAACTTTTGCGACCGAAGAAGCGCCATTGGCCGGATTACGTCTTGATGTCGATATTTTGCAGTTGCAGGAACTGCTGATGGAGATTGGGGAAGATACGCTGTTCCGCCCAGGGATTGCGGAAAGCGGCATTAACTCCGCCACGTTATCAGATGAGATCCTTTGTGCCGCAGAACGACTGCTGGATGTCATGGAGCATCCGCTGGACGCACGTATTCTGGGTAAGCAGATCATCCGCGAAATGCTGTATCACGTATTGACCGGGCCGCGCGGCGGGGCGCTGATGGCGCTGGTGAGTCGTCAAACGCATTTCAGCCAAATTAGCCGGGTGCTAAAGCGTATTGAGGGCCAGTACACCGAAACGCTGAGCGTTGACCAACTGGCTGCCGAGGCGAATATGAGTTTGTCAGCGTTCCACCATAATTTTAAATCCGTGACCAGCACGTCGCCGCTGCAATATCTGAAAGCTTACCGCTTGCACAAAGCGAGGATGATGATGGTGCATGACGGCCTGAAGGCCAGCGCGGCGGCGATGCAGGTAGGCTATGAAAGCGCATCACAGTTTAGCCGCGAGTTTAAGCGCTATTTCGGCATGACGCCGGGGGAAGATGCGGCAAGATTACGCGGGATATAGTGCGGGGCCAACCCCGGCGGCGCTGCGCTTGGCCGAGCTACAATGTCAAATGCCGTAGCCCGGTCAAATTCGGTATGGTGAAACCGGGCAAATCGTAGCCCGGGCGAGGCGTTCACGCCGACCCCGGGGAGGCTCGGCGTCTGACCCGACGATGCAATCACGCGTCGCAGTATTTTTTCTTAATCACCACGATAACCGTGCCCAAAAGACCCGCGACCAGCAGAACAATCGGCAGGATCATCAAACAGGTCATCACCTGGTCTTCGTGGCGTTTCACAAACGGAATCATGCTCAAGGCATAGCCCAGACCGGTCACCACAGCGACCCACAACAGCGCGCTCAGCCAGTTGAACAACTGGAAACGACGGTTAGGCAGCCCGGAAATCCCCGCCATTGTAGGCAGTAAGGTGCGCACAAATGCCAGAAAACGTCCCGCCAGGAGCGCCAGCAAACCGTGTCTGTCAAACATGCAGGTTGCACGCTGAAGGTATTTATCCGGCAGCTGTGACATCCAGCTCTTTACCACACGGGTGTTTCCCAACCAGCGACCCTGAAGATAGCTTAGCCAACAGCCCAGACTGGCGGCGGTCGTCAGGATAATGAGTGTCGGCACGTAGCCCATCACGCCCTTCGCAATGAGCGCGCCCGCCAATAGCAACAGGCTATCACCGGGTAAAAATGACGCGGGAAGCAGGCCGTTTTCCAGAAACAGTGTGGCAAACATGACCAGATAAACGATCCCCACAACGTGCGGATTCGCCAGAGCAGCAAAATCGTGCTGCCAAAGCGCGGCGACAATATCTTGAATTACGACCATGAACATTCCTGTGGAACAGCATTTTCGCCCATTGTACGCGTGAAAGATGAAGAACACCTTGATCGTGTGCGCAACAAATGAAGCGACGTTGTTCTGAATTACTGACAACAATGCGGGATTGGTTTACACCCGGCGCCAGGCGACGCCGGGCTTGAGGTTATGTTACACGATGCGTGAAAAACCTGCTGATAAATCCGCAATCAGATCGTCAACGTTTTCTAAACCGATATGAACGCGAATCAGGGTGCCGCTGAAATCAATTTTGCCGTCGGGACGGATCTCCTGAAGCTCTTCTGGCTGATTAGCAAGGATCAACGACTCGAAGCCGCCCCACGAATACGCCATGCTGAACAAGGTGAAATTATCGAGATAGGTTGCCAGTTCATCCTGAGTTAAATGCTTTTTCAGAACGAACGAGAACAAGCCGCTGCTGCCAGTAAAGTCACGTTTCCAGAACTCATGCCCTTTACTGCCCGGCAGTGCAGGATGGTTGACGCGTTCAACCTGTGGCTGCTGGGCGAGCCATTCGGCGACTTTCAGGCTGCTTTCATGGTGCTGACGTAAACGCACGCCCAGCGTTCGCAGGCCGCGACTGGTCATATAGGCCGTGTCGGCATCAAGCATCTGGCCCATCAGATAGGCATTCTCACGCAGCTGCGCCCAGCACCGTTCGTTAGAGACCGCGGTACCCACCATCGCATCGGAGTGGCCAATCAGGTATTTGGTGCCCGCCTGAATGGAGATATCGATGCCGAATTCCAGCGCTTTAAACAAAATACCCGCCGCCCAGGTGTTATCGATCATGATGATGGCGTCCGGTGCCACGCGGCGCACGGCGGCAACAATTGCCGGAACGTCGTGTACTTCCATAGTGATGGAACCCGGGGATTCAAGGAACACCACTTTAGTATTGGGCTGAACAAGCGCTGCAATCTCCTCGCCAATCAAGGGATCAAACCAACTTGTTGTCACGCCCAGTTTGCCGAGAATTTTGGAACAGAAATCCTGGGTAGGTTCGTAGGCGGTATTGGTCACCAGAATATGGTCACCCTGCTCGACAAACGCCAGAATCGTATTCGCGACCGCCGCCGCACCACAGGGGAACAGTGCGCAGCCTGCACCGCCTTCCAGCTCGCACATCGCTTCTTGTAAGGAGAAGTGGGTTAAGGTCCCGCGACGTCCGTAAAACAGCTCGCCGTTAGCGCGGTTGTGGGTGGCATGTTTCTTGGCAGCCACCGTTTCAAAGACCAGCGAGGATGCACGCTGAATCACGCTGTTCACCGATCCTTGCGTAAATTTCTTGCTGCGTCCGGCGTTAACCAGCGCGGTATCGAGGTGCTTGTCTGCCATCTTGTGTTTACCTGTTTTTATACGTCTGGACGTCTAAACTAACACGATTGCAGAGAGGGTGTACCGTTTCACATGCATACAGTAGAAAATTTTGCTTTAACGCGCGCGGAAAACTTTTTTACTGCGTAAGCGCAAGGAAAATAAGTGTGATTTAGGTCAATATGCAAATACTAATGAGAACTACTATCAATTCGAAGTTTTTTTGATATTATTGTGCTCAGATTTTGTGATTTATGTCCTGGAGATACACAGTGGGTAATAATTTGATGCAGGCGGATCTCTCCGTTTGGGGTATGTATCAACATGCCGACATCGTGGTTAAAGTGGTCATGATTGGTCTGATACTGGCATCCGTCGTCACCTGGGCTATTTTCTTCAGTAAGGGTGCCGAACTTCTCGCCCATAAGCGCCGCCTCAAGCGCGAACAAAAACTGTTAGGTGACGTACGTTCCCTTAACCAGGCGAGCGAAGTGGCGACGGCGTTTGATGCCCGCAGCTTGAGCAGTCAGTTAATTAACGAAGCGCAGAACGAGCTGGAGCTCTCTGCGGGTTCGGAAGACAACGAAGGCATTAAAGAGCGTACCGGTTTCCGTCTTGAGCGTCGCGTGGCGGCGGTTGGGCGTCACATGGGACGCGGCAATGGCTTCTTGGCGACTATCGGTGCAATCTCCCCGTTCGTCGGCCTGTTTGGTACCGTGTGGGGTATCATGAACAGCTTCATCGGGATTGCTCAAACGCAAACCACTAACCTGGCGGTCGTCGCACCTGGTATCGCAGAAGCCCTGCTGGCAACGGCAATTGGCCTGTTTGCTGCGATTCCTGCGGTTGTTATCTACAACATCTTTGCGCGTCTTATCGGTGGCTTCAAAGCGAACCTCAGCGATGTTGCTGCTCAGGTATTGCTGCTGCAAAGCCGCGATCTGGATCTTAGCGCCAGCGGCGTACATCCGGTTCGTACCGCCCAGAAATTACGAGTAGGTTAATGCCCCATGGCTATGCGTCTTAATGAAAATCTGGACGATACCGGCGAAATGCATGACATCAACGTAACGCCGTTTATCGACGTTATGTTGGTACTGCTGATTATCTTCATGGTGGCTGCTCCGCTGGCGACCGTGGATGTGAAAGTTAATCTGCCGGCCTCCTCCAGCCAACCGCAGCCGCGTCCGGAAAAACCGATTTATCTGTCGGTGAAAGCGGACAAATCCATGTTCCTCGGCAACGAACCGATTACTGATGACAACATGGTGACGTCGCTCGATGCGCTGACGGAAGGCAAGAAAGATACCACCGTCTTCTTCCGTGCCGATAAAACGGTAGATTACGAAACGATGATGAAGGTGATGGATACCTTGCATCAGGCGGGCTATCTGAAGATTGGCCTCGTCGGCGAAGAAACCGTCGCGAAAAAGTAAGTCTCCCGAATGGCGCATTTTATGCGCCATTCGCTATTTTACTGCCTACTCAATAAATATTTCCCTTAAGTCTTATTATTCTCCAGCGATAACAGTATGGGTTAAATAATATTTAGCCTGACTTAATTTCATCAATATATTTTTAACCTTGTAGTGGCTAGCCATAAATAACCTTTCTACGCTTAATCCTGAACGCTAACAATAATATAAAACACCTGCGGCGGACGGAAAATAATATGGCTATAACAACTGCAAAAGATGCCGATGGATTGCATCACGATCTGTTTTCATTATCCTCAATTCGTCAAAGAGCAGACCGGCTACTGCTGGTACTAAGCTGGGTGATGTGGGCCGTGTCGCTGGGTGTTGGCGGTATGAATGAGAACTTCACGCTGGCGCTAATCGCGGCGAGCATTCTATCGGTGCTGGCGACGATAATGACGCTACTCTTTGCCGGTAAATTACTCACCCGCCTGGTGTATGCTGTTATTTTAATGGCTTATTCTGCGCTGCTTATTCAGCTTGGTGGTGGTGAAACCGAATACCATTTTTCTGTTTTTGTCCTGCTCTCAGCGCTGTTGGCGTGGCGAGACTGGCGGCCATTAATGATGGGGGCCGGAGTGATTGCGCTGCATCACCTGACCTTTAATTATTTGCAGGAATATGGTCTTTTCAATATTACCGTCTTTATGCACACCGGCCTGCATATGGTTGTCATGCACGGGGTGTATGTCGTGGCGCAGACGGTATTTTTGGTGTTCCTCGCCGTGCGCATGGAACAGGATGCGCGTTCGGCCAGCGAAGTGGCAAAGCTTGCTGCGGTAATTAACCGGGAATCCGGCTACCTGACGCTGGCGCACGATGCTAAAACCAGCCGCTCTCCGTTTGCCCGTACCTTTAGTCTGACGCTGGACGCGATGCGCAAAACGCTGGAGCAGGTAAGTGGTAACGTCTCGCAACTGCTGGAAGCTTCACAAACGTTGCTTCAGCGTAATACCGCACTGTCTGAACGTACCGATAACCAGGCGCGCTCGTTAGCGGTGACTGCCAGCGCAATGGAGCAATTAGCCGCCGCGGCCTCGCTCACCAATGATAAGGCCAACGAAGCGCGTACGCTGGCGATGCAAGCCAGCGACGTTGCCCGTCAGGGTGGGGACAATATTCGTTCGGCTATGACCTCAATGATCCATATTCGTGATGAATCCTTAAAAATTAACGGCATTCTGGAGCTGATTGACGGCATTGCCTTCCAGACCAATATTTTGTCGCTGAACGCTTCCGTGGAAGCCGCCCGTGCGGGGGCTCATGGCAAAGGTTTTGCGGTTGTTGCGGCGGAAGTACGTACGCTGGCGCTACGTTGTGAGGGTGCCGCGAGGGATATTCGTCAATTGATTGCTACCTCGGTGGAGCGGACGCATCAGGGAGCGAGTCAGGTTGAGCAGGCAGGGGAAACCATGGCGGCGATTATCCATAACATCAACAGCTTACAGGCCTGCGTCGACGTGCTGTCATCTATGAGCGAACAGCAGCGTACCAGCGTACTGCAAATGAAAGGCAGCATTGCGCATATTGATGCCAGCGTGCAGGAGAACGTACAGCACGTGGCGCAGACTATTCAGGTGGCACATCAGCAGCAGCGACATACCGGTGAGCTTAAGTCGGCCATCTCGGTATTCCGCCTGGTGTGAGGTCACAAAACTGAAAGATGTATGACAAATAGTCCAGTTATGTGACAACTTACGCAGTTGCCAGAAAACGTAATGCCAGTACGAAAAATGACAATAGGATTGTGATTTTCATCCTCCTACATTGAAGCCTCTTCAATTCGGGAGGAATGATTCGTGGCAAATGACACTAAATTGTCGATCGCAGAAAAACTGGGATACGGCATGGGCGACGCCGCTTGCGGCATCGTCTACTCTTCGGTAACGATGTTTTTGACCTGGTTCTACACCGATATTTACGGCCTCTCCGCGGCAGCGGTGGGGGTGATGTTCCTCGTGACTCGCGTGCTGGATGCGATAACCGATCCGCTCACGGGGATTGTCGCCGACCGGGTAAAAACCCGCTGGGGGCACTTCCGTCCCTGGCTTATCTGGTTTGCGATCCCCTATGCTGTGCTGGCCGTGATGACCTTCACCACGCCTGCCTTTAGTGAGTCTGGCAAGCTGGTTTATGCCTATCTGACCTACACCTTGCTGATGCTGTGTTACACCTTTATCAATATTCCTTACTGCGCGCTGGGTGGCGTGATCACCCGCGATGAAAAGGATCGTCTGTCCGCGCAGTCCTACCGCTTCACTATCTCGTCAGTGGCAGGATTGATGGTTTCGGTTGCCACGCTATTCCTGGTCGATTATCTGGGCAAAGACGATAAGCAGTTCGGCTTCCAGGCGACCATGGGGATCATGGGGGCTATCGCTATTGTAATGCTGGTGTTCTGCTTCTTCTCCACCAAAGAGCGCGTGGCACCGGCGGTCGAACAGCAAAGTAGTATCCGTGAAGATTTGCGCTCATTACTGGCAAACGATCAGTGGCGGATCGTGGCTGTCATCACCTTCTTCTCCAGCATGGCCGGAGTCATGCGCGGCGCAGCAACGCTGTACTACGCCACCTATTTAATGATGGGCGGGGTGGAGTCGGCGGCAGGCACGGCGATGAAATCAGCGTTTATCTCAACCAGCGTGGTCGGCACTATTATTGGCAGCATCGCCGCAGGCTGGCTGGCCAAGCGTTACCGGGCGGTGTCGTTGTTTAAAAATATCAACCTGCTGCTGGTGGTGGTGGGTGTGATTATGTTCTTCGTGCCGCCGACCTGGCTGCCGGTCGTTTTCCCTCTGTACTTCCTCGTTGGCTTCTTCCATCAAATGTATCAACCGTTTAAGTGGAACATGATGGCTAACGCCGCCGACTACGGCGAGTGGAAGTTTGGTCGTCGCATCACTGGTTTATCTTACTCTGGCAACCTGTTCGCGCTGAAAATGGGCATGGCGGTTGCTGGTGCGGTGGTGGGCTTCTCGCTGGGACTGTTCGGTTATCAGGCTGGGGTTTCAGTACAAACGCCAATGGCCACGATGGGCATCGTTGGGCTGCTGATATTGGGGCCATCGCTGTCTTATCTGGTGCTGTGGTGGTTGTCGCGCTTCTACAAACTGGACGACAAAGCCATGGCAACCATTCAGCGTGATTTGTCCGCTCGTCAGCAGGCGAATTCCACGAAGGTTAATGCGGAGCCAGAAACCGTGGCCAGCGTGTTACATAAAGCCTAAGGAGGGTACGATGACATCGAACCATTACCATAATCCCATCTTGTGCGCCGACTATTCAGACCCGGATATGGTGCGCGTCGGCGATGACTTTTTTATGGTCTCGTCGAGTTTTAACCATATGCCAGCGCTGCCAATTCTACACTCGACGGACCTGGTTAACTGGACGATTATCAACCACGTTTTCAACGCGTTACCGCTGGCGGGGTTTGATGAATACCAACCCGGAAAAGGGGTGTGGGCACCGTCCATTCGCTGGCATAACAATAAGCTGTGGGTATTTTTCAGTACCCCGGACGAAGGCATTTTCATGTCTCACACCGATGATGCCAGGGGCGAATGGAGCGCCCCGCACTGCGTGCAACCGGCAAAAGGGTGGATAGATCCGTGCCCGTTCTGGGACGACAACGGAGAAGCCTGGCTGGTACATGCATTTGCCCACAGTCGCAGTGGAATAAAACATCAGCTTCAGCTATTTGCCATGTCGCCGGACGGTACTTCGCTGCTAGGTGAAGGGCGCATTATTTATGATGGCAGCGTCGACCAGCCGACGCTGGAAGGGCCAAAAGTCTATAAACGGGGCGAGTGGTACTACATCTTTGCGCCTGCGGGCAGCGTAGAAACCGGCTGGGAAACGGTGTTACGAGCCAAGAGTATGACCGGCCCATGGCACGCGAAAAACGTACTGTTCCAGGGCAACACGCCGGTCAATGGCCCGCATCAGGGCGGCTGGGTTGAGCTGGACGACGGTGAATGCTGGTTTGTTCATTTCCAGGACGCGCATTTGTACGGGCGAGTAGTTCACCTGCAACCGATGCACTGGGAAGCAGATGGCTGGCCGCGTATTGGGGAGCAAATTGATGACGATGGCGTGGGGCAGCCGGTGATGCATTGGCCGCGTCCCGCAAGCCTGCGATCATCGCAGCCTATGTTACCGCAGACCAGCGACGATTTTGTCGACGGTAAGCCCGGGCTGCAATGGCAGTGGCAGGCCAATCCTGACCCCGCGTGGCTGTTACCGGGCGACGGGCAGCTCAGCCTTCGCTGCTGTGGGTTACCGCAGGCGCAGGAGAAGCGCAATTTTTACTGGCTGCCTAACTTGCTGCTGCAAAAATTCCCGGCATGGCAGTTCAGTGCGCAGACCCGGATGACGCTGAATGCCGCCGCACCCGGCGATGCAGGCGGTTTGATTGTCTATGGTGAGCGTTATGCCGCGCTGCTTTTAGAGAACTGCAGCGACAGGCAGCGGTTGCTGTGGGTCACGGGCTGGATGAGCGATACGGGCGTGGTGCACGAAAGCCGTCAGGCGCTGACCTATGTCGATGCGGCATTTTGTGAGATGAAGGTGGTGGTTTCACTGGGCGGTATTTGCCGTTTTGCCTGGCGTCAGGGTGACGGTGACTGGCAGCGGGTTTGTCAGCCTTTCGCCGCTGGAAAAGGCAAATGGGTGGGGGCTAAGGTGGGGCTTGTCGCGTTATCGCTGGAGCAGGCAACATCGCGAGGTTCCTGCGCGTTCAATCATTTTGCTCTGGATATTAACGGCTGATCTGCGCGTTTTTCCTCGTCTTTGTCGACATTGAGGATGACGTTAGCTGTCCGGTAATCTCCATCGGCCAGGCCGCGACTGATCGTTAGCGTCGCGGTCTCCCGACTCAGGACATGTTGATAGCAGGATTCCGTATGCGCGAGAATCTTATCGCGCAGATGGGGGTAACGTGCCATCACTTCGCACAGCGCAGCACCAAAGATCTCTTCTTTGACTTGATAAGCGTAGATTTCGCGGCGATTTTGCCATTTCATCTTCACCAGCGTGGCAGGAATCGGTGCTTGAGGGCTGGAGATCTGACGGCCCTGGGCATTTTTTTCATCACGCAGCACCTGAAGATTTCGCGCAAGGAGAGTGTCATCACTTATCTGCGGGCTTAACGCTATATTAGCCTCAGTAACATCGACAAGTTTCATACTACTTATCCGTCAGATTATAAAACAAAGGGGTGACTCTTTCCTGAGTCATTAAATTAAGCCAGATCTTATTACCGTCTTCATTTATTTCCTGGGTTTTTAACTCGATAATTTGACTTAACTCAAGTGCGGAAATCTCTCCCTGAAGTACCAGGTTATTTAGCATAAGGGCAAAAGCTTCAATTTTAGCCACGCGATATAATCGGTCTTTAATATGACGATCGTGCTCTTCAAGCAAGGGATTACGCGACTGCCCGCCGCCCAGCAATATCTCATCCTGCCAATCAGCGAGCGTAGCCTTCGCAGGCAGCGGTTCTTGAGTTGCTTTCATATCAGGGTTTTCGGCATCAATAGCCGAGATACAAAAGCGAGCTGGGATAAGGGTTTCAGCGATCATATAGGCGTCATCATTGATTGGCTGGAGCGTGATTTTTATTATAGTGAGGTTCGTTGACATTATCATGGAGCACTTTTAAAATCAAAAAAAGTGGAGAAAACCATGAGCGGTATTATTTATTTTGTGATGGTGTTGCTGTTGCTCACCGCCATTATTTTATTTTTCATGTATGGTCAAAATAACGAAGCGGCTGATACCGAAAATGAAACTGCTGCCCCAGCGGTTGCCACCCCGCTGACCAAAGATGAAGGTGAAAACCATTTTGCCGGGCTGATGAGTACCATTACGCCAGCCTGGTATTGGCGTATTAATCATGAGTATATCGACTTTATCCAGTCCACCATTAAGCGTATGTCGACTGACGAATTAAAAGACATTCCCGGCCTGTTTGAAGCCCAGGAGCGTTGTCGCAGTCTCAACGGTGCCGTTTACGAATATTACGACGAAATCAAACGCCGTTGCCTGAAAGGCGAGCAGGTCACGCTTGGCGATCCGGTGGTGACCACGCTTCAGCAAAGCTACCAGGAATTTGCCCGGGAAGCCTACCCTGAACTGGTTGCGCTGGTGTGGCCGGACTATCAGCGGCCATTCATCCGTCCTCATGATGTTTAGTTTTAGCTGTTGATATATTGTTGCGATGTTGGGATATAATGGCGCGAATTTGACTGACTCACAGGACATTATGGAACGCTTTCTTGAAAATCTGATGTATGCATCGCGCTGGATCCTGGCCCCGGTTTATTTTGGCCTTTCGCTGGCACTGCTGGCCTTAGCGATCAAATTCTTTCAGGAGATCTTTCATATTCTGCCGCACATTTTCAGCCTGGCAGAAGCCGATCTGATCCTGACGCTGCTGTCGTTGGTGGATATGACGCTGGTTGGCGGGCTGCTGGTGATGGTGATGTTCTCGGGCTATGAAAACTTTGTCTCGCAGCTTGATATCAGTGCCGATAAAGAGAAGCTGAACTGGCTGGGCAAAATGGATGCGACGTCACTGAAAAACAAAGTGGCGGCGTCGATTGTGGCCATCTCTTCTATTCACCTGCTGCGCGTGTTTATGGATGCCAAAAACGTCCCGGACAACAAGCTGATGTGGTACGTGATTATTCACCTGACCTTTGTGTTATCCGCGTTTGTGATGGGTTATCTTGATAGCCTCACGCGCGCAAAAAAATCCTGATCCCTTATTTGAACCACAATAACGAAAGACCGCACAATTCGGTCCCCTCGCCCCTCTGGGGAGAGGGCTAGGGTGAGGGGGAAAGGTGCGGTGCATTAACCCTCACCCTCACTCTTATTAAGGGAGAGGGGGCATATCGTGCCCACACTCAACTTACTTATCCGACGACGCCTGCCACAGATTCAACTGCCCATCCGCTACATGCTTATCAATCTGCGCTAATTCCTCGGCAGAGAAATGCAGATTACCCAGCGCCTTCACGTTCTCTTCAATTTGCTCCGGGCGGCTTGCACCAATCAGCACTGACGTTACGCGGTTATCTTTTAGCAGCCAGCTAAGCGCCATCTGCGCCATCGACTGATCGCGCTGTTGTGCCATGTTGTTAAGCAACCGCAGGCTGCTTAAGTTGCTTTCGCTCAACATATTCTCCGTCAGGCCGCGCGCTTTTTTGCCTTCCGTTTGCATACGTGAACCGTCGGGAATGCCGTTCAAGTATTTGCCTGTCAGCAGCCCCTGCGCCAGTGGGGTAAAGGCAATGCAGCCTACGCCGTTGTGCTCCAGAGTATCCAGCAGCCCACTGTTATCGACCCAGCGGTTGAGCAGGTTATAGGAAGGCTGGTGGATGAGTAGCGGGATTTTCCACTCGCGCAGCAACTCGACCATCGCCTGAGTGCGCTCTGTTGAATAAGACGAGATACCTACGTAAAGCGCTTTACCGCTTTGCACCGCCTGCGCTAGCGCGCTGGTGGTCTCTTCCATTGGCGTGCGCTCATCCACCCGGTGAGAGTAGAAGATATCGACGTAATCCAGCCCCATCCGTTTCAGGCTCTGGTCGAGGCTTGTCAGCAGATACTTACGCGAACCACCGGAACCGTATGGCCCTGCCCACATGTCGTAGCCCGCTTTGGTGGAGATAATGAGTTCGTCGCGATAGGGAGCGAAATCTTCGCGCAGCAAGCGACCAAAGTTCTCCTCGGCGCTGCCCGGTGGGGGGCCGTAGTTGTTGGCGAGATCGAAGTGAGTTATCCCGCAGTCAAAGGCTTTACGCAGCAATGCGCGTTGATCGTCCAGGGCGTGGATATGGCCGAAACTGTGCCATAGGCCGAGGGACAGCGCCGGGAGTTGTAAACCGCTGCGACCACAGTAGCGATACTGCATCTCTTGATAACGGGCTGGGTTTGCTTGCCAGGCCATAATGTCTCCTTTTCTTTTTTTAAAACGCTGTTCCCACCATACGTGGTTTCTGCGGCAATGCCCGTTCGGTCGATCACACGGAGGGAAAAACGCGCCTTAATCGGTTGCCTTTAAATAGCACTAGCCAGCGCTCAAAAAACCGCTATATAATTTTATATATAACGAATTGGGAGGGGATGATGGATAACCATTTTGGTAAAGGACTCATTGCGGGAATGAAGGCACCTTACGCCGACAGCGCGCAGAAGGTCCTCGGCTTTTGTACTGACTATAAGCGCGGCTTTGTGCTGGGTTTTTCGCACCGTATGTTCGAAAAAACCGGTGACCGGCAGTTAAGCGCATGGGAGGCGGGGGTTTTGACGCGGCGCTACGGGCTGGATAAAGAGATGGTGATGGATTTCTTCAGAGAGCACGACTCCAGTACCACCGTTCGCTACTTTATGGCTGGATACCGGCTGGAAGGGCAGTAATTCCGGGTGCAAGCACCCGGAATTAGATGATTACTACTGACGCTTATCTTCAGTCAGGGTATCAAAATCGCTGGCAGCGTGACGCTCGTGCAACTGCTGATCCAGCGGGCCGTTGGTGCGGTTGACAATACGCCCGCGCTTCACGCCTGGACGGCTGGCGATATCCTGCGCCCAGCGCACCACGTTTTTGTAGCTTTGCGCATCGAGGAATTCGGCCGCGCCATAAACGTCACCCAGCACCACGTTGCCGTACCATGGCCAGATAGCTATATCGGCAATGGTGTATTCCTCGCCCGCCACGTAACGGCTGCGCGCCAGCTGTTTATCCAGTACGTCAAGCTGGCGTTTGGCTTCCATCGTAAAGCGGTTAATTGCGTATTCGATTTTTACCGGCGCATAGTTATAGAAGTGACCGAAGCCGCCGCCAAGGAACGGCGCAGAACCCTGAAGCCAGAATAGCCAGTTCAGCGTTTCCGTCCGACCGGCCGGATCTTTTGGCAGGAAGTGACCATATTTCTCCGCCAGATACAGCAGAATACTGCCGGACTCAAATACGCGTGTCGGCGGGGTGGTTGAGTGGTCGCTCAGCGCCGGGATTTTTGAATTCGGATTCACTTCGACAAAGCCGCTGGAGAACTGATCGCCCTCGCCAATGCGAATCAACCAGGCATCGTACTCCGCTTCGCTCACGCCGAGCGCCAACAACTCTTCGAGCATAATCGTCACTTTCTGGCCGTTCGGCGTGCCCAGCGAATAAAGCTGGAGCGGATGATGGCCGACCGGCAGCGCCTGTTCATGGGTTGCGCCGGAGATAGGGCGGTTGATATTGGCGAATGCGCCACCGCTGCTTTGCGTCCACTCCCAGACTTTGGGAGGCTGATAGGTGTTCTCTGACATAATCGCTCGCCTTATTTTTTGATGATGTGTTGAGGTAGTGAAGTGTAGCAGTCTCAGTCAAATATCCGTGCGGCCCACACGCTAACGTCATCGCCACTGCTCAAATCGGGCTGCACCAGGCCGTTAACCATAAAGGTTGGGGAAACGTGTACGCCGTTTTGTCGCGCATAGCGGGCGTGCCATTTAATCTCTTTTTGCAGCGTGGGCTGGGCAAATGCATCGGCTAACTGCACGCCGCTGTAGCGCTCAATACGCTCGAGAATGTCCTGCGGCGTGGCCTGCATATTCGGGCCGCTGCAATGGTCGGTAAACTCGAACTCTTCGCGATGATCCGCCACCGCTTGCATCACTTTATGCGCCGCGGCTTTGCCCTCCGGCAGCGTAGAGGCGGCGAGGATGCAGCGAACGATCACCCCGGAAAACAGATGCCACGGCTGCGACTGCAAACGAATTTTGACACTGACTTTGTCTTCGCCTGCCAGCGCCAGCAGCGCGTCAAGCTTATTGAAAGTCTTAACGGAAAACGGACAGGTGGGTTCAAGAAACACTTCGAATGTACGTTCGCCGTTGCCCCAGACCAGCGGTTGTGCCTGTAAACTCATGTGGACTCCTGATGTCATCAATGTGCATTTTTCGGATGATTATTTTTCCCGTCGATAGGTCATCCTCGCATACACGGGTGTATGATTAATCCACTTTTGTGGAATTAATTTCAACGTACGGGTGAGAAAACCGCACGGTATGTTTGAGGAAGATTCATGAGCACGGGAAGTACCAATAGTGACGCCCCCTTTGGCACGTTGTTGGGGTATGCGCCGGGTGGCGTAGCAATTTACTCTTCAGATTACAGTAGCTTAAAACCAGGTGACATGCCTGATGACGCATCGTTTCGTAGCTATATCGACAACGAATACATGGGCCACAAGTGGCAATGCGTCGAGTTTGCTCGCCGCTTCCTGTTTATCACCTACGGATTTGTTTTCACCGATGTCGGCATGGCCTACGAGATTTTCTCGCTGCGCTATCTGCGTCAGGTGGTGAACGACGCCATTCTCCCGCTCCAGGCATTTGCTAACGGTTCACGCCGCCCGCCGCTCGTCGGCTCGCTGCTTATCTGGCAGAAGGGCGGTGAGTTTAACGAAACCGGACATGTTGCGGTCATCACCCAACTGCTTGGCAACAAAGTCCGTATCGCAGAACAAAACGTACTGCACTCCCCGCTGCCCGCAGGCCAACAGTGGACGCGCGAGCTGACCCTTGAGGTCAACGACGGTCACTATATTTTGCACGACACTTTTGATGACACCACCATTCTTGGCTGGATGATCCAGACTGACGATGGTCGTTATAGCCTGCCGCAACCCGCTATTGCCGGGGAAGCGCTGAAGCTTGGCAGTGCGCGTCTGGAGAATCACGGCCAGTTCGATGGCAAGTGGCTGGATGAGCGCGATTCGCTGCAAAAAGCCTATGCCGATGCCAACGGTCATGTGATCAATCGCGACCCGTATCAGTATTTCACCATGACCGAAAGTGCGGAGCAGGAGCTGATTAAAGCCACCAACGAGATGCATCTGATGTATCTCCACGCCACCGACAAAGTCATGCGAGACGACAACTTACTGGCGTTGTTCGACATCCCCAAAATCCTCTGGCCGCGTCTACGTTTGTCCTGGCAGCGTCGCCGCCACGACATGATTACCGGGCGCATGGATTTCTGCATGGATGAGCGCGGACTGAAGGTTTATGAGTACAACGCCGACTCTGCTTCTTGTCATACGGAAGGGGGGCTGATCCTCGAACAGTGGTTGAAAACCGGCTATCACGGCGACGGTCATAACCCGGCGGAAGATTTGCTCAGTGAGCTGGTGGGCGCATGGAAACACAGCCTGGCAAGACCGTTCGTGCACATCATGCAAGACAACGATCTGGAAGAGAATTACCACTCTCAATTTATGCAGCGTGCGCTAACCCAGGCGGGCTTTGAGAGCAAAATTCTCTATGGTCTGGACGAACTGCGTTGGGATGCTGCCGGTCAGTTGATTGATGGCGACGGGCGTCTGGTGAACTGCGTGTGGAAAACCTGGGCGTGGGAAACGGCGATTGAACAGGTACGTGAAGTCAGCGAAGACGAATATGCGGCGGTGCCGATTCGTACCGGTCATCCCGATAACGAAGTGCGACTGATTGACGTATTGCTGCGCCCAGAGGTGATGGTCTTTGAACCGCTGTGGACGGTGATCCCGGGCAACAAAGCGATTCTGCCGGTGCTGTGGTCGTTGTTCCCGAACCACCCGTACCTGCTGGATACCGATTTTGAAGTCAGCGAGCATCTGGCGAAAACAGGTTATGCCGTTAAGCCAATTTCCGGGCGCTGCGGCAGCAATATCGATCTGGTGAGTGGTCACGATCAACTGCTCACTCAAACCAGCGGTAAGTTTGTTGACCGAAAAAATATTTACCAGCAACTTTGGTGCTTGCCAAACGTGGCAGGAAAATATATTCAGGTATGTACATTTACCGTTGGCGGTAACTATGGCGGCACCTGCCTGCGGGGCGATGACTCTCTGGTGATTAAAAAAGAGAGCGATATCGAACCGCTGATCGTCATAAAAGATAACGAATAACTGTTTGTAGGCCGGATGGCGGCTTCGCCTTATCCGGCCTACGTAAAATATGCAGTCTGCAACAAACACAACAACAAGACAGAAAAGGAAAATACTATGCACGACAGGCGACTCGCCGTCCGCGCGGGTGAACTTAAGCCCTCCGCCGTTCGCGAACTTTTAAAGCACAGTAAATTGCCCGGCGTGATTTCTCTGGGTGGCGGTATTCCAGCCCCGGAGCTTTTTGATACCGAAGGGCTGGAGCTGGCGGTGCAGAAGGTGATGAGCGAGCGTTTCAACGATGCGTTCCAGTACGGTTTGACCGAAGGCTACCCGCCGCTGCGTCAGGCCGTCAGTGAGCTGTGTCAGGCGCGCGGTGTTGCTTGTCAGGCAAGCCATGTGTACATAACCTCAGGCTCTCAGCAGTCTTTGGATATTGTTGCGCGCACGCTGCTCGATCCGGGCGATGCTATCGTGGTTGAGCGTCCGACCTATCTGGCGGCATTACAGGTTTTCCAGTTGGCGCAGGCCAATATCCTCAGCGTTGATACCGATGAGAATGGCATGCTGGTGGAGCAGCTTGCTGAGCTGCTGGCAACGACGACCGTCAAAGCCGTTTACCTGGTGCCAACCTTTGGTAACCCAGGCGGTAAAATTCTCAGTGATGACCGCCGACGCCGTCTGGTTGAGTTGGCGAAGCAGCATGATTTTGTGATCATCGAAGATGACCCGTACGGTGAAATCAGCTTTACCGATGACGTACAGCGCCCGCTGTATCAGCACGCCGTTGAGTTGGGCTGTGAAGATCAGGTGGTCTACACTTCTACTTTCTCAAAAATCCTCGCCCCGGGTATGCGTATTGGCTGGATAGTCATGCCGGACTGGCTGGCGCAGCAGACGGTGATCGTCAAGCAAGCTGCCGATCTGCATACCAATATGCTGTCGCAGGTGATTACGGCGGAATATCTGGCGATGAATCGCCTTGAGAACCAGATTGCGCTTATTCGCGAAGATTACCGTAGGAAGTGCAATGCGCTGGCCGATGCGCTGGAAAGTCGTCTGGGTGAGCATCTGGAGTTTAGTCGTCCAAAAGGCGGGATGTTCCTGTGGGCGCGCTTCCGCTATCCGTTCGATACCATGGCATGGATGAAAAAGACGCTAGAGAATGGCGTGGTGTACGTGCCGGGTGAAGCGTTCTATAACGATAATCCGGATACCCGCACGCTGCGTTTATCTTACTCTACCGTGTCGCAAGAAGGGTTAATGACCGCCGTGGAACGCCTGGCAAAGTCACTGTAATCTTTCATGTTCCGCGCCATTCCCTGGCGCGGAACGCTCCCTGAGTTTTATTCCGGGTCAGCAATTCTATCGTCAAGCCAGACAAACATCAGCGACGCCAGAAAGACGGCGGCGAGGGTGCCAATAAATAACCACATAAAAATTCCTCAGCCTATTTTTCTTATTATTGTGCTGTTCACTAACGTGTTCGATTTGTTCATCGTCGACACCACAGGGTCCAGTTAAAAATCAGACAAGAAAATAAAAGGTTGTTCGCATCAGTTCAACCCCAATTTTTTTGTGGGGGAGTCTGCTTTATGCCACCTGAAGGGCGCTATTCCCTAACCCATTGAGCGTAGAAGCCGCGTACCTCGTGAAGAGGAAATCATTAGGCCTCGGAAATTGCTACCGTATTCACCATTGAAATTGCGTACAGAATAAGCGGTAAAAATGAATAATGGTGTTCCAGGTATAAGCGGCTATCAAGGGCCTGCGGGTGGATGGGGTGCGGTCAAAGCAGTGACGGCATCGGTATTTTCACAAAAGGCCGTTGCGCGCGATATTATCGCCATGTTCAGGATGAACCAGGTAAAAGGCTTTGACTGCCCAGGCTGCGCGTGGCCTGACCCCAGTCACCGTACGCCGATGGAACTGTGCGAAAACGGCGTGAAAGCGGTCTCCTGGGAAACCACCAGTAAGAAAGCTTCACCGGCGTTTTTCCGTCAGCATACGGTGGCTGAACTGTGGAATTACAGTGATTATGCGCTGGAAAATATTGGCCGCCTGACGCATCCAATGAAATATGACCGGGCGAGCGATACCTGGCAGGCCGTGGAATGGCAGGTCGCATTTGCTGAAATCGGCGAGCGTCTGCGCAGCTATGATTCCCCGGAACGAGTAGAGTTTTATACCTCCGGACGTACCTCCAATGAAGCCGCGTTCCTTTATCAGCTGTTTGCCCGTGAATATGGCAGCAGCAACTTCCCCGACTGCTCCAATATGTGTCATGGGCCAACCAGCGCCGGACTGACTCAGGCGATTGGTATGGGTAAAGGCACCGTTGAGTTAGAGGATTTTGAGCACTGCGATCTGGTGATTTGCATCGGGCATAATCCAGGAACAAACCATCCACGCATGCTGACCACGCTGCGTGAAGTGGCACAGCGCGGCGCGCGTATCATCTCCATCAACCCGCTGGCGGAGAGAGGGCTTGAACGCTTTAGCTTCCCGCAAAGCCCAACCGATATGCTTAAAGGGCAGTCCACCGTTCTTAGCCATGACTATTACCAGGTCAAAATGGGCGGCGACGCGTCACTGCTCAAAGGGGTGATGAAAGCGCTGATTGAAATGGACGAAGCCAGAATCTTGCTTGGCCAGGAACCGTGCCTCGACCGCGCGTTTCTGGCTGAGCATACCCATGGCTATCAGGAACTGTATGACTCCCTGCATCGTTGCAGTTGGTCGGATCTGGAGCAAGACTCCGGCCTGACGCGCAGCCAGATGGAAGATCTAGCCTACCGTTACGATAAATCCAACTCCACCATCATTTGCTATGGTCTGGGGATCACCCAGCATAAAAACGGTACCGAGAACGTTCAGCAACTGGTGAACCTGCTACTGCTGAAAGGCAACATGGGTAAGCCTGGTGCCGGTATCTGCCCGCTGCGAGGCCACTCTAACGTGCAGGGCGACCGCTCAGTGGGGATTAACGAAGCAGCATCCGAAGAGTTTTTGCTGCGTCTTGAAGCCCGCTTTAATATCAGTGTGTCGCGCAAGCATGGTCGTTCAAGCGTGGAGAGTATTCGTGCCATCGAACGTGAAGAGGCGAAAGCGCTTATCTGCATGGGCGGTAACCTCGCGGTAGCGATGCCGCAGCCGCAGCGCACCTTTGAAGCGATGAAAAAGCTAGATTTGCAGGTGCACGTTGCGACCAAACTTAACCGCTCGCATTTGTTATTAGCAGAGCACAACTACCTGCTGCCAGCGCTGGGCAGAACGGAACGCGATATGCAGGCGACGGGCATTCAGTCGGTGACCGTTGAAGATTCTATGTCGATGGTACACGCCTCCTGCGGTGCGCTGAAACCGGCATCGGACTGGCTTAAGTCTGAACCGTCGATTGTTGCCGAACTGGCCCGTGCGACCTTGCCAGATTCCCCGGTGAACTGGGAAATGATGACGGCCAATTACGATCTTATTCGTGATGCGATTGCCGATGTGGTGCCCGCTTTTGCCCATTACAACGCGCGCATTGCTGAACCTGGCGGTTTCCGCATGGATACACCTGCATCGCGTCGCGAGTGGCGAACCAAGACGGGTAAGGCGAACTTTGTTGTGTGCCATCAACATGCCGTTGAACGAGATAAACAGCCTGCAGATGCGCTGGTGCTGGCAACGCTGCGTAGCCACGATCAGTACAACACCACGATTTATGGCATGAACGATCGCTACCGCGGTATTACTGGACGCCGTGATGTGGTGTTCCTGAGCAGGGCAGAAACCGAGGCGCGTGGCCTGGTAGAAGGGGATGTCATTAACATTCAAGCCCTGGATGATGATGGTCAACCTAGCGCAAGTCGTGTGATGTATGGGCTGACGGTGGTGGTTTACAGTATGGCGGAGGGCTCCATTGGTGCCTATCTGCCGGAAGCGAATGTGCTGCTGTCTCTGGATTCGGTAGACACGCAAAGCCTGACGCCTGCCTATAAAAGCGCACCGGTCATTATCCGCAAAGCCTAATCCTGCCGTTTCGCCTGCGGGTGGATCCTGAAAGAGGATCCGCCTGTAGCGCACATCTATCAAGCTGTCTGCGGCTTCCGAAGCTCCATCTTCCGTAATTACATTTGATAATGAGATTTATTATCAAAAACGGTTTGCAGATGAAATTTAAAGATGTATATTAAATGCATCTTTTAGAGCGGAGGTCGATATGAGCCATCAAAGAATTCCCAAAAACTGGACAATCAAACGTTCAACCCCATTTTTCACCAAAGAAAACGTCCCAGCCGCGCTGCTGAGTCACCATAACACCGCCGCCAATGTTTTTGGCCAGCTGTGCGTCATGGAAGGAACTGTGACTTATTACGGATTTGCCGATGAGCATGCCGTAGAGCCGGAAGTGAAAGTGGTGATAAACGCGGGCAATTTTGCCACCAGTCCACCACAGTACTGGCACCGTATTGAGATGACCGACGATGCGCAGTTCAACATTAATTTCTGGGCTGACCCGGCCTTCTCCGGTGATGAAGTCTACAGCGCGAAAAAAGCCTAAGCCCCGCGCTCCCTTATCCGCTGATAGGGGAGCCTCTCCCGATAGTGTGAAAATGCCATGTTCAATTTCTTCAGACACGTTCCCACCCTGGTTGACTACGGCGAGCGCGAGCTTTGCGCTGAGCCGTCATTACTGCATTTTGCCGAATACCAGGAATATCTCGCCTGTGAGGTGCCCTCAAGCCCGCTAACCCAAGGCGAATACTCCGCGAAGAGCGAGACAGTTAACTAATTTATTCATAGGGATATTGCCATGAAAATCGTGTCTATTGAGGCTAACATTGCCGCCGGGAAAACCACGTTGCTTGAACCACTGGCCGCATCGTTATCAGCCCGTACTGGGGTTAACTGGAGCGTCTTAAAAGAACCGGTTGATGAAGACCCGGTATTTTTGGAGCTGCTACAGGTGTTTGTTGAAAACCCGACCGACGCCGATGCCAGGGTGGCTTTCCAGCTCTATATCACCCATTGCCGACAGGCGCTTTTAAAGGCGATCCCTGACGGTAACTATGTTATTGAACGGTCATTGTTCAGCGATATTGTTTTCTGCCACGTCAATTTTCTGATGACAGAACAGCCGTCGGCCAGGTATATGTCCTACTTTTATCAGATTAAGGATTACCTGAAGAGCTATCCGCAGATCGATCTGGTGGTCTATATCGACCGGGACGTGGAGTCTTGCTATGACGCCTGCATGGCACGTGGCCGGGCGGGTGAAAGTCAGTACACGCGAGAATATTTTGAGGACGTTAAGGCATTCCATGACGCCTGCTTGCCACAGATCGCGCGACAGTACGGCTCAAAGCTACTGACGTGCCGGGTTGAGTCGGGATTCGCCTGCCCGCAAACGTTGGCTGATGCGGTTCTGCTGAGTCTCGGATAATTCTTGCATTACGTATGCTATAGCGTGTAATGAGGCGCTATTATTTTCCGCTCACTGTTAACGTTTGGTTATCTGGCCCCGGAAATGATCATCATCGGGGCACCTATCCCTTACTTTGCCTCCCTCAATTATTTTTTACCCGTGCCTGGCTGAAGGGCTAAAACCAATCCTCCTACCTTTCATTAAGTATTACCCTTAAAAAGACGTTACCTATAAATGATTATTATTCAAGGGAAATTTCATCACGATCAATTCTTGAATTTATTTATTTGATTTATAAATTGATGTAGATCAATTTAATGATATGTGAAAATTAAGTTAAATTATGAGATTAAGCATGATCTTTACATAACATTACAAATGGTCATGGAACTTTAGCAATACGACGAATTTATTATTTTTAGAATAATCCTAAAACCGGATTGTCTATTTGCTTGATCTGCCTGTTCTTAATAATCAATTGATCGATTAAGGCGATCTATATTCATAAAACTAATAGATGATAACTATCAATAGTAATTAATTGATCGTTTTTGACGATATATATCGGCTGCGTATATAATTAATCCGAATTCAGACAGTTGGTCTTTAGCACTAGGAAACATGGGAATTAGATAAAGAAAACCGGACCTGGACGTTGGGGTAATATATGAGGAAGTGTATTATCTCGGATAACAGTTTTTTCCTGTTGGCGTTGCAAGATGATGAAGTTATCCAGGATAGGAATGTAGCAACGATTCATTCCTGGCAATTGAAGTCGAAGTGTTACTTACGAACATCTGTCAGTGATGTGATTGTTCTTTATATTTCTGACGTTGTTGAAAGGCACCGGATACTGAGTTTGTTAGCTTCACCTGATTCTCACTGCCGGATTATACTATTATCCAAGATGGAAGTATCTTCTGGATATGCTTTTGAAGGACCTTTTCCATGGCTTGTTCATGAAAAGATAGGCTTTGCTGAGCTGTACGCCTGCATGAGAAAGGCCAGTAAATCTATTTTTAATCAGCGAGAGTTTTCTGACCGAGAGCTCACCGTCTTTCGCTATCTCTGCGAGGGATATTCTGTATCGCAAATAAATGAAATGGCAGGGTTCAACGAAAAGCATATTTATTATTTAATGCAAAAAACAAAAAGATGTTTGGGCTGCGAGGAAATAACGCAGTCGCAATGTCATTTTATCAGGATATTTCCAAATTAAATCGGAGATGGTGAACACTATTGTCTGATGCCCTGTGATTTATCCACGGGTGACCATTGTGTTTTTGTCAGGACTGTTCGAGTACGCCAGATAACGTATCTGGCGGCTGTGATTAATATCGTTTTTAACAAAGTGAGAATAGTTTCTCAATTAATAAGGAGTAAGTTTTATGGGAATTAATAAAGTTGCGTTAATCGTTATTTCAGCACTGTCCATGACGTCTGCAGCAGCGCTGGCGGCTGATACCACCACGGTTAACGGCGGTACTGTTCATTTTAAAGGTGAAGTTGTGAATGCCGCCTGTGCGGTTGACGCAGGTTCAGTAGAGCAGACCGTACAGATGGGTCAGGTTCGTTCAGCAAAACTGGCAACGGCTGGCAGCACTAGCTCAAACGTCGGTTTCAACATCCAGCTGGATGATTGTGATACCACCGTGGCAACTAAAGCATCCGTTGCGTTCTCCGGTACCGCAATTGATACCACCAACAACACCGTGCTGGCACTGCAAAGTTCTGCTGCAGGTAGCGCAACTAACGTTGGCGTACAGATCCTCGATAACAAAGGTACTCCGCTGGCACTTGATGGCGCAACCTTCAGCGCAGCAACGACCCTGAACGATGGCACCAACATCATTCCATTCCAGGCTCGTTACTTTGCAACTGGCGCAGCAACTGCAGGTACTGCAAACGCTGACGCGACCTTTAAAGTTCAGTACGAATAATAGCGCTGGCAAGGACGCCGCATGAGCCAGGATGGCTCGTTATCCGCGATGGAACTGAGGTGATAACAATGCAAAGGGTCACACCGGGGCTGATGTTGCTACTACCGACAATCGCACTGGCGGGGAATCATTGGAATGTCACCACGCCTGGCGGAAATATGCGATTTCAGGGCGAGATTATCGCCGAGGCCTGCAGCGTAGACGCAGGCGATCGTTTAATGACGGTCAATATGGGGCAAATCAGTAGCCATCGATTTCATGCAGCAGGAGAGGATGCAAGCCCGGTGGCTTTTACCATTCATCTTCTGGACTGCGACACAACGGTCAGTCAACGCGTGGGCGTGACCTTTAACGGCGTGGCCGATGGGAAAGATCCCGACGTCCTCTCCGTGGGGGAAGGGGCAGGGATCGCCACGGGGATAGGTGTCGCATTATTTAATAGCGATGGCAGCCTGATCCCTTTAAATCGCGAGCCGGTGAGCTGGACACGTCTTTATGACGGCCCCACTACGCTGCATTTCGTCGCGAAATACCGCTCCACTGACCGTCAGGTCACCGGTGGTACGGCCAACGCTCAGGCGTGGTTTTCGTTGACCTATCTATAAGCAATGCATCCGCAGACAGACCGAATACAGGATATGACGGTGAGTACAACAAGGGCAAAGATGAACAACACACGGACAAAAATACGCGGCTTGCTAGCCTGCGTTCTGATGATTGCGACTATTGGCATGATGCCTGCTGCGCAAGCGGGTGTTGCGCTGGGCGCGACTCGCGTTATTTATCCTGAAGGGCAAAAGCAGGTTCAGCTGGGCGTCACGAACAATGACGACAGCAGTACTTATCTCATTCAGTCATGGGTGGAAAATGCCGATGGCGTTAAAGACGGTCGCTTTGTGGTGACGCCGCCGCTTTTTGCGATGCAGGGTAAAAAAGAGAACACCTTACGCATTCTTGATGCGACCAATAACCAGTTGCCGAAAGACCGGGAAAGCCTGTTCTGGATGAACGTAAAAGCCATTCCCTCAATGGATAAATCAAAGCTCGGCGACAACACGTTACAGCTGGCGATTATCAGCCGTATCAAGCTGTACTACCGTCCGGCTAAGCTGGCGCTGTCTTCTGACCAGGCCGCTGAAAAACTCACATTTCGCCGTAGCGCGGGCACATTAACGCTCGTCAACCCAACGCCTTACTACCTGACGGTGACCGAACTCAATGCCGGTACGCGGGTGCTGGACAATGCGCTGGTTCCGCCAATGGGTGAAGTTAACGTCAAATTACCTGCCGATGCGGGTAGCGAGATTACCTACAAGACCATTAATGATTATGGCGCGCTCACCCCTCGTATGAAAGGCGCTGTGCAATAGGGAACGGGGAAGCCAATACACCCCTGGATAAAATAAGAACTGACAGCCGGGCGATGTCGAACCGGAGGGACTATGTCATATCTGAAATTGGGACTCGACCGTTTGGAGTCCCTGCGTATGCGGCACTCAGTACCACGTTCGACGGGCGTATTTTCGCCCGTCCTGCTTGTCTGTTTACTGGCGCCATCCACATTTCCTGTACACGCCGAACTCTATTTTAACCCCCGTTTCCTGGCTGATGATCCAGCCGCGGTGGCGGATCTTTCTGGTTTTGAAAAGGGGCAGGAATTGCCGCCGGGCACCTATCGGGTGGATATCTACCTGAATGACGGCTACATGACCACCCGCGACGTCTCCTTCAGTGCGGGTGAAAACGGTCAAGGATTGATGCCATGCCTGACGCGCGGACAGCTCGCCAGTATGGGGCTTAACACCGCCGCCATCGGCGGAATGAATGCGCTGGCATCGGATGCGTGTGTCCCGATCCGGGAAATGATTAAGGATGCGACTCTCCGGCTGGATGTCGGTCAGCAGCGGCTGTATATCACGATCCCGCAAGCCTTTATGGGCAATCAGGCGCGTGGCTATATTCCACCTGAAATGTGGGATCACGGTATTAATGCGGGCCTCCTGAACTACAACTTCACCGGTAACAATGTGCAGAATAGCACCGGTGGCAGTAGCCAATATGCCTATTTGAACCTGCAAAGCGGGCTAAATCTGGGTGCGTGGCGTTTACGCGACAATACTACCTGGAGCTACAGCAGCGGGGGCGGTTCCTCAAGTAATGAAAACAAATGGCAGCACGTTAACACCTGGCTTGAGCGTGATATCACGCCATTGCGCTCGCGTCTGACGCTGGGCGACAGCTACACCAATGGCGACATTTTTGACGGTATTAACTTCCGTGGCGCGCAGCTTGCTTCCGATGACAATATGCTGCCGGACAGCCAGAAAGGCTTTGCGCCGGTGATCCACGGTATTGCCAAAGGGACGGCGCAGGTATCGGTCAAACAAAACGGTTATGAGATCTATCACAGCACGGTGCCGCCTGGACCATTCACCATTAATGATCTCTATTCCGCAGGTAACGGCGGCGATCTCCAGGTCACCATTAAAGAAGTGGACGGCAGCAGCCAGAATTTCACCGTGCCTTACTCCTCGGTGCCAGTACTGCAACGTGAGGGCCATACTCGCTATGCACTTACTGCCGGTGAGTACCGCAGCGGTAACGATCAGCAAGAAGAACCTTCATTCTTCCAAAGCACCTTACTGCACGGGCTTCCGGCGGGCTGGACGCTTTACGGCGGTACGCAACTGGCGGATCGCTACCGCGCCTTCAACTTGGGCGTGGGGAAAAATATGGGCGATTTTGGCGCGCTTTCCGTCGACGTCACCCAGGCCAACGCCACGCTGCCTGATGACAGTAAGCACCAGGGGCAATCGGTGCGTTTTCTGTATAACAAATCGCTGAGCGAGCTGGGTACCAACATCCAGTTGGTGGGCTATCGCTACTCCACGCGCGGTTATTTCAGCTTTGCGGACACCACCTACAGCCGGATGAGCGGCTATAACGTGGAAACCCAGGATGGGGTGATTCAGGTTGAGCCGAAATTCACTGACTACTACAACCTGGCCTACAGCAAGCGCGGCAGAATGCAGGTCAGCGTGACGCAACAGTTAGGTCGTACCGCCACCCTGTATGTTAGCGGCAGCCACCAAACCTACTGGAACAGCGGCAGCGCCGACGAACAACTCCAGGTGGGGCTAAACACCGCGGTTGATGATATCAACTGGACGGTCAGCTACAGCCTGACCAAAAACGCCTGGCAGGAAGGGCGCGATCAGATGCTGGCGGTTAACGTGAATATTCCGTTTAGCCACTGGCTGCGTTCCGATAATACCTCCGTCTGGCGTCATGCGAGCGCAAGTTACAGCGCTTCCAATGACCTTAAGGGCCGGATGACCAATCTGGCGGGGCTGTACGGCACGTTGCTCGATGACAACAACCTGAGCTATAGCGTACAGACCGGTTATGCGGGCGGCGGAGAAGGCAATAACGGCGGCACGGGCTATGCCGCGCTCAACTATCGTGGCGACTACGGTAATGCCAATGCCGGTTACAGCCACAGTGACAACATGAAGCAATTCTATTACGGAATGAGCGGCGGCGTGCTGGCGCATGCCAACGGTATCACGCTGGGGCAACCGCTCAACGATACGGTGGTACTGGTGAAAGCGCCGGGTGCTGAAGGCACGAAAGTGGAAAACCAAACCGGCGTGCGGACCGACTGGCGCGGGTATGCCGTGCTGCCTTACGCCACGGAATACCGGGAAAACCGAGTCGCTCTGGATACCAATTCGCTAGCCGACAATGTCGATCTGGATGATGCGGTGGTCAGCGTCGTGCCGACGCACGGTGCGATTGTCCGTGCGGAGTTCAAAGCGCATGTCGGGATGAAATTACTGATGACGCTCACCCACAACGGCAAACCGGTACCGTTTGGCGCGATGGTCACTTCTGACGATAACCAGAGCGGCAGCATCGTGGCGGATAACGGTCAGGTCTACCTGAGCGGTATGCCGCTGTCGGGCACCGTGCGGGTGAAATGGGGAGAGGGTGAGGACGCAAGCTGCACGGCTAACTACCGCTTGCCTGAAGAGAACGCGAAACAGCTGCTGACCCAGCTATCGGCCCAGTGCCGCTAAGGATTGAGAATGATGAAACTCTTTTATCTGCTGGTGGCGCTCGTTGCGCTGGTGGCCGCTAATGCCTCGGCGGCGGACAGTACCATCACCATCAGCGGCTACGTCAGGGACAACGGCTGCGCCGTGGCGGGGGAATCGAAAGATTTCACCGTCGACCTGATGGATAACGCCTCGAAGCAGTTCAGCAGCGTAGGGGCGACGACGCCTTCCGTACCGTTTCGTATCGTCCTCTCGCCGTGCGGGGGATCGGTTACGGCGGTGAAGGTCGGCTTTGTCGGTGTCGGTAACAGCGATAACACCAGTCTGTTAAAGCTTGATAGCGGCGTATCAGCGGCGGATGGTATGGGGATCCAGATCCTCAACGGCCAGCAGACCTCGTTGCCGCTGAATGCCGTGTCGTCCGCCATTCCCTGGACCACGTTGACCCCCGGCCAGACTAACGTGCTGAATTTTTATGCCCGCCTGATGGCAACACAGGTTCCGGTTACGCCGGGCCATGTCCGGGCGACGGCAACATTTACCCTTGAATTTCAGTAATCGGAGATTCTGATGAAACCGACCTGCACTGGATGGCTACTGGCGATAATGCTGGCCGTTCTCTCCCCCGTTTTACAGGCCGCAGATGTAACCATTACCGTCAACGGTAAGGTGGTTGCCAAACCCTGTACGGTGTCCACCGTGAATGCGGCGGTGGAGCTGGGCGATCTCTACACCTTCAGCATGATCACTGCCGGATCGTCATCGGCATGGCATACCGTGGGGCTCGATCTGAGTAATTGCCCGGTCGGCACTTCGCGGGTTGTCGCCAGTTTTAGCGGCACGGCTGACAGCACCGGTTATTACAAAAATCAGGGCACCGCTAAAAATATCCAGCTTGAGCTTCAGGATGACAGCGGTAATACCCTTAACACCGGAAGTACCACGACGGTGACGGTAGATGAAGCCTCGCAGGCCGCCCATTTTCCATTGCAGGTCAGAGCCTTGTCGGTGAACGGCGGCGCGACCCAGGGAACCATTCAGGCGGTGATTAACGTCACCTATACCTACGCCTGACCAGGAGAGAATGTTGATGAAAAAAGTGATAACTCTGCTAACCACGCTGCTGCTGATGGGCTGGTCGGTCAACGTCTGGGCGTTTGCCTGTAAAACGGCGGCGGGGGCGACCATCCCGATTGGTGGGGGCAGCGCGAATGTGTATGTGGATCTTGCCCCTGAGGTGAATGTTGGCCAAAACCTGGTGGTCGATCTATCGACACAGATTTTTTGCCACAATGACTACCCGCAGGGTATGACCGACTACGTGACCCTTCAACGCGGATCCGCCTATGGCGACATCTTGTCGAGTTTTAGCGGCGCCGTGAAGTACAACGGTTTGAGCTACCCGTTCCCGACGACTACGGAAACGGCGCGAATGATCTACGATTCGAAAACAAATAAGCCTTGGCCTGCCGCACTCTATCTGACGCCCATCAGCTCAGCGGGGGGTATTGCTATTACCTCTGGGACGCTTATTGCCATTTTAATCCTTCGTCAGACCAACAATAAAAACAATGATGACTATCAGTTCGTGTGGAATATCTACGCCAACAATAACGTGGTCATTCCTACCGGTGGCTGCGATGTGTCCGCGCGAAACGTGACGGTGACGCTGCCGGATTATCCCGGCTCGATAGGGGTTCCACTGACGGTCTATTGTGCGCAGACTCAGAAGTTAGCGTATTACCTTTCAGGAACGACGGCGGATTCGGCCAATTCCATCTTCACCAACACCGCCTCAGCCTCACCGGCACAAGGTATCGGTGTACAGATGATGCGTAACGGTGCTGTTGTGCCAGCCAACAGCACGGTGTCGCTGGGGGCTGTGGGAACGTCAGCGGTCAGCCTGGGATTAACGGCGAACTATGCGCGGACGCAGGGGCAGGTGACGGCGGGGAATGTACAGTCGATTATTGGGGTGACGTTTGTTTATCAGTGATGAAAACCTTTAACGCTTTTCTTTTACGAGGCTAACTCCTGAAAAAATCCCCTTAGGTTTTTTCCTGAAAGCGGCTTGTTGTGCGCTAATATTCGCAGAATTTTCTCCCGGCACTTACAAAATCAGGTGCCGGGATGATCATTCTTATAGTCTCTTGTTGGAGACGTACTGCGTTTTGGTGCTAAGTAATATAGGCTCAAGATTCTCTAGATCGTTACGGTAAGTTGGGTACATTTACTGTTCCGCCCCGACGTGGTGCAGACTACGTTCATACTCATCATATATTATAATGGTGTCATCATAGACCGTTAATCTTGCCGAGTAATCTTTGTTGTTTTTGTATTCTATCTTAATTGTAGATAATTTTGTTTCGATATCTGAGCAACTTTCTTTAATAGCACCCTCAACAATGCTGTAAGTTATTTTATCTAAGCGTGGATCAAAGTTACTTACCCACCCCTCACAAGCCTCTGCAGTCTCAAAAAAGTCCTGTAGATCTTGCGGCATTTTACTGATGATAATTTTGTCTTCATCTTTTGCAAATAATGAACTGAAGTGGAAAGTAAATAATGCCATTAAAACCATTTTTAATATACATATGTTATTCATCTACTTATCCTAGATAGTGTCTTTTATCCATTGTGTTTGTGACATGTTTATATTGGTTTTACAGTACAATGCAGAAATTGAGGAGCGATACCCTGGAAGGGCTCTATCGCGTTGTGAGGCATACTTGCATTGTTGTTCGCGATAAAGAATAAAAGACCGATGTAGCTCGGGGAATGTGATTCTTGCTATATGAATATAAGGTTCATAATCAATAGAACCATCTTCATCATGCCCTCTCGCGCTTTCTTTATCATATTTCTTCAGTCTTTTTTCTGCACTGGCCTCCTCTTTCTTCAACGCCAGCAAACTCTGCTGATATTTGTCCATAAGACACCAGTAAACTCTATCTTGCTGTATTAGCTGTTCGTGGGAACATTCAGATAATTTTATATCATGCGCGCTGGCGGTATTGCATGTAAATAAAATGAATAGAAGATTTTTTATGTTCATTGATTCATATTCTTAAAAATTATTTCCTTCATTTGCAATAATGATAATATATGTAAGTATTATAGTTTATTGTAGTTTCCTTTATAAGATGACTTGTTATAGTAATATCTGGTAGTCGCTCTCCGGCAACTTTATGCCCTATTTAACAGTTTTATCTTCATAGTCATGATAAAGAAAAGTAGCATCATCTGTCATAGTCAATATTAGTAAGGCCTCATGGTTATTAGTATACTTTATCTTCAGTTTACTGTTCCATGTGTCTAAGTTTGCACAGTATTTATGTATATTTTCTACAGTATCATCCATATCTGAGTTTTTGGTTAATGAAAAGGATAGGTAAATAATACAATAATCAGTATATAAGCTTACTTGACGAACTTCTTTTGGTATTTTAGAAGATAAATAATAATATTCTCCTGGAGTATATGTTTTGGGATATTCAGGTTCATCGCGTGAATATGATAAGTTGCATATAAAAAGCAAAAAGAATAACAGTAAGCGGATCATGATTATTTTATATCCTCTGTATAATCTGGAATATCAGCATGTATTAACTGTTCGGCTCTTTGCCTGTTTAGTTCAGCCATACAGGAATATATGCGAGTAAAACTACCCACACCATTTCCCCATGATTCTGCAAACGAGCACTGAGCAAGACGATAACGAATAAACTCTTGAATAGATTTATCCAGCCTGTAAAGTGCAATCGGGATAGCATCATCCAGTGCTGCACTTTTGACTTCAGACCATTTGTTTATACGAAATCTGATATTATCTTCGGCCTTTCTCAGCGTTATAGTGCTTTCAATGACTTCATTTCTCAGGCAGTCGACAAGTTCCGCCTCTTCCCCTGATTCACAATTTTTCTTACTGAGATAATAAGCATTATTTGCATTTGCTCTATGGATTGAGGAAATGCTAATTATCAACGTGGCTAATGTTAGAAAAATCCGTGTAATACTAATCATTGATTTTATTTCCTGTTGCAGAGGTAAATAATGCATATACATAAGACAATTTTTCTGCATACTTAGAATCTCCTCCGCCGTTATAACTTTTTGCAATAACGTTAGCCGTTATTGGCGATATCCATCCTATTATAGCTCTTTGCATACTACCCTTGCGGTATCGTAATTCTTGGCTATCATGAACTTTACTGGGGTTCACACCAGGATTTTCCCTTATTAAAATATCCATTGTGGTGCCTATTTGATTTGTGTCTTTGACTATATCGGAAAATGTACCATGACCTTTAATAGCAGATACTTTTACAGTATGAGGGGCTTTGTCGTTTGAATCATCTACAGAAATAATATCCGATTTTGACAACCTATTCATTAAATACACAATTGCAGCTCTGATATTCATATGTGGATCTGCTATCAGATTACTTGACGTGATACCTTGCCATGTTGATCCAGAAGGAATAACCAATTTCACCGCCTCCGATCTATTTATTACAACTGGGGCAGCTTTATCTCCCGGAACACCAATGCGTAATGGCTTGTGTTCCCATTCATATTTATGCCCATCTGCATCACCTTCTGTCCATAACATCGCCTTTATCCATAGCCAGTCCAGACGAGTATATGAAGGATATTTTGATAAATGCCTGTTCATTTCAGACATTACTTGAAAAATAAATTTATCATATATATTCCAATTTTCTTTCTTTTCCTTATAGGCATCTTCTCTTATTTTTTTCCATATATTGAGTTTATCAGTATCAGTTAATGATTTCCTTTCAGGTGCATTAGTATTCAGCTTATCCCTCTGAGGTCGCTCAGTTTCAGGAATGCCTTTGTGAATAGAGTCATTTAACGGGCTTTTACTCCTTAATGTCATATGTGCTCCTTGTGTAAAAATTTCATTAAAAGATCCTCTCATCCCATAAGCTGTATGCACTTGTCCCGGCAATGCAGTGCTCCCAGTTGATTGATTCATATATAAAAGAAATACTTTCCTGGGGTTGTGCTTCGCTATCAATTATTACATGCGCAACGGCTAAATTAATATCACTTATTCTGGCGCTTTTTAATTCCATTTTGTAAAATTTTTCATTAATACCAAATCTATTGGTTCGGTAAAAATCAAAAGTACAGGTCAATATCTCATTGTCATTAATTGCTTTTCCTAGCAAAGGAGATGATTTGTCGACAGGTTTTTTAATCGTAACTGAATGATGATTGACATTTTGGTCTCGACTTAACCCATGATTCAGTTCATATACCATAATATTATCAAGGTGCTGTAATTGTGCTTTATTCCCGATAGAGTCAAGTGAACAGCAACCTGCTGAAATCAATCCTTGCTTTTCACCGTTCAGTGTTAAATAGATTAAATTAGCCATGTAAATCTCCTTGAATTAACAATTGTTTTGGATTTTTTGCATTAATTACCGACTCAGGAACTGCATTGTTTTTCAGCAGTAGCCAGCGGCTTAATACGCCATTCAGTTGTTCATTGATCTGTTTTTCCAGGGCTTCCGTGTTCAGCCCCTGGGCCCTGGCATCCTGAAATTGTGTCAGCAGGGATTCCAGCGGTGTTTCCTGATTCAGCAGTCGTTCCGCCTGCCAGGTGACGGTTTTGATATAGGAGAGGGTAAAGCCCTGTTTCTCTGTCTCCCTTTTCATCATCAGATCGGCAAAGTCGCGCAAATTCTGGCGTGCCTGCTGCCAGCCACGCATTTGTGGGCTGCCTTGTGCGCGCGTTTTCAGGATTTCATCCCACTGGGATGTAACCTGCTGCTGTTGGAGACTCTCAGGCCAGCGGCTGTCTGCGGTGCGCACCATTTGCATACCTGTTTCCAGTAGTTGCAGCGGTGAGGCGTCAGGCAACTGTTGCAGCCGTTGTGCGTAACTTTCCAGTTCAGGCGAAGCCAGCCAGAGCGTTGCCGCGCCCTGTGCCGTATCCCTGACCTCTGCCAACTGTTGTTGCATCGGGTACACCTGCCACCACCAGAGTGCGGCAGCGACGGCCGTTGTACAGGCAACTCCCACCATAAATCCTATACTGTTCCAGCCTGACGTGGCGCTGGCTACTGATGCCGTATCCTCCGTGGTGACATGGTGGACTTCCACCGTCATCTCTGGCAGGTCGGGCAGGGGTGGGATGCTTTCCTCCGTGACGGGCTGTTTTCTCTCCGGGGCATATATCAACGTTCTGACGGCGGCTTGTGACGGAGTGCTCACACTGCTTTTCGGCTGTGGTTCAAGTCGTTTACGCGTGTTCTGCACAAAATAAAGCAGGTTTTCTACATGCGGCTGGCGTTTCAGTTCCACCTGCTGGAGTTTGTCGCATATCAACTGCAATGCGCACTCAGTCCGGTATAGCAACGGCAGGTCAGTATCTGAAAAGGATAGTTGCTGGCGCAGAATATTACCGGTCCGGGTATTGAGCCAGTCAAGCATCCCGGTACGGGCTGGTTCATCCTGCGGCCAGAATTTATCCCAGTCGTGACTTATCATTGCCGCCAGCAGCTCCACCCCTTCGCAAAATCCGGGCAGCCCGTGCGTGCGCGTGCGCGCCAGGGTGTAATAGGTGGCCGTGTGTAGATCCACACCGTTGGCTTTAAAAATCGCCAGCGCCAGTGATTCCACCAGTTTCCAGTTCAGTTCTGGCTGCGACGGGTGAGAGGATTTATTGATCTCTTCCCGCAGGGCGCTGAATTCCGGCAGGCCACGAGGATCGCTTCCGGTAATAATAATTTGTGTGAGTATGTCCTTGCTCATTTTAGCCTCCTCAATACAGGGTATCCGACAGCCGGAACTGACTAAATAATCCGCCGGTGAACGGGTTATCTTCCGTGTCCGTATGTACCCGGTACACCATTGCGCCGCCGTCCACGTTAAAGCGAACGCTGAATGTACCATCCTGTACGCCGGTGAGTTGCCCTGCGCCAAACAACCTGAACTGCGCCCACGGTCCGCTGAAACTGATGCTGCGCGGCGCGTTGCCACCAGTGCCAATCAGCGTCAGCTTGCTTTCATTACCCTCACGCATGTTATTCGGCCAGACCAGATGCGCGGTATAATTGCGGCCCTGGTTATAGTCCACCAGCTGACCGTCAAAGTTGAGTACACTGCGTCGTTTATTGCCGGAAAGCGATACGGTTTCCACGGCAAACTGGGCGCCCAGCCCATTTTGCCGGCTGAAAAATGCTTCGCGGATCTCCTGTGCGGTCTCCAGTTGCCTGTGGATATCCTCGCGAATGATGACGCTGTTGTCCCCGTCTCCCAGGCTCAGGTCGTTCTCCATAAACAGCCGCAGGTTCTGCTGATAAAAGGTATCCAGTACGCCATCCGGTTTAAAGAAGCGTTCAAACGCATCCAGCGACGCATCCTGTGATGAGCGCGGGTTAAAGGGATATTTGTCAGCAAGCTGCTCGTTAAACGGTTTCACCACGTTATCGCGCCAGTCCACTTCCATGTAGTGGACTGCCTCCACCATCACCACATGCCAGGCCTGATCCGCTAGCCTACCTACCCAGCGGTTAAGCGGGGCTGGCAATGTTTTTGCCATCTGGCGGGTGGCGAAGATGGGATCACTGCTGTTTTGATCCAGCCGAAGCTGCACTGCTTTAAGCGCTGATTTTCCCGGTAGTGGTGCGTTCTGTATCGCCAGCAGGTATCGGTGCAGTTCCGTCAGTTGTTGATAGACCGCCTGCATGGTGTTTTCTTTGTCTTTCTTTAGTGCCAGCGTGCTGTTCTCCGGAGCAAACTCATGCCCCAGGCGTGTCAGTAACTGATAATCCGGCTCAGCTATGGCTTCCTGAAGCGCTTTGTCATCCAGTTTTTCAGAGAGTACGGTGGGCTGTGTGTTGTCGCGCAGTGCCGTCAGAGCCCGCTGGAGCGGCTGATCGCCACTGATAATTTGCTCCAGGGCGCCGGTCAGTTCAGCAATAGATTTGTAACTGCGCACATTAAGGTTATCCATCCCGGCACGCCAGGTGGCGGTGTAGTCGCTGAGATACTGCTCGGTGAGCTGGCGCTGAATTTCTGCCCGGTCAGCCTCACTGTATTTAACGCTGTGGGTAAGGTTCAGTACCCAGGAATCCATCGCCGTCAGTTCAACCAGCGCATCGCGTTGTTTGACAAAATAACTTTGCAGGCCATAACGGGTGAGGAACTGCGGAACAATAAGTTTATTATCGTCCCCGGAGGTAAACACCAGATCAAACGTGGCACCCACTTGGTCACGCAAGTTCAAATCGGCGGGCAGCACGCCGAGCGCACGCGTTTTCAGACTTTGGTAAACACGCTGGTAGACGGGGAGTTTGCTGAGTTCTTTCTGGGCTGCCAGCACCGGGCCGTCATACGGCGTCCAGCGGTTGATGGCGTCGACGTCGCCTGCCTGACGTTCCGCGTGCCAATCAGTATGTTGCAAGGCATAGTCCAGGTGAGACATAAGCTGCGCCTGGAGATCACGCTGACCATGGAACTTATCGCTCCAGCGTTTTGCCATGTACTGCTTCACCACCTCGTTGCTGCGTCCGCTTTTATCCTCCAGCATTCTCATGACGCGCACTACCGCGAGTTTTTCCTCGCTCTCTGCTGGTGCAGCATTCATCTCTTTGACCAGACCATTAAAAAGAGCCGGGAGATAACGCTGCTCCAGCAGTTGCAGGTAGGTCTGCTCCACAAACGGGCCGATACGTCTGCCCTGATACAGCCCCATATCGGCCACGCGGCTGCGATCACCCCAGTCGCCGTAGGCTAGCGTGGCATCACGCACCGGGTTAAGCAACGGCAGTTGCAGGTTGCCGTAATCGTCCATGCCCTGCGGCGGTGGTACGGACATAAATGCTTTTGCCTGTTCCAGAACGGTGATGCCGGATTGCCAGTTATTATTATAATAGTGATGCCAGCCCATAATCAGCAGCACCGCAGCAATGCCGCCAGTAATGGAAAACACCGATAACCGTCGGCGGGATTGCATCAGCCAGACGCGGCTTTCACCTGCGAGGTTAGGCTCTGCCAGTAAGGTCTGTGGAAACAGATTGCGGGTAAAATAGGGAGCCGTGTCCACCAGAGGCCTGGCCGTCATTGGGCTGTTGCCCAGGCGGAATTGACGGGCGGCAGATTGCATAAAAATATCGTCTATCTGGCCGCGTTGCAGGGAGGAGGTGAAGTACACGCCGCGCAGCTTGACGTCCATATTTTCTCCGTCCAGCAGTCCGTCCAGCAGCGATACCAGCGGCTCGCGGCTCCCCTGTATCTGGCGAACAAAGCTGAAAAGGGAACTGCGGGAGCCGGGAGTTAACATCCGCTCCGGCAGGGCGTTATTGAGCTGTTCGCCCCAGGTCTGCCAGAACGCATTCAGCTCCGTGCGCCAGTCGTCATTTTCGTGGGCATGACGGGTAAAGGTGACGCCAAGAATGGCATCGCGATCGTTCCTGCCCAGGGTCTGAAATAGCGCGGCGAAACCGTGCAGTAAATCCAGCCGGGTCAGTACCACATACACCGGTAACTGGCAGTGAAGGTGCTGGCGTATATCCTGCAATCGCCCACGCAGTATTTGCAATAGGTGCTCTCGGCGTTGTTTGTCGGCAGTCAGCAGATCGGGCAAATCCAGCGTCAGTATCAGGCCGTTCAGTGGTTGTCTGGCACGTTTTTGTACCAGCCAGTCCAGCATAGTTGTCCACAGGCGGCGGTGTAGCACATCCGCCTCCGGTTGCTCAAAGAGCAGGCCGTCTGTATCAAAAATGACCGCCTGTTTTCCCACGTGGGGGGTAACGTATCGGCGTAGTTCCACTCCCCGCATGGCCTCCGGGGCGTATATAATGTCGGACGGAAAACCTTCGCGCAGCAGTGATGTTTTGCCGCTTCCTGATGGACCAATAACCATATACCACGGCAGTTGCCATAGGTAGCGACGGTTGTCGAGATGGCGTTGTAGACGCAGCAGCCAGTGGTCAAGATAACGTTGTTGGGCCGTCAGCTCTATGGTCAGCGGATCTTTTTCCTCTTCACGCTGTTGTTTTTGCTGTTTTTCCAGCTGCTGCAGGCGCTTCATCACCCTAATGGTAAGCCATACCAGCGCTGCGAGCGCCCAAGCCGCCGTCGCCAGCCAGCGGTTCGTCAACGGTTTAAGCCACTGCTCGTCGTATAACGACCATGACGGGCCTTTCCACCAGATCCATACCAGCAGCACAATCCACACCAGTGCCAGAAGCCAGGCGGCGGAAACCTTAAAGCGGGGCATCGCCGGGGCGAGGGCGGATCGCAAATTGCTGAAAAGTCGAGGTGTTGGTAATCTGAACACAGTAACTCCTTGTCACTTTATAATTTTTCTGCCGTGAATTTTTGTTCTAGTTGCTCCAGCAGGGACGGTTCCCAGTCAGCCAGCGTCATCCGTAGCCCTGCTTCAAACAACATCCGGAACTGCTGCTCAGCAAGCTGATCCATTCCGGCTTCTTCCATTAGTTGCGCGCTAAGATACTGTCGGTGGAACCGATCGCGAGGCTCGCCTTCCGGCAACTTTTCCAGGTATTGCAACGCCGCTTCCAGTCCCTTCTCGCTGAAACACTCGCGGACAGCCTCTGTTTCTTCGTCGGTCCGCACAATTGACGCTGTTTGGCTCCCCGGAGATGCCGCCAGCCACTGTTTTGTCTGTTCGCTTATAAACGGCGTGCGGTCATTAAACAGCAGGGTGGCAAGTTGAGGCAGGCGGGCGAGAAAACGAGCCATTTCATCCCGGATGGCTTCTGCTGCACTGGTGTAACCCAGGTGTTGCGCGGTCTGCGCCGAAAGGTAATGGCCATCGAGCCAGTACGGGGCCAGAAGCAGGCTTTTTTCCACCTGCTGCCAGAGCGTCAGATCGGCATTGTTCAGTCGGGTCTGATAATCGGCGGTCATATCAGCAGGCACCGCCGCCAGCGATGTCCGCCCGTCGCTTTCAGCCTGGGGGACGGACGTAATGGCCTGCCATAACGCATGGCGGCGCAGGCGGTAGCCCTGCGGCGAATCGGGTTGGCGTTCGCAAAGAATGGCGGCGACTTTCAACAGTGTGTCGCGCCAGGACTTGTCATCATGGCTTTCAATATCGACAATCGGGACAGCGGCGATGGCCGATGCTGGAGAGGTCGGAGGGGCAGTTAGCGGAGGTGAACCGGCAGATGGCGGCGCAGGCTTAACAGGGTCTGCCCTGTGAAATGCCCGGCGATACTGCGACGATAGGTCATCCACGGCCTGTGCCAGCCCTGGGGCATTATGTTCCTGCCAGCGCTGCGCCAGTTTTGCTAGCTCCGCCAGCAGGCCGTCGCGCTGCGTGGCATCTGCATTTTCTGCGAAACCCTCCACTCCGGCTTCAAAGCGTTTGGTAACCTGAGCGGCAACGCGCTGTTTATGTACGGCATTTTTCGGTGCGGCCAGCGTCCAGAAATTCTCCACGTACAGCGCCAGTAAACGCAGCGCCAGCAGTGGATCACCGGCGTGTTGCAGGGTGCGTAGCAGATGCGCCAGTAAGCGAAAATCTTTGCTTTCCGAGGCCAGAAGCACCAGCCCCCGGCGCTGAATTTCCGGGATATCCAGCTGACTGTGAGCCAGTGATCCGAGCTTAAGCATTTCACCGTCGATATATTCCCAGTCAGGATTATCATCTTTCAGCGCGGTAGCTTGTTTGTCTTCCGGCAGATTTTCCAACAGGTGCGAAATCCAGATATCTGGGTTACGTAAGTCCATAGTGTTACTCTCCCGCCCAGTGGCAGGTGTCGCGTAGCGGCGCGATGGTTTTCGCCAGCCCGTCAATGTTAAATGTCAGTTTCCCGGCAGCACCGTCCGTACCGATGCCGATGGTCAGGTTTTTTGCGCCGAAAAGCTGTTTGATTTCGTCAATGCCGGATAAACCCCGGCTGGATTCCAGCAGCGTACCGTTCTCTCGGATGAACCAGTGAGACTGAAAGCGTCCCGTATCAGTTGTCAGTGTCACGGTGATATCACTGGGCGTCATGGCATGCGTCAGCGCCACCTGCATTCGGGTGATGTTATCCACACAACTGAACATCAGCACCGGGCGCGGCGGGACGTTGCCGATAGCGGGCGTGGTGATAATCACCGTTGGCCGCTCTCCACCGCTCTGTGTCATCATCAGTGTGATGGAGTTGTCCGGACGCTGTTTTTCCTGAGTGTAGGCCCGCTTCCAGCCTTCACCTTCATAACTGGCTTTTACCAGTGCGCCATCAAAGCCGGGTTGCTCTGATGCCAGAATATGGTCATAGCAGTCAAGACGCTCCAGCGCAGCAGGCTCCCGACGACAGACCATCATGGTACTGAGCGTTGTCAGTGCGTTGGTTTCCGGCACCACAATCCCCGGCAGTACGGCAACCGCCTGTTTCGCAGGTGTTTCCGCCTGTACTGCGCCAGGAAATAATCCCGGCAGCAGCATCATGATCAGTAGCGTCTGCATTCTGCTCATAAAACGGTTTCGTCCTCTATTTCCGCTTCAGGCTGCATGTTATCTGCCTGGCTATCATCCGGTGCATCTTCTACGTCAGCGGTAAACGCACCGTCCGTCACGCGTAGCACGATGCGGGCAATCGCCGTGTTCGCCGCCATTTTCTGCAACAGCAGAAGAGACAGTGGCGGCAGCATCTCGCCGTCGATAACCGATTCCAGCATCCGCGCGCCGTTTTCAGCGCGGGTGACGCGCTGCATGATTTCGTCGGTCACTTCCGGCTCAATCACCACCTCCGCGCTGAAGCGGGTGTGCAGCACGTTATCCAGCCGCGCCAGCTTCCCGGCGATAATGACAGAGAGTGTTTCACGCGACAGCGGCAGATACGGCACCACTTCCATGCGCGCCAGCAGCGCGGGTTTGAAGAAGTCTGCCAGTACCGGATACAGCGCATCGTGCATGGTTTCCGGGGTGTCGGCATGTTCGACAATCACCTGATACCCAAGGTTGGAGGTCAGGAAAAAGACGATGTTTTTACAATCAATCAGACGACCTTCGCCGTCGGCCATCTCGCCTTTATCAAAGGCCTGGTAAAACAGGTTAAGCACGTCCGGGTGGGCTTTTTCCACTTCATCCAGCAGCACCACTGAGTACGGTTTCTGACGGATGGCTTCAGTCAGCACGCCACCTTCGCCATAGCCGACATAGCCTGGAGGGGAACCAATCAGGCGCGAGACGGTGTGTTTTTCCTGGAACTCCGACATATTGATGGTGGTGAGGTACTGGCGCCCGCCGTAGAGCAGTTCAGCCAGTTGCAGCACGGTTTCAGTTTTACCGACACCACTGGGGCCAGCCAGCAGGAACGCGCCTAGCGGACGCCCCGGGCGGCGCAAATCGGCGCGTGCAGTAAGCAGGTGTTTATGCAGGTGTTTGATCGCCAGTTCCTGGCCTTTGATGGTGTCGCCCAGCCACTGCGGCAAATCCGTGATAACAGACATTTCGTTTTGCGACAGGCGGTTAAGCGGCACGCCTGTCCATTCGGCAATGACGGCGGCGATTTGCTTTTTATCGACATGAGGGGAAACCAATAGTTGTGTATGGTGCAGAGTCTCTAGTTCAGCGGTTAACAGCGCCAGGCGCTTTGCTGGGGGGATTTCTGGTTCCGGCTGAGTGACTACCGACTCATTCACAGCCACGGCATCCTCGTTGGATGGCTCATTCACCGAAGCAGCAATATTGTCGGAAGCCGCCGTTTTCGGTGCGACGTTATCTTCTTCGCCGTTTGCTTCCGATTCGTCCAGCAGTTCCTTACGCAGCGCGATAATTTCCTGTACCACTGCCTGCTGTTGATGCCATGCCGCTTCCAGTTGATCCAGTTTGCTCAGCGTTTCGTCATACTGCACAAGCACTTCGGTCAGCCGTGAGGTGTCTGACCGTAGACCGATAAGGACCTCGCGTTCAAGCTGGCACATCTCCACTTCGCACTGGTGGCGCAGGGTGGTCAGCGCGGAAATTTGCTTCGGCGGAGAGGAAAGGTTAATCGCTACCCGCGCACAAGCTGTATCCAGCACATCGATGGCTTTATCCGGCAACTGGCGACCAGATAAGTAACGCTCGCTCAACGTCGCCGCTGCCTGTAACGCTTCATCGTCAATCAGTACACCATGGGACTGCTCATACACCCCTGACAGGCCGCGCAGAATAATGGTGGCTTCGTCAGCATTGGGTTCGCTAACTTTGACCAACTGGAAACGACGCGACAAGGCGGCGTCTTTCTCGAAATATTTTTTATACTCGCTCCAGGTGGTGGCTGCGATGGTTTTCAGCTCGCCGCGTGCTAGCGCAGGCTTTAACAGGTTAGATATATCCAGCCCGCCCTGCTGGTTGCCCGCACCGATCAGCGTGTGGGCTTCGTCGATAAACAGAATAACGGGTTTCGGTGACTGAGTGACTTCCGTCATTAGCCCCTTAAATCGCTTCTCAAACTCGCCTTTCACCGATGCGCCTGCCTGTAGTGCACCAAGATCCAGGGTCATAATATCGGTGTCGCGTAGCTTGTCCGGTACCTGTCCGGCGACAATGCGCAGCGCCAGCCCTTCGATCAGCGCGCTTTTACCGACGCCAGCCTCACCGACCACCACCGGATTGTTTTTACGGCGGCGGCAGAGAATGTCTATCATCAAGTCGATTTCATTATCGCGACATAAAACAGGATCAAGTTTACCGTTGCGGGCATCAGCGGTCATATTGCTGGCGTAGCGGGCAAGCAGGCTGTCGCCGGTATCGGCTGCGGCGCTGATGACTTGTCCGTCCTCATTCTGCATAACCGACTCGGCGGACGTCTTCGTCCATCCGGCAAAATCCTGCTGTAGCTGATCACGGTTGATGGCGGTGAGCAGCCGTGCGGCGGCAGGCAGCACATAGCGCTGCGGCGAGTGGAGCAGGGCGAGCAGTAGGGTGCCGCCGCGCAACTCCGTTTGCTGCATTTCAGCAGATGCCAGCAGCCAGGCCTCTTTCAACCATTCAACCAGCATGGGGGAAAACGACGGATAGCTATCCACTGAACGGGTTGTGGCGTAATTTTCCACTGTCAGCGCCTGGCGTAAATCATCTTTATTGATTCCGGCGTGTTCAGTAATTACCCGTAAATCGCTGCGCAGGATAGCCAGCATCTGGATCAGTACGTGGCTAACAGTGATTTCTGCCGCTTGCTGGCTCATACATTCTGAGGCAGCGGCTTCCAAAGCCTGTTTCGCAAAGGGGTTAAGCCGTTTTACCAGTGTGGCCAAATCAATCTGGATCATATGTGTCCTTACCTGGCGAGCAGCCGGTTTAACTGATGAAGAATGTCCTGCGTCTGGCCGTCCAGGCGCAGCAGATAGAACAGATAAAACAGCGCCAGTACGACGATGCCGCCAGATAGAACATGCCGGATGGTCAGTCGGTTAATGAGCTGGTAGCGTCCGCCCTGGTTTTTTTTATCCTGGTGCAGCAGCGGAAAGGGTGCATCGCCGCGCAGTTTATGCAGGACGTGATACAGACGGCGGTATATCTGCTCAAACTCCCCTTGCTCCTGAGGCGCGACTTTATAACGCCCGCGAAAGCCCAGCGAAAAGCAGATATACAAAAACTCCAGCAGATCCTGGTAGCGTTTTGGCTCGCGCATCAGGCGCTCGAGCAGAATAAAGACCTTTTCACCACCCCAGGCTTCATTGTGGAAATGCACCAGTAACGACTGTTTGATCCATTCGTTCTTGTTGGACCAGCCATTACCCAGCGCCGCTTCATCAATAAAAGTACACAGGATGTAACGAAACGAGATAATCACGCCTGGCTCATAGCCCTGTTCCTGGAGTAACTGCTCCACCGCCTGCACATCCGTCACCACCTGAGTGAATAAGTGTTCAGGCATGGCATGGCTGTTCATCCCTGCAACACGCATCACCATCCCCAGCAGCGGCGTGGCGGCGTCGATCATCGGGTTCAGACTGTTGCCGCGAAGCGTAAGCTGGTACTGGCGGAGGCCTTCGCTTTTGTATCCGGGCAAATGGGGCCGGGACAGTGATAACTCATCCATCGCCTTATCCTCTTATGGCCCACAGTTGCATATTCAGATCCGGAAACGTACCGGATACATGCAGGGCGATGGCTCCTGCGGATGCCACATCCGCCCAGGCTGCTCCGCTCTTGTCCAGTTCGAAATAGCTGAAACCAGCATGGTATGGAAGCTGGCGGGGGGCAACCATCAGCGTATGCAGCCGTATGCCTGGGATTTGCACACTGACCATATTGCGAATTTTTTCCGGTGAGGAGATTTTTGACTGCTGGATAAACTGGCGCTGGAGTTGCAGAGTCTCCATTTTCGCGGCCACTGCCAGTACAAAGGTGGCCGACTGCAACAGCGCTGAGTCATGTACATCAGCCTGCCAGATGCCATCGCGCAGATGCAGCGGCAGGTTAACCGCCCTGGGCGACAGGACGGTATGCAGTGCCCGCTTCACTTCTGGCAACAATGTTTTGAATGTGTTCGTCAGATTACGGTGATCATAGACATCCAGTGGACAGGGCAGGCGGGATGGTTCGGTAAATGTCATCAGTTCGCCCAGCAGCCCGGCAAGATCGAGATAAAATGCTTCCGGATGAAGTTGTGGTCTGCGGGCGCGGTGGGTGAACCGGGTCTGGTTACGATTGAGCAGCTGCAGCATCATAAATTCCGCCACATCGGCAATACCGCTTTGCGCTGGAGAACCAATGCGATTAGCAAGGTCATTGGCCCGGCCGCCGACCGTTTCCTGTACTTCGCGAAGAAATTCACGCAGCCGTGCGCTGACATGGATGTTCTGGCAGCAGGGGATAAAATTATCATCCAGCATCAGAGAGCCATCTGCACGCTTGTCTTTGATACGACACAGTGGCAGCGTGACATACGCACTCATATCGTCTGCCCCGCTCATAATGCGGGGGGTTAACTGACCTACCGTCAGTGCCCGCGCATCACCATTCTCTGAATGCAGATCCCGGACATCGGCATCGTTCAGCCGGTAACGCCCGACTTGTTGCCCGTAACTGACTTCGCCTCTCACATCGCTGGCGACGGGTAAGGCCAGATAGACATTACGGCTTTCTTCATCGGGAAAACTGTCCGGATGCAACGGGTCGGGTAGCGCATCCTGATCCGGAAGGGAGAACACCGTGCCATCCGGAAGCGTGCCCGATGCGCTGTCGAGCATGATTTTACCCTGCGCCAGCAACTCGTTGTTGATGGACAACTCCGTAAATCCCCACGATAAATCATGAACGGCCTGGAAACGCAGATTATTCACATAATCATTATAACGTTGCTGCTGCTGGAGATGGTGCGGACGCATCAGAGTCCCTTCCCGCCACATCACCTTGTTTCGCGTGGTTGCCATCGTTAATCATCCTCTTTTTTCATTTCAATACTGCTCTGCCGGATATGTACCAGCAGGCGGTAGTTGTGTCCTGTTCCTTCCACCGCTTCGATTTGCTTCCACTGCGTGGTCTGGTCGTCGGAGAAGTAGGCAATTACGCCGATAAACTGCGTTTTCTCATCCATCTTCACCGATGGCAGAGTTTTTATTGTGTCGGGCAGCAGGCTGAAATCCTGGTGATCGATATAGTTCTTCCCCAGCGCCTCCGGTAACGGTGTGCTGGCGAGCTGGTCATAATCTGCAGCCTGCAATTTCGAATCATCACTCAGGTAAACCAGTTGTACGTCCACCGCAGCCGCTTCACCGTCCGCATTGATGTTGGCATCCGGCTCGGTCAGCAACGTAATCGTCACCTGTGAAGACTGGTCAGTTAGTTTGCCGACCTGAATATTCGGGTTTTTGATGATCTGGCCGATTTTTTTAGCTGTTTCACAACCAGTTAAAGCGACGGTGAGCAATGCCACTGCAATCCAGGCACGGCAAAAACGCCTGGTCATGCTTCCGGCTCCCGCTGTTTTTCACGAAGTACCCGGTCATAGACCTGGGCATACACTTCGTTAAACAGCATCTCAAAGCCCTGCTGGCGGCTGGAAGCCAGCTCATCGTAATAATCGCAGTACATCTGCCAGGCTCCGGCACCATCCAGCGGCTTGCGCAGTTCATGGCTGCGGCGGTACTGCACAAAACGGCGCATCAGGCTCTGCGGCGAGAAGGCGTCCAGCAGTACGCGCAGCGATTCCACAATAGCGGCGCGGTTGGCTTCTTCGTGATGGCGTATATTGCGCAGGCTCTCGCTGACGGCAGCAGGCGCGGCGAGATGAACCGGGCTTTTACCTTCAGCAAACAGCACGTCCAGCGCGGTGGCGTAGTCTATATTCAGGCGCAGCGGATTATCTTCAAGCGGGCGCAGATGTTTGTCAGACAGGCTGTTGCGGTGCTGCTGTAGCTCAAGCAGGCCTTTAACTGTCGCCTGCAATGTCCTTCCCGCTTCTTCCAGAAAACCATCGGCATCCTCCGTATTATGTACGCTAAGCGTTCCGCCCAATCCCCGCAGCAACGGGGTGACTGCGAGATGGCGCCGTGCCGCATCTGCCGCTGAAATCGCGTCATCATCGGCATCCTGCGGATCGGCATACATTGACGGCAGATCCATAAACGGCGTGTTGATCCCGCCATGCGTGACCGGATCGGACAACGGGGCGGATGGCCGGGCAGGCGTGATAGCAGCAAGAGAATCATCCCTCGTGGTCAGACTTTCAGTCTGCAGCGCCTGCAACGGATCGGTGGAAAAGCCATTAACAACGGTATCTTCAAGCTGGTGGCGGGCCGGTATCCCCGGATATTCCGGTGCACCGTCAGTGGATAGCAACGTGTCTGAGAGAATGTCGTGGTTAGAAACAATGGTTTCAGGGGTGGCCATCTCTTCGTCGTAATGCCGCATCCCGCCCTGGTTTAGATAAACCCGGAGTATCAGATGTCCCGTCTGGATCTCATCGCCCTGGCGTAACTGCACCAGATCCGAGGCTACCGTGACTTTGGCTTGGTTTAGCCATAGTGGTGTAGCCAGCGGATGCAGGCAGAATGCTCCATCATGCAGACTGATGGTGAACGCTTTCGCTGGAATATCCTGATGCCTGTCCTGAATCGGCCAGTGGCACTCACTGGTGTGGCCCACATCCCCGCCCTGTGTGAACAGACACCGTGCCGAGCGCCCGCTTTCCAGTTCACTGCCGTTAACGACATGCAGTGAAAGCGTCTGTTGCCGCGCTTTTCCTTCCGCCATATCATGCTCCATAATAGTTATATTTTACTCCCTGACTCGGATGGTGACTGAGGGATGTTCTCCCGGATCGCCGAGAAATGACGTCCAGCCTAGCAGTGCGCTCTTGTTATCACCCAGCCGCATGGTGCTCACCTGTTCCGGCGCCAGCCCCAGGTACAAATCCCAGGCAAGCTGATCGCGCAGGACGAAGGAGACAAACATCGCCAACGACAGAAAGTTTTCTCCTGACGGCAGGAACGAGAGAAATTGTTTACGACTCAGGTTGTTAATGCTTAACTGAAATTTACCGCTGAGATCGGGAACACTCGTCCCGAGGACAAAATTGCCTAGCACCGATCGACAGGCCAGTTTTTCGCCATTTTTAATCGTGTAACATCCGAGACTGTTCTGCTGATCTGGCTCAATTTCCACCATCCGCCGCTGCCAGTTTTGCAGCGTCACATCAGATAAATTTAAATCGAAACAGTGAGCGACCAGCGAGCAGACGATCTCCGGTGAGCGCCCCGGATTCGCCAGTATTCCGGCGTAGGCCAGCATTTTGCTGTGATTAATTGCCAGGCGGTCGCGAAGCTGGCGGTGGCCCAGCCCAACCAGGGAATACATCCGCTGTGAGAACGAATCCACGCCGCCGTTACGGAAACTGACGTGGTAGCGGTACTTACGCCAGATATGCCAGACAAACTGTGTCAGGCGATGGCTGAACATATCCAGAAAATCGCTAACCGGACTTTGCTCGTGCACGGATTTCCAGGCCAGATGATCAAGGTAATAACCTGGCAGGGGAGACTGGCTACCCTGTAGCCCCATAAAGGTGGTGGTCACCCGGAATTGCCCGGAGGTATCCTGCTCCAGCGCGCTGATATCACTTACCGGAAACCCCAGGCTGGCATCAGCCTGGAAACGAATGGTCTCTTGCGCCGGAGGGGTATCCAGCGATAACTCCGGTGTTTCGCCGCCCTCTGATGCCAACTGGTGCAGTAGTTCGGAGAGAGCGAAAAAATTACAGGCACGGGCGTTCTGAAGAAAACTCTCCCGTAACGTGTTTTGTTCATCCTGTACCGGAGCATCGTCCGGACTCAGATGAGGGGGTGTTGCCCGGTTCTTTCCGCCCATTTCCATGACTCCTGGCTTTCCGTGTTAACAACGGTGAGCATGTGGAATGAATTGACGCTGGCATATAGCGACAGGAAGTGCGACAAAACTGCGCCTAGCAGGTACATCTCTCCTTCACAAACAAACGGCCCCGGATGGATATACAGGGTGGACGCCAGACCGCGTACCGGTATCCCGGTAAATAGGCGATCAACAGGTTTGGTTTCCAGCTGTTCAATGGCGTCCAGTTTCTGCTGTGACAGGCGAGCCATCTGCGGATGATGAATGGCGTGGCGATCAAAATTGGCGATGACCTGTTTGAGCGCATCAGCATCCAGCAGTGACAGATAATTTAGGTTCATGGCGGACAGCAGGGACCAGTGCAGGCTGCCGTCTATAACTGGCCAGAGTGGCGGCGTGGGGCGCGTGATATTGCGAAATGATGCCACTGCTGCGTTTTTACCAGTTGTACCTGTGATGTCACCAGGCAGGAGCTGTACCGGCAATTCACGGTTGGTACAGGTCAGCGATACTGAGACCACTTCATTATTAAGCAGTGAAGAATCCGGGTGGCTGCCATCGGCATGGATAAAAGCCAGGGTATGATCAAAGCCCCGGTAAAACAGCGAGGTCTTTGTCCGGTGCTGCCAGTAAACTACTTCTCGTTTACGGCTGTATTCCATCTGGTGGCTAAAGCTTTCAAAGGCAGGCCACTGACGTACAGAAGGTGTGGTAACGTGTTGTCCAAACTCTTTTTTTCTGAATATATCCTGCGTCTGGCTCACCACACTGTTAACCGAAAAAATGTCGTAATGATCTGGATAGTGGCGGCTGGGTATCAGGGGATAATCTGCCCGCTGGTGATCCAGTGTAATCGCTTCGGCATGATGGAAAAAAAGATTAATGGCGGGCGCACAGTATAAGCGCAGGGAGCCGCGGTGTAGCTGGAGATCCACTGGTAAGGGACGCGAAAAACGCAGCCGTAGAGTGAAACGGTTCTCCTTCAACCCGGCTGGTAGTGCTGGAATGCCACAGACATCGAAAAAGAGAAAACTGTCGGCGTAGCAGAAAAACTCCTGGAGAATGCGGTAGCCGCTGTGGACATTACCGGGCCAGGGGAGCATGGCATCCTCTGACTCAAATCCCACAGCTTTCAGCATAAAGTCAGGCATGGGGATCGACTGTTCGCCCGTAATCAACTCTGCGCCTTGTAAATATTCGCAAAACCACAGATAAAGCTGATAGCGGGTATAGTTATCGTCGTTGCCCAGCCAGAAACGCAGCTTGTTCAGATCCAGGGTGGTGAAATCTGTACCCGGTGCGACGGCAAATGTAATATCAATGATGCCATGGCGGGGCGTACTGCGATCCTCAACCTGATCCAGTTGAACGGGCAGCAGCCAGATATCCCGGCAGAGAGTGAAAGTACAGGGCGGGGCTACATCGTGCTCGTTGCCGGAATAAGTAGACAAGACCTGGTTTCCCTGACTCCCCTTTGCACTGATTGTGAATTGTTCGTTACGAGGGATGCATACTGGCACAGATGTTTTGTCCATATCCGGACTGTATTCAATCAGCGTCATCGATGGAACCGGGCGTAAATAATTGGGCCACAGCATTTTGATCAGGCCGTGTGTCAGCTCAGGAAACTCATCCTCAATTTTCTGGCGCAGATTGCCGGTCAGAAATGCCACGCCTTCTAGCAGACGCTCGATGTCCGGGTCGGCCCCTTTTTCAGCCAGAAACCGGGCCAGATGCGGTTTTTCGGTCGCCAATTGTTTGCTTAACTGCCGAAGGTAATTCAGTTCCTGCCTGTAATAGCGCTCTTCAAATTCCATTTTGCTACTCCACCCGATAATGCTGACTGCCGTCCGGCGCCATATCAAACTCAAGCACATCGTCAATGCCGTTAAATGTCACCCAAGCTGTGATATGGAACGTGATTTCATGAGGGCTTGCCGCCAGAGGAAGTTCCGCCCGAACTTCAGCGTGTGAGATTCTGGGTTCATAACACTCAATGCACTGTACGATGGCCCGGCTCATGGCGATGCGATAATTATCAGACCCTTCAGGCTCTTCGATGCCCAGTTCCGGGGTGCCCCGACAACTGCCGGAGCGGGTGTTCAGGATATTTCGCAGGCTGTGGCGAATGGACTGCCTGAATGCCTCTATATTACTGACCCCCCGCCAGTTTCTGGCAGGAGGTTTTTCCAGACGCTCAAACAGCGATCCGGCAGGCCTTTCGCGCTCAGGTATCACTTGTCTAATCGCCCGACTAAGGACAGCTCAAATGACGCACCCATATATTTAAAGTGGGGTCTTGCGGAAATCGCCACCTGATACCAGCCAGGTTCGCCGTCCACGTCCAGAACCTCAACTTTAGCACCACGCAGGGGCTTACGGCTGCGGACGTCAGCAGGCGGATTCTCTTGGTCAGCGACATACTGGCGGACCCAAATATTAAGTTCCCGCTCAAGGTCACTTCTCTCTTTCCACGATCCAAGCTGCTCGCGTTGCAAAACTTTAATGTAGTGTGCGAGGCGGTTGATAATGAACAGGTAAGGTAGTTGTGTACCCAGTTTGTAGTTTGTTTCGGCATCTTTGCCCGGAAAATGCTTGGGTTTCTGAACCGAATTCGCGGAGAAAAAGGCGGCGTTATCGCTTCCCTTGCGCATGGTCAGGGTGATGAACCCCTCTTCGGCCAGTTCAAATTCACGGCGGTCGGTGATCAGCACCTCTGTTGGGATCTTGGCCTGAATCTGCCCATTGATTCATACAGATGTACCGGTAGATCTTTTACCGCGCCGCCACTCTGTGGCCCAATAATATTAGGCGCCCATCTGTACTTCGCGAACGAGTCAGCTACATTACTGGCCAGCATCCATGCGGTGTTGCCCCACAGATAATGTTCGTGGCTGTGGCTGACATCTTCAGCGTAGTTGAAACTCCTGATGGGGTTTTCGGTGGCGGAATACGGTTGGCGGAGCAGAAAACGCGGTGCGGTCAGCCCCAGGTAGCGAGAGTCTTCAGAATCGCGCAGGGCGCGCCATTTTGTGTAGGCCGGGCTTTCAAAGATGGCATAAAGATCTTTGATATTTGGCAATTCAGTCCAGGAGTTTAGTCCCATAAATTCCGGCGATACGGAAGACAGGAATGGCGCATGAGCCATAGCGCCGACGGCACTGACATAGTTCAGCAGCTTCATGTCCGGCGTGGTATTTTTGAACTCATATGCACCTAGTACTGCTGCAATAGGTTCGCCGCCGAATTGGCCAAATCCGCTGGAATAAACATGCTTATAGAAGCCAGACTGAGTGATTTCTGGTGCGAATTCGAAATCGTCCAGCAGCTCTTCCTTGGTGACATGCAGGATATTAACCTTAATGTTTTCACGAAAATCAACGCGATCCACCAAGGCTTTCATTGAACGCCAGAATGATTCTAATTGCTGAAACTGAGGGGCGTGAATAATTGCATCCATCTGACGGCTGATACGGGCATCAATGTCCGCAATCATGCTATCCACGGCCAGTTTGTTTACGGGTTCTGCTGGCGAGCTGGATTGCAGGAGGCTCGCAACAAAAGCCGTTACGCCCTGGCGAGCAATATCATAACCGTCAGCGCCGGGCTGGATACGGGTTTGCGCCATGATTTCATCAAGCAGCGACGGAGCATGGCTTCCCTGTTCAGTGCGGGCGGAAACAAGTTCTTCTTCCTGTAAAGACATACTGAAAATCCTTGTGTTGATCTGTATTTCTGGTGCCAGGTTTCACTGTCAGTAGAACATCTTCCGCCAGTGTGGCTTCATCTGCTGGTACCTGTTGGTATGGATGATTTCATCCATCAGACATCCGATCTTCTGGTAAAGAGCCGCGATCAATACAACTCGTGTTGTTGTCGCCGATCTTGCTGATACATAACCGGAATCACAGCCAGCGTGATTGCGTCATCGGTTCTGCTGGTGTCTTCCCGCAAGCTCATACCTAGATTCCTGAAAAACAGTGGTTACTGGTTTTCTGCCTGGCTGATTTCTCGCAGTAACTGTTCGCGGGACTCTTCATTTTCCAGCAATGCCTGAAGCTGGGCACGAAATGCAGGCAAATTACCCAGCGGGCCTTTTAATGCTGTCAGCGCTTCACGTAGCTCCAGCAATTTGTTCATCTCCGGCACCTGTTTTGCCACACTGTCCGGTGAAAAATCGTTGAGAGATTTGATTTCCAGCGAGACGTTCATCTCATCGTCATCTTTTGCGTCGTCCTTCAAAGCAGCCGGAACTGCAAAATTCAGACTAATAGCCGCTTCTGCCATTACTGAATTGAATGAGTGCTTGTCGATTGAAACCATCTGGCGTTCATCAAGTGGTGCTGTTTCCTGTGAATTACCGGTATCACCCACTATTAGCATATTGAGGGGTAATTCCACCTCAGAGGGCTCACCGTCAGTTTTAGGAACGTAAGAAATATTAATGCGTTCTTTAGGTGCTACGCTACCGTTGTAATTTTTGCTCATAGAAATCATCCATCAGATTACGTTGTGTGTTCTGCATCTCCGTACAGGCCATGGAACAATGGAATGCCGTGCGATTAAAAAATCTGGTAATCATTTTACGCGTAGATTTTTTTTTGAGAAGCTCTTTTTTCAAATTAAATACAGGAGTATTCTTCTTTCGTGTTATTTTTAAAGAAATTACTCAATACAGTAAGGAATAACTTAACGGAGATTTTGTTGAGTGGTCTAGTTGTGTAATTCATTGATTAATGTGTATTTTTTTGTTGGCCGCCCAAGATCTGATTTTGTTTTTATTTAAGCGATGAAGTTATTGCTTTGTGGTGATTGGCTTGATGAATGATATCCTTCGGTAAAATTAAGAAGATGAATTGATATTATATATACTCATGGGTGAATATTGTCGTGGTTTTATATAAATGAATTCTGATATGTGTTGTAAATATATTGGTGCGTTATTCAGTTATTGCGTGAATATTGTTGTATCTACTCGTTGTACAGTTTTATTGCCATGTTAAGGGAGCTTAAACTATAGGATTTATCATGTAGTCCGCATGTTTTATCTGTCGGAAATATTTCGGCAGAGGTATGTAAGAAGTCGTTAATCACTAACAAGGAGTTTATAAATGCCTACACCGTGTTACATCTCAATTACGGGGCAAACCCAGGGAAATATTACCGCTGGTGCATTCACCGCAGATTCAGTCGGCAATATCTATGTGCAGGGCCACGAGGATGAAATGCTGGTACAAGAATTCCAGCACAACGTGACTGTACCAACCGATCCGCAATCCGGGCAACCCAGTGGCCAGCGTTCGCACAAGCCGTTCATTTTTACCGTGGCGTTGAACAAAGCCGTGCCGCTACTGTACAACGCACTGGCTTCCGGTGAAATGCTGCCAAAAACCGAGCTGCACTGGTGGCGTACCTCTGTTGAAGGCAAACAGGAGCATTATTTCACCACCCGCCTGACGGATTCGACAATTGTGGATATGAAGCTTCATATGCCGCACTGCCAGGATCCTGAAAAGCGCGAGTTCACGCAGTTGCTCGAAGTTTCACTGGCTTACCGCAAAGTTGAGTGGGAGCACGTCAAGTCAGGTACTTCTGGTGCTGACGACTGGCGTGCGCCGCTGGAAGGGTAAGTATCATCAGCATCCTGCTTTTGCGGGATGCTGTTTTTCTTGGGAGTGGGCAACAAAAACAGTGTCAGTAAGGGGTTACGTTTTCACGGGAGATGGTGGATGCCGGAAACTGCGGTAGTACCGAGCCTGAAAGCAAGTGTAACACCGTACTGTCATTCGCCGCTGTTAGACAAAGGCGATTTCATTTCCCTGTTAATTCAGGAGGTTATTAATGTCTACAGGATTACGTTTCACACTGGAGGTGGACGGCTTGCCGTCGGACGCGCTGGTCGTTATCTCCTTTCATCTGAGTCAGTCCTTTTCCTCACTGTTCGTTCTTGATATCTCGCTGGTCAGCCAGCAGTTTCCTGCGCTTGATTTCCCTCAGGTACTGGAGAAAACCGCGCACCTCAAAATCTGGCAGGGCACGGAGATACAGCGTCGGATAAACGGCATTGTGACCTGGTTTGAACAGGGGGAAAACGACGGGCACCAGATGCTGTACAGCATGCGAGTTCGCCCGCCGCTGTGGCGCGCCGCACTGCGCCAGAACTCCCGTATTTTCCAGAATGAGGATATTAAAAGCATCCTCGGGACGATATTGCAGGAAAACGGGGTCACGGACTGGAGTCCGCTGTTCAGCGAGGCGCATCCGGCGCGGGAATTCTGCGTGCAGTACGGGGAAACGGATTATGACTTTCTGGCGCGGATGGCCGCGGAGGAAGGGCTGTTCTTCTACGAAGAGCACTCATCTGACAGCGATGACCAGAGCCTGGTGCTGTGCGACACGGTGCGCTTTCTGCCGAAGGCGTTTGAAATTCCGTGGAACCCGAATACCCGCACAGAGGTGAGCACGCCGTGCATCAGCCAGTTCCGTCATAGCGCGCAGATACGGCCCTCTTCCGTCATCGGCAAGGACTACACCTTTAAACGCCCGGGCTGGGCAGGCCGCTTTAAGCACGAGGGCGAACATCAGGATTACCAGCGCACGCAGTATGAAGTGTTCGACTATCCTGGTCGTTTCAAGGATGCACACGGGCAGAACTTCACCCGCTGGCAGATGGAGGGATGGCGCAATAATGCCGAGGAGGCCCAGGGGAAAAGCCGTTCCCCTGAAATATGGCCGGGACGGCGTATCGCGCTGACGGAACACCCGCAGGCGAGCCTGAACCGGGAATGGCAGGTGGTGAGCAGCGCTTTGCAGGGTAGCCAGCCGCAGGCGGTGGCAGGGCGTTCCGGCGCAGGAACCACCCTTGAGAATGATTTTACGGTGATCCCGGCAGACAGAACGTGGCGGCCGGTGCCACAGCAGAAACCATCGGTGGACGGCCCGCAGTCGGCGGTGGTCACCGGCCCGGAAGGCGAAGAGATCTTCTGCGACGAGCACGGGCGCGTGCGGGTGAAATTCAACTGGGACCGCTATAACCCACCAGACCAGGACAGCTCGTGCTGGATCCGTGTGGCGCAGGCGTGGGCGGGGCCGGGGTTCGGCAATCTGGCAATACCGCGAGTGGGGCAGGAGGTGATAGTGGACTTCCTGAACGGTGACCCGGACCAGCCGATCATCATGGGGCGGACGTATCATGCCGAAAATACCCCACCGGGCGGGCTGCCGGGGACGAAGACGCAGATGACGATACGGTCGAAGACGTACAAGGGCAGCGGCTATAACGAATTGCGTTTTGAGGATGCAACCAATAATGAAGAGATTTATCTGCATGCTCAGAAAAATATGCAGATGAAAATACTCAACAGTAAGGACGTGCGGGTAAATTATGATCGCACGGTGAGCATTGGTCATGATGAATCCCTCGCTGTGGCCAATGATCGAAAAGTGACGGTGGAGGGAAAACAGGATCACAAAACAACTAAAGATCATGTGAGTCTGGTGGAAGGTAATTATGGTTTAGAAGTGAAAGGCGATTTGGCCCAAAAAGTGGCAGGTACGCTGGGTATCAGTGTTCAGGGAGATATTGTTCTCCAGAGTGACAGCAAAATCAGCCTGCGCGTAGGCGGTTCTTTTATTGTGGTGCATGCAGGCGGCATCGATGTCAGGGGGCCGAAGATAAACCTCAATGGAGGTGGCAGCCCGGGAGAAGTCATTCTGCCTATGCGTCCGGCCATTTTGAAGGCAGCAGCAGGAGAAGGGACAATGTTTGTGGCTCATTGTCCGATGGATAAGGAATAACAATGCTTCCCGTTCGTTACGCTATTATTGATGGCGCGGTCATGAAAGATCTTATGGATTTTCTTTCCGAACACAACCCGCCACATGCCTGTCTGTATTCAGAACCCCTTCAGCCTGAATTAGTCGGACTTGCACCTTATTTGCTCGAAGTAACACCAGAAGTCGAGAAGTGGCTACAATGGAATACTTACCCATGGGGTATATATCTGACGTCGAAAGCGACGATGCGTGTATTGCGACAACATCTTAGAAAGTATTTGCAAGTTCTTCTTCCGAATGAAACCAAGCCAGTGATATTTCGTTTTTATGATCCTCGCAATATTTGGGATTTCCTGAGTGTATTGTCTGATTGGGAAAAACATCTTTTCCTCGGCGATATCAGTCGAATAGAAACAAATTATCGACTACAACAAGATATGTCTTTTACAAGACTTCATGAACAGTATCCTGCAACACAAACCATAAAATCTAAGCTAATGTCTATTAGTAAAGAACAATATTCGTTATTAGAAATTATCTTTGAACGCAGATATGTTAGAGAGTTGACTGAAACAATGAGAGCGGTATCCACATCTATTAATAATATTTCTATTACTTGGTCAGGTGAGCTGTTTAATTACCTTCGTAATTTAGGAATCATAGACCGAAGAAGTATAGATGAGTTAGCAAAATTATTTACCATAAATAATATTTTTAACTTGGATGATATCCCTCATGAGTATGCAATTATTTTGGAGGGGATGACGCACCCGGGGCATTACCGTGCAGAACAGTTGCTATTAAATGTTAACGGTGTAATACCGGCATGGGAAAGGAGTGTTCTATAATGCCAATAAGCCTTACAGCGGGTTCGCCAAAATGTAACTGCAATAATCCTGATACTTGCACGCATGCCCTGAAAATTATAACGAAAGTCCCGGAAGAAACGTATGAATATAAACAAGGTGAATCTTTACCTGTTATCTATCTCCACGATAAAGATGCAGAAGGTGTTGATGTCACAACAACACTTACAGGAAAAACGTGTGTCAGTAGCAGTCCTGATTGCCCATCAGGCGTAATATATAACGAATACTACCTGAGTCAGCTTAATAAAGGACAGAATAATAATAAATTGAAATATTTGAGTTATGAAGAAAAACTCAAGCTAACAATGGAAGGCGGCAGTGACGTTAACATAAAAACTCCTGGTTCTGGTTATATTTATGAAACGTTAGAATATCTTGATATAGTCACGTTTCTGACTGATGTCGTATTTGAAGGTATCGAAAAAATAGATAAAACTGAATATGTCTTGCAAGTTGGGGAATGCCTTGGGCAACCTATCCAGGAAATGATTTTTCCTCTTAAAACGACGGCGAACGATAGAGCTAAATATCCTATATTTACCACTGTAGATACTCATATAGTTGTTTATCCAAAGTTCGTTTGGGAGGTCGATGTTAACATTGCTGCTTCTGAAAATGATGGCACTAAAGAACTGACTGACGATGAACGATACGATATTGTTCAGGGGAGAGCTCAAAATGACCAGATGAGTGTCGGGAAATATGCCATCACACGGGGTGTTACCATTGACGGAAGCGCTTCAATTGCGGTAGGTAGTGCTAGCAAAGATTATAAAAAGACAATAGAGAAAGAGTTTACGCGTTATAAGAATAAATTATCATTATTGAGAAATGCAGAAAAGACAATTGATACAGTCACTAATCTTTTTAGAGCGGATGACAAGAAAATACAATTGCTTACTGTTGATATAAAATATCCATCTCTTGATATTAAGGGCAGTGGTGAACTATTGCTCAGGAAAGATAATAAACCATATGTTAAATGCGGTGTGGATGTTAATCTGGCTCCATTGATTCAGTTTACTATCACTCTTGACTTGATTCAGGCATTTGCTGCGTATTTTCATCAGGAGAAAAATATTGCCAGAATCAGAGAAAAAGCACAGTCACAGGAAGATAATGTTAAAAGTGGAGAAAATGGTGTTTATGCCAAAGCTGTTTTGAATATTATCGTCACCGGGGAAGTTAATCTATCCTATCGCTATGCCTCTGATGAAGATAACGAATTTCACTCTGAACTGGGTGACAAAAATGAAGGCATGCTCGGTTTGTCTTTAGAATCGAAAGTTGAAGCGGGACTTAAGGTTGTGGTAGTCGAAGCATTTTTTAGTGCTGAAGCGAAAATATCAGCTGAATGTTGCTTTGTATTAGATGAAAAACAAAAGAAAGACTTAGAGCTTACCTTTTACCATAATGGGGTTGTAATGTATGCGAAATATAAAATTAAAGTAGATATTGGTAATAATGATCAGGATAAAAACTGCCTGCCGAGTAAAAGTGAATCATCTGATGATAGTTGGGACGAAGGTGAAGGTGAATGGACTTTATGTAAGCCATTAAATAAGGATGTTTCATCCTATAAAATTATTTTTTGAGGTCTTTCATGAAAAATTTATTGATAGCTAGTGCTTTATTTATTTCACTAAACTCTTACGGTAGGGATGATATGAACAGTGTAAGGTATTCCGCTTATTTTAAAACATTAAGCAGTAGTTGCATTTTATCAGTCAATGGGTTGGATTATCTTAGCACTTTACGTGGCTCAAGAACCATTAGCACAGGGATGGATATAACAGATTCTCTGGAGAATGGCTCTAATAACACCATGAGTTTGATTTTTTTTCCCTCTGAATCAAAAATAAAAACTGATATTTATACATGCGAAGTTAAGATCGTAAGATCGGAACCATCAAAGCCTGATGCAGTAATAACAAATTTTAAAGTCACGTTTAATGGTGAAAATGGTCGGCCATTTAATGATCCTGAAGGCTACAAAATTAATGATCTCAGCGATACTACACATAACCCTATTATCAAAGGAATATCTAACAGGGTAATATTTGCTGGTGACACTAAGCCTGAAGACTGGTTAACTGCTACAAGAAACATAACGATTTCAGGTATTCCTATTTGGCAATGGACTAAAGCATCACCTCAGATTAATGATTTGACGTTAAGGAGCAGGCTAATCGATGCTTATAAAGACTTAATAAATGATCTTAGAGTCGGTGATCTTACTACAATAAAGGAAAAGTATGCAATAGCTCTGGGTGAATATGCGCTAGCTATTCTAACTGATGACACTGATTTTTTCTTTAACTCTATAGGAATAGTTAATGCTGTTAAGAAAGGAAAGATAAATCCAAATCCAATCTGGGATGAATATACCTTATTGACATATCAGAATAGCAGGGTTTTTTGTCTTGGTGTTAATAGTGTCAATAGGAATTCTCCACTAGAATTTTTTAATACAGATGGGAAACGTATATTTTCGTGGAACCCATTCTTTGCTGTTATCGATAACAAGGTAGTGCTGGTTCGTTGAGTATCAAACCGGCAATAGCTTTTTATTTCTTGTTCTGATATGTAAGAAGCAGGGGTAATAATTTCTATAGATTATCCCTGATAAATAGAAAATTAATAGGTACATTGCCCCAGGAGGAAATATGCCCTCAGCCGCAAAACTCAACGATAAAGGTACCCAGCATGATGGGTACCATGAAACAGTAATCACGGTAGGCTCTTCAACAGTCTTTATTGATGGTATGCCCGCTGCCCGTTTGGGTGATCCCCTCACGCCCCATGATAAGCCCGATCATCCGGTACATTCTCGAAAAATTGCCAGTGGTTCTCCAACGGTATTCATCGATGGGTTACCCGCAGCCAGAACAGGCGATGCTGTAGATTGTGGTGGTGTGCTCATTGGTAGCGGAACGGTAAATATTGGATAGAAATTTGTATGTAATTTCTGATAATTATATTTTTTTATAATTCTATTTTTCGTCATTTTACTCTAATGATTCCGGGAACTTCTGCGGCAGCGTAGTTGATGTATGAGCCAGCAACGGTGGGCGCGGAGAGAGAATGGGTGTCGGTGATGCTGTCGCGGTACGAATACACGGAGCCGGGGAACTGCTGGCGGTAAACTACTGTGGTGGTATTCAGGTACGCGGCTTCCTGTCTGATCCGAACCATTCGGGACGGCAGATGGGCCATCGGTATGCAGGTAGGCCGCAGACGCGCTGCCGCTATGATGAGATGGGGCGTGTCACGGAGCAGTTAAATCCGATGACATAATCTACCGCTACGATTATGAGAAGAGCCGCCTCAAATTGAATTATGGTACTTAAGGAAGTGAGAACCGTAATGACCTCCGGTAATCCTTTCCGGGATTACCGGCGCGGTAGTGCTTTGCAAACATCATAAGCGATGCTGCTTGCCTTCTCCTGACCGGACAAAGCCCGGATGTTGCCTTGCTGTGATGAATCTACCAGGCAGGCATACAGGTTGGACATAGTGTTTATTAGCAATTTGAAGACCAGCAGACCTTTGCTCTGTGATCGGAAGGGGAGGGAGTTGCTAGAGGGAAATGCTCAGACTGGATGGCAGAAGCCGGGCTGTGACAAGAAGCTAAAGCGACCAGAAATCTACAGTAATTCTGAAAAGCAAAAAACCAGCCCGTAGGCTGGTTTGTTTAAATAAGTGGTGCCCGGACTCGGAATCGAACCAAGGACACGGGGATTTTCAATCCCCTGCTCTACCGACTGAGCTATCCGGGCAACGGGGCGCATTAAACCGTAATCGCCGCGCCTCGTCAATGAAATTTATGAAATTTGCGGCGAGTTGCACAATCTATCACCACTTCCCACTTTATGCATATAGCTTCAGGCAAAAAATGCCGTCCAGGCCGCGGAAATCGGCATCGCCAGCAGCAACGCGGGTAGCATATTGACCACTGCAAACATCTTGATTCCGCAGATACGCAGACCGGTTGCCAGCAGCAGCAGACCGCCCACGGCGGTAAAGTCAGCCATCATGGCGGACGTGGTGAACGGGAGAATCAAAAACGCGCAGAATGCCAGCGACAGTTGGATAACCAACATCGGTATGCTGATGGCGCAGACCGCAAAACCCAGCGAGCAGGCAAAAATCATGGCGGTAAAGAAATCGAGAAATGACTTGGCAATAAGAATGGTCGGGTCACCGGTCATCCCTTCATGCATTGAACCAAAAATCCCTGTGCCGCTGGCGCAGAACAGAACGATGATGGCGACAAAACTCTGAATAAAGTTCGCATGCGAGTTATTTTTACCGGGCTTGAGCATGCGTTTTTGCATGCGGGCAACTGCACTGTTGATGCCTTTTTCCAGGAAGCAAATCTCACCAATCAGCGCGCCGATAAGCGTTGCTAACACCATCACCGGCATGTTGGCGCATTTGATCACCAGCAGCAGGCCAATGCCCAGCGATGCGAGACCAAAAATAGAGGTCATCGACACGCGAAGACGTTCCGGCAAACGCTGGCTTAGCAGCGCACCAATCAAACCGCCAACTAGCACGGCACCGGCATTAATAAAAGGCCCGATGACCATATTCACTCCTGTTAATTATCTCTGGATCCTGCATTATTATGGATCGTTTAATCGGTTCAGTGCTTGTGTTTCCGTGGTGTGAGTGCATAAATATTTCGTCTTGCACCCTCAGAATAAAGGTGCAATGATTGCGCGAAATTTCTCCTTTCCTGATGGGGCAGCCTGCAATGACATTCTTGCCATTACAACGCCACTTCGCCTGCTGGCGAAGGCCTGCCCGTTCACCATTCACCATGCGGTGAAGACAACGCACGCTCACTGCAGGACAACAGTAAGATTAGACAATGTCTGCTTTTACTGATGTCTGGCACTCGGAGCTGTAATCCAGCTGCACCCAGACGCTTCGTGGGGCAAAGCCAAAGGCTTTGCCCAGGGCTTATTACTTTCCCTGCCGGGTTGTTACGCTTATGAAATCAATGAATATTGCTGCCAGTCGCGAACTGGTCTCTCGTCTGTCCACCCATCGCGGCGTGGTCGCGCTGGACAGTACCGACTTTACCGATGTTGCAGCAGTCGTCATGACGGTGGCGGACAGCCACAGTGGCATTCTGGCCTTACTCAAACGCACCGGTTTTAACCTGCCGGTGTTCGTGCTGACGGTGGACAGCATGGCTGCACCTGAAGGCGTTAACGCGGTTATTACGGGCAAAGAACAGGAGTGGCTGGAGCTGGAAGCTGCGGCCTGTCGCTATGAAGACAATCTTCTGCCGCCGTTCTTTGATACCCTGACGCAGTACGTCGAGATGGGCAATAGCACCTTTGCCTGCCCAGGGCATCAGCACGGCGCGTTCTTCAAAAAGCACCCGGCAGGTCGCCAGTTCTATGAGTTTTTTGGTGAGAACGTCTTTCGCGCCGATATGTGCAACGCCGACGTTAAGCTGGGCGATTTACTGATCCACGAAGGATCGGCTAAGCACGCACAGAAGTTCGCGGCGAAGGTGTTCAACGCCGACAAAACTTACTTTGTGCTAAACGGTACGTCGGCGGCCAACAAGGTGGTGACCAACGCGCTGCTGACCCGTGGCGATCTGGTGCTGTTCGACCGGAATAATCACAAATCCAACCACCACGGTGCGCTGATTCAGGCGGGCGCCACGCCGGTCTATCTGGAAGCGGCGCGTAACCCGTTCGGATTTATCGGCGGGATTGATGAACACTGCTTTGATGACGGTTACCTGCGCGAGCTTATCCGCGAAGTGGCTCCGCAGAAGGCCGATGCCGCGCGTCCGTTCCGTCTGGCGATTATCCAGTTGGGCACCTACGACGGCACTATCTACAATGCCCGCCAGGTGGTAGATAAAATCGGCCATCTGTGCGACTACATCCTGTTTGACTCCGCATGGGTCGGCTACGAACAGTTTATCGATATGATGGCTGACACCTCGCCGTTGCTGCTGGATCTTAACGAAAACGATCCGGGCATTTTTGTTACCCAGTCGGTGCATAAACAGCAGGCCGGGTTCTCGCAAACCTCGCAGATCCACAAAAAAGACAACCACATTCGCGGCCAGGCGCGCTTTTGCCCGCACAAGCGGCTGAACAATGCCTTCATGCTGCATGCTTCAACCAGCCCGTTCTACCCGCTGTTCGCGGCGCTGGATATCAACGCCAAAATCCACGAAGGGGAGAGCGGACGCCGCCTGTGGGCGGAATGCGTGACGTTAGGCATTGAAGCGCGTAAAGCCATTGTGGCGAACTGCAAAATGATCCAGCCGTTTATCCCGCCGATCGTTGATGGGCGTCCGTGGCAGGATCATCCGACCCATACTATCGCCAGCGAACGCCGCTTCTTCAGTTTTGCGCCGGGTGCGCACTGGCACGGCTTTGATGGCTACGCGCAGGATCAATACTTTGTCGATCCGTGCAAACTGTTGCTGACTACGCCGGGGATCAACGCTGAAACCGGGCGCTATACCGAGTTTGGGATCCCGGCGACCATTCTGGCTCATTACCTCCGTGAGAACGGCATTGTGCCGGAGAAGTGCGATCTGAACTCGATCCTGTTCCTGTTAACCCCGGCGGAAACGTCGGAGAAGCTGGCGCAGCTGGTGGCGATGCTCGGGCAGTTTGAGCAGCATATTGAAGACGATACGCCGCTGGCCGACGTACTGCCGACTATCTACAACAAATACCCGGTGCGTTATCGCGATTACACCCTGCGCGAACTGTGTCAGGAGATGCACGACCTGTACGTCAGTTTTGATGTGAAGGATCTGCAAAAGGCAATGTTCCGTAAAGAAAGCCTGCCCGCAGTATTGATGAACCCACAGGATGCCAATAGCGAATTTATTCGTGGCAATGTCGAACTGGTGCGTATCAGCGAAGCACAAGGACGTATTGCCGCCGAAGGGGCGCTGCCGTACCCGCCGGGCGTGCTGTGCGTGGTGCCAGGCGAAGTGTGGGGCGGTGCGGTGCAGCGCTACTTCCTGGCGTTGGAAGAGTGCGTCAACCTGCTGCCCGGTTTTTCACCGGAGCTTCAGGGGGTGTACAGCGAGAAGGATGCCGACGGCATTATGCGGCTGTATGGCTACGTGCTGAAATAGTTTGCGCTTTCCCCTCATCCGCGAGGATGGGGGGATTACGCGGCACTGCGGCGATACATGCGTCGCGGATGACCAATCTTGCCGTACAGCATCTCCACGCTTAAAAAACCGGCCTCCACGCAGTGCTCCAGATAGCGCCGAGTGGTCGTTTTACTCAGGCCCGTTTCACTCACCACTTCATCGACCGAAAAACAGTGTGCGACCTTGTCGTTAAACAGTTTCTGCACCCGTGCCAGCGTATTCTCTTCAATCCCTTTGCTACCGTTGTCCTGACGATAATTCTTCGCCTGTAGCTGATAGAGCGAATCGACGTTCTGCTGGTCGACGATTTTCCACACTCGTTGCTGTTCGGCGAACTGCACGAAGCGCTCCAGCGACTGACTCAGCCGCTTCCATGAAACCGGTTTGAGGATGTAATCAAATGCACCGTTACGAATCGCCTGGCTACAGGTGTCCATGTCGCTGGCGGCGGTGATAAAAATAGCCGAGCAGTTGGCACGCATGAGCATTGGATCGTTAATCAGCGTAATGCCTTTGCCGTCCGGCAGATAGTTATCCAGCAGCATCAACTGCGGTCGTTTACTCTCCAGCTGTAGCTGCGCATCGGCCAATGAAGAGGCAATACCCACGAGCCGCAGACGCGGATGTTTACTGATAAGTTCCGCATGTAACTCAGCCAGTTCGTTCTCGTCTTCTACAATCAGTACATCGATAAGTTCATGTTGCATAGTCGGTATCTTCCAGTTCCTGTGAGGTACACCGGGCGTCTCCCGTGGCGGGAATGAACAGCGAAAAAATAGTGCCACGCGGGGTGTTATCGGCAATTTCTATCAGGCCGCCAGCCTGTGTGACGTAGCTTTCGATAAGATAAAGCCCGATACCATGATCGCCGCGCGTTTTGGTGGTGATCCCTCGCTCAAAAATCCGTTCGCGGATCTCCGGTTTAATGCCGATCCCCTGATCGGCCACTTCGATTATTAACTCTCTGTCGTTAAGCAGGATCAGCACCTCCACCGGTTCGTGCGGTAGCGGGGCGCGTTGGGTTGCTTCGATGGCGTTATCCAACAGGTTGCCGATAATAGAAATCACCTCAGATTCCGCCAGCGGTAAAAACGGCTGGCTCATTAGGCAGGCCGGGTCAAAACGCAGCGCCACGCCTTTTTCCCGGGCGCGGGCGGCTTTACCCAGCAGCAGTCCGCAAAGCGTAGGCGAGCTAAAGCGTGAAGAGATAAAGTCCAGCAGTTCCTGTGCGTGTTCGGACTGAGCCTGAATATAGCGAATGGCTTCGTCATAGCGGCCCATATGCAAAAGCCCGGAAAGGGTGGTCATACGATTTAACTGTTCATGACGCATGATGCGCAGGTTATCGACATAGCGCTTAACCTGGCTTAACTGGGCGCTGAGTGAATCAATTTCATTGCGATCGCGGAAAGTGATCACCCAGCCCTGAAGCGAATCTTCCAGCATGATCCGCACGCGGCTGGCGATCACCGTAAGATCGTTAAAGTGACAGATCTCATCATGCGTATCTTGTTTGAGCATGGTTTCACGCGTGAAAAAGGGCATCGGGGCGATCACTTCATCAATGAGTTGCCCACGCAGTTCACGCGCGGGCAGGCTCAGTCCGAGCAGTTTTCTCGCCGCCTGATTAATCACTTCTATGCGCAGATTGCTATCGATGGCAATCACCCCTTCGTAAATCGACTCCATCATCGCTTTTTGCTGACGGACCAACAGACCAATCTCACGCGGTTCGAGCGAGAAAATCTGCTTTTTAATACTGCGGGTGAAAAACCAGGAGAAGATAAACAGCGCCAGTAGCAACAGCACTGCCGCAATCAGAATGTTGACCACTTTGTTGACGGTAATGCTGTCGAGGTAGCTGGTGAGATACCCCACCGACACAACGCCGATAACCTGGCCATTTTCATTAAAGATGGGGGCTTTGCTGCGCAACGAAATGCCCAGTCCGCCCTGGCGGATGGTGGTGGTGCTTTTACCCTGCAGCACCTCCGCGTTATCGCCGCCAACCAGCGTTTTGCCAACCCGGTCGTCAAATACAGAATGATATAAATGCAGACCATTATTATCGCCAATAACGATAAAGCTGGCGTCGCTCCGGGCGACTAATTTCTGCATGAAATCATGGATCGCCGGAATGTTTTTATCGGCTACCTGTTTGCGTAAGCTGGGAATGATGGCTATTTCTTCCGCCTGTATTTTGGCCCGCACACTCATCTCTTGATATAGCTGTCTACCGACGTCGATATAATAATAGCTACCGAGCAGTGCAAACAGCACTGAGAAAAAGGCAACCAGTGAAATAAAAAGTTTTATCTGGAATGATACTTTCATTACTCTCACGCGCGGTATCGACGGAAGCCGCCAATATATCATCTTTTTGTGTGAGGCTAGCGGCTTTGCCGGAAACTTGTGATCCCTTGCACAGCACGGTATGAAAAGAGAATTTTCTGAAAACGAGGCCGAATCAAGGTTAAATTAATAAATGTTATTTATTTGTTCGGTTTAGAAAAGAAACCATAAAAACCACGCTTATAAATAAGCAGTTAATCACATTAAATAAAAGAAACCATTAAAACCATAGGCGCCATTAAAACTTCGGTTTTAATATGCTTTCACTCACATAAAGTAAGCCTTTAGGCCCTTAAGCTAAAAGTACAAAATAACCAAAGGGCTTCATTATGAGCACGACTGATGATTCATTCTCTGTTACCCACGACCCAATAGAAATTCAACGCCCGGCACTTAAAGAGCGCTGGTGGCATATTATGGATACCTGGAAAGTCGGCATTATTCCTCTGCCGCTGTTTGTACTTGCCGGGGTGCTTATCGCTATTGATTGCCTGGGCGGCAAACTGCCGAGCGATATCGTAGTGATGGTTGCAACGCTGGCATTTTTTGGCTTTGCCTGCGGTGAGTTTGGCAAGCGTCTGCCGATTGTCGGCAAACTGGGCGCGGCGGCAATTTGCGCCACCTTTATCCCTTCCGCGATGGTCTACTACGGCCTGCTGCCGGATGTGGTCGTGGAGTCGACCACCAAATTCTACAAATCCACCAACATTCTCTATCTCTACATCTGCTGCATTATCGTCGGCAGCATTATGAGCATGAACCGTACCGTGCTGATCCAGGGCTTCCTGCGCATCTTCTTCCCGATGCTGTGCGGTGAGATTGTCGGCATGTTCGTGGGAATGGGCGTCGGTATGGCGCTGGGTCTTGAACCGTTCCAAATCTTCTTCTTTATCATTCTGCCGATCATGGCGGGCGGCGTCGGTGAAGGGGCGATCCCACTGTCGATAGGCTACGCGACAATCTTGCATATGGATCAGGGCGTTGCGTTAGGTCGCGTCCTGCCAATGGTGATGCTGGGAGGCTTAACCGCCATCATTATCTCCGGCTGCTTAAACCAACTCGGCAAGCGCTTCCCACACCTGACCGGTGAAGGCCAATTAATGCCAAACCGCGCCAACGCAGAGACGCAATCAGCACAGCCTGCATTCTCTGGCAAAACCGACGTCACCACGATTGCTTCCGGCGCGCTGCTGGCGGTACTGCTCTACATGCTGGGGATGTTGGGTCACAAACTGATTGGCCTGCCAGCACCGGTTGGCATGCTGTTTATGGCCGTGCTGGTGAAACTGTGTAACGGGGCTTCTCCGCGCCTGCTGGAAGGTTCGCAGGTGGTGTACAAGTTCTTCCAGACCTCTGTGACCTACCCGATTCTGTTCGCCGTTGGTGTGGCTATCACGCCGTGGCAGGAACTGGTTAACGCCTTCACCGTCAGCAACCTGCTGGTTATCGTCAGCACCGTTTCTGCACTGGTTGCAACCGGCTTCTTCGTTGGCAAAAAAATCGGCATGCACCCGATTGATGTCGCCATCGTCTCCTGCTGCCAGAGCGGCCAGGGCGGTACCGGCGACGTGGCGATTCTGACCGCGGGTAACCGCATGAGTCTGATGCCGTTCGCGCAGATTGCTACCCGTATCGGTGGGGCGATTAACGTCGCTATCTCACTGCTGGTACTGGGCAACTTCCTCGTCTAATCAGGACTGAATAATGAAACTCGCAAGCTTTATCTATCAGGGCGTTCGCAGCTACGGCATCGTGAATGCGCAAGGGATGATTGATTTAGGTCGCCGTCTTGGCGACCGCTACAGCGACCTTAAAGCGCTGTTGCAGGGAGACGGGTTGGCGGAGGCCACCCGCTACATCAACGACGCGGCCGATGTACCGATGGATGCGGTCACCTTCCTGCCGGTGATTGAACACCCGGAGAAAATCCTCTGTGTTGGGATGAACTACGCCGGAAAACGCAAAGAGTTTGACCAGCATAACCCGGCACCGACGCTGTTTGTCCGCTTCCCGGACTCGCAAACGGCACACAACGCACCGGTACTGAAACCGCGCCACTCCCGCGAATTCGACTATGAAGGCGAACTGGCGGTGATTATCGGTCAAGGCGGCGAGAACATCAGCCGTGAAGATGCCTTGCGCCACGTAGCAGGTTACAGCTGCTACATGGACGGTTCGGCCCGTGACTGGCAGCACACGTGGTTTACCGCTGGCAAAAACTGGCGTCAGACCGGCGCGTTTGGCCCGTGGATGGCGACCGCGGACGAGATCCCCGACCCACATCAACTGGCAATCCGCACGTGGCTCAATGGCCGTATGGTGCAGGACGACAACACCAGCAGCATGATTCACAAAGTGGCGGAGTTGATTGAATACATCAGCACCTTCACTCGCTTGAGTCCGGGTGACGTGATCATCACCGGCTCCCCGGGCGGCGTGGGGAAAAAACGCAACCCGCCGCTGTTTATGCAAGAGGGCGACCGAATTGAGGTGGAAATCGAGCATATCGGCCATCTCAGCAACATCATCATGGAAGCGCCAGCGAACACGCTGACGGCAGCGCACTAAGTAAGGCGGCACGATGCATACGCAACCCCCTATCGACTTTCGGGTCACGCAAGTGGCGAATAATTCGGATCGTTTAACGCCTATCCGAACGCTGCTGGTCGACAGCGGCCTCGGGCTGGATAGCGATATTACGCTGTTCGTTGAAGCCTGGTCTGGCACGACGCTGATGGGGTGCGCGGGGCTGGCGGCAAACGTCATTAAGTGTGTCGCGGTGAATGAGCGTGCGCGTGGGGCGAATCTCAGCGCGCGTCTGCTGGCTGAGGTGGAAAACGTCGCGCTGGCGCAGGGCTATTTTCATCTCTTCCTGTGCACGCGTCCGTGTAACAAGGAGCGTTTCGCCCGCAGCGGTTTCTGGCCGATTGCGCAAAGCGGCAATAACGCGGTGCTGATGGAGAACACGCCGCAAGGCATTGAGCGTTACTGCCGCATGTTAAGTCAGAAGCGTCAGCCGGGGGAGACGGTGGGGGCGATTGTGATGAATGCGAATCCGTTCACGCTGGGTCATCGTCACCTGGTCGAACAGGCAGCAAAGCAGTGCGACTGGCTGCACCTGTTTGTGGTGCGCGAAGACGCATCGTTTTTCCCATTTCGCGCGCGCCTCGAAATGGTTCGTGCGGGCGTGGCGCATCTGCGCAACGTCACCGTGCATGAAGGCTCACAGTACATCATTTCCCGCGCCACTTTCCCGGCCTACTTTCTCAAAGAGTCCGGCAAAGTGCAGCAGGCATGGAGCGAAATCGACGTGCTGATTTTTGCTCAGTACATCGCGCCCGCCCTTGGGGTCACGCACCGTTTTATTGGTTCAGAGCCGTTTTGCGCCGTCACCCACCAATACAACCAGACGCTGCATTCGTTGCTTGCCGGGCAGGTTGAGGTGGTTGAAATTCCGCGCGTCAAGATGGCGGGCAATGCCATTTCGGCCTCGGAAGTACGCCGCTTACTTAAAACACAGCAGTTTTCTCGTATTCGGGACATTGTCCCGGAATCGACTTTCGCGCATCTCGAAGCACATTACAGCGCGGAAGTGGCATAACAATCAGGATATTATCATGAAAATCGTAAGGGAGGCGCTGGCCGGAACGCAAGAGTCCAGCGACCTGATGGTGAAAATCGCCCCCGCCGACGGCGAGCTGGAGATTGTCATCCACAGTGAAGTGATTAAGCAGTTTGGCGAGCAAATCCGCCAGGTGGTGGTGGAAACGCTGCGCGCGATGGACGTGCGTCAGGGACTGATTATCGTTGAAGACAAAGGCGCGCTGGATTGTGTTATTCGTGCGCGTCTGCAAAGTGCGGTACTGCGTGCGACGGACACGCAACAAATTGCCTGGGGGGCACTGCAATGAGCACCTTACGCCGTAGCATGCTGTTCCTGCCAGGCGCCAGCGCCGCCATGCTCTCGACCGCGTTTATCTACCGACCAGACTCGATCATGTTCGACCTTGAAGATGCGGTGGCGCTGCGTGAGAAAGATACCGCGCGCCTGCTGGTCTTCCATGCCTTGCAGCACCCGATGTACCAGGACATTGAAACCGTTGTCCGTATCAACCCGCTGAGCACGCCGTTTGGTCTGCTGGATCTGGAAGCCGCGGTTCGTGGCGGTGTGGATGTGATTCGCCTGCCGAAAACCGACACTCCGGAAGATATCTTTGAACTGGAAGGCCATCTTGAGCGCATTGAACGCGAGTGTGGCCGCGAGGTGGGCTCAACCCGCGTGATGGCGGCGATTGAGTCAGCCATTGGCGTCATTAACGCCGTGGCGATTGCCCGCAGCTCGCCGCGTCTTATCGGTATTGCGCTGGCCGCATTTGATTACGTGATGGATATGCAGACCGAACGCGGTGACGGCACCGAGCTGTTTTACGCTCGCTGCGCCGTGCTGCACGCGGCTCGCGCTGCTGGTATCGATGCCTTCGACGTGGTGTGGTCAGACGTGAATGACGAAGCTGGCTTCCTGCGCGAAGTCGAGCTGATTCGCAAAATGGGCTTTAACGGTAAATCGCTGATTAACCCACGCCAGATTGACCTCTTACACAATGCCTACGCGCCAACTCAGCAGGAAGTTGACCATGCACAGCGCGTGATTGAAGCGGCAGAAGAGGGCGCACGTAATGGGCTGGGCGTGGTATCGCTCAACGGAAAAATGGTGGATGCGCCGATTATCGACCACGCGCAAAGGGTGCTCGAACGTGCGGCGGCTTCCGGCGTGCGTCGTTAAGGATAAAACAATGAATCAGACAGAACTTCTTCATGAGAATTTTCCCCATCTTCGGGCGTTAAAACCGTTCACCGGTGCTCACAGCGCAACGCCGTGGCTGGCCGATATGGACGCAAAACATCACCGCAAACTGTGCGAGTCGGTGGAACAGGCCGTTCAACGCAGCGGCCTGAAAGATGGCATGACTATTTCGTTCCACCACGCTTTTCGCGAAGGCGATCGGGTGATTAATAGCGTAGTGGCGACATTAGCGCAGATGGGCTTTAAAAATCTGACGCTGGCTTCCAGCTCGCTAATGACCTGTAACGACGCGCTGATAGAGCATATCGAAAGCGGTGTTATCACCCGCATCTATACCTCCGGGATGCGCGGCAAGCTGGCGGATGCCATCTCCCACGGGCTGATGGATGAACCGGTGCAAATCCACTCACACGGTGGCCGCGTGAAACTGTTGCAAGACGGTGAGCTGAATATCGACGTGGCGTTTCTTGGCGTGCCATGCAGCGATGAGTTTGGCAACGCTAACGGCACCCACGGCAAGTCCTGCTGCGGCTCGCTGGGTTACGCGATGGTTGATGCCCACTTTGCGCGCAAGGTGGTGTTACTGACCGAAGTACTGGTGCCGTTCCCCAATATGCCCGCCAGCCTGGTGCAGGATCAGGTGGACTACATTGTGCAGGTTGAGAGCGTTGGCGACCCGGCGAAAATTAGCGTCGGCGCGGCGCGAGTCACCAGTAACCCGCGTGAGCTGATGATTGCCCGCTATGCAGCGGACGTTATCGAACACTCGGGCTACTTCACCGCCGGTTTTTCCATGCAGACCGGTTCTGGTGCGGCGGCAACCGCCTGTACGCGCTTTATGGAAGAAAAGATGGAGCGCAGCGGCGTCACGGCTCGCTTTGCGCTGGGCGGTATTACCGGCGGGCTGGTGGATCTGCATGAAAAAGGACTGATTGAAAAGCTGCTGGATACCCAGTGCTTTGATGGTCAGGCCGCGGCTTCACTGGCGCGTAACCCGAATCATGTTGAGATCTCGACGAATGTCTACGCCAATCCGGGAAGCAAAGCGGCCAGTTGCGACCAGCTTGATGTGGTGATCCTGAGTGCGCTGGAGATTGATGTCGATTTTAACGTTAACGTGATCACCGGTTCCGACGGCGTGATGCGCGGAGCTTCCGGCGGTCACTGCGACGTGGCAGCCGCTGCCAATCTGACCATCGTGGTCGCGCCATTGCTGCGCAGCCGTATCCCAACGGTGGTGAAACGCGTAACCACGCGCCTGACGCCGGGGGAGAGCATCGACGTGCTGGTCACCGACCATGGTATCGCGGTTAACCCAGCGCGCCCGGAAATCCGCGAGCGGTTGCTGGCGGCGGGGCTGAAAATCGTCGATATCGACATGCTCTATGCCCGTGCGGTTTCGCTGACCGGCCTGCCTAAACCGATTGAGTTCACCGATAAAATTGTCGGTGTGATCCGCTACCGTGACGGCAGCGTTATCGACACCGTTCGTCAGGTGAAGGAGTAACGTTATGACGACAATGACACCCGTACGCACGGGTGTCAGCCTGGAGGCGCTGCTGGCGGCGAAAGAGAGCCGTGCAGCGCGCCAGGCTGACTGGTTGACGCACTATCAACAACCGATTATCTCGCTCACGCTGGTGACGCCGGGTGCGGTCAAAAATAGTCAGCGCTACCGCAATACGATGGGGGTGGCGCTGCAAATGTGCGATCAGCTGCTGTGGCAAAACGGCTGGACGGTGCTTGACCGTCAGGTGCTGTGGTTGCCAACCGGGCCGGAAGCAATGTGGTGTGTGGCGCACCAAGCGCCGGAGATGAAAGCACACTGTGCGGCGCTTGAGCAGACTCACCCGCTAGGAAGGCTGTGGGATCTGGACGTCATCTGCCCGCAGGCCGGTCACATCGGACGGTTATCATTAGGACGGCATCTGCGCCGCTGTTTGATTTGCGATGAGCCTGCACATGCCTGTTCCCGCTCGCGTAAACATCCGGTGGATGAGGTTGTGGCCTGCGTGGAGAAGATGATTGATGATTGGTTCCATCGCGACTAAACCGCGCGTCATTGACGTGCCTGCCCTCGCTGAAGAGGCGCTGTGGCAAGAGCTGGAGTTGACGCCAAAACCGGGGCTTGTTGACCTGCGGAATAATGGCGCACACCGGGATATGGACCATGCGCTGTTCGTGCGTAGCATTGCAGCGATTACCCCGTGGTTTTCGCGCTTTGCCGAGCTAGGGGGCACTTATGCGCACCTGCCTGCAAGCGAACAGCTCCGGCTGATTCGGCCAATGGGTATCGCTTGTGAACAGGCGATGTATGCGGCAACGGGCGGGGTGAATACCCATAAAGGCGGCATCTTCGCGCTGGGGTTATTGTGTTTTGCTGCCGGGCGTCTGGGAGAGGTCAATCAGGCGAGTTTGTGCCATGAAGTGAGCGCAATTTGCCAGGGGCTGGTGGCGCGTGAACTGGAGGAACGCACGACGCAAGCGACCGCTGGGGAGCGGCAGTTTCATCAGTTTGGTCTGACCGGCGCTCGCGGAGAGGCACAGAGCGGGTTTGCGACGGTGCGCCGCGTGTTACCCGGTTGGCATTGCGCGCATCCTCATATGCTACTGCTGCGCCTGATGGCGACGAATCAGGACAGTAATCTGGTATCGCGTGGTGGGATAAGCGGGCTGCGTTATGTACAGGAATATGCGCAACGGCTGCTGGCGCAGGGGTGGGATGAGCGTGCGTTAGCGGTGATGGATGATGCGCTGATTGCGCGGAATTTAAGTCCTGGGGGCAGTGCGGATTTGCTGTCGGTGGGATGGGTGTTGTCTGGAGTAACCCCCTCACCCTAACCCTCTCCCCGTGGGGGAGAGGGGACCGTTAGGTGTGGTTTGTAACTGCGGTGCGCAGGATGCATTTCCCCTCCCTCCAAAGATGAGAGGGGGCCGTCAGGTGCGGTTGTTTGGGTTGGTTTTCTCCCTCTCCCCTTTGGGGAGAGGGCCGGGGTGAGGGGCTGGCACCTTAGTGCGCTACCGGCACCGCACCCGGCGCAACGCGCTCATGTTTGTATTTAAACAACCCAACAAACGCCACCGCCAGTACCAACGAGTAGGCCGCGAAGATCAGCCAGACGCTCTGCCAGTCGGTAATGCCGTTCACGGTGTACATCTCAACTACTTTACCGCTCGCCATACCGCCAAGGATGCAACCAAAACCGTTGGTCATCATCAGGAACATCCCCTGTGCGCTAGCACGAATTTCAGGGCGAACCTCTTTCTCAACGAACACTGAACCGGAGATGTTGAAGAAGTCGAAGGCGCAGCCATAAACAATCATCGACAGTACCAGCAGCACGGTACCAAAGGCTGATGGGTCACCGTAGGCGAACAGACCAAAGCGCAACATCCACGCGAAGATACTGATCAACATAACGTTCTTAATACCGTAGCGGCTTAAGAAGAACGGAATGGTGAGGATAAACAGCGTCTCGGAAATCTGTGAAATCGACATCATCACGGAAGCATGCTGCACGATAAAGCTGGTGGCAAACAGCGGGTCTTTATCGAAGCTGTGCAGGAAGGTGTTGCCGAACATATTGGTGATTTGCAGTTCTGCGCCCAGCATCATGGAGAAGATGAAGAAAATCGCCATACGCTTATTTTTAAACAGCGCAAACGCATCCAGACCCAGCATGCTGCTCCAGCTCTGTTTCTGCTGCTGGTTAGAGACCGGAATATGCGGCAGCGTCAGGGTAAACAGCGCCAGCACCACAGATAGCGCAGCACCGATATAGAGTTGCATATGGCTGAGTTCGAAGCCGGAGAAGCTGACTGCCCACATCGCCAGAATGAAGCCGATAGTGCCCCAGATACGAATTGGCGGGAAGTCGGTCACAATGTCCATACCGGCTGTTTTCAGGCGGTAGTAGGAGATGGTGTTAATCAGGCCAAGCGTTGGCATATAGGCCAGCGAGTTCAGCAGGATAATCATAAACATGGCACTTGGCGTGGTCACCTCGGCGGCCATAAACAACGTACCGGCGCCAACCAGGTGACAAATTGCGTAGACCCATTTGGCGCTGATCCACTTATCCGCCACGATGCCCAACAGCGTCGGCATAAAGACGGCAGCAATCCCCAGCGAGCTATAAACCGCGCCGATAGAGGCACCGTCAAACTTAAGCGTCACAAACATGTATGAGCCCAGCGTGGTCAGCCAGCTCCCCCAAAGACAGAACTGCAGAAACGACAGTATCTTAAGCTGCAGCTTCAAATTCATGTTATTTTCCTCACAAAATTAGCCGTGTGATGTATGACTAGTCACATTCAAGGATGATATTTGCGCTGATTCTATCAATGGCATTAATGAAACATTGTTAAGCGCCGCATAAAATTGCAATTATTTTTACTTTGCACAACGAATTAGTGACAAAAGTAACATTTTTGTGAGGATTGGTGAGGCGATGACCACCTTATTCTGAATACTCAGGAACAAGGTGGTCTGGTCTTGTGAGAATTGTTACTTGCGGCGATAGCCCTTCTGGGCTGAATTTACCTTATAAAGATAACGGCGCGATTCCGCAGACGGATGGCGGGTGGTCAAGGTCTGGTAAACGTCACCCGGTGACATATTGTTGATGAGATTAGCCGCCTGCACCTTATCGCTTGAGAAGACGCGGAGCACGCTACCCGCGCCGCCGTTATAGGCCGTAATCACCGCATAACGCCGCGATGTTGGGTTGCTGATCCCACCAAGATAGACATTGTTGAGTATCGCCAAATAAGCGGTGCCGGTATCAATATTGCTGGCTGGATCAAACAGGAAGCTGCGGCTCGGCGTGCCGGACTTACCCTGCGAACGGAAGACGTCTTTACCGGCGGTATGCTGTACCACCTGCATCAGCCCCATCGCATCAGAACGACTGACCGCATACGGGTTGAAGGAGGATTCCGTCTGCATAATCGCCAGGATCAGCGACTCATCAATACCGTACTTGCGTGACGCCTGACGCACCATACCGAGGTATTTATGCGCACGCTTATCGAGGTGGTTCGGCACCAGATTAATGGTGATGCTGTAGATAATATGCAGGCCGCTGCTGCGTTTTTTCATCCGCGTTTGCAGCAGATAGTCAGCGAAACGCTCTGCGCGCCACTGCCAGCGAATGGCTTCGCCGTTGTTATCAACGACCTGACCATACAGGAACGGTTCTTTAGAGATCTGGATATCGTCGGCGTCGGAGTACAGGTCAACCGAACCTGGATCGTCACCCATTAATAAGGTGGTGATGATTGCCTGACGCAGTCGTACGGCAGGGTCGGTGCCAGCGATAGTTTCAACGGTAATGGTACCGTCGTCGAAGTTGATGTGGCTACGCGTTTGGTAGCCATCGGTGTACTTCACGTAGTCCTTAGGACCCGCTATCAGTACCTCGTTAAAACCCCAAATGTTTTCAATGTTGTGGGCGAATTGTCCCATCAAAATATCAAAACCGTTGGTGTCTTTTACCCACGCCTCGTTATAGGTATCGCCTTTTTTATTCGAGGAGCAAGAGACAAGCAGGGGCGCGATTAACGCCAGAGCATAAAGTTTTTTCATCATTTCGGGAGCGCGTGTTGTTGTGTTGTCCTAAAGGGCGGTGATTCCCTTACTGCTTTTCAGGCGGCGTGTAGCCTTCAATGTGCACATCTTTACCTTCAAACAGGAAATTGATCATTTCCTCTTCCAGTAATTTGCGATGCTCCAGATTCATCATATTGAGTTTCTTTTCATTGATGAGCATGGTCTGCTTGTGCTGCCACTGTTTCCAGGCTTCTTTGGAAATCTCGTTATAAATGCGTTTGCCCAGTTCGCCCGGGTACAGCTGAAAATCCTGCCCTTCAGCGTCTTGTTGCAGGAAGGTACAAAAAATCGTTCTGCTCATAATAAATCCTCTTATGTCGCCGAATGCTAAACAGGTGAATCGGCGCGTAACTGCTGCAACAGGCGCTCAACCGGTGCGGCCAACCCCACGGAGGGTGGCTGGGCTAAGTTATACCAGAGAGCGTTGCCTTCATCCATGCATGACGTGAATGAGGACACAGTAAGCCACATTGGCACAATGTCCAGATGGAAATGGCTGAAAGTGTGGCGGAACGCGGTGTGCTGAGTCAGTGAGTCAGCGGGGATCTGCCGCTCGGCAAGCCAGTCGCGTAGCGCGTCTTCATCGGCAAACTGCGGGAAACAGTATAGACCGCCCCACAGACCGCTCGGTGGACGCTGCTGTAAAAATACCTCGCGTTCGTGCTGCATCATCAGAAAATAGCCGGTGCGTTCCGGTATCGTCTGCTTGGGTTTTTTACCCGGATACTGCGCCCAGCTATTGTTAGCAGACGACATGCAGCCGTTATCGAGCGGGCACAGCGAACACTTAGGCTTTGAGCGCGTACAGACCATCGCACCCAAATCCATCATTGCCTGATTAAAGCGCGATACGCCGAGAGCGGGAGTGACTTTTTCGCTGATATCCCACAACTGCTTTTCGACCTCTTTTTTGCCCGGCCAGCCGTCCACGGCGTAGCAGCGTGCCAGCACGCGCTTAACGTTACCGTCGAGAATCGGGAAATGTTTGCCGAGCGACAATGATAAGATTGCCCCGGCGGTTGAGCGCCCGACGCCCGGTAGCGCAACCACTTCATCAAAGGTTTCCGGGAAGCGCCCCTGATGCAGCGTGGCTACCTGCTGCGCCGCTTTATGCAGATTGCGCGCGCGAGCGTAGTAACCCAGCCCCGTCCACAGATGCAGTACGTCGTCCAGCGGGGCGTTCGCGAGATCGGTAACGGTTGGAAAGCGTGACATAAACCGTTCAAAATAGGGGATAACTGTGGCAACCTGCGTTTGTTGCAACATCACCTCAGACAGCCATACTTTGTAGGGCGTCTTTTCAATTTGCCAGGGCAGGGTTTTACGCCCGTATTTGTCGTACCACTCCAGCACCTGGGCTGAAAATTGCGAGGCTTGCATGGTCAAAACAGAGATTCCGATGTCGCGCTAATAAGGGGCCAAATTGCAGCACAGCGGCACTATGCTGTAAACAGGAACTTTCCGGTGCTTGCATCCGGCAACTAACTTTGGATAATGCCCGTTTCCCGAACACTCTCACAAGCAGACTTAATTTTTATGAAGAACGACGTCATTTCACCGGATTTTGATGAGAACGGTCGCCCACAGCGCCGTATTCGTAGTTTTGTTCGTCGCCAGGGGCGACTGACGAAAGGGCAGGAGCACGCGCTGGAAAACTACTGGCCGGTGATGGGCGTTGAGTTCAGCGAAGAACCTGTCGACTTCGCCGCACTGTTTGGTCGTGAAGCGCCAATTACGCTGGAAATCGGTTTTGGTATGGGCGCTTCGCTGGTGGCGATGGCCAAAGCGCGCCCGGATCACAACTTCCTCGGCATTGAAGTGCACTCTCCGGGCGTGGGCGCATGCCTGGCATCGGCCCATGAAGAGGGTGTCGATAACCTGCGCGTGATGTGCCACGATGCGGTGGAAGTGCTGATCAAGATGATTCCAGATAATTCCCTGAACATGGTTCAGCTCTTTTTCCCTGACCCGTGGCACAAAGCGCGTCATAATAAGCGCCGTATCGTTCAGGTTCCGTTTGCCGATCTGGTGAAAAGCAAACTGAAGCTGGGCGGCGTGTTCCATATGGCCACCGACTGGGAAGCCTATGCTGAACACATGCTGGAAGTGATGTCTTCTATGGACGGATATCTGAATCTGTCTGAAAGCAAAGATTATGTACCGCGCCCAACATCGCGCCCGGTAACCAAATTTGAACAGCGTGGTCATCGTCTTGGCCACGGCGTATGGGACTTAATGTTCGAGAGGGTGAAATAAAATGGCAAAGAATCGTAGCCGTCGTTTGCGTAAAAAAATGCACATCGATGAATTCCAGGAAGTGGGTTTCTCTGTAGCATGGCGTTTCCCGGAAGGGACGAGTGCTGAGCAGATCGACCAGTACGTCGATCAGTTTATCGATGAAGTTATCGAGCCAAACAAGCTGGCCTTTGATGGCAGCGGCTATCTGGCCTGGGAAGGTCTGATTTGCACTCAGGAAATTGGTAAGTGCACTGAAGATCATCAGGCTCAGGTTCGTAAATGGCTGGAAGACCGCAAATTCGAAGAAGTGCGCACCAGCGAACTTTTCGACGTTTGGTGGGACTAATATCCTATACGGGGCCAGCATTTGCTGGCCCGATTTGTCTAAAGGGAAAGTAATGATGCGCAAAACGCTGCTGGCGGCAGTTCTCACCTTCACGGCGATGTCCGCCCACGCTGACTATCAATGCAGCGTCACCCCCCGCGATGATGTCGTTATCAGCCCGCAAACCGTGCAGGTGAAAGGCGAGAACGGCAATCTGGTGATTACCCCAAGCGGTGATGTCACCTTCAACGGTAAAGCCTACACGCTCAGCGCAGCCCAGCGCGAGCAGGCGAAAGATTATCAGACCGAGCTGCGCAGCGCGCTGCCGTGGATTGACGAAGGTGCGCTCACACGCGTTGAGAAAGGCCGCGTGGCGCTGGATAAAATCATCGCCAAAGAAGTGGGTGAAAGCAGCAATATGCGTGGTCGCCTGACCAAGCTTGACGCCCAGCTCAAAGAGCAGATGAACCGGATTATTGAGCATCGTACCGATGGTTTAACCTTCCACTATAAAGCTATCGATCAGGTACGTGCCGACGGTCAGCAACTGGTGAATCAGGCCATGGGCGGGATCCTCCAGGACAGCATTAATGAGATGGGCGCTAAAGCCGTTCTCAAAGGTGGCGGTAACCCGCTGCAGGGTGTTCTGGGCAGCTTAGGCGGCCTGCAAACCTCGATCCAAAATGAGTGGAAAAACCAGGAAGCCGATTTCAAGGCCTTTGGTAAAGATGTGTGCAGCCGCGTGGTGTCTCTGGAAGACAACCGTAAAGCGCTGGTGAAAACGCTCAAGTAAGCTCTTATCGGCTACCTGCTCCCGCAGGTAGCCAGAATCAGATTTCGTTTATCCGTCTCCCCTTGCAGATTCCGTATAAGGTTACATCAGCCCCAGTAGCTGTGGAATAAACAGCGAAATTTGCGGGATATAGGTAATCATCATCAGCGCGACCAGCAGTGCGGCGTAGAACGGTAGCAGCGGTTTAATCAGCTGCTGGATCTTCACCCCGGAAATCGAGCAGCCAACAAACAGCGCGCTGCCTACCGGCGGCGTCAGTAATCCAATACACAGGTTAGCGACCATCATGATCCCGAAGTGTACCGGGTTCATTCCCAGCTCTTCCGCGATAGGTAAGAAGATCGGCGTGAAGATCAGCACTGCCGGGGTCATATCCATAAAGATACCGACGATCAACAGTACGATGTTGATAAGCAGCAGGATCACCATCGGGTTTTCAGAGATCCCCATCAGTGTGTCACTTATCATGTAAGGGATGTCCGCATTGGTCATCGCCCACGACATTCCGACAGAAAAACCGATCAACAGCAGGACGATTGACGTGGTGACTACTGAGTCCAGAATCAGTTTGGGTAAGTCACGCCATTTCACTTCACGGTAAATCATCACCGACAAAATAAAGGTGTACACCACTGCGATAGCGGAAGCCTCGGTCGCGGTGAAAATGCCGCCCAGAATGCCGCCCATCACGATAATCACCAGCAGCAAGCTCGGCAGTGCATCCAGGAACGCTTTTGCCGCCTGAGCGCAGGTTGGGCGCTCTGATACCGGATAACCGCGACGTTTGGCGATAACAGCGCACACCACCATAATCGCTAGCCCCATCAGGATGCCCGGTAAATAGCCCGCCATAAACAGCGATGCCACCGACACGCCACCGGCGGTAAGAGAAAAGACAATCAGCACGTTTGACGGTGGGATTAACAGTCCGGTGATACATGAGGATACGTTGACTGCCGTCGAGAATGCAGGGTCGTAACCTTTTCTGGTTTGGATGGGATGCAAAGTTCCACCCACTGCCGCCGCTGCGGCAACGGCTGAACCCGAAATTGAACCAAACATCATATTGGCAAGAACGTTAACATGGCCAAGCGAGCCCGGCACGCGGCCAACCATGACCTGCGCCAGGTTTATCAAGCGTATCGCAATTCCGCCGCTGTTCATTAGCGTACCGGCAAAGATAAAGAAGGGGATTGCCAGCAAAGCGAAGTTGTCGAGCCCGTTTGCCAGGCGCTGAGAAACGGTGATAACGGCGATATCCCATGGGAACATGAGCAGCATCGAGGCGACGGTAGCGATACCGATAGAAAATGAGATCGGTACGCCAATAAACACCAGTACGAAGAAAGAACCAAAAAGCGTTAGTGCAATATACCCATCCATCAGCAGGCTTCCTCTGTCTGTTTCAGGCTAAGTAAGCCATTGGTAATAAACCACAATGCGTAAAACATCATGACGATGCCGGTCAGCGGCAGGATCAAATAGACGTAGCCCATCGGGATCTGCATAGCGGCTGAAACCTGGGAAGTCGCCAGCGTTTTAGCTATAAGCTTCACGCCGCCGGTGACAATCACCGCGCCGGAGAAGACAAAGATGAGCAGGTTAATGACCACGCCAAGCAGCTTTTGTTTACGCGGGTTAACGGACATCGCCAGTAGATCAATAGACAGATGACGCTGCGCACCGACGGTGTAGGCTGCGCCGAGCAGGCCAACCCAGATCATCAGAAAGCGAGCCAGTTCATCGGTGAGCGTGCTGGGTTGGTTTAGGACATAGCGGCTGAAGACCTGCCAGACGACGCAGACAACCAGCGCGATCATCACCGCGACCGAGAATGCAGCGATCACGTGGTCCACCGCTTGTTTAACGCGGGTAAATAGTCTCATGGGGTATCCTGGTAAAAGCGGGCCAGGGACTGGCCCGAAATATTTTTACTGCGCGGCAGCTTCAAATTTGGCCAGCAGTGCGGCCTGTTTTGGGTCTTTGCTGAAATCATCAAATAGCGGTTGGACGGCGGCGCGGAACGGCGCTTTGTCGACTTTAATAATTTCGCCGCCCATTGCTTTAGCCTGGGCGCGAGTGTCGGCGTCAATTTTAGCCCACAGTGTTTGCTGATAGGCTTCAGATGCTGTCGCGGCTTTTGCAAGGATCTGCTGCTGTTCAGGCGTCAGCTTGTCCCAGCTTTTGGTGGAAATCACCAGGAAGTCTGGAATGGACGCATGCTCATCTTCGGAGAACACTTTGGCAATTTCGATATGACGGGTTTGCACCCAGGACGGCACGTTATTTTCAGCACCGTCGACCACGCCCTGCTGCATTGCGGTATAAACTTCACCGAATGAGATTGGGGTGGGTGAGCCGCCCATTAATTCAATCATTTTAATCGTGGTTGGGCTTGCCTGAACGCGAATTTTCAAACCTTTTAAATCTTCTGGTTTGGTTATCGGTTTTTTGGCATAGAAGCTACGCGTTCCGGCAACATAAGCGGAAAGGGCAAAGAAACCTTTCTCTTTAGTGGAATCCATAATTTCTTTACCGACCTCGCCAAAGACGACTTTATTAAAGTGAGTCTGATCTTTAAATAAGAACGGTAAATTATAAATAGCATAAACATTATCGAAGGATTCAAGATCGCTGGCAGAACCTTTGGTCATATCCAGCGCGCCGTTTTGCAATAATTCCATGGTTTCACGCGCGCTGCCCATTTGGCTGCTGGGATAAATACGGATGGTCATCTTGCCGTCGGAGAGTTGTTTAACTTCTTTGGCCATTTGCTCGAAAGCCTGGTGCACAACGTGGCTGCGTTCAAGGTTGTGCGCCAGCTTCAGCGTCACTTTTTCTGCGGCACTGGCACCGGCAGAAATCAGGGTCAACAAAGACGCGCAGACCAGCGTTTTCGTAAAAGAGAGAGGTTTCATTAATAGGCTCCATGCACATTTATTATAGCGGTATATATCTATCAGGATAATATGTCTTTCTGTATGACATATTATCCTGGTTGTCTGACAACTTTACGCTACCACTCTCACATTTTTTCATTATCTACGCATTTAATGCGATTTTTGTGCGCTGGGTTATATTAATGTCTTATGCGAATAGGGCTATTAATATTTAATTGAAATGTTTTTATCGAAACTATTCGGGAATTATATTTTGAATGATTCGGTTAAAGCGAGTGATGTAATTCGCCATTATTCATTGCTCGATAATGGCGAATTATCAGGACGGTTTATTCGCTGAGAAATAATTCCAGAAGGGAATTTAAAAACAGTTTACCGTGTTCAGTAATCTGCCAGTACTGCTCACACTCGGTCAGGTAGTTCTGTGCTAGCGCTTCATCAAGCTGCGCCCGAATCACACTTTCATCAAGTCCGGTATAGGCGCTGAATTCGGCACGCGGTGCCGGTTCAAGCAGACGGAAGCGGTTCATAAAGAACTCAAACGGTTTATCGCTGTTTTCAACATCGTGCTGGCGTTCCAGATAACGCCCTTCCATATAGCCACGCGGATGACGGGTTTTTGCCGTGCGCAAAATGCGTCCGTCCGGGAAAGTGACTTTGCCATGTGCGCCACAGCCGATACCGAGGTAGTCACCAAAACGCCAGTAGTTGAGATTGTGCTGGCACTGGTAGCCCGGTTTGGCATAGGCCGAGGTTTCATATTGCTGATAGCCTGCAGCGGTCAGCAATTGATGGCCCTGCTCGAAGATATCCCACAGGTCATCGTCGTCCGGTAATACCGGCGGCCGCGAGCCGAATAGGGTATTGGGTTCGATGGTCAGCTGATACCAGGAGAGATGCGGTGGGGCCAGTTCAATGGCCTGACGCAAATCGTCCAGCGCCTCTTCCAGCGACTGATCCGGCAGGCCGTGCATCAAATCGAGGTTAAAGCTGCGCAGTCCCAGACCGGTCGCCAGATGCGCCGCGCGCTTGGCTTCTTCCGGGCCGTGGATACGTCCCAGACGCTTAAGTTTGGTCTCGCTAAAGCTCTGAACGCCAATTGAGATGCGATTAACGCCCGCGCGTTGATATTCAACGAAGCGGTCAGCTTCCACCGTACCTGGATTGGCTTCCATGGTAATTTCGGCATCTACGGCCAGCGTCAAACGTGCACGCACACCGTCAAGCAGTGTCTGCATTGCCGGGCCTGACAGCAGGCTTGGCGTACCACCGCCGATAAAAATGGTTTTGACTTCACGCCCCTGCGCATAGGCCACGTCGGCATCTAAATCGCTCAGCAGATGCTGTACGTAGTCGTCGTGCGGCACTTCACCTTTCAGTGCATGCGAGTTGAAGTCGCAGTACGGGCATTTCTGCACGCACCACGGAATATGAATATAGAGACTCAGTGGAGGCAGATTAACCATTACGCAGGGCTTCCAGTAACTGCTTCAACGCCTGCCCACGATGCGAGATGGCAATCTTCTCTTCACGCGTCAGCTCGGCGGCAGTCTTACCTTCAGAAGGTACAAAGAAGATAGGATCGTAGCCAAAGCCACCGGCACCGGCAGGTTGGCGAGCGATCACGCCCGGCCAGCGACCGTGGCATACCAACGGTGTCGGATCTTCTGCATGGCGCATATACACCAGCACACAGTGGAACTGTGCCTGACGCTTATCGTCGGGAACGTCTTTCAGGGTTTCCAGCAGCTTTTCGAGGTTCTGCTGGTCGGTGGCATCCACGCCAGAGTAACGCGCGGAATAGATCCCCGGTGCGCCACCGAGCGCATCTACGGCTAAACCTGAGTCATCAGCGATGGCCGGTAGACCGGTAATCTGTGCTGCATGACGCGCTTTCAGAATCGCGTTTTCGATGAAAGTCAGCCCGGTCTCCTCAGCTGACTCAACGCCAAGCTCCGTTTGGGCGACGATATCAAGACCAAAATCGGCGAGCAGCGAGGCGAGCTCGCGCACTTTACCGGCATTACCGGTAGCGAGGACAACTTTTTGCATGGGGAATCCTAATTTAGCAGGGCGTCGACACCCGAAGGGATCTGTTGCGGATGAATAATTTTAACCTGTTTATGTCGCCCCAGTTCACCTTTCTCGATGACAACCTGACTTTTGGCGACCTTAAACTGTTTGGCGAGGTACTTCACCAGATAGGCATTGGCTTGCCCATCCACGGGTGGGGCGGTGATGGCGACTTTTAACTCGTCGCCATGTTCACCCACTATCGCGTCACGGCTGGCTTTGGGCTGGATATACAGCCGCAAAACCAGCCCGTCATCACAAGGTGTGACGGCACTCATAGTGCCATCCACAGCCCCGGCAGCAGGACGTTACCGGTCGCCTGGAGTAATTCAGCGATACCGATATTAATTACGTACAGCAGCAGTACCAGCACCATTGGCGAGAAATCAATTCCCCCCATTGACGGCAGCAGACGACGGATAGGACGCAGCAGCGGCTCGGCCAATTGCATCAGCACGAATTCAACCGGGCTACGACCCTGGCTGACCCAGCTCATGATAGCCATCAGCAGCAGCACCCAGAAAATGAGCAGGCCAACCGTTTTCAGCAAAATCAGGACAGCTGAAATCCAGATTATTGGCTGGAAGGTGATAACCATAAACAGCACGATGGCTTTTAGCACACACAGCACAAAAGCCAGCAACAGCGAGGAGCTGTCCAGTGGCCCCATTGGCGGGATGAGACGACGCAGCGGTCCCACAACCGGCTGAGTAATTTTCACCACGAACTGGGAGAATGGGTTGTAAAAATCACAGCGCGCCCACTGCATCCAGACGCGCAGCAGTAGCACCATTGTGTACAGTTCAATGACTGTAGAGAGCAGGAAGGTCAACGTCTTCATGGCGTTCCTTGAGGTTCCTTATTTTTTTGAGTAATCACGCGCACCGAAAATCGCGGTGCCGATGCGTACCATTGTACTACCAGCCGCGATGGCGGCTTCCATATCATCAGACATACCCAGAGATAATGTGTCTACGGTTGGGTAATCCGTTTTGAGTTGGGCAAATGCTACCGCCATTTGGCTGGCGACGGCAAATTGCCGGTCATATTCGTGTTCCGGTGCGGGGATGGCCATCAGCCCGCGCAGGCAGAGATTCGGCAGTGCGGCAATTTCAGACGCCAGCGCACCAAGAGCTTCAAGCGCAATACCTGATTTACTCTGTTCATCGCTGATGTTGATTTGAATAAGCACATTGAGCGGCGGCATCTGTGCTGGGCGCTGCTCGCTTAAGCGAACCGCAATTTTCAACCTGTCGACGGTATGACACCAGTCAAAATGCTCGGCGACGAGGCGACTTTTGTTGGACTGCAACGGGCCAATAAAGTGCCATTGCAATGCCTTCTCGCCTTTCTCGCGGAAGTGGCAGATTTTCTCAACCCCTTCCTGGACATAGTTTTCACCGAATGCGGTCTGGCCTGCGGCAATCGCTTCTTCGACGGCGCTCGCAGGTTTAGTTTTACTGACTGCAAGCAAGGTGACTTCTTCACGAGCACGGCCGCAACGTGTTGTTTCCGCTGAGATTTTATCCCTGACCTGTGCCAGGTTATGCGCAATATCGTTCATATGTTCTGGTGGGTCTATGGATATACAAGAAATCGTGACGCTTAGTGTAAAGCATAATGTCTCCGATCTACACCTGTGTAGCGGCGGTATGGCTCGTTGGCGCAGGGCTGGAAGACTCGAAAAGGCGCCATTTTGTGCGCCGGAGCCGCAAGTGTTGTTGTCGGACTGGCTCAGTGATGCACAAAGCCAGGAGTGGCAGCAGCGCAGACAGCTCGATTTTGCGCTTACGCTGGATGACTGTCCGCGAATGCGCGCCAGCGCCTATGCTTGTAACGGCGGCATTTCGTTAGTACTTCGTCTATTACCAACCCGTTGCCCAACGCTTGAGCAACTGCATACGCCTGTGGCGCTAGCGGAACTGCTGCATGAGGAAAGTGGGTTGATTCTGGTTACCGGGGCGACGGGCAGCGGTAAATCAACCACGCTGGTCGCGATGGTTGACTATCTAAACCATCATCTCGCGGGTCATATTCTGACGCTGGAAGATCCGGTTGAGTTCTTGCATGCCAGTGGTCACTGTCTGATTTCACAACGTGAGGTCGGCCAACACGCGCCGTCGTTTGCTGAGGCGCTGCGGGTGGCTTTGCGTCAGGACCCGGACGTTATCTTGCTGGGCGAGTTGCGGGACAGTGAAACCATTCGATTGGCCTTAACCGCTGCGGAAACCGGGCATCTGGTACTGGCAACGTTACATACCCGTGGGGCGGCCCAGGCCATTGAACGTCTGGTTGATGTTTTCCCTGCCTCTGAGAAAGAACCGGTTCGTAGCCAGCTTGCCAGCAGCTTGTGCGCTGTGTTAGCACAAAAATTACAGGCAGATGGCGGCGGCGGACGCGTGGCCTTGTTCGAGCTGTTGGTGAATACGCCCGCCGTCGGCAATCTTATTCGTGAGGGGAAAACCCATCAACTTGCTGGTGTGATGCAGACCAGTCTCCAGTCAGGCATGCAGACCTTTAGCCAAAGCTATCAGCAGAGGCTTAAGGCTGGGATGCTGCAAAAGGCGGAAGATAAATCGTTTCCTCTCAGTCCAGTCGTCTGATTCATCATTCAGATTGTTATCCTGAAACAACTCTGGCGCTATCACATTGCTTTTATGGGTAATGTGATGAGCGCATGGTTTTTAAATTAATATCTGTTTAATAACTCAATTAATGTCCATATTTGTGAATTGTCTTTTTATCACTGTTGCATTAATGTTCTTTTTTGTGATTACAGCGTGATTTTTTATCGGGCGGAAATAAAACTTCCTACGACATTTATTCTAATAGTTTTATAGTGAGTAAGCCGCAAGGATGAGAATAATGTAATTGGCGCATTACATTATGTTGCGTAGACTTACAAAAAAAGGGTGATATTGTTTTGACACTTCTAAGGTCTTCGTTCTATGCTATTTGTGTAATTAGGACTAATCTTATGAAATAAAATTTCACATTTAGAGAGGCCCTTATTATTAATGGTATTAGGTTTGCCTTTGCTTTGAGTTATTTAAACACCATGATGGTGGACATAAACTATGGAGAGTTTCGAAATGTTTGAAGTGACAGAGAGTGTATCTAATTCCCGCAAGATTATCCTAATCACCCATCCGTCAGTACAAGCAAATGCGTTTGCAAACTATCTCACTGAATTACTTTCAGTTTCTGTAGATGTTCATAACATCAACAAACCGCTGACGCACCGCCACAACAAGGGCGTGGTGGTATTGTTTGATATCGCCGTATCCAACAAAAAAACTGAACGGTATCTGGCGAGATATTATCCGCACCCAGTTTGATTGTCCGCGCCTGCTGATTATTAATAGCGCGCAGAAGTATGAATTATACGAAATGGCTCAGTGGCCAGCATTGTACGGCGTTTTCCGTCATGACGACGAGGAATCGCGCTTAATTGAGGGCGTCAAAGCGGTCTTAAACGGCGAGCAGACGGCTGAATTGAGCGTGATGCACCCGGCAATGTACGCAGTAGAACAGACTCCTGAAACACATGACAGCGTACCGCTGACCGAACGTGAATGCGAAATTCTTAATGAATTACGCCACGGCGCAACCAATATGGATATTGCACGCGCGCTGTTCATCAGTGAAAACACCGTACGTACTCACCTGTATAATGTATTCCGCAAATTAAGTGTGAAAAACAGAACCCAGGCAGTCAGTTGGGCGAATGAAAATCTGCGTCACTAATTCTCAATAACCGCATATTCTGGTGAGTTCCCGGGACGTTATCCCGGGAGCCGTCAGTCTAGAAGCCTTGCTCAAAAAAACTTTCCAGAATCACTACCGCAGACGCGGAGTCAACGCTGCCTTTATTCAAGGCACGAAATCCACCTTGCTCAAATAAACCGGCGCGAGCCTCAACGGTGCTTAAACGTTCATCATGCAGCGTAATGGCGACACCAAAACGGCCGTGAATTTTATTGGCAAAGTTTCGTGCGCGCGCGGTGAGCGGTTGCTCGCTGCCGTCCATATTTAGCGGCAGGCCTACCACCACTGTCTCCGGCTGCCATTCTTTTAGCAGACGGGCAATGATGTTCCAGTCCGGTGTACCGTCCTGGGCTTTTATCGCGGTCAATGGACGGGCGGTGCCGGTAATTCGTTGGCCAATAGCAACGCCAATGCTGCGGGTACCAAAATCAAAAGCCAGCAGTGTTCCACTCATTATGCGTGCCCCGCAGCGCCTGACATGGTCAGGATGTTGATACCAATCAGTTTCGCTGCGTCTTTCCAGCGGTCGCTAATCGGTGTTTTAAACAGGATATTTAAATCTGCTGGCGCGGTAAGCCAGGCGTTATCGAGGATCTCTTGCTCCAGCTGACCTTTTTCCCACGAGGCGTAGCCCAGCGCGACCAAGACATCAGCGGGCTGGCGTTCTGTGCCCAGCGTCTCCAGAACATCACGGGAAGTTGTCACAATCGTATTATCGGAGATACGGATGCTTGAAGAAAACGATGCTGGTGGCGTATGCACGATGAAACCACGATCTTCAGCCAGCGGTCCGCCCAGCATGACCGGTTTATCCAGACGAATGGCAGGATCGCGCGGATCGGGCGTGATCTTTAGTTTTTCGAGAATGCCTTCAATCTGTAGGTTATCGAGCGGTTTATTAATGATAATCCCCATCGCACCGTCGTCGTTATATTCGCAGATATAGACCACGGAACGGCGGAAGATAGGATCCTGAAGGGATGGCATAGCAATGAGAAAATGATGCTGTAAATTCATTATCAGAGATTCTTGTCCTGTTTCAAAAAGCAGCAGCGCCCAGTATGAGGGGAAAGTATACTGCTGTCACCAGGCTTGCCTGCGTACATCCAGGACTAAAAGCCGGGTTGGCGGCGGGTTCCCTCCCGCCGTTTAAAGACAACATATTATTTTTGCAGACGTTTTTCAATCGCATCCATCAGCATGCCGGTAATCGAAATCGGATATTCCGCTTCGATTTCACGCACGCAGGTTGGACTGGTGACGTTAATTTCTGTCAGGCGGTCACCGATAATATCGAGGCCGACAAAGATAAGGCCTTTGGCTTTCAGCGTCGGGCCGACTTTACGCGCGATAGCCCAGTCGCTTTCACTTAATGGACGCGGTTCACCACGACCCCCAGCGGCCAGATTGCCACGGGTTTCGCCGCCCTGTGGAATACGCGCCAGGCAGTAAGGCACCGGCTCACCGTCAATCACCAGCACGCGCTTATCGCCGTCTTTGATGGCAGGCAAGTAGTTCTGCGCCATGCAGTAGCGGCTACCCAGCTCGGTCAGCGTTTCGGCAATCACGCCAATATTTGGATCGCCTTCCTTCACACGGAAGATGGATGCGCCGCCCATGCCATCAAGCGGTTTCATGATGATGTCGCCGTGTTGTTCCCAGAAGGCTTTCAACTGAGCTTTATTACGCGTCACCAGAGTTTCCGGCGTCAGGTCGGAGAACCAGGCGGTAAACAGCTTCTCGTTACAGTCACGCAGGCTCTGCGGTTTGTTAACGATAAGCGTGCCTTTCTCTTCGGCGCGCTCAAGGATATAGGTGGCGTAGATGAATTCAGTATCGAACGGTGGATCTTTACGCATCAGAACGACGTCGAGATCGGCCAGTTTAATATCTTGCTCGCTGCCAAACTCGTACCATTTATCGTAGTTCTGCTCAACGTTCAGCAGACGCGTACGCGCGTGCGATTCACCGTTTAGCAGATACAGATCGTTCATCTCCATATAATGGAGTTCATAACCGCGACGTTGTGCTTCCAGCAGCATAGCGAAGCTGGTGTCTTTCTTGATGTTGATGCTTGCGATGGGATCCATCACGATGCCGAGCTTGATCATTATTGTTCTCCTTTAACCCAGGTCGCCAAAGCGCACTTGCAGTGCGGTGATGGCGGTGAGTGCGGTAGTCTCTGTGCGCAAAACGCGAGGCCCCAACAGAATATCAGTAAACAGGTAACGTGCGGTCATGGCAATTTCATCCGCTGACAGGCCGCCTTCCGGGCCAATCAGTAAACGCACGCGCTCAACCGGCTTTGGCAGCGTGTTGATGCTGGCGCTGGCGCGCGGGTGCAGGTTGAGCTTAAGCGCATCATCTTGCTCGGCACACCAGTCTTCAACATCCATCGCCGGGCGAATTTCGGGCACCACGTTACGGCCACACTGCTCGCAGGCGGCAATGGCGATTTTCTGCCACTGCTGAAGCTTCTTATTCAGACGCTCGGCATCCAGTTTAACCCCGCAGCGCTCAGAAAAAAGTGGCGTAATGAGGCTTACACCCAGTTCTATCGATTTCTGGATAGTGAATTCCATTTTATCGCCCCGCGACATCACCTGGCCGAGGTGTATATGGACCGGGGATTCGCGATTATCCGGCTCGCCACGCTGGATCTCGACCATTACGTTCTTCTTATTCGCGTCGGTGATGACCGCGTCAAAAACCTGATTGCTGCCATCGAACAGCTGAATTTCCTGGCCCTTGCCCATGCGTAGTACGCGGCCAACGTGGTTAGCGGCATCATCGCACAGCGGGATCTGCGTACCGACGGTTATCGGTTCCGGGTGGTAAATGCGGGGGATACGCATAGTCTGACTTCCATCTGTGGCTATGCCCTCGCAATAGAAGAGGGCAGGAGAAATGAATGATTGCCGCTAGTGTAGGTTAGCTCTTTTGTGCCTGGCAAGCCTGCAGCACATATGGATTATGATTGCCCTGAACTTTGGCGATGCGCTGGTCGCGCTGGCACTCCCACTCACTGACCGGATACATTTTATCCCACGCGTTGAATAGCTGGGTTTGTTGGCGGGATAAGTTCAGGTTGTAACGGTCGCGCATATAGAAGTAGATACGGGCGATAGCCCCGCGGGAGCGCGCCGGTGGCTCGGCCACTTTACCTTTAAAATCCACCTTCATGCCGCATTGACCATATTGGCCCTCGCCGCCATTCCACTGACTGTACATAAAGTTCGCTCGATCGCCGTTAACCTCACCGACGGCGGGTTGCAGGTTATGCATATCGCTTTCTATTTTGCGATATTCCGGGTCTTTGGCGCAGTTCTTTCTGCCACCGTCCTGCCAGCATTGACGCTGATGACCAAACTGCCAGGCAGGAACCACATGTTCCCACTCAACGCGACTCGCACGGTTCTCATTTTTACGCACTTTATAGCCGCACGATTCGAGATCGATGACGCCTTTCTTGCCCTGCCAGTTGATTTTACAGCCGCAGTAGAAGTCACCGGGGACGTCATTGTTGATCTTTACCCCGGCGGTTTTGGCCTGAGAAAAACTGTGGATACCTTCGGCCAACGCCTGACCCGAGAGTGCCGTCGCCAGAAACGCGGCGGCAAAAGACAATTTACGGTACATCACGAACTCCATCTCAAAACGAGCCCGCAACGTAACGAATGTGGTTGTCAGATGCAATCAGTTAGAACGGAAAACTTCCTGAAATTTCCAATAGTTACATTTCTGCAACTAATGGCTCACCGCAGTGGACGCAGCGGTAGGTGGCTTCGCCGCGCAGTACGCGATTATGGCGGCGTACGGTGAGCTGGTGCAGCTGGCAGCTGCAACGGTAGGGATAGGTTTGACGACGAATGGAGTCCAGTTCGAATTGATGCGTACGACGTGCCGGAACGCCAAGCACGTTCTCCATCATCCATTTCCACTCTTTACCGTGCGGCGCGACACGACCAAAGTGTTTCCACACCAGTAGGTGCGCCAACTCGTGCGGCACTACCTCATCAATAAAGGCCTGCTGGTTTTCCTGTAACAGTACCGGATTCAGGCGAATTTCATACTGTTGCAGCCAGGCTGTACCAGCCGAAGTGCCGCGCTGTTGGTAAACCAGCTTAGGTTCAGGATAGTTCCGGCCCAGTGCCAGGTTAGCCTGGGCGAGTTTTTCTCGCAGGCTGCGCATGACGTTTTGCTGGATGGCGATAGGAATTCGAGGGGTTTTCATAACGGCTGAGGATAGAATGTGAGGCGGGGCGGTGCAAGAGGAAGCTTCCCCCCGTTGGGAGGAAGCGTCAGTCAGGTTAGTCGCGGGCGCCAATTTCGCGCAGTGGACGGCCCTGCATCAGGTTACGTTCAATGTGTTCCAGAGAGACGTTTTTGGTTTCTGGAATCAGCCACAGAGTCAGGAAGATGAACAGCACGTTCAGGCCGCCGTACACCCAGAAGGTGTTGGCGCTGCCCAGTGAGTTCAGCATGGTCAGGAAGGTTGCCCCGACGATCATGTTGGCAATCCAGTTGGTGGCCGTTGAGCAGGTGATACCAAAATCACGGCCTTTCAGAGGCTGGATTTCAGAGCACAGTACCCAAATCAGCGGACCGGCACTCATGGCGAAGCCAACGATAAACATCAGCAGCATAAGAACCGCAGTGTACTGCGCCGCAGCAGAGTGGATGCCGACATGCATCATGGTACCCAGCACGCCCATGCCCACAGCCATCACGATAAAGCCCAGAATCAGCGTAGGCTTACGACCCCAACGGTCAACCAGACCGATGGCGATAAAGGTGGCAAGCACGTTGGTCAGACCCACGACAACGGTGCCCCACATCTGCTCGGTAGTATTGGTGTAACCCGCCAGTTCAAAAATCTTCGGCGCGTAGTACATGATGACGTTCATGCCGGTGAACTGTTGCATCACCTGCAGCAGTACGCCGAGGAAAACCGCACGGCGGAAGTTGCTATTTTCTTTAAACAGCGCCCAGCCGCTTTGTTTCACCTTCAAACTTTCACGGATTTCATCCAGCTCACGTTTTGCTTCGGCGCTGGTATCACGCAGACGCAACAGAACACGTTCAGCATCGTTAAAGCGACGTTTTGCCGCAAACCAACGTGGGCTATCTGGTAGGAAGATAACACCAACCAGCAGCAGAATTGCAGGGATGATGATAACACCCAGCATCCAGCGCCATGCGCCGGTGTAGCTGAAGGCGGTATCGGAGAGGTAGGCACCGAGAATACCGATGGTGATCATCAACTGATACATGGAAATCATGCTGCCACGGATTTTCTCCGGCGCGATTTCAGACAGGTATAGCGGTGCGGTGTAGGACGCGACGCCAACGGCCAAACCTAACAGTACGCGGGAGAGCAGCAGAACTTCAACGTTCGGTGCGGCGGCAGAGAACAGAGAACCGGCGACGAACAGAATCGCCCCGATCATCAGGCTTTTTCTGCGTCCCAGTCGGAAGGAGAGCCAACCGCTGCCGACGGCACCAACGGCGGCACCAAACATCATCGAACTCACAACCCACTCTTGTGTATGAGCACTGAGCTGGAAATCGGTCGTAATGAAGGGTAGAGCACCGGCAATAACGCCGATATCAAGGCCGAACAGCAGTCCGGCCAGAGCGGCTAAGAAACAGACAAAGAAGGTCATTGTCTTGTTAGAGCGACCCTGTTTTTTATTGTTAGGCATTATGCCCTCCAGTTGAGTCATTGATTTTGTAGATGGTTAGGGTAGGAGACTACGACGTAAAAAAATGTGATAACAATCACGACTGTGTAATCGGTTACACTGGTCTTTTGGTTGATTTTTTGTTAATGGTAAATAAAATCAGTATGTTATGTGTGTTTTGGATAAAGTAAAAAGATCAATAATGAGATTTTACTGAAACACGAAGCATTAATATGAAAAGCTGTTTCATGGTTATTACCTGAGGCTTGCATGGCGGGGGTGAATTAATGTAATCGCTTTCACAGAATTGTATGGAAGTGTAACTTGTTACATAAAAGATATGAATGCTATGGCGCTGATATTTCCCCCGGCGTCGCTGCTCCCAGAGTGACAAGCATAAAAAAAGCCAGCACGAAGCTGGCTTTCATCAAAACGGATGAACCTTATTTCAGGCCAGCCGCTTCGCGCAGCTGTGCTGCTTTGTCGGTTTTTTCCCATGGGAAATGTTCGCGACCGAAGTGACCGTAAGCTGCTGTCTCTTTGTAGATTGGGTGCAGCAGGTCGAGCATCTGAATCAGGCCGTATGGACGCAGGTCGAAGAACTCACGTACCAGCAGGGTCAGCTGTTCAGTTGGCACTTTCTCGGTACCGAAGGTTTCCACCATGATAGAGGTAGGTTCTGCCACGCCAATAGCGTAGGAAACCTGAATCTCACAGCGGTCAGCCAGACCGGCAGCCACGATGTTTTTCGCGACATAACGTGCAGCGTATGCGGCAGAGCGGTCAACTTTTGATGGATCTTTACCTGAGAATGCACCGCCGCCGTGACGCGCCATGCCGCCGTAGGTATCCACGATGATTTTACGACCGGTCAGGCCGCAGTCGCCCATTGGGCCACCGATAACGAAACGACCGGTTGGGTTGATGAAGAATTTGGTCGACGTGTTCAGCCATTCAGTTGGCAGAACGGGCTTGATGATCTCTTCCATCACCGCTTCTTGCAGTGATTTCTGGTCGATGCTTTCTGCGTGCTGAGTGGACAGGACTACCGCATCAATACCCACGATTTTGCCATCATCATACTGGAAGGTTACCTGGCTTTTTGCATCCGGACGCAGCCACGGCAGGGTGCCGTTTTTACGCACTTCAGCCTGACGCTGCACCAGACGGTGGGCGTAGGTGATTGGCGCAGGCATCAGCACGTCGGTTTCGTTGGTTGCATAACCAAACATCAGACCCTGGTCGCCCGCGCCCTGTTCCAGCGGATCGGTGCGGTCAACGCCCTGATTGATGTCCGGAGACTGTTTACCAATTGCGCTCAGTACTGCACAGGAGTTGGCATCAAAGCCCATATCCGAATGCACATAGCCAATCTCGCGAACGGTCTGACGGGTGATCTCTTCGATATCAACCCATGCGCTGGTGGTGATTTCACCGCCGACCAGCACCATACCGGTTTTGACGTAGGTTTCGCACGCTACGCGAGCTTTCGGATCCTGTTCGAGGATCGCATCCAGCACGGCGTCAGAAATTTGGTCCGCAATTTTGTCAGGATGCCCTTCGGATACAGACTCGGACGTAAAAAGGTGTTTTGCCATATTTAATATCACCCAATAGGAATTTGGTTAGCTCAAACTGTCGTGCCGTTTCGTCACGATGGAGGATTCTACCATGGACTAACAGACTGTTGTCACTGGAAGTCTGAGTGTTAATCGGTATAGATGGATTAACATCTGGACGGCTATTTTAGGTCACTTGTTTATCGCATTGCCAGTTTTTTTTGAGGTAGCTCGCATTCTGCCAGGTTATGACATGGCAATTTTTCCTGACACCGTTGGCAATGTGCGTATTTATCTTTTGCATTTTTATCGGCTTATCGGTATAAAACGCCGCGCGCGGCTCATACCAAAGCTCATGTCATTTTCGACGTGTTGCCACTTCCAGCCGGGCTAAACTTTTACGTTGGCTTGTGGATCGTCTTTCGGGGCGGTCGTGGAGGTGATTCAAGATAATGAACCGTCGTATTGCGCTGATTCTGCCGTGCCATTCTGGTACGGACACATCCCCCATTTCTGCTTTTTATACCAGCCGATGTTCTACCCATTTCGGCGCTTCTCAAGACTCCAGAGCCGGTCGGTAACGGACGAATGAACAAGGGCGCTCTTGTTACGACAAGGGTTTTCTCGTGGTTTCGCTGAACTGTTACTTCAGGTTCAGGTGCGTGTTTTACAATGATATGAATAAGAAACCGGTCGCACAGTCGGTGCGCCAGCATGTTGTGCTGGCTAATCAGGCTGCTTATGGGTTGTTATCGCAACGTTACGCTGCGATAGTAGTTAACTGTTTTACACTTGTTATAAATAATTGAGGTTCGCTATGTCTGACGACATTTCATTGGATTCGCTTTCGTCAGCAGGCGAACGCGGTGTACTACGTTCCATGCAGGAGGTTGCGATGAGCTCCCAGGAAGCCAGCAAAATGCTACGCACATACAACATTGCCTGGTGGGGCAATAACTACTACGACGTCAACGAACTTGGCCATATCAGCGTCTGTCCAGACCCCGATGTACCTGAAGCCAAAGTTGACTTAGCCGAGCTGGTTAAGGCCCGTGAAGCGCAGGGGCAACGTCTGCCAGCGCTGTTCTGCTTCCCGCAGATCCTGCAGCATCGTCTGCGCTCGATTAACGCGGCGTTTAAACGTGCGCGCGAATCCTATGGCTACAAAGGCGACTATTTCCTTGTTTACCCGATTAAGGTTAACCAGCATCGCCGCGTGATTGAATCACTGATCCATTCCGGCGAACCGCTGGGCCTGGAAGCGGGTTCAAAAGCGGAACTGATGGCGGTACTGGCGCACGCGGGCATGACCCGTAGCGTGATCGTCTGTAACGGCTATAAAGACCGTGAATATATTCGTATGGCGCTGGTGGGCGAGAAGATGGGCCACAAGGTCTATCTGGTCATCGAGAAGATGTCTGAAATCGCCATCGTGCTGGAAGAAGCTGAACGTCTGAACGTGGTTCCACGCCTCGGTGTGCGTGCGCGTCTGGCTTCACAGGGTTCCGGTAAATGGCAGTCCTCCGGCGGTGAAAAATCCAAGTTCGGCCTGGCGGCAAACCAGGTGCTGCAACTGGTGGAAATTCTGCGTGAACGTGGCCGTCTGGACAGCATTCAACTGCTGCACTTCCACCTCGGTTCACAGATGGCGAACATTCGCGATATCGCCACCGGCGTGCGTGAATCAGCCCGTTTCTACGTTGAACTGCACAAGCTTGGTGTCAACATTCAGTGCTTCGACGTCGGCGGTGGCTTGGGCGTGGACTATGAAGGTACTCGCTCGCAGTCCGATTGCTCCGTGAACTATGGTTTGAACGAATATGCTAACAACATTATCTGGGCGATTGGCGATGCCTGTGAAGAACACGATCTGCCGCACCCGACGGTAATCACTGAGTCTGGTCGTGCGGTTACGGCGCACCATACGGTGCTGGTGTCTAACATCATTGGCGTTGAGCGTAGCGAACATACCGAGGCCACACCTCCGGCTGAAGATGCGCCGCGTGCGCTGCAAAGTATGTGGGAAACCTGGCAGGAGATGCACGAGCCGGGCACCCGACGCTCGCTGCGCGAATGGTTGCACGACAGTCAGATGGATCTGCATGACATTCACGTTGGATATTCTTCTGGCACCTTTAGCCTGCATGAGCGCGCGTGGGCAGAGCAGCTGTATCTGAATATGTGTCACGAAGTGCAAAAGCAGCTCGACCCGAGCAATCGCGCGCACCGTCCGATTATTGATGAGTTGCAGGAGCGCATGGCGGATAAGATTTACGTCAACTTCTCCTTGTTCCAATCAATGCCGGATGCGTGGGGTATCGATCAGTTGTTCCCGGTGATGCCGCTGGAAGGCCTGAATAAGGTACCAGAGCGTCGTGCGGTGCTGCTGGATATTACCTGTGACTCTGACGGTGCTATCGACCATTACGTCGACGGTGACGGGATTGCCACGACCATGCCGATGCCGGAATACGACCCGGAGAACCCGCCGATGCTGGGCTTCTTTATGGTTGGCGCGTATCAAGAAATCCTGGGTAACATGCACAACCTGTTCGGCGATACCGAAGCGGTTGACGTGTTCGTCTTCCCTGACGGCAGTGTGGAAGTTGAGCTGTCTGATGAGGGCGATACCGTAGCGGATATGCTGCAATACGTTCAGCTGGATCCGAATACCCTGCTGACGCAGTTCCGTGATCAGGTTAAGAACACCGATCTGGATGAGGCGCTGCAACAGCAATTCCTGGAAGAGTTTGAGGCTGGGTTGTACGGCTATACTTATCTGGAAGACGAGTAAGTTACGGGCCCCTCACCCTAACCCTCTCCCCAAAGGGGCGAGGGAACCGAGCGGTGCGGTCTGGTTTTCTCGCACTCCAAAGGTCGGATGGTTTTCTCTCTATCCCTCTGGGAGAGGGGCGGGGTGAGGGCGCAAGCCGCACGATGGTCGACAGGCTTGAATCCGTACAAATTAACGGCGATAATCCGCCGCAAATATGCAGTTATCTAATCAATCCCTTCCTCGTCGGGCCTAACGACGCGGAGGGGATTTTTTTTACCATGATTTTATAAGAGGTCAGCACATGAGCACCTTGGGTCATCAATACGACAACTCCCTGGTTTCCAACGCGTTTGGTTTTCTTCGTCTGCCGATGAACTTCATGCCGTATGACAGCGATGCGGATTGGGTGATTACCGGCGTACCGTTTGATATGGCGACCTCTGGTCGTGCCGGTGGCCGTCACGGCCCGGCGGCGATTCGTCAGGTTTCCACTAACCTGGCCTGGGAGCACAACCGCTTCCCGTGGAACTTCGACATGCGCGAACGCCTGAACGTGGTGGACTGCGGCGATCTGGTTTACGCCTTCGGCGATGCCCGTGAAATGAGTGAAAAACTGCAGGCGCACGCGGAAAAACTGCTGGCAGCCGGTAAGCGTATGCTCTCTTTCGGTGGCGACCACTTCGTGACCCTGCCGCTGCTGCGCGCGCATGCAAAACACTTCGGTAAAATGGCGCTGGTTCACTTTGATGCCCATACCGATACCTACGCCAACGGCTGTGAATTCGACCACGGCACCATGTTCTTCACCGCGCCAAATGAAGGTCTGATCGACCCGAATCACTCCGTACAGATTGGTATCCGCACCGAGTTCGATAAAGACAACGGCTTCACCGTGCTGGATGCTGGTCAGGTTAACGATCGCAGCGTGGACGATATCATCGCTCAGGTTAAGCAGATCGTCGGCGATATGCCGGTTTACCTGACTTTCGATATCGATTGTCTGGACCCGGCATTTGCTCCAGGTACCGGTACGCCAGTGATTGGCGGTCTGACGTCTGACCGTGCGATTAAACTGGTACGTGGCCTGAAAGATCTGAACATCGTCGGTATGGACGTGGTAGAAGTGGCTCCAGCTTACGATCAGTCAGAGATCACCGCGCTGGCAGCGGCGACGTTGGCGCTGGAAATGCTCTATATCCAGGCGGCGAAGAAGGGCGAATAAGCCTTTGCAGGGTTTTCCCGGCGTCGGCGTAAACGCCTCGGCCTGCCGACCAATCGGTAGCCCGGCCAAGCGCAGCGCCGCCGGGAAAACCCGCTCAATCATTAAAACGCGTTAAACGGATACTCGACGTAAACGCGTACTTCATTCCCGCTGACGTTGTAGTCGCTGGCGTTGCTCGACACGCGCAGCACCGAGTAGCGAACTTTAAACTTCAGATCTTTCGCCACGCCGTCCTGAACCTGGTACTGCACCTGGTTAAACCACTCGTGCTCTTTACCGTTACTGGTTTCCGCTGTCTTAATATTGTCACCGCGAACGTAAGCGGTGGTCCAGCTTAGGCCCGGCAAGCCCAGACCGCCGAAGTCCAGCGCATAGGATGCCTGCCATGAACGTTCATCTTCGCCATTAAAATCAGACCAGTAGGAGTTGGCCAGCCAAATGGTATTGCCGCCATCGCCGACGCCACCCTGATTTTGGTAGCTGCCGTAATGATAGCCCGTGCTGCCGCTACTTTGCTGGTAAGCAATCTTGAAGGTATGAATATCCCAGATATAGCTGGTTGCCAGGCTCCAGATGCTGTTACTGCGTCCGGTGTCGAGTGAGTCAGCGTATTCGCTATCAAGGCGAGAGTTGTAGCCGTTGAAATCGAAGACCAGCTTCTGCTCTGCCGCCAGTGGCTGCGCGTAGTTGAGGCCGAGGTACTGCTTATTCAGCACGTCTTCCACGTGAGAGGCATACAGCGCGCCGCTCAATTGGTCGTTGAACTGGTAGCTTGCGCCGCCGAAGGTGATGCTTTTCAGGCCGCTGTTGTGGCTGTCGTCGCTTTTACGCTGCTGGTCGGTAAGATAGCCGGCGTTGACATCCAGTCCGGTAATCTCTTTAGAGTTCAGCATGGCGCCGGTGTAGCTTTCGTACAGCAGACGTGACTCATCGGCGGTGATAATAGGCAGCGCCGGACGCTGGCTACCGTAGCTTAATACGGTGTTGGAGAAGCGCATTTTGGCCGTTGCGCCAAACTTTGCGAGATCGGATTTTGCACGACCGTCATTATCCTGGGCAAAGAAATCAATGCCGCCCGCACCGCTATTTCCACGGCCCCCATCAAGACGTACGGCATACTGTGCGATACCGTCGACACCAAAGCCAATCGGGCCTTGCGTAAAACCTGACTCGAAGGTGGCAATAAGACCCTGGCCCCACTCACTTTTATCGTGCAGACCGTCCCGGTAATCACGTTTGATATAAGCGTTACGTAAAAAGAGATCCAGATGACTGTCATCAACAAATCCCTGACTGTCAGATTGCTGGCTAGCAAAAGCGGGCGCAGAGGCAATAATACTTAAGGTGATTAAGGCTAATTTATTTTTCACGAAGGGAACTTCTCTATTTATAAAACGGTCGAATTGTGTTGTTACCAATTCGATATTCACCTGAATAAATGTCAAAAGCAATCATTCTATGAGCGGATGTTTCGTTGAGACGTAAGCTGAATGAGGTGTGGCGGTCGTCGGGGCTGCGCGGCTATAGACTATTTGAATGTTCGGCAAGCCAGCGCCAGGAAAGATAAAAAATAGCTATTTATATTAATACCCAGGATAAATGATGGGGTGTTGCGATGACGGTATATATATTTCTCTGAGTCCACTCAGGAATATATTTAACGGTTTGTGCGCTTAAATTATCAATTGATGCCGTTTAGCTTTTTTAATCTTTTTTTCTAATTATGGCAAGGGGGGCAATATTGCCCCCCTTTAATGGATTACTTAATTCCGTCGGCGCTAAGACGTTCGCGAATATGCTGGGCGCGTTCAAGCGATCCCGGGTGATCGTCAAACATTGAGCTTTGACGGCCATCTTCGAGTTTCGCCAGCTTCTCAAAACTGGTCGCCAGCCCGGTCGGGTTGATGCCTCGTTGGCGCAGCAGATCGTAGGAATAGTCGTCTGCTTCTGCTTCCTGGCGCTGCGAGAACTGGGAGTTCACCAGCTTCTCACCCAAATCGCCCAACTGAGATTGCGACAGGTTACCCACGATGCCGCCCGCTGACGCCGCCGCCGCGCGCAGGGCGTTGGTGCCAATGGCGACCTGCATCCCTTTTTTCACATGGCCCAGCGCAACGTGGCCCATTTCGTGGCCGACAACCGCTTCGACTTCATTGTCATTCATCATGTCCATCAGGCCGCTGTAAACGCGGATGCAGCCGTTGGCCATGGCAAAGGCGTTCACGTCCTTGGCGACGTAGACTTTGTAGTTCACCGGCTGACCATTGATGTTGTCGCCGAGCGCGCCGGCAATCTTATTCAACCGCTTGACGTAGTCGCTGCCTGCCGGGGCAATGGTAGCTTTACTGTCCATATCCTTACAGGCCTGATCGCTAAGGGCTTGCACCTGCTGATCGCTTAAGGAGAATGCCTGTAGAGCACCGGTGCCTGAGTTCATCAGGCCGTTTGAGTCCATATTCTGACAGCCGCTCAGCATTAAAGTCGCGCCGAAAGCCAATACCATCGCCCTTTTTTTCATGAGATTGCTTCCAAAGTCGTTTATCTGAGAGTGCCCTGGAACCGTGTCGCCAGAGTTTGACTAAGTATAAAGAATATCGCGGGTTGCGGGCGAGCAGATTACATCTTGTTAACCTCTGTTCCAGAGATTTCTGAATACGCAAAAGGATGCTCCATGTACATGCTTTGTCGCATAGGTTACATTGTTGGCACTTTTTTCTGGCATAGCCCGTAACGTATGCGCCTTGTGACGTTAGGGTTGCCTTCAACAGTCCGAACTGGAGTCAAAATGTCCTCACGTAAAGAGCTTGCTAATGCTATTCGTGCGCTGAGCATGGACGCAGTACAGAAAGCCAAATCCGGTCACCCGGGTGCCCCTATGGGTATGGCTGACATTGCCGAAGTCCTGTGGCGTGATTTTATGAACCATAACCCACAAAATCCGTCCTGGGCTGACCGTGACCGCTTTGTTCTGTCTAACGGCCACGGCTCCATGCTGATCTATAGCCTGCTGCACCTCACCGGCTACGACCTGCCAATGTCTGAACTGATGAACTTCCGTCAGCTGCATTCTAAAACCCCAGGTCACCCGGAAGTGGGTTATACCGCAGGTGTTGAAACCACCACGGGTCCACTGGGTCAGGGTATTGCCAACGCTGTGGGCATGGCGATTGCAGAAAAAACGCTGGCGGCGCAGTTTAACCGTCCAGGTCACGACATTGTTGACCACTTCACCTACGCATTTATGGGTGATGGTTGCATGATGGAAGGCATTTCTCACGAAGTGTGCTCCCTGGCCGGTACCCTTAAACTGGGTAAACTGGTTGCGTTCTACGACGACAACGGCATCTCCATCGACGGCCACGTTGAAGGCTGGTTCACTGATGACACTGCGAAACGTTTTGAAGCCTACAACTGGCACGTTATCCGCGGTATCGACGGTCACGATGCAGACGCTATCAAACGTGCGGTAGAAGAAGCGCGTGCGGTTACCGACAAACCATCCCTGCTGATGTGCAAAACCGTGATTGGTTTCGGTTCTCCAAACAAGCAAGGTACGCATGACTCCCACGGCGCACCGCTGGGTGAAGCCGAAGTAGCGCTGACCCGTGAAGCGCTGGGCTGGAAATACGGTCCATTCGAAATCCCGGCTGACATTTACGCGCAGTGGGATGCTAAAGCTGCAGGCCAGGCGAAAGAAGCGAGCTGGAACGAGAAGTTTGCCGCTTACGCGAAAGCCTTCCCACAGGAAGCTGCTGAATTCACCCGTCGTATGAAAGGTGACATGCCAGCCGATTTCGACGCAAAAGCGAACGAAATCATTGCGAAACTGCAGGCAAACCCTGCGAAAATCGCGAGCCGTAAAGCCTCCCAGAATGCGATTGAAGCTTTCGGTCCTCTGCTGCCTGAATTCCTCGGCGGTTCAGCTGACCTTGCGCCATCTAACCTGACTATCTGGTCTGGTTCTAAAGCCATCAACGAAGACATCGCGGGTAACTATATCCATTACGGCGTGCGTGAATTCGGTATGACCGCTATCGCTAACGGTATCTCGCTGCACGGTGGTTTCCTGCCGTACACCTCAACCTTCCTGATGTTCGTTGAATATGCCCGTAACGCGGTGCGTATGGCAGCATTGATGAAGAAACGCCAGGTGATGGTCTACACCCACGACTCCATCGGTCTGGGCGAAGATGGCCCAACTCACCAGCCGGTAGAGCAGGTTGCTTCTCTGCGCGTGACGCCGAACATGAGCACATGGCGTCCATGTGACCAGGTTGAATCCGCTATCGCGTGGAAATATGGCGTTGAGCGTCAGGATGGCCCGACCGCACTGATCCTCTCCCGTCAGAACCTGGCACAGCAAGACCGTACCGCAGAGCAGCTGGCAAACGTGGCGCGCGGTGGTTACGTGCTGAAAGATTGCGCAGGTCAGCCTGAGCTTATCTTCATCGCAACTGGTTCTGAAGTTGAGCTGGCGGTTGCCGCTTACGAAAAACTGACTGCTGAAGGCGTGAAAGCGCGCGTGGTTTCCATGCCGTCTACCGACGCATTCGACAAGCAGGATGCTGCTTACCGTGAGTCCGTACTGCCTAAAGCGGTTTCCGCTCGTGTGGCAGTGGAAGCGGGTATCGCTGACTACTGGTTCAAATACGTGGGCCTGAACGGCGCTATCGTTGGTATGACTACCTTTGGTGAGTCTGCACCGGCTGAGCTGCTGTTTGAAGAGTTCGGCTTCACCGTTGAGAACGTGGTCGCGAAAGCGAAAGCGCTGCTGTAGTTTTTATTACAGTGGAAAACGGGTCGCTTAGGCGGCCCGTTTTTTTTGCCTACGCCAGGGGGTTGAGTTGCCCCTTTTCGAGGCGCACCACGCGGGAAAAGTGGCGTTGGGTAAAGTCATTATCATGGCTGATGGCAACCACGCTGGTGTGACGCTTGCGACAAACTCCAAGCCAGTTTTCAAAGACGCCTAGCCAGTGAGCATCAAAATCCCGGCTCGGTTCATCGAGCATCACCATCGCGGGGGCCATGGCCTCAAGACTTGCAACTGCGACCATGCGGCGCTGTGCGGTATGCAGATCCAACGGGTGTGCATCGGCAACGTCCGTTAATTGGCATAATTGCAGCGCTGCTGCGGTTCGTTGCGCAATTTCTGCGGCGGGTAGCTTTTGCAGCCGCAGGCCAAAGGCCACTTCCTCTGCCACCTTGCTATGAAAAATCTGATTCTCAGCTTCCTGAAACAGTACGCCGATCATCGTTGCGCGTTGGCGGTTTTTCAGTTGCGCAATGGGCTTGTTGTCTAGCGTTATCGTACCGGAGGAGGGCGATAAAAGCCCCGCCATCACTCTCAGCAGCGTGGATTTCCCCGCGCCGTTATCACCGGTGAGCGCAAGCCACTCTCCCGGATTGAGTTGCAGTGAAATCTTGTGCAGGCACGTATCAGACGCGCCCGGCCAGCGAAAGCTCACCTCATTTAAAATCAACATAACGACGTTAAACCTCCCTTATCCAACTGCCATGCTTGCTGGCAATATGCGCGAAAAGGCGAGTGATGGCGCTCGAACAAAATGACCAACGATCGCTGTGCTTGCGACCAGCGTTGCAAGCGGCTCAGGAGAAGGTCAGTGGCCTGCTCGGTGAGACGACTGAATGCTTCATCCAGTATTAAGATTTTGGGGTGCATGGCGAGCGCACTGGCAATCACCACGCGTTGAGTTTCGCCACCTGAAAGCGTGCCCGGATGGCGATGACGCAGCGGCTGGCACTCCGTTAGCGTAAGCGCGTTATCAATCCGTTGCAGAATCTCCTCCTCAGGCAGACAGAGGTTTTCCGGGCCAAATGCCACTTCTTCTTCCACGCTGAATGTGCAGCCAGAAAGTTGCAGGTAAGGCGATTGCTGCACCAGCTGAATAGTTTGCGACTGTTCAACCAGCGATAGCTGGCCAATCGGAACACCCAATAGGTTACCGGTTCCAGCCACTTCACCGGGAAGGAAATCGGGATACCATCCCGCCATCAACTGCGCCAGCGTGCTCTTGCCGCTACCGTTATCACCAAAGATGGCCACCATCCCATGGGTTGCGCAGTGAAAGTCGATACTGGCAGAGGGTCGATTCGCGTGCGTCGGAAGGTAGCGAAACTGCTCTAACGTAACCATATCCACACTCCTGTTTCGACCAGTATCGCCAGCACCATCGTGTAGCGGGCGGCGCGCTGTAAGGTGCTGTCTTGTGGCGCCCAAAGGGTGGTGCGTCTGCGATGCAGGCGAAAGGCTCGCATATCCAGCGCCGCGCCACGAACCACCAGATCGTTTAGCGCGTTATGCGTAAGCGGCACGATGAGGGCTGGCATGGCCCGCAGGCGTTGATACCAACGCTCATCCAGCGGCACACCGCGTGCACGCTGGGCTTCATGGATAATCGCCAGTTGACGTCTGAGTTGTTCGACAACCAAAAGCGGGCCTGCAAACAGGTAGGCAATACCCGGTGGTAGACGAGAGGCAAACAGGGCGCGAATAAAGCGCGCTACCGGGACGTACTGCATCCACAGTTGCGACGTGGACACAATTGCCAGTATTCGCAGCCACAGGGTAATGGCATCCCTCCAGCGCGCAGGCACGCGCGGCTGGCCGCTAATCCACTCGGTCAACCAGCCGCCGTGCACCAGCCACAGGCCAACCCCCAAAGGCACCATCAACCAGACGACATATTTCGCCCGATGGCGCGAGGCCTTCATGCACAGCAACACCAGGAATACCGCCGCGCTGTAAACGTAAAGCGGCGCTCCGGTTGGTAGCAGTAGCGTAGAGCACGCGGCGAGTGCCCACAGGGTGAGCGACGTGAACGGGTGCATTTAGCGCACAGCGGACATGGTTGGGAAATGACGCGTGGTGCGCAGCGGTAGCTGGCGCAACAGCATCCAGACAATCAGTGCCGTCAAAATTTTATCCACCAGATTGGCGCCGATCACGGTGATAGCCACCGACTCAACCAGACCTTCGCCGACGGAATGCATCCAGGCGACGAATAAATCGGCCCCACTGCCGGTGACGCCGCCAAACAATGTGGTACGGATAGGAACCGCAATGAGGGTCACTGCAAGGGTAATCACTACGCCGCTTGCCACCACTTTAGGCAGGGTGCGAAACCATCCGGCCCGCGCTAACCATCCGGCGACCAGACCAATCACCATCGCCACCGGGGCGAAAGCGGCGGCGATAGGATCGGTTAATAACCCCCACAGCAGATTGGTCAATAACCCCGTTAACATGCCGACGACTGGGCCCAACAAAACTGCGCTGATAAGGGTACCGATGGAGTCGAGAAAAATGGGTAATTTCAACATGCTGATCAGTTGTCCTGCGACCATGTTAATGGCGATGGCAATAACAATCAGCACCAAAGACTGGCTGGAAAATTGGCGACGTGCCATATAAAACCTCTTATTGATGACGTGTTAGCGGGAGGAAATAACCAGTTCGTCGTAGCCGGACACGACGCAGGGCTGGCGGCTGAATGCCAGTTCCGATAATTCGCCGAGCACCAATTCAAGCGTGGTGCGCACGGTGCATCCAGGCATCATGTGGCCGCCCCGCATTGTGCCCTGCGCGTCGGAAACGCTCAGATGAAGATGCTCGCCGGTGAGTTCGAGCGTGCCATTTAAGGAGATGACCTCCCAGGTGCCGGTAATAAACGTAGTGTCGTCTTGTCCGGCAAAGCGCAGGGCTACATCGGTCAGGCTTCCGGTACAACCCGCTATCCAGGCGGCCTTGAGCTGGTGTTGCTGTACGAAAGCATGGAGCTGGGAAAACACTTCCTGGCCTGGGAGTAAACGCAATGCATAAAAGCGGGCATCTGACGAATGAGGATGGATGATGGTCATGGTTGAAGGACTCCGAGACTCGGACGTAGCGCAGATGATATACACGCGGGTTAACAGGCTCTCTGATATAAATCAGGATTTTTGCTCTGGCAACGAAGTATTATTGCTACGCTTATTCACGATTCTGGAATATGGAATAAATACAGCGGTAAAGGGCGTGAAAGTGTGACGCATGTCAGATAACCGCGTTCTATGGCTGGACAAACATTCCTTTTATTCCTTGTTTCGCTTATTCTAGCTGAAGCGTTTCAGTTGGCAATTTGTTCAACATTTAACCAATCAGTCACTGTTTGTGGCAGGTAAGGTTTCCCTGAACGTGTGGCTGCATTACTCTGTGAGCCACTTTGCATCGGGAAAGCCTTGCAGGAGATCTATGACCGTACGCGTAGCGATTAATGGCTTCGGTCGCATTGGACGTAACGTGGTTCGTGCTTTGTATGAATCCGGACGTCGTGCGGAAATCACCGTGGTGGCAATCAACGAACTGGCAGATGCTGCCGGCATCGCGCATTTGTTGAAATATGACACCAGCCATGGGCGCTTTGCCTGGGATGTTCGCCAGGAGCGAGAACAGCTCTACGTCGGCGATGATACCATCCGTCTTCTGCACGAGCGCTCAATAGACGCGCTACCCTGGCGTGAACTGTCGGTTGATGTCGTGCTCGACTGCACCGGTGTATACGGTAGCCGTGAGGACGGTGAAGCGCATATCGCCGCAGGCGCGAAGAAGGTGCTCTTTTCACATCCTGGCAGCAACGACCTCGATGCCACCGTTGTGTTTGGTGTTAACGAACATGAACTGCGCGCCGAACACCGTATTGTGTCCAACGCCTCCTGTACCACGAATTGCATAATCCCCGTCATCAAATTGTTAGATGATGCCTACGGCATTGAATCGGGCACGGTCACGACTATCCATTCCGCGATGCATGACCAGCAGGTGATTGACGCCTATCACCCGGATTTACGCCGCACACGCGCGGCAAGCCAATCTATCATTCCTGTCGACACCAAACTTGCGGCGGGCATCGCCCGTATTTTCCCGCAGTTTAGCGACCGTTTTGAGGCGATTGCAGTGCGTGTGCCGACCATCAACGTGACGGCTATTGACCTGAGCGTGACGGTGAAGAAACCTGTAAAAGCCCATGAAGTCAACCAGTTGCTGCAAAAAGCAGCACAGGATGCATTTCATGGTATAGTTGACTATACGGAATTACCGTTGGTCTCGACTGATTTTAATCACGATCCGCATAGTGCCATTGTTGATGGCACGCAGACGCGGGTGAGTGGAGCGCATCTGATCAAAACATTGGTCTGGTGCGATAACGAATGGGGCTTTGCTAACCGAATGATCGACACGACGTTAGCAATGGCTGCTATTGGTTTCAGGCTCGACGCTTAAGCGTCGACAAAACTTTAAGTATCAACGAGAGGATTCACCATGTCTGTAATTAAGATGACCGATCTGGATCTGGCTGGTAAACGCGTTTTCATCCGTGCGGATTTGAACGTGCCGGTTAAAGAAGGGAAAGTAACCAGCGACGCGCGTATCCGTGCATCTCTGCCAACCATTGAAATGGCTCTGAAGCAGGGCGCAAAAGTCATGGTCACTTCTCACCTGGGTCGTCCGACCGAAGGCGAGTACAACGAAGAATTCTCTCTGCTGCCGGTTGTTAATTACCTGAAAGACAAACTGTCTAGCCCGGTACGTCTGGTTAAAGATTACCTGGACGGCGTTGAAGTGGCTGCCGGTGAGCTGGTCGTTCTGGAAAACGTTCGCTTTAACAAAGGCGAGAAGAAAGACGACGAAACCCTGTCTAAAAAATACGCTGCACTGTGCGACGTATTCGTGATGGACGCATTCGGTACTGCACACCGTGCACAGGCTTCTACTCACGGTATCGGCAAGTTTGCTGACGTTGCGTGCGCAGGCCCACTGCTGGCTGCTGAACTGGACGCACTGGGTAAAGCGCTGAAAGAACCAGCACGTCCAATGGTTGCTATCGTTGGTGGTTCTAAAGTTTCTACCAAACTGACCGTTCTGGATTCTCTGTCAAAAATCGCTGACCAGCTGATCGTTGGCGGTGGTATCGCGAACACCTTCGTTGCCGCTCAAGGCCACAACGTGGGTAAATCTCTGTACGAAGCTGACCTGGTTGAAGAAGCAAAACGTCTGCTGACCACTTGCGATATCCCAGTCCCAACTGACGTTCGCGTGGCAACTGAGTTCTCTGAAACTGCACCAGCGACCCTGAAATCTGTTAACGACATCAAAGATGATGAGCAGATTCTGGACCTGGGCGATGCTTCTGCACAGCAGCTGGCTGATATCCTGAAGAATGCTAAAACCATTCTGTGGAACGGCCCGGTTGGCGTATTTGAATTCCCTAACTTCCGTAAAGGGACTGAAATCGTGGCTAACGCTATCGCTGACAGCGACGCGTTCTCCATCGCAGGCGGCGGCGATACTCTGGCCGCTATCGACCTGTTCGGTATTTCTGACAAAATCTCCTACATCTCTACTGGCGGCGGCGCATTCCTCGAATTCGTGGAAGGTAAAGTTCTGCCAGCAGTAGCAATGCTCGAAGAGCGCGCTAAGAAGTAAGCCATTTTAGGGCAGGGAAACCTGCCCAATTATTACTGCGCTTTAGGGCGCGCCCCTTTCCAAGGCCGAAGATACAGGACTCGTAACATGTCTAAAATTTTTGATTTCGTAAAACCAGGCGTAATTACTGGTGATGACGTACAGAAAGTTTTCCAGGTAGCAAAAGAAAACAACTTTGCTCTGCCAGCCGTTAACTGCGTCGGTACCGACTCCATCAACGCCGTACTGGAAACCGCAGCAAAAGTTAAAGCACCGGTTATCGTACAGTTCTCCAACGGCGGCGCTGCGTTCATCGCAGGCAAAGGCGTGAAAACTGACGTTCCTCAGGGCGCAGCAATTCTGGGCGCTATCTCTGGTGCGCACCACGTTCACCAGATGGCTGAGCATTACGGTGTTCCTGTTATCCTGCACACCGACCACTGCGCGAAGAAACTGCTGCCGTGGATCGATGGTCTGCTGGACGCCGGTGAAAAACACTTTGCAGCAACCGGTAAGCCACTGTTCTCTTCTCACATGATCGACCTGTCCGAAGAGTCCCTGCACGAAAACATCGAAATCTGCTCCAAATACCTGGCGCGCATGTCCAAAATGGATATGACTCTGGAAATCGAACTGGGTTGCACCGGCGGTGAAGAAGACGGCGTGGACAACAGCCACATGGACGCTTCTGCACTGTACACCCAGCCAGAAGACGTTGACTACGCGTACACTGAGCTGAGCAAAATCAGCCCACGTTTCACTATCGCGGCTTCCTTCGGTAACGTACACGGTGTGTACAAACCGGGTAACGTGGTTCTGACCCCAACTATCCTGCGCGATTCCCAGGACTATGTTTCTAAGAAACATAACCTGCCGCACAACAGCCTGAACTTCGTCTTCCACGGCGGTTCCGGTTCTTCTGCTCAGGAAATCAAAGACTCCGTAAGCTACGGCGTTATCAAAATGAACATCGATACCGATACCCAGTGGGCAACTTGGGAAGGTATCCTGAACTACTACAAAGATAACGAAGCTTACCTGCAGGGTCAGCTGGGCAACCCGAAAGGCGAAGACCAGCCGAACAAGAAATACTACGATCCACGCGTATGGCTGCGTGCTGCTCAGACTTCAATGATTGCCCGTCTGGAACAGGCTTTCAATGAACTGAACGCGAAAGACGTTCTGTAAGACAAACCTGAAATTTGTCTTAAAGCCCGCTAACTAGCGGGCTTTTTTATTGTCTTTTCAATATGATCGACTGGGAAAAAATGTGATCAGTTTGGCAAAACACTGATTTTTTGTTTACCCTTTACACCTGCCTGACTTTTACAGGCCGTTTTTTGTTTCCCATAAGGAATATTGAATGGAAGAGTTAAACGTTGTCGATAGCATAAATGGCGCGGGTACGTGGCTGGTGCGCAATCAGGAATTACTGCTGAGCTATGCGGTTAATATCGTTGCGGCAATCGCTATTATTATTGTCGGGATGATTGTAGCGCGTATCGTTTCGAATACCGTCAACCGCCTGATGCTGGCACGTAAAATTGATGCTACCGTCGCGGACTTCCTGTCGGCACTGGTGCGCTATGCGGTGATTGCTTTCACGCTGATTGCTGCACTTGGCCGCGTCGGCGTACAGACCGCTTCGGTTATTGCAGTACTTGGTGCCGCCGGTTTGGCCGTGGGTTTGGCGCTGCAAGGTTCACTCTCCAACCTGGCAGCAGGCGTGCTGCTGGTGATGTTCCGTCCGTTCCGTGCCGGTGAGTATGTTGACCTGGGCGGCGTGGCGGGGACCGTGCTTAACGTGCAGATCTTCTCTACCACCATGCGTACCGTTGATGGCAAAATTGTTGTTATCCCGAACGGTAAAATTATCGCTGGGAATATTATCAACTTCTCCCGTGAACCGGCTCGTCGTAACGAATGGATTATTGGCGTTTCTTACGATGCCGATATTGATCAGGTTAAGCAGATCCTGACGCGTATCCTGGAGTCAGACAAACGTGTGCTGAAAGATCGCGATATTACCGTACGCTTAAATGAACTGGCGGCGTCGTCGGTGAATTTTGTCGTGCGTGCCTGGAGCCTCAGCGGTGACCTGCAAAACGTCTATTGGGACGTGCTGGAGCAAATTAAGCGTGAATTCGACGCTAACGGCATTAGTTTTCCTTACCCGCAGTTAGACGTGAATATGAAAGCGGAAAAAGCACCGCAAGAGTAATACCCTGCGTGGTTCAGATAAAAGGCTCGCCATTGATGATGGCGAGCTTTTTTTATTTGTACATTTCCTGGTTAAGCACGGTAGTCACTTGCTTCAAAATCCGTCCCGCGTCGTTGACCCCTGTTTTTTCTTGCTCAGCAACCCATTTATCCTGTTCCTGCTGATAGCGGCTGGCCTGCTGCCAGGTCTGTAATTCAGCGGGTGAAAGCCAGCTGATACTGGCACCGTTTTGACGCATCGAGTCCGCCATATTGCGCAGGCTGCTATCGAGCAGCGGGCCAATCTGCCGTTGCGTCGATGTTGCCGCCCGTCTAATAGCGGCTTTATCCTCAGCGGAAAGCGCATCCCAACGCGCTTTATTGATGGTCAGCAGATAGACGTGACCCATCCATAGCTGAGGTGAAAGCTGAATATATTTGGCTGCTTTCTGCGCCTGAATATCGTCACCGCTATCGAGATTCACTAGCAACCCATTCAACGTACCGGATTTTAGTGCATCGGTAATTTGTGTATTCCAGGGCATTTTCACCACTTTACCCCCAGCATTCTCCAGATAAGCCTGGTGCCAGAAGCTGGCGGTACGCCAGGTCTTACCCTGTAAGTTATTTAATGAGGTCATTGGGGAGGTCGAGAAGAATGCGGCAGGGTAGCCGAGGAAAAATTGTAAATTGACCAGATTGTTTTTCGCTAGCTCTGCATTGAATTCTGGCATGTCATCAAAGACGTGCTGGAAAAATGCCGCCTGCTTTTCGCCGCTATTTGGGCCAATAGGGAAGCTTTTGAACATTTGGAATAATGGTAGCTGTTTGGGCGTGTATTCTGGCACAACGATACCGATATCTGCTTTTTCACCGTCCTGTACGGTGCGTAGTGCGTTATAGCTCGTGGAGAGCTCGCCATTCCAGTGAGCTTCAACGCGCACATGACCTTGCGATTCTTTTTCAATGGCAGCGAAGAAGATATCGTTTATCGCCTTTGTGCGCATATTGCCGTAGGGTTCATGGTCAGTGTAACGCAGCACGGTTTCTGCACTTGCGCGGGTGATAAAGGATAGAGCTGCAATGGTTAATGTGTGAAGCATCACGGTACGTAGTTTCATGCCACTTCCTTATTGTGTCGGCATCTTATGATGAGCAGCATTATGTCTTAAGATATTGCCCCTAGTATCATCTGCCTGATGCGATCACACTAACCGCCTCTTTTCATTAGTTTTACTAATTAATGATTAAAATTATCAATTTCCTCTAATGATAATGCCGCGTTATAGTCAGCGCCATTCCTGAATAAATTGAAGAAAAAAGTCATGTTATCTTATTATTTTCAAGGTCTTGTGCTTGGTGCTGCGATGATCTTGCCGCTTGGCCCACAAAATGCTTTTGTGATGAACCAGGGTATTCGCCGCCAGTATCATCTGATGGTTGCGTTGCTCTGTGCGATAAGCGATCTGCTGCTGATCTGTGCTGGTATTTTTGGCGGTAGTGCGCTGCTGATGGCATCGCCTTGGTTGCTGGCGCTGGTGACCTGGGGCGGCGTTGCATTCTTGCTGTGGTATGGATTTGGTGCACTGAAAACGGCTATCGGCAGCAATATTGAACTGGCGAATGCTGAGGTAATGAAGCAGGGGCGCTGGAAGCTTATTGCCACCATGCTGGCGGTGACCTGGCTTAATCCGCACGTGTATCTCGACACCTTTGTGGTGCTGGGCAGCTTGGGTGGGCAGTTAGACGTGATACCGAAGCGTTGGTTTGCACTGGGCACTATCAGCGCATCGTTCCTGTGGTTCTTCGCGCTTGCCCTGCTGGCAGCCTGGCTCGCCCCGCGCCTGCGCACGGCCAAAGCACAACGAATCATCAACGTAGTGGTGGGTGTTGTCATGTGGTTTATCGCATTTCAGCTGGCAAAAGAGGGTGTTGAACACATTCTGGTACTCTTTAACTAGGCGTCATCTGATGGACTTTCGTCTGGCAACGGCTAAGCTTGCAGGCAAGACCCCCGTTGTCGGGTGATAACCATGGAGATACAACAGTGAAGTTTAAAGTGATGGCTCTGGCCGCAGTAATTGGGTTTAGCACAATGGCGGTTCAGGCAAATGAATTGCCGGATGGCCCACATATTGTCACATCAGGCACAGCGAGCGTAGATGCGGTACCGGATATCGCGACGCTTGCTATCGAAGTGAATATTGCTGCCAAAGACGCCGCGAGCGCCAAAAAACAGGCCGACCAGCGTGTTGCGCAATATCTCTCTTTCCTTGAGCAAAATGGCGTAAACAAAAAAGATATCAGTTCCGCTAATCTGCGTACCCAGCCGGATTATGACTATCAGGACGGGAAGAGCGTGTTGAAGGGATATCGTGCGGTACGTACGGTTGAGGTCACTCTGCGTCAACTGGATAAACTGAATTCGCTGCTGGATGGCGCATTAAAGGCGGGGCTGAATGAAATCCGTTCCGTGTCGCTGGGGGTTGCGCAACCTGATGCCTATAAAGATCAGGCGCGCAAAGCAGCGATTGAAAATGCCATTCACCAGGCTCAGTCACTGGCGGCAGGCTTCCACAGTAAACTGGGGCCGGTCTATAGCGTGCGCTACCATGTGTCTAACTATCAGCCAAGCCCGATGGTTCGCATGATGAAAGCTGATGCAGCTCCGGCTTCCGCACAGGAAACTTACGAGCAGGCAACCATTCAGTTTGACGATCAGGTTGATGTGGTGTTCCAGCTTCAGCCAGAACAGGCCGCTGCTCCAGCACCTGCTGCCAAATAATTACCCGCCAACCCCTCGCCACGTGAACTGCACCCCAAAAGTTGGACACCCAACTGAGTAAGGTGCAGTTCACGTGGCGAGGGGTTTTTCTTTGTCTTAATCCTGACGCAGAACCTTGTGCCCGTAGGCCAGCAGCGCATCGGTGACTTTACGCATCATGCGGCTTTCTGGCGCAAAACGATGCCAGTACAGCATGCGGCGCTGGAACAGACTTGGCGTAAGATCGATAAGTTCGCCACTGGCGAGTTCTTTTTCGATTTGCAGATGTGGGATCATGCAGCAGGTCGTGCCCTGACGCGCCAACTGCACAAATGCTTCTGACGAGTTAACAATATGACACGGCACGCTGCCTGGCGGTAAATCGAAGTTTTGCTGCAAGAATGCCTGATGCATATCATCGAGATGATCAAACGCGACGGCAGGGGCTTTGAGCAGCGCGGAGCGCGTTACACCGTTAGGGAAATAGCGTTCAGCGAAGGCTTTAGAGCCGACAAAAAGGTAATCGAGAGCACCGAGTTGATCGACCAGACAGCTAGGCAGAGCCTGTGGCTGGATACTCACCGCACCCACCACTTCACCGCGGCGCAGTCGCTCCTGTGTACGGGTTTCATCTTCAACCTGCAGATTTAAGCGAATAGGTAAGTTACTCAGTACGTCAGATAACGCAGGCAGCAGCCAGGTTGCCAGACTGTCGGCGTTGACCGCCAGCGACAGCAGCAGGGGGGTTGAACCGGTTTGCTCATCACCTAACCACTCTTCTTCCAATAGCTCGACCTGACGCAGCAACGCCAGCAACTTTTGCCCTTGCTCAGTTGGGCGTGGTGGTACGGTACGCACCAGCAACGGTTGCCCGAACATATTCTCCAGTTGCTTGATTCGCTGGGAAACGGCGGACTGAGTAATGCACAGTTTCTGCGCGGCACGTTCAAACCCACGTTCCCTGATAACGGCATCCAGCGCCTGTAGTGTTCTGTAGTCCGGACGTTTCATTGCTCTGAGGTACTCCCCTTTAGGTGTTATCTGCACTATGACATAAATTTACTGTAGATACAGACGAAATTGGTTTGCACTTTACTGTGATATGAGTCACGTGCTGGCGTACATGTCTATCATGCCTGGCTTGAGGGGCGGCTGTGGCTCGAATTGTGCTGGGGTTATGTTCTATAATGCGCGGCAGATGATGACACCATAGGCGAAACGATCATGACGCAGGATGAACTGAAAAAAGCAGTAGGTTGGGCGGCACTTCAATACGTACAACCGGGAACGATTGTTGGTGTAGGTACGGGGTCTACCGCAGCGCACTTTATTGATGCGTTAGGTACGATGAAAGGACAAATCGAAGGGGCGGTTTCAAGCTCTGACGCCTCTACCGAAAAGCTGAAAAGTCTCGGTATCACCGTTTTCGATCTGAATGAAGTTGATCGTTTAGGTATCTACGTCGATGGTGCAGATGAGATTAACGGCCACATGCAGATGATCAAAGGCGGTGGTGCGGCGCTGACGCGCGAAAAAATTATCGCTTCCGTGGCGGACAAATTTATCTGCATCGCCGATGCTTCCAAGCAGGTGGACATCCTCGGTAATTTCCCGCTGCCGGTTGAAGTGATCCCAATGGCGCGTAGCGCCGTGGCGCGTGAACTGGTGAAACTGGGCGGTCGCCCGGAGTATCGTCAGGGAGTGCTGACTGACAATGGCAACGTTATCCTGGACGTTCATGGCCTGGAAATTCTTGACGCCATCGCGCTGGAAAATGCCATTAACGGTATTCCTGGCGTGGTGACGGTAGGTCTGTTTGCCAATCGCGGTGCTGATGTTGCCCTGATCGGTACCGCCGATGGTGTGAAAACCATTGTGAAATGATCTGACACAGGGGGGAATGACCATTTCCCCCTATTTTTTTTATTCAGGGCAAATTTGGTGACTTGTGTCACATTTGTTACCCCCCGTCTAATTAACATCCCACACATAGTCTGCTGATTAGCATTTTATGCTGGCATTTGCCTGTTCATGACGCTTCTTCATGACCCCGACGCAAACGTTCATATTGCCGCATTATTTATTTTTGATATGTTGCTTAGATGAACTTTCGTTCAGCACAACACGAATAATACTAAGACAGGACGGGGAAATGGCTAAGGTATCACTAGAAAAAGACAAAATTAAGTTTCTGCTGGTTGAAGGCGTGCACCAGAAGGCGCTGGATAGCCTTCGCGCAGCAGGTTATACCAACATTGAATTTCACAAAGGTGCGCTGGATAGCGAGCAACTGAAGGAGTCGATTCGTGATGCTCATTTCATCGGCCTGCGATCTCGCACGCAGTTGACGGAAGAAATCCTGTCCGTGGCTGACAAGCTGGTAGCGGTTGGGTGCTTTTGTATCGGCACCAACCAGGTTGACCTGAAAGCGGCGGCTAAACGCGGCGTTCCGGTCTTTAACGCCCCGTTCTCTAACACGCGTTCCGTGGCTGAACTGGTGATTGGTGAGCTGCTACTACTGCTGCGCGGTATTCCTGAGGCTAATGCCAAAGCGCACCGTGGTGTGTGGAATAAACTGGCTGCAGGCTCTTTTGAAGCGCGTGGCAAAAAATTGGGTATCATTGGCTACGGTCATATCGGCACTCAGCTGGGTATCCTGGCAGAATCACTGGGCATGCACGTTTTCTTCTACGATATCGAAAACAAACTGCCGCTGGGGAATGCCACTCAGGTGCAGCATCTCTCCGATTTGCTGAATATGAGCGACGTGGTTAGCCTGCATGTGCCGGAAAACGCCTCCACTAAAAACATGATGGGTGCGGAAGAACTGGCACTGATGAAGCCGGGCGCGCTGCTGATTAACGCCTCGCGCGGCACGGTTGTTGATATCCCCGCGTTGTGCGCGGTGCTGGCAAGTAAGCACCTGGCAGGGGCTGCGGTAGACGTCTTCCCAACTGAACCCGCAACCAACAGCGAACCGTTTACCTCACCGCTGTGTGAATTCGATAACGTCATCCTGACGCCGCACATTGGCGGTTCTACTCAGGAAGCGCAGGAGAATATCGGTCTGGAAGTGGCCGGTAAGCTGGCGAAGTACTCTGACAATGGCTCAACGCTGTCTGCGGTGAACTTCCCTGAAGTGTCGTTGCCATTGCACGGCGGTCGTCGTCTGTTGCACATCCACGAAAACCGTCCAGGCGTAATGACCGCACTGAACCAGATTTTTGCCGAGCAGGGCGTCAACATTGCCGCACAGTATCTGCAAACCACGCCTGATATGGGATATGTGGTTATTGATATTGAAGCGGAAGAAGACGTGGCTGAGAAAGCACTGCTGAGTATGAAAGCCATCCCAGGCACCGTTCGCGCGCGTCTGCTGTACTAATTTGTTCTCTCACGGGCAGGCCGTTGGTCTGCCCGTACTCCTTTCTCCTCGCTGAATCCTCCTCTCCTATGCAACACATACATCATGTTTACGAGCCTCACCGCAAACGGTGATTAAAGGCTTGGGCACGCATTGTGTCGCGATAAAAGACACTTACGATAGGGGTTCAGCATGAGGCTGAAACGGAAAAGCCCCTACCGAAGCAGGGGCTCAAAAAGGAAAGGGACAATGATGAGACTCGTCATCATACTGCTGATTCTGTTGATTATCGCTTCGCCAGCATATTAACAGTAAGCACGCAGGAGGGAGGTTCGCCTCCCTCACCCTTTACCGAGGAATTTAGGTCAAAAAAACGGCGCTGTCAATCGGTAGAATTTGTCGACCACTGCCAGATTTTTGAGGGGGTCACGACGGCGGGAAGAGGGATATCCCACTCTTCCACCGGCAGCATTGTAACCTGCTGACAGTCATGGGCGTAGCCGACAGGTTGAATACCAAGTTGCTGCCAGTTTTGTAGCGTGCGGTCATAGAAACCACCGCCCATACCAAGCCGTTGCCCTTGTTCGTCAAAGGCAACCAGTGGGGTAATCAACACATCCAACTGGTTGAGCGGTAGCACGTCACGCACGTCGAGTTTCGGCTCGCTGATTTTAAGTCGATTGATAACCAGATGGCTGCGCGGATGGTAGTGTAAAAACAGCAGCTTACCGGGGCTGAAGGGATGCAATACCGGCAAATAAACACACTTGCCCGCCTGCCAAAGTTGTTCAATTAAGGGCTGGGTATCGAGTTCACCATCGAAGGATAAAAACAATGCGACGGTTTTCGCTGTTAGCATGGGAGGCCAGGCTATCATGCGGTCCGCGGCTTGTTGGCCGAAAAGGTGTTGTTGCTCAGACGTGAGCGCACGACGTCGTTGCCGGATTATCTGGCGAATGTCTTGCCGGGAAAAAGTGTGTTCAGGAAACTGTGTCATAAGACCGGTAGGTAGAAGGGGAATCTCCGAGATGCCGCCGCAGGCTGTAACCCTTGAACCCTTGGTTCAAGGTGAATGCGTCGTCACAGTTTTAAGGCTTCTCGGACGAACCGAGCATGCTCACCAACCGTGGAGCGCCACATTCTGTTGGTATGAAATATCGGCTCAGGGGACTGGCCCGCTTGCGAACATCTCAGAGAAATTTTGTCTTCACAGTCACTCTACCATAGTAGACTGCAAAGTGTTATTCAAACTTTGGCACTGACTTTTCGGATGTGCGACCCTGATCAAGTAACGCTTGTTCAATGGTCTGCTGCAACATCCGAATACGCTGTTCCATGCTTGATGCATAGTCACGCGTCTTCGCCTTTTCCTGAGTTAACTCATAGCTGATGTTCAACGCGGCGATGAAGACCAGCTGCTCAGTATTTGTGACTTTAGTGCGTTCTTTTAGATCTTGCAACCGCTGATTCAGATCGTCCGCAGCCTGATTCAAGGCATCCCTTTGTTCAGGCGGGCAATTCACTCGCAGTGAACGGCCAAAAATATGGATATCGACGGGTTCTGCAGACATGCCACCTTCCTGCTGATTGACTGCGCGACCTTCACTCTCAGGGCGTGAAGGGGCGACACTATAGCTACCCTGGTACGAACATACAAGCCCTTTTCTGGTATCCCCAGGGTCCAAAGTGGTAGCATATCATGAAATCCCTCCAACGATGACGAATGCGCATGTCTATAAAGAACGAAATGCCGGGTTATACCCTGGTAAACCAGCAATTGAACCAACAAGGTGTGGGTCTCACGCCTGCTGAAATGCACGGTCTGCTGAGCGGACTGCTGTGCGGCGGCAACAAAGACAGTTCCTGGCAGCCGCTGGTTCACGACCTGACTAACGAAGGTCTGGCCTTTGGTCAAGAACTGGCTCAGTCGCTACGTGCCATGCATGCGGCGACCAGTGATGCGCTCGAAGATGACGGCTTCCTTTTTCAGCTTTATCTGCCTGAAGGCGATGAAGTGAGCGTATTTGAGCGCGCTGACGCACTCTCCGGCTGGGTAAACCACTTCCTGTTGGGTCTGGGCATGGTGCAGCCGAAGCTGGATAAAGTGAAAGATGAAACCGGCGAAGCCATTGACGATCTTCGTAATATTGCGCAACTTGGCTATGACGAAGATGAAGATCAGGAAGAGCTGGAGATGTCGCTGGAAGAGATTATTGAATACGTTCGCGTTGCAGCGCTGCTGTGCCACGATACCTTCACGCATCCGCAGCCGACAGCACCTGAAGTTCAAAAACCAACATTACACTAAGCCTGGATGCTCTGTTGATTGCGTATTCACGCTAACGGAGCGCTAAGGGATTGAAAGGAGATGTCATGACACAGCAAGCGTTTCTCCGCCGTCGCCAGGAACTGCTGGCACAGATGAAGCCAGGTAGCGCGGCGCTTATTTTTGCCGCGCCAGAAGTTACGCGCAGCGCGGATTCCGAGTATCCCTATCGCCAGAACAGCGATTTCTGGTACTTCACGGGCTTTAATGAGCCGGAAGCCTTGCTGGTGTTGATTAAAAGCAATGACACCCACAACCATAGCGTTCTCTTTAACCGTGTTCGCGATCTGACCGCTGAAATCTGGTTCGGCCGTCGTCTGGGCCAGGATGCTGCGCCAGAAAAACTGGGCGTTGATCGTGCGTTGGCATTTAGCGAAATCAATCAACAGCTGTACCAACTGCTGAACGGCCTGGACGTCATTTATCATGCGCAGGGTGAATACGCGTGGGCCGATGAAATTGTTTTCACCGCGCTGGATAAATTGCGTAAAGGTTCGCGTCAGAACCTGACCGCGCCAGATTCGATAATCGATTGGCGTCCGATGGTGCATGAAATGCGCCTGTTCAAAGACAGCGGAGAGATTGAAATTCTGCGCCGAGCGGGTGAAATTAGCGCGCTGGCTCATACCCGCGCGATGGAAAAATGCCGCCCAGGTATGTTCGAATATCAGCTGGAAGGAGAGATTCTGCATGAATTTACCCGCCACGGCGCCCGCTATCCGTCCTACAACACCATTGTGGGCGGCGGCGAAAACGGCTGCATTCTGCACTACACCGAAAACGAATCTGAACTGCGTGATGGCGATCTGGTACTGATCGACGCGGGCTGTGAATATCAAGGTTACGCCGGTGATATCACCCGTACCTTCCCGGTTAACGGCAAATTTACCCCAGCTCAGCGCGCTATCTATGACATCGTGCTCGCGTCGTTGCACAAATCACTGGAGCTGTATCGTCCCGGCACCTCGATTCAGGATGTGACCACGGAAGTCGTGCGTATCATGATTACCGGTCTGCACGGCTTGGGGATTCTCAAGGGGGATATTGATCAGTTGATTGCTGACAATGCCCACCGTCCATTCTTTATGCATGGCCTAAGCCACTGGCTGGGGCTGGATGTCCATGACGTTGGCACCTACGGTGTGGAACGCTCTCGCGTACTCGAACCTGGCATGGTACTGACCGTTGAACCTGGCTTGTATATCGCGCCGGATGCGGATGTTCCGGCAGAATATCGCGGCATCGGCATTCGTATTGAAGACGATATCCTGATTACCGAAGACGGCAATGAAAACCTCACTGCCAGCGTTGTCAAAAATGCCGACGATATTGAAGCCTTGATGGCAGCGGCACGTCAGCTATGAGCCTGATTATTGTCGGCGGTGGGATGACCGGCGCGACGCTTGCGCTAGCAGTGTCGCAGCTGACGGCGGGGCGTCTGCCGGTGCATGTGATTGAGGCGGCGGATATTGATGCCGCCCAGCACCCGGGCTTTGATGCGCGGGCGATTGCGCTGGCTGCGGGCACCTGTCAGCAACTGGCAAAAATTGACCTTTGGCAAGCCATTGCTGACTGCGCAACCGCCATCACCACTGTTCATGTAAGCGATCGCGGACACGCCGGCTTTGTCACCCTGGATGCAGCCGACTACCGTCTGGCCGCATTAGGCAATGTGGTGGAGTTGCATGATGTCGGTCAACGGCTGTTCGGTCTGCTGCGTAAGGCGCGCGGCGTCACGCTGCATTGTCCATCTCGGGTCACGCAGGTGGAGCGGCAAACCGACGGGGTGAGCGTCACGCTGGATGATGGTACGACGCTGCACGGTAAACTGCTGGTGGCTGCTGACGGTTCGCGCTCAACGCTGGGTGAGCAGTGTGGTATTCACTGGCAGCAAGAGCCGTATAATCAGGTGGCGGTGATTGCTAACGTCATCACCGCGATGCCTCATCAGGGACGTGCGTTTGAGCGCTTCACCGAATACGGGCCACTGGCGATGTTGCCGATGTCGCATAATCGCTGCTCGTTGGTGTGGTGCCATCCGCTGGAGCGTCATGACGAAGTATTAAGCTGGTCAGATGCCCGTTTTTGCCACGAACTCCAGCAGGCGTTTGGCTGGCGATTAGGTCGTATCACCCAGGCCGGTGCCCGCAATGCCTATCCGTTGTCGTTGACGACCGCTACGCGTACCGTGTCACACCGGCTGGCGCTGGTGGGCAACGCAGCGCAGACGCTGCATCCGATCGCCGGGCAAGGATTCAACTTAGGTCTGCGCGACGTCATGACGCTCGCAGAAATGCTGGCGCAGGCGCATGCCGACAATCACGATATCGGCGACTACCCGCTGTTATGCCACTATCAACGCCAGCGGGCAGAGGATAAATCCGCCACGATTGGCGTTACGGATGGCCTGGTGCATCTATTTGCTAACCGCTGGGCGCCGCTGGTTGCCGGACGTAATGCGGGGCTGATGGCAATGGAATTATTTACCCCTGCACGCGATGTGCTGGCCCAGCGGACGCTGGGCTGGGTCGCTCGTTAAGAGCTTTAAGGAGTTAATGTGCAAAGTGTTGATGTTGCCATCGTAGGCGGTGGAATGGTCGGGCTGGCGGTAGCCTGCGGTTTACAGGGCAGCGGTTTACGGGTTGCGGTACTGGAACAATCGCAGCCGCAGCAACTTGCCGCCGATGCGTCGCCTGCGCTGCGAGTATCCGCCATTAATGCGGGTAGCGAAAAGCTGCTGTCAAAGCTGGATGTCTGGTCGGCAATTATCGCTCAGCGTGCCAGCTGTTACCACGGCATGGAAGTGTGGGATAAAGACAGCTTTGGTCGCATCGCGTTTGACGATCGCAGTATGGGTTACAGCCATCTTGGTCATATCGTCGAGAATGCGGTTATTCATCAGGCGCTATGGCAAAAGGCCGAGCGTTGCGCCGACGTTACATTAATGGCACCGGCAGAATTACAGCAGGTCGTGTGGGGAGAGAACGAAGCCTTTCTGACCCTGAAGGATGGCAACATGCTAACGGCTCGGCTGGTGGTCGGCGCCGACGGTGCGAACTCCTGGCTGCGTAACAAAGCCGATATTCCGTTGACCTTCTGGGATTACCGCCATCATGCGCTGGTTGCAACCGTGCGCACAGATGAGCCGCATGAAGCCGTTGCGCGCCAGTGTTTCCACGGCGAAGGTATTTTGGCCTTCCTGCCGCTGTCCGATCCTCATTTATGCTCTATTGTCTGGTCGCTGTCTCCACAGGAAGCCGAGCGGATGCAACAGGCCGATGAGGTCGAGTTTAATCAAGCGCTGAATATTGCCTTTGATAACCGCCTGGGGCTTTGCAAGGTGGAGAGTGAGCGGCAGATCTACCCGCTCACCGGGCGCTATGCTCGCCAGTTTGCTGCGCATCGTCTGGCGCTAGTGGGCGACGCGGCGCACACCATCCACCCGCTTGCCGGGCAGGGCGTGAATCTGGGCTTTATGGATGCTGCGGAACTGATCAATGAGTTAAAGCGCCTGCATGCGCAGGGCAAAGACATTGGTCAACATTTCTATCTTCGTCGTTATGAGCGTAGCCGCAAGCACAGCGCGGCGGTCATGCTGGCCGGAATGCAGGGCTTCCGCGAGCTGTTCGCGGGTGAAAACCCGGCGAAGAAGCTGTTCCGTGATATTGGCCTGAAACTGGCCGATACGTTACCTGGCGTGAAACCTCAGTTGATCCGTCAGGCGATGGGCCTGAATGACCTGCCTGAGTGGCTTCGTTAAGTCGCTCACACTTTTACTCCCGGTGATTCCACCGGGAGTCGCCCCCTCATTTGAAAAAATCTAATTTCACGCCTTTTTTCGCATTAGATTTCTTAATCCATCCATTTATTTGTTACGGAAAACGCGCCTTATTTTCCGCATGAAATATTATCTTGTGCTAAATATCTCGCCAATGTTGTTAATAATATGTGGCGTATTTCGCTTTTTTGCAGTTGATAGTTCTGTATGATTTTTCGCAGCTTTGGGTCATAAGCTAATGTGATGCCCCTTTTTTCTTGATGGTTAACGACGGTGTTCAGTGGTAACTTCAGGGAAAAGATAACGTTTGCGTCGGTGCCTCACTGAGGTGTCGGCGTTGGGTTTTGTGGTGCGATTTACAAAACGAGGACATGATGGCTCAACAAACGCCTTTGTATGATCAGCACGTGTTGTGTGGCGCGCGCATGGTAGATTTCCACGGCTGGATGATGCCGCTGCATTATGGTTCGCAGATTGATGAGCACCACGCGGTGCGTACCGACGCCGGGATGTTCGATGTGTCGCATATGACCATCGTTGACCTCCACGGTCCGCGGACCAGAGAATTCCTGCTCTACCTGCTGGCGAACGACGTTGCTAAGCTGACCAAACCGGGTAAAGCGCTTTATAGCGGCATGCTAAATGCCTCGGGTGGCGTGATTGACGACCTGATAGTCTATTACCTCACCGAAGATTATTTCCGCCTCGTTGTTAACTCTGCCACCCGCGAAAAAGACCTCTCCTGGATTACCCAACACGCCGAACCTTATGCCATCGACATCACCGTCCGTGATGATCTGTCGCTTATCGCAGTACAGGGACCGAACGCGCAGGCGAAAGCCAACAGTCTGTTTACCGATGAGCAGCGTCAGGCCGTTGACGGCATGAAACCCTTCTTTGGCGTGCAGGCGGGTGACTTCTTTGTCGCAACCACCGGTTACACCGGTGAGGCGGGCTATGAAATTGCGCTGCCGAAAGAGCAGGCCGCTGATTTCTGGCAGAAGCTGGTACAGGCTGGAGTGAAGCCTTGTGGCCTGGGCGCACGCGATACGCTGCGTCTGGAAGCGGGCATGAATCTGTACGGTCAGGAAATGGACGAAGGTGTCTCTCCGCTGGCCGCCAATATGGGCTGGACTGTCGCCTGGGAACCGGCTGACCGTGATTTTATTGGTCGTGACGTGCTGGAGCAGGAGCGCGAGAAAGGGACTGAGCAACTGGTTGGCCTGGTGATGACTGAAAAAGGCGTCCTGCGCGGCGAACTGCCGGTACGCTTTACCGATGCCAATGGCAACGCCTGTGAAGGGGTGATCACCAGCGGTACCTTCTCCCCAACCTTAGGCCACAGCATTGCGCTGGCCCGCGTCCCGGCAGGGATTGGCGAAACGGCGATTGTGCAAATCCGTAACCGCGAAATGCCGGTGAAAGTGACCAAACCTATTTTTGTACGTAACGGCAAAGCCGTCGCGTAACCGATTCTTATTCTGGAGATTTTTTGATGAGCAACGTACCAGCAGAACTGAAATACAGCAAAGAACACGAATGGCTGCGTAAAGAAGCTGACGGCAGCTACACCGTAGGTATCACCGAGCACGCGCAGGAATTACTCGGTGACATGGTCTTTGTTGACCTGCCTGAAGTGGGCGCAACTGTCAGCGCGGGTGATGACTGTGCGGTAGCGGAATCTGTCAAAGCGGCCTCCGATATTTACGCGCCAATCAGCGGTGAAATTGTCGCCGTCAACGAAGAACTGGGTGACTCACCGGAGTTGGTGAACAGCGAACCGTATGAAGGTGGCTGGATCTTCAAAATCAAAGCCAGCGACGAATCTCAGGTTGCGGCACTGCTCGATGCAACTGCCTATGAAGCCTTACTCGAAAACGAGTAACGGTTTTCTCCCTCTCTCTTTGGGAGAGGGCCGGGGTGAGGGGATCTTTTCGCCTTCACCTCAAACCTCTCCCAAAGGAAGAGGAAATCTTAAAATCACCGCACGTTTCAGGAACCATCGCTCATGACACAGACTTTAAGCCAGCTTGAAAACCGTGGCGCGTTTATTGAACGTCACATCGGGCCGGATGCCCAACAGCAGCAAGAGATGCTCAAAACCGTCGGCGCGGATTCATTAAACGCACTGATTGGGCAGATCGTGCCGAAAGATATCCAGCTCGCTACGCCGCCGCAGGTAGGCGACGCCACCACAGAATTCGCCGCGCTGGCGGAGCTGAAGGCGATTGCCGGTCGCAACAAGCGCTTTAAGTCATATATTGGCATGGGCTACACCCCGGTGCAGCTGCCGCCGGTTATCCAGCGTAATATGCTGGAAAACCCAGGTTGGTACACGGCGTACACCCCGTACCAGCCGGAAGTCTCACAAGGGCGCCTGGAATCGCTGCTCAACTTCCAGCAGGTGACGTTGGATTTGACCGGTCTGGACATGGCGTCAGCCTCCTTACTGGACGAAGCGACCGCTGCCGCTGAAGCGATGGCGATGGCTAAACGCGTTAGCAAACTGAAAAATGCCAACCGCTTCTTTGTTGCCGCTGATGTACATCCGCAAACGCTGGACGTGGTCCGCACCCGCGCAGAAACCTTCGGTTTTGACGTTATTGTGGATGACGCTGACAAAGCGCTGGAGCATCAGGATGTCTTCGGCGTGCTGTTACAGCAGGTAGGAACGACAGGTGAAGTTCACGACTACAGCAAGCTGATTGCTGAGCTGAAATCTCGCAAAGTGGTGGTGAGCGTCGCCGCTGATTTTATGGCGCTGGTGCTGTTAACCGCACCGGGCAAACAGGGCGCGGACATTGTCTTCGGCTCTGCTCAACGCTTCGGCGTACCGATGGGCTACGGTGGCCCACATGCGGCGTTCTTTGCTGCCATTGATGAATTCAAACGCGCGATACCGGGCCGTATTATCGGCGTATCGAAAGATGCGGCGGGCAATACCGCGCTGCGCATGGCGATGCAGACTCGCGAGCAGCATATCCGCCGTGAGAAAGCTAACTCCAACATCTGTACCTCGCAGGTACTGCTGGCTAATATTGCCAGCCTGTATGCGGTGTATCACGGTCCGGTTGGCTTACAACGTATCGCCAATCGCATCCACCGCCTGACCGATATTCTAGCAGCCGGTCTGCAACAGAAAGGTCAGAAGCTGCGTTTTGCACACTACTTTGACACCCTGTGTGTCGAAGTGGCAGACAAAGCCGCCGTGCTGGCGCGCGCGCAAGCCGCTGAGATCAACCTGCGTAGCGACATCCTCAACGCCGTGGGGATCACCCTGAACGAAACCACCACTCGCGAAGATGTGGTGGGCCTATTTAACGTGATTCTGGGTGAAAACCACGGTCTGGATGTCGACACGCTGGACAAAGACGTGGCGCTCGATAGCCGCTCGATCCCACAGGCCATGCTGCGTGATGATGCCATCCTCAGCCACCCGGTCTTTAATCGCTATCACAGCGAAACCGAGATGATGCGTTATATGCACTCTCTGGAGCGTAAAGATCTGGCGCTGAATCAGGCGATGATCCCACTGGGATCGTGCACCATGAAGCTCAATGCTGCCGCTGAAATGATCCCGATTACCTGGCCTGAATTTGCGGAACTGCACCCGTTCTGCCCGGTCGACCAGGCGGAAGGTTACCATCAGATGATCGGTCAACTGTCCGACTGGCTGGTGAAATTAACCGGTTACGACGCGCTGTGTATGCAGCCGAACTCCGGTGCACAGGGCGAATATGCGGGCCTGCTGGCGATTCGTCACTACCATGAAAGCCGCAACGATGGCCATCGTGATATTTGCCTTATCCCAAGCTCAGCACATGGCACCAACCCAGCTTCCGCGCAAATGGCGGGGATGCAGGTGGTGGTGGTGGCTTGTGATAAAAACGGTAATATCGATCTGGCCGATCTTCGCGCGAAAGCGGAGCAGCACGCGGCGAACCTGTCTTGCATTATGGTGACCTATCCGTCTACCCACGGCGTGTATGAAGAGACGATCCGTGAAGTGTGCGAAATCGTGCACCAGTTCGGCGGCCAGGTTTACCTTGATGGCGCGAACATGAACGCGCAGGTGGGCATTACTTCGCCGGGCTTTATTGGCGCGGACGTGTCGCACCTTAACCTGCACAAAACCTTCTGCATCCCGCACGGCGGCGGCGGCCCAGGTATGGGGCCTATCGGCGTGAAAGCGCATTTGGCACCGTTTGTTCCGGGCCACAGCGTGGTTCACATTGAAGGAATGCTGACCCGTCAGGGCGCGGTCTCCGCAGCACCGTTCGGCAGTGCCTCTATTCTGCCAATCAGCTGGATGTATATCCGCATGATGGGCGCAGAAGGCTTAAAACAGGCAAGCCAGCTGGCGATTCTGAATGCCAACTACATTGCCACTCGCCTGAAAGACGCTTATCCGGTGCTGTATACCGGTCGTGACGGTCACGTGGCGCATGAATGTATTCTCGATATTCGTCCGCTGAAAGAAGAGACCGGCATCAGCGAGCTGGATATTGCTAAGCGCCTGATTGACTACGGCTTCCACGCACCGACCATGTCCTTCCCAGTGGCGGGTACGCTGATGGTTGAGCCGACTGAATCGGAAGGCAAAGCTGAACTGGACCGCTTTATTGAGGCGATGCTGGCGATCCGTGCTGAAATCGACCGTGTGAAAGCGGGTGAGTGGACGCTTGAGGATAACCCGCTGGTCAACTCACCGCATACTCAGAATGAGCTGGTGGCTGAATGGAACCACGGTTACACCCGTGAAGTCGCTGTCTTCCCGGCTGGCATGACGAACAAATACTGGCCGACGGTGAAACGTCTCGACGATGTTTACGGTGACCGTAATCTGTTCTGTTCTTGCGTACCGATGAGCGAATACCAGTAATCAATTGATTACACTATCCTTTAAAGGCGCTTCGGCGCCTTTATTTTTTGGGAGAAGCGGATGGCACTGGCATTAGTTACCGGCGCAAGCCGGGGGATTGGTCGAGCGACGGCGATACTGCTGGCGCGGGAAGGGTATACGGTGGCGGTGAACTATCACCAGAATGTCCAGGCAGCGGATGAGGTGGTTAACCTTATCAAGGCGTCGGGTGGTAAGGCATTTACTGTGCAGGCCGATGTGGGTGATGAAGCGCAGGTTGAAGCGATGTTTGCCCGGTTAGATCAGCAACAGGAACCGCTGACTGCGCTGGTGAATAACGCCGGCATCCTGTTTACGCAAAGCCGCGTGGAAGCACTCAGCGCCGAGCGCATCAATCGGGTGCTAAAAACCAACGTCACCGGCTATTTTCTTTGCTGCCGCGAGGCGGTAAAGCGTATGACGCTGCCACTCGGTGGGGCGATTGTGAATGTGTCTTCGGCAGCCGCGCGGCTTGGCGCACCGTTTGAGTATGTCGATTATGCGGCTTCAAAAGGGGCGGTGGATACGCTGACCACTGGGCTGGCGCTTGAGGTGGCGGCGCAGGGGATTCGCGTGAACGCTGTGCGTCCGGGGGCTTATTTATACCGAGATGCATGCCTCTGGTGGCGAGCCAGGACGGGTGGATCGCGTGAAGTCGATGCTGCCGATGCAGCGTGGCGGTCAGCCGGAAGAAGTGGCGCAGGCAATTGTCTGGCTGTTGAGCGAGAAGGCGTCTTATGTGACGGGGAGTTTTCTTGAGCTTGCGGGTGGGAAGTAGTGCGAGATTGCCCCCTCACCCTAACCCTCTCCCCATAGGGGAGAGGGGACCGATCGAGCATGTGGCACTACCGCTTTTCTCCCTCGCCCCTTTGGGGATAGGGGGCCGATCGAGCATGAGGCACAACCGCTTTTCTCCCTCGCCCCTTTAGGGAGAGGGTACCGATCGAGCATGTGGCGCGGCCGATTTTCCCCCTCGCCCCTTTGGGGAGAGGGCCGGGGTGAGGGGAGGCGAACTTACAGACTCTCGCCGTTGCTAGCAATCACCTCTTTGTACCAGTTAAAACTCTTCTTACGTGAACGCGACATATCACCCGTACCATCGTCATGCTTGTTCACATAGATAAAGCCATAGCGCTTGCTGTACTGCCCGGTAGTGAACGACACACAGTCGATGCAGCCCCACGGCGTGTAACCCATCAGGTCAACACCATCATAAGTGACCGCCTTCATCATCTCTTCCACGTGCGCACGCAAATAGTCGATACGGTAGTCATCATTGATGCTGCCATCGTCTTCTACTTTATCGTAGGCACCAAAACCGTTTTCGACGATAAACAGCGGCTTTTGATAGCGCTCGTACAGTTCGCACAGAGAGTAACGCAGGCCAACCGGGTCAATCTGCCACCCCCAGTCGGAAGCCTTCACATGCGGGTTCGGTACGCTGCCTTCGAAGCCGGAAATTGCATCGCCGCTGCCGCCTTCGGCCTTCACGGCGTTGGTCATGTAGTAGCTAAGCCCCAGATAAGCGCAGGTGCCTTCACGCAGGATCTCTTCATCGCCCGCTTCCATTTTGATATTGAAGCCACGACGTTCCCACTCATTCAGCACATAGCGCGGGTAGTAGCCACGCATTTGCACGTCGGTAAAGACATAACGCTCACGCATCGACTCTTGGGCAAACATCACGTCTTCCGGCTTACAGGAATACGGATAGAGTGCAACCATCGCCAGCATGCAGCCGACCTGCATCTCTGGATTGATACGACGCGCGGCCTTCACCGCCAGGGCGCTGGCGACGAATTGGTGGTGCAGCACCTGATACATGGTCTCTTCTGGGTTCTCATGCTCGGTGTAAACTACGCCGGAGCAGCAGTAACCAAACAGCGGTGCGCGCCAGTTACGCTGGTTATTGATTTCGTTGAAGGTCATCCAGTATTTGACCTTGTGCTTATAACGCTCGAAAACGACTTCAGCGAAGCGCACAAAGAAATCGACCACTTTGCGGTTGGTCCAGGCACCGTACTGTTGCACCAGATGCAGCGGCATTTCGAAATGGGAGAGGGTGATAACCGGCTCGATGTTGTATTTCAGCAGTTCATCGAACATGTCGTCGTAGAACTTCAGCCCTTCTTCATTTGGCTGGGTTTCATCGCCGTTCGGGAAGATGCGGGTCCAGGCAATCGAGGTGCGGAAGCATTTGAAGCCCATCTCGGCAAACAGCTTGATGTCTTCTTTGTAGTGGCCGTGGAAGTCGATGGCCTCATGGTTCGGATAGTATTTACCCGGCACCACTTCTTGTGTAATTTCGCGGGGAACGCCGTGAGCGCCACCGGTTAGCACATCACAGATGCTGGGGCCTTTGCCGCCTTTATTCCAGCCGCCTTCAACCTGGTGCGCGGCAACTGCGCCACCCCATAAAAAATCTTTCGGTAAGGTCAGTTTTTTCATCTTTGCTATGCTCATTTATTGGGCTTAATAAATCTGAGTCTAACAAAGAGATAATAAATGTCACGATATAACAAATTCCGCCAAAGGGAATATGTTACATCCATAAAACACCCTGTTTTTTTATGCTAATTTCTTCGCCAGCTTACGCCCGAGTGATTCCAGAATATAGATAACCGGGATCTGCGTCGTAATATCATAGACACCGCCGATACGCGTTTGCGGAGCATGCCAGGAGAGGTTGAAGTCGGCGAGCTTCGCCAGGCGTGAGTGTTCGTGGCTGGTGATGGACATGACCTTACAGCGGTGCAGGCTGAACTGCCCGGCAAAGCGTAGGATCTCTTCCGTTTCACCAGAAACAGAAAGCACGATTGCCAGCGCGTTTTTAGCCATGTCATTAGTGACCGGGAAATAAGGATCATCAATATGGTTGCTGAATTTTCCAATATTAGAAAAGAAACGCGCCCCATATTTTGCCAGCGATCCTGAGGTTCCAGCACCAACAAAGATAATACGTTCTGAGGACAGTATTATATCGACCGCTTCATCGAGCAAAGTATCAAATTCATCATTATTGACGCTTTTGAAAAAACTAATAATTTCACCAGCACCGAAATTCGCCTGCTGCGGTTCATCCTGTTCCAGGTATAATTTGAAACGTACACGAAATTCCGAGTAGCCTTCGCAGTTGAGCTTGCGGCAAAACCGCATCACCGTGGTGGTGGACACGCCTGCGGCATCAGCCAGTTCGCGGATGGTCATGTACATCACTGTGTCACGATTTTTGATGACATAGTGATAAACCATCATCTCAAGATTATTGAGGCTGGCAATAGTGGCGTGGGAGAATAAGCTCACGGTGGCGATACTCGTAAAATTAAATGACCTATAGGGAATGATACCATGCAGCCAAACGACATTACTTTTTTTCAGCGTTTTCAGGACGACATTCTGGCTGGCCGCAAAACGATTACCCTGCGTGATGCGGCGGAGTCTCATTTTAAGGTGGGCGATATTCTGCGAGTTGGGCGTTACGAAGATAACGGCTACTTTTGTACCATCGCCGTGCAGGCGACCTCTACCGTGACGATGGATACACTGACACAACGGCATGCCGAGCAGGAGAATATGACGCTTCCCGAGCTAAAACAGGTGATCGCGGATATCTATCCTGGCGAGAATACCTTTTATGTCATTGAATTTAAGTGTGTTGAGTGAAATGGTGTACACGTGTTAGTTGAATGAATTTTTTATCTTATTGATTAGTCTGATTTTGCAAATAATCACGACTTTATTTTAGCTTACATGTGTTCACTGGAATTATTCTCAGTTACGCTAGGGTGATTGTACGATTTGTCGTTCGCCCGGAGCGCGTAATGGATAAGAAACCACTCATTAAGCATGGATATTCTCTGGCAGAGGAAATTGCCAACAGCATTAGTCACGGTGTCGGTTTTGTGTTGGGTATCGTTGGGCTAGTGTTACTGCTGGTACAGGCGCTCGACGCCAATGCCAGCGCAACGGCTATCACCAGCTACAGCCTGTACGGTGGCAGCATGATTCTGCTGTTTTTGGCCTCGACGCTGTACCACGCCATTCCTTCCCAGCGTGCAAAAGTATGGCTGAAAAAATTCGACCACTGTGCGATTTACCTGCTGATTGCCGGAACCTACACGCCATTTTTGCTGGTGGGGCTGGACTCGCCGCTGGCGCGTGGGCTGATGATTGTTATCTGGGGTCTGGCGTTGCTGGGGATCTTGTTTAAGCTGACGATTGCGCATCGTTTTAAAATTTTGTCGCTGGTGACCTATTTGACCATGGGCTGGCTGTCGCTGATTGTGGTGTATCAGCTGGCGGTCAAGCTGTCGCCAGGCGGTGTGACGCTGCTGGCGCTGGGTGGAATTGTTTATTCGCTGGGCGTGATTTTTTATGTCTGCAAGCGAATACCTTACAACCATGCTATCTGGCACGGCTTCGTGTTAGGCGGCAGCGCTTGTCATTTTCTGGCGATTTATTTGTATGTGGGGCAGGTAACGTAGTTTCTGTGCCCCCGGCGGCGCTGCGCTTGGCCGGGCTACCAACTTAATCGTTATGTGACCTCGTGGTTAATCGCGGGGTCGACGTAAACGCCTCGCCCGGGCTTGTATGATGACTCCATCAGAAAGAACCGGCCAGTTCTCTCTGATGGCAGGTCGGATGCCGTGCCCGGGCTTAGGCTTTACCGATAAATGTAGCCCGGCCAAGCGCAGCGCCGCCGGGGAAGCGGCGTACGGTGCTACTCTTCGTCTAACGAATACGGCAGCGGCTTAATGCTCAATGTATTGGCATCGTCGCGCACACGGAACACGCTATCGGCTTCCATATCGTTATTCATGACTACCTGCACCAATAACTGACCATCATCCAGTTGAACTGCTGCCAACACGGTACCGGTACGACGCCAGTTGTCACCCATCTTCAGTTCAAGGTCTTCCCCGGCTTCCGGTACACGCACGGAGTTGCCTGCTAGCGTCCACAGCGCACGTTTGTTGGCACCACGGAATTTAGCGCGGGCAACCATCTCCTGACCGGTGTAGCAGCCTTTCTTAAAGCTGATACCGCCCAGTGCCTGAAGGTTCGTGGCCTGTGGAATAAACTGCGCGCTGTTGGCTTCGTCAATCACCGGCAGACCGGCTTCAATATCTAATGCCAACCACTGTTGGCTATTGTTGAGCTGTGCTTCGCCACGGAGAGCTTCGGTTACGCGCTCAGCGGTGGCGGCATCGGTAACCAGCAGAAAACGTTCGTCCGGATGAGCAAACCACAGCAGTGAGGTTTCACCTTCCTGTACGTTGGGTTTATCCGTGTTTGGTAGCTCAGCAAAAAGATTTGCCAGCGCGGCGCGCGCCTGGAAACCAGCCACACCCAGCAGCACCAGGTCGTCGTTGGCGGCAATGGTCACCTTCGAGAACACGGCATATTTTTTCAATTGCGTTAGCTGCGCTTCGCGCACGCTACGACGCTCAATAAAGGCAAAACCGTCCTGACGGCGGAACAGACGCAGGTTACTCCACATTTTGCCCTTGGCATCGCAATGAGCAACCAGCAGATGCTGGTGTTCGTCCATCTGCGCGACGTCAGCAGTAACCTGGCCCTGCAGGTACTTTTCACCGTCAGCGCCGCTGAGGGTTGCCAGCGCCCAATCATCAAGCGTCATTAACGTCAGCGGTAAACGTGCACAGGCACAAGGCTTACGTGGAGGAAAAGGAGTAAAAGGCATATGGGTGTCCTGAATTGAGTAACGAACGCGCTTATTGACTCATGGTAAAAGAGATACCCGCCATTGCAAGCGGTTTCGACGGTCGTTTTGTGCCGTAGTCGCGTTCTGCGAGAAGCCACGAAAGATAATGAATCCCTTTCATTTATCATGGTTTTTTTTGGAATATGACGCGCGTAACGTGAGATTCCAGTAAAGTAACTGCAAAAAACACGTTAAACTAATGACAACGTAATGCTGGAAGGAAATTATGGACATCAATAATAAAGCCCGTATCCACTGGGCATGCCGCCGAGGTATGCGTGAGCTCGACATCTCCATCATGCCGTTTTTTGAGCATGAGTACGACACGCTGAGTGATGAAGACAAAACGGTCTTTATCCGTCTGCTGGAATGTGATGACCCGGACCTGTTTAACTGGCTGATGAACCACGGTAAACCGGCTAATGCCGACTTCCAGCGTATGGTACAACTTATTCAAACACGGAATCGGGAACGTGGTCCTGTGGCAATCTGATTTACGCGTCTCCTGGCGCTCACAGTGGCTCTCTTTATTACTCCACGGTCTGGTGGCGGCTTTTGTGCTGCTGATGCCGTGGCCGTTGAGCTACACCCCGCTTTGGCTGCTGTTGCTGTCACTGGTGGTATTTGACTGCGTGCGCAGCCAACGGCGTATTCATTCGCACCAGGGGGAAATTAAACTGCTAATGGATTCCCGGCTGCGCTGGCGTAACCAGGAGTGGGATATTCTGGGCACGCCGTGGATGCTGAGCTCAGGCATGATGTTACGGATTCGCCGCTGTGACGGTGGCCGACGCCAGCATCTGTGGTTAGCGGCAGACAGTATGAATGCTCAGGAATGGCGCGACCTGCGGCGGATATTATTGCAGCAACCCGCGCCAGGTCAGCATTAAGAGAACTGCTCGGCCATTTCGCCGAGAATTTGTTCGCACCAGTTCTGGATGCGCTCGTCGCTCAGATCGTATTGATTTGTTTCATCCAGCGCGAGACCGACAAACAGCTGCCCATCAGCAATAACCGGTTTCGGGCTGGTGAACTCATACCCTTCGGTTGGCCAATAGCCGACAAATTTCACCCCTTTCGTCGCGAGCTTATCGTGCAGCATGCCCAGCGCGTCGAGGAACCATTCGCCATAACCGAGCTGGTCACCCATCCCGTATAGCGCAACGATCTTGCCATCCAGATTCAGCGTATCTAATTGTTCCCAGACCGCTTCCCAATCTTCCTGTATTTCACCAAAATCCCAGGTCGGGATCCCCAGGATGAACACGTCGTATTGCTCCATTAACGCTGGGGAATCATCTTTTAAATTGTGCAATGTGACCAGTTCCGGCCCAATGATGTCGCGGATTTTCTCTGCTGCCATCTCGGTATAGCAGGTGCTGGAACCATAAAAAAGGCCGATATTCATGACGTACAGCTCTCGATTCTTACGATGACGATGCCAGTAGTGTACCAGAAAGGCATCTGAATCAGGCATAATGGCGCTGATTAAACACGCACAGGAGCCGATGTGGACAAGGATCTTGCACGAATCGAGCAGTTTCTCGATGCGCTGTGGCTGGAGCGAAATCTGGCGGAAAACACCCTGAGTGCATATCGCCGTGATCTCACGATGGTGGTTGAATGGCTGGCGCATCGCGGCCTGACGCTCGAGAATGCCCAGAGCGATGATTTGCAAAACTTACTCGCCGAACGCCAGCAGGGCGGCTACAAAGCCACCAGTACTGCACGGCTGCTCAGCGCCATGCGTCGTTTCTTTCAGCACCTGTACCGTGAAAAAATTCGCACAGACGATCCTAGCGCGCTGCTGGCATCGCCTAAACTACCTCAACGGTTGCCGAAAGACCTCAGTGAAGCGCAGGTCGATCGTTTGCTAAAGGCGCCGGTTGTCGACCAACCGCTCGAGCTGCGTGATAAAGCGATGCTTGAAGTGTTGTATGCTACCGGTTTGCGTGTTTCGGAACTCGTAGGTCTGACGATGAGCGATATCAGCCTGCGTCAGGGCGTGGTGCGGGTTATCGGTAAAGGGAATAAAGAGCGGCTGGTACCTCTGGGGGAAGAGGCCGTATATTGGGTTGAAAACTGGCTGGAGCACGGTCGCCCGTGGATGTTGAACGGCGTCGCCATCGATGTTTTGTTCCCAAGTCAGCGCGCCCAGCAAATGACCCGTCAGACCTTCTGGCATCGCATTAAGCACTATGCCCAACTGGCTGGGATTGATAGCGAAAAGCTGTCGCCGCACGTTTTACGTCACGCCTTTGCGACGCATCTGCTAAACCACGGCGCCGATCTGCGCGTGGTGCAAATGCTGTTAGGGCATAGCGATTTATCGACCACCCAAATTTATACGCATGTCGCCACCGAGCGGCTGCGACAACTTCATCAACAGCACCACCCGCGTGCATGATGCTGATTTAAAGGATAATTTATGAAACAAAGTTTAATGATGTTCACCCTGCTGGCCGCGGCTTTTTCTGGCCTTGCGCATGCTGACGATGCTGCAATTAAACAGTCGCTGGCAAAATTGGGCGTGCAGAGCACCGATATTCAATCTGCACCCGTTGCGGGCATGAAAACCGTGCTGACCAACAGCGGGGTGCTGTACGTGACTGAAGATGGCAAGCACATCATTCAGGGGCCAATGTATGACGTCAGCGGCGCACAGCCGGTGAACGTGACCAATGGTTTGCTGATGACGCATCTCAAGGCTCTGGACAAAGAGATGATCGTCTACAAAGCAGCGCAGGAAAAACACGTCATCACCGTCTTTACCGATATCACCTGCGGTTACTGTCATAAGCTGCATGAAGAAATGAAAGACTACAACGCGCTGGGGATTACCGTGCGTTATCTGGCTTTCCCACGCCAGGGCATTCAAAGCCAGGCCGAGCAGGACATGAAATCTATCTGGTGCGCCAAAGATCGCAACAAAGCGTTTGATGACGCGATGGCAGGTAAAGGCGTACAGGCTGCAAGCTGTAATATTGATATTGCCAACCACTACGCGCTGGGCGTGCAGTTTGGTATCAACGGTACGCCGGCCATCGTGCTCAATGACGGTTATGTGGTTCCGGGTTATCAGGGGCCAAAAGAGATGAAAGCCTTCCTCGACGAACATCAAAAACAGACCAGCGGTAAATAATTCGCGTGAAACATCAGACTCAACTTCGCCGCCGTGAGGTGGATGATTCAATTGCGCTCCCGGAAGAGCTTTCGCCGTTGCTGCGCCGTCTGTATGCCAGCCGTGGCGTGAAATCGGCGGGCGATCTGGAGCGTGGCCTGAAAGGGATGCTGCACTGGCGTAGCCTGACGGGTGTCGAAAAAGCCGTTGAAATGCTGCACGACGCATTCGAGAAAAATCTGCGCATCATGGTGGTCGGGGATTTTGATGCCGACGGTGCGACCAGTACCGCGTTAAGCGTCCTGTCGCTGCGTGCGATGGGCTGCCAAAGCGTGGAATATCTGGTGCCTAACCGTTTTGAAGACGGCTATGGCTTAAGCCCGGAAGTGGTCGATCAGGCGCATGCTCGCGGCGCACAGATGATCATGACCGTGGACAACGGAATCTCATCCCATGAAGGGGTCGATCACGCGCATGCGTTGGGGATCCGCGTGTTGGTCACCGATCATCACTTGCCGGGCGAAAAGTTGCCCAATGCCGATGCGATGGTGAACCCCAACCTCGTCGACTGCCCGTTCCCGTCGAAATCGTTGGCGGGTGTTGGGGTGGCGTTTTATCTGATGCTGGTGCTGTGTAGCCACCTTAAAGAAAAAGGCTGGTTTGAACGCCGCGGCATTGCCGTGCCGAAGATCGTCGAGTTTCTCGATCTGGTGGCGTTGGGGACGGTGGCCGATGTCGTGCCGCTGGATGCCAACAACCGCATTCTGACCTGGCAGGGGTTAAGCCGCATTCGTGCAGGTGTTTGCCGTCCGGGCATTAAGGCGCTGCTGGAAATCGCGAACCGTGACGCAGCAAAGCTGGTGGCAAGCGATCTCGGCTTTGCGCTGGGCCCGCGCCTGAACGCTGCCGGTCGTCTGGATGATATGTCGGTCGGTGTAGCGCTGTTACTATCTGATAACCTCGGTGAAGCCCGTATGCTCGCCAACGAGCTGGATGCTCTAAACCAGACCCGCAAAGAGATTGAGCAGGGGATGCAGGCGGAAGCGTTGACCCTGTGCGAGCAGCTAGAACGCGGTCGCGCTGAGTTGCCCGGCGGCCTGGCAATGTATCACCCTGAGTGGCATCAGGGCGTGGTGGGGATTCTGGCCTCGCGCATTAAAGAGCGTTTCCATCGCCCCGTGATTGCCTTTGCACCGGCGGGTAACGGCCAGTTGAAAGGTTCGGGCCGTTCGATTCAGGGGCTGCACATGCGTGATGCGCTGGAGCGTCTGGACACGCTGCACCCTGGCCTGATGCTAAAGTTTGGTGGTCATGCGATGGCGGCGGGGCTCTCTTTGGAAGAAGAACGTTTCGAAGAGTTCCAGCGCCACTTTGGTGAGTTGGTGACGGAATGGTTAGATCCGGCGCTGCTGCAAGGGGAAATCCTCTCAGACGGCGAGCTGAGTCAGCAGGAGATGACGCTTGAGATGGCGCAGATGCTGCGTGAAGCCGGGCCGTGGGGGCAGATGTTCCCGGAACCTCTGTTTGACGGGCGTTTTCGTTTGCTGCAACAGCGGCTGGTGGGCGAACGTCACCTGAAAGTGATGGTGGAACCGGTGGGCGGCGGGCCGCTGCTGGACGGAATTGCATTTAACGTCGATACCGCCATCTGGCCAGATAATGGCGTACGTGAAGTGACGCTGGCTTACCGGCTGGACATCAACGAATATCGTGGCAACCGTACCTTACAGCTTATCATCGATCATCTCTGGCCGATTTAGCATCGCTTTAACTGTAATTAAGAGCGGGAATCCGCTAAGATTCCGCTCTTATAACCGCATTTTTCTCGTCCATTAAAAGAAAATAGACCATGTTTGAAATAAACCCGGTAAATAATCGCATTCAGGACCTTACGGATCGCTCTGACGTTCTTAGGGGGTACCTTTGACTATGATGCTAAGAAAGAGCGTCTGGAAGAAGTAAACGCCGAGCTGGAACAGCCGGATGTCTGGAACGAACCCGAACGCGCTCAGGCGCTGGGCAAAGAGCGTTCCTCCCTTGAAGCCATCGTCGAGACGCTCGACCAGATGACGCAAGGTCTTGAGGATGTATCTGGCCTGCTGGAACTGGCTGTAGAAGCCGACGACGAAGAAACCTTCAACGAAGCCGTGGCTGAGTTGGATACGCTGGAAGATAAACTGGCGCAGCTGGAATTCCGTCGTATGTTCTCTGGTGAATATGACAGCGCGGATTGTTACATCGATATCCAGGCCGGTTCTGGCGGTACTGAAGCGCAGGACTGGGCAAGCATGCTGGAACGTATGTATCTGCGTTGGGCGGAAGCGCGCGGCTTTAAAACCGAAATTATCGAAGAGTCCGAAGGTGACGTGGCCGGGATTAAATCCGTGACCATCAAAATCTCCGGCGATTATGCGTACGGCTGGCTGCGTACTGAAACCGGCGTTCACCGCCTGGTTCGTAAGAGCCCGTTTGACTCCGGCGGCCGTCGTCATACCTCATTTAGCTCCGCATTCGTGTACCCGGAAGTTGATGATGATATTGATATCGATATCAACCCGGCAGATCTGCGCATCGACGTATACCGTGCCTCCGGCGCGGGCGGTCAGCACGTTAACCGTACAGAATCAGCGGTACGTATTACTCACATCCCAACCGGGCTTGTGACGCAGTGCCAGAACGACCGTTCACAGCACAAGAACAAAGACCAGGCCATGAAGCAGATGAAAGCCAAGCTTTATGAACTGGAAATGCAGAAGAAGAATGCAGAAAAACAGGCGATGGAAGACACCAAGTCTGATATCGGCTGGGGCAGCCAGATTCGTTCATATGTTCTGGACGATTCCCGCATTAAAGACCTGCGCACCGGGGTTGAAACCCGTAACACGCAGGCGGTACTGGACGGAAGTCTGGATCAATTTATCGAAGCAAGTCTGAAAGCAGGGTTATGAGGAACCAACATGTCTGAACAAAACGCACAAGGCGCTGACGAGGTAGTCGATCTTAATAACGAAATGAAGGCACGCCGCGAGAAGCTGGCTGCACTGCGTGAGCAGGGTATCCCGTTCCCGAATGATTTCCGTCGCGACCGTACCTCAGACCAACTGCACGCTGAATTCGATAGCAAAGAAGGCGAAGAGCTGGAAGCGCTGAATATCGAAGTTTCCGTTGCGGGTCGTATGATGACTCGTCGTATTATGGGTAAAGCATCTTTCGTTACTTTACAGGACGTTGGCGGCCGTATTCAGCTGTACGTTGCCCGTGACGATCTGCCGGAAGGCACCTATAACGAGCAGTTCAAGAAATGGGACCTCGGCGATATCCTGGGCGCGAAAGGTAAACTGTTCAAAACCAAAACCGGTGAACTGTCTATCCATTGCACCGAGCTGCGTCTGCTGACCAAAGCTCTGCGTCCGCTGCCGGACAAATTCCACGGTCTGCAGGATCAGGAAGCGCGTTATCGTCAGCGTTACCTGGATCTCATCTCTAACGATGATTCCCGCAACACCTTTAAAGTGCGCTCTCAGATCATGGCGGGTATCCGTCAGTTCATGGTTGGCCGCAACTTTATGGAAGTTGAAACGCCAATGATGCAGGTGATCCCAGGCGGCGCGGCAGCACGTCCATTTATCACCCATCACAACGCACTGGATCTGGACATGTACCTGCGTATCGCGCCGGAACTGTACCTGAAACGTCTGGTCGTGGGTGGCTTCGAGCGCGTATTCGAAATCAACCGTAACTTCCGTAACGAAGGTATCTCCGTTCGCCATAACCCTGAGTTCACCATGATGGAACTCTACATGGCGTACGCAGACTACAAAGATCTGATTGAACTGACCGAATCTCTGTTCCGCACGCTGGCACAGGACATTCTGGGTAACACAGCAGTGCCTTACGGCGACCAGACTTTCGACTTCGGTAAGCCGTTCGAAAAACTGACCATGCGCGAAGCTATCAAGAAATACCGTCCGGAAACGGATTTGGCGGATCTGGATAACTTTGACACCGCGAAGGCGATTGCTGAGAGCATCGGTATCCGCGTTGAGAAGAGCTGGGGTCTGGGCCGTATCGTGACTGAGATCTTCGAGGAAGTGGCAGAAGCGCACCTGATTCAGCCGACCTTCATCACCGAATACCCGGCTGAGGTTTCTCCGCTGGCGCGTCGTAATGATGATAACCCGGAAATCACTGACCGCTTTGAATTCTTCATCGGTGGCCGCGAAATCGGTAACGGCTTCAGCGAGCTCAACGATGCAGAAGATCAGGCGCAGCGCTTCCAGGATCAGGTTAACGCCAAAGAAGCCGGTGATGACGAAGCGATGTTCTACGACGAAGACTACGTGACCGCACTGGAACACGGTCTGCCACCGACCGCTGGTCTGGGTATTGGTATCGACCGTATGGTGATGCTGTTCACCAACAGCCACACCATCCGTGACGTGATCCTGTTCCCGGCAATGCGCCCGGTGAAATAATCGCGACCGCGAAAAGTAAAAACCCGGCTTGCCGGGTTTTTTTATGCCTGATGGTGGCTTCGCCTTGTCAGACCTACACGATGTAGCCCGGACGAGCGCAGCGACGCCGGGAATACTCAGCTGCGAGCAAACGCAATAAACGCCCGGCGCGCTTCATCGTCGGCGGCTTCCATCACCATCCACGGGCTAAACGCCCACGGCGTCAGCTCCAGTGCACGCAGCATGTCTTCGAGCTCGCACCACTGATACTCAATCACTTCATCCGTGTTTGGCTGCACGGCACTGGTCACACGTGCCGCATATACCGGACAAACTTCATTCTCGACGATGCCATTTGGTGCAACGGCGCGGTAGCGGAAATCGGCGGCGACAGGTGTTATATCGGCAATCTCCACACCAAGCTCAAAACGACAGCGGCGAACAATCGCCTGCTCGAAGGTTTCTCCCTGTTGTGGATGACCGCATACCGAGTTGGTCCAGACACCGGGCCAGGCCACTTTACTGAGCGAGCGGCGGGTAACCAGAAGCTGACCGCGTTCGTTGAATAACCAGCAGGAGAAGGCGAGGTGCAGTGGGGTGGAGAGGGTATGAGCGGCGTACTTCTCCAGGATGCCTGAAGGTTTATCGTGCTCATCGAGCAAAATGACATGTTCGCCAGTCATGACGACTCCTGAAAATGAAAGCGGTTCCGATAAAACCTATCGGGTTATAGACTCAGGCAACCAGCGTAGCCCATAAACGAGACAAAGGCATTACCAAAACAAGCCCAGTCGCCAGGCTGAACATCATGGTGGTGAGCCATTTCTCGTGAGTGAGCCGCTTGGGTTGTTTGGCATCCGCCACGAGCCTGCTATCATAGCTAACCCGAACGTTCATGACCCGAGGATTCGTTTTGCGAGCAGGACGCCAAATCACTTCCCCATTACGTCTGTTAATGTGCCTGATAATCGGGCTCGTGCTATCTGGCTGCGCTGGAAACTCTTCCAATTCAGAAGGCAGCTACACCGTGAAGCGTGGCGATACGCTATCGCGAATTTCGCGAATGACAGGCACCAGCGTTCGGGATTTGGCGCGCATGAACGGCATCTCACCGCCCTATACCATTGAGGTTGGGCAGAAGCTGAAGGTGAGCGGCTCATCGAAATCCTCAGGCAGTAAAAAATCAACCGCCACTAAAACAGCGAAAGTGACGCCATCTTCAGCCGTACCGAAATCCTCCTGGCCACCGGTAGGTCAGCGCTGCTGGCGATGGCCGGCAAGCGGTAAGGTCATCATGGCCTACTCCACATCTGAAGGCGGTAACAAAGGGATTGATATCGCGGGCAGCCGAGGACAACCGGTGTATGCCTCTGCCGCCGGGAAAGTCGTATACGTCGGTAACCAGTTGCGTGGTTACGGCAATCTGGTGATGATTAAGCATAATGAGGATTACATCACCGCATACGCGCATAACGATAAGCTGATGGTCAACAACGGGCAAAGCGTGAAGATTGGCCAGCAGATTGCCACCATGGGCAGCTCTGACGCTGATTCAGTGAGATTGCATTTCCAAATTCGTTATCGCGCCACGGCGATTGATCCGCTGCGCTATTTACCGCCGCAGGGCAGTAAACCTAAATGCTAAGCGGTTAATTTATCTTCACTTAGCATGATGAAGGCTTGCCAGATGAGGAGTAAAGTTTATAATGCTCCTCGCACACCTTTGCGGGCGTAGTTCAATGGTAGAACGAGAGCTTCCCAAGCTCTATACGAGGGTTCGATTCCCTTCGCCCGCTCCAGAATCTCCCCTTGTGGAGCAAGCATTCTAAAATGCTGCTCTGCCAGCATGTTACGCAGTAGTGCTTACTAACATGCTGAGGCGTTCTACCATAGTTCACTACTTTGACACTTGTCACGAATGGTTACTCGGTGAGATGAGAGTGTAGCCAATCGTCGGCGGTGGTTTCAAGTTCTTACCGCGATAGCCCAACAATGAACGCAAAGCCTACACCAGGCAGCGACGGATCGCACTTCTCATAACCTTACAGTGAAGCGCATTTTTTGCCGATGCTCCCACATGCCACACGTCGAGATGACGTTGCAGGGAATAAACAGGTTTTATGGTGGTGATGCTCCGGTAGCTACAGATCCGGCTCTGCCAGCGGTTCGGCCTCGCTCCTTCGGGTACATGGTCATCCTGATAAACTTCACTGTCTGACATAACCCTGATGAAGTCGCCTAACGGCTCCGCACGTTGTCTTACCACCAACGGGCATTATGGTTTCTATTCTCTAAAATCTGTGAGTTGCGCATTTTCTGCACCCTGGTTAACCTAAGATTAATCTGAATAAATCAAGGGTGAGTATGGCTATCGGGAAGAGACAGAATCAAGAGGAATCACCCAAAGACGAGTTAGATCGCTTGCTGGATGAGCTTGAACTCACACAGGCGCAACGGGAGTTTATCGAATCTATGCGGCAAGAGGACGGGGATAAAACCAACGGGGAGTAATACCCTAAAGAAAAAGGGGCATTGCGCCCCCGGCAAGAAATTGGTTAGGCTTCTTGAGCACATTCGCTTTGATACTGTCGCCAGTACATTTGCGCAAAGTCCATAAACTTCGAGAAATCAGCCTTACTTAGTTCTTTGTTGGCTCGGATAATGTTGCATACAGCAATGTGCTCTTTCGCTGCTTCGTCCTTGTCGGCAATGTCTTTAAAACGTAGCGCTATTGCACTTTTCACCTCAAGGATCGCATCTAACCGTTTCTCAGATAGCCGTGGGTGTTTTTCCTGCAACTCTTCTTGATAGAGTTCAATGTCTTGCTTGATTGAATAAGAATTGTATGTCGCCATTTTATCTCCTCGTTCGTTATGGTTATTTCAAAGCCCGTAGCCACATCATAAGCAAATGAAGCTGGCTTCCTGTCATGGCAGGGATTCGGACGGTTTTACCGTTGCTTACGTTGCACAGCGCGAGCGCTAACGCCATAATGTGCTGATTCGGCATCTCTAACTCTCCGTTGGGATTGTTGAATACGGCGGGGGCTGGCTTCTTGGTGGTTGGCGGCCCCTGCCACTTGCTGATCAACTGCTCTTCTAAGGTTTGTTGGTAACAGGTGACGCTGTATCGTCGTCCCTGCAAACTTTACTACCTGCGTATAAACGCACACCGTAGCACCACACCAGATAAAGCTGGTGATTAGCTCTTCTTCCTTTTTCACTCTTCCGAATCCTCTGTATTGAAGGTTTTCGTATAGGGACATTTCCCCTTAGTTACGTAGGTGAACAGGTAATTGCTGTTCTGATACGTGCATAGCGTTTTTCCGTTCTCCGTCTGTTCCTCCTCTGGGTTGGTCATCGTAATTTGTCCTGCATGAGACGCCAGCGGCAGCAGTACCAGCACGTAAAGTAAGCGCTTCATGTTGATCACCATTCTAAAGAAAACTCGTCTGTTAAATCGTCCTGCACATCCTGACCATACCCGATGTAATACATCGTTGACCGTGGATCTGTCTGTCCCAGGAAATGGGCGATCTGTTCAATCGGCACCCCATTCTCGAATAAAATTCGGCCCCGACTTTTTCGGGGTGTATGGCATCCCACATTAGAGAATCCCGCTCTACGGCCCATCTTGCCGAACTCGGCAAACACCGTGTTACGTGTAACGGGGTTTCCTCTACTGCGTAATGTGGCAGCACTGAAAATGTAATCTGTAGCTACAGGCATCTTAGCTTGTTCTGCCTTGCGTTGTGCCACCACTGACAACATGGACGCTGTAACTTTTGGCCTTACCACGTTCCCCGTTTTCTCCTGCTTCACCTTGAGGTGAGATTGCCCCTCTACGTCTTCATACTTGAGCTTGAGCACGTCAGAGATACGCAAGCCCGATTCATACATAAACACCCACAAGCAATAGAACAGGTTGGTGGTGTTGTTGCGCTGTAGCTCTGCTGCCACCGCCTTAACATGGTCTGCACTCTTTAGCGCCTGGCTAATACCTTTCATCTTTACCCCTCCTCATGTTCGTTTCGTTGAAATCATCATTGATCAGAAATTGATCATTTTCAATAAGTTGTACGATACGTAAATTTAAGAAGAGCACAAAATGATCAAAATGTGTGCGCGGTTGCCTGAGCTGCTGAACGGCTTACAAAGGCCACCCCGATCTGAAATCGCCAGAATCGGAAAATATCAGTAAGTAATTGAAAAATAAATGAAAATACACTCACCCTCATGATTCATGAAACGGTGGTTCTGTCAAGAGATTTATTTTCGATGGCGGGGTGTTACCCCTGTTTGCACGGTGAAGTGATGGAAAAGTGTGCTGATTCATTTAAATCAATGAGTTACAGAATACACTTTACCAAAGTGTATCGAAGTAGGGCGTTATTGCTTTGTAGATGATAGTGGTTCTCATCCACAACGATGTGATCTGAGTTGTTGAGAATTATTATCAAAAAAGGCGATTTTGGCATGGAAAATCGTGTTGTTACATTATAACAAAAAAGTCGTTAAGCAGGATGTGCTTACATCAAAGTGATGATCGTTGTGACAATCAGTGACAAGCCGCACGGCGCAAGGCTTTACGCAAAGAGAGTGATAGTTACTATGGCAACTTTAACCCCGTAACAATGGCATTCTTTACCTGCCAATTACCAGCGGTTTAGATGCCTGTTAGATGAGAATTACATTGGAGTTGTTGTATGGGATAGTTTGGAGAGAACAGGGCAAAGGGCTAACCCTAATTGGTGTCAATTTGTCACCGACTGACAGAATGGCATCCATGAATAAGTGACAAAATGGCACTGATTCAAAGGTAACAGGTGACAAAATGGCACTGATTAGGCTGTGATTGGTGACAAGTTGGCACTCTATACAAAGAGATTTTCAAAGCGACTTGTAAAAGAGAGCTTTGAAAAGATCTTATGAAAGATTCGCTTTGCTGGCGTGTATCGCCTGGCAAGGTTCACTGGTTCGCCTTTGGTGGCTACCCGTTCAGCCGCTCACGACGCAGCGTAGCGTATCTATCTGTAATTGTGCCAGGGCTTCGCCCTCGTGAAACGAGGCACAGAAGCAGTGCGCCGTGTGCGCAATCTCTTTCGGCATAACTTCTGCCTGTCTTCCATGCTCCGCATTTCATCCATGCAAAGTTAGCCCACGGCTAAGGCTTCACTGGTCACTGATAGCTCCAGTTCATCCAGCCTCAATCCAATACCATCACCTACTATCATGATAACTACCGTTATCCCTCTGTAGTTGTGCTATTGGTTTCGGTAAGTGCCAGAGGGCGCACAGGAAGCCCTCAGAGCGCTTTAAAGAGGGTAGGGAATACCGATGTAGTGTATGTATGTGCAAACCTCGCATAGCTCGATACATCCCGTTTTATGGTGATTGGTAGAGCTTGATCGTTTTTGGTGAGTATGCTATGATCTTAAATGGATAAAAATAATTATTGACTTTTATCTTATTTCGTGTTAAATTAGTATCAGGAGCTAAGAAAAAGATTCTTACCTTCTATCTTTGAGGTATTCAGCCTCCCAAAAATTCCAAATCGCAATGCACTTTGAGCCGTCAGGCTGCAAGGTGTTTTTATTTTATCTCACGTAAGGAGAACCAGTATTAAATACTTTGACATAGATACTACGGTATCACAGCTTGTTAACGGTGAAGTCACCCGCTTCCAAATTAAAGCTATACGCAACACCAATCGTAAGCACGGCTATAAAGAGCGGGAAGAGTTCTTTAACGAAGTGCTACGACGCTTCGATCTAATTAGAGCAGCACAGAAAGAAACTGACAAATAAACCAGAAGGAGAAAACTGAATGAGCGAAACCCAAAAGAAGAAACCAGCCGGAACATTCGTAAAACTGCCTGATGAAGTGTTTACCACTTTATTTAAAGAGGCACGGGCGCGAGGCGTAACAGTGCAGGAGATGTTAATTGACGCTGCAACCATACTTTCATTATCAATCAAGAGCGGAGAACGTTCTACTAAATAAGGATACACCCTAACATGACCGACATTATAAACGGAGACATTTACAAGTATTTTGGTACAGAAGAAGCATTATCCGAAGCAAGTCACATAACCAACGTTAATACAGGTGAGCGTGTCGAGCTATCTAACAATACCAAAGCATTATACGCTCGTATGCGCAAGCGTTTTCATTTTTTTACCACTTCGAACATTGGCGGAAATAAAGGGATCTACCATGACAACGTAGAAGAATTAGCCGCAAGTGTTGGAATCTCGAAACGTACAGCATTGCGTTGCCTAGAAGACTTGAAACAAGTGGGTTTGGTGATTGCTAATCTTTCAGGACGTTCCAATCAATGGATAGTGACGGACTTAACACCTGATGCCTTTAGGCTTGAACGTAGGACGGGAACAACAGCCGATCCAGTGTGGATTGATTGCCTAAAAAACCCTGTGTTTGGTAACGTCAAAGAAGATGTAGCGCAAGGAGTGCAGGAAGAAAAACAGCAGCCAGTGCCAGAAGAGGCCAAAGCAGATCCGAAGCCGGAGAAGCCAAAGCAAATACCTACGAAGAAACTCGCCTCCATTCCAGCTAAAGAAATTAAGATAGAAGCCGTCAACCCTGTTTCTATCGGGTTGTATCGGGATGAATGGGAAAACCCAGAAAAGAATTTACCTGTTTCACAACATCCGAAAATCAGATGGCTACTTATTAACGGATACCTGGACACAGAGAAGAATCCAAAACTTAAAACAATCTATGAGGAAATAAAACATCTATGTTAAAAATAGCATCACCAAAGAAATACAGTGAAAGAGATTTGAATGTTATTCACCTTGCCAGTCTTATTAACCCAGAAGTTGAAAGAGGCGTTGCATTCGAGCAAGCGCAAGAGCTTGTAGACGTATACGCAGAACGCGGAGAATTACAGTATGCTAATGCTCTTGTGGCTTTATTTAATGCAGCAATGACACCAAAGCAGAACCCAGTTAAAGATTATGCCTTAAATAAAAACTTAGGAGCTTCACAACGGATCGTTATGCTGTACTTTTCATCTTGCTTTAATTTGGATAACGTCACTAAGAAAGAGATAGAAGAAGCAACAGGACTTTCAAAAAGTACAATTGATCGTGTGTTTCCTGAACTCATAGAGAAGAATTACATTTTAGCGGAGCGTTTGGGTGCTGGCCCTGGTATTGGATACAAAGTAACAATTTTGAAATAAAGAGGACTATGAACAAATTATACCTATTGAATGAATGCACAAACCATCAAATCGAATGTAACACCGTTTGCCAGCGTCTTTATTTTCACCTTGCATCTCTCAAACGTGAAAGCGGAGCAATAAAAGCCACCGTGAAATACATTGCTGATGGTGTCGGTATAAGTGAAAGCGGGGCGCGGTATTGGATGTTATTAATGCACGATGCAGCCGTTATTACTATGGAGCGTCACGGCAAGTATTACGACATTACCGTTAATGATGCGGTGAGTTTTATCACTACACCCCACTGATAAGCAACACTAACAAACAATCGGGAAACTTTTATGATCATCGCTATCTATTGGCTATTTGCATTTTACGCAGTATGGAGCATAACGAGGAAATACGGAAGTTTCCCTTTACGAGGAATTAATGGGAAGAAAAGAACGCAGTAACATTGTTAGAATCGAAAAAGCAGTGAGAGCAACAAAACGTAAATACAGCCATAAGCTAAAAGATTATTCAAGAGAATCTATTCCTGGCGAGATGGTAACGACAATTATAGAACACCCTCCAACGGTTCCAGCCGGATCAGAGTTTGAATTATTGCAGGATGTTCTATCGTCAACGGACAACGTTTATTACAAACCGCGACGTAGAAAAGAATACTTTATTGACAGTAGCCAACTTAAATCCTGGCAAATTATCGGGTTTGAGCATTACGCCGATTATGTCGGGTATTCACAAACTAACGGCCTGAGTGGTCACACTGCCGATTTGGATTTTTTATTTAATGACGATAGGGAAAATTATAATGACTAACGACACAATTCAATCTCTACTCCTTAGTTTCGAAGATAATTATCATCTCCCGCTACTACAGGAAGTGAATAAAACATACATCACAGCAACGCCTGAGAGCCTCCTGAACGCTGTCAGACATACAGAGCAAGCCATTACAGCCCTTGAGCACCTGCAAACCTCTGTAGCGCGTTTGGTGGAGCGTGACGGCAGCACAATAACCGCTGATCAGGCGTGGCGAGCAGCAAATGCCCTTGAAGAGCTTGCTTGCTCCCTGCAAGTCATTACGCTTGAGCTGGGAGAGCTTGCCGTTAGCATTGCAGAGAAATACGCCGCAAGTGAAATTGAATAGTTATTCACAATAAGTGCTTGACAATTCGTAACGAAAGTGTTATAGTAGTATTAGGGTAAGTATTCGAATCACTTCCCCCTCCTGAATGCCGTTTCCCATAGCGGCACTCTCTTTTGAATGCTTTTTTTGAAAGTGTTGGTTCTTTCTTCTTCTTTTTTGTTTAGTTCCGAAGGAATGCGCGGGATGTAATGTCTCGTTGTGTTGGCATTACATGCAATCACCCGCGCATCTCCGACCTTTTCAAAAAGAGCATTCGCTCTTTATCCCTCATTCATTCCGTTAGGATGAATGTAGTCAGACTTAACTACCCTTGAATTGTGAGAGGTTCAGGAATTACGTTAAGCTGGCAATCTTCTATTAATAACACTCCCGAAAGTGTCAGCTAATAGATAATGAAATCAAGATCTGTTATTGCCAGCGTGAAGGGCTTCACGTTTAACAGATGCAAAGTACCCCCGATCTTTTTAAATCTCCTAAGATAATAAAACGGGGGTCTTTTTATTAGATTGTATTCTTAACTTCATTTCTCCTGAAAAATGACGTTAATAATGCTTTCTTTAGCAAGGGGCATTCTCTCCAGGGGCTTGATCGCCCCTTTTTAACAATCTGTGTGTAACGCTTTCGTTATTAATGCTTTCGTAATTAATGCACAGACCAACGCGAAGGAACAACAATGTTCTTATTAAATAATCGCGACCGAATCCTAAAATACAAAGATGAAGTGATTTTGTGTAACCCTGAAATGATAGCTAAAGTGGCTGAAATGGCAGGATGCACTGTAGAAGAAATAGAAAAGGCTGTAGAGCGTTATTTCCCTTCTGAAAACACCACTCCAAATAAGTTAAGTATTCAGGAACGGATCGCCAATAAAGTAAAAAAGGAATCAACCAAACAATGATTATCACCCTATCAGACGTTTTTCCGGTTCGTAAAAGCTACACAGACATTGTGAGTGCTGCGACCGATAATTTTGCAGCAGTAGACAGTAAAGTGTTTGCTTCTCTTCCTGCTGATGTGCAGTGCGGCGATGTTATAGACGCTTCCGGCGATCTCTATACATCTGGGAATGTGGCTTTCGTAGTCGTCAGTGAATTTGTCACTGCTGGCAGTAATAAGCCTGTAAACGTCCTACGCGCTCCCAACGTTGGATCATACGTTGCCCTCAAGAGTGACAACCTCAACGCAGCTAACCACGCAGCAGCGATCAGCGCATTACAGGCGCAAGGCTTCGCCACTCGTGAATTTTTCACCTCTTAAGCAAGGAAGATAATAATGATTATTGGAAATGAACGTGTGGATCTGAGTCCACTATTCCAGCTAACCAGTACCCGCAATTTTTTACTGTCGTCACTAAACATTTTTGATGGCGACGGAGTTACATCTCATAAAGTGAGTGTTTCCCGTTTACTGGAAGATAACACCAGCCTTTATAATCAGCCTACTGCAAGGTTCTCCAACGAACATAACGTAACATCCCGTCAAAGCGGTAAAGAATGGCTGATCGAGCTTCCGTATTTCCTCCGTGAGGATCTTATTGTCCCGGCAGACATTCAGGGCAAGCGTAAGCCTGGAAGCGACATTCAAGAAACCGTGACTGACATTTACAGCGATTACATGAATAAACACGCTATAGCGTTTATGCGCACTCGTGAAAGTTACCTCGCACGATCACTCTTCTCTGGTCAGGTGTATACGCCTAAGACAGACGATCTGTTAATCGACTTTGGCGACCTGTTCGGCGTAGCCCCGATGAATGCCACTCTTGATCTGTCAGCTACCGATAGCAGCACTCTACGTGCCATTGACGACATGGTGAGCCAGATTACCGAAGCGGCACAAAGCCAGGCGTCGGCAGTGGAGCGAATTATTGTTTTTGCTACAGGCTCATTCTATAGCGATCTGCGTTTCAGCCCTGCAATGGAAGCGGCTTTCCGCTATGTCAGCCCATTGGACGAAGGGAACGTAGTGTTCCAGCGTCGTGACCTCCTGCCAGGTGTGAGCACCTTCTCGATCCCTGGTTCAAATGTAGATGTGATCAAAGTAACTGACCCATTGCTGATCGCACAAATGGGCGATGCTGATGCTATCGCTATCCCGCAATTCGCTAAGGGAAGCGGTATTTACACCAACATTTACGGCGCAGCCAGCAGCACCTTTGAACTCCTTAATGCAGCACCTGCGGAAGTTTATAGCTGGAGCTTCGAAAGCGAGCGCGGAAACGCGATTAACGTGATCTCGGAAAACTCAGCACTGCCAGTTAACCACGGCCTGAACTTCTCCGTTCACATTAAAGCCTCCGAATAGCGAGCGATAGACGGTAGTTCTTCCCGTCTTGGAAATAACAGAAGAGCTTTTTAATCAGGGGCGTAGGGAACTGGAACACGCAAAGCAAATGCGCCAGCCCTTGCCCCTTTTTTATTTCCAGAATAAGAGGAAAGATAAAATTGGAAATTATCCTAAAGAGTCGAGGCTTGCATTTACAACTTAATGATACAAGCGCAGAGCAAATACTCAATTTAGCAGCCGTATCGAGAGCACTTGATGTGAGTCATTCACATTTAAGACAACTTATTTTCAGAGGAATGAGTGTATCAGATGCACTTAATTATCTGGTGAACGAAAAGAAAGGCGGTGAATAATCATGCTTGAGATTAACACTTCTAAAATTAATAACACGGTGACATTTAGTGTTGACCGTAATTCTATGAAGACAGCCCTTGATGCTTTTGACCAGATTCAGAAAAAAGCAAAAGGTATTAAAGACCCCACAATAAACATGAAGAGATTCAGCCAGGGGCTAAAGTCTGCTGAAAGAGAATTAGATAAGCTGAATAAGAAAGCCTCTAAGCCACGTAATAGCGATGAACGAGAAAAGGCAAGGGCAGCTAAGGCGCAAGCCCGTGTAGAGGCTCAGGCAGCGAAAGAGGCCGCAAGAAACGCACAGCGCCGTGAAAGGGCTTCGCTAAAATTGCTCGATACAGCTTCGAGTTTCAAAAGTATGCAACACCTAACCAACGTCGAACTAACCCAGGCTGCATTACAGGCCAGCAAGATTACCCGTAGTTATGCTGATGGAACGATCAGTCTACAACGTCAGAATAGTGAGATTAAGCGCTTACAGCAGGGTTAGCGCAGGCTCAATGCTTCACGTAGGGAAGCAGCTAAACGAGGCGCTACGGCTCCTGTAGGTGGCTCTGGAGCGATTACAGGCGGATTGATGGGCTTAGGCACTGGTGCGCTTGCTGGCGCTGGTATCGGTGCGGCGGCTTATGGTGCTTATTCATGGGGTAAAGAGGCTGTTACAGCCCAGGAAGAGCGCAGCGAAATTGTACAGCGTGCCAGATTAGGGAACGTTGATTACAACGCGCTACAAGCACAAAGCCAGTATGCGACGGCTAACGGGATTGATTCGGGAATGGGTATTCAAGGTCAGCGCAAACTCCTTGATAATTATAAAGATATTCAGGATCGCATTGGTCAAACTCTCAATGAGGCTAAATTCGATAAGAAGTCGGGACAGTGGAAAGGTGGAGATCAGGGGATTCTGTCAGCGGTGAACACTGCCGGATTTAAGATGGACGATTTACGACAGTATCAAACAAACCCGATGGGCTTCGTTAGCGCACTGACGAATACTCTTGAGAAGCAGGGCAAATCACCAGAGCAAATCCTCGCATCGTTGGAACAGTTAGGTGATGACCTTGGCCTATACCATAAAGCCTTTATGAATGGCGGTAAGGCGCTCACTGATCAGGTGGACGTGCTCAAGCGTAACGGGCAATGGTTGAACCAGGAACAGCAAGATCAGCTTGTGGCCTACCGCAAATTCAATCAGGAACTTAGCATTCTCTCCGATAGCCAGAAGCTGGCATTCTTCGAAGGTTTCATGGAGTCTCTCGACCCTGCGACGGTTAAAGAGTGGAAGGAAGCGATGCAGGAGGCGTTGCCTTTCTTTCAGGGGATCGGACGGGCAGCGGGGGATGTGGTGGACGGTCTGATGAAAATGACCAACTGGATCAGTGGTAAGCTGAATCTCCTGAACGGTGACAACACTACTAAAGAGGCGGTGAGCCAGCATTACGGCACAACGTCAGCACCTGCACAGGCTGGAAGTAATCCTGTGGCTAACACCTATGGAGCCAGCCAGCCTAAAGCAGACGGTCATGAGCCTAATGTATTCGACACAATGCGTGAATGGTGGAACGGTACGAGCGGGGCGCAGGATGTTAGCAGCTACGCACAGAGCGCCAACGGTGATTATTCTCCTGTTTCGATGTTGAAACAATCCGCAGCGGCTACAGTAACACCGCCAGTTAATAATACAGTGGTGCAACCTGTGGTATTGCAAAATAACCTACCGGAAGGAATGATCTCTCTCACTATTTCCCCTGATCCGACATTTGGAAACATGCTAAATGCGAGCGTAGATCAGCGTATTAATCAGAACAATCAGCGTATGGTGCTGGCTGTTTCATCTGGACAGGGGGCTAATTGCCCCTCTTCATAAGGAATAAAATAAAATGGCAACACCAGGAAGTTTAACAATCGGGGGCGATTCTTCCCGAATCAATTCAACCTCAAATAGTAATAACAGCAGCGCTACCCGTAATAAAGGTGAAAACGGATTCACTATCCTTGCATCTGTTTATAATCCAGCTTCTGAAAGCTACATTCAAAACTATCAGGCAATTATTTTTGATGCCGTGACAGATACGGGAATACGCAGACAGGCAGAAATTACAAGCTATCCCGTCGAGAGTGGCGCAGAAGTGAGCGATCACGTTCAGATTAAGAATAATACATTCAAGCTATCGGGGATTATTACCGAAACTCCGGTAAGGCTTGAGAAAGATTTATTATACAGTGCTGGCGTTAATGGCACTCGTATTTCTCAGGCTATCCAGTATCTTGATAAAATCTTTGATAGCCGTCAGCCTATTACATTAGTGACAGAGCACAAAGTTTATGAGAATGTCATTCTCTCTGGTATCAGTTACGATTATAAATCTGAATTTGCTATGCAATTCGATCTTGAATTTGAACAGATAAGACTTGTTAGCACTGCTACAGTTAATGTAATTGCGACTAAAACGCAAAGTAATAGAAGCGTTGGTGGTACGGTGAAACAGAAAGTAGTAAACAATGCACCAAAGAAAACTGAATCTGATACTGTTACTACGGAATTTAAGAAATAAATAAGGGCATTTTGCCCCTTTTACAAGGAAGATTATTCAAGCTATACCAACGAATCTACGTTCTCAAATGGGATGGATTTAAAAAGATAACCCTGTAACCCCCAAATGCCTACTTCACGCAAGATTTCCATACTTTTTCTATCCTCAATGCCTTCAATAACAATTTTGTCGCAGTATTTTTTAATTAATACAATTAATTCGTAGAAGGTTGGTTTTTTCACCTGCTCATTAAAGAAAATGCGATCTATTTTTACTACTTCAAAGTAACCTTCTATCAAACTAACTACATGCGAATTACCTGCCCCAAGGTCATCGAGCCACAGCCCATTCACACCCTGGCTCAGCGACTTTAACAAGGGGCTTTTTAATCCTTTATCTAAACCTGGGAAATTCTCAGAAAGCTCAAGTTTGATGAATGGCATCGATTCGAAAGTTTGTCTAAGTATGTAGTCATGACGTATCAGAAAAGCCATTTGCTGATCAATGTTCAGTGTACAAAATAGATTCTTTCGTTCGAACCACTTTTGCATACTGGTAATGTTTCCGCATTGTTCGTATAGGAAAAGCCGTTTCCTATCTAAATCCCAAGATGAAATTACGGACTCAGGATGAAGGGGGCGTCCATCTGGGGAAATGAAGCGAGTGAGAAGCTCAACGCCCAACAACTTTTCGTCAATGCTTACTATAGGTTCAGCAATGAATGTAGTATCCATAACAAACACCTTAAATTTCTACATAGGTTCATTCATAATGTGGTTTTTGTAACAAAAAATCAACAATGGTTTCTGTTATGTAAGTGTGTAACTTGCTGAATTTTGTTAGTTTTTTTTGGTTTTGGTGTTAAGGGTTTAATGCTTTTTTGTTACTATTTTAATCTTGCTTTGCTCGTAAAGCAATCATTAGCGTGTATTATTCACAAATAATAGCTTATTAATCTAATCAATTTGTTTATAAATAAGGGGCTTACGCCCCTTATTTCGTTTCTGGGAAGATGATCTCTGGATAATCCACCATTTCCACATAGTCGGACAATTCTTTCATGGAACACCCCGCGCTGTATGTCTTGAATGCTTCTGTGGCTGCGGCTTGGGAAGAGTGCCCCGTGATGTAGCCTATACGCTGTTCGGGTACTCCGGCACGGTCAAGACACGTGATAAAATGCCCCCTCAAACTGTGAAAGCATTGGCGATCTGTAGCCATAGGCACTACGCGACGCCGTAAGCGGGTGAATGCCTGGGAATAGAACGGCCCCTTTTTCCCGTCTTTGCGTTCAATCCTGTTAGCCTGTGGTAACAGGTAATCTCCAGTGTTCAAACTCAGATAATAATCCACCATACCGATCAGAAAAGCGTGGATCGGTATGTGCCTAACCCCTGCTTTTGTTTTCGATTTGCTAATGAAGAAAGTCTGTATCCCTTCCACTATAACAACATCTGATTTTTTCAAGCTGGCGATTTCGTCCAGCCTTGCACCAGAGAACAAACCGATCAGAATGACGGCTCGTAGTTCTTCATCGGCTTCGTTGAGTAAGGTAGATAGCTGATGCCATTCAAACGGCTGATAGCTTTCAATGGTGCGACGCGCTTCAAGGTTGTGACCATGAAACGGATTTAGGGGCGCTATAGCGTCATAGCGACGTTTGGCGAACTCGTAGAGACTACCTAATGATGTAAGCCAGTTTTGCACCGTCTGGGGTGCTACATCGCGTTTCTTCTGTTCTTCTATGAAGTCTGTAACTAATCGGCGTCCAATCTGATCCAGACTGATATCAACTTTCCCGATACTCTGGAGAAACACCTCAACGGCTCGCGCTGATTTGCTCAGGGTAGAGAATGATCTCCGTTCCTGGTAGGCAGTTGCGTATTCATCTCGTAAGAAGCATAGGTGAGGAATAACACTGGCTCGCTCCTCGATCAGCGGTTTATTTTTGTTCTTCCTGATCTGAGAGTGCAGAGAAGTGATCGCAAGCTGGATGCGCCTGTCCTCTGTATCTGGCTTGAACTGTTCTTTCAGGTTGTTCCACTCTACCAGCATGTGATTACGGAAGTGACGCGCCTTGTAAATGTCTCTTGTACCAGTGCTTTTCCGGTACAGACGTTTCCCGCCGAACATGTGACGCATGTAAGACGGGATGTAAATCTGAAACTGCCATACACCGTCCGGTGAAAGATAAAGATACTCCTGACCCTTGATTGTCATGAGATTGATCCTCTAAAATCTCGCAATCAAGTATCAATAATAGTTACTATGTTGATTCGATGATCGTCGCGTTGCGGAAATTATGAAACAGAGTTTCGATTCCCTTCGCCCGCTCCAAAAACTCCCTAACGTATTCATTCCACTATCTTTTTCTAAACCATACGTGACGGCGCTCGTGATCCTCCTACAAAGGGGTCATACAGCCGATGGCGCAGCGTGATAATCTCTATCGACGTCCAAGCGGTATCTATGTTCTGCGGATCACCGTTCCGGTTCGTTATCGCGCCCTGATAGGGCAGCGTGAAATTCATGCATCTACCCGCACAACCCACCTTGCAAATGCCAGAGCTATTGCCGCGCGTTTGCTGGAGAAGTGGTATGCGTCTCTGGAAGAGTTCAGGCAAGTGGATAAAGAGAAGATCAGGGGCAATGCCCCATTGTTGACTGGAGCAGGCAAAATCAGCCTGGCGTTGTTTTGCGGTTCATTTGGGGTAGGGGCTGAGACTGTCGTCCAGCATCTTCTGGCAGCCAATGTGCCGCTGTATGCCCTTGTGTCTAACCAGCGTGGCTTTCTGATTGATGATTTCAGCACGCTTGAGCGTGATCCTGATACGCATGGGTTCGTTTTGAATAACATTGCGTATGGCGGTGCTGAGGCTGCGGTAAACGGCTATATGCAGATTTACCAGCCGCAGTTTGCCCTTGTTGAATTGCTGAACGGGCGAGAGGTTGAGGTTACGGTATTCAGGGCTAACAACGGCAATCCTCTTTCCCTCTGGTTGTTGGATTTACCCGGGGTGACGCTGAATGCAAGTTCTTTGTTCATCAACAACGTGCAAGCTGAAAAACTGCGTAGCGCTTGGGATAAGGCGCTTGCGAAATCGGAGCCAACATTAAGTGCTCTGCCATGCGCTCCGGTAGGTGTAACACCAGCGATTCCTGTGGCCGCTACCATCAACCCGTATTGCAACCCGACATATGCGAGCATGACGGTTTCAGCATTGCTGAAAGCGTTTTTGGTCTATAAAAATACAGGCGATATTAAGCTAGCCAGCGAGGGGAAAATTCGTTCCAGAATTGAACACTTTGTGGAGATAATGGGCGATTTAACTCTAGGCGAACTGAATCGTGACGTTGTGAAAGATTACGTCACCAAAATGCAGAATATGCCCGGTAATCTGTATTTGATGCGGCGAAAATACAAGATTTCAGATACGCAAAAGCTTATTGAAATAGCACTAGCTGATGGCCAGCCAGTTATGAGTCGAGATGCCATTGGCAGGCATATTGAGTCACTGGGTTCTATGCTCAAATGGGCTAAGAGCGAACGTTACCTTTTTGATAACCCTGCTGAGAATGTGCTGGCTCAGCGCCGCGTGATGGTGCGTGAGCAGGATCGCCGCGACCTCTTCACCGACGAGGAACTAGAGCAAATTTTCTCGGGTGACTGGTTTAAGAAAGGCGCGGGAAAGCCCAATCAATACGGACGTTATACGAGCTTCCGCCCGTTTCACTACTGGTTGCCTCTGTTGGCATTATATGTGGGCGGGCGCATCAATGAGCTTTGCCAGCTTTATCTGACGGATATTCGCGAAGATAAAAACGGGGTTGCCTATATTGATTTTAACCTTGATGCACCGGATAAGGTGATGGATGAAGAAGCTCAGGCTGGTGGCGATAAATCATTAAAGACGGTGAATGCGATCCGTCAGGTTCCAATTCACCCGCGACTTATCGAACTAGGGCTGCTGGAGTATGTAGATGCATTGAAAGCTGCCGGGTATGATCGTCTTTTCCCTGAGTTGAAGCACAACAAAATCAAAGGATATCGTGCCGCCGCATCAAAATGGTTTAACGAAAACTACTTTGGCAAAGTCCTCGGTTTTACCCGTGACGGTAAGAAAACGTTCCATTCGCTGCGGCATACTTTCATCAACACCGTAGACAAGTTTGAGATCAACGAACGCACGATTGCGCAGCTTGTTGGACATGTTCGGGGCAGCACCACCGCGATGACAACCTATCGTAAGGATGCTGATGTGGGAGAGCAATTGGGCGTGATTTCGCAGCTTCGCTACAGTTTGCCTGATATTGCGCAGTTCGACTCGCAAGCGGGTATCAAGGCGGTCATCGACGCACGGCGCAGGCATAAATCATAGGATGTGCCAAACGCGCCAGGAAGCTCTGTGGCGCGTTTTTATCAAAGATAGTGTCTATCAGAGCAAAAGTTGCATTAGCCCTCGCTTGTGCTCTCTGTATCTGTAACCTAACAAATCAGCTAAAATAATTGTATTAGATAACTTTATATAGAGGATGAATTAATGGACAGCTACATGGAGCCAGATCCGGAGAAAACTTATATAAGCCCCAGCTTGCCATCTTTTGGTAACAAAGATTTGAAAATACGAATTGCCTCAAAAGCGATAGTTAGTAATGAAGGATATGAGTTCGCAAAAATTAAGGATGAAATTATACTCAGGCACAAGCTAGATGCATCAACTTATATAACAGCGAAGTTTTTTGAAAGTAGCAAGGAAATATTTGTTCTATCTATTCAAAAGTTTCCCACGCAAACTGGACAGCCTTATGGTTCTGGTTTTTCTTTTATAGGTGATGAAATTGGTAAGTTTATTGAATTTCTAGCTAACATTAATTCAATGGGCTTTAACGGCAATGGTCCCATGAAAATTACGGATGAGGAGCTTAGGGAAATCGTTTTAACTAATAACCAAGCTTCACAACTTTTAAATGGGAATGAGGTGGCTATCTCTGAGGCGCTTAAAACACATGTGACTAAAAAAGATATTATATCAATAGCATACCGTAAAAAACAACTTGATACATTTAATCGACTTCTTAATGATGAAGCATTTTTTGAATATGCTAAGAAAGAAAAAAACTGTTCGAATGCGGCTTTGTGGCAAAAGTTTTTTGAAAAAAATCCTTGGATCTTTGGATATGGATTAAGTTATATCTACTTATCAAGTTTGAACGATAAGAAAATAGAGCAAGTTGTTCAGGGAGCGCAGATTGGTCAACATGGAAAACGAGTTGATGGATTGCTGAAAACAAGAGGTGCAATTTCTAATCTATGCTTCGTTGAAATAAAAACAAATACAACTGGCTTACTAGCTAATACTCCATATCGCTCAGGTTGTTGGGCCCCATCTAGTGAATTAACTGGTGCGGTGGCACAAATTCAAGGGACAGTTTCTTATGCTATGGATTCAATAAAAAGGAATTTAAATTTAACAGATTCTTATGGGGATCCAACGGGAGAGGAACTATTTAATTTTAATCCAAAATCATTTTTGGTTGTAGGTAATCTCTCTCAGTTTTCATCTGATAATGGTATCAATCATGATAAATTGCGGTCGTTTGAAAATTTTAGAAGCAATTTGATACGTCCAGAAGTTATCACTTTTGATGAGCTGTATGAAAGAGCTCGGTTTATTGTTGCATTTAGCGAAAATACATGATCTCTTTTTTTATATGAAAACTATAGATACCCCATAATGATCAAGGGGCTACAAATATTGTGGCGCCATGAACCGTATCCCTAATTATTTATTTTCGGAGCCCGTCCACGCTTTCTGGTGGTAGGTTCATTACTGTTCTAATGCTGGTTCCAATGCTGCGAATAATGTCTTCGCGTGGGCCGCTGCGCCAGTCATCGCTTGCATAAAAAGCATTGAGAATCGCAGCCATTTTTTCAGCGCTGTCAAAGGCGCGAATCAGGTAGTAGCAATCCGGATCATGAAGCGAGTTACCAAACGACACGACATCGATCCCGTGTCCTTGGTGTAGGGGAACACTGATTTCCTGCATGATGGCATGAAAAGCGGCACCGCTGCCTTTGCGTAAGGTGTATTGCAGTTTTTCGACGATTCTCAAGCGTTATCTCCGTGTCGCCCTTGGGCGGCTCCTAGTTGACAGTAATAAAGTAAACCGGACTGGGCCATGAAGCTACTACTAATCAGTCAGTCATCCGTAAGCAGGAGCAGCAAGCCCCCTCAGACGCGCTGGGAAGCTCTCTGGCGAGTTTTTTAAAGAAGGTAGTGGAAATCATGGTGCAAAATTCGCGGCGCTCTCATAGAGTTCCTGGCGTAGCCAAGTGAAACAGGTTGCATTCGAATGGAATCAAAATGCCGCGTGATAACCTGTCATAACTATATTATGCGGCCACACATAATCCCGGCTATAAAAGCTCAAAAACTTCTCCGGCAAGTTTTTGAGCTGATGGCTATTACCAGTCTTTTGCAGCAGAGCTACTTTCAGTCACGATCTCTCGTTTGTATTGTTCAACAATATCATTCAAAGCTTTTTTAGCTTTTGCTTGTCCACCAACAGTCATATTTGGCGAATCTATAGCAGGGAACGCAATCCCGCTGGCTACATGAGCCGGACGATAAATGTGGATATCATCAAAGGTAATGCGGGCTTTATCATCCTTTGTGTCGATTTTCATAGTGAATTTATATCGAACATCTTCATTAGCCAAGCAATCATTAAAACCGTCACATGGGTATTTAACATTCCCTTTACCAACAATCGAACCTTCTTCTTTATCGGCATATTGAATCACGCTGTTAGAATCAGTGAAGGCCTTTGCAACCCAAATTTTGGAACTGCTGTAAAGTGCATCCTTTTTAACCCCGGGAACGTTAACAACACTGACTATACTACCCAGCGGTTGTTTAGCTGCTTCCATATCTGGTGAGGTAACACAACCAGTCAACACTGTAATACTGGATACAATCAAACTTGCTAAAATAGCTTTCATCATTACTTTGTTCATTCGATTTGTCCTTAGCGCATTTTTATTAAGTGCAGTATGTAAATATGGCGCGGAATGAAGTTGGTTTCTCAAAGCCGCAGGAAAGGTCTCGCTTTTCTATTGTCAGCCATAGTGGATATAGGCCATAACAGCGACAGCAACGAGTGCGCCAAAACGTAATAAGCCTTTACGATGCTTGGTTACCCATTTCCGCTCGTAACGCAGCGGCGTGTAGAATGGAGTTACCCATTTAAGGAACTCTGCGTTGAGGTTGTCCAAAGACACTTCGGGTTCTTTAAGATTGCTGGCGACGATGTATTGGCGTCGTAGTAAATCGACCCGGCAGTTACCGATGCGTTCTCTTTCAGTTGTAAGCTCAGACTCATCAACGAAATTAAACGACTCTATGACAACTTGGTGTGCGGCCTGTAAATCTTTATGGGTGACAAAAGCATCACAGGTGATCAGGCTCCCTTGAGAGGTGAATGTCTGGAGGTCGATGCCGTGAGTTGCTTGTAAATTATCAATTAGTTGTTGTCTGATGCCTCTATCAAATGGCCGGATGTAACCCCATTTGGGATCGATATCTCGACCACACTCCACATAGCTGAAAAACTCGCCTTCTATGGAATTGCCATGCCAATCAAAGCGCACATAACCATCCGGTTGGGCTTGGTAATAACTGGATACGGGCATAAGCTTCCTTGAGAAAGACGATCAGAAAATTCCTAAGTAGCTAATTGAACTATGTGGGAGAGAATTTTTCAACAATGTTTATCTGCAAGTATAAGGATGATTTTGCAACCCCCGAAGTTTTTGAACGCAATGCCTAAGAGGGGGGCTTCCAAACCTAGGACCTCCACTTTTTCGCGCCCAGCTTATTTGGCTGCATTTGCACCGCGAACACGTTGAAGGTTAACAATGTTTGGTTCGTGTTTGATTGAAAGGAACAGCAACCAACAAACAGTGATAACTACGGTATGTAAGCTAATAGTTGAGTTGCTATATATATAGTTATTAAGAGAACTGCATCCAGACCAGCAGGAATGCGGCTTCTTTCTTGCTGATTGTCACTTTTTTTTGGAATAGGGGAACGGGCCGCGGCTCAAACGTTGAGACGGCGTAAAGCACCTTTGACGGAGTTTTGCAGATCGTTAACAACCGCCAGATGAGAGCTTTCTTTACGCAGGCGCTTATCACCGTTGACCATCATCCAGCTACGTTTATCCCTACGGCCGATATTATCGAAAGAATGCAATCCGCGTTCGGCTGTAGCATCGTTCACCTTACGAACCGCATTGATAGCGGTAACCCGGAACATATCACCGTTAGCCATCATTTCAGGTTCAATTGGTTTGCGAAATTTGAACAGGTGAGTGAGGGTTTCAAATCGAAAGCGCTGCATGTCGCTAAGACGGTGAAGAGAGTAGTGAGTGAGCGCAGCACCTTTTAACGTGACTTCAACACGAGCGCGTTGCTCTTCTACAGGTAGTTTCTGACCGTTGTCAGTGCGTTTGTGGTAGACCTGCCACGAGATGTTGTCCCACTTGTTACCTGTCCTGAAGTTTCGATATGGAGTGATACGTGTTCCGGGGAAAAGGTAGACGTTTTTCCACGAAGTGGGATTGAATTGCCTTGGTCGGGTTCCGTTACTAAATAGGCTTGTCTGAAGCCGATAGGTCATTGCTCTTGTCGCTGATACTGACCGTTGCTTATGCCTGAAATCGCAGAAAACTTCGACTCCCACGATTTGCGGCTCATGCACAAAGGGGAAACGGTTTTGCAGTGATTTGAGTGCCGTTTCCAGCTTCCCGCAATGTTTTACCAGTAGATCGCGGAAGCGAATCCGAAACACATCGTTAGTGTTGCTTATCATGGGCTTTACCCACGGTTTAATGTTGTTACCGGGACGGAGTTCGCATGATGTCAACTTTGAGATACGTAGGCCGCAGGGTTCAACCCAGAGTTTTAATCCAGTGAGTTTATGTAGTTCGTCTTGGATGAAGCGATGCTGGGTCCGTTTGGATAAACTGACTTTTATGTCCAGCCAGTCGATCCCGGCTGAAACCTTAAAGGATTTGCGGTCTGCTTCGGTAGCTTTGCATTTTCGACTTTTCATAGTGCGACCTTATTGAACGAAACCTCAAAAACGCCCATAGGGTCATTAGCTGATGGGGGAATTTGAGTGTGTTTTGAGCAAGGTAGCACAACGATTTTCTTATAAAAACCTTATTTTTCATGGGACTGCGTTCAGTTTTTGAAAGCACTCATCGTCATTGGTTTAAAGGTATGAGAACACTGTCATTTTTCATATATAAAGGATGCCTTGGCTCACCTGTGGCGTTTAAGACGAAGCACATTGCGCTCGCTGGTAATAGCTGACGGATGGCCATTGAGCGTTTAAGGTGTCTGCCTTCGTTTCCCCATGCAGCAACGATAAGGCCTGCTCCGTCGATAAGTCGCATTAAGTGGCTGTCGTTGTCGGCTCCAATAGGGTCGGCTGCTTTCATCATCTCAAAGCGGTCGGTATGAACGAAAGCAAAAAGGTTGGCCATATAGACACCACCGTAGCCCCAGCTCTTGGCAAACGATATGCAACGGCTCAATGTTTGATCATCGTTCTCAACATCGGCGTATGAAGGGTTTAGCCCAATGAAAAGGGTATATGGTTTTGATGCGTCCCAGATCCGTGATAACGAGTAGCGATACTTTCTACACGGTGAAAATATAGCGTCTTTGATCATTTCCTGTGTCCTTATGAAGTGATGGATTCAGCCTAACAGGTTTACACGTAGTTTAAGCGCCAAAAAACGACCGTTTTCCGACACCTTCCAATCGCGTGCTTTCATACTGTTGGAAAATTAGCCTTGGCTTTTCTGGCAGGCCATCCTAATGTTGGCCTCGTTTTCTGGCAGGGGCCGGATGAGGAGATGACTATGGCGATTTTTGGCTACGGGCGTGTTTCGACATCGCAACAGGATACTGAGAACCAACGGCTGGAACTTGGGCAGGCTGGGTGGCAAATTGATTACTGGTTCGCTGATGTTGTTAGCGGGAAGGTTCCGGCAATGCAACGTAAAGCGTTTTCTGAAATGCTCAATAAAATCCGTGATGGTGAAACGTTGGTGGTAGCGAAACTCGATCGTCTGGGGCGTGATGCGATTGACGTCCTGCAAACGACAAAGGCGCTGGCTGAGCGTAATATCAAAGTCATTGTCCACCAGCTTGGCACAACTGATCTCACCTCTGCTGCCGGTAAGCTTCTGTTGTCGATGCTGGCAGCAGTTGCGGAGATGGAGCGTGACTTGCTAATTGAACGCACTCAGGCGGGGCTGTCACGAGCAAAAGCCGAAGGCAAGAAGCTGGGAAGACCGTCGAAAATAGCGCCTGAAGCCCGTGACGCGATTGTAGAGAAAAAGTATAGCGGAACCAGTGTCAGTGCGTTAGCACGAGAATATGGCGTTTCTAGAGCGACTATAGCGTCTATCATGTCTTTAAACGAGAGCAGAGTGTCACAGAATGAGAAGGATGAGATTGATGTCATTTATAAGGTGTTGTAGATTTTCTGAGTAGCTCATGATCGTCATAATGAGATAAGAGCGTAGTAATCATTATAGGGGGTGTAAATGTCGCTTGTTCTTCCTGTGAGATTAGATAGCGAAATATTAATTTCGAACGGAAATGATTCTTTTTCGATAACTCAATTAACAGATTTTTATATAACTGGTAATTATAGGTTTTTTGATTTGTCTGGGATGCCAACAAAGGTGAATGGTTATGACTCTTCAAATGAAAATGAAGGTAGAGGACTGAGGGTAACCAATCTATGTGGGATTCTAAATGGAGAATTTCTTAAGCTATGTCCAAAATGTGGTCAGGCCAAGAACTTTTATCATTATGGAGCTTCATATAGAACGACTAATGAGAAAAGAGACCAAAGTGAATGTGAGGTTTGTAGAGGTAATTATTAAAAAATTAAATGTTGCTAGGTGGTTTTTATGACAAGAGTAACTTCTGAATCCCACATTGGCGAGCTAGGTTCAGCGTTTTTACAATATCTATGTAGCAAACAAGAAGTAATTTACCGTCCAGTTAGGATTTTTGATGTTGGTATAGATGCGTTTATTGAGCCTCAAGTGGGCAATATTGCTACAGGAGCAATGATAGGAGTTCAAATAAAAACAGGGAAAAGTTTTAAAACGAGTTCAGGTCGTTATTCTTTCAAAAGTGATAAAGCTCATTTTGAATATTGGTCTAGATGCACTTTACCTATAATAGGTGTCGTCTATGATCCTGAGGATGAAAAAGGTGTTTGGGTTAATTTGAGCGATATAGCTAAGGACAGGCTTACCAATAAAGGGCCATGGGTAATTAATCTTTCGGTTCAAGAACACTTATTAGACTCTGACAGCTTGCAAACCCTTATTGATAGCGCTGAATTAACAAGGATTAAGAAAGATTTTATTAAATTTTCTTACTTAACCATGCCTCAATCGAATCAAAAGAAAGAGAAAAATTCATTTCAAAATTTAAGCACCATCTCATCTCATACTGCATGGGATGAACTATTAGATACTTTTCTTTCCCTTCTTTATGATGACAGAATTGTTGCTGATGCTGGTTATAGATTAAGTTTATATTTCCCGAAGGAAAAAAGTGATTTTCGCTACCAATATATAATAAAAAAATTGTCTTTGCTTAATGATGTCCAGTTAATCAAAATGATATTTTCAGTGAAGGTTGCATTGGATGATTGTTATGAGCATGTGGCGGAGCATATATGTAATATAATGAGATACATTCCAGATATATGTTTAAGGTTGGAAAGTATTATCTTCAACAATAATTTGAGTAATGATGTGAATGCTGTTGCTATTCAATTGATTGAATCTTTATCAGAATATGAACGTCAAGATTTATGGGACATGATTAGTAATAAAAGGTTGTTGTAACATGATTTCTATATTTTTGGGGGCCGGTTTTTCTAAATGGGCTTTCGATTTGCCACTGGTAAGTCAGCTTTTTGATTTTAATATCTCTTACCTTACTGCCTCAGAAGAGAAAAAGCTCTATCTAATTAAGGAGGATTGGTCTGTCTGGATACAAAAAAATCCGGAAGCAACATACGAAAATTTTGTTTATTGGTGTATTAATAAATCTTCTCACCGTAGGAGCAGAGTTGTTTGGTATGTTAATAGAAGGTTAACTGAACCATTCATTACTAGGATTCGTGGTGGATATTCTGCTGCTATGTTCGATGAAAAAATTGTGAAACAAAATGAAAGGATAGTTTTTTTACGTAATTTATTTAATGAGCTAGAGCTGGCTGGTTTAAAAAATATCATTACTTGTAATTATGATAATATTGTCGAGTATATCCTAGGTTGCTCTGGATTTAATTATGGTATAAAAAATGAAATTTTAGTGGGAAGAGGAAGAAATCCACAATTTCCTTGGCAAAATGCAGATGTGAGAGTTACTGGTGAGATCCTGCTGGCTAAATTACATGGCTCTTTATCGTGGGACAAATATAATAAATACACCAGCGGCAAACCTGGCAGGACAGGGAAAGCTTTAATTGTTCCCCCTGCTCCTGAAAAAGAACCTCCGCTTGAATTACTAGATGTTTGGACATTTGCTAGGAATGCCTTAGCCAATAGCAAAGTCTTAATTGTTTTTGGTTTTTCTTTTAATGCGTATGATAATGCTTTGCTGAATCTATTGAGGGAAAGTGGCTCAAATTTGAAAAAGGTAATTTTGATAGATCCCTATCCGAAAGTTGATGAGGCCAAATGTCTTTGGCCTTCGGCATCAATAGAGACTATCAACCCCTTAAATGATATTGTTTTTCCGGAAAAGTGGTTCGAAATATTATGAGCAGGTTGCTTAATTTATTCAAATGAAGCTGCGATTACTTCCCCGGTATTGGCGTTGAAAACACAAAAATACTGAAGCGGTGTTTGCATCCCAAGACTGTTAATAGCCTTAGCCTGTTGTCCAAATGCTTGAATCGTTTTCTTTTTCTCGTCGTGCCATAAGTAAGTTCCGAAAACCGGTTGAGCTTCACTTTCCTGCCACACATGGCGAAACGTCGCTTTATTGTCCATTACCTGCTTGCACTGTCTGACGGGGTTGTGGTGCGCTTTTGCATAGCATTCCGGTGTATTATCTGAGCAAGAAGCACCTTGCTTTTCTGTTGTGTGTTCTGCACTCACAGCAGAAAACGCACACACTCCCAGCACCAAAGCGAGAGTTCCCAAAATGCCCCATGATATTGCTCGTATGCTGCTGATCTGCCGTTTTATTGAAACGTGAGCAACTATGCTGTAACTGGCCCAGCTAAGCACGGCTCCCGCTGCCATCGGTAATATAAAGCCTGATTCCGTCATGATTCCCTCATTTGCCAAACAACATCACAGCTTGTAGTGAGTGCTGGAGACACTTAACCAGTGATGACCATCATACGGTTTTGATTTTATTTGTCACTATTGGTATTCATTTTGAATCTATTTGGTGTAGTGATACAGGCTTCTTGCGAGGGAGATTGTGCTCACAAATAGAGCTTTTAGATTCAAAATGTCTCATATGGAGCGTGGCCTTACAGTGGTCAAAACTGCACATTCAGTGCATGAAAAAGACCTTGAGAATACAGTTTGGCGAGCGGGTAAAAGAACTGCGCATTGCCACCGGAATGAGCCAGGAAGCCTTTGCTGATCGGTGTGGGTTTGCTCGTAGTTATATGAGTCGTATTGAACGTGGTGGCTCCAACGCGTCTCTTGATGCGATTGAGGTGCTGGCTAACGCTCTGAGTGTTGAGCCATGGCAGTTATTAGCGTCTGACTCATCTAAAGATGACGACCCGGAACTGTTGGTTCCATACGCGGCCGATGGCTCGTGCTTTAATCCTGGACTTGCGAGTAGTCGCGATGGTTCGTTTGGCGTAGGTGATAAAGCGGCTCAGAAGCGTTTTGGCACGTTTTCCGAAGCACTTGAGTATCTACGTAGCATGGAGACCGCAAAGTGGCGTAGGCCCAATGCCAGTGGCAACTGGGGCATTGTTTCGGCAGTGCGGTGGGGCAAACTGAGAAAGTGAAGTAAGTGTAAGTTTATGAATTCTGGATGCTGTATTAATGAACAGTCTTCTTTGGCAAAAGGTGAGACACCTATGAATCAGTCTTACTCTTCTATAAGAGTCGACAAAACATCAAAATCCAGGTGCGTTACGTAGGCGTTACAGTGGCATTTCACTTCGGTAGTGGAGAGTGTTTTGAACAATAATCATTTAATATCATATGATTGGCTAAATGCGCTGAATAATCTTGAGTTACTGTCACTTCATTCCGAAATTTTAACGCAGTTGCGTTTTAGAGGTGTCATTCGCACCAAGAATAATCCTGTTGGTGACTATGCTGAATGGCTGGTTTCTAAAGCACTGGGTATGACTCTTCTCAGTAATTCGTCGGCGGGCGCTGATGCCATTGATGCTGATGGCCTGAAAGTGCAGATCAAAGCTAGGAGAGTTACGCCGGATAATCCTTCCCGGCAGCTTAGTGCCTTGCGTAACTATGAGGCAGCCGATTTTGATTATTTAATCGCGGTTATTTTCGATGAGACTTACAACATTCTTGATGCTTACAAAATCCCACATGAAGTAATACGAGATTATGCACGGCATAGTGACCACGTTAACGCACATATCGTTAACCTCAAGGGCGCGATTCTTACTGATCCCCGAGTTAGTTCCATCAAAGAAGACTTGATTGTCAGGAGTTCGGCTTCAGTCAATGAAGCGGCTATGCAAACCCTTCCACCCGAACCTATGGAAGAGGTTTTGAATCAACCAGAGAAGATAACGAGTAGTGTTACCCTGGTCAGCCTCCTTAAGGCTATTGGGATGGAGTGCTTCGTAAACTACTACCATCATTTTGCCGATTCAAATTTACCAAGCGCTTATATCATTGAGCAAATGCACTCACGTGAGGGTTATACAGAGAAAAGTTGCCGGAGCCGTCTCAGTAAAGCGCGAAAAGTGATCAGGGATGGTTTAAGTATTGAGGCTTTGGCGTTGATCGCTGACTCTGAGCGAATACAAGATTCTGTCAGAAATGACGCGCTAAAACTTATCAGCGTTCTGGAGTGAAGCGGTTTGCAAAACGTTGTAGTTCCTCCTACAAAAACCTCCTACAATGCATCACGTTTTTGTTAATAAATCCATGGGATTACGAGAACTTTGGAGCGGGGGTGATTTCCCTTCGCCCGCTCCAATACTTTCCCCTGTTTTAAAACTTACTAAATTCCAACCCATTCGGCATTACGTATTCCATTTTTTGACTCGCTTATCCCCGCCTGATGACTCACTTTGTTGAAGTGGTGAGCAAATCCTTGCATCTCAGTGCATACTTAATTCGAAACCTACCTGTATTTCCATCCCATACCAGCACGCCGATCACTAAAACTAAGGGAACACAAAATGGCTTTAACACTGCATCATCTCAACGACTCTCGTTCAATGCGTATCCTCTGGTTACTGGAAGAGGCGGGTATCGATTATCAACTTGTTAAGTATCAGCGTGACGCTAAAACACATCTCGCGCCACCGTCGCTGAAAACGATTCATCCGCTAGGCAAGTCGCCAGTGATTGAGTTAGATGGAAAAGTTATTGCAGAATCTGGTGCCATTGTGGAGGTGTTAATTTCACGATATGCCCCACATTTAGCGCCTGCCACTGACTCTTTGGAATATATCGATTACCTACAGTGGATCCATTTCGCCGAAAGTTCTGCCATGCTGCCAGTCTTGTTGAAAGTGTTTGGTGGGATTGAAAAAAGTACCGGAACCCAACTGAATTTCCTCGAAAATTACGCGAATAGTGAATTTGATAAAGTGTTCGGTTTTCTGGACCAAATGCTGGCGTCACGTGAATTTATTCAAGGTGATACGTTGAGTGGTGCCGATTTTATGCTGGGCTTCGTTGTCAGTACCGCGATTGACCAACTGAACGCCGGGGACCGTTTCCCCAATATCCGTCGTTACGCACTGCGGTTAAAAAGCACGCCAGCCTGGCAACGCGCGAAGGCTATTGAGTCAGGCGAAAATTCCTGAAGGGTACAGGGGCGCCGGTAAAATAAGATATAGGCGTTCAGCTTCGGTTTTGTTCTGGTGAGAAAAGGGGGGGGCCTCAGATTTGCCATTAAGTTGCAGTGCTCCCCCTTAATTTAGAAAAATTCATCAAGCATTAAATGAAACTGCAACTTATTCATATCGGGATAAGTCATGCCATATTTTTGCAAGAATCGTTTCTGTAATGAAGGTGAAAACTCACCGAGACAGTTCCAGAGGATAGCAAGATCCTGGTATCGATCTGCGATGCCAACTCGCCCAACATCAATGCAACCCGCCAATTCACCTTTATCAAAAATAAGATTATCAAGTGAGAAGTCACCATGAGTGACCACGGGATCTGAAGAGAGAGGCAAAAGGGTGTGCATTTCTTTCCAGACCTGTTCCGCAGACAAGCCTTTACGCTCATCATCAAAATCATCGGCGTCAACCAAGCCGTCATTCATTCGCTTTTGCGCCAATGCGAGGCGAAATATGTGATTGCTGTTAAAAGGGCAGCTAGAGACAGCAATCGCATGTAAGCGGCGCAGGAAGGTTGCCAGGGCATCAACAATTTCTATTTGGGCATCAGGTGACTCTTCTAGCATCTGGAAAGCTGTTTTCCCAGATATTGCGGTTGTGAGTAGCTGCGCGTCATTGGGGGTACGGGTAAAATACATGATGTTCGGTACCGGTATAAAAGCCTGCAACCAGTTAAGTCTGATCATTTCATCTGTAATGTCATCGGCCTCGGTATCTGTACCATGCTTTAGATACAATTCCGGTGCATCGGTCTTATCATACAATCGATAGATTGCCGCGCCAGATTGACCGACTTTGTCGCGCGCCCACTTATATCCATGCAACTCGGTATCCAGATTTGAGTTGAATCGAAGGCCTGCGCACGATGTTTCTCTTTGATTATGATTCATAACAATCCTTTGTATGATAATTAAGAAAGGTGGATTATTTTAATATTCATAATGATACGATTTAATCGTTCGTACTGTAAGCACTTACACTGTCTTTTTTATTCAGAATAACATTCCTGGTATATAATTTTAAACGCTATTACTACCCTGCGAATTAAATTAAAATTATTAATATAAAACAATAGGTAAGCTCCGCGCCTTGCTCGGGATGAAATTATTTGTTAAATTAACCGCCACAGCGTCGAATACAGTACGTTTTACACGGACGTTATTTATACCGCATTAAGATAATGGAGCTAAAATGAAGTATGTATTTGCGCTTATGTTGAGCGTAGGTTTATCCGGTTGTACCGCAACGGATTGGTTGGATGCGGCAAATGGAATAATGCAAGCACAAGATAAACAAGAAAAAGACGCAAGAAATAACCGTATTAAAGCAGCTAATAAGGCTGCAGGTTACTAATTAAAAAGGAATTTATATTCCTCTTCTGATAATAACATAGAGAAGAGGAATGATTTTCTAATCAGATTTACTGACTAAATACTCCTTTGGCTCTCGCCTGTTGGCAGGAGATATAGCCATATTGTTTGCGATTTCCATTCTTATCAAACGCTACGTAAAAAGGCATTGTCTCTGCCTCTTTTTTTAGCGTGTAGTTAACGCAAACACCGTTGATTTCTGGAATATTAACTTCGCTGTCAGGTTTACCACCGGCAGCGATAACCGATTTTTTTGTTGCGTCAGATGCGTAAGTTGCTTGTACGAGTGGGTCATTATCAAATTTCATAAAACTGACACTACAGGCGCTTAATAAAGGGATAATGAGAAAAAGAGCGTGGCGCATTGAATATCCTTGCGAGGGAAATAGTTACTTCAGAAATTAAAATTAACGAGTGTGTATTTTTGTCCGTTCAATTCAAGTTGTCAAATATTTTAAAAATGCGCGGGGAAGTACAATGGTCGAAATTAAAGAGGCTATGTTTGACCACCTTGTCTGAGGCAAGAAATATATTTTTCGCCTGAACGTCGCACGATTTCATCGGCATTTTGTGTAATATCTTTTCCTTCAAACGCGCCGTAGAGCTTCTTAAATTTCACCGTACTCAGGCGTTGGGTAATATCGCTGACGGTCGTGGCTGGCAGTGGCAGCATGTTCGGGTAGCTCCACATAAAAGAGACGGCATGCGCGCCAGGAGTCACCTGAATAATATCGCCAGAAAGTACCACGCCTTCATCTCGCGCCCAGTGCAGTACGCAGCCGCCGGCAAAGTGCCCGCCGAGGTGTATCACTTTGATGTCACGAGTGAGCTCAAGCGCGTCGCCTTCCCAGAAGTGAATCCAGCGGCTGTCGCGCATTACCCACTCGCTGTCACTGGCATGAAGGTAAATAGGAGCGTTAAATTCTTCGGCCCAATCTTGCATGGTGGTGTAGTAATGAGGATGCGATATTGCAATGGCTTTAAGCCCACCGAGGGAACTGATGAGCGTTTTCGTGGCATCATCGAGCGTGGCAATACAGTCCCAGAGAATATTTCCCTCTGGAGTCAGTAGAAGAAACGCGCGCTGATTAATCGCAAAATCAGGGATGGTGCGAATACTCAGGAGAACGCTGTCGTGCTGTTCCCACTTATTGCTGTGCGTAGCGCAAAGGGCATCAAAATTGCTCCATTGTTGCCCAGCCGCGGGGACATACTGGCGTTCGTCTTCGCAGATATCACATTGCTCAGGGGGCGGGCCGGTTACCGCATAGGATGTCCCACAGGTTTTGCATAACGTGATCATTGAATCCTCCTGGTTCTTAGCGGGTAGGGGATTGACCAGATCGGCCCACAAAAGAATAAATGCCCCAGTCAGGGCATTTATTCTTCTTGTCGTTTAACTTAACCGATTGTTCCATTTGATGAGCATCGCGATTAACGGCTAAACGCTAATGAACAAACAACGCAATCAGAATAATAATCGGGATCGGAACCCCAAGAAAGAATAGTAATAATGAGCGCATTCTTCTTCTCCAGTCTGGTTATAAATTAACGGTTATAAATCACGCTGGCGGCCACCGAAGGTCGCACACAGACTGGCAACGAAAGCACCAATCAACAATGAAATAAATGTCCAGAGCGTGACATAACTCGTCGTTTTACGTGCAGTGTCAGCGGCCTCTTTGGCGGTCTTTTTGGCCTCTTCCAGTTTGGACTGAACTTTTGCGTAAATACCTTGTACTCGCTGCTCGGCTTCAGCCTGATTGAGCCCGGTATTTTGTGAAACTAATTGAGCGATATAGCGAAGATCATCGGGAGGAAGCGAGCCCGAACCGATGCTATTAACGAAAATTCCCGTCACCTCGCCAAGTTGAGCAGGAGAGACTGCTTGTGCAGGTGGAACGGTAATAGTTGATTGGGCATCCACGGCGTTGGTTTTTCGGAACAGGGCATTGATAAAGTAACCCATAGACTCATTGGATACTTCAGATGATCCCTTCGCCGCACCGGCAACGGAGAGGGCAGATGCTCCAGCCGCAACAGAGCCTACGGCGCCCACGGCTTTTGCGCCACCGCTGACGATCGATCCTAAAGTGGTGGTCAGAAGAACGGCTGAGATCAGCGCCGCCACAGCCCATGTGAGAAAGCCGTGTGCGGTATCGCGGAAGTAGACCTCATCAACGTGAGTATCCACCCATTTGGTCCGCAGACGCCCGGCTAAATATCCACCCATACCGGAGGCGATAATTTGGGTAAACGTTAGCCACGCTATTGTTGCGATGCCTATCGTACCCGCGCTTAGCCCATGATCTTCCCACGGGGAGATGGAGGATAGCCCTAGCCCGGTGCCCAGCATGAGTAATATCATTGCTAAAGATGCTGCCGCTACGGCGCCGGCAAATATGGCACCCCATGAGACCGCACTGCCGCTCGTTGGCGCAGGAACTGAGAGGTATGTGTCTGGATTTTCGGTTCTGAGATGGGGTTGTTCTGAAGGATCGTAAGTATGAGTCATTTAAAATGTCCTAATAAATTAATCCGGAGTTCTGCCGTAAATATGGTATTTCACGTGCAGAGGTTAGGCGTGAATTTAAATAATTAGATTGTTCCCATCGTAACGTTATTAACCCTGTGGATTTTATGGTTCTATAATTTGAATATATATGTCTAAATATTAACTGCATTAGCACTGAGGATTGTAGAAAATATTTCCATCTAACAACTTAAGGGTAGTAGATTATTCACAAGTCACAATCTATTCAGAGTGCAATTTACCCGGGTCACTTTAACTTGCTGTAAAATAAAGAGTTTAATGAATTACAATAATTCCTAAAATTTATCCTTTGTTTCTCTCGCCAGTTGAATTGGCATTAAGCCAATCATGCAATACCGGCAAAACATTTAAGCCGTAATGATGGAAACGCGATGGCTCGTCAATGCATCTAGCAGCGGTTTACCCAGTTCCCTTCACAACCAAGGCACTCACCAGACTCAATCCCCAATGGCAAACGAGGATGCTGCGTTAATCTTCTCCTTCGAAACCATGACAATCGTTTTGGATGCTCTTTGGCTCAGTAAGCGCTTTACGCCTGCCTCTTCAAAACTTCCTGTAGTCAATCCGGCGCATGGTGCACACCCGTGACGTCCATGAAATAGAGGTCGGCGTTAATGCGCCCGACGGCTTCGGTCAAGGTTATTCCCCTGGTAACCAGTAAATGTTTAAACAATTTTCCTCCCGGCAAATCACCTCAATGTTTGGATAGTCCGCCAGGCCTATCGCGATAGTTGGGCTAAGCGTCACCACGGTAAATGCTTGCATTTGCTTGATGAGATCCCGGCACCGCACCATCGCCAATAAAAATTCATCTACGAGATATTTGAATTGTGCAGAATGCTGGATGGTGGTGTAACGCTGTGTCTGACCTAATCAGGCGACGTCAGAAAATGAATGTTGAAAGTTGCAAATTTGCTATTGATGAATGATGAAAATATGTTTCAAATGCGAATTTATTCGTAGGTTAATTCTTTAGAATGATATTGTTTCAGGTGTTTACTATTGTGTATGGATAAGTAATCCCCGTCATTAATTTAATGTATTCATTTGATTTTTATCACGTAATTAATTTTATTAAAGTTATGTAAGCTTACTGTAAATTAGTCTTTGTTGTGATCTGAATCTTTATTTTCCATCCGTCAAGAGCCAATTCATTGAACCCGATCACGCCCTTTCACTTCCTATGACTTTGAAATAAATCTTTACGATCTCGATCACTAAAACAATCCTCTTAAAAAAATAAAATTCAGTTTCATAAAAATGAAACATGGTTCCAATTGAGGGTTATTGAATGTTCAAGAAATCTCTGGTCATGATGGCTTTATGCGGCGCGTCTTTTGCTGCATCCGCAGTAACTGTCGATTTACGTCACGAGTTTATTGATGGTGGCAAGACAGATAAAACTAACGCCGACCGTGTCTCGGTTTCCCACCGCTTTGCGAACGGCTTTGGTTTCTCAGTCGAAGCGAAATGGAAATCTGGCGGCGATAATACGGATAAACCGTATGCCGATTTTATTGGTAATGGTCACGAAGAATCGATTAGCTATCAGTACAAATTCAATAAGAATTTCTCGGTGCAGCCGGGCTTTAATATTGAAAGTAACGACAGCCGTTCTATCTATAAGCCAAATTTGCGCGTGCAATATAGCTTCGACAGCGGCTTCTATGTCGCAGCACGTTATCGCTATGACTACACCCGTTATCCGTCAAATGCTAACAAAGACGATGATAAAGTTAACCGTGGCGACGCCTGGGCGGGTTACGTGTTTGGTGACTGGCGTACTGAGCTGAACTACGTTTATGCCCGTAGTTCAGAAGGCACGAAGCGTAACAATAACAAGCCATACTCCCAGGAATATAACGTGAAAGTGGCGTACAAAATCGACAAAAACTGGGCGCCGTACGGCGAAGTGGGTAACGTAGGCGTTAACGATCGTGATGACCGCCAGACCCGTTTCCGTGTAGGTGTTGCATATTCCTTCTAATCTATAGACCCTTTGATGAAACCCCTCGGTGACGCTGGCCGGGGGTTCTCATCGTTGTGCCAGATAAGTCTCCCTTCGCTTGTATTCCGTATCTGACAATCATTATTTAATATTCCCGCCCCGTTGTGTCGCTCTTACCCGACGACAATTATCAATACCTTATTGAAGGGGTTCGTGTATGGATAGTGCTGTGCTGATAATATTACTTCTCATCCTCTGCTTTGCGATATTGGGTGGTGGATGGTTTCTCATCATGCGTACCGAAATGAAAATAGAAAAAAAGATGCTCAATGAGTTTGAGTTAAAGCGCAAAGAGGAAAAACATCAGAAAATACTTCAAAAATATGAAGAGTTACTGGCAATGGAAATTGAGTGGCACACGCAGCGGATAGCCAGCATTCATTTCTTCCTGGCAAAGATAAAGAAAAAGCAGGATGCGCAATACCGGGGTACGCAGGCCAGCATCAACGGCGATAACACCCATCTCCACTCAAAGATCAAAGCCTTGATCTTCATCTACTTCCCGCATCTACAGGACGATTACGCCAAACTGTGTAAAATTGCCGACTGCACAGTGTATTTTGACTATGTTTATGGCCGCTCCTCTGATGGCCCACGGGTGTTAGCGCAGTTGACGGATAAATTGCAGAAGTTGTCCGCTCAGTCAACCGAGTTTCAGAATCGTATTCGTAGCGAAGTCGTCGTTAAATGATTAACGATTTTCACTGTCGGCAGGTCTATGATTAGTCTCGAACGTATATAAAAAATAGAGGCAATGTCATGGATAAGGAACTACAGGACGCAGGTTATCGCGTCTACACCGGAGAGAAGATTGATGTCTACTTCAATACGGCAATGTGCCAGCACTCCGGAAACTGCGTTCGTGGCAGCGGAAAGCTGTTCAACCTGAAGCGCAAACCATGGATTATTCCGGATGAAGTTGACGTCGCCACGGTGGTTCGCGTTATTGATACCTGCCCGAGTGGGGCACTTAAATACCGTCATCATGACTAAGTGAGGGCATGTGGAAATTCTGGAAGGTCATAACAAATTTTACGTCAATGACGCTGATGGTAACCAGGTGGCAGAGATTGTCTATGTCCCTACCGGTGAACATCTCAGCATTATTGAACACACCGATGTTGATGAGAGTCTAAAAGGGCAGGGTGTCGGCAAAAAACTGGTTGCAAAAGTGGTGGCGAAGATGCGTGAGGAACAGCGCAAAATCATCCCGCTATGCCCGTTTGCTAAACACGAGTTTGATAACACTCGCGAGTACGACGATATCCGAGCCTGAATCCTTGCGCCAGCTCAGCTGGCGCAATTCCCCTTTAGCGAATTTGTTCAAGCAGCAGCAGTGCAGCAATCGCGACCATCAAACCACCAGAGACTCGGCTGACAACCCTTGCCGCCTGTGGACGGCTCGCCAGTAGTGCGCGTGAACCGTAGCCAACCAGTAAGTAGATTAATGTACAGGTGATTAAGTGCATCAGTCCCAGCGCTGACATCTGCATGGGCATCGACCATTGACCGTGCGGGTCTGTGAACTGTGGTAATAAAGCCAGGAACAATAAAAATACCTTTGGATTCAGCCCGCTAATACATAAACCTTTCAACGCCCACTGATTCCAGCCACCGCTTTGTGGGCGAGTGCTGGAGACGGTCGCCGGATGGCGTAGCAGTGAGATACCAAGCCACAATAAATACAGCGCACCCAGTAGCGTAATGGCTGACAACGCCAGTGGATGCCCAGCGATCAGCACGCCCACCCCTGCGACCACCACAATAGTTGCCAATAGATGCCCTGATATTAGCCCCGCTACCGCAGGTAAGATTGCACGGCCATGGATCCCTGCGCTGATGGTGTAGGCCCAATCCGCCCCTGGCGTCATAATCAACAAAAAAGAAACCAGCCAGAACCCGGCCACCAGACTCATTTCCATTACCCGTATACTCCGTTATTTTTCATTGTGTTATCACAGAACCCGTTAACGAAAGAATATCGGGATTTCAGCGCAATGAGTTTTCAATGTTATGCTGAAAAATTCCGATTAGAGAGAGAATCTTCCAAATGGATAGCATTGATCGAAAAATTCTTGCTGAACTACAAGCGGATGGCCGTTTATCGATTACTGAGTTGGCTGAGCGAGTAAATTTAAGCCTTTCACCATGCCACCGACGTTTACGGGCACTGGAGCAAGAAGGGGTCATTACGGGCTATCGCGCTAACCTCGACCCGGGAAAGATGGGCTTTAACTTCGTCGCGCTGGTGTTTGCCACCTTAAAAGAGGGGGATAAAAAAGCGGTGAGCGCCTTTGAAGAGGCGGTAGAAGAGATCCCGCAGATCGTGCTTGCTCAGCGCCTATTTGGCGATCCGGATTATTTAATGCAGGTGGTCACCCGCGATCTTTCCTCCTTCCAGAAACTCTACGATCAGAAGCTTTCTGCTATGCCTGGCGTACAGCATCTACGCTCGACGCTGGTGATGAAAACGGTGGTACAGGACAGACCGTTCCCGCTAGAAACATTCAAATCGTAAAGTATTTTGCTCAAATAATTCGCATGCTAATATATTTGCGCAGGGGATGGCATTCCCCCTTGAACCGCCGTGTGGCTGATGATGCCTGTTTCTATTCCTGGACCGGGAATGAACAGGCACACCTCTATCGCGTCCAGGATGATTAATTCATCTAAGGATGCGTCAATGCACTTTGAACACTTCGCTCGTAAAAATTCGCTTTTCTTCCTGTTGCAATGGTTGCTGCTGGCACTGGTCATTGCCGTTCTGGGTGGCTCGGCCTCAGCGCTATTTCTCTTCTCGCTCGATTGGGCGACCGCTTCCCGTATTCAACATCATTGGCTTATCTGGCTGTTGCCGTTTGCCGGTTTTGTCGTGGGTTGGGTTTACTTACGTTTTGGTCGGTCAGTGGAAGCGGGGAATAACCTGATCCTTGAACAGGTTCACAGCCCTGCGAAGGTTATTGGGCTGCGGATGGCGCCGCTGGTGTTTATCGGCACGGTGATTTCTCATCTGTTTGGCGCATCGGTTGGACGCGAAGGCACTGCGGTACAAATGGGAGCCTCAATCGCGGATCAATTTACCTCGGTACTGAAACTCAACGATGACGCGCGGCGGATGGTATTGATGGCAGGCGTTAGCGCGGGATTTTCTTCGGTATTTGGTACGCCGCTGGCGGGGGCGATTTTCGGCCTTGAAGTGATGACGATAGGCCGGATGCACTACACGGCCATTTTTCCCTGCCTGCTAGCCGCAATTGTCGCCGATCAGGTGGGGTTGATGTGGGGCGTGCATCACACCCACTATGCGATGTCGCTTATCCCGCAGATGTCTCTCTGGACACTGGCGGCGGTCATTATTGCAGGCTGCTGTTTTGGCCTGGCGGCCCGCGTTTTTGCCGATGTGACACACCTGATTGGCGGCATGATGAAAACACATATCGCCTATGCACCACTGCGTCCATTTATTGGTGGGGTGATTATCGCGGTCGCAGTCTACCTGCTGCATGCTGACCGCTACATTGGTCTGGGTATTCCGGTGATTGTCGATGCTTTCCAGCAGCCGCTAGCGCCGTGGGATTTTCTCGGTAAGCTGGCATTTACCGTAATGTCGCTGGGTAGCGGCTTTAAGGGCGGCGAAGTGACGCCGCTGTTTTACATTGGCGCAACGCTCGGCAATGCGCTGGCGCCGCTTTTGCATCTGCCGTTTGCCTTTCTCGCCGGGATCGGTTTTGTCGCGGTGTTTGCTGGAGCCGCCAATACACCCATTGCCTCAACGTTGATGGCGATTGAACTGTTTGGGGCGGATATCGGCATTTATGCGGCGATGGGCTGCGTGGTCGCCTATCTGGTCTCCGGGTACACCAGCATTTACCGCTCTCAGCGTGTGGCCTGCCTGAAGCATCGCGTTGTACCGAAGGGGATAACGCTGGCGGAATTACCGGGCTGGCAACGTGAACAGGCGCAAACCAGAATGCCTCACGACGAGGCAAAAACCGATAGCTAATAACTGATTGTTGTAAGCACTCAGATTTCTTATTGCGAAAATGTAAATAACGTACTCAATATTTGTTATTTCAGAATGAGCACTCATTCTGGCTATCTTGATTCAAGCCCAAACCCCGGCCATGAATCAGGAGCAAACCAGAATGAGCAGACAAATCAAGTTAGGTGCCTTTCTTCCCGGCGGCGGCCAGCATATTGCGGCCTGGCGCCATCCCGATCAGCCCGCTGATGGCGCAACCAGTTTCGAATTCCATAAGCAGTTAGCGCAGACCGCTGAACGTGGCTTATTTGATGCTTACTTCCTCGCCGATGGTCTGGCGATCCCGGCCTCTGGCGTCACCGACGGCGGCACGGCGAAAGTGGCAGGCTTTGAACCCGTCACCCTGTTCTCTGCGCTGGCGCCGCTGACGCAAAATATTGGCTTTATCGCCACCGCTTCCACCACTTATGAAGAACCCTACAACCTGGCGCGCAAATTCGCCTCGCTGGACTTAATCTCCGGTGGTCGTGCGGGCTGGAATGTGGTGACGACCGCCACTGAAGCGGCAGCCCACAACTTCAACCTCGACACTCAGCACCCACACGAGTACCGCTATCAGCGTGCGAAAGAGCATGTGGAAGTGGTGAAAAAACTGTGGGATAGCTTTGAAGACGACGCATTCCTGCGTGACAAAGCTTCTGGGCAATTCTTTGACCGGGATAAGGTGCACGACACCAACCACGTCGGCAAATTCTTTAAAGTCCGTGGCCCGTTGAACGTGCCTCGTTCGCCGCAAGGCCAGCCGGTAATCGTCCAGGCGGGACAATCCGAAAGCGGACGCGCGCTGGCGGCGGCCACCGCCGAGGTCATTTTCACCTCGCATCAGCATCTGGAAACCGCGCAGGATTTCTATCGTGATATTAAAAATCGCGCTCGCGCCGTTGGCCGCAATCCCGATCATGTGTTGATCATGCCGGGTGTGGCGCCGTTTATCGGTCGTACTGAGGAAGAGGCGAAAGAGAAGTATCACAAACTGACCTCGCTGATTGTTGAAGCTGACGGTATTGCCCTGCTAAACGGCCTCGCCGGGGGCGGGATCGACCTGGGTAAATTCGATCCAGACGGCCCGCTGCCACCGCTGCCGGTCACCGAGGGGATGAAGTCGCGCCCGGAACTGATCCGCCAGATCGCCGATGAAAATAACTTTACTATCCGTGAGCTTTATCAATGGGTTGCAACCGCGCGTGGGCACTTCACCGTGGTGGGCAGCGCCGAGCAGGTTGCGGATACTTTGCAGGAATGGTTTGAGAATGAAGCCGCAGATGGTTTCAACGTGCTGCCGCCGTGGCTGCCGGGTGGACTGGATGATTTTATCGAGCTGGTGGTGCCGATTCTGCAAAAACGTGGACTGTTCCGCACCCAGTATGAAGGCAAAACGCTGCGCGAAAATCTGGGGTTGCCGTTTGCCAGCAACCGCTACAGCGCCGTGCGCAACGCCAAAGTGGCTTGAGGAGGCTCTATGTTCTATTCCACGACCCGAATTCGCCTGAAGGCCCGTCGCCCGGCAACGCCTGCTTACAAGGTGTGGTATCAACGCAGCGTGTCATTGATTGCTCGCTACGGCCTGCTGGTGCTGTTTTTCGCCGGTTGGCAAATTGCCAGCAGTGCAGGATGGATGAATGCGGCGGTGATCCCGCCGCTGGATAAAATCTTCACTGCGCTGTGGAATGGGATAACCCAGGGCGCACTGTTGGGGGATATCACCATCAGCCTGCAGCGAGCCGGACTGGCCTTCTTCGCCGCGATCGTGGTGGGGATCCCGCTGGGACTGTTTATGGGACAAATTCGCCCGCTAGAGCAGGCGCTGGATCCGATTCTTCAGCTCTTCCGCCAGACTTCAGCGTTGGCGCTTTACCCGATCTTTATTCTGTTGTTGGGGCTGGGGGAAACCTCGAAAGTGTTCGTGATTTTCTGGGCGGCACTGTTCCCGATTCTGCTGTCGACCATCAGTGGAGTAAAAGAGGTTGATTCTAAACTCTTGGAGATGGCGAAAACCTTTGGTGCCGGACGCCTGACGCTGTTCTACCGCGTGATTGTACCTGCGTCTGTACCGTCTATTTTTGTCGGCCTGCGCCTGTCGGCGACCACGGCTTTATTGCTGCTGATTGCCGCAGAAATGATCGGCGCCAATCAGGGAATCGGCTTCCGGGTTATCAATGCGCAATATAACTTCCAGATCCCGATGATGTTCGCCGCCATATTCCTGCTGGCTTTTGCCGGGTTATTAGCGAACGCCATTCTGGTGTTTTTACAGCGCCGTCTGTGTCGCTGGAATACGCGTGATCATTAATTCTTTTGTACATTATTTTGCGTTTTTTAATATCGCCAAACAGGACTTTTATAATGAAAAAACAGATTAAATTTGTGTGGGCTGCGGCACTTATCCTCTTTGGCACCAGCGCATCCGTGCGAGCTCAGGATGAGGTCACGATGCGCTATATGGCGAGTTACGGCGGTATCTCCGCCCATGAATTAGCGGACGCGCTGGGTTATTTCAAAGGTACTGGCGTATCGATTAAGAATGCCGGTTATGCCAGCGGCGGCCCGGAATCGTTATTTGCACTGGCTTCAAACAGTATTGATATCGGTTCGGCGGCCACGCCTGCGGTGATTAACTCCATCGCCAACGGTAACGACTTTGTGGCGGCGTATCCGACTAATGGCATCAACGAGACCACCAAATCAATCTTCTACGTGAAGGAAGATAGCCCGATTAAATCTGTCAAAGATTTAGTCGGTAAAACGGTAGCCGTCAACACGCTGGGGGCGCATCTGGATTACACCCTACGAGAAGCGCTGCATCAGGTAAACCTGCCGGAAAATGCCGCCAAACCTGTTGCGGTACCGGGCCCACAGCTTGAGCAGACGCTGCGTTCAGGTCAGGTCGATGTGGCTGCGTTTGGCTACTGGCAGACAACCTTTGAAGGCGCAGCACGCAGCCACGGCGGCTTGCGACCTATCTTCAACGACGCCGACGTGCTTGGCCCGATTGCCGGTGGCTTTACGGTGCTGCGCGCTGATTTCGTGAAAAAGCACCCGGATGCCGCACGTATCTTCGTCGTAGAGTCTGCACGAGCACTGGATTATGCCCGTGATAACCCGGAAAAAGTCCGTGAAATCATGGCGAAAATCCTCAAGGAGCGCGGTGAAAATCCAGAAGTGGCGCAGTACTTTACCGGTTATGGCGTGCGCAAAGGTGGCCTCGCAGAACCGCATGATGTGCAGTTCTGGCTGGATATTCTCGAGCGCGATGGCGTGATACAAAAAGGTCAGTTGAAAGCGTCAACCATTTTGCTGAAAACGGAAGGTGCATAATGACAACAACCGCTCAGGCTCAGCGCGGCGATATTTCCATTCGTCGCTTACGTAAGACCTTTTCCCTTGAAGGGAAACCGTTTGATGTCTTCCGTGACCTCAATTTACAGATTGATAGCGGTCAGAGCAGCGCCATCGTCGGCCCCAGCGGCTGCGGGAAAACCACACTGCTGCGTATTCTGGCGGGACTGGAGACACCGGACGGTGGTGATGTGGTGATTGATGGTCAGGAGATTCACGGTATGAGCCGCGAACGGGCGGTTATTTTCCAAGAGCCGCGCCTGTTGCCTTGGCTAACGGTATTGGAAAACGTCAGCTTTAGTCTCGATGTACAGGGCGTTCCCCGCAAGAAGGCGCGCGAGCGTGCCAAAGAAGCTATTGAGCTGGTGGGCTTGAGTCATTGTGAGCAGGCGCTGCCAAAGCAGCTCTCGGGTGGTATGGCCCAACGTGTCGGGATCGCGCGTGCGCTGACCATCCAGCCTGAGATTCTGCTGCTGGATGAGCCCTTGGGGGCGCTGGATGCGATGACCAAAATCACCATGCAGGAGGAGCTGGCGCGAATTCATGAGGTTGAAAAAATCACGATGGTGCTGGTGACCCACGATCTGGAGGAGGCGATTTACCTGGCTGACCGGGTCGTTATCTTGCCAAAAATGAAGGGAGACCCGATCCGGACTATCGAGGTGGCGCTGCCTCGTCCGCGTGTGCGCAGTAGTCTTGATTTTGTTGCGCTGCGTCAGCAATTAATGGCGGAATTCGGCCTGCATTAATTAATCTTATAGGAATGAGTTGGTTAGCCTTTATTTCCATGTTAATTATATGGCTGATTTTTTTAATTAAAAAAAAGCAATATGGGTATAAATGTTAATAACTCCAGGTGGAAAATGAGTGGTATTTTAAAATAATGTAAAAGTGCGCTACCATTAGCGCACACATTACATAAAGCTATGCGAATATCATCATTATGCCTGCAATTAATAAAAAACTATTCTCTCTGGCGACAATCGCGCTGCTGGTTAACTCAGCCGCTTACGCAAATACCGATACGACGCAAAAAACGGATGTCCTGCTTATCGGCGGCGGGATCATGAGCGCATCGTTGGGCACCTGGCTGCAGGAGCTGCAACCGGACTGGAAACAGGTCATGGTCGAGAAGCTCGACAAAGTGGCACTCGAATCCTCCAACGGCTGGAATAACGCCGGTACCGGCCACTCTGCCAATATGGAATTGAACTACACCCCGGAGCGCCCTGACGGCACTATCGATGTGACCAAAGCGCTGGAAATTAACGAGCAGTTTATGATTTCCCGCCAGTTCTGGTCTTCACAGGTGAAGCGCGGCATCTTGAATAATCCGCACTCCTTTATTAACTCCACGCCGCATATGAGCTTTGTGTGGGGCGATAAAAATGTCGATTATCTCGGCAAGCGTTATGACGCGTTGCAGAAAACCACCCTGTTCCAGGGCATGAAATTCTCCACCGATCATCAGCAGATTGCTCAGTGGGCGCCGCTGGTGATGGACGGTCGTGATCCACAGCAGAAAGTTGCCGCGACCTGGACGCCTGCGGGCACTGACGTGAACTACGGCGAAATCACTCGCCAACTGGTTAGCAGCCTGCAAAAGAACGACCACTTCTCGCTGCAAACCTCCTCAGAAGTCACTGAATTCAAACGTAACGGGGATAACTCCTGGCACGTTACCATTGAAGACGTGAACAACGGTAAACAGCATGCGATTGACGCGAAATACGTATTTATCGGTGCGGGCGGCGGGGCTCTGAAACTGCTGCAAAAAACCGGTATTCCAGAAGCGGACAATTATGCGGGCTTCCCGGTCGGTGGTTCCTTCCTGATGACCGAAAACCCAGACGTGACGCGTCTGCACCAGCAAAAAGTTTACGGACAGGCTTCCGTGGGCGCGCCGCCAATGTCAGTGCCGCACATCGATGCGCGCTTTATCGACGGCAAACGCGTGGTGCTGTTTGGGCCATTCGCCACCTTCTCCACCAAGTTCCTCAAACAGGGTTCATTCTTGGACCTGTTAAGCACCACCACGACCAGCAATGTGATGCCAATGACCCACGTCGGTCTGGATAACTTCGATTTGGTGAAATACCTGATAAGCCAGGTAATGCTGAGTGATGATGACCGCTTTGCCGCCCTGAAAGAGTACTATCCTGGCGCGCGTAAAGAAGACTGGAAACTGATCCAGGCGGGTCAACGCGTGCAGATTATTAAGAAAGACGCGGACAAAGGCGGCGTGCTGAAGTTGGGTACCGAAGTGGTTGTTGACCAGCAGCGTACTATTTCCGCACTGCTTGGCGCATCACCAGGTGCATCTACTGCGGCTCCAATCACCCTGAACGTGATTAAGAAACTGTTCCCTGAGCAGTTCAACTCACCAGAGTGGCAGAACAAAATTCGCGGTATCGTACCGAGCTTTGGTCAGAACCTGAATGGTAATACCGCGCTGACGCAGCAAGTCTGGGATGACACTGCCGCGACGCTGCAACTGACGAAGCCGCCGGTGATTCAGATGCCGCAAACGCAAGTGAAAGTGATGGAAGCGAAACCGGCGCAGGAACAACCGGCGAGCGCCTCCCCACAGCACGATATGGCGCTGTAAACTTGTAGGCCGGATAAGGCGAAGCCGCCATCCGGCAACCCGTACCGAATTGCCTGATGGCGCTACGCTTATCAGGCCTACCTGGTTCTGGTGTTCGAATAAAAAAGGCCTGTCAGGTTACCCTGGCAGGCCTTTTGTTTATCTATTGGGGATTACCCGAGGAACATCACCGACACGCACATTAGCATCGTAGCCCGGCCAAGCGTAGCGCCGCCGGGAATGTCATGATTTTCACAATAAAAAAGGCCTGTCAGGTTACTCTGACAGGCCTTTTGTTCATCTATTGGGGATTACCCGAGAAACATCACCGACACGCACATCAGACCCACAATCAGCGTAATCAGGCTACCGATAGAGCGGTAAGGCTTGAGCGCTGGGATAAGGTAGGTTGAAAGCGTCGGCATGATAAACAGGATCATGGCAATCAACGGGCCGCTGATGGCGTAAATCATCGAGATAGCATTTGGATTAATGCAGCACACGATAAACGTCAGCGTTGACACCAGCATGATAGACAGGCCGCGGTTAAATGAGCGGCTCTTACGCACGCCAACCTGATTAAGCGACGACTTCACCATTTCGCTTGCGCCTTCAATCACGCCAAAATAGGTGCCGAGGAACGATTTTGACATCGCCACCACTGCCACAATAATGCCGGAAATTGACAGCCAGCTTGGGGAGTTTGGCACCATCGACAGCGCAGAAAGGATGGTCACCCCTTCATTTTTCGCCGCATTAATATAAGACGGCGGAATCGACATCAAACAGCTGAACACAAAGAACAACACGCTCAGGCAGATGATGAGATACGCCACCTTCATGATTTTTTTGCATTTACCCATGGCTTGCTCGCCATACTTCTCCCGCCGGTCGATGGCGAAGGTGGAGATAATAGGCGTATGGCTAAAAGCGAAAACCATCACGGGAATTGATAACCATACCTGATGCATCGTATGGGTATTCACTTCCATCTGAGTGGTCAACAGCGACGGCTGCCAGCTTCCGATAAGATAAATCGACAGGAACAGGAAGTAGGCGATAAGCGGAAAGACCAGCATTCCCATCACTTTGATCGTGGTCTGGCGACCGGTCAAAAAGATCAGGTTCAACAGCAATACCACCCCGAGACTGAGTAGCGCACGCAGCGGCAAATCGACTGGCCGATAGTGGGAAATCTGCTCTGCCAAGGAGTTAGTAATGGCTACCGCATAGATGAGAACCACCACAAAGAATGCGACAAAGTAGAGTGCGGTAATCAGATTGCCAATCTTCTTGCCGTAATAGTGGCTGACAGCACCGGTAATCCCGACGCTTGCGGGAGTGTTAGCAGATAAAATGAACTGGCATAACGCGCGGTGTGGCCAGTACGTCAGGGGCCAGGCGACGAGGGCGGTAATAAACAGCACCACGGCGCCTGCGGCACCCAACTGGATGGGCAGGAACAGGGTTCCTGCTCCGACGGCAGTGCCATATAAGGCAAAGCTCCAGAGCGTCTCTTCTTTAGACCAAATTTTAGACATTGTCTGAATATATCAACCATAAAACCGAAAAAATGGCGGATAATTTACCATAATTAGCTTTTCGTGTGGCTGAGCATTTTCAGACCGACACCTATCGGTCTGAAATATCGCGTGATTTTATGCACAGTGACGGGCTAAACGACGCTTAATCACCCGCTCACGCAGGGTGTCGTAGACCCAGTTATAGAGCATGGTGTAGGGCAGAAAGAACAAGAAGAAGCCTATTTCCAGAGTGAACGCCTGTAGCAGCGTGACGCCCAGGACGAATGACACAATGCCCACGCCGATGACGATGAACCCACATTCAAAACCCAATGCGTGCAAGGCGCGAACTTTGGCGGTGCGTTTCACGCGAGTAACCGGCCACAGTCGGTCGAAGCCCGCGTTATAGATGATGTTCCAGATCATGGCGGTGGTGGCGAGGATGATCGTTAAGCCGCCCATTTCCACGACGGAACGCTGCATCAGCCAGGCGGCGGTTGGCGCGAGGATCGCCGTGGCGATCCCCTCAAAGCAAACGGCATGGAAGATACGCTCCGGGAGTTTTCTGCGATGTAATGAATCGTGCTGCATTTGATGACCTTTCAATTTTTGAACGTTGTTGTGGGTATTTTATGGGTAATTATGATAAGTAAAAGATAGAACCCATCGATAAAGTAGATACTTCATGCGTTATTCTCCTGAAGCCCTGACGGCATTTGTCGAAACCGTGGCCTGCGGATCGTTCTCTGCGGCGGCCCGACGTTTGCGTAAAAGCCAGTCCACCATCAGTACGGCTATCGCTCATCTGGAGGCGGATATCGGCGTCACGCTGTTTGATCGTCGCGCTCGTCAGCCGGTACTGACCGCCGAGGGGCAGCGCGTCTTGAGTTATGTCCAGGCGATTCTGGCGGCCAGCGAGCGGCTGGACGAACTGGCGGTGTCGTTAAGCGGTGAAACGGAAGCGCGGCTGGCGTTTGTTCTTTCCGATACGCTGCATCCCGATGTGCTGGAAGATCTGCTGGCGCAGTTCGACAGTCGGTTTCCGCATACTGAGTTTGAATGCCTGGTGGGGGAGGATGATGACGTTATTGATTTGCTGCAAAAAGGACGTGCTCAGGTTGGCTTAATTGAAGCGCGAGATGACTATCCTACCGATATCGGGCATACCCGGCTGCCTATGCAGACCCGAATGGCTATCTACGTTTCGCCCACTCACCCGCTTGTTGAACAACGCGGTGTGGAGTGGGAGCTTTTACAAACTTGGCGTGAACTGCGCCTGAACACCTATCTCGAAAAACAGAATACGCCAGCGCGAGGGCCCGTGTGGTCTGCACCCAACTATCTGATGTTGTTGAGTATGGCGGCGCAGGGACTCGGCTGGTGTGCATTACCTTGCGCGCTGGTGGAGGAATTCTCCCGTTCCGCAGAGCTTACGATGCTGGATATTGCCGGTTGGCCGATGTCGGTTTCTATCGATTTACTTTGGCACAAAGAAGCGCCATTGGGCGCCGCGGGAAGCTGGCTACGACAGTACCTACAGCAGGTTCCGGCATAATGTGCGGGATACGAATTTCCTTTGTGATAAAACTCACTTTTTTTAAACAACTACGAAAAAATTTGATAACAATCATCTACTATGTGCGGATTAATTTGCGCTGAGGTTGAGATGAAAGATGTCGTTATCGTAGGTGCTGTCCGGACGCCCATCGGTTGTTTTCAGGGGGCGCTGGCGCGTCATTCTGCCGTGGAACTGGGCAGCCTTGTGATCAATGCCCTGGTCACTCGCAGCGGAATTTCCGCCGCCGTTATTGATGAAGTGATAATTGGGCAGGTATTGACGGCGGGCACCGGACAAAATCCCGCGCGGCAGTCGGCGATTAAAGGCGGGCTGCCTAATACCGTTTCGGCAATCACCATTAACGACGTTTGCGGTTCTGGTCTTAAGGCGCTACATCTCGCAACCCAGGCGATTCAATGCGGTGAGGCGGACGTGGTGATTGCGGGCGGACAGGAGAATATGAGTCGCGCCCCGCACGTGTTGACCGACAGCCGAACTGGCGCACAGCTTGGCAACAGTCAGTTGATTGATAGCCTCGTTCATGACGGCCTGTGGGATGCCTTCAATGATTACCATATGGGCGTCACGGCAGAAAATCTGGCGCGCGAATACGGAATCAGCCGCGAGCAACAAGATGCGTGGGCGCTGAGCTCGCAGCAAAAAGCGCGTAAGGCGATTGATTCGGGGCGTTTTTGCGAGGAAATCGTACCGGTCAATAATTCGCTGCCGGGCGGCGGCTCTCAGGTTGTGGATACCGATGAACAGCCGCAAACAGACCCCAGTGCTGAAGGGCTGGCGCAGCTTATTCCCTCCTTTGAAAGTGCCGGTTCAGTGACTGCTGGTAACGCCTCTTCTATTAATGACGGTGCCGCTGCGGTACTGATGATGAGCGAAAGCAAAGCGCTGGAGCTGGGGCTGCCGATCCTTGCCAGGATTCGTGCGTTTGCCAGCGTCGGTGTCGATCCGGCATTAATGGGAATTGCACCGGTTTATGCCACGCGTCGTTGCCTTGAGCGGGCGGGCTGGCAGCTCAGTGATGTCGATCTGATTGAGGCCAATGAGGCCTTTGCCGCGCAGGCTATTTCGGTTGGCAGAATGCTCGAATGGAATGAGCAGAAAGTGAATGTTAACGGCGGGGCGATTGCGCTGGGGCATCCTATTGGCGCATCCGGTTGTCGTATCCTTGTTTCACTGGTGCACGAGATGGTTAAACGTGATGCTCGCAAGGGGCTAGCGACGTTATGCATTGGTGGCGGTCAGGGTGTGGCGCTCGCGGTGGAACGAGATATTTAGTTATTTCCTTTCAAATTACATTGGCTAAGGAAGACCTCATTTGAGGTCTTTTTTTGTTTCTGCATCCTGATTATCGAGTTTAAAAAAACGATTTCGTCTAGCCCATTCCTTAATGCATTTATGTTTATTTGTGTCTATTACACATACGACTCATTAGCTTATGCTAACCATTGGTATTAATTGCTGACAAATTATCACCATTAATAAAAATAACGGTGGTTATTTGTTTTTGGTTAACTTGTTGTAAGTTAAGTAAATTATTGAAAATATAATTCAGGTTAAATCAGTTTGTGTGATCTGCGTTCTATTTTTTTGAGTTTATGTCTGTTTTTTGTTGAGCTTAATCACGTCCTTCGTGTGACACTTTTTATGAAACAAACAATTACGATCTTGATCACTAAAATGCATATTCTTAAAAAATAAAATCCAATTTCATAATAAAGAAACATGATTTCAATTGAGGGATAGCAAATGTTTAAGAAAGTACTGGCCCTGGCAGTATTATCCAGCATGTCTTTTGCCGCATCAGCGGTAACCGTCGACCTGCGTCATGAATATATTGACAGTGGTTCTAACGCAGACCGTGTTGCTGTTTCACACCGTTTTGATAATGGTCTGGGCTTTGGCGTGGAAGCGAAGTGGAAGACCGGCGGTGATACCGATAAACAAGATCGACCATTTAACGAAATTGTCGGTAATGGTCATGAAGAATCCATTAACTGGCGCTGGAAAGCGACGGACAACATTGCGCTGACGCCGGGCTTTAATATTGAAAGTAAAGATAGTTTCTCTATCTATAAACCGTATCTGCATGCGCAATACAGCTTTGATAATGGTTTCTATGTTGCTGCTCGCTACCGCTACGAATATACCCGTGTGCCAGCGACATCAAGCAATGGCGGCGGCGTCGACGATAAAGTCAATAAAGTGGATACCTGGGTTGGTTGGGCGATGGGCGACTGGCGTGCTGAGCTGAACTATGTTTATGCGCGCAGTACCGTGGCTGACGATCAGCATAAGAGCCTGTACCGCAATAACAATAAAGCCTATAGCAATGAATATAATGCCAAGCTGGCCTACAAATGGGACAAAAACTGGTCTCCATATTTCGAAGTGGGTAACGTGGGCGTGAAATCTACCGACGAACGCCAGACCCGTCTGCGTGTGGGTGTGGCTTACTCCTTCTAATAAATACAGACTCTCATCGGTTTTCCCCCGGAGCATTTGGCCGGGGGTTTTCGTTTTTTGAGATTGTGCGTGGATTCCCCTCACCCTAACCCTCTCCCCAAAGGGGCGAGGGGACAGTCCGTGTGGGTGTTGAGAGTGCTGCTCAATATTTAAAGCCGCACGCAACGGTCCCCTCACCCTAACCCTCTCCTCAAAGGGGCGAGGGGACAAAAAACGTTGCTCAATGCTATAAAGTCGCACGTAACGGTTCCCTCTCCCTTTTTAAGGGAGAGGGCTAGGGTGAGGGTTCCTGCACTGCCCCAAAAAAAGGCAAAAAAAGGCCCTCCAAAAGGAGGGCAAGGCCAGTTACAGAAACACAAACTCAGAAGGTATTACGCTTTCATTAAAACGCGCTCAGCAGGCAGTTTGGCGATATACAGCGCCGGTTTGCCATCTTTGTCAGAGCTAAACAGCACCGCGCTGTCGTCCGGGGTAAAGGACGGATGCGGGTGAGTGACCTGACGGCTGTTTTGTACCGTTGCCCAAGAGGTATCGTGGCGGGCAACGCGGAAGTAAGCCTGTTTCGCGACGTCGAACGCGTACAGGTAAGGATCGTTATCGATGGTGTAACCGCTGGTGTCTTTCACATCGACCGGCGTACCGGAACCGTCACCGACCAGCAGGGTACCGTCGAAGTTGCTCATCAGATGGGAACAAGCAGGCATCTGCATCAGCGCTTCGTTGACGTTAGTGTCTGGGTTGAAGCGGTAAATCGTACGACCCTGTTTTCCTTTCAGGTAGGAAACGTAGACCAGAGCCGAACCGTTTGGTACCCAGAATTCGTGAGTACAGCTTTCGCCTTCGGCATGCTCTTTCACTTTACGCACGTTGCTGCCGTCTTCATTAACCATCCACATACGCGCATCGACCAGGTCGTGCGGGCCTTCGTGGCAGAAGGCAACCGTGCTGTCGTCGAACGGACGATAAATCGGGTGGCCGAGCCAGTTTTTTTCTTCGTGAATCACCGCGCTTTCGCCGGTTTTCAGGTCAACACGCAGCAGACGGCAGTGCGGACCTTTATGGAAGAAGTCGTGGAACAGCTGCCAGTCGTTCAGCGGCGTCCAGTCGCTTTTGGCAATTTCAATACCGACCAGCTTGGTGCAATCGCTGTTAGAGACCCAGGTGCCGTAGCCAACCCAGTCGTCAGGCACACGGTAAACTTCACGTTCAGCCAACGTTTTCAGGTTAACTTCCAGTAACGTGCGGTCGTTCTTAACATAATAGAGAGACTTGTCATCTGGAGACAGGAAACCGCCAAAGGTGTTGTCGCCAGCGCCTTCAGTCAGTTGGATTGCTTCGGCATTTGCCACATCCAGTAAATAGTAGTTCCAATGGCCATCGAACTCGCCCGCGAATAAAAGGTGGCTACCATCGTTAAAGAAACACTTCTGATAGAAGTAGTTACGATGACACGTTACCTCTGGTGGGGTTAAGCGGGTGACTTCCGCGCCGGTGTCCGGGTCGCGGCTGACCTCGTAGTTCAATTTTACCCGCATGCCTTTAGCCATGATGATCTCCTTTACTCCAGCGGTCGCGTGGCCTGTCATCCTCGCTGGCCGATGTGGATGTTATTTTAAAAGTCTGGTGTCAATTTATCAAAACAACGTTTCATTGTTTGTGATGTCAGACGCACTTTATACGAAAAATGCGCATTTCTGCGATTTTTTTGCAGTGCTCTGTCGCGCACTGTCAAGCCAACCTTCGTTTTTGCGACATCATTTACCTATTTAAGGTTATTTTTCAAAGAAACATGTAACCAAATGAATAATAGTGCTTTTTGGCTTTAGCTTATCGTGCGTAATAACGTATTCGTGATCCATTTTGCATTTTTGATATTAATTCACAGAAAAAATGAAACGATGTTTTATTTGGAATTGAAAACACGTTTCATCAGCGATAAGATAAGGGCATTAAGAAAGTGGAATGGAGTTTCGTTCTGCTATAAGAGTATGTAGCCACATTTTCCTGGAGGTTAAGGTGGAAGTAAGACAGAGCATTCACAGCGCACATGCAAAGACGCTGGATACACAGGGCCTTCGTGACGAGTTTTTAGTTGAGCAGGTTTTCGTCGCTGACGAGTACACCATGGTTTACAGCCATATCGACCGCATTATCGTTGGCGGCATTATGCCGGTTGCTAAAACGGTCTCAGTCGGTGGCGAAGTGGGTAAACAGCTTGGCGTTAGCTTCTTCCTGGAGCGTCGTGAACTGGGTGTTATCAATATTGGCGGCGCGGGTACGATTACCGTTGACGGCAAGTTTTATGAAATTGGCCATCGCGATGCGCTTTACGTGGGTAAAGGGGCTAAAGAGGTGGTGTTCGCAAGTGTTGATGCGGCGAAACCGGCGAAGTTTTACTACAACTGCGCCCCGGCTCATACCACGTACCCAACCAAAAAAGTGACGCCAGCCGACGTCGCGCCGGTCACGCTGGGGGATAACCTCACTAGCAACCGCCGTACCATTAACAAATATTTTGTTCCTGATGTGCTGGAAACCTGCCAGCTCAGCATGGGTCTGACCGAGCTAGCACCGGGCAACTTGTGGAATACCATGCCGTGCCATACCCATGAGCGTCGCATGGAAGTCTACTTCTACTTCAACATGGATGAAGACAGCTGCGTGTTCCACATGATGGGGCAACCGCAGGAAACCCGTCACGTGGTGATGCACAACGAACAGGCGGTGATTTCACCGAGCTGGTCAATCCATTCAGGTGTGGGTACCAAAGCGTATACCTTCATCTGGGGGATGGTGGGCGAGAACCAGGTCTTCGACGACATGGATCACGTAGCAGTGAAGGATCTGCGCTAGGCGCGGACAGCATTAGATAACAATGCCTGTCCGGTACAGGCGCTAACAACAAGGAATATAAAATGATTTTGGATTCATTCTCTCTGCAAGGTAAAGTTGCCGTCGTCACGGGTTGTGATACCGGTCTGGGTCAGGGTATGGCGCTGGGTCTGGCAGAAGCTGGATGTGACATCGTCGGTATCAACATCGTTGAACCGACTGAAACCATTGAACGTGTCACCGCACTGGGCCGTCGTTTCCTGAGCCTGACCGCTGATCTGCGTCAGATTGATGGTATCCCGGCACTGCTGGAGCGCGCGGTGGCAGAATACGGTCATATCGATATTCTGGTGAACAACGCGGGTCTGATTCGTCGTGAAGATGCTATCAACTTCAGCGAAAAAGACTGGGATGACGTCATGAACCTGAACATCAAGAGCGTGTTCTTCATGGCTCAGGCTGCGGCTAAGCACTTCATCGCGCAGGGTAAAGGCGGCAAAATCATCAATATCGCGTCCATGCTCTCCTTCCAGGGCGGCATCCGTGTGCCATCTTACACCGCATCAAAAAGCGGCGTGATGGGCGTTACCCGTCTGATGGCGAACGAATGGGCGCAGCACGGCATCAACGTTAATGCCATTGCCCCAGGCTACATGGCTACCAACAATACCCAGCAGCTGCGTGCTGACGAAGAGCGTAGCGCTGCTATCCTTGAGCGTATCCCAGCGGGTCGTTGGGGTCTGCCAAGCGATCTGATGGGGCCGATTGTGTTCCTGGCTTCTCCGGCGTCTGACTACATCAACGGTTACACCGTGGCTGTCGATGGCGGTTGGTTAGCGCGCTAAGTTTTAGCTGATGATGAAAAAAAGACCTGCTTCGGCAGGTTTTTTTGTGCCTGCGGTTTCCCCGGCGGCGCTGCGCTTGGCCGGGCTACGTCCGTGTACATTTGTAGCCCGGCCAAGCGCAGCGCCGCCGGGATTGTGTGCAAATCATCCATATCTAAATATCCAGATAATCCATGTGGATCTGCCCATTGATAAATAGTAACGCATGTGTAACAGGATATTTTGACGGCGCGGAACGATTAAGATCTCTATCTGAAAGTAAAATGTCCATCACAAAACCATACAGTGCAGCAATAAAATCCATATCTTTAACGCGTCCAGCCTGACACCTTTGCCCTGCAATCACTTACTTTCATGCCATGTGTTACTTTGCCAGGCAGGAATAAAAATGACTTCAATCAGTAACGATCCTTCGCTAATGCCGCGTACCCAGCGTGATACAAAGCGTATGAACCAGTTTGTCTCGATTGCCGCTGCGGTGGCAGGATTACTTTTTGGCCTTGATATTGGCGTGATTGCGGGGGCGCTGCCCTTTATCACCGATCACTTCGTTTTATCCAGCCGTATGCAAGAGTGGGTTGTCAGCAGCATGATGCTGGGGGCGGCCATTGGCGCGTTATTTAACGGTTGGCTCTCCTTCCGCCTGGGGCGCAAATACAGCCTGATGGTAGGGGCGATTCTGTTTGTCGCAGGTTCCATTGGCTCGGCGTTTGCCGCCAATGTCGAAATGCTGTTAATTGCCAGGGTGATTCTTGGTGTGGCCGTGGGTATTGCCTCTTACACAGCACCACTGTATCTGTCAGAAATGGCGAGCGAAAACGTGCGCGGTAAGATGATCAGCATGTACCAACTGATGGTAACGCTGGGGATCGTCATGGCGTTTCTGTCTGATACGGCCTTTAGCTACAGCGGCAACTGGCGGGCGATGCTCGGTGTGCTGGCACTACCGGCGGTCTTGTTGATTATTCTGGTTATATTCCTGCCAAATAGCCCGCGCTGGCTGGCAGAGAAAGGTCGTCATGTTGAGGCTGAGGAAGTGTTGCGTATGCTGCGTGACACCTCCGAGAAAGCGCGCGATGAGCTCAATGAAATTCGTGAAAGCCTGAAACTCAAACAGGGGGGCTGGGCGCTGTTCAAAATTAATCGCAACGTTCGCCGTGCGGTGTTCCTCGGGATGTTACTGCAAGCTATGCAGCAGTTTACCGGCATGAATATCATCATGTATTACGCGCCGCGCATCTTTAAAATGGCGGGCTTTACCACCACCGAACAGCAGATGATCGCCACGCTGCTGGTGGGGCTCACATTTATGTTTGCCACCTTTATCGCGGTGTTTACCGTTGATAAAGCCGGACGGAAACCCGCGCTGAAAATCGGTTTTACCATCATGGCGCTGGGGACTCTGGTGCTGGGCTACTGCCTGATGCAGCTTGATAACGGTACTGTATCCAGCGGGTTGTCCTGGCTTTCCGTGGGCATGACAATGATGTGTATTGCAGGTTATGCGATGAGTGCCGCACCGGTGGTGTGGATCCTGTGCTCGGAAATCCAGCCGCTGAAATGTCGTGACTTTGGTATCACCTGTTCGACCACCACTAACTGGGTGTCGAATATGATTATTGGTGCGACCTTCCTGACGCTGCTGGATTCGATTGGCGCGGCGGGGACTTTCTGGCTGTATACCGTGCTGAACGTGGCCTTTATTGGCGTCACCTTCTGGCTGATTCCAGAAACAAAAGGGGTGACGCTTGAACATATTGAACGCAAGCTGATGAAAGGCGAGAAACTTCGCGATATCGGGGTGTAAACAGATCCCGGCGGCGCTACGCTTGGCCGGGCTACACCAATCAGTAGCCCGGCCAAGCGCAGCGCCGCCGGGAAGCACCCAACTACACCTTCGCCAAATACAGTGCCGGCATTCCTTCAACATCTGAGGTATACAGCACCCACTCACCATCCGGTGAGAACGACGGGTGAGGGTGGGTCACCTGACGATCGCCATCCAGCACCTTCCAGCTACTGTTATGCTGACAAATCGCTTTCTTATCGCCGGTTTGCAAATCAAATACCCAGATAAACGGATCGTTCAGGCTGATGTCGCCGGTATTATGCGGCGCACCGTCGCCGACCACTAAAGACCCATCGTGATTGCTCATCAGGTGAGAGCAGGGTGGGATCTCCATCAACTGGCGGTTTTCCAGGGTGACCGGATCGGCACTGTAGAGATAGCGATGCGGGTTGTTTTCCTGATGCGCAACGTAATAAAGCGCAGAACCATCCGGCACCCAGAATTCATGAGTAAAGCTTTCGCCCGGCTGTTGCTGACGCACGCAGCGGAGGTTGCTGCCATCCTGATTAATCAACCACATCCGCGCATCAATCGCGTCACGCGGTCCCTCGTGGCAAAACGCGACGGTAGTGTCATCGTAAGGCCGGTAGATAGGATGCCCAAGCCAGCGTTTCTCCTGCAAAATTGTACGCTGCTCGCCGGTTTTCAGGTCGATATTAATCAGACGGCATTCCGGCTCGGTAAAGTAGAACGCGCGGAATTTCGACCAGTCGGTCAACGGCTGCCAGTCGCGTTTTTTAATCTCAATACCGACCAGTTTTGTACAGTCGGAGTTGGCAACCCACGTCCCGTAGGCGACCCACTCGTCGTCCACTTCATACACCACGTACTCTTCAAGCGTAGTGAGGTCAACGCGTTTGAGCTGACGCGTATCTTTGACGTACCACAAAGATTGGTCATCATCCGACAAGAAGCCGCCGAAAGTATTATCCCCTGGGCCATCGGTCAACTGGGTGGCCTGCTGCGCGGCGATATCCAGTAAATAGTAGTTCCAGTGCCCCTCAAACGCGCCGCCAAAAATCAGTTTGCCGCCATCGCGGGTAAAGCATTTTTGGTAGAAGTAGTTCCGGTGGCAAATAATGTGCGGTGGCGTCATCCGGATCACTTCGTGACCGGTTTCGCTGTCTGTCTGTTGTCGGAAATTCAGCGGGATGATTTTGCCTTTCATGTGCTTTCTCCTTAGATAAAAAAATACCCCGCAACCGGAAGTTGCAGGGTATTAATACATTTAAATCAATTAGCGCATGGCGCGTTTCAGGATACGTTCAGCCTGACGCTGGAAGTCGGATGCCGCTTCCTCTACCGTTTTCTGACCATAGTCGATGTACTGCAAAGAGGTACCGAACTGGGCAACAATCTGCGGATCATCAAAGTACGGAGACACGCTCAGTTTCGCTGGCAGAGACTGCGCCAGGCGCAGACCGGCAACAGACGGATCGCTCTCTTTCAAGGTGCCATCTTCGGTCAGGTATTTCACCGCCACTTTGCTCAGCGGAACGCCACGCTCCAGACCCAGCGTATCCACGCCTTCTTTGCTGTTCAGCAAGAAGTTGATCACTTTCGCTGCGGCTTCTGGGTTCTTGGTAGACTTGCCGATAGACAGCATCTGCGCAGGTTTGAAGAACAGGCCCGCATCGGTAGCACCTGGCAGCATTGGGTAGTTACCCAGCTCCAGCTTAGCCGGTGGCTTCAGGTTATCGGAGTACTTGTTAATGGTGGAGTTCCACATATAAGTACCGCCCCATTCGCCCTGGATCCACGGCTTCATTTCGTACATGTTGCTCTTACCAAATGACGCATAGTATTTGGTGTCTGGCATCACGTGGCTATCGACCAGTTTTTTGTACATCTGGAAGAACTCAACCCACTGCTCTTTGCTGTAGGACAGTTTCTTGGTCTGCTCGTTGATTGCCGGAATATTGTATTTCTGCGTCATATAGGAGTTCAGCAGCGCCAGCGTATCCTGGTGCTCCAGAACCACTGGATAATACTGTTTACCCAGCTTGCTTTCGAAGGTCTTACCCGCCGCCATCAACTCATCCCAGGTTTTCGGGTATTCAACGCCCGCTTGCTTCCAGGTTTCATTGTTGAGGTAGAACACGCGTGCGGTCACGGAGATTGGGATCCCGTTCAGTTTGCCGTTCACCGTGGTGGACTGCAGTTCTTTCGCATCGAACTGGCTTAAGTCGATAACGTCCTTCATTTTGTTCAGATCGTAGAAACCGTCGCCATTTTTAGAAAAAATCGGCAGCCAGTTCCAGTTGGTCTGCATCACGTCCGGCTCGGTACCGCCAGCAATCTGGGTAGTCAGACGGGATAAGTGGCCGTCCCAACCGGTGTACTCAGCTTTGACATTAATATCCGGGTTTTGCTTATGGAACTCTTCCAGCGCCTTCAAAGTCACTTGGTGGCGACCGTTACCGCCCCACCAGGACATACGAAGATCGACATCCTTTGCCATAGAAGGGAGGGCCGTGAGGCCCAGGGTGGCGGAGATTGCTGCGCTTAAAAGCACTTTTTTCATTTTAAGACTCCAGATTAGATAGAGAGGTTCTGTTCAGTTTTAGCATCAAAAATATGGCATTTATCCATGTCAAACTTGAAGTACACCTTACGATGAAGACCTTTATCAATCATTGGCTTAGCTTCATCTGAAGGAATGCGTGCCGTCAGCTCATAGTTAGCAACTTTCAGGTAAACGAAGAATTCGTGGCCCATGTTTTCCACACGAACCATCTCGCCGCTACAACCGCCGTGTTCAAACGGGTTGTCGGAGACGGAAACGAATTCCGGGCGGATGCCGTAGAACACTTCTTCGTTTTCATGGCCGGTCAGTTTCTGGTGCAGGCTGTCGCACAGCGGCATAAACTCATCGCCGATGCTCAGGTTCAGACGACCTTCTTTGTCCACCAGTTTGCAGGAGCGGATGTTCATTTCTGGCGCACCGATAAAGCCCGCAACGAACATGTTTTTCGGCTTGTGATACAGATTATCTGGCGTATCAACCTGCATGATGTGGCCCAGTTTCATTACGCAGATACGGTCGCCCATGGTCATCGCTTCGGTCTGATCGTGGGTCACGTATACGGTCGTCGCTGGTTTACCGGATTTCTTCAACTGCTTGTGCAGGTCGGAAATACGGATACGCATTGAGGCACGCAGTTTGGCGTCGAGGTTAGACAGCGGTTCATCGAACAAGAACACGTCTGGCTTTTTTACAATCGCACGGCCTACCGCCACACGCTGTGCTTGACCACCGGAGAGCTGGCGCGGTAAGCGGTCGAGCAATTCATCCAGTTCGAGAATTTTTGCCGCTTCATTCACCTGCGCCTCAATCTGCGCTTTCGGCATCTTGCTCAGCTTCAGGCCGAACGCCAGGTTTTCACGCACGGTCATGTGCGGATACAGCGCATAGTTCTGGAACACCATCGCAATCCCACGCTCTTTTGGCGCGAGGTTGTTGACGATTTTCTCGCCGATGCGAACTTCACCGCCGCTGATGGTTTCCAGACCAGCCAGCATACGCAGGGTGGTGGATTTGGCGCAGCCTGATGGCCCGACAATCACCATGAACTCCCCTTCTGCGATTTTCAGGTCGATACCATGTACCGCTTTGAAGCCGTTGGAGTACACTTTTTCCAGTTTGTTGAAAATAACTTCAGCCATGATATATCCCTCTTAACCTTTAATTCCGCTGCTGGTCACGCCCTGAACGAAGTAGCGCTGCGCCAGGAAGAACACAATGATGGATGGCAGAATGGAGATACTCGCCATTGCCAGAATTTCATTCCACGGCGCACCTTCGGTGACGTCGATGGACATTTTAAGAGCCAGTGCAATCGGGTACTTGTCTACGCTATAGACGTAGATCAACGGGCCGATAAAGTCGTTCATAGACCACATGAACTGGAACAGGGCGACGGAGATAATCGCCGGCTTCAGGATCGGTACCACCACGTACCACAGCACCTGGAAGGAGTTACAGCCGTCAATCTGCGCCGCTTCTTCCATGTCACGCGGTACGCCGCGCAGGAACTGAATCAGCATGAAGACGAAGAACCCTTGCGTAGCAAATGCCAGCGGCAGGTACAGTGGCATATAGCTGTTCAGCATGCCCATTTCACGGAACATCAGGTACTGAGGAATCAGCAGCACGGTGCTTGGCAGCAGCATCGTGGTGATGAGCGTCGCGAACCAGAATTTCTTCCATGGGATCTCGAAGCGGGCAAAGCCATACGCCACGATAGTGGAAGAGATAATGGTCAGGATCACTTTCGGAATCACATACTTGAAGGTGTTCAGCATGTAATGGCCGAAGTTGTATTCCGTACCGGTTTTCCAGCCGTTAATAAAGCCGTCCCAGGTGGCATGCGTTGGCCACAAGCCCAGGGTGGTGAAGATCTCGTGGTTCGGTTTGAACGACGCCGAGAACATCCACGCCAGCGGGTAGAGCATCAACAGGCCGACGAACAGCAGAATGACGTAACGGATCCAGGCGTTGATCTTTTCGCGTCTAAGGGTTCGGGCAACCTCACGTTCAGCAATGCTTCTTGCTTCTGAGATTTGTTGGATATCAGCCATTTTTGCCTCCCTTATCGGCGGAGTAGAACACCCAGTATTTTGAAGACTTAAAGGCGATGCCAGCGAAGACAGCAACCACCAGGAACAGAACCCATGCCAGCGCTGCGCCATAACCCATATCGAAGTACTTGAACGCGGTATCGTAGATGTACAGTGAGAACAAGTAGGTCGAGTAGGTTGGGCCGCCGCCGGTGATAACGTACGGGCCGGTAAACTCCTGGAATGCCTGAGTGGTCTGCATGATGAAGTTGAAGAAAATAACCGGCGTAATCAGTGGCACGGTGACTTTCATAAACATCTGCCATTTAGACGCGCCATCAATCATTGCCGCTTCGTATTGCGATTGCGGGACGTTTTGCAGAGCGGCCAGGAAGATAACCATCGCCGAACCAAACTGCCATACGCGCAGCAAAGTCACGGACATCAGCGCCAGAGACGGCTCGCCCAGCCAGTTAACCGGGTCAAAACCGAGTACGCCGATAAAGCTATTTAACAGGCCATCAATAGCAAACAGTGCACGCCACAGAACGGCGATCGCCACAGAGCTACCGAGAATCGACGGGATATAGTAAGCAGTACGGAAGAAGCCAATACCGCGTAATTTAAAGTTAAGAACAAACGCAATCCCTAAAGCAAAAGCGAGTTTTAATGGGATGGTTAAAAATACGTAGGCAAACGTCACGCCCATGGATTTCCAGAAGAGGGAATCTTCCGTCAGCATGTAGCGATAGTTCTCGATGCCGTTAAACACCGGCGGACTCATCAAGTCATACTCAGTAAAACTGAGGAAGAAAGATGAAACGAATGGGAAGGCCGTAAAGATTATTAACCCTATGATATAGGGAGAAATCCAGGCCAATCCCAGCATTCTGTTTTCATTCATACATACCTACCTGGCGAACAAGTGTGTCAAACGGATTGGGTGTTTGTTACATCCCTCGCGCCTTCTGGCGCCTGAGATGTTAAAGTGTCAGCTTGGCGTTAGTCATTAAGCATTCCCTGTAAGTAAATGTAATCTAAGATATTTGTTTGGTATTCATTCGTCCGGCGCTTCTGGTTTCAAAAACATATTCCTGCCATGGTTATTTTATAAAACGCCGTTTTAAATTTATTTTATTGCTATTTGTTTCGGCGTCATTCGATTAATGATGAAAGTGTGATCGAAGTCGAAACGACGTTTTAAAAAGGTGAGTGGTGTGGCATTTTGCGATGGGAGGAAGGTGAAGACGCTCAGGATGCGTTTTTTTATGTATGAATGCTATTCAGGGGGAAGAACGGGCGTTTTGTCGCAAAACCCCAAATAATTAGAGTGATAAAATAGAGATTATTCTTATAGAATCGAATTTTAATTATTCGAAAAAAAGCGTCTGGATATCTCTGAAATGGCTGAATCACCGATTATGTCAATGGAACCAGTACTACCGCATCCGGCTCCTCTAAGAAATTTACCAATGGTTGCCAGCAATGACGAAATTGATCTTCGTCTCCTTTTGCTACAACTTTGGCAAGATAAGAAGACCGTCATGGCCTTTGTTGTCGTTGCTGCGATTCTGAGTCTGGTGCTGGCCTTCATGCTGCCGCAAAAGTGGACCAGCAAGGCCGTTCTGGCCGTGCCTGAGAGTATCCAGGTGGATAATCTGGAGCATGCCATCATTCAGGTGCGTGCGCTGGGCGTTGATATCAAGGGAAATCGTGGCGATATCTTTAACCTTTTCATTAAGAAACTAAGCTCCCAGTCACAGTTCGAGGATTGGCTGCGCTCATCCGGGATGGTGGATGATTCGACCGATCCCGTTACGCTGCATCGTGAAATTGTCCGTATGGCGGAAAGCCTGACGGTGGTGAATAACGCCGATCCTAAGAAAGCGAATGAGCAACTGCCTTATGTGAGCTGGACGCTTTCCTTCACCGGAAGCGAGCAGGAGCAGGCGCAAAAGATCCTCAACGGCTACCTCGACTTTATTAGCCTGCAAGTCCGCAAAGAAGTGCTGGAAACTTTGCGTAGCAGCATCGATAAGACGATTCGCAATGGTAAAGAGAGTCTGGAATTAGACCGTACTTATCTGGAAAATGCGCGTAACATCCTTATTCAGCGATTAAAATATTCCTTGAGCATTGCCAATGCCGCGGGAATTCAAAAGCCGCTGTACAGCCAAGGCATGGCGGTAAAAGACGATCCTGATTTCTCTATTTCTTTAGGGGCAGCAGGCATTGCTGAAAAACTGAAAATTGAATCGTCATTAAAAGATGTCAGCGATTTGAACAGTGATTTGCAAAACCGTGAATACACGCTGAAAAAACTCCAGGCCTTGTCGATTCCTGACGTGGACTTTATGCCGGTCGCCTACCAGCTTTCGCCAACGCTGCCACTGAAAAAGGACGGCCCAGGTAAAGCGCTGATTCTGGTGCTAGGCTGCATGCTCGGTGGTTTTTTAGGATGCGGGTACGTGCTGGCTAAACGGATGCTTAAAGCCTAAGTTCAGTAGCATTGCTGAGTGATAGTCAGAAATAGAGTCTTAGCTCGGTGTGCCCCCTCTCCCTTTTTAAGGTAGAGGGTTGGGGTGAGGGTTACAGCGCGATAATCGATGACAATCCCCTCACCCTAGCCCTCTCCCCATAGGGGCGAGGGAACCGAATGGTGATGGTTTTTGGTTACGTGTCACGCTTTGCTGGGGAGGCTTCAATCACCCCCCAACGTCGCCGTTACTGATTTAAAAAATCCTGGCGCATCGGGGTAAAGGTGTCCAGCAGCGTTCCCGCTTTCAGGCAAACGCAGCCGTGCATAATATTCGGCTGCTTATACAGCGTGTCTCCCGCGCCCACCACGTGCTTCTCATCACCAATGGTGAATTCAAACTCCCCGGACAGTACGTAGGTCAACTGCTCGTGCGGGTGGTTGTGCATCGGGCCAATTGCCCCTTTTTCGAAGTTCACTTCAACTGCCATCATTTTGCCATCATGGGCGAGAATACGACGAGTCACGCCATTGCCCAGATCTTCGAGGGTGGTTTCTTTATGAAAAATAAACATCCTGCCGTCCTGTATTAAGTTGAAACAATGTTTCATTAAATTTATATCAGAAACCCTCAAAAAGAAAACGATAGCGGCAGATGTGGAAAGTTGATCACATCTTTGGTTCACTGGAGAGATAACAACGTACAGGGGAAAAATGATGAAAACGATGGGTCTGTTGGGTGGGATGAGCTGGGAATCGACTATTCCGTACTATCGCCTAATAAATGAGGGCGTAAAGCAGCGCCTTGGCGGGCTGCATTCGGCGCAGATTTTGCTCCATAGCGTCGATTTTCACGAGATTGAAGCCTGCCAGTCGCGCGGGGACTGGCAGCAGGCGGGAGAGATTCTGGCGCGTGCGGCGGTCGGGTTACAGCAGGCGGGTGCTGAAGGCATCGTGCTGTGTACTAACACCATGCACAAGGTCGCCGAGGCGATTGAAACGGCGTGTGACGTGCCGTTCCTGCACATTGCCGATGCGACGGGACGCGCCATCAGTCAGCAGAATATGAGCAACGTGGGGCTGCTGGGTACGCGCTATACCATGGAGCAGGATTTCTATCGTGGACGCCTACAGGATGAATTTGGTATTAGCACCTTGATTCCCGAACAAGACGTACGCCTGAAAATTAACCAGATAATTTTTGAAGAGCTATGCCTTGGCGAGTTCAGCGATGCGTCGCGTGATTATTATCTGAGTGTGATAGGTGAACTGGCGAGCCAGGGAGCGCAAGGGGTGATTTTTGGTTGTACCGAGATTGGTCTGCTGGTGCCAGCAGAATTAAGCCCACTACCGGTGTTTGATACGGCGGCGATTCATGCCGCGGATGCGGTGGAGTTTATGCTGTCTTGATGCTGGGGTGCCGGATGGCGCTTGTGCTTATCCGGCCTACGTTCTGGGGTAGGCCGGAAAGCGCGTTGTTAGATGCTGTTCAGGCTGGGGCTAAATTCCACGGTCAGTACGCCTTTATAGTATCCGGCGGCTTTGTCGGTGACGCGGAATTTATCCACAATCAGCCGCAGCGGTGCAGGGGAGCAAAGTACAGGATAGGTAATCGACGGTAGTCGTACCGGACGGATTTGATCCTGACCGTTTTCTCCGGCTTGTAGAGTGAAGGCATCGTTGTTTTTAACCGTTCTCCAGCCTTTGCTGTGAGGGTCGAACATTTCCACGCGGTAATCGACGCGTTCGGCTTCATCTGTTCCGCCCGTAGCGGTGTTATAGATGGAGAAATAACCGTCTTTGCGAGCCGCTGCTGTTTTACCTTCATCTTTAAATGACAGATCCATACTGTCACTGTTGGAGTTGAAGCCGTCGTACAGGCACATATCCAGATTGGTGACATCTTCAACATAGCTGTTGCTGGTGACCGACCCGGTCGGGTGCAGGTCGAGCTGTACCAGTGGGTTAGCGCTGTTAAATTCCGGGAAGTAAATATCCTGTTTGCCAGTGGCTTTGCCTTTGAGGGTGATGTCAGCAGTATATTTATGCCCACTCCAGTTACCACCGGTAATCAACTGTAGGTGGCCTTCCCACACGCCGCCAACAGGTAGGTTGTTCATTTCGCTTTGTGGGATATAAACGGTTAACAGTCTGGAGTTAGACGTGAAGCTACTAGTACTGTTATAGCAGCTAGCATACTGATTGTCATTTAAGGGGAAATTGCCCCCGCATATAAATGAACTATCTGGATCTTGATCATCATAATAGTACATATTTAGATATCCCTGTAATTTCAGCGGGAATCGCATACCGCTACGCCGTTCTGTAAGCATTATTGTGATCGTAGAGCTATGGCTCTGGTGGGTACACGATTGCTGAAGATCGGCATAATTGCAGTTAAATGGGAAACTTCTTTGGCTGTAACCGTAAGCGCCAATGTAACCGTAGTCCCATATATAATCATCGGCAGGAGCACCGGAAGGAAGCTCATACTCTTGCAGTACAGGTATGTTGTTGGTCATCACCGGATAGACCCCGTTCGCAGCAGCATAGCCGCTGAACAGTAGCCCGCCGATGAGCGCGAGTTGGATTAATTTCATTGCACACTCTCCCTTTGTGCGGTTTCTAGCGCTTGTCTGCGCTGTGATTGCTTAAGCTGTGCCTGTACCTGAATGGGCGAAGGCAACTGATCGTAGGTCACCACTGAGCATTGAATATCTCCGGCAAAGCGAATGCTGGCGCGTTTCTTCAGTACTTTCAGCGGGCATTTCAGGAATGACTGACCAGCCAATACGTACAGCTCGCGTGAAGAGCTCTGCATTTCCAGCGTGAACCCACCGTCATCTGCCATCAGCAACATCGCACTGTTTACCCCAATGACTGGATATTTTTTCAGCGCTTCCGGCAGCAGCAGTCGGCCAATATAGTTGTAGTTAAAGGTGGCGGACACTTCGCGGTAGCGCAGTTTGCCCGGTAGCAGCATCAGGCTTTGTTTGCCTGAACCGGTAATCAGGTTGGTGGTACCGGTCTGGTTTTTACGTGCGCTGTCGTTGACGTCGACGTAACCCATTTCATAACCGGTGTAAGGGAACAGGACCGATTCATCGCCGGTCAGGCTGGCCTTACTGCCATTTGTGGTGGCATCCACGGACAAATCATCGGCATCGGCGTCGTCCATTTTTTTCACCGCGATTAGCACAGCTGCCGATGGGTCACCGTTACCCGCGCGGCCAACCTGCACCCCGTGGCGGCTGACGGCAAGCGTGGAGCTGTAGCTGCCGGTAAAGGCGGTACTGTGATCGCGGTCCTGCGTGTCGTAGCTGTCGGTGAGATAGGCGCTGAGGTTGCCATACAGACCATCAATACGACCGTTGACGCCGCTGTCGAGGGTATCAGTATTAATACCGCCAAGGCTCACACCTACTTCTTTATGGTTGACGTTATCGTCATACCAGGTCCGTGCCAGATTCCAGGATGTCTGGTCGCTACTGTTTTTACTAGTGCGATAATCGGCACCGATGGTGGTGCTACGGCTGCGCGCGTTATTATCCTGGCGCGGCATCTCGCTGAAGGTAAACATAAAGTAGGCACCGTTATCGTTGCCGGTGCTGTCGTTGTTGTTACGCGTAAATACGCCGAGGTTGGTGTTCAGGATCCAGCTAGTCAGGCTGAAAGAGCGTGAGGCGCTAAACTGGATAGTATCTGAGGTGGAATTAGCGCTTGCCTGGCTGAAATAGTTATCACTAAAGTCTTCGTCGTTGTCCCAGCGCGTGCGATAGTCCGCATGGTTGCGGGTGCGGTTCCAGTTTAAGGAAAGGCTCCAGCTTAAGATGTTTTGTGATAGACCTGCGCTGATGCTTTCAAAACAGTTGAGATCGTAATCTTCAGAATCAGTATCGCCGGAACACTGACCGCCGCTAGTATCTTTTCGGTACAAGTTCAGTGAGGGCAAGTTCTCCACCCGCCAGTTGAGCTGCTGCATGTTACCGCGGCCACCCTGGTCGTTATAGAAAAAGCCGGTTTGCAGATCCATATCACCCAAAGCACCCAGTGCCGGGGTGATATGACCGTTAACTTCCGCAGAAAAGTTATTGTCTACCGAGGCCACGCCGAGCATCAGCTCGCTTTGTGCCGTTACCGGAAGTCGCACGCCAGCCTGGGCAGAGGTGGAACCGTCATCGCTATAGCTTGTTGATGAACTGGAGTCATCCGCCAGTTTACCCGCCTGGATAAACCACTGGGCATGGCCGTCCGTTATGCTCCCCGTTTTGGTAAAAGGAACCACTTCAGTACGGGCAAACTGATTGCTTTCATAAATTTTCAGCTGAAGGGTGTAGCTCCCAGAGGGGAACGAGCTGGTGTCGAGTGACTGATTGCCGCCGTTTAAGTAAAACGAACCGAGCAGTTGGTTATCGCGATAGGCATCAACGCGTGAGCTGCGCGAAAGCAATACGTTGACCGGTGTGCCCTGGCCCGCCTGTTCGCGGTTGAGATAGCTCAAGGTCGATCCTGCGCGAACCCCGTCAAAGGCGTCGAGTGGCAGGAAGGTGAAATTAAAGTTACCGCCATCAAGATTAAACAGGCTGCGGCTGTCCATTCGCCCGCCCTGAACGTAAAAGCGGCTCATGAGATCGTAGCGATAGTACAGTTCACTGACGTCAACGTCAGTCTCGGTTTCACCATCGCTCTCGTTGCCATTCAGGCTCCAGTAACCGCCAATGTAGCTGTTATCGGTGATGCCTAAAGCGCCCGTACCTTGCAGATACGCCGATTTAAAATCGTCCTGGATGGCGACGTTAATATCCTGCTGATGGATGAACGCGTTAACGATATCATCATCTTGGCTCGCTTTCAGATAGAGGGAGGTTTGGGTGCTGTCGGGGTACCACTCTTTATTTAAGAAGAGATTGACGGCGTTCTGCTCGTCATTGTAAATCAGTGCGACGTCGTTAGTGGTGAGATAACCGCAACCAGCGCTGCTGTTTACCGTCGAACAGGCAAGTTCACCGTGACGTTCAAGAGGCTGGCTGAGTTTTGCTACAACGGTTTTGATACGATCCTGATCGTTACCCAGGGCCATTGCGGTGAGAATCTTTTGGGGCTGTTCGAACCTAACGGTATCAAGGTTAACGGTGGCGTAAAACTTACCCAGATTGCGTCCTGCAAGATAGACGTCAATATATTCCTGCTGGCCCTGCACGATGGCTTCAAATCCTGGTGGAATTGAGTCTGTACGTGCATGAGCGACATTGAGTATGGAAAAGATTAATAGCCCAAGAATTGATTTTTTCATTACTCAATCATCTTCCTTGATATAGTAAAAAATGAACCGAAGACTTTTCTTCGGTTCATTGGGTTTATTGCAGTAAAAATTAGATAGTGCCGGCGTTCTGGTACAGATAGATGCTGACAACACCCTGATAGGTACCGGTAGTCAGAGGTTCCTGCGTGGTCTGTGCGATCTGCAGGGCTTTAGCTACAGAACCTGTTTTCAGTGCGGTATCAGCATTCGGGAACAGTTCTTTTGCTGCCAGAGTTACCGCGGTAGTAGACAGTGCTTCGCCGCCCCAGGAAACGGTCATCGGAACGGCGTCACCACCCAGGCTGTTAACCAGAACGGCATCGCTGGTCAGCTGCATCATGACATCTTTAGTCACGTCATTTGCCCAGATTTTGGTCTGCAGCTGGTAAGGAACCAGGCCGGTGCCTGGGATATACTGCATATCAACGTTTTTTGGCAGCGCAGAGTTATCAACCTGAGTCATATCCAGCGCGGCATCAACGGTTGCAGTAACGGTAATATCTTTCTGTACTGCCATTGCAGAACCCATTACAGAAACCATTGCCAAAGCGAGTAAGGATTTAGAGATAACTGATTTCATTTACTTATATTCCATGTAATAAACTACTGATTAATGAATTGGGAAGTCCTGTGAGTGCTTTGACTTGTCAATCCAGTTCCAATACTGAACAACGACCCGGTCGTAATTCAATATGTTTTTAGGTACATAGCTAGCGCGTGGGTAAATATTATTACCAACATCCTGCCATGCACAGTCTTTGTCTGATTGTGATTTTTTACACAATCCAATTTTTAATATTTTAAAACGTTGATTGCCGGTGTTTATTATTTTGCCATCGGCAAGCAGGTTGATTTTTAACTGCGGGTTTTCTGGTGGGACGCTGACGAGTACACCCCAGATAAGATTAATGGTTAATTGCGACTTGGTATTTTGAGTCCCTTCAAGCGGGTCATCAAGCTGCGGTACTGCCTCGAACTTCACACGGTAAGTTGTCTCTTCCTTTACCGGCTCCATTGCGACCAGTCGTACCATTTTAGTGGCGCCAGCGGGGAGGGCGAATTTGGGAGGCATAACGACAATCGCGGTAGGATCGCCATTTTTAATTTCAGTTTCTTTTTCTTGGGTTGTGCCGATACCGGTAATATTAAGAATTGATGTCTTAATATATTGCACATCGCTGGAGCGAGAAATAACACGCACGCTGCTTTCGCCTTGATCGTTCATATCAACTGACATGGGATAGACGGACATATTTGCGTGGCAGAGCGGAGCCAAACATGCTAGTGAAATAGCACACAGGTTTAACTTTAGTGTCATGTTATAATTCCCTGTTAGTCATTCTGTTATTCAGCATCCTGTTGAATAAGTAATGCGCTAGTTATGGTTTAATATTTAAAGTAAGAAAGTGTTATGGAATGAGGTCAAATTATACTTTTTACGATTCGCAATAAAGTGTGTTTTTCTAAAAAGTATATTAAGGAAAGATTAAATCATATTTTGCGTGAATGGATTTCAATGTTATATAATATCTTATTTATTAGTTTTATTATGTTATAAATAAAAAACACTTCTTTAGCTATTTGTGCTGCATGGTTTTTTTGGGATTTTATGAATTTAGCCAGCATTTATAAGATTCAATGATATTAGGTGTTTGATGTATTAAATGACTGCTAAAAGCATCAACCAGCGCTGATGAAGGGCGATGTAAAGGATGTACCAGACTGACGGTAAACGGCACCGAAACGCTAAATCGGCGGATAACGATCCCACTGCTGGCATAGTCCATTGCCGTCAGCGGATTCACAACAGAGATCCCCACGCCTGCGCGTACCATCGCGCAAATAGAGGCGGCGCTATGGGTTTCAATCACCATCCGACGTTTGACCTGATGCTCGTTAAATAGGGTATCCAGCAGCTGGCGGTAGCTGTCGGTGCGTGACAGGCTAATATAGTTTTCGCCCTGAAAATCTTGCGGTGTTAAGACCGTTTTTTCAGCCAGCGGATGCCCTTGCGGCAATACGCAAACTTCATCAAGCGAAAGTAACTCCGTGCGCTCGGTCCCGGCGGGGGTATGGACTGTTTCCGTTATCCCTAAATCATGACGCTGTGCCGACAGCCACTCCTCCAGCAGCGGAGACTCCTGCGGCACAATCTGAATATTGACCTGAGGATAGCGTGCCAGAAACGGTTGCAGCAGCGAGGGCAAAAAGGATTGCGAAAAGACCGGCAGACAGACAATTGATAACTCCCCCTGGCGGAACTCGCGCAGGCTTTCGGCGGCACTGACGATGCGGTCTAGGCCGTACCAGGAACGCTGCACTTCTTCAAATAACCGCAGCCCTTGCACCGTTGGGTGTAGGCGACCACGGCTGCGCTCGAAAAGCTTTAATCCTAGCACCTGCTCAAATCGCGCCAGCTCGCGGCTGACGGTCGGCTGCGAGGTATTCAGCATCCGCGCGGCTTCCGTCAGATTACCCGCCGTCATAATGGCGTGAAAAATTTCGATATGGCGCAGGTTAACGGCAGGCATGGGTAATCCTCGAATAAACAGTCCATATCATTTTTGCATAGACTCGCGATAAAACGATATTTTTTATTCTGTTCAGGCTGTGGCGTAATCATAAAAAACAGATACCGGAGTTCGCTATGCCACGCCCACTCAACAATACCGACACAGACCTGACCGCCGATAACCTGCTGCGCCTGCCTGCTGAATTTGGCTGCCCGGTGTGGGTTTACGATGCACAAATCATTCGCGCGCAGATTGCCAAACTGAGCCAGTTTGATGTGATTCGTTTTGCCCAAAAGGCGTGCTCGAATATTCATATTCTGCGCCTGATGCGTGAGCAGGGTGTGAAGGTGGATTCTGTCTCATTAGGTGAGATTGAACGTGCGCTGGCAGCAGGGTATGTCGCGGGGAAAGATGAGATTGTCTTTACCGCCGATATGATTGATGAAGCGACGCTGGCGCGGGTGCATGAGCTGCAAATCCCGGTTAACGCCGGGTCGGTGGATATGCTTGAGCAACTGGGCCAGGTATCGCCGGGTCACCGCGTGTGGCTGCGTGTTAACCCTGGTTTTGGTCATGGGCACAGCCAGAAAACCAATACCGGCGGTGAAAATAGCAAGCACGGGATCTGGTATAGCGACCTTCCGGCGGCGCTGGAGGTGATCCAGCGCTACCAGCTAAAACTGGTCGGTATTCATATGCATATTGGCTCCGGCGTGGACTACGGTCATCTGGAGCAGGTGTGCGGCGCGATGGTGCGTCAGGTGGTGGAGTTTGGTCAGGATCTTGAAGCGATCTCGGCAGGCGGTGGTTTGTCGATCCCCTATTGTGAAGGGGAAGAGGCGATCAACACCGATCACTACTTTGGCCTGTGGAATACCGCGCGCGAGCAAATCGCTAAACACCTGGGACACCCGGTGAAACTTGAGATCGAACCCGGACGTTTCCTGGTGGCCGAAGCAGGCGTGCTGGTGGCACAGGTGCGCAGCGTTAAAGAGATGGGTAGCCGTCACTTTGTATTGATCGACGCGGGCTTTAACGATCTTATGCGTCCGGCGATGTACGGCAGCTATCACCACATTTCGGCGCTGGCGGGCGATGGTCGTCCGCTGTCGCAGGCCGCGCAGATTGAAACGGTGGTGGCTGGGCCGTTGTGCGAATCCGGTGACGTTTTCACTCAACAAGAGGGCGGAAAAGTCGAAACGCGTCTGCTGCCAGCGGTTGTTCCGGGCGATTACCTGGTGCTGCACGATACCGGGGCCTACGGTGCGTCGATGTCGTCGAATTACAATAGCCGTCCGCTGCTGCCGGAAGTGCTGTTTGATCATGGTGTGGCGCGGTTGATTCGTCGTCGACAGACGATTGAAGAGCTGTTGGCGCTGGAGCTTATTTGATCGATGGGATTCCCGGCGGCGCTGCGCTTGGCCGGGCTACATTCGTGCACATTTGTAGGCCTGATAAGCGTAGCGCCATCAGGCATCACCGCGCACATTGCCGGATGGCGCTGCGCGTATCCGGCCTACACCCACTGGTAGCCCGGCCAAGCGCAGCGCCGCCGGGACAGGCACTATTCGTAAAACGGTCCGGTAGTCACCGAATCACGCAATACCAGCGTGCCGGTAAACGGCGGGATCGTCTCGATCTCTTCCCCGCTAGCCAGCTTAATCGCCTGGTCTATCGCGGTCACAATCATGTTATCGATCGGCAGATACACGGTGGAAAGCCCCGGCTCCAGCCATTTCGCGCTAGGGGCGTCATCGAAACCAAACAGCGAAATATCCTGCGGAATACGCAGCCCCGCCTGATGCAGCGCTTTTGATGCGCCCAGCGCCATATCATCGTTACAGGCGAACAGCGCGCTGAACTTCACTTTCTCATTAAGCAGCGCGTTACACATGTCGTAACCGCAGTTCATGGTTGAATCACCGTGCTTCACCTTTGCTGCATCCCACGCAATGCCGTTTTGCTCCAGCGCCCGGCGATAACCCTGCAAACGGGCCTTACCGGTTGGCGTGTGGATAGGAACGGTGATGCAGGCAATATCGCGATGCCCTTGGGAAATCAAATATTCTACCGCCTGAAATGCCGCATCCTGCTGCTCGAAGAATACGCAGCGTTCACGAGCCTGGCTGACGTCGCGGTTAATCACCACCAGCGGCATCGGCGTCGTATTCACTAGTTCCATAATGGCTTTCTCGCTCATATGGCGGGTGTAGAGCACAATGGCGTCGCATTGCCTGTCGGCGAGCATCTGCACGGCTTGTTCTTCGCGTTCAGGCGTGTCATGGCCGTCGGTGACAATAAGCTGCTTACCCCAGGCTTCCGTCTGGCGGGAGGCCTGCTGAAGCAGGCGACCAAAATAGAATCCATCGAAGGTGGAAACCACAAGGCCGATGCTGTTACTGGTGCGGTTTGCCAGCGAACGCGCCAGAAAGTTGGGCCGATAGCCTAACTCTTCCATCGCTTTGAACACCTGTTGACGGGTGCTTTCTTTGACCTGACCGGTACCATTGAGCACGCGGGACACTGTCGCTTTCGAGACACCTGCGTGTATTGAGACATCCAGCATCGTTGCCATGATTATTTCCTGAGACTTCGTAATGGTCAGCAGTTTACCACACTCATTCAGGGGCATAAGCGCTCAGAACGTGGCAAATAACCACCGGGATCACGCTTTTTAGCGTCACGGAGTAGAATATCCCAATATAAGAATGTCAGAGGGCGAATTCATCATGCTTATTCAACCACTTTACGCCGCTCCCCAACATGCCGCGCAGGTTAGCCGCTGGCTGTGGGAAGCATTTGGTGACGGGCTTTCACCCGCGTTTTTCGAAAGCGTGGTCCGCCATAGTCAGGTGCCGGGTGCATTGCCTATCACCTTTATCGCGACCGAAGGTGATGCTTTGCTGGCAACGGTGGGATTGTGGCGCTGCGATTTGATAAGTCGTCAGGATCTCTGGCCGTGGTTGGCGGCGCTGTATGTTGATGAGCCCGCGCGGGGACGTGGGCTGGCGGGGCAACTTCAGCAACACGTTATCGACTACGCCAAAGCGCAAGGTTATGACGAACTTTACCTGTACTCAGCGTGCCGGGATTTTTATGAGCGTTTTGGCTGGCAGTACATCGGTGATGGCCTGGATTACCCGGACACCACCGTGCATCTGTATCGTTACGATTTTGGCGCGTCGGCGGGAGCAATCACCGAATGACGGCGCACAAGCGTCGGGCTAAACAGGTGAGTAATATCCGGTAACGGGCGCTTCTCCGCCAGCGCCAGTGCCAGCTCCGCTGCCTGAGTCGCCATGGTGACAATCGGGTAGCGAATGGTGGTCAGACGCGGGCGCACGTAGCGTGATACCAGCACGTCATCGAAGCCAATCAGCGAAATGGCCTGTGGCACATCAATACCGTTATCGTTAAGCACCCCCATAGCCCCGGCGGCCATGGAATCGTTGTAACAGGCGACCGCAGTAAACGGCTTGCCGCGGCCCAATAGCTCTGTCATCGCCAGTTCGCCGCCGCTTTCGTCCGGTTCGGCAAACGTCACCAGCCTGTCATTGCACGGCAAACCGTGCTCTTTCAGCGCATCGTAATAGCCTTGCAAACGGTCTTCGGCATCTGAAATGGTGTGGTTGGAGCAGATGTAGCCAATGCGGGTGTGGCCTTGTTGAATCAGATGGCGGGTCGCCAGCCAGGCACCATAGCGGTCATCCAGCGCGACGCAGCGTTTTTCAAAACCGGGCAGAATTCGGTTAATCAGCACCATTCCGGGGATCTGCTTCATGAGATTGGCAAGCTCGGCATCAGGGATCAGTTTGGCATGAACCACCAGTGCCGCGCAGCGGTGGCGAATAAGCTGTTCAATGGCCTGACGTTCTTTGAGTTCATTATGGTAACCGTTACCGATAAGCAAAAAATTACCGGTGTGATAGGCCACTTGCTCCACGGCTTTGACCATGGCGCCGAAAAAAGGATCGGAAACATCACCGACGACCAGCCCGACGGTTTCCGTCGATTGCTGTGCCAGCGCGCGAGCATTGGCATTCGGATGATAGTTGAGGGTTTCCATGGCAGTGGAAACGGCCTGACGTGAGGCATCGCTGGCTTTTGGGGAGTTGTTGATGACGCGGGATACAGTGGCGACTGAAACGCCTGCAAGCCGGGCCACATCTTTTATTGTCGCCATAATATGCCTTAATAATCTTTCGATGGGTAAACGTTTACACCTTAACAGTTTTACGGAAATCCCTGTTGTATTCAAGGAAGAGTCTGTGGGGAGATGCACAATATTGCTGTCTGCGTAGCGTGTTGTGGAAGAGTGACACCGTCATTTGCAACGGAACGGGAATATTCAAACGTTTACTTACACTTTGCGGGATGCTGTTGCGAATGTCTGCTGGAGGAAGCGTTATGCGAATTGCTAATCTGGTTATCCCAGAGGTATTGATTGGTGAATGTTTTAATGTGTGCTTTGCACACGCCATCACTTACACCGACCTGCGCAGATGCGCAGGTTTTTTTTGTCTTAACCCGGATGCCTGCTGCTTTTCCACTGTTTTCTCGTGTACCCTGCAATGACAAAACGATGGCCAATGGAGTTGGTATGCTTCTGGGATTCTTCCGACTGATTTTTAAGCTGTTATTCCGGGTCAGGCTGACGGGCAACACCGAGGCATTGAACGCGCCTAAAGTGCTCATTACGCCCAACCACGTCTCTTTTATTGACGGTGTTCTGCTGGCACTCTTCCTGCCCGTTCGTCCGGTCTTTGCTGTCTACAGCTCGATTACCGACAAATGGTTTATGCGCTGGCTAAAGCCGATTATTGACTTCGTGCCGCTCGACCCTACGAAGCCAATGTCAATCAAACATCTGGTGCGTCTGATTGAACAGGGACGACCGGTGGTCATTTTCCCGGAAGGGCGCATTTCAGTCTCCGGGTCGCTGATGAAAATCTACGACGGCGCGGCCTTTGTTGCGGCGAAGTCGGGCGCCACGATTATTCCACTGCGTATTGAAGGCGCTGAGTTAACCTTCTTCAGCCGCCTGAAAGGGCGGGTAAAACGCCGTCTGTTCCCGCGCATTGGGCTACACCTGCTACCGCCAACCTCGCTGCCAATGCCGGAAGCGCCGCGCGCCCGCGACCGCCGCAAAATTGCCGGTGAAATGCTGCACCAGATCATGATGGAAGCACGTATGGCCGTGCGTCCACGCGAAACGCTGTATGAGTCACTGCTGAGGGCAATGCATCGCTATGGCGAGAAAAAACCGTGCGTTGAGGATATTAACTTCCAGCCGGACAGCTACCGCAAGCTGCTGACCAAAACGCTGTTTGTGGCACGAATTCTGGATAAATACAGCCAGAAGGGTGAAAAGATCGGCTTGATGCTGCCCAATGCCAGTATCAGCGCCGCGGTGATTTTCGGCGCTATCGCCCGTGGTCGTATCCCGGCGATGATGAACTACACGGCCGGGGTAAAGGGGCTCACCAGTGCGATTACCGCTGCGCAAATTGGCACTATCTTTACCTCCAGAACCTTCCTTGATAAAGGTAAGCTCTGGCACCTGACGGAACAACTGACTCAGGTGCGCTGGGTCTTCCTCGAAGACTTAAAAGGGGATGTCACTCCCGTCGATAAACTGTGGATATTCTCCCGCGTGTTGATGCCGCATCTGGCGCAGGTGCCCCAGAAGCCGGAAGAACCGGCAATAATCCTGTTTACCTCCGGCTCAGAAGGCCACCCGAAAGGCGTCGTGCATAGCCATAAAAGCATTCTGGCTAACGTCGAGCAGATTAAAACTATCGCCGACTTTACCGCCAGCGACCGCTTTATGTCGGCACTGCCGCTATTCCACTCATTTGGGCTGACGGTTGGCCTGTTCACGCCGCTGTTGACCGGTGCGGAAGTCTTCCTCTATCCCAGCCCGCTGCACTATCGAGTGGTACCGGAACTGGTTTATGACCGCAACTGCACCGTGCTGTTTGGCACCTCAACGTTCTTAGGTCACTACGCGCGCTTTGCGAATCCCTATGATTTCTATCGTCTACGCTATGTTGTAGCGGGTGCGGAGAAGTTGCAGCAGAGCACGAAAGAGCTTTGGCAGGATAAGTTTGGCCTGCGTATTCTGGAAGGTTACGGCGTGACCGAATGTGCGCCGGTAGTCTCCATCAACGTCCCGATGGCGGCGAAACCCGGCACCGTTGGACGTATTTTGCCGGGTATGGATGCCCGGTTGCTGGAAATTCCGGGGATTGAGCAGGGCGGTCGTCTTCAGGTGAAGGGGCCAAACGTCATGTCAGGCTATCTGCGTGTGGAGAATCCGGGCGTGCTTGAAGCGCCGACGGCTGAAAATCAGCATGGCGAGCTGGAGACGGGCTGGTATGACACGGGTGATATTGTTGCCTTTGACGAACAGGGTTTCGTGAAAATTCAGGGCCGTGCTAAACGCTTTGCCAAAATTGCCGGTGAGATGATCTCACTTGAGATGGTCGAGTTGATGGCCCTTGGCGTCTCGCCGGAGAAAATGCACGGCACGGCGGTAAAAACAGATGCCAGCAAAGGCGAGGCGCTGGTGCTGTTTACCACCGATAATGAACTGACCCGCGATAAGCTGTTGCAGTATGCGCGGACGAACGGCGTACCGGAGCTGGCGGTTCCTCGTGATATCCGCTACTTAAAACAGATGCCGCTTTTGGGCAGCGGCAAACCGGATTTCGTCACCCTTAAAAGCATGGTTGCAGAAGCGGAAAATCCGAATGAGTGAGTCAGTACACACCAACCCATCCATCTGGTCAAAAGGCATGATGGCGGTGATTGCGGCCCAGTTCTTCTCGGCCTTTGGGGATAACGCACTCCTGTTCGCCACGCTGGCGCTGATGAAGCAACAGTTTTACCCGGACTGGAGTCAGCCGGTTCTGCAAATGGTGTTTGTGGGCGCTTACATTCTTTTTGCACCGTTTGTGGGGCAGGTTGCGGACAGCTTCGGCAAAGGCCGGGTGATGATGTTTGCCAATGCCCTGAAACTGGCGGGCGCGGCAACCATTTGTGCGGGGATTAACCCGTTTATTGGCTACACGCTGGTGGGAATTGGCGCTGCGGCATACTCTCCGGCGAAGTACGGTATTCTCGGGGAAATCACCACCGGTGATAAGTTGGTGAAAGCCAACGGATTAATGGAAGCGTCAACCATTGCGGCGATTCTGGTCGGCTCGGTGGCCGGTGGCGTGGTTGCCGATCTGAACGTCTTCGCAGCGCTAGGACTTTGTGCGGTCATGTACTGTGGTGCGGTGGTCGCGAACACCTTCATCCCGAAATTACCGGCAGCGCGCCCGGGGCAATCCTGGCGCTTTCGTCCTATGACTCAGAGCTTCTTTAACGCCTGTCGTGTGCTGTGGAGTAACGGGGAAACCCGCTTTTCGCTGCTGGGTACCAGCCTCTTTTGGGGCGCGGGCGTAACGCTACGTTTCCTGCTGGTACTGTGGGTGCCGGTTGCGCTTGGGGTGACCGATAATGCGACACCAACCTATCTTAATGCGATGGTCGCGGTAGGGATTGTTGTGGGAGCCGGGGCTGCGGCGAAGCTGGTGACGCTGGAGACGGTATCACGCTGTATGCCGGCCGGCGCGTTGATTGGTGTCGTGGTGGCGATTTTTGCGCTACAGCATCTGGCACTGCCTGCCTATGTGCTGCTGTTTATCATCGGTATCTGCGGCGGATTTTTTATCGTTCCGCTGAATGCGTTGTTGCAAGATCGTGGAAAGCAAACCGTTGGCTCAGGGAATGCGATTGCCGTGCAGAACCTTGGTGAAAACAGCATGATGCTAATTATGCTGGGGATTTACTCGCTGGCGGTGGCGGTGGGCATTCCGGTTGTCGGTGTCGGCGTGGGCTTCGGCGTGCTGTTTGCTCTGGCGATTGTGGTGTTGTGGCTGTGGGGAAAACGGCGCTGACTTTTGTGAAACGCCCGGCGGCGCTGCGCTTGGCCGGGCTACAATCTTGCTCAATCATGAACACCTGCAACACGTAGGCCTAAAAGCTGCGCGCCATCAGGCATATCAGCGCATATTGCCGGATGACGGCAACGCCCACTGGTAGCCCGGCCAAGCGCAGCGCCGCCGGGATCACCCTATTACGGTGCCGGGTAGGTATAAACCCGATGCACCGCTTCAATCTCCGCTAACACCTCTTCACTCAACTCCAGATGCAGACTCTCCACGTTGGTTTTGAGCTGCTCCATGGTTGTCGCGCCTAACAGAGTGCTGGCAACAAACGGTTGGCGACGCACAAACGCCAGCGCCATCTGCGCCGGGTCAAGATTGTGGCGCTTCGCGATATCGACATAAGCGGCCACGGCTTTTTCCGTCTGCTCGCCGCTATAGCGTGTAAAGCGGCTGAAAAGCGTATTACGCGCCCCCGCCGGTTTAGCCCCGTTTAAGTATTTACCGGTCAGGGTGCCGAACCCCAGGCACGAGTATGCCAGCAGCTCAATACCCTCGAACTGGCTCACTTCTGCCAGCGCCACTTCAAAGCTGCGGTTGACCAGACTGTACGGATTTTGAATGGTAACGATGCGCGGCAGATCGTGCTTATCAGCCAAATGCAGATAGCGCATTACGCCAAATGCCGTTTCATTGGAAACGCCGATATAGCGAATCTTCCCGGCTCGTTGATATTCAGCGAGCGCTTCCAGCGTTTCCAGCAGAGAAACGACCGGTGCCGAGTCTGCCCAGGTGTACCCAAGCTTGCCAAAACAGTTGGTTGGCCGCTGTGGCCAGTGAACCTGATACAGATCGAGATAGTCCGTTTGCAGGCGTTGCAGGCTGTTATGCAGCGCATCACGGATATTCTTACGGTCAAGCGCCTGATTGGGACGAATACCGCTGTCGTTATTGCGTGACGGGCCGCTAACCTTTGAGGCAATCACCAGCTTTTCGCGATTACCGCGTTTAGCCAGCCAGTTACCGACGTAGGTTTCCGTCAGTCCCTGTGTTTCCGGGCGAGGAGGGACCGGGTACATCTCCGCGACATCAATCAGGTTGATGCCCTGGCTTACGGCATAATCAAGCTGCTCGTGGGCGTCGGCTTCGCTATTTTGTTCACCAAACGTCATTGTGCCCAGCCCAAGGGTGCTTATCTCAAGCGAGCTGTGGGGGATACGGTGGTACTGCATAAGCCGGCTTCCTTTTATTAACAGCGTCAGGAAAGAGTCCTGACAAAGGAATATAAAAATGGCAGAGGGGAAGAAAAAGGGGAAGTAAAAAAATGAAAAAAGGCCAGCGAGCGGCTGACCTCTGTCACTAACGTCTAATAATCTGCGACACGTCGTCGCGATTGATCTGCATCTGATTGCCTTGCTGGTCTTCGTAGCTGATAAGACCGGTATCGTCATCAACTTCCGGTTTACCATCGGTCAGAATCATCCGGCCATCTTTCGTCGCCATGACGTAATCGCTGCTACAGCCGGAAACAGCAAAAACTAAACCCACTGCGGAAATCAACACTGCCCATTTTGTCATCGTTATCCCCTTCATCACCGCACTCTCTCTCTATAGTCTAGTAATAACTGACTCTGAGAAAAGCATAAAGCAGGAAAATCTTAAAAAAATCTGACATAGCCCTCAAAAAAGGGCTACGGGCAACAGATCACTGCGATGTTTTCTTATTTCTCAGCAGATTGAGACTCTCAACCGCAATCGAGAAGAACATCGCGAAGTAGATGTAACCTTTCGGAACATGGACGTCGAAGCTCTCAAGAATCAAGGTAAAGCCGATAAGGATCAGGAACGACAGTGCCAGCATTTTCACCGACGGGTGCCTGTCGACAAACTCACCGATAGTCCGCGCAGCAAACATCATCACGCCCACCGCAATAACAACCGCCGCCATCATAATAAACAGATGGTCGGAGAGGCCCACGGCGGTGATGACCGAATCGAGGCTGAAGATGATATCAAGCAGCATAATCTGCACGATGGCACCAAAGAATGAATGCACGTTGGTCTTAATGCTTTCTTCATCGCCTTCAAACGACTCGTGAATTTCCTTACTGGATTTCCAGATAAGGAATAATCCGCCAAGCAGTAAAATCAAATCGCGAATCGAAATGGCCTGATCGAAGACGGTAAACAGGGGGTAAGTTAACCGCACAACCCAAGCGATAGAGGCCAGGAGCGCCAGTCGCATGATCATGGCGCCCATTAACCCGATGCGGCGAGCGTGAGCGCGCTGAGCGGTCGGGAGCTTTGCAACAACCAGAGAGAGGAAAATAATATTATCGATCCCAAGGACTATCTCTAACAGCGTCAGAGTACCAAGCGCAAGCCAGGCATTGGGGTCAGTGATCCATGCAAATAACATCAGATAAGTCCTGCCAAAAAAACGAAGTGTTAATTGATATACGTTGAATTTGCCGCGCCGGGATGCGGACAAGCCAATCCCCTGAAACGACTCCCTGTTGAGACGGGGAAGGCAAAGGAATGTCTGCTTCTTACGGCGGATAGCGGGGGGATTATAATCCCGCAGCGCAGCATGACAAAAAATTAATGCGCTGACGGCATAAAGTGGCGCGCCAGCAGGGCAGAGGTGAAGTTCTTTTTCAGATAGAAACCGCGCGGCAGCGTCATAATACGCTCGCCCCGTGCGCCGATAGCCTCGGTGAGCGCTTTACTATTCGCGGCCTTAGGGCGTAACTGTAACACCTCGCCATGACGGGCGGTGATCCGCTCAACCTGACCCAGCACAATCAGATCCATCAACTCCTCCCAGTCCATCTGTAGCTGATGCTCCTCTTCGGCGCTTGGCGTCCACAGCAGCGGTGAGCCGACGCGCCTTTCGGCAAGGGGGATTGCCCGTTCACCTTCCACCGGGATCCAGAGCACTCGCTTGAGCTTATGGCGCACGTGGCTGTTCTCCCAAGTGACGCCGGAATTGCCGGTCAGCGGTGCCACGCAAACGAAGGTAGTTTCAAGCGGCTTACCCTGTGAATCGATAGGGATGGTTTTTAGCTCAACCCCCAGCGTGGCGAAATCCTGTTCCGGTTTGCTCCCGGCGCTGGCACCAAGCCAGATCTCCAGCAGGATGCCAATCCATCCTTTATCACGCTTTAAATCTTGAGGTGCCTTAATACCCGCCATAGCCGCAAGCTCTCCCAGTGAATAACCCGCTAGCCGTTGCGCCTGGGCGAGAAGTTCCGCCTGAGTTTTCGGTGAGGTTGGGAGTGGAGCAAGGGTGGACATAGTAATACGCCTTTTGATTAAAAAATGAACGACAAATTGACCGGGTGTGGATAGAGTTTAACTTTTTCTGAGTAAATATATCAAATCGATGATAAATATAACTTTTTTTGAAATAAATCTCGGCAAAAAAAGTGGGAAAAAAAGGTTTCACAAAACTGGTCACTGACAATGAACAGGATCTTACACCATGTTATCCACAGAAAAATGGGATAACTGGGGAAAAGCCCCACTACTGTTTCAATTTACAGCCTTGACGTGCGACGAAAATCGAATTTTTGCACAAAACATGCCTAAGATGTTGGCACAATCTGTGGATAAAACCGACGTTGTTCGATCTTTCATCAATTAAAGGATCCCCTATGTGATGATCATCACGTTATGTGCTCATGCATCAGGATTAACCGTAATAACATAATGAAAAATAGCGATTTACTGAAAGTGCCTCGCGTGCGATTATTCGGAGTACTCTGGGTTTTCCCTGGGTAAACCCCTACTTCTTCACAACTCTATCCACAGAAAAAGTGAATAAAATCGTTCGCAACCTGTCATCGCTGTTTATAACTATGATGATTACTGTGAGTTATTCAAATGTTATCCGGGATAGGGGCGTGCAATAGAGTGGTTTACCGTTTACAGCGAGTGTGAAACAATCATTCACATTGAAGCTTATTTTGAGGTAGTCCGGTGATTGATGACGATGGCTACCGCCCAAATGTTGGTATTGTAATTTGCAATCGTCAGGGCCAGGTCATGTGGGCCCGGCGCTATGGTCAGCACTCCTGGCAATTCCCGCAAGGGGGTATTAACCCCGGTGAGACAGCAGAACAGGCGATGTATCGGGAACTGTTCGAAGAAGTAGGATTAAGCCGTAAGGATGTACGGATCCTCGCTTCGACCCGAAACTGGTTGCGTTACAAGTTGCCAAAACGTTTGGTGCGTTGGGACACAAAGCCGGTTTGTATCGGCCAGAAACAGAAGTGGTTTCTTTTGCAGTTGATCGGCAATGACGCGGACATCAATATGCAAACCAGCAGCACGCCGGAATTCGATGGCTGGCGCTGGGTGAGTTACTGGTATCCGGTGCGCCAGGTAGTTTCGTTTAAACGTGACGTCTACCGCCGGGTAATGAAAGAGTTCGCCAGTGTCGTGATGGCGCTTGCTGAAAGCGCGCCAAAACCGCAAAGCGCGCCTGCGTATCGACGTAAAAGAGGTTAAGCCACGCACATTATGCTCACGCGCTTACGCGAAATTGTTGAGAAGGTCGCGAGTGCGCCTCGTCTGAACGAGGCGCTGGATATTCTGGTCACTGATGTCTGCCAGGCCATGGAGACAGAAGTGTGTTCAGTCTATCTTGCCGATAACGATCGACGCTGCTTCTACCTGATGGCGACCCGTGGCCTCAAAAAGCCTCGCGGTCGTACCATCACGCTCGCCTTTGATGAAGGCATCGTCGGCCTGGTTGGCCGACTGGCTGAACCCATCAACCTGGCCGACGCGCAAAAACACCCCAGCTATAAATATATCCCTTCCGTAAAAGAAGAGCGTTTCCGCGCCTTCCTGGGCGTACCCATTATTCAGCGCCGCCAGTTGCTGGGCGTGCTGGTGGTACAGCAGCGTGAACTACGCCAATTCGACGAAAGCGAAGAGTCCTTCCTGGTCACGCTGGCAACCCAGATGGCGGCGATCCTCTCGTTGTCTCAGCTTACTGCCTTATTTGGCCAGTATCGTCAGACGCGCATTCGTGCGCTGCCTGCCTCGCCGGGCGTGGCGATAGCGGAAGGCTGGATGGATGCCACCCTGCCGCTCATGGAGCAGGTATATGAAGCCTCCTCGCTGGATACTGCGCTTGAGCGTGAGCGTTTGACCGGTGCACTGGAAGAAGCCGCTAACGAATTCCGTCGCTACAGCAAACGATTTGCCGCCGGGGCGCAAAAAGAGACCGCTGCAATTTTCGATCTCTATTCCCACTTGCTGTCCGATGCCAGCCTGCGCCGCGAACTGTTTGCCGAAGTCGACAAAGGCGCGGTAGCGGAATGGGCGGTGAAAAAAATTGTCGAGAAGTTTGCCGAACAGTTTGCCGCACTAAGTGACGGCTATCTGAAGGAGCGTGCAGGCGACCTGCGCACGCTGGGGCAACGCCTGTTGTTCCATCTCGACGACACCACGACCGGGGCTAATGCCTGGCCTGAACGCTTTATTCTGGTGGCGGATGAACTCTCCGCAGCCACGCTCGCCGAACTGCCACAGGATCGCTTAGCCGGTGTGGTGGTGCGCGATGGCGCGGCCAACTCCCACGCGGCCATTATGGTACGCGCCCTAGGGATCCCAACGGTGATGGGCGCCGATATCCAGCCCGCAATCCTCCATGGGCGTCAGCTGGTGGTCGATGGTTATCGCGGTGAGCTACTGGTCGACCCTGAACAGATACTGGTGAAGGAATACCAGCGCCTTATCAGTGAAGAAAACGAACTCAGCCGCCTGGCGGAAGGGGACGTTGAGCGCCCGGCCGAGCTGAAAAGCGGCGAGCGCGTCAAAGTAATGCTCAACGCGGGCTTAAGCCCCGAGCACGAGCAGAAACTGGGACGGCGCATTGATGGCATCGGCCTGTACCGTACTGAAATTCCCTTTATGCTCCAAAGCGGCTTCCCTTCGGAAGAGGAGCAGGTCGCGCAGTATCAGGGCATGTTGCAGATGTTCAACGATAAACCCGTGACGCTGCGTACCCTTGATGTTGGGGCGGATAAACAGCTGCCGTATATGCCGATAAGCGAAGAGAACCCGTGTCTGGGCTGGCGTGGTATCCGGATTACGCTCGATCAGCCGGAGATCTTCCTGGTTCAGGTGCGCGCCATGCTGCGTGCCAATGCGGCAACCGGCAATCTGAGCATTTTGCTGCCGATGATCACGAACCTGGAAGAGGTGGATGAGGCGCGTCGTCTTATCGATCGTGCGGGACGCGAAGTGGAAGAGATGATCGGCTATGCGATCCCGAAACCGCGATTAGGCGTCATGCTGGAAGTTCCATCGATGATCTTTATGCTGCCGAATCTGGCAAGCCGCGTCGATTTTATCTCGGTTGGCACCAATGACCTGACGCAATATGTTCTGGCGGTTGACCGTAACAATACACGGGTCGCCAGTATGTATGACAGTCTGCACCCTGGCATGATCCGTGTGCTGTCGATGATTGTGCAGGAAGCGGAGCGCTATGGTCTCGATCTGCGCCTGTGCGGCGAAATGGCGGGAGATCCAATGTGCGTCACCATCCTGATTGGCTTAGGTTTCCGCCATCTGTCGATGAACGGTCGCTCGGTGCCGCGTGTTAAATATCTGCTACGTCATATCGACCTTCAGGACGCGCAAACTCTGGCGCAACGTAGCCTTGAGGCTCAGATGGCGACCGAAGTCCGTCATCAGGTTGCCGCCTTTATGGAGCGTCGTGGTCTGGGCGGCCTGATTCGCGGCGGCCTGTAATCTATATGGTAGCCCGGACGAGGCGTTTACGCCGACTCCGGGGAAGCTCCGGCCCTTATACATATCTTTTACATCTTCCCCGCATCACCTCTCGTCGTCCTTGTGCTATCATTCGCCACTTTGGAGCGTCTGCAGCCTACGACGCGCATCTCTACCGCTGTCCACTTTTTCGGCGGAATAACAAGCACTTGTGGTGACAGATGAATAGTGGTTATCTGCGTTTCCCGGACTTTGATCCGGTAATTTTTTCCATCGGACCGGTTTCCCTGCATTGGTACGGCATGATGTACCTTGTCGGCTTTATCTTCGCAATGTGGCTGGCAACGCGCCGCGCCAATCGCCCTAACAGCGGCTGGACTAAGAACGAAGTTGAAAACCTGCTGTACGCGGGCTTCCTCGGGGTATTCCTCGGTGGGCGTATCGGCTACGTCATGTTCTACAACTTTGACTTGTTCCTGCAAGACCCACTCTATCTGTTCCGCGTCTGGGATGGTGGAATGTCGTTCCATGGCGGCCTGATTGGTGTGATCGTGGTGATGATTATCTTCGCCCGACGCACTAAGCGTACCTTCTTCCAGGTCTCTGACTTCATTGCGCCGCTGATTCCGTTCGGCCTCGGTTGTGGACGTCTGGGTAACTTTATCAACGGTGAACTCTGGGGCCGTGTCGACCCAAGCTTCAAGTACACCATGCTGTTCCCGGGCTCCCGAGCGGAAGATATCGCGCTGCTGCCATCCCATCCAGAATGGCAAACCCTGTTTGATACCTACGGTTCGCTGCCACGCCACGCCTCCCAGCTGTATGAGATGGCGCTGGAAGGGATTGTGCTGTTCCTGATCCTGAACTTCTTTATCCGCAAACCGCGTCCGGCGGGCTCGGTCTCCGGTCTGTTCCTGATTTGCTACGGTCTATTCCGCATCATCTGTGAATTCTTCCGCCAGCCGGATCAGCAGTTCACCGGCGAATGGGTACAGTACATCAGCATGGGTCAGATCCTTTCGATTCCGATGGTGCTTGTGGGTATCATGATGATGGTCTGGGCGTTTCGCCGTCCGCAGAAACAGATTTCCTGAGGAAGCATGAAACAGTATCTTGAACTGATGCAAAAGGTGCTCGATGAGGGCACCCCGAAAAATGATCGCACCGGTACCGGCACGGTCTCCCTGTTTGGCCACCAGATGCGCTTTAACCTGAAAGACGGTTTCCCGCTGGTGACCACCAAGCGCTGCCACCTGCGCTCCATTATCCACGAACTGCTGTGGTTCCTGCAGGGCGATACCAACGTTGCCTATCTGCATGAAAACAACGTCAGCATCTGGGACGAATGGGCTGATGAGAACGGCAATTTAGGCCCGGTCTACGGCAAACAGTGGCGCGCATGGCCGACGCCTGACGGTCGTCACATTGACCAGATAACCACCGTTGTGAACCAGCTGAAAAATGACCCGGACTCGCGCCGCATCATCGTTTCGGCGTGGAACGTCGGCGAGCTGGACAAAATGGCGCTGGCTCCGTGTCATGCGTTCTTCCAGTTCTACGTGGCGGACGGCAAACTCTCTTGCCAGCTCTATCAGCGTTCCTGCGACGTGTTCCTTGGCCTGCCGTTCAACATCGCCAGCTACGCGTTGCTGGTGCATATGATGGCGCAGCAGTGTGATCTTGAAGTGGGTGATTTTGTCTGGACCGGCGGGGATACCCATCTGTACAGCAACCACATGGAACAGACCGCGCTGCAATTGACCCGCGAACCGCGCGCGTTGCCGAAACTGGTTATCAAACGTAAACCCGAATCCATTTTCGACTATCGCTTCGACGACTTCGAAATTGAAGGTTACGACCCGCACCCAGGGATTAAAGCGCCTGTGGCGATTTAACCTGGCGGAAAACGAAAAACCGGCGCTCTCACAAGCACCGGTTTTTTTATGCGTCTGGTAGCCTAGCGTCGCAACGCGACGCCGGGAACCCATAGCCCCGTTTTGCGTGAAGCATTCCAATTCTCCTCCATCATTGCTGCAACCCGCATGATTTTCTCCGTAGCCTCACGTAAAACCAAAATCACCCCCTCGCGGTACGATTTTCCCCCCGGCATACTCGCCAATATGAACAGACAACGCGGCTACACCCTCATTGAAACCTTAATCGTTATCTCGCTGGTGCTTATCCTCAGCGCCTCCGGCCTATATGGTTGGCAAAGCTGGCAGCAATCGCAGCGCCTGTGGCAAACCGCCAGCGCGGTACGTGACTACCTGCTCTATCTGAGAAACGATGCGAACTGGCACAACATCGACCGCAGGCTGCGGGTTAACCGGACGGCGCAGTACTGGTGCCTGGTTGCTGATGATACGGTTCTGACAGACTGTCCATCGGGGAACCCCGCGGTTTTTAGGCCGCTATGGGCGCAGGTCAGTCTCAGCAAAATGACGCCTAATCTGACCTTCTTCGGCGTGCGGAACACTGCCTGGGCGGGAAGCATTGTGCTTTCAAACGCGGCGGATAGCTGGAGCATCGTGATATCCAGTTGGGGGCGTGTGCGCCTGTGTGAGGCGGCAACATGCTAATGCGGGGTTTTTCGCTGCTTGAGACGCTGATTGCGATGGCTATCAGCAGCATCCTTCTGCTGGGGGCTTCCCGTTTCTTGCCCTCATTGCAGTTCGGTATCATGCAGCAGATGCGCCAGCAGACGCTGGAAGATGACCTCTGGCAGCAGCTGTTTACGGTGGCGAAGCATCTACAGCGCGCAGGCTATTGTGCGGGCGATAGTTGTCACGGAGAGCCCCTGTATCTTACTCCCAAGGGGGATTGCCTTATTGTTCGCTGGGATGGCAATAGTAACGGTCAATGGGAGACATCACCCGCTGATGAAGCTGACAGTATCGGTTTTCGGCTGAAATCCGGCGCGCTGGAAACACACCGTGGAGCGACGACCTGCGAGGGGAAGGGCTGGGACAAAATGAGTGAACCGGCGGCGATGACGGTTACCGGTTTTCAGGTGCTGCAAACTGCGCACAGCGGCTTCCCGCCGGAATTTACCATTGTACTGTCGGCGTCCACTGGCCGCGGTGAAACGGCAAATGCGCAGTACGGCGTGACGGGGTATAACCTGTGAATCGTCAACGTGGCGTCTCTTCTCTGGCGATGGTGCTGATGCTTTTACTCCTGGGCAGCCTGATGTTGCAGGGACTCAATCAGGCTCAACGTCAGCAACTGGCGATGGTCAATGATGAAGCCCGCGCGCTGCGCAAAATGGCGAGCGTACATTCGGCTTTGCAATGGGGAAAAGTGCAGACGTGGACGGTCGCGGTAGGGCAGCAATGTTTGCCTTACGATAATACCAGTCGCGTCTGTCTGCGGCTTTTTACCAATGGCACGCTGCTGCTGATAGCACAAAACGAGGCGCTACGGCTCTGGCAGTTAGGCAAGTGGACGGCGGGAGGAGTGCACTTTTCTCCGCACGGCTGGAGCGATTTTTGCCCCTTAGCGGAGGCCACGCTATGTCAGGCAAATTAACACCGCGCGGCTTTAGTCTGCCGGAAGTGATACTGGCTATGTTCCTGATGATAAGCGTCGTAACTGCGCTCGGAGGCTACTATCGTGTGCTGGCGACCAGCAGTCTTCAACTGAACCAGTATCGCCAGATGTGGCGCTATGGCTGGGGACAAACGCAATTGCAGGCGAACGCGTTGCCAGAAAGCTGGCTCAGCCAGCGGCTAAAGACATCATCACAATCTTGTGTCAGCATCAATGCTACTATTACCACCCCTTTGGGCAAGCAGGGGCGCATGATGCGTCTGCATTGCCCGGTCAGTCAGTAGTCAGGAGCGAATATGTTACGGGTCTACCACTCCAACCGTCTGGATGTGCTGGAAGCATTGATGGAGTTTATCGTTGAGCAGGACCGGTTGGCTGACCCGTTCGAGCCTGAAATGATCCTTGTCCAAAGTACCGGGATGGCACAGTGGCTCCAGATGACGCTCTCTACGCGTTTTGGTATTGCGGCCAATATTGACTTCCCGCTGCCCGCGAGCTTTATCTGGGATATGTTCACCCGCGTGCTGCCGGAAATCCCCGGTGAAAGTGCCTTCAATAAGCAGAGTATGAGCTGGAAGCTGATGACCCTGCTGCCGGGCATGCTGGATAACGAAGCCTTCACGCCACTACGCCACTATCTGACTGACGACGCCGATAAACGCAAGCTGTTCCAGTTGGCCTCCCGCGTGGCCGACCTCTATGACCAATACCTGGTCTACCGCCCGCAGTGGCTAACACAGTGGGAGGCCGGTGAATTGGTCGATGGCGTGGGCGATGCGCAGCAGTGGCAAGCGCCGCTGTGGAAAGCGCTGGTGGAGCATACCGCCGCGCTCGGCCAGCCGTTGTGGCACCGTGCTAACCTGTATCAACGCTTTATCGACACCCTGGAAAAGAGTAGTGAACCGCCTGCCGGGTTGCCGTCGCGGGTGTTTATTTGCGGTATCTCCGCGCTGCCGCCGGTCTATCTACAAGCACTACAGGCGCTGGGCAAGCATGTGGATATCTACGTGCTGTTCACCAACCCTTGTCGCTACTATTGGGGTGATATCAAAGACCCGGCATTTCTGGCGCGCTTGCTGGCACGACAGCGCCGCCACTACCGTGAACAGCGAGAGCTACCGCTGTTCCAGGACACCACCAGTGCGCCGGGGTTATTTAACGACGATGGCGAGCAGGACGTTGGCAACCCGATGCTAGCCTCCTGGGGCAAGCTGGGGCGCGACTACATTTATCTGCTGGCTGGATTAGAGCGCTATCAGGAACTGGATGCATTTGTCGATATTGAGCCCGACAACCTGCTGCACAATGTGCAGTACGACGTACTGGAACTGAAAAACGGTGCCGTCGCCGGGCGCACCGCCGAAGAGTTTGCCAGCAGTGTAGATAAGCGCCCGCTAGCATCAGACGACCGCAGCCTGACCGTTCACGTCTGCCACAGCCCGCAGCGTGAGGTGGAAATATTACACGACCAGCTGCTGGCAATGTTAGAAGCGGATCCAACGCTGACGCCACGCGATATTATCGTCATGGTGGCGGATATCGACAGCTACAGCCCGTTTATCCAGGCCGTATTCGGCAGTGCTACCGGCGAACGCTATCTACCGTACGCCATATCCGACCGTCGGGCACGCCAGGCGCACCCGGCAATGCAGGCATTCATCACGCTACTGTCGCTCCCGGACAGTCGTTTTACTAGCGAAGATGTGCTGGCGCTGCTTGATGTTCCGGTGCTGGCGGCACGCTTCAACGTTGATGAAGCTGGGTTACTGCACCTGCGTCAGTGGGTTAATGAATCCGGCGTACGCTGGGGTATGGACGACGATAATGTCCGCGAACTGGATCTTCCGGCGACCGGACAGCACACCTGGCGCTTTGGTCTCACACGTATGCTGCTGGGTTATGCCATGGAGAGCCGCGAAGGTGAATGGCAGGATGTCCTGCCGTATGACGAGTCCAGCGGTCTGATTGCCGAGCTGGTCGGGCATCTGGCTTCACTGCTGATGCAGCTTAACCGCTGGCGACAAGTGCTGACGCAGTCGCGCACGCTGGATGAATGGTTGCCGGTATGCCGCGATATGCTCAACGACTTCTTCCTGCCAGATCAGGATACCGAAGCGGCATTGACGCTCATCGAGCAGCAGTGGCAGGCGATTATCGCCCAAGGCGTGCAGTCGCAGTACGAGGGCGAAGTGCCATTATCGCTGCTGCGTGACGAACTGGCGCAGCGTCTTGACCAGGAACGTATTAGCCAACGCTTCCTGGCCGGGCCAATCAATATCTGTACCCTGATGCCGATGCGTTCTATCCCATTCAAAGTGGTCTGCTTGCTGGGAATGAACGACGGTATCTATCCGCGCGCGCTGGCTCCGCTGGGCTTTGACCTGATGAGCCAGAAGCCGCTGCGCGGTGACCGTAGTCGTCGTGATGATGACCGCTACCTGTTCCTTGAGGCGATGATGTCGGCGGAAAAAGCGCTCTATATCAGCTATATCGGCCGCTCAATTCAGGACAACAGCGAACGCTATCCGTCAGTACTGGTGCAGGAGCTACTTGACTATATAGGCCAAAGCCATTGCCTTGAAGGCGACGAAGGGCTCAACTGCGACGAGAGCGAACGGCGGGTGAAGAACCACATCATGCACCAGCATACCCGCATGCCGTTTGACGCTGAAAACTACCAGGCCAATGAACAGCAAAGCTATGCCCGTGAGTGGTTGGCAGCAGCAAGCCAGCAGGGCGAAGCACACGCCGATTTTATCCAGCCTCTGGCCCCGCTTGAGTTCACCACGCTGACATTAGAACAGCTCCAGCGCTTCTGGCGTCACCCGGTGCGCGCCTTCTTCCAGATGCGGCTACAGGTTAACTTCCGCAGCGAAGAGAGCGATATTCCCGACACTGAGCCGTTCACGCTTGAGGGCCTCACCCGCTATCAGCTAAACCAACAGTTGCTCAATACGCTGATCGAACAGCAGGAACCCGAGCCGATGTACCGCCGCTATCGTGCTGCGGGTGAACTGCCGTATGGCCCATTTGGTGAAATTGCCTGGGAAGCACAGCGCCTGGAGATGGCCGCGCTGGCTGACCGAGTGATTGAATGCCGTCGCGCGGGGCAGAACATGGAAATCGACCTTGATTGCGCGGGCGTTAACATCACCGGCTGGTTACCGCAGGTTCAGGATAATGGACTGTTGCGCTGGCGTCCCTCTCTGCTGAGCGTTTCGCAAGGAATGCAACTTTGGCTGGAACACCTTGTCTACTGTGCTAGCGGTGGCAATGGCGAAAGCCGACTGCTGCTGAGAAAAGAGGGTGAGTGGTGCTTCCCAGCCCTTTGTGTTGATGAAGCAAAAGCTTACTTGGAGCAGTTGGTTGAAGGTTATCGTCAGGGCATGTGTCAGCCGCTACTGTTTTTACCCGAGAGCGGCGGGGCGTGGATAAAAGCCTGTTACGATGCCCAAAATGATGCCATCTTAAGAGACGACGATTCGCTGCAAAAAGCGCGCAGTAAATTTTTGCAGGCGTACGAAGGTAATATGGTGGTCAGGGGTGAAGGGGCCGATGTCTGGTACCAGCGCCTGTGGCGCACTCTGGAGCCTGCGCAGTATGAGGCGATTATCGAACAGACAACGCCCTATCTGCTCCCCGTGTTCCGTTTTAACCAGTCGATATGATTGTATAAAAATTGCGCAGCTTGTGATGTTCAATTATTATGCGCAACGCGTCACGGACTGATGAGAGGTAGCCCGGACAAGGCAGTTTGCCGATGTTCGGGGGATCCCCGGAGAGGTGCGCTCGCCGGGTTATCCGCATGAGCATTAAGATTTGTCAGTCGTATTTGTTAATGATGAGGTCCGTGAATGCCCCGCAGTTTCTTGTTGAGTATTGTTGTTTTCGTCACCGCCTTCTGGGCGACCGTCGGTCAGGCTGACACCGGATGGCAACCGATTCAGGAAACCATCCGCAAAAGCGAAAAAGACCCCCGCCAATATCAAGCAATTACGCTGGATAACAATATGGTTGTCCTGCTGGTCTCCGATCCGCAGGCGGTGAAGTCGCTGTCCGCGCTGGTGGTGCCGGTCGGTTCGCTGCAAGACCCGGACTCTCATCCAGGCCTTGCGCACTACCTCGAACATATGACGCTGATGGGCTCAAAGCATTATCCGCAGCCTGACAACCTTGCTGAATTCCTGAAAATGCACGGTGGCAGCCACAATGCCAGTACCGCGCCGTACCGTACCGCTTTCTATCTGGAAGTGGAAAACGACGCGCTGCAAGGGGCCGTTGACCGCCTTGCTGATGCCATTGCCGCACCGCTGCTGGATAAAAAATATGTCGACCGCGAACGTAATGCGGTCAACGCTGAGCTAACCATGGCGCGTAGCCGTGACGGGATGCGTATGGCGCAGGTTAGCGCCGAAACCATTAACCCGGCGCACCCGGGTGCACGTTTCTCCGGTGGTAACTTCGAAACGCTCAGCGATAAACCGAACAGCCCGGTATACGACGCGCTGCGGGCGTTTCGTGACAAGTACTACTCCGCTAATCTGATGAAGGCGGTCATTTACAGCAATAAACCGCTGCCGGAGCTGGCAAAAATTGCCGCCGAGACCTACGGCCGCGTACCGAATAAATCTATCGAACGCCCGGAAATCAGCGTTCCTGTGGTGACCGATGCGCAAAAAGGCATTGTGATTCACTACGTGCCCGCACTGCCGCGTAAAGTACTGCGCGTGGAGTTCCGCATTGATAACAACTCTGCCCAGTTCCGCAGTAAAACCGACGAACTGATCACCTATATGATCGGCAACCGTACCCCAGGCACCTTATCCGACTGGCTGCAAAAGCAGGGGCTGGTAGAAGGTATTCGCGCTGACTCAGACCCGGTCGTTAACGGCAACAGCGGCGTACTGGCGATTTCTGCTACCTTAACCGACAAAGGCCTCGCCCACCGCGACGACGTGGTGGCGGCTATCTTCAGCTACCTCGATTTAATGCGTCAAAAGGGCATCGACAAAAAAGATTTCGATGAGCTGGCCCACGTGCTGGATCTCGACTTCCGCTACCCGTCGATCAACCGCAATATGGACTACGTCGAATGGCTGGCAGACACCATGATCCGCGTGCCGGTTCAGCACACTCTCGATGCGGTTAATATTGCCGATCAATATGATGCGCAGGCGGTAAAAGATCGCCTGGCCATGATGACGCCGCAGAACGCGCGCATCTGGTATATCAGCCCGCAAGAGCCGCACAATAAAATGGCCTACTTTGTTGATGCGCCTTATCAGGTTGATAAAATCAGCGCCGATACCTTCGCCAAATGGCAGAAGGCGGCAAGCGGCATTAATCTGAGTCTGCCGCAGCTTAATCCGTATATTCCAGATGATTTCACGCTGATTAAAAGCGACAAAAGCTATACGCATCCGAAGCTGGTGATTGATGAGCCGAACCTGCGTCTGGTCTACATGCCGAGCCGCTATTTCAGCCGTGAACCGAAAGCTGATATCACCATGATCCTGCGTAATCCGCAGGCAATGGACAGCGCCAAAAGCCAGGTGATGTTTGCCTTAAACGACTATCTGGCGGGCATTGCGCTTGACCAGTTAAGCAACCAGGCCGCCGTCGGTGGGATAGGCTTCTCGACCGGCGCCAACAACGGTCTGATGCTCAACGCCAACGGCTACACCCAGCGTCTGCCGCAGCTTTTCGATGCGCTGTTACAAGGCTATTTCAGCTACACGCCGACTGAAGAACAGTTGGAGCAGGCGAAATCCTGGTACAAGCAAATGATGGACTCTGCCGAGAAAGGCAAAGCCTACGAACAGGCGATTATGCCGGTGCAGATGCTGTCTCAGGTCCCGTACTTCCAGCGTGAAGAGCGTAAAGCCTTGCTGCCAGCCATTACCTTAAAAGAGGTGATGGACTACCGTGACCAGCTAAAAGCCGGTGGCCGTCCTGAATTTATGGTGATTGGTAACCTCTCCGTCGAGCAATCGACAAAGCTTGCGCGTAACGTCCAGTCACAGCTTGGTTCACACGGTAACGAATGGTGCCGTAACAAAGATGTTGTTGTTGATAAACAGCAAAACGTTATCTTTGAAAAAGCGGGTGGCAGCACCGATTCCGCGCTGGCGGCGGTATTTGTTCCGCCAAACGTCGATGAGTTCTCAAGTTCGGCGGCAAGCGCCATATTGGCACAAATCGTCCAGCCGTGGTTCTACAGCCAATTGCGTACCGAAGAGCAATTGGGCTACGCGGTGTTTGCCTTCTCGATGAACGTGGGCCGCCAGTGGGGTATGGGATTCTTGCTGCAAAGCAACGAAAAACAACCGGCTTTCCTGTGGGAGCGCTTTAAGGCCTTCTTCCCGACGGCTGAGCAAAAGCTGCGGGCAATGAAACCAGAAGAGTTCGCGCAGATCCAGCAGGCCGTCATTGCCGACATGCTGCAAGCACCGCAAACGTTGGGTGATGAAGCCTCGCAGCTGAGCAAAGATTTCGATCGCGGTAATATGGCCTTCGATTCACGTGCTAAAGTAGTGGCCCAGATTAAGCTGTTAACGCCGCAGAAACTGGCCGACTTCTTCCACCAGACGGTGGTGGCACCGCAAGGTATGACGGTACTGTCGCAGGTCTCCGGTAGCCAGAATGGCAAAGTTGACTATGCGCACCCTGAAGGCTGGAAGGTGTGGCAGAGCATTACCGCGTTGCAGCAAACCTTACCTTTGAGACGAGAAAACGAATGACCGAAACCGCTGAATCCCTTGATCCTCTGCGCTTGCCCCTCTTTGGTGAGCGCCTGATTGAAGCCTCAGCGGGCACCGGAAAAACCTTCACCATTGCCGCACTCTACCTGCGGCTCTTGCTGGGGCTGGGCGGCGAGGCCGCTTATCCCCGGCCGGTGAACGTCGAAGAGCTGCTGGTGGTGACCTTTACCGAAGCGGCAACCGAAGAGTTGCGCGGACGTATTCGCAGCAACATTCATGAACTGCGCGTCGCCTGCCTGCGTAACGCCACTGACAATCCTCTCTACGCCAGCCTGCTGGCTGAAATCGACGACCTCCAGCAGGCGGCGAGCGTTCTGCTATTGGCTGAGCGCCAGATGGACGATGCCGCCGTCTTTACCATTCACGGTTTCTGCCAGCGTATGCTTAGCCTTAACGCTTTTGAGTCGGGTATGCTGTTTGAACAGCAGCTGATTGAAGACGAATCCCAACTGCGTTACCAGGCCTGCGCCGACTTCTGGCGACGTCATTGCTACCCGCTAGATCGCGAGATTGCACAGGTGATCGTCGAGTCCTGGAAAGGGCCGCAGGATCTGCTGAAGTCGATCGACCGCTATCTGCAAGGTGAAGCCCCACAGCTAAAAATGCCGATAAGCAATACGGAAACGCTGGAGTCACGCCATCAGCAGATCCTCACGCAAATTAGCGAGATCAAACAACGCTGGTTGACGCACGTTGCTGAGCTGGATGCGCTGCTGGAAAATTCCGCTATCGATCGTCGCAAGTTTAACCGGGGCAACCAAGGAAAATGGATCGACAAGATCACTGCATGGGCACAAGAAGAGAGCAAAAACTATCAGCTTCCCGATGCGCTGGAAAAGTTCAGCCAGTCGTTCCTTGCCTCGCGCACCAAAGCGGGCGGTGAAGTCCCCACGCACCCCCTCTTTAGCGCAATCGAACATCTGCTGGCCTCGCCGCTGACCTTAAACGATCTGGTGATCGCCCAGGCGATGACCGAGATCCGTGAAGCTGTAGCCCAGGAGAAACGTCGTCGCGGTGAATTGGGCTTTGACGATATGCTCAGCCGTCTTGATGAAGCGTTGCATGGTGACAGCGGTGATGCGCTGGCCGCCGCTATTCGTCAGCGTTTTCCGGTGGCGATGATCGATGAATTCCAGGATACCGACCCGCAGCAATATCGTATTTTCCGCCGTATCTGGCGGCAGCAGCCGGAGACCGCGTTGCTGCTAATTGGTGACCCTAAACAGGCGATTTATGCCTTCCGCGGCGCCGATATCTTTACCTATATGCGCGCACGTGGCGATGTGGCCGCGCATTACACCCTCGACACCAACTGGCGTTCTGCGCCGGGGATGGTTGAGAGCGTCAACCGCCTGTTCGGGCTGGTTGATAATCCCTTTATGTTCCGCGACATTCCGTTCCTGCCGGTTAAATCAGCGAGCAAAAATGCCTCGTTGCGCTTTGAGGTTGACGGCGAAAACCAACCGGCGATGAACCTGTGGCTGATGCCTGGAGAAGGCATCAGCGCAGGCGATTACCAGAACTTTATGGCGGGGCAGTGCGCGGCACAAATTCGCGACTGGCTGACCGGCGGTCAGCGTGGTACGGCGTTACTGTGGCGTGGCGACAAGGCCCAGCCGGTACAGGCTTCCGATATCACCGTGCTGGTGCGTAACCGCCAGGAGGCGTCGCTGATTCGTGACGCACTGAACGCGCTGGCGATTCCCTCGGTCTATCTCTCTAACCGCGATAGCGTGTTTGAAACCCCGGAAGCACAGGAGTTACTGTGGGTACTGCAAGCGGTGTTGACGCCGGAGCGCGAAAACGCCCTACGCAGCGCGCTGGCAACGGCGATGTTTGGCCTTAACGCCCGGGATATTGAGCAACTAAACCAGGATGAAAATGCCTGGGATGCGCTGGTGGAAGAGTTCACGGAATACCGCAATACCTGGCTGCGTCGCGGCGTGATGCCGATGCTCCGCGCGCTAATGAGCGCCCGATCGATTGCCGAAAACCTGCTGGCGACTCACGGCGGAGAAAGACGTTTAACCGACATCCTGCACCTGAGCGAACTGCTGCAAGAGGCCGCCACCCAGCTTGAAAGTGAACACGCGCTGGTGCGCTGGCTCAATCAGCAGGTTGCCGAGCCGGATACCAATGCCTCCAGCCAGCAGATGCGTCTGGAGAGCGATAAACACCTGGTGCAGATTGTCACCATTCACAAATCAAAAGGGCTGGAATATCCGCTGGTCTGGCTACCGTTTATCGCCCGTTTCCGTAAGCAGAATCAGGCGTTCTACCACGACCGCAACTCCTTTGCGGCGGTACTCGATCTTAACGAAAGCGACGAAAGCCTTGAGCTGGCCGAAGCTGAGCGACTGGCAGAAGACCTGCGTCTGCTGTACGTCGCGTTAACCCGCGCCGTCTGGCACTGTAGCTTAGGCATTGCGCCACTCACCGCGCGACGCAGCGACAAACCAACCGATACTGAATTACACCACAGTGCGCCGGGGCGGTTGCTGCAAAAAGGCGAGGTGCTGGATGCCGCGGGCCTTGAAGCTTGCCTACGCGCGTTGTGCGACGAACATATTGCGCTCACGCTCGCCACGCCGCCGGATGATACCCGCTGGCAGCCAACGCAGGCCGCCATGCCAGAACTGGCGGCGCGACAGGTATTGCGACGCGTACTCGATGACTGGCGAGTCACCAGTTATTCCGGCTTGCAGCAGCGCGGGCACAGCGTGGCACAGGACCTGCTGCCGCGTCTGGATATCGACGCGGTCGGCACGGGCGAAACGCTGCCTGAACTGGAACTGACGCCGCACAACTTCCCGCGCGGCGCATCACCAGGGACGTTCCTGCATAGCCTGTTTGAAGACCTCGACTTCACGCAGCCCATTTCACCTGAATGGATGCAAGAACAGTTGCAAAACAATGGCTTTGGCGAACACTGGGAGCCAGTGCTGACTGCCTGGATATCGCAGGTACTGGAAGCACCGCTGGCGGATACCGGTATTGCCCTAAACCAACTGAGTGCGCGGGAAAAACAGGTCGAGATGGAGTTTTATCTGCCGATTGAAACGACGCTGGACGCCCGTGCGTTGGACGCGCTCACCCGCCGCTACGACCCGCTCTCCGCAGGCTGCCCGGAACTCGATTTCCGTCAGGTGCGCGGTATGCTCAAAGGTTTTATTGACCTCGTGTTCCGCCACGACGGGCGATACTACCTGCTGGACTACAAATCCAACCATTTAGGGGATAGCGGCGAAGCCTATACCCAGCAGGCGATGGCGCAAGCGATGCAGTCGCACCGCTATGACCTGCAATATCAGCTTTATAGCCTGGCGCTGCACCGCTATTTGCGTCATCGCCTTGCCGATTATGACTACGAGCGTCACTTTGGCGGCGTGATTTACCTGTTCCTGCGCGGCGTCGACGGCGACGCGGGGCAGCAGGGGATATTTACGACTCGGCCCGATCGCGAACTGATTACGGCAATGGACGCGCTGTTTGCTGGCGTTGAACAGGAGATGGATGCATGACGCTGGAACAACGCTTATTAGAAGCTGTAGAACTCAAGCTGCTGCGCCCGCTGGACGTGCAGTTTGCGCTGATGGTGGCGCAGGATGAACATCCGGCGGTGATGCTGGCGGCAGTGATGCTCAGTCGTGATACCGGCGAAGGGCACGTCTGTTTGCCGCTCTCCCATCTAACGCCCGCGATGCAGCCAAAGGGGCGCGCACGGGAACTGTGGCAGCAGCTCTTTGCCGACGCGGGCGAACCTGAAGACTGGTCAGCATTGTTACTTGCCTCGCAAGCGGTGAGTGTGGGTGAGCGTCCATCGCCGCTGATTTTGAGCCGTGAGCGTCTTTATTTGAACCGCATGTGGCGCAACGAACTCACCGTGGCACGCTTCTTTAGCGACACCCAGGCGCCGTTTGCCGTTGACGAGCCACAGCTTGCCGCCACGCTGAACGCGCTGTTTCCGCTCAGTGACACGGTAGACTGGCAGAAGGTCGCAGCCGCCGTGGCGCTGACGCGGCGTATTTCGGTGATTTCCGGCGGCCCCGGCACCGGGAAAACCACCACCGTCGCCAAACTGCTGGCGGCGCTGGTCCAGATGTCCGGCACACAAAAGTGCCGTATTCGTTTAGCCGCACCGACCGGGAAGGCCGCCGCGCGATTAACCGAATCGCTAGGTGCTGCGCTGCGTAAGCTCAACCTGAGTGACGAACAAAAAGCGATGCTGCCGAGCGATGCCAGCACGCTGCACCGCCTGTTGGGCGCACAGCCCGGCAGCCAGAAAATGCGCTATCACGCCGATAATCCGCTGCACCTTGACGTGCTGGTGGTCGATGAAGCCTCAATGATTGACCTGCCGATGATGGCACGGTTGATTGATGCGCTGCCGCCGCATGGGCGGGTGATTTTCCTCGGCGACCGCGATCAATTAGCCTCCGTTGAGGCCGGTGCCGTGCTCGGTGATATTTGTAGCTGGGTTAACCACGGCTATACCGCGGAACGCGCGCTTGAGCTTAGTCGCCTCGTCGGTGCTGACGTGCCTGCCGGTGAAGGACATGCGGCAAGCGCGCTGCGCGACAGCCTGTGCCTGCTGCGCACCAGCTACCGTTTTGGCAGCGACTCGGGCATCGGGCAACTGGCCGGTGCAGTGAACCGGGGTGATAAAAAAACGGTGAGTGAGGTCTTCACGCGTGGGTTTAGCGATATTGAACTCAAGGCGCTACGTACCACGGACGATTACGCCGCGATGCTTGACGATGCGCGCGCGGGCTACGGTCATTATCTCCAGTCGTTGCGTGACCGAGCCGACCCCGCGCTTGTGCTGGCGGCGTTTGGCGAATATCAAATCCTCTGCGCGCTGCGGGAAGGGCCGTGGGGAGTTAGTGGGTTGAATACGCAGTTTGAACTGCTGCTGACGCGCCATCGGCAGATTGTCCCTCAGCGCCATTCTCGCTGGTATGAAGGGCGTCCGGTGATGATCACTCGTAATGACAGCGCGCTGGGGCTGTTTAACGGCGATATTGGCATTGCGCTAGACCGAGGGCAGGGGACGCGTGTCTGGTTCCCGATGCCGGATGGCACGATTAAATCGGTGCAGCCAAGCCGCTTGCCTGAGCACGACACCGCCTGGGCGATGACGGTGCATAAATCGCAGGGTTCAGAATTCACCAATGCAGCGCTGGTGCTGCCGACGCAGATTGTGCCAGTGGTGAGCCGTGAGCTGGTGTACACGGCGATTACCCGTGCGAAAGCGCGATTGTCGATGTATGCCGATGAGAATCTGCTAGTGCAGGCGATTGCCACGCGTACCGAGCGGCGTAGTGGGCTGGCGGCGATTTTTGCGGAGATGACGTAACCCGGAGCCGGAATGCCCCTCACCCTAACCCTCTCCCCAGAGGGGCGAGGGAACCGTGCGGAGCCGGAATACCCCTCACCCTAACCCTCTCCCCAAAGGGGCTAGGGAACCGTGCGAAGCCTGGGTGTTAAATTGGATGTCGGATGTAAACACGGGTACAGTGCGCTCCCTCTCCCTTTCAGGGAGAGGGCTGGGGTGAGGGTCATGCTCCAAGCCCGGGGGTTACACTAAGTCCGTCATCAGCACCTTAGACCGGCGCTGATAGTTATAGAGAAGCTTCTTACTCTCCGGCAACAGCTCCACATCAACCGGTTTAAACCCACGCTCCTGAAACCAGTGAATACTGCGCGTGGTCAGCACAAACAGATGATTCAACCCCATCTGTTTCGCTTGCGTCGCAATACGCTCTAGCAAGACTTCCCCGCGCGATGAGCTCCGGTAATCCGGATGCACTGCCACGCAGGCCATCTCACCAATCTTCTCTTCCGGGAACGGATACAGCGCAGCGCAGGCGATGGTGGTGTTATCGCGCTGAATAATGGTGAACTTGTCGATCTCCATTTCCAGTTGTTCGCGAGAGCGGCGCACCAGAATCCCCTGTTGCTCCAGCGGCGCAATCAGATCCAGAATCCCGCCGATATCGTTAATGGTGGCGCGGCGAATTTGCTCGGCGCTCTCCATCACAATCTGCGTACCAATACCGTCGCGGGAGAACAGTTCTTGCAACAGCGCGCCGTCCTCCTGATAGCTAATCAAGTGGCTGCGGCGCACGCCGCTACGGCAGGCTTTCACCGCGCCGCGCAGGAACCGTGCGGTGCCGGAAAGATAATCCCCTTCCTGCTCCAGTTCTTCAATACGCGCCTGCGCTTCGTTCGGGAACAGCTCAGGGACAATGTCGCCCGCCTCGTTGTACACCCCTTGCGATGAACAAAAGCCGATCATCTTTTCAGCTTTGAGCTTAATCGCCAACTGGGTAGCGACTTCCTCGGAAGTCAGATTAAAGCTCTCACCGGTCACTGAAACGGCGACCGGCCCCATCAGCACAATCGCGTCGTTGTCGAGCTGACGATGAATCGCTTCTTCATCAATGCGGCGAATACGTCCGCTGTGGCAGTAGTCAATGCCGTCATCCACACCCAGCGGCTGGGCGATAATAAAGTTACCGCTCACCACGTTGATGTGCGCGCCCTGTAACGGGGTATTGTTGAGGCTCATCGACAGCCGCGCGGTAATATCCAGCTGCAACAGACCGGCGGCCTGTTTCACCAGTTCAAGCGTTTTGGAATCCGTTACGCGAATATGTTTATGGTAGGTTGGCTCATGGTTGTGCTCGGCCAGATTCGCGTCGATTTGCGGGCGCGCGCCATAGACCAGTACCAGGCGAATGCCTAGACTGTGGAGCAGGCCAATGTCGCTGACAATGCTGGAAAAGTTTTCATGCTCAATGGCTTCACCGCCGAGCATAATGACAAACGTCTTCCCCCGGTGGGCGTTAATATAGGGGACAGAATGACGAAACCCCTCTACCAGTTCGGTTCTACGTTCCTTCACCACGGCACAACCCTCAATGCATGATTATTCGTTATTAATGTATTTTTATTCTGTTTTGGGCGGAAACGCAAGCCAGAATTTGCCTAAATAACGTAATAGCCTGCTGCCAATTGTGTTGATACAACGAATGTTTACCCTTTTATAGATGACAGCTTATCCGCCATTGGTTACAGTTTTCGGTCAATCGTATTATGCGTAAATTCAAATTGTCTTTTTTTGCCTGGGATAGAGCATGTCGGGAAGTCAGTCGTTAAGTCGTCGTCGCCTGTTAAAAGGGGCGGGCGCTATGTGGTTGTTAAGCGTGAGTCAGGTCGGTTTCGCTGCCGTTAGTCAGGTGGTGGCCGTACGCATCTGGCCGGCGTCCAGCTACACGCGCGTCACGGTGGAGTCTAACCGTGTGATTAAGTACCGACAGTTTGCGCTGAGCAATCCTGACCGTATGGTGGTGGACCTCGAAGGGGTTAATCTGAACTCGGTGCTAAAAGGCATGGGGGCGCAGATCCGCGCCGACGATCCCTACATTAAATCGGCACGCGTAGGGCAGTTTGACCCGCAAACCGTGCGTATGGTGTTTGAGCTTAAACAAGACGTCAAACCGCAGCTTTTTGCGCTGGCACCGGTTGCCGGTTTCAAAGAGCGTCTGGTGATGGATCTCTACCCGGTCAACAGCAACGACGTGCAGGATCCGTTGCTGGCCTTGCTGGAAGAATACAATAAAGACGGCCTCGAAAAGCAGGTGCCGCCAGCCCAAAGTGGTCCGCAGCCGGGGAAAGCCGGGCGCGATCGGCCGATTGTCATCATGCTTGATCCCGGCCACGGCGGTGAAGACTCCGGCGCGGTAGGGCTGCATAAAACGCGGGAAAAAGATGTGGTGCTGCAAATTGCCCGTCGCCTGCGTGCGCTGATTGAAAAAGAAGGCAATATGAAAGCCTACATGACGCGCAACGAAGATATCTTTATTCCACTCAAAGTGCGGGTGGCGAAGGCGCAAAAGCAGCGCGCCGACCTGTTTGTCTCCATCCATGCGGATGCCTTCACCAGCCGCCAGCCGAGCGGTTCGTCGGTGTTTGCGCTGTCGACCAAAGGGGCCACCAGTACGGCGGCCAAATACCTCGCGCAGACCCAGAACGCCGCCGACTTAGTGGGTGGCGTGAGCAAAAGCGGCGACCGCTACGTTGACCACACCATGTTTGATATGGTGCAATCGCTGACCATCACCGACAGCCTGAAGTTCGGCAAGGCGGTACTGAAAAGGCTTGGCAAGGTCAACAATCTGCATAAAAACCAGGTTGAACAGGCAGGCTTTGCGGTGCTTAAAGCGCCAGATATTCCATCGATCCTCGTCGAAACGGCGTTTATCAGTAACGTTGAAGAGGAGCGTAAGCTGAAAACGGCGGCCTTCCAGCAGGAAGTTGCCGAGTCGATCCTGGCGGGTATCAAAGCCTACTTTGCCGATGGCGCGACGCTGGCAAGGCGCGGGTAACCCGCTATGTCGCAGCTAAAAAGTGTCCACGGCGGCAATACCCGCGAAGCGGCCGCGCTGTTGGGCATTTCTCCCGATCAACTGCTGGATTTCAGCGCTAATATCAATCCGTTAGGCATGCCGGAGAGCATCAAGCAGGCCATTATCAGCCAGCTTTCCTGCGCCGAGCGTTATCCCGATGTCGACTACGCGCAGCTTCACGAGGCGCTGGCTGCGCACCACGAGGTTCCAGCTTCGTGGATTCTGGCAGGTAACGGCGAAACGGAATCTATTTTTACCTTCGCTCACGGTTTGAAGCCGCGTCGGGCAATGGTTATTGCACCGGGCTTTGCCGAGTATCGCCGGGCGCTGGACACCCTCGACTGCCAGGTGGAAACTTTCGTCCTGTGCGAAGAAGACGGCTGGCAACTGACCGACCGCATTCTGCGCGCACTGACCGCTGAACTCGACTGTCTGTTTCTCTGCACGCCAAATAACCCGACCGGGCTGCTGCCTGAGCGGGCGCTACTGGAGGCGATTGCCGACCGCTGCCGGACGCTGGATATTGCGCTTGTGTTAGATGAAGCCTTTATCGACTTTATTCCCGGCGAGCCAGGCTTTATCCCGTTACTCGCGCAAAACCCGCATATCTGGGTACTGCGCTCGCTCACGAAGTTCTACGCCATCCCTGGCCTGCGATTGGGCTATTTGCTCAACAGTAACGCGCAGGCGGTTGCGCGTTTACGCCAGCATCAGATGCCGTGGTCAATCAATGCTTTTGCCGCGCTGGCAGGCGAGATTGCGCTAAACGATGAGGCCTACCAACAGGCAACGAGGCGCTGGCTGGCGCAGGAAGGTCAGCGATTTTATCGTCTGCTTGGCGAAATCGACGGCTTAACCGTTTACCCGGGACAAGCCAACTATCTGTTTCTGCGCTGTGAGCGGCCGGAGATTGAATTGCAGGACGCGCTGCTGCAACAGCATATTCTGATCCGCAGCTGCGCCAACTACCCGGGGCTGGACGGGCGCTACTTCCGCGTGGCGATTCGCAGCAACGCCGAGAACGAACAGCTGCTGACGGCGCTCCGTCAAGTGCTGAGCTGAACCCCGCCCGGCACCGCGCTTAACAGGTGCTGCTTCGGCCAGTGGTCGGTGAGCTTTTTCTGTCCCAGTGCCCACTTCAGGTATTCCACATCGTGATGGCGACGGTCAAGCATCAGCCCGACCACGCTGCCGCTGTGCGCCACGTTTAGCCCGTATAGCCCGCAAGACTCAACTAGCGACAACAATGCAGCAAAACCCGGCTTGGGCAATAGCGCCTGGCTGGCGATGGCGCTAAGCGTTGCCGCCTCTCCCAATAAGCTTGCGCTATTGCTGGCGCAGGCGGTCTGTACCTTTTCCCACGCCCCTTGCAGGACATCAGCATTGGCGTGTAATGCCGCCTCACGTGGGAGCCGATGATAATCAGCGGTGCGCAGAATAACCGGGCTTTCGAGCACCAGCAGGTCAAATTCAGGCGAGGGGCCACAGGCAATTTGGGTACGAGCATGATGGTGGTCAAACAGGGTGAGTTGACGGAACAGGGTGCTGTCCGTCGGTTCCAGCGACACACACAGCGTAGCGAGAATTGATTCATCCAATGAATGGCCAAGGTGATGCGCTGTGGCAATGGCGGTGGCGGCAATATCGGCGGTGCTGCTGGCCATTCCTTTGGCAACCGGAATCGTCGAATGTACCTCAACGCGCAGCGCCTGGCTTCGTGATAGCGCATAGCCAAAGTGCGCCAGTAGCGCGTTGACCGTCGCGCGGGTGAGCGGCCGCTCATCAGGCAGCGGCGTTCCGTCGCACACTTCAACCGTGCTGTACCAGTCTATCGGGCAAGAGATGAGCTTTTCACTGCCCAGAATCCAGCCCTGAATAATTTCCCCGCAGGAGCCGGGACAGCGCGCCACGCTCATGATATTCCTTGCTTAACCCATCCAAATATAACTACCGTAAATATACCGGTATTGTCATAGCGCAACGAAATCCTTTATTCAGCACGCTAGAGTAACCTGCTTTTATTTTATGCGGGCGCTGTGCCGGCATAAATCTGCAACCAACAGGTTCGGCACATTATGTGCCAGGGAAGGGGGTGAATACACGCGTGTATAAATCCCCCGCAGCCCCCGCTGCTGTGATGCTGACGACCCCGTAAACACCACTGATCGCAAGATCGGGAAGGACGGGCGAGGATGACGCTAAGCCAGAAGACCTGCCTGTTGGCCATTAACAACAACTTCGGTGGGAAGTGGGTTGCTTTGCGTTGCACGGTCGGCAGACCGGGCAAGCGCACGGCTATACTCGCCCCCCGGCAACAGGGGCAGGGTATGGCAGCCAGACAGCACGCATTTGTTCTTGCAGGTACCGGCAGCGGCTGTGGTAAAACCACGGTGACGCTGGGCTTGCTTAAACTGTTCCAGCAGCGCGGGCTGCGGGTTCAGCCGTACAAGGTTGGCCCTGACTATCTCGACACCGGCTGGCACACTGCGCTGTGCGGCGTCCCTTCGCGCAATCTCGACAGCTTTATGCTGCCCACCCCTATTCTCAACGCGCTATTTTGTGACCATTTGCAGCAGGCTGATATCGCCGTCATTGAAGGTGTGATGGGCCTGTACGACGGTTACGGCACTGACCCGAATTATTGCAGCAGCGCCGCGATGGCCAAACAGCTGGGTTGCCCGGTGATTTTGCTGGTCGACGGCAAAGCGGTATCGACATCAATTGCGGCAACGGTGATGGGCTTTCAGCACTTCGACCCCAGCCTTAATATTGCCGGGGTGATTGTTAATCGCGTCAACAGCGACAGTCACTTCCAGTTGCTGAAAAGCGCCATCGAGCGTTACTGCACCATTCCGGTACTGGGTTATGTCCCGCGCGTTGAGGGCGTAGCGCTGCCAGAGCGCCATCTTGGGCTGGTTACTGCCCGCGAATCAACGGTTAACGCCCAACCGTGGCAGGATTTTGCCACCACGCTTGAGCGCACGCTGGATATTGATGCGCTGCTTTCACTGAGTGAATTGAGTGCGTTACCAGCGGGCGAATGGCCGACGACTCCGCTTGCCGGTGAAGGCTTAACGCTGGCGCTCGCCGATGATGAAGCCTTCAACTTCTACTACCCGGACAACCTGGCGCTGCTGGAACGCGCGGGAGTGAAGATTGTGCGCTTTAGCCCGCTGCATGACCGTGAGCTTCCGACGTGCCAGATGATCTGGCTGGGCGGTGGCTACCCGGAATTACATGCCCGGGCGTTGGCTGCCAACACCTCCATGCTGACGCAACTGCGTGCAGCGCACCGGCGCGGCGTGGCGATCTACGCGGAATGCGGCGGCCTGATGTATCTCGGCAGCACGCTGGAAGATGCGCAAGGCGAAATCCATGCGATGGTCAATGTCCTTCCTGGCGACAGTAAAATGGGTAAACGGCTGACCCGCTTTGGCTACTGCGAAGCCGAGGCCCAACAGCAAACGTTGCTTGCCGCCCCCGGCGAGGTGCTGCGCGGACATGAATTTCACTACTCCGATTTTACCCCTCGGCTTCCGGCGGTGATGGCCTGTCGCAAAACTCGTGATGGTGCAACGCTCCAGCAGTGGAGCGGCGGCTGGCAGTGTGGCAACACCTTTGCCAGCTACCTGCACGTCCACTTCGCGCAACGTCCCGCGATGCTCAACCACTGGTTTACCGCGGCGAGGCGTGCCCAATGACGCTGCTTGCCTGGTGTCTGGCGTGGGTGCTCGATTTTGTTATCGGTGACCCGCAAAACTGGCCGCATCCGGTGCGCTGGATAGGCAACCTGATAAGCATCGTACAGCGCTGGGTGCGACGCATTTGCCGCAGCGATCGTGCGCTACGTATTGGCGGTGGAGTGATGTGGCTGGTGGTCGTTGGGCTGACCTATGGCGTCACGTGGGGCGTGTTGACGCTGGCCACAAAAATTCATCCGTGGCTGGGCTGGGGCGTAGAGGTGTGGATGATTTTCACCGTCCTTGCCGGGCGCTGTCTGGCGCGATCCGCACAGGATGTTGAGCGACCGCTGCGTGACGGCAACCTCGCTGAAAGCCGCCTCAAGCTGTCGTGGATTGTCGGTCGCGACACTTCCGAGCTTCAGCCAGAGCAGATTAACCGCGCGGTGGTAGAAACCGTGGCGGAAAACACCGTCGACGGCATTATCGCGCCGCTGTTCTTCCTGCTACTCGGCGGCGCGCCGCTGGCGATGGCTTACAAAGCGGTCAACACCCTCGATTCCATGGTCGGCTATAAGCACGAAAAATACCGCGCCATTGGCATGGTCAGCGCCAGATTGGACGATGTCGCCAACTTTATTCCCGCCCGCCTGAGCTGGCTACTTATCAGCGCCGCCGCCTTTCTCTGTCGCTTTGATGCGGTACGCGCGCTACGCATTGGCTGGCGCGATCGCCGCAACCACAGCAGCCCAAACTGCGCGTGGTCGGAAGCCGCGGTCGCCGGGGCGCTGGGCATTCGTCTGGGCGGCCCGAACGCCTATTTTGGCGAGCGCGTGGAAAAACCGTGGATCGGTGACGACCACCGCGCCATCGCCATTGATGATATTTCCCGAACGATTCGACTGATGTGGGTGTCGTCCACGCTGGCTCTGCTGCTGTTTATGGCAGTGAGAGTCTGGCTGATGGGCGTCGCCTGAGGAGCAGTGCATGAACTATATCCAGCAACCACAGGCTATCGAGCGTAAAAGCTTTGAGATCATTAGCGACATTATTGCCGAAACCCGCCCGGAATATCGCTTCGACAGCCCGCTGCACGAGGCCATTATCAAACGGGTTATCCATACCACCGCCGATTTTGAATGGCTGGATATTTTGTGGTTCGCGCCGGATGCATTGGCCCGTCTGACCGAGGCGCTAAGCCGCCCGTGTACGCTTTACACCGACACCACCATGGCGCTGTCCGGCATCAATAAAAATCTGCTGGCGACCTTCGGCGGCGAGTGTCGTTGCTACATCAGCGACCCGCGCGTGGTGCGCGAAGCCAAAGCGCAGGGTATGACCCGCTCGATGGCGGCGGTAGATATTGCAGTGCAAGAAGCTGGAGATAAGGTCTTTGTTTTCGGCAATGCGCCGACCGCACTGTTCCGTCTGCTGGAGCATAAAGGGGTGGAAGTGGGCGGTGTGGTTGGCGTTCCGGTCGGTTTTGTCGGCGCGGCGGAATCGAAAGACGCCCTGAGCAAAAGCGGTCTGCCGGGCATTGCGGCGCTCGGGCGTAAGGGCGGCAGCAACGTGGCCGCCGCCATCGTCAACGCCATTCTCTACCATTTGCAGGCCGCACAATGAATGAGCCCGCCTTTGATGCCCCGGTGTGGCATAACGGCAAAGCGCTGCGCAAAGGCTACACCACCGGTTCCTGCGCTACGGCGGCGGCCAAAGTTGCCGCGCTGATGGTGATGCGCCAGCACCTGATTCATCAGGTGTCGATTGTCACCCCTTCCGGCGTGACGCTGAATTTGAACGTTGAATCGCCACACGTCGAAGGCCAGCAGGGAATTGCCGCCATTCGCAAAGACGGCGGCGACGATATCGACGCCACTCATGGGATGCTGATTTTCGCCCGCGTCACGCTGAACGACAGCGGTGATATTACCCTGCGCGGCGGCGAGGGCGTTGGCACTGTGACCCGCAAAGGCATCGGGTTGCCGATCGGCAGTTCGGCGATAAACCGCACCCCGCGTCACACCATCGAAACCGCCGTGCGTGAAGCGATTGGCCCTGCGCGCGGCGCGGAGGTCGAAATCTTCGCCCCGGAAGGCGAGGAGCGGGCGCAAAAGACCTATAACTCGCGGCTGGGCATTCTGGGCGGTATCTCGATTATCGGCACCACCGGCATCGTCACCCCCATGTCGGAAGAGAGCTGGAAACGCTCGCTGGCGCTGGAGCTTGAGATGAAGCATGCGGCGGGGCTGGAGCGGGTGGTGCTGGTGCCGGGTAACCATGGCGAACGTTTCGTACGTGAGCAGATGGGGATCGATTCACAGGTGGTGGTCACCATGAGCAACTTCGTCGGCTACATGATTGAAGAGGCCGTGCGCCTGGGCTTTCGCCAGATAGTGCTGATAGGCCATCCCGGTAAGCTGATTAAAATCGCCGCCGGCATTTTCCATACCCACAGCCATATTGCCGACGCGCGGATGGAAACGCTGGTCGCCCATCTGGCGCTGCTCGGCGCGCCGCTGGAGCTCCTGACGCTGGTTAGCGATTGCGATACCACCGAAGCGGCGATGGAACATATTGATGCGTTCGGTTTTCAGCGTATCTACAACCATCTTGCCGAACGAATCTGCCAGCGCGTCATGCAGCGCCTGCGCTTTACCAAAATGCCGCCAGAATGCGACGCCATCATGTTCTCGTTTGATAACCAGATCCTCGGCAGCAATCGTCCGGTGAGCGAGATTATCGAGGCGATGAAATGCTGACGGTGGTGGGTATGGGCCCCGCAGGTGTGCAACTGATGACGCCGCAGGCCACACAGGCCGTGCTAAGTGCCGATGTGCTGGTCGGCGCGGTGCGGCATCTGGCGCAGTTCGCGGATTTTTGCGGTGAATGCTGCCCGCTGGGGGCCAATATTGACCAGATTTTGCAATGGATTACTGAACGCTCGGCACAAAACGTGGTGGTGCTGGCTTCCGGCGACCCGCTGTTTTACGGCATTGGCACACGGCTGATTGCCCATTTTGGCCGCGATAACGTGCAGGTGATCCCCGGTGTCAGCGCCGTGCAGTATCTGTGCGCGCGGGCGGGTATCGATATGAATGAGATGTGGCTCACCAGCAGCCACGGGCGCGAGGTGAATTTTGATGCGCTCGCCAGCCATTTGAAAGTAGCGATGGTCACCGATAAACGCTGCGGCCCAAAACAGATTGCTGCCGAGCTGGTGGCGCGTGGCAAAGGATATCGCTGGATGGTGATTGGCGAAAATCTGGCGCAGGACAATGAACGGATCCACTGGCTACCGGTTAGCGCGGTGGCTAACGACTATGAGATGAACACGGTGGTGATCCTCGATGAAAGATGAGCTGTTTTTGCGCGGCGAAAAAGTGCCGATGACCAAAGAAGCAGTGCGGGCGTTGGCGCTGTCAAAGCTGGAATTGCATTGGGCCAGCCACCTGATTGATATCGGTGCGGGAACCGGCAGTGTGTCGATTGAAGCGGCATTGCAAAACCCCACGCTTGCAGTGACGGCGATTGAACGCAACCCGGCGGCGCTGCGCTTGCTGGAAGAGAATTGTCAGCGGTTTGCCTGCGGCAATATTTCGGTGATGGCCGGTGAAGCGCCTGATGTGAGGGTAGAGCAGGCTGATGCCATCTTTATCGGCGGCAGCGGTGGTCACCTTTGCGCGTTGATTGACTGGTCGTTACAGCATCTGCGCCCCGGTGGGCGGCTGGTGATGACTTTTATCCTGCAGGAAAATTTGCACGCGGCGCTCGACCATCTACGTCACTCAGGCGTCACGGCGCTGGACTGCCAGCAGCTGAATATCGCGGCGCTCACCCCGCTTGGCAGTGGGCACTATTTCAAACCGCATAACCCCGTTTTTGTGATTGCCTGTCAGAAGGAAGACGCCCATGTCCACACTCTTTGATCCCCGCTGTGTCTGGTTCGTTGGCGCAGGCCCCGGAGACCGGGAGCTGATCACCCTGAAAGGCTACCGCCTGTTGCAACAAGCCCAGGTGGTTATCTACGCCGGATCGCTTATCAACACCGAACTGCTGGACTACTGCCCGTCAGACGCCGAATGCCATGACAGCGCCGAGCTGCATCTGGAACAAATTCTCGAGTTAATGGAAGCGGGCGTGAAAGCCGGGAAAACGGTGGTACGCCTGCAAACCGGCGACGTGTCGCTGTACGGCTCGGTGCGTGAGCAGGGCGAAGAGTTGACGCGGCGCGGTATCGCCTGGCAGGTGGTACCGGGCGTCAGCGCGTTTCTTGGTGCGGCGGCGGAACTGGGCGTTGAGTACACCGTCCCGGAAGTGTCGCAGAGCCTGATTATCACCCGTCTGGAAGGGCGCACCCCGGTGCCCGAGCGCGAGCAACTGGAATCGTTTGCCCAGCATCAAACCTCAATGGCGATTTACCTCTCGGTGCAGCGGATTCACAAGGTGGCCGAACGGTTGATTGACGGCGGCTACCCGACGAGTACGCCGGTGGCGGTGGTCTACAAAGCCACCTGGCCGGAGAGCCAGACCGTACGCGGCACGCTGGCAGATATTGGCGACAAAGTGCGTGACGCGGGGATTCGCAAAACGGCGTTGATCCTGGTCGGCAATTTCCTTGGCGATGAATATCACTACTCGCGTCTGTACGCGGCGGATTTTAGTCATGAATACCGTAAAGCCTGACGGCATTGCGCTGTTCTGCCTGACGCCCGGCGGTGTGGCGTTAGCGAAACGGTTAAGTGCAGCGCAGCCAATGACCTGTCTAACCCGCGAGGCCCTGGTTGAAGAGGGATTTTCCGCGTTCGATGTCAGCTTTGCGCACAGCGTCCAGCAGGCGTTTAGCCGCTATTCGTCGCTGATTTTTATCGGGGCGACCGGCATTGCCGTGCGCGTGCTCGCGCCGTTGCTGGTCGACAAATTTCACGACCCGGCGGTGGTGGTCATTGATGAACGCGGTCAGCACGTGATCAGCCTGCTCTCCGGGCATATCGGTGGCGCGAATGCGCTGGCGTGCCATCTAGCGGGCATTCTCGGCGTTGACCCGGTGATCACCACCGCCACCGACGTAAACGAAGTGGCGGCGCTGGATACGCTGGCCTGCCAGCTGAATGCACGGATGCGCGGCTTTCGTGCGGCGGTCAAAACCGTCAACCAGATGCTGGTCAGCCAGCAGCGAGTGGGGCTGTGGTGGGATGACTCGCTGACCGCCGAGGTGAGCCGCTGCGACCGGCGCGGTTTTATCACCGTCACCAGTCTCAATCATCTGCCTGAGCTGGACGCGCTGGTGTGCATCACCTTGCGTGACATCCTGCCGGAACTGCCGTTGCCGCACTGGAAACTGGTGCCGCGACGCATTGTGGCAGGCATTGGCTGTCGTCGCAGCACGCCGTGCGCATTGATTGCTGAGCTGTTGCTGCGCCAGTTGGCGACTCAGAAGCTAGACCCGCTGGCGCTGAAGGCCATCGGCAGCATCGTCGTCAAAAAAGACGAACTGGGGCTTATTCAGTTAGCGAGCGATGCCGATGTGCCGTTTGAAATTTTTAGCGTAGCCGCCCTGTGCGAGCACGAACACCGCTTTCCCTCCTCGCTGTTTGTGAAACAAACGGTGGGCGTTGGCAGCGTTTCCGGCCCGGCGGCCTGGCTTATGAGCGACGGGAATCTTATTGGCGAGACCCTGCGAGAACAGGGCGTCACTATTACTTTGGGAGTTACACACTGATGTTAAGCGTAATTGGAATCGGCCCTGGCTCGCAGGCCATGATGACCATGGAAGCCGTGGAAGCCTTGCAGGCGGCGGAAATTGTCGTCGGCTACAAAACCTATACGCATCTGGTGAAGGCATTTACCGCCGACAAGCAGGTGATCAAAACCGGAATGTGCAAAGAGATTGAACGCTGTCAGGCGGCAATTGAGCTGGCGCAGGCCGGACACAACGTGGCGCTGATCAGCAGCGGAGATGCCGGTATTTATGGCATGGCCGGACTGGTACTGGAACTGGTGAGCAAGCAGAAGCTGGACGTGGAAGTTCGCCTGATCCCCGGCATGACCGCGAGTATTGCCGCCGCCGCGTTGCTGGGTGCACCGCTGATGCACGACTTCTGCCATATCAGCTTAAGCGATCTGCTCACCCCGTGGCCGGTGATTGAAAAACGCATCATCGCCGCCGGAGAAGCCGACTTTGTTATCTGTTTCTACAACCCGCGCAGCCGTGGCCGTGAAGGTCATCTGGCGCGCGCATTTGAACTGTTGGCGGCCAGCAAAAACGCTAATACGCCGGTGGGCGTGGTGAAATCAGCCGGGCGTAAAAAAGAAGAGAAATGGCTGACCACGTTGGGCGAGATGGACTTTGCGCCGGTCGACATGACCAGTCTGGTGATCGTCGGCAATAAAACCACCTACGTGCAGGACGGCCTGATGATTACGCCAAGAGGCTATGTGCTGTGAGTTACGGCGACGTGCTGGTGATGGGCGGAACCAGCGATGCGCGGGCGATTTGCCAGCAACTGGACGCTGCCCATGTACGCTACACCGTGTCGGTGGCGACACCAACGGGCGAGGCGCTGGCGGGCGATATTCAGGGCAAAGTGCGCTGCGGACGGCTGGATCTGGCGCAGATGATTGCCTGGCTGCGTGAGCATAAAACCCGCTGGGTGATTGATGCCTCGCACCCGTATGCCGAAGTGGTCAGCCGTAATGCGCTCGCCGCTTGCGAACAGACCGGCGTGCTGTTAAGCCGCTACGAGCGCCCGGAACAGCTGAGTTCATTGACGCACCCGCAGCTTTACTACGTCACCAGTATTGCTGAGGCCTGTGCGCTTTTAAAAAACATGGGCGAGCGGGTGCTATTGACCACCGGCAGTAAAGACCTGGCGCTGTGGCGCGAAGCGTTGCCGGAGAAAACCCTGCTTGCCCGTGTGTTACCGGTGCCGGAGGTGGTGCAGCAGTGCGCCGATTTAGGTTTTGGCGTGGGTGAAATCTTTGCCATTTGCGCGCCGTTTAGCGCCGAGTTTAACGCGGCTTTCTACCGCCACTGCCGCGCCGATGTGATGGTCACCAAAGCCTCTGGCGCGGAAGGTGGCTATCAGGAAAAGGTTCAGCCCTGCCTGGATGCGGGAATTCCCTGCATCGTGATTACCCGCCCGGCACCACTGGTGACCGGCGATGAACGACTGGAAAGTCAGGCCGTCTTTGCCGAGCGTTTAGCGCGCTGGCAGGCTACGGCCTAAGGAAACCATGATGAAAAAAGCCCTGTTAGTGGTGAGCTTCGGCACCAGCTACCCCGAGACCTGTGAGAAGAACATTGTTGCCTGTGAGCGCGAACTGGCGGCAAGTTGCCCGGATCGCGACCTGTTTCGCGCGTTTACTTCCGGGATGATTATTCGCAAGCTTAAGTCGCGTGACGGCCTTGAGATTGACACCCCGCTGGAAGCGCTGAAAAAGCTGGCCGAGCAGGGGTATCAGGATGTGGCGATTCAGTCGCTGCATATTATCAACGGCGATGAGTTCGAGAAGATTGAACATGAAGCCCAGAGCCTGCGTCCGCTGTTTACCCGACTGACCATCGGCACGCCGCTGTTGAGTGGTCATCACGATTATGTGCGCTTGATGCAGGCGCTGGAGCAGCAGATGCCCGCGCTAAATGCCGATGAGAAGGTAGTATTTATGGGCCACGGTGCCAGTCACCACGCCTTTGCCGCCTATGCTTGTCTCGACCATATGATGAGCGTCCAGCGCTTCCCGGCGCGGGTTGGCGCAGTAGAAAGCTATCCCGAAGTCGGCGTGCTGATTGATAGTCTCAGTCAGGAAGGGGTACGCGGTGTTCACCTGATGCCGCTGATGCTGGTGGCGGGCGACCACGCGATTAACGACATGGCCTCGGACGAAGAAGATTCGTGGAAAACGCTGTTTAACGCGGCGGGTATTCCGGCGACACCGTGGCTCAACGGGCTGGGTGAGAATCCGGCGGTGCGGGCGATGTTTGTTGAACACCTGCAACAATCGCTGGAGGTCGCATGAGCGGAAAACTGTACGCCCTGAGCACCGGCCCCGGTGCGGCGGATCTTATCACCGTTCGTGCCGCGCGCATTCTCGGCTCGCTCGATATTCTCTACGCGCCTGCGGGACGTAAAGGCGGCGACAGCCTCGCGCTCTCCATCGTGCGGGAATATTTAGGAGAGCACACCGAAGTGCGCTGCTGCCATTTCCCGATGAGCGCTGACAGTGCCGAAAAAGAGGCGGTGTGGGACGACGTTTCTGGTGCGCTAGTGCGTGAAGTTGAAGCCGGAAAACAGGTCGGTTTTATTACTCTCGGGGACGCGATGCTGTTCAGCACCTGGGTCTTTTTGCTCAAGCGCATCGGCAGCCCGGAGTGGCTGGAAATTGTTCCCGGTGTGACCTCGTTCGCCGCCATTGCCGCGCGCGCACAAACGCCGTTGGCGATGGAGCAACAGTCGCTGGCGGTTGTCGCCTGCACCGCGCCGGAATCGGAGATTGAACACGCGCTGGCGCAGCATGACAGTCTGGTACTGATGAAGGTCTACGGTCGCTTCCCGCGTATCAAAGCATTGCTGGCGAAAGCTGGCCTGCTGGACTGCGCACTGATGATGGCCGAAGCCACGCTGCCCGGCGAACAGTGCTGGCGCAATCTGGCGGAGGTCGCCGATGACCAGCCGCTGCCTTATTTCTCGACCATTCTGGTCAACAAACAGTGGGAGCTGAAAAAATGACATTAGAACAACAGCTGAAAAAGCTGTCGTTAAGCGGCTTCGCGGCGGCGCTATTGCTGCTGGTGGTGCCAGAGCAGGCGTTTGCTATGCATATTATGGAAGGTTTTCTGCCGCCGCTGTGGGCGCTGGCGTGGTGGCTGCTGTTCCTGCCGTGCCTGTGGTACGGACTGGTTCGCCTGCGCCGTATCGTGCAGGAAGATAATAATCAGAAGGTACTGCTGGCGCTGTGCGGGGCATTTATTTTTGTTCTCTCGGCGCTGAAGATTCCGTCTGTGACCGGGAGTTGTTCGCATCCCACGGGCGTTGGGCTGGCGGTGATCTTGTTCGGGCCGGGCGTGGTGGCGATTCTCGGGGCTATCGTGCTGCTGTTCCAGGCGCTGCTGCTGGCGCACGGTGGGTTGACGACGCTTGGCGCAAACGGCATGTCGATGGCGGTAATTGGGCCAATCGTCGGCTATTTGGTATGGAAAATGGCCTGTAAAGCCGGTTTTCGCCGTGATGTCTCGGTCTTTCTCTGCGCGATGCTGGCGGATTTAGCCACCTACTTTGTTACTTCACTCCAGTTGGGTGTGGCATTCCCGGATCCGCAGGCGGGGATCGCCGGTTCAAGCCTGAAGTTTATGGGGATCTTCTGCCTGACCCAGATCCCGATCGCCATTGCCGAAGGGTTACTGACGGTGATGATCTACGACCAGTTGACCAAGCGTCAGTTGATCCCTGCACAAGGACACTAAAATGAAAAAGACATTGATCCTGCTGGCGATGGTGATAGCGCTGGTGATCCTGCCGTTCTTTATCAATCACGGCGGTGAATACGGTGGCTCTGACGGCGAAGCGGAAAGCCAGATCCAGGCGGTTGCCCCGCACTATGAGCCGTGGTTCCAGCCGCTGTATGAACCGGCGAGTGGCGAAATTGAAAGCCTGCTGTTTACCCTGCAAGGTTCGCTGGGGGCGGCGGTGATTTTCTATATTCTGGGCTACTACAAAGGCCGTCAGCGCAATGATGACCGGTCTTGATAGACTCAGTTATCAAAGCCGTTGGTTTCACCTGCCGCCGGAGCGGAAATTTCTGTTCTGGCTGCTGTTGATGATTCTGGCGTTCAGCTTGCCACCGCTGGGGCAGGCAGCACTGATGTGCTTCACGGCGGCGCTGACCTGCTGGTTGCTACGCATTTCGCTGTGGCGCTGGTGCCGCTGGATGGCGCTGCCGCTGGGCTTTCTGCTGGTGGGGGTGGTGACCATTGTGTTTAGCGTCAGCCGCGACCCGCACGCGCTGCTGGTCAGTGTGCCTATCGGATCTTTTCGACTCGGCATCACCTCCGTTGGCTTGGCTACCGCTAATGACACGTTCTGGCGCAGCCTGGCGGCGCTGTCGGCCACCTTCTGGCTGGTGCTGAATTTACCGTTTCCCCAACTGATTATCCTGCTCAAACGGGCGCGCGTGCCGCGCCTGCTCACCGAGCAAATTCTGCTGACCTGGCGCTTTATCTTTATCCTGCTGGATGAGGCGATGGCGATTCATCGGGCGCAAACGCTGCGCTTTGGCTATCGCAATGTGCACCTGGGCTACCGCTCACTGTCGATGCTGGTCGGCCTGCTGTTTACCCGCGTGCTCATTCGTTATCAGCAAATGAGCACGACGCTGGATATCAAATTGTATCAGGGTGATTTTCACCTTTAAGGACTGTCATGCTCGCCACCAACGATCTCTGGTTTCGCTACCAGGATGAACCCACGCTGAAAGGACTGACGCTGGATTTTTCTCGCCAGGCCGTGACCGGGCTGGTGGGGGCGAACGGCTGCGGAAAATCGACGCTGTTTATGAACTTGAGCGGGCTGTTGCGACCCCAGCAGGGCGCGGTATTATGGCAAGGGAAAGCCCTGGATTACAGTAAACGCGGGCTATTGGCGCTGCGCCAGCAGGTCGCGACGGTCTTTCAGGATCCGGATCAGCAAATCTTCTATACCGATATCGACAGTGATATTGCCTTTAGCCTGCGTAATTTAGGCGTGGCAGAAGAGGATATTGCCCGCCGCGTTGATGAGGCGCTAACGCTGGTCGATGCCCAGCATTTTCGCCAGCAGCCGATTCAGTGCCTGAGCCACGGACAGAAAAAACGTGTGGCCATTGCTGGGGCGCTGGTACTGCAAGCGCGCTATTTACTGCTCGATGAACCCACCGCCGGGCTGGATCCTTCCGGCCGGGCGCAGATGATTGATATCATCAAGCGTATCGTCGCGCAGGGCAATCATGTGGTCATTTCCAGCCACGATATCGATTTGATTTATGAAGTCAGCGACGCGGTGTACGTACTGCGCCGGGGCGAAGTGCTGGCGGCGGGCGAACCGGGTGAGGTGTTTGCCCAACGCGAACTGATTGAACAGGCGGGCTTAAGCCAGCCGTGGTTGGTCAAGCTGCACGCGGAGCTTGGGCTGCCGCTGTGTAAAACCGAGGCGGAGTTTTTCCGCCGTATGCGTGAAAAAGGAACCCAATGACTCAGGCCATTATGTTGCAAGGCACCGCATCCGACGTCGGCAAAAGTATGCTGGTGGCGGGGCTGTGCCGGATTTTCTATCAAGATGGCCTACGAACCGCGCCGTTTAAATCGCAGAATATGGCGCTCAATTCCGGCATCACGCCGGACGGCAAAGAGATGGGCCGCGCACAGATATTCCAGGCCGAAGCCGCCGGTATTGCGCCGGACGTGCGGATGAACCCGATCCTTCTTAAACCGACCAGCGACCGCAAAGCGCAGATTGTGCTGATGGGTGAGGTGGCCAGCAACATGGACGCCGTCAGCTATCACAACTACAAGCCAAAGCTGCGTGAACAAATCATCTCGGTGTATCAAAGCCTGGCGCAGGAGTACGACGTTCTGGTGCTGGAAGGGGCGGGCAGCCCGGCGGAAATCAACCTCCGCGACCGGGATATTGTCAATATGGGGATGGCGGAGATGGCGCAGTGCCCGGTGATTCTGGTCGCCGATATCGACCGTGGCGGCGTGTTTGCCTCCATTTACGGTACGCTGGCGCTGCTGCAAGACCATGAACGCACACGCGTGAAGGGCGTCATTATCAATAAATTTCGCGGTGACGTGGCGCTGCTGTATTCCGGTATTGAGCAGGTTGAAGCGCTCACCAATGTGCCCGTGCTGGGCGTGATGCCGTGGCTTGAGGTTGATCTTGAAGATGAGGACGGCGTGGCGCTGCAAAAGGGCAAATACCGTCATATTCAGCAGCGTGAGATTGATGTGGCGGTGGTGCAGTTGCCCCATATCTCTAACTTCACCGACTTCAACGCGCTGGCGGCACAGCCGGATGTTCGCGTGCGTTACGTGCGCCATGCGGATGATTTAGCCGGTGCCGATCTGATTATCCTGCCGGGAAGTAAAAATACGCTCGGCGATCTGATGTGGCTTCAGGAAAGCGCGCTGGCGCATGGCATTTTGCAGGCGCAGCGTCAGGGGGTACCGGTACTCGGGATTTGCGGCGGCTATCAAATGCTGGGCGATACGCTGATTGATGAGGTGGAATCGGGGCTGGGAACGCTGCCTGGTTTAGGGCTACTCAATACGGTTACCCGCTTCGCGCCGCATAAAACTACCACGCAGGCGACGGCAACGCTCGATGGCGCGTTACCGGGCTGGCTGGCGGCGGTGTCCGGGATGGCACTGCGTGGCTATGAAATTCATATGGGGGAGACCACACGACTGGATGGCGCTCAGTCTTTGATGCAGCTTTGTAAAAATGGTCAGTACAGCGTGGACGGTGCGGTGAGTGATGATGGCCAGGTATTCGGTACCTATCTTCACGGCCTGTTTGATAGCGATGCGTTTACCCGTGCGCTGGTGAACGGACTGCGTGAACGTAAAGGACTGGCGGCGCTGGACAGTGACTTTCATTACGCCCGCTACAAGGCGCAACAATTTGATATTTTGGCGGAATCTATGCGTCAGCATATTGATATTGAAAAGATTTATACGATTATGCGGGAACATCAGGAGCCGTGACGGCAGGCGGTGCGCCATTCTTCGGGGTGGCGCCGAGGTTTGATAGGGTAAATTACAGGCAAAAAAAAACACCCTTGTGGGTGTCATTTTAGTTGGTTGCGGGGGCCAGATTTGAACTGACGACCTTCGGGTTATGAGCCCGACGAGCTACCGGGCTGCTCCACCCCGCGTCCGTCACTACTCTTACATCGAGTAATGCTTGCTTCTTTTACTGCTTAGTTGGTTGCGGGGGCCAGATTTGAACTGACGACCTTCGGGTTATGAGCCCGACGAGCTACCAGGCTGCTCCACCCCGCGTCCGTCATTACTCTTCCATCGAGTAATGCTTGCTTCTTTTACTGCTTAGTTGGTTGCGGGGGCCAGATTTGAACTGACGACCTTCGGGTTATGAGCCCGACGAGCTACCAGGCTGCTCCACCCCGCGTCCGAGCACTACTCTTCCGTCGAGTAATGTTTACTTCTTTACTGCTTAATTGGTTGCGGGGGCCAGATTTGAACTGACGACCTTCGGGTTATGAGCCCGACGAGCTACCAGGCTGCTCCACCCCGCGTCCGTGGAAGCGCACTATACTCTGCTGAACATTTGTTGCAACCCATTTTTGAGATAAATCACTCATTTTTTTACAGGTTGTCCGGATTTGGCATGAATTGCGCTTTTTTTGTGCAGAATTATTGCAAGCAAGCGTTCACGCATTTCAATACCCCTGGCGGTTTGTTATCTTCATCGGGCACTTTCGATTATGCGGAAAATAGAAGACACCATGAAAGGACGTTGGGCAAAATATGCAGTAACAGGGGCAATGCTGGCGATGCTGGCGGCCTGTTCGTCAAAACCGACCGATCGCGGTCAGCAGTATAAAGACGGGAAATTCACCCAGCCTTTCTCACTGGTCAATCAACCTGATGCCGTCGGCGCGCCAATAAATGCGGGCGACTTTGCAGAGCAGGTCAATCAGATTCGTAACGCCTCTCCGCGCCTGTATGGCAACCAGAGCAATATTTATAGCGCGGTGCAGCAGTGGCTGCTCGCCGGTGGTGATACCCGCACCATGCGTCAGTACGGCCTTGATGCCTGGCAGATGGAAGGCACCGATAACTACGGCAACGTACAGTTTACCGGCTACTACACGCCGGTGGTGCAGGCGCGTCATACACGCCAGGGCGAGTTCCAGTATCCGCTTTATCGCATGCCGCCGAAGCGCGGTAAGCTACCGTCTCGTGCCGGGATTTATGCTGGACAGTTAAGCGACAACTATATTCTTGCCTACAGCAACTCGCTGATGGATAACTTCATCATGGACGTTCAGGGCAGCGGATATATTGATTTTGGCGATGGCTCGCCGCTGAACTTCTTTAGCTATGCGGGTAAAAACGGTTGGTCATATAAAAGCATCGGTAAAGTGCTTATCGATCGCGGTGAAGTGAAACGCGAGGATATGTCGATGCAGGCTATCCGTCACTGGGGTGAGACGCACAGCGAAGCGCAAGTTCAGGAATTGCTGGAGCAAAACCCGTCGTTTGTGTTCTTCAAACCGCAGTCTTTCGCTCCGGTGAAAGGAGCTAGCGCCGTGCCGCTGATTGGCCGTGCATCGGTCGCGTCTGACCGCAGCGTAATCCCGCCGGGGACGACGCTACTGGCGGAGGTGCCGCAGCTGGATAATGACGGTAAATTTAACGGCCAGTACGAACTGCGCTTAATGGTGGCGCTGGATGTGGGTGGGGCGATTAAGGGCCAGCACTTTGATATCTACCAGGGGATCGGTGCAGATGCCGGGCATCGCGCAGGTTGGTATAATCACTACGGACGCGTGTGGGTGCTGAAGTCAGCAGGCAACGCGGGTAATGTATTTAGCGGTTAAGTGCGGTGTTTCCCCAGCGTCGCGTAGCCCGGCCGAGCGTAGCGACGCCGGGGTTTTGAGCTCGATAAAATCATGTTTAAATTTTGAGGTGTTATGTCTGTTATCAGTGACGCCTGGCGTCAGCGTTTTGGCGGCACGGCACGTTTATACGGTGAAAAAGCCTTGCAAGTTTTCGCCGACGCGCACGTTTGCGTGGTGGGCATTGGCGGTGTGGGTAGCTGGGCGGCGGAAGCGCTGGCGCGTACCGGCATCGGCGCGATTACGTTGATTGATATGGATGATGTGTGTGTCACCAACACTAACCGACAGATCCATGCGCTGGGCGGCAACGTCGGGCTGGCAAAAGCCGAGGTGATGGCGGAGCGTATTCGACAGATTAACCCTGAGTGCCAGGTTACCGTGGTGGACGATTTCGTCACTCCGGAAAACGTGGCTGATTATATGGGCGTGGGCTACAGCTATGTGGTTGATGCCATCGACAGCGTGCGCCCAAAAGCAGCGCTGATTGCCTACTGCCGCCGCTATAAGGTGCCGCTTGTGACTACCGGAGGCGCAGGTGGGCAAATTGACCCGACGCAGATTCAGGTGAGTGATTTAGCGAAAACCATTCAGGATCCGCTGGCAGCCAAGTTACGCGAGCGGCTGAAAAGTGAATTTGGCGTGGTGAAGAACAGCAAAGGCAAGCTGGGCGTAGACTGCGTCTTTTCTACCGAAGCGCTGGTCTATCCGCAGTCGGACGGTTCCGTCTGCGCGATGAAAAGCACTGCGGAAGGGCCAAAGCGCATGGACTGTGCATCCGGTTTTGGCGCAGCCACTATGGTCACCGCCACCTTTGGTTTTGTGGCGGTATCGCATGCGTTGAAAAAGATGCTCGCGAAAGAGGCGCGTCAGGCTAGCGTCTGACGCGCAGCGTTAACCATTGCCTCGCAAAGGGCCGTCAGACCCTGAGTGCGTGAGGCGCTAAGCTGGCCGCTTAGCCCCAGATCATCAAACAGGCCCAGCGGATCGTTTTCGACAATATCCGCGGGTCTTTTGCCTTCCACGGCGGTCAACAGTACTGCCAGCAGCCCGCGGACAATTCTCCCCTCGCTATCGCCAAAGAAGTGCAATGTGCCGTTTGTTTGCAGCGTATAGCCCAACCAGACGCGGTTTTCGCAGCCGGGAATCTCTTGTGCCTGGGCTTTCAGGTCGTCGGAAAGCGGGGGAAGCTGCTTACCCAACAAAATCAGCTGACGGTATTTGTCTTCCCACTGCGAAAGGGCGCTAAACTGCTGCCGCAACGTTTCAGGCGTTACGGTGGTGCCGAACGGGTGTCCAGCGAGTAAAGAAGTTGTCATCAATCCACCAGGAGTTCGAGTGCACGGTCGACGGCGCTGACCAGCGCGTGAACATCGTCTTGCGTATTATAAGGCGCAAACGAGGCGCGCAGCGTACCGCTGACGCCGAGCGCTGCCAATAGCGGCTGGGCGCAATGTTGACCGGCGCGTAGGGCGATGCCGGACTCCGCCAGCAGCGTCACCATATCGCTGTGGTGTACGCCTGCAAAATCAAAGGCTAGCAGGCTGGAGTCCTGACAGCGGAATGAACGAAAGCCCGGGCGTTTCGCCAACTCGTCTTCCGCAAGCGTTGCCAACCCACGGCTCCAGGATTCAGCTTGCTGAATATCCACACCGCTCAGCCATTCAAGGGCCGCACTTAGGCCAATAACCCCCGCCACGTTTGGCGTCCCGGCTTCCAGTCGGTACGGTACCGGCTGGGTGGTAAAACCTTCAAAGGTCACTTCGCTAATCATCTTGCCGCCACCCAACCAGGGCGTCATGGCATTCAGCAGTTCACTTTTTCCATACAGCGCGCCAATGCCGGTTGGCCCATAGAGTTTGTGGCCGGAGAAAGCATAAAAGTCGATATCCAGCGCCTGAACATCTGCCGGGAAATGTACCGCGCCTTGAGCGCCGTCGACCATCACCACCATCCCAGCCTGATGAGCAAGGGTAATGGCGAGCGCCAGATCCGGACAACCGCCGGTGACGTTGGACATTTGTCCCAGCGCCAGAATGCGGCTGCGTGGGGTAATCAGCGTGGTCAGTTGCGCAACGTCCGGCAGATTATCGGCCCCTAAAGGTAGCTGCACGACTTTCGCGCCAGTTTGCTCAGCAACCATCAGCCACGGCACCAGATTAGCGTGATGCTCAGCGACGCTGACGATAATCTCATCGCCCGGTTGCAGGCGTGGGCGAGCGTAGCACTGCGCCACAATATTAATCGCTTCGGTGGTGCCACGCGTCCAGACGATATCTTTGCCATCTGGTGCATTGAGTAAATTCGCCACCTGATCGCGGGCGGCCTCGTAGCGGGCAGTTAAGCGTTGTGCCTCGGCAAACTGGCTGCGATGGACGTTACCCGCGCTCAGCGAGTAGAAATGATTCGTCGCCTCGATAACCGCCTGCGGTTTTAACGCCGTGGCAGCGCTATCAAGGTATACCCCGGCATCGTGCAGGGCGGGAAATTGTGCGCGAAACTGCGCGGGGGAGAACGCGTTCATGGAATTCCTCATATCGATAGGCAGATCGTCGCGCAAATCAGGCGCGGATACAAGGTTTGTGCTAACCGTCAGAATATTCTGTTTTTTCTGGCGAAATCCGACCAGTGTCTTATGCTAAATAGTGTTAGGCAAATGTTTATGCCTGTTACGAAACATGAGTTCAATAGTATAAATCGCTTAAAGGAGTATGAAGATGAAAAAGACTGCCGCAATTATTTCTGCCTGTATGCTGACTTTCGCCCTGAGCGCGTGTTCTAGCCCGAACTATGTGATGCATACCAATGATGGTCGTAGCATTGTCTCTGAGGGGAAACCTCAGACAGATAATGATACCGGTATGATTTCATACAAAGACGCCAACGGCGTGAAGCAGCAGATCAACCATAGTGATGTGAAAGAGATGGTTGCGCTGGATAAATAGCGATATCGCAGGCAAAAAAAAGCACCGCAATAAGGCGGTGCTACATTAATCACTATGGACAGACAGGGTAAATGTACAGGAAGTGAAAAAGGGTAGCTTCGCTACCATGATCTGAATTGCAGACCAATTGCAAACACAACAACACAACATCACAACCGTAAGCCAAAAGCAGATCAGAACACGCATTCCGAAAAAGCTTTTCGTTCCGGCTCAGGAAGTGCCGCCATGATAGGTATTTGCTGGTAGAAGCTCAACGGACAAATTATAATGTCTCAGATAAAAAAAACTAATAGGTTAACGACTGTTTCCTATTTGTTAAAATCAATTAACAATTGAGTTCTGGGACTATGTCAAAGCGTTTGCCACCTCTTAATGCATTACGTGTATTTGATGCTGCAGCACGTCATCTGAGCTTTACTCGCGCGGCCGATGAGCTTTTTGTGACACAGGCCGCAGTAAGCCACCAAATCAAGTCTCTTGAGGATTTTCTGGGGTTAAAGCTGTTTCGTCGGCGTAACCGTTCCCTACTTTTAACGGAAGAGGGACAGAGCTATTTTCAGGATATCAAAGAGATCTTTTCGCAATTAACAGAAGCAACGCGTAAACTACAGGCACGTAGCGCGAAAGGGGCGCTGACTGTTAGTTTATTGCCCAGTTTCGCTATTCAGTGGCTGGTGCCTCGCCTCTCAAGCTTTAACTCAGCTTATCCGGGAATTGATGTCAGAATCCAGGCTGTCGACCGTCAGGAAGACAAGCTCGCGGATGACGTCGACGTGGCCATTTTTTATGGTCGTGGAAACTGGCCGGGGCTGCGCGTGGAAAAACTGTACGCCGAGTATTTGCTCCCCGTCTGTTCTCCGCTGCTGCTTACAGGTGAGAAGGCGTTGAAAACGCCCGCCGATTTGGCAAAACACACGCTGCTGCATGACGCTTCTCGTCGCGACTGGCAAACATACACGCGCCAGCTCGGGCTCAACCACATCAATGTGCAGCAAGGCCCTATTTTTAGCCATAGCGCTATGGTGCTACAGGCTGCCATCCATGGACAGGGCGTTGCGCTGGCGAATAACGTCATGTCGCAATCTGAAATTGAGGCGGGTCGTCTGGTATGCCCGTTTAACGACGTCCTCGTCAGTAAAAATGCTTTTTATCTGGTTTGCCATGACAGTCAGGCAGAACTGGGTAAAATAGCGGCCTTTCGTCAGTGGATTCTGGCGAAAGCGGCGCATGAGCAAGAAACTTTTCGTTTTCGATACGATCAATAATTGAATTTAGGGTAATACCATGACCAGCCGTTTTATGCTGATATTTGCCGCCATCAGTGGCTTTATTTTTGTTGCACTGGGCGCGTTTGGTGCGCATGTGCTGAGCAAATCGTTGGGCGTTGTTGAGATGGGGTGGATCCAGACCGGTCTGGAGTATCAGGCATTTCACACGTTAGCGATTTTTGGTCTTGCGGTGGCGATGCAGCGCCGCATTAGTATTTGGTTCTACTGGAGTAGCGTATTTATGGCGCTGGGTACCGTGCTGTTCAGCGGTAGCCTGTACTGCCTGGCGCTCTCCCATTTACGCCTGTGGGCGTTTGTCACCCCGGTGGGCGGCGTAAGCTTCCTCGCCGGTTGGGTTTTGATGTTAATTGGTGCTATTCGACTTAAGCGTAAGGGTGTTGTTCATGAATAAGGTTGCGCTGTATTGCCGCCCTGGGTTTGAGAAAGAGTGTGCTGCGGAAATTACCGATAAAGCCGGGCGTCGCGAGATATTTGGTTTTGCGCGCGTAAAAGATGACTCGGGCTATGTCATTTTCGAATGCTATCAGGAAGGTGACGCCGATAAGCTGGCGCGTGAACTGCCGTTTAGCTCATTGGTGTTTGCTCGTCAGATGATTGTCATCGGTGAGTTGTTAAAACACTTACCGGCAGAAGATCGCGTGACGCCAATCGTCGGCATGCTGCAAGGTGTTGTAGAGAAGGGCGGCGATCTGCGCGTGGAAGTGGCGGATACCAACGAAAGCAAAGAGTTGTTGAAATTCTGTCGTAAGCTCACCGTACCGCTGCGTTCGGCGCTACGCGAAGCAAAGGTGCTGGCCCCGTACGAAACGACTAAGCGTCCGGTGGTGCACGTGTTCTTTATTGCACCGGGCTGCTGCTATACCGGTTACTCCTATAGCACCAATAATTCGCCGTTCTATATGGGTATCCCGCGTCTGAAGTTCCCGTCTGACGCACCAAGCCGCTCAACGCTGAAGCTTGAAGAGGCGTTCCATATCTTTATTCCTGCCGATGAGTGGGAAGAGCGTTTGGGGAACGGGATGTACGCCGTTGACCTCGGCGCGTGTCCGGGTGGCTGGACCTATCAGCTGGTGAAACGCAATATGTGGGTTTCGTCTGTTGATAACGGCCCCATGGCGCAAAGCCTGATGGACACCGGTCAGGTGACCTGGCTGCGTGAAGACGGTTTCCGTTATCGCCCGACTCGCAGCAACATTTCGTGGATGGTATGCGATATGGTTGAGCGCCCGGCGAAAGTCTCTGCGCTGATGGCTGAGTGGTTGGTGAACGGCTGGTGCCGTGAGACCATTTTCAACCTGAAGCTGCCGATGAAAAAACGTTACGAAGAGCTGTCGAATAACCTGGCGTATATCCAGGAGAAGCTTGATGAGCATGGGATTAATGCGCAGATTCAGGCGCGCCAGCTGTACCATGATCGTGAAGAAGTGACCGTTCACGTTCGCCGTCTGTGGGCTGCCGTCGGTGGTCGTCGCGACGAGCGTTAAACACCTGTATCCCGGCTGAGCGTAGCGATGCCGGGAAGCTCGCTGAGTTTAACTGCCTGATGACGTCGTGTTTATCAGGCCAGTTTCATCTGACACAATATGCGTCACATCATCCAGATGCCCAATCCGGGCCTCCCCCGAACGATTAAACTTACTCTTATCAATCAGTAATAAGGACTGTGATGCGCGTTTGAGCAGCGTAGACTTGAAGTCCGCATTGATGGTATTGGAGTCCCACAGCGCACCGCTGCTGTCGATCCCTTCACAGGAAAAAATAAACAGATCAATCTCGAGCGGTTTAAGCTGCGAGATAAGCGATGGGTTTACGTAGCAGCCATACTTGCGCTCAAGCTGCCCACCGGAGCTGATAAGCTGGATATGCTCGCGTTTGCCAAGCTCTTGGCAAATAGGGTGGCTGTTGGTAAATACGTGAATATTGATATCCGGCAACTGGCGCGCCAGATACCAGCAGGTGGAGCTGGCATCAAGCGCAATCACCATTCCCTCTTCTATCCAGGCCTGCGCGCCGCGTGCAATGTCCGCCTTGTGGGCATAGTGGCTTTTGAGTCGAATGTGGAATGGATCGCCGCTGTCCTGGTTCTCACGGTGGAGATATTTAACTCGGCCGTGGTTGCGCAGGACTTTTCCCTGCGCCTGGAGTTCACTGAGATCGCGACGAATGGTCTCTTTGCTGACGTTAAGTTCAACGGAGAGCGCATCAGTTGTCAGGCTTTTATGGTGGATTAGCAGGTCTACTATCGCTTGTTGGCGTGCCGTTTTCATTTGTCTCACCCCATCATTCGATAAACGCCCGCATCAGGCGGGCGTCCCGGCATGAGATTACGGTGTTACCCCTTTTTTTAAAAGAATATTACCGTACTTAGCGCACTCACCTGTGATAACGATCGCAAAGGTTTTTTGCGCCCGCTCGTAAAACGCGAAGCGGTCAATGCGGCAAATCTCCGGGCAGGGAGCCTGCGGAGAAAGCGCATCGCGGTAGCGCGCTTCTACTGACGGGTCGAGGGTATCGCCCTCCACCGCGGCCATCATCACTAGAGGTGGTGCGTAGCTGTCGAGTTCAAACAGTGGGATCACTGCGGCCAGGAGATCGCTGACCTTTAGGCCATCGGCCCGAATAACCTGTGGCCCCATGCTGTGCGCCGGAAAGTGAGCATCGGAAAAAATGATCTCATCCCCGTGTCCCATCTCCGCCATCACCTTGAGTAGTTCAGGGGATATTAACGGTGAAATCGTTTTAAGCATCTTAAACTCCCTCAATCAGTTCCGGTTCAGTTTGCGGATAGAAATAGCGGTATTGATAGTTCACCTGCGCTCTGGCCTGCTCTGGGCTGTTAAACTCACCGATGCCGTACCAGCCAAACATGGCGGCGCCGGCTACGGTGGTTTCGGCATCATCCAGCACCTTAATAGGAATATCGAGCATATTCGCTTTGATCTGATTCCACAGCGCGTTACGGCTGCCACCGCCAACCAGCAGCAGTTCGGTCGCTTTAAAGCGGCCGATTTTTTGTAGCGTTTGCAGATTGTGTGCAAGTTGTTCCGTTAACCCTTCCAGCGCGGCGCGATAGAAATGACCGCGAGTAGTGTTGAGCGTCACACCCTGCCAGCCCGCATTCTGGCAGGCGAGCAGGTCGCACTGCATCTTCACGCCTTCAGCACCCTCAGGAATGACCCGCGCCTCTTCGATCAGCGTTTGCCATGGGGTTTCTGCCGTCCACAGCAGCTTTCTAACCCATTCCAGTACGCCGGAAGCCAGCCATTGCATGCCAGGATTATAGAGATCGACCTGACTATCCAGCTCGCAGGTGGAGCCTGCGTAGTGGCTGAGCAGCGGCGTGTTGACCTGAGCGCTGCGCACCATCAGGATTTCCCACGTGCCAGAAGAGAGTACCGGTTCATCCTGCTCTGCGCCCGCACCAAACAGCGCAAACTGCGTGTCGTGTCCGGCAGAGATAACCGGAATACCGGCGGGTAAGCCCAGTAAGTTCGCGGCATTGCTTTGCAGCATGCCAATTTGCTGGCCTGCTTCAACGAGTCGCGGAAACAGGCGGCGCGATAATCCCGTTGCCTGCAGAATCTGCTCGCTGAAATCTCGCTGGTGGATGTCCAGCATCTGGCTGGTGCCCGCCATAGTAATATCGGTGGTGAATTCCCCGGTCAGCCGGTGGTTGATGAGTGAGGAAATAAACAGCCAGGCGTGGGCCTGCTCCAGCAACTGCGGGTGGTTCTCTTTCAGCCATATCAGCTTGTACAAGGTGTTGAAGCTAAACGCGCCGACGCCGGATATCTGCTGGAGTTGCTGCGGGGGCATAAAACGGCTGATACTTTCCATAACGGTTGCGGTGCGCGGGCATTTCCAGCTGATCACCGGATAGAGCAGCTCGCCGTGTTCATCAACCAGCGCACCATCGACGCCGAAGGTGGTGACCGTGATGCCGCGAACCCGACAGGAGGACAGCTCGCTGCGAATCAGCCGACAGCACTCAGCGAAGCGTTGCACAATGGCCTCCAGCGACCACTGGTGCCAGGCGCTGTTTTCCACGGCAATATCGCTGGCGTTTGCGGTGGCGGCACGGGCAATAATTTTCCCTTGTCGGTCAACGGCAATCGCCCGTACGTTGGTGGCGCCGCAGTCGAGGACCAGGATGACGTCTTGTTTCATATGTAACTCCATAAACGTCGCCGGATGGCGCTGCGCTTATACGGCCTACGGTTCACGCACCCGTAGGCCCGGTAAGCTTGCGCCACCGGGCAAAGCCGCATTAACGTTTATACAGCGGGCCATAGTTCTGGCAGGCGCGGTAATCCTGGCCTTCTGTGTCCATGCCGTGCGCAGACCAGGTGGAAGGGCGATAAATTTTCGTCTCTTCGACGTTATGCATGCACACCGGAATACGCAGCATAGACGCCAGGGTGATAAAGTCGGCGCCGACGTGGCCGATGGTCAGCACGCCGTGGTTAGCGCCCCAGTTCGCCATCACTGAATAGACGTCGGAGAACGGGCCTTTACCGGTCAGGCGCGGTGCAAACCACGTGGTGGGCCAGGTGGAGTTGGTGCGGGCATCAAGCTGGTCGTGCATTTCTTTCGGCAGCTCAACGCTCCAGCCTTCGGCGATTTGCAGTACCGGACCAATGCCTTTGATGATATTCACTCGAGTCATAGTGAACGGCACGCCGCCTTCGGTCAGGAAGCGGGAAGAGAAGCCGCCGCCGCGGAAATATTCATGAATCGCCGGGCACCACTCGGTGGCTGCCAGGCAGGCGTCGGCCTCCTGTTGGCTGATTTCCCAGTGTGGTTTCATCGTCGGCTGGCCGTCAGCATCGCGCTGTTTACAAGAGCCGTCCAGCGCCGCCGAGCCGGAGTTGATCAGGTGGATGATGCCGTGCTCTGCCAGCCCGGTCAGCGGTTTGCCGGTGACGCGTTCTACCGCTTCCGGTGACCAGTAGGTGCGCACGTCGGCAAATACTTGAGCGGTACCGGTTAGCTGATGTCCCATCAGCATCGCCACGCCGTTCAGGCTGTCGTTTTCGGTGGCGACGACGAGCGGTTCGCGTACGCCGTTCCAGTCGAATGAACTATTGAGCAGCGCTTCGGCGGTATCGCCGTTGGGGTATTGATCGGTCCAGTGGCGCTGGCCCTGGAAGCCGGCGGCAATGGCGTTATAGCCCAGCGACTCTTCCACCAACCCTTTTTCCGCCAGCTTCTTATTGCCCTGCATCATGTCGCGGATGCACATCGCCATCAGCAGGCTCTCTTTGAGCACCTCGCGGCTCTGTTCTTCATTACGCTTATATTGCTGCGCGTTCTGGTCTTCGCCGTAGCGGAAGTTTTTATCCGCCCACGCCAGCGCCATCTCCAGCTCGGCTTCATCATAGATTTTCTGGTCGATACGGCGGCGCAGTTCGGTCATATCGACCGCCTGCACCTTCATGCCCAGCCAGGATTCGAAGAAGTTGTGATCGACAATGGAACCGGCAATCCCCATCGACACGCCGCCGACGGAAAGATAGCTTTTGCCTTTCATGCTGGCGACCGCTAAACCGGCGCGGGCAAAGCGCAGCAGTTTTTCTTCGACATCTGCCGGAATGGAGGTGTCATCGGCATCCTGCACGTCATGGCCGTAAATGGAGAATGCCGGAATGCCTTTCTGGCTGTGCGCGGCCAACGCTGCGGCAAGATATACTGCTCCCGGGCGTTCAGTGCCGTTAAAGCCCCAGATGGCTTTCGGGCGCATCGGGTCCATATCGATAGTCTCACTGCCGTAGCACCAGCAAGGGGTGACGGTAATGGTGACACCGACGTTCTGACTGCTGAATTTTTCTTCGCAGGCGGCTGATTCCGCCATTCCCGCGATACAGCTATCGGCGATCACGCACTCAATCTGCGCGCCGCTGGCGTGGCGGAGTTTCTCGGTGATAACCGCGGCGGTGGCTTTCGCCATATTCATGGTTTGCTCTTCCAGCGACTCGCGCACTCCCATGCGACGTCCATCAATCACCGGGCGAATACCAATTTTCGGTAAGCTGATTTTTTTCATTACAGATTCCTCACGTTATTCGGATAAATGTTTAGTTAGCTGCCGTTTGTGAACGGAAACGGGCAAAGATGAAGATGATGGCAAAGCAAAGTGCCGGGATGAGCTCTGCGGTCGGAATATTGCCTGCGGCATCGCTGACAAAGCCCATGACCGGGGTGACGATGCCGCCGCCAATGATGGTCATGACGATGAAAGAGGAGCCGTATTTGGTGTCCTGTCCCAGATTTTTGATGCCCAGCGAGAAGATGGTCGGATACTGAATCGACATAAAGGCGCTGCACAGCGTCAGGGCCAGCAAGCCAACGTGACCGCCGGTGAAGGCCGAAATCAGGCACAGGATCATGGCAAGCAGGGCGTAGGCTGCCAGGACTTTATGCGGCGCGAAGCGGCTGATAAGCCAGGTACCGGAGAAGCGGCCGATAAAGAAGCACACCATGGTGCCGGTCAGATAGTTGGCGGCAAAGCCTGGGGTCATGCCGGGGATCTCTTCGATAGCGTAGCGAATCAGATAGCTCCAGCAGGCGGTTTGCGCACCGACGTAGCAGAACTGCGCCAGCACCGCCCAGCGCCAGTGGCGAATGCGCACCAGGCGGGAAAAGGAGGCTGAGAATGAATTCTGTCCGATGTCACTATGATCATCACTCTGCAGGGCTGGAAATTTGGTAAACATAATCAGCAGAGCGACCAGTAAGACGACCGCGACGATGATCATATAAGGGGTTTGTACTGATAGCACCAGGCTGTGTTTATAGGCGCTGAGTTGGTCGGGCGCCATTTTATCGAGTACTTCTTGAGATTGATGCGGCACGTTAGACAAAATAAGACTTTGCCCAAAGACGACCGCAATAATGGCACCAAAAGAGTTAAAAGTTTGCGCCAGATTAAGTCGGAAGTGTCCACTATTTTCTGGACCTAAAACGGTAACAAATGGATTTGCCGCCGTTTCCAGACAACCTAAACCTGCGGCGATAATAAATAATCCAATCAGAAATAATGTGTAATTCATGACTTCAGCTGCCGGCTAGAATAGTGCTGCGCCGATAGCATATAAGAATAATCCGGTAATAATACCTGCTTTGTAACTTAATTTTTTCATCAGTATCCCGGCAGGGATAGGAATGACAAAGTAGCCAAAATAAAAAGCAGATTGAATCAGGCCTGCCTGAAAGTTACTCAGTGTAAAAGCTTGCTGGAACTGTGGTAATAAAATGTCGTTAAGATTATTAGCTACAGCCCAAAGAAAAAACAGTGAGCAAAGTAAAGCGAAAGGAATAATGTAGTGTCGGCTTTTACCGGTGTCTACGGCGCGGAAACTCTGCGTTTGTATTGTTGTATTGCCCATAACATCCTCATTGGTTCAGAAGCGTCAGAGTGTGTTCAGTCTGGCTAATCAGACCCTAAAAGAAGAGTTCGCTGTGCTTACCTGTATTAATTGGTGGTCAGGAATGAACTCATGAATGCATTTTCGAGTAAAAAAAATGGTTTAATATGATGGCGGTCACACTTAATCACGATAGGGTATTTTTATGTGATATCTATCACTTTAAATTTTAAAAATGATGCCCGTTTGAGATTCAAATTAATTAAAACCCACAGCGAGGATGACCGATTTAATTTATTGCTGCGGAAACGGTCATTTGTTAACTTGGTCAGATTAAAAATGCCCGTTTCAAAAAATATTTTTAATGGCGGTCATTTTTATGATGTAAATATGCCCACAGAATTGATCATCTGTATTGATTAATTGATATTGGTCACAAAATAAAATCATCCTGATTCCTTTATTACTCTCCGGTATGAAGATGGTGAACAAATACAGGTTTAATTCAACGGAATAAACACTCTGTCTGTTGGCACATTTGAATCATCGAGAGAGGTAATAAATGGAACGTAATACTTTGGCACGGCAGATTATCGATACTTGCCTGGAGATGACCCGGCTGGGTTTGAATCAGGGTACCGCAGGGAACGTTAGCGTACGTTATCAGGGAGGGATGCTGATCACGCCTACTGGGATCCCTTATGAAAAACTCACCGAATCGCACATTGTTTATATTGATGCCGATGGTCAGCATGAAAGGGGCAAACTGCCGTCAAGCGAATGGCGTTTTCATATGGCGGCCTACCAGACGCGCCCGGATGCGCACGCGGTTGTTCATAACCATGCAGTCCACTGTACCGCGGTTTCCATTCTGAACCGGCCTATCCCGGCTATTCACTATATGATTGCTGCCGCGGGTGGAAACTCCATTCCTTGCGCCCCGTATGCGACGTTTGGTACGCGGGAGCTTTCTGAATATGTTGCCGTTGCCCTTAAAAACCGTAAAGCGACGCTATTGCAGCATCATGGTCTGATCGCCTGCGAAGAGAATTTGGAGAAAGCGCTGTGGCTGGCGCATGAGGTTGAAGTGCTTGCGCAGCTTTATCTCAGTACGCTGGCAATTACCGACCCGGTTCCGGTGCTGGACGATGATGCGATAGCTATTGTGCTGGAAAAATTCAAAACCTACGGGTTACGTATCGAAGAGTGATCGCGCAAAAGCGAGAGGAGACGGGCGATGGCGAATAGAATGATTCTGAACGAAACGGCGTGGTTTGGTCGTGGAGCGGTGGCGGTGTTAACCGATGAGGTTAAGCGTCGCGGCTATCACAAAGCGCTGATTGTGACCGATAAAACGCTGGTTCAGTGCGGTGTGGTGGCGAGCGTAACCGATAAATTGGATGCGGCAGGTCTGGCATGGGAGATGTACTCTGGCGTGATCCCTAACCCGACGATTGATGTCGTGAAACAGGGACTGATCATATTTCAGCAAAGCGGCGCGGATTATCTTATCGCGATTGGCGGAGGATCGCCGCAGGATACCAGCAAGGCGATTGGCATCATCAGTAATAATCCTGAGTTTGCGGACGTGCGTAGTCTGGAAGGTCTGTCACCAACCCGTAAACCCAGCGTCCCGGTAATGGCTATTCCAACCACCGCAGGGACGGCAGCAGAAGTCACCATTAACTATGTGATCACCGATGAAGAGAGACGACGCAAGTTTGTCTGCATTGACCCGCATGACATCCCGCAGGTGGCTTTTATTGATGCCGACATGATGGACGGCATGCCGCCCGCGCTGAAGGCGGCGACCGGCGTTGATGCGCTGACCCATGCTATTGAAGGCTATATCACGCGCGGTGCGTGGGTGTTGACGGATGCGCTGCATATTAAGGCGATAGAAATTGTGGGTGGGGCGTTACGTGGCTCGGTGGCGGGAGAGAGTGATGCCGGTGAAGCCATGGCGCTGGGACAGTACATCGCCGGAATGGGGTTTTCCAACGTAGGGCTGGGGTTGGTGCATGGGATGGCTCACCCGTTGGGAGCGTTTTATAACATGCCTCACGGCGTGGCAAATGCCATTTTACTTCCCCATATCATGTGCTTCAATGCGGAGTATACCGGCGAGAAGTTTCGCGATATTGCCCGTGCATTGGGGGAGAAAGTTGAAGGATTGAGTCTGGCAGAAGCGCGAAAGGCCGCGGTGGAGGCGGTATTTTCGCTCAATCGCGATGTCGGGATCCCCCTGCATTTACGTGATTTTGGCGTTTTGCTGGACGATATTCCGGCGCTGGCGCAGGCGGCATTTGACGACGTATGTACGGGCGGGAATCCGCGTGAGGCGAGTATTGTGGATATCGTCGAGCTCTATCATACCGCGTGGTAATTGCCCTGAGGTGCTTTAATTCGTATCGCCCGGCTGAGCGCAGCAACGCCGGGGTTGGCACGGGCCAGCTCCGGGGGCAGGGTTATTTGTTCAGCCGTAGCTGCTGCAAATTCCCTTCAATTTGCAAATCCGTTTGTAACCGCGCGATATCCCGGCATAAAAATGCCATATCCCGATGCGCTTCCAGCTTCTTGCGCCACTTATCTGGTACTTCGTCTAAACGCGCATACAGTTCTTCCAGCGTGCCAAATTGCCCCAGCAACTGAGTTGCACTCTTCGCGCCAATGCCCGCCACACCCGGCACCTTTGAACTGCTGATTCCCGCCAGCCCCCAGTAATCGGGAAGTTGCTGTGGCAGTACACCAAACTCTTTGTCGATAAAAGGTGCATCCAGCCAGCGTTTCTGGAAATAGTCGCGAATCTGCAACGTCGGTGAGAGCAATTGGCAGTAGCCTTTATCCGTAGACACAATGGTTGCCTGATGCCCCGCCTGGGCGACCTTGACGGCAAGCGTAGCGGCTAAATCATCGGCTTCATTACCGGCAGAAACCCAGCAGCATACGCCGCGTTGTTCAAATGCAGCGCGAAGGGCGGGCATTTCTGCATGTAGTTCGTCGGGCATCGGGGCGCGTCCCGCTTTATAGTCCGGGAGCCGCTGGTGTCGCCAGCCGCTGTTGCGTGCCTCGTCATCGAATACCGCCACCGCGTGTGTCGGTTGGCTGTGAACAATCAGCAGATCCAGCGCGTGTTGGCAGGTTTCTACACAGGGCGATCCCTGTACGGCATGAATGCGGCGGATTAAGTTGAGTGCGTCAACGATGAGCAAATGAACGGCCACGCGGTGTTCTCCCTAACAAATTAGACGCTAAGGGTAACATTGCTGACAAAGTGAGGCTATTGGCGGGGAGTAAAACGGGAAGAGGCCTCGCAAAACGAGGCCTCTGAACAACGACTTAATCGCAGGAGACTTTCATCGCCAGGCCACCGCGAGAAGTTTCGCGGTATTTAGCGTTCATATCTTTACCGGTTTCGTACATGGTTTCGATAACTTTATCGAGGCACACTCGCGGTTCGCTGGTACGGCGCAGCGCCATACGTGCGGCGTTTACCGCCTTCACGGAGGCAATGGCATTACGCTCGATGCACGGAACCTGAACCTGACCGGCGACCGGATCGCAGGTCAAACCGAGGTTGTGTTCCATGCCGATTTCCGCGGCGATACAAACTTGCGCCGGGCTACCGCCCAGAAGTTCAGCCAGACCGGCTGCCGCCATGGAGCAGGCTACGCCGACTTCGCCCTGACAGCCGACTTCTGCGCCAGAGATTGACGCATTCATCTTGTACAGTGAACCAATGGCGCTGGTTACCAGCATATAACGTGCCAGTGAGTTGGCGTTCACTTCACGGATAAACTTGTCGTAGTAGGCCAGTACAGCCGGAACGATACCGCAGGCACCATTGGTAGGAGCCGTGACGACGCGGCCACCGGCAGCATTTTCTTCGTTTACCGCCAGCGCGAACATGTTGATCCAGTCAACAACCGCCATGGGGTCGCTGTTTACCTTGTCCTGGCTGACCAACATACGGCGCAGCGCGGCAGCACGGCGCGGAACGCGCAGCTTACCCGGCAGAACACCTTCGGTGGTGGTGCCGTGCTCGATACCGCCTTTCATCACTGCCCAGACGTCGGCAAAGTGCTTTTCCAGCTCTTCTTTGCTGTGCAGTGCCAGTTCGTTTTGCATCATCAGGCCGGACAATGACAGGCCTGTTTCGTTGCACTGTCGCTGCAGGTCTGCTGCGTTTTTGTACGGGTAAGGTACCGCGACTGACGCTTCATCCTGCTGGCCAAAGTGCTCTTCATCGACGATAAAGCCGCCGCCGATGGAATAATACGTTTTGCTGTAAACCGCTTTATCGCCCGCCAGTGCGGTGATACGCATGCCGTTTTCGTGCAAGGAGAGGTTGTCAGTGTGGAAGTTCATACACTGATCGACCGGGAACTCAACTTCGTGTTGCCCATCTGCCAGCAGCAGGCGACCGTGAGTGTTCACGTCCTGGATAAACGACGGGATAGTATCGATATCGACCGTATCCGGCAGGTTTCCTGCCAGACCCATAATAATGGCGATATCCGTATGGTGACCTTTACCGGTCAAAGAGAGCGAGCCGTATACATCGACGACTACGCGAGTGATATCAGTGAGGATCCCACGCGCAATCAAGTCGTCCGTGAATTGTTTGCCTGCTTTCATTGGCCCGACGGTGTGCGAGCTGGAAGGACCAATGCCGATTTTGAAAATATCGAATACGCTAATCATGAGGCGTCCATTGTATTACGAGGTGCGCCGCCCGAAGGCGGCGCAGGGGGATTAACTGAACAGAGAGTAGGAGATTGCGGAGATAGCGATAAGACCCATCAGGACAACGAAGACGTTGCTGATGTGACCGCTGTACTTACGCATTGCCGGTACTTTCTGAATGGCATACATCGGCATCAGGAACAGAATCATCGCGATGATTGGGCCGCCCAGGGTCTCAATCATACCGAGGATGCTTGGGTTCAGCGTCGCCACGATCCAGGTGGTGATGAGCATGAACGCCGCAGTGATTTTGTTCAGCTTGCTGATTTCAATCGTTTTGCCTTTGCCGCGCAGAGACTTGATAACCATCCCGTTGAAGCCTTCACGTGCGCCCAGATAGTGGCCCAGGAAGGATTTGGTGATAGCAATAATCGCGATGATTGGGGCCATCCAGGCAATCAGTGGTGCATTAAAATGGTTCGCTAGGTAAGACAGGATGGAGATGTTCTGGTCTTTTGCCGCCGCCAGGTCCGCAGGGGACAGGCTCAGTACGCAGCTGAAGACGAAGAACATAACGGTCAGCACCATCATGATGTGAGCGCGAGCCAGGATAGAAGAACATTTCTTCTCTGCACCGTCGCCGTACTCTTCACGCTTCGCTACCGCGAAGGAGGAGATGATTGGCGAGTGGTTAAAGGAGAACACCATGACCGGGATTGCCAGCCACAGAGTCATCCACAGGCCTTTGCCGGTAGAGGCTGCGCTGCTAAAGGACAGAGTTTCCAGTGCCGCACCGCTCCACTGAGGGATAAGGTACAGCGCCAGCACCATCAGTGCGATAACAAACGGGAACACCAGGATGCTCATCGCTTTCACGATCATCTGCTCACCGAAGCGAACGATGGTCATCATGCCCACGATAAGAATCAGGGACAGAATTGCACGCGGTGGCGGCGTCATGTGCAGCTGGTGGGTCAGGAAGCTGTCAACAGTGTTGGTGATAGCCACGCTGTAAACCAGCAAAATTGGGTAGATGGCGAAGAAGTAGAGCAGGGTAATCAGTTTACCTGCGCCAACACCGAAGTGTTCTTCAACAACTTCCGTGATGTCTTCGCCCGGATTTTTACCTGACAGCACAAAGCGAGTCAGACCGCGGTGTGCAAAGTAGGTCATTGGGAAGGCGAGAATCGCCATGATGATAAGCGGGATCATCCCGCCGACACCGGCGTTAATTGGCAGGAACAGTACGCCTGCACCGATAGCGGTGCCATAAAGACCCAGCATCCACATTGTATCTGTTTTACGCCATCCGCTAGCAGAATCTGCTGTGACGATGGTGCTGGTTTGAGTGTTTTCCATCTGTATCTCCTGGAGGAAGGAAAATGCTAATTTTTTAGACAAATAAAGTAAAAATAACGATAAACATAATATTAAATTTTATACGCATCGGTTTTTTTGTGATTTTTACCCGAGGTCGTTTTTGACGAGCGCAAATGTACATTTAACTACTAAATGTATCAGTGATCAGGATCCCAATTGTAATAATCCACTTTTGATGAGGGTTATTGCAGGTCTTTACCCTGTGATTAGCTTTTATGCGAAAATTTATGGTCGCGAAGGCTAACATTCGTAGTATGAGTGGTAAATGGGGGGCGGGGTAAATGCGATGTTTTTGCTGATAAAAATGAAGAAACCGGTGTTTTTTAGCGCCCAATCATAACTATCGATGATAATGTGCGGTCACCCATCGAACGCAAACGATTGGCTTCAAGCTGAGAAAGTCTCTTTTTGACGGCGGAAATTTGAATTCCCGGCGGAGAATACCGCCGGGAGTGGAGAGGAATACGCTAAGTGTGATGCTTAAGCGCAGATTTCGTAGCAAGGAATATAGGCTGAGCCTGGCAACTTCATACGGTGCTGGGCGACAAAGCCCTGTAGCAGTTCGTCCATTCGGCGCATCATCTCTTTATCACCGTGGATTTTATATGGCCCGAACTCTTCAATTGCGCGGATACCCACTTCTTTCACGTTACCCGCCACAATACCGGAGAAGGCACGGCGCAGGTCTGCTGCTAACACTTCGATAGGCTGATCCGGGTAGAGTTTCAGATTCGCCATGTTTTCGTGCGACGGCTCGAACGGCATCTGTAAATCGGGTGCAATTCGAATCGACCAGTTGAAGCTGTAGGCATCACCGGTATCACGGCGGTTCTCTTTGACCAGCGGCATCGCTTTTTTCATCTGACGTGCGACTTCCACTTCATCGTCAATGATGATTTTGTAGTGGCGGCGCGCGCCTTCACCCAACGTATGCACCACGAAGTCATCCAGTACGCGGAAGTAGTCAGCGCTTTCTTTCGGGCCGGTGAGGATAAGCGGGAGCACCTGATTTTTGTTCGCCGGGTTCATCAGAATCCCCAGCAGATACAGCAGCTCTTCCGCCGTACCCACGCCGCCTGGGAAGATGATGATCCCATGAGCGATACGCACGAACGCTTCCAGACGTTTTTCAATGTCCGGCATGATGATCAGTTCATTGACCAGCGGGTTAGGCGGCTCGGCAGCAATGATTGACGGCTCGGTCATCCCGATAAAGCGGCCTTCTTTGTAGCGCTGCTGCGCGTGACCGACCGCCGCACCCTTCATTGGCGCTTCCATCGCGCCCGGGCCACAGCCGGTGCAGATATTCAGCTCACGCAGACCTAATTGATTACCGACGCGGCGTGCGTAGAGGTATTCGTTCTCGTTGATTGAGTGACCGCCCCAGCACACCACCATGCTTGGTGCCTCGCCCACGTGCAGCGCACGGGCGTTACGCAGGATGGAGAAGACGAGGTTGGTGATATGCGTGGAGCTTTCTAAATCGATATTCGGGAAGCGAACGGAATTATGCAGTTGCCCGTAAACAAATAGAATATCGCGCAGGACGGCAAACAGGTTGGCTTGTAGCGAGCGAATAATTCGCCCGTCAACGAAAGCATCTTCTGGCGGATTGATCAGTTCAAGTTTCACGCCGCGTTCGCGGCTTAGTACGTTGATATCGAAATTTTCGAAACGCGATAGCAGCTCTTTGCTGTTATCGGTCAGGCTGCCTGAGTTCAGTACGGCCAGTGAACAGTTGCGGAACAATTGGTACAGGTCGCTGCTGGCCGTGCGCTTAAGCATGTCCACTTCCAGCTGCGACAACATATCCATTGAGCCTAGCGGGCTAATATGTGTAATCAAGGGAACTCCTTACAGGACGAAAATCGCCTTCCTTAATGATTACAATAGCCTCGCTGGCAACCTTTCTACAACCTCATGCGCGGAACAAAGTGCACAACATTGATAAATTGTTCAGGTTATTGGCGTACCAGGCGACCAATGGCGGGGACAAATTCGGTGTTTGAGCGCCATGGGTTGATGTCCAGACCGCCGCGACGGGTGTAACGCGCATAGACGCTCAGGCTTTCCGGCGCACAAAAACGCAGAATGTCGTTGAAGATACGTTCGACGCACTGCTCGTGGAACTCATTATGGTGGCGGAACGACACCAGATAGCGCAGTAGCTTCTCGCGGTCAATTTGCGGGCCACGATACTGAATTTGTACTGAACCCCAGTCAGGCTGGTGGGTGATAAGGCAGTTAGATTTCAGCAAATGGCTGACCAGTGTCTCTTGCACCACTTTTTGACCGGCGGCACCGTCAAGATAGTCGGCGTTAAACTGATAGTTATCGATTTCGATATCCTGACCGTCAATGCAGCTGCCGTGGAAGTGGGCGATGGGCTGACCTTCTACTTCGTCGAGGCGATACAGCGCCACGGTGACTTTACCCTGCGCACAGGTGCTGAGATCGCGCTCCAGCGTCTCTTGCACAGCTTCCCAACTGGCAAAGCGTGTCTGGTTAAAGCTATTAAGGTAAAGCTTAAAGCTTTTCGACTCGACCAGATTGACCGTCGTGTGGCTGAGTTCGACGTGACCAACGGCCACCTGTGGCAGCCCTTTGGCATTGAGCCAGGACAACTCATACAGCGTCCAGATATCCCCCCCGTGGAACGGCAGCGAATCGGCATGCAGACCTAATGGATTGCGATTTAAGCTGCGCGGTACGCCTTGAAGCAAAGAGGCATCGTAGGTATCGCGGTAATCTGTGGTTTTACCCAGGGTCAGGCCTGAGAGCGCCTGATGGTTCTCGTAAGAAGACATGTTTCACCATTATAAAGCAGGTACACTATTGTCTTTATTGTATCCTGGCTAACCTGAAGAGAGAAATTCGTGGAAAAGCAGACCGCAGAAGCATTACACGCCTTTACCCAACGTTATTGCGATGCGTGGCAGCGCGAGCACAATAGCCTGCCGCGTAGCGAAGATCTCTACGGGATTCCGTCGCCGTGTCAGGTGTCAACCACCGATGATGCCGTGTTCTGGCAACCACAGCCGTTTGACGGTGAACAGAATGTAAATGGCGTTGAACGCGCAATGGATATTGTGGTACAACAGCCCGTTCACACCTATTATACCACTCAGTATGCGGGTGATATGCAGGCGCTTTTCATGGGAGAAACCCTGACGCTGCTACAGGTGTGGAGTTCAGACGATTTTCGTCGCGTGCAGGAAAACCTGATTGGTCACTTGGTGATGCAGAAACGTCTGAAGCTTTCGCCAACGCTGTTCATTGCCACGTTGGAAAGCGAATTAGACGTGATTTCCGTGTGTAACGTGACCGGCGAAGTGATTAAAGAAACGCTCGGAACGCGTAAACGTCTGCCGCTAGCCTCATCTCTTGCGAGTTTCCTTACTCAACTTCATCCTATTCTATAAGACAGTTCGCCCGTCACTTTGTGAGAGATCTCTTACACGCTCTGTGAGAGATCGCCAGAAGATAAGTAAGACACCCATTCCGTCATTTTAATAATTTCTTTTGTTTTCATATGCATGACATAAATCACTGGCGATTTATTAGACTGTAAGCCTTAAGGGATTGTCTGAGAGGCACTTGTAAGACGAGGCGGAATAGTGGATTCTATCTACGTCGACAGGGAGTCGCAAAATGAAGTGAACATCAGGATGATGACTCTTCATAGGACACACCGGGAAGGTGATACAAGGATAGGCTTCAGGATGAAGCACAGGATCACGCAGGAACGCGTTAAAGGACACCTCCAGGACGGAGAATGGGAGCCAGACAGGATATCTGGTGGATCAGGAAGATCAGGACGCACTCAAGGATAGGGTGAAATCGCATCGGGGTGGTGTGATGCAGGAAGCAATCGTTTATGGATGAACAGGTCAGGAGACCACAGGAAAAGTTGTCACGGACGAGCAGGGAGCACTAAAAGTAGCTGGATTGCTGCGAAACGAACCGGGAGCACTGTTTTTACAGTGCTCCCTTTTTTTTGTTTCTCGCCAACCAGTAATGGTATCCTGCGCCCGATTTTGTTTTCTCTGAGGTTTCCATGACACTGAACGCCCGCTTACGCGACCAACTCCTGCATATTGAATCTCTGCTCCGCCAGCACCAGCACTGGCAGGAAACGGCGCCGCACGACAGTGCTTTTGCCAGCGATCAACCGTTCTTTATGGATACACTGGAGCCGCTTGAGTGGCTACAATGGGTGCTGATCCCACGTATGCACCAGTTGCTGGACAACGAAATGCCGTTGCCGAAAGATTTTGCCATCGCACCGTATTATGAAATGGCCCTGGATGCTGCCCATCCGCTGCGCGAGATCATCTTGCCGCCGCTGGCTGTTCTGGATACCTTCTTTGTCGGCGATGCTACCTGATGCTGGAAATTATTTATCAGGATGAATGGTTGGTGGCCGTCAATAAGCCTTCCGGTTGGCTGGTTCACCGTAGCTGGCTTGATCGCGATGAGAAAGTGGTGGTGATGCAGACGGTGCGCGATCAGATTGGTCAGCATGTCTTCACCGCCCATCGCCTCGACCGTCCCACTTCTGGCGTCCTGTTGATGGGGTTATCCAGCGAAGCGGGTCGTCGCCTCTCTCAGCAGTTTGAACAACATCTGATTCAAAAGCGCTACCACGCTATTGTACGCGGTTGGCTCACCGACGAGGCCGTACTCGACTACCCTCTGGTGGAAGAGCTGGATAAAATTGCCGACAAATTTGCGCGTGAAAATAAAGAAGCGCAGCCTGCGGTAACTCATTATCGCGGCCTGGCGACCATCGAAATGCCGGTGGCAACCGGCCGTTATCCGACTACGCGCTATGGGCTGGTAGAGATGGAGCCGAAAACGGGCCGCAAACACCAGTTGCGCCGCCATATGCGCCACCTTAATCATCCGATGATTGGCGATACCAAACATGGTGATTTACGCCAGAACCGCAGCGCGGCCGAGCATTTTGGCTGCAACCGACTGATGCTGCACGCCAGCCAACTGTCGCTGACTCATCCGTTTACCGGTGAGCCGCTGGTCATTCGTGCCGGGCTTGACGATGTCTGGATGCAGGCTTTGTCACATTTCGGTTGGCGCGGGCTTCTCCCTTTAAATGAAAGGGTTGAGTTTGTTGCTGACTGCGGTCAGGATGAAGCTATCCAGAAGTAAACAGGGAGTTAAATCATGGCTGAAATCGGGATTTTTGTTGGCACCATGTACGGCAATTCGCTACTGGTGGCTGAAGAGGCAGAAACCATTCTGAATGAAATGGGTCATCAGGCTCGGGTATTTGAAGATCCGCTGGTGGCCGATTGGGAAAGCTATACCGGGAAATACGTTCTGGTGGTGACTTCCACAACCGGGCAGGGCGATTTACCTGACAGTATTGTGCCGCTGTTTAACGATCTCCAGGATATGTATCAACCGCATTTACGCTACGGCATTATTGCGCTGGGTGATAGCACCTACGCTAATTTCTGCGGCGGCGGCAAACGGTTTGATACGCTGCTTCAAGAACAGGGCGCACAACGCATCGGTGACATGCTGATGATTGATGCCTCAGAAGACCCAGAGCCGGAAAGCGTTTCGAATCCGTGGGTTTTGCAGTGGGCGAAGTTGCTTAAATAACAGGGCTGCCCTCTCCCTACGTAGAGGGCCTCCTTGCTCTTACTGATAGCCAGTCCGTTGGAACAACGACGGTTTATCATAACAAGCCATCCCCAACTTCTCTTCGGGCTTATGCCTGTAAACTTCTCATCCACTCTGATTTTTTTCTGCTGTTTCCACAACGTCAAGTGAGCCATTTCACGTTCTTTCACCAAATGGTTAATTAGCACGCTACTGTATTCGTTTTCGTGAGCCATTACCCAGTCGCTTGGACAAATGTCGAAAAAAGTCGACTAAACCCCCTCTAATGATGTGCGTTTGAACGGTGAGTCGCAGACCTCCTCTTTTTATACTTTCCCTGCCAGTAACAAAAAAGCAGTCGCATAACGACTGACTGCTAAAAACACAAATACGTCATTCTGATTACCCTACAGGTTGTGCTGTTCAGAATAGATGTAGCTAAAAGCTATATTTCAGGAGTACAACAATGAGTTCATTAAGTCATTCAGCGAGCGCCGTTGAAAAACGGACTAATGCTCGCTATTGGATAGTGGTGATGCTGTTTATCGTCACGTCATTCAACTACGGCGACCGTGCGACACTCTCTATTGCTGGGTCGGAGATGGCCAAAGATATTGGGCTTGACGCGGTGGGAATGGGGTACGTTTTCTCCGCATTCTCATGGGCCTATGTTATCGGTCAGATACCTGGCGGCTGGTTGCTTGACCGTTTTGGGTCAAAACGTGTCTATTTCTGGTCAATACTAATCTGGTCTGGATTTACTCTGTTGCAGGGTTTTGTCGATATCTTCAGTGGTTTCGGCATCATCATTGCGCTCTTTACCCTCCGCTTCCTGGTAGGTCTTGCCGAATCACCTTCCTTCCCGGGGAATAGCCGTATTGTCGCTGCCTGGTTCCCGGCGCAGGAAAGGGGAACGGCTGTGGCTATCTTTAACTCCGCCCAATATTTTGCCACCGTTATTTTCGCACCGATTATGGGCTGGCTGACGCATGCTGTGGGCTGGTCACATGTCTTCTTCTTTATGGGTGGGCTGGGCATTATCATCAGTTTTGTCTGGCTGAAGGTTATCCATGAGCCTAACCAACACCCTGGCGTTAATAAGCAAGAGCTGGAGTACATTGCAGCCGGTGGGGCGCTTATTAATATGGATCAGAAAGGCGCGGTCGCAAAAGTACCGTTTAGCCAGAAGTGGGGCCAGATCAAACAGCTGCTGGGCTCCCGCATGATGATTGGTATTTATATCGGGCAGTACTGTATTAACGCTTTAACCTACTTCTTTATCACCTGGTTCCCGGTCTATCTGGTGCAGGCGCGTGGGATGTCCATTCTGAAAGCTGGCTTTGTCGCCTCGGTTCCGGTTATCTGCGGCTTTGCGGGCGGGGTGCTGGGCGGGATTATATCCGACTGGTTAATGCGCCGTACCGGGTCACTGAACATCGCGCGTAAAACGCCTATCGTGCTGGGAATGCTGCTGTCGATGGTGATGGTGTTCTGTAACTACGTGAACGTGGAATGGATGATCATTGGGTTTATGGCCATGGCCTTCTTCGGCAAGGGCATTGGGGCGCTCGGCTGGGCCGTGATGGCAGATACCGCACCGAAAGAGATTAGCGGTCTTTCCGGCGGTCTGTTCAATATGTTCGGTAACATCTCCGGCATCGTGACCCCCATTGCGATCGGCTACATTGTCGGAACGACGGGGTCTTTCAACGGTGCGCTGATTTATGTCGGCATTCATGCGCTGGTGGCGATTGCGAGCTATCTGGTGCTGGTGGGCGATATTAAACGCGTAGAGCTTAAACCGGTGACAGGAGCGTCGTCATGAGCCTGCAATCCAGTCCGATCATTACAGATATGAAGGTTATCCCGGTAGCCGGTCAGGACAGTATGCTGCTGAATATCGGCGGCGCACATAACGCCTGGTTCACCCGCAATATTGTGGTTCTGACCGATAATGCCGGGAATACCGGTGTTGGGGAGGCGCCTGGTGGTGAGGTAATTTACCAGACGCTGGTTGATGCCATTCCGATGGTATTAGGTCAGGGAGTTGCCCGTCTGAATAAAGTGGTTCAGCGAGTGCATAAGGGTAACCAAAACGCCGATTTCGATACCTTCGGACAAGGAGCATGGACGTTTGAATTGCGAGTTAATGCGGTTGCAGCACTGGAAGCTGCGCTGCTCGACCTGCTGGGCAAAGTACTCAACGTCCCGGTTTGCGAACTGCTCGGGCCGGGTAAACAGCGCGATGCGGTGACGGTGCTCGGTTACCTGTTTTATATCGGCGATCGCACGAAAACGGACCTGCCTTATCTGGAGAGTACACCGGGAAACCACGAATGGTATCGCCTGCGTCATCAAGAAGCGATGACCAGCGATGCGGTGCTGCGTCTGGCGCAGGCTTCTCAGGATCGCTACGGTTTCAAAGATTTCAAACTAAAAGGCGGCGTCCTGCCGGGTGAGCAGGAAATTGAGTCGGTGAGGGCGCTGAAAAAACAGTTTCCGGATGCGCGGATAACCGTCGACCCAAACGGCGCCTGGCTTTTAGATGAAGCCATCTCACTGTGTAAAGGGCTCAACGGTGTGTTGACCTATGCGGAAGACCCATGCGGTGCAGAACAAGGGTTCTCAGGCCGTGAAGTGATGGCGGAATTCCGCCGGGCAACCGGTCTGTCAGTGGCGACCAATATGATTGCCACTAACTGGCGGGAAATGGGGCACGCGGTAATGCTCAATTCGGTCGATATTCCGTTGGCCGACCCACACTTCTGGACTCTCTCCGGTGCCGTGCGCGTGGCGCAGCTTTGCGACGACTGGGGGCTGACCTGGGGCTGTCATTCCAACAACCATTTTGATATTTCACTGGCCATGTTTACCCACGTGGCTGCCGCCGCTCCTGGCACGCCAACTGCTATTGATACCCACTGGATTTGGCAGGAGGGCGATGCACGCCTGACCAAAAATCCATTAGAAATTAAAGACGGCAAGATCGCTGTACCGGACGCGCCTGGGCTGGGCGTGGAACTGGATTGGGAACAGATACACAAGGCTCATGAAGCCTACAAGAGATTACCGGCAGGTGCGCGTAACGATGCCATGCCGATGCAGTATCTGATTCCAGGCTGGAAATTTGACCGTAAACGTCCCGTTTTCGGCCGTAACGCATTCAATTAAGGATTAAAAATATGACGATTCAAACTTCAACTCCCGTTGTCACGTCGATGCAAATTGTACCGGTGGCCGGTCACGACAGTATGTTGATGAACCTCAGCGGAGCACATGCGCCGTTCTTTACGCGTAATGTTGTGATTATCAAAGACAACGCCGGTCATACGGGCGTGGGTGAAATTCCAGGCGGTGAAAAAATTCGCCTGACGCTGGAAGATGCTATTCCTCTGGTGGTTGGGAAGACCCTCGGTGAGTACAAAAATGTCCTGAACACCGTGCGCAATACGTTTGCTGACCGTGACTCTGGCGGTCGAGGTCTGCAAACCTTCGACTTGCGTACCACCATTCACGTGGTCACTGGTATTGAAGCCGCCATGCTGGATCTGCTCGGCCAGCATCTTGGCGTGAACGTGGCTTCTTTGCTAGGTGATGGTCAGCAGCGTAGTGAAGTCGAAATGCTGGGCTACCTGTTCTTCGTCGGCAATCGCAAAGCGACACCGCTGGCCTATCAGAGTCAGCCGGATGAAAAATGTGACTGGTATCGTCTGCGTCATGATGAAGCGATGACCCCGGATGCGGTGGTGCGTCTGGCTGAAGCCGCTTATGAAAAATACGGTTTCAACGACTTCAAGCTCAAAGGCGGCGTGCTCGCTGGAGAAGAAGAAGCGGAGTCTATCGTCGCGTTGGCAAAACGTTTCCCTCAGGCGCGTGTGACGCTGGATCCAAACGGCGCATGGTCGCTGAATGAGGCAATCAATATTGGTAAGTACCTGAAAGGCTCTCTGGCCTATGCGGAAGATCCGTGTGGGGCTGAGCAAGGCTTCTCCGGGCGTGAAGTGATGGCGGAATTCCGTCGGGCGACGGGCCTGCCAACCGCCACCAACATGATTGCTACCGACTGGCGTCAAATGGGGCATACCTTATCCTTGCAGTCGGTCGATATTCCGCTGGCCGATCCACACTTCTGGACCATGCAGGGCTCCGTTCGCGTGGCGCAAATGTGTCATGAATTTGGTCTGACCTGGGGCTCACATTCCAACAACCACTTCGATATTTCGCTGGCGATGTTCACCCATGTAGCCGCTGCGGCACCGGGGAAAGTGACCGCTATCGACACCCACTGGATCTGGCAGGAAGGTAACCAGCGTCTGACCAAAGAACCGTTCGAGATCAAAGGCGGGATGGTTCAGGTGCCGAGTAAACCAGGTCTTGGCGTTGAACTGGATATGGATCAGGTGATGAAGGCTAATGAACTGTATAAAAAACACGGTCTTGGTGCCCGTGACGATGCAATGGGAATGCAGTATTTGATCCCAAACTGGACGTTTGACAATAAACGCCCTTGCATGGTGCGCTAAGATTAATGCCGGTTCCTCAGGGAACCGGCAATGTTCTGCACATCATGGTGTGCAGAACATTGCCGTCAACTCGTATAAGGACAGCCTATGAAAATCGTGATTGCCCCGGACTCCTATAAGGAAAGCTTGAGTGCACTCGACGTTGCCTGTGCTATTGAGGCGGGTTTTCGGGAGATTTATCCTGATGCCGAGTACGTTAAGATTCCGGTGGCTGACGGTGGAGAAGGCACGGTAGAAGCAATGGTTGCCGCGACCCAGGGGCGGGTGATACCGGTTAAAGTGACCGGCCCGCTGGGTGAACCCGTGGCGGGTTTCTATGGTGTGTCAGGCGATGAGCAATGCGCATTTATTGAAATGGCAGCGGCAAGTGGGCTTGAGTTGCTCTCTCCGGCGCAGCGTAATCCGCTGAAAACCACTTCGTGGGGCACCGGCGAGTTGATCCGTCATGCGCTGGACCTCGGGGTCAGGCGCATTATCATCGGGCTTGGCGGCAGTGCCACCAACGATGGTGGCGCGGGAATGGTTCAGGCACTGGGCGCAAAACTGTTGACGGATGAGCATCAACAAATCGGGTAGGGTGGTGCGGAACTGGCTGCACTCATGAAGATCGACATCAGCGAGCTGGATAGTCGCCTGGCGGATTGTCAGATTGATGTGGCCTGCGATGTGACCAACCCGCTGACCGGTGAGGAAGGGGCGTCAGCTGTCTTTGGCCCACAAAAAGGCGCAACGCCTGAGATGGTCACGAATCTTGACCACGCGCTGGCGCATTACGCCGCGCGTATCAAGCAGGATTTTGGGATTGCCGTATTATCGCTCGAGGGCGGCGGCGCTGCCGGTGGCATGGGCGCAGCGCTATTTGCGTTTTGCGGTGCGAAGCTGCGTCCCGGCATTGATATTGTGACGGAAGCGCTACATCTGGATACGCTGGTGGCTGATGCCAATCTGGTGATCACCGGCGAGGGGCGAATGGATAGCCAGACGATTCACGGCAAAGTGCCGGTGGGTGTGGCGCGGGTTGCCAAGCGTTATCACATTCCTGTGATTGGTATTGCCGGGAGCCTGACGGCAGACGTCGGCGTGGTGCATCAGCACGGTATAGACGCGGTATTTAGCGTGCTCTATCGCGTTTGCTCGCTCGACGACGCGCTGGCGCACGCGGGAGAGAATGTGCGGATGGCGGCGAGGAATATTGCGGCGGTGATGCGGTTGGGACAGAAGATGTAAGTTTCTGAAGGTGTTGGGTTTGTCCTGGCTTGCATAAAACCGGGTAGGCCGGATGGCGGCTTCGCCTTATCCGGCCTACATTGGATAGGTTAGGGCGACTGCCTGGAAACCCTAACCCAATATCTTCCGGGTCTCCCGGGTCACATTATCCATCTCATCCAGCAGTTCCAGCAGCTCCGGCTCCAGTTCTTCCGCTGGCGTGCCGCTACGTAGCTGCCCCTCAATCAACTGACACAGATGCTTCAGCCGTGGAACGCCGCTATAGCCGCAGCTGCCGTGCAGTTTATGAATAGCATCGACCAGATTTTCTGGATTTTCACCTACCAGTTGTTCTTCCACTTTATTGCGAATCTCAGGCAAGAAAGCGACCAGCATTTGCAGCATTTCACGTGCCAGGTCTGGTTTATAGGCGGCTTGACGCAGTGCCAGTTGCCAGTCGAGCGTCGCATTATGATCGATTGTTGGCTCTAATGATTCTGACTGTAGTGGCTGTGGTAGCGGGTTGATACCGGGCTTATAGCGCAGCAGTAAATCGTGCAGTCGACTCTCTTCAATGGGCTTTGCCAGATAATCATTCATGCCAGCAGCAAGCAGCTTTTCACGCTGCCCGGCAAGGGCGTGAGCTGTCACGGCGATAACCGGCGTTTGTTGCTGATGCGGCAGTTGACGGATCAGCTCGCAGGCGCGTAAACCGTCAATGTCAGGCATTTGAATATCCATCAAAATTAGATCAAATTTCATCTGTTTCGCACGCTCAATGGCCTGCTGCCCGCTTTCGCACAGTTCAACGTGTTGCACCTGATCGTCCAGTAATGCACCAATTAACTTCAGGTTAGCTGGATTATCATCCACGGCCATCACCGTCATCGGCAGACGATGCTCTGTACTCGGTAGAGCAAGGGGCGCAGTTGGTGTGCGGCTGAACTCCAGCAGTACTGGCAGCAGTCGAGTCGTAGTGAGAGGCTTTAACAAACAGGCGGCCGCGCCGTCTTTCTTTAGCGATTCCGCGTCGACATGCGCGTGGCACGGTAGCGCCAGAATCAGCAGGTTTGTCATCGCCAATGCGGCGTTTAGCTTATCGCGGTGCATGCTAAGATCGCGTACGGATACCGGTACGGCCACGAGCAGAATGTCGTATTTTTCAACCGGCAGCGCGGCAATGCTAACGGCATATACCACTTCAAGTGGCGTTGAGGCTAGCATATCCAGGGTGGCCTGTGCCGCTGCCGCATTGGCTTCAACGTAGGCAATACGCTTGCCTTTCAGGCTGCGAGTATCCAGGCCGTCAGAGATGACGTTAAGGTTCAAATCAAGATTGATGTTAAACCAGAAGGTTGAGCCGCGATTTGGCTGACTGTGGAAAGAGATATCGCCGCCCATTTCACGCACCAGTTTTTGCGTGATGACCAGACCCAGCCCGGTACCGCCATGGCGGCGGGAAATACTCGCATCTGCCTGACGAAATGCCTGGAAAAGGCGTGACTGATCGCGCTCGGGGATGCCGATTCCGGTATCGCGGATCTGAACCTCAATTTGCACTTTGTTATTACTGATGGCGCGCTGCTCAACCAGCACGTCAATGTTGCCATTTTCGGTAAACTTGATGGAGTTGCCGACCAGATTGGTGATTACCTGCTGTAAGCGCAGTGGGTCACCAATCACATTATCCGGCACGTCATTTCTAATGTTGAGCGTGAGCTCCAGACCTTTATCGTGGGCGGAATGCGCCAGCAAAGTCACCACTTCATCGAGTGAATTACGCAGCGGGAACGGGATGCTTTCTAACAGTAACTTACCGGCCTCAAGTTTAGAGAAATCGAGCACGTCATTAATAATAGCGAGCAGGTTGTTTGCCGAACGTTCAATGGTGCTCAGGTGATCGTGCTGGGTTGGCGTTAACTCTGTTTTTAGCGTCAGACGGGTAAAGCCAATGACGCCGTTAAGCGGCGTTCGCAGCTCGTGTGACATATTGGCGAGGAATTCGGATTTGATACGTGCAGCTTCCTGGGCGCGTTTCTTGGCCAGATCCAACTCGACGTTCTGGATCTCCATTTGCTCAAGCGTCTCGCGCAGATCCGATGTGGCCTGATCGACGTTATGCTGCATCTCTTCATGATAGGCGGCAAGCGACATTGCCATCGAGTTAATGCCATTTTTCAGCATATCGAGTTCGCCGAGCATAAAGCCCTCAACGCGACTGTCGAGCTGCCCGCGACGAATGCGGTCAACGGTATTCACCATATTGCGAATTGGCCCGGTGACATCTCGCATCAATCGCCAGCCGAAAATCAGCGCGATACCAATACAGAACAGCATCATCACGCTTGAGATGAAAATTTCTTTGTACTGCTGCAAACGCACCGATTTGAGATCAAGCTCCAGCGCTACATAGCCAAGCATATTCACCGGCGTCTTGGCATCGGATTGGGGAGATTCATCCGGAGAATAGTGCTCTGAAATAATCGGTGTGCGCAGGATCATAATATCCCCATGTCGGGTCACGCTGAGCCTTCTCGGAAACGGTGTGCCGCGCGGTAACTGTAGCTCTCCTGGGTCCAACTGATAGTTGGAGGTGACGAACAACTTATTATGTTCATCGTAAACGGAAATCGCTCTTACGATATCGGAGTGGCGGCGGTGTAGCACGCTTATCAACTGACCGATCGATTCACGGTTTTGTAAATTCATACCGTATTCGCTGGAGACGGCAAGCGGCTCAATAATGCTAGCACCGGCGTCTTCCAGTTGACGCTGCAGGTCGTTATAGCGGTGTACGACGAAGAAAATACTGAGCAGCAAACCGATTAAAACGGTCGGCGCCAGGATCAAAATCATCATTCTTGCACGCAGGCTGTAGTTGGTCATGGAGGTCCGTTGTGGGAGAATTAGGGCAATATGTATTTTTGAGAAAAATCTCTACGATGGCGCAATTCTACTCTGCAAAACGACGCGTGACGACGCGCCAGATCATAACCGTGATAGTCAGCGACCTCGATCCCTTTGGGCAAGGTGTCGCCAGACATCAAGGTAAAGCACTATTCATCAATGGGTTACTGCCGGAGGAAAAGGCAGAAATCACTCTGACTGAAGATAAAAAACAGTATGCGCGCGGGCAGGTTAAACGCCGCCTGAGCAGCAGCTCAGAACGTGAAACGCCCCGTTGTCCGCATTTTGGCGTTTGTGGTGGCTGCCAGCAGCAACATGCGTCGGTTGCACTGCAACAGCGCAGCAAGCGCGCAGCACTCAATCGTTTAATGAAGCGTGAAACTGACGATGTGATTGCCGGAGACCCCTGGGGGTATCGCCGTCGTGCGCGGCTCAGCTTGAATTATCAGCCAAAGACACAACAATTGCAGATGGGTTTTCGCAAAGCCAATTCGAATGAAATCATCGATGTGGTGCAGTGCCCTATTTTGGTGCCCGATCTTGAGGCGTTGCTGCCCGTCGTTCGCGAATGTTTAAACAGCCTGAAAGGCAAACGTCAGTTAGGCCATGTTGAATTGGTCAGCGCTGACAATGGCCCGCTGATGGTGCTACGTCACACTGCGGCATTAACCTGCGAAGATAAAGAAAAACTGGAACGCTTTTCGCATTCTTCCGGCGTGGCGCTTTATCTGGCGCCTGAAAGCGAGATACTTGAACACGTAACCGGTGAAGCGCCATGGTATTCCTCAGACGGTCTACGCTTAACCTTCAGCCCGCGCGATTTCATCCAGGTTAACGACGGCGTGAATCAGCAGATGGTTGCAACAGTGTTGTCGTGGCTGGATGTACAGTTGACCGACCGAGTTCTGGATTTGTTCTGCGGCATGGGGAACTTTACCTTACCTCTGGCTACGCGCGCGCATAGCGTCGTCGGCGTTGAAGGCGTACCGGCGCTGGTTGCGAAAGGGCGGGAAAATGCCGCGCTGAACCAACTGGAGAATGTCACTTTCTTCCACGAGAATCTGGAAGATGATGTCACACTTCAGGCGTGGGCGGAGCACGGTTTTGACAAAGTTTTACTCGATCCTGCTCGTGCGGGCGCACCGGGCGTGATGCAGCATGTTATAAAATTAGCGCCGACGCGGGTGGTTTACGTTTCCTGTAACCCGGCAACGCTTGCGCGCGATAGCGAGGTGTTGTTGAGTGCGGGTTACCAAATTCAGCGTCTGGCAATGCTTGATATGTTCCCGCACACTGGGCATCAGGAATCTATGGTGCTGTTTGAGCGTAGGTAATTATAGTGGCTTGTCGACTTCGACAGGCCGGTCCCGGGAAGGAGAGGACAATGGTTGCGGTAAGAAGTGCACATCTAAATAAAGCTGGCGAATTTGACCCTCAGAAATGGATCACCAGTCTGGGGATTTCCAGCCAGCAGTCGTGTGAACGCTTAGCCGAGACCTGGGATTATTGTCGTCGCCAGACTGTGGGACGCTCAGATGCCGAATTGATGCTATGGCGCGGCGTAGAGATGGTTGAGATTCTGTCTACGCTTAGCATGGACAATGACACGTTGCGGGCGGCGCTTCTGTTTCCGTTAGTCGATGCTAACGTGGTGAGTGAAGAGGTGCTTAGCGAAAGCGCCGGGCAGTCAGTCGTCACCCTTATCCACGGTGTGCGTGATATGGCGGCGATTCGCCAACTGAAAGCCACGCACACTGATTCCGTCTCCTCCGAGCAGGTGGACAACGTACGCCGGATGCTGCTGGCGATGGTGGATGACTTCCGCTGCGTGGTCATTAAGCTTGCCGAGCGTATCGCCCATTTGCGTGAAGTCAAAGACGCCCCGGAAGATGAACGCGTGCTGGCGGCAAAAGAGTGTACGAATATCTATGCGCCGCTTGCGAACCGTTTAGGCATCGGCCAGCTCAAATGGGAACTGGAAGACTACTGTTTCCGCTATCTGCATCCGGCAGAGTACAAGCGTATTGCCAAGCTGCTGCATGAACGCCGTATCGATCGTGAATCCTACATCAATGATTTTGTTGGACACCTGCGTAGTGAAATGAAAACCGAAGGGGTAAAAGCTGAGGTTTATGGTCGTCCGAAACATATCTACAGCATCTGGCGTAAAATGCAGAAAAAACATCTCGCTTTTGACGAGTTGTTTGACGTGCGTGCGGTACGTATCGTAGCGGAACGCCTTCAGGATTGTTATGCCGCGCTGGGGATAGTACACACTCACTATCGCCACCTTCCTGATGAATTCGACGACTATGTCGCGAACCCGAAACCGAACGGCTATCAATCTATTCATACTGTTGTGCTCGGGCCGAACGGTAAAACCATTGAGATTCAGATTCGAACCAAGCAGATGCACGAAGATGCTGAACTGGGCGTTGCCGCGCACTGGAAGTACAAAGAAGGCGCTGTAACGGGGCTGCGTTCCGGTTACGAAGACCGTATCGCCTGGTTGCGTAAGCTGATTGCGTGGCAGGAAGAGATGGCGGATTCCGGTGAACTACTTGATGAAGTGCGCAGCCAGGTCTTTGACGACCGGGTGTATGTCTTTACGCCTAAAGGCGACGTGGTGGATCTGCCAACAGGCTCCACGCCGCTGGACTTCGCCTACCACATTCACAGCGATGTTGGGCACCGCTGCATCGGGGCGAAAATCAGTGGCCGTATTGTCCCGTTCACTTATCAACTGCAAATGGGTGACCAGATTGAAATTATCACCCAGAAACAGCCGAACCCGAGTCGTGACTGGTTAAATCCGAACCTTGGCTATGTGACAACCAGCCGTGGGCGGTCGAAAATCCATGCATGGTTCCGCAAACAGGACAAAGATAAAAACGTGATAGCCGGTCGTCAAATCCTCGACGACGAGCTGGAACATCTGGGTATCAGCCTCAAGGAAGCCGAAAAACATCTTCTGCCACGTTACAACTTCAACGACATTGAAGAGCTACTGGCGGCCATCGGCGGCGGTGATATTCGCCTCAACCAGATGGTTAATTTCCTGCAAGCGCAGTTTAACAAGCCAAGCGCAGAGGAACAGGATGCTGCTGCGCTCAAACAACTGCAGCAGAAAAGCTATACCCCGCAGAACAATCGCAGCAAAGATAATGGCCGCGTGGTGGTAGAAGGGGTAGGCAACCTGATGCACCATATTGCGCGTTGCTGTCAGCCGATTCCGGGCGATGAGATTGTCGGATTCATTACCCAGGGCCGCGGAATTTCCGTGCACCGGGCGGACTGTGACCAGCTTGCGGAACTGCAATCGCACGCACCAGAACGTATCGTTGATGCGGTCTGGGGCGAAAGCTATTCGGCTGGCTACTCGCTGGTGGTTCGCGTGCAGGCTAACGATCGCAGCGGTCTGTTACGTGATATCACCACCATTCTTGCCAACGAGAAGGTGAACGTGCTGGGCGTGGCCAGCCGTAGCGATACCAAGCAACAGATGGCGACTATCGACATGACTATCGAAATCTACAACCTGCAGGTACTGGGGCGCGTGCTCGGCAAGCTTAATCAGGTGCCGGACGTTATCGACGCTCGTCGTCTGCACGGCGGCTAAATCGTTTGTAGGCCGGATAAGGCGTCAGCCGCCATCCGGCAATTTCGCAACGCCGGATGGCAGCTGACGCCTTATCCGGCCTACTTTTTCAGGATTTTCACATGACTCAAATTGACCGACTACTCGGGATTATGCAGCGCCTGCGTGACCCAGAAAACGGCTGCCCATGGGACAAAGAGCAGACTTTCAGCACTATCGCCCCCTATACGTTAGAAGAGACTTACGAAGTGCTTGATGCCATTTCGCGTGAGGACTTTGACGATCTGCGCGGTGAGTTGGGCGATCTGCTATTCCAGGTCGTCTTTTTCGCGCAAATGGCGCAGGAAGAAGGCCGTTTTGATTTTAATGATATCTGTAGCGCCATCAGCGATAAGCTGGAGCGCCGCCATCCGCATATCTTTGGTGATGCCAGTGCGGATAGTAGCGAAGAAGTGCTTACGCGTTGGGAGCAGATTAAAACCGTTGAGCGAGCAGAAAAATCACAGCACTCCGCGCTGGATGATATCCCTCGCGCGTTTCCGGCGCTGATGCGTTCGCATAAAATCCAGAAGCGTTGCTCGGCGGTCGGTTTTGACTGGAAGACGCTGGGCCCGGTTCTCGACAAAGTGTACGAAGAAATTGATGAAGTTATGGACGAAGCAAAGCAGGCCGTCATCGATGACGCTAGACTGGAAGAAGAGGTTGGCGATCTGCTGTTCGCGACGGTGAATTTATCTCGTCATTTAGGGGTAAAAGCCGAGACCGCGCTACAAAAGGCAAATGACAAATTTGAGCGTCGTTTTCGTGAAGTTGAACGGATTGTCACCGCACGTGGTCTGGAAATGACCGGTGTGGACCTGGATGTCATGGAAGAAGTTTGGCAACAGGTAAAACAGCAGGAACATGATCTCTAAAGAATTTTTGTGGGAAAGGGCGAAAAGTGCGAAATCTTAAATGACAAGCGCTTGATTTACGTCAAAAACATTTACCCAAAAGGGGCTATTTTCTCACTCCCCATGTTTGTTTCTGCGGCGATTGAGGAGCGAGAATGAAAGTTTGTGGCGCTCGCCATGTTCGGGTATACTACTTTCCCGTCTTGGTTATTCCATCGTTTCACCCTAACTTCTCAGGTCCAGCATGACAACGAACTATATTTTTGTGACCGGCGGGGTCGTATCCTCTCTGGGTAAAGGCATTGCCGCAGCATCCCTGGCAGCCATTCTTGAAGCCCGTGGCCTCAACGTGACCATGATGAAACTGGATCCGTACATCAACGTCGATCCAGGTACCATGAGCCCGATCCAACACGGGGAAGTGTTCGTTACAGAAGACGGCGCTGAAACCGACCTGGACCTGGGTCACTATGAGCGCTTCATCCGTACCAAAATGACTCGCCGTAATAACTTCACTACCGGTCGTATTTACTCAGACGTCCTGCGCAAAGAGCGCCGTGGTGACTATCTGGGCGCGACCGTTCAGGTTATCCCGCACATCACTAACGCGATTAAAGAGCGCGTACTGGCCGGTGGCGAAGGCCACGACGTGGTGCTGGTTGAAATCGGCGGTACCGTCGGTGACATCGAATCCTTGCCGTTCCTTGAAGCAATTCGTCAGTTGGCCGTGGATATTGGTCGTGAACACGCGCTGTTCATGCACCTGACTCTGGTGCCTTACCTGGCTGCGGCGGGCGAAGTCAAAACCAAACCCACTCAGCACTCTGTAAAAGAGCTGCTGTCCATCGGTATCCAGCCAGATATCCTGGTTTGTCGTTCCGATCGTGCGATTCCAGCCAACGAACGTGCAAAAATTGCATTGTTCTGTAACGTGCCAGAAAAAGCCGTTATTTCAATGAAAGACGTCGATTCCATTTATAAAATTCCAGGCCTGTTGAAATCTCAGGGGCTGGACGATTATATTTGTAAACGATTCAGCTTGAACTGCCCGGAAGCGAATCTGTCCGAATGGGAACAGGTTATCTATCAGGAAGCGAACCCGGGTGGTGAAGTCACCATTGGTATGGTCGGCAAGTACATTGAACTGCCAGATGCCTACAAATCGGTGATTGAAGCGCTTAAGCACGGCGGCCTGAAAAACCGTGTGAGCGTGAATATTAAACTTATCGACTCGCAGGATGTCGAAACGCGTGGCGTCGAAATTCTGAAAGATTTGGATGCTATCCTGATCCCTGGCGGCTTCGGCTACCGTGGTGTAGAAGGTAAAATCGCGACGGCACGCTTTGCGCGTGAAAACAAAATTCCTTATCTGGGTATCTGCCTGGGTATGCAGGTTGCGCTGATTGAGTTTGCGCGCAACGTTGCGGGGATGGACAACGCCAACTCTACGGAATTTGTGCCAGACTGTAAGTACCCGGTTGTGGCGCTCATTACCGAATGGCGTGATGAAGAAGGCAATGTCGAAGTTCGTAACGATTCAAGCGACCTCGGCGGCACCATGCGCCTTGGCGCACAGCAGTGCCAACTGGGCGATGACAGCCTGGTACGCCAGCTGTACGGCGAACCAACCATTGTTGAACGTCACCGTCACCGCTATGAAGTCAACAACATGTTGTTGAAACAGATTGAAGCTGCAGGTCTGCGTGTTGCGGGCCGTTCCGGTGATGATCAGTTGGTCGAGATCATCGAAGTTCCGAATCACCCGTGGTTCGTTGCTTGTCAGTTCCACCCGGAGTTTACTTCCACGCCGCGTGATGGGCATCCGCTGTTTGCAGGCTTTGTGAAAGCCGCAAGCGAGTACCAGAAGCGTCAAGCGAAGTAAGAAAAGTTAGAACGGCAGCGCCCCACGAGGGGCGTTGTTTGTCTGGAGTTTTAGTTTAACTTGTACTGAGGAAAACCTAATGTCCAAAATCGTTAAAATCATCGGTCGTGAAATCATCGACTCCCGTGGTAACCCGACTGTTGAAGCTGAAGTTCACCTGGAAGGTGGTTTCGTTGGTATGGCTGCTGCTCCATCAGGTGCTTCTACTGGTTCCCGTGAAGCACTGGAACTGCGCGATGGTGACAAATCCCGTTTCATGGGTAAAGGCGTACTGAAAGCAGTTGGCGCTGTTAACGGCCCAATCGCTCAGGCTCTGCTGGGTAAAGATGCTAAAGATCAGGCTGGCATCGACAAGATCATGATCGATCTGGACGGTACTGAAAATAAATCTAACTTCGGTGCTAACGCCATTCTGGCTGTGTCCCTGGCTAACGCCAAAGCAGCAGCGGCTTCTAAAGGCCTGCCACTGTACGCACACATCGCTGAACTGAACGGCACCCCAGGCAAATACTCTATGCCGGTTCCGATGATGAACATCATCAACGGCGGTGAGCACGCTGATAACAACGTCGACATCCAGGAATTTATGATTCAGCCAGTTGGCGCTAAATCCCTGAAAGAAGCCGTACGTATGGGTTCTGAAGTGTTCCACAACCTGGCTAAAGTTCTGAAAGCTAAAGGTATGAACACTGCAGTTGGTGACGAAGGTGGCTACGCGCCAAACCTGGGTTCTAACGCTGAAGCTCTGGCTGTTATCGCTGAAGCTGTTAAAGCTGCTGGCTACGAGCTGGGCAAAGACATCACCCTGGCGATGGACTGTGCAGCATCTGAATTCTACAAAGACGGTAAATACGTTCTGGCTGGCGAAGGCAACAAAGCGTTCACCTCCGAAGAATTCACTCACTTCCTGGAAGACCTGACCAAACAGTACCCAATCGTCTCCATCGAAGATGGCCTGGACGAGTCTGACTGGGATGGTTTCGCATACCAGACCAAAGTACTGGGCGACAAAATCCAGCTGGTTGGTGACGATCTGTTCGTAACCAACACCAAGATCCTGAAAGAAGGCATCGACAAAGGCATCGTTAACTCCATCCTGATCAAATTCAACCAGATCGGTTCTCTGACCGAAACTCTGGCTGCGATCAAAATGGCGAAAGACGCTGGCTACACCGCTGTCATCTCTCACCGTTCTGGCGAAACTGAAGACGCAACTATCGCTGACCTGGCGGTAGGTACTGCTGCAGGCCAGATCAAAACTGGTTCTATGAGCCGTTCTGACCGCGTTGCTAAATACAACCAGCTGATTCGTATCGAAGAAGCGCTGGGTGCACAGGCTCCGTACAACGGTCTGAAAGAGATCAAAGGTCAGGCGTAAGCCTGTTCTTGCTTTGATTTGAAAATGCCAGCCTTCGGGCTGGCATTTTTTTTAGCGTGGTTTAAATAAGCTTATCCAGCAGTAATACAATCAACAGTCCTACCCCTGGGTTTACAACTGAGCAAGAAGTGCGAGGGATCGTTGGCGCGAAATATGCAATAATAACGGTTTACCACTACTGAAGAGTTGATGATGCAGTACCCGATTAATGAAATGTTCCAGACCTTACAAGGTGAAGGTTACTTTACCGGCGTCCCCGCCATTTTTATTCGTTTACAGGGATGCCCAGTGGGCTGTGCCTGGTGTGATACCAAACATACCTGGGAGAAGCTTGAGGATCGGGAAATTTCTCTGTTCAGTATCCTGGCAAAAACCAAAGAAAGCGACAAATGGGGTGCGGCGAGCAGTGAAGATCTGCTGGCGATTATTGGTCGTCAGGGATGGACCGCTCGACATGTGGTAATTACCGGCGGTGAGCCATGTATCCACGATTTAACCCCGCTGACGACGCTGCTGGAGCAAAATGGCTACAGCTGTCAGATTGAAACTAGCGGCACTCATGAAGTGCTTTGCAGCCATAACACCTGGGTCACCGTATCGCCGAAGGTGAATATGCGCGGTGGCTATGATGTGTTGTCACAGGCGCTGGTTCGTGCTGATGAAATTAAGCATCCGGTAGGCCGTATGCGTGACATTGAAGCGCTGGACGAGCTGCTTGAGACGCTCTCCGACGATAAGCCACGTATTATTGCGTTGCAGCCTATCAGTCAGAAAGAGGACGCCACGCGTCTGTGCATTGAAACCTGTATCGCACGCAACTGGCGTTTGTCGATGCAGACGCATAAGTATCTGAATATCGCGTAATCCCGGCCTCGCTTCGCTAGGCCGGGCTTGATACCAAAACCGTAGCCCGGGCAAGGCGCATCGCGCCGCCCCCGGGGAAGCCTGCTATTTTGCCGCCTCGTTCATCACCTTCGAGAACGTTTCCATCGGGCAGAAGCCATTAGCATCAACCGGGCAACCTTTTAGCGCCAGCGTAACGCGCTGCGGTGGCGTTTTCAGGGTTAACGTTTCAGCATTGCGCAGCTGATCGGCACTTTGATAAACGTACTCAATCTTCATTAAATCCCGATTATCTTTCCCATCATGCCAGCGCTGGAACACAATTTTGCCACCGATTGGCGTGCGCTCATATTGTCCCGGCAGCGTATAGGCATCGAAGTCCAGTGCTTTAAGCAGTGAAGCTATATTTGAATCATGCCCAACCAGCACGGTAATTTTCGGCGTTTTTGTCGCCTCGGTGACCAGCGCATTATCGATATATTTCACCAGTGGTTTTGCCACGTTGCGTGCCACTTCTGATGAGGTGAAAAGGCTATCCTGATAGCCATTTTTCAACTGCGACAACACGCGCCACTGTTGGTCGGTTTTAATTTCTCCCCACGCCACCTTATCGAGCGGGAACCCTTCGTAATATTGCAGCGTAAAAGCATCGACCAGCGAATTACCGATAGCCAGTGGCCCTTTTACGCCGGGTTCCTTCTGATAGTTGGCGCTAAAGTTATCTTTGGCATCGCTCAGCGAACATTGTTGCTTCTCTTTACAGGCTGGGGAGTTTTGATAGTCGACAATCTGTGACAGCAGCTTGTAGCTCTCATCGAGCTGTTTACCCTGTCGTTCTTTCTCCATTGCCTGTACCGCTTTCTCGCGGAAAGTCGCCGATTCATCAGTGATCACCGGGTTAAATGTGGGGTCCATCGTCCCCATTTTGTCCTGGTGATGAACAACGATATCGCAGCCCGGGAACGCGCCGGTGATAAAGAACTGGGCGGTGGCGACGGTACGTTGCAGGCTATTGGCATAGGTGTAGACCGTTTCCGGTGCCGGGCATTCGCCGCTGGTCACCAACCCCTGCTGTGCCAGCCATTCGCGCATATAGTGGCCCATATACACTTCCAGCACGCCGCCTTTGGTGGTCAATTGGCCGCCCGGGACATCCCATTCAGGCCAGGTATTGGGGGTTGATTGTTGCAGCACGCTACCGTTGGTTGCCAGCGGGGCGCGGAGGTTATGGCGACTCATCATCAGCACCTGCTGAAGTTGATACCCTTCCGGTGGGGTTTGCGCCTGAGCGGCACTGGAGAGTAATAACAATGCGGGCAGTACCGCCGCGAAAAGCGTTTTCTTCATCCCTATTTCCTCATTATGTATTGACCAACCAAATGAGTTTGGCACAACTGCACGCTTTTTCCGGGGGATGCGCCGCATTATGAAAAATCAGGGAAATGAATGTGATAGTGGAAAATAAGAAAGGGCAGGGAAGACCTTGATTGGCCTCCCCGCATGCGGGCGGAATTATTCGCCGCGGTAAACGCAGCCTGCCGTGCAGGTTTCTTTAATCATCACGGCGCTCAGCAGTGGAACAACCGGCTTAATCTGTTCCCAGATCCAGCGTGACAAGACTTCGCTGGTCGGGTTTTCTAACCCCGGGATATCATTCAGATAGTAGTGATCAAGGCGATCGTAGGTTGGCTTGAACGCGGCCTTCAGTTCGGCGAAATCCATAATCCAGCCAGTATGGGGATCAACATCACCGGTAATCTCAAGACGCACCATGAACGAGTGACCGTGCAGACGCCCGCATTTATGTCCTTCCGGTACGTGCGGCAGGTGGTGGGCGGCTTCGAAGGTGAAATCTTTAAACAGTGTGGTGGACATCATGAACTCTCAGTATTGCGGAAAAAAACGCCGCATAGTAACGGAAAGCACATTTTTCTGCATTAACTAAAACGGTCAAATAGCCAATGAGTACGAAAAATGCTCATGATGATAATTATTTCTTAACTATATCAATAAGTTATTCAATCTGTTTTATTGCTATTAACTACCAGGAAAAGAGGTTAGTCCATTTGGTTATTTGATATTTCTATCACTTCTTTAATTGTTATTATCGTCGTCGTTAACCTTACATTCAGTTTTGTTTTTCCTGATTTGAAAACAGCTTTGCTACTGGAACATAACGACGCATGACAACACAGTCTCCCCCTCAAGCTTTGCTTCCGCTCAATACGGAACAGCTAGCTCGCCTTCAGGCGGCAACCACGGATTTAACACCCACCCAGCTTGCCTGGGTATCTGGCTATTTTTGGGGCGTGCTTAACCAGCAGCCCGGAACGGCGGCGTTAACGCCTGCGCCCGTTGCCGCAGAGGCGCCGACCATCACGCTTATCTCCGCATCGCAAACGGGTAATGCCCGCCGCGTCGCTGAAGCGCTACGTGATGACCTGCTGGCCGCAAAACTGAACGTGAACCTGGTGAATGCCGGGGATTATAAATTCAAACAAATCGCGTCGGAAAAACTGCTGGTCATCGTGGCGTCCACACAGGGTGAAGGGGAAGCGCCGGAAGAAGCGGTTGCACTGCATAAGTTCTTGTTCTCGAAAAAAGCGCCGAAGCTTACCGACACTGCCTTTGCGGTATTGGGTCTTGGCGATACCTCTTATGAATTCTTCTGCCAGGCCGGGAAAGACTTCGACAGCAAGCTGGCTGAGTTAGGTGGTGAGCGCCTTCTCGACCGTGTGGATGCCGATGTGGAATATCAGGCGGCAGCGGTAGAATGGCGTTCACGCCTGGTTGATGTATTAAAAGCGCGTGCTCCGGCAGCGCCTTCGGTGCAGGCGGTCGCGAGCGGTGCGGTGAATGAAGTTCACACCAGCCCTTATACCAAAGAAGCGCCGCTGGTGGCATCCCTTGCGGTTAACCAAAAGATTACCGGCCGCGACTCTGAAAAAGACGTACGCCATATTGAAATCGATCTCGGTGATTCCGGTCTGCGCTATCAGCCGGGCGATGCGCTGGGAGTCTGGTATCAAAATGATCCTGAACTGGTCAAAGAGTTAGTTGAACTGCTGTGGTTGAAGGGTACAGAGTCCGTGACGGTTAATGGCAAAAATCTGCCGCTTGCCGAAGCGCTACAGTGGCATTTCGAGCTGACGGTTAACACCGCCAACATTGTCGAAAACTATGCCACCCTGACCCGTAGTGAATCTCTGTTGCCGCTGGTGGGTGACAAGGCGCAGCTACAACATTATGCCGCGACCACGCCAATCGTCGATATGGTGCGTTTCTCTCCGGCACAGCTGGAGGCTGAAGTGTTAATCGGTCTGCTGCGTCCACTGACGCCGCGCCTGTACTCCATTGCTTCTTCGCAGGCTGAAGTGGAAAGTGAAGTGCACGTGACCGTCGGTGTGGTTCGCTATGACATCGAAGGCCGTACCCGTGCCGGTGGCGCTTCAAGCTTCCTGGCGGAGCGTGTGGAAGAAGACGGCGAAGTGCGTGTGTTTATCGAGCATAACGATAACTTCCGCCTGCCGGCCAACCCACAGACGCCGGTGATTATGATTGGCCCGGGCACCGGTATCGCACCGTTCCGCGCCTTTATGCAGCAGCGTGCTGCCGATGGTGCAGAAGGGAAAAACTGGCTGTTCTTCGGCAACCCGCACTTCACCGAAGATTTCCTCTATCAGGTGGAGTGGCAGCGTTACGTGAAGGAAGGCGTGCTGAGTCGTATTGATATGGCCTGGTCTCGCGATCAAAAAGAAAAAGTCTACGTACAAGACAAACTGCGCGAACAGGGCGTGGAACTGTGGCGCTGGATTAATGACGGTGCCCATATTTATGTCTGCGGCGACGCCAATCGCATGGCGAAAGACGTTGAGCAGGTATTGCTGGAAGTGATTGCTGAATTCGGTGCAATGGACATTGAATCGGCGGATGAATTTTTAAGTGAGCTGCGCGTTGAGCGCCGTTATCAGCGAGATGTCTACTAATGAGCGAAAAATACCCAGGGCCTTTAGTGGTCGAAGGCAAACTGACTGACGCCGAGCGCATGAAGCGTGAGAGCAACTTTCTGCGCGGCACTATCGCAGAAGATCTCAATGACGGCCTGACCGGCGGCTTCCATGGCGATAACTTCCTGCTGATCCGTTTCCACGGCATGTACCAGCAAGATGACCGCGATATCCGTGCCGAACGTGCCGAGCAGAAGCTTGAGCCACGCCACGCGATGCTGCTGCGCTGCCGCCTGCCGGGTGGGGTAATTACCCCAACCCAGTGGAAAGCGATTGATAAATTTGCGGCGGATAACACCATCTACGGCAGTATCCGCTTGACCAACCGTCAGACATTCCAGTTCCACGGCATTCTGAAAAAGAACGTGAAGCCGGTACACCAGATGTTGCACTCGGTCGGTCTTGATGCACTGGCGACCGCCAACGACATGAACCGTAACGTGCTGTGTACCTCTAACCCGTTTGAGTCTGAGCTGCACGCAGAAGCCTACGAGTGGGCGAAGACGATCTCTAAGCATCTGCTGCCACGCACGCGTGCTTATGCTGAGATCTGGCTTGATCAGAAAAAAGTCGCCACGACTGACGAAGAACCGATCCTTGGTGCAACTTATCTGCCGCGTAAGTTCAAAACGACCGTGGTGATACCACCGCAGAATGATATCGATCTGCACGCCAACGACATGAACTTCGTGGCGATTGCCGAAAACGGCAAACTGGTGGGCTTTAACCTGCTGGTAGGTGGCGGTCTGTCTATCGAGCACGGTAACAAGAAAACCTACGCCCGTACGGCGAGCGAATTTGGCTTCCTGCCGCTGGAGCACACCCTGGCGGTAGCGGAGGCGGTGGTGACGACCCAGCGCGATTGGGGCAACCGTACCGACCGTAAAAATGCGAAAACTAAATACACCCTTGAGCGCGTCGGTGTCGAGACGTTCAAAGAAGAAGTTGAACGTCGTGCGGGGATCAAATTCGAACCTATCCGTCCTTACGAATTTACCAGCCGTGGCGACAGAATCGGTTGGGTGAAAGGGATCGACAACAACTGGCACCTGACGCTGTTTATCGAAAACGGCCGTATTCTTGATTACCCAGGCCGTCCGCTGAAAACCGGTCTGCTGGAGATCGCGAAGATCCACAACGGCGATTTCCGCATCACCGCGAACCAAAACCTGATTATCGCGGGCGTACCGGAAAGCCAGAAAGCGGCAATTGAGAAACTGGCGCATGACCATGGATTGATGAATGCGGTTAAACCGCAGCGCGAAAATTCGATGGCCTGCGTGTCATTCCCGACCTGTCCATTGGCGATGGCTGAAGCCGAACGCTTCTTACCGTCGTTCACAGATAAAGTTGAAGCGATTCTGGAAAAATACGGGATCCCTGACGAACATATTGTGATGCGCGTGACCGGCTGCCCGAACGGCTGTGGCCGTGCGATGTTGGCTGAGCTGGGATTGGTGGGGAAAGCACCAGGTCGTTATAACGTGCATCTTGGTGGTAACCGCAGCGGGTCACGGATCCCACGGATGTATCGTGAAAATATCACCGAGCCGGAAATTCTCGACTCGATTGACGAACTGGTTGGGCGCTGGGCGAAAGAGCGTGATGCGGGTGAAGGCTTCGGCGACTTTACGGTGCGTGCGGGCATCATTCGCCCGGTGCTCGATCCAGCCCGGGATTTCTGGGAATAATACCGTTTCCCCTCACCCTAACCCTCTCCCCAAAGGGGAGAGGGGACAGTTCAGTGCCGTCTTTTCTTCCCCATTTCTGCGGGGCTAGTAGACCGTCGGTGCCGTCTTTACTCCCTCGCCCCTTTGGGGAGAGGGCCGGGGTGAGGGGAACAAACAAATGAGGTCTTTATGTCCGTACTCGATCTAAACGTGCTTAACGAATTACCGAAGGTCGATCGCGTTTTGCAACTGGCGGAAACCAACGCCCAACTGGAAAAACTGAGCGCCGAAGGGCGTGTCGCGTGGGCGCTGGAAAACTTGCCCGGTGAATACGTGCTCTCTTCAAGCTTTGGTATCCAGGCGGCGGTGAGTCTGCATCTGGTTAATCAGGTTCGCCCGGATATCCCAGTCATTCTGACCGATACCGGATACCTGTTCCCGGAAACCTATCAGTTTATCGACGAGTTAACGGACAAACTCAAACTCAACCTTCAGGTTTACCGGGCAAAAGAGAGCGCCGCCTGGCAGGAAGCGCGCTATGGCAAACTGTGGGAGCAGGGCGTTGAAGGCATTGAGAAATACAATGACATCAACAAAGTTGAACCGATGAACCGGGCGCTGGAAGAGTTGAATGCACAGACCTGGTTTGCCGGGCTTCGCCGTGAGCAGTCGGGGAGCCGCGCAACGTTACCGGTGCTGGCTATTCAGCGCGGCGTATTCAAAGTACTGCCGATTATCGACTGGGATAACCGCACGGTGTACCAGTACCTGCAAAAGCACGGGCTGAAATACCATCCGTTGTGGGACCAGGGTTATCTGTCGGTAGGCGATACCCATACTACGCGTAAATGGGAACCGGGAATGGCGGAAGAAGAGACGCGGTTCTTTGGGCTCAAGCGCGAGTGCGGATTGCACGAAGGGTAAGGCCTGTCTCAAACGCTTTCACTCAATACTGACTCAGTAACATGCGAATACACGGGAAATTTCCGCGTATTCGCTTTTTTTCGTCCCAGGCCTATTAGGCGGCTTAGCTGCGCTTTTCTGCCTTCGCCAACTCTTTCACCAGCGGCATCATGACCCGTACCACCTCGCGGGCGCGGCGTTCAATGCGTCCCGGCAGTGCTTTATCAAGATACTGCTGATTATCAATATGGGCGTTATGCCAACTGGTGCCGTCCGGGAAGCTGGCCGTTTTAGCACGCTGCTGGAAGCCGTCTTTTTTGCCCAGCGACCAGTTAGTGGCTTCGACGGAGAGCACGGGAATCCCTGCTTTATCAAAAACCTCTGCATCGTTGCAGCAGCCCGTACCCTGCGGGTATTGAGCATTGAGTCCCGGATTGGTCGCGGCGGCAATTCCCCGGCTGTGGGCGAGTTTCAACGCACGGTCGCGTGTCAGTTTGCGTACCGATGCGGGGGTTTTGACGCCACTGTTAAAATAGAGCTTGTCGCCGACGACCAGATTATCGAGATTAATGACCAGCAGCGTATTTTTCTGCTCGGCGCTGCTCATGCGTTTAAGCAGGTTCTCCGCGCCCAGCTTGCCTTCTTCTTCACCGCTGGTGGCGATAAATCGAATGCCATATTGTGTTGGAATATTTTTAAAACGCTCTGCCAGCTCTAACATCACACCGACACCCATCGCATTATCATCAATGCCCTGAAGCGTCAGGCCGCCGAGATTGTTCTCCACGTCACTATCGCTGTGAGGAGCGTAGGTGTCGAGATGTGCCATGATAATAATCTGCTGGCTGGACTTGCCTTCATGCGCCGCAATAACGGTACTACCGGTCACATTATGCCAGTTTTGACGGTTATCTTTAGTGGTGTAGATATAGCGACTGCTGAATGTACGGATATCGCTCTGATAACCCATTTGCGTAAATTGCTGGCGAATATAGTCAGCGGAGAGCATTTCAGCCGGTGTTCCGGTAATGCGTCCTGGGAAATAGGTGGCGATGTAACGCGCCTGAGTGTTGGCGATGGTACCCAGCGAAGCAGTGGCTGCCTGTGCCGGGAGAGAGATGCAAACGCCGAGCGCCAGGGCTGCCATGCAGCGGCGCAATGCCCAGAACATAGATTTTCCTTACAACAGAGCAAAAAAATAGACGCGGCTAGTATGAAACTGTGAGGTTCATTACACAATTTCAAATGCTCTTAAATCCCGGAAAAATAGCGCGTTAAGCACTTTTTGAGCTTTGCTTTTTCAGTCCGTTATTCCTTTGAGTAACAACTCATTCCTTTTAGTAATTTCATTTGCTCTAAGCCTCCCCCTATAGTCCCTGTATTGCTGATTGTTAGCGAGTTGTAGCACAACGCCCCAAACAACAAAGAGATACGTGCTGACGACGCTATCAAGCCCCAACACACAACAGACATGCAATAAATCAGGCTTAAGGAACGGTTATGGACCAAAAACGACTTACTCACCTGCGGCAATTGGAGGCGGAAAGCATCCATATTATCCGTGAGGTGGCCGCCGAATTCTCTAATCCGGTGATGATGTACTCCATCGGTAAAGATTCCAGCGTCATGCTGCATCTGGCGCGCAAGGCGTTTTACCCAGGCACGCTGCCGTTCCCGCTGCTGCATGTTGATACCGGCTGGAAATTCCGCGAGATGTACGAGTTCCGTGACCGCACTGCCAAAGCGTACGGCTGTGAACTACTGGTACACAAAAACCCGGAAGGCGTGGCGATGGGGATCAACCCGTTCGAACACGGCAGCGCTAAACACACTGATATTATGAAAACGGAAGGCCTGAAGCAGGCGCTGAACAAATACGGCTTTGACGCTGCGTTCGGCGGCGCGCGCCGTGATGAAGAAAAATCACGTGCCAAAGAGCGTATTTACTCCTTCCGCGACCGCTTCCACCGCTGGGACCCGAAAAATCAGCGTCCGGAGCTGTGGCATAACTACAACGGCCAGATTAACAAAGGTGAGAGCATCCGTGTCTTCCCGCTCTCCAACTGGACTGAGCTGGATATCTGGCAGTACATCTACCTGGAAAATATCGACATCGTTCCACTGTATCTGGCCGCCGAGCGTCCGGTGCTGGAACGTGACGGTATGCTGATGATGATTGATGACGACCGTATCAACTTGCAGCCGGGTGAAGTGATTGAAAATCGTATGGTGCGCTTCCGTACCCTGGGATGCTGGCCGTTGACGGGTGCGGTAGAGTCCGACGCGCAGACGCTGCCTGAGATTATCGAAGAGATGCTGGTCTCCACCACCAGTGAACGTCAGGGGCGCATGATTGACCGCGACCAGGCCGGCTCCATGGAGCTTAAAAAACGTCAGGGTTATTTCTAAGGAGCCGCCATGAACACCACTATTGCACAACAAATTGCCGATGAGGGCGGGGTTGAAGCGTATCTGCACGCCCAGCAACACAAAAGCCTGCTGCGCTTTCTGACCTGTGGCAGCGTGGATGACGGCAAAAGTACGCTGATTGGCCGCCTGCTGCACGACACCCGACAGATTTATGAAGATCAGCTTTCTTCGCTGCACAATGACAGTAAGCGTCACGGAACTCAGGGTGAAAAACTGGATCTGGCGCTGCTGGTGGATGGCCTGCAGGCCGAGCGTGAGCAGGGCATCACTATTGATGTGGCCTACCGCTATTTCTCTACCGAAAAGCGCAAATTTATTATTGCCGACACCCCGGGGCACGAGCAGTACACCCGTAATATGGCAACCGGCGCATCGACCTGTGACCTGGCGATCCTGCTGATTGATGCCCGTAAAGGCGTGCTCGATCAAACGCGCCGCCATAGCTTTATCTCGACGCTGCTGGGGATCAAACACCTGGTGGTGGCGGTGAACAAAATGGATCTTGTCGATTACAGCGAAGAGACCTTTAACCGTATCCGCGAAGAGTATCTGACCTTTGCCGAGCAGTTGCCGGGTAATCTGGATATTCGTTTCGTACCGCTCTCCGCCCTGGAAGGCGATAACGTCGCCAGCCAAAGTGCGAATATTCCATGGTACAGCGGCCCTACGCTTTTGGAAGTGCTGGAAACCGTCGCTATTCAACGCACTGTTGATACTCAGCCGATGCGATTCCCGGTGCAGTACGTCAACCGTCCGAATCTCGATTTCCGCGGCTTCTCAGGCACGGTGGCTTCAGGCACTGTGCAGGTGGGTCAGCGCGTTAAGGTGCTGCCGTCAGGCGTTGAATCCAGCGTGGCGCGTATTGTCACCTTTGATGGCGACCTCCAGGAAGCCGGTGCGGGTGAGGCGGTGACGCTGGTACTGAAAGACGAAATAGATATCAGCCGTGGCGATCTGCTGCTGGACGCACAAGATACCTTACCGTCAGTGCAGCGTGCGAGCGTAGACGTGGTGTGGATGGCGGAGCAACCGCTGTCGGCGGGGCAAAGCTATGACATCAAAGTGGCTGGTAAGAAAACCCGTGCGCGCATTGATGGCATTCAATATCAGGTGGATATCAATAATCTGACTCAGCGTGAAGTTGATGTATTACCGCTAAACGGAATTGGCCTTGTTGACCTCACCTTTGATGAGCCACTGGTTCTCGACAAATATCAGGAAAACCCGGTGACCGGCGGGATTATCTTTATCGACCGTTTAAGCAACGTCACCGTGGGTGCAGGCATGGTCCGTGAGCCGAATACCGAACATGCGGGTGTGAATACTGATTTCAGCGCTTTTGAACTGGAACTCAATGCCCTGGTGCGTAAGCACTTCCCACATTGGGGTGCGCGTGATTTGCTGGGAGGAAAATAATGGCTCAGCATGACGAAAACGTCGTCTGGCACGCACATCCCGTCACCGCGCAACAGCGTGAACAACTCCACGGTCATCGTGGGGTCGTTCTGTGGTTCACCGGGCTTTCGGGCTCGGGGAAATCCACCGTTGCCGGGGCGTTAGAAGAAGCGTTGCATCAGCTTGGCGTGAGCACTTATCTGCTCGATGGCGATAACGTCCGTCATGGATTGTGTAGCGATCTGGGTTTTACCGACGTAGACCGTAAAGAAAATATTCGTCGGGTAGGCGAAGTGGCCAAATTAATGGTCGATGCGGGGCTGGTGGTATTGACCGCATTTATCTCACCGCACCGCGCGGAGCGTCAGATGGTGCGTGAGCGAGTGGGTGAAGATCGTTTCTTTGAGATCTTCGTCGACACTTCACTGGCAACCTGTGAGGCGCGTGATCCGAAAGGATTATATAAAAAAGCCCGTGCCGGAGAGTTACGTAATTTCACCGGGATTGATTCAGCATATGAATCTCCAGAGCAGCCTGCAATCCATCTTGATGGTGAACAATTAGTAACAAATTTAGTGGCACAATTATTAGATCTGCTGAGGCAGAGCGATATTATCAGATCCTGAAAAGGTGCCGGAGTTTGCCTGCTCCGGCCTAACAGGATTATTTATGCGTAATACTCAGAACATCAATATGACCCATACCGAGTCGCTCGCCCCCGCTTATGACGAAACCACCTGGTCTTTGTCAGGGGCGTTTGTTGGCTTTGTTGCGTGGTTGATGGCGCTGGGTATCCCCTATCTGCACTATGGCAATAACACGCTATTCTTCTTCCTGTACACATGGCCTTTTTTCCTTGCCCTGATGCCTGTTGCGGTGGTTGTCGGTGTTGCTTTCCACTCGCTGGTGAAAGGAAAACTGGGTTACACCATTGTTGCAACACTGGTGACCGTCGCCATACTGTGCGGCTTGCTATTCATGTGGATTATGAGTTAGTGCGTTCGTACTAGACGTTTTGCACGATATCGCCTGCGACAAGACCTGCCTCTGGGCCAGTGAAATGTGGTACATTTCAGGCTGTATGCGGTATCGCCTGCGGCCGGAGTGGAGTATGACGGCAAGTTATGGGATGATAGGGCCGTTTTTCAGGGGGCAGGATGGGTAAATTAACGCTGCTATTACTGGCATTGCTGGTATGGCTACAATATTCCTTATGGTTTGGCAAAAATGGTCTTCACGACTTTAGCCGGGTCAATGATGATGTATCTGTACAACAGGCAACCAACGCAAAATTAAAAGCGCGCAACGATCAGCTTTTCGCCGAAATTGATGACCTCAACGGTGGTCAGGAAGCTATCGAGGAACGTGCTCGTAACGAACTTAGCATGACCCGTCCGGGCGAAACATTTTATCGTCTGGTGCCGGATGCGTCCAAACGCAACCAGAATACGGGGCAAACGCAAACTAATCGCTAATCAGTTCCAGGATGACGACATGGCCGTAACTTCTCCGGGCGTATGCGCCGTGGTACCGGCAGCCGGATTTGGCCGCCGTATGCAAACGGAATGCCCGAAACAATATCTCTCAATCGGTAACAAAACGATTCTCGAACACTCGGTGGATGCGCTACTGGCTAACGCCCGCATTCAGCGAGTGGTTATCGCCGTCTCCCCTGGCGACGAACGCTTCCAGCAACTCCCTCTTGCACTGCATCCCCAAATTACCGTCGTTGATGGCGGCGCTGAACGTGCCGACTCTGTGCTGGCTGGCCTGCGCGCGATTGATGATGCGCAATGGGTGCTGGTGCATGATGCCGCGCGTCCGTGTCTGCATCAGGACGATTTAGCGCGCCTGCTCACGTTAAGCGAAACCAGCCGCGTGGGCGGTATTCTGGCCGCGCCCGTTCGTGACACCATGAAGCGGGCTGAAAGCGGAAAATCGGCCATTGCCCACACCGTCGATCGTAACGATTTGTGGCACGCGCTGACGCCGCAGTTTTTCCCTCGCGAGCTGCTGCTGGCCTGTTTATCCCGCGCGCTGAACGAAGGCGCAACGATTACCGACGAAGCATCAGCGTTAGAGTATTGCGGCTTTCATCCCGAGTTGATTGCCGGTCGTGCTGATAATATTAAAGTGACGCGCCCGGAAGACCTGGCGCTCGCCCAATTTTACCTCACCCGCTTGGGTAACCCGGAGAAAGCATAATGCGAATTGGACACGGTTTTGACGTACACGCCTTTGGTGGCGTTGGCCCGATTATCATTGGCGGCGTACGTATCCCCTATGAAAAAGGGCTGCTGGCGCACTCCGACGGCGATGTGGCGCTGCATGCATTGACCGATGCCTTACTGGGGGCGGCGGCGTTGGGTGATATCGGCAAGCTGTTCCCGGACACCGACCCGGCTTTTAAAGGGGCTGACAGCCGCGCGCTGCTGCGTGAAGCCTGGCGTCGTGTACAGGCGAAGGGGTACACCCTTGGCAACGTCGACGTCACGATTATCGCTCAGGCACCAAAGATGCTGACGCACATCCCGCAAATGCGCGTGTTTATCGCTGAAGATCTGGGCTGTCATATGGATGATGTTAACGTCAAAGCGACCACCACTGAGAAGCTGGGCTTCACCGGGCGCGGGGAAGGCATCGCATGTGAAGCGGTGGCGCTGCTGAATAAGGCGACCTCATGATTCAGTTTGATGCACTGACTTATCTACACGGTAAGCCGCAAAGTACAGGGCAGTTAAAAGCCAATCCGGAAGATTTTCTGGTGGTCGAAGATTTAGGTTTTGAACCGGACGGCGAAGGCGAACATATCCTGGTGCGCATACTGAAAAATGGCTGCAACACCCGTTTTGTTGCCGAAGCGCTGGCGAAGTTTCTTAAAATCCACGCTCGCGAAGTCAGCTTCGCCGGTCAAAAAGATAAGCATGCGGTCACCGAACAGTGGCTGTGCGCGCGCGTACCGGGCAAAGAAATGCCGGATTTAAGCCAGTTCCAGCTCGAAGGGTGTCAAGTGCTGGAATACGCCCGCCATAAGCGTAAGCTGCGTTTAGGGGCGCTCAAGGGCAATCAATTCACGTTAATTTTGCGTGAAGTGAAAGGGCGTGATGACGTTGAAGCCCGTTTGCAGGCAATCGTTGACGGCGGCGTACCGAACTATTTTGGTGCTCAGCGCTTTGGTATCGGCGGTAGCAACCTGCATGGCGCGCTGCGCTGGGCAGAAAGCGGTGCACCGGTTCGTGATCGAAATAAACGCAGTTTTTGGTTGTCGGCAGCACGCAGCGCGTTGTTTAATCAGATTGTGAGTGAACGCCTAAAAAAAACGGACTTTAATCAAGTTGTTGACGGCGATGCGCTACAATTATCCGGGCGTGGCAGCTGGTTTGTTGCAGGCGTTGAAGAGCAGGCTTTATTGCAGGCACGCGTTGACGCGCGTGAACTGATGATTACCGCCGCGTTGCCAGGTACTGGCGATTGGGGAGCTCAGCGCGACGCGCTGGTATTTGAACAAACCGTGCTGGCCGAAGAGACCGCGTTACAGTCGCTACTGCAACGCGAAAAAGTCGAGGCCGCTCGCCGCGCAATGCTGCTTTATCCGCAGCAGCTTAGCTGGAACTGGTGGGACGATGTCACCGTCGAACTGCGTTTCTGGCTCCCGGCGGGCAGCTTTGCAACCAGCGTGGTAAGGGAACTTATCAATACAACAGGTGATTATGCGAATATTGCTGAGTAACGATGACGGGATCCATGCGCCAGGCATTCAGACGCTGGCCAGAGCCTTACGGGAATTTGCCGAGGTTCAGGTAGTTGCACCCGATCGTAACCGCAGTGGCGCATCGAATTCGCTGACGCTTGAGTCTTCGCTTCGCACTTTCACTTTCGATAACGGCGACATTGCCGTACAGATGGGCACACCAACGGATTGTGTCTATCTTGGCGTCAATGCGCTGATGCGTCCGGGGCCGGATATCGTGGTTTCTGGCATTAATGCCGGGCCGAATCTGGGCGATGATGTTATCTATTCTGGCACGGTAGCCGCCGCGATGGAGGGCCGTCATCTTGGCCTACCCGCGCTTGCCGTATCGCTCAACGGTCACCAGCACTATGAAACCGCCGCCGCCGTGACCTGCTCGCTACTGCGCGCATTAGCACGCGAACCGCTGCGTACCGGGCGTATCCTGAATGTTAACGTTCCCGATTTGCCGCTTGACCAAATCAAAGGCATTCGCGTGACGCGCTGCGGCAGCCGTCATCCTGCGGATAAAGTGATTCCGCAGCAAGATCCTCGGGGCAATACGCTCTACTGGATTGGCCCACCGGGCGAAAAATGCGATGCCGGCCCGGACACCGATTTTGCCGCCGTTGATGAAGGGTATGTCTCGGTGACACCGTTACATGTGGATCTCACGGCCCAGAGTGCGCGAGAGGTGGTCTCTGGCTGGCTGGAGCAGGTGAGGGTCGACGCGCAATGGTAGTCAGTAAACGCATCCAGAGCCTGCTCAATCAGCTTCAACAATTGGGTATCCGCGATGAACGGGTGCTCGATGCGATGGCGAAAGTGCCGCGCGAAAAATTTATTGATGAAGCGTTTGAACACAGCGCGTGGGATAACGTTGCGCTGCCCATCGGCCAAGGGCAGACGATTTCGCAGCCATACATGGTGGCGCGAATGACCGAATTGCTGGAACTTACCCCGGAGTGCCGGGTGCTGGAGATTGGCACCGGTTCGGGCTATCAGACGGCCATCCTGGCACATTTAGTTCATCACGTCTGTTCTGTGGAACGTATAAAGAGCCTGCAATGGCACGCGCGGCGTCGCCTGAAGCAGCTTGATTTGCACAATGTATCGACCCGCCATGGCGATGGTTGGCAGGGGTGGCAGGCTCGCGCCCCATTTGACGCCATCATCGTGACGGCGGCTCCGCTGGAAATTCCGGTTGCGCTGATGTCGCAGCTTGATGAAGGCGGTATTCTCGTTTTACCCGTGGGCGATGATCAGCAGTATCTGAAACGCGTTCATCGGCGGGGAGGCGAATTCATTATTGATACCGTAGAGGCTGTTCGCTTCGTTCCCCTGGTGAAGGGGGAGCTGGCCTGAGACCCGGATTTTTCTGAAGGTTTTCGGCACAATTCAGCGTATGGTGAACACGTTTTCCAGTGTTTACGACGTGCGTTGCGCGGTATTAAGTCACTGGCAGTTAACCTATTCCTGGGGGATAAATGAGCGCGGGAAGCCCTAAATTTACCGTTAATCGTGTGGTGGCATTGTCACTGATTTCACTTTGGCTGGCAGGTTGTTCTTCATCGAATAACGCCCCAGCGCCAGTCAGCTCCGTTAATAGCAATGGATCCAGCAGCACCAATTCCGGCATGCTGATTACGCCGCCGCCAAAAATGGGCACCACGGCACAATCAACACCTCAGATTCAACCGGTACAGCCGGTTCAGACTCAGCCTATACAAACCCAGCAACCCGTGGCGCAGCCGGTAGCACAGCAACCGGTGCAAGTTGAAAATGGGCACATCGTCTACAACCGCAAATACGGCGATATTCCAAAGGGTAGCTACGCAGGTGGCAGCACCTATACCGTTAAGCATGGCGATACCTTGTTCTATATTGCCTGGGTTACCGGCAACGACTTCCGCGACCTTGCGCAGCGCAACAATGTTGCTGCGCCTTACGGCCTGAACGTCGGTCAGGTGCTGCAGGTTGGCAATGCTTCTGGTCAGCCAATTACCGGTAATAACCCGGTTGCGGTAGCCAGCGCACAGAGCAGTAGCGGGAATACCGGATTAGTCTCAAAACCTGCACAAAATTCCACCACGCCTGTTGCGTCGACTACCACAATTACGTATTCTGAGGATTCAGGTGAACAAAGTGCTAACAAAATGTTGCCTAACAACAAGCCTGCGACGACTACTGTCGTAGCGCCTGTAACAGCACCAGTTGCGAGCACCGCCGTACCGACTGCCAGCAGTACATCAACCAGTGCGCCTATCTCGGCATGGCGCTGGCCAACTGACGGCAAGATTATTGAAAACTTTAGCGGCACCGACGGTGGCAACAAAGGGATCGATATCGCGGGCAGTAAAGGACAGGCAATCGTCGCAACCGCTGATGGGCGCGTCGTCTATGCCGGTAACGCACTGCGCGGTTACGGTAATCTTATTATCATCAAACACAACGATGATTACCTGAGTGCTTACGCTCATAACGATACGATGCTCGTAAAAGAGCAACAAGATATCAAGGCGGGGCAGAAAATCGCTACCATGGGTAGCACAGGTACCAGTTCGACACGTTTGCATTTTGAAATTCGTTACAAGGGGAAATCCGTCAACCCGCTGCAGTATTTACCGCAGCGATAATGCGGCAAAGTCCTTCACATGAACGCTTTCAGGTGGCATCAGCAGCTGCAGAAGCCGCCTGATAAGTGACATGTTAAGGTGCATTGCCTGGGGATCACGGGTAGGAGCCACCTTAATGAGTCAGAATACGCTGAAAGTTCATGATTTAAATGAAGATGCGGAGTTTGATGAGAATGGAGCAGAGATTTTGATGAAAAAGTCCTGAATGAAGAGGAACCCAGTGACAGCGAACTCGCCGAAGAGGAGCTTTTATCGCAGGGTGCCACTCAACGTGTACTCGATGCGACTCAGCTTTATCTGGGTGAGATCGGTTATTCTCCATTATTAACCGCAGAAGAAGAAGTTTACTTTGCTCGTCGTGCCCTGCGTGGCGATGTGGCCTCGCGCCGTCGGATGATTGAAAGCAACCTCCGTCTGGTCGTGAAAATTGCTCGCCGTTATGGCAATCGTGGTCTGGCGCTGCTGGATCTTATCGAAGAGGGCAATCTGGGGCTGATTCGCGCCGTAGAGAAGTTCGACCCGGAGCGTGGGTTCCGCTTTTCAACCTATGCCACGTGGTGGATTCGTCAGACCATTGAACGGGCTATTATGAATCAAACCCGTACCATTCGTCTGCCAATCCATATTGTAAAAGAGCTGAACGTCTATCTGCGTACCGCTCGTGAACTGTCGCATAAACTGGACCACGAGCCGAGCGCCGAAGAGATAGCCGAACAGCTGGATAAGCCGGTTGATGACGTTAGCCGTATGCTGCGTCTCAATGAACGCATCACATCAGTTGATACGCCGCTGGGCGGAGATTCAGAAAAAGCGCTGCTGGATATCCTGGCCGATGAAAATGAAAACGGCCCGGAAGACACCACGCAGGACGATGATATGAAACAAAGCATCGTCAAATGGCTGTTCGAACTGAACGCCAAGCAGCGTGAGGTGTTGGCTCGTCGCTTTGGCCTGTTGGGCTATGAAGCGGCGACGCTGGAAGATGTTGGCCGTGAAATCGGTCTGACCCGTGAACGCGTGCGTCAGATTCAGGTTGAAGGCTTGCGCCGTCTGCGTGAAATTTTGCAGACTCAGGGGCTTAGCATCGAAGCGTTATTCCGCGAGTAAGATACTTTTCTTAAAAAGGCTCAATCCGATGATTGAGCCTTTTCCTTTTCTGGCTTTGTGCCGTTATCCCTGAGCTGTCTCATGCAGATGTAGCCAGATGATTTTATCTTCTTGCTGACGCAACACCGCTGTCGACCAGCGCTGTGTGGCCGGTTTGCCGGGTAAATGCTGGGTTTCCTGATAGACAACCGTTGCCCCATCGTCCCATTCACTCAGTACAGCGGCATTATCGATGACAATCTTCAAACCTGGACGGCAGGCGCCAGCTCCCTGGAAAAAGGCGCTAACTGCTTGATAATTCATCCGAGCCCCGCTGGGCGGAATCATCGTAAAATCGGTGCTAAAGCGATGCATTAGGGCATCCGCGCTCCCTTCACCGCGACCGAGCCAGTTTTCGATAAGTACGTGGGCGTCGATGACTTCTTGAATATAGCGATTCATGTATTCTCCATTTTGCGATGCAGGTGAGCAAAGGGATTAATCTTTCGGCTCTTGTGATATCAGGGTATGGATGAGACGGGAGAAATGCTGGCGCTCATCGGCGCTTAATCGTCCCAGAAACTCTTCATCAACGGCATTGCCCAACGGGATGGCGTGGGTCAGTAAAGCTTCGCCCTCAGCCGTTAAGAAGACAAAACGGCGACGTTTATCTGCCGGATCGTGTTCACGGCGCACCAGGCCGCGCTGCTCCATTCGGCTTAACATTTCCGCCAGCGTCGCTTTTGTACTCACTGCCGCTTCCGTTAGCGTGACCTGTTCAATACCCGGGTGCTCAGAAATAGCGCGCAATACCGCGTACTGCGGTTTGGTGAGATCTGGCAGGTCATGCTGCCAACGTGCCGTATGTTGCTGGAAAAGCTGGCGCAGTAAATGGAACGCCTCGTTTCTTAATTCCATGAGAACTCCGTAAAAAAACATCGCTTCTATGATAGCCGTTCGCGATGCTTTTGCGCATATTTCCTGCTTTGATTAAAAATGTGACCGTGTACGAACAAACTTGCACTCAAGAGCGATACGGCGTACCTTCATCTAAAATGTTCGTATACGAACAATGTGTGAGGTGATGATGAAATTGATTGTCGGAATGACTGGAGCCACCGGCGCTCCATTGGGGGTTGCTTTACTCAAGGCATTACGTGACATGCCGGAAGTGGAAACCCACCTGGTGTTGTCGAAGTGGGCCAGGACCACTATAGAGCTGGAGACCCCGTATAGCGCGCGCGAAGTGACTGAGTTGGCCGATTTCACGCATAGCCCCGCCGATCAAGCCGCCATCATCTCATCAGGTTCCTTCCGCACCGACGGCATGATTATCATCCCATGCAGTATGAAAACGCTGGCCGGTATCCGTGCCGGTTATGCCGACGGGCTGGTGGGACGCGCCGCCGATGTGGTGCTGAAAGAGGGACGCAAGCTAGTGCTTGTCCCGCGTGAAATGCCGCTCAGTACCATCCATCTTGAAAATATGCTGGCCTTATCTCGTATGGGCGTGGCGATGGTGCCGCCGATGCCAGCGTATTACAACCACCCGGAAACGATTGACGATGTCACCCATCACGTGGTGACGCGTGTGCTGGATCAATTTGGTCTTGAGCACCACAAAGCGCGTCGCTGGAGCGGGTTACGTGCCGCGAATTTTTCACAGGAGAATGCATAATGGCTTTTGATGATTTACGCAGTTTTTTGCAGGCGCTGGAAGACCAGGGGCAGCTGCTGAAAATCAGCGAGGAGGTAAACGCTGAGCCGGATCTGGCAGCGGCCGCGAACGCGACCGGCCGTATCGGTGACGGTGCCCCTGCGCTGTGGTTTGACAATATTCGTGGCTTTACCGACGCGCGTGTCACCATGAACACGATTGGCTCCTGGCAAAACCACGCCATTTCAATGGGGCTGCCGATGAACACGCCGGTCAGAAAGCAGATTGATGAGTTTATCCGTCGTTGGGATAAGTTCCCCGTGGCCCCAGAGCGCCGTGCCAATCCCGCATGGGCTGAAAATATCGTCGATGGCGAAGACATCAACCTGTTCGATATCCTGCCGCTGTTTCGTTTAAACGACGGGGACGGTGGTTTTTATCTGGATAAGGCCTGTGTGGTGTCGCGCGACCCGCTTGATCCGGATAACTTTGGTAAGCAGAACGTCGGTATCTACCGAATGGAAGTCAAAGGCAAACGCAAGCTGGGCCTACAGCCGATCCCAATGCATGATATCGCGCTGCATCTGCACAAAGCGGAAGAGCGCGGAGAAGACTTACCGATTGCGATTACGCTCGGCAACGATCCGATCATCACCCTGATGGGCGCAACGCCGCTGAAATACGATCAGTCGGAATACGAAATGGCTGGCGCACTACGTGAAAGCCCCTATCCGATTGCGACCGCACCGCTAACCGGTTTTGACGTACCGTGGGGTTCGGAAGTGATCCTCGAGGGCGTTATCGAGGGTCGCAAACGTGAGATCGAAGGGCCGTTCGGTGAATTCACCGGGCACTACTCCGGTGGCCGTAATATGACGGTGGTGCGTATCGATAAAGTCTCTTATCGCAGCAAACCGATTTTTGAATCGCTCTATCTCGGTATGCCGTGGACTGAAATCGACTACCTGATGGGCCCGGCGACCTGCGTGCCGCTGTATCAGCAACTGAAAGCTGAGTTCCCGGAAGTGCAGGCGGTGAACGCCATGTACACCCACGGATTGCTAGCGATTATCTCGACCAAAAAACGCTACGGCGGCTTTGCCCGCGCGGTGGGTCTGCGTGCGATGACCACGCCACATGGCCTGGGCTATGTGAAGATGGTGATTATGGTCGATGAAGATGTTGATCCGTTTAACCTGCCGCAGGTGATGTGGGCATTGTCGTCGAAAGTTAACGCTGCGGGCGATCTCGTGCAATTGCCGAACATGTCGGTGTTGGAACTTGACCCTGGCTCAAGCCCGGCGGGGATCACTGACAAATTGATTATCGACGCCACTACGCCGGTTGCGCCGGACAACCGTGGTCACTACAGCCAACCGGTACAGGACTTACCTGAAACCAAAGCCTGGGCTGAAAAACTGACCGCTATGCTGGTTAACCGTAAGTAAGGAGGAAAAGATGATTTGTCCACGTTGCGCCGATGAGAATATTGAAGTGATGGCGAAATCGCCGGTAAAAGATGTCTGGACGGTATACCAGTGCCAGCACTGCTTGTACACCTGGCGAGATACCGAACCGCTACGCCGCACCAGTCGCGAGCACTACCCTGAAGCGTTCCGCATGACGCAGAAAGATATTGATGATGCACCGATGGTGCCGAGCATCCCGCCGCTGTTGGCGAAAGATAAACGCTAAAAGACTAAGCAGCGACGGATTAACCCGTCGCTGCTATTTTATCAATGCCGCGCTGCCAGCGAGTCAACTTCCCAAGCTACCATAATCAATCTGGGAAGGCGGAGTTAGCACGCAAGAATTGGCGAGAATTTATCGCAAAATACGCGCCAGATCACAAACAAAATAGCGCTAGTACAATGATTTTTAAATACATCTTATTTCATGATATGTAAATATAAACATGATTTTAAAAACAGTATTGACTCTTGTTTTTAAGTGTGTAAATTAGGTTTTAACAGCACAGTGAAAGAAGTTAGTGTTTATTAAGAAGTACTGGGGTAAGCCATTTTGCAATAAGGCCACGAAGTTTGTAGTTTGGGATGTAATATGTTTTAAGGCCTCGTAGTGATTGTGCTGGAAAGCGAAATGGTAGAGTATGCGCGACGATGTAAGGCCTTGTTTTAAATTGGTATGTTGTGATTACTGCATCATGGTAAACGCAACGGTAATAAGGCAACGCATCAAAGAGTATATGTCGCGATGGGGGATGTACTTGTTTAAGGCGCCATGCTTAAGTTCGTGATAACGCTGGCGATGTGTGTAGCAGGATAACTAGAGGGAGGTTTTTAAGTTTTAATGCCCAATATTATCTGTAGTAAACGGGTGCATTTGAAAGCAGTATAAATTGAAGTAGCAAATCACTAAGTTAATTAATGTTAAATCTGAAGTTTGTAGTACCTTAAAAGCCCTTACCATCATGGTGAGGGCTTTTTCTTATCTGCTGCTCGCACACATTCTTATCCTTCGATAAACTCAACATCTGGAAAATCCAGGCGTAAGATTACGAAGGTACCGCTTCAGCGCATCTGAAGCGGTACAGATGATTACACCATTCCCTTCAAACGATAAATCCACTCCAGCGCCTGACGTGGCGTGAGCGAATCCGGATCCAGATTCTCCAGCGCCTCTACGGCAGGGGATGCTTCTTCAGGTGCGGATAACAGCGACATTTGCGTACCATCAACCTGAGTCGCCGCGGCATTCGGCGAGAGGCTTTCCAGTTCGCGCAGTTTCTGACGCGCGCGCTTAATCACCTCTTTTGGCACACCGGCAAGCTGGGCAACGGCTAAACCGTAGCTCTTGCTAGCCGCACCGTCCTGCACACTGTGCATAAAGGCGATGGTGTCTCCGTGCTCCAGTGCATCCAGATGTACGTTCGCAACGCCTTCCATTTTCTCAGGTAGCTGAGTTAGCTCGAAGTAGTGGGTGGCGAACAGGGTCAGCGCTTTGATCTTATTCGCCAGATTTTCCGCACAGGCCCACGCCAATGACAAGCCGTCGTAGGTCGATGTCCCGCGCCCAATTTCATCCATTAACACCAGGCTGTGCTCGGTTGCGTTATGCAGGATATTCGCAGTTTCGGTCATCTCCACCATAAAGGTTGAGCGGCCGGAAGCCAGATCATCTGCTGCGCCGACGCGGGTAAAGATGCGGTCGATAGGGCCAATCTCTACGCTCTGTGCCGGGACGTAGCTGCCGATATAGGCCAGCAACGCAATCAGCGCGGTTTGCCGCATATAGGTACTTTTACCCCCCATATTCGGCCCGGTGATGATGAGCATCCGACGCTGTGGTGTCAGGTTTAACGGGTTTGCGATAAACGGCTCATGGAGAACCTGCTCGACCACCGGGTGACGACCTTCGGTAATACGAATACCGGGTTTATCGGTAAAGCGTGGGCAGGTGTAGTTAAGCGAATAGGCACGTTCTGCCAGGTTAACCAGCACGTCCAGTTCTGCCAGCGCGTTAGCGCTCTGCTGCAAATCGCCAAGGTGTGGCAACAGCAGCTCGAACAACTCGTCATAAAGCTGTTTTTCCAGCGCCAGCGCTTTGCCTTTTGAGGTCAGAACTTTGTCTTCGTACTCTTTAAGCTCAGGAATAATATAGCGTTCGGCATTTTTCAGCGTCTGGCGGCGCACATAGTTGATCGGTGCCAGATGGCTCTGCCCACGGCTTATTTGAATGTAATAACCGTGTACCGCATTAAAGCCGACTTTTAAGGTATCGAGACCGGTACGCTCGCGCTCGCGGATCTCCAGACGATCAAGATAGTCGGTTGCACCGTCGGCCAGCGCGCGCCACTCATCAAGCTCTTCGTGATAACCCGGCGCAATCACGCCACCATCACGAACCAGTACCGGTGGCGCATCAATAATGGCGCGTTCCAGCAGCTCGCGCAGTTCAACGAACTCGCCCATTTTTTCACGCAGCATCTGCACCGGGGCGCTATCGACGCTCAGAAGCTGTGCGCGCAGTTCCGGCAATTGCTGGAAAGCGTGACGCATACGTGCAAGATCCCGTGGACGTGCGGTACGCAGCGCCAGACGGGCCAGAATACGTTCCAGATCGCCGACCTGACGCAGCACCGGCTGCAATTCAGCGGTGGTGTCCTGCAAAGCGCCGATAGTTTGCTGGCGTTCGGTCAGGGTTTTGGTATCACGCACCGGCATATGCAGCCAGCGCTTGAGCATACGGCTGCCCATCGGCGTGACGGTACAGTCGAGGACCGACGCGAGAGTATTTTCCAGCCCACCGGCCAGATTCTGGGTGATCTCCAGATTACGGCGCGTGGCAGCATCCATCACGATACTGTCCTGCTGGCGATCCATGGTGATGGAGCGAATGTGCGGCAGCGAAGTTCGTTGCGTATCTTTAACGTATTGCAGCAGACAACCCGCAGCGCAAAGACCACGCGGTGCGCCTTCAACGCCAAAACCGACCAAATCACGTGTGCCAAACTGCATATTCAGCTGCTGGCGCGCAGTGTCGATTTCAAACTCCCACAGCGGACGACGGCGCAGGCCACGACGGCCTTCAATCAATGCCGTTTCGGCAAAGTTTTCGGCATACAGCAGCTCAGCAGGGTTGGTGCGCTGCAGTTCAGCGGCCATGGTTTCCCGGTCAGCGGGTTCGCTAACACGAAAACGTCCAGAGCTAATATCCAGCGTCGCATAGCCGTAGCCTTTACTGTCCTGCCAAATCGCAGCCAGCAGGTTATCCTGGCGTTCCTGTAACAGCGCTTCATCGCTGATGGTGCCGGGGGTAACAATACGCACCACTTTGCGTTCAACCGGCCCTTTACTGGTTGCCGGGTCGCCAATTTGCTCACAAATAGCGACGGACTCGCCTTGATTGACCAGCTTAGCCAGATAGTTTTCCGCAGCATGATACGGAATGCCTGCCATCGGGATCGGTTCACCAGCAGAGGCACCACGTTTGGTCAGGGAGATGTCCAGTAACTGCGATGCGCGCTTTGCATCGTCATAAAACATCTCGTAAAAGTCACCCATCCGGTAGAACAGCAGAATTTCAGGATGCTGTGCTTTTAGCTTCAGGTACTGCTGCATCATCGGCGTGTGGGCGTCGAGATTATCGTTTGTACTCATCCGTTTATGATGTCCATTTACTTAGAATTCTTGAAGGTTACTTTCAGACTCAGTTGATGTCGTTGGATCTCATCGAATCCACGCTGTTTTCATGAGTACGTAGGGTGCATGATAACGGAGTCTGAATGTCAGGAAAACAAGAGGGAAAGCCACTTTTGTTTAAAGCGTTAAAAATAATGAGATCTGGTGACAAAGTTGAGCCTGATAGCTTCGTGAAAAACGACGTTAGCGGATGGGGTTTAGCCCTGAGGTATTCCCAGTAAATTTTTATAATTTAACGAATAAGCTAATGTATTGCTCTGAAGGGAAATTCGCACTGTTCGGTTCCCTCGCCCCTTTGGGGAGAGGGTTAGGGTGAGGGAGCACACCGTGCCTGAACTTATTTCTGGGGATTCCTCAGGGTTTAGCCCCGTTTTGTTATTTGTAAGCATGAAGACTTGGGTGATGGAAATTTCAAATTATGTGCCGCACTGGGAAGCCTGGTCGACATCGCCACAGACCAATAATCCCTTTCGGCCCTATTGGTCTGTAGTAAAAGCGTTTTTTGAAATAAATAATAAATTTATTCTGCTAACTTGCGACAACAAAATGCTGTTGTATGCAAAAGTGATGGAGTAATGAGTTTGGCAATCAAATGGCTAGCCTTTATAGCTAATAAATTAATAATTTTAAAAGGCACTATTTTTGTGGCCATCATGACGTTACAGGTGACTCCGGCTAGCAGCATGGAATTACCTGTTCATTTACAATGTGTAGGGAGCCAGAATCGGTCAGTTTTCGTGAACTGGGACGGTTACCCGAATAAATTGATAATACAAAATCAAAGTCTGGAAATGTACCTGGAACAAAAGTCAAAATCGGGACATATCCTCCGCCTTTATCAGGTTTCGGACAGCAACAAGAAGTTGGCCCTCATTGAATCAGATGAAGTAATAAAAATTATTTATGCGGAAGAGGGGGATGAGTTTGACGTGGAGTGCTCATAGCGCCATTGCCAATGCTTACACGCAGGGATGAAACTCCAATAAATAAGTTTTGATTTTAATTATCAGTCAGAGTTTCTTAAATGTTCTACAGTGGCCGCAATAAATTTTACAGCATGCTATAGGAGAGGGAGTCGTGTTGTCGGATCTTGAATTTTTATTTTCCATTCTTAGAAAAGACTTTGCTAGATATTTTCTTTCGTTAAAATTAACCTATGCGCAGGTTTTAAAAATATCAGTCATGATGTTTTTCACCGGTTTTACAGGAACTGTAACCCTGTTTTTTTATGTCTTAAGCGAATTGGGTTTATTTGAATATTAATATCAATGATGATGTCATTATTGACTAATTAAACATCAATAGCAGTACCTTACCAGGATTTTTACACCGCTCTTGCCGTGAGAATAGTTGCATCCAGGATAAAACGTACCTTGCCTCGTGGTACGCACTAATGAAAAATTGATCTAACCGATCTTTTACTGAGGTTGTCATCATTCTGGATGATATTCCCGCTATAATCCCCGGCTTTCCGCAACACCATCCTTCTGAGTTCAGAGGCTAATCTTTATGACCTGGCACCAATTCAAACAAACCTATCTGATCAAATTCTGGTCACCGGTTCCTGCCGTGATCGCCGCAGGCATTCTTGCCACCTATTATTTCGGCATCACCGGTACCTTCTGGGCCGTCACCGGCGAGTTTACCCGCTGGGGTGGGCAACTGCTGCAACTGGCGGGCGTGCACACCGAAACCTGGGGCTACTACAAGCTTATCGGCCTTGATGGCACGCCGTTGACGCGTATCGACGGCATGATGATTATCGGCATGTTCGGCGGCTGTTTTGCCGCGGCGCTGTGGGCTAACAACGTGAAGCTGCGTTTGCCTAAAAGTCGCATTCGTATTTTACAGGCGATTATCGGCGGTATTATTGCCGGTTTTGGGGCCCGTCTGGCCATGGGCTGTAATCTGGCGGCGTTCTTTACCGGGATCCCTCAGTTCTCGCTTCATGCCTGGTTCTTTGCCCTGGCGACCGCTATTGGTTCATGGTTTGGTGCGCGCTTTACGCTGCTGCCAATATTCCGCATTCCGGTCAAAATGGTCAAAGTCTCCGCCGCATCTCCGTTAACACAAAGTCCCGATAAAGCGCGTCGTCGCTTCCGTCTGGGAATGCTGATTTTCATCGGCATGATCGGCTGGGCGTTGTTAACGGCGGCCGGTAGCCCAAAACTGGGTCTGGCGATGCTGTTTGGTGTCGGCTTTGGTCTGCTGATTGAGCGCGCGCAAATCTGTTTTACCTCGGCATTCCGCGACCTGTGGATCACCGGGCGTACGCAAATGGCGAAGGCGATAATTTTCGGGATGGCGGTGAGCGCCATCGGTATCTTCAGCTATGTCCAACTGGGTGTGGCGCCGAAAATTATGTGGGCGGGCCCGAATGCGGTCATCGGTGGGTTACTGTTCGGGTTTGGTATCGTGCTGGCAGGTGGCTGTGAAACTGGCTGGATGTATCGCGCGGTAGAAGGGCAGGTACACTACTGGTGGGTCGGACTCGGCAACGTTATTGGCTCGACGATTCTGGCCTACTACTGGGATGATATCTCTCCTGCGCTTGCAACCAACTGGGATAAAGTGAACCTGTTAACCACCTTTGGCCCGCTCGGCGGACTGCTGGTGACTTACGGCATGTTATTAATTGCGCTGCTGCTGATTATCGGCTGGGAAAAACGTTTCTTCCGCCGTGCCGCTACCGCTAACGTTACCGCGAAGGAGAATGTATGAGCACGATAGTGCCTGATTACCGTCTGGATATGGTAGGCGAACCTTGTCCGTATCCGGCAGTGGCAACCCTTGAAGCGATGCCACAGCTGAAAAAAGGCGAAATACTGGAAGTGGTCAGCGACTGTCCGCAGTCGATAAACAACATTCCGCTGGATGCGCAGAATCACGGCTACACCGTACTGGATATTCAGCAAGATGGCCCAACCATTCGCTATCTGATTCAGAAGTAATCCTATGCTCTCGCCGTTTGGCGAGAGCATATCTTTTTGAGTTCATCGTGGCAGCTATGCAGTCTCAACAGGCTGTATTTACTCATATTTAAACTTATATAATGCATTATTCAATCATCTATTAAATGATTTATGATAAAACATTTCTCGCACAAATAATCAATAATAATATGAAACGGCTTGATAGAATTGTCTAAACACCCATTCCGATTAATTAAAATGCAACTGGCAAAACTTAAACCTCCGCTCTTCTTTTTATTTATACTTATTATTCTAGCTGGTAACAAATTCATAATAACTAATGTGATAAAAAAGTCTGATTTAGATGCTGATCTGGCAATAGATAGAACTATGAGTAGCATCTCTACAGATGATAGAGATAACTTATTATTAGCGACAGCTCTATCTTTTGCAATTTCAGGAAACGAACATTCAGTCGAAAACACAGATAAGACCTATAATGATGTTGATTTAGTTGGCTCAAAGAAAACGTTGAGTTTAAATAATAATATCATTAAAAATATTGGTGGAATATTACAGATAGCTACTGGGTTAAACAAGAAAACAGTGCTAACGAAATACTTTATTCCTTTAGATCATAGCTTCTTATTTATTTTTTCAAAGGCCAAAGGGATAAATAAAGAACAATTAAAGCTACAGAATAACGCACATTATAATTTCATCCCAAGATTTTCAGTGTCAAATAATTTAACTGCAAAAAGATATGTTAGTGAAATATATAAAGACACTTTCTCTGCAGAAAAGACAATTAGCACGATACAACCCGTGATTCAAAATAATACTAACGCCATGACAAATAGACTTCTTGGGTATGTTGTTAGTGATTATACGCTGGACACATTAAAAATTATGCTAATGAGTAACGGTATGCCAATCCATGAACAGATTATGCTCAAAAAAAACTCAGGTAGTATTGAGTTGGCAAAACCGGATTCGGGCATTTTTACCCCTTGGGTAAAGCATGAGTTTATTGCAAATTCAGATGTTCTTACAAAAACTTCAATATCATATTCAATAATGAGTAGCCTGAAGAATCTGATTATTTTTAACTCAGCATGTATAGTGGCGTTAATTATTATAACCTTAGGGATAAACCACATCACGTTACTCAATAACGATATAGATGTGGATTTATTGACCGGTGCTGTTTCTAAAAGAAAAGGCATGAATATTTTAAAAGGCGCTCTTGGAACCAACTCTGTCATCAGCGTTATTGATGTTAACTCGTTTAAATATATAAATGATACTTATGGTCATCTAGTTGGTGATAAAATACTTATTCTTATCTCTTCTATTTTTATGAAAAACATAAGGCCATCTGACGCTTTTATCAGAACAGGTGGTGATGAGTTCATTTTGTTATTAAGTAAAACCGATCTCAAACAAGCGCCGATGAAAATGAATCAAATCATAGAAAAAATAAATCAGGATCATCAATTAGACGGTGAGTTAATCAACGCATCAATCAGCTTTGGTTTTTCTGAACTCACTGAGAGCATCGAGAAAAGCATTTTCATTGCTGATGGAGGAATGTATCGATATAAAAAACTACATTATACAGCCATCAATGATAATGGGGTGGTGATCGTCTAGTTGAATATCTTTAAAAGAATCAATGGGTTCCCCATCCATATCTAGTAATAATATTTTTTAGTAGCAATTGAGATATTTTATGCCTGGAAAAACGAAGCTGGGCGCAGCCTGCAGCCCAGACTATTAAGGGGTGAGATAAACCTGCGGTACAGCTGCCTGCGGGTGTTGACTCATGCTGATATCCGCACCGTACCAGCGATGGATAACCGATGGTTGAATAACGTCGTGTGGAGTCCCCTCTGCGACCAGCTTACCTTGATGTAACAGTAAGATAGTATCCGCCCACAGTGCGGCAAGGTTAAGGTCGTGCAGCACGATACACACGTGTAATCCGCCAGCACGACTGAGTTTTTTTAACAGGCGCAACAAATGCTGCTGATAAAACAGATCCAGCGCCGATGTCGGTTCATCAAGAAACAGCCAGCCCTGCGGACCTTCCTCTCCCCATAGCTGAGCCAGGCTTCGCGCCAACTGTACGCGCTGCTGCTCGCCGCCGGAGAGCGCAGGGTACAAGCGGCCCGCCAGGTGGCCGCAGCCGGTTTCGGCCATCACACGCTGAACCAGCGCCGCATCTACCGTCGCGCCCCACGGCGCACGGCCCATGCCAATCACCGTTTCGACCGGCCAGTTCGCGTTAAGCTGTGTGCGTTGCAGCATCACCGCGCGGCGACGCGATAGCGCGTTGGCCGACCACTCGCCGAGTGCGCGGCCTTCAATATGTTGCTCGCCGCTATCTGGCGATAAAAAACCGGTCAGCAGGCGTAGCAACGTGGATTTCCCCGCGCCGTTTGGGCCAATCAGCGCGGTCACTTCGCCCCGGCGCAACTGCACGGAAACGTCGTCAATAACCTGTCGTTTACCGAGTCGTAGCGACAGCGAATGGGCGGTGTAAAGATTATCCATGGGTTGACCTTTGCTGGCGGAAAATAAGCCACAGGAACCACGGCGCGCCGAGCACGCTGGTGAGAAGTCCCACCGGCATTTCAGCGGGCGCGGCAACGGTGCGGGCGAGGGTATCGGCAATCAGCAGCAAAATGGCGCCAGCCAGCAAAGAACCGGGAACCAGTCCGCGGTGATCCGGCCCTAACCACATGCGCATCAGGTGCGGTACCACCAGCCCGATAAACCCAATCACCCCGCTAATGGCGACCGCCGCGGCGACCAGCACGGCGCTACACAGCAGCAGAATGCGCTGGAGCAGACGAACATTTACGCCAAGGTAATGCGCTTCTTCATCGCCCAGTTGCAGCAAGTTAAGACGAGCAGCCAACCACCACACCACCAATGACGACGGGATAATCAACGTCGCGGCAACCAGCAGCGTTGACCATTCGGCCTGTCCCAGACTGCCCATGCCCCACAGCGAAAGCTGGCGCAGCTGCGCATCATTACTGACCCACGACAACATGCCGACCAGCGCACCGCATAGGGCGTTAATCGCAATCCCCACTAACAGCAGGCGGGAGAGTGAACCGTCCCCCGCTTTACTGAGCACAAAGATCACCGCCATCACCGCCAGACTGCCGATAAACGCAGCTAACATCGGAGCATACAGCGCCACCAGCGCTGGAACGGACAGCGGTAACACTAGCCAAAAGGCGACCGCCAGCGCCGCGCCGCTGCTGATCCCCAATAGACCGGGGTCGGCCAGAGGGTTGCGGAACAACCCCTGCATCACGCAGCCGGAGAGCGCCAGCGCGCTCCCGACCAGCAGCGCTAGCAGGACACGCGGCAGACGAATGGTGAGCCAGATATGGCGCAACACTTCATCGCCGGAGGCCCACAGATTGGCGAGCGGCAGCCGCATCGCTCCCAGCGTGGTGGCGAATAACGTCAGGCCAACGAGCAAAATGACCATCAACCACAGCTGGCGGGAAGCGCAGGCTAACATCAGGGCAGTTGCTCCGCTTTTTGCCGCAGTTGCAGTAGCGCCTGCGGCGTGCGTGGACCAAAACCAAGCAGTGCCATATCATCCACCACCAGCACCTGTTTATTGCGTCCCGCCGGTGTCTGCGCCAGACCTGGCAGCTTCCAAAGCGACGCTTCCCCGCCCATGCCTTTCAGACCGTCGGCGGAGATAACCACCAGGTCCGGTAGGCTGGCGATGACGCCTTCCTGCGACATTGTGCGGTAATGGTCAAAGCCCTGCATGGCGTTCTGCACGCCGGCAAGCTTGATAGCATCATCGGCTGCCGTTTGTTGACCGGCAACCATCGCACCGGAACCTCCGTGGCTGAGGATAAACAGCACCCGTTTGTTCAGCGGTTGCGTCGGGATTTTTGCCATCTCAGCGTGCAGCGTCTGGCGCAGCGCGTCACCCTGCGCCTGTTTACCCAGCGCTTCGGCAATCACGCTGACTTTGCCGTCGATTGCATCTGCGCTGTAGCCACCCGGTACACTCACCACCTTCACTTTACTCTCCTGTACCTTTTGCAGGACCAGTGACGGCTGCGCCTGGCTGCTTGCGAGTACCAGAGTCGGGCGCAGCGAGAGAATGCCTTCCGCATTGAGCTGGCGGAGGTAACCGACGTCAGGAAGAGCGGTGACTTCCGCCGGCCACTGACTGGTGCTATCTCTCGCGACAAGCGCCGAGTTTGCCCCAAGCGCATAGACAATCTCGGTGACGTCGCCCCCCAGCGTCACGACCCTCTCCTGGGCGGTGGCAAAGGCCAGCATTGGTAGTGCGGCAATCAGGGCAAGCAGCCGTTTCATGCAGGCTGTCCTTCTGCCGTCAGCGCATCAACCTGCGCGCGCCATTGCACCTGCTCCGGCTGACCTTCCGTACGTTGCCCAAACAACTGCGCAATTTGCGTCCCGTCTTTGGCAAACAGTTCCAGGCTTGTGACGTGACCGTCTACGGTCGGCTTACGGGTCACCCAGCTTTCGGCGATGTGCTCTTCCATCAAATGGAGCGTGAAGGCCGGGTTGAAGATATTTAGCCAGCCCTTCATTGGCACCACCTTTTCAATTTTGCCGGTGAAGATTTGTACGCAGCCGGTATTGCCGACGAACACCATGATTTCGTTAGCGTCCTGATGCGCGGCATCGAGAACCTGCGCCAGCGCGTTGTTTGGCACTTTGCAGGCGAGATCGTCGCCGACCAGTTCAAAGGTCTGCTGGCGGGTCAGGTTATGGCGTTTCATTAACATGAAGAACTGGTGAACGTCAGTCATGGCACGCCATTCTTGATCGACGGTCTGCGCATCGACGGTCGTCGCTGTGCTTACAGCTTCTTTGGCTTTCAGTTCCAGCGGTGCGTTTTCTACGGTAATAAAACGCTGTAAAACCTCTGCCCAGGCATTTTTATCGGTGTTGTCGGTAGCATAGACCTTCAGCAAAGCATCACCCTGATGATCAAAGAACTGAATGCTCTGGCGTTCGCCGCGTGCGGTCGCTTCTTTGACGTGGAATGCGCTCGCCCACTGATGTAAAAACAGACGCAGGTCGAGCGCGCGCGGGTTCAGCACAAGCCCTGCATGGCCGCTTAACTGTTGATTCGTAAATGCGCCTACCTGCTCGTGCACCGCGTATTCATTGCGACAGATACATTTGGTTTCGCCCACGACTTCCAGCGCGCCCAGAATTTCGCGAACGTCGCCATGCAAACGCTTCGCATCGTGGCCGACACGAGCAAACGTCAGTTCGGCTTCGCGGATATTCATTAAACCGGCGATGTCGCGGGCATATTTACCTGGGTTTTGTTCTTTTAGCTCAAGCCAGCGAGTGTAGTAGTTCATTGTCTCTTCCTTCCAGATAATGGCCCGGTAAAACACCGGGCCGAGTGATTACCATTGATAGCTTACGAACAGTTTGCCGCTGCGGCCGTCCTGCGGGATCCCCTGCGGTGACCAGTACTCTTTATCAAAGGCGTTACCCAGCACCAGCGTGGTGGTCATGCCTTTCAGCGCCTGCTGTCCCTGATAGCTAACGTAGAAGTCGTTCACCGCGTAGCCCGGCTGTTTACTGTAAGAACTGCTGATGTGCGTTGATCGGTCGGCAAATGTCCCAATCCAGCCCACGGAGAAACCACTATGAGCAAGCGGAATATCCAGTTTGCTGGTGACGGTATCTGGGTTAATGCTGGAGATGTATTCCCCGGTATCCGTGTCTTTACCGCGGGTACGGTTATAGGCGACATCAAGACTGAACAGGTCAGCGGTGTATTTTGTCATCACGTCCCAACCCCAGATTTTGGCGTTAGGCACGTTGTAGGACATGGTGGTTCGGGCTGCGAAATCGACGGTGGTTGAGATGTAATCTTCCGTTTTGGTATCGAAGTAGCTGGCTTTGAATTCCAGCGCATCGTTGGACAGCATCAGGTTGTCAAAGCGCAGACCGAAACCATATTCCTGCGTTTCGTTTGTTTCCGGGCGCAGATTCGGGTTGGGCACCCAATAGTTAGTGTAGAAGCTGCCGATGGAGAAGTGTTTCTCATCGTTATACATCTCGCCCATCGTTGGGGCGCGGAATGCCTGCGCGTATGAACCAAACAACATTAACCAGTCGGTCGGGCTGACCGTCATCCCGGCGCGTGATGACCATTTATCGGTATTCACATCGTCGTAGCCGTCGCTGCTGCCGCGATAGTTATCGTAACGAGTACCGCCGAGCAAGGTGACAGGCAGGTCACGCAGGGTGATTTCATCTTGTAACCAGCCGGAGCTGAAGTCGATTTTGGCATCCGGGAAGCCGGTTGCCGCACCGCTTGGGCTCTGTTCCTGGCGATAATACTCACCGCCGTAGGTCAGTAAGTTGGAAGCAAAAGAATCGCTGAACAGACGGGTGCGGTTTTCAACCTTGCCGCCTTTGGTGGTCTGCTCGCGGTACTCATTGGTGTTGTCGAGATTTTGCGCGTTAATACGTGCTTCTGACCAGTACACTTTGGCATCCGCATTCAGCCAGTCGTTGCCCTGTGGGGCAATTTTGTACGCGAGCTGTGCGTCACGCTGAATGGTTGAGCGGTCAACCATCGGGTTGCTGGAGGTTGAGGGTTCAATTTCCTGCGGATTTTTCGGTTCTTGCGCTTTATTGTTGTAGTAGCGGAAAGAGCCTGAGAGCGACTGTGCCTCATCCATCTGCCAGGTGCCTTTTGCCAGCATATTATTGATGGCTTCATCGTTAGGCGCAGTCGAACCGTCACTTTGTTTAAGATCGCCACGATCGCGGCTGGACCAGGCCACTAAACCGTCGAGGTTATCGGTACGACCAAATGCGCTGGCACCCATGCCCAGGCTATGGTCACCGGTAGCGCCCATCCCGAATACGCGAAAACCGCTGTTCTGGCCTTCCATCAGCAGATCTTTCGCATCCACGGTGTCATAAGAAATCACGCCGCCCAGCGCGCCGCTGCCATAAAGCTGCGCTGAGGGCCCGCGCACCACTTCAATACGCTTAATTAGCGCCGGATCCAGGAAGGTGCTGTTAAGGTGACCGGTGTCGGTTCCCTGACGTACCCCATCCACCAAAACCAGAACGCCACGACGGTCGTAGCCGCGCATATTGATGTCCTGACCGTTGGTGCGGCCCGTACCGCTAATCATTATCCCCGGCACGCTGCGCAACAGGTCTGCCGCCGAGCTGGCGGTTTGTTTTTCGGGAGCTGACGTATCGATAACGCTGACCATCATCGGCGCTTCAAAAGTACTACGCGCGTTGCCCGTAGCGGTCACGGTAAGGGTCTCTGGTTGAGCGAAAGCTGAAGCAGGGAGCAGACTACTGATGACCACCGCTAACAGTGAAGGGCGCAGTGAGGCGTATTGCAGGCGTAACATAACAACTCTCCATGAGAAAATTGAAAAGCGCTTGCTGCCTGGGGGAACCTGGGTGGCTGGCGGTATTGTTTAAGTTTTGAGTATTTATTTAGTCAAAATGAGTTTGCCGGATTGTGTCTGACGAAGCAGATAGTGTTGATCGTTATGTTCGATCAGCACCCATCCTTCGTCGCCAAGCAGGTCTTTACTCTTTATCATCGGCTTAGATCGAGTAGGGGAAAGTGGCGCATTTTCTTGTTTTAGTGTTGCTGTAGGTTCGTGCATATTGTAATCATCCGCCATGAAATGATGATGAATTGTAAAAATTGAGAATGATTATCGTTAGTATATGTATTCTCATCAAGAACTTTTTCGTAAATCTGTGTCTAAGGCAAACTGAACGGTAAATAGTCAAATTATCCCGTTAAAAAGCCCTATCTTGTTCAAATTGCCTCTGTTAACGCCTGCGAGAAATGTATGTCAGAGAAAGCCGAACGACTCAGTGCTTCGCGGAAAAATCGTTGGTATATGTTGGTAAACCGGCGAGATAAAGCGCCTGCATTTTGGCCTTTAAATGTGTATTATTAATGCATCTTTATTGATGAGGAACAGGCAATGGCAGGCAAACGCATCGACCGTGAAAAACGGACAATCCGCAGCATGGTGGCGCTCTATCAGCGCCGTTGCCCGGATGCAAAGGACGATGCCGCGCACTATCAGGCGCTTAACGACTATGCCGATAAGCGGTTGGATAAGTGCGTGTTTGGTGAGGAAAAACCGGCCTGTAAGCAGTGCCCGGTACACTGCTATCAACCTGCTAAGCGTGAAGAGATGAAGCAGATAATGCGCTGGGCAGGGCCGCGAATGCTCTGGCGCCACCCCATCCTCACCCTTCGCCACCTGATTGATGACCGACGCCCGGTGCCTGAATTACCGGAAAAGTATCGGCCGAAAAAATAGCGCTCACATGGTGCGGCAGTGTCGTCGGTACTCCGACGGCGAGCGCGCCGTGTGCTTACGGAAAATCCGGCAAAAATAGTTGCTGTCCTCAAAGCCGCAGTGATGGGCGATCTCTTTGATTTTCATTTCATATCCGCGCAGTAATTTCTTCGCCAGCTCCAGACGCACGGCGGTCAGATACTCGTTAAAACCCACGGTGCTGGACTTTTGAAACAGGTGCGACAGGTAGTTCGGCGTAATGTGGAACTTCTTCGCCACCGTCTCCCGGCTTAAGGCTTCTGCGGCATGTTCGTCGATGTATTCGCGAATAGCCATAAACAGCTCTTTGCTTTTGCTCACCGTATCCGCCAGATGCGTGAGCTGGTCAATGCAGTGGCTCAGTAACCCACTCAGCACAATCTGTGCCGTTGGCATCACCGGGCGAATAGCCAGCTCGTTCATCGCCAGCAAGAGATACGACCCGACGCGCGGCCCCAGCCGTGCCACGTGCTGCTTGCGGATCTCGACGAATGTTTTGCCATCAAAGCGTTGCAGGCTGAAGCCCAATTTTTGCTTGCTGAACAGAATGCTTAGTGTGGTTGCCGACGCCTGCCACTGCGGTGCGTTCCAGCGGCCGCTGGGGATATACAGCGCCTGTAGCGGGCCGAGCGGTGTGTCCAGGCAACCATCTTCCAGTTCCCCTTCCAACACAATCTCCAGACGGGGAAACGATACGCTCATCGCCAGCTCCGATGCGGGCTGCGCGGCTTGGGGGAAACGCACGACAAGGTCGCCTTGCTGAGCCAGTAACTGCTCTAGCACGGGGACGAGGGAGTATTCTGACATGCTCATGTCCTGGTTATTATTCTGGATTTTGAATCTCATCACACTTTATTTTGCTGCACACAAAAATCCAGTGTTGTGTAGCTATCTCATACAGAAAGCCGACCCCGGGTGCAGTAACTTTTCATACATGTTGTGAAATGGTTAACAAAAGAGAGGCGATATGGACAAGCAAGCGGCATTCTGGCTGGATGCATTGGGCGCCAACGGCGAACTGTCAGCCACCATGAAACACGAACTGGATACCCAGGGCTACACAATTGTACACGGCGTTGTCGATGCCGACTGGCTGGCGGCGATGCGCGAACGAATCGATTATCTGGTCGAAAAAGAAGGGGAGAACCTGGCGGTTGAACATCACCAGGAAGAGACCGCCACTCGCGTCGCCAACCTGGTGAACAAAGGCGTGGTATGGGAAAAGGTCTGGTCACATCCGCTGGTATTGTCGGCGTGTCGCTATATCTTTGAGGGCGAGTTTAAAATCTCCAGCCTCAACGCCCGCGAAGCGCTATACAACGGCGGTCATCAGCCGCTGCATGCGGACTGGAAAAAACCACGCCCGGACTTTCCGAAGGTACATCTGGTGAACACCATCTGGGCGATTGACGATCTGTACGCCGCCAACGGTGCGCCGCGCATAATTCCGGCCACCCATCTGCGCCCGGAACTGCCGGAAGATGTATTAGACGATGTTGGCCTGCCACATCCGGATGAGGTGATTTTTGAAGCCCCGGCGGGCAGCGTGATGATCTACAACGCTCATGCCTGGCACGGCGGCACCACCAACCGTGAAGGCTCGCGCCGCCGAGTGTTACATGGTTTGTATATCGACCGGGCTGATACTGCCCAGCAGGACCAGCGCCGTTGGCTGACGCCGGAAACGGCGAGCCGGTTAACCCCGGCGCAGAAGTGGTTGCTGGATGTAGAGTGACATTCTCGCACAGACGGCCCCCTCTCCCTTTTTAAGGGAGAGGGAACAGATCGTAGCCTGCGTCGAAGCGTCTATCCCCCAACCACTACCCGATATCCCGCCCTTTCAACCATTGCCTTGATGAGTGCAATCTCCGCTTCTTCCGGTGCCTTAACCCCCGCCATCGTCCATTCACGCTCCAGCAGCGAATACTTAGGCTCACCGTACTGATGGAACGGCAACAAATGCACCTCCGCCACCGGCAACGGCGCCAGGAATGCCAGCACCTGCGCCACGTTCTGCTCGTTTAAGGTGAACCCCGGGATCAGCGGCAGACGGGGGATCACCTTGATCCCTTGCTCCACCAGCAGACGAAAATTCTCCAGCACCCGTGGCTGATTCATACTCAACACCCGCTGCGCCACCTCAACGTCCATGATTTTCAAATCAAACAGCACTTCGTCGCAGGCCTGCGCCAGTGGCAGCAAGCGGCGAGGGGAGGTATCACCGGCGGTTTCAATGGCGGTGCGGATCCCCCACTGTTTCAGGCGCTGTAAAAATCGGGTCGCGAACTCAGCCTGCATCAGCACTTCACCGCCGGAGAGCGTCACGCCGCCGCCGGATGCGCGAAAGAACACCTCATCTTTCAGCACTTCCCGCTCTAACTCAGCCAGCGTGACGTCACGACCAATATGCTCCCATGCGCCGGATGGACACTCCACGGCGTCCTGCGCACAGGTGGCACAGTGCAAACACTTGCTCTCCCGGCGCACGGTCTCAATTTTTGGTGACATGGATTCCGGGTTCGCGCACCACGGGCAGGTATGCGGACAGCCTTTGAAAAAGACCACCGTGCGGATGCCGTGACCATCGTTTAACGAATAGCGCTGGATATTGAAAATACGCGCCGTATCGGCGCGCGTCTCAATCACCTCACAGCTGATGCGCGGTGCGGCGGATAATGTCATCTTGAATCTCCTTCGACAGCTCGACAAAGAAGGCGCTGTAGCCCGCCACGCGAACCACCAGCCCGGCGAAATCCTGCGGCCGCTGTTGGGCCTCGCGCAGGGTCTCGGCATTCACCACGTTGAACTGAATATGCTGCAATTTCAGCTTGGTAAAAGCGTGGAGGAAGTCCGCCAGCTTGTTGAGTCCGCTTTCCCCTTCCAGCGTGGCGGGCGTGAACTTAACGTTCAGCAGCGTCCCGTTGGACAGCAGGTAGTTGTCGAGTTTACTCACCGATTTCAGTACCGCCGTTGGCCCCTGACCATCCTGACCGACCATCGGTGACAGGCCGCCGTCCGCCAGTTGCTCCCCGGCAAATCGCCCGTCCGGTGTCGCACCGACGACCGAACCCAGCGGCACGTGAGCGGAGACGGTATACGACCCCGGCGTAAACTGACCGCCGCGCGGGTTACGGTAGTTTTCAACCTCTTTGCAGTAAAATCGCAGCAGATCGGCGCTGATGTTATCGACATCATCAATATCGTTGCCGTATTTCTCAAAGCGGTTAATTAAGCGCGCGCGAACCTTTTCCCCCTCCGGCGTGGCGAAGTTGGCTTTCAGTACCGCCAGCAGTTCGTCAAAGCTCATGCGCTGTTGGTCAAACACCATGCCTTTCAGCGCGTGTAACGAGTCGCTCAGGTTAGCGATACCAATTCCCTGTACACCGGAGAAGTTGTAGCGCGCGCCGCCTTCGGTAATGTCTTTGCCGTTGGCGATACAGTCTTCGACAAACGAGGAGAGCAGCGGCACCGGGGCCCAGTCGCGGTGGCCGATATCACAGATATTGCTGCCTTCAACCATCAGCTTGATGTAGTGACGGATTTTGTCCCGAATGCTCGCCAGCAGGCCGTCGTAGGTGAGTTGGGTGTCGCCTTCGTGCTCCAGCATCACGATTTCCATCACCTTCAACAGGTTGAACATTGCGATGTCGTGCAGCCCGTAGGTGCGTCCGGGAATCGACAGCTCCACGCAGCCCACCACCGCATAGTCACGGGCATCTTCCAGTGACACGCCGCGGTTGAGGAAGGCGGGAACCACCACTTCATCGTTGAAAATCTGCGGAATACCGGTACCTAAGCGCACGGTTTCGGCGGTTTTGCGCAGGAACGGGCGGTCGATCAGTTCGTTGACGCGCACGCCGAGATTCGGCTGCGGCAGGCGAACATTCTGATAGGCATCAAGACAGGTGAAGGAGAGCACGTTGACCGCGCTGCGCCCGTTTTCGGTCAGGCCGCCGAGCAGGGCGGTGTAGCCGGTAGGGAAGCCAGCAAAATAGCGAGCGCTGCTGGTGGAGCGTAGCAGCACAATATCGTTGCACTTCACCCACAGCGACTCCAGAAGCTCCTGCATAAATGCCGGGTTTTCCCCGTGGTTTAGCGATGCCTGCCAGAACGGCAGCATGTACTGGTCAAAGCGACCAAGCGAAATGGAACTGGCGTTGGACTCGTATTGCAAAATGATATTCATGTACCAGAACAGCTGACAGGCCTGCCAGAAATTCTGCGGTTTTTGCCCGGCGTTGTGGCGGGATATTTGGGCGATGGTCTCTAGCTCCTGACGCCGCTGCGGATCCTGGCACTGCGTGGCCATCGTATCTGCCAGCGCGGCATAGCGCAGAATATGGCGCTGGGAGGCTTGTAGCAAAATCAGCACCGCCTGGTAGAACACGTTATCCGGCTGCTGACGCAAATGGTCTTGCATCTCAATGACCAGCGCATTCAGGCCGTTACCCAGTAGGCGCGGGTAGTCGATGATGATATGTCCCTGGCCTTTGTCGGTTTGGTTGACGCTGAAAATTTGCGTGCTGACGGCGGCTTTTACCTCGTCGGTCATCTGTGCGTTGATAAAGTCTTTCATTGAGCGTTTTTCCCAGTACGGGAAGAGCTCATCACGGTACAGGCGCTGGTCGGCATCGCTGATGTTGAAGCGGTCTTGCGGACGGATAGCGAATTGCTCCAGCTCTTTGAGCAGCCAGTAAGGGTCCATCTCCGGCGACATAATGCCAGCGCGCGGCTTGATGGTGCGGTTCCCGGCAATCAGCTCGTCGTCGCGAAGGCTAATGGCAACGTTATCAAGAATATGGGCCGTGGCTTTGGCGCGGCGAATGATCACCGGCTCGCCTTCAGTCTGGCGGTGGCTTTCGGTATAGAGTACGGCGCGCTCAAGTGATATTTCACGCGGGTTGGCAAAGAGGGCGTCTTTCAGGCGCTGGATACGATTAGTCATTTTGCGGGCTCCTCGGGAGATTAACCTGACGTTTATTATGGCTTCTACGTTAGGCAAATGCGGCGCGGGGAGACAGAAGAGAATGGGGGGATTTACTGGATTATTGTGATCAAAATGGAAAAATGAGATCTAAGTTTTGTCTGGGTGATATTCCCGGCGGCGCTGCGCTTGGCCGGGCTACACTAATTGGTTGCCCGGCCAAGCGCAGCGCCGCCGGGAGTGCACCCAGGTAAGTTTGTAGGCCTGACAAGCGCAGCGCCATCAGGCGCGGCTAACGCAGCGAGGCAATCCAATTCATCGCCAGCTCCGGCCAGGCGGCGGCGGGCAGCCCTTTCGCTCCCCGAATCCCGAATCCATGCTTGCCTTCGGCAAACAGATGTAGCTCGGTCGGCACTTTATGCGCGCGCAGGGCGTTAAACATCACCAGCGAATTATCCACCGGAACCGAGGGATCGTCGACCGCATGCATGATAAAGGTCGGCGGCGTCTGGTCGTTAACGTTCAACTCTGGAGAATAGTGCTTAATCTGCTCGGCGGTCGGCGTTTCGCCAACCAGCGCCTTACGCGAGCCGAGGTGAGCAATGGCTTTATCCATCGAAATCACCGGATAGCCCAGCACCACGAAATCGGGCCGTGCACTCTGGTTATCGATGGCATCAACTGGCGCATAAACCGGCTCGTTGTAGCGAGTCTCAAGGCTTGCCGCCACGTGTCCCCCCGCTGAAAAACCCATCACGCCAATTTTCTGTGGATTAATCTGCCACTCGCCTGCGCGGGCGCGCAGGGTACGCAGCGCACGTTGGGCATCTGCCAGCGGTGCGTTAGCCCCTTCCGCGTGACCATCGGCGGGCATACGGTAGGTCATCACAAACAGGGTGTAGCCCTGAGCGTTAAACGGTGCGGCTAAATCGCTACCCTCTTTATCGAGCACCACCCGTTGGTAGGAGCCGCCCGGGGTGACCAGCAGCGCCACGCCGTTCGGATGGGCTGGCGCATACACGGTGATCTCCGGGGCACGAATACCGGTGACCGCACGGTCGGGCAGCGTCGGGTCTTTGCTGCGCTCAACCAGCGCGTAGTTTACCGGACTGTTTTTAGCGCCGGGCGCTTCACCGCCGGGCCAGACAGATAATGTGGGCAGCGCGGCGAACGCTGTTTGTGTGCAAATGAGTAGGGTGATAGCTGCGGACAACGGTAAGCGAATCATAAATGTCTCCCAGGGAAAACGCTTATTTATCATCCGTTAAACGAGGGGAACGCGATATGATTCACAAAACGTTGTTTCATAAATAGAGAAACGAGAAGGTGTGATTTGGGTGATATTTCCGGCTGCGCTTGGCCGGGCTACACTAATTGGTAGCCCGGCCAAGCGCAGCGCCGCCGGGAGTGTACACAGGTAGGTTACAGCAACGCGTCTTTATCAATCCCCAGGCGTTTCATTCTCGACAGCAGCGTGGTGCGCTTAAGCCCCAGACGTTGAGCCGCGCCTTTCGCGCCTGCTACCACGCCGTTGGTTTCTTTCAGCACGCGGACGATAAGCTGATACTCATCCTCGCCGTCTTTCGCCGCTTCAGCCACCGGAGCAGGTGCCCGTTCTTCAGAGGCAAATGCCAGTTCCGGCATAGACAGCTGTAAGACGCTGCCGCGGGTCAACAATACCGCGCGCTCAATCACGTTCTCCAGCTCACGCACGTTCCCCGGCCACTCCATCTGGCACAGGGTGCGCAGCGTTTCAGCCGGGATGCTGTCGATATTGCGCCCCAACCGGCGGGCGATTTTAAAGGTGAAGGCTTTCACCAGCAGCGGAATATCTTCCGGGCGCTCGCGCAGCGGCGGCAGATGGATCGGGAATACGTTCAGGCGGTAATAAAGATCGCTACGGAATTCGCGATCCAACACCATCTGCTTGAGATCGCGGTTGGTGGCGGCGATCAGGCGTACGTCGGTCTGGATCAGCTTATTACTGCCCAGACGTTCGAACTCCTGCTCCTGCAACACGCGCAACAGTTTCGGCTGAAGTTCCAGCGGCATATCGCCCACTTCATCAAGGAACATCGAGCTTTTATCCGCCAGTTCAAAGCGACCAATGCGCTGGGTGCTGGCGCCGGTAAACGCTCCACGCTCGTGACCGAACAGATCGCTTTCCAGCAGACCCGCAGGCATAGCGGCACAGTTCATTTTCACCATCCGGCGGCTATTACGCCCGCTCAGATTATGAATGGCGCGGGCAATTAGCTCTTTCCCGGTGCCGGTTTCGCCGAGGATAAGCACCGTGCTGTCGCTTGGCGCAACCATCTCAACTTGCTTAAGCACATTGAACATCGCTTCGCTGCGACCGATGATTTCACCAAACTCGCCGTCAACGTTGTTCAACTGTTCGGTCAGCGCCAGGTTTTCATCCACCAGACGCTCTTTCAGGCGGTGAATTTCCTGATAGGCAAGGGCATTATCGACGGCAATCGCCACGCGCTCGGCAATCTGTTTAAGCAGTTTGAGATTAGCGGCGCAAAAGACTTTTTCATCACACTGGGCAAGCTTCAGAACGCCAAGCATTTTGTCGCCAGACATCAGCGGCAGTAGGCACAGAGTCTGGATTTTGTCGTCCCACATCTCAAACAGCTGACGTTCGTAAGGGGCGAGATTGTCCTGCTCGTTAAGATTAAGCAGCAACGTCTCTTTGCTCTTAAATACCCGCTCACTTAGCGTACCGGCTTCGTTCACTTCACTCTGATCGTGTACCGGATCGTTGACGTCAATATAGTGTGTCGAGTAGATGTTGAGCTTGCCTTTGCGATTGCTGTGCAGCACCACGCTTATTGCATCAATCGCGAAGTAGTAGTGGATCTCTTTTGCCACCGAACTGACCAGTTCGTCCATATCCAGACGTGACAGCACGGCGTTGGTGATCGCCACCAGAATGCGGAAATTATCGCGCTCGCGACACAGCAAATCGTAGTCGACGTTATTGGTCACCCGGCTTTGGATTTGCTCGGTCACCACCGCGACAACCTGCGTGAAAGTATGCAGGCGCTGATACTCTTTTTCCGTCCACGGCTGGTCGTTCTGACGGATAAACTCGCAGCCGCCAAAAATGCGCCCTTCGGCGGCCAGCGGCAGCAGGCAATAGTGACCAAAAGGTTGATATAGCTCGCTTTTGGCAAGCATTGGCCAGGCTTCGCTAAACTCGCTGTAGCTGCAATGCAGTGCATCGGGGCGTGACAACAGACGCCTGACCGGGCCGTTGGCCAGCAGGTTATCGTCCTCATAGGCCAGCGGTTGACCGGCATTGCGCGTGGCGTGATAGCCCGCCCGCAGGTTACCCGGCTGAAGCAAGATGATCGCCGCGCTGTCGGCCAGCGCAGAGTGTTTTACCAGCTGCGCCAGCGTTTCGCTGAGTGCGGCGAGATCGGGTTGTTGGAGAAGCGTCCGGGTAATATCAAACAGCCCTTGCTGCGCGAGATCGCCCATCGGTGTATACGACATGTCACGTGCCCATAAATGCACCTTATTCGGTGCGATAAATAATAATAATAAATTTCAGACTATAAGCCGTCTGTTAACAAATTCGCGGGAGTGGCTCCGCGTGGGGGAGGTCTAATGTACGTTTTACACCGTACAGTCCCGCAACGCGTACCCCACGGCCTTCAGTCACTTCGCCAATGATAGCCGCATCGCATCCCAACGGATGGGCGCGCAGTGCGGCCAGCACCTCGTCAGCCGCTTCACGACTCACGCCAATAACCAGTTTACCTTCATTCGCAAAGTTAAGCGCGTCAAGCCCCAATAATTCGCACACGCCGCGCACTGCGTCTTTAAGTGGCAGTTTTTGCTCGGTCAGTTCCACGCCGCATCCACAGGCGGCGGCAAATTCATGGGCAACGGCATTCACGCCACCACGGGTGGCATCGCGCAGCGCTTTCACGCCGCTGATTGTCCGAAGACGTTGAATCAACGGCGTTAATACCGCGCAGTCGCTTTGCAGTTCACCATCCAGCCCCAGTTGCTCGCGCAGGTTGAGAATGGTGGCTCCGTGGTCACCAAGTGTGCCGCTAACCATCAGCACATCACCCGGTGCGAGTGTGGCTGCACCCCAGTGGATATCCGCCGGAATAGCCCCCATCCCGGCGGTGTTGATAAACAGCTTATCCGCCGCTCCGCGTCCCACCACTTTGGTGTCGCCGGTGACGATGGCAATATCCGCGGCTTTCGCCGTCGCCGCCATGCTGTTAACCACCGCTTCCAGTGTGTCCATCTCCAGCCCTTCCTCGATAATAAAACCGCAGGAGAGGTAGCGCGGGATAGCACCGCTGACCGCCACGTCGTTGGCGGTGCCGCATACGGCCAGCTTGCCGATGTTACCGCCGGGGAAGAATAGCGGATCAATCACGTAGCTGTCGGTGGAGAAGGCCAGCCGGTCACCGTGCGCGGTGAGTGAGTCCAGAGAAATTCGCGCCTGATCTTCCTGCTCTGCCAGCCAGGGGTTAGCGAAAGCCTTCATAAATAGACTGTCGATTAACTGCTGCATTGCCAGGCCGCCGCTGCCGTGGGCTAATTGAATGTTTTTCATACTTCTGCCTCCTGACTGCGATATTGATACCAGGCGGCGCATGCGCCCTCGGTGGATACCATCAGCGCGCCGAATGCGCTTTGTGGATTGCAGGTTGCGCCAAACAGCGGGCACTGATGCGGTTTACAGCGTCCGGTGAGCACGTCGCCACAGCGGGCGCGCGGGTCGTCGCAGACGCGCTGCGGCTGTGGTTTAAAGTGCGCTTCGGCATCAAAGGACTGATACGCGGGCGTCAGCTGTACCCCGGAATCATTAATCAGCCCCAGACCGCGCCATTCGCTATCGCCTTTGACGGCAAAAACCTCGGCAATCGCTTTTTGCGCAAGCCGGTTACCGTCGTCCGGCACCACGCGGCGGTACTGGTTTTCCACGCTGGAATCGCCGGAAATTTTCTGTTCCACCAGCATATTCACGCCCTGTAGCAAATCGACCGGCTCAAAGCCTGCCACCACCAGCGGACGATGATAGTCGCTGGCGATAAAACCGTAGGCGTGGGTGCCGATGACCATACTGACATGCCCCGGCGCTAAAAAGGCGTCGATGCTGTTATCCGGCTGGTCAAGCAAGCTACGCAGCGTGGGGATTAATGTAATGTGCTGACAGAAAAAGAAAAAGTTACTGACGTTATGCGCTTTTGCCTGTTGTAGCGTAATGGCGGTGGTCGGCATGGTGGTTTCAAAACCTAATCCGAAGAACACCACTTTGCGTTGCGGATTCAGCTGCGCCAGCTTTAAGGCATCCATCGGCGAGTAAACGATGCGGATGTCCGCACCGCGCGCTTTCGCCTGCATCAGCGAACCGTTTTTGCCCGGTACGCGCATGGCGTCGCCAAAGGTACAGAATATGACCTCGGGATGGTCGGCGATTTCAATACAGGTGTCGATGCGTCCCATCGGCAGTACGCACACCGGGCAGCCCGGGCCGTGGATAAATTCGATATTGTCCGGCAGCAGCTGGTCGAGCCCGAATTTGAAAATCGCATGTGTGTGGCCGCCACACACTTCCATAATGCGCAGCGGACGTTTAGCGGTATAAGCCAGATGTTGCGCCCGGGATTTCAGGTGCGCGATAAGCTGCATCACCTGTTCCGGCGCACGGTACTCATCAACAAAACGCATTACCGTTCCTCACCGTACAGCAGCGCGCCGACATCCGGCTCGACTTCAAACATATTTTCCAGCGCCGCGAGGGTATCGCGCGCTTCCTCTTCATTAATGATGCTCATGGCAAAACCGACGTGCACCAGCACCCATTGACCGATGCGTGACTGACCGTTTTCATCCGTTGCGCCAACCAGCGTCAGGTCGACATCGCGCTTAATGCCGCAGACATCGACTTTCGCCTGTACGCCGTCAATGGCCGAAATTTGTCCTGGAACGCCTATGCACATCGTTGTGTCTCCAGCCAGTTCAGCCACTGGTCCATGCCTTCACCGCTGGTGGCGGAAAGCAGGATGATTTCAATATTAGGGTTTACTTCGCGGGCGCAGGCAATGCACTGTTCCACATCGAAATTCAGGTACGGCAGCAGGTCGATTTTGTTCAACAGCATGATGCTTGCGGCGGCAAACATATGCGGATATTTCAGCGGCTTGTCTTCGCCTTCGGTGACTGACAGCACCGCGACTTTGTGGCGCTCACCGAGGTCAAAGCTGGCCGGACAGACGAGGTTGCCGACGTTTTCAATAAACAGAATGCTGTTGCTTTCCAGCGGCAGGCGCGGTGCTGCGTCGGCAATCATCTGCGCATCAAGATGGCAGCCTTTACCGGTATTCACCTGAATAGCGGGTGTGCCGGTGGCGCGAATGCGCGCGGCGTCGTTTACGGTCTGCTGGTCGCCTTCAATGACCGCGCAGGACACCCGCTCTTTCAGGCGCATCAGGGTTTCGGTGAGCAGGGTGGTTTTACCGGAGCCGGGGCTGGAAACCAGATTCAACACCAGCTGTTCGCGGGCGGCAAAGCGCGCACGGTTGCGGGCGGCAATCTGATTATTTTTATCCAGCACGTCGATTTCCACTTCCAGCATCCGCCGCTGGCTCATGCCCGGCGCGTGGGTACCGGCTTCACCGTGACCATAATGCAGGTCGCCGTTGTCGGCAGCCTGCGGCTGGAACTCCTGGGTTCGAACGCCGGTAATCGACAGCGCCGGACGGCCTGCCGGTGCGAAAGGGGCGCTGCGGAACAGGGAATGCGGGTTACGTTCATCGCCCTCTATATAGAGGTTGCCTTCGGCACAACCACAGGTGCTACACATACTTTACTCCTGATCAATTTCAATTCGCTGAATCTGTAAACCGTCGTCGGCGACGATGCGTAGGTTGTCGCTGTTGCACTGCGGACAGCGCCGCACGTGGATGGACACTAACTGGACATACTGCTGGCAGGATTCACACCAGCACTCCGCTTCTTGCTCTTCGACGTGCAGTTCACAGCCTTCAGCCAGCGTGCCGCGGCACACCAGGTCAAAACAAAAGGTCATCGCGCTGGTCTCTACACAAGAAAACGCGCCGACCTTGATCCAGACGCCAGTGACGCGCTTTGCGCCGTTGTGTTGCGCCTGCTGTTCGACAATTTCCAGCGCGCGCTGGCAGAGCGTAATTTCGTGCATGATGCCTCCGGTTTTCATTACTCGCAGTCGTAATGCAATAACGATGCCAGAGATGGATGCTTGCCTGTGAAGACTGTCGATGACGATGTCATTCTGACGAAATGACATGTCACACCCGACGTGTCATTTTCATAAAATTCATATTAATCATTGAGTTAAAAATATGGCATGAAATGTGCTTAGGAGGCTTGTTTCTATTAACCGGGTAACCGACATGACTATTTGGGAAATTAGCGAGAAGGCCGACTTCATCGCCGATCGTCACCGCCGCCATCAGGATCAATGGCGCGTGTACTGTAACTCACTGGTTCAAGGGATAACGCTGTCTAAAGCGCGCCTGCATCACGGCATGAACTGCGCGCCGGAGAAAGAGCTGAGCTTCGTGCTGTTCGAACACTTTGTGGTGTCCGTATGCCTGACTGGTGGCTTTAACAGCCACACCGTTGAGTACTACGTGGAAACACGCGATGGCCTGAATAAAGAGTGCGTGGCACGCGCTGAGCTGAATAACAGCGGCTTTATCGATGGCACCGTTAATATCCGCGATCGCGAGCAGGTTCTGGAACACTACCTGGAAAAAATTTCGCCGGTATACAACACCTTGTATGCCGCGCTTGAGAGCGACAGCCCGGTCAACTTCGGCCAGCTGGCACGTGAGCCTCAACGGGCATCTAACGCCTGAATTATTGGTGTGTCGACGGGTGTCGAAATGACACCTGCTCTGCATGATTTCGTCAAAAATGACTATCACCTGAGGAAGACCTGGTGAATCGTTTTGTAATTGCTGACTCTACCGTCTGTATCGGTTGCCGCACCTGTGAAGCGGCGTGCGCGGAAACGCATCGCCATCACGGCCTGCAATCAATGCCGCGGCTGAAAGTTATGCTCAATGAAAAAGAATCCGCGCCGCAGATGTGCCACCAATGCGAAGACGCGCCGTGTGCCGGGGTTTGCCCGGTGAATGCGATTAACCGCGTCGATGGCGCCGTTCAGCTCAATGAAAGTCTGTGCGTGAGCTGCAAACTGTGCGGCATTGCCTGCCCGTTTGGCGCGATTGAATTTTCCGGTAGCCGTCCGCTGGATATCCCGGCAAACGCCAACTCGCCGAAAGCGCTGCCAGCCCCTCCGGCCCCGGCGCGCGTCAGTACGCTGCTGGACTGGGTTCCAGGCGTGCGCGCCATCGCGGTGAAATGTGATCTTTGTTATTTCGACGAGGAAGGCCCGGCCTGTATCCGTACCTGTCCTACGAAAGCGCTGCATCTTGTTAATAACATGGACATCGCCCGCGTCAGCCGTCGTAAACGTGAACTGACCTTCCATACCGATTTAGGCGATCTGTCGCTGTTTCAGGCGCAACAAGGAGAGTCGAAATGAGCGTGATGACGTTAATCAATAACGCAGTGGCGTGGTTCGTCTTTGCTGCGGTGCTCTCCTTTTTACTGTCGTTTAAGAAACCGCTAAGCGGTTTTGTCGCCGGTATCGGCGGCGCGGTAGGGAGCCTGTGCGCGGCGCTGGCGGGAGCCGAAGTCCTTCTTCACGCCACCCCGGTGATGGGCAAACTTTCGCTGGTGCATTACATCGTATTGGTCACCCCGCTAAACGCGGTCTGGCTGATTGCGCTGGGGCTGTGCGGCCTGTTTGTCAGCCTATACAACATCGACTGGCATCGTCACCCGAACGTGAAAAACAACGGTCTGCTGGTGAACGTTCTGCTGGCTGCGGCGGTTTGCGCGATTGTTGCCAGCAGCTTCGGTTCGCTGGTGGTGATGGCGGAAATTATGGCGCTGTGTGGGGCATTCCTCACCGGCTGCGTCTCATCCGGCAAGCTGTGGTTTGCACTGGGCCGTCTGGGTACCCTTTTGCTGGCTATCGCCTGCCTGCTGCTGTGGCAGCGCTATGGCACGCTGGATCTAACGCTGCTGAACGAACGCGCGCAGTTGTTGCCTATCGGCTCGGATATCTGGGTGCTGTGCGTTATTGGCTTTGGCCTGCTGGCCGGGATTATTCCGCTGCACGGCTGGGTGCCTTCAGCACATGCTAACGCCAGCGCACCAGCTGCCGCATTGTTCTCAACCGTGGTGATGAAAGTGGGGCTGCTCGGCATTCTCACTATCTCTCTGCTGGGTGATGCACAACCGTTGTGGTGGGGGATCGCGCTGCTGGTACTGGGTATGATCACCGCTTTCGTTGGCGGCCTGTATGCCCTGATGGAGCACAATATTCAGCGTCTGCTGGCGTACCACACGCTGGAAAATATCGGCATCATCCTGCTCGGTCTTGGCGTCGGCGTAACCGGTCTGGCATTACAGCAGCCGGTGATGGTGGCGCTGGGTCTGGTGGGTGGTTTGTACCATCTGCTTAACCACAGCCTGTTTAAAACCACGCTGTTTCTCGGCGCGGGCGCGGTCTGGTTCCGTACCGGTCATCGCGATATCGAGAAGCTGGGCGGCATTGGCAAACGCATGCCGCTGATTTCACTGGCGATGCTGGTTGGCCTGATGGCGATGGCCGCGCTGCCACCGTTAAACGGTTTTGCCGGTGAGTGGGTTATCTACCAGTCCTTCTTCAAACTGAGCACCAGCGGCGCGTTTATCGGTCGTCTGCTTGGGCCGTTGCTGGCCGTGGGCCTGGCGATTACCGGTGCGCTGGCGGTGATGTGTATGGCGAAAGTCTACGGCGTCACCTTCCTTGGCGCACCGCGCACTAAAGAGGCGGAAAACGCCTGCTGCGCGCCGCTGTTGATGGCGGCAAGCACCGTGGCGATGGCGCTGCTGTGTATCGTGGGCGGGGTTGCCGCGCCGTGGCTGTTGCCGATGTTAAGTGCGGCTGTTCCTCTGCCAATCGAAACGGCCGATACCCTGGTCTCCCAGCCGATGATCACTCTGCTGCTGATTGCCTGCCCGCTGCTGCCGTTCATCATCCTCGCCTTGCTCAAAGGCAACCGCCTGCCAAGCCGTTCACGCGGCGCGGCGTGGGTCTGTGGTTACGACCATGAAGAATCGATGGTCATTACCGCGCACGGCTTTGCCATGCCGGTGAAACAGGCCTTTGCGCCGGTGCTGAAATTACGTCAATGGCTTAACCCGGTGTCTCTGGTTCCGGGCTGGCAGAATGCGGCGGCGGCACCGTTGCTCGCCCGTCTGGCGCTGGTTGAACTGGCGGTGCTGGTCGTGATTGTCATCTCTCAAGGAGCCTGAACATGACGGTCTTATTTGCTTTATTGCAGGCGCTGGTGCTGTTTGCCGTTGCGCCATTGCTCTCCGGTATCACCCGCGTATTGCGCGCACGGTTGCATAACCGTCGTGGGCCGGGAGTGATGCAGGAGTATCGCGACATCATCAAACTGCTGGGTCGTCAGAGTATTGGCCCGGACGCGTCCGGCTGGATTTTCCGCCTAACGCCGTTTGTGATGGTTGGCGTGATGCTGACCATTGCGACCGCGCTGCCGGTGGTGACCGTGGCGTCGCCAATGCCGGGGTTGGGTGACCTGATTACCCTTATCTACCTGTTTGCGGTGGCGCGTTTCTTCTTTGCCATCGCCGGTCTGGATACCGGTAGCCCGTTCACCGCCATCGGCGCCAGCCGTGAAGCGATGCTCGGCGTGCTGGTTGAGCCGATTCTGCTACTCGGCCTGTGGGTTGCGGCACTGGTTGCAGGTTCAACGCACATCAGCAATATCACCGACGCCATTTACCACTGGCCGGTTAGCCGCAGCATCCCGCTGGTATTGGCGTTCTGCGCCTGCGCTTTCGCCACCTTTATCGAAATGGGCAAACTGCCGTTCGACCTGGCAGAAGCGGAGCAGGAGTTGCAGGAAGGCCCGCTGTCTGAGTACAGCGGCAGGGGCTTCGGCGTGCTGAAGTGGGGCATTAGCCTCAAACAGCTGGTGGTGTTGCAGATGTTCGTGGGCGTCTTTATCCCATGGGGACAGATGACCAGCTTTAGCGCTACAGGACTGGTTATTGCGGTGATTGCCGCCATCGTCAAGCTGATTGCTGGCGTGATGATTATTGCCCTGTTCGAAAACAGCATGGCGCGTCTGCGTCTGGATATTACAGGTCGCGTGACCTGGGCCGGGTTCGGTTTAGCCTTTTTAGCCTTCGTCTCCTTGCTGGTGGCGTGATAAGAGAGTTTGAGCATGTCTGAAGAAAAAGTGGGTCAACATTACCTCGCTGCGCTGCACCAGGCCTTTCCGGGCGTGGTGCTGGACGAAGCCTGGCAGACCAAAGACCAGTTAACGGTGACCGTGAAGGTCAACTACTTGCCGGAAGTGGTCGAGTTTCTTTACTACAAGCAGGGCGGCTGGCTGTCGGTGCTGTTCGGCAACGATGAACGTAAACTGAACGGTCACTACGCGGTCTACTACGTGCTGTCGATGGAAACCGGCACCAAGTGCTGGATTACCGTGCGCGTGGAAGTGGATGCCAATACCCTTGAATATCCGTCCGTCACCCCGCGTGTGCCTGCTGCCGTGTGGGGCGAGCGCGAAGTGCGCGACATGTACGGCCTGATTCCGGTTGGCCTGCCGGACGAACGTCGCCTGGTGCTGCCGGACGATTGGCCGGACGAGCTGTATCCGCTGCGTAAAGACAGCATGGACTACCGTCAGCGCCCGGCACCAACTACCGATGCGGAAACCTACGAGTTCATCAACGAACTGGGCACCAAGAAAAACAACGTAGTGCCAATTGGCCCGCTGCACGTCACCTCCGATGAACCGGGTCACTTCCGCCTGTTCGTTGACGGCGAGAACATTATCGATGCCGACTACCGTCTGTTCTATGTCCACCGTGGCATGGAAAAGCTGGCGGAAACCCGTATGGGTTACAACGAAGTGACGTTCTTGTCTGACCGCGTGTGCGGCATCTGCGGCTTTGCCCACAGCACCGCCTACACCACCTCCGTCGAGAATGCGATGGGCATCGTGGTGCCGGAACGTGCGCAGATGATCCGCGCTATTCTGCTGGAAGTTGAGCGTCTGCACTCGCACCTGCTGAACCTCGGCCTGGCGTGTCACTTCACCGGTTTTGACTCCGGGTTTATGCAGTTCTTCCGTGTGCGTGAAGCCTCCATGAAAATGGCGGAAATCCTTACCGGAGCGCGTAAAACCTACGGCCTGAACCTGATTGGCGGTATCCGTCGCGACTTCCTCAAAGACGACATGATCCAGACTCGTCAACTGGCGCAGCAAATGCGTCGTGACGTGCAGGATCTGGTGGATATTCTGCTGACCACGCCGAACATGGAGCAGCGCACCGTGGGTATTGGTCGTCTGGATCCGCAAATCGCCCGTGACTTCAGCAACGTTGGCCCAATGGTTCGCGCCAGCGGCCACGCTCGTGACACTCGTGCCGATCACCCGTTTGTCGGCTACGGTCTGCTACCAATGGAAGTTCACACCGAGCAGGGCTGCGACGTTATCTCGCGCCTGAAGGTGCGTATCAACGAAGTGTTCACCGCGCTGAACATGATTGATTACGGCCTAGACAACCTGCCTGGCGGCCCGCTGGCGGTGGACGGATTTACCTACATCCCGAACCGCTTTGCGCTCGGCTTCTCGGAAGCGCCACGCGGTGATGATATCCACTGGAGCATGACCGGCGACAACCAGAAGCTGTATCGCTGGCGCTGCCGCGCGGCGACCTACGCCAACTGGCCGACTCTGCGCTATATGCTGCGCGGTAACACCGTGTCCGATGCGCCGCTGATTATCGGTAGCCTCGACCCTTGCTACTCCTGTACTGACCGTATGACCGTGGTCGATGTGCGTAAGAAGAAAAGCAAAGTCGTGCCGTATAAAGAGCTTGAGCGCTACAGCATTGAGCGTAAGAACTCGCCGCTGAAATAATTGGGCTATTGCGTGGGGATTACCCCTCACCCCGGCCCTCTCCCCGTAGGGGCGAGGGGGAAGGGCAGATCGAGTGCGAGTTTACTGGCAACACCGATCTGTCTCCTCTCTCTATAAGGGCGAGGGAGAAGGGCAGACCGTATTCGGACTTACCAACCGCGCCGAACTGTCCCCTCTCCCTTTCAGGGAGAGGGTTAGGGTGAGGGTAAAAACACCGCACGCAAGCTGGGAGCAACTATGTTTACCTTTATAAAAAAAGTCATTAAAACCGGCGTGACGACCTCGTCCTATCCGCTGGAACCGATGCCGGTGGATAAAAACTTCCGTGGCAAACCGGAACACAATCCGCAGCAGTGCATTGGCTGCGCAGCGTGTGTTAACGCCTGCCCGTCAAACGCGCTGACGGTCGAAACCGACCGCGTCAACAATCAACTGGCGTGGCAGTTTAATCTCGGTCGCTGTATCTTCTGCGGCCGCTGTGAAGAAGTCTGCCCGACGGCGGCGATTAAGCTGTCGCAGGAATATGAGCTGGCGGTGTGGAAAAAGGAAGATTTCCTCCAGCAGTCACGCTTTGATATCTGCAACTGCCGCGAGTGCCAGCGTCCGTTTGCGGTGCAAAAAGAGATTGATTACGCCATTGCGTTGTTAAAACACAACGGCGACAGCCGCGCTGAAAATCACCGCGAAAGCTTTGAGACCTGCCCGGAATGCAAGCGTCAGAAATGTTTGGTGCCTTCCGACCGTATTGACCTGACTCGCCATATGAAAGGGGCTATCTAATGAGCAACTTAATCGGGCCACGCGACGACAATGGCATGCCGGTGCCAATGACGGTAGAAGAATCTATCGCCAGCATGAAAGCGTCGCTGTTAAAAAATATCAAGCGTTCCGCCTACGTTTACCGCGTTGACTGCGGTGGCTGTAACGGCTGCGAAATCGAAATTTTTGCCACCTTGTCGCCGCTGTTTGACGCTGAACGTTTCGGTATCAAAGTGGTGCCGTCACCGCGTCACGCTGACATCCTGTTGTTCACCGGTGCGGTGACCCGCGCCATGCGCTCGCCTGCGCTGCGCGCCTGGCAGTCGGCACCCGACCCGAAAATCTGCATTTCCTACGGTACCTGCGGCAACAGCGGCGGTATCTTCCACGACCTGTATTGCGTGTGGGGCGGTACCGACAAAATTGTGCCGGTAGACGTTTATATTCCGGGTTGCCCGCCAACGCCTGCGGCGACGCTGTACGGTTTTGCGATGGCGCTGGGGCTGCTGGAGCAGAAAATCCACGCACGTGCGCCGGGCGAACTTGACGCCCAGCCTGCTGAAATTCTGCATCCTGATATGGTACAGCCGCTGCGCGTGAAGATTGACCGTGAAGCGCGCCGCCTGGCGGGTTACCGCTATGGTCGCCAGATTGCCGACGACTATATGGTGCATCTGAACCAGGGCGAAACCCAGATTCAGCAATGGCTGGCAACCGAAAACGATCCGCGTTTGACGGAAATCGTCACGCATCTGAGTCACGTAGTAGAAGAGGCACGTATTCGATGAGCGAACAGGTGGTGTTCAGTCAACTGAGCCGTAAATTTATTGATGAGAACGATGCGACGCCATCGGAGGCGCAGCAGGTTGTCTATTACAGCCTGGCGATTGGCCACCACCTCGGGATTATCGACTGTCTCGAAGCCGCGCTGACCTGCCCGTGGGATGAGTATCTGGCGTGGATTGCTACGCTTGAGGTAGGCAGTACGGCGCGGCGTAAAATGGAAGGTGTGCCGAAGTACGGCGAAATTGTTATCGATAGCAACCATGTGTCGATGCTGGCGAACGCTTTTGATAAAGCCCGTGCGTCACAAACAGCGCAGCAGCAGGACTGGAGTCAGGCGATGCTGAATATGTTGCATGCCATCCACCAGGAAAGCGCCATCTATCTGATGGTGCGCCGCCTGCGCGACTGATTTTAAAAGATTGAGGAATGAACATGACTGACGTTTTACTCTGTGTCGGCAATAGCATGATGGGCGACGACGGCGCGGGCCCGTTACTGGCAGAAATGTGCGCGGCCCAGCCGAAAGGGGCGTGGGTTGTGATTGACGGCGGTAGCGCGCCGGAGAATGACATTGTGGCGATCCGTGAGTTGAATCCGGCGCGGCTGTTGATTGTTGATGCGACGGATATGGGGTTGAATCCGGGTGAGATTCGCCTTGTCGATCCGGATGATATTGCTGAGATGTTTATGATGACGACCCACAATATGCCGCTGAATTATCTGGTTGATCAGCTTAAGGATGATGTGGGTGAGGTGATTTTCCTCGGGATTCAGCCGGATATTGTTGGGTTTTATTATCCGATGACGGAGGCGATTAAAGAGGCGGTTGAGGTGGTTTATCAGCGGCTTGAGGGGTGGCAGGGGAATGGTGGGTTTGCGCATTTGGAAGTAGAGGAAGAGGAGTAGTTTCCTTAGACGCTCAGGTTGTTGTTATTGTGATATTTTTTAGTTTGGTGAAAGGTTCCGTTCACTTTGCGTTAGGTAGAACATGAAGTGTCATCACCGGTGAACGTGTTAAGGGGGGCGGCCGCGCCCCCCTTAACAATCCCCGCGGCCCCGCAGGGAAATCGGTGCTTCGCACTGCGCTCGCCTCCGAACTCCAGCCTGCGGCACGGCGAAACTCGACGTCCTGTCTCGGTTCGCCTCAGTCCGCCATCCAGGCGGACTGACCTTGTCTTCCATTCTCCGACTCGCCGATTTCAGCGGGGACACATCGGTTTCAGAATGATTGGTTTTAGCTTTTAACTAAAAGGCCGCACGGACTTTGGCGGCGGCGATTGGCCGCCCCTTGCGTGCTCCCTGCGCCCGCGCGTGTTATATGGCTATATCTGGAAGGGAGCGCAACAGGACGCTGAATCCCAATATGGCTCCCCCTTTAGCGAGTTACCCTCACCCTGGTGGCGCTTCGCTTGGCCGGGCTACAACGCCAGATAAACCACACGAGGCGCTTACGCCAAATCTTCCCCATTACTCGCAATCACCTTCTTATACCACCAGAACGATTTCTTCCGCGTGCGTGCCAGCGTACCGTTCCCCGCGTCATCGCGATCAACATACACAAACCCATACCGCTTACTCATCTCACCCGTCGACGCCGCGACCAAATCAATGCACCCCCAGGTGGTATAACCAATAACCGGGATCCCATCCTCAATCGCTTCACCCATCGCCCGAATATGCTCGCGCAAATAGCTGATACGATAATCATCGTCGATCTGCCCATTGGCATTCACCACGTCTTTTGCCCCTAGCCCGTTCTCCACCAGGAACAGCGGCTTCTGGTAACGGTCATACATCATATTCATGGTGATGCGTAGACCCAGCGGATCGATACCCCAGCCCCATTCGCTGGCTTCTATATACGGGTTTTTCAGCGACTTGACGATATTCGCCGCGTTGGTATTGTTGGCGTTCATCTCCGCCGAAGCGCAGCGCGAAGCGTAATAGCTGAACGACACAAAATCGACCGTGTGCTTGAGCGCCTCGTCGTCGCCCGCTTCTTTGGCGATGGTCACACCTTTCTCGCGGAATACACGTGCTGAATAGGCCGGGTAAGCACCGCGCGCCTGCACGTCGATAAAGAACAGGTTTTCCCGGTCTTTTTCCAGCGCTGCCCATACGTCCTCTGGTTTGCAGGAATACGGGTAGAAGTTGCCGCCCGCCAGCATACAGCCGACCTGGTTTTGTGGGTTCACCTCATGGGCGATTTGGGTCGCCCGCGCACTCGCTACCAGCTCGTGGTGTGCGGCCTGATACTTCACCTGATCCTGATTTTCACCTTCCTCAAACACCAACCCCGCACCGGAGAACGGACTGTGCAGCATGATGTTGATTTCATTGAAGGTCAGCCAGTATTTCACTAACCCATCGAACGCTTCAAAGCAGGTACGCGCATAGCGGGTGAAAAACTCGACCATTTTGCGGTTGCGCCATGAACCGTATTCAGTGACCAAATGCATCGGCACGTCGAAGTGACACAAGGTGACCAGTGGTTCAATCCCGTACTTTTTACACTCGCTAAACAGGTCGCGATAGAAGGCGATACCTTCCTCGTTCGGCGTTAATTCATCGCCGTTCGGATACAGGCGGCTCCAGGCGATGGAGGTGCGAAATACGCTAAAGCCCATCTCAGCCATCAGCGCGATGTCTTCTTTGTAGCGATGATAAAAATCAATCGCCTGATGGCTCGGGTAGAACTCATCGTCACGCAGGGCAAAGCGTTTCTCCTGACCGAGTTTGACCGGCAGACGGTTGACGCCGTGTGGGATCATATCCACGGTGGTCGGCCCTTTGCCGCCTTCAAGCCAGGCCCCTTCGGCCTGATTGGCGGCAAGTGCGCCACCCCAGAGAAATCCTTGCGGAAATGTCGACATGCGTTACCTCGCTTACAAAAAAATCATGAAATTTGCGCCGCTTTGACACCGGCATTTGGCGTGGCTTGACGCTTGCGGGCATCAGCGGCGGCGTCTTCCACCGGGATATCCTCAAAGCCTAACAGCAGCGTCAGCACAAAAGAGAGCACGACCGCCAGCGCCATCACCCCGAAGACCCAGACGATAGTCATCGGGTTAGCTGGGTCGAAGAACTGTACGCTGGTGAACAGGCCGGGGGCGGCCATCGAGTGGCTGGCAAGACCTGCGGCACCGGCAATACCGCCGCAGATAAAGCCGCTAATCAGGCTGGCGATCAGCGGGCGTTTCAGGCGAATTGCCACGCCGTACAGCGCCGGTTCAGAAATCCCGGCCAAAATGGCCGAAGCGGCAGCCGCTAGCGCGGTCTGGCGCAGCTCCGGGTTTTTGGTCTTCCACGCCACCGCCAGCGACGAACCGCCAAGCGACAGGTTCGCGCCGATTTCCGACGGCATCACCATGCCCTCTTTGCCGGTTTCGGCAATGGTCTGGATGATGGTAGGGGTGAAGACGCGGTGCATCCCGGTCATTACCAGCAGCGGCCACAGCGCGCCCATAATAGCGACGGACAGCCAGCCCAGATAGCCGTGAATGGTGTACACCAGCGCAGAGATGGCGCTACCGATCCAGATACCGATAGGGCCGATCAGCAAGATCGCCAGCGGTGCGGCAATCAGCACAATCAGCATCGGTTTGAGGAAGTTCTTGGTTACCGCAGGGGTGATCCTGTCGACCCAACGTTCGATATAAGACAGACACCAAGTCATCACCAGCGCCGGGATCACCGTGTAGGTGTATTTCACGGCAGTGACCGGAATATAGGCAAACTCAACGTGCTCGCCCTGGGCCGCTTTTGCCATCAGTTCAATAAAGCTCGGGTGAACCAGCACGCCTGCAATAGCAATCGCCAGCGACATATTGGTCTTGAATTTTACCGCCGCAGAGGCGGCCACCATCAGCGGCAGGAAGAAGAATGCGCCGTCGCCAATTACCGTCAAAATGGTGAGCGTCGGTGCGCCTTTTGGCAGCACGCCTGTCATTTCGAGGATCATCGCCAGCAGTTTCACCATCGATCCGCCGATAATCGCCGGGATCAGCGGTGACATGGTGCCGATCAGGGCGTCGAGGATCCCAGCGCCTATGCGACGCAGCGTCAGCTTCGGTTTGCCAACCGGCACGGCGGGCTGCATATCGCCCGGCAGTAGGCTGACCACTTCACGGTAGGCTTGTGAAACGGTATTGCCAATAATGACCTGGCACTGATTGTCGTTACGCACCACGCCCATTACGCCGCTGATGTTCTTAAGCGTAGCGCTGTCGATCTGTGTATCGTCTTTCACCACGAAACGCAGGCGGGTCATGCAGTGGGTGACGGCGGCGATATTGTTTACCCCACCAAGTGCACCGACGACGGATTGCGCCAGCGCCGCATAATTTTTAGACATCGGATTTTATCCTGTTTTATCAGTAGGGTGCTTATCGTCCATCGCCGCGAAGTATTTGGGATGAAACGCCGCATAAGAAACCGGTTCCACATAATCATCATGTGTTTATTTTGTTGCAGCAAGATCTAAAAATTGTTTTTAAATGATTCGTGAAACCGGTCACAATAAATAGCGGTGGCGAATGATTCACCGTACCCACAGTGGCTGAAAATAGCCAAACGGTGCAGTACACTGCTGCCAAACGATTTCTCAAGGATAATCATCATGACGACGATGCTGGAGGTGGCGCGACGGGCGGGCGTGTCGAAAGCCACCGTCTCCCGGGTGCTCTCGGGTAACGGCTATGTCAGCCAGGAGACCAAAGACCGGGTGTTTTTGGCGATTGAAGAGAGCGGCTATCGGCCGAATCTGCTGGCGCGTAATCTGGCGACTAAAAAGACGCAAACGCTGGGCCTCGTGGTCACCAATACGCTGTACCACGGCGTCTACTTCAGCGAGTTGTTGTTTCATGCGGCGAGCATGACCGAAGCGCAGGGGCGGCGGTTGATTCTGGCTGATGGTAAGCACAGTGCCGAGGAAGAGCGTGAGGCCATTCAGTATCTCCTCGACTTGCGCTGTGACGGCATCATTATTTACCCGCGCTTTTTAAGCGTCGACGAAATTGACGATATCATTCAACAGCAGCAACGGCCGGTGTTGGTGATTAACCGCAGGCTGCGGCGTAACAGCAGTCACTGCGTTTATTGCGATCAAAAATCAGCCAGCCAGCAGGCGGTGGAAAAACTCATTGCCCACGGTCATCGGGATATTGCTTTTATTACCGGTTCGCTGGATTCGCCGACCGGTATTGAACGCTTATCTGGTTATAAAGATGCGCTGACAAAACACGGCATTACGCTGCGTAACGAGCTGATTGTCGAAGGGAAATGGACGCCGGCCACGGGCGCTGCTGGTGTGGATACGCTGCGTGAACGCCAGGCGAGCTTTAGTGCGCTGGTCGCCAGCAACGATGACATGGCGGTGGGGGCGATAAAGCGCCTGCATGACCACGGCATCAACGTTCCTTTGCAGGTTTCAGTGATTGGCTTCGATGACATTGCGCTGGCACCTTATATGATCCCGTCGCTTTCCAGCGTACGGATCCCGGTGACGGAAATGATTAAAGAGACCATCAACCGGCTTATTTTTATGCTCGACGGCGGTGACTTTAAATATCAACAAACCTTCCCCGGCGAGCTGATTGAACGCGATTCTATTGTGGCAGGCCCGCACGCGTAATCTCGTCAGCTGTCATCGTCATTAGTGACGATGACAGCATCTCTTTCTGTTACCCTCCAAAAATATTCTTAATAATCAGCCAACTAAAAGTTGGCTCGAATAATGCATTCTCTCGCACAATTCATTGTCATTGCTGGAGAAGTTGATGAACCGTTTCATCATTGCTGATGCGAGTAAATGTATTGGCTGCCGGACATGCGAAGTCGCATGCGTGGTTTCCCACCAGGAAGAACAGGACTGCGCCGCGCTGACGCCGCAATCTTTCCTGCCGCGTATTCACGTTATTAAAGGGATGGATGTTTCCACCGCTACCGCCTGTCGCCAGTGCGAAGACGCTCCTTGCGCCAACGTCTGCCCGAACGGGGCAATTATCCGCGATAAAGGTTTTATCCACGTCATGCAGGAACGCTGCATTGGCTGTAAGACCTGCGTTGTGGCGTGCCCGTACGGTGCGATGGAAGTGGTGGTTCGCCCGGTGGTTCGTAATAGCGGCGCGGGTCTGAAAGTTCGTGCGGAAAAAGCCGAAGCTAACAAATGCGACCTGTGTTTCCACCGCGAAGCTGGCCCGGCCTGTATGGAAGCCTGCCCGACTCACGCGCTGTTCTGCGTTGATCGCGACAAGCTCGAACAGTTGAGCGCGGAAAAACGCCGTCGTACGGCGCTGGACGTTGCGACGTCTCTGTCTTTCTAAAATCCCTTAATTTCTCTTTTAACAGGTCTGTTACTGATGAAAAAAATCACGAGTGTGTGCCCTTACTGCGGCGCAGGTTGCAAAATGAAGCTGGTTGTCGATAACGGTAAAATTATTCGTGCCGAAGCCGCTGATGGTAAAACCAACCAGAACGAACTGTGTCTGAAAGGCTATTACGGCTGGGACTTCCTGAACGATACCAAGCTGCTGACACCGCGCTTAACGCAGCCCATGATCCGCTATGAAAAGGGCGGCAAACTCACTCCTGTGAGCTGGGATGAGGCGATTCGCTATACCGCGAAACGTCTTGGCGATATAAAAGCCAAATTTGGGCCGCGCGCCATTATGACCACCGGGTCATCGCGCGGTACCGGCAATGAAACCAACTATGTGATGCAGAAATTTGCTCGCGGCGTGCTGCATACCAACAACGTCGACTGCTGTGCCCGTGTCTGTCACGGCCCATCGGTTGCCGGATTGCAGGACGTACTGGGCAACGGCGCAATGAGCAACAGCATCGGCGATATCGAAAACTCGCGTTGCCTGCTGGTGTTTGGCTACAACTGTGCGGACTCGCACCCGATTGTGGCGCGCCGCGTGATTAAGGCCAAAGACAAAGGCGCTAAAATTATTGTCTGCGATCCGCGTCGTATTGAAACCGCGCGTATTGCCGACCAGCATCTCCAGATGCGTAACGGCAGCAATATGGCGCTGGTGAATGCTTTCGCCCACGTATTGCTTGAAGAAAATCTGTATGACAAAGAATACGTGGCACGCTTCACCACCGGGCTGGATGCGCTGCGCGAAGTGGTAAAAGACTACTCGCCGGAAGCGGTAGAAACGCTGACCGGTGTTCCGGCGCAGCAGGTTCGCCAGGCCATGCGCACCTATGCCGCCGCGCCGTCTGCCACCATTATGTGGGGCATGGGCGTCACGCAGTTCGGCCAGGCCGTAGATGTGGTGAAAGGGCTGGCGAGTCTGGCGCTGTTGACCGGTAATCTCGGTCGCGAAAACGTCGGCGTTGGCCCGGTGCGTGGGCAAAATAACGTGCAGGGCGCGTGCGATATGGGCGTGCTGCCTAATCAATTCCCGGGCTACCAGGATGTGGTTGATGCCGCCGTGCGCGAGAAATTCGCCAAAGCCTGGGGTATCGACGCCAGCCTGATGGACGACAAAGTCGGCGTGCGCATTACCGAAGTGCCGCATCTGGCGATGGAAGGGAAGGTGAAAGCCTACTACATCATGGGCGAAGATCCGCTGCAAACCGAGGCTGACTTAGGCCTGGTGCGTAAAGGATTTGAAGCGCTTGATTTCGTGGTGGTGCAGGACATCTTTATGACCAAAACCGCTGAGCAAGCCGATGTGCTGCTGCCCGCCACCTCGTGGGGCGAACACGGCGGCGTCTTTACCTGCGCCGACCGTGGCTTCCAGCGTTTTGAAAAAGCCATTGAGCCAACCTATAACGTTAAGCGCGACTGGGAAATTATCAGCCTGCTCGCAAGCGAAATGGGTTACCCGATGCACTACGAAAATAACCAGCAAATCTGGGACGAAATGCGCGAGCTGTGCCCGCTGTTCTACGGCGTCACCTATGAAAAAATGGGTGAAATGGGCCACGTACAATGGCCGTGCCCGACGCTCGATCATCCCGGCACGCAATATTTGTACGAAGGCAGCCAGTTCGATACGCCGGATGGTAAAGGGCATCTGTTCGCGGCCCCGTGGCGCGCGCCTGCTGAAACGCCGGATGCCGATTTCCCACTGGTGCTGTGTACCGTGCGTGAAGTTGGGCACTACTCGTGCCGCTCAATGACCGGTAACTGTGCGGCGCTACAATCGCTGGCCGATGAACCCGGTTTTGTACAGATTAACCCGACGGATGCGCAGCTGCTGAATATTCGGGACAAGCAACTGGTGTGGGTCTCTTCGCGTCGCGGCAAGGTGATTAGCCGCGCCAGCATTAGTGAGCGTATCAACCACGGCAGCGTGTACATGACCTACCAATGGTGGGTCGGCGCCTGTAATGAACTGACTCAAGACAACCTCGACCCTATCTCCAAAACGCCGGAAACTAAGTACTGCGCGGTGAAGGTTGAGGCCATTGCTGATCAGAACTGGGCAGAAAACTATGCGCTGGAAAGCTATCAGTCGATGAAAACGCGTCTGAAAGTCGCTGCAATCGGGTAATGAGAATGAGCGCAAACGGCGTACAGATCCGCATCTGCGGCAAAGTTCAGGGGGTGGGATTTCGGCCCTTTGTCTGGCAACTGGCCCAGCAGCGAGGCTGTATGGGCGATGTCTGTAACGACAGCGCTGGAGTATTGCTGCGTTTGTACGGCGATGAAGTGGACTTTATCGCCGCGCTGTACCAGCACTGTCCGCCGCTTGCGCGCATTGATAGCACCCACGTCGAGCCATTTGACTGGCCGACTATTCCTGTTGATTTTGTGATTCGCGAGAGCGGCGCCGGGGCGATGAGTACGCAAATTGTCCCGGATGCGGCGACCTGCCCGGCCTGTCTCGCGGAGATGAACGATCCCACTGAGCGGCGCTACCGCTATCCGTTTATCAATTGTACCCACTGCGGGCCGCGCTTCACCATTATTCACGCCATGCCGTATGACCGACCGTTTACGGTGATGGCAGCATTTCCGCTGTGCTCGCGCTGCGAGGCCGAGTACCGCAATCCTTACGACCGGCGCTTTCATGCCCAACCGGTGGCCTGCGCCGAGTGCGGCCCGTGGCTGACGTGGCATGAAGGTGAGCAACGTCTGGAAAAAGAGGCGGCGCTTCAGGGCGCTGTTGCCATGCTGAAAGCTGGCGGCATTGTGGCGGTGAAAGGGATTGGCGGTTTCCATCTGGCCTGTGACGCCGGGAACCCGCAAGCAGTGGCACGACTGCGCGCACGTAAACATCGTCCGGCTAAACCGCTGGCGGTGATGTTATCCGATGCTGATGCACTGCCGATGGATGCCCGCTCATTGCTGCAAACGCCTGCCGCACCCATTGTGCTGGTGGATAAAACGCGTGTCGCTGGCGTGTGCGATGACATTGCTCCCGCGTTGGCTGAAGTCGGGGTGATGCTACCCGCCAATCCGCTACAGCATTTGCTGATGCAGGCGATGACTCGCCCGCTGGTGATGACCTCCGGCAATCTCAGCGGCAAACCGCCAGCGTTAACCAACGACCAGGCGTTGGCGGATCTGGCAGAGATTGCCGACGGTTTCCTGCTGCATAACCGCGATATCGTCCAGCGTATGGATGACTCGGTGGTACGCCAGAGTGGCGAAATGCTGCGCCGCTCCCGAGGCTATGTCCCGGACGCGCTATCGCTGCCGCCGGGCTTTTGCGATGTGGTACCGACGCTGTGTCTTGGCGCCGATATGAAAAATACGTTCAGCCTGGTACGCGGTGACCAGGTGGTCGTCAGCCAGCACTTTGGCGATCTCACTGACGATGGCGTTGAAAATCAGTGGCAGCAGGCGCTTGGTTTGATGCAGTCGATTTACGGCTTTGCTCCGCAGGCGGTGGTGGCGGATGTTCATGACGGCTACCGCGCGTCGCAATGGGCAATGCAAAGCGGTCTGCCCATCCAGCGGGTGCTGCATCACCACGCGCATATTGCGGCTTGCCTTGCGGAACACGACTGGCCGCGTGACGGCGGTGATGTTATCGCGATGGCGCTGGATGGTATCGGAATGGGCGAGCAGGGCGCGCTGTGGGGCGGCGAGTGTCTGCGCGTCAGCTACCATGGCTGTGAACATCTTGGCGGCTTACCTGCGGTGGCGCTGCCGGGCGGCGATCTGGCGGCGCATCAACCGTGGCGCAATCTGCTGGCGCAGTGTCTGGCATATGTGCCGGACTGGCAGGATTTTGCCGAAACTCAAGGGGTACAGCGGCACAACTGGCCGCTGCTGGCGCAAGCGGTTTACCGTGGGCTAAATAGTCCGCTGGCCTCTTCCTGTGGGCGACTGTTTGACGCAGTGGCCTACGCTGTCGGCTGCGCACCGGATGCGCTGAGCTACGAAGGGGAGGCCGCTTGCCGACTTGAAGCGCTGGCAGCAACCTGCAACGGCGTGGCCCATCCGGTCACAATGCCGGTGGTGGACAATCAGCTTGACCTTGCCAGCTTCTGGGCGAGTTGGCTGCGCTGGCAGGCCACGCCCGCCGAAAAAGCGTGGGCGTTCCACGATGTTCTGGCAAAGGGTGTGGCGACATTAATGCGCCATCATGCCGTCATGGTCGGGATAACCACGCTGGCGTTTGGTGGTGGCGTGCTACACAACGGCCTGCTACGCGCGCGCCTTAGCCACTATTTATCCGATTTCACTTTGCTCTTTCCAAAGCGTTTGCCCGCAGGTGATGGTGCTATTTCCTACGGGCAGGCGGTGATTGCTGCCGCTCGCGCTCAGATTTAAGGGGTTCTCATGTTGTTAAATGTGCTTCGTCAGCAGCCACGTGCGTCGCTGTTGGTGCTGGTTTTGCTGTTGGCCAATCTCCTGGCCTGGGGCTGGGCGTGGCAGGCGTTTGGTCATAACGGTGCGTTGATGGCTGCCAGCCTGCTGGCGTGGGGTTATGGCCTGCGTCACGCGGTCGACGCTGACCATATTGCGGCGATTGATAATGTTACCCGCAAAATGATGCAGCAGGGCAAGCGGCCCTTTGGCGTGGGCGCGTGGTTCTCGCTGGGGCACTCGTCGATTGTGGTGCTGGCGTCGGTGGCGATTGCCGCCACGGCAACGGCGTTCCAGAGCAAGATGAGCTGGTTCCACGACACCGGCAGTATTATCGGCACAGCCGTCTCGGCGGTGTTCCTGTTGGCGATGGCGCTGGTGAATCTGCTCATTCTGCGTAGCGTATGGCGCAGTTTTCAGGCGTTAAAAAAAGGTGAGTCCGTTTCCGCTGACGTGCCGGTGACCGGCGGGGTGATGAACGCGCTGTTCAGTCGCACATTCCGCCTGATCGGCAAAAGCTGGCACATGTACCTGGTCGGTTTCCTGTTTGGTCTCGGGTTTGACACTGCCACGGAAATTGGTGTGTTGGGGATCTCAGCTGCCAGCGCCTCCAGCGGGATGTCGATGTGGTCGATTATGGTGTTCCCGGCGCTGTTTGCCAGCGGCATGGCGTTGGTGGATACACTGGATAATATTCTGATGGTGGGGGCCTACGGCTGGGCTTTCAATAAACCGCAGCGCAAGCTTTATTACAACATGACCATTACCGGTGCCTCGGTCGTGGTGGCGCTGTTTATCGGCGGGCTGGAAGCGCTGGGGCTGATTATGGATAAGTTCGACCTGACCGGTGGCCTGTGGAGCGACGTGGCGCTGCTCAGTGATAATCTTGGCAACGCGGGTTTTGTGGTGATTGGGTTGTTTGCGCTGTGCTGGCTGGTGTCGATGGTGAACTACCGCTGGCGAAATTATGATGCGCTGGTGGTGCGTTAAGATTTGAGCCGTTCCCGGCGGCGCTGCGCTTGGCCGGGCTACATTCGGCCTGTAGCCCGGCCAAGCGCAGCGCCGCCGGGGAAACGCCGGGCGCAAAAACAAAAAAAAGCCCCGGGGCAGCGGGGCAAACAACAATGAGACTTCACGCTTCCTTGCGCTTTGGGGTAAATCAAACAGTGGACAGAGACTCGACTTCTTAACTCACAAGCGATTTCAACAAACCAAAGGCTTCTTTCATTCGCTCTTCACTCACCACGAACGCCCGTAACTGCTGGCCTTCGTCGTAACCTTGCGCCAGCATGCCGTCAGCGCGCGTTTCAATCGTCCAGTTCAGATCCTGACGGCGCGTTTCACCCGCTAAGTGCAGCGGCAGATCCGGTGTTTTCACCTTCACCAGCATGTTTGGCAGTTTCAGCTCGCCAGACTGGCCGAGTAAATTCTTCGCCAGACACATTGCGCTCATCAAAATCGGTTGCAGGAATGGCATCACCGTTCCATTGATCTCCGCGCAGTCGCCCAGCGCATAAATATCCGGGTTACTGGTTTGCAGCGTGCTATCGACTTTCACGCCGCGATTGATCTCCAGACCCGCCATGCGAGCCAGCGCCGTTTCTGGACGCAGGCCGGTTGCCGCAACCACGGCATCGACTTCAACGTGGCGATTGCGATCAAAGCTTGCGCGAATACCGGTGGCGGTTTGCTCTAACGACTGCAACTGGCTTTTCAGCAGTAAATGAATCCCCATATCGGTCAGACGATGTTGCAAACGGCTGCTTACTTCTGGCGGCATCAATGACGCCAGAATGCTGGCGGAGTTATCGACGACGGTGACCGCTTTGTCTGCGCGACAGAAATCCATCGCCAGTTCGCTGCCAATCAAACCACCGCCGATAATCAATACGCGTCTGGCATCACGCAGCGTACTCTGTGCGGCACCGAACTCCTGCTGGCTGTTGAGGGTCAGCATCAGCTCTTTGCCCGCAACCGGCGGGATGATGGCCGCCGCACCCGTTGCCAGAACCAGTTTGTCGTACTGCCATTCGTGATTCTGACTTTTTACCACATGGGCTGCGGCATCGATGCCGGTGACCCAGGTTTGTGGGAACAGGTTCAGGTTATATTGCTCTGCGAACTCGCCTGCGGTTTGCAAAGTGAGGTCGGCGGCGGTTTGCCCCCGGCTCACTACGTGGCTTAAGTCCGGCTTGTTATATTCGTCGATACTGTCGGCGGCGATGAGCGTCAGTTTGACGCTCGCATCCTGTTTACGAATATTTTTTACCAGCTGGCGGGCGGCGAAGCCCGAGCCGATAATCACGATGCCATGATTCATTTTGCCTCCGTCGCCATCACGTCAAAGACATCTTTACCTAATGAACATTCCGGGCACAGGAAGTTATCCGGGACTTCGCTCCACGGTGTACCTGGCTGAACGTCCTGGTTTGGTTCGCCTTTTGCCGGGTCGTAAACCCACTGGCACACGCTGCACTGCATGCTTGGGCCAAGGTCGGCGGCAGTGGCAGCGGCGCAAGCACAGGCTTCTTTCACCGCGTCTGCTTTTGCCGTGGCTTCTGGCAGTGGCGCTAATGCCCATTGGCGCGCAATTTCACGGCCGTGCTGACGGCAAACTTCCAGCGCATCAACGTCAGGACGCCATTTGGCTTTCAGGCTCAGTGACATTTCAAGGCCGGCATCCTGTAAGCGAGTGGACAGACGGTCTACCGCGCCGCCGCTCCAGCCGTGGGAACCAAAGGCGCTGGCACGCTTGTTACGAAAACGCAGACCGGTAATCTCTTCAACCAGACCGGCAATTTTCGGCATCATCACGTTGTTCATGGTGGATGTCCCAACCAGTACCCCTTTAGAGCGGAAGACGTTGGTCAGAATTTCATTTTTATCGCTGCGGGCCACGTTAAAGATTTTCACCGCTACGTTCGGGTCAACTTCGTTGATACCCTGCGCAATCGCATCCGCCATCATGCGGGTGTTGTTGGACATGGTGTCGTAGAAGATAGTGATGCGGTCTTCCTGATAATCTGCCGCCCATTTCAGGTACAGCTCAACGATTTGCGTTGGGTTTTCACGCCATACCACACCGTGAGAGGTGGCAATCATGTCGACCGGCAGGTTGAAGCCGAGGATCTCGGTGATTTTTGGCGTCACCAGGCGGCTGAACGGGGTCAGGATGTTGGCGTAGTAACGTTGGCACTGTTCGAACAGTTCGGTCTGGTCAACTTCGTCGTTGAACAGGCGTTCGTCACAGTAGTGCTGGCCGAAGGCGTCGTTACTGAACAGCACCGCGTCGCCGGTCATATAAGTCATCATGCTGTCTGGCCAGTGCAGCATTGGGGTTTCAACGAAGATCAGCTGTTTGCCATTACCGATGTCCAGGGCGTCACCGGTTTTCACTACGTGGAAGTTCCACTCTGGGTGGTGGTGGTGACCGTTGATGGAGTCAATGGCGTTGGCGGTGCAGTAAATTGGGGTGTCCGGAATCTGTGACATCAGCTCGGTCAGCGCACCCGCATGGTCTTCTTCAGCGTGGTTGATGATGATGTAATCGATATCAGCCAGATCGATTTCGCTGCGCAGGTTCTGCACGAATTCGCGGCTGAATTTATGGTCGACGGTATCGATCAGAACGTTTTTTTCTTCACGGATAAGGTAGCTGTTGTAGCTGCTGCCACGCAGCGTTTTGTATTCGGTCCCGTGAAAATCACGAACTTCCCAGTCACGTTGGCCAACCCAATGAATGTTATTTTTAACCAGAATAGACATAGCAACCTCAATAATTAATTCAGCATTTTTCAAAAAAGATGTTTTGTTTATTGCAGGTAGCGTGCCAACTTTTTATCTAATTGATTTATATGAATTAATTGTTTTATGCCACTTTGGTGTTAGTCAAAATGACTATACTTAATATTGTCAATATGACATCATGCATTGTCAAAATGACTGTGAGGTAGCCATGAGCTTTTCGGTGGACGTCCTGGCGGGTATCGCCATTGAATTACAACGGGGGGTCGGCCATCAGGACCGATTTCAGCGTTTAATCACCACGCTGCGCCAGGTACTGGATTGCGACGCCTCGGCACTATTGCGTTATGACGCGAGGCAGTTTATTCCGCTGGCGATTGATGGGCTGGCAAAAGATGTGCTCGGCAGGCGCTTTACGCTGGAAGGGCATCCGCGTCTGGAGGCTATTGCCCGCGCGGGTGACGTCGTTCGTTTTCCTGCCGATAGCTCTTTGCCTGACCCGTATGATGGTCTGATCCCCGGTCAGGAAAGCCTGAAAGTCCACGCCTGTATTGGTTTGCCGCTGTTCGCCGGACAAAACCTGATTGGTGCGCTGACGCTGGATGCTATGTCGCCGGATCAGTTCGATGTCTTCAGTAATGAAGAGTTGCGGTTGATTGCCGCGCTGGCGGCAGGGGCGCTTAGTAATGCACTGCTGATTGAACAACTGGAAAGCCAGAATATGCTTCCCGGCTCGGCAACCGACTTCGAACAGGTCAAAGAGACGCAGATGATCGGCCTGTCGCCGGGCATTATGCAGTTGAAAAAAGAGATTGAGATTGTTGCGGCCTCTGACCTCAATGTGCTGATTAGCGGTGAAACCGGCACCGGGAAAGAGTTGGTGGCGAAGGCGATTCACGAAGGTTCACCACGGGCGGTGAGCCCGCTGGTCTATTTAAACTGCGCCGCGCTGCCGGAAAGTGTGGCCGAGAGCGAGCTGTTTGGGCACGTAAAAGGGGCGTTTACCGGGGCTATCAGCAACCGCAGCGGTAAATTTGAAATGGCCGATAACGGAACGCTGTTCCTTGATGAAATCGGCGAGTTGTCGCTGGCGTTGCAGGCCAAACTGCTGCGTGTGCTGCAATACGGTGATATTCAACGTGTCGGTGATGACCGCAGTTTGCGTGTTGACGTACGCGTGCTGGCAGCCACCAACCGTGACCTGCGCGAAGAGGTTCTGGCAGGCAATTTCCGCGCCGATTTATTCCATCGCCTGAGTGTGTTCCCGCTTTCGGTGCCGCCGTTGCGTGAACGTGGCGATGACGTGGTACTGCTGGCGGGCTATTTCTGCGAACAGTGTCGTTTACGTTTGGGGTTATCCCGTGTGGTGCTGAGCGCAGGAGCACGAACGCATCTGCAAAGCTATGGTTGGCCGGGGAATGTCCGTGAGCTGGAACATGCGGTGCATCGTGCGGTGGTGCTAGCACGGGCGACCCGCAGCAGCGGTGAAGTGGTGCTTGAAGTGCAGCATTTTGCGTTTCAGGAAGGGGGGGCGAGCACGGTAATGACTGAAGCGCCGTTGCCGATTGCCACGGTAAACAATCTGCGCGATGCCACCGAGCATTTCCAACGAGAGATGATCCGCAATGCGCTGGAGACACATCAGCACAACTGGGCGGCTAGCGCACGAGCGCTTGAGACAGACGTCGCCAACCTGCATCGGCTGGCGAAGCGTCTGGGTCTGAAGGATTAAAGGATCCCGGCCTGGTAGAAGTTTTGCAGATTTATTGCGCCGACCAGACGGTTATTGCCATCGACTACCGGAGCGGCGCTGATTTTCAGCTTCATCAACTGTTCTTTGGCGTCAATGGCGCGTGCCTGGTCATTGAGCGTTACGCCGCCCTGGGTCATGGCTGCGGTAACGTTATCGGCAAGCGTGCCGCCGCTAACCAGCCAGCGACGCAGGTCGCCGTCGGTAAAGATCCCCTGTACCTGAGACTGGTCGTCGCAGACGGCGACCATCCCCATCCCGGTGCGGCTAAGTTCTAGCATCGCGTCCATAACGCTTGTATGAATGGTCACTTGCGGGGTCTCATTTCCCTGACGCATCAGATGGTGTACGCGATTTAACAAGCGTGCACCAAGCGCTCCAGCCGGATGTGAACGAGCAAAATCTTCTTCGTTAAAACCACGCGCCTGCATGACGGCAATCGCCAGCGCGTCGCCCATCATCAGCGTATTAACGGTGCTGGAGGTGGGCGCCAGATGCATTGGGCAAGCTTCACGCTCAACGCCGATATCCAGTACCGCATCGGCCGCCAGCGCCAGCGGTGAGTTGGCTTTACCGGTCATTGCCAGCAGCACGACGGATTTTTCTTTGAGACGAGGGATAATGTGGTCGAGCTCTTTCGCGCCACCGGAGTAAGAGATGAACAGCATAACGTCACGGCTTTCGACCATGCCTAAGTCACCGTGCAGCGCTTCTGCCGGGTGAACAAAGAAGGCCGGGGTGCCGGTACTGGCGAGCGTCGCGGCAATTTTTTTGCCGATATGACCTGATTTCCCCATACCGGAGACAATCACTTTGCCTTCGCAGTTGATAACGGTTCTGGCAGCACGGATAAAATCATCGCCCAGGCGTTCTGGCAGACGGCTTGCTTCCTGTAGTTCGAGCATTAATGTCTGACGGCCCGCGTTCAGTAGTGCATCACTCATTACTTTCTCCGGTTATGATAACGGTAATCCCTTTTTCTTCCAGTGCCTGACGAAACGCCGGATCGATACCTGAGTCGGTAATCAGTTTGTCGACGCTTTCCAGACTGCACACAACATTGGGGCTTTTACGCCCGAATTTTGACGAGTCCGCCATCAGAATGACTTCGCGTGCGGCGTTGCACATCGCTTTGCTGACGGTGTAGACCTCATTAAAGGTGGTCACCCCGGCATTAAGATCAATACCGTCGGTTCCCATAAAGAGTTTATCAAAGCTGAACTGCTCGAAAGCGTTTTCCGCGAGCTGACCGTGAAACGACGCAGATTTTTTGCGGAAGGTACCGCCGGGCATCAGGATCGTTTGCTCGTTGTCCAGCTCCGAAAGGGCATTAACAATGTGCAGGCTGTTGGTCATCAAGGTGATATTGCGAAAGCGCGCCAGCATCGGCACCATTTGTAAGACGGTGCTCCCGGCGTCAAGGATGATGGAATCGCCATCGTGAATGAATTGCACCGCGGCTTCGGCAATGCGCTCTTTTTTATTGGTGTTGATGAGCGTCTTGTGATCGATGGGCGGGTCGGATTCCTCTTTGTTCAGTACCACGCCGCCGTAAGTACGAATGACCGTTCCGGCATCTTCAAGAATGACCAGGTCTTTGCGAATGGTGGTGCCTGTGGTGTCGAAGTGCTGTGCCAGTTCTTCAACCGAGCATTTTCCCTGCTTTTGCAGGTGCTCTACAATGGCGGCCTGACGCTGACGAGGTTTCATAGGTGCAATTACCCTGAATTAAATTATCGAAATGATAACTTCGCAAGCTCATAGCATTCACAACGAAATTACCCATGTTTCAGTTTAAGCGCTAATGATAGTGCATTCTTCGACAGGGGATCATGGGGAAAGATCACATCCGGCTGTAATTCATCAATATATTTTCCTTTTATTGCGTCAATTTTCATTGGTTTAGCGAATACGGTAAGACCTTTCATAAATAAAGTATCGACAACGCACTGCTGCTCGTTGAGCACAATGGCGATGACAACGCGCGGTTTAAAACGTCCGCTGGAGCGGCCCACGCCAACGCGACCCTGCTGGCAGAGCTTATCGAAGGCGCGGTTAAAGCGATAAATTTGCCAACCCCCGAGTACGAGTTGTGTACACCAGGCGATAGCGGCAACGGTAATAAGCGCTGAGATCATATTGAAGCTCCTGGGTGTCGGATGACGGCGGCACCGTATTCGGCCTACACGAATGTAGATGCCACCCCCACCCGACATTGTGCTGTTAGAACATCACCTGCCCGCCGGTGACGTTAATCGACTGGCCGGTGCAGTAGGCCGCTTTTGTACTGGCGTAGAACATCAGCATATTCAGCACATCCTGATAATCACAGCCCCGTTTGAGCGGCACTTTATCGACGTAGTATTGCTCTACTTCGTGCGGCTCGAGACCAAGCTTGGCGGCGTATTGTGGCAGTAGCGACTGGAACATAGGTGATTTCAGCAGGTTGCCGAGCATCAGTGAATGGACCGTAATTCCGTATTCCGCCAGATCCAGTGCCAGCGACTGGGTTAACCCCACGCCGCCAAACTTCGCGGCGCTATAACCGGAGTTGTGTTTGCTGCCCACTTTGCCAGATTTTGAATTGATCTGAATAATGCGGCCTTCAATGCCATCGCGGATCATCAGGCGAGAAAATTCGCGTGCGCAGAGGAAGTAGCCCACCAGATTCACCTGCAGTGAACGGTCAAAATCACCCAGTTGGAAATCACTAATAAACGCAGCTTTGGCGATGCCGGCGCTATAGACCAGTAGATCGACGCGACCAAAGATTTCATCGACGCCACGTGACAGCGCCAACACACTGTCTTCGCTGGTCGCGTCGGCACCAAAGCCGTACGCTTTACCTTCACCAAATTCAGCGTTGATCTCCTGCGCAACATTCGCGGCTTTATCACTCTGGATATCGACAATAGCGACGCGGTACCCTTCAGCGGCAAGCCCACGGCAGAGGAACGCCCCGAGGGTCTGCCCTCCACCAATGACAACGGCAACCTGATTCATTTTTTCTCTCCTTAAATTTAAGCTACAAACTTCAAAATACAGCCCGGCGCGATGTCGTCCGGTGCAGGCCCCGCAATGTGTACGGTGCCCGGAAATTTCGCTTCGCTCATACCGTCGAAGCACAGTGTGATATGTCCCAGAGCCCGCAGATTTTGTTCAGCTACGCTGCCAACAGCGGTGACCGGATAGCGGTGCTCACCTAGCTCAAACTGCACGCCGGGTTGCAACGTACCGTTAAGCTCGCCGTGGCAGTGAATGAAGCAAAACTCTTCGATATCGGCGGGTGCTCCTTCACTAAAGGTGATGAGCATCTGGTCGCAGAGTGCATCAGGTGCGCTCTGGCCTATTCGGGTGATGGTGGTCTGATAAATCACGCTCATAATGGATCCCTTATTGATAAATGAAGCCGGAAACAAACCAGGCGATAAGGACGGTTGGCGCACCGGTCAGGAAACGGCTGACCAGCACGGAAGGGACGCCGACGCGAACGGTATCCTGACGGGCTTCCGCCAGCGATAAACCAACCGGGATAAAGTCACAGGCGGCCTGTGCGTTAATCGCAAATAGGGCCGGTAACGCCAGATGCGGCGGGATGTTACCCAGACCAATCTGGACGCCAATCAACACGCCAATGACTTGTGCAATAACCGCACCGGGGCCGAGGAAGGGTGACAGCAGCGGGAAAGAGCAGATCAGCGCCAGCGTGACTAACCCGAGTGGGTGGCTGGCAAGGGGAGCCAGACCGTGGGCAATCCAGTCACCGAGGCCGGAAGCCATGATGATGCCGATAAGCGCTGAGACAAATGCCATAAATGGCAGGATGGTTTTCAGCACCGTGTCGATGGTGTCCCGACCGGCCTGAAACAGCACCGCCACGGCAGAGCCCATACCCATACCGACTTTGGCGAGTAGGCCATCGCTCTGTTCAGTTATCTTTTTACTGGTGTCGTAATCACGCCCGGCGGCTGGCGCAGGCGGGGAGGCGATGGTCTCTGATGCGTCGCCTACCACGCTGATATTGTCTTCCCTCACGCCAGAGACATAGATATCCTCCAGGATATATTGCGCCAGCGGGCCGGATTTTCCGGTGGCATGGATATTGATGGTGGGAATACGGCGCTTGGGGTAAATGCCGCAGCGCAGTGTGCCGCCGCAGTCAATGATCGCAATACCGATCTCCGCTTCAGGTGGCTCACCTTCTTTAAAACCATCTACCGCCTGCCAGCCAGTTAACTGCGCCAGTTTGTCGACAATCGCCGGACGCGTACCTGCGGTGATGTAGACGATTTTTTTGCCCGGGGTAGCGTCTAATTCCAGCGGGCCGCCCCAGCCACCGGTGCCTTTCTCAATACGAATACGCATCATGATGCTGCTCCTGCCAGACGGACTTTCTGTTCAAGTTGGATACCCATTTTCTTCTCGAAAATGGCGGTCGTGAGATCGGTGACCCAACCCCGGAAGAAGTTTGTCACTAACCCAAGCAGCAGGTAGCTGACCGCAAGCGGGCCGAGCGGGAGCCCCAGCGTTGTCAGGCCATTGGCAATCCCCAGATAGACAAACAGTTCACCGGGGTTGATGTGTGGAAATAGTCCGTTCATGGAGTGGCAGCTATACGATGCCGCCGCGTAATAGCTCGGTTTGTATTTCTCCGGCATAAAGCGGCCCAGACTTAAGGTCATGGGGTTACAAAACACAAATGTGCCAATACAAGGCAACAGCAGGTAGCGGGACACTGGGTTGCCTGCACAGCGTTGGGCGAAATGTTCAATACGGTGCTGACCGATAAAATTTATCAGCGCATTCATGATGACCAGCAGACTAATCAGCAGCGGAAGAATGCCGGTCACCATGCCGGTGAACACCTCTCCGCCTTTCTGGAACAGCCCGATGAACCACTCAGCACCATGTGTAATGGTTTCGATCATTGTTCTCTCCTGTAGGGAATTCTCGTTATCTTGCCAAAAGGTGAATCATTTTAATCAGATCGAAAGGTTTGAAAGTGTTATTTTGGTCGCAAAATGAAAGATAAATATTTTAAATTGAAAGTTTTTACGAGGAAGGCCGCAAAGAGAGATGAAAAAGCGATGGGTAATGAGAAATTCTGCGAGCGAGCACGACAACCGCTTCCTTGTGTAGCGGCGGATGCTTTACCATATTTAACTCTTGCTGATATTGTTAAACGGAAGTCTCATGTTGAAGCGTCGTGTACTGACTTTACTCCCTTTGTGTGTCCTGCTTGCTGCCTGTAGCAGCAAGCCTAAAACGGCTGAATCACCGGCAACCACCTCCGGCGGTTTTCTCCTTGAACCCCAGCACAATGCGTTGATTCCAACCGGTGATTTTGCCAACAACCCGGCGGCGGAGCAGTTCATCGACAAGATGGTCAGCAAGCACGGGTTTGACCGTCAGCAACTGCACGACATTCTTTCACAGGCCAAACGACTGGATTACGTCTTGCGCCTGATGGACAGGCAAGCTCCGACAGGCCAGCCGCCAGCTGGCCCGAACGGCGCCTGGTTACGTTATCGCAAACAGTTTATTACCCCGGATAACGTGCAAAATGGCGTCGCGTTCTGGAATCAATATCAGGATGCCCTTCAGCGCGCACAGATGGTTTATGGCGTGCCGCCGGAAATCATCGTCGGCATCATTGGTGTGGAAACTCGCTGGGGCCGGGTGATGGGTAAAACCCGTATTCTGGATGCGCTGGCGACGCTTTCCTTTAATTATCCACGCCGCGCCGCGTATTTCTCCGGTGAGCTTGAGACTTTCTTGCTGATGGCGCGCGACGAAAAAGACGATCCGCTGGATCTGAAAGGTTCGTTTGCCGGTGCGATGGGCTATGGGCAGTTTATGCCGTCATCTTATAGGCAATATGCGGTTGATTTTAATGGCGATGGTCACATCAACCTGTGGGATCCGGAAGATGCTATCGGCAGCGTGGCTAACTACTTTAAACAGCACGGCTGGGTGAGCGGCGACACGGTTGCAGTGCAGGCGATGGGCCAGGCTCCTGGGCTGGATAACGGATTCAAAACCAAATACAGCGTTTCGCAACTGGCGGCGGCAGGATTAACGCCGATGCAGCCGTTGGGGAACCATCAGCAGGTCAGCCTGTTGCGTTTGGACGTGGGGACCGGATACCAATACTGGTACGGCCTGCCGAACTTCTACACCATCACTCGTTACAACCACAGCACCCACTATGCGATGGCCGTCTGGCAGCTGGGGCTGGCGGTGTCTCAGGCTCGAGTGCAGTAATCCTTTCCTTCGACTCCTCTTCAGCCGAAGGGGAGTCAGTTACATTTTGCATCATTTCCTGCCGTTTACATCTTCTCTCTAATCTCATATTGTTATGTTATAACATTTTATTGTGAGGTGGGGATGTTCACTCCTGTTTTTATGGCTTCCAGTATGGCCAGGGTTATTTTGGCCTGCTCGTTGCTGGTAGCACTGTGGCTGGCGGTTTGGTGGGCGGTATCGCTGCCATGATTGAACTCGACAATCTGGTTGCGGGCTATGAGGGAATAGCGATTACGCCAGCCCTGAGCGGTGTGATCCACAAAGGCAGCATGACGGCGATTATTGGCCTGAACGGCTGCGGTAAATCGACGCTGTTAAAGACGTTAGCGGGGTTTATTCCGCCGGTGAGCGGCGTAGTCCGCTGGATGCCGACGCGTCCGGTTGTTGGCTGGCTGGCACAGCGTCATGCGCTGGAGTCACAGTTTCCACTTACGGTACTGGACGTTGTTAGCCAGGGGGCCTGGCCACAGGTGTCGCTGCTACGCGGTCTGCGTGGTGACGTCCGGGAACGCATTCATGCTGCTCTGGAAAGCGTTGGGCTGGCAGCGCTTGCGAAAGCGCCAATTGAAGGGCTTTCCGGCGGCCAGTTTCAACGCATGCTTTTTGCACGTGTGCTGGTTCAGCAGGCACCGTTGGTGATGCTTGATGAACCGTTTACGGGTATCGACGAAGCGACCAGTCATGACCTCATGATGGTCATTCAGCAGATGCATCGGCAGGGGCAAACTGTACTGGCGGTACTGCATGACAATCAACGCGTCGCGGAGTATTTCCCCGAAACCCTGCTACTGGGGCCGCAGAATGCCTGCTGGGGGCGCACCACGGATGTTTTACCGGCCTTTCAATCCGCGAGGCTGGCATGATCTGGCACACCTTCTTCCAACCATTTATTGAATTTGGCTTTATGCGCCGCGCGCTGGTGGTGTGTCTGGCTTTGTCGCTGAGCACCACCGTTCTCGGGGTCTTCTTGCTATTACGTCGCATGAGTCTGATGGGCGATGCGTTATCTCACGCCATCTTACCGGGCGTAGCCGTGGGCTATCTGGTGAGCGGAATGTCGCTGTTGGCGATGACTGTCGGTGGGTTTATCGCCGGGATTATAGTGGCGCTGGTGGCGGGCTGGGTCAGCCGACGTACGCCACTCAAAGAGGACGCCAGTTTTGCCGGTTTCTATCTGGGATCGCTGGCGTTAGGGGTCACGCTAGTCTCGTTGCGAGGTTCAAATGTCGATCTATTGCATCTGTTATTTGGTTCGATTCTGGCCGTGGATAACGATGCGGCGCTATTTGTGACCGGCGTTGCCAGCCTGACGCTTATCTGCATTGCGCTATTTTACCGCGGATTAGTCAGTGAGGCGTTTGACAGCGCCTGGCTTCAGGTGAACGCCCGTTGGGTTCCGGGGTTGTTGCACGGCCTATTTTTGGCGCTACTGGTGCTTAATCTGGTGGCGGGATTTCAGGTGTTAGGCACGCTGATGGCGGTGGGCGTGATGATGTTGCCCGCTGTGGCGGCACGCTGCTGGGCGCGCACGTTACCCACAATATTACTTCTGGCGGCGGTGATAGGCAGCGTCTGCGCATGGATGGGGCTCAGCCTGTCATGGGGGGCTAACCTACCGGCGGGGCCATCGATTGTCCTGACTGCCAGCGGCGTCTTTTTGGTTTCGGTTTTTTTTGGCACGCATAGCCGGTTAACCGTCGGCTTGCGAAAATTTATGGGATGAGGGGAAATGATGAAGAAACGTATTGGCGTGATTTTGGCACTGGCGCTGGGGCTTACCACGCAAGTCGTGGCGGCAAAAACGCTAAATGTCGTCAGCAGCTTTTCAGTGCTTGGTGATATGGTACAGCAGATCGGCGGTGAGCATGTGCATGTCGATACCCTGGTTGGCCCGGATGGTGATCCGCATACGTTTGAGCCATCCCCTAAAGATAGCGCCTTGCTCAGCAAGGCCGATGTCGTGGTGGTGAATGGTCTGGGGCTGGAGGGCTGGCTCGACAGACTTATCACGGCGTCGGGGTTTAAAGGTGAGCTGGTGGTGGCATCGACGGGCGTGAAGACACATACGCTAGATGAGGATGGTAAAACGGTAACCGATCCCCATGCCTGGAATAGCGCAGCAAACGGTGCGCTGTATGCGCAAAATATTCTCAATGGGCTGGTGAAGGCCGATCCTGAAGATAGCGTGGCGCTAAAGGCATCAGGCGAGCGCTACATCAGTCAGCTTAATGAAGTCGACCGTTGGGCGAAAAAGCAGTTCAGCGGTATTGCGCAGGCTAAACGTAAAGTGCTGACTAGCCACGATGCATTTGGCTATTTCTCAAGAGCTTACGGAGTGACGTTCCTGGCTCCTCAGGGGCTGTCATCTGAAAGCGAGGCCAGCGCGGCGCAGGTGGCGGCGCTGATTACCCAAATTAAGGCCGATGGCGTACACACCTGGTTTATGGAGAATCAGCTCGACCCGCGTTTGGTGAAGCAAATTGCCACGGCGACCGGCTCTCAGCCTGGCGGTGAACTGTACCCAGAAGCACTGTCAAAACCGGGCGGTGTCGCAGACAGTTATGTGAAGATGCTCCGTCATAATGTGACGCTGATTGCGGCAAGCATGCGTTAGCCAGTAACCGGCCTTCAGGGCCGGTTTTTCTCTCTTTTGCGCTGCTCGTTATATCAGGCGGCTATTCCAAAACGTGAATTTTGTGTCTTGTCGTCATTTTCTGAATGCCCCTCGTAAAATTATCATCCCATCCCCATATCTCTTCTGAAAGTGCTATCTTTGATGGCCTCTTTATTGGGTGAGTCGGAGCGATAATGACAGATTGCGAATTAATGCAGTTGAGCGAGCAGGTTGGGCTAGCACTTAAGGCGCGCGGCGCGACGCTGACCACTGCTGAATCCTGTACCGGTGGCTGGATTGCGAAAGTCATTACTGATATCGCCGGTAGCTCTGCATGGTTTGAGCGCGGTTTTGTCACCTATAGCAATGAAGCCAAATCACAGATGATTGGCGTGCGTGAAGCGACGCTTTTGCAGCACGGTGCGGTAAGTGAACCGGTGGTGGTTGAAATGGCGATCGGGGCTCTGCGTGCGGCGCGTGCTGACTTCGCGGTTTCGGTCAGCGGTATTGCCGGGCCGGACGGCGGCAGTGCAGAAAAACCGGTGGGAACCGTGTGGTTTGGTGTCGCCAGTGCCAATGGTCAGGGCGTTACACAGAGTGAGTGCTTCTCCGGTGACCGGGAATCGGTGCGCCGACAGGCGACAGCGTATGCGCTAAATCTTCTCTGGCAACAATTTCTACAAAATACTTGATACTGTATGAGCATACAGTATAATTGCCTCAACAGAACAGAATTCACTATCCGGTAACACCCGGTATGACAGGAGTAATAATGGCTATCGACGAAAACAAACAGAAAGCGTTGGCGGCAGCGCTGGGCCAGATCGAAAAGCAATTCGGTAAAGGCTCCATCATGCGTCTGGGTGAAGACCGTTCCATGGATGTGGAAACTATCTCTACCGGTTCGCTTTCACTGGATATCGCGCTGGGCGCAGGCGGCCTGCCAATGGGCCGTATCGTCGAAATCTACGGGCCAGAATCCTCCGGTAAAACAACGCTGACGCTGCAGGTTATCGCCGCGGCACAGCGTGAAGGTAAAACCTGTGCGTTCATTGATGCCGAACATGCGCTGGACCCAGTCTATGCACGCAAGCTGGGCGTTGATATCGACAACCTGCTGTGTTCTCAGCCGGATACCGGTGAACAGGCGCTGGAAATCTGTGACGCACTGGCACGTTCAGGCGCAGTAGATGTTCTCGTTGTCGACTCCGTGGCGGCACTGACGCCAAAAGCGGAAATCGAAGGCGAAATCGGCGACTCTCATATGGGGCTTGCTGCACGTATGATGAGCCAGGCGATGCGTAAGCTGGCTGGTAACCTGAAGCAGTCGAATACCCTGCTTATCTTCATCAACCAGATTCGTATGAAAATCGGTGTGATGTTCGGTAACCCAGAAACCACCACCGGTGGTAACGCGCTGAAATTCTACGCCTCTGTCCGCCTGGATATTCGTCGTATCGGTGCAGTGAAAGATGGCGATAACGTTGTCGGCAGCGAAACCCGTGTGAAGGTTGTGAAGAACAAAATTGCTGCGCCGTTCAAACAAGCTGAATTCCAGATCCTCTACGGCGAAGGTATCAACTTCTTCGGCGAGCTGGTCGACCTGGGCGTAAAAGAGAAGCTGATTGAAAAGGCGGGTGCCTGGTATAGCTACAACGGTGACAAAATTGGTCAGGGTAAAGCGAACGCAATTTCCTGGCTGAAAGAGAATCCGGCTGCGGCAAAAGAAATTGAGAAGAAAGTGCGTGAACTGCTGCTCAATAACCAGGATTCAACGCCAGACTTTGTTGTTGATAACAACAGCGTTGAAGAAACCAAAGAAGACTTCTGATAATCTCGGAACTCAGAATTGAAACAAAGGGCTGCTTATGCAGCCCTTTTGCATTTATTACGTTGGCAGGAAAACGATGACTGAAAACTCACCGCGCCGTTCCGCCTATGCCCGTCTGTTGGACAGGGCTATCCGCATTCTTGCGATGCGCGACCATAGCGAGCAAGAGCTGCGGCGCAAGCTCACCGCGCCGATTATGGGAAAAAAGGGCCCTGAACCTATTGATGCGCCACCTGAAGATGTTGAGAAAGTGGTCGCCTGGTGTTTTGAAAATCGCTACCTCGATGATGCCCGCTTTGTACAACGGTTTATGGCAGGGCGAAGCCGTAAAGGGTATGGGCCAGCGCGTATTCGTCAGGAGTTGGGGCAAAAGGGCATTACGCGTGAGGCCATTGAACAAGCGATGCGTGAATGTGAAATTGAGTGGGCGCATTTAGCACGCGATCAGGCACTGCGTAAATATGGTGAGCCGTTGCCAACCACATTTCCGGAAAAGGTCAAAATTCAGCGCTTTTTGTTGTATCGAGGCTATCTGATGGAAGATATCCAGGAAATATGGCGAAATTTTGCGGATTGAGCGCACTCGGGATTTTACTTCCCTTTAAAGAAAACTTATCTTATTCCCACTTTTTCCGTCCGGCGCGCGTCGTTTTTTCCACAACTCGCGTCTGCGACGAACATCCCTTAGCTTGATTTCAGGATAATTATGAGCAAGAGCACCGCTGAGATCCGTCAGGCGTTTCTCGACTTTTTCCATAGTAAAGGCCATCAGGTTGTCGATAGCAGCTCCCTGGTGCCACATAATGACCCAACTCTGCTGTTTACCAATGCCGGGATGAACCAGTTCAAGGACGTGTTCCTTGGCCTCGACAAGCGTAATTACTCGCGTGCGACGACCTCGCAGCGCTGCGTACGTGCTGGTGGTAAACACAACGACCTGGAAAACGTCGGTTATACCGCCCGTCACCACACCTTCTTCGAAATGCTGGGTAACTTCAGCTTTGGCGATTATTTCAAGCATGATGCCATCCAGTATGCGTGGGAACTGCTGACCGGTGAAAACTGGTTTGCTCTGCCGAAAGAGCGCCTGTGGGTTACCGTGTATGAAACAGATGATGAAGCTTACGAAATCTGGGAAAAAGAAGTTGGAATCCCACGCGAGCGCATTATCCGTATCGGCGACAATAAAGGCGCAGCATACGCATCAGATAACTTCTGGCAGATGGGCGATACCGGCCCTTGCGGCCCATGTACCGAGATTTTCTACGATCACGGCGATCATATCTGGGGCGGCCCTCCTGGTACCCCTGAAGAAGATGGCGATCGTTATATCGAGATCTGGAACATCGTCTTCATGCAGTTCAACCGTCAAGCTGACGGCACCATGGAACCGCTGCCGAAGCCGTCCGTGGATACCGGTATGGGTCTGGAGCGTATCACTGCCGTATTGCAGCACGTTAACTCCAACTATGACATCGACCTGTTCCGCAAACTGATTGACTCCGTTGCGAAAGTGACCGGTGCTACCGACTTGGGTAACAAGTCGCTGCGCGTCATTGCTGACCATATCCGTTCTTGTGCCTTCCTGATTGCTGACGGCGTGATGCCATCCAATGAAAGCCGTGGCTATGTGTTGCGCCGTATCATTCGTCGCGCAATCCGTCATGGCAATATGCTGGGCGCGAAAGACACCTTCTTCTACAAGCTGGTTGGCCCGCTAATTGAAGTGATGGGATCCGCGGGTGAAGAGCTCAAGCGTCAGCAGGCTCAGGTTGAGCAGATCCTGAAAACTGAAGAAGAGCAGTTCGCTCGTACATTGGAGCGCGGTCTGGCGCTGCTTGACGAAGAGCTGTCTAAGCTGTCCGGTGACACGCTGGACGGTGAAACCGCATTCCGTCTGTACGACACCTACGGCTTCCCGGTTGACCTCACGGCGGACGTTTGCCGCGAGCGCAATATCAAAGTTGACGAAGCTGGTTTCGAAGCGGCTATGGAAGAGCAGCGCCGTCGTGCGCGTGAATCCAGCGGCTTTGGTGCTGACTATAACGCCATGATCCGCGTTGACGGTGAGTCTGAATTTAAAGGCTACGACCATCTGGAACTGAACGGCAAAGTGACTGCGCTGTTTGTGGATGGTAAAGCGGTAGATTCGATCGCAGCCGGTCAGGATGCGGTTGTTATCCTCGACAAAACGCCGTTCTACGCAGAATCCGGTGGTCAGGTTGGCGATAAGGGTGAGCTCAAAGGCGCAGGCTTTAGCTTTGCAGTAAGCGATACCCAGAAGTATGGCCAGGCTATTGGTCATCTTGGTCGACTGGCTAGCGGTGCGCTGAAAGTCGGTGACGCAGTACAGGCTGATGTTGATGATGCCCGTCGTGCCCGTATTCGTCTGAACCACTCAGCGACGCACCTGATGCACGCTGCGTTGCGCCAGATTCTGGGCACGCATGTTGCTCAGAAAGGCTCGCTGGTTAACGATAAAATCCTGCGTTTCGACTTCTCTCATAACGAAGCCATGAAACCGCAAGAGATTCGTGCGGTTGAAGACCTGGTCAACGCTCAAATTCGTCGCAACCTGCCTATCGAAACCAACATCATGGATCTCGAAGCGGCGAAAGCGAAGGGCGCGATGGCGCTGTTTGGTGAGAAGTATGATGATCACGTGCGCGTACTCAGCATGGGTGACTTCTCTACCGAGCTGTGTGGCGGTACTCACGCGTCGCGTACGGGCGATATTGGTCTGTTCCGCATTGTGTCTGAATCAGGTACAGCGGCAGGCGTACGTCGTATTGAAGCGGTCACCGGCGAAGGCGCAGTGGCGACAGTGCATGCGCAAAGCGATCGTTTAGGTGAGATTGCCCATCTGTTGAAGGGCGATAGCCATAACGTGACTGAAAAAGTACGTACCGTGATTGAACGTACTCGCCAGTTAGAAAAAGAATTACAGCAACTTAAAGAGCAAGCCGCAGCACAAGAGAGCGCGAATCTTTCTAGCAAAGCTGAGATGATTAACGGTGTTAATCTTTTGGTAAGCGAGCTTGTCGGCGTTGAACCGAAAATGCTGCGCACCATGGTTGATGACCTGAAGAACCAACTGGGTTCTGCCATTATCGTGCTGGCAACGGTTGATGAAGGTAAGGTTTCTCTGATTGCTGGCGTGTCTAAGGACGTGACAGACCGTGTGAAAGCAGGGGAATTAGTAGGTATGGTCGCTCAGCAGGTGGGCGGTAAAGGGGGGGGACGTCCGGATATGGCGCAAGCTGGCGGTACTGATGCCTCTGCACTCCCTGCTGCATTGACCAGCGTAAAAGCCTGGGTAAGCGCTAAACTGTAATAACAATAACGGCATACGGGCGTCTTAACGTAATCAGTTAAGACGCCTTGCATATGCGGTACTGATAACGATAAAGTCAGGTTGAAGTCATGTAGATCGGCTAGACTTACATCTAACAGAATGTGATGCCGTGACTGCTTACACATAAGGTGTTTGTCATCGCTGACCTTTTGGCGTTATATGATGGAGAATGCCGGGATACAGAGAGACCCGACTCATTTAATCTTTCAAGGAGCAAAGAATGCTGATTCTGACTCGTCGAGTTGGTGAAACCCTCATGATCGGAGATGAGGTCACTGTGACAGTTTTAGGGGTAAAGGGTAACCAGGTACGCATCGGCGTAAATGCCCCTAAAGAGGTCTCCGTTCACCGTGAAGAGATCTACCAGCGTATCCAGGCTGAAAAATCCCAGCAGTCCAGTTACTAAGTTATCGCGTCTCACCCAGTGGGTGAGACGCAACTCCCCTCTGTTTTCCCGTTTTACTCCCAATCTTTCGCCTTTTTCTTTCTGTTGCCTCTTTCTATGCCATTCTTTTGTTATGCCGCTTTGTGGCCTGAATCGCATTTTATCTGTTGATAAAATACCCGTTTTGTCTTTTTTAACGCCTTATTGCGCGTGAAGTGTGCAAACGAAAAAAAACTGCGGAAAATTGTTTGACTTATAAGTCCCAGAAAGTAATATGTGCGCCACGCAGCGACGAAGAGCACTTAACGAGTTCTTCGAAGCACTCGCAAGAGGCGTACTGGTGAGGTGGCCGAGAGGCTGAAGGCGCTCCCCTGCTAAGGGAGTATGCGGTCAAAAGCTGCATCCGGGGTTCGAATCCCCGCCTCACCGCCATTTGCATCCATAGCTCAGCTGGATAGAGTACTCGGCTACGAACCGAGCGGTCGGAGGTTCGAATCCTCCTGGATGCACCATCTTTATCAGTGTTGCGGCTTGTTGAGTGACATTGAATCGGTAGTAAAGCAGTAAATCCTGATGCATCCATAGCTCAGCTGGATAGAGTACTCGGCTACGAACCGAGCGGTCGGAGGTTCGAATCCTCCTGGATGCACCATCTTTTATTTTGTATGGCTGTTAAGCGGTACAGAGTATCGGTAGTAAAGCAGTAATCCTGATGCATCCATAGCTCAGCTGGATAGAGTACTCGGCTACGAACCGAGCGGTCGGAGGTTCGAATCCTCCTGGATGCACCATCTCTTACTTTGTTTCGCTGTTAGGCGATTCAGGTATCGGTAGTAAAGCAGTAATCCTGATGCATCCATAGCTCAGCTGGATAGAGTACTCGGCTACGAACCGAGCGGTCGGAGGTTCGAATCCTCCTGGATGCACCATCTTCTAAGTTTCTCCCCCTCCTGTAATACTTTTCACTTCAGTCTTTTAATTTTCACTTTTCTTATTGGCAACCCATTCTTTCTTCTATAATTTATCCTTGTTTACGCCCTTATTCCGGCGATATCACTGCAAGGAGAGAAATCCATGAAATGGTTCAAAGCAATGGCCGCTGCATGTGCTGCGCTTATGGTCGCTATCTCGCTGTCCGGCTGTGCGGGTTCGTCAACCAAAGAAAGTACCGGTGGTTATATTGATGATACGGTTGTCACCACCAAAGTAAAAACGGCGCTGTTTAGCGACAAAGAGATTAAATCCAGCGAAATTAACGTGCAGACCTTCAAAGGCCGTGTGCAGTTGAGCGGATTTGTATCATCGGCTGACGACGCAAAGCGTGCCGTGGACGTAACGCGTAAAGTGCAGGGCGTTAGAATCGTTGAAAACGATATGAAAATTAAATAATTTTCTGCATACAGTAGAAACAAAGGCGCCTGATGGCGCCTTTGTCGTCTCTGCGGCTGTCAGCGACAACTCGCCCCTTTTACGATAAAGTAACATGACATTATCCGCCAGGTGAGAAGACGATGTACGAGCGCTATGCTGGATTGATTTTTGATATGGATGGCACCATTCTTGATACGGAGCCTACGCATCGTAAGGCGTGGCGTGAAGTGTTAGGGCGTTATGGTATGCGCTTTGACGAGCAGGCTATGGTGGCGCTAAATGGCTCACCGACCTGGCGTATTGCGCAGGCTATTATTGAAAGTCATGAGGCGGATTTAGACCCTCATCATTTGGCGCGTGAAAAAACCGATGCGGTGAAGGCCATGCTGCTAGATTCTGTTACGCCCCTGCCGTTGATTGACGTGGTAAAAGCATGGCACGGCCGTCGCCCAATGTCGGTTGGCACCGGGAGTGAAAGTGCGGTTGCTGAAGCTCTGCTCGCGCATTTAGGCTTGCGACACTATTTTGCCGCCGTTGTGGCCGCCGATCATGTGAAACAGCATAAACCTGCACCGGATACTTTTTTACTGTGCGCTGAACGCATGGGCGTTGCGCCTGAGCGCTGCGTGGTGTTCGAAGATGCCGATTTTGGCCTTCAGGCTGCTGCCGCCGCAGGGATGGATGCCGTTGACGTTCGCCTGCTGTGAGTGAATTTCTGGCGCTGGGGTCGCTGTTTACTAGCAGCTTTCTCAGCGCGACGCTGCTGCCGGGGAATTCTGAAGCGGTATTAGTTGCATTGTTACTGTCCGGGGCCAGTAAAGCTTGGCTTTTAGGGTAATGACTCCAACTTATTGATAGTGTTTTATGTTCAGATAATGCCCGATGACTTTGTCATGCAGCTCCACCGATTTTGAGAACGACAGCGACTTCCGTCCCAGCCGTGCCAGGTGCTGCCTCAGATTCAGGTTATGCCGCTCAATTCGCTGCGTATATCGCTTGCTGATTATGTGCAGCTTTCCCTTCAGGCGGGATTCATACAGCGGCCAGCCATCCGTCATCCATATCACCACGTCAAAGGGTGACAGCAGGCTCATAAGACGCCCCAGCGTCGCCATAGTGCGTTCACCGAATACGTGCGCAACAACCGTCTTCCGGAGCCTGTCATACGCGTAAAACAGCCAGCGCTGGCGCGATTTAGCCCCGACGTATCCCCACTGTTCGTCCATTTCCGCGCAGACGATGACGTCACTGCCCGGCTGTATGCGCGAGGTTACCGACTGCGGCCTGAGTTTTTTAAATGGCGGAAAATCGTGTTGAGGCCAACGCCCATAATGCGGGCAGTTGCCCGGCATCCAACGCCATTCATGGCCATATCAATGATTTTCTGGTGCGTACCGGGTTGAGAAGCGGTGTAAGTGAACTGCAGTTGCCATGTTTTACGGCAGTGAGAGCAGAGATAGCGCTGATGTCCGGCGGTGCTTTTGCCGTTACGCACCACCCCGTCAGTAGCTGAACAGGAGGGACAGCTGATAGAAACAGAAGCCACTGGAGCACCTCAAAAACACCATCATACACTAAATCAGTAAGTTGGCAGCATCACCGCTTTTAGTAGCAATAGCAACAATGGGTAATAGCCTTGGCGGGGCAACTAACGTTATTCTTGGTCGTTTTTTTCCACTACGCAAAACATCGCGCTGGCAGGAAAAAGCAGTGGGTTGGTTACGCCGTTATGGCGCTGTCACGCTACTGTTGAGCTGGATGCCTGTTATTGGCGATTTGCTGTGCCTGTTGGCAGGGTGGATGCGCATGTCCTGGGGACCAGTACTCTTTTTTTTATGCCTTGGTAAAGCGTTACGCTATGTCGTTGTGGCGGCGCTGACGCTCCAGGGCATGACGTGGTGGCACTAATTGGATGGCTTGTGGACGTTTTTTCATCATCCACGATGACAATTATGCTTAATACAATAAATTCGACAGGCGGGAGGTCAATTTGATCCCGGACGTATCACAGGCGCTGTCCTGGCTGGAAAAACATCCTCAGGCTCTAAAAGGGATCCATCGTGGTCTTGAGCGTGAAACCTTACGCGTGAATGCCGATGGTTCATTGGCAACAACCGGTCACCCCGAGGCGCTTGGCGCCACATTGACCCATAAATGGATAACCACCGATTTCGCCGAAGCGTTGCTGGAGTTTATTACCCCGGTAGACGGCGATATTAACCACATGCTGACGCTTTTACGCGACGTGCATCGCTATACCGCACGCCACCTCGGCGATGAGCGTATGTGGCCGTTAAGCATGCCATGCTACATCGCACCGGGTCAGGATATCGAACTGGCGCAATATGGCACCTCAAATATTGGCCGCCTCAAAACCCTGTACCGCGAAGGTCTGAAGAACCGCTATGGCGCGCTGATGCAGACCATTTCAGGCGTTCACTACAATTTCTCCCTGCCGATGGCTTTTTGGCAGGCGAAGTGTGGCACTGAAGATAAAGAGGCGATTTCAGCAGGTTATTTCCGGCTGATCCGTAACTACTATCGTTTTGGCTGGGTGATCCCGTATCTGTTTGGCGCCTCTCCGGCTATTTGCTCTTCGTTCCTGCAGGGCAAGCCGACGGCGTTACCGTTTGAAAAAACGGAATGCGGTATGTACTACCTGCCTTACGCGACTTCTCTGCGCTTAAGCGATCTGGGCTATACCAATAAATCGCAAAGCAATCTCGGAATTACGTTTAACGAATTGCACGAGTATGTGGCAGGATTAAAACGGGCCATTAAAACGCCATCGGAAGAGTATGCGAACATTGGCCTTGAGAAGGACGGTAAGCGTCTGCAAATCAACAGCAATGTTCTGCAAATTGAGAATGAGCTGTACGCGCCGATTCGTCCAAAACGCGTGACTCGCGATGGCGAAACGCCGTCTGATGCACTGCTGCGTGGCGGTATTGAGTATATCGAAGTGCGCTCGCTGGACATCAACCCGTTCTCGCCAATCGGCGTTGACGAGCAGCAGATTCGCTTCCTTGACCTGTTTATGGTCTGGTGTGTGCTGGCAGATGCGCCAGAGATGAGCAGCGAAGAACTCAGCTGTACCCGTACCAACTGGAATCGTGTGATTCTGGAAGGGCGAAAACCTGGACTGACGCTGGGTATTGGCTGTGAAACAGCGCAGTTCCCGCTGAGCAAAGTCGGTAAAGATCTGTTCCACGATCTTAAGCGTGTCGCCCAAACCCTGGACGGGATGAACGGCGATACGGAGTACCAGAAAGTTTGCGATGAACTTGTTGCGGGCTTTGATAATCCAGATTTAACCTTCTCAGCACGCATTCTGAGTTCTATGCTTGAGAGTGGGATTGGTGGTACCGGCAAGGCGTTAGCGGAACAGTACCGTGCAATGCTGCGTGAAGAGCCGTTGGAAGTTCTGAGTGAAGAGGATTTTGCGAAGGAACGAGATGCGTCTGTAGAGCGTAAGCGCCAGATTGAAGAAGCGGATACTGAATCGTTTGAAGCGCTGCTGGCGCGACATGCCTGATAAAAAAGAAAAGGCCACATCACTGTGGCCAAAATATACATCTCTGAATCAGGGATGATGATAACAAATGCGCGTCTTTCATATAGTAAGACTGGCATAGGAACAAAGAGTTCAGTTTATTTTCAAAAAAATCACATCGCCGAGTAGCGGAACGTGGTGAATCGCACAAAGTTGATTCTATTCAAATGGTTAAGTGTTTAACTGGATAGAAAAAACGTGCAGCACCCGGGAGCGTAAAGGTGATATCGGAGGTTACGAAATGCCGTTGTTAGATAGCTTCACAGTTGATCATACCCGTATGGAAGCGCCAGCCGTGCGTGTAGCGAAGAAAATGAACACCCCACACGGTGACGCAATCACGGTTTTTGACCTGCGTTTTTGTGTGCCGAACCAGGAAGTCATGCCGGAGCGTGGGATCCACACCCTGGAGCATCTGTTTGCAGGCTTTATGCGTGACCATCTAAACGGTAACGGTGTTGAAATTATCGATATCTCGCCGATGGGCTGCCGTACCGGTTTCTACATGAGCCTGATTGGTACTCCTGATGAACAGCGTGTCGCCGATGCCTGGAAAGCGGCAATGGCCGATGTGTTGAAAGTACAGGATCAAAACCAGATCCCAGAACTGAACGTATACCAGTGCGGGACCTATCAGATGCACTCGCTGAGCGAAGCGCAGGATATCGCACGTCATATTATTGAGCGTGATGTTCGCGTAAATAGTAACGACGAACTGGCATTGCCAAAAGAGAAGTTGCAGGAACTGCATATCTAGCTGCTGGTTTCATTTTACAGTCACGCAATAAATAAGCCCCAGGATAAATCTTCTGGGGCTTATTTATTTGTATATTGAATATGTTTATAGAATATATTTATTATTTGTATGCCTCGGTTTTGTGAGCCGCTAAACAAAAATATTTTCAATGCTGAAGCTAACCCCTTTGTCGATCACATAAAATGAAAAACATAATTAGATAGCCGAAAAACATAATAGATCCCTTTTTCAGAACTGTAAAAATACCTCCCGCAGAAACCGGTTTCATTCTAAAAATCAAAATGGGAGTTTATATGTCTTCAGGGGATAGAGTTTCTATTAGGGAAAAGATTGGTTACAGCCTGGGTGATGCGGCCAGTCATATTGTGTTCGATTCATCAGTGGCGATTCTTGCCTATTTCTACACTGATATTTACGGTCTGCCGCCGGCGGTCATGGGGACGATGTTCCTGCTGGTTCGTCTGCTGGATGCGATTACCGACCCGATTATGGGAGCGATCGCAGATGCCACTTCCACCCGCTGGGGGCGTTTCCGTCCGTGGCTGCTGGCGATTTGTGTGCCATTCGCGGTGAGTTGCGTGCTGGTTTACTCGGTTCCATCATTTGGCGATACCGGGAAAATTATCTATGCGGTGGCGGCGTATATCTTTATGACGCTCATGTACACTGCGATCAATATCCCTTACTGCTCTCTGGGCGCGGCGCTGACCTCCGATCCGCGTGAAAGCCTGTCACTGCAGTCCTGGCGTTTTGCTATCACCCCCATTGGCGGTGCGTTGGGTACGGCTCTAATTCTGCCACTGGCGGACTACCTCTATCCAGGTGACCGCGCAACCGGTATTCAGGTCTCGATGGCTCTCTTTGGCGTCATTGGCTGTCTGATGTTTGTTGTCTGTTTCTTCACGACGAAAGAGCGTGTACAGCCGATTAAAGAGGAAAACCTCAATATCGCCCGTGACGTGAAAATTTTGTTCAAAAATGACCAGTGGCTGATCCTCTCTGTTTACAACTTTATGATGCTGGTTGCAGTGGTACTGCGCGGTGGTGCCGTGGTGTACTACATCAATACCGTACTCAATAAAGGGGCCGATATTATTACCTTGTTTATGCTGGGCGGTATGTTCGCGTCGATGGCGGGTTCTGTTCTGGCGAAACCTTTTGGTACCCGTTTCTGTAAAGTGAAACTCTCTTTCTGGATTAACTTATTAACCGCGGCCTTCGGTGCAATTTGCTTTATTGTGCCGCCGCAGATGTGGATTGCGGTATTTGTTATCCATATTATTATTTCGATTATCCAGGGCGGCAACGGCGCACTGCAATGGTCAATGATCACCGATACAAATAATTATGGCGAATGGAAAACGCAGCGTCGAATTACCGGCATGAATGTCGCAGCCAATATATTTGTCATTAAACTGGGTGTTGCCGTTGGTGGCGCTATTCTGGGTTGGGTGCTGGCATACTTTAATTATGAGTCTGGTGTATCGACGCAATCCTCTTCTGCGGCTCAGGGCGTCATGCTGCTGTTTACGCTTGTTCCTGCTGTGTTCTATGTACTGACGGCGTTCTCAATTAAGTTCTATGGCTTGAACGAAACCAGAATGAATCGTGTGGTGGATGACCTGAAAAAAGGCGCATTTTCTCACTCGTAAGCTAAATGGCCGGAAGGAATAATCTCTTATGCATCAGCATCTGGTAGGCAAACCCCTGGAGGGGGTTGCTGAGTTCGCGATGACGGTCGCGGCACAAGGCGCGGTATTACTGAAAAACACGCCTGAGGTTCTTCCACTGGATGAGCTGGATACCGTGGCCATTTTTGGTCGCACACAAATTAATTACTACCGCAGCGGTACGGGTTCTGGCGGCGCGGTTAATGTGATATCTAGCTGTAACCTACTGGATGCGATGCGTGCTCGATGCGGTACGCGGGTCAATGAGGTTCTGGCGCAGCATTATGCGCAGTGGGTCAATACGCATCCGTTTGATAACGGCGGCGGTGGCTGGGCGCAGGAGCCGTGGTTTCAGCAGGAGATGCCGCTCAGTGATGAGATGGTTTTACAGGCGAAGCAGGCTTCGAATAAAGCGGTAGTGGTAATTGGGCGTACCGCAGGGGAAGATAAAGATAACGCGGATGTTCCGGGCGGATATCGCTTAACCGAGGAAGAGCTCGAGATGCTGCGGGCGGTCTGCCTTCATTTTGACCACGTTATCGTGGTGCTCAATGTTTCCTCAATTATCGATATGTCGTGGGCGGAATCACCGCAGTTGCGTCCACATATTGGCGCTATCCTGTATGCCTGGCATGGCGGGCCGGATGGAAGCAAGGCGGTGGCATCACTGCTGTGTGGCGATATCACGCCTTCCGGTAAGCTGACAGACACCATTGCTTGTTCACTGGATGACTATCCTTCCACACCTTGTTGGGGCGACAGCGCGCAGAATATCTATCAAGAAGATATCTACGTTGGCTATCGTTATTTTGAAACCTTCCGCCCCCAGCAGGTGCTTTATCCCTTTGGTTTTGGCCTTTCATATACACGCTTTGCTATCCATTCATTAAGCATGAAACGGGATATCGACAACCCTTTGTCTTTTCAGATAACGGCCAAAGTCGACAATGTGGGTGAACGATATGCGGGCAGTGAGGTGGTGCAAATCTATCTCGAAGCGCCGCAGGGTCAATTGGGTAAGCCGTCACGCGCTTTGGTGGCGTTTGCTAAAAGCCGGGTGTTGCAGCCGGGTGAGGGGGAAACGCTCACCATGACGGTTACGCTTGAACAATTGGCATCCTGGGATGATAGCGGCGCGACCGGTAATCCGAATTGCTGGGTGCTGGAAGCGGGAGTGTACCGCTTCTGGGGTGGTAACAGCGTGCGCAACCTGCAACCCATCAGTATGCAGGGCAAAGCCGGTTATACGCAGCCGATGCTGCGGATCCTCTCTTGCCACGAAGAAGCCCTTGCGCCTACCGTCTCGTTTACGCGACTGCGCCCCGGCAAGCGTTTACAGTCAGGAACATGGCTGGAGGAGTGGGAAGAGGTTCCGCGGCGTAAAACTGCCTTGCGTGAGCGCATTGTTGCAAGACTTCCGCAGCCGCTGGAAATCGTCGGTGATAAAGGGATAAAACTTGATGATGTGGCGCAGGGTAATGCCCGCATGGATGACTTTATTGCTCAGTTGAACATTGATGAGTTGGCCTGTCTGGTTCGCGGCGAAGGAATGTGTAGCCACAAAGTGACACCGGGCGTGGCATCCGCATTTGGTGGTACCGGCGATAGTCTACTGGATAAAGGCATTCCCCTGGCGGCGACGGCAGACGGCCCTTCCGGTATCCGCATGGACAACGGCGCCTATGCCACGCTAATGCCCAGCGGCACGTTGTTGGCCTCCACCTGGGATCCAGTGCTGGTTGAGCGTTTGTACGTGATGGAAGGTAAGGAGCTTCAGCAAAATCAAATCGATCTACTGCTAGGGCCAGGGATGAATATTCATCGCCATCCGCTAAACGGCCGCAATTTCGAGTATTTCTCCGAAGACCCGTTAGTGACCGGCATGATGGCGGTAGCTATGGTCAACGGTATTCGTAGCGGCGGAGGCATTGCCACGCTGAAGCATTTTGCCTGCAATAACCAGGAGCATGCGCGGGCACAGGCTGATTCGGTCGTTTCCGCTCGCGCACTACGAGAAATCTATCTTAAAGGTTTTGAGTATGCGGTGAAGCAGGGCAGCGCGATGGCAATAATGACAGCCTATAACCCGATTAATGGGCACTGGTCTGCGTCTAACTATTGCTTGAACACCACGATTCTACGCGATGACTGGGGATTTCGCGGCATCGTGATGACCGATTGGTGGGCGAAAATGAACGATGCTATCAACGGTGGAGTGGCGACGGTCAACAATACGGCGGCGATGATCCGCGCGCAAAACGACCTGTACATGGTGGTCAATAACAACGGTGCTGAGATAAATGCTGGGGATGACAATACGCTGAGCGCGCTGGAAGAAGGTACGCTGACGCTGGGTGAGCTCCAGCGCTGTGCGCACAATATCCTGATGTTTATGCTGCATACTCAAGTCGTTAAGCGGGGCGACAAGCCGAAGGTTAATGTGCCGACTATTGCCGCCGACAGGACGTTATTCATTGAAGATGCGATTAAAATTGCGCCGGAATCACGGTTACGGTTTAGCGATACGCTCGCCATCTATATTGAAGATGGCGGTGTTTACGACCTGTTAGTGAGCGTTAACTCTGCGGCGATGCCGTTGGCGCAAACAGCGACCAATTTATTGTTGAACGGTAAGTTTGTGGCGACAGTACAAACGCGTGGGACGCTGGGGCAAAGAGTCACGCAGAAGCTGTGCCGTGTGCTGCTTGAACCCGGCTACTATCGCGTCGAGACAGAGGTTATCAATCCGGGATTGAATATCGATTGGCTGGAATTCCGCAACATGGGGTCGTCGGGATCCCGATAACTGACGTATTCTGCGAAGATAAAAAAAGCCAGCTCCTGAGAGCTGGCTTTTTACTAGTGAGAACCCCCACCACCGCCGGCGCTGAATGGCGGTCTGGCAAACCACACAAGGCTTAGCAGCAACAAGAAGATCCCCGCTGAAACCCAGAATATTTCGTTCGCTGAGATAATCAATCCCTGGTTGGTTATCTGCTGTGCTATCCAGCCGGAAGCCTGCTGTTGGGTCATTCCCATACCCTGCAACTGATCGTACATCTGCTGGGCGTTAGGGTTAAATGGCGTCACGGACTCCGTCAATTGCGCATGGTGTAACGCCTCGCGGTTAGTCCAAAGCGTTGTGGTAATTGACGTGCCGATGGAGCCTGCCAGCGTACGCGTAAAGTTCGACAAGCTCGATGCGGCCGCCAGACGCTCGGGAGGAAGCCCGGAGAGCGTGATAGCGGTCAGCGGCATGAAGAAGCACGCGACGGCAAAGCCCTGAATAAACTGCGGCCAGGCCGACGCGCCGAAGTCCATGCCCGGCTCGAAGGTATAGGCGCGCCAGTAGAAACAGACGGCATACATAATAAAACTGAAGGTGACCAACCGGCGCATATCCAGCTTATGGGCAAAGCGTCCGATGATTGGCGAGAGGATAACCGGAATAATCCCCACCGGTGCCGACGCCAAACCTGCCCAGGTGGCGGTGTACCCGTAGACCTCTTGCAATAGCTGCGGCAAGAGAACGATAGCGCCGAAGTAGAGCATGTAGGCCAGGCTGATACACAGACAACCTATGGTAAAGTTTCGCGACTTGAACAACGACAGGTCGACTATCGGGTTATCGTCGGTGAGTTCCCAGACAATCAGGAAACTGAGCGATACCACCGCCACGACCGTAAGTACGATGATCTCGGTCGAGTTAAACCAATCGAGTTCTTTACCCTGGTCGAGCATCACCTGCAGGCTACCGATCCCCAGCACTAATAGCGCCAGACCAATCGCATCAATTCGCCGCTGTTCGGTTCGCGTTTCGCGTCCGCGCAGAGTTTGCAGACTCAACATCACCACCAGCGCGCCAATCGGAACGTTGATGTAGAAGATCCAACCCCAATGGTAGTTATCGCTAATGTAACCGCCAAGAATTGGCCCGCAGATTGGCGCCACGATGACTGTCATCGACCATAGCGCCAGCGCGACAGAGCGTTTTGCTGGCGGGTAGTTACTGAGCAGCAAACTTTGCGAAAGCGGAATCAGTGGCCCGGCGACAATCCCCTGGATAACACGGAAGAAAATCAACATGCCGAGGCTGTTGGACATCCCGCACGCCCATGAGGCAATGGCAAAAGCGACGGTTGACCACATGAACAGCTTCACTTCGCCGACGCGTTTTGCCAGCCAGCCGGTAATCGGAATGGAGATGGCGTTTGCCACCCCAAACGAGGTAATTACCCATGTCCCCTGGCTCAGTGATGAGCCAAGGTTGCCGGCAATGGTGGGGATAGCCACGTTGGCGATGGTGGAGTCCAGCACCTGCATGAATGTCGCAAGCGATAGCGCAATGGTCATAATGACCAGTTGCGCGCCTTCTAGCGGTTTTTGCGGTTGCATTACACGCACCCCAGCATTAGTTAGCGTTGGCCTGGACGATGTCGTTAATCAGCTTATTCACCGGAGTGAGGCTTATCTCACGCGCGTTACTTTCGTAAGCCGGGCTGGTACGAACCTGGCTTGCCAGTATCTGCCCATCGCGGTTAGTGGTATTCACTTTCACCAGTGTAGACAAACCAATGCGCAGCGGGTGTTTCGCGAGCTGATTTGCATCCAGTTCAATACGTACCGGCAGACGCTGCACGACTTTAATCCAGTTACCGGTGGCGTTTTGAGCCGGCAGCAGGGAGAAGGCGCTACCGGTACCCATATCAAGACCGACCACTTTACCGGTGTATTTCACATCATCGCCGTAAATGTCGCTGATGACGGTGACCGGCTGGCCGATACGCATGTGCGCAAGCTGCGTTTCTTTAAAGTTGGCGTCGACCCACAGGTTACTGGCGGGAACCACGGCCATGAGCGGTGTGGTTGGGCTAATCTGCGCACCCGGCTGTACGGAGCGACGGGAGACATAACCACTCATTGGGCTGACAATTTTGGTTCGTTGCAGCGCAAGCCACGCGTTACGGACATCCGTTGCCGCCTGACGGACAGTTGGCTGATCTTCGAGTTTTGTGCCGAGAATCATTGCCTGGTTGGCGTTGTACTGCTGGATAGCCACGTTGAGTGCAGCCTGAGCACTGGCGACAGCGTCTTTCGCATGTTGCAATTCTTCACGACCAATCAGGTTCGCGCTGCCCAGCGGCACGCGGCGGCTAAGGTCAGTTTGCGCCTGCGACAACGTCGTTTTACGAATGTCGATATTGGCCTGCAATTGCTTGTTGTTAATCATCAACTGGCGCATTTGACGCACGCTTGAGGCCAACTCAGTCTGGGCTTTTTCAAACGCCTGCTGGGCATCGGTCTGGTCCAGCGTCACCAGCACATCGCCTTGCTGAACATAGTCGGTGTTATCGGCCCAGACTTTCGTCACGCTGCCGGAGACCTGAGACATGATTTGAACCTGGTTACCGGCTACGTATGCATCATCGGTTTCCTCGAAGTGACGCAAGACTAAAAACCAGTAGCTGCCATAGGCCACGCCAATAATGACAAAGAGCAAGGTCAACAAGATGAGGGCGCGTTTACGCTTGCCTTTCTTGTTGGCGGGTTGCTGCGGGGCTTGAGTCTCCGCATTTGTGCTCATGTGATTCTCCACATTCTTATTATGTAAATCGACTTATGCCGACCTGTTTATCACAAAAGGCCAGCAGGGGTTATCTGCTGGCCTGTTCGTTTTCTTTTCAAGCGCGGTAGTATTAACGCACGGCGCTAAGCACTGTGCCATCCTCTTCCATCTGATCCAGACGGGTAAGAAGCTTGCGGGTGATATGTTCGAGCTGATCTTTCTCGGCCAGACTTAATGATGACCAGAGTTGATGCAGGCAGTCATGCTGCGGAGGCAGAACTTCGTTTAGGAACTGATGACCTTTCTCGGTGAGCTGCAAATGCAGGCAGCGGCGGTCATTGTCGCTTTCGCGGCGTTCAATCCAGCCGCGTTTTTCCAGTTCATCGGCAATGCGGGTGGCATTGGTACGCGATGACCCCAGCGCGCAGCTGAGTTCAGAAGGCTGAATACTGTGATTTTCCTGAGACTCCAGCGTGATTAGCGCCATAAACAATGTCTCGTTGATTCCCTGAGCTTTCAGCATCTTATTGCGATTATCCAGCAGCTTGCCTTGCATATGCATGCAAAGGCGAGTCAGAAGAATTTCCTGGAACGGGAAGTCTTCGCTGCGGCTGGCGCGGAATTTCAGCATTTGTTCAATGGGCGTAAAAGAACTATCCATCTGGGCATTACCTCATTAGTTACAGTCGATATAGTAACGACGGTGACAAATAAAGTAAATGAATTATTGCCCGTAATTTATGTGATTAATCTATGAGACACATGGCTGCCGGGTACGAATACCCGGCATATTGCGTTTTATTCTGCTTCCTGACGATGGTAACCCCACCACCATACCAGCAGGTTAGCCACTGCAACCAGGCTGCCTGCCAGGCAAACACCCATCCAGCCCGCGTGCTGCCACGCCGAGGCTGAAACCAGTGAGCCTGCTGCACCGCCGATAAAATAACTGGTCATGTAACCGGCGGTCAGACGATTACGTGCATCGGGCTGCACGCGATAGATTACGGTCTGGTTGGTGATGTGCACCCCCTGAACCATAAGGTCGAGCACCACAATGCCGATAATTAACGCGATGGCGGAAGTGTGTCCGAACCAGATAGCAACCCAAGAAAGTAGCAACAACAGCAATCCCCAGGTGGTAGTCAGATGCGATTTGCCTTTATCCGCCAGACCGCCAACGGGACGTGCGCCGAGTGCGCCTGCCGCCCCCGCCAAACCAAACAGACCAATGGTTGCTTCGGAGTAATTAAATGGCGCACTGGAGAGCAGAAAGGCCATCGATGTCCATAGAATGCTGAAGTTAGCAAAGGTCAGGCAGCCGAGCAGCGCGCGGGTTCGTAGCAATTTATCACGAGCAAATAAGCTGAAAATTGACCCCAGCAACTGGCCATAATTAAGATGATTTTCCTGCTTTATCTTTGGCAGGCCGCGCCATAACGCAAAGGCCAGCAACACCATCAGCACGGTCGCGACCCAATAAACGGTGCGCCAGCCGCCAAGGCTCGCTAACAGACCGGCGACGGTTCGCGCCAACAGTATCCCAAGCAGTAATCCGCTCATCACCGTACCCACGACTTTTCCGCGTTTTTCAGGGGCGGCGAGGGTGGCGGCGAGCGGTACCAGCAGTTGTGCCACGACGGAGAACAGCCCGGTAAGAGCGGTACCGAGGATCATCATCCCCAGGGATTGGCTATTGGCGGTAATGAGCATCCCGCCCGCCGCGAGCAGCGTCATGGTGACGATAAGTCGGCGACGTTCAAACATATCCCCCAGCGGCACAAGGAATAACAGCCCGGCGGCATAGCCAAGTTGCGCGGCGGTGACGATAAATCCCGCCTGACCGGCAGTCAGTGAGAAGTGGCGGGCAATGGTATCCAGCAGCGGCTGGGCATAGTAGTTACTGGCGACCGCAAGGCCCGTGGCGACGGACATTAAAGCGATCAAGGCTGGGCTAAGCCCGTGAGCAGGTTTAGTCATGATAATGAAATTGTTGGGGAGAATGTTACCAATCATAACGAAAGCAGAGGGGGAGGGGGGAAATGTCGCGTAGCGGAATGTGCCTTTTAACGAGAGCGGCGCTGCGCTTGACCAGACTACCTCGATGGTAGCCCGGCCAAGCGCAGCGCCGCCGGGAACTTCAGATGCGACAGTTACTTCTGTGCAGCCAGCGCTTCTTTAATCCAGCCGTCAAACACCTGCTGGTGAGCCTGAACCCAGCCATCAACCTGACCCTGTACGTCAGCTTCTGACGCTTTACCGTCATGCATCATGGCGTTCTGGGCGTTAATGTCGGTCAACGGAAGTTTCATAATGGCAAACAGCTTCGCCGCTGCTGGGTTTTTCTCAGCCCAGGCTTTGTTAGCCACAATGTGCATGGTGTTCACCGGGAAGCCATAGTTCGCACCGTTAGACAGCTTGGTGTCGATATTTTTCTGCTCGCCTGGCAGGGAAGAGAACGGTACCTGCAACCACACCACATCTTTACCCGGCTTCAGCACATCGCTCACCCAGTAAGGCGTCCAGGTGTAGTACAGAACCGGTTTGCCTTCTTTAAAGCGAGTGATGGTATCGGCCATCATTGCGGCATAGTTACCTTGGTTATGATCGACCGTTTTATTCAGGTCGTAGGCATCCATCTGGTGGTTAATGACCGTTTCACAGCCCCAGCCTGGCGTGCAACCGGTCAGGTCGGCTTTGCCATTACCGTTGGTATCAAACAGCTTGGCAATTTTAGGATCTTTAAGCTGCTCAATGTTGGTGATGTGGTATTGCTCGGCGGTTTTCTTATCAATCAGATAACCCTGTGCTGCGCCGTTAACCAGCGTTCCTTCACGATAGAACTTCTTGTCGCCACCGGCGGCAGCATACATATCATCATGCAGCGGGATCCAGTTGACGGCGGTGAAGGTGGCATCGCCAGCGGCCAGTGAGGTGTAGGCAACGTTGTAATCTACTTCGTTTGGTTTATCAACGGTATAGCCAAGTTTTTCCAGCGCGCGGCTGACCAGCAGAGTCTGGAAGGTCTCTTCAGAAAGGGTACTCTGTACCGGCTGAACGGTAATGCCTTTCCCCGGCAGGTCGGCGGCAAATGCGCTGGAAGAGACCAGGGTGGCGAAAGCAGTAGCAAAGACAAATGAGTGTCGCATCGTTGTTCCTTTAATAGTGATTGTTGCGGAGCATTGGCCCGACGCACGTCGGGCCAATACGATGGTTACTTAGAGAAGGGGCGCATCAGGAGGCCGACCGGGCCGGTATTGAACCAGCGACGGTTACCTTTGCTGCGAGAATCGCGGCCCACGGCCTGTGTCAGGCGGTCGAGAATAATCGCGAGGATAACAATCCCCACCCCACCGACGGTGGCAAGACCCATATCCAGACGACCAATTCCGCGCAGAACCATCTGACCCAGACCGCCAACGGCTATCATCGAGGCGATAACCACCATCGACAGCGCCAGCATCAGCGTCTGGTTTACGCCCGCCATAATGGTTGGCATCGCCAGCGGTAGCTGGACTTTAAACAGCATCTGACGCGGGCTGGCACCAAACGAGCGTGAAGCCTCGATAAGGTCTGCAGGTACCTGGTTAATCCCCAGAATGGTCAAGCGTACAATCGGCGGCAGGGCAAAGATAATGGTCACCACGACGCCCGGGACGTTACCGATACCGAACAGCATAACAATCGGCACCAGATACACGAACGCAGGGGTGGTCTGCATTGCATCGAGCAGTGGACGAATAATTTTCGCCGCCCTCGGGCTACGCGCCAGCCAGATCCCTAGCGGTAGGCCAATCACCACGCAGAACAGCAAGGCGGTTAGCACCAATGCAAGGGTGATCATCGCCTGTGACCAGGCGCCAATGGCACCAATGGCAATCAGCGAGATTAAGGTCGCAACACCCATACCGACGCTGGAAATCTGCCATGCAATCAGCGCAAACAGGATTATCGCTACCGGTGCTGGCATGCCGAGCAGCAGTTGCTGGAAAGCGCTGAGGATGTAGTCGATAGGAACGCGGATCCCCTGGAACACCGGGCGGAAGTGAGTGACGACCCAGTCAATCCCTTCTGTCACCCAGCTATCAAGCGGGATAAGTGTCTTATGGAACGGGTCCATAATATCGAAATGTTCTACTTTCGGTGTTGGTGCATTGTGCAGCCAGTCGGTACTGCTACTAGCCGGTGCAGATGAACCGCCCCAGGCATCAGCGGAGTTTGCCGCACTGTCTGCGGCCGGTGTGGTATCCCACGGATTAGATTGATCAGCCATTGTTTGCCCCCTCGCGATCTAATGCCTGTAACAGCATTCTTTTTGAAATTACGCCGACGTACTGCTGTTCTTCTCCAACAACCGGTACGGCGCAGGGGGCCAGGCCCACTTGAGAGAGCAATTCGCTAAGCGGTGTTTGCGCATCAACGGCCACTGGCTCGTCAATGAGTGCCGCCTCGATGCCCTGATTCGCTTTTAACGCTTCTTTCAGGGAATCAATTGACACAGTACCCACAAACTTATTACCGCGTTCGATGACGTAACCATATTCACGGTCATCATCTTGTAATAATTTCAATGCCGAACGAGGGCCGAAACCTGGCGTTTTACGGATAAGCGCATCTGGGTTACGACGAGCAATATCTTTCGCGCTAAATACCTGACTAATATCCACGCCGCGGAAGAAGGTGCGGACATAATCATTTGCCGGATTATTCAGAATTTCGTCGGGGGTGCCAACCTGAACCACTTCACCATTTTGCATAATGGCAATACGATCGCCAATTCGCATGGCTTCATCAAGGTCGTGGGAAATAAAGACCACGGTACGTTGATGTTTGGCCTGTAATTTTACCAGTTCATCCTGCATCTCGGTGCGGATTAATGGGTCAAGTGCCGAGAATGCCTCATCCATTAATAGAATGTCGGGATTAATCGCGAGCGCACGGGCAAGGCCGACGCGCTGGCGCATCCCGCCGGAGAGTTCGTCCGGATAGGCATGAGCGTAGTTTTCGAGCCCAACCTGACGCAGGGCATCCAGCGCTTTCTCCTGGCGTTCCTGGGTCGGGATACCGGCGAGATCCATACCGAAAGCGGCGTTATCCAACACGCTCATGTGCGGCATCAGCGCGAACGACTGGAAAACCATCGCAATTTTCTTGCGGCGGACATCGCGGAGTTCAGCATCGGATATCTTTGCAATATCAATACCGTCAATCAGAACCTGCCCGCGAGTGGGTTCAATCAGACGATTGAGAAGGCGTACCATGGTGGATTTGCCGGAGCCAGATAACCCCATGATGACAAATATCTCGCCTTCTTCAATGGCCAGACTGGCGTCTTTTACGCCAAGAGATAACCCTGTTTTATCCAGAATTTGTTCTTTGTTGAAACCTTTCTCGATATATTTAAATGCTCGCTGTGGGTGCTCGCCGAATATTTTATAAAGATTTTTAACTTCTAATTTAACTGCCATGCAATATGAAATTTCCTGTTTTTGTTTATGTCGATATGCTACCTGATGAAAATAATGACCTGTTTATACCCTAGCATACTGAGTCGATGTGACAACCCTCAATCTCTTAGCTATGGAAATATCGTGGTGGATGATTTGTGCTGAATTTCCCATGATATAAGGGCTGAGGGCGAATTGCTGGCTACTGAAATTTTTATGAAATTAACTGTCGAATTTGGCTGAAATCTGAAAAGTTTAGTGAATATGGACAGGAAATGAGCCGGTGAATTTTGAAGGTTATTTGTATGATGATGATGATTTTTTAGAAATATCCGGATGAAAAACAGGGGCGTATATGGCGGGTAATTAATGGAATAATGAGAACGTCAATATGCCCGTAAATCGTCATTATTTACGGGCCAGGATAGGTTACATACGCATACCGACCGCCAGACGATTAAAGGCATTCATCAAACTGATGGCAAAGGTCATATCACTTATCTGTTCAGCGCTGAAGTGTGCCAGCAACGGCTGATAAACGTGGTCTTCGGCATGATTCTCAGCAACATGCGTCAGATCTTCAGCCCATGCCAGCGCCGCACGCTCAGCTTCGCTGAAGTGATTGCTCACTCGCCAGCCTGCCAGCGCATCCAGCTTAATTTGTTCAACGCCAGATTTACGCAGCGCCTGGCTGTGCATCTCAAGGCAAAACGCACAGCCGTTAATCTGTGAAACCCGTAAATAAAGCAGTTCAAGCAGCGTGCGTTCCAGCGAACTTTTTTCCAGTGCGATACTCGCTTGAACCAGTCCCGCATACACGGCTGGGCTCAGTTCACTATAGGGTTGGCGTAATACAGTCATGATGTCACTCCTCGTTCAAGATGAAACCAAAATAGCACTATAATGGTCTTAAAAAGATAGCCATATTGAGCGTAATAAATAAGACCATGAAATCAGAAAGCATACCGCGTTATCAGCAGATCGCCCGGCAACTTAAGGCGGCGATTGAGCAAGGTGAACTGAATTCCGGCAAGCGCTTACCTTCGAGTCGGATGTATGCGCAGGAGCTGGGTGTTTCCCGTGTTACGGTCGAGAATGCTTACGGCGAATTGGTGGCGCAGGGTTGGCTTGAGCGGCGGGGACAAGCGGGGACGTTTGTAAGCGATCACTTAACGCTACCTTCCGTGGACGCACAGCCGCTTGGCTTTGGGGGAGAGCAACCCCGGCCGCAACCTTTTCAGTTAGGATTACCCGCACTGGATCTCTTTCCCCGTGGACTGTGGGCGAGAGTGATGGGGCGGCGACTGCGTACACAAACCCGATACGATCTTGCCCTTGGCGATGTTTGCGGTGAAATGACCCTGCGCCAGGCGCTGGTCGAATATTTACGCTTGTCGCGCAGTATTGAGTGTCAGGCTGAACAGGTGTTTATCACTTCTGGTTACGCAGCGTCTATCAGCCTTATCCTTCGGTCACTCGGCGGGCGTGGTGAGTCAATGTGGGTGGAGGACCCGGGTTTTCCGCTGATCCGCCCGGTGATTGAGCAAGAAGGGGTAACGCTATGCCCGGTGCCGGTTGATGCACAGGGTATGGACGTCGAGTGGGCTATCCAGCAAGACAGCGAGGCGCGCTTTGCGTTGCTGACGCCTGCTCACCAAAGCCCTACCGGCGCGGCTCTGTCGCTCCCCAGACGTCGACAGTTGCTTGATTGGGCGGCCCATCATAAAGCGTGGATTATTGAAGATGACTATGACAGCGAATTCCGCTACCAGGGAAAACCGCTGCCGCCGCTGAAAAGCCTGGATGCACCGCAACGGGTTCTCTATGCGGGTACGTTCAGTAAATCGCTGTTTCCGGCGCTGCGTACCGCCTGGCTGGTGGTTCCCTTGCCACTCGTGGAGACGTTTCGCCAACAGGCGCAGCATCTGGCGTGTCCGGTGCCGCTGATTATGCAACAAACGCTGGCAGACTTTATGCGCGAGGGACATTTCTGGCGACACCTGAAGAAAATGCGAGTCCATTATGCCCAACGTCGTCGCTGGCTTGAAGACGCGTTGGTGGCGCACGGTTTTCAGGTGGTGGAACAATTGGGCGGTATCCAACTGCTGGTGGCGGTAAACGGTAACGATCGAGCAATGGCACTAAGCGCAAGGCGTGCTGGGTTGGCTGTGCAGGCGGTAAATGACTGGCGTCTGGGCAGCGAAGGTCCGGCTGGGCTTATTATGAGCTTCACCAATATCATGACTCGAGCTATGGCGGATACGCAGGTTTCAGCACTCAGGGCTGCCATAAAATAAAGCCCCGGATTATTGGCATAATCCGGGGCAGACGCGTTTTTATTATCTACATCATTGTGGTTATATTATCGACGGCATCCTAATAATATGCCAACAAATATCCCCACTGCCGCGGCAGCGCTCACACTTTGCCACGGTTTATCGTGAATATAGCTGTCTGCCGTGTCGGCGACATCATGCACGCTTTGATGTAGACGGCTGCGGCCGTTTATGCGGGCGCGCGTTTCACTCAGCAATGTTTTTGCTTTGCGACGTGCGGTCTCTACTTCATCTTTATTATCGCTGGCCCAGCTCTTTAGAACATTCTCAAGGCTGTCGGCTAATTGACTGACGTCACTCTGAATATCCTGAACTTCGTCATCAGCGTCATTGCGATTTAGTGACTTAAACATTATAGCCTCCACGAATTTTGATGGAACGTTAAGTGTAGGACATCCGGGATAATTTGCCGTTAATTTATGTGTTTGTGGAATTATCTGAAAGCGAGGCGAATACTGATTACGGTAAGGTGGCGATGCAGTAAAAGATGACGAGGATAAAATATGTATTTACGACCTGACGAGGTGGCGCGCGTTCTTGAAAAGGCGGGCTTTACCATGGATGCGGTAACCGCGAAGGCCTACGGCTATCGCCGTGGTGAAAACTATGTTTACGTTAACCGCGAAGCAAGAATGGGGCGTACTGCGCTTATCATTCACCCGGCCCTGAAAGAACGCAGCTTTAAATATGCTGACCCGGCTTCTGACATAAAAGCCTGCGATCACTATGAACAATTCCCACTGTATCTTGGTGGGCCGATTGAGCAGCATTACGGAATTCCGCACGGCTTCAGTTCAAGGCTGGCGCTGGAGCGTTTTTTAGATGGGCTATTTGGCGAGAACGCATAAATAAATGACTGGCCTGGCCAGTCATTTATTTCAATTCGATCAGGCTTTTACCTGCGTGTACTGTGCAACACGGAACAGGCGGCGACAAAAATCGAGGAAGTAGCCGTAAGCGGCCCCCATCACCAGTGAAATCACCGCATTAGAACTGACTGCTGCCACAATCTGGTGCCAGTCAGCCCCAACGCTCAGCAGAATCAGCACGTATACCGGAGACTGGAAGGTCACATAGGCTACGGGATCGGCTAACCGTTTCATCCAACCTGCAGGGCTAATGCGCCCAGCTTGCCGCATGATGAAGTCACGATAGATACCGTATGGCCAGGCAATAATAATGTTGACTGGGATAGCGACCAGACGGGATGAAAGTGACTGTTCAAAGGTCATTCCTGAGAGAAAAATTTCAATCATCATGTTCACGACGGAACAGTAGACCACCATGGCGAAAGTGTCTGCTGCCGCATGACGCAGGCGTGACTGCGCAGAGAACATCGGTATGCTCCTCGAAAATGAACGGTTAACACAAAGGTAAGTGTGTTTTCTGGCGTTTTGGGTTGGTTTAATTGACGTGTATAGATTATCCATCTGGATTAAAACAAACAACTAGTGAAAGATTTTTATTTAATGCGTTTTTGTCAATAAAATACTCTGTTTGTGAATGAATGATGTTCGCCGCGCTATTTTTGTTTTCATGCGTTTATTTTTTTATATAAATCATTGAGTTGGATTTTGGTTCGGATTGGTGAAAAAAGATGTGTTGTGGTGTTTTTTTCGAGAAAGATTGGCGGGGCGTTTTTTATTGTGATTTTTATCACATTTGGATTTTTTGACCGGGTTTGTGCGTGATAATTAGAATTAAATTCCAATTAAACGATTTATAAAGTATGCGTTATTTATGGGTATTCATTCACTTTGAGGGGCGGTGAGTCTGGCCCACCGCCGGGCGAAATCAGCAGACGCCAAAATCACCGTCTTCCTGATACGGTGCAACATCCACGTTTTTCAGCGTGTACTGCTTACCGTGTTCATCGCTAGCCTGCACGGCCACAATGCTATCTTCATGTGCTTCAATGACTTTCAATTTTGGCCCACCCATTTTCGGTTGAACCAGATCGCCAGGTGCAAACATTTACGTGCTCCTTTGTTATTCAGTGCATTAATACCTTAGCAGGGATGTCGATAAATGGCTGGCAGCATTAGCGTCGATTCCACGGCATGATGGCAAGCAGTCGCGCCATACCGCAAAAACCGGTGATGCCCGCAAAGGTCAAACCGGCACCCACGAACCCGCTTAACAGGAAAAACGCGTTAGATACGCTGTAGCCAAGCACGACGCCCAGTAAAATTAGCACGCCAGCAGCAATCTGTACCTGACGCATAAGGGGTAGAGGTTGTGAGGTATCCTTCACGGTTGTCAGTCCCGCCTGTCGCCAGGCATCAATGCCACCGTCGACAATTTTTATCTTCGCTGGCGCGGCGGCCGCAATCAGCCGCGACAGATTGTTGCGGGTGCGGTTTCCCGACTGGCAGTGAAAGATGACGACGGAATCGACCGTTGCCTGAAGCGTCGCTCCCTGTTCCATCGCACTTAGCGGAAACAAGCGGGCCGCTGGAATATGCTCGCGAGCGTATTCATCGGCATCGCGAATATCAATTAAGGTGGCGCCTTGCTCAACGAGAGCAAGGGCCGCTTTAGGAGAGACGTTTTCGGCGGTCATTTTATCATTCCTTTAGGGCGAGCCACGCTTTTTAGGGCGTGACACCCGGAGTGTCAGACGAGTTATGCTGCCCGTCAGTCTACTCCATTTTACCCCCCAGGGTTAACGCGTGGCACCATCAGTCAGCCGGCGGCAGGGCGTGTAAAATACGCTGTGCTTCATCTACCGTCAGTGAGTAATCAAAAAATCGCTGGTAAAAATCCTGTGTGATTTTGGCGATATCCACGCCTTTGAAACGTTGCGGATGCAGCATTTTCGCGGCCCACTGGATCTGCAATGCGCTTTCGGTACCGTAACGATCCCATGGGAAAACGCCCGCTGGATTCTGTAGCACCATGCCGTTTTTCACCGCCTTAAGCCCTGAGAACAGCTCAGCGTAGGGGGAGTCAGCCAGCGTGCCGCTGTGTGCGCCGAGAATAATGATATCGGGTTGCCAGGCGAGCACCTGCTCCGGTGAAACCTCTTTCATGTTTCCCTTGATCTCTACCGCGGCATTTTCCCCGCCTGCGAGCTTAATCCAGGTGTCTATCAACGTATGGCAGCCATCAACTTTTAGCGGTTTCAATGACTGAATATGCAGGACGCGCGGACGCTGTGTGCTGGTCAGATTTTGCGTTTTGCGCTGAACATCATCCAGCACCGACTGTAGATACTGGTTGTAGGCTTTTGCGCGTCCACGCGCATCTGCTGTTCCCAAAACGTCAGCGGTGGTGGTCACTGATTTCATCAGTGATGGGTAGTCGGTAAAGGCCATTTCAAGCGTGGGTAGCCCCGCCTGGCGATAGCCTTCGGCTTTATCGTTACCTTTTGAGGTAAAGACTACATCCACCCGCTTCGCCAGCAGGCTTTCGGGGTTAAAGGTGGTGCCGCGAACCTGCAACGCTTGATGTAGCGTTGGCGTAATTTTAAACATCCATGGCTGACTTTCGGGATGGTTAACGGTGGCGACAATTTGACTTCCTGCCCCCAACGTCATGAGTACCGAATGGTGCGCGAACCAGCCGTCGGCAATGGCATTAACCTTGTCGGGAACGGTGACAGTGTGGCCAGCATCATCCACCACCTGGCGCGTGGCCAGGGCGGGGAAGGCCAGCCACGCGCAGAGTAACCACGCATGGCGACGCTTCATTATATTGGCTCCTTAAAAATCAATCTGCATGGAAAGCTGGGCCTGACGTGGCGCGCCAAGCTGAGCGCTGGCGTTGCCCGCGCCGGTATAACCGGTCAGCGCGCCCGGCACCACGTTTGTCCAGTAGTGGCAGTTAGCCAGGTTAGTGACATCCAGTCGGAAGGTCACCGGTGTGTTAGAGATCCGCGTGGCATAACTGCCGCCAACATCTACGGTGGTATAGCTGCCAACCCAGCTGTCATTGGCGTTATCGGTGGCGCGACGACCTACGTAGCGCACGTTGGTATCCACATCGACCCCCGGCAGTTGTTCAATGCTATAGACTGCCAACATACTGGCGGTGAAGCGCGGTAGACCTACCACTTGTTTACCGTTAGCACTGGCAGTAGCGGTATCGTGCAGACGGGGATTAAGCCAGGTGGCGCCACCGAATAAACGTAAATTCCGGGTAGCGTGACCGTCCGCCATCAACTCTAGCCCACGATTTTTCTGGGTTCCGTCCTCAGCGAAGTTACCGTCTTCGTTGGTATAAGCGAATGGACGCTTTGCCTGGAACAAGGCAGCGGAGAGTAGCAAATCGTTTATTGGCGCATATTTTGCGCCGACCTCAATTTGCTGGCTGCGATACGGGTTGAGCACCTGACCTGCGTTACTCGCGCCCGCAGGTGCGGTATCGCCCTGCTGCATGCTGTCGGCCCAGGTCGTATACAGCGTCACGTTGTCGACGGGCTTGTACATCAGACTGGCGGAACCGCTGGCGCCGCTGTCTTTGTTATCGCTGGTCTGCTTGCCTGTTTTGTTGTAATTGCTGACGGTAAACAGGTTTTCGCTTCCGGACAGCAGCAGGCTCCATTGCGGGCTGAAATGCAGCGTATCGCTCAGCAGGAAGGCATGCTGAGTGGTCGTTGCGGACTGATAGCGGGTGTTAAAATCAGGATACGGCGGACGTGGATAAACTGGACTATCGTCAAGCGAGGATTTACCCAGTGTAAATGTGCCGCCGTTAACCGGGTTGTAGTTCTTCCATACAAAGCCACGGACACCAGCGCTGATATCGTGGCTTAGCCAACCGGTATCGACGCTGCCTGTCAGGTTTGCCATATAGCTATTGATGGTAAAACGGCTGGCGGCGGAGTTAGCGGTGGTGGTGGTGTAGTTGCCGTGGTTATCGGTCAGCGTATTGGTCACCGTTGTGGATTCACGGTCGGCAATCTGGCGCAACACGCCAACATCAAGTAGCCAGTTACCGTCGAAATCGTGCTTCAGATGCAGGCTAGCCGTAGTGGTTTCATCATCGTTCCCGGCATAGCTCTGACCATATTTCGATTTTGTTGGGTCAAGCGGAGAGGGGAAGTGCACGCCTTTTGCCAGCGCAAACGATCCGGGCATCCCTTTTTCATAATAGTGGTAGTAGCTGAAATTACTCTCCAGCACCGTTTTATCGGTGAGCTGGAAATCCAGCCCCAGACTCGCCAACTGGCGGCGTTTATGGCTGCCACTGGTGTAGCCGTGGCCTTCATCGTTGAGTAGGTTGAGGCGGTATTTGACTCGGTCTCCTGCATCGATTGGGCCGCCAAAATCCAGCGCGGTCAACGTACCGTTGCCGGTACTGCCGCCAACGGTAAGCCGATGTAACGGGGTATCCGTCGGGCGTTTTGAGACCAGGTTAAACATCCCGGCCGGATTTGCGGGCCCATACAATGAACCGGCCAGGCCGCTTAACACTTCTACGCTCTGGAACTGCTCAGCGGCGTATTCGGTGGTGGAGACGGCGTTCAGACCGTCAATCATTTGGTTTTGTACCACGCTACCCTGCATCCCGCGCGTTTGTGGACGCACGCCGTCGCCTTGCACCGACGGCATATAGCGATAGACATCTTTGACGCTTTTCAGCTGCTGCTGACTGATAAGCGGGGCAGACAGGGTTTGCACCGACCAGGGAACGTCAATCAATGCCCGTTTACCCAGATTGCCGAGGGTGGCCTGTTTTTCAGCCGCCGGTGTTTCCTGTGAGCTGCTGTCGGCAGTTGGGTTGGCGGAAACGACCATGGTGTCGTCAGCATAGCCTGCTTTGCTGATGGCCAGACACGAAAAGGCAAGCAACCCCGTGGCTAAAGGTATTTTTTTATGATTAAACATATTTAAATTCAATTTGTTAACAGAAAGACTGGTGGTAACGGAGCTACCATCTACGCATGAGGGGAACAGCTATTATTATTTGTGTGATGATTATCATGAGAGTAATCGCTGTATATGTCAATATATAGCGCGGTGGTAGGGGGAGAGGATGAAAAGGGGTGGCGGGGGCGCTAAAGATAAAAAAAAGCCGGATGTTTCCATCCGGCTTTTTCATTGAAAATAAACGAATTATTCGCTGGCTTTCTTCTCAAGTGACTCAGCACCGGCCTTGGTTTTATCCCAGCCTTCCTGAGCGCCTTTTTTAGTGGCATCCCACCCTTTTTGGGAGGTCTCTTTGGTTTTATTCCAGCCTTTCTGGGTTCCTTCTTTGGTGGCATCCCACCCTTTTTCGGTTCCCTCTTTGGCTTTATTCCAGTTTCTCTGCGCGCCTTCGCTGACCTGGCTGCCTACGCTGTCACTTTTGCCTTCCGCTGCGTGCTTAGACTTCAGCTTCAGTTCTTCACCCTGGTTTTGGGCCTGATGCAATTTCTCTTTTGCCGTATTGGCATTGGCCTGTGCGGCAGCAACCGTTTCATCTGTAGCGTGTGTGGTCGCGGCAAAAACAGGAGAAGCCAGCAGAAGAGCGGAGAGTGCGATTGTTGTTGTTTTCATCATAAATCCTCATCAGTTAGTGAGCATGAGAGAGCATGACACAGACATTCTGATGAGGCTCTAGGAATAAACTGTAATTGAATCATTGTGTTCCTGAAGGTTCATTCGGGATTATCTGTCCAGCATGATTAACGGCGTATACTCTGACGTGTGAGCGACGCTGATTTCAGCCTGGTAGAGGTTCCTCAGTGCGGATTCTGTCAGAACCTCCCGCGGGCTGCCGTTATCCACTACCTGGCCTTTTTGCAGCAAAATGATACGGTCTGCATAACGCGCCGCCAGATTGAGATCATGCAGTACGCAGCAGACGCTAAACTGCCGCTCTTGCACCAGTTGGCGCAGCAGGCGAAAAAGATGCTGCTGGTGGTGAATATCAAGCGCCGAGGTAGGCTCATCGAGAAATAACCACTTCGGTGACGGCTCCGGCTCCCAGAGCTGGACCAATAACCGAGCCAACTGTACCCGCTGCTGCTCGCCGCCTGAGAGGTGGCGATAATCACGGGAAGCCAGTTCGCTACAGCCGCACAGCGCCATAATGTGTTCGGTTTCATCGCGTGGATTACGGGTGCGATGCGGGTGGCGGCCCATACGAACCACCTCCATCACACTAAAAGGAAAGGCCATATGACAGTTTTGGCGCATCACCGCGCGCGTCGTTGCCAGCGCTGCCGTTGGCCAGTCATTTAAAGGGCGGCCAAACAGTGAACAGTGGCCACTATCAGGCTGGAGATAACCGGTTAACTGGCGCAGTAGCGTTGATTTCCCCGCGCCGTTTGGCCCGAGTATCGCCACAATTTCACCGCCGGGCAGCGCCAGCGAGACATTGTTGGTCAGGCGACGCCCGTTAATACTGAAGGTCAGATTCTGGGCGTTAATCATAATGCTCTCCGGGTACGCAGGATCAACCATAAAAAGTACGGGCCGCCAATCAGGCTGGTTAACAGGCCCACCGGCATTTCAGCAGGCTGGACGAGCGTGCGTGCCAGCGTATCAGCCACTAGTAAGAGACAGGCACCGGCAAGCGTTGAACAGGGTAGTAGCCAGCGGTGATCGGCGCCGATGGTCATGCGAATCAGGTGTGGAATTACGAGGCCGATAAAGCCGATAACACCGCTCACTGACACCGCCGCACCCACTAATAATGAGCTTAGTAGTAAGAGTTGCTGGCGTTTACGTTTAACGTTGACCCCGAGATAATGCGCTTCTTCATCGCCAAGCTGGAGAAGGTTCAGAGTGTTCGCCAACCAACCGGTGGCAACCATCGCCGGAAGGGCAAATGACGCCGCGACCCACAGCGTTGGCCATTGTGCTTGCCCCAGGCTACCCATCATCCATAGCGTGAGTTGTCGTAGCTGTTGTTCGTCCCCCACGTAGCTCAGCACACCAATCGCCGCCCCGCACAGAGCGTTGATGGCAATCCCCGCCAGCAAGAGTTGCATCATTCCGCCGTGCGTGTGACGCAGGCTTATCAGAAAAATCACCGCGCAAACCACCAGACTGCCCGCCACGGCGAAAATCATCTGTTCATACAGCAGGAAAACCGCAGGGAGCGAAATGGGAAACACGATCGCCACACCAACCATTAGCGCAGAACCGCTGCTGACGCCAAGCAGGCCGGGGTCGGCCATCGGGTTTCGAAACAGCCCTTGCATAATCACGCCCGGCACTGTTGCAAAGTTAGCGATGAGGCAGCCTTTTGTCTTATTCAAAGGCCTTACATTTCAAAAACTCTGCTTACCAGGCGCATTTCGCCCAGGGGATCACCATAATAAAATGCTGAGGCCTGGCCTTTGCGTAGTGCACGCATCACCTCAATACCTTTGATGGTGGCGTAAGCCGTCTTCATGGATTTAAATCCCAGCGTGGCGCCGATTATCCGTTTCAGTTTGCCATGATCGCATTCAATCACGTTGTTCCGGTACTTAATCTGTCGGTGTTCAACGTCAGACGGGCACCGGCCTTCGCGTTTGAGCAGAGCAAGCGCGCGACCATAGGCGGGCGCTTTATCCGTGTTGATGAATCGCGGGATCTGCCACTTCTTCACGTTGTTGAGGATTTTACCCAGAAACCGGTATGCAGCTTTGCTGTTACGACGGGAGGAGAGATAAAAATCGACAGTGCGGCCCCGGCTGTCGACGGCCCGGTACAGATACGCCCAGCGGCCATTGACCTTCACGTAGGTTTCATCCATGTGCCACGGGCAAAGATCGGAAGGGTTACGCCAGTACCAGCGCAGCCGTTTTTCCATTTCAGGCGCATAACGCTGAACCCAGCGGTAAATCGTGGAGTGATCGACATTCACTCCGCGTTCAGCCAGCATCTCCTGCAGCTCACGGTAACTGATGCCGTATTTGCAGTACCAGCGTACGGCCCACAGAATGATGTCACGCTGAAAATGCCGGCCTTTGAATGGGTTCATGTGCAGCTCCATCAGCAAAAAGGGATGATAAGTTTATCACCACCGACTATTTGCAACAGTGCCTGAATATCCGTTTGAGCAGCAGGAAAAAGCCAAAAGCGCGGCTGATAAAAAACGCATTACGCAGAAGCTGAAGCAGACGGCTTTTGCGGGGGCGAAGAACTATCAGTACGTAATGAGCGAACAGCCTGAAATGCGCAGCATCCAGCCGGTTCACGTCTGGGATAACTACCGCTTTACCCGGTTTGAGTTTCCGGCCAATGCGGAGTTACCGCAGGTCTACATGATCTCGGCCAGTGGCAAAGAAACGCTGCCTAACTCTCATGTTGTGGGTGAGAACCGCAACATCATCGAGGTGGAAACCGTCGCTAAAGAGTGGCGTATTCGTCTGGGCGATAAAGTCGTTGGCGTTCGTAATAATAATTTCGCGCCGGGCGCCGGTGCGGTAGCAACCGGTACGGCTTCCCCGGATGTGCGCAGGGTTCAAATTGGGGAGGATAACTGATGGCCCGTAAAAGTGTCGATGTAGATCAGGAACTCGATGAAAACACCGGAGACGGTGAATTTGAAAGCGAGCGTGGCGGATTTAATGGCAGTAACCGCCGTTCGGCTCCTGGTATGAAAGCCTTTGTCATACTGATGGCGCTGCTTGCTTTGGTATTCATCGGGATTACGGTCATGGGTAAAATTCGCGCCCCGGCTAAAGCTGAAGCTGATAAAGACGGTGGTAAAGCGCAACAGGCCAATACACTGCCAAACTACAGCTTTAACAGCGATCCTGATGTTAATAAACCTGCAACTGCGCAGAATAGCGCCACTGATGCCCGTGCTGTGCAGGCTGCCGCACAGGCAGATGCAGATGCGGGCAGCAGCAATACCGGCGCGCGTACCTCTAATAAGCGTAAAGAACCTTCGCCTGAAGAACTGGCTATGCAGCGTCGTCTGGGCGGCGAGCTGGCCCAGACTAATCAGGCGGCTACAAGCAATAGTCCCGGAGTGCAGCCCCAGGACAACGAAACAAGCGAAGGTAGTTCAGCACTCGCTAAAAACCTGACTCCTGCAAGGCTGAAGGCTAGCCGCGCTGGAGTCATGGCTAATCCCAGCCTGACTGTTCCGAAAGGCAAAATGATCCCCTGTGGTACCGGCACCGAGCTGGATACCACTGTTCCGGGTCAGGTTTCCTGCCGGGTTTCACAGGACGTTTACTCAGCTGATGGACTCGTTAGGCTGATTGATAAAGGCTCATGGGTTGACGGGCAGATTACCGGTGGTATCAAAGACGGCCAGGCGCGCGTGTTTGTTCTCTGGGAGCGTATCCGCAATGACCAGGACGGAACAATCGTTAATATTGACAGTGCCGGAACGAACTCACTCGGCAGCGCGGGGATTCCGGGCCAGGTGGATACCCATATGTGGGAGCGTCTGCGTGGTGCGATCATGATTTCGTTGTTCTCTGACACCTTAACGGCGCTGGTTAACCAGACGCAGAGTAATAACATTCAGTACAACAGTACAGAAAACAGCGGTGAGCAGCTGGCGTCTAAGCACTCCGCTCTTACATGTCTATCCCCCCTACCCTCTACGATCAGCAGGGTGATGCGGTGAGCATTTTTGTTGCCCGCGACCTCGATTTCAGCGGCGTTTATACGCTCGCAGACAACTAAAAAAGTGGGCGCTTAGCGCCCGCTTTTCTTCAGGAGTAATCATGACTGATGCAGCTTTCTATCAACTTGGCCCACTGCGCGAGTATTTAGAAGATCCTACTGTTTTTGAAATTCGCATTAACTGCTTTCAGGAAGTTATCTGTGATACGTTCAGCGGCCGCAGGGTTGTGCAGAACGCGGCAATTACGGCAGATTTTATTAGGAACCTTGCTAAATCGTTGGTGAGCAGCAACAAGCTGACCATGCAGGCCATTAATGACGTGATCCTGCCTGGCGGGATCAGGGGCGTTATCTGTCTGCCCCCTGCGGTGATTGACGGTACAACGGCCGTAGCGTTTCGTAAGGATTTGGCGGCCGATAAAAATCTGGAGCAGCTGACCCGCGAGGGGATTTTCAGTGACTGCCGGAAGATTACCGGCAGCAAGCAAAGCCTAACGGATGATGATTTTTTCCTTAAAGAGCTGCACAGCAGCGAAAAATGGCCCGCATTCCTGCAAACCGCCGTTGAGAAGAAACGCACTATCGTGATCTGCGGTGAAACCGGGTCGGGGAAAACGGTACTCACGCGCGCGCTGTTAAAATCGCTACATAAAGACGAGCGTGTAATTATTTTAGAGGACGTTCACGAAGTCACGGTCGATCACGTTGTAGAAGCCGTTTATATGATGTACGGCGATGCAGGAAAGATCGGCCGCGTCAGCGCCACTGATGCCCTGCGAGCCTGTATGCGTCTGACACCGGGCCGTATCATCATGACTGAGCTTAGGGATGATGCTGCGTGGGATTATCTTAAAGCACTTAATACCGGCCATCCAGGCGGTGTTATGTCAACGCACGCTAACTCTGCGCGCGATGCCTTTAACCGTATTGGGCTGCTTATCAAGGCGACCCCTATCGGCCGTATGCTCGATATGAGCGATATTATGCGAATGCTCTACTCCACCATTGACGTTGTGGTGCATATGGAAAAGCGGAAAATCAAAGAAATTTATTTTGACCCTGAATATAAAATGCAGTGTGTGAACGGGAGCCTGTAATGAAAAACTTAGCAACCTGGCTTCTGGCCGCAGCATTTACGACAGCCGCCCTGCCCGCCTTTGCGGTGGAACCATCCGTTCAGGTTGGCTACTCGCCTGAAGGAAGCGCCCGCGTTCTCGTCCTGAGCGCCATTGACTCCGCAAAAACCTCGATACGGATGATGGCTTATTCTTTTACCGCCCCGGATATTATGAAAGCACTGGTAGCAGCCAAAAAACGGGGAGTTGATGTGAAAATCGTAATTGATGAAAGGGGCAATACGGGGCGCGCCAGCATTGCGGCCATGAACTACATAGCGAACAGCGGCATCCCTTTGCGTACTGACAGTGATTTCCCTATCCAGCATGACAAGGTGATCATCGTGGATAATGTGACCGTTGAAACTGGCAGCTTTAATTTCACCAAAGCGGCCGAAACGAAAAACTCGGAGAATGCGGTGGTGATCTGGAACATGCCTAAGCTCGCTGAATCATTCCTCGAACACTGGCAAGACCGCTGGAATCGGGGGAGAGACTACCGTTCCAGCTACTGAATACTGACCGCCAAAAGGCGGTTTTTTTGTTCAAAGAAACTGATCTCAGTATCGCGCCCGGGGCAGCTGGCCAACGTCGCCGGCATCGCGCCGGCAAAAATCGAAAAACAGAAATATCAGCAAGATAGCTTAAACAGGTGTCGGGAAATTTCGTTGAGATATTTTGAAGGAATCACAGTGTAAGCAGGCGCTTTTTCAGGGAGGCGCGTTCTTGCGGGTTGCGTCCCTTGTGATTGGCGATGCGATCCGCCGTGGCGGCCTGGCGCTTGACGGGCCAGTAGGAGCGGCCATCCTTGCCCATCGACCAGACGCTGCTGGCCTGGTTTTCCAGCAGGGGCAGATGGGCGCTCAGGGCTTCGGGCGACGCGCTGGTCAGCGCCGTGCGCTCACGGGTGCGCCAGCGCTGATGCCAGAGCTTCTTGTCCTCGCGCTCGCTGCCGCAGGTCGTGTGCCCGACGATGGGTGTTTTGCGGCGGCTGCGGCTCATAACGTAGTGGTCTCCAAGAACATTCAGGACTGATCCCAGGCGTCGATGGTCAAGACCTGATCGGCAGGACAGGCGGCTACGCGGTCGGGAACTGGATGGTGTTCAGTCTCATGCCGACCCCATTCGATTGATCGCGTCGCTCGCGGCACGCTGCGACGCAAGGAGGTTTGCGACCTGGTTTAGCAGCCGTGTCCGCTGCATGTCTGTTACCTATCTCCCCGACCGCTCATTGGACCAACTCCAGAGATTGGGCTCTATCGCTCAGCCAATACGAAACCGGCATTGGCTGATGCCACAACCGAGACTAACACAAATGGCTCGGTACCTGTATTTCGCGCCCCGTGCACTTGGCCCGGTCTTGCCACGGCTATCTCACCTTCCCTGAGGGCACGAACAATCCCATTGCCCTGAAAGTAATCAGCCATTCCCGACAAAACAGTCCACGTGTCTTGGCCGTGAGGATGAATGTGAGCCGCAATTTCCTGCCCGGGATGGACATGCCAAACCACGATAATTGAGTCTCGGGTTTCAAGCACAACGGAACGAATAGGCTCGCCTTCGGACGGCTGAACATACTCGGCTACAGAAAATATTCTCGATTCAACAGTCATCGGAGATCCCTCTTTCACAGTTGTCGTTACGGTCTTCATCGTCGGCATCCTGACGCACGGCGGGCAATTGCTGGAGCAACGCCGGCAGCCATTCCTGTACCGTCTCCCACACCACATCGAGGTTGATGTCGAAATAGCCGTGAGCCATGCGATTACGCATATTGCGCATGCTGCGCCACGGCACGTCGGCATGCGCCTGGGTGAACTCGACGTAGCCATCCATCACCTTTGTGGCCGCCTCGCCGATGACGATCAGGCTCATGATGACGGCCTGCTGGGTGCGCTTGTCGGCCAAGAAGTCGTCCTTGGCCATCCCTTCCACGAAGCTGCGCGCATCGGTTGCGGCCTGCTGAATGTGGTCGAGGTAATCGGGCAGGCGGTTCTCGCTCATATCGGTTGCGCCTCCGCGAGCACCTTGGCCCGGAACTTCGGCGGCAGGTCGCCGGGAGTCAGCAGATCGACGTCAACGCCGAGCAGCGATTTCAGTTCTTCTTCCAAATCGCCCAAGTCCAACAACGTGGCACCGGGCAGCGCATCGACCAACAGGTCGAGGTCGCTGCCATCCCGGTCGGTGCCATGCAGCACCGAGCCGAAGACGCGCGGGTTCGCGGCGCGAAAGCGGCCTACCGCTTCACGCACTGCGCTTCGCTTCATGTCAAGCACAACAGACGGTCGCATGCGCATCCTTTCTTATCGAAACTCGTTGAGATGATATGCAATCAAGAATAGAATTTCAAGAACTATTTTCGAGAATCGCAATGCCTTGATTCCCGTGCCGCGCCGGTTGCCTTGGCGGGCTTGTCACAAACCTACGTTTTCAAGAAGAAGGAAACCGCATGCCCCGCCGTTCGATCCTCTCCGCCGCCGAGCGCGAAAGCCTGCTGGCGTTGCCGGGGTCGTCTCAGAAAACGGAATCTATGGTCACTCCCGTTTTTGCAACACCGATTTTGACGACAAGTTGGCTTGCTTGAATCTATCCGGCGTCTGAATGGGATTTTATTCCCGCGCCTTGATGAGTTCCGCGCCTGATGAACCTCCAGAAAATATACGGCTTCAATGAGCCTTTCCGTTTTACAGGTTCCTCAACAGGCCGGTGGGCCGTTAGTATCATCAATATCAGTATTCGCAAAACCAGATCAGTAATTCTTTAAACCGGTGTATTTCTGCCGTTATGCTACATAAGTTTGCTGTCGTGCCGTTAGGGCCCAGGCTATTCTGGCCAGCTTGTTTGCCAGAGCACAAGTGACGACAAAGTTGCTTTTCCGGCACAGTAAATCCCTGACCCAATCGGCCAATTTGCCAGACTGGTGTTCCAGTTTTTGTATGAATACCCTGGCACATTGAACCAACAAAGTTCGGATCTTTTTATTACCTCGCTTACTAATTCCCAGCAATGTCGTCCTACCTCCCGTGCTGTACTGCCGAGGTACAAGCCCTGTTGCCGCCGCAAAGTCACGGCTGCTGGCGTACTGCTTCCCGTCGCCAATCTCAGTTGAAATAGTACTCGCTGTCAGTGTTCCGACGCAGGGAATGCTCAGCAAGCGCTGTCCAACCTCATCTTCGTCCAACTTTCGTTTCAACTGGGATTCCAAATCTTTAATCTGCTCAACAAGATAGTGATAATGCTGTTGTAATTTCAGCAATAACTGGCTGAGGTAAAGAGGCAAACTATTATCCTCAAGAATGGTACTCAGTCGGCTAATAACGGCAGCTCCTCGGGGAACGCTAATGCCAAATTCCAGCAGAAAAGCATGCATTTGATTGGTTGTTTTTACCTTATCCTGAACCAGGGATTCACGGACACGATGCAGAGCCCGCATTGCCTGCTGAGATTCCGTTCTGGGCTGCACAAAACGCATAGACGGACGCGATGCAGCTTCACAAATAGCTTCGGCGTCGACAAAGTCGTTTTTATTGCTTTTAACGAACGGGCGGACAAATTGTGGTGATATCAGCTTTGGGGAATGCCCCAACTCTTCCAACTTGCGTGCCATAAAGTGAGAACCGCCACAGGCTTCCATTGCGATGGTTGTAGCGGGGCATGTCGCCAAAAATTCGATCAACTTTGGCCGGGTAAATTTTTTACGGTAAACAGCCTTCCCGCGACGATCCTGGCAATGAATATGGAAAGAGTTTTTACCCAGATCGATACCAATGAGCGCAATGTTTTCCATGATAGTTCTCCGAATGAAAGCCTGTCCTCAGCATAGTACCGGGAAGGAGGGAGTGACCATCTCATTAAATAAAGCACGCTAAGCCGGTGGCAGCGGTCGCAATGGCCTAAACTTCCCCGCACCGACCTTGGCGCTGCTGCGCCATAGGTAATCGCCGGTCAGGTTGATGTGCTCCCACCCCAGCGGCGACAGATATTGCAACAATGTGTCGTCCAGCGCCGTGCCGTTGCCACGCAAAGCACTGGTGGCACGCTCCAGATATACCGTGTTCCACAACACGATGGCCGCCGTCACCAGATTGAGGCCGCTGGCCCGGTAGCGCTGCTGCTCAAAACTGCGGTCGCGGATTTCACCCAATCGGTAGAAGAAGACCGCCCTGGCCAGCGCGTTGCGCGCCTCGCCCTTATTCAGCCCCGCATGGACGCGGCGGCGCAGCTCCACGCTTTGCAGCCAATCCAAAATGAACAGCGTGCGCTCGATGCGCCCCAGCTCGCGCAACGCCACGGCCAAGCCGTTCTGGCGCGGGTAGCTGCCGAGTTTGCGCAGCATCAGCGAAGCCGTTACCGTGCCTTGCTTGATGGAGGTGGCCAGCCGCAGAATTTCATCCCAATGGGCGCGTATTTGCTTGATGTTCAGCCTGTCGCTGCTAATCATCGGCTTGAGCGCGTCATAGGCGGCATCGCCCTTGGGGATGAATAGCTTGGTTTCGCCCAAGTCACGGATACGCGGCGCGAAGCGAAATCCCAGCAAATGCATCAAGCCAAACACGTGATCGGTGAAGCCTGCCGTGTCGGTGTAGTGTTCCTCGATGCGCAAGTCCGACTCGTGGTACAGCAGGCCATCAAGCACGTAAGTTGAATCACGAATGCCCACGTTGACCACCTTGGCACTGAAGGGCGCGTACTGGTCGGAGATATGGGTGTAGAAAGTCCGTCCTGGACTGCTTCCATACTTCGGGTTGATATGACCAGTGCTTTCTGCTTTGCTGCCGGTTCTGAAGTTCTGGCCGTCCGACGATGACGTGGTGCCGTCACCCCAGTTGCCGGCGAAGGGTTGCCGAAACTGCGCATTCACCAGCTCGGCCAGCGCCGTCGAATAGGTTTCATCGCGGATGTGCCAGGCTTGCAGCCAAGACAGCTTGGCGTAGGTGGTGCCAGGGCAGGACTCGGCCATTTTGGTCAGACCCAGGTTGATCGCGTCGGCCAGGATCGTCGTCAACAGCAAGGTTTTGTCCTTGGCCGTGTCGCTGGTCTTCAGGTGTGTGAAGTGGCGGGTGAAGCCCGTCCATTCATCGACCTCCATCAGCAACTCGGTGATTTTGAGGTGCGGCAGCAGCATAGCTGTCTGGTCGATCATGGCTTGCGCGGCGTCTGGTACTGCCGCGTCCAGCGGCGTGATCTTCAGGCCTGACGCGGTGGTGATGATGGCATCCGGTAAGTCGTTGGCCGCAGCCATGCGGTTGACTGTGGCGAGTTGCGCCTCCAACAATTCCAACCGGTCATGCAGGTATTGGTCGCAGTCGGTGGCCACTGCCAGCGGCAATTCGCTGGCCAGCTTCAAAGTGGCGAACTTCTCGACCGGCACCAGGTATTCGTCGAAGTCCTTGAACTGGCGAGAACCCTGCACCCAGACATCACCGGAGCGCAGCGCGTTCTTCAGCTCCGACAGGGCGCATAACTCGTAGTAACGCCGGTCGATGCCGTCGTCGGTCAGAACCAGCTTTGCCCAGCGCGGCTTGATGAATGCGGTTGGCGCATCGGCGGGCACCTTGCGCGCGCTGTCGCTGTTCATGCCGCGCAGCATGTCGATGGCATCGAGTACACCCTTGGCGGCGGGCGCAGCCCGCAATTTGAGCACGCCCAGGAACTGCGGCGCGTAGCGGCGTAGCGTGGCATAGCTTTCACCGATGTGGTGCAGGAAATCAAAGTCGGCAGGCCGCGCCAATGTTTGCGCTTCGGTGACGCTGGCGGCGAAGGTGTCCCAGGGCATAACGGCCTCGATGGCGGCGAACGGATCGCTGCCGCTTTGCTTGGCCTCAATCAACGCTTGACAGATGCGCCCATACATCCGCACCTTGTCGTTGATCGCCTTGCCGGAAGCCTGGAACTGCTGCTGATGCTTGTTCTTGGCCGCGTTGAACAGCTTGCCGATGATGCGATCGTGAAGGTCGATGATTTCATCGGTGACGGTGGCCATGCCTTCGATGGCCAGCGCTACCAGCGTGGCATAGCGTCGTTGCACCTCGAACTTTGCCAGATCAGCAGGCGTCATCTGGCCACCTTCACGAGCGATTTTGAGCAGGCGGTTCTGGTGAACCTGCCGCTCGATGCCTGCGGGCAGATCAAGTGCTTGCCAGGATTTCAGGCGCTCAATATGTTCGAGCATGTGGCGAGAGTTCGGTTTGGCAGGCGACTGGCGCAGCCATGCCAGCCACGTCACTTTACTGCCGTCCTTGCGCTTGAGAAGTTCGTCCAGGCGCTGACGGTGGGGTGATAACAAAGAATCGGTCAGCGCCGCGTAAATGCGTCGGTTGGCACGGGTGATGGCCTCGGCGCTTGCGCGCTCGATGGCATTCATGGCGGGCAGGATAATGCTCTGCCGCCGCAGATTCTCGACAAGTGCGCTCGCCAGCACGATGCCTTTGTCGGTCTGCAAGGCCAGCTCGGTCAATGTATGCACGGCTTGCCGATAGTGGCTCATGGTGAAGGGCTTGAACCCAAAAACCGTTTGCAGCTCGACCAAGTGCTCCCGCCGTGTCTGTTCGCGCTGGCCGTACTCGCTCCAACTTTCCACTGGCATCTTGAGTTGCGCGGCCACCATGCGCAACAGGGGCGGAAACGGAGGCTCATCGACGCCCAAAAAGGTGCCAGGGAATCGCAAGTAGCAAAGCTGCACAGCGAAGCCCAATCGATTCGCGGCGCCGCGACGCTGACGGATCACCGACAGGTCGGTTTCGTTGAACGTGTAGTGCCGTATCAGTTCGTCTTTGGCATCTGGCAGTGCCAGCAGGCTTTCGCGCTCGGTGGCGGACAGGATTGAGCGGCGTGGCATGGTCAGTCTTCCCGCAGGTACTGGTACAAGGTTTCGCGGCTGATGCCGAAGTCACGGGCCACCAAGGTTTTTTGGTCGCCTGCCGCAACTCGCCGTTTCAACTCGGCAATTTGTTCGCTGTTCAGCGATTTCTTTCGTCCCCGGTAGGCACCGCGCTGCTTGGCCAGCACGATTCCCTCGCGCTGACGTTCGCGGATCAGGGCGCGCTCGAACTCAGCGAAGGCTCCCATGACCGACAGCATCAGATTGGCCATCGGTGAGTCCTCGCCGGTGAACTTCAGCCCTTCTTTGACGAACTCCATGCGCACGCCCCGTTGTGTCAGCCCTTGGACGATGCGGCGCAGGTCATCAAGGTTGCGTGCCAGCCTGTCCATGCTATGCACCACCACGGTGTCGCCCTCGCGGACGAAGGCCAGCAGCCTTTCCAGCTCGGGACGCTGGGTGTCCTTGCCAGAAGCCTTGTCGGTGAACACCCGCGCCACCTGAACACCCTCCAATTGCCGTTCCGGGTTCTGGTCGAAGCTGCTGACGCGGACATAGCCGATGCGTTGACCTTGCAAGATGCCTCCAAAGGCAAAAGTGTCAGGATGAAATCTATTACCTTTGACGGAATATGTCAATCAATAGGAAATTTAACTCTATTCTGACATCGTTTGCACATGGCATCTGACATCAAGTTAGGGTATGCCTCAATCTGACGGCTGCGAACCGCCAGGGACAGGCGCAATGTCAGATTCTGTCGCGGCCTTGGCGCGTGCCTGGAAGCGTTCATAGCAATCCAGCCCGCAGAAATGTTCGACGTATTCCGCGCCTTCCGGGGTGAAGGCGGCATCGAGCGGAATTTCTTTGCAGCATACGCAGCAGGTGGTGCAACTGGCAGTGTTCGGGGCGTTTGCGTTCATGGTGGTACTCCTCCAGATTGGTAGCGAAGCTCAAAGCTGCCCACTCTCGGCTGGCTGGGAAGCGGTCATGATCTTCCCTTGAAGGCCCGCAGCAGCCGCGTCACAGACAGGACAAACAAGCCGGTCAGCGTGAGGGCTGCAATACCCCAGTGCTCCCCGATGAACGCGCCGGCCGTCGTGCCGGCTAGCACAATGGCGAGAATCGGCAAATGGCAGGGACAGGTGAGCACGGCCAGCGCGCCCCACAAGTAGCCGGTGATCGGTTTGTGCGTCTCAGACGGCAAGTGCTCTGGGCTGTTCATGGCAGACTCTCCGCGTGCTGTGCCGGTTCGGTTGGCATGGCGGCCAGTTGCATTTCGAGGCTGGCCAGGGCCTCGCGCCGACGCTCGACGAGTTGCCGCAACACGGCAAGCTGCGCAGACGCACCGTCACCGTCCGCAGCATCCAGCGCCCGGCACAGCCGCGCCAGTGCGTCCAGGCCGATACCCGCTTCGAAGGCAGCCCGTACAAAGCGCAGCCGTTGCAACGCGGTGTCATCGAACAAGCCGTAGCCGCCCGTGGTGTACGCGACCGGCCGTAGCAATCCGCGCAGCAGGTAGTCGCGCACGATATGCACGCTCACCCCGGCATCAAGGGCCAGCCGGGACACTGTGTAGGCGCTCATTGAACACCTCCTTTTCCTCATCCGGCGCAGCACGAAAGCTGCTTCACGTCCTTGCTGAAGGTCTGCGCCGCGAGCTTCAGCCCTTCGACCATGGTCAGGTAGGGGAACAATTGGTCGGCCAGTTCCTGCACGGTCATACGGTTGCGAATGGCGAGCACCGCCGTCTGGATCAGTTCACCCGCTTCCGGGGCCACCGCTTGCACGCCGATGAGCCGTCCGCTACCTTCCTCGATGACCAGCTTGATGAAGCCGCGTGTGTCGAAGTTGGCAAGCGCACGCGGCACGTTATCCAGTGTTAGCAGGCGACTGTCGGTCTCGATCCCGTCGTGATGTGCTTCCGCCTCGCTGTAGCCCACGGTGGCGACCTGCGGGTCGGTGAACACCACGGCCGGCATTGCGGTCAGGTCCAGGGCCGCATCGCCGCCAGTCATGTTGATCGCCGCACGAGTGCCGGCCGCTGCCGCCACATAGACGAACTGCGGCTGGTCGGTGCAGTCGCCGGCCGCGTAGATGTTCGGGCTACTGGTGCGCATGCCCTTGTCGATGACGATGGCCCCCTGCGCATTGACGGCTACCCCCGCCGCTTCCAATGCCAGGCTGCGCGTGTTCGGTGTCCGGCCGGTGGCGACCAGCAGCTTGTCGGCGCGCAATTCACCGTGCGTGGTGGTCAGCACGAATTCACCGTCCATATGGGCGACCTGGCTGGCTTGCGTGTGCTCCAGCACCTCGATGCCCTCGGCACGGAAAGCGGCTGTCACCGCCTCGCCGATGGCCGGGTCTTCACGGAAGAACAAGGTATTGCGCGCCAGGGCCGTGACCTTGCTGCCCAGCCGGGCAAAGGCTTGCGCCAGCTCCAGCGCCACCACCGACGAGCCGATTACGGCAAGGCGTTCGGGAATGGTGTCGCTCGCCAGGGCCTCGGTGGAAGTCCAGTAGGGTGACTCTTTCAAGCCCGGAATCGGCGGGACCGCCGGGCTGGCACCCGTGGCGACCAGGCAGCGGTCGAACATCACGACGCGCTCGCCACCCTCGTTCAAACTAACGATAAGGCTCTGGTCGTCCTTGAAACGCGCTTCACCGTGCAGAACGGTGATGGCTGAATTGCCGTCCAGGATGCCTTCGTACTTAGCATGACGGAGTTCTTCGACACGGGCCTGCTGCTGGGCCAGCAGCCGCTCGCGCAAGATCGTCGGCGGTGTGGGTGGCATGCCGCCGTCGAATGGGCTTTCCCGGCGCAGATGGGCGATGTGGGCGGCGCGGATCATGATCTTGGACGGCACACAACCGACGTTGACGCAGGTGCCGCCGATGGTGCCGCGCTCAATCAGCGTGACCTGCGCGCCTTGCTCGACGGCCTTCAGTGCTGCCGCCATCGCGGCTCCACCGCTACCAATGACGACGACCTGCAACGGGCGTTCGTTGCCACTGGGCTTATCAGCGGCCCCTATCCAGCCGCGCATCTTGTCGAGCAGGCCGGCGCGGTTGTCCGTCGGTGGCGCATCGGCAAGCGTTGCCTCGTAGCCCAGTCCGGCCACGGCGGTAGTCAGCGCATCCGATGACGTGCCCGCCTCAATGGCGAGTTGCGCTGTGCCCTTCGGATAGGACACCAGCGCCGATTGCACGCCGGGCACTTTCTCCAAGGCTTCCTTGACGTGAGCCGCGCACGAGTCGCAGGTCATCCCGGTGATTTTCAGGGTGGTCATGTATTTTTCCTTTTCTGTGGTGGCTACGGCTGTTGCCGTCAGCCACGTTGTTCTGGCAATTCACAGCTGTCCGGCCCGCAGCGGCGATGTGCTGGCGAGATGAAATCCCAGACCGACACCCCAACCATCAAGGCCAGGCCGACATAGAGCAGTCCACCGCTCTGCCAGCCGTAAGCCCGCATTAAAAACACCGCTGCCAGCACCAAGATCGGGCCTATCGTGCCGAGCGCCGTGCGTCGCCACTGTCGATGATTGAGCCAAGCGATAGCATTGGCGAGTAACGCGATGCCGGCGAACATCGGCAGCAGGATGCCAATGAATAGCCCCTCGTACTGGCTCAAGAAGCCCAGTCCGATGGCCGCGCCAAAGCTGGCGATGGCAGGAAAACAGGCGGCGCAGCCCATCGCGGAAACGACGCTGCCGAGCGCGCCGGTTTTGCCAGCGATGCGCGTGATGAGTCCCATGTGTCGCTCCCGAGTTCGGTTAACGGATCAGCGTTTGAGGCTGGACGGATAGCCCGCGTCCTCGGTCGCCTTGGTCAACTTCTGGACGTTGGTCTTGGCATCGTCGAAGGTGACGACGGCCTGGCGCTTGTCGAAACTTACGTCGGTCTTGCTCACGCCCTCAACCTTGGAAAGCGCGTGCTTGACAGTGATCGGGCAAGAGGCGCAGGTCATGCCAGGCACGGACAGCGTGACGGTCTGGGTGGCGGCCCACACGGGGGCAACAACGGCAGCGAGGGCGAGGGCGGCAAACAGTTTTTTCATGATGAACTCCTGTGATTAATAGAAAAATGGCATGACGTAGGGAAATCCGAGCGAGACCAGGACCAGCGCGGCCACGATCCAGAAAATGAGCTTGTAAGTAGCTCGCACTTGGGGAATCGCGCAGACCTCACCCGGTTTGCAGGCTTGCGCCGGGCGGTAGATGCGCCGCCAGGCGAAAAACAGCGCGACCAGCGCTGCGCCGATGAAGATCGGGCGATAGGGTTCCAGCACCGTCAGGTTGCCGATCCATGCCCCGCTGAACCCCAAGGCGATCAAAACCAGCGGCCCCAGGCAGCAGGCCGACGCAAGAATGGCGGCCAGCCCACCGGCGAAGAGCGCGCCGCGCCCGTTTTGTGGTTCAGACTTTTGTGGTTCAGACTTTTGTGGTTCAGACTTTTGTGGTTCAGACATACGCTTGTCCTTTCAAATTTGGTTTGGATAGCTTAAGCTTACTTCCGTAGTTATGTACGGAGTCAAGCGATATGCAAATTAATTTTGAGAATCTGACCATTGGCGTTTTTGCCAAGGCGGCCGGGGTCAATGTGGAGACCATCCGGTTCTACCAGCGCAAGGGCCTGCTGCCGGAGCCAGACAAGCCCTATGGCAGCATTCGCCGCTATGGCGAGGCGGATGTAACACGAGTGCGGTTCGTGAAATCGGCCCAGCGGCTGGGCTTTAGCCTGGACGAAATCGCCGAGCTACTGCGGCTGGAGGATGGCACCCATTGCGAGGAAGCCAGCGGCCTGGCCGAGCACAAGCTCAAGGATGTGCGCGAGAAGATGGCCGACTTGGCACGCATGGAGGCCGTGCTGTCTGAACTGGTGTGCGCCTGCCATGCGCGGAAAGGGAACGTTTCCTGCCCGCTGATTGCGTCACTGCAAGACGGAACGAAGCTCGCTGCATCGGCGCGGGGGAGTCACGGGGTGACTACGCCTTAGCGTGCTTTATTTTCCGAATTCTGAGACGACCCCTATCTGAACATAAAACACTATCAGTAAGTTGGAGTCATTACCGGGCTACTCATATCGACAGGCCAGTGAAGCGATGAATGTGGGTTCTACTACGCTTGAGAGCTGGGTACGCCAGCTCAGGAGAGAGCGCCAGGGGATTACGCCCTCTGCCACACCCATTACTCCAGACCAGCAACGTATCCGCGAGCTGGAAAAGCAGGTTCGCCGTCTGGAGGAGCAAAATACGATATTAAAAAAGGCTACTGTAGATTCAATTGGTCAACGCAACAGTTATGTGAAAACATGGGGTTGCGGAGGTTTTTTGAATGAGACGAACATTTACAGCAGAGGAAAAAGCCTCTGTTTTTGAACTATGGAAGAACGGAACAGGCTTCAGTGAAATAGCGAATATCCTGGGTTCAAAACCCGGAACGATCTTCACCGCGAATTCAACTCTGAAGTGCGACACCCGCCTACGCAGCTCGGAAGTATTCCTCGAACACCTTGCCGGGCTGCCTAAATCCGAGACATTTTCGTGGGCGTAGATTCAACGCTCTTTGCGCCTGTTCTATCTCCTCGTCCGTGACTGTTCTCAAATCCGTTCCCTTCGGGATGTACTGTCGCAGCAATCCGTTGAAGTTTTCGTTCAGCCCTCGCTCCCACGACGAATAGGGATGTGCAAAATAGGTCTTCGCCTCTAGCGCCGCTTCTATTGCCTTGTGCCCGGCAAACTCGCCGCCGTTGTCAAAGGTGATGGTGTGGACGTGCTTGGCATACGGCCTCAGCATCTCGATAATCGCATCCCGGACCTCATCGGCCTGCTTGCTTCGAACTCGTTTCACCAGATAATGACGGCTCTTACGCTCTGCCAACGTCACCAGTACCCCAGTTCCCTGTTTGCCAAGTACCGTGTCCGCCTCCCAGTCGCCAAACCGCTCCCGGCTATCGACAATGGCAGGGCGCTCCTCAATCGAACGTGCATCTTTGATGGGGGAGCACCGGCTACCCGAGCCTTTGCGATAACGCTTATGGCCTTGGCGCAGATAACGATACAGCTGGCCTCCCTGAGCTTTGTTGGTAAGCGTCGTCTCAGCACCGTCTGGCAGATCCTGAAATTCCTGAGAGGATAATGGACACCAAATATGGTGGACGCTATCCATGAAATCATTAACCGCAGTGCGTAAAAAAAGCCCTAATTATCCCGTTGAGTTCAAAATCAAAATGGTTGAACTCTCGCATCGACCAGAGATCTCCGTAGCGCAACTCGCTCGTGAGCATGGGATCAACGATAATTTGCTGTTTAAGTGGCGCCAGTACTGGCGCGAAGGAAAACTACGTCCTCCTTCAACAACAGAAAACAACGTGCCTGAGCTGCTCCCGATAACACTTGATGCCGAAGATGTTGTCCCTGCAACCTCCCCCCGGTCACAACCTGTAGCTGCTGCGGCACCTGAATCACTCAATATCAGCTGTGAAGTGACGTTCCGGCACGGATCACTCCGTCTGAATGGTGCCATCAGCGAAAATATCCTGAACCTGCTGATACGGGAGCTCAAACGTTGATCCCATTACCATCAGGGACAAAGATCTGGCTGGTCGCTGGCATCACCGATATGAGAAACGGCTTCAACGGCCTGGCGGCAAAGGTGCAGACGACGCTGAAAGACGATCCGATGTCAGGTCACGTTTTTATCTTCCGTGGGCGTAATGGCAGTCAGGTAAAGCTCCTCTGGTCTACCGGCGATGGACTGTGTCTGCTGACCAAACGGCTGGAGCGCGGCCGCTTCGCCTGGCCGTCAGCCCGGGATGGCAAAGTGTTCCTCACACCGGCACAGCTGGCGATGCTCCTTGAAGGTATCGACTGGCGGCAGCCTAAAAGACTGCTTACGTCACTGACTATGTTGTAGGCCTCTTTATCCTGGTCGACGCTGAATGAGCCTGGTAATATACCCGGTATGAACAGCTTACTTCCTGACGATATCGATGAACTGAAACGTCTCCTTGCCGAACAGGAGGCGCTGAACCGTGCCCTTCTGGAAAAGCTGAACGAGCGTGAACGCGAAATAGATCACCTGCAGGCGCAACTGGATAAGCTGCGCCGGATGAACTTCGGCAGCCGCTCCGAAAAAGTCTCCCGCCGTATCGCGAAGATGGAAGCCGACCTTAAGCAGTTGCAGAAAGAAAGCGATACCCTTACCGGCCGGGTGGATGACCCGGCCGTGCAGCGCCCGCTGCGGCAGACCCGTACCCGCAAACCGTTCCCTGAATCACTTCCCCGTGACGAAAAACGGCTGCTGCCGGCAGCGTCATGCTGCCCGGAATGTGGTGGTGCGCTGAGTTACCTGGGTGAAGATGCCGCCGAACAGCTGGAGCTGATGCGCAGCGCCTTCCGGGTTATCCGGACAGTACGTGAAAAGCATGCCTGTACTCAGTGCGATGCCATCGTGCAGGCCCCCGCGCCTTCACGGCCCATCGAGCGGGGTATCGCAGGACCGGGGCTGCTGGCCCGCGTGCTGAGTTCAAAGTATGCAGAGCCCACCCCGCTGTACCGCCAGTCTGAAATATACGGCCGCCAGGGTGTGGAGCTGAGCCGCTCACTGCTGTCGGGCTGGGTGGATGCGTGTTGCCGGCTACTGTCACCGCTGGAAGGGGCGCTTCAGGACTATGTGCTGACTGACGGTAAGCTCCATGCTGATGACACGCCTGTCCCGGTGCTGTTGCCAGGTAATAAGAAAACGAAGACCGGGCGGTTGTGGACGTACGTTCGTGACGACCGTAACGCCGGGTCAGAGCTGGCGCCGGCAGTGTGGTTCGCTTACAGCCCGGACAGAAAAGGTATCCACCCGCAGAGCCATCTCGCTGGCTTCAGCGGTGTTCTGCAGGCGGATGCGTACGCCGGGTTCAACGAACTGTACCGCAATGGACAGATAACGGAAGCTGCCTGCTGGGCTCATGCCCGCCGCAAGATCCACGATGTGCACGTTCGCACCCCGTCAGCGCTGACGGAGGAAGCCCTGAAACGGATCGGTGAGTTATATGCCATCGAGGCGGAAATAAGGGGGATGCCGGCGAAGCGACGCCTTGCAGAACGTCAGCAAAAAGCTAAACCGCGGCTGAAATCCCTGGAAAGCTGGCTGCGTGAAAAGGTGAAAACGCTGTCGCGACACTCAGAACTGGCGAAAGCGTTCACGTACGTACTGAACCAGTGGCCGGCGCTGGCTTACTATACTGACGACGGCTGGGCCGAGGCAGATAACAACATAGCTGAGAATGCGCTACGGATGGTCAGCCTGGGCCGCAAAAACTACCTGTTCTTCGGTTCGGATCATGGAGGAGAGCGGGGAGCGCTGCTGTACAGCCTGATCGGGACATGCAAACTGAACGGAGTGGAGCCAGAAAGCTACCTTCGCCATGTGCTTGATGTTATAGCTGACTGGCCGATAAACCGGGTCAGCGAACTGCTCCCCTGGCGCGTAGCATTGCCAAATGAATAACACATCCCCGTCAATACGGTTCTCGCTGCACGCTTACAGTTATCTGGCGTTACGTGACAGTGTTGGTCAGATACTTCCACCTCTTCAGAGTTAAAGTTTGATATATGGGAAAAAAACGCTCCCGGACGGGAGCGTAAGCCAGTGACTTCGGCGTCAAATGAGGGTCTAACAAGTGGAGCTGCGGGTTAATTCTGGGTGATCTGGCTGCGATGCTTTTCAGCCTGCTGCTGATGAATAACGGAAGATTGACCATTATTCGCCTTCTCATGCATAACAGCGGCTTTCTCATGCTCGTTCATTTCGGAAAATGATTTTGCTGTTTCGTTAGAAGCTGCTGGCTTGGATTTCATCATTTTTTTATGCATTTCAGCCATGTCCTGATGGGCAGCAGAATTGCCGTTTTGCATCATTTCATGGGACATTGCGGCCTGATCGTGACCGCTCATATCCATCATTTTCATGCTCTCCCCCTGAACTGCACTTTTTTCAGCGGATGATTGCATCTGATGGGCAGGCGCCTGGGCATTATTTACCTGGTCATGCATGTTCATTGTCTCTGCAGCCCAGGCAGATGAAGCGACAGCCATCATGGCAATAAAGGATACAAGGATCTTTTTCATGGTTGGGTCTCCGGTGTTTTCATACCCGAACAATCAATGCTTATAACAGAGAAAGCATTTGATCTCAGGGCTGGTTGATCATCACGCCAGGAACCGGGCGATTGAATTATCACGCTGTCCTGATTTATGGCTGATTATAAAAAACCGACTCTGTTTATCGCGTGACTGAACGATGACATTTTTGTCACCTTCCGGGTTTCTCCTGAATAACGGTATTAATCCATTAACAGACGCACGCTGAACACAATTTCCCGCCCCTGCTGTTCTGCTGACAGCTCGCCGCCGTGAGCATGAATGATCGATCTTGTAATTGATAATCCCAGCCCCGCGCCTTCCGTGTTGTAGAACCTTGATGAGTCTGCGCGATAGAACCGGTCAAACAAACGTTCCAGATTAGCGGGAACCTGGCCGGACATCGTATTCGTAATCATCACGTTCACACAGTCACTGTCACGCTCAAGGTGTATCGCTGTACAGGTGTTATCGGGAGAATACTTGATTGCATTGGAAAGCAGGTTACTGAAAGCACGTCGGAGCATATCGCTGTCTCCGGCAACAACGCCCTCTCCTTCAACCGTGATTGTCTTTCCTGTTTCGTCTGCCAGGGGCTCGAACAACTCACGTAATTCATTCAGTTCGGCTGCCAGATCCACATCATGTTTATCCAGCCGCAGCAGACCATGCTCTGAACGTGCCAGAAAAAGCATGTCACTGGTCATTCGTGACAACCTTTTCAGTTCTTCCAGGTTAGCGAATAAAATTTCGCGGTAATGCGAAACATCCCTTTCCTTAGCCAGTGCAAACTGCGTCTGCATCATCAGATTACTGACTGGTGTGCGCAGCTCATGCGCGATGTCAGACGAGAAATCTGACAGTTTCCGGAATGCCCCCTCCAGGCGATCAAACATATTATTGAACTCCTGCATGGTCTCAGAGATTTCCGGCGGAGCCAGATCGGGATTTAGACGCTGATCCAGGCTGTGTACAGTCATGGAGGAAGCCAGACTGGTCATTTCCCGTAACGGTTTCAGACCAATACGTGTGGTCAGCCAGCCCAGAAAAACAGAAATAAAGACCAGACCGATATTGAACCAGAACAGCCAGGTACTGAGTTTGTCCATAAACAGGGTGTGATACCCAGTATCCGTGGCAACCGTAATGATGACATGTTTGCTTTTACCCTGTTCCGGCGTCACGGCAACCCGCCGCGAGATACTGCGGTACACGGTGTTATTTTCTTCCGTCTGGATCATATAGTCGAGAATATCACCCGACTTATTAAGCAGGACCGCTGGAACAACAGAATTTTTGGCATAGAGTTCAACAATTTTTTCATTTTCCATGTTTTTTATAGAAATGAATAAACCATTGTGCCCTACCATCGCATCGTTTATTTTTTCTGATAATGACTTAATATCCGTTTTGTTCCGGAACGTCTCTGTTTTAAGAAACTCTTCGGTGAGCTGAAGTTTACCTGTCAGAAAATCGCGGTCCTGATTATCGAAATAGCCATTAAGGGTGCTAATCAGGATAAAACTTGATAACCACCATACCGTAAGCATCACCGCAGAAAAAATCAGGCTCAGGCGTGTGGTCAGGGAAATTTTGAACCTCACTCTTCTCTGATCTCCAGGACATATCCGGCACCGCGAACGGTATGGATCAGTTTTGGCTCAAAGTCATCATCAATTTTACTTCTCAGACGTCTCACGGCGACATCAATCACATTCGTATCACTGTCAAAATTCATGTTCCAGACCAGGGACGAGATAAGACTCCTGGGTAACACTTCTCCGGTGCGTTGCAGCAGCAACTCAAGCAGAACGTATTCTTTACCGGTGAGATGGATCTTCTTCCCCGAACGGATCACGGTCCGGCGCACCATATCAACGGTCATATCGGCGATGGTGCAGACTGTTGCGGCCTGCGAGCGTGCCCGGCGCAGTAGGGTTCTTACACGTGCAACCAGCTCCGTAAAATCAAAGGGCTTAATCAGGTAGTCATCTGCGCCAAGCTCCAGTCCTTTCACTTTGTCCCGCACGTTGTCCTTTGCGGTTAAAAACAGGACCGGTTCTTCGTGCCCGGACTCCCTCAGTGCGCTGATGATTTGCCACCCGTCGAGGAAAGGCAGCATCACGTCCAGTATTATCAAATCATACTGTCCCTTCGACGCGGCCCCGAGACCATCGCGGCCATTATTAAAGAGATCGGCCTGATAGCCTTCCTCAACCAGTCCCTGCTGCAGGTAACGACCTGTTTTTTGTTCGTCTTCAACGATTAAAATACGCTGCATGGTCAACTCGCTGATATGAAAGTAAAAATCTCACGCATGAGCTTTGGCTGTCCCCTAGCTGACCTGAGACGGAGCAAGCATTCCGAGCCACGCTACGGCGCCCAGAATGATAATCGCAACAACGAATTCTGTCAGGATGCTGTTTCGCATCAGGGCAACGCTGCGATCATAATTCCCTTCCCTGACCATAACTTCAAGCCGGGGACCCAGGTGAAACCGGTTTGCTGCAGCCAGAAGAAGCATCAGAACAAACAGAGCCGTCTTGGCAAGCAATATCCTCCCCCAGGAACTGTTGAATAAGGGAGTTAAGTTACCCTCAGCAATATACAGATAGTTGACCAGCGCACTCAGGATCAGGGCTACAACAATCACCGTTCCTGCCGTGGCAAATTTTGCCAGGGAGTCAGATATCACAATGACGCTCTGTGCATTATGCTCGTTTCTGCGCATCAGCAGGATAGCAAATGCAACCAGAGCACCTGTCCAGGCACCTGCAGCGCCGAGATGGGTCAGATCGCTCAGTAAATGGAGATAGTAATGCAGACCGTCATGCATAACGGCGTGTCCTCCCCAGGCAAGTGTAGCCAGCGCCACGCCCCCACTCATCGTCATCAGCAGGCAGGACAATACTCTCTTATTAGTGTAAAGGAACAAAGCACCGAGTGTGGTAAACAGGGCACAGAGCCTGACAATCCAGCTAATACCCACATCAGTTTCTTCTATCACCATCTCGATAACATGGATGGATAATTCTCTGAGGTCAGTTACTCCACTCATGGCATTAGATACCAGGAGCATATTAATGCCAGTAAGAATGATGCCTGTAACAACAGCAAAGGTTATAAACGACCTGAAATTAGTCAGGTTATAGGTTTCATGTCTGACACCACTTATTCCATATATCTGAAAAAATGGCAATCCAAATATTACCATCAAATCCAGATAAAGAAGAAAACGAATAACAATCATAATCAGGTCGTTCATAATATTACTTCACTGTAAAGGTGTAATTACCGGTAATAGGGTGCGTATCTGAAGAAACCGCGCGCCAGTCAACACGATAAGTGCCAGCGGGTAAAGGCTCTCGCGGAATAATGACCATCGATTTAGGGTCAGCGCCTGGCGCCACTTTTGCCGCGACCGGCATCGGAGAATGTGATGACATGCCTTTCATACCCGTCATCGTTAATTTTGCACCTGAGAATTTCACGGTCAGATTTTCCGAGAAATTAAGCTGAATCTTTTCCGGGGCCGCTACGGCTGAATCAGCCTGTGGCACAGAGCTTTTTAATTCCGGATGGGCCATAGCAGAGAAAGGGTAATGACTCCAACTTACTGATAGTGTTTTATGTTCAGATAATGCCCGATGACCTTGTCATGCAGCTCCACCGATTTTGAGAACGACAGTGACTTCCGTCCCAGCCTTGCCAGATGTTGTCTCAGATTCAGGTTATGTCGCTCAATGCGCTGAGTGTAACGCTTGCTGATAACGTGCAGCTTTCCCTTCAGGCGTGATTCATACAGCGGCCAGCCATCCGTCATCCATACCACGACCTCAAAGGCCGACAGCAGGCTCAGAAGACGCTCCAGTGTGGCCAGAGTGCGTTCACCGAAGACGTGCGCCACAACCGTCCTCCGTATCCTGTCATACGCGTAAAACAGCCAGCGCTGACGTGATTTAGCACCGACGTAGCCCCACTGTTCGTCCATTTCAGCGCAGACAATCACATCACTGCCCGGTTGTATGCGCCAGGTTACCGACTGCGGCCTGAGTTTTTTAAGTGACGTAAAACCGTGTTGAGGCCAACGCCCATAATGCGTGCACTGGCGCGACATCCGACGCCATTCATGGCCATATCAATGATTTTCTGGTGCGTACCGGGCTGAGAGGCGGTGTAAGTGAACTGTAGTTGCCATGTTTTACGGCAGTGAGAGCAGAGATAGCGCTGATGTCCGGCAGTGCTTTTGCCGTTACGCACCACGCCTTCAGTAGCGGAGCAGGAAGGACATCTGATGGAAATGGAAGCCACGCAAGCACCTTAAAATCACCATCATACACTAAATCAGTAAGTTGGCAGCATTACCGCTCGCTCCTTGGTCTTGAGTTCAGGTCTAAATCTTGTGAGTGAAAATTAAACACTCATACGTCCACCCAGTTTTATTTACTGTGTTGTTAGCCAATATATTGGATACTATGCCCAAGTGACTCAACTCTGAATTCTGTATCTTGAAGTCACTTGGAGATATGGCAATAGTGCATTATTGAAGGAAATAGGTAATGAGTAAAAAAATGACCATGGCTGAGATTTCAAGGCAGCTTGGAATTTCAACAATGACTGTGTCGCGTTACTTTAATGGCGGTTATGTCTCGGAAGAGAACCGCCTTAAAATTGATGCCATCGTCAAAGAGAGTCATTACACGCCTAATATATTTGCTCGCTCCATTCGTAGCCAATCCAATATTATTGGTTTCATCGCGCCTCGTATTGAGTCATATACGACCAGTTTAGTGATTAAAGGGGCGCTGGCTGCTGCCAATGAATCACAAGTACGAATGCTGTTTCATGCCACAGGGTTTAACCATGAGTCAGAATGCCAAGCTGTGAGAGAGTTTAACGGCTTAAATGCATTGGGCACGATTATTATTGCGTCAAAGCACAGTGTCGAAGAGACTTTTTATCGAACCTTAGACAATGTGGTATTTATTGGCAAAAATACCCCCCACCATTGCTGTTTATATTACCCCGATCATGCAGCGATTAAAGCCCTCGTCTCCCACACCATCACTCAGTTAAAACAGCAGCAGGCACCGCTGGCTGCCGTACATTATATTTATGATGAGCGTATGCTTTCTAGCCGCACTAAGTTGATGCAAGCCACTATTACCGACACCGTCCCTGAGTTGAATTTATCACTACAAGCCCTAGCCAACTCGGAGGACAAAGCTGGCTATCAGGCCGTTCAATTACAGCCTAATCATGTCTACTTTTGTGCCACCGATAATATTGCCATTCGTTTATATCGTCGCGCCAAAGAACAGCAACTCAAGATCGGTCATAACGTATGGATTGTAGGCATGGGTGACTATGACTACAGCGATTTGTTAGTCCCGAGCCTGACGACTGTCGCTTTTAACTACTATCAAGTGGGCTACCAAGCTGTCAAAAAATTGCTCAAGCGCGATTTCAGTTCTGTTGAAGGCACATTCGACATAAAGATGAGAGAAAGCTCACAATTCCTCTGAAATTGTGTTGAGTCCAAATCGGTTCTACTTAACTATATATGTTAACGATAACACATATAGTATAACCGATGACACTCGCTCCTAATATGCACTCAAAACCACTCGCGTGGTGGAAGAAAGCAACCGCCTACCAAATTTATCCCCGTAGTTTTTATGATACAAACCAGGACGGTATTGGTGACATCAATGGCATCATTGCTAAGCTCGATTATCTTGCTGATTTGGGCATTGATTTAATATGGATTTGCCCATTCTATGCATCACCTAATGATGATAACGGGTACGATATTAGTGACTATCAAGCGATTCATCCTGACTTTGGAACCCTTGAGGATGTGGATGAACTAATCAGTGCTGCTCATAAACGTGGCATTCGCATTATTATGGATTTAGTGATCAACCACACTAGCGACGAGCACCCATGGTTCATTGAATCTCGAGATAACAAAAATAGCCCTAAGCGCGATTGGTATATTTGGCGTGATGGTTGTGAGCCTACCGCTGAAAAACCGACTTGCGACCCAAACAACTGGGAAAGTATTTTTCATGGCAGCGCATGGGAATATGATAAAAAAACTGCACAGTACTACTTGCACCTATTTTCAAAAAAACAACCTGATCTGAATTGGGAAAATCCTGAAGTTAAACAAGCACTATTTAAAATGATTTATTGGTGGTTGGAGCGTGGTATTGATGGCTTCCGTGTGGATGCAATTAGCCATATTCAGAAACAACCAGGTTTACCTTCTTTACCCAATCCAAAGGGTGAAAAGTATGTCTCTTCGTTTGATTATCATATGAATGTGGCAGGGATTGAAAAACATCTGCATGAGTTAAAAGAGCAGGCGTTTGATCCCTTTAACATAGTGACAGTTGGTGAGGCTAATGGGGTGACTGCCGACAATGCATTACTTTGGGTTGCCGAAGCGACCGAGCACGATCAAGGCGGTGTTTTCAACATGATTTTTCAGTTTGAACACATGAAGCTATGGTCGGAAGAACAAAGCAACGTGCCTTTAGATCTAGTGGAGTTCAAACGCATTTTATCGCGTTGGCAAGATGCATTAGAAGGTAAAGGCTGGAATGCGCTTTATTTAGAAAACCACGATCAAGCTCGTAGCATTGATACTTTTGCCGACCCTACCTCTAGGTATGCCAGTGCTACCGCGTTAGCGAGTTGTTATTTCTTGATGAAAGGAACTCCGTTTATTTATCAGGGCCAAGAGATTGGTATGGTAAATCATCAGTTTACTTCTCTTGATGAATTTAATGATGTGTCTGCTAGAAATTTAATTCAAAAGCTATCTCAACAAGGTCAAAGCGATGCAGACATCTTAGCCTTGTTAAATCAAGTATCTCGCGACCACAGTCGCTTGCCAATGCAATGGAATGCGCAGGATTTTGCCGGTTTTTCTGAGGTGCAACCTTGGTTCTCCGTCAATCAACAGTACGCAGATATCAATGTTGAGCAACAACAGAAAGATCCAAATTCGATTTTGAGTTTCTATAAGCAGCTGATTGCTCTGCGTAAGTCAAATGTAAGTTTAGTGGTTGGCCGCTATCAATTGCTGCTACCTAACGACCCTAATATCTATGCTTATCAACGTGTTGCACAAGATATGACATGGACCATTATTACCAATTTAAGTCCACAAGAGAGCATCGTTGATATCGACCGCATGCAATTAGGCGAGTTAATGCTTGATAATCAGAATGTCAACAATGAACACGTTCGCTCAGATTTTATAGCGACGCAAATTGCCCCACCTTATGCTGCGTATATATTTGCAAGAAAGCACTAAATTATATTTATCGCAGGGCCTTGATAAGGCTACCCTGCATTTAAACCAAGGAATCATTTATGAGTCAGTTACTATCTTTTGATTTTTGGCAACGATTTGGGAAATCCCTTATCGTTGTTATCGCGGTGATGCCAGCCGCTGGTATCATGATATCACTCGGTAAAGTTGTCGCAATGTATGCTGGTGGTATTGGTGCCATTGAAACACTAGGCGCTATTATGGAAAACATAGGCTGGGGGATCATAGTTAATCTTCACCTATTATTTGCTGTCGCTATTGGTGGATCATGGGCTAAAGAACGTGCAGGAGGAGCATTTGCCGCGCTGATCGCCTTCATCTTAATTAACCGTATCACTGGGGTTATATTAGGCGTGGATAACGCTATGCTCAGTGATCCCGAGGCGGTTGTGATGAGCCTATTTGGTTCTGAGCTACCTGTCTCTCAATTCTTCACTAATATTTTGGGTGCTCCTGCTCTAAATATGGGTGTGTTTATCGGTATTATGTCTGGCTATTTAGGTGCCAACTTATTTAACCGTTATCATGACTTCGCTCGCTTACCTCAGGCATTAGCATTTTTCAACGGTAAGCGTTTTGTACCTTTTGTTGTTATTTTCTATTCGATGATTATTGCGTTTGCTTTATCAATCGTATGGCCTTTAATTCAAGGTGCGCTTAATGATTTTGGTCAATGGATTGCAACCTCTAAAGACACTGCGCCGATCACTGCTCCTTTCTTGTATGGTACGTTAGAGCGCTTATTACTGCCATTTGGTTTACACCACACTTTAACTATTCCAATGAATTACACCGAGTTGGGTGGTACTTATGAGCTTTTAACAGGGGTGAATGCGGGGGCAAGTGTTTATGGTCAAGATCCACTATGGCTTGCTTGGGTTAGCGATTTAAATAATCTTAAATTAAGCGATCCGACAACTTACCAACATCTATTAGATACGGTGCATCCAGCACGTTTTAAAGCGGGCCAAGTTATTATCGCAGCGTCTTCATTGATTGGTATTGGACTTGCGATGTATCACTGTGTTGATAGTGATAAGCGCGCACAATACAAGCCAATGTTTTTATCTGCGTGTCTTGCTGTGTTATTAACCGGTGTGACAGAGCCTATTGAATTCATGTTTATGTTTATTGCTCCTGTTTTGTATGTTGCGCATGCGGTATTAACAGGGATTGCATTTGCGTTGGTCGATGTGATGGACCTACGTATACATGCCTTTGGTTTGATTGAGTTACTCACTCGTATACCTATGATGGTTTCAGCGGGAATCGGTGGTGATTTGGTTCGCTTCGCATTGGTTTCTATTGTTTTCTTTGGTGTTAACTATGGATTATTCCGTGTGCTCATTGTCAAATTTAAATTGCCAACACCGGGCCGTATGGGTAACTACCTCGATGAAAGTTCAGAATCCATGTCAGAAGATGAGAAGATGGACATTATTATTCAGAATTTAGGTGGCCGTGCCAATATTGTTGAGATTGATGCTTGTATGACTCGCTTGCGCATTACAGTTAATGACCCGCAGTTGGTTGCTGAATATGCATTATGGAAGCCGACAGGAGCACTTGGTGCTGTAATTAAAGAACAGGGAGTACAAGTTATTTATGGTCCAGGAGTGGATGTCATTAAATCTAGATTAGTTGAGAAGTTTTCAGCACAACCTGCGTAATTCATTCTCTACCCTAGATAAAATAACCTCGAGAAACGCAGCCTTGAGCTGCGTTTAACTCGCTACAATGAATAAGTGAATAATAAATGAAGTTAATGACGCTAAATACCCATAGTTGGCAAGAAGAGAAACAACTAGAAAAGTTGGATGTGGTAGCGCAAGCCATTATCGAGCAAGGGTGCGATGTCGTTGCATTACAGGAAGTGAATCAACATCAAAATAGCTCGGCTGTTGATGCCAATATATTAACTAATCACACCGTGCTCGCTGATAACTATGGATATTTATTACAGAAAAAACTCATGGAATACGGCTATCACTACCAACTTACATGGGATTTCGTTCATCAAAGTTATGACGTATATCAAGAGGGACTGGCATTCTTGACGCGACTGCCGATTGTCGAGCATGAGGTCATTGACCTAAGTGATAACTATGATGTGAACTTTTGGAAACATAGGCGAGCAGTGCGTATTAAGGTCACTTCTCAACGAGGTGATTTCAATCTTTATAATTGTCATTGCGGCTGGTGGAGTGACTCAGAGAGCTCATTTGAGGACCAGTTCAACAGAATAAAGGCAACATTATCAACAGAGTTGAGCTTTCTATTAGGCGATTTCAACAACCCAAGCCATATACGCAATGAAGGTTATGATTATGTATTACAGTGCGGTTTGATAGATTGTTATGAAATAGCAGAAATAAAAGACTCCGGAACTACTGTAATTAAAAATATTGACGGTTGGGAACAAAATAGCCAAGCGCTACGCATTGATTTGGTTCTTAGTAATCAACCGATGGTGGTAAAGCAGCATCAGGTGATTTTTAATAACGATTTTTATCCGGTTGTATCGGATCACTTTGGGGTTCTGGTGGAAGTAGACATTATTTAATGTTTATTCATAGACTAAACCGGTAATGACTCCAACTTACTGATAGTGTTTTATGTTCAGATAATGCCCGATGACCTTGTCATGCAGCTCCACCGATTTTGAGAACGACAGTGACTTCCGTCCCAGCCTTGCCAGATGTTGTCTCAGATTCAGGTTATGTCGCTCAATGCGCTGAGTGTAACGCTTGCTGATAACGTGCAGCTTTCCCTTCAGGCGTGATTCATACAGCGGCCAGCCATCCGTCATCCATACCACGACCTCAAAGGCCGACAGCAGGCTCAGAAGACGCTCCAGTGTGGCCAGAGTGCGTTCACCGAAGACGTGCGCCACAACCGTCCTCCGTATCCTGTCATACGCGTAAAACAGCCAGCGCTGACGTGATTTAGCACCGACGTAGCCCCACTGTTCGTCCATTTCAGCGCAGACAATCACATCACTGCCCGGTTGTATGCGCCAGGTTACCGACTGCGGCCTGAGTTTTTTAAGTGACGTAAAACCGTGTTGAGGCCAACGCCCATAATGCGTGCACTGGCGCGACATCCGACGCCATTCATGGCCATATCAATGATTTTCTGGTGCGTACCGGGCTGAGAGGCGGTGTAAGTGAACTGTAGTTGCCATGTTTTACGGCAATGAGAGCAGAGATAGCGCTGATGTCCGGCAGTGCTTTTGCCGTTACGCACCACGCCTTCAGTAGCGGAGCAGGAAGGACATCTGATGGAAATGGAAGCCACGCAAGCACCTTAAAATCACCATCATACACTAAATCAGTAAGTTGGCAGCATTACCGATGTCGTAAAAGAAAATGCCTACCTTTCAGCCACCCGCTCGGGGCTGGAATCGAACGAGATCGCTACTCTTCAGCGCTCCTTGCCTTCCCGGTTTAATCTGCGGCATTTGAAAAAAAATGAATCATTAAAACTCGTACTGCAAAAGAAAGCGGGAAAATCACGTGTCGTGGCCTATAAATTTACGTCCGGTTCATTTAATTACACGGCGTATCGTATATCAGATAAAAAGTTCTATAACCTTTCCGATACTTCCGGGAAAGGCAGTCTCGATTATCCGTTACCGGCCACAGCAAGACTCAGTTCGCCTTTCAATCCTGCAAGACTTAACCCGGTATCGGGAAAAGTGAGTCCCCATAATGGCATTGATTATTCCATGCCCATGAACACGAAAATAGTCAGCGTCATCGACGGAAAAATCACCCGGGCCGAATACAACAGTACCATGGGATATTTTGTTGAAGTAACGGGAAAAGCCGGTGTTAAAACTCGCTATCTCCACCTCAATAAAATACTCGTTACTAAAGGGGCCAGGGTTACCCGGGGAGACGCTATTGCGTTATCCGGTAACAGCGGACGTTCATCCGGTCCTCATCTGCATTACGAGCTGGTCATCAATAACAATCCTGTTAACTCACTGGCGTTCCGGACGGCGGCACCCGCTGATAACAAACTCGAACAGCATGCCTTTGCGCATGCCAGAGACTACGAACGATACCTGGACTGATAACGGGACCGCGACGCGGTCCCGTCTGCCGGATTAATTTTTTTTATCGTTTTCACTTCCGTGATGTTGATGATCTCCATGCCCCCCGTGACCGTGGAAAAGATGCATGAGCGGACAAAGCAGCAGTAACAGATATGGCCAGTAGCCTGCCACATGTGACCAGTGTTCGCGCAGGAGAGCAAATGCCGCAATCGCGGCGACAGCAATAAGCGCATAGGTGGTACTTTTCATACCGGACTCCTTCTGTTCGTAACTGACCCTTCACTCAGGGTTATTTCCCGAGCCTGACACTTTTCAGACGCAACGCATTCACAATGACGCTGACGGAGGAAAGAGCCATGGCCGCCGCCGCAATAACTGGCGACAGCAGTATTCCATACACAGGATAAAGCAGACCTGCAGCCACAGGCACGCCAAGTGCGTTGTAGATAAATGCAAAAAACAGATTCTGTCGGATATTTTTCATGGTGATTTCTGACAGATGACGGGCCCTGTTCAGTATCATCAAGTCGCCTTTGAGAAGGGTGACTCCGGCACTTTCAATTGCCACATCTGTACCCGTTCCCATGGCTATACCCACGTCAGCCGCTGCCAGCGCCGGGGCATCATTCACACCGTCTCCGGCCATCGCAACCACATGGCCAGACGCTTTCAGTCGGGTTATCACTGCTTTTTTGCCATCCGGCAGAATTCCGGCTTCAACCTCATCTATTCCCAGTTTCCGTGCGACTGCTTCAGCAGTAAGCTGGTTATCCCCGGTGAGCATAACAATGCGGATCCCCGCCTGACGCAAAGCTTTAAGCGCATCCGGCGTGGTTGTTTTCACGGGATCCGAGATAGCTATCAGGCCTGCAAGGTCCCCGTCTGTGGCCACATAGATAACGGTAGCGCCTTCCATCCGCAACGTATCCGCAACGGCCTTTTGATTATCAATAACGATACTGTTTTCCTGCATAGCCAGTTCATTACCAATAACAACCCGTTGACCTTCGACATCGCCTGAGACACCTTTACCCGACGGTGCATCGAAATGAGTGACTGCGGGTATTGCGATCCCCTTTTCCTGTGCTGCTTTAACTACTGCCATACCCAGCGGATGCTGCGAGCCTTTTTCCACTGCGGCTGTTACACGCAAAAGAGATGTTTCCCCACCCGGATTGAGACTGATAATCCCTGTCACCGTAGGCGAACCTTCCGTGAGCGTGCCTGTTTTGTCGACAACCAGCGTGTCCACTTTTTCAAGACGCTCAAGGGCTTCGGCATTCCTGATTAACACCCCGGCCTGGGCTCCTTTGCCCACCCCCACCATTATCGACATCGGCGTGGCCAGCCCCAGCGCGCAGGGACAGGCAATAATCAGGACCGACACAGCCGCAATGAGACCGTGCGCCATCCTGGGCTCGGGCCCCCAGACAGACCAGATCACGAAAGCAACAACCGCGATAAGTATCACCAGAGGAACAAACCAGCCTGAAACGCTGTCAGCCATTCTCTGGATGGGGGCACGCGAACGCTGTGCATCAGCGACCATCTGAACAATTCGTGAGAGCATTGTTTCATCACCGACTTTCTCTGCACGGATGATGAGACTCCCTGTCTGATTAATGGTCCCCCCGATGACAGGGTCACCCTCCGTTTTGGTAACCGGCATAGATTCCCCGGTCACCATCGATTCATCAACGGTTGTTTTGCCTTCGATCACAATACCGTCGACCGGAATACTCTCTCCTGGTCTGATGCGGAGCTTATCGCCAGGCAGAACATCTTCCGCATTAATATCCGTTTCATGACCGTCATGATCCAGCCGCCTGGCGGTTTTGGGGGCAAGATTCAGTAGTGCAGTAATGGCACCTGAGGTTTGTTCCCGTGCCCGCAGCTCAAGAACCTGTCCCAGCAGAACAAGCACCGTAATAACTGCTGCGGCTTCAAAATAAACGGCCACCAGGCCATCCATGTTTCTGAACGATGCAGGAAACCAGGAGGGGAAGACGGTTGCAATGACGCTGTACACCCAGGCTACGCCGGTGCCCATTGCAACAAGGGTAAACATATTCAGGGAGCGGTTACGTAACGACATTCCGGCCCGGGCGAAGAATGGCCAGCCACACCACAACACGACAGGAGAGGCCAGAAGCAGCTGCAGCCATGTGTTGTACTGTGGCGGTACTGTATTCCTCAAGGCGGGAAACAGATGAGATCCCATTTCGAGTACCAGAACCGGAAACGCCAGCAACAACCCCAGCCAGAAGCGTCTTGTCATGTCGCGAAGTTCATCACTTGGCCCCGTGGATGCCGTAGCTACGAGCGGCTCCAGTGCCATTCCACAGACAGGACAGCTTCCGGGACCACTGCGGCGTATCTCCGGGTGCATCGGACATGTCCACACACCTTCAGAATTCTCTTTCTCCGCCTGGTGGTGAGGCTGTTTTATCTGATCAGGGCTGACTTCGTGATGATCGTGGTGATGGTGATGGGAATGTTCACTGGCATCTTCGGTAAGATAACGATCGGGATGGGCTTTAAATTTACTCTCACAGCTGGCGGAGCAGAAATAAAGTTGATGGTCCTGGTATCGAATGCTGCTGTGCGCCCTGTCGGGCAGGATGGCCATCCCGCACACGGGATCTCTCACCTTATGCAATACGTGGCCCTCGTCCGGGGATAATGTCTGCTCAGAAGCAGTCTGGTTGTTGTGTTGCACTGCATTGTCATTTTTCACAGTAACTCTCCTTATGCATACCGAAGCATCTTCTGTCTTCAGGGTATGTCATGGATGCGATTACCACGAATATCGCCGGCACAGGAGTGCCTGCTACCGGCGTCCCGTTATCAGCCGTTCCGCTGACTATTCGATTCGCTGGAAGACTTTTTTACTTCCATCCGGTGAGAATGCGATAACATCGTAAGCCTCTTTTCGGGCTCCCATCTCCATTCCAGGACTTCCTGCTGGCATACCGGGGGTGGCGAGACCGTATATACCCGAACCAGACTGCATTGCCTTATGTATCGTTGTCGCAGGCACATGGCCTTCAATGATCAAATTACCGGCAACCGCGGTATGACAACTTCGTAGTCCTGCAGGAATAGCATGCTTTTCTTTCAGGGCTGACAGCGCCTGATCATTCATGACGTGAGTTCGTACTTCAAACCCGTCTTTTTCCATCGCCTTGCCCCACAGGGAACAACAGCCACAGTTTTCAGATTTGTACATATCAATCACTTTTTCACTCGCCATTGCGGGCAGTGAAAGGCCGAGAGCCAGGGCCACCAGGACCACTTTTTTCATACTCACCTCTGTATATTATCGATATAACCCCTGACGTCAGGATGAATCAGTACAGAAGGGCACCCACAGAGGATGCCCTTACAGGGTTATGACACGCTTTTTTTATGTCTGCGCAGCCAGATTAATTTGTAGGCGGCAGGAATTATGAACAGGGACAGCAGCGGAGCCGTGATCATCCCACCAATCATGGGTGCCGCGATACGGCTCATGACTTCTGAACCTGCACCGGTTCCCCAGAGTATTGGCAGCAGACCCGCAATGATCACCGCCACGGTCATGGCTTTCGGCCGGACACGCAGCACGGCACCATGATAGAGGGCTTCATCAAGACCTTCCGGTGTGAACGTCTCTTTACGGGACAATTCCGGGTGCGCTTCAATGGCATGACGCAGATACATCAGCATGACCACGCCAAACTCTGCTGCCACCCCGGCCAGAGCGATAAACCCCGTTCCGGTTGCGACAGACATATGGAAGCCCTGCCAGTACAGGAACCATATCCCGCCAACCAGGGCGAACGGCAGGCTCATCAGGATCAGCAGGGCTTCATCAACCCGGCGGAATGCCAGATACAACAGGATGAAGATGATCATCACCGTCATCGGCACCATCAGCTTCAGTTTCTTGTTGGCATGCTCAAGCAGTTCAAACTGTCCGGAGAATGACACGCTGGTACCCGGTCTCAGTTTCACTTTCTGACTGATCGCCGTTTTAATGTCATTAACCACCGACACCATATCCCTGCCGCGCGCGTCAATGTAAATCCAGCTGGCTGGACGGGCATTTTCCGTTTTCAGCATAGTCGGCCCGGAAACGACCTTAATATCCGCAACATCGCCCAGCGTGATCTGCTGCTTCATCGGGGTCAGGATCGGCATCTGTTTCAGGGCCTGCGGGCTGTTCCGGTAATCCTGCGGATAGCGGATATTAATCGGGTACCGGGCCACGCCTTCAACCGTTTCCCCTACCGTCGCGCCGCCGATGGCTGATGAGATGAACAGCTGCACATCGCCCACCGTCATTCCGTAGCGGGAGGCTTTTTCCCGGTTGATATCCACATCAATGTAGCGCCCGCCTTCCAGTCGCTCTGCGAGAGCAGACACTACGCCGGGTACGGTTTTGGCGACCGCTTCGATACTCTGCGCCGTTGCATCGATATCGGACAGAACCGTTCCGGACACCTTGATACCTATCGGGCTTTTGATCCCGGTTGAGAGCATATCAATACGGTTACGGATTGGCGGCACCCAGAGGTTTGCCAGCCCCGGTAAACGGACGGTCCTGTCGAGTTCTTCAATAATCTTGTCAATCGTCATGCCTGGACGCCACTGATCCTCTGGTTTGAGCTGGATCGTGGTTTCAACCATTTCGAGCGGTGCGGAATCCGTGGCGGTCTCTGCTTTACCGGTCTTGCCAAATACAGAGGCCACTTCAGGAACGCTTTTGATTAACTTGTCCGTCGTCTGCAGGAGCGCTGCAGCTTCAGCCGGAGAGACACCCGGCAGGGTCGACGGCATATACAACAGGTCGCCCTCGTTAATCTTCGGCAGAAACTCACCGCCCACCTGGCTCAGCGGCCAGATAACGGTGAAAATGGACAAGGCCGCAACCAGCAGGGTTGTTTTTGGCCAGTGGAGAACCCGCAACAGCAATGGATGATACGCTTTGATCAGTACCCGGTTCAGGGGGTTACTGGTCTCTGCAGGAATTTTCCCCCGGATCCAGAATCCCATCAGAATCGGAATGACGATGATGGCCAGCGCGGCCGCGCCCGCCATGGAGTACGTTTTCGTGAATGCCAGCGGGCCAAACAGACGTCCTTCCTGACCTTCCAGGGTAAAGATAGGAATAAAGGACAGGGTGATGATCAGCAGGCTGATAAACAGTGCGGGTCCCACTTCAACGGAGGCATCGGTAATCACCTTCCAGCGGGTGGCGTTGTCAATCTGCTCACCCGGATGCTGATGATCCCACTCCTCAAGCCGCTTATGCGCATTCTCAATCATCACAATGGCGGCATCCACCATCGCACCGACGGCAATCGCTATCCCTCCCAGCGACATGATATTGGCGTTCAGTCCCTGGAAGTGCATGACGATAAAGGCGATACACAGACCAAGCGGCAGAGAGATAATCGCCACCAGGGCAGAACGTACGTGCCACAGGAACAGGGCACAGACGATGGCCACCACGATAAACTCTTCCAGAAGTTTGGAACTGAGGTTATCAATCGCCCGGTCGATGAGCTGGCTGCGATCGTAGGTGGTCACGATTTCAACGCCTTCCGGCAGGCTGGCCTTCAGCGTCTCAAGTTTATCCCTCACTGCCGTGATAACGTCGCGTGCATTTTTACCCGACCGCAGGATCACCACGCCGCCAGCGACTTCGCCCTGGCCGTTCAGCTCGGCAATACCACGCCGCATTTCAGGCCCGGTCTGCACGCGGGCAACATCCCGCAGATAAACCGGCACGCCGTTCTCGCCTGTTTTCAGGACGATGTTATTAAAATCATCAATGCTCTGAAGATAACCGCTGGCACGGACCATATACTCAGCTTCGGCCATTTCAACGGATGAGCCACCGGCCTCCTGGTTAGACGATTCAAGGGCCTGTTTCACTTCGGGCAGGCTGATACCATACTGAGACAGTTTTACCGGATTGACCTGAATCTGGTACTGTTTCACCACGCCGCCAACCGAAGCGACCTCAGCCACGTTCGGGATGGTTTTCAGCTCAAATTTCAGGAACCAGTCCTGCAGAGAACGCAGTTCTGAAAGGTCGTGTTTTCCGCTGCGATCGACAAGGGCATATTCAAATATCCAGCCCACCCCCGTGGCGTCCGGACCGATTTCAGAACTCACACCGGCGGGCAGTTTTCCCTGTACCTGGTTCAGGTACTCCAGCACGCGGGAACGGGCCCAGTACAGATCGGTGCCGTCTTCAAAAATGACATACACATACGAATCACCGAACTGTGAAAAACCACGCACGGTTTTTGCGCCAGGCACGGACAGCATGGTGGTGGTAAGTGGATAGGTGACCTGGTTTTCTACAATCTGCGGGGCCTGGCCGGGATAGCTGGTTTTGATAATGACCTGCACATCTGACAGGTCAGGCAAGGCATCGACAGGCGTGTTAATAATCGTCCATGTGCCCCAGATGCTGAGAAACAGGGCCCCCATCATGACCAGGAAACGGTTGGCGACAGAGCGCCGGATAATCCATTCAATCATCGTCGTCTCCTCAGTGCCCTGAATGCATATTTACAGGCTGGTCAGACATTGCTGGCATACTGCTTTCTGTTTTTTCAGGGTGGCGCATACGTTCCAGTGCGCCCGTAATATTGGCTTCAGAGTCAATGAGGAACAGGCCACTGACCACCACGGTATCGCCTTCATTCAGGCCGGAGCCGATGCCGGACTGTTGCTGTGACTCATGCAGAACGTGGATCTGTTTCGGCACAAACTTGCCTTCATCATCAACAGTAATCACGCGCTGTTCTTTGCCGGTATCGATAACGGCCTGGCTTGGTATCAGCAGCATCTCCTGGCTTCTGGTATTCAGTTTGAGATAGGCATTCATGCCCGGTTTGAGAAACTCATCCTTATTAGAAACCTGGAGACGGACCTGAAGCGTACGGGTTGTCTGATCCACGCTGGGAAGAATGTTCCATTTTTCGACATGGAATGTTTTATCCGGATAAGCCGGTACCGAAATTTCAAACTGCGACGTATCTTTCAGCAGATAGGCGATAGATTCTGGCACTGCAGCGCTGATCCAGACCGGGTCCATCCCCTGAATCTGAGCCACCACCTTATCTTTCGAAATATTCATGCCGGTGCGCAGGTCAAATGCAGTAATGACACCATCAATAGGTGCTTTAATGGTAAAACGGGTCTGAATGCTCCGGGTAGAACGCAGTCTCTGAATATCCTCTTCCGGCATACCTGCCAGGCGAAGCCGTTCCAGAACGCCTTTAATTTGCGTGGAAGTACCACCGGTGCTGGATAACAGAAGGAATTCACTCTGTGCTTCCACCCAGTCCGGAATGGTAATATCGATAAGTGGCGTCCCCTTCTTCACATGATCGCCAATCGTCATGGGGTAGACTTTTTCGACAAACCCGTCAGAACGCGCCTGCACAATAACAAACTGATACTCGTTATAGCTGACATTAGCCGGGATTGTCTGAGAATAATTCAGCATTCCTCGCGTGACTTTTTGCGTTTTTAATCCCAGATTCTGAACCTGGGTTGGGTCGATACGGATCCCGCCACTGCTTTTATCGCCACTGTCATCAGCATATTTTGGCACCAGGTCCATATCCATAAAGGGCGATTTTCCGGGTTTATCAAATTTGGTATCCGGTTTCATTGGGTCATACCAGAAAAGCACCTTTCGTTCCGGTGCCTTTTGTTCTGTTTTTTCTGTCTTTTGTGCTGAGTTTACATACTGCCAGGCAGTAACCGATATCAGCCCCCCTGCTATGAGGCTGCTGATAATTATTGCAGCATATTTTATCTTTAAAGAAGCCATACAATTTTCCGCTAAAAAATCAAAACACCTGGCATATGCGCCTGACGGTTAACTCACACATATACCTATGTGAATGTACAGGCGCACAGGATGTAATCGCTCCGGACAGCCAATCAGGACTGCGTCACGTTAATGCTTTTAAGTAAAGAAATATTACCCTGCTGAATAAACGAGAAATCGACATGGTTGCCGGTTTTCAGGGCATTGATAGCGTCGTCTGCATTAACAAAAGTGAAGCGCATGGTCATTGCAGGCCAGCCCACCGCAGGGATTGCTTCGTGCGAAATGGTGATTTTTTTACTATTTATATCAATTTCTTTAACGACACCGGTGCCCTTGATAACCTGCTGTACCGAAGCATCACTGGCAGTATTCATATCGCCATGCTGATGTGTTTCAGCATGAAGACCGGCAGAAAACATGACAGAGAAGGCACCAAATAAAACGGCTTTAAGTGAATTACGCATTTTAAATTTCCTGATTAATGAAATAAATTTACTCTACCCAACCGCCACCCAGTGCGGTAAACAGATTAATTTCGTTAACCTGCCGGGAATAGGTAAGATCGAGAATGGTTTGCTGCGTAGCGAAGAGAGAACGCTCTGCATCCAGCACTTCAATGTAACTGACAGCACCACTGGAATATAATCCTCTGGCACGCTGGAGAGTTATCTGAAGTGAATCAAGATAACGCTGCTGTGACTCAAGTTGCTGGCTAAGGCTGTCGCGCAGCGCAAGCGTGTCGGAAACATCCTTAAAGGCTGACTGAATTTTTTGTTCGTAATTAACCACCGACTGTTGCTGGCGAATTTCAGCCAGCTTCAGATTGGCTTTATTCCTGCCAGCATTAAATATAGGAATTTCAATTTTAGGGATAAAATTCCACATTCCACTTCCTGACGTAAACAGGCTGGACAGCTCCGTACTGCTTGCGGAAAGGCCACTGGTCAGGGTAATGGACGGGAAAAAGGCCGCCCGCGCTGCGCCAATATTCGCATCAGCCGCTTTCAGCTGGTATTCCGCCTCCATAATATCCGGTCGCTGCAGCAAAATTTGTGACGACAGGTTTGATGGCAGTTTAACTGGCGCGATCTCACCGCCTTTCATCCCTTTTTCTGGCGGCAGTGCACGGTACGTTCCCAGCACCAGTTGCAGGGCATTGTTTGCCTGAGCCAGATCGCCTTCTCGTTTGGCTATCTCAGCGCGGGTACTTTCGATTTGTCCCCTGGCCTGTTCAAGCGCCAGCACATTCGTACTCCCGGTCACGAGCTGTTGCTCAACGAAAGCATAGGACTGTTCGTAATTTTTCAGCGTTTCCCGCGCGATACGGAGTTGTTCATACGCCAGTTGCTGGCTGAAATAGCTTTGTGAAACGCTGGAGACCAGCAGGATATGTACAGCCCGACGGGCTTCTTCGCTGGCAAAGTAGTTCTGGCGATCAGCGTCACTCATGTTCTTGAGCTTGCCGAAAAAATCGAGCTCATAGCGGAGTTCCAGACCCGCGTCGTACTTCTGTGTGGTCGGCTTGTCGCCTTTCAGACCACCGCTGTAGGTGATCCCGGATGAGGCATTCAGCTGGGGATAACGATCTGCATCCGTGACGTTGAACTGGGCCCGGGCCTCTTCAACCTTCAGGGCAGCCATTCTCAAATTACGGTTATTAGCAAGGGCTTCCCCGATCAGCCGGGTAACCTGGGGATCGACAAAAAAGTTACGCCAGCCCGTATCCTGATAACCATTCACTGCTGGCGTCAGGCTGTTTCGGGACAGTGAAAACTGCTGGGGTACCGGTGCTGCCGGGCGCTGATATTCAGGTGCCAGAGAGACACAACCAGCCAGGATGAATATCGTGCTGATGCTGAGTAATTTTAATTTGAACATAACGCTTCTCGTCCAGGCAGACCTGGTAAATGGTTCAAATGAAGTTCAGAGTATTACCAGGGTTACTTTACAGAATGCACTCTGTTTGTCGGGTGACAGAATAATGACAATGTTGTCATTTTTACGGTAATTCGTTGATTACGATCGTGTGCGCAATAGAATGACATTAGCAGCCAGACGGGGAGCAAGATGAAAATATTGATCGTCGAAGACGAAATTAAAACAGGTGAATATCTCAGCAAAGGGCTTACAGAGGCAGGGTTCGTAGTGGATCACGCTGATAATGGTCTTACCGGATATCATCTCGCCATGACAGCCGAGTATGATTTAGTCATTCTGGACATCATGCTGCCTGATGTGAACGGCTGGGATATCATCCGCATGCTGCGCACTGCCGGAAAGGGTATGCCGGTCTTACTACTGACGGCCCTCGGCACGATCGAACACAGGGTCAAAGGACTGGAACTGGGTGCGGACGATTATCTGGTTAAACCCTTTGCGTTTGCCGAACTGCTCGCCCGGGTAAGGACCCTACTGAGGCGGGGAAACACGCTGATCACGGAAAGTCAGTTTAAGGTGGCTGACCTCTCGGTTGATCTCGTCTCCAGAAAAGTCAGTCGCGCCGGAAACCGCATTGTGCTCACCAGTAAAGAGTTCAGCCTGCTGGAATTTTTCATTCGCCATCAGGGAGAGGTTCTTCCCCGCTCCCTGATTGCCTCTCAGGTCTGGGACATGAATTTTGACAGCGACACTAATGCGATCGATGTCGCCGTAAAGCGACTCCGCGCTAAAATAGACAACGATTACGAGACAAAGCTGATCCAGACAGTCCGGGGCGTGGGCTACATGCTGGAGGTCCCGGATGCATAGCAAACCTTCCAGACGCCCTTTCTCACTCGCTCTGCGGCTGACCTTTTTTATCAGCCTGTCCACGATACTGGCTTTTATCGCCTTCACCTGGTTTATGCTGCATTCTGTTGAAAATCATTTTGCCGAGCAGGATGTCAGCGATCTTCAACAAATCAGCACCACACTGAACCGTATACTGCAGTCCCCGGTGGATCCGGATGATAAAAAAATAAGCAAAATAAAGGAATCAATTGCCAGCTACCGCAACGTTGCCCTTTTGCTCCTCAATCCCAGGGGTGAAGTGCTCTTTAGCTCAGCTCAGGGGGCGGCACTACGCCCGGCAGTGAATTCAGCAGATTTTAGCGAGCACAGCCGCGCACGGGATGTCTTTCTCTGGACGGTGGAGGATCCTGCGGGACCGATGGATACCGGGTCCGAAATGAAGATGGAAACATACCGGATTATCGCCTCCTCTGGCCAGGCGATATTTCAGGGCAAACAGCAGAACTATGTCATGCTGACTGGTCTCTCCATTAATTTCCATCTCCATTACCTCGATGCGCTGAAAAAAAATCTGATTGCGATCGCCGTCGTGATAAGCCTGCTGATTGTTCTGATCATTCGCATCGCTGTCCGTCAGGGGCACCTGCCCCTTCGTAATGTCAGCAATGCCATTAAAAACATCACCTCCGAGAATCTTGATGCGCGGCTGGAACCGACACGCGTTCCCATTGAGCTGGAGCAGCTGGTTATCTCGTTCAATCATATGATTGGAAAGATTGAGGATGTCTTTACCCGCCAGGCCAATTTCTCAGCCGATATCGCGCACGAGATCAGAACGCCCATCACCAATCTGGTGACGCAGACTGAAATCGCGCTGAGTCAGGATCGAACCCAGAAGGAACTTGAGGATGTCCTCTATTCCAGCCTTGAAGAGTATAACCGGATGACCAAAATGGTCAGCGACATGCTGTTCCTGGCGCAGGCGGACAATAATCAGCTGATACCTGACAGGGTCCGGTTTGACCTCAGAGCAGAAGTCATGAAAGTCTTCGAGTTTTTCGAAGCCTGGGCCGAAGAACGCAATATCACGCTCAAATTTAACGGGATGCCCTGCCTGGTTGAGGGAGATCCACAAATGTTCAGAAGGGCGATCAATAATCTGTTATCCAATGCCCTGCGTTATACCCCGGAGGGACAGGCAATCACCGTCTCAATAAGAGAGCAGGAGAGCTTTTTTGACCTTGTGATTGAAAATCCGGGGAAACCAATCCCTGAAGAGCATTTATCAAGGCTGTTTGACCGTTTTTATCGGGTAGATCCGTCCAGACAACGAAAAGGAGAAGGCAGCGGCATCGGCCTTGCGATTGTGAAGTCCATCGTGGAAGCACATCACGGAAGAGTGCAGGTGGAATCGGACGTACGTTCAACTCGTTTTATCCTATCCGTGCCCAGACTGGAGAAAATGATTCCGGAAACCCAGTACTGAGAATAAAGATTTAAATGACAAAGATGTCATTAGCCTGTCATGCAGCAAACAGAAGCCATTCGATATAATTAGTGCAACTTATCAGGAAGGCATTATTACTTCATCCATACACGGCATCAGCACAAGCCAGGAGTTGTATTAAAGCCTCATCCCGGCGGAATAAGGTCTGTAGAGTTGTCAGTTGTACTACTGAGGACACAGATCGAAATTCACGGACATCACTAATTCAGAAATGGAGAGTTACCATGAAAAATATCGTCTTAGCATCAGTGTTAGGTTTGAGCTTAATTTCTACGGCCTGGGCCACTGAAACCGTAAATATCCATGAGCGTGTCAATAATGCTCAGGCTCCGGCCCATCAGATGCAGTCTTCTTCAACTCCAGCCGCCATCCAGGGGGCAGCCCCACGGATGGCCGGTATGGATCAGCATGAACAGGCTATTATTGTTCATGAAACCATGAACAATAGTTCAGCAGATGCACATAAAAAAATGGCGGAAAGTCATCAGAAGATGATGGGAACTGGCACCGTTAACGCTTCCCGTCCGGCGACTTCGTTTGCGGCGATGAATGAACATGAAAGAGCAGCTGTTGCCCATGAATTTACGAATAACGGTCAGTCCGGCCCCCATCAGGCTATGGCTGATGCACACCGCCGCATGATCAATGCGGGCTGATGACAACTGAAGTTTCCGTGCGGTTACCCTTTCCTTGATAGATTGTCCCTTATACGGATATGTTGTTATTTTTTGCCCCCTTCAGGGGGCTTTTTTGTCTGACTCAGCTAAACTTATCCGGTAACCATCTGAAAGGGTTTATTATATGAAAATCACAAATTCGCTTTTTGTTATACTGATGTTATCCCTGCCAGCGATTTCCGCAGAACATTCAGAAATGAAAATGTCAGATATATCCTCATCGGCATCGTCACAGGAATATATGTCCGGCATGAAAGGTATGCATGACAAAATGATGGCCGCTGTAAAAGAGTCCGATCCCGACAAGGCTTTTGCGAAAGGCATGGTAGCACACCATGAAGGGGCAATAGCAATGGCTGAGACCGAGCTAAAATACGGAAAAGATCCGGAAATGAGAAAGCTCGCGCAGGACATCATTAAAGCTCAAAAAGGTGAAATTGAGCAGATGAATAAATGGCTTGGTAATCAAAAATAATGATTGCGGAAATAATATATTGCGCGTACAGTCAGAGTGTTCCCGGGCACGGGAACCTGTTAATCGTTAATTAATCAAAACCCGATTCATTTCGGGTTTTTCCTTTTACCCCCCCCAACGCATGCACTGCACCGAGTGAAATTCACCTGAGCCAATTCTGCTTGCTTATTATTTCGATGGGAATTGCTGATTTTAATTAAGTCTATGTTTTAAAGGTGTTTCTCATGCCTGGGTTTGGCAGGGGTTCGTCCTGTTCTCTGGTCATGCGCAATGGCAATTCGCAGTCAGGGCTCAAGACTACTTTTACCTCTTTTTTAACAGAAAGTTTCTGGACCCGATACTTGCCGGAAACATCATCTGCTGTTCATCCCGACCAATAAAACGAAGGTATCACTCTCGTTTGAATCTCACTTACTTTCCATTTTGTAATAAAGAATCAAGTTTTCCAGTGATATATCAATACCAACTTTTTTTAATAACCTTTTTCGCGCAGTGTATATTTCTTTCAGCATATCTTCATAACCCTGACCAAGGTGAATTTGTTTATGGCAATTGCAACACAGAGATATGATATTTTCTTCAACATCAAGAGATGTGTCAAAAGCATCTTGCCTGGACATAGGTACAATGTGATGAGGTTCTGTGTAATTTAAGGATGAATTTCGCCTTCTGAATGTTGGGTGGTCACTATCGACTTCACATCTGTAACCTGCTTTATTCAGCGCATTTTGGGATACGCCTTTACTCCTGGGATACGAGAGGCCATTTTTTACTTCTATTGCATTTTTCTTTGGTTTGGCTTCCCCTGTATATTCAAACGTCTGAACGTTGTCAAAGATATTACTTTTCTCTATGGCATTGATCAACTCATCGTCAGAGTAATACTCACTGCTGGCCATTTCTGTTGTACCAAAAAAATCCAGTTCGTTAATTGCCTGAACAAGTTCCTCACGAATTGTCCATAAGTTTCTTTTGGGTTTTCCGCCGATTTCTTTACTCTTCATTACGGTAATGAATTTTGTACCGGATGCGATATTTCCGACACCTTTAACCTCGAATCTACCAAGTTCTTTTTGAACTCTGCCACCCAGTCCGTTTATGACTCCATTAGCACTCATGCTGTGCAGGTCGTACTTCTTACCAATATCGAAGCATGTGCAGGAATGATTTGGCTCAATAAACCATTTTTTTAACGCTGCAATACTTTTTGTGTCAAAAACTTTATCATTTGTTAATAAAGTTTTCCATTCTTCCACACTGATATCAATGTCACAGACATACTCTCCATCAATCACTTCGCATATTTTTTTAATCACATTCATTCCCCTGTTATACAGATAGTCATAATGAAAATATAAAGCTCGCTAACCGGTATGGTTGCGTAAGGACCGTAGTCTCTCAGAGACCGTGCTTTCTTTTTTTTCAGGCCTGGACACTAAAGGGTCTGTTGCACCCCGAAAAAATTTGTTGCGGGGATTGCTCATTGAGATGAGCCTCTGCTCGATCATACCAGATCAGCAGGCTGCCCCCAATGCTATGGCTTCTTAGTTTGGCCATTATCCGGCCTTCCTCACGACCAATAAAATAGAGACATTACCCGTGACGCTGCCACCGTCTCAGCCCGGAACGATCAGTGAGCGCTTCTGATGACCTTCGGTTTTTTTAACGAAGCGGGTGGGATACGGTTTGTTGCTGAAATCTTAATAATAACCAACAACTGATGCTAATTTCGCACTTTTAACATATATGAATATAAATGTTATGAATAATTGCATTTACAGGAAATATCATGCGTTTTGTCATCCGGGATCCGAAAAAAGGCAGTTCCGGATCACGGCGATTTTCTGCGCATATTTTTGAAAAAAAGATTAAATATGTGCTATATTATAATAAGTTAGTAACACTCCTCCCTCCCAATTCCTGACCCGCCTGTCGGGGCTGTACTGATACAGCTTTCCTTCTCGCTTCCGGAAACCCTGCTATTATCGATTTTTCGGAATTTCGGGATTGGTGCATCCGGTAATTGCGGGATGGTACTGTTATCTTGCTAATCATTTTAGGCGGACAATGGAATGTTACGCAGATGATGATAAATACAGTAATTAGTAGAAAGCTTACGATAAGGAAATCAATTATGAGTAACACAACGACATACATCAATCAGGGCAACAGCGTTTCACCTTCTTCAATTCTGGAAATGCTTTCAGGTTATGGCTGCCAGAAAGTATGGCTATACCGTACGATAAATACGCAGGGGGAAACTCTTCTTGTGCTTCTCGATGAGGAGAATGGGATATACGAGGAAATGGCCAGCCGCCTCGATGCTCCGGATATGAAAGAGTGGGCCTTTCAGTATTCTGACGGCGGTTATAAATCCCGTACGCTTCCTGAAGGAGCGTTTGAGCTCGATTTGAGCTGCCCTGATGAAGCGGCATGGTATATGGATCTTTTATAGCAGCAGGCCGTAAGGAAAGCTGTGAACAGGCGGGATTTCTCATTTAGAGGACCACACAGAGAGGTGCAGGTGTTATGGGAAGCGTGAAAGACCAGTTGCTGGATATTGAAGCTGAACGATTTGATAAATGGCTTGAGGAGAATCATCCGGATGTGGTCCCCGGTTCAGAAGAATGGGAGCACGCCGCGAACCTGTACTGCTGGGAGCAGGAGGCGCTGGCCGATCAGGCTCAGTGGGATCATGAACACGGGTTGTTTGAGGCTTCCCTGAACAACGTTCATCAGCGTTACCTGCACGCCCGTCAGGAACTGACGAAGCTGTATGCCCTGCTCGATGCAGAGCAGCCTGAACTGGTATACAGAATGTCTTTCGTTCATGCCGTGACGGTTATGGAGGCATACCTGATGTACTGTGCGAGGGCAATGCTGGAGCATGACTGGCCGCTCAAAAGATACTTCGAAGAGTTTTACTTGCCTTTTGCCAGGGCAGACAAAAAAGTGAAGCAGGCTGCCCGTGAGATGCCACTTTCCAAGTTCCGCCCTGTTGCAAGGAATGTTGTTGCGAGTATGACGTTTCATAACGTGAAAACCATTGAGCGCTATTTCGGGACCGTGCTCCATATCCCGCCCGTCTGGCCAACTGAGCCGCTGGGTATCATCGCTGACTGGCGAAATGACCTGGTACACCGTAACGGTGTGGACGAACATGATGTGCCAAGAAAGATATCATCGCTGCAATTGCGGAATGCCCTTCAGAGAGTGACTGACCTTATAGAGGCCGCACATCAGTCCCTGCGTCTGGAAGTGGACTATTTTGGAAACTGGCGTAATGAAGAAAACCGGGAAATCATCGCATCGGCACTGAATATACCTCCAGCCGGAGAGTCATCCTGATGACCGGACTCGTTACCCTGGGGCAGCAGCCGGGAACGGTAGCTCAGTTTCCTGTGTCCATCGACTATCCGGCGGCGCTGGCGCTGCGACAGATGGCTCTGGTCCAGGATGAACTGCCGAAATACCTGCTGGCACCGGAAGTGAGTGCCCTGCTCCACTATGTGCCTGATCTGCACCGCAAGATGCTGCTGGCGACGCTGTGGAACACGGGCGCGCGTATAAATGAAGCCCTGGCCCTGACCCGGAGTGATTTTTCACTGCAGCCACCCTACCCGTTCGTGCAGCTGGCCACCCTCAAGCAGCGCGCGGAGAAAGCGGCCAGAACGGCCGGTCGTACGCCTGCAGGTAGTCAGCCACATCGTCTGGTTCCGCTTTCCGATCACAGTTACGTCAGCCAGCTGGAGATGATGGTGGCCACGCTGAAAATTCCGCTGGAGCGCCGAAACAAACGAACCGGCAGAACAGAAAGAGCCCGTATCTGGGAGATCACCGACCGGACGGTCCGGACCTGGCTCAACGAAGCGGTCGATACCGCGGCGGCTGACAGCGTGACGTTTTCGGTGCCGGTGACGCCGCACACATTCCGCCACAGCTACGCGATGCACATGCTGTACGCCGGCATTCCGCTGAAAGTGCTGCAGAGTCTGATGGGCCATAAATCGATCAGCTCGACAGAAGTCTACACTAAGGTGTTTGCGCTCGATGTTGCGGCACGTCACAGGGTACAGTTCCAGATGCCGGGGGCGGAGGCGGTCGCGATGCTGAAAGGAAATGGGTAAGACAGCATCACTACCTAACTGATACTCCCGGCGGGCTTGTCTCGCCTTACCCTGATTTACTGCCCTTTCCGGTTTCTGTATTTTCAGGAAGCGCTGCCTCACCGGGGGCAGTTTGTCACAGAACACATCATATGGGCCTTACCACCACCCGATCACCACATCATCCAAGGAAAAAGGATCCATTTTGGATCCTTCTCTGATCAGCCTGCTAAATTATCTCTTTCCTTTTTATGGTATATTTCCAGAAACAGGAAAATGTAAGATCCCGGCTCTGCGGGTTTTTTCCGTAGTTTCCGACGCCGGCAGCGGCGAAAATGGAACCAGAACTTCACCAGATTGCGCTAGGTGAAAAATGACACGGTTAACGGAGGTTATCGGGCCAGATTTTGCGTAGCGCATCCTTATCGCCAGGTGCGTTATGAATCTGCCCGCTTTTGTTCATCACTCCCCTGCCCTGCAGGTGACTGCCACTTCTGCACCGTTTGACTACGGCCGGGCTCTCTCGCTGCGGGAAATGGCCAGGCACTATAACGAGATGCCTAAATACCTTCTGGCACCGGAAGTGGCTGGTCTGCTGCATTACTTACCCGACTGGAATCAACACGCCTTTATTAACACGCTGTGGAACACCGGCGCACGCCTCAACGAAACACTGGCACTCAGAAGAAGGGACTTTCACCTCAATGATTAGATCCCGCACGTGGTGGTCCGTACGGCCAAACAACGCCGCACAGCTGGCGGTCGCCCGAAAAAGGAAAAAAGTGCGAACCGGGTGATCCCGCTGTCAGACCCCGGATACGTGGATGAAATGCGTCGGCTATTTGCGAGCACGCGGGAAAGATTCGAGGACGACAAGCTAATAGGTGAACATCGGGCCATGCCGGTCTGGGGAGTTACCGACCGGACAGTACGCAACTGGCTTGAGCGTGCCGTCGACGCAGCGGAACGGGACGGCGTGAGATTCAGTATTCCGGTCAGCCCGCATACGTTCAGACACAGCTTCGCAATGCACCTTTTATATGGCCATGTTCACCCGAAGGTTCTGCAGGTCCTGATGGGGCACAAGAAGTTTGAATCAACGGAAGTGTACACAAAGATATTTGCGCTCGATGTGGCCGCCAGTCAGCAGGTCCGGTTCTCACTCGATACGCAGGATGCGCTGCAGCTTCTGCGCGGCAATCGTTAGCCCTGTTCACGATAAAAATGGCTTAGCTAACTTAATATCTGTTTCGTGTAGATAACTAACATCCAACGGAAAGCGGTCACTATCATAAATGGGCGGGAGCATTCATAACAGGCGGTTACTTTCATAACTTGATCACAGATAAGATATCGCTGCGTTCATAAAACTCGGCTCATTTAAACGGCGTAAAGCCCTCAGAATAGGCTGCACTTATGAAAACGACCGCTTTTGATTGGAATATTATGAGTATGACCGCCTTGTAGCGTCATTGTTATGAATGTGACCGCCTTCATGCGACGGTCAACGCGAGTCGCGCCGAGCGGTTATGAACAATGAACATGATTTCCCGACCTTTTTTGGTCTCGTTGTAATCAAGATAACCAATGCTCTTCAGATCCTTCATCGCGCGCCGTATGGTTGCATTCTGGTCTTTAACCTGAGATTCCATAGCAAGCCTTTCACGTAGACGCTTCATAGTGTTGTGGTCAACTAAAACTGGCCACCGCGTTAGAGTTTTTCCAGTATCGGTTTTCTGATTCGTTTGGTGGTAACCCACCATTATATTCGTGCGGTCTTAGTGCGCTGTAATATCCAACGATATAGTCCGTTATTGCGTGAGCTGCATCGCTGAAGCTTACATAGCCCGTCGCTGGCACCCATTCGTTCTTCAGACTCCTGAAGAAGCGCTCCATTGGGCTGTTATCCCAGCAGTTTCCACGCCGACTCATACTCTGCCTGATCCGGTATCGCCACAGTAACTGCCGGAACTGCCTGCTCGTATAATGACTGCCTTGATCGCTGTGGAACATCACCCCGACGGGCTTACCACGGGTTTCCCATGCCATTTCCAGTGCTTTCATGGTAAGCCTGCTGTCCGGCGAGAACGACATGGCCCAGCCCACTGGTTTTCTTGAGAACAGGTCGAGAACAACGGCGAGGTACGCCCAGCGCTTAGGTCCATTATCCGGCACAACCCTGCAACCACCGTGATTTCTGTATATTCCGTTTCCGGAAAAGGCCATAAAGACGCCTACCCCATTAAGTTCAAATGGAGCATAATCTGCATCATTGAGAGTTAATTTGCCTTTTAACGCCATAGCGACCTACATCCATATAAATGATGTGGGTATAGTACAAATATATGAATCAAAAGCTAAGTCTAATATATTACAAGTTGTAACCACCGGTCTCATGAACCGATATTCAGAATTTTCTTAGAAACCACAACCAGGATCTCTGATTGTGGTAATGCAGGAACGCAATCCGGCAGTTCTCATTCACTCAACGTCCCCGTTGTGCAGATGAACGCTATACATAAGCCGACGTTTATAAAGGGAAACAATAACTCAGAAAGCGTGCAAGCGGTGCATTCATTGAGGGATTCTATGTGAAATAGCGAATCACTAAAGTGATGACTGCCCCTAACAGTGCCACGACCGCCAACAATTTTAAAATATGTGCTGAAATCGTATCTGTAAACATCACCATTACACCAGTGATAATAAACGCAATTGCAGCCAACCACATACTTGCTGTGGAAACTATGGGGCTCGCAACCCCGAGAATATCACCGAGACTATTGCCAAATGCAAATATAAAAGCAATCAGTGCTGGCCTAATCCACTTTTCGTTACGAGCATAATAAGAGTCATTGATATCTGCCATCATTTTTACCTCGAATTGAACGTAAGCCATTTGAATTTCTTAGTTCTTGTGAATGTTCGAAGGCTAACATAGCCTCATTGTGATCTTTGATACTAACAGTTTTTCTATTGTGTATTATTCAGTGTGAGTAGATTCATTTTTAGTGCTAACACCATGAATGACAATTGTTTTACCATCAGGCAGATGAACCCCTATCAAACGAAGGACAAAACCTCGCCAACCAGAATTTGCTTCCTTTATGCAGCGATACAGTTCGTTATTTTCGTTTTTCAGTTTATTCCATTCAAGAGAAAGGGTCTCGGAATCTAACTCTGAGATGTGTTTCACTTCATTGTTTATGCGTACAGTATTCATACCACTCCCAGTCATAAATAATCTCCATAGGTTTGATAAACAGGTTGAACATTGACAAAACTTCTTGTAGCAAGCTTTATCAAATAAGAATGCCATTAGGCTAACATAGCCTCATAGTGCATGTTGCTGCTAACTGGGCGTTTTTCATAATTGTTGATTTTTATTATTTGGCTCTTTCTTTCTGAATGGATTGCCATGACGGTTAAAAAATTCGTTCCAGTGATGTCGCAGGTATTCAATATTGATAGGCATTTGCAAGCGGGAAAAATCAATTTGCTTGCCTTCCAGTTGTAGCAAGTCTTTATCGACGGAGAGCACATCCGGGCTGAAACGGGCTTTCATTGAATCAGGGTCGATTGAAAAGTGCCAATTGTCAAAGAGGGTGTGGATGTCACTTCGCAGTAGAATCCCGTTTGTCACATCCGGCTCACCACCAGCATGACGGGGTTTAATGTGCGCTGCCTCAGTTCTTTGTCTGGCTCGAACGCCGGTAAGAACACACGTACCGGCGCAGTTTTTCCGGACATCTTCGGAAAATGGTGCCTGGTCCGGGCTCGACATTGTGATTTGTTCCTGCCCCTCCTGATACGTTCGGGAAGGAAAAGTTACTTTTGTTGATGTTACTGCGGGGATCGAGAGATAGGCAATTCCTCGCCGACTGAACTTTCCTCCATTAAAAACCTTCCGGATGGAGTAAGTCATGCCCACCAGGACAGGGTTACTCATTTCGACGATTTTGCTTTTGCAGTTTTCAACCGGATATAATTTTATGAAAGAGCCGGTGAATATGTCATAGGCTCCGTCTGGACGCTCAACACACAGAACAACATGTTCAAAGTAGTCCCTTGAGTCAGCGATAACCCAGTTGCCGGTCATGATCCGTTTCGTTTGGCAGGGACCCGTTTTGAAGATACCAGGCTTCAGGTCTGGAGTTAAGGTTCCAGTTTTCCCGTCCGTGCGAATGGAAATAATTTCCCCTGTTAACCCCAGCTCTTCCAGTTTCTGGAAGACAGGGCGAAGCCTGACGGGTTGAGGCTTATTCACTCTGGTGTTCATGTTGTTTCCGGTTTGCATCCCATTGTTCATTCAGGTTGGCACTGGCGTCCACGCCTAGTCATAAAAACGAGCCCTCGTCGCTAAGAGGCCTGTTCACGGCGTCCACATCAGAATCTCTTCAAAACTCATGAAATCCGTTATAGGTCAGGCAATCAATCAGCCAGATGCGAAGCTAGCAGGTCTCATTATCTCACAGGCAAAGCACCAACCATGCGGAGGGCATTCATTACTTCGTTAATACCAAACATTTCCTGTTCCGGCCATTCTTTCCCCGCTAATGAACATGCCGTGCAAGCTGAATTAAAACTATTAACGCGTTCACGATGCAGGGCCAGTAGTGCGACGACGATCAGCTCTCTTTCTTTTCCAACCAAATCTTGAATGCCCATAGTATGAATCCTAATTTGATTAACTTAATTGGCTATTTTACCCAGGGCATCACATAACTGTTATCCGGGCGCATCACAATGGTCCGATCCTTTTTATGTTCAATCGTCCATGTTTCCTGGCGTCGGAATTGCTTTGTCGCATCAACAACGATGACCGCGACAGTCTCAGAGTGATTCTCAATGAGGACGCAACCGCCCTCAGACGTAGTGTTGCCGTTAGCATCTGGGCATTGGCTGCTCCCGAATATAAGTGCTTCCTTGCCGTGGTCATCCATTCGCCAGCCCGGACTCATCACGATAGTCGGCTCCCTGAAAGGTCCATTCGTGTATTTCTGATACACTCCACTTTCCGTCGCACCATTTGCCAGGTCGCAACCTGACAGGCCCGCAGATAAAATAACAATGGTCGCTTTTAAATATCCCGTAAGGTAATTTGGCATTAGTGGTATCAACTCTGTCGGTTTTCAATAAAATGGTGGCGTGCAGTCAGCACATCTCAGAATGAGGTGCCTAACCAGGAAACACTGTCATCCGGTATAGGCTGGATTTTCCATCTATTCCTCGGTACCGAGGAAATCAGCCCAGCGAGCAGCCAGCCGGTCTGTATCCAGGTCATACACCAACGGGTTGAGCGTTTTGCCTTCAAACAGCTCTCCCGCCTCGATGCCCGGTTTAAAATGAACGGTGAGTGTGGACGGGTCTATACCCATCAGATCCGCGTCAAACAGCGCGTGCATTGTCGGCGTCAACAGGATGCCGTTCGAAGGGTTGTAGCGCGTCCCATGCTCGATATGAGCCGCTACCAGCACACCACCATTAACCCATCCCGTGACCGCACACCGACCCGCGAAATTCTCAACAAGGAGATTCTTGAATTTTGTCTGCGCTGCGCCGCTCCGCTGGGTCACAAAGCGCTCGCAAGGCTCTCCCTGAATGTCCACGTCAGGTTTTCGCTTCCGTTCGCTGGTGGCGTTCTCAGAGCGTTTTAACGGGATTCGTGGATAAGCCAGATTGTAGGCAGCGCCTGTGGTCATTTGTTCGATAACGGCCGGTGCATATCCATCCGCTTCGAGCTTACGGTAGGCGGCACGGTAGTCCTGCTGGGTTTTCACCGGAAAAATGTCGCCGCCGGTACCGTTACCGGGCGCGGAGATCTGTCGCACATACCGGAATATCTCCGAGCCAATCATCCACCAGCTGTTGTAGTTGAGCATGCAGCTCAGCGACCGTCATAACTTCAATTTGAGTTGTCATCAGATTTCCCTACTGAGTGATATTTAAGCAGGCAAGAACCATCCCACTGCCGAGCAAAACACAGGCCAGAAAGGTCGTACAAAGTTCCCACGCATCTCTGAGTCCTGAGCTGATGGCATTTATTTCATGATCGTCTGCCTGCTCAATGAGCCAGTCGACGTATTCATCGTGCTTTTTGTTAGAATCCATATTGGTTAGTGCTTATCATTTCCGGCCGTTCTGTGTGGCCGTCAGGAGGGTACTACTTACTTTTCTCATCTGACGGAAGGTATCGGAAAGTGTGCTGATCGGATGGCCTTCATTTCCTGCGGCCGCAGAATCACCGGCAACAAATTTCATGGCCACGGATACCTGATAGGGGTCAGTTTGGATATAGAGAATTATTGTACGGTAAGCCTGTTTTTTGAACAGACTTACCTATAGCAATAGGGTGTACTCCCGCGCTATACGGCATTTTCAGAGGTTTGACCTTAATCGGATAACCTAAATGCGATACTGCAAGAGCGACAACTTAAAAGCGATAGCCACTGACGCAAAATCAACCCCTTACGAACCAAGATTGGTTAAATAATGCGCTTAACGTACAAAAATTTCCGATCTCCAAACTGACCCCTGTTACGACGGGAGGAGAGATAAAAATCGACAGTGCGGCCCCGGCTGTCGACGGCCCGGTACAGATACGCCCAGCGGCCATTGACCTTCACGTAGGTTTCATCCATGTGCCACGGGCAAAGATCGGAAGGGTTACGCCAGTACCAGCGCAGCCGTTTTTCCATTTCAGGCGCATAACGCTGAACCCAGCGGTAAATCGTGGAGTGATCGACATTCACTCCGCGTTCAGCCAGCATCTCCTGCAGCTCACGGTAACTGATGCCGTATTTGCAGTACCAGCGTACGGCCCACAGAATGATGTCACGCTGAAAATGCCGGCCTTTGAATGGGTTCATGTGCAGCTCCATCAGCAAAAGGGGATGATAAGTTTATCACCACCGACTATTTGCAACAGTGCCCCCAAAGCTGATATCACCACAATTTGTCCGCCCGTTCGTTAAAAGCAATAAAAACGACTTTGTCGACGCCGAAGCTATTTGTGAAGCTGCATCGCGTCCGTCTATGCGTTTTGTGCAGCCCAGAACGGAATCTCAGCAGGCAATGCGGGCTCTGCATCGTGTCCGTGAATCCCTGGTTCAGGATAAGGTAAAAACAACCAATCAAATGCATGCTTTTCTGCTGGAATTTGGCATTAGCGTTCCCCGAGGAGCTGCCGTTATTAGCCGACTGAGTACCATTCTTGAGGATAATAGTTTGCCTCTTTACCTCAGCCAGTTATTGCTGAAATTACAACAGCATTATCACTATCTTGTTGAGCAGATTAAAGATTTGGAATCCCAGTTGAAACGAAAGTTGGACGAAGATGAGGTTGGACAGCGCTTGCTGAGCATTCCCTGCGTCGGAACACTGACAGCGAGTACTATTTCAACTGAGATTGGCGACGGGAAGCAGTACGCCAGCAGCCGTGACTTTGCGGCGGCAACAGGGCTTGTACCTCGGCAGTACAGCACGGGAGGTAGGACGACATTGCTGGGAATTAGTAAGCGAGGTAATAAAAAGATCCGAACTTTGTTGGTTCAATGTGCCAGGGTATTCATACAAAAACTGGAACACCAGTCTGGCAAATTGGCCGATTGGGTCAGGGATTTACTGTGCCGGAAAAGCAACTTTGCCGTCACTTGTGCTCTGGCAAACAAGCTGGCCAGAATAGCCTGGGCCCTAACGGCACGACAGCAAACTTATGTAGCATAACGGCAGAAATACACCGGTTTAAAGAATTACTGATCTGGTTTTGCGAATACTGATATTGATGATACTAACGGCCCACCGGCCTGTTGAGGAACCTGTAAAACGGAAAGGCTCATTGAAGCCGTATATTTTCTGGAGGTTCATCAGGCGCGGAACTCATCAAGGCGCGGGAATAAAATCCCATTCAGACGCCGGATAGATTCAAGCAAGCCAACTTGTCGTCAAAATCAGTGTTGCAAAAACGGGAGTGACCATAGATTCCGTTTTCCAAGCGGCCCCCTATATACCCGCCTGGAGGAGATCCCGGCAGAATAAAGAAAAACACCGCCGAAAGGCGGTGTTTTTGTATTAGCGAACCAAATGTAAGAAGTGAAGATGCTTTTCATACTGGTCGAGAATATCGTTGATAATCTGTTCCTGATTCCAGCCCATCACATCGTAATCCTGACCGCCTTCTTTCAGGTAGATTTCAGCCCGATAGTATTTATGCTGTTCTGCCTGCTGCTCCTCATTATCCAGCCCGGAGATCGCAAAGGTAGGAGCAACATAACCGCGGAGTCTGACTTCGTAGATGAAGTTAAGCTCATTGCCTAAATCCACTTCGAAGCGAATACGGTCTTCGCCACTGTTGTTGATATGGCTTACGGTGCTCTGTTTGTTCAACTCATCCTGAACCATTGTCATGGCAGGCTGAATGACATCATCCATAAAACGTTTAACCAACGAACGTTTTGGCAGATGGGCGATATTGCGCAGTCTGCGCTGCCACGGAATAGGATTACGCGCAGCGGTAGGTGCAATGGTGGTCATATTCTGGCTGTCGCGCTTGGTGATGTCCCGTCGCAATGCTTTCAGCAATCCGTATATCGATATCAACAAAATCACCGAGAACGGCAGGGCGCTGGCAATGGTCACCGTCTGCAAGGCGCTAAGGCCGCCCGCAATCAGCAACGCAATGGCGACCAGCCCCATCAGTGCAGCCCAGAAAATACGCTGCCAGACGGGCGTATTGCTGGAGCCCCCGGAGGCCAGGGTATCCACCACCATCGCTCCGGAATCTGCCGAGGTGACAAAAAATACGATGACCATCGCCATGGCGATGAACGACAAAATGCTTGAGAACGGGAAGTGCTCAAGGAAATTAAACAGCGCCAGGGCCACATCCTGCTGGACGGTATTGGCGAGGTCCGTCGCCCCTTTCTGCATGATCAGATAAATCGCGCTGTTTCCGAAGACGGTCATCCATAACAGGGTGAAACCCGCCGGGACGAAGAGCACGCCGGTCACAAATTCGCGGATGGTTCTGCCGCGCGAGACGCGGGCGATAAACATGCCGACAAACGGCGACCAGGAGAGCCACCAGCCCCAGTACAGCAGCGTCCAGCCACCTAGCCAGTTGCTCGATTTAGGCTCGTAGGCATACAAATTAAAGGTTTTACTGACCATTTCGGACAGATAACCGCCAGTGTTCTCAACGAACGATTTCAACAGCAGAACCGTAGGTCCCAGCAACAGCACCAGCACCAGCAGCAGCAGCGCCAGGCTCAGGTTGATCTCGGACAGAATACGAATGCCCTTATCCAGTCCCGACACCACCGAAATCGTTGCCAGGCCAGTGATGACCACGATCAGGATCACCTGCACCGTTTCACTAATTGGCACGCCGAAGAGATGATTAAGCCCGGCGTTAACCTGCAGCACGCCATAACCGAGGGAGGTGGCCACGCCAAACACGGTGCCGATAACCGCAAAGATATCGACCGCATGGCCAATCGGTCCGTAAATGCGATCCCCGATAATCGGATACAGCGCCGAACGCAGAGTCAGTGGCAAGCCGTGACGATAGCTAAAGAAGGCCAGTATCAACGCCACTATCGCGTAAATCGCCCATGCATGGAGTCCCCAGTGGAAGAAGGTCAGGCGCATGGCCTGCTTGGCGGCTTCGACCGTTTCCGGGGTACCAACCGGCGGAGAGAGGTAATGCATCACCGGTTCTGCCACCCCGAAGAACATTAGGCCGATCCCCATCCCGGCGGAAAACAGCATTGCGAACCAGGAGTGATAGCTGAAATCAGGTTGGGCGTGGTCGGGCCCAAGTTTAATATCGCCGTAGCGCGACAGCCCGAGGAACGTCACGCTCAGGAGGATCAGCGCTACGGCCAGAATGTAAAACCAGCTGGCGTTGGTGAAGATTTGATTCTGCAGAAGTTTGAAGTTTTTATCGGCCAGATCGGGGAAAGCCGCGGCAAAGGCGACAAGAAGAAATATTAACAACGCCGAGGTGAAAAACACCGGCTTGTTAATATGGTTTTCAGACTTTTTTATTGGGGTTTCATTCTCACTCATAAGCTCATTTATTCCATTGTGTGTTCATTTCGCCCTGGATGGATGAATTTTGTCACAGCCCGATTCTAACAAAAGAAAAGGAGTGATGCCTAATGACCTTAAGAATAAGCTGAATCGCTTCTACGATACCTATAATGATAATCGCTGTTCAGGCTTGTGCCAGGATTTGCTCCGCCGCCGCCAGATCCGCCAGCGTATCAATGTCGTGCACTACCCCGACATCGCAGAGCGACAGCTCCAGAACCTCCCCCTGACGGCATGCGCGGGGCTTTGTTGAATAAATCGGATTTAGATAAAAGCGCTCCTCGTGGCTGACTTCCTCAGGCAATCTGTACACTTTCTGGCATGCCTGCACACGTCATTTTGTTTAAGGCACGGATCATGGCCATAGCCTCTCCAGCCTGCGCATCATAATCCCGAAACGTAAGATGCCCGCCAAACAGCTGTTTGACACGGTACATTGCCGTTTCTGCCACCGAATGTCGATTGTAAGCCGTGTGCCATTTCCAGTACGCATCACTTCCCGTCAGCCATTGCCGGGTAACGGCCTGATTTCTGTCGGCATATTCAGCCGGCCAGTAACCTGCCCGGGTTAACTCCGGGATCAGTATCAGCGCCATTGCGTGAATTTAATACCACCCGGCAAACCATACACAGGGTAAAGGCAGGGCAATAATGATCCTGCGTTCACAGCTGGACGGTCTGCTATAAAGTGAGGTGCAGACATTGTCACAGACTTCCGCGCCTCGCTCATAGCAGTCAGAAAGCGTTGTTGCTGGCTGCTCTGTGCTGTGAGTTCAACTGTTCGATGCAACGCTCAGACGCGCTCAGCGCGTTTCTGACATGTCCTCGTTAAAAACAGTAACAAACCACCCGAAAATGCACGCCAGAAACGCTACGTAAGAATCTATCCTATGCTGGATATGCACTCAACTGAATAACGCTTGGTTTCAGTCTGTTTTATCGGCATCAGCCTTCTTTCTGGGTAATTTCGGAGAGGTCACTTGCTGATTACTTTGCGTGCGTCGCGTGAGCCAGGGCAACCCGATATGGCCGTATCCGCCCGCAAAAAAGTGGCCCTCATCGTCGACTTTTATGAGCAGGACTCTTTCAGAGCTGCCTTGCGAAATGCCTTATTCTGAGGGTGTGCCCCGGTCCATGTCGGACCCTGATCAACCTGCTTCGTTAAATCCGGCCAAGTGATGAAACGCCTGTGCGCCCTGGCTATTTCATCGCGTGGGACCAGCCTGTCGGCAGCCACCATCACGGCGTGACCTTTACAATCTAAAAAAGGGTAATGACTCCAACTTATTGATAGTGTTTTATGTTCAGATAATGCCCGATGACTTTGTCATGCAGCTCCACCGATTTTGAGAACGACAGCGACTTCCGTCCCAGCCGTGCCAGGTGCTGCCTCAGATTCAGGTTATGCCGCTCAATTCGCTGCGTATATCGCTTGCTGATTACGTGCAGCTTTCCCTTCAGGCGGGATTCATACAGCGGCCAGCCATCCGTCATCCATATCGCCACGTCAAAGGGTGACAGCAGGCTCATAAGACGCCCCAGCGTCGCCATAGTGCGTTCACCGAATACGTGCGCAACAACCGTCTTCCGGAGCCTGTCATACGCGTAAAACAGCCAGCGCTGGCGCGATTTAGCCCCGACATAGCCCCACTGTTCGTCCATTTCCGCGCAGACGATGACGTCACTGCCCGGCTGTATGCGCGAGGTTACCGACTGCGGCCTGAGTTTTTTAAGTGACGTAAAATCGTGTTGAGGCCAACGCCCATAATGCGGGCGGTTGCCCGGCATCCAACGCCATTCATGGCCATATCAATGATTTTCTGGTGCGTACCGGGTTGAGAAGCGGTGTAAGTGAACTGCAGTTGCCATGTTTTACGGCAGTGAGAGCAGAGATAGCGCTGATGTCCGGCGGTGCTTTTGCCGTTACGCACCACCCCGTCAGTAGCTGAACAGGAGGGACAGCTGATAGAAACAGAAGCCACTGGAGCACCTCAAAAACACCATCATACACTAAATCAGTAAGTTGGCAGCATCACCAGCTTTTTGCATCAGACTGGCCTGCAGCTAGCGGGCCCAGTTTTCCAGCATCAGGCCCGGCACCCGCTCAAACTCCCCCCGTTACTCGTCACCAGTACGGCGCCGGCGGCAATGGCGTGCCCGGCGATCGCCGTGTCGTTCGGGCCGATTGGCGTCCCGACGAGGCGCAGCGCTACCTTTATGTCCGTGGTTGCATCCACCGCGGCGCTGTCCCAGGGCAGGATGGCATCGAGGCGGGCGCAGAACGCGTCAACCAGCTCAGTGTGGCGCGGGGAGGCCTTCGGACCGGTGGCGCCGAAGCGTATCTCGGAGTAAGTAATGGCCGAGATCACGATGCGCTGATTGCGCAACACCGCCTGCTCCAGGCGCTTCAGGACGGCTTCCGGCTGCTCGCGCATGATGAACGAGCAGATACAGGTGTCCAGCATATAAGTTTTGTTCACAGGTCAAATCGTCCTTCGTCGGTGACAACGTCCTCGCGCTCCGCCATAAAGTCCGGATCGGCTTTATCCAGCTGCGCGAACGAGCCCCAGGTCGGCCGGACGGGACGCAAAATAATGCTGTCCCCTTCCCGGACGATCTCCAGCTCGCTCACCCCCTCAAAATCCAGATCGCGGGGCAGACGGATGGCGCGGTTGTTGCCATTTTTAAAAATGAATACGGTTCTCATTTACGTTACACCCCATCTAGTCATGTGCCCAATACTCCGGGTATGGCCTGTTAAAAGCACAGGCGAATAAAAAAACACCACTAATCATTGCATAGATATAGTACATGCAGATACGAGACATATGCATAGGTTCTGGATGTGCAGATGCATTGCATATGGATATGCAACACCTATCCTCATTTCTCTCTTTTTCTGGTCAGATCCGAAAAAAGGTAAAGTCGGATCTACAGTGGAATCCGGTTCAGCTTAAGTTTGAATGCGATTTTGGCGAGGCCTAATAGCAAAGATTATTGCAAGGGACCATCGTCGGCTATGAGCGAGATATAGTCATTCGTACCCTGAGAATTACACTTTGAAGTGATTCAGGGTATGCGCTTACTGGTTACGAATATTGAGCGAGAATCATGTGATGATCGCCGCTTTTCTTTCGAGCCAGTAGGTGCTCCACGTTCGCTAACGAATACTCAGGGCATGCAGATAAACTGCTGGCTATATTTCTTTCGAAGAGCGTGGAATGCATACCAATCCCCGATAAAAAGGAGTTGGTGATGACTGTGACTAATCAATTTGCTGCGCACGTTGGTCTGGACTGGGCTGATAAAAAACACGATGTCTGTGTTCAGTTTAAAAACGGTGAACGCGTATTCGATGTGATTGAACATACAGCAGAAGCGCTTGATGCCTGGCTTACTGAGTTACACCAGAAAGTAAAAGGTAGAATCGCAATAGCTCTCGAACTGAAGAAGGGCCCCGTGGTATATGCTCTTCAAAAATACCCCTTTATCACCGTTTTCCCCGTCCACGCATTGTCCCTGGCTCGTTATCGGCAAGCCTTCTCGCCCAGCGGCGCTAAAGATGATCCGCAGGATGCCGAGCTGGCATTAGAGTTAATGCTGCGTTACCCCCAGAAGATAAAAGCTATTGAACCCGACAATGCGGATATTCGCTTACTTCAGCAACTGGTTGAGCAACGTCGTCAGTTGGTTGAAGATAAACGACGCTTTGTGAACCGGATAATCAACACGCTTAAACAGTATTATCCTCAGCCACTGGAGTGGTTCTCACATCGGGGTAGCTTACTGTTGTGTGAGCTGATTATCCGGTGGCCCAGTCTGCAACAACTGAAACGAGCCAGACGCGACACGATCCGCAACTTTCTGAATGCCAAAGGTGGTCGCGCTATGGCCCTTACCGAGCAACGTGTTGCGAGTATTGATAATGCGATCCCATTGACTACAGACCCGAGTGTTATAGAGGCTAATGCTTTGATGGCAGCAGCACTGGCGACACAAATTAAAGTCGTGAGTGAAATCATCAAAACCTATGACGAACGAATCGAAACGCTGTTTGACACATTGCCAGATGCGGGGCTGTTCAAATCACTTCCGGGCATGGGACCGTGCATGGGCCCACGGATGCTTGCTGCACTTGGTGATAACCGTGACCGGTTTAACAGCGCTGAAGAAATTCAAAACTACGCAGGTATAGCACCGGTGACCGAACGAAGCGGCCAAAAATCCTGGGTTCACTGGCGATGGCAATGTGCCAAGTTCGTCAGGCAGACCTTTGTTGAATGGGCTGCCAAGACGGTTAATTCATCATACTGGGCCAAACTGTATTATCAGGGCCTCAGAGAAAAGGGCAAATCTCATCAGTCTGCGATCCGGGCACTGGCGTTCAAATGGATAAGGATCATTTACCGCTGCTGGAAGGCCAGAACCTGTTATGACGAAGCGAAATATTTGCTGGCTCTCGAAGCGAGACACTCGCCCTTACTGAAGCCATAAAAAGCTTGTCGAATGTCTCAGGGCGTGAAGCGGGCACTGCCTGACTATGAGGTATAACGCCTCATAGGTGTAGGAGCGCAATAAATCCAGCTACGGAGATAACTTTTACAGCCTTGAGTAATTACTATAACGTTAATTTAAGAATTATAAATAAGTATCTATATTGTCATTGAACGCCTTTAAAAATGATCACTTTTTGACAGGCAATTCATTGGCAAAGTAATGATAATTATTAGTCGACAAAGTGCCTTTTGATGATCAAGGCTTTATCGCGCTAATTTCTATAGGTAGTTTGATATTTATTTACGCCGGAAAAGCACCATACCCGCGTGATGAAGTTCGTCATTACTGACAAAAGTCCCATCAGCTGTAAAACCGGTATCGTCCTGATAGTAGATCCTGTTTTCACGAATGTCGTAGTCGCCCTGATAAGCATTAGGTTTTGTACCTCGAGCTTCGTCGTAACGCCCATTAGGTAATAGCTCATGGCAAATGAATCCATCTTTGGTAATCCAGAGGCCTGTATAAGTATGCTGTTCTTTCATATGTTTCCTGATGTCATGTATGTGTGTTAGAGATAAGCTATTGTATTTGCAGGTGGAACCACGACTCATTTTGAGTAATGCCGGTCAAGAGAAATTACCGGCGCATATGAATGTGTTATTTGTTATTAACAGGGGTTAACTCTGCTGTCATATAAACCCTGTTTTTAAAAGAGGCTGCAAGGATTTCATATGATTTCCCCTCTTTAGATGCCTGTGTGGAAATTTTTTCCTCAGCACCCTCAATGGTTGAATCTACTGCCGTAATAACCTGGGCCATAGTGCTGAATGATAATAAGGACAGAATTGTTGCTGCAGTCAAGCGATGGATATTATCCATGGTAATTTTACTATTAATGATAAGAGATGATTTTTAAAAGAGGGAATAATATATTTAAATTTATTCCCTATGCCAGTTTGGCTTCTGTAATTAATACAGCTTTACTGTCAGTTAAGAATGACGTAATGAATTAACAATTGTCATGCAAGTTATCATTTCATCAGCAGTTCTTATTCCAGAGGCATTAAATAAATAATGATTGCAGAGATTTACTTCATCCCGCTGTCATACGCTTCAGTTTGCGGATGCTGTCGGTCTGATGGTTATTTCTGTTGTATCAACACTTTCCGGAGCCTCAATTACATGTCGTACGGCGCGGGCAATATCCGCTGGTTTAAGTGCAACAGAACGGTATGCATCCATCACCGCCATGGTTTCCGCATGAGTGATGGTTGAGGCAAGTTCACTTTCCACAACGCCGGGATTAACGCAGGTCACACGGATTTTCGAGCTTTCCTGACGTAAACCATCTGAAATAGCCCGTACTGCGAACTTAGAGGCGCAATAGACGGCGGCTGTTGGCACAACAGAAAGGGCACCGATAGAACCAAGGTTAATTATCTGGCCAGAACCCTGAGCTTCCATCACTGGAAGCACAGCCCCAATTCCCCACAGCACGCCCTTGATGTTAACGTCAATCGTACGTTCCCATTCATCCTGTTTGCCGGCCGCAAGCGGTGAAAGTGGCATGATGCCCGCATTGTTAATCAGAACGTCAACACGCCCCCAGTTATCAAGCGCTGACTGCACGAAATGAGCCATGGACAGTCTGTTTGTGACATCCAGCTCACGCGCTTCAGCCATACCGCCGGCGCTGCGGATTTCTGCTGCAATGGCTTCGATACGATCCAGTCTGCGCGCCCCTAATAGCACTCTCGCACCTGCTTTTCCAAGCTCTCTGGCAATGCCTTCCCCAATGCCACTTGACGCGCCGGTAATTAATATAACTTTATCCATGATGTGCTCCTTCAGTTGAGTTCAGAGAGATGATAGACCTTTATGATTAGTTCCAGTATCCTGCTTTTACTGGACTCAGTGATTAGCAGAATTAAACAATGAAAATTGATCTCAATCTTTTACCTGTTTTTATCGCGGTTGCTGAAGAGCGTAATTTCACCATAGCCGCAGCCCGGCTGGGGGTTACGCGCTCGGCGGTTAGTCAGGGAATACGGCGGCTTGAGGATACTTTCGGCACAATGCTGGTAATGCGGACAACACGTTCAGTAAACCTGACTGAAGCGGGAGAACGACTGCGTACATCCCTGTCATTATCTTTATCCAGCATTGACGCTGCGTTCGAAGATATTGCATCCGACAGCACGCCACGTGGACTTCTGAGGATCGCGGTGACCTCCATAGCTGAAGAGTTTCTTTCAGGTCCGCTGATCGCCTCGTTTGCGGCTGCTAATCCAGCCGTGACGATCGATATTGTCGTGATAGATGAGGAATTTGATATTGTGGCCGCTGGTTATGATGCTGGCGTAAGGCTCGGAGATGTGATCGAGAAGGATATGATTGCCGTCCCGCTTACAGAAAAGCAACGTGAAATGGTGGTTGCGTCCCCATCCTATCTCACTGCTTGTAGCGCCCCTCTTCATCCGCGTGAGCTTGTACATCATCAGTGTATCGGCTGGCGTCCTTCCCCGGATGTTGCTCCTTATCGCTGGGAATTTGAGGAGAACGGGAGAGCTTTCGACGTGGCGGTAGAACCGCGAATAACAACTAATGACCTGCGTCTCATGCTGAGGCTGGCTCTTGCCGGTGGAGGTATAACATTTGCCCCTGAGGAAACATTCAGGCCGTATATTGAAAATGGTCAACTTGTTTCAATGCTTGATGATTTTCTTCCCCATTTTCCTGGCTTTTATCTGTACTTTCCTCAACGCCGGAATATAGCGCCAAAACTACGCGCCCTAATCGAACATGTCAGGCAATGGCAGCAACCGTATGCTTAATGGTAAGCGCTAAATACTTTGTAACGTAAACCAGTTTTCTGAGGACTGACTCATTTAGTTATATGTTATGTTCGCTTCTGGCACAAAACGGACTGTCATTGTCAGGCATTTTGTCAGCGGTCAGTTAATCCAGTCTCCCTGCGTGAGGCCAGGCAACTGCTCAAACGCCCTAATATGGTCGTTACCAGCACGATGCCGGCGCCAATGGTATGCCCGGCGATCGCCGGGCCGTTCAGACCAATCGGCATCCAGCGTCGCTATTCAAAAATACTCAGTTATTACTGATGCCGAAACTGCAGCGTTGCGGGCAGGTAGCGTTGTAGCGTTTCGGGCGTATCGCCCTCGATCAGCTGGCTTATCAGATCGTAGCAGTGCCAGGCCAGCTGGCGATTATCCTGCTGGACAGTGTCGATACGCAGCGACAGCGAATCATAAAGATAGTGATCGTCAAAGCTCGTCAGATGAATATCGGAGTCGAGTAAATGGTGCTGGCTCATATAGCGCAGAACCCCTTCGAGCAGCCCGCAGGCGGCGGTGAATAGCGCCTTAGGCGGCCGCCCAAGGCGCGCGCAGAGTGCGGCAAACATCTCATAGCCGGAGCTGGGGTGGTAATTGCCGTTGATCACCCATTCCGGGCGCAGGGCAATACCCGCCTGAGCCAAACCCTGCGTGAACCCGGTCAGACGATCGCGGGAGGGCGACAGACGCGCCTGACCGCCTAAAAACCAGAACTCATCGCTATGCTGAGGCGCGATGCGGGAAATCAGTTCCGCCGTTGGGGTAATCGAATCGGTCATTACCAGCGGCAGCGCGCTTTCATTGGGGCACCGGTCAAACAGCACCACTGGCAGCTGTTGGCTGAGTTTGAGATAGTCGGCATCGTTGTGCATACAGGAAGCGACGATCATCCCGTCGACCTGGCGGGCAATCATATTATTGACCACCACGCTCTCCTGACCGGGGTTTTCATCAGTACAAGAGATCAACAGCTGGACGCCCGCCTCGCGGCACAGCATCTCCAGCTCATGGGCAAAGACCGCAAAGCCGTGGTTGGTGATCTCCGGCACCACCAGCCCGATGGTGTGGCTGCGGTTGTTGCGCAGCGAGCGGGCATGAATGCTTGGCTGATAGTGATGCTTACGGGCAATCGACAGTACGCGCTCACGCGTTTCCTGCGCCACGCGCAGCTCCTTGCCACGACCATTCAGTACCAAGCTGGCGGTCGCTTTGGAGACGCCAGCCTGTTCGGCTATATCTTTAATGGTTACGCGTTTGGTTTTCATTACGACGCCATGAGCCTGAAGCAAAACGCTTATTCTACCATGCAAGTTCGCAGCGGCCAGTAGCAGAATGCGTCCGGCGTGATGCCGGAGAATGTTAGCTGACCGGAGCAGGCCGGGAAGTAGCGGCTGCTCATCACCCCTTCACCGCCGTTTATGAAAATCTCCACGCTCGACTGGTCGATGAAAACACGCAGCGAGCGGACGTTTCCGCGCCAGTAACGATAATGCATCTCGTCGCTGGCGAGACTGCGTCGGGCCAGGCGGAGTCCGCTGGCATCGCACTCAAGGGTTAATACGCCGCCAAAATCGAGGCTCAACATATCGTCCCCGCGGGTTTGCAAATCGATTTCCATCGGTGCCAGCGGCAGGGCGTTCCCCGACCAGCCGTTCGCTTCACCGCGCAGGGCGCTCAGTTCCCGTAGCGGACGCTGATAGAGCTGACCGTTGATAAACTCCAGCTCACGCAGGCAGGTCATCTGATGGATCCAGCCGTTGATGAGGGTCGGCTGAAGCATCTCTTCGCCCTCCGGCACGCCCATCCAGCCGACCAGCAGACGACGGCCATCACTGGTAAGCATGGTTTGCGGGGCGTAGAACTCAAAGCCGGCGTCCAGTTCGTGCAGTTCGCCATGGCTGAAAGCGCCACTAGCGTAATCAAACTCGCCCGCCATCCATACTGCCGGGTAGGTGTTCAGGTAACACTTTTCCTCGCGGGCAATCCCCTGCGGACAGCAGATTAGAATATGCTGGTCGCCGAGAGGAAAAAGATCCGGACACTCCCACATATAGCCGACGTCGTCGAGGCCATTGATGCCGTGGCCGGCGATTTCACTCATACTCGTCCACTGATGGAGATCCGCAGAGCTGAACAGCAGCACCTTGCCGCGCTTTTGCCGATCCTGCGCACCCAGCACCATGTACCACAGGTCTTCGTGTCGCCAGACTTTTGGGTCGCGCACGTGGCCGGTGTAGCCCTCCGGCAGCGGCAGGACCGGGCCGATTTTGCGGAAGGTGCCGTCGGCGCTTTCCCTTGCCAGGCATTGCCAGGCGGTTCGCCCTCCGTCGGCAAACTTCACGTTGCCGGTATAGCACAGGGTAAGCGTACCGTTGTTATCCACCGCGCTGCCGGAGTAGCAGCCGTTACGGTCATACTCTTCGTCCGGCATCAGCGCAATGGGCTCATGCTGCCAGTGCAGCAGATCGGGGGAGCTCCAGTGCGCCCAGCACTTAAACGTATGATCGCAGGCGAGCGGGTTCCACTGATAAAACAAGTGATAGCGTCCGGCAAATTCGACAAAGCCGTTGGGGTCGTTCATCAGCCCGGTGACCGGCGCAAGGTGCCAGCGCGGATAGTGGCTATCGGCCAGCGCACGTGGCTGGCCCTGTATTACGGCCTGCAAAATCGCAGGCAGTCGTGATGGAAGAGACATTATTCAGCGTCCGTTTTGTATTTCAAAACCAGGGAGACCGTAAAGGCGACGCCAAAGGCGATAACCATCCCGATAATGTAGTTCAACAGCGAACTGGCCTGCACGATGGCCATGCCGGGGATCGCTGTCAGGCCGACCGCGGTCATGTAGACGTGTACAGATACCACCCATGCGCCGCCCGCCGCACCACCAATCAGCGCCGCAATAAATGGCTTCACAAAGCGCAGGTTAATACCAAAAATCGCCGCCTCGGTGATGCCCAGCATGGCGGAAAACGCCGAGGGCAGAGTAATGGCTTTAATTTTTGCATCTTTGGTTTTGAACCACACCGCCAGACAGGCTCCGCCCTGAGCGACGTTGGCCATCGCCCAAATCGGCAGCAGGAAGTTGACGCCGATGGAGGGATTGCCCAGCAACCCGGCTTCAACCGCATGGAAGCTGTGATGAATACCGGTAATGACGATAACTGAATAGAGACCGCCAAACAGTAACCCGGCGAGCCAGCCGGCGTGGCTAATCAGGGTGCTGAGGACAAACGAGATACCGTCGCCCAGTGCGCGACCGGCCGGGCCGATAATCAACAGGGCTATAAAACCGGATATAATCACCGTCAGGAACGGCGTCAGGATCAAATCCAGGGCATCGGGGATTGCGCGACGCAACTGCTTCTCAACGATGCTCATAAACCATACTGCCAGCAGTACCGGGAACACCGTACCCTGATAGCCGATCATGGCAATTTCGAAGCCGAAAAAGTTCATGGTGTGGAAACCCGCGGCCACGCCCCAGGCGTTAGTCAGCGCTGGATGAGTCAGAATGCCGCCAAGCGTCGCGCCGAGATAAGGATTACCGCCGAATTCGCGGGCTGCGGTAAAGCCAATCAGAATCGGCAGAATGATAAATGCCGCCGAGCTGCACATATCCAGCATGATGTAGATGGCGTTGCCCGGGTCAACCCAGCCGTATGTTTTGACCATTCCCAGCAGGCCCATCAGCAGACCAGAGGCGACGATGGCAGGGATTATCGGCACGAAGATGTTTGATAGCAGGCGGGCGATGCGCTGGAACGGATTGAGCTTTTTTGCCGCGATGTCGGCGGCTTCCGATTTGCTGGATTCGCTAATACCCGCCGCCTGAGTAAAGGCAGCGTAGACCTTATTTACCACCCCGGTGCCGAAAATAATCTGCATCTGTCCGGCATTACGAAAACAGCCCTTCACCCCTTCAACTTTGCCGATGGCCTGCTGGTCGGCCAGCGAATCATCGACCAGCACCAGGCGCAGGCGCGTGGCGCAGTGCGCGGCGCTGGCGATATTTTCTTTGCCTCCAAGAAGCGGAAGCAGCGAGCAGGAAATCTGTTCAAAATCCATAGTACCCTCTTAAGGCTTAAACATTTTTATGTTGTCGTCCCGCGTTCACGGGAGCGCTTTTTCTGCGTCTTAGCTGAGCCCGGGGTGACAAAGATGCTCTGACCCCCGGCTATTCCTGTCATCAGGCGTAAGCCGTCAGAACCAGGTTTCCATCTGCACACCGAAAGACCATTCGCCGCCCGAGTTAAAACCGTCACTGCCCAGGGCGTCATCGCTGGCGTAATTATTCAGTTTTTTGCTCCAGTCCATCCAGGAGGTATAGAAACGAATCTCCGGGCGACTGAAGAAATCACCGATACTGCCGACCTTAAATGTCGGGGCGAAGGTGAGCTTGTAGAAGCTACCGTTCACCGCCTGACGATCGTTATAACCTTCGGGTTTAAGATCCATGTACTGGTAGCTGCCTTCGTAGGCGAGAGCGAAATTCTGATTGATTGCCTGAATCAGACGCAGGTTGAATGTTGCCCACTGATAGCTGTCGCCATCGGCATAGCGGTCTTTACTGCGTTGCGCCAGCATTGCCGGGGCAACAGACCAGTTTTCGCTGAGCGGCGTGGTGCCGTAACTGGCAATGCGCCATGTGTCGGCTCCCGGACGAAGTGCGCCATCAGATCCGATACCTTTAACCTCTGCGCCCAGACCATGACCATAAAGCAGAGCGGTTTTACTGCTACCGTCGCGCAGGCCGTAGAAACTGTCGTTATGCAGGCCGAGCAGCGCATGCACGCCGGTGTTTGCCGCATCGCCTTTTACCAGATTGCCGTTGCTATCTTTACGCTCGTCGTTATCCTTCGCCCGCAGACCGCTGACCATCATCTGCAGCGGACCTGCGAAGTGATTCATGGTGAGGATATAGTTCTGCACGCTGTTGCTGGAATCATCAATGTCGCCGAAGTTACGCCCGTACAGGGAGAAATTACTCCGCAGGCCGTCGTTCCACTTCACGTCATAGATACCACCACCGGTACCGGCGAGGAACACGACATCAGAGTCAATCCAGTGAATATCGAAATTGTCGCGGTCGAAACGTTTCCCGGCCCACAGGGTGGAGCCCTTAAATGGCCCAGCGAACGTCGGCAGGTTACCCAATTCGACAAAGGCCTGACGAACGTTCAGATCGCTGGTACTTGCAGTCCAGTCGTTATAAGAGGTTTGCCCGTCGGCGACCATCACCTTAAAGCGGGTCGTGGCCCCATTATCCAGGGTCTGCTTATGTTCAAGATTCATTTCAACATAGGTATCGGCCTGGTTTCCCAGACGGCCGATAGCTCCGCCGGTTTCACCTGCCGGCGTTATGTAGGCTCCGGATTTGGTGCTGGCGCCGGAATCATTCATTATCACGCCGGAGCGGGCGTAACCGTGAAACTCAAATCCGCTTTTGTCATCGGCTTTTTTCTCAAGTCTGGCGGTACGCTGAGCCACTTCCTGAGTCGAGTTCTGGTTTTTTTGCTGCTGCGCGGTGAGTTGCTGAACTTTTTTCTCCGCCGCCCCGGCGCGGTTTTCCGCCGTTTGCGCCCTGTTTTCTGCCTCCTGCAGGCGTTTTTCCAGCGCGTTGAGTCGGGCTTCAATGGTGCTTATATCCGTTTGCGCATGGGCAGAGGCAGCGCTGGTTAGCAAAGCGATAAGCATCGCAAGTGTGCTTTTTCTGTACATGCTGTTGGCATCCCAAAAGTAAAAATGGAAAATTATAATTTTTGCTAAACCGGTTTAGGCGCTATGTTAAGCCCGACCTTTGTTTTTCTTAAAACAAATATGCTAAACCGGTTTAATAAATGTGATGCATGCAACAAAGTGAGCCGCGCAAAGCGGCTTTAAGGATTAAAACTGACGGTTGAGATCGCGCTGATAGGGCAAGGCGGTCATCGCACCTTTGGCTGTGGTGGCCAGGGCGCCGCAGGTCTGTGCAAGCGTGAGTGTCGGTTCCAGTGCGGTCATGTCCGTTGGCATCCCGTTAGCCGCAAGGCTGGCGAGCAGTCCGGCGACAAATGCGTCTCCCGCGCCGGTGGTGTCCACGCTGGCCACAGGCCGGGCGTTGAAATGGGTAAACTTCTGCTGAAACGCGGCAAGCACCCCCGCTTTGCCCCGGGTCACCAGTAGCAATTCTGGCTGATAGCGCTCCGTTACGCTGGCGATTCCGTATGCTAAATCATTACTGCTGCTGATGAAGACCAGCTCCTCTTCCGATAGCTTTACCACGTTGGCCATGTGCAAAGCGCGATCGAGGCAGGCTAGCAGCAAAGCCTGATCCTGCCAGAGATCGGGACGAATATTAGGGTCAAAGCTGACCCGACCGCCGGCAGACCTGATGCTCTCCATCGCCGCGAAGGTAGTGCTACGGCTGGGCTCGGCGCTGAGCGCGATGGAGCAGACGTGCAACCACTGTCCGGCGGCAAACTGTGGCAGGTCTTCTTCAACCAGGAACAGGTCCGCGCTGGGGCGTACCATAAAGGTAAAGGTGCGTTCCCCCTGGTCGTCAAGGTCGACGACCACAGTGGACGTGCGGTGCTGATCGTCGAGATACATATGGCTGACGTCGACCTGCTCCTGTTGCAGGGTATGACGCATGTAGCGGCCAAACGGGTCACCGCCGACGCGGCCGATAAATCCGCTGTTGCCGCCAAGGCGGGCAACCCCTACCGCCACGTTAGCCGGCGCGCCTCCAGGGCACTGCAGCAGGCGCCCTTCGCTCTCCGGCAGCAGGTCCACCACCGCGTCGCCCAGAACCCAAACTTTTGCATTCATGCTAAAACCCTCCAAAGCTAAACTTAATTAAACCGGTTTAGCATATTAAATCACAGTGACCGAGTGGGTGGAACGTTCCAGCCGGAAAAGCGCGGCTCATGACATAAAAACGTGAGCCGCCTTATGAAATAGCGTTGATTTGACAGCTGTGAAGACTGACGTCCTGGACACAAAACGTTACTGAGCGAAGAAGGCCAGACGTTATCAGGTCGGTCATGTAGGGGTCCGCTTGGAAAAGGGAAAATAACCTACGCTAAGACTACTTTTTAACCAATCGGCTATTGGATATCACTCGGTTCGCGGGGCTACAGCGTTTCTGTGTCCGAAACCGAACGATTGCGTACACCATGCCAATAACATGTACGAAAGTAAGCAAAACTGTTAACGGACAGTCAGATCGTTCCGTACATCCCTTACGGTCAGGGGTTCGCGCTCAATGGAACGAAATCACTCGTTAAGCTCAAAACGCTTAACGTAGGAAAATTAATGAGATGGTCACTCCCTCCTTCCCGGTACTATGCTGAGGACAGGCTTTCATTCGGAGAACTATCATGGAAAACATTGCGCTCATTGGTATCGATCTGGGTAAAAACTCTTTCCATATTCATTGCCAGGATCGTCGCGGGAAGGCTGTTTACCGTAAAAAATTTACCCGGCCAAAGTTGATCGAATTTTTGGCGACATGCCCCGCTACAACCATCGCAATGGAAGCCTGTGGCGGTTCTCACTTTATGGCACGCAAGTTGGAAGAGTTGGGGCATTCCCCAAAGCTGATATCACCACAATTTGTCCGCCCGTTCGTTAAAAGCAATAAAAACGACTTTGTCGACGCCGAAGCTATTTGTGAAGCTGCATCGCGTCCGTCTATGCGTTTTGTGCAGCCCAGAACGGAATCTCAGCAGGCAATGCGGGCTCTGCATCGTGTCCGTGAATCCCTGGTTCAGGATAAGGTAAAAACAACCAATCAAATGCATGCTTTTCTGCTGGAATTTGGCATTAGCGTTCCCCGAGGAGCTGCCGTTATTAGCCGACTGAGTACCATTCTTGAGGACAATAGTTTGCCTCTTTACCTCAGCCAGTTATTGCTGAAATTACAACAGCATTATCACTATCTTGTTGAGCAGATTAAAGATTTGGAATCCCAGTTGAAACGAAAGTTGGACGAAGATGAGGTTGGACAGCGCTTGCTGAGCATTCCCTGCGTCGGAACACTGACAGCGAGTACTATTTCAACTGAGATTGGCGACGGGAAGCAGTACGCCAGCAGCCGTGACTTTGCGGCGGCAACAGGGCTTGTACCTCGGCAGTACAGCACGGGAGGTAGGACGACATTGCTGGGAATTAGTAAGCGAGGTAATAAAAAGATCCGAACTTTGTTGGTTCAATGTGCCAGGGTATTCATACAAAAACTGGAACACCAGTCTGGAAAATTGGCCGATTGGGTCAGGGATTTACTGTGCCGGAAAAGCAACTTTGTCGTCACTTGTGCTCTGGCAAACAAGCTGGCCAGAATAGCCTGGGCCCTAACGGCACGACAGCAAACTTATGTAGCATAACGGCAGAAATACACCGGTTTAAAGAATTACTGATCTGGTTTTGCGAATACTGATATTGATGATACTAACGGCCCACCGGCCTGTTGAGGAACCTGTAAAACGGAAAGGCTCATTGAAGCCGTATATTTTCTGGAGGTTCATCAGGCGCGGAACTCATCAAGGCGCGGGAATAAAATCCCATTCAGACGCCGGATAGATTCAAGCAAGCCAACTTGTCGTCAAAATCGGTGTTGCAAAAACGGGAGTGACCATAGATTCCGTTTTCCAAGCGGACCCCATGTATGACTGCGGGCACTGCTTGCCAGAGCCGTTCCCGGATGAACTGGCGGATGAATTCAGATTAGTGAATTCGATGAATTCGGTTTTTTTTAGAATTATCGGTAAACCAATGAGTCGCGATATTTCCCCTGCTAATGAGTTCTTCTGAAGGCGCCATCAAACCTGTCGAGGTTTAGATACCTTGAACCGGCATAGAGGCGCGGCCGCTAGCCTAAACTGGATTTATTCCGTTCGGTGGCACCGTAGCCCGGTGAAGCCGGTAAAGGAGCAGGGTGATGCTGCCAACTTACTGATTTAGTGTATGATGGTGTTTTTGAGGTGCTCCAGTGGCTTCTGTTTCTATCAGCTGTCCCTCCTGTTCAGCTACTGACGGGGTGGTGCGTAACGGCAAAAGCACTGCCGGACATCAGCGCTATCTCTGCTCTCACTGCCGTAAAACATGGCAACTGCAGTTCACTTACACCGCTTCTCAACCCGGTACGCACCAGAAAATCATTGATATGGCCATGAATGGCGTCGGATGTCGCGCCAGTGCACGCATTATGGGCGTTGGCCTCAACACGGTTTTACGTCACTTAAAAAACTCAGGCCGCAGTCGGTAACCTCGCGCATACAACCGGGCAGTGATGTGATTGTCTGCGCTGAAATGGACGAACAGTGGGGCTACGTCGGTGCTAAATCACGTCAGCGCTGGCTGTTTTACGCGTATGACAGGATACGGAGGACGGTTGTGGCGCACGTCTTCGGTGAACGCACTCTGGCCACACTGGAGCGTCTTCTGAGCCTGCTGTCGGCCTTTGAGGTCGTGGTATGGATGACGGATGGCTGGCCGCTGTATGAATCCCGCCTGAAGGGAAAGCTGCACGTAATCAGCAAGCGTTACACTCAGCGAATTGAGCGGCATAACCTGAATCTGAGACAACATCTGGCAAGGCTGGGACGGAAGTCACTGTCGTTCTCAAAATCGGTGGAGCTGCATGACAAGGTCATCGGGCATTATCTGGGGTCGTCTCAGAAAACGGAAAATAAAGCACGCTAAGCCGGTGGCAGCGGTCGCAATGGCCTAAACTTCCCCGCACCGACCTTGGCGCTGCTGCGCCATAGGTAATCGCCGGTCAGGTTGATGTGCTCCCACCCCAGCGGCGACAGATATTGCAACAATGTGTCGTCCAGCGCCGTGCCGTTGCCACGCAAAGCACTGGTGGCACGCTCCAGATATACGGGGTTTGAGGTCCAATGATGTAAAAAACCACGATAAGAAGATAACCTGCTGTTTTTATTTAAAAAAAGCAGAAACCTTTCTGTTGTTAATGTTTTTTAATTTTTCCCCTTGAAAAATAAAGGATTGCCCCACTATCATGGTCGAATAAATAACTAATTTGTGCGGATTTAGGAGGCCGCTTGGAAAAGGGAAAAGATCCTACGCCAAGGCTTTTTTAGCAGAAAGGTGTCAGTAACTACCTGAATTAACCCTGCTACGCCGTTTTTGCGTAAGAAACCGAACGTTTTCATACCGTTGGCCTTCAAACCACTATGGAAAAAATAAAAGGGTGATGTGATTGAGTAAAAAAAAATTAAGTTTGTTGTGCTTTGTGGTTATGGGTTTCGGGAAAAAAACTGATTTCCGGTCAGGTAAGCTCTTAAACCTAGATGCCACGTACAATGAGATAATAAAACCAGCGGCAGAAGAACTAGGCATCAAGTGTGTCAGGGCTGACGAAATAATGCAGTCTGGGATTATTGATGTGGAAATGTATAAATTGCTACTTTCTGCTGATATTGTTGTTGCAGATATATCAACAAGTAACGCAAATGCTATATATGAACTAGGCGTAAGGCACGCACTAAAAAAAGGAACGACCATCATAATGTCTGAAAAGTCGGCAGTGCTACACTTCGACTTAAATCACATTGCAACCTTACAGTATGAACATCTTGGTGATGATATCGGTTGTTCCGAAGCGAGAAGAATAAAAGGGCAGCTGAAATCATTAATGGAGTCGGCATTAAATGAAACACGTATAGATAGCCCAGTCTATACTTACCTGCCAGATTTAAACACTCCGACACTAACGGCACAAGAAATAAAAGAAATCGTAAAGGATTCAGATGAAGCAGAAAAGGAATGGGGATATATTTTTAATAGCGCAGAAGAAAAGTTGAAGTTTGGGGATTTTTCAAATGCAAAGGAACTCTATCAAAAAGCGCTAGAAATAAGACCTAGAGATGAATACTTAATTCAAAGACTAACACTCTGTACATACAAGGAAAAAATAGAATCAAAAAGCAGAGTGATGAGTTGTATGGATGCAATGGTTATTTTATCAGACTTATCTCCTGAAACCAGTAACGACCCAGAAACAACAGGAATGGCGGGTGCCATAAATAAATACATATGGATGGACACTAAAGATATCACGTTCCTAAACAAAGCAATTTCATTCTATAACCGTGGATATACAATAAAAAAAGATTACTATAACGGTGAAAATTTAGCGCTTTGCTACTTTGAGAAGTCTAAACAGCTAAAGAATACAGAAACTGCAAATGATAAAGACATCGTATTTAATGAGATTCTTGCAGAAAAAACGTTCAAGTCCGTACTTGAAATCACTGAGGGGATCATAGAGTCAACTAACTTCAATGAACGAAGTGATGTAAAATGGGTTTACGCAACAGCAGCAAAGTCAGCATCATATCTAGAGTTAAAAGAAAAAGAGGATTTATACAGTAGTAAGTTTAAATCACTCTGCGACAACTCATGGGATTTTAATACATTTGAAGAAAACAAAATAAAGAAGGATTGATGAAGTGAGTAAAACATACAGCATTTTTATTAGCCATTGTTGGGATTACAATGATTCGTTGATAAATCTAAAGAATTTATTAAACAAGGAAGATGGGCTTGTGGCATCTTATGAAGAAGTAACTGTAGATGCGCCTATAAACTCAGAAGATGAAAAATACATCAAGCGAGTACTGAAGGCGAGAATATCCGCATCAGATGTGTTTATTGTTGTAGCAGGAATGTACACAGCACATAGTGATTGGATGAAATGGGAAATTGAAACAGCAGTTGCTAATAACATACCAGTTATTGGGATTAAACCGCATGGTTCACAACGAACGCCTCAAGTTGTCACAGACAATGCGAAAATTATTGTTGGATGGTATACACCATCAATTATATCAGCCATCAAAGACTGCTAATTAACATAAGGCAAGGGCTTATACCTCTTGCTTTACTTCTGCTTATATTTATAATTTCCCATGGTTTATCTTCTGCCAAGCTACCAACTCGCCTCTTCTTTCCGAGGTTTGAGGTCCAATGATGAAAAAAATACGACAATAAGATAACTTATTGTTTTTACAGCATTAAGTAGAGAAACCTTTTTGTTGTTATTGTTTTCTTTAACTTTTACCCTTGAAAACCAAAGGATTGCCCCCACTATCATGGTCGAATAAATAACTAATTTGTGGGGATTTATGGCAAGAGACCTAAATATTTTTATTAGTCATTCGTGGGGGAGTCACGACGAATTACTAAGATTGCGTAACCTACTAAATTCAAGACCCTATTTTAGGGCCGAGTTTTCAGAAGTTAGCAAAGATGTCCCAATTAATTCAATTAATGCTGATTACATCAAAAGAGTTCTTGGCGAAAAAATTCGTAACAGCAATGTGCTACTTGCCATTGCAGGAATCTATGCAAGTCATAGTACCTGGATGGAGTGGGAAATGGACACAGCTATTAGAAATGGAATTCCTGTTATTGGCGTTATTCCCCACGGAGCTTCGAGAGTTTCTCAGATTGTAGCTAATAGATCTGTCGAACAGGTTAGATGGAGTACAGAAAGCATTGTTGATGCCATTCGTCGACACGCTAGATAATTTTAAAGGGAGCTTTAACGCTCCCTTTATCATATTCAATTTATGCAACTCGTCTTGCTTGCCATTGTGTATGTTCACGTGAGAAAGCGGTTTCAGCATCTCGAATGAAATCTAAAAAATCTTTTTCACCAGAAATATAATACGATTGTTCTTTTACCAGCCCAATTTCATGTGCTGTAAGGGCATATGATGCTGAAAGCTCATTGTATTTCTTAATTTGCACCCAGCCAATCAGAGCAGAAATGATGGTTGTAATCAGTTCTGTTGGTAGCGATGCGGCTTGGACCAGATCTTCGGCAAGGAGTGCCGTCATAGTAAGAGATAGAATATAGAAAATCAGTATAGCTACAGCCCATGCTCTCCCTAATCTTTTGTTGAATACCGATTTTTTTGCATACCATGTTCGTTGTTCTTCAATCCGTTGTTCCACATATAAATCTCTTCTTTGCTCATAATTCATTTCTCTAATGCTTTTTAAACAAATACTAAACGTATCCCCTTCAAGGTTTTTTAGCGTTTCTGTCTTAATAGCATACTTGCTATCTTTAATAATATTCCTTATGTAACCAATATATTGCTTAGCATCATTTATCTCTTCAGAGCCATTAAATGGTTCCGCTTTCATTGCGAATTTCCATGTTGTTGTCTTTATTGATTCGGTAACCGCTCTATATTTGTACCATTTTTGTTCGAAGTTTATAATGTTCCTGACAAGTAATAACATTATTAGCAGAACAAATAACACTAAATTTACACTGTATTTTTCCATGTAAGATAGAGAGCTATTTACAGCGATAAATATCAATAATGCATATTCTGCCCTTATGCCATTTAAGAAATATTTTTGGTTTTTTGCTGAACGCTCATTTGTAATTTCATATAAATGAGGGTAATCAATCTTCATGATTTATGTCCATTAGTTATGCAAGGCAAGTGTGTTTTTTTAGTCTAAAATAAGTCGCCCGGGAAATTCCGGTTCTTTCCATGACAAAGCTTACAGACTGGTTCTGATGGATTAATTCCCGTGCAATTTCAGATTTTTTATGTGGTTTACGACCAAATTTAACGCCCGCAGCCATAGCTGCAATTCTGCCATCGTTGGTACGTTCCAGAATACGTTCACGTTCCGCTTCTGCTACAGCGGCCAAAATTTGGATCACCATTTTTCCCATAGTGCCTTCCGTACTTAGCCCATTCTCCAGAAAACGAATGGCAATCCCCTTTTTATAACACGCATCCACAATGTGGATCATGTCTGCGGTATTGCGACCAAGCCGGTCCATCTTTGTACAAATGATGATGTCGTCTTTTTCCGCACGGGCAAGCAGCCGTTGTAAGCCTTCACGTTCGTCCGTAGCTCCTGACATTATATCAGTAAAAATTCTGTCATCTCTGACACCGACAGATTTCAGCTCCGTGATCTGCACAGTTAGCTTCTGATGGCTGGTTGATACTCTTGCATATCCCAGTAATGCCATATTAGTCTCACAAATCGATATTGATACTGAGTAGTATCATAAGGCATAAATCATGATTTTTGATACTCACGTTTAATATCATTTTCAGTAGTCTCACAAATTATAATATCTGAGACTGTCAAAAATAGAGCAGATCGCCAGTTTACGAAAGGATACGCAATGAGTGATGACTTTCTGACCAGAGAACAGACAGAAAACTACGGTCGCTATGTGGCAGAGCCAAATGAGGTTCAACTGGCCCGATATTTTCATCTGGATGAGCGTGACCTTGCTTTTATTAATCAGCGACGGGGAAAACATAACCGTCTGGGGGTTTGAGGGCCAATGGAACGAAAACGTACGCTAAGAAGGTAATTCATTGTTTAAATTAAAATTTAAGGCACTGTTGCAAAGTTAGCGATGAGGCAGCCTTTTGTCTTATTCAAAGGCCTTACATTTCAAAAACTCTGCTTACCAGGCGCATTTCGCCCAGGGGATCACCATAATAAAATGCTGAGGCCTGGCCTTTGCGTAGTGCACGCATCACCTCAATACCTTTGATGGTGGCGTAAGCCGTCTTCATGGATTTAAATCCCAGCGTGGCGCCGATTATCCGTTTCAGTTTGCCATGATCGCATTCAATCACGTTGTTCCGGTACTTAATCTGTCGGTGTTCAACGTCAGACGGGCACCGGCCTTCGCGTTTGAGCAGAGCAAGCGCGCGACCATAGGCGGGCGCTTTATCCGTGTTGATGAATCGCGGGATCTGCCACTTCTTCACGTTGTTGAGGATTTTACCCAGAAACCGGTATGCAGCTTTGCTGTTACGACGGGAGGAGAGATAAAAATCGACAGTGCGGCCCCGGCTGTCGACGGCCCGGTACAGATACGCCCAGCGGCCATTGACCTTCACGTAGGTTTCATCCATGTGCCACGGGCAAAGATCGGAAGGGTTACGCCAGTACCAGCGCAGCCGTTTTTCCATTTCAGGCGCATAACGCTGAACCCAGCGGTAAATCGTGGAGTGATCGACATTCACTCCGCGTTCAGCCAGCATCTCCTGCAGCTCACGGTAACTGATGCCGTATTTGCAGTACCAGCGTACGGCCCACAGAATGATGTCACGCTGAAAATGCCGGCCTTTGAATGGGTTCATGTGCAGCTCCATCAGCAAAAAGGGATGATAAGTTTATCACCACCGACTATTTGCAACAGTGCCTCACGCCCGCGGTCGCCAGTGCACCACCGACCAGGACTGCCAGAAGTACCCGTGGCAGGCGGATATTGAGCCAGATATCGAGATATTGCGCATCTTGCAAAGAAGCGAAGGTAATTTTGAGCGCGCCCTGGCTGGCACCTACCAGCACGAGCGTTGCCAGCATCAACAGCAGGCCGATAAAAACGCTGAAGGAAGAGAGGGAATCCTTGAACACGCAAATCTCCAAAACATCGTAGCGGCGCCGTTTGCCAGCGCCGCGTGGGGATCAGGCCGGTTTTAGCTCAGGCTCAACCAGGCTGTAAATCTGCTGATGAAGCGACGGTGCGTTTGCCAGCGTCTGAATGTGTGCTGCAACGTCCGCTCGCTGCACAAAACCGTGCACTTCCTGATGCTGAATGCGCTGTGCTTTTCCGGTGGCTTCGCCGCTCAGCAATCCTCCTGGACGCAGGATTGCGTAATCCAGGCTGCTGGTTTGCAGCCAGCTTTCCGCCAGTGATTTCTCTCTGACGGCCTGGCCAAAGGCGGCTTTTGCGCGCGCTGACAGAAACGGCCAGCTGTCGCCGCAGCCTAATGAGGTGACGAGGATCATGCGGCGGATACCCGCTTTTTCTGCTTCATCAATCACCGTGCGGTGCGCCAGATAATCCTGTGCGCCGCCCATGCTGGAGATAACGATAGCCTCAGTACCGGCCGCCCGGCAGGCCTGGGCGACGACGTGGCTTTCGCAGGCGTCACCGATAAAAACATCAACGCTTTTGGCCTTCAGACGTGCGGCTGCTTCTGGGGTACGTACCAGCGCCACCACTGGACGATTTTCCGCCAGCGCCAGCTCAACCGTCAGCGCGCCGACCCCTTTGCCACCTGCGCCAAAAATCAACCACGGGCTCATCAGGCGTCCCCTTTCAGCACGGCCGCCAGCGTGCGGAAGGCATCAACCTGCTCGCCCAGCAGTTGACGGTGGTCATCGCGACCGAGGAAGATTTTAAACATCGCGCTCCCGGCGGCGTTAAAGAACAGGATGGAGGCCGTATCCATCGCCATAAATTTGCGCTCTACCAACGCGATGTGGGTGCAGTTTTCCGCTTTAATGTGCCCGGTCATGCCTTTTTTACCGCGCAGGTTAAAGTAACCGTGGCGGTGGAAACCGGACGGTAGTTCGCCGGTAAATTCCAGAATCACGTCAGCGGAATGAACCAGTGTCGTCACTTTGCCCCACTCGCAAACGGTATCCCAGACGGTATCGAATTTGTCGCCCGTCACAAGCGTATGGGAAGGTAGGTTTTTGACCACCTCCAGAAGCGTGGTGTTGTACTGCCCGGCGATAGCTTCCAGCGTGCCGTCCGGCTCAGTTTTTAATAATTCGACTAAAGAAACGTTGCTCATCATGAACTCCTGTTATGGGGTTTCTACCGCAATGCGCGGCGCGTTAAGCTCCTGAATAAGATCATCAAGAGACTGTAAAATGTTACTGGCCCAGAAGCGGCCTTCATTGGTCAGACGCAGGCAGGTGGAGTTGTCCAGCGTCAAACCGGCCTGGTGCCACTGTGCCAGCAGCGGCGCGAGTCTGGCGGCATGTGGCGTTAACGTATCCAGCGGTACGCGAGCGGTTTCCACCCCGGCCTGCAAAGTGTGGCGCCACTGGAAGCTACCGCCTGCGGTGCGCATCATCATCATCAGCGGTTTTTGTCCGTCGGCGATGGATTGGTGCCATTTTTCAAGATTGCGCTCCACCATCCAGGAATAGCCGTTGATTGAGCCACCGGCCCCCGAGCCAAGTGCCAGACAATCAGCGCCTTGTTTAATGAGTAAATTGTAGAGGTTGCGCTCGCGAGTCGTGCGCGCCCAGTGGCTGTTGCTAATGCAGCGCCAGCCCGCTTGATCCATAAAATCACACCCCTGGAGATACAAGTCTCGTCGCTCAGCGGGTTGCGGCACGGCGGTCCGTCCATTTTCAACAGCTTTACCCAGCGGTGTGTTGGGCAGCAGGTTGAGGGCATAAAGATCAACGCCATCAAGTCCGATATCGCGGGCAATCGCCAGATCCTCGCCCCACAGTTTGGCGTCCTGACCCGGCAGGCCGAACAGCAGATCGCAGACCACGGCGGCGCGATCCCGACGCACCAGCCCTTCCATAAAGGCGATAGCGGTGGGGCCATCGGAGGTGCGGGCCATCTTTTTGCGGATTTTGCTGTTAAAAGACTGAATGCCAATGGAGAAGCGGTTGGCTCCGGCGTCCAGACAGGCGTCGATACGCGCGTTGTCGAAATTCAGTACCCGGCCTTCGATGGTGATTTCACAGTCTGGGGCCAGCGGCAGACGTTCGCGCAAAGTGGTAATGATCCGCGCCAGACAGCGAGCGCTGAGGGCCGATGGCGTACCGCCACCAAAGTAGACGGCATGAATCGGCGCGGACTGATGCAGTACGCTGTCAGCTTCCATCTCAATTTCACGCAGCAGCGCGTCGGTGTAGCGCTCACAGTGATCTTCTTCGTAACGGTTCTGGTAGAAACCGCAGAACGTGCAGTGGGTCGCACAAAAAGGAATATGCAGATACAGCAGACGTTTACGCGGTGGCGTGGTCTGGCTGAGAACCTCCTGCCAGGTTTGTGCCAGCTGTTCTTTAGCAATCGGGATAGTGCCGCGCCAGGGCATCGTGGCCCGGCGATCCTTAAAGGGCTGACCGCCTTCCAGGGCAAAGTGAGGCGTTAAATCCAGTTCGTTTGTCGTAGTGTATATCACGGGTATATCAACGTCCTTTAGTGTGGCCAGAACTGGCGGTGCAGTGTTTCAACGGCGTCGGCGACGCGTGGTCCCATTCCCAGGATCAGTGCCTGATCGATAATGACGATCCGCTGATTTTTCCATGCGGCGGTGTGGGTGATCCCCGCAATCGTGTTCAGGCGGTTGAGATCGCCGTCGATCATTTGCGAAGTGACGATAATGACTTCCGGGTTGGCAGCAATCAGGGCTTCTGCGCTATAGCTGCGGTACTGTGGGTGCTTTGCGACGTTTTGCGCCCCGGCAAGCGTCATCACGGCGTCGGCAACGCTGCCTTTCCCTGCGACCTGCGGTGCACTGCCACCTGCACTTAAGATAAACAACGCTTTTATCGGTGCTGGTTTACTGGCGCTGCTTTGTGCAACCTTGGCCAGGCGTTGGCGAAGATCGTTTACCAGCACTTTTCCCTGTTTTTCTGCGCTGAGACTTTCTGCTAGCGTATCAATATTGGCGTACATCTGATCGACGGTAGCCGGGATGCGAGGCAGGGTAACCACGTTCACTTTCTGCGCCCGAAGTTGGTCAAATACCAGCTGTGGCCCGGCATCCTGCCAGGTGATAAAGCTGTCCGGACGCAGCGATAAAATGCCTTCGCTGCTGAGCTGTTTCCAGTAGCCGACATGCGGCAATGCGGTCGTTTCCGGTGGGTATGAGGTGGTTTCATCCACGCCCACCACGCGGTTACCCGCGCCCATGGCATAGATCAATTCGGTAAGCGAACCGCCGGCAACCACTATTCTCTGTGAAGCCTGCACGTTGAATGCGCAGACCAGCGCCAGTAATCCGAGAGCCAGTTTTTTCATCATCAGAAGTTCCACGCAAAGCCGATTGCTGCGTTAAAACCTGCTGCAGGAATGGATTCATGCGCCGTGCGATAACGTTTGTCGGTGAGGTTGTTGAGGGCCAGATTGACTTGATATTGGTCGTTCGCCCCGAATTCGGTATTCACCGCCAGATTTAGCGTCGCCCAGCCCGGCGAGCGAATTTCTTTTGTACCCGTGTCATCTTTGGCGCTGGAGGCCGCGCGGATGTAGACGTCAGAAGTCACGTTAGCGATGTTTAGCATCAGCGTGTGCTTGAGGCCTACGCGACCGTTAACGCTGGGTTCACCGGTGTTGGTAGTTTTCAGCGTTTGGCCTTCATACTGGCGACGGATCAGGTTGCCGCTGATGTACGGTGACACGGCCCAGCCGTTGTACTCTGCGCTCAGCTCCATCCCCCAGGTCTTGGCGCGGTCGATATTGTCGTAGTAGTAATATCCTCCGCGGGAGGAGGTGCTGTTACCGTTGCACAGCGTCTGGCCTGAGCAGGCGAGGCTGGCGATGTAGTCTTTGGCTTCTGAGTAATAGACTGCGCCATCAACCATCCACAAATTGCCGTTGTAACGGGCGCCCAGCTCGTAGTTGTTGGAGTGTTCGGCTTTGAGGTCCGGGTTACCATAGGTGGTGCCGCCGCCCGCTGCAGTTTGTATAAACAGTTGGCTGAGCGTTGGGAAGACGTAACCTTGAGCAAAGGCAGCACGCAGTTCTACGTTGTCAAAACCGGCGTAGCGCAGGCTGGTGGCGGTGACCAGTTCATTATCATGTGCTGATTGTTCAGCGAGTGAGGTATCGGTGGTGATGCCTCTGGTGGTGGATTGTGCATCGCCGCGCGTGAGCTTTGATGACAGCCAGTACTGGCGAGCCCCCAGCGTCCACGTCCAGTTGTCGGCAAAGCGCCAGTCATTTTGGGCAAACAGCGAGGTATTGCTTTGTTCAGACTCATTGTAAGCTCGGGTACGCGTTTCGACGTTTACCAGGCCGGTGAGTGATTTCTGGCTGGTGAAGCCGTTTGAAGTCTGGGATACCCGATCGCGTTGGTACTGCGCGCCCAGCACGAGGTCGTTATTGGCGGGCAGGGAGAAATTACTCTGTAACGTTACACCCTGAGTGTACTGCTTATCATGCGTCTGGGTCTGGTTATGTACCGTCAACGCCTGGATCATCGGGCTTGGGATAATTTGGGTGGTGGCGACTTCGTTTTCGAACTTCCGGTCGATAGTTTGTTCGTAGGCGTCGATATGGATTTTTTTCAGGTAATCGCCGTCGACATCAACGTCGTAAAACAGACCGATCTTCTCACGCTCAAGTTTTGGGATCTTTACGCTAAAGGCATCGTATTTACCGTCTGGATCTTCAAAATAGGTTTGCGTGCTGAGCTTATAGCGGTCCAGCGACAGGCCAAAATGCTGGTTATCTAGGTTGTAACCTAGCCAGACGCCCTGACCATTATTACGGAAGTTTGTATTGGGTAAACGACCATCCGGAGTATCGCGATCGCCCTGATCGGAATAGCTGCCGTTAATGCGGTAATCAAATTGCCCGATGCTGCCCCACGCTGCGGCTGACTCTTCCCAGCCTGCATTGGCTGAGTTATAGACCGCTTTTACCGTCCCGGCCAGTGGCTTATCACCGCCTTTTTTGGTGATAAAGTTCACCACGCCGCCGATAGCCTGCGAGCCGTAAAGCACGGAGTACGGCCCTTTTACGACCTCAATACGTTCAAGTGATGATTCATCAATTAGCAGCCCGCCGCCATAGTTTTGCCCAGCGCGCTGGTAGGTAACCTCCTGCCCGTCGATAAGAATCAGTACGCGGGATGAAGCTTCGCCGCGGATGCGGATCTGTTTACGACCTGCCAGCGCATTGTCGGTCACTTCCACACCCGGAATGTCCTGAAGGTCATCAGCAATAGAGGTGTTAGTGGAGTTTTTAAGCGTCTGCTGGTCGATAACCTGTATGGTTGCCGGGCTTTCCCAAAGGCTGCTCTCTGAGCGGCTGGCGGTAACCACAAGGGTTTCATCTTTCTGTGAAGCGGAAGCCGTGGCGGCGCAAACGGCACCAGAGATAAACAGTGGCAGGGCGGAGAGTACCAACGACCCCCGGGTAATGGTGTGCTGCATCGTTAACCCCATGAATAATTATTTAATGATAATGATAATGAGAATCAATATCACCGAGGTTCTCATGTGGTGTTGTTAAGCGTCTACCAAAGAAGGTATAAAACAAATGCATCTTTGATTTGTGTCAATTTATGACTGAGGTTGAGTAGTGAATTGTGACGTCGATCACTTTAATTCTGATGGTAATTAGAGGGTTATAGCGGAAATTTTATTTAAGGAAGGAAGTTATTACGAAAGGTGAAACGCAGTTCCCGGATATCAGTACCCGGGATCGCTACAGGTTAAGCATTCATTAGTCTTCGGTTAACCACATTTCTGCTTCTTCAAACATCTCCTGAATGGCGCGGCTAATTTGCTCTTTCTCATGCTTGCTGGCATCGGTGTTGATACTCGGTAGCGTCATCATCGGCTTCACGCGTACTTCAGCATCAGGAAAGATGCGATGAACCCGTTTGGTTAATTCATTCAGAATGATCTCTTTTGCGCCTGGAAGACCTTCAAAATTACGTTTGTCATAAACGAGCTCGACGAACATGTTGCTATCATCCTTAAGTTAAGTAGTCTGGGGGTATTTATACTGTGTTTTTATCCAGTGTCAAGTGTGGTGGGGTGATACGGTGTAAGTGTTTTTGCTGTTTTCACTGCTGGGCAGTCAGGTGCGGTAAGAGTTGAAAGAGATTTTTGAGAGGGGGTGCGGTAAGTTACGGGTACAAAAAGGCCCACAGGCTTACGTCGTGCGGGCTTTCAGGACTTCGTATCAGGCTCTGGTGACCATCAACAAAGGATTTTGGTGGGCTGGGGAGGTTTGACCCCCCGTCTGAATGATTTTAACTATTTGTTTTTATTGAAATCATGCTGAATCATAAGATCCACGTAGCTTTTGTAGACTTCTTCGTGTCCAGCCATTTGATATAGGTGTAAACCTTAACACATAGTTAGATTCAATATCTGTGCTATGATAACAATAATGACACTCAATACTAGAGGCCTACTTATTTGTTGTGGTTACCATCATTGTCCTGAAACTCTAAAATAAGTGTCGGGCCATTTATTTTCGTACTACCAAACATTCCATTTTATATCATTGCGAAACTGATGTTTTCAATTACTGTAACAATGGTGTTGTGTGATTCTAATAAAGCATTCTGAGTCTTTGAATTATAGGGTAATACAAAATATATATCATGATTCATGGTGACGCAAAAATACTGAAGATGTTTTTTGTTTATTTTGAATTTATATTCATTGTGATTTCATTCAAAAGCGAAACTATCGTCGGGTTTTCAATGTTTCTCTTGGAAAAATGGCTGAAAGTGTTTTAGTCCTTTGCAAACATCATATTCCCAGTGGTGCTTGAGTGAAACCGCCGTGCCCAAACCTATATTGTTAAGCTCTATGCGTATTCTCTCTTCTATGCATGGTACCTTAAAATCAAATTTAGTTAAGTTATTAGCCGACGTTTGAGTGCAATAATATTTTATTATCAATATGGTTTTTTATTAAATAATGCGTTGAAAAATAGTTAACCATATGGCATATAATGCGGCAATGGCTGAAATGAAAGTGCCAAACGAGGATGCATAGCTGAGGATTTTATCAAGCATATTGATGGTCACTTATTAAGTTCCCGCTCTGAAGTTAGAACGGGAATTATTAATTATTTAGCGTGGCTATGCAGGCTATTTACAGCGGTTGAGTTGTCATCTTCTTTAAGATATCTTCCGTAATGCCTAAATAGCATTTCAGGCCCCCATATGACCCATTTGGGCCGCTAGCCAGAACAGGTTAACTCGTTGACTGATTATATGCCTTCAGTTTTTCCCGACCACTTTTGCTGGCATCGCTATTTAAAATGTTCGCCGGCATTGGCTCCACTATCACTTCGGTATCAGGGAAGATCCGGCGTACCCGTTTCGTCAACTCGCCAGATATAACATCTCAGGTCCCTGCCAAACCATCAACATTATGCTTGTCATAAATCAATTCAACGAACATAAAACCTCTCCGGGAAATTACTGTAATTGTAATCATCATCAGGCCGAGTAGAGTGCTCATGGGGTTCTAAGTAAGAGTAAATATGAGATTTTTTTCGTTATCTTAACTGAAAAAAGTGTTTTTTCATTAGATAGAATAGGGAGTTCTCCTTTATCTGATCTTTTCTTTAATCGACTAACGAATAGCCTGTTGAAAATTTTTAATTTATCTTTTCTGGTGTGAGACATTAACCAAGAGCCGGAGAAGTGATGTATGGAATAATTTTTTTTATTATCAACCTTCTCGCAAAAGTAATTTGATGGGAAAATAATTTCTTTTTCTCGTAGGTGAATTGTGTTGTCTGATGAAAATGGTTGGGATATATTGAATTCCTTGACAAGGAATTCGGTGATTAGCAGTGTGTTTGGTGTGAGATTAAATTTATTTTTAATTATGAATTTTTTATTTTTATATGTATCCAGTAAATCTTTTATAATGCTATTTTCTTTAGAGGCACCCATTACCGCTGATGTAATAGGGAGAGTTTTGCCATTAAATACTTCATGGCAACTAAAAAAATTGAGTGATAGCAGGTTATCAAACTCTTTTGTTACCTCGACATCTGTATCCAGATAGATACCGCCGTGATGGTATAAAGCGTAGAGCCTTATATAGTCGGAGACAAAAGCCCATTTTTCATTTTTATACGCTTCGATCGCATAAGTGTTTTTAATAAAGTCCATACATTCATTCCCCCATTCTATAATTTCATAATCGGGGAGGAATTTTTTCCATGTAGCGATGCACTCTAAAACAAATGGGGGTTTAGTTTTATTACCGACCCAAATATAGTGAATCTTTTTAGGTATCAAGAAAAACCTCTTCATTGCCATCAATAACAGTTATGAAAATATTATCACTAACCGTACTTTTGTGCAGGTATTTTCCTTCCTGCCTTGGGTTGTTGACTCACCTGCACACATTGATAGGCGAGGTGATCATCTCTGAAATCATCAGCGCAAACCTTCTCCGCTCGCGCAGAATGAGCGTTATTACGGAAATAGTGTATCGGTAAAGCTACTGACACCTACGCAAGATAGCAGGGATATTATAGCGGCGGCTGTACGCTGTCTTGACGCCATTTGGGAGGATGGGCATCGTTATCAAAAGGCTGGTGTAATGCTTGGCGACTTCTATAGCCAGGGCGTAGCGCAGCTAATCTTTTTTGATGGTCACGCTCCGCAGAAAAATAGTGAAAAGTTGATGGAAGTTCTGGAACATCTCAATAATAAGGCTGGACGAGGTACATTGTCCTTCGCGCGGCAGGGTATTCAGCAACAGTGGCAGATGAAGAGAGAAATGTGTTCACCCCGGTACACGACGAGATTGAGTGACTTATTGCAGGTGAAGTGAAACAAAAAAGCCCGCATCAGCGGGCTTTTTTGTCATTCAGGAGCCACGGCTCCTTTACGTATTCTTTTTTGTCCCCTCACCGTCTGGTCGGTGCCCTGCTGAGACTGCTAACTTCCTGTTATTGCTAGTGCTGTCCTAGCACTGTCCAATCATGAGCTGGGGGAATCTGAATAAATTATACATCTAACTAAAATTAAAAGACTTTTTCTAATTCAGATTTCAGGTGTGTACTTAAACGTGTACCAATTATGGAATGTCACAAAAAATCTGTCTTCCTTTGATTGTTGTTTATTAATCATTTGGAGCAACGTTAGACATTATTCCTACACCATAAAAATCTTTTTTTGCGTTTAACTGTTCACACTGTTCATCTTGATATCTTCCATTATTAAATCAATGGGTTAAATGATGATGAGTTGGTGAATAGTGAACAGATGACTCTTCACTTTAATGCTTTTTGTTCGCGTTGAATGAGCCGGATCAGGCAACTAGGGGGGCAAAAAGTTTTTTTAGGTTTTACTGTTCACTCTGTTCACCTTCCATTTTTATATAATATTTTCATGATGTTAACTGATGAATAGACGGTGAAGGGTGAACAGTCGATTGTTCACCTCGCGGGACAGTTAGACATAAAAAGACCGGCTGTTGCCGGTCTGAGGTGGGTTATGTCGCTGCGGATTCATCGCATTTCGGCAGCCAGTCGCCGTTGCTGTCCTCCTTGAGCGTCAGGTTTGTCTGCGTCCCTTGTTTGGTGTGCCGCTTCTCGTAGTTCATCCCGTACTCTTTCAGCATCATCGGCAGCCCCAGCCCGAACATTTTCAGGCTCAGTACATGCTTGTACCCGTTCGCCTCCATATACACCAGATAGGCGTGATAGAGATAGTTACGTGGCTGTCGCGGGATGATATTGGCATTCCCCATAAACATTCCGTTCGTCTGCGGCAGCGCTTTCAGATAGCCGCAAAAATCAAACGTCGGATCAGCGTCGCGCTTGATACTGAGCGCCTCGTCGGAGTTTTGCTGTGACTGGAGCAGGGAGCGCGCCGTCATCGGGTCGCTGAACTGCTGCATAAGCTGGCGCACGATGACGGCCAGCTCGCGCGCAATTTTGTCCTTAAGCTGCGGGTCACGCTCCTCAGGGGCAATTTGCTCCGGGAAGTGGATTATCACCCGGCGACGGGATACGCCGCCGCTGCGGTCGGTAAAGCGCATCGGGTTATTGTTCACGGCCAGAATCACCGCCGGGATATAAGCCGAATAGGCGTCGCGGTATTTCGGGTCGACTGACACGGCATCGCCGCCGGTGATGGCTTTAAGTCCCGCGCCGTCACCGCTCCATTTCTCCTGGTCAGGCAGGCGTATCAACGAGAAGCCAATCAGCGCCGCGCGTTCACGTGGTGATTCCAGCGTCTCAATGGTCGCCGACGTAGCGTTATCCTCCCCGGCGAGCAGGGTCGCAATTTCAGCCAGGATACTTTTTCCGCTCCCTCCGGGGCCAGTCACTTCGAGAAAGAGCTGCCAGTCGTAGCGGTTCGCCAGCACCATAAACAGCGCGGCGAGTATCACATTACGCTTTTCAGCGTTGCCGCTGGCTGCACGGTCGAGCCAGCGCCAGAAGCTTGGCGCGTGGGTTTCCAGCGTTTCGCCCTCTACCGGCGGGGTAAAATCCACGTCACACAGGGTGCGCAGCCAGTGCGATTTGCTGTGCGGGCTGAACTTGCCGGTCACGGTATCGAGTACGCCATTGCGAAAACCAATCAGACGACGCGCCGGGGCGGCCTGCTGCGGGATAATCAGTTTCAGGGTGTCGACCACCGAGGCAATTCGCCCTGACGAGAACGGGGCGCGCAGACGCTGGAATAGTCCGGCCACGTCGCGTGCAAAGTCCGACGGTGGAATGATTTTCCATGTCCCGGCTTCATAGCGTGAGAGGAGCTGGCCGTTCGCATCCACGGCCAGCGCTTCGCCGTAATGCTCATGCACCCGCATCGCCTTTTCACTGGTACTCATGGCGGTAAATTCCGCTTCGCTCATGGTGTCGAAAGGGCTTTGTGCTGCTGGCCTGATGGCACTGTAAATCGCTTTGCGCGTGGCGTCCTCACCTTCCAGCGAAAACGCATCATTCCAGTCACCGAATACCGGCGGGAGGGCAACCGTGCCCTCACAGGCCTGTGCGGCCGTTTCGGCTTTGGTCTGGCCGTTCCCACTGAGGTCGCGGTCGGCGGCGAGGATAATCTGGCAGGCCGGGTGTTTCTGATGGGCAAGGCTCGCCAGAGAAAGGAGGTTCACGGACGAGAGCGCCACCATGACGGTTTCGCCGGTCAGGTGATGCACGGTGAGCGCGGTCGCATAGCCCTCCGCTATCCACAGCCGCTTTCCCGCCTCTTTTTTTCCCTCGATAAGATGATACGCCCCTTTCACCGCTCCGCCTTTCAGGGTGCGTTTGAGGCCGTCAGAATTAATAAGCTGAACGTTAACCACCGCGCCGGTATCGTCCTGCAGCGGCACGATCACATCACCGGCGCGGTACGTCACGCCGCCGGTTTTGTGCGTGGTGGTCAGCGTCAGGCATTCGAGCGCAGGAAAGCCCTTGCGGGTCAGGTAGGCGTTGCCGGTGGCCGGTCGGGTTTTCTCCATGAGCTTTACGGCCAGCGCGGCAGCCGCTTTGCGGTCGGCATCGGTTTCAGCCTCTGCGGTAGCAATCACTTCCGGGGCAACCGGTGGCAGGTTGCCGGTCACGGCGTTCACCTTCCCGGCAGCCCCTAACGGAGTCACTCCAAACACTTTCTCAACCAGTTTCAGACCGTCCCCCGCGCCGCACTGGTTACAAAACCACGTCCCGCGCCCCTCTTTATCATCGAAGCGAAAGCGGTCTGAGCCGCCACACACCGGGCAGGACTGATGCCGGTTTTTAATGACCTTCACACCCAGCACCGGGAGAATGCGCGACCAGTGGCCACATGCCAGTTTTACTGTATCTGTTACGTTCAATTTCATTGTTATTTTCTCCCTCAGTGCAGTACCGGTGTGGTGATATGGCGGGCACAGAGTTCATCCATCACGGCCAACCCGAGAAAGGACAGTGACGGCGCGGCTTTCAGTGGTCTGGCTTCCATTAAATCTTCCAGCAGAGCACAGGCAATCTGGCGGCCTTTTTCCTCGCCGTGCTGGCGCAAATAAAAGCCCTCCAGTTCATCAGAAATGGCGTTTTCCAGCGTATCGAGGGTGAGATGCGGGTAGCGGTGCTGACGTTCGCACAGGGTCAGCCAGGCACAGGCCACGGCACGACGATACAGGGCGGCGCGTAATACAGGCGGTAATGGCTTTTTCATACGTTACCCTCCCCGGCCAGCCAGCGCTGATTGCAGCGCTCGACCACGCCGTCGAGCTGTGCGGTCATCAGGTAAATCACGGAGGTGAGCTGGGATTGCTGCGCCGGGTCGCGGCGGAGGGTGGCACAGTCCTGCTCCTGCATCATCGCGCTGACAAAGTGGCCGATATTACGCAGGTGCTCAAGGCATTCGAGTTCTTTAATGCTGATGGTGGTGTGTTTCATGCGTGCACCTCTGCAACCGGCAGACGGCCAGCAAACGAGAGGATGTAATCACGAACAAGGGAAAGACGTGCGGTGTGTTCGTCACCGGCCACGGTGCGAAGCATGCAGATACGGGGTTTACGGTCTGCGCGACGAACAGCAGCAAACACGAAAACAAATTGCGGGTGAGATAGGGTGAGGGTCGTAGCCATAAGGGCAACCTCCTGTGAATAGCGGTTATTGCCACCACCGGAGTTCCTACGCTCATGGGTGGTGACCCGAACGGGGGTAGGAATACCGGCTTCACAGAATACCGGCCAGCCCGAAGGCTGCCCCGCCCGGGCCACCATTATCTGACAGAAGCCACGGTGAAAACACCACAGCCCGAAAAATGGGTGTACCTGAGCAACGACGTAAAAAAAGACGCATGGCGCGTCTGTTGTCGCCTGTGAATTACACGGGTTCCTACGCCCGGCTGTCGATTTTGCGACAGCGGGAAAACTATACCTGGAAACGGCGAACGGAAGCAAGCCAGAAAAAGGGGCTTTCAGAAGAACGGCCATCATCATGCGTCACAGCTCCGGTTACGAGCGGCGATCCGCTCGGCCATCCATGCGGTGATTTCTGACTGCGCCCACGCCACGTTTTTACCGCCAAGCGAGATCTGTTTCGGGAAAGCCTTCCGGCTGATGAGGTCATAAATCGTAGAGCGGGACAGGCCGCACAGGTGCATCACTTCGGGCAGGCGAATAAAGCGCTCTTGAGCGGCGTCAGAAAACGGTATTGGTGGGGCGACAGGCGCAGAAGACGGGGAAGAAAAAGCAGTATGCATCGGGCTACCTCATAAAGTCCATACAGTGCCGGTCGTGTCCGTCCGGCCTCGGGTAGCTCTCTATTTTGTGAATATTTTCTCTCAGGGCAACAAGTCATTTTGTACCGACTCGCCACACAACAAACTGTTAACAAGGGAATGGCAAACACTGACAATCAATGACAATCGTTGGCAATTCTTGATAATCCAGAAGCAAATTTATGATTACTATTATTTATATATATTGAGTTATTAATCGTAAAAAAATCTAAGCAGAAAGGCCGAAGAAAAATAGGTGGGTGAACAGAGGTGAACAGACGGTGAACAGTCAGCCCCTCAACTGTTCACCCTTTAATTTACTGTATTACTTATCTTTTTTCTTATGGTGAACAGTGGTGAATAGTTAATAGTGAAAAAACAAACAGAGAGAGTGATTTTCCTAGGCCTTTCTCTGGCGAGCCGGGTTTTTAAGTCCTGTTTGTGCCATGACTGCTACAACCTCAATGAATCGAGTTGTTGTCTGAGGGGCGGCAGAATGGCGTCAGGTTGAAAACACACAGAGAGCCCGACGATGAAAGCAGAGTTATTTACTTCAGTAATGAAAACCATTGGTAGCACGCAGAACGAGCAAATCCGCACGGCCATTGAGAGCGCACTGGATACTATTAACGAGAAGGCAAACCAGAACGCAGAGACCACGATAAACAACGCTCTTGATGCATTCAGTCAGGCTAAATCCGCACACACGGAAAATATGCTGAAACTGAATGATATTGAGGCCGCCATTACCCGCAGCGAGAAAGAACGCCAGAACGCGCTGAATGAGAGTGCCGAAGCTGAGCAGAACTGGCGCACCCGTTTTCGCGAACTGCGCGGCATGATGACCCCGGAGCTGAAAGCCGAACATGGTCAGCGGGTGGCCGGTCGTGAGCTGGCGGAGGAATTCACGGCCCTGATTGCTGAACTGGAAGATGATAAGACCCGTACCATGCTGGCAGCCTGCGCATCAGGAGATAAGTACGTCGGCACCCATTTTACGGTGTTCTCTGCCTATGCCCGAAACGAGTGGGCTGCCGTGATGAAATCCATTCCTCCTGCTCTGGTACGCGCTTTTGCTTTGCGTCTGCGTGAGCTCAAAATGAGTGGAGAAGAACACCCACACAATATTCTGATTCAGGAGCTGGGTGAGAACGTACTGGCACAGAGCCAGTATTACGCATTCAACATGGAGCATGAGCCGGTAATTTTACAGATTGGCCTTCACCGTCCTGCGCTCACCGGCGTGGATATGAAACTGTATAAAAGCCCTGTCCAGAGAACGTTGCGGGCTAAAGAACTGGCGCAGAAGAAACAACCGCAGGGGGTGAAGCCATGATGCGCTGTCCGTACTGCAAACAGGCCGCCCATGTTCGCACCAGTCGTTACCTGTCGGATAACGTCAAACAGAGTTATCTCCAGTGCGTGAATGTCTTCTGCTCCGCGACCTTTCGCACCATTGAGTCTATCGATGAGGTGATACGGCCACCGGCAGAAGAAAAGCCTACCCCGTCTCCAGCAGCACCCGTGACGCCGCCCCGTATTCTGGACTGCGCCCGTTCATCACTGCGCCACTGATTCAGGAGAAAAGAAATGATACGAGCACCATTGGAGCAGGCCTTTGAGACCTGTCAGAAGAATAAAACGGACTGGATGCACAGCAAGTCCGCGCTGGCACAGGCTGAAATGGCGCTGAAAGAACATGAGCTGACCTGCATCCGTTATGAGCCTGACGCAGCACAGGCACTGCGTGATGATATTGACCTGAAAAAATGGGCAGTAAACCAGTCAGCCGGTCGGTATATCCGGTCACATGAGGCTGTGCAGCGTATCAGCATGCGTCGCCAGCTCCACGCCTTTATGCAGGTCAGTGGCGACCCGCTAGCCGCAGCACTGGCGCCGGAATTAATGCACCTCAGCGAACAACCTGAAATCGTCAGGGAACGGGCTCTCGACCGGGCGGCCGCCAGCATTCGCGAAGCGCTATCAGTCCATCTGGCCAGCGGAAGAGATATTCATTATGCGCATGATGACCGGGATATTCTGACAACCATCGGGTTCCGGCCTGACAGAGCATCCAGAGAAGACAACCGTGCAAAATATACACCTGAACAGAGTCAGATTTTCATGTGCCGACAGGCCACGCAGACCCGCAAAAAATCTGCATAAAACACCCCGAAAATACCCGTCTTTTTAAGAAAAATAGCCATGCATGCATACGCTGCATGGCTTTGCATGCAAAACCCTGAATTTCCCACACTCCACCGCACCAGTGCTGGCGCGGCCTGAAGCCCTGCATGCACCTGCATTAAAAGCGCCCCCGGAAGCGGGCAGGCGAGGAGGGGGTAGTATTGCGCGCTGTCTATGATTATTTATTTTATCCTAACCATGATTGATAGATTGTTCATGAAGGAGACGTTCAAAGGCATAGCTGATGGCATTTGACAAAGACATAGGGGACGCTCTTGGGCATTAAGCCGCAAATGGATAGTGAAAGATAGAAATCTCCTTTTGCTGCGTTGCTGCATAATCATGAGAAGTATAAAAACTATTGAGATAGTTGATTGATTTTTGAGGATGATCTTTGTTATCTGGTAGAGTTTTGTATATTGTTTAGCTACTATATTTTAAGATTTATGAAATGTAAGTAAGGAGCGCTGCATGTTATACAAAATAGTTAAGCTAAATAATATTAAACAATTAAATCATCTATCCCCCCCTGATCATAGTTTCGATTCTCTCAATTTGATTTATGGGAATAATGGTGCTGGTAAATCTACAATATGCAAGATTTTTAGTTTACTTAATGAAAAGGATTTTTCATTAATAGAGAGGTTGAAATCTATAGAATGTAGTGAAGATGATTCTGTTGATTTAAATTTTCTTTTCATGGAAAATGGAAAACCAAAATCTATAGTAAAGAAAAATATTTCGGAGTTGATTTGGAAGTTCAAGGTTTTTAATCAAGAGTTTATTGATAATAATGTTTATGCTGGTTCTAAGGTGGCCAGTAGTAATTTAAAAAACTATCATGATTTTTGCTTGGGTGATGCCTCAGTCGATAAACAAAAAGAAATAAATGACCTTAAGTCTGAAAATGAAATCAACAATATCCCGGCTAATATATTAAGAACAAGCATTGAATCTAGGTTTCAACCAAGATTAGAATTCAAAGATATTTTAAAAATAAAGCGAAAAAAGGATTTTGATGTAGAAAATGAACTTGTAAGGCTAAATAAAAACCTTGCGGATTTATCAGATGTGGCTGTTATAAAGTTAAGAGTAAAACCTAAAAAAGTATCATTTGATAAACCATCAATCGATCTGAATTTTTTCGATGTATCATTAGATAGTATATCTAAAGAAGCGAAGGATAAAGTTGATCAACACATAGCCTTGCATCTAAAGGAGAGGGATGTTGGATGGCTTGAGAGTGGGTTAGGTCTCGTAACTGAAAAAAACAATTGCCCTTTCTGTGCTCAGCCTCTAAGTGAATCCCCTATTTTTTCGATGTTCAATACTTTCTTAGGGAATGAATATGATAATGCTGTTTCGAAGTTTGAAGGTGAAAGCTCAAAGGAATATCTCAGGTTAGCATCAAAATGTAATGAATTTGAAGGAATTAGAAATATTATAACAAATAACGAGATAGCAATAAATGCTTGGTTGGATAAGTTAGAGTTGAAACAATTTACATTTGACAATAGCAAGTTGGTTGAGGGATTTTATGATGTACTTTCTAAATTAGATAGATTTATTAACCAGAAACTGAAAGATGTTTTTCAAGAAGTGAATTTTAAACTTTTACAAGAAGAATTTAATTCTCTTTTTAATGAGATTGATTTTGGTGCTTATAATGAATATATAGATGCAACTAATAAATTAATTAATGACTACCTATTGACTCTTGATCAGACGACGATCTCAGATGTTCAGTTCCAGATCGATACTGTAAATAACTATAAATTGAAGTTTCGAAAAGATACTCTTGATGATTTGGCCGTTTATGAAAACCATGAAAAACAAAGAAAGGCTAATGAGTCAAAAATAAAGGTATTAAGAGAGAAGATAATTATAGAGCAAGAGTCCCTAATTTCTAACCATAAGGATGAGATTAATAAATTACTAATTGGTTTTAATAGTAATATTAGAATAGTTGGGATAAATAGAGATAATAAAGCAGGTGGAGGCAACACTAGATTTAAATTTAAAATCGCGTTTCTTGGTAAAGAGTTAGCATTAGAAAATGAATCAGATAGTAAGTTTTTACTGACTGAAGTCTTAAGTATGGGCGATAAATCAGCATTGGCATTAGCATTTTTCCTTTCTAAATTTAAAAATAAAATTCATGAAAATGATATTATTATCTTCGATGATCCTATGTCTTCATTAGATAGTCATCGAAGAAATAAGACTATAGTTGAGTTGTCAGATATCCTTAATAAAGGAGCGCAAGTTTTTGTTTTCAGTCATGATGCATCTTTTTTAACTGACATGAGGAAATATTCAGGAAACACATCTCTTGCAAAATGTTTTGAACTATATGTTAACATTAATGATTTAAATGAGTACGATCTAAATAGTTCTAAGGTTTTCAAAAGCAAAATAATTTATAAAGATAATTTTGATGTTTACGTGAAACATTCTTATGAACTTGAATATAAGACATTACATAGTTTTGTTAAATCGCCAACAGAAGATTCGAAAGTAGCTACAGCTAGATTAATACGCCCAATACTTGAAGCTTATATGAGAATGCATTTACCTAACCATTTTACGGAAGGGCATTGGTTGGGAGAAATGATCAGCCTCATTCGTAATGAGACCGATCCATATAGTCCTCTGTATGATAGTACAAGCTGTCTTAGTAAAATTGAACAGATAAATGAATTTTCAAAAAGCTATCATCATGCAGATGGTTTTGATACAAAGATTAAAGAACTAAATACACAAGAGTTGCATGAAGTTGCCAAAAATACTCTTCTTTTCATTACTGGCATTTAATTTAATTTAAAGTGAGGCATTGCCTCACTTTTATTAATTATTTCTTTTTACAAGTTCTGCCCACCAAAGCATGAGATCGATTCTCTGTGTTAAGTAAGTTGAACGATTATATGCACGCCTAACTTCATTTTTATCACTGTGCGCAAGAGCAGCTTCAATTACATCAGCATTAAATCCTGCTTCATTTAATGCTGTGCTTGCAATGGAACGTAAACCATGTGCAACCAACTTTCCCCCATACCCAATTCGTTTTAAAGCAGCATTAGCCGTCTGGCTATTCATAGCTTGCTTAGGATCATTTCTACTTGGAAAAACATGTTCTCGATGAGTACTGATAGGCGTCATTACCTCCAGAATATCCAAAGCCTGAGGAGATAAAGGAACAATGTGCTCACGTTTGCCTTTCATCCGTTCTGCTGGAATAGTCCACTGCTTAGTACCGAGATCGATTTCTTCCCATTTAGTACCGGAAGCCTCAGCAGGGCGGACAAGCGTCAGGAGCTGCCATTCAATCAAACAACGAGTCGAAACTGAGAGATTAGACATCACTAGTGAGCGCATCAACTTTGGCAATTCCTCCGGTCTCAACGTGGGCATGTTTTGCTTCTTCGGCCGTTCAAAAGCCATACCTACGCCTGACGCTGGATTAGCATCAAGCAAGCCGGTATTTACAGCGTAAATCATGATCTCATTAATTCTCTGTACCAGACGACGAACTGTCTCCAGTGCACCACGCGCTTTAATTGGCTCTAGCGCTTCAATGATCGTTCTGGCTTTGATCTCCTGAACAGGTATCTCGCCAATAGCAGGGAACACGTCCTTATCTAAGGAGCGCCAAATATCTTTTGCATAATCCGGTGTGACGCTTTTGCACTTTAGCTGGAACCAATTGGCAGCAACAGTAGAGAAAATGCTGTCCAGCTCTATTTGGAGCTGTTCTGAAACCATCTCTTGTTGCTGCTGAGGGTCTATCCCTTGTACCAATAGGGACAAATGCTGCTCGCGTATCTGACGTGCTGCTGCAAGCGTAAGGGCAGGATATGCGCCAAGGCTCAGATTTGTACGGCTGGTACTGTTTGGTCGCTGGTAGCGAAAACGCCAAAGTTTTTTACCAGAGGTTTTGACGAGTAAGAACAGACCGTCACCATCGTGCAGTGTAAAATCTTTTTCGCGAGGTTTCGCTTTTAGGATTTCGTTGTTAGTGAGGGGGCGTGTAATGCGCGCCATGTCTGGATTCCTTCCATAATTGGTACACGTTTAATGGACCACAGTATAGCGTGTACCTAAACGTGTACCAATTTTTACTGGATTTAGGCGGATCGTCTCGGACGTTTACAGACACAAAAAAGCCCGCAGGACTTACGCCATGCGGGCTTCTAGGACTTCTACGGATGACTCTAGAATCATCTTCGAAGGATTTTGGTGGAGCTGGGGGGATTTGAACCCCCGTCCGAAATTACTACATCCTCAGTACTACATGCTTAGTCAGTCTTTACATTCGCACGCCAGCTGCGGACAGACACGCCACTAACGAACTAGCCTGATTAGTTTTAGCACTTCAGCCCCAGGCAGGACATCCGCGCGATCTCTTTTGGGTTTGACCTCTCTTTATCCCCGTCTTAAGAGCGGAAGCTAGGGAGAGAGGGCTCCTAGCAGGTTATTAAGCTGCTAAAGCGTAGTTTTCGTCGTTTGCGACTATTTTTTTGCGGCTTTTTACGAGGCAAACCGCCCCTCGGCATGCACCTTGGGTTTCGCAAATCCCGTCGAATCCAGAATCAGCCCCAATAGCGTTACATCAAGTATAACAGAGTTACGTCATTCGTTACCAGTGAAAAACGTGCCTCAACAAGCCGTTAGCTGTGCGTTTATCACTCACACAGTGTGTTCCGGGGATTATTAAATGACATGCGATGCGTTCGCACCGGACATATGTCGATTTAAAATCCGCCGAAATACAGCTTAACGTCCAGCGTGTTTCATGATGCGGGCCTTGTCGACCTGCCATTCACGATCTTTAACGTCATCACGCTTGTCGTGCTGTTTCTTACCTTTGGCAACACCGATTTTGACTTTACACCAGGCGTTCTTCCAGTACAGAGAAAGTGCGACTACGGTGTAACCTTCGCGGTTGATGCGGCCATACAGGTTTTCCAGTTCACGCTTATTCAGTAGCAGTTTACGTGTACGCGTTGGATCGCAAACGTAGTGGGTGGAGGCTACCGCCATAGGCGTGAAATTGGCACCGAACAGATAGGCTTCGCCATCTTTTAGAATGACGTAGCTGTCGCCGATGTTGGCTTTGCCCGCGCGTAGGGATTTGACTTCCCAGCCCTGGAGGGCGAGGCCCGCTTCAAATTCTTCTTCGATAAAGTATTCGTGACGGGCGCGTTTGTTTTGCGCAATGGTGGCTGATCCAGGTTTGTGTGCTTTTTTCTTTGTCATATTATCCTGAAATTATCGCTTATCTGATAAACATAGCCTCAAGCTCCCGCGAGGCGTAATAGGTTATCTTAGCATGATATAGACAGTGTCCGTTTTTTTTAACAGTAGATAAATGATACTATTTACGCCGTGTTCGATCATGGAAATTGCTATGCCTCAGATTAGCCGTACTGCACTGGTTCCCTACAGCGCAGAGCAAATGTATCAACTGGTGAATGATGTGAATGCCTACCCGGATTTTATTCCTGGTTGTACTGGCAGCCGTGTACTGGAGTCAGGGCCGACGCAAATGACGGCGGCGGTCGATGTCTCTAAGGCGGGTATCAGCAAAACCTTTACCACGCGTAATACGTTAACCGATAACCAGAGCATCCTGATGCATTTGGTGGATGGGCCGTTTAAGAAATTGATTGGCGGCTGGAAATTTACGCCGTTGAGTCAGGATGCCTGCAAGATTGAGTTTCAGCTCGACTTTGAGTTTACCAATAAACTCATTGAGCTGGCGTTTGGCCGTATCTTTAAAGAACTGGCGCTGAACATGGTGCAAGCATTCACGATGCGCGCCCGAGAGGTGTACAGTGTCGGGTAACATCGTCGCCGAAGTTGTTTATGCGTTGCCGCAAAAGCAGTATTTGCAGCGGGTGACGCTGGAAGAAGGCTCCACAATTGAGCAGGCAATCCAGGCAAGCGGTTTGCTGGCGCTGCGTGATGATATCGACCTCAGTAAGAATAAGGTGGGTATTTATAGTCGCCCGGCTAAGTTGCAGGATATTGTTCACGATGGCGACCGGGTTGAGATCTATCGCCCACTGATAGCTGACCCGAAAGAACTACGGCGTCAGCGGGCTGAGAAATCCGCGCAGAATAAGGAATAACACCTTTTTTCCGTGTTTTTCAGATAATAAAAAAGCGCTCATTGAGCGCTTTTTTTGTCACCGCTGACCTTACTTCGTCAGGTTCGGTTTGTTGTCGATGTTGGTTAGCACGCCGCTGCTGTTGAAGGTCAGGGTCAGCGTCTGCTGAGTCACTTTCTCATGTCCTGGCTGCTGGCGGAAAACGTAGAACCAGGTGCTGGTGCCGAACGGGTCGGTCATCATTGGGGTACCCAGAGTGTAGGCAACCTGTTGTTGCGTCATGCCGGTATGGATTTTGGCAATATCGTTAGGTACCAGGTAGTTCCCCTGACTAATATCAGGACGGTAAACCACTCGCTCCAGAGTGGAACAGCCTGCAGTCATCATCAGAAGAACCGCTGCGGCGGCAGTCAGCGTTTTACAGCGCATAGTGATTTGATTCCTTTTCGTGCCCGAACAGTACGCGGCTCATAAGTATATGCCGATGATAATAGACCTGACGTGACTTGGAAACCTTTGCGATCGGGTCTAACGGCGTTTTTATTGTGAACTGAGACTCCCGGAAATCCAAAAAGTTTATGCAGCCAGCAACTCTTTCGCATTCGCAAGGGTGTTTCGTGTGACTTCGCTCCCACCAAGAAGGCGTGCTAGCTCTTGTAGACGGGCACGTTTATCTAGCGGCTGCATGTGAGTTTCAGTCATTTCACCGTCGGTTTCTTTGCTGACGTAGAAATGATGATGTCCGCAACCCGCTACCTGCGGCAGGTGGGTAACACACATGACTTGAGTTGATTCGCCTAACTGGCGCAGTAGTTTTCCCACCACCGCAGCGGTAGGGCCGCTGATGCCCACGTCAACTTCATCAAAAACGAGGGCCGGCGTTTCCATTTTACGTGCGGTAATCACCTGAATGGCTAACGCAATACGCGACAGTTCACCACCGGAGGCGACTTTGGCAATGGCCTGTAGCGGTTGCCCTGGGTTGGTGGTGACGCGGAATTCAATGCGGTCTGCACCTTCAGCCGTCAGATGCTGCTCTTCAAAGCGGACGTCGATATCAAATACGCCGTGCGGCATGGAGAGCATATGCATGCTGTCGGTAATCAACTGCGCTAATTCGTCGGCACTTGCCTTACGCTGCGCATGCAGCAGCTGTGCCGTTTCTAGCGCCATTTGATGTTGGCGTGTTGCAGAGAGCTTTAGCGTCTCCAGCGAATCCGTCTGGTCATCAAGCTGCTGCTGTTCTTCAAGCAATGACTGATAATATTCCGGCAGCGCTTCCGGTGAGATTTGGTGCTTACGAGCCAAAGAAATCTGCTTTGATAAACGCTGCTCAAGTTCGTATAGACGGTTTGGGTCAAGATCGAGACGATCGCAATAGTGGCGTAGCTCATCGCTGGCTTCACTCAGTTGGATCGCTGCTTCTTCCAGCATATCGAGGACGCTAGAAAGCTTCCCGTCCATACTGGCCAGTTCACCGGCTAGCTGACGGGCGGTATAAAGCTGGCTTTGTAGATTGACGTCGTCCCCGTCGGCCAGAATGGCTAAAGCATGCTGACTGGTGGCAATTAACTGCCCGCTGTTAGCGAGCCGTTTGTACTCTTCATCTATTTGTTCGTATTCGCCTGGAAGAGGGTGGAACTCAATCAGTTCTCTGAGCTGATATTGCAGCAGTTCGGCACGGGCGGTGCGCTCCTGGCTCTGCTGCTGGTGCATGGCGAGGTCGCGGCAGCTTTGATTCCACAAGCGGTAGTGCTCTGCCATTTTTTGTGCGAGGTCACTTTCACCAGCATAGGCATCAAGCAGGCTTTTTTGATGCTCAGGCTTCACCAACTGCTGATGCGCGTGTTGTCCGTGGATCTGGATGAGTAATTGCCCCAGCTCACGTAGCTGCGAGAGGGGAACGGCGGTGCCGTTGATAAAACCACGAGAACGACCGTCGCTGCTGATCACGCGGCGAAGCAGGCACTCGCGACCATCTTCCAGTTGGTTTTCTTCAAGCCACCGCAATGCAGCGGGCGTATCTTTTAACGCGAAGCGGGCACAAAGATCGGCACGGCTGGCGCCGGCACGCACCATGTCAGATTCGGCACGGCCACCCAGGCACAGACCAAGCGCATCAATGGCAATAGATTTACCGGCACCGGTTTCCCCGGTGATTGCCGTCATTCCACTGTTGAAGTCGATCTCAAGTTCACGAACGATCGCAAAATTACTGATGGTCAGTTGTGCCAACATAGCCGCTTTCCTGTATGAAAATACATAACTGGTTTTACATACAGTATAGACTGGTTTTTTATACAGTAAAGAGGCTATGTTAAATTTAGAACAACTTTTTTGACCAGCCGAGCTTGGTGCTTAATGTATTGAAATAGCTGTAGTCTTTAGGATGAATTAGATTGAGGTGATATTCGCTACGGCGAATCAAAACATCCTCACCCTCCTGGATAGGCAGCGCAATCTGGCTGTCACAGCTGATTTCCAGGTCGTTGCGGCGGTGGGAGAAACGCAGTCGAATAGTGCTGTTGCTGTTAATCACCAGCGGACGCGCTGACAGGGTGTGCGGGAACATCGGCACCAGCGTAATTGCATCCAGTGATGGCGTCAGAATGGGGCCACCCGCTGAGAGTGAGTAAGCCGTTGAACCGGTAGGGGTTGAGATAATCAGCCCGTCTGAGCGTTGAGAGAAGGCAAAAGTTTCATCAATATACACTTCAAACTCGATCATATGCGCGACTTTACCTGGGTGGAGTACCACTTCGTTAATGGCGGTACTGATCCGCTTCTGGCAGTTCTGCTGACATACCTGCGCTTCCAGAAGGAAACGTTTTTCGGCGATATAATTCCCCTCCAGCACGTCGGCAAGCTGCTGGTGGGCATTATCTGGGTCGAGGTCGGTTAGAAAACCCAGGTTGCCACGGTTAATGCCGATAACGCTCACGTCGTAACGCGCAAGCGTGCGGGCAGCACCGAGCATATTCCCATCCCCTCCCACAACAACGGCGAGATCAGCTTTCTGACCAATTTCCGCCAGCGTACCGGTCTTAACGTTATCAAGCTTCAGTTCCTGGGCTATCTGGCGCTCAACAATCACATCGTAGCCTTTGGTGCAAAGCCAGCGATAGAGCATTTCATGTGTCGTCAGGGCCGTCGGGTGACGAGGGTGTCCTACAATACCGATACACTTGAAATGATTGTTCATTTTCTGAATGTCCTTGTGCCAAAGATTGGTGACAATGTGAGAGCTTCCCTTGAAACCTGGAATCTGATCCCCATAATAAGCCAAGTTAGCGAGATGATTGTGAAAAAACGCGGAGAAATTCATGAGTAGTAAAGAACAGAAAACGCCTGAGGGGCAATCCCCGGAAGAAATTATCATGGATCAGCACGAAGAAGTTGAGGCGGTTGAATCAGACGCTTCTGCTGAGCAGGTGGATCCGCGCGATGAAAAAATTGCGAACCTTGAGTCGCAGTTAGCGGAAGCCGAAACCCGCGAGCGTGAAAGCGTGCTGCGTGTGAAGGCGGAAATGGAAAACCTGCGTCGTCGTACTGAAATCGACGTCGAGAAGGCTCACAAATTCGCCCTGGAAAAATTCATCAACGAACTTCTGCCAGTGCTGGATAGCCTGGATCGCGCATTGGAAGTTGCCAACAAAGACAATGAAGCGATGGCGGGGATGATTGAAGGTATCGAACTGACCCGTAAGTCTATGCTGGATGTGGTGGCTAAGTTTGGTGTGCAGGTCGTTGCGGATATCAACGTCCCGATGGACCCGAACGTTCACCAGGCCATTGCGATGGTAGAGTCTGACGAAATCGCTGCTGGCAACGTGCTGATGGTGATGCAAAAAGGCTATACACTGAACGGTCGAACCATTCGCGCTGCGATGGTCTCCGTTGCAAAGGCGAAGGGCTAACCTTTACCTTTATCCCTCTCCCCTGGCGGGGAGAGGGTATTGATTAATCCGCCACACTTTCCCGAAGCGGTCGTATCGGGCTCACCTGAACCTGCTTAATCACATTATCCTGCACGTCGAGAATATCGATATCGTATTGCGCGATACGCACTCGCGTACCTGCCGCAGGGATCTCTTCTAATGCCTCTACAATCATACCGTTAACCGTTCGCGCTTCATCTTCCGGTAGATGCCAGTTAAAGGCTTTATTGAGTTCACGAATATTGGCGCCACCGTCAATAATGACCGAACCATCGTTCTGCGGATTGACCTCTTCAGCAAGGGAAGGGGACATGGAGGTGGTAAAATCGCCGACAATTTCTTCGAGAATATCTTCGACTGTAATCAGCCCCTGAATATCGCCGTACTCATCAACCACCAGGCCGACTTTTTTCTTATTGCGTTGAAATTTAACCAGTTGAATGCTGAGCGGGGTGCCTTCAGGCACAAAGTAGATCTCATCCGCGGCGCGTAGCATGACTTCTTTGGTGAACTCTTTTTTCTCAGTCATCAGGCGGTAGGCTTCGCGCAAGCGCAACATGCTGATGGCATCGTCGAGAGAATCGCGGTACAGCACGATACGGCCGTGTGGGGAGTGCGTCAGTTGGCGGACGATGGACTTCCAGTCATCATTGATGTTAATACCCACGATTTCGTTGCGTGGCACCATGATGTCGTCAACGCTCACCTTTTCTAAATCCAGAACCGATAGCAGCATGTCCTGATTACGACGTGAGATTTGCGTGCGCGATTCGTTCACGATAGTGCGCAGTTCATCTTTGCTGAGCGCGCTACTGATCGTGATATCCGTTTTGATGCCCATCATGCGCATCAGAAGGCGGGTAATAATATTCAGCAGCCACACTAGCGGCATCATAATTATTTGCAGCGGTGCTAACAGGAAGCTGCTGGGATAGGCAACCTTTTCCGGATACAGTGCGGCAATGGTTTTCGGCAGGACTTCCGCAAAAACCAGCACCACGAAGGTTAAGATCCCGGTGGCGATCGCCACACCCATATCGCCATACAGGCGCATACCGACAATCGTACCAAGTGCAGAGGCCAGAATATTAACGAGGTTGTTGCCAATCAGCACCAAGCTGATTAAACGGTCAGGCTTTTGCAGTAGCTTTTCGACGCGACGAGCCCGGCGGTCGCCTTGTTTCGCCAGATGACGTAAGCGGTAACGGTTTAGCGTCATCATGCCGGTTTCAGAACCGGAGAAATAGGCGGAGATGACCACCATGATGATCAATGTGACGATCAGCGTGGTGGTTGAAATATGTTCCAAGAGAAGTCCTTAGTACTTAACTCACAAATTGTTGAATGACACGACTACCGAAATAGGCAAGGGTCAGAATGCCGGCGCCCGCAACGTTAAACCAGACGACCCGACGACCGCGCCAGCCTTCATGATAGTGGCCCCACAACAATACGATATAGACAAACCAGGCAATGATAGAAAGGACGGCCTTATCAATATTTTCCATGCTAAAGAGGTTATGCATGTAAAACAGGCCGGTACAGAGCGTGAGGGTGAGCAGTACGACGCCAACTTGCGTGATGTGGAACATTTTGCGTTCGATAACCATCAGCGGCGGCATTTCATGACTAAATGCCAGCTTTTTGTTCTTCAACTGATAGTCGATCCACGCCAGCTGTAGTGCGTATAAAGCAGCGATAATCAGCGTTGCATAAGAGAACAGCGACAGGCCAATATGCACCAGCATCCCCGGTGTCGCTTCCAGATGGGTGATGAATTCGTTAGGCATGAAGGTGGCGAACGCAAGGTTTATCAGCGCGAAGACATAAACAATAGGCAATAACAGCCAGCCACGGTTTCTTGAGGCGACAATCGTCATCACCGTACAGATCATCAGGCTAACAAGGGAGCCGACGTTTAACAGGCTGAGATTCTGCCCGCCTTCACCTCCCGGCAAAATACGTGCTTCCAGTGCAAACGCATGGCATACCAGCGCAACGGTGGCGGAGAGAATGGCCATACGCCGCCAGCCGCTGTTTTTTTGCAGCAGACCAGGGATAATCAGCGCGAGGCTGATGGAGTAGGCAACAAGCGCGAGCAGGGCAAAAACAGGCATAAAGTGTCGGCGGTCGTCAAATAGAAGAAAGAGATGCAGTATATACGCAAAATCCATCAAGTTGTATCAGGCGCATAGCCTGCGTGTATTGCGTTACGTGACGTCAGTGTCAACCGCAGCCTCACAACTCGCTCTGTGTCGTGTTATACTCCCGCAAATTTCCGTTTTTTGGTCGCGTTAGCGACTCACCGTTTCCACCCCAGGCGAGAGACAATGTTTGATAATTTAACCGATCGTTTGTCGCGCACGCTGCGCAACATCAGTGGCCGTGGACGCCTTACTGAAGAGAACGTCAAAGAGACGCTGCGCGAAGTGCGTATGGCGCTGCTGGAGGCTGACGTTGCGCTGCCAGTAGTGCGTGATTTTATCAATCGCGTAAAAGAAAAAGCGGTTGGTCACGAAGTTAACAAAAGCCTGACGCCGGGCCAGGAATTCGTCAAAATCGTTCGTAGCGAACTGGTTTCGGCGATGGGCGAAGAGAATCAGAGCCTGAATCTGGCGGCTCAACCACCGGCTGTTGTGCTGATGGCGGGTCTGCAAGGTGCGGGTAAAACCACAAGCGTTGCGAAGCTGGGTAAATTCCTGCGCGAGAAGCACAAGAAGAAAGTGCTGGTCGTTTCTGCCGACGTGTATCGCCCAGCGGCGATCAAGCAGTTGGAAACATTGGCTGAGCAGGTTGCCGTCGACTTCTTCCCGTCAGACGTTGGTCAGAAGCCTATCGATATCGTTAATGCGGCGCTCAAAGAAGCGAAGCTGAAATTCTACGATGTGCTGCTGGTGGATACCGCCGGTCGTCTGCACGTTGACGAAGCGATGATGGACGAAATCAAGCAGGTTCACGCGGCGATTAACCCGGTGGAAACCCTGTTTGTGGTCGATGCCATGACCGGCCAGGATGCGGCGAATACCGCGAAGGCATTCAATGAAGCGCTGCCGCTGACCGGTGTCGTGTTGACGAAAGTCGACGGTGATGCGCGTGGCGGTGCGGCGCTCTCGATTCGTCATATTACCGGCAAGCCAATCAAGTTCCTGGGTGTCGGTGAGAAAACCGAAGCGCTGGAGCCATTCCATCCGGACAGGATTGCTTCACGTATTCTGGGTATGGGCGACGTGCTGTCGCTTATCGAAGATATTGAAAGCAAGGTTGACCGCGCACAGGCTGAGAAACTGGCCACCAAGCTTAAGAAGGGTGATGGTTTTGACCTGAACGACTTCTTAGACCAGCTCAAGCAGATGAAAAACATGGGCGGTATGGCGAGCCTGATGGGCAAATTGCCTGGCATGGGTCAGCTCCCGGACAACGTCAAATCCCAGATGGATGACAAGGTGCTGGTGCGTATGGAGGCCATCATCAACTCGATGACGCTGAAAGAGCGCGCTAAGCCGGAAATCATCAAGGGTTCCCGTAAGCGTCGTATTGCTCAGGGCTGTGGCATGCAGGTTCAGGACGTTAACCGTCTGCTCAAGCAGTTTGACGACATGCAGCGCATGATGAAGAAAATGAAGTCGAAAGGCGGCATGATGAAAATGATGCGCGGCATGAAAGGCATGATGCCGCCAGGATTCCCTGGCCGTTAATCCCTTTCGCCGGGGCGTGCAGGCTCACGAACTGCACGCCCAGGTGATGACAAACACATCGACTTAACGCTGTCTATTACGGTAACACCCTGGTTATCGTGCGGTAAAAGACAGATGTTGATTGCAATTTCCCCAGAAATGAGTAAAATTTTCGGGCTTTTAATATGACACCGGGCCCCCTCCCTCGATGGGGCCCGGTTGTTCTATTCACACAAGAGGATGTTATGGTAACTATTCGTTTAGCACGTCACGGCGCTAAAAAGCGTCCGTTCTACCAGGTTGTTGTCACTGACAGCCGTAACGCACGTAACGGTCGCTTCATCGAGCGCGTTGGCTTCTTCAACCCACTGGCTGGCGAAAAAGAAGAAGGCACTCGTCTGGATCTGGATCGCGTAGCTCACTGGGTTGGCCTGGGCGCTACTGTTTCCGATCGCGTAGCAGCGCTGATCAAAGCTGCTAACAAAGCAGCTTAATCTGTCACGGTGGTCATGATGAGCAAACAACTCGCCGCAAAAGCACCTGTTGATCCGATCGTATTGGGCAAAATGGGTTCTTGCTACGGTATCCGTGGTTGGCTCAGAGTGTTTTCCTCCACCGAGGACGCCGAAAGCATTTTTGACTATCAGCCCTGGTTAATCCAGAAGGCGGGTCAGTGGCAGACCGTTGAGCTGGAAAGCTGGCGCTACCACAGTCAGGATATCGTCATTAAGCTGAAAGGCGTTGACGATCGCGATGCCGCGAATCTGCTGACGAACTGCGAAATTATCGTAGATTCATCACAGTTACCGGCGCTGGATGATGGAACCTACTATTGGAAAGACCTTATGGGCTGCCAGGTAGTGACCACAGAAGGCTACGGTCTCGGTAAAGTCATTGATATGATGGAAACCGGGTCGAATGACGTTCTCGTCATTAAGGCAAACCTGAAAGATGCATTTGGCATCAAGGAACGTCTCGTACCGTTCCTCGATGGGCAGGTTATCAAGAAAGTCGATCTCACTACTCGTACTATCGAAGTAGATTGGGATCCTGGTTTTTAAATCTCCGGATAAACGGTAAAAGACGGCGCTATGTGGATTGGCATAATTAGCCTGTTTCCTGAAATGTTCCGCGCAATTACCGATTACGGGGTAACTGGCCGGGCAGTAAAAAATGGCCTGCTGAACATCCAGAGCTGGAGTCCTCGTGACTTCGCTCATGACCGGCACCGTACCGTGGACGATCGTCCTTACGGCGGCGGACCGGGGATGTTAATGATGGTGCAACCTTTACGGGACGCTATCAATGCAGCAAAAGCCGCGGCAGGTGAAGGCGCGAAGGTGATTTATCTGTCACCTCAGGGACGCAAGCTTGATCAAGCAGGCGTCAGCGAACTGGCAACGAATCAAAAGCTGATTCTGGTGTGCGGTCGCTACGAAGGCATAGATGAGCGCGTAATTCAGACCGAGATTGATGAAGAATGGTCAATCGGCGATTACGTTCTCAGCGGTGGTGAGTTACCGGCAATGACGCTGATTGACTCCGTTTCCCGGTTTATTCCGGGTGTACTGGGCCATGAAGCTTCAGCAATCGAAGATTCGTTTGCTGATGGATTGCTGGACTGTCCACACTATACTCGCCCTGAAGTGTTAGAAGGAATGGAAGTACCGCCAGTTCTGCTGTCGGGGAACCATGCCGAGATACGTCGCTGGCGTTTGAAGCAGTCGCTGGGCCGCTCCTGGCTTAGAAGACCTGAACTTCTGGAAAACCTGGCTCTGACTGAAGAGCAAGCAAGGTTGCTGGCGGAGTTCAAACAGGAACACGCACAACAGCAACATAAACATGATGGGCTGGTCTAAGACCCCCAAATATCAGTTTACCCAGGATAAGAGATTAAATTATGAGCAACATTATTAAGCAACTTGAAGACGAACAGATGAAGCAGGACGTACCTTCATTCCGTCCGGGTGATACCTTGGAAGTGAAAGTATGGGTTGTTGAAGGTTCCAAAAAACGTCTGCAGGCATTTGAGGGCGTGGTTATCGCTATTCGTAGCCGCGGTCTGCACTCTGCATTCACTGTTCGCAAAATTTCCAACGGCGAAGGTGTTGAGCGTGTCTTCCAGACTCACTCTCCAGTAGTTGACAGCATTGCTGTTAAACGCCGTGGTGCTGTACGTAAAGCTAAACTGTACTACCTGCGTGAGCGCACTGGTAAGTCTGCTCGTATCAAAGAGCGTCTTAACTAAGATTCGCGCAAGCGACATCCTGTTAGAAAAGGGCTGGCCGAAAGGCTGGCCCTTTTTTTATCTTTTAAAGCACCCCTCGTTAACATCTGGCTGATAAATCATTTACAATGCCCTCGATTACCGGGAGGACAGGGTGAACGGAAAAAAAATCAGCATACCAGCATTGAAACGGCGAGCCGCCTGGCTTGCGTTGTTTGCTATGGCGCTGATTATCTTTGCTCCGCTGGTCTCCATTTCACTACAACAGTCGCCGATGAGCGCGATGCCAGGTATGCACCACGATATGAGCATGCCGATGCCCGCACACCATTCTGCACCGGAAACTATGCCCATCGATCATGGTGAAGCCTGTGGTTACTGCGTACTGTTAGCTCATACTCCAGGTCTTATCCTGGCACTGTGTATCCTGTTGTGCGCATTACTGCTGCGTGTGACGACCGTATCTCTGCCGCCGGTGGTGAAGCACTGGCGTTATTTCCCCTGGCTTTTCCCCGACACCCGCGCACCGCCGCGATGCTCTGCTTTACCTGCTTAATAACGATAAATGATGCAAAAAGCGTCACGCCACTTTTCGTAAATATGAAGGAAGAGTATGACTACCTGCACCTCGCGGGCGGCATGGGTGCATCTGCTGCGCCGCCTGCACTTTTTTATCGGCCTGTTTGTCGGGCCATTCATCTTCGTCGCTGCACTCACCGGCACGCTATACGTGGCGACACCGCAACTGGAAAGCCTGGTGTATCGCCAGGCATTACACGCTAGCGTGAACGGTGAGCGCCACACGCTTGCGGAACAAATTGCGGTGGCGGAGCATACGCTTGCCACTCCGCTGCGGTTGAACGCAGTACGTCCAGCGCTGGAGTCTGGTGAAACCACGCGGGTAATGTTTGCTGATCCCTCGCTTGGGGAATCGGAGAACCGCGCTATTTTTATCGACCCGGTTACGCTTGCGGTAAAAGGGGATATGACGGTTTACGGTACCAGCGGAATATTACCGCTGCGCCAGTGGATTGATTATGCCCATCGCTCGCTGCTATTAGGCGATTTTGGCCGGCTTTACAGCGAACTGGCTGCATCGTGGATGTGGATTGCGGCGCTTGGGGGAATTGTGTTGTGGGCTTTCACCCGGCCTAAACGACGTATCAAAAACCGCCTGCAGAACACTCGGCGGGTTCACGTCACACTAGGCTGGTGCCTGCTGGCAGGAATGTTGCTGTTTTCTGCTACCGGGTTAACCTGGTCACAATGGGCGGGTGGGAACGTCGATAAAATGCGCGCGGCAATGGGCTGGATGACGCCGCAGGTGAATACGCAATTGCAAGGCGGCAGTAAAATGGTGATGGATCCCCATGCCGATCACCATGAGCACCATGGTGGGATGACCATGAGCGAACAGCCGATCGTCACTGACAAGATTGACGCTATTCTGAACGTCGCGCAGCTTGCGGGTATTAACGCGACGCATCTGGAGATCCGCCCGCCGCGCAGTGAAGACCGCGGCTGGACGGTGACGGAGATTGACAGGCGCTGGCCGACGCAGGTTGATGCCGTTGCGGTCGATCCTCACTCTCTTGCGATTATCGATCGGACACAATTTGCCGATTTCCCGTTGATGGCGAAATTAACGCGCTGGGGCGTGGATTTCCATATGGGCGTATTATTTGGCCTGCCGAACCAATTGTTCTTGATCGCGTTCGGCCTGGCATTGTGCGTGGCAATCATCATGGGGTATCGCCTGTGGTGGATTAAACGCCCGGCACAATCATCGCTTAATCCGCTGCAAACGCTCACACAAAGCTGGCTGGCGCTTGCATGGCCCGCCCGCATTGCGGCGCTGTTTCTCGCCGTTGCATTGGGGCTATCCATGCCGGTGATGGGCGTTAGTCTGGCGCTGTTTGTTGTCGTCGACTGGTTACGCTGGCGTAATGCGATGATTCGAACGTTATCGCCGGGCATTGAATAACCCAGCACAAATGAAGTGTTATCTGAGGGCGAGCGCATAGGCGTTCGCCCTTTTTAGTTTAATAGCCTCAGTGTAATATTATGTTTACATGTTCAGACGGTTTATTTTGCTTTTAATAGGGTGTTGTAAACAATAATTTACGGAATTTGGATTGAAATCTTTACTGATTATGATATTGTGGCTTCACCTCATTGAGGAAACCACTATCGCAAACGAGCCATAACAGGTAATGCCATCATGCAAAAAGACGCGCTGAACAACGTAAATATCGCCGATGAACAGGTTTTGATCACCCCAGATCAACTGAAAGCTGAATTCCCGCTTACCGTAGAGCAGGAAGCGCAAATCGCCCAATCACGTAAAACGATTTCTGACATTATTGCCGGTCGCGATCCGCGCCTGTTGGTAGTGTGTGGGCCTTGCTCTATTCACGATCCTGAAGCTGCCATCGAATACGCGCGTCGATTTAAAACCCTTGCGGAAGAGGTCAGCGATAGCCTCTACCTGGTTATGCGCGTCTATTTTGAAAAGCCTCGTACCACTGTTGGCTGGAAAGGGCTTATCAACGATCCGCACATGGATGGCTCGTTTGATGTAGAAGGTGGTTTGAAAATTGCTCGTCGTCTGCTGGTTGAACTGGTCAGCATGGGGCTGCCGCTGGCGACCGAAGCGCTGGATCCGAACAGTCCGCAATACCTGGGCGATCTGTTTAGCTGGTCAGCGATTGGTGCGCGTACTACCGAGTCGCAAACTCACCGAGAAATGGCGTCTGGCTTGTCGATGCCGGTTGGCTTTAAAAATGGCACAGACGGCTCCCTGGCGACGGCTATCAACGCGATGCGTGCTGCGGCAATGCCTCACCGTTTTGTTGGGATTAACCAGGCCGGTCAGGTTTGTCTGTTGCGTACTCAGGGTAACCCTGATGGTCACGTGATCCTGCGCGGTGGTAAAAAGCCAAACTACGGCCCAGAAGACGTGGCGCAGTGTGAAAAAGAGATGGAACAAGCAGGACTGCGCGCATCGCTGATGGTAGATTGCAGTCATGGTAATTCCAATAAAGACTATCGCCGTCAGCCAGCGGTGGCGGAATCCGTTGTCGCACAGATCAAAGACGGTAATCGTTCTATCATTGGTCTGATGATTGAGAGCAATATTCACGAAGGCAATCAGTCCTCCGAGCAGCCGCGCTGTGACATGAAATACGGCGTTTCTGTGACCGATGCCTGCATCAGTTGGGAAGCAACGGATGCGTTACTGCGTGAGCTCGACAAGGATTTACGCGGCCATTTGGCGGCTCGTCTGGCGTAAGAGGATTGTATGGTTGCTGAACTGACCGCGCTGCGCGATCAAATTGATGCTGTAGATAAGGCGCTGCTGGATCTGCTGGCAAAACGTATGGAACTGGTGGCGGAAGTTGGCGAAGTCAAAAGTCAGTATGGCTTGCCAATTTATGTCCCGGAGCGTGAGGCTTCAATGCTGGCCTCACGCCGCAAAGAAGCCGCGGCGATGGGCGTGCCGCCTGACTTGATTGAAGATGTTCTGCGCCGTGTTATGCGTGAGTCCTACTCCAGTGAAAACGACAAGGGATTTAAAACCCTGTGTCCATCGCTGCGTCCGGTGGTGATTGTCGGTGGCGATGGGCAGATGGGGCGGTTATTTGAAAAAATGCTGACGCTATCTGGCTATCAAGTCCGTACGCTGGAAAAAGAGGATTGGGCGCGCGCGCCGGAACTGGTTGCCGATGCGGGTATGGTGATTGTTAGCGTGCCGATTCACGTCACCGAACAGGTGATTGCGAAACTGCCACCGTTGCCGTCGGACTGCATTCTGGTGGACTTGTGTTCGGTGAAAGCCGGGCCGTTGCAGGCGATGCTGTCGACGCATGCTGGTCCCGTTGTTGGTTTACACCCGATGTTTGGCCCTGACAGCGGCAGCCTGGCGAAGCAGGTTGTGGTTTACTGTGATGGTCGCCAGCCTGAAGCTTATCAGTGGTTCCTTGAACAGATTCAGGTCTGGGGGGCGCGCTTACACCGTATCAGCGCCGTCGAGCACGATCAGAACATGGCGTTTATTCAGGCGCTACGTCACTTTGCGACCTTTGCTTACGGCTTACATCTGGCTGAAGAAAACGTACAGCTCGAACAATTGCTGGCGCTCTCCTCACCGATTTACCGTCTGGAACTGGCGATGGTTGGACGACTGTTTGCCCAGGATCCGCAGTTGTACGCAGACATTATTATGTCATCAGGCAACAATCTGGCGCTGATTAAACGTTACTACCAGCGTTTTGGCGAGGCGATAAGCCTGCTGGAACAAGGCAACAAGCAGGCGTTTATTGACAGCTTCCGTAAGGTTGAGCATTGGTTTGGCGACTACGCACAACGTTTCCAGAGTGAGAGCCGCGTCCTGTTACGTCAGGCGAATGATAATCGGCAGTAGCTGAAAACTGTATATACTTGAAAGCTAGGGGAAATCCTCTGGCTTTTTTTATGGGATAAAGATGATGGCTGACGCAAACCTGCTGTTTGATTACACCGGACATTTACCGGAATGCCCGACCTGGAGCGAGAGTGAACAGGCACTGTACTGGGCTGACATTATGGAGTGTGAAATCCACCGTTATGAGATTGCCAGCGGTGAACACCAGATTCTCCAGTTTCCAGAAGAGGTCGGCTGTTTCTCCCTACGAGAAAAGGGCGGGTTTATCGTCGCGCTGCGTAGCGCGATCTGGCTTGCCGATAGTCGTGGCCTGCTGGTGCACAAAATCTGTGATAACCCAAGTAACCCGCAGCTAGCACGTTTTAATGACGGGGGGACAGATAGGGACGGGCGCTTTTACGCCGGAACCTTCTGGGGACCCGGTGATTACAACGGCGCGCTGCTTGTTCGTGTTGATAATCAGCTCAACCCGAAGGTTATCCAGTGCGATATCCGTGGTGCGAACGGTCTGGCATTTAGCAATGATAAACGCTGGATGTATACCTCTGATACGCCTAACGGGGTGATTTACCGTACGCCGCTGGATGTGCAGGGGGAGCCGGGTTTGCGTGAGGTGTTCCGTCAGTTTAAAGCCGGTGAAGGGATCCCCGATGGCGCGGCGATAGATGAAGAAGGCTGCTACTGGAGCGCGATGTTCGATGGCTGGCGGATAGCGCGTTTCTCACCCGAAGGTGAGCAGCTTGCCGAGTATCGACTGCCGGTAAGATGTCCGACGATGGTTTGCTTTGGCGGGGCGGATATGCGCACGCTCTTTATCACCACGACCCGTGAAAATATGTCGGCGGCGGAAGTGACGCAGTACCCGCTATCGGGTGCTATCTTCACCCTGCCAGTGGACGTAGCAGGAATGAAGAAGAAGCCGTTTATCGAAGTTTAAATCGGATCAACCGGTACCACATTTTCGCTCGGGTAGCTCCCCAGCACTTTCATGGAGCGGGTAATCCCAGACAGCTCTTTCAGCGCCTTTTGCATCGGCAAGGCTTCCAGGTTAGCCTGGATATCGAGATAAAACATCTCTTCCCATGGATTGCCGTGGATAGGGCGTGACTCGAGTTTGGTCATGATAAGCTTATGGTTACGCAACACCAGCAGAGCCTCTACCAGCGCACCCGCCTGTTGCCCGGTGGCAATTAACAAGGTGGTTTTTGCCGGAACCTGATCGGAGACGTTAACGGCTTTGCGCGCCAGTACCAGGAATCGGGTGATGTTTTGCGTCTGATTGGCCTGACAATGTTCTAGCACTTGTAAGCCATAAAGCTTGCCGCCGGCTTCGCTGCCCAGTGCGGCTACGGTTGGCGAGTTGGCCTGCGCCACTTTTTCCATCGCTGCTGAGGTGCTCTCAGTGTACTCAATTTTCCATTGCGGATAGTGGCTCAGGAATTGGCTGCACTGCTGGAAGGGTTGTGGATGGCTGTAGACGGTTTCAATGGTGTCCAGGGTGGTGGTGCTATTGGTCAGCACACAGTGGTCGATAGGTATCGTCATCTCGCCGACAATCGACAGGCTGGTGTGCTGCAACAGGTCATAGACGTCATTGATCCCGCCGGAGCTGGTGTTCTCGATTGGCACGACGGCATAGTCGGCCTGTCCAGTTTCAACCTGATTAAAGATATCGGCAAACTTCAGACAACCGCTTTCAATGAACTGCTCGAAATGGCGAGCGGCATACTGGCGTGCGGCCAGGTGCGAGTAAGAGCCTTTTGGACCGAGAAAGGCGATACGCGCAGAGTGCGGATTGATTTGGTTCAGATGCTGCTGAAGCAACGTCTGCTGGGTGAGTACGGAGTCTTCAATAATGAGCTGGAACAGGCGAGTAATGTAATGCGCATCAAGCTGGTGCGTTTTGCCAATGGTAATCAGACGCTCCAGCAGGTCACGTTCGCGATCGATATCGCGCACCGGGCGATGGGAAGCCAGCTTTGCTTTACCTACCTCGATGGCAAGGCCGCGACGTTCTGCCAGCAGGCTCACTAATTTCTCATCCAGCGCGCTTATCTTATCGCGTATCGCCAGTAATGGGTTTTCCGAAGTCATCATGTTTGCCTTTCTTGTTATCAATAAAAAAGGCCTCCCGGTTGGGAGGCCTTAATGTTCGTCTTCGCATTCTTTATCACACGACGAAACGCCTCCCATTCAGGGGAAGGTAAAAAAGAATGCGAAGAAAAACGGAAGTAATTTCACGGTTGGTTAAATCCTTAACGTCACGAGGTTTTACAGTACCCGGTCTGTTTTCACTCTGTCAATAAAAAACGCGCCCGAAGGCGCGTTGGCGATACACATTAAAGTTTAAAGTTCAGTTTTACTCTTCTTCTTCAACTTCTACGAAGCTTGCGTCTTTCACAGACGTTGCTGCGCGACGGGCTTCCCCTTTGTGCTGCACCTTGTTCAGCTGCCGTTCCAGCTTGTTGATCAATTCGTTAATGGCAGTATACATATCCTCATGTTTTGCGCTGGCGACGAGATGCCCGTTCGGGGTGTTCATCGTGGCATCAGCAACAAAGCCCTGTGGCTCTTTAGAGAGAATGATATGTGGGTTGATTAACTGAGTTTGCCATTTTTCCAATTTGGCGAGACGGTCTGCGACATGCTGGCGAATAGCCGGAGTAATTTCCATTTGTTTACTGGTAATGTTCATTGTCATAAATTTTACCTCTTGTCTTTCCGTCTTGGTGATTCCAGCATACCTCGGATTTGGTTAAAATGTGTGATCAATATCACATTATTTTGTCACTTTTTGTCAGTGCCTTCATTTTGTGAGTCAGGACAGGAAGAAGCGATTTAATACTTGTCGAATCGGAAAAATGCAGCCATATTTGATAGGATGATTTGCGGCTAAACCGCTTCAGCTTTTGATGAAAAGAATAAAAAAACGGCAGCCAATCGGCTGCCGTTTTGCTTTCTGTGAGGTCTGAATCAGGACTGCGTATTCTTGCTGTTGGCAGCAATAATTTTCGCCACTTTGTCAGCCTGCGCTGTCATCTGCATTTCGCGATAAGCGTTTTCCATCTTCGGTAACGCATCACGGGTTGCCTGGGTATCCGGGTAGTTTCGCATCATGTTTTCGGTGCGGTTAACGACGGCAACCCACGCGCCACGCGCGGTGTAGTAATCAACAACGGAAAGCTCATATTTTGCCAGACGGTCTTTTAAGAAGACCAAACGTTTGTTGGCATCGGTCACATACTGACTATTCGGGTAGCCGCGCACCAGCTTCGAGAAGTCATTGAATGCGTCACGGGCATGCTGCGGGTCACGGTCAGAGCGATCAACCCCGAAGAAGCCCTGTAGCGCGCTATCATCCAGCGCCATGTTCGTCAGGCCGCGCATGTACATCACATAGTCGATGTTTGGGTGCGTTGGGTTCAGACGGATGAAACGGTCAATGGCGGCCTGAGCCAGCGGCAGATCGGCATTTTTATAGTATGCGTAGATCAGATCCAGTTGAACCTGCTGAGAATAAGGTCCAAACGGATAGCGGTTATCCAACGCTTCCAGTTGCGTTATTGCCTGTTTCCAGTTACCGTCCTGGAGCTTTTGCTGAGCAGTTGCGTAGATTTCATTAGGCGGATTATCAGGAACCTCGTCCTTAGAACCAGAGCACCCCGCCAAAGCCAGGCTCAACGTGGCCGCTGCCACCAGATATTTCATGCGCGTCATGACGTTTTGACTTTCCTCAAAATGTTTATACGGGATATTCACAGTTCCTGTTCCCGACTAAGACCAGCTACAATAGCACACTATATTAAACGGCAAAGCCGTAAAAACCCAACGTTAACGAAGAAGCTGTCTATGGCACAACAAGTACAACTCACCGCAACGGTGTCCGAATCACAACTCGGTCAACGCTTAGATCAGGCTTTGGCCGAAATGTTCCCTGATTATTCGCGATCGCGAATAAAAGAGTGGATTTTGGACCAACGTGTCCAGGTCAACGGCAAGATTTCGGATAAGCCGAAAGAAAAAGTCATGGGTGGCGAGACTGTCGCTATCGATGCCGAAATCGATGAAGAGATCCGTTTTGAAGCACAGGATCTCCCGCTTGATATCGTGTATGAAGATGAAGATATTCTGGTCATCAACAAGCCTCGTGGTTTCGTTGTGCATCCGGGTGCCGGTAACCCGGACGGCACGGTACTCAATGCACTGCTACATTATTATCCGCCAATTGCCGACGTACCGCGAGCGGGCATCGTGCATCGTCTGGATAAAGACACAACGGGTTTGATGGTGGTTGCGAAAACAGTCCCCGCTCAAACGCGTCTGGTGGAATCGCTGCAATTGCGCGAAATCACCCGTGAATATGAGGCTGTGGCCATTGGTCACATGACCGCTGGGGGATCTGTTGAGGAGCCTATCAGCCGTCACCCGACTAAACGTACGCACATGGCGGTACACCCGATGGGTAAACCGGCGGTGACGCACTATCGCATCATGGAACACTTCCGTGTGCACACGCGTCTGCGACTGCGTCTGGAAACCGGACGTACGCACCAGATCCGCGTGCACATGGCGCATATCACCCATCCGCTGGTGGGCGATCAGGTTTACGGCGGGCGCCCACGTCCACCAAAAGGCGCATCGGATGAGTTTATCTCGACATTGCGTAAGTTTGACCGTCAGGCTCTGCATGCCACCATGCTGCGTCTCTATCACCCGATCTCGGGTATTGAGATGGAATGGCATGCGCCAATTCCTGAAGATATGGTCGAACTTATCGCCGTGATGCGTGACGACTTTGAAGAACACAAGGATGACGTAGACTGGCTATGACCAAAATCATTGTCCCGGAGTGGCCGCTGCCAGTAGGCGTGGCCGCCTGTAGTTCAACGCGTGTCGGTGGTGTCAGCCAGGAGGCATGGGATGCACTGAATCTCGGCGCTCACTGTGGTGATAATCTGGAGCACGTTGAAGAAAACCGTAAACGCATGTTCGCGGCAGGTAAACTGCCATCGAAACCTGTGTGGCTGGAGCAGGTGCATGGGAAAGATGTTCTGCATCTCACCGGTGAACCCTATGCGTCTAAGCGCGCTGATGCGTCCTACAGTAATACTCCCGGGACGGTGTGTGCGGTTATGACGGCAGATTGTCTGCCGGTGCTGTTTTGCAACAGAGCGGGCACCGAAGTTGCGGCAGCACATGCTGGCTGGCGCGGTTTGTGTGACGGCGTGCTGGAAGAGACAGTGGCCTGCTTTAACGACAGTCCTGAAAACATTCTTGCCTGGTTCGGCCCGGCTATCGGGCCACAGGCGTTTGAAGTTGGCCCTGAAGTGCGTGAAGCGTTTATGGCGAGAGATACCAACGCCGTGGACGCTTTCCGTCCGGCTGGCGAAAAGTATTACGCTGATATCTACCTGCTAGCACGTCAGCGACTGGCTAATCTTGGTGTGACCAACGTCTTTGGCGGTGACCGCTGTACCTTCAGCGAAAAGGATGATTTTTTCTCATATCGCCGCGACCGTATTACGGGTCGTATGGCAAGTTTCATCTGGCTGATATAACCTATAGAATCAAGACGATCCAGAACGCTGATAATTTTTTCTCATTGAATAGGTCAATTAACCTTGAATAATTGAGGGATGACCTCATTTAATCTCCTGTAGCAAATTTGACCTATTATGGGAGGAGTCATGCGTCTGGATCGTCTTACTAATAAATTCCAGCTTGCTCTTGCTGATGCCCAGTCACTCGCACTTGGGCAAGACAACCAATTTATAGAACCTCTTCATTTAATGAGTGCCTTGCTGAATCAGGAAGGGGGCTCTGTACGTCCTTTATTAACGTCCGCAGGTATCAATGCCGGCCAGTTACGCACGGCTATCGATCAGGCATTGAGCCGTTTGCCTCAAGTGGAAGGCACCGGTGGCGACGTGCAGCCGTCTCAGGATTTGATTCGTGTACTGAATCTTTGCGACAAACTGGCGCAAAAAAACGGCGATAACTTTATTTCGTCAGAGCTGTTTGTTATCGCAGCGCTAGAATCCCGGGGCACCCTGGCTGAATTACTGAAAACAGCTGGCGCGACAACTGCCAATATTACTCAGGCAATTGAAAAGATGCGTGGAGGTGAAAGCGTGAATGATCAGGGGGCCGAAGACCAACGTCAGGCCTTGAAAAAATATACCGTCGATCTTACCGAGCGTGCCGAGCAGGGCAAACTCGATCCGGTTATCGGTCGTGATGAAGAAATTCGCCGTACCATTCAGGTGCTGCAGCGTCGTACCAAAAATAACCCGGTATTAATCGGTGAACCCGGTGTAGGTAAAACCGCAATCGTCGAAGGGCTGGCGCAGCGCATTATTAACGGTGAGGTGCCTGAAGGCTTGAAAGGCCGGCGCGTGTTGGCACTGGATATGGGCGCGCTGGTGGCTGGGGCGAAATATCGCGGTGAGTTTGAAGAACGTCTGAAAGGTGTTCTGAACGATCTGTCGAAACAGGAAGGCAACGTTATTCTGTTTATCGACGAGCTGCATACCATGGTTGGCGCGGGTAAAGCCGATGGTGCAATGGATGCCGGCAATATGCTGAAACCAGCGCTGGCGCGAGGGGAATTGCACTGCGTCGGGGCGACAACCCTTGATGAGTATCGTCAGTATATAGAAAAAGATGCCGCGCTGGAGCGCCGTTTCCAGAAAGTGTTTGTGGCTGAACCGTCAGTGGAAGATACCATCGCTATTCTGCGTGGGCTGAAGGAACGCTACGAGCTGCATCACCATGTACAGATTACTGACCCAGCAATTGTGGCGGCGGCGACGCTGTCTCATCGCTATATTGCTGACCGTCAGTTGCCGGATAAGGCCATCGACCTTATTGATGAAGCGGCTTCTAGTATTCGTATGCAAATTGACTCCAAGCCGGAAGAGCTGGACAGACTTGACCGCCGTATTATTCAGCTCAAGCTGGAACAGCAGGCGTTACTCAAAGAGTCTGATGAGGCGAGTAAAAAACGTCTCGATATGCTCAACGAAGAACTGGAAGATAAAGAACGCCAGTACTCGGTATTAGAAGAAGAGTGGAAAGCTGAAAAAGCCTCACTCTCCGGAACGCAAACTATCAAGGCTGAACTGGAGCAGGCGAAGATTGCCATTGAGCAGGCTCGTCGTGTCGGTGACCTCGCGCGGATGTCTGAACTGCAGTACGGTAAAATTCCGGAGCTTGAGAAACAGCTGGAGGCTGCCACCCAGTCCGAAGGCAAAACCATGCGTCTGTTACGTAATAAAGTAACGGATATTGAGATTGCTGACGTACTGGCCCGCTGGACGGGGATTCCAGTTGCCAGAATGCTGGAGGGTGAACGCGATAAACTGCTGCGTATGGAGCAGGATCTGCATAGCCGCGTAATTGGTCAGAATGAGGCAGTGGAAGCGGTATCGAATGCGATTCGTCGTAGCCGTGCAGGGCTGTCGGATCCAAACCGTCCTATCGGTTCGTTCCTGTTCCTGGGGCCAACCGGTGTCGGTAAAACCGAACTGTGTAAAGCGCTGGCTAACTTTATGTTCGACAGCGATGACGCAATGGTGCGTATCGATATGTCTGAGTTTATGGAGAAACACTCCGTCTCTCGTCTGGTGGGGGCGCCTCCAGGATATGTCGGTTATGAAGAGGGCGGTTATTTGACGGAAGCAGTTCGTCGTCGCCCATATTCCGTCATCCTGTTGGATGAAGTGGAAAAAGCGCATCCGGATGTTTTCAACATTCTGTTGCAGGTGCTTGATGACGGTCGTTTGACTGATGGGCAGGGGAGAACGGTCGACTTCCGTAATACGGTTGTCATTATGACTTCTAACCTGGGGTCTGACCTGATTCAGGAACGGTTTGGCGAGCTGGATTACGGTCATATGAAAGATCTGGTGCTGGGCGTGGTCAGCCACAGTTTCCGCCCGGAATTCATTAACCGTATAGATGAAGTTGTTGTGTTCCACCCACTGGGTGAATCGCATATTGCTTCTATCGCACAGATTCAGCTGCAACGTCTGTACAAACGTCTGGAAGAACGCGGGTATGAAACGCAGATTTCCGATGAGGCTCTGCTGCTGCTGAGTAAAAACGGTTACGACCCGGTATATGGTGCTCGTCCGTTGAAACGCGCAATCCAGCAGCAAATAGAGAACCCGCTGGCACAGCAAATTCTCTCTGGCGAGCTGATTCCTGGAAAAATTGTCCATCTGGAAGTGAAAGACGATCATATTGTGGCAGTGCAGTAAGTCACAAAAATAAGAAAACGAGCCCTTTGGGGCTCGTTTTTGTATATAAACCAGGCAAAAATAAGCGTTATGGATGAAAAGTAAGCGAACGAATAGTTTTTTTCGATTTATGCTTGCGACTTCTCAGTTTCTCCCTATAATGCGCCACCACTGACACGGAACAACGGAATAGAAGCCGCCGGGTCAGCGAGGTTCTTAAGAGAACTTCAGCAGAGAAAAGCGAAATTAAACGCTTGACTCTGAAGCGGGAAAGCGTAATATGCACATCCCGCGCCGCTGAGAAAGCGAGGCGGCACTGCTCTTTAACAATTTATCAGACAATCTGTGTGGGCACTCGAAGATACGGATTCTTAAACGTCGCAAGACGCTAAATGAATACCAAGTCTCAACGAGTGAACATACGTAATTCATTACGAAGTTTAATTCATTGAGCATCAAACACTTAAATTGAAGAGTTTGATCATGGCTCAGATTGAACGCTGGCGGCAGGCCTAACACATGCAAGTCGAACGGTAGCACAGAGAGCTTGCTCTTGGGTGACGAGTGGCGGACGGGTGAGTAATGTCTGGGAAACTGCCCGATGGAGGGGGATAACTACTGGAAACGGTAGCTAATACCGCATAACGTCGCAAGACCAAAGTGGGGGACCTTCGGGCCTCACACCATCGGATGTGCCCAGATGGGATTAGCTAGTAGGTGGGGTAATGGCTCACCTAGGCGACGATCCCTAGCTGGTCTGAGAGGATGACCAGCCACACTGGAACTGAGACACGGTCCAGACTCCTACGGGAGGCAGCAGTGGGGAATATTGCACAATGGGCGCAAGCCTGATGCAGCCATGCCGCGTGTATGAAGAAGGCCTTCGGGTTGTAAAGTACTTTCAGCGAGGAGGAAGGCATTGTGGTTAATAACCGCAGTGATTGACGTTACTCGCAGAAGAAGCACCGGCTAACTCCGTGCCAGCAGCCGCGGTAATACGGAGGGTGCAAGCGTTAATCGGAATTACTGGGCGTAAAGCGCACGCAGGCGGTCTGTCAAGTCGGATGTGAAATCCCCGGGCTCAACCTGGGAACTGCATTCGAAACTGGCAGGCTAGAGTCTTGTAGAGGGGGGTAGAATTCCAGGTGTAGCGGTGAAATGCGTAGAGATCTGGAGGAATACCGGTGGCGAAGGCGGCCCCCTGGACAAAGACTGACGCTCAGGTGCGAAAGCGTGGGGAGCAAACAGGATTAGATACCCTGGTAGTCCACGCCGTAAACGATGTCGACTTGGAGGTTGTTCCCTTGAGGAGTGGCTTCCGGAGCTAACGCGTTAAGTCGACCGCCTGGGGAGTACGGCCGCAAGGTTAAAACTCAAATGAATTGACGGGGGCCCGCACAAGCGGTGGAGCATGTGGTTTAATTCGATGCAACGCGAAGAACCTTACCTACTCTTGACATCCAGAGAACTTAGCAGAGATGCTTTGGTGCCTTCGGGAACTCTGAGACAGGTGCTGCATGGCTGTCGTCAGCTCGTGTTGTGAAATGTTGGGTTAAGTCCCGCAACGAGCGCAACCCTTATCCTTTGTTGCCAGCGGTTCGGCCGGGAACTCAAAGGAGACTGCCAGTGATAAACTGGAGGAAGGTGGGGATGACGTCAAGTCATCATGGCCCTTACGAGTAGGGCTACACACGTGCTACAATGGCATATACAAAGAGAAGCGACCTCGCGAGAGCAAGCGGACCTCATAAAGTATGTCGTAGTCCGGATCGGAGTCTGCAACTCGACTCCGTGAAGTCGGAATCGCTAGTAATCGTAGATCAGAATGCTACGGTGAATACGTTCCCGGGCCTTGTACACACCGCCCGTCACACCATGGGAGTGGGTTGCAAAAGAAGTAGGTAGCTTAACCTTCGGGAGGGCGCTTACCACTTTGTGATTCATGACTGGGGTGAAGTCGTAACAAGGTAACCGTAGGGGAACCTGCGGTTGGATCACCTCCTTACCTTAAAGAAACGTGCTTTGAAGTGTCCACACAGATTGTCTGATAGAAGTAATGAGCAAAATAGTACCGAGTCCCCATCGTCTAGAGGCCTAGGACACTGCCCTTTCACGGCTGTAACAGGGGTTCGAATCCCCTTGGGGACGCCATACCGGATAATGAGTGAAAGACATTATCCACGATATCTCAAAACTGACTTTCGAGTCACGTTTGAGATATTTGCTCTTTAAAAATCTGGATCAAGCTGAAAATTGAAACGACACACTGTGTCTGTTCTCCGTAATAAGAACAGATAAGCGGTGTGTTCGAGTCTCTCAAATTTTCGCAACGCGGAATGTTTTACGAAACATCTTCGGGTTGTGAGGTTAAGCGACTAAGCGTACACGGTGGATGCCCTGGCAGTCAGAGGCGATGAAGGACGTGCTAATCTGCGATAAGCGTCGGTAAGGTGATATGAACCGTTATAACCGACGATTTCCGAATGGGGAAACCCAGTGTGTTTCGACACACTATCATTACGTGAATACATAGCGTAATGAAGCGAACCGGGGGAACTGAAACATCTAAGTACCCCGAGGAAAAGAAATCAACCGAGATTCCCCTAGTAGCGGCGAGCGAACGGGGAGCAGCCCAGAGTCTGAATCAGCATGTGTGTTAGTGGAACGGTCTGGAAAGTCCGGCGATACAGGGTGATAGCCCCGTACACAAAAATGCATGTGTTGTGAACTCGAAGAGTAGGGCGGGACACGTGGTATCCTGTCTGAATATGGGGGGACCATCCTCCAAGGCTAAATACTCCTGACTGACCGATAGTGAACCAGTACCGTGAGGGAAAGGCGAAAAGAACCCCGGCGAGGGGAGTGAAACAGAACCTGAAACCGTGTACGTACAAGCAGTGGGAGCCTTGATTTATCAGGGTGACTGCGTACCTTTTGTATAATGGGTCAGCGACTTATATTCTGTAGCAAGGTTAACCGAATAGGGGAGCCGAAGGGAAACCGAGTCTTAACTGGGCGTTAAGTTGCAGGGTATAGACCCGAAACCCGGTGATCTAGCCATGGGCAGGTTGAAGGTTGGGTAACACTAACTGGAGGACCGAACCGACTAATGTTGAAAAATTAGCGGATGACTTGTGGCTGGGGGTGAAAGGCCAATCAAACCGGGAGATAGCTGGTTCTCCCCGAAAGCTATTTAGGTAGCGCCTCGTGAATTCATCTTCGGGGGTAGAGCACTGTTTCGGCTAGGGGGTCATCCCGACTTACCAACCCGATGCAAACTACGAATACCGAAGAATGTTATCACGGGAGACACACGGCGGGTGCTAACGTCCGTCGTGAAGAGGGAAACAACCCAGACCGCCAGCTAAGGTCCCAAAGTCACAGTTAAGTGGGAAACGATGTGGGAAGGCTCAGACAGCCAGGATGTTGGCTTAGAAGCAGCCATCATTTAAAGAAAGCGTAATAGCTCACTGGTCGAGTCGGCCTGCGCGGAAGATGTAACGGGGCTAAACTGTGCACCGAAGCTGCGGCAGCGACACTATGTGTTGTTGGGTAGGGGAGCGTTCTGTAAGCCGTTGAAGGTGTCCTGTGAGGGGTGCTGGAGGTATCAGAAGTGCGAATGCTGACATAAGTAACGATAATGCGGGTGAAAAACCCGCACGCCGGAAGACCAAGGGTTCCTGTCCAACGTTAATCGGGGCAGGGTGAGTCGACCCCTAAGGCGAGGCCGAAAGGCGTAGTCGATGGGAAACAGGTTAATATTCCTGTACTTGGTGTTACTGCGAAGGGGGGACGGAGAGGGCTATGTTAGCCGGGCGACGGTTGTCCCGGTTTAAGCATGTAGGCGGAGAGTTTAGGTAAATCCGGACTCTTATTAACGCTGAGGTGTGATGACGAGGCACTACGGTGCTGAAGTAACAAATGCCGCACTTCCAGGAAAAGCCTCTAAGCATCAGGTAACATCAAATCGTACCCCAAACCGACACAGGTGGTCAGGTAGAGAATACCAAGGCGCTTGAGAGAACTCGGGTGAAGGAACTAGGCAAAATGGTGCCGTAACTTCGGGAGAAGGCACGCTGATATGTAGGTGAAGTGGTTTACCCATGGAGCTGAAATCAGTCGAAGATACCAGCTGGCTGCAACTGTTTATTAAAAACACAGCACTGTGCAAACACGAAAGTGGACGTATACGGTGTGACGCCTGCCCGGTGCCGGAAGGTTAATTGATGGGGTTAGCTGTAAGGCGAAGCTCTTGATCGAAGCCCCGGTAAACGGCGGCCGTAACTATAACGGTCCTAAGGTAGCGAAATTCCTTGTCGGGTAAGTTCCGACCTGCACGAATGGCGTAATGATGGCCAGGCTGTCTCCACCCGAGACTCAGTGAAATTGAACTCGCTGTGAAGATGCAGTGTACCCGCGGCAAGACGGAAAGACCCCGTGAACCTTTACTATAGCTTGACACTGAACACTGGTCCTTGATGTGTAGGATAGGTGGGAGGCTTTGAAGTGTGGACGCCAGTCTGCATGGAGCCAACCTTGAAATACCACCCTTTAATGGCTGGTGTTCTAACGTAGACCCGTTACCCGGGTTGCGGACAGTGTCTGGTGGGTAGTTTGACTGGGGCGGTCTCCTCCTAAAGAGTAACGGAGGAGCACGAAGGTTAGCTAATCCTGGTCGGACATCAGGAGGTTAGTGCAATGGCATAAGCTAGCTTGACTGCGAGAGTGACGGCTCGAGCAGGTGCGAAAGCAGGTCATAGTGATCCGGTGGTTCTGAATGGAAGGGCCATCGCTCAACGGATAAAAGGTACTCCGGGGATAACAGGCTGATACCGCCCAAGAGTTCATATCGACGGCGGTGTTTGGCACCTCGATGTCGGCTCATCACATCCTGGGGCTGAAGTAGGTCCCAAGGGTATGGCTGTTCGCCATTTAAAGTGGTACGCGAGCTGGGTTTAGAACGTCGTGAGACAGTTCGGTCCCTATCTGCCGTGGGCGCTGGAGAATTGAGGGGGGCTGCTCCTAGTACGAGAGGACCGGAGTGGACGCATCACTGGTGTTCGGGTTGTCATGCCAATGGCATTGCCCGGTAGCTAAATGCGGAAAAGATAAGTGCTGAAAGCATCTAAGCACGAAACTTGCCCCGAGATGAGTTCTCCCTGACTCCTTGAGAGTCCTGAAGGAACGTTGAAGACTACGACGTTGATAGGCTGGGTGTGTAAGCGTAGCGATACGTTGAGCTAACCAGTACTAATGAACCGTGAGGCTTAACCTTACAACGCCAAAGGTGTTTTGTTGGTGATGAGACACGATATTCAGCTTGAGACAGATTAAATCGACATGCAGAGATGCGTGTTGATAAACAGAATTTGCCTGGCGGCAACAGCGCGGTGGTCCCACCTGACCCCATGCCGAACTCAGAAGTGAAACGCCGTAGCGCCGATGGTAGTGTGGGGTCTCCCCATGCGAGAGTAGGGAACTGCCAGGCATCAAATAGTGAAGAAGCCCATCCTGCCGGATGGGCTTTTTTGCGTGTGTGCGAAATGAAAGCACGGATAAAACTCCGGCCTACATTCCGTTCCTTTTATTACCTACCCCTGCAGCTAATCCTAAATCGTTCTCTTGCTAACAAAAAATGTGATATCCATCACTCATTTCTGTATAACAATTATATAACATTTCGTTTACTAAAATATCTGCCTGCGTGACGTGTACGCCCGGTAAGGCAGGAGACCGTTTTTGGCAGGAGTTAATAAATGGCTGTAAACAGTGTGACGCCGGAAGGGACGCTTACCGACGGCGATACTCGCCGTCGAATAATGGCAATCGTCGGAGCATCATCCGGGAACCTTGTTGAATGGTTTGATTTTTATGTTTACTCATTCTGTTCTCTGTACTTCGCCCATATTTTTTTCCCATCTGGAAATACCACCACTCAATTGCTTCAGACCGCTGGCGTATTTGCAGCCGGGTTTTTAATGCGTCCGATTGGTGGTTGGTTATTTGGTCGCATAGCCGATCGTCGCGGGCGTAAAGTCTCGATGCTAATCTCTGTATGCATGATGTGCTTCGGCTCTCTGGTTATTGCTTGCCTACCGGGCTATAGCGTAATTGGTACCTGGGCTCCCGCATTGTTACTGTTAGCGCGCCTGTTCCAGGGAATATCCGTTGGTGGTGAATATGGCACCAGCGCGACCTACATGAGTGAAGTCGCAATTGAAGGCCGTAAAGGATTCTATGCATCATTCCAATACGTTACGTTAATTGGTGGCCAACTGTTAGCTGTTCTGGCGGTGGTCATTTTGCAAAACGTCCTGAGCAGTGAAGACCTCCATGCCTGGGGATGGCGTATTCCATTTGCAATGGGTGCTGTGCTGGCGATTGTTGCTCTTTGGTTGCGTCGCCAACTGGATGAAACCTCGCAGAAAGAAACACGTACGTTAAAAGAGGCGGGATCATTCAAAGGACTGTGGCGAAATCGTAAAGCTTTTATGATGGTGCTTGGTTTTACCGCAGCAGGCTCGCTGAGTTTCTATACCTTTACTACCTATATGCAGAAATATCTGGTCAATACGGCGGGTATGAGCGCGAACCTCGCAAGTCTTATTATGACTGCGGCGCTATTTGTCTACATGTTGGTCCAGCCACTTTTCGGTCTACTCTCTGATAGAGTTGGGCGACGCACCTCGATGCTTTGTTTTGGCGCATTAGCCACGCTGTTTACCGTACCCATTCTTACGGCGCTTCAAAATGTCACTTCGCCATATGCCGCATTTGCATTGGTCATGTGCGCGTTGCTGATCACGAGCTTCTACACTTCCATCAGCGGCATCCTGAAAGCTGAGATGTTCCCGGCACAAGTGCGCGCGCTTGGGGTGGGACTCTCGTATGCGGTTGCCAATGCATTGTTTGGCGGTTCTGCGGAATATGTGGCTTTATCGCTAAAATCTTCAGGTATAGAAACAGTCTTCTTCTGGTATGTAACCGTTATGGCCGCGCTGGCGTTCCTGGTATCTTTAAAACTGCACCGGAAAGGGAAGGGATTACGTTTGTAACGCTAATGATGCGCCAGTTGCCACACCGTATAACCCGTTGTGGCACCGGCGACATCCCATGCAAAGTCTTTCCAGCTCCAACCGCTCCCAGTGGGGCGGCTATCCCATAGTTCTTTCGATGCCCCCAGACTCACGGAAAACATAAAGCCAATCGCGGCACTGCGATCGCGATTAATACCTTGATGCTGAGCATATTCATTGCCGGCAGCAGCCAGCATGGCTGAAGCAATAAAATGTTGCGCTTTATCCTGCCCGGTCCAGGCATCATTAGCCATATGGCTACAGCCGCTAAGCGTTAACATACAACAAAGGAGAGCGATGCGTGACATACCTACCCCTGAAAAAAAGCCCCGTCTGAATGGGGCTATGTTTTAAAGAATACGGCTGATAAGTCTATCGATACGGATACGTCGTAAACGGCGGATAAGTTTTCTTACCTTCACCGGATAATCAGCAATACTCTGCAGATCGCGGTAGTGATTAACGACAGTGGTGTGCTGACGAATCAAATCCAGCTCTTTCTGGCGCATCGATGCCAGCTGCCTTTTCGGGTCGTGAATCAACACAGCGTTTTCCAGATCCAGACGCCAGGCCCGTGGATTGAGGTTGTTACCGGTAAGCAACATCCACTCGTTATCAACCCACATCCCTTTCAGGTGATAGCTGTTATCAGCATCTTTCCACAGGCGAACCACGAGCTGATCGGTATTAATATAATACTGGAGTCGGCTCAGGAAGCGTCGCAGGTTAATCTCATACAGATAGGGGAGTGCGCCGATAATCTTAAACGGCTCATTTTCCGGAATATAGAAGTCGTTAGCGGTCTTATCGCCGACGATAATCTCAACTTTCTTACCTTCTCGCAGCAGGCGAATAATATTGCGAACCAGCAACGCAGGCAGGTTGAAATATGGTGTGCAGATAGTCAACTTTTCTTCGGCACACGGCATCAAATGGAAAATTGTTTTGTTGAGCTCGCTGGATTTGCCTAAACCGACCAGCGGTGTCACGGTCAGTTCATCATCACCCGCATTACCCTGGTAATGGTAACCGGTATCGCGGAGTTCCTGACGATATTGACGGATCTCATTTTTGATTTCCGGACTTTTTGGTCGCTCGCTACTGTCCAGGCGATTAACGCCGCGACCTTCAACCAGATTTTGTAAAACCCAGTTAAACATGATATCCGCCATCTGTGGATTGCGAATGCACTGATAACGATCGTAGCGATATTTATCATGCTGATGTAGATAGACATCGTTGATGCTCGCGCCGCTATAGAGCACGGAATCATCAATAATAAAGCCTTTAAAGTGCAGCACGCCAAGAGCTTCACGCGTGTTGATAGGCACGCCATAAACCGGAACATCTACGCCCGGATTCTCTTTGGCTGTACGGCAATACCAGTCAGCATTGGTATTTGAAGCGGCTGCGCCAATACGCCCACGCTGTGCGCGGTGCCAATCAACCAGAACCCGGACATCCAGCTCCGGGCGTTGACGTTTGGCATCGTACAGGGCTTGCAGAATCGTCTTTCCGGCGTCGTCCTGTTCGAGGTATAACGCGACGATACAAATCCGGCGTGTAGCGCTGGCGATTTTTGCGAGCAGGGCTTCACGGAAATCTGCTGGAGCATAGAAAAACTCAATATCATCAACAGACTGTGAAAGCTTGGGTAGTTGGGCAAGGTGTTGTTGATGTTTATTACGCTTAAATTTTGACAACATCACAGTGCGTTTCTTCTCTGATTTAGTGAAGGGTCTTCTGTATCAGGCAGACGACGTAAGCGGTCGATGATACCATCTCTGCCGGGCAAGGGCAGCATTTCCAGCAACTTAGTCATCAGTTAGCCTCAGCGATAATCCAACAATGCCATCTTCGAGCTGAATGTCTACCTCGAAACCAAGCTTCCTCGCGAGTGCTATCATTCCACGATTGTTCGGCATCGTAATCCCGTTTAGCCGTGCCAAACCGTGAGCGCGGGTGTAGCCGATTAATTTATCCAGCAAGCGCCCGCCGAGGCCGAGACCTTTTAGATCAGAACGAACCAGCACGGCGAACTCAGCATCAATATTATCGGGATCGGAAATTGCTCGCGTGACCCCCAGGATCTCGGTGCGATCGCCAGTTCCATATACAGCAACAAAAGCCATTTCTCGATCGTAGTCGATCTGCGTCATGTTGGCTAAATCATCATGGGTAAATTCGTTGATCTCATTAAAGTAACGATAATAGAGATCTTCTTTTGTGACCCGCGCAATAAACTGCTGCAACAGTGGTTCATCCTCCGGCAAAATCGGCCGGAAAAGACACTGGTCACCGTTCTTCATCGTGACCCACTCCTCAAGGTGCTGGGGGTAGGGGCGTATGGCAAGACGGCTTTCGCTGGAGCCGCTGAACGGCGCAATATCCAGACTGACGTCGAGCGCGGTGAATTCATTGCCTGAGGCAAGCAGAGGATGGATATCCAGACGCTGGATCTCCGGGCAATCGACTATCAGATTCGAAACCTGCACCAAAAGTTGGCTGAGGCCGGCAATATCAAGCGGACGCAATGCACTACGCCCACGGATTTTCTTGCTCTTAATCGCCTGGATAACCAGATAGCGGGCTAACGTCATGTTGAGCGGCGGCAGTGCGACGGCGGCCTGATCTTCTGCACGCCACTCTACGCCGCCTTCACCCAGCATGATCAGCGGACCAAATACCGGATCATGTTCAACTACCACGCGCAGCTCCTGAGCTCCGGCACGGTTCGCCATACTTTGTACCAATAGGCCGTGAATGCGCGCCTGGGGCCAGGTCATTTTCACTCGATCGAGGATAGCATCTGCCGCCTGCTGTACCTCGGCGGCGGTGCGCAGATAGAGCATCACCCCCTGAACCTCTGATTTATGCGGGATGTCCGGCGAGCGCAGCTTCAACGCGACCGGATAGCCAATTTGCTCGGCGATATGCACCGCTTCGGCGCTATCGGAAGCAATCCAGGTTGGTAACGTATTCAGACCGTAAACATTTAAAATGGGGCGTACTTCATGGGTATCCAGCGCACGAACGCCGTTATCGATCGCCTGCTGTAATAGCTCATGTGCCTGAGCACTATTGGCGGCCAGACTCTGCGGCAAAGCCGGGGTTTCACGCAGTTGCTTCTGGTTTCGACGATATTCCACCATATGCATAAAGGCGGTAATCGTTCCTTCCGGGGTCCGGTAGGTGGGAATACCGGCATCGCTGAACATCCGACGTGCTTCAATTGAGGAATATTCCCCACACCAGTTGGTGAGCACGCTGATGTAATTTCCACGCGGATGGTGCTTGATAAGCTCAATCAACGCGGCGGCGCTTTCGCTCCCCGTTGCGGTAGCGCTGGGGGCATGAATGATCATTAACGCATCCAGATCTGGACTATTGAGCAAGACGTTAACCGCTGAAGAATAATGGCTGATACTGGCATCATCGCGTAGATCTAACGGGTTGTTAGCTTCAACGGTATCTGGTAACAGCGCCTGAAGCTGTTGGCGCGTCTCATCGCTTAGTGTAGCGAGTTTACCATTGCGCGCCCAATGTTCATCCAGTGCCAGTGCGGCAGGGGCTGCGCCGTTACTGATAATCATCAACCGTTCACCACGCAGTGGGCGCATATGGCTAAGGGTTTCTACGGCAGAAAACAGTTCATGGGTATCCTGCACTCGCAGTAACCCGGCACGTTGAATGGCAGCGTCCCAGGCGGGATCCATTCCGGAATTGACGTGCAACAAGCGCTGAGCCGCAGGGCTCCGACCACTTTTAATCACCAGTATAGGTTTGTTACGTGAGGCGCTGCGGGCGGCAGAAACAAAGCGCCGGGCGTCACTCAATTGCTCCAGATAGAGCAAAATTGCACTGGTCTTGCTATCACGCGCCAGGTAATCGAGCAGATCATCCACGTCGATATCCAGACTATCACCCAACGCAATAAAGTAGGAGAAGCCCATTTCGCGCTGTTGCGCCCAGTCCAGTATGGTATTGGAGACGGCAGCAGACTGGGAAATAAACGCCAGTTTGCCTTTACGGATAGGAACCGGCGAGAAACTGGCGTTCAGCCCCTGCCATGGCGCCAGCAGTCCCAGACTGTTCGGCCCGAGCAGACGCATCTGATAACGTGCGGCGCACTCTTTAAGCGCGCTGAATTGATCGGGAGTGGAAGACAGAATAATGCAGGTCTTACAGCCTTTTTCGCCCAGAGATTCCAGTAACTCCAGATTACGGCGGGCGTGGGTGCACAGCACCGCCAGGTCGGGGGAGAAGGGGAGACTGTCGATGGTCGGCCACGCCAGTACGCCAAGCACAGCTTTCCATGTTGGCGTAACGGGTAAAACCGGGCCAGCAAAACCGCCCGCCAGCAGGTTTTGCATCATCAAGAAACCGGCACGCTGTGGCTTCATTGAAGCGCCAATAACCGCGATAGATTTTGGCCTAAGAAGTGCTTCCAGCCCACGCTGACTCATACCGGTTTTCCTTACGCGACAGTGATCGTATGAGTTTAACCGTTTTCCGTCTGGAGGGTTGTGATGTTGCCCTGATGATGCGCTTTTCCTGCCAGATAGTTTTCACGAAAACGGGTGAAGTGCTGGCTAAGCGCCGTAGCCGCGCCGGTATCACCCGCTAAATCCAACAGGGCAATGGCGACCTCGGCAGTGCAGTACTGACCTTCGGCATGGACTTCGCGCAGGCTGTAGGCCGATACGCGGGAGAGATCGACGGAAATCAGCGGCAGGTTATCCAGCCATGGACTTTTGCGGAACATTTTCCGCGCTTCCGGCCAGGTTCCGTCTAACATAATAAAAAGCGGCGGCTTACCGGAAGGCGGCGCGCTAAGTACCTGACGTTCGGGGCCAGCATATGAGGACGGGAATACGACCATTGGCTGATAATCGGGATTTTTGACTAGATCCAGCAATGCCTGTGGCGGTTCAGTACGCGACCACTGGAAAGCGTCAGTCAGCGGTAAAATATCGGCAATCAGACGACCGGTATTGCTTGGCTTCATTGGCTCGGTGTCGAACATCACCAGACAAAAACGACTGTTTGCTGGATGAGGAACAATGGTATTGCACAGACAATAGCCAGTGACCAGCAAGCAGCGCTGGCAGCGGCGAACCCGGTTACCACGGGCAAGAAAAGGGCGAGTCGCGCGGGCTAAACGCTCGGCGCGCAACCGAAGAACGGCATTATCATTCATGGGGATTGAGCGGCAAAAACGCTATTGTCGCAGAGGACAATACGGGGCACAAGATGTGCCCCGTCGGAACTATTGTTGAAGGGCTTCGTTCAACCAGCTTTCAAACGGTGCTTTCGGTACCGCGCCGTTTAGCATGTCGACCACTTCACCATTTTTGAAGATCATGATAGTTGGGATGCTGCGAATACGAAAACGTGCGCTGAGTTCACGCTCTGCTTCGGTATTCACTTTTACAAAGCGAACTTTACCGCTACGCTCTTCAGCAACATCTTCGAAAATGGGTGCAAAATTACGGCAAGGGCCACACCAGGGCGCCCAAAAATCGACGACAACCGGGAGATCGTCCTTCAGCAGTTTATCCAGCGTGCTGTCCGTGGCGTTGATAACATCACCATCAAACAAATCTTCACCACAGCGACCACATTTTGCCGCGTCGTTAAGACGCTCCTCAGGAATGCGATTAAGCGCCTGGCAGTGGGCACAAACGGTATTCATAACTCACCTCTGGGTCATTATGTTGCAGGACGGCAATGTTGCCGAATGTTTCTATAATGTTACACATTATCAACGAGACTGTATTAATCAACAATGCGTTTTATCCAATGGGTACAATAGTCGTAGTCTTTTTTATGAAGTAATGGCTAAGCGCTAACACATCAGGTAATCTGCGCGCTTCGCGCAGCGCAGGTGGAGAAAAACATGAGCGACGAACTAAAGAACAAAAACGGCAAGGTCAAAGTGATGTACGTCCGCAGTGACGATGACTCGGACAAACGCACCGAAAATCCACGTACTGGTAAAGGCGGAGGCCGTCCTGGCACATCCCGTGCTGGTACTTCCCGTGCCGAAGGTGGTCGTCGCCCTGCCCGTGATGACAGAAAAGGACCTAACAGCGATCGTGGCCGTGAACGAGGCCGTGACCGCGATGTTGAACGCGATCGCGACCGCGGTGACGGTTCCCCATGGCGTACGGTTTCTCGTGCCCCGGGTGATGAAACCATCGTGAAGCCGGATCACGGCGGCATCAGCGGTAAAAGCTTTATCGATCCAGAAGTACTGCGCCGTCAGCGCGCGGAAGAAACCCGTGTTTACGGTGAAAATGCCTGTCAGGCGCTGTTCCAGAGCCGCCCGGATGCGATTGTTCGCGCCTGGTTCGTACAGAGCGTTACCCCGCGCTTTAAAGAAGCGCTGCGTTGGATGGCAGCAAACCGTAAAGCCTATCACGTGGTTGATGAAGAAGAGCTGGCAAAAGCGTCTGGCACTGAACACCACGGTGGCGTTTGCTTCCTGATTAAAAAGCGTAACGGAACGTCCGTACAGCAATGGGTTTCCCAAAGCGGTGAAGATGATTGCGTGCTGGCGCTGGAAGATGCAGGTAACCCGCATAACCTCGGCGCAATGATCCGTAGCTGCGCGCACTTCGGTGTGAAAGGCGTTATCTTGCAGGATGCCGCTTTGCTGGAATCCGGTGCGGCAATTCGTACCGCAGAAGGCGGTGCCGAGCATGTTCAGCCGATTACGGGTGATAGCTTCATCGATGCGCTGGAGCAGTTCCGTAAAGCGGGCTACACCATCGTCACCACCAGCAGCAACGGCAATGGTTTACCGCTGTTTAAAGCGGAACTGCCGAAGAAAATGGTGCTGGCCTTAGGTCAGGATCGTGATGGCGTTTCCGAAGCTGCCGCCGCGATTGCGGATATGAGCGTATCAATTGACGGCACCCGTGCGGTAGAAGGCCTGAACGTCTCTGTGGCGACCGGCGTACTGCTGAGCGAATGGTGGCGTCAGCATAAAGCGTAAGCAAGCGCGATGTTGAAAAAAAACCGGTAGAGGCGACTCGACCGGTTTTTTTATATGTGCAATATTTCCCGGCGGCGCTGCGCTTGGCCGGGCTACGATTCAGATGTAGCCCGGCCAAGCGCAGCGCCGCCGGGAATACACCAGACTTACTCCGGCAAGACAGGCATCCAGTCAATCGGTGTTTCACCGCGTCGCTCCAGCCACTGATTAGTCTGCACAAAGTGATTGCTACCAAAAAATCCACGGTGTGCAGATAGCGGCGATGGATGCGGTGCTTTCAGCACGCAGTGGCGCTGGGTATCAATAATCGCGCCTTTTTTCTGCGCGTGCGCTCCCCATAATAAGAACACTACGCCTTCGCGGTGTTCGTTAATCAGCGCGATCACTTTATCGGTAAAGGTTTCCCAGCCGAGGCTGGCGTGTGAATGCGCCTGCCCTGCACGAACGGTCAGTACAGTGTTGAGCAGCAGCACGCCCTGGCGTGCCCAACTTTCAAGGTAGCCGTGGTTCGGGCGCGTAAAACCAGGGATGGTTCCTTCAAGCTCTTTGTACATATTCAGTAGAGAGGGTGGTGTTGCGATACCCGGCTGTACGGAGAAGGCCAGACCGTGTGCCTGATTAGGACCGTGATATGGGTCCTGCCCGAGGATCACGACCTTCACATCGTTTAATTCGGTAAAGCGAAAGGCGTTAAACACATCTTTCTGCGGCGGATAGATAGTCTCACCCGACTGACGCTCATTGGCGACCGTGGTAAGCGTGTTAACGAAGTAAGGTTGTTGTTTTTCAGTGGCCAGCACATCATGCCAGGTTAAAGGGGTTGTCATCTCGCTCTCCTGCGAATCTCTATCACCCTAGCTTAACTGCTTCTTTCTCCATCACAAAATCGGATGGTCTTTAAAGAGGAATGAGCCAAAAAAAAGTTGAATATTTACAAGGATTTTTGTTATTTACGAGCTGTGTAACTTGATGCAAAACAAGTATTTCCTCTCATGACCACTTTGTGGGTATGGTTTTTATTGATTTAAATCAAAGAATCAAGGGTGCTCGAGGGGTATATATACACTCAAGCAACAATGGTTTTACCAATTGGCCGCGAGACGGTCGATTAAAAACGAATATAAAGAGCCTAGGGAGGCATCAAATGATTACAGGTATCCAGATTACTAAAACGGCTAACAACGACCTGATGAACTCATTCTGGCTGCTCGACAGCGAGAAAGGTGAAGCTCGCTGCCTGTGTGCCAAAGGTGGTTATAAAGAAGATGACGTGGTTGCACTGAGTGCGCTGGGCGACATCGAATACCGTGAAATCCCGGTTGAAGCAAAACCAGAAGTTCGCGTAGAAGGTGGTCAGCACCTGAACGTTAACGTTCTGCGTCGCGAAACCCTGATGGATGCGGTTGAACACCCAGAAAAATATCCGCAGCTGACCATCCGCGTTTCCGGCTATGCCGTACGCTTTAACTCTCTGACGCCAGAACAGCAGCGCGACGTTATCGCTCGTACCTTCACCGAAAGCCTGTAATTTCTCAGGGGTGGGAGGTTAGGGCGTCGAATTAGCTGACGCCGGTGGATAAGTCCCCTCGCAGATTTCTGCGGGGGGATTTTTTTTACAGCTTCTGCTCGCGCCCAACCAGAATGGTGGTGAGCGTGAAAGAAAGCACCAGCGCAATGGCGACCCCTGAAAGGGCAAAAATAAACCCGGGCCCGATATAAGCGGGCAGGCTGAAGATACTCGATAAGATATAGCCATACAGCCGCACACCGAAGAACGCAATAAATGCCGAGGCGAGAGAGCTCGCGACGGTCGCGGCAATAAACGCTTTTTTATAGCGCGTCAGTACGCCAAACAGAGCAGGCTCGGTGATCCCCAGTAATGCCGAGATTGCGGCGGACAGAGTCACGGTGCGGTTGTCTTTGTTCAGACGCCAGATAGCAAAGGTCGCCCCCGCGATAGCCATATTAGCCATAAACATCATTGGCATCAGCATGTCATAGCCACGATCGCTGAAATTTTGCAGCGCGATTGGCGTCATGGCATGGTGCATTCCGGTGAGAATGGCAACGGGGCGAATCGCCCCGACAACCAGCCCGGCAAAGCTTGCCGATACGCCAAACAATCCTTCAATAAACCACGCGAGCATTTTCCCCAACCAGATCCCGATGGGGCCGATAATCACCAGCGCTGCCAGCGCACCGATAAACAGCGTCAACGTAGGAGTAAATACCGTCTTCAGCACTTCTGGCATGACTCTATCCACCGCCTGATGGATATATTTCAGCGCGAGAATTGAGAAAATGACCGGGATGACGCTTGAAGCATAGTTAAATACCGAAACGGGGATGGTGTTGAGTAGCCAAAGCGCAGAAACCGCACCATCCTGATGCGCCACCAGGGCCTTTGCAGCGTCAATTAGCGTGGGATACATCAGACAAGCCGCGACAGCAACGGCCAGATACTCATTGGTTTTAAAGATTTTTGCCGCCGAAACCGCCAGGAAAAACGGCAGGAAATAAAATACGCCGCTGGCAATCAGGTCGATAATCATCACGGTGTCGCTTTGGGTCGATACGAACTTTAGGGCGATCAACCCTGCCAGCAAACCTTTGATCATCCCGGCCCCCGCAATGGCGGGAACAATCGGGCCAAACACGCCGGAGACGGTATCCATAAACAGCGACACCAGGCTTTTCCGTTCTTTTTTTTTCCCGCTGGCGGCCGTTTTATCACCCGCACCCAGCGTATCCTGTAGCAACTCGTACCAACCGTTGACTTTTGGCCCGATAATTATCTGAAACTGATCGCTTTGCAACTGCGCACCTAATACACCGGGCAACTGCTTAATCTCATCCTGGGCAATTTTATTATCATCAACCAAATCAAAGCGTAGTCGGGTCATACAGTGCCAGACTTTATTGATATTCTCCGGCCCGCCCACCAGACGAATAATCCTGCTGATAGCCTCTTGCGTCCCCATAACGGCTCCTGCGATAAGTTTGTTATTTTCTTGTGTCGCTGAATAGTAAGTAAGCCAATCAATAAAAACAAACCAATAAAATATGATGATAGTCACATTTTGCCGTTTATTGGGCGCTGAGTGTGATTGTTTTGGGTAATTGGTTCGTTTTTTTAATATAAATAACGTCATTAACAGACCAAAAAAATTAAATAATAAAAATGTTTACCCATGACTAAAAATAGGGCGAAGATAATGCCATTCTTATTTTTATTTTCCACAGGGAGCCGTCTGTGAAACCTACGCTAATTACTGCGATTGAGTGCTTTATCACCCGTCCCGATCGCCATAACCTGGTGACGGTCAGAGTGACCACCGATAACGGAACGGTAGGGCTAGGCTGCGCAACTTTCCAGCAACGACCGCTGGCGGTGAAAACGCTGGTGGATGAATACCTGCAACCTCTGTTGCTAGGCCGCGATGCGAACAACATCGAAGATCTCTGGCAGATGATGAACGTCAACGCATACTGGCGCAACGGCCCTCTGATGAATAACGCGATCTCCGGCGTGGATATGGCGCTATGGGACATTAAAGCGCAGCTGGCGGGCATGCCGTTATATCAATTGTTGGGAGGAAAATCGCGCGATGCCATTGCGGCCTACACTCATGCTAGTGGAGAAACGCCGGAAGCGCTTTTTGTCTCGGTCGATAAATTGTTGGATCAGGGTTATCGTCATATTCGCTGTCAGCTGGGATTTTATGGCGGCACGCCGCAAGAAATGCAGACGCCGGAAAATCCAACGCCGGGAGCCTGGTACGATCAGGATGAATACGTTCGCAACACTGTCGAAATGTTCCGCTTGCTACGCGTACGTTATGGGCACCGTTTCCATATTCTGCATGATGTTCATGAACGCTTATTCCCGCAGCAGGCATTACAGTTGGCGAAACAACTTGAGCCTTACCAACCCTGGTTTATTGAAGACATTTTGTCACCACAGCAAAGCCCGTGGCTGGCACAAATTCGCCAGCAGAGCAGTATCCCGCTGGCGATGGGGGAGCTGTTTAACAACCCGGCGGAATGGCACGATCTTATTGTTAACCGGCAGATTGATTTTATCCGCTGTCATATTTCACAGATTGGCGGCATTACCCCAGCCTTGAAGCTGGCGGTTCTCTGTCAGGCTTTTGGTGTGCGCCTGGCCTGGCATGGCCCGGGAGATATGACGCCAATCGGCGTGGCGGTAAATACCCATCTGAACATTCACCTGCATAATGCGGCTATCCAGGAATATATTCCGCGCTCGACGTCTACCGATGCTATTTTCCCCGGCGCACCTCATGTAAAAAATGGCTTTATCTACCCACCCACCGCACCGGGGATTGGTGTCGGTTTTGATGAGGCGCTGGCACGAGAAAATCCGGTGGTTTACCGCCCGCATGAATGGACGCAAAGTCGCTTGCCGGACGGCGCTATCCACACACCGTGAGTTACGCTTGCGGTTGCTGACGAAAGGCGAGGTTATCGCGGTTATGGGGGATCACGTAGGTGCAGGAGTAGTTAATATCGATGATGTCGCTAATCTCATACACGCGCCCGCCGTCGAGGATCCCGCGGTTATTGATGTGCATGGCCGGGCTGCCTTTTTTACAACCCAGTAAAATAGCCTGCTCCCGGCTCACGCTCACAGCGCGATAGCTGGTCAGCAGGTGCGAAATCGGGAATCCCTTCTCCAGCACGTACTGCTGTAGAGAGCGTTCAATAACCTCCTGACTGAGGTCGGTGAACAGGGCAGCAGGCATACGGGATATTTCGATTTGCGTAGCAATGTCATCGACAAAACGCAGACGACAAAATTGCCAGATAAAGTCATCCTCGGAGAGGCCAAATATTTGCTGATCTTCCCGGTCTGGACGCTTTTTATGCAGGCTTATCATCCGGTAGCGCATCTGATCAAAGCGCTTCTCGGTAATCGAGTTATAGACCAGCGGATTACTGCGCGTCTGCTCGTTTATCCAGATCCCTGAGCCCTGCACAATTCTGACAACACCAATGCTGGCCAGCTTTTCCAGTGCCTGGCGAATGGTGAAGCGTGAAACGCCGTACTCCTGAGCCAGTTGACGTTCTGGTGGCAGCTTACGCGCACTGCCGCTGTGTTGTTGATAGATTTTGCTAAGGAGATCTTGAGTCACAAACTCTTTTTTCTTCATGGCAGACGGCTCTTATCCCTGAATACGAAAACGCCGGGAAGTTATCCCGGCGTTTAATTTACTCTTCGGTGCTCTGCTCTACAGCATCGCTGCCGCTTGGCTTGCGGCGTTTGCCAACGTTCTTGGCATCGCGGTGACGTTTCTTCACGCGCGGTTTTTCTTTATCTTTCTCTTTTTGCTCGGCACGTTTTGCGAGCGCTTTTTTCGATGGCTTGCCGGTCATCTTCTCGCTTGGCGGACGAGTCACTGGGCGCAGCCCCTCGATCACGCGGGCTTTAAGTGGCTCATCAACATAGCGGCCAATCTTCATCAGCAGTACGTAGTCGTGAGCCTCAACCAGAGAAATCGCGGTACCTTTACGCCCCGCACGACCGGTACGCCCGATACGGTGCAGGTAAGTGTCACCACTGCGCGGCATATCGAAGTTGATAACGTGGCTCACGTCAGGGATATCAATACCACGTGCCGCAACGTCTGTTGCAACCAGCACGTTAACGCGACCTTCGGTCAGACGTTTAATGCCTTCGGTACGCTTAACTTGCGGCATTTCGCCTTCAAGATAGCAGTTGTTGATATTAATAGAGCGCAGCTTATCAGCCAGTTCGTGCACACGCTCACGCTTGCGTACAAATATGATGGTACGCGTGGCGTCTTCTTGTTTCAGCAAGTGCTCAAGCAGTTTGAATTTGTGGTCGAAATCATCGGCACGGTAGTACCACTGATGAATCTTCTTGCGCTCGCGCGTGGAAGGATCGGCAGAGACTTCTACCGGATCTTCTAGCAGACGCTCAGCAAAATCTTTAATCGCATCGCCTTCAAGGGTTGCGGAGAACAGCAGAGTTTGTTTACGCCAGCGGGTTTCACCGGCGATATGCTCGATATCCTGAGCAAAGCCCAGATCCAGCATACGGTCAGCTTCATCCAGGATCAGCGTTTCAACGGCGCGGCAGTCGAAGTTTTCTTCTTTAATGTATTGCATCAAACGACCGGTGGTCGCGACGACAATATCCTGGTTTTCGCTGAACACTTCAGCGTGGTTCATATATGCCACGCCACCGGTGATGGTCGCGATGTCCAGATTTGTATTTTTTGCCAGCTCGCGGGCATGATCGGCAACCTGCATTGCCAGCTCACGGGTTGGTGTGAGGATCAAAATACGCGGCGGGCCGGATTTTTTGCGCGGGAAGTCGAGCAGGTGCTGCAACGCAGGCAGCAAATACGCCGCTGTTTTACCGGTGCCGGTTGGCGCAGAACCGAGAACGTCACGTCCTTCGAGCGCAGGCGGAATGGCGGCGGCCTGGATGGCAGTTGGGCGCGTAAAGCCTTTACTCTGGAGGGCTTCCAGCAGGCTTTCGTCAAGTTCAAGTTCGGAAAAAGTCGTTACAGTCATGATTACCTCTGTGTGAGGCGGTGATTATAGACGTTACAGCTTTAATCTTCATCTGTTTGTATGGCTATCTGTTCTCGGGTATTGTTCATAACCGAAATATTATCTCGTTTTATCGGCAAGGTCGCATATGACGTCTGACTCTAAATCCGTGTTGCGCCGCAACGGGTTTACCTTTAAAAATTTTTTTGTGGCTCACGATCGCTGTGCGATGAAGATTGGCACCGATGGCATTTTACTCGGCGCCTGGTCCCCGATTGCTCGTGTTAAGCGGATTCTGGATATTGGCACCGGCAGTGGACTGCTGGCGTTAATGCTAGCACAGCGCACCGATGACAGCGTGATGATAGACGCCGTTGAATTGGATGAAGAGGCGGCGGAGCAGGCGCGGGAAAACGTTGCTGAATCTCCGTGGGCGGACAGAATTCAGGTACACACGGCGGATATCCAGCCGTGGATTGCGGGACTGACTACGCGCTACAACCTGATTGTCAGCAACCCGCCTTACTATGAACAGGGCGTTGAATGTTCGACGCCGCAGCGTGAACAGGCGCGTTATACGACAACGCTCAATCATCAGACGTTACTGACGTGCGCGGCCGATGCTATCACCGAAGACGGTTTCTTTTGCGTCGTATTACCCGAAAATATCGGCCAGACTTTTACTCAGCAAGCGCTGTCGATGGGCTGGCATTTGCGTTTACGCACCGATGTCGCTGAAACCCAAGTGCGCCTGCCGCATCGGGTTCTATTGGCATTCTCGCCGAAAGTGGGGGAGTGCTTTAGCGACAGGCTGGTGATTCGGGGGCCAGAACAGCAGTATTCGGAAGGTTACACTGCCCTGACCCAAGCGTTCTATTTATTTATGTGAACGAGCGGTGAGAGTACCGATGGGCCAGATTCTGCTAATAAATCCGGGTAATCCAGCGTGTAATGCAGCCCTCGACTCTCTTTTCGCATCATCGCACAACGTACGATAAGTTCCGCGACCTGCACCAGATTACGCAGCTCCAGCAGATTATTGGACACGCGGAAACGGGAATAGTACTCGTCCAGCTCTTGCTGCAACATGTTGATGCGGCGCAGCGCGCGTTCCAGTCGTTTGGTGGAGCGCACAATTCCGACGTAATCCCACATAAACAGGCGCAGCTCGTGCCAGTTATGCTGAATCACCACCAGCTCATCAGAATCTTCAACCCGGCTTTCATCCCACGTGGGCAGTTTTTCTGCCTGGCGGGCGTAAGGCATCCGTTTATGGATATCTTCCGCAGCCGACCAGCCATACACCAAACATTCCAGCAACGAGTTTGATGCCATACGGTTAGCGCCGTGTAGCCCGGTATAGCTCACTTCACCAATCGCATACAGGCCGTCCACGTCGGTGCGACCATAGTCGTCGACCATCACGCCACCGCAGGTATAGTGCGCCGCAGGGACAATTGGCACCGGCTCTTTGGTTAAATCGATACCCAGCCCGATTAATTTTTCATAAATCATCGGGAAATGCTGACGTACAAAGGCTTCCGGCTTGTGACTAATGTCCAGGTACATACAGTCAACGCCCAGACGTTTCATCTCATGATCAATTGCACGGGCCACGATATCGCGCGGAGCCAGCTCACCACGCGCGTCGAAATCCGGCATAAAACGGCTACCATCGGGGCGTTTTAAGTGTGCGCCTTCGCCACGCAGAGCCTCTGTCAGCAGGAAGTTACGTGCCTGTGGATGATACAGTGCGGTAGGATGGAATTGGTTAAATTCGAGATTCGCCACGCGGCAACCTGCGCGCCAGGCCATGGCGATACCGTCCCCGGAGGAAATATCCGGATTGGTAGTGTATTGATACACCTTCGATGCGCCGCCGGTTGCCAGCACGACTGATTTTGCCGCACAGGTTTCAACCTTCTCTTTATTACGATCCCAGATCCACGCGCCAACCACGCGCCGGGTCCCCGGTAAACCGATTTTATCCGAGACGATGAGATCGACGGCATTACTGCGTTCGAGTACGCGAATATTAGGGTGGTTTAACGCTTTGCTGACCAGCGTGTTTTCCACTTCTCGCCCGGTGGCATCGGCGGCATGCAAAATGCGCCGGTGGCTATGGCCGCCTTCACGGGTTAAATGATAGCTCTCTTCCCCGTTAGCCTGGATCTGAGTATCAAAAAGCACTCCCTGGTCGATAAGCCACTGTACGCAATGCTTTGCATTGCTGGCGACAAACGACACGGCTTGTTTGTCGCAAATACCGGCACCGGCAATTAGCGTATCTTCAATGTGCGAGTCAATGCTGTCGGTTTCGTCGAAAACGGCAGCAATCCCCCCTTGAGCGTAGAAGGTTGAACCTTCACTAATGGGGCCTTTGCTCAATACGATAACTGAACTGTGTTCAGCAAGACGCAGTGCCAGCGACAAACCGGCAGCACCGCTACCGACGATCAGGACATCACAGGAAAGTTCTGGAAGTGAGTTCATTTGCTTTGTTTAATTTACTAAACACGGTTTGGGCAGAGTAGCACTATAAAAGCGACGAGGGCAGGGTTTTTTTACGCTATGGTTGTAATGACTAAACAATGATGACAAAACCGGACGCGAAAAATCATAAGATAACTACGAGCGCGGACAGCTATTTATGATGAAATAAAGGCCGGGTTACGTTACTCTTCACTGGATTTGCGTTTTTATTTCGCAACTTACGTATTGTTGTGTATTGGCAGACATATAATGACAGACAATGAAGCGTCTGCTGATCAACAAAAAACAAAGCGTGACGGAACTTTACGAAAATCGAACACTCTAAGTTTCTGCTTGCTCATAATGCATAGTAGTAGAGTGGCATTCTGATTACGCATGGGAATAGGGTTTGGGGAGACATTACCTCGGATGAGCGAGCAGTTAACGGACCAGGTCCTGGTTGAACGGGTCCAGAAAGGAGATCAAAAAGCTTTTAACCTGCTGGTGGTGCGCTATCAGCATAAGGTTGCGAGTCTGGTCTCCCGTTATGTGCCATCTGGCGATGTGCCGGATGTCGTACAAGAGTCTTTTATAAAGGCCTATCGCGCGCTGGATTCTTTCCGGGGAGATAGTGCTTTCTATACGTGGCTGTATCGTATTGCAGTGAATACGGCCAAAAATTACCTGGTTGCTCAGGGCCGTCGTCCGCCGTCAAGCGATGTTGACGCGAGCGAAGCTGAAAACTTTGAAAGCGGCGGCGCTTTGAAAGAAATTTCGAACCCTGAGAACTTAATGTTGTCAGAAGAACTGAGACAAATCGTTTTTCGCACCATTGATGCGCTTCCGGAAGATTTACGCATGGCAATTACCTTGCGGGAGCTAGATGGCCTAAGCTATGAAGAGATAGCGGCTATCATGGATTGTCCGGTCGGTACGGTTCGTTCACGTATTTTCCGGGCGCGAGAAGCTATTGATAATAAAGTTCAACCGCTTATCAGGCGTTGACGGAAGCGGGATACTGGAAAAGGTATTAGGCATGCAGAAAGAAAAACTTTCCGCCTTAATGGATGGTGAAACGCTGGATAGCGAGCTGTTGACCGAGTTGTCACGCTCGTCAGAGTTGCAGGAAACCTGGGAGAGCTATCACCTCATTCGTGATTCGCTGCGCGGCGACACGGCTGATGTGCTTCATTTTGATATCTCTTCTCGCGTGATGGCCGCCATCGAAAATGAGCCTGTTCGTCAGACGACAACACCGCTTATTCCTGAAGCCCAGCCAGCACCTCATCAATGGCAGAAAATGCCGTTCTGGACAAAAGTACGTCCATGGGCAAGTTCGCTTACCCAAATGGGCGTGGCAGCGTGCGTTTCGCTTGCTGTTATCGTTGGCGTTCAGCAGTATAATGGCAAAACTGATTCCACCCAGCCAGAATCGCCGGTGTTCAATACATTGCCGATGATGGGGAAAGCGAGTCCGGTTAGCCTGGGTGTCCCTTCAGACGCCACGAGCGGTACCGGTCAGCAGCAGGTTCAGGAACAGCGTCGCCGTGTTAATGCTATGCTGCAGGATTACGAATTGCAGCGTCGCTTACACTCAGAACAGTTGCAGTTTGAGCAGGCACAAACTCAGCAAGCCGCTGTTCAGGTGCCGGGCTATCAAACTCTAGGAACGCAATCGCAGTAATGAAGCAACTTTGGTGTGCCATGTCACTTGTGGCTGGTAGCCTGTTCTTCTCCGCAAACGCCTCGGCAGATGTATCGTCCGGGGCGTTGTTGCAGGAGATGAATCTGGCCAGTCAGTCACTCAACTACGAGCTGTCGTTCGTCAGCATTAATAAATCAGGCGTCGAATCGCTACGCTATCGTCACGTGCGTCTTAATGGACAGCCTCTGGCGCAGCTACTGCAGATGGATGGCCCACGGCGTGAAGTCGTGCAGCGCGGTAGCGAAATCAGCTACTTTGAGCCGGGCCTCGATCCCTTTACGCTGAACGGCGACTACATCGTCGACTCCCTGCCTTCATTGGTCTATACCGATTTCAAACGCCTTGCGCCTTATTACGATTTTATCTCCGTCGGACGCACGCGCATTGCCGATCGCATGTGTGATGTCATCCGCGTTGTGGCCAGAGACGGTACTCGTTATAGCTACATTGTGTGGATGGATTCAGAGAGCAAGCTGCCAATGCGCGTTGATCTCCTTGACCGTGATGGTGAAACCCTGGAGCAGTTCCGGGTTATCGCGTTCACCACGGGCGATCAGGTGAACAGCAGCATGCAAAACCTGGCGAAAGCGAGTTTACCACCGCAGCTCTCGCTGCCAACGGGAAGCAATGTTGCTTTTAACTGGTCATCGGGCTGGCTGCCGCAGGGCTTTAAAGAAGTCTCAACCAGTCGCCGCACGCTGCCGGGCATTGACGGTCCGGTCGAGTCGCGCCTCTTCTCCGATGGTCTTTTCAGCTTCTCGATTAACGTCAGTCGCGCTAACGCCAGCAGTACTGAACAGATACTGCGTACCGGACGCCGGACGGTCAGCACCACAATTCGCAATCAAGCGGATATCACCATCGTCGGTGAACTGCCGCCGCCAACCGCCAAACGCGTTGCTGATGGTATTTCGTTCAAAGGTGCACAATGATTAAAGAATGGGCCACCGTTATTGCATGGGATAACGGTATGGCGCAGGTGAGCTGTGACGTAAAAACGTCCTGTAACAGCTGCTCCTCACGCGCGGGTTGTGGAACGCGGGTGCTGAATAAGCTCGGGCCGCAAACCAGCCATACCATATCTGTTCCCAGCGCAGAACCACTGGTGGCAGGGCAGAAAGTCGAATTAGGAATCACCGAAAGCAGCCTGCTCGGATCCGCTATGCTGGTTTATATGTCACCGCTAATCGGGCTATTTGTGGTTGCTTCGCTGTTTCAGGTGCTGTTTGGTTCGGATATCGCCGCGTTATGCGGGGCTGTGCTCGGCGGCGTCGGCGGTTTTCTGATTGCCAAAGGATTCTCTCCCCGGCTTGCTGCGCGCGAGACCTGGCAGCCCATTATTATCAGCATAGGGCTTCCCCCCGACCTGATTCGCACCACATCATCTTCTGAAATGAGCCAGTGATAACACTGGCTTTATTATTTTTGGAACACTCCTCGCAGGAAGCGCTATGCTTGGCGGGAAGAGCATTTCCTGGTTACGCGGTTGTAGTGTAGAATGCGGCGTTTTCGAACGACTAGACACAAAATCATTCGAGTTGCGTCAAGGCGGCAAGCGAATGAATCCCCGGGAGCGTACATTAGTACGTGACAGGGGTGAGTGAGTGCAGCCAACGCCGAGGCAACTTGAAGGATGCCGTGTCTAAAACGTCAGGCTCCGTACCGCGGCCTCAAAGTATTCGTAAGGCATAAATATATTAATATATGAAGAATATACGTAACTTCTCCATCATTGCACATATCGACCACGGTAAATCAACGCTGTCTGACCGTATTATTCAGATTTGCGGTGGCCTTTCCGATCGTGAAATGGAAGCCCAGGTTCTGGATTCAATGGATCTCGAACGCGAACGTGGCATTACCATCAAAGCACAGAGCGTGACGCTGGATTTCAAATCGTCCGATGGGGAAACCTATCAGCTTAACTTTATCGACACCCCGGGCCACGTTGACTTCTCCTATGAAGTATCGCGTTCTCTGGCGGCCTGTGAAGGCGCACTGCTGGTGGTTGACGCCGGGCAGGGCGTAGAAGCTCAGACGCTGGCGAACTGCTATACCGCGCTGGAAATGGAACTGGAAGTTGTGCCGGTTCTGAATAAAATCGACCTGCCAGCCGCCGACCCTGAGCGCGTGGCGGAAGAGATTGAAGATATTGTCGGCATCGACGCGACCGATGCAGTCCGCTGCTCGGCGAAAACTGGTGTGGGTGTAACCGACGTTCTGGAACGTCTGGTGCGTGATATTCCGCCGCCGGATGGCGATCCGGAAGGCCCATTACAGGCGCTGATCATCGACTCCTGGTTCGATAACTACCTCGGCGTAGTCTCGCTGGTCCGTATTAAAAACGGCACCATGCGTAAGGGCGACAAAATCAAAGTGATGAGCACAGGCCAGGTCTACAATGCAGACCGCCTGGGCATCTTCACACCGAAGCAGGTTGATCGTACTGAGCTTAAATGCGGCGAGGTAGGTTGGCTGGTTTGCGCCATTAAAGACATCCTCGGCGCACCGGTTGGCGATACGCTGACGCAAGCACGTAACCCGGCAGATAAAGCGCTGCCAGGCTTCAAAAAGGTTAAGCCTCAGGTTTATGCGGGTCTGTTCCCGGTCAGCTCTGACGATTACGAAAACTTCCGTGATGCGTTAGGCAAGCTGAGCCTGAACGACGCCTCCCTGTTCTATGAACCAGAAAGTTCTACCGCGCTGGGCTTCGGCTTCCGCTGTGGCTTCCTGGGTCTGCTGCACATGGAGATCATTCAGGAACGTCTGGAACGTGAATACGATCTGGATCTGATCACTACCGCGCCAACCGTAGTCTATGAAGTGGAAACCACCAGCAAAGAGACTATCTACGTCGATAGCCCGTCTAAGCTGCCGCCACTGAATAATATCTACGAATTGCGTGAGCCGATTGCAGAATGTCATATGCTGCTGCCGCAGGCTTACCTCGGTAACGTGATTACTCTGTGTATCGAGAAGCGTGGCGTGCAGACCAACATGGTTTACCACGGTAACCAAGTTGCGTTGACCTATGAAATTCCGATGGCAGAAGTGGTGCTCGACTTCTTCGACCGTCTGAAGTCTACCTCTCGCGGCTATGCGTCGCTGGACTACAACTTCAAACGCTTCCAGACATCTGACATGGTGCGCGTTGATGTTCTCATCAACAACGATCGTGTCGATGCGTTAGCGCTTATCACCCACCGTGATAACTCGCAGAGCCGCGGTCGCGATCTGGTTGAGAAGATGAAAGAACTTATCCCACGCCAGCAGTTTGATATCGCCATTCAGGCGGCAATTGGCACGCACATCATTGCGCGTTCAACGGTCAAACAGCTGCGTAAAAACGTTCTGGCGAAATGCTACGGTGGCGACATCAGCCGTAAGAAAAAACTGCTGCAGAAACAGAAAGATGGTAAGAAGCGAATGAAGCAGATCGGTAACGTCGAACTGCCGCAGGAAGCTTTCCTTGCCATTCTGCATGTTGGGAAAGACAGCAAATAATCTTAAGGAGTTGGCATGGCGAACATGTTTGCCCTGATTCTGGTGATTGCCACACTGGTCACGGGCTTGCTGTGGTGCGTTGATAAATTTATCTTCGCACCAAAACGACGGGAACGTCAGGCTGCGGCGCAGGTCGCAACGGGCGATTCGCTGGATAAAAATACGCTGAAAAAAGTGAGCTCGAAACCGGGCTGGCTGGAAACGGGTGCCTCGGTATTCCCGGTGCTGGCTATCGTGCTGATTGTGCGCTCGTTTATCTATGAGCCGTTCCAGATCCCATCTGGTTCGATGATGCCGACTCTGCTGATTGGCGACTTTATCCTGGTGGAGAAATTCGCATACGGGATTAAAGACCCTATCTATCAGAAGACGATTATTGAAACGGGTCATCCGAAACGCGGCGATATCGTGGTGTTCAAATACCCGGAAGATCCACGCCTTGATTACATCAAGCGTACCGTGGGTTTGCCTGGGGATAAAGTGACCTACGATCCAGTGTCCAAGCAGGTGACTATCCAACCAGGATGCAGTTCCGGTCAGGCGTGTGGTAACGCGCTGCCGGTAACGTATTCCAACGTTGAACCGAGCGATTTTGTCCAGACCTTCTCGCGCAGCAACGGCGGCGAGGCGACCAGCGGCTTCTTTGAAGTACCTAAGGGCGAAAGCAAAGAAAACGGCGTACGTCTGACACAGCGTCAGGAAACGCTTGGTGAGGTTAATCACCGTATTTTGACCGTGCCAATCGCACAGGATCAGGCGGGGATGTACTATCACCAGTCCAGTTTGCCGCTGGCGACCTGGATTGTGCCGCCAGGACACTACTTCATGATGGGTGATAACCGCGACAACAGCGCGGATAGCCGTTACTGGGGCTTTGTGCCGGAAGCCAATCTGGTCGGTAAAGCCACAGCTATCTGGATGAGTTTTGATAAACAAGAAGGCCAATGGCCTACCGGCGTGCGTTTAAGTCGTATCGGCGGGATCCATTAATTCTTCGTTTGACTTCGTGCGGCAGCCAAATTGCTGCCGCACGAATTATTTCATGTTTAAATCCATCCAAACTAACGACATCCCTCGTCGTTGTGTATAGAATATCCCCCCGAAGTTTCGGATGTCTCTGAACGAGAGACACGGCACACGAAACCGCATTGGTTTTCCTCAGGTCTGTTTCGTGTGCTGCATTTTTGACGCATTCATTTATTTGGTATCGCATGAACCCCATCGTAATTAATCGGCTTCAACGGAAGCTGGGCTACACTTTTGTTCATCAGGAGTTGTTGCAACAGGCGTTAACGCACCGTAGCGCTAGCAGCAAACACAACGAACGCTTAGAGTTTCTGGGCGATTCAATTTTAAGCTACGTGATTGCTAACGCGCTCTATCATCGCTTCCCTCGCGTGGATGAAGGCGATATGAGCCGGATGCGCGCGACATTAGTTCGTGGAAACACGCTGGCGGAAATCGCCCGTGAATTCGAACTGGGCGAATGTCTGCGTTTAGGGCCGGGTGAGTTGAAAAGCGGCGGCTTCCGTCGTGAATCTATTCTGGCTGATACGGTTGAAGCATTGATTGGCGGGGTATTCCTCGACAGCGATATTCAAAACGTAGAAAGACTGATCCTCTCCTGGTATCAGACTCGCCTGGACGAAATTAGTCCGGGCGATAAGCAAAAAGATCCAAAAACACGCTTGCAGGAGTACCTGCAAGGCCGCCATCTGCCGCTGCCCTCTTATCTGGTGGTACAGGTGCGTGGGGAAGCACACGATCAGGAATTTACTATCCACTGCCAGGTTAGCGGCCTGAGTGAACCGGTGGTCGGCACAGGTTCTAGCCGTCGCAAGGCGGAACAGGCTGCCGCCGAAGAGGCGCTGAAAAAGCTGGAGCTGGAATGAGCGAAGAAAAAACATACTGCGGATTTATTGCCATCGTTGGTCGTCCGAACGTCGGCAAATCTACCTTACTGAACAAGCTGCTCGGGCAGAAAATTTCGATTACTTCCCGAAAAGCGCAGACGACACGTCACCGTATCGTCGGCATCCATACCGAAGGGACTCATCAGGCGATTTATGTCGATACCCCGGGTCTGCATATGGAAGAGAAGCGTGCTATTAACCGCCTGATGAACAAGGCGGCAAGTAGCTCCATTGGTGACGTTGAGCTAATCATTTTCGTAGTCGAAGGCACCCGCTGGACGCCGGATGACGAAATGGTGCTGAACAAGCTGCGCGGCGGTAAAGCGCCGGTTATTCTGGCGGTAAATAAAGTCGATAACGTACAGGAAAAAGCGGATCTGTTACCGCACCTGCAGTTCCTCGGCAGCCAGATGAACTTCCTGGATATCGTACCACTCTCTGCTGAGAGTGGGCTGAACGTGGACACCATTGCCGGGATTGTGCATAAGCACCTGCCGGAAGCTATCCACCACTTCCCGGAAGATTACATCACCGACCGTTCACAGCGCTTTATGGCTTCTGAAATCATCCGTGAAAAACTGATGCGTTTCCTGGGCGCAGAGCTGCCGTACTCGGTGACCGTTGAAATCGAACGCTTCGTCTCTAACGAACGTGGTGGATATGATGTCAACGGCCTGATTCTGGTTGAACGTGAAGGCCAGAAGAAGATGGTGATTGGGAACAAAGGTTCCAAGATCAAAACCATCGGTATCGAAGCTCGTAAAGACATGCAGGATATGTTCGAAGCGCCTGTTCACCTGGAACTGTGGGTGAAAGTGAAATCAGGCTGGGCCGATGACGAACGCGCACTGCGTAGTCTCGGTTATACTGACGATCTCTGATCCTTTTATACTCTATGGCTTTCGAGGCGCAGAAAGGCGGCAAGGCCGTGAGTCCCCAGAAGCTTACTTCAGTAAGTGACTGGGATGAATGGGCGCAGCCAACGCATCTGCGGCTTGAAAGACGACGAGTATGATGGAGGGCTGGCAGCGCGCATTTGTCCTGCATAGTCGTCCCTGGAGCGAAACCAGCCTGATGCTGGACGTCTTCACGGAAGAATCGGGTCGCGTGCGCCTTGTGGCTAAAGGCGCACGTTCCAAACGTTCCAACCTCAAAGGCGCTCTACAGCCTTTTACCCCCCTGTTAGTACGCTTTGGCGGACGTGGCGAAGTCAAAACGCTACGTAGCGCAGAGGCCGTCTCGTTGGCACTCCCTTTAAGCGGCATCACGCTCTACAGCGGCCTGTACGTCAATGAACTGGTGTCCCGCGTACTCGAACACGAAACCCGTTTCTCCGAACTGTTCTTCGACTATTTACACTGTATCCAGGCATTAGCAGGCGTTACCGGCTCACCGGAACCGGCCCTGCGTCGTTTCGAGTTGGCGCTGCTGGAGCATCTGGGTTATGGCGTCGATTTCCTGCACTGCGCGGGGAGCGGGGACGAAGTCGATGACACCATGACTTACCGTTATCGTGAAGAGAAGGGGTTTATCGCCAGTATTGTGATTGATAACAACACCTTCACTGGACGCCATTTGAAGGCGCTGTCGACCCGTGAGTTTCCGGATCTCGACTCTCTGCGCGCTGCAAAACGCTTTACCCGTATGGCGCTGAAGCCGTATCTTGGTGGGAAACCGTTGAAGAGCCGCGAATTATTTCGCCAGTTTGTACCGAAACGATAGCTGATATCACGCTCACCGGGCTTTTCTCCCTCGCCCTTTGGGAAGAGGGCTGGGTGAGGGGAAAGAACACAAAAAATAAAAACACGAGGATTGTCATGGCTGAATTACTGTTAGGCGTCAATATTGATCACATTGCCACCCTGCGTAACGCACGCGGCACCGCATACCCGGACCCGGTGCAGGCGGCATTTATTGCCGAACAGGCCGGCGCGGATGGCATCACCGTGCATTTACGCGAAGACCGTCGCCATATCACCGACCGCGACGTGCGTATTCTGCGTCAGACGCTGGACACCCGCATGAATCTGGAAATGGCGGTGACCGAAGAGATGCTGACTATCGCTTGTGAAACCAAGCCGCATTTCTGCTGCCTGGTGCCAGAAAAGCGCCAGGAAGTGACCACCGAAGGTGGTCTGGATGTGGCAGGTCAGTTGGACAAAATGCGCGATGCCTGCAAACGTCTGGCCGATGCGGGCATTCTGGTATCGCTGTTTATCGATGCTGATAATGCGCAGATCAAAGCTGCCGCCGACGTTGGCGCACCGTATATCGAAATTCACACCGGTTGCTACGCCGATGCGACCACCGACGCTGCACAAGCTAAAGAGCTGGAACGCATCGCGAAAGCGGCAACCTATGCCGTTAGCTTGGGCCTGAAGGTTAACGCCGGACACGGTCTGACCTACCACAACGTGAAAGCAATTGCTGCGCTGCCGGAAATGCACGAACTGAACATCGGCCACGCCATTATTGGTCGTGCGGTCATGAGCGGCCTGAAGGACGCTGTGGCCGAGATGAAGCGCCTGATGCTGGAAGCGCGCGGCTAATGGCGATTTTAGGGTTAGGTACCGACATCGTCGAAATCGCCCGTATCGAAGGTGTGATCGCCCGCAGTGGCGATCGCCTCGCTCGCCGTGTGTTAAGCGATAACGAATGGACCATCTGGGAAACACACCAGCAGCCAGTACGCTTTCTGGCGAAACGCTTTGCGGTCAAAGAGGCCGCATCGAAAGCGCTGGGCACCGGTATTCGCAACGGGCTGGCATTCAATCAGTTTGAAGTTTACAACGATGAATTGGGCAAGCCGAAACTGCGTTTATGGGGAGAGGCAAAATTGCTGGCAGAACGGATGGGGGTGGCGTATATGCATGTGACGCTCGCCGATGAGCGCCACTACGCCTGTGCTACGGTGATCATCGAAAGCTAGATTTTATCCGCGTGATGCATCTGGACAAACTTGTCCCACAGCTGCTCTTCGCTTTCCAGATGTGCCTGATCCTTTAAAATCGTATTCGGGATCGGGCACACTTTCTGACAGGTCGGCGTCTCATAATGGCCGATGCACTCGGTGCAGCGATCGCTGTTGATCTCGTAAATGCTGTCACCCATCGAAATGGCCTCATTCGGACATTCCGGTTCACACATATCGCAGTTGATACATTTTTTGGTGATTAACAGCGCCATCAGGAAATTCTCAGAAACGTAATAAACAGGGCGCGCATTATACGCTCATTTTCCGCTCAGGCCATACCTTTTATGTGGTGATAGCACTGCCGATCAAACCAGCTTTTTCACCAGCGCTTCGCTGTGACGAATACGCTCCGGTGCATTCTCCAGATCCTGTTGCACCAATCCCATAAACAGTAAATCCGTCAGCATCATCTGCGCGCTGGTCGAGGAAATTGCCGCGCTACGTGTGGCCTGTTCTTCCGCGATGGTGTAGAGGCAATGTGTCGCCCGCTGCTGAAGCGTATTGGGTGAGAAGCCCGTAATGGCCAGTACCTTACCGCCGACGCGTAGGGTTTCATCGGCCGCCAGATTAATCTCCCGACGCGCTCCGGAATAGGAAATAGCCAACAGCAAATCGTCCTTCGACATGGCCTGGACGGTAGCCAGCAGGGCGTGCATATCCAGTTCAGAAACGGCATTTAACCCGATTTTCATCAACTTCCAGCTAAAATTGCGCGCTACCAGGCCCGATGCGCCAATTCCGGTCAGGATAATGCGCCGAGCACTACGCAACAGCGTTACCGTTTCCACCAGCTTGTCTTCGCTGTTGACGTCGAGAGAGGCGTGCATGGCCGCCACATTATCTTTAATCAGTTTTTCGCCCACCAGACGCAGTGGATCATCACCACAAATCTGGTTATGTACCGGCACGGAGTGCGGATTGACGTTACTGGCCATCGCTTCACTTAAGGCCAGTTTTAGCGCTGGGAAACCTTTAAAACCGAGTTTCTGGGCAAATTTTACCACGCTGGACTGGCTGACCCCGGATTGGCTTGCAAGCTGCTGTGAGCTTAAGTGACGTGCCAGGTCCGGCTGCGCCAGAATAAAATCGGCCAGCTTTCTGTCGCTTTGCGCCAGCTGGGGATAACGCTGGCGTATACTGATTAAACAATTCATAAAAACCTCGCGGGCAATAATGGCGACGGCGTGCCCGTTAACTAATCTACGCGTTTGAAAGAATTATGTATTCTATTATAACGGAATAATTCGAATTAAATATTCCATCTAAGGTTAATAGCCCAGATTTTTCGCCAACTCTTCGTCACAACCCCACTGGGCGAAAGCGTGCTACCAATCTGTTAATCTATGTATTGAACTGATTACGAATGACAGGAGTCTCTTTTGACAAGCCATTCTCGCCATGTGGTGTTTTTCGATCTTGATGGCACGTTACATCAGCAAGATCTGTTCGGAGCATTTATCCGTTATTTGCTGCGCCGCTTACCGCTCAATACGTTGCTGGTATTGCCATTGCTGCCAATTATCGGCGCCGCTATGTTACTCAAGGGACGCGCAGCACGCTGGCCAATGAGCGTGCTACTGTGGGGCTGCACATTCGCTCGCCGTGAAGCGACGCTTAATGCGCTAGAGGCGAGTTTTATTATCTGGTTTCGTGCCACGGTAACGCCGTTCCCGGTGGTGCAGCAACGCTTAGACAGCTACCTAAGTCGACAGGATGCCGATGTCTGGCTAATTACCGGATCGCCGCAGACGCTTGTTGAACGCGCCTACGCTGACGCGCCGTGGATGTCTCGCATCAACCTGATTGGTAGCCAGATGCGCCGTGCCTTTGGCGGGCGTGTTTTATCTGTGCGCTGCCTGGGCCATGAAAAAGTGGTACAGCTTGAGCAACGTCTTGGTACGCCGCTGCGTCTTTACAGCGGGTATAGCGACAGTAAGCAGGATAACCCGCTACTTTATTTTTGTGAGCACCGCTGGCGCGTGACGCCACACGGTGAACTGGAGCAGCTTGAATAAGCATGCGCTGCTCTTTGATGGATATTGTGTATAATGCGCGGCGTTTTATCATCTGGAGCCCCCGACGTTGTCTGATACTGAACTCAACCATGAATACTGGATGCGCCATGCGCTGATGCTTGCCAAACGCGCCTGGGACGAAGGGGAGGTGCCGGTAGGCGCTGTGCTGGTGCATAAAAACCAGGTGATAGGCGAAGGCTGGAATCGCCCGATTGGTCGTCACGATCCGACGGCACATGCGGAAATTATGGCGTTACGCCAGGGCGGCCTGGTGCTGCAAAACTATCGGCTTATCGATACCACGCTGTATGTGACTCTGGAACCTTGCGTCATGTGTGCGGGCGCCATGGTACACGGCCGTATTGGCAATCTGGTGTTTGGCGCGCGCGATGCTAAAACCGGCGCGGCGGGTTCGTTGATTGACGTATTACATCATCCCGGAATGAACCATCGAGTTGAGATCGCTGAAGGTGTGTTGGCCGACGAATGCTCGGCGATGTTGAGTGATTTCTTCCGCCACCGTCGGCAGCAGCAAAAAGCGTTAAAGCAGGCGGCGAAGCACGATTAACCTAGAGTGCCAGTCCCGGGGGCGGCGTAAACGCCTTGCCCGGGCTACCATTTACCTAGTGCGCGGTTTTACATAGGACGACATTCGTTGGTAGCCCGGCCAAGCGCAGCGCCGCCGGGAAGTACCCGCAGCTTTCTCCCCAACAGCTTAAACATTCACAGGCGATGCTGACCATCAAATCCGAGCTGACATTTTAAACTGAACGTTTATTTTTTCGGTGAGAATCTCAGCAATGACGGGTCGCCGTTGCTGTAATCGCTCCGGCGTAAAAATGAGAACAGCCCAAAAGCATTATCGCCCTGATGCAGTTCATCTGGCGATACCGAAGGATAGGCCTGAGCAATTGCCTTCTCTTCCGCTTCCCGCTGTTCTTTTTCCTGCAAATAGCCGACGAGGCTTATCTGGTACTTACGAATATTCTCAACGTAAGCGTAAGCTTCATGCCCACGGGCATAACCGTAGGTCAGCTTGCTATACCAGGGTTTCTGGCTCAGTAACGGCAGACGCTGCTTCACATCGGCCCAGCTATCAGGGTTGCCTTTTTGTTTTGCGGTGAGCGCACGTGCGTCGAGCATATGGGCATAACCGAGATTATAGGCGGCGAGCGCAAACCAGATTCGTTCACCTTGCGGCACGGTATCCGGAACCTTGTCCATCATATCTTCGATGTAACGCATCCCGCCGCTGATGCTTTGCTCGGCATCGGTTCTGTCGGTTAATCCCAGACTCTGGGCGGTATTTTTGGTGAGCATCATCAGACCACGCACGCCGGTGGGGGAGGTAGCGAGCGGATCCCAGTGCGACTCCTGATAAGAAATGGCTGCCAGCAGGCGCCAGTCGATCTCGCTAGCGTACTTTTCAAATAGCGGCTGTAAATCGGGCAATACGTTATCGACCGCGCGCAGGAATGAACGCGTATCAACATAGTCAAAATCATTGCCGTGGCCGAGATACTTTTCTTCCAGACGGGCAAGGGTGCCGTCATCATTAATGTTGTTGAAGAAGTCGAGCATTGCGGCTGTGAGCGTATTGTCATCATCCTGTAGGCTAAACCAGGTGACCGGCTGCTCGTCAGTGATATCCAGCGCTACCGCCAGTTCAGGATGAACACGCTGGAATAGACCAATCGCCACCGAATCGGCAATGGTGTAGTCCAGTTTGCCATCGATAACCGCCTGCATCAGATCGACCGACGCGCGTTTGTCGTCAACGGTCCATGACAGGTCTGGGTACTTCTTCTGTTTTAAACTGTGCAGATCGTTTATGACCACCTGCCCAGGGGCCACGATGAGCTGGCCTGCGGTGATGTTACTGAGGCTACGAGGCCGCGTATTACCCACGCGATAAACCAACTGCTGTGAAACGGAGTAGTAGGTGGGGCCGGGCTGATAGTTTTTGACCCGTTCGCTGTTATAGACCAGCCCCGCCGCCAGCATATCGGCGTCGTTATGGTCAAGGTCATCAAAAAGCTGGCTGATATTCTGCCGCACGGTGATTTTCAGCTTCACGCCGAGGTAGTCAGCAAACTGCTGAGCTAACTCATAGTCGAGGCCAATATCTTTATCATTATAGGTACTGTAGGTCAGCGGGGATTGCACGGTACTGACGCGCAGCTCCCCCCGCTCTTTGATCGCGGCGATTCGGTTTTCTGGTTTGCCAAACCAGGGAATTGATGGCCATAGGGCCGCTGCCAGCAACAGCGTCACAACGCCGATGAGCAGATAATTAATCTTAAGTTTTTTCAAATAGTTAATTCGCCCAGATGTAAGTATAAATCCCTGACGACGTTACGGTTTGCTATAGATTGAGCGGCATTTTGCTTAACATTGCGCCACTTGGCAACTGATTCGAGAAGTAGGTCACATCTATTGGTAAAGCGCGCCGCTGATTTTATTTCGACGCAAACGGTTTCGTCGCGGCGCAGGATTCTCTATAATAGCGCCCGTTCTCCCCCATTGCGCACACTGAAAGCTGAGAAGACGAGAGACTTATGATGGAAATTCTGCGTGGTTCGCCTGCACTGTCTGCATTTCGCATTAACAAACTGCTGACGCGTTTTCAGGCAGCCAACCTCCCGGTAAGCAATATATACGCTGAGTATGTCCATTTTGCCGACCTGGAAGCGCCGCTAAATGAAGAAGAGCAGTCCAGGCTTTCGCGACTGTTGCAGTATGGCCCAAGCCTCAACAGCCATACACCGACCGGTAAACTGCTGCTCGTCACTCCCCGCCCTGGCACTATCTCTCCCTGGTCTTCGAAAGCTACTGACATTGCTCATAACTGCGGCCTGCCACAGGTTCTGCGTTTAGAGCGCGGCGTAGCGTATTACCTCGATGCTCCTGACCTGACCGCTGTACAAGCGAATGCTGTGGCGGCAGAACTGCACGACCGCATGATGGAGAGCGTATTTGGCTCCCTGCAGGATGCCCAAAAACTGTTTGCTCACCATCAACCCGCTCCGGTCACCAGTATTGATCTGCTGGGGCAGGGACGTCAGGCGCTCATTGAGGCCAATATCCGCCTTGGCCTGGCGCTGGCTGATGATGAAATTGATTACCTGCAAGATGCGTTTAGCAAGCTGGGGCGCAACCCGAACGACATCGAGCTGTACATGTTTGCGCAGGCCAACTCCGAACACTGTCGCCACAAAATCTTCAACGCCGACTGGATTATCGACGGTCAAGAACAGCCGAAGTCGCTGTTTAAAATGATTAAAAACACCTTCGAAACCACGCCGGATCACGTGCTGTCAGCGTACAAAGATAACGCCGCCGTGATGGAAGGTTCCGAAGTGGGTCGCTACTTTGCCGATCACGCCACCGGCCGCTACGATTTCCATCAGGAGCCAACGCATATCCTGATGAAAGTGGAAACCCATAACCACCCGACCGCTATCTCGCCATGGCCAGGTGCGGCAACCGGCTCTGGCGGCGAAATCCGTGACGAAGGCGCTACCGGGCGCGGTGCGAAACCGAAAGCCGGGCTGGTGGGCTTCTCCGTATCTAACCTGCGTATTCCAGGCTTTGAACAGCCGTGGGAAGAAGATTTCGGCAAACCTGACCGTATCGTTACTGCGCTGGATATCATGACCGACGGCCCGCTGGGAGGCGCTGCGTTTAACAACGAATTTGGTCGTCCGGCGCTGACCGGCTACTTCCGTACCTATGAAGAGAAAGTGAACAGCCACAACGGCGAAGAGCTGCGCGGCTATCACAAACCGGTCATGCTGGCGGGCGGGATCGGCAACATACGCGCCGATCATGTGCAGAAAGGCGAGATCGTGGTGGGCGCAAAACTGATCGTCCTCGGCGGCCCGGCCATGAACATCGGTCTGGGCGGCGGTGCAGCCTCTTCAATGGCTTCCGGCCAGTCTGACGCTGACCTCGACTTTGCCTCCGTCCAGCGCGACAACCCGGAAATGGAACGTCGCTGCCAGGAAGTTATCGACCGCTGCTGGCAGTTGGGCGATGCGAACCCGATTCTGTTTATCCATGACGTCGGCGCAGGCGGCCTGTCTAACGCTATGCCGGAACTGGTGAGCGACGGTGGGCGCGGCGGTAAGTTTGAACTGCGCGACATCTTAAGCGATGAGCCTGGCATGAGCCCGCTGGAAATCTGGTGTAACGAATCTCAGGAGCGCTATGTACTGGCGGTGTCTGCGGACCAGTTGCCGCTGTTTGACGAATTGTGCAAACGCGAGCGTGCGCCTTATGCGGTGATTGGTGAAGCGACCGAAGAGCTTCATCTTTCCATGAACGACAGCCATTTTGACAATCAGCCTATTGACCTGCCGCTGGACGTGCTGCTGGGCAAAACGCCGAAAATGACCCGCGACGTGCAGACCCTGAAAGCCAAAGGCGAGCAGCTGGCGCGTGAGAATATTTCTCTGGCCGATGCGGTGAACCGCGTGTTGCACCTGCCGACCGTGGCTGAAAAAACCTTCCTTGTTACCATCGGCGACCGTACCGTTACCGGCATGGTAGCGCGTGACCAGATGGTCGGCCCGTGGCAGATTCCAGTGGCTAACTGTGCGGTCACCACCGCCAGCCTTGATAGCTACTACGGTGAAGCCATGGCGATTGGCGAACGTGCGCCGGTCGCTCTGCTGGACTTCGCGGCTTCCGCCCGTCTGGCGGTCGGCGAAGCGCTGACTAACATTGCCGCTACCCAGATTGGCGACATTAAACAGATTAAGCTCTCTGCTAACTGGATGTCTGCTGCCGGTCACCCGGGCGAAGATGCTGGCCTCTACGAAGCGGTAAAAGCGATTGGTGAAGAACTATGTCCTGAGCTGGGCCTGACTATCCCGGTGGGCAAAGACTCCATGTCGATGAAAACCCGCTGGCAGGAAGGTAATGAGCAGCGTGAGATGACTTCACCGCTGTCGCTGGTGATTACCGCCTTTGCCCGTGTCGAGGACGTGCGTCATACCATCACTCCAGAGCTCTCCACGGATGATAACGCCTTGTTGCTTATCGACCTGGGTAAAGGTCACAACACGCTGGGCGCCACCGCGCTGGCGCAGGTTTATCGTCAACTGGGCGACAAACCTGCGGACGTGCGTGACGTTGCGCAGTTGAAAGGTTTCTACGATGCCATTCAGACGTTGGTGGCCGAACGTAAGCTGCTGGCCTACCACGACCGTTCCGATGGTGGCCTGCTGGTTACCCTGGCTGAGATGGCATTTGCCGGTCACTGTGGCATCGAAGCTGATATCGCTGCTTTGGGCGACGATCGTCTGGCGGCACTGTTTACCGAAGAACTGGGCGCCGTGATTCAGGTTCGTGCAGCGGATCGTGAAGCCGTCGAAGCGATTCTGACCGCAAGCGGTCTGGCTGACTGCGTACATTACCTCGGTCAAGCGGTCGCGGGTGACCGCTTCACGCTGACTGCCAACGGCCAGCCGGTGTTCAGCGAAAGCCGTACTACGCTGCGTATGTGGTGGGCAGAAACCACCTGGCAAATGCAGCGCCTTCGCGACAACCCGGAATGTGCTGACCAGGAACACCAGGCGAAAGCTAACGATAACGATCCGGGCCTCAATGTTAAGCTGAACTTCGATATCAATGCGGATATCGCGGCACCTTACATTGCGACCGGTGCGCGCCCAAAAGTGGCCGTACTGCGTGAGCAGGGCGTGAACTCCCACGTCGAAATGGCAGCCGCCTTCCACCGTGCGGGCTTTGACGCTATCGACGTGCATATGAGTGACCTGTTAGCGGGGCGCACTGGCCTTGACGCATTCGATGCGCTGGTGGCCTGTGGCGGCTTCTCCTACGGCGACGTACTGGGCGCGGGCGAAGGGTGGGCAAAATCCATTCTGTTCAACAACCGCGTGCGCGATGAGTTTGCCACCTTCTTCCATCGTCCACAGACGCTGGCGCTGGGCGTATGTAACGGCTGTCAGATGATGTCTAACCTGCGTGAACTGATCCCGGGCAGCGACCTGTGGCCGCGCTTTGTGCGTAACCACTCTGACCGCTTTGAAGCGCGCTTTAGCCTGGTTGAAGTGGCATCCAGTCCATCGCTGCTGCTTGCTGGCATGGAAGGTTCGCGCATGCCAATCGCCGTTTCCCACGGCGAAGGCCATGTCGAAGTCCGCGATGCGGCTCACCTGGCGGCACTTGAAAGTAAAGGTCTGGTGGCGCTGCGCTTCGTGGATAACTTCGGTAAAGTCACCGAAACTTACCCGGCTAACCCGAACGGCTCGCCAAACGGTATCACCGCCGTCACCAGCGAAAGCGGTCGCGTAACCATCATGATGCCGCACCCGGAACGCGTATTCCGCACGGTGGCTAACTCCTGGCACCCGGAAAACTGGGGCGAGGATAGCCCGTGGATGCGCATCTTCCGCAATGCGCGTAAACAGCTCGGCTAATCATTTTGCCTACGCATCAAGCCCCTTCTCGTAAGGGGCTTTTTTTTATTTATCGTACACGCTCCTGTAGCCCGGCACACAGTGACGCCAAGATGCCTCAGGTGTCTGCAAATCCCGACAGCACCGTATTATGATGTCTCCAATAGGAGACACTTAATTCATTGATTTAAAGAATATTTATTTTTACGTGAAAGGTATGTTGCTGTTTAGCGACACAAAGTACAAAAAACACCCAATCACAAATAGAAAGGTAATAGGTATATTTCCTATATTTTTCATTGTGTTAATTTATTGTTTTGCACTGTGGCACGCATCATGCATAATATCAACCAGTGGCTCATTCACCTCCTTATGTCAGCCCCTTCGGGACGTGCTACATAAACTTCGAATGACGCACAACAAGGTGCCTGCCGTCCAGCAAATGATAATAGCGCTGCTTTATCAACCATCGGGCGAAACGTTGAGTTAGGCACCGCCTTATTCCGGCACAAAGCCGGGCTTATGCCCGGCTTTGTGCTTTCTGACCTTTCCCTCGTTAAGATCCTCAGTTAGCATTCCAGTACGTTGCTTTATTGAGACACCCCTTTGAAACGCCTCTCTCTTTTCCCACGATCGCTACGGCAACTGGTCACGCTGGCGTTCCTGCTGATCCTGTTACCACTGTTAGTGCTGGCCTGGCAGGCATGGCAGAGCCTGAACATCCTCAGCGCGCAGGCAGAACAGACCAACCGCACCACGCTTATCGACTCACGCCGCAGCGAAGCGATGGCCAGCGTTGCGCTGGATATGGAACGCAGCTACCGACAGTACTGTGTCCTCGACGATCCGACGTTGGCGAAGGTGTATCAAACGCAACGCAAGCGCTATGGCGAGATGCTGGAAGCGCACGCTGGTGTGCTGCCAGATGACGCGCTGTATCAGCGATTACGGCAAAATTTGCAGGAACTGGCGGAGCTTGATTGCACCAACAGCGGCCCGCAAAAAGCGGCAGCGGAAAATCTGGCAGCGTTCTCCACCGCGAACGGTGAACTGGTGCAGGCCACGCGCACCGTGGTCTTTTCACGTGGACAACAGCTTCAGCAGGCGATTGCCGAGCGTGGTCAATTCTTTGGCTGGCAGGCGCTGGTGTTGTTCCTGGTCAGCCTCGTAATGATGTTACTGTTTACCCGCATGATTATCGGCCCGGTGAAGGGCATTGAACGCATGATTAATCGTCTGGGAGAAGGGCAAACGCTTGAGGGCGAGATTATGTTCAGGGGCCCGCGTGAACTGCGTTCGGTGGGGCGGCGTATCGTCTGGCTCAGTGAACGACTGTCATGGCTGGAATCCCAGCGCCACCAGTTCTTGCGCCATCTCTCTCATGAATTGAAAACACCGCTTGCCAGCATGCGCGAAGGCACCGAACTGCTTGCAGATCAGGTGGTTGGACCGCTCAATGCGGAACAAAAAGAGGTGGTCGCGATCCTTGATAGCAGTAGTCGCAATCTGCAAACCCTGATTGAACAGCTACTGGACTACAACCGTAAATTGAGCGAAACCGCCATCCGAATGGAGCCGGTGACGTTAGCGCCGCTGGTAGATATGGTGGTTTCTGCGCACAGCCTACCCGCACGGGCTAAAATGATGCACACGCAGGTAGATTTACAGGCACCTGCTTGCCTGGCGGAACCGACGCTACTGATGAATGCACTGGATAATCTTTATTCGAATGCGGTGCACTATGGCACTGAATCCGGTAACATTTATCTTCGTAGCGCCCGGGAAGGCACCACCGTGTCGATTGAAGTTATCAATACCGGAACCGCCATCCCGGACGCAGAAAAATTAATGATTTTTGAGCCTTTTTATCAGGGTAGCCATCAACGCAAAGGTGCGGTGAAGGGGAGCGGCCTTGGGCTAAGTCTGGCGCGTGACTCTGTGCGCAAAATGCACGGCGAGCTAGTGCTTCTCGATACATCGGACGGCAACGTCTGTTTTCGCATCGAACTCCCAGCCCCTGTGCTCGAAAAAAACATCACATGAATCAATATCGAGTGACTATGCGGCAACTTTTAGCACGAACTGGTCTGCAACAGCGGCCGTGGCGTAGCGGGTTATTTGGCCTCGCCTGCCTGGTGCTGTCCGGCTGCAACACCACGTCGACGCCACACAATGCCGATTCCGGTGCTGGCGAAAATGAACCTCACCAGCAGGTGGCCGATTATTTGTCGACCGACTGTGACGATATCTGGTCGTTCGGTGGTGACGCCGCCGAAAATAATCCGCTCTACTGGCTACGAGGCATGGATTGTGGTGATCGCCTTGCCGCCGCCGAGGCCCGCGCCAGAGCCAATCAGTTGACGACTGCAACCTGGCAACAAGCTTTTAAGCGCGGCATTCTGCTGGCAAACGCTAAGATCACCCCCGGTGAACGGCGGCGGATGGTCAATGATATCGATGCGCTCAGCGCGCAAATTCCTGTGCGTATTCGTCCACTCTACCAGGTCTGGCGCGATGCTCAAGGGCTGCAACTTTCGCTGGCTGAAGAGCGGCAGCGCTATACGAAATTACAGGAAAGCAACGACACGCAACTCGATGCGCTGCGCTTGCAACAGCAAGAGTTACAGACTGAGTTGGATCTGACCACCCGCAAACTGCAAAATCTGACGGACATTGAACGTCAGCTCTCCAGTCGTAAACCGGGGGCGGATATGTCCCACGGCGGCGCATCTGACGAGGATAAACATGACGAACCGTAAACCCGCACACCTGCTGCTGGTGGATGACGATCCCGGCTTGTTAAAACTGCTGGGAATGCGCCTTTCAAGCGAAGGCTACCGCGTGGTGACGGCGGAAAGCGGTCAACAGGGACTTCGGGTGCTGGCGAAAGAGCGCATCGATCTGGTGATTAGCGACCTGCGCATGGATGAGATGGACGGTCTGCAGTTATTCAGCGAAATCCAGAAAGTGCAGCCGGGTATGCCGGTTATCATCCTCACCGCCCACGGCTCTATTCCTGACGCGGTCGCTGCTACCCAGCAGGGCGTATTCAGCTTCCTGACCAAACCGGTCGATAAAGACGCGCTGTATAAAGCGATTGATGAAGCGTTAGAACGCTCTTCTCCGGCGATGGATGAACAGTGGCGCGAGGCGATTGTTACCCGCAGCCCGTTGATGCTACGGTTGCTGGAGCAAGCGCAGATGGTAGCGCAGTCTGACGTTAGCGTGTTGATAAACGGCCAGAGCGGCACTGGCAAAGAGATTCTGGCGCAGGCCATCCACAACGCCAGTCCGCGCCATGCGAAGCCGTTTGTCGCCATTAACTGCGGCGCTTTGCCGGAACAATTGCTGGAGTCGGAACTGTTTGGCCATGCCCGCGGAGCGTTTACCGGCGCGGTAAGCCAGCGCGAAGGGCTATTTCAGGCTGCGGAAGGCGGTACGCTATTTCTCGATGAAATTGGTGATATGCCCGCGCCGTTGCAGGTGAAACTGCTGCGTGTTTTGCAGGAACGTAAAGTCCGTCCGTTGGGCAGTAACAAAGATTTAGACATTAATGTTCGAATTGTCTCCGCCACTCACCGCGACTTGCCTAAAGCTATGGCGCGGGGCGAGTTTCGCGAAGATCTCTTTTACCGTCTGAACGTGGTTAATCTGAAGATCCCAACCCTTGCCGAACGTACAGAGGATATTCCGCTGCTGGCGAACTATCTGCTGCGCCAGGCGGCCGATCGCCACAAGCCTTTTGTTCGCGCGTTTTCCACAGATGCTATGAAACGGCTGATGGCGGCTAACTGGCCAGGCAACGTGCGCCAGCTGGTTAACGTTATCGAACAATGCGTTGCGCTAACCTCCTCACCGGTCATCAGCGATGCGCTGGTCGAGCAGGCGCTGGAAGGGGAGAATACGGCACTTCCGACCTTCGTCGAGGCGCGTAATCAGTTTGAGCTCAACTATTTACGCAAGCTGCTGCAAATCACCAAAGGCAACGTTACCCATGCCGCCAGAATGGCCGGACGCAACCGCACCGAGTTCTATAAATTACTCTCGCGCCATGAACTGGATGCTAACGATTTTAAAGAGTAGCACCGTACATACGACTGATTTATGATACGGTGAGCAACCGGTTACGCGAAAAAAACGACAGGAACACCATGAAAAAAATTGATGCGATTATTAAACCCTTCAAACTTGATGACGTACGTGAAGCGCTGGCGGAAGTTGGCATTACCGGGATGACGGTAACGGAAGTGAAAGGCTTTGGTCGTCAGAAAGGTCACACCGAACTTTACCGTGGCGCGGAGTACATGGTCGACTTTCTGCCGAAGGTGAAAATTGAAATCGTGGTGACCGACGATATCGTCGATACCTGTGTCGATACCATTATCCGCACTGCGCAGACCGGTAAAATCGGTGATGGCAAAATATTTGTCTTCGACGTGGCGCGCGTAGTACGTATCCGTACCGGTGAAGAAGACGACGCGGCTATCTAATCCGCGTCGCGCGTGTGTAGGCCGGATAAGCGTAGCGCCATCCGGCATCACCATTACAGGACTTTATGCGGGCCAAAACACTCGTAATGAATGTTCTCGTTCTTCACCCCTAATCCCACCAGCTGTTTTGCCGCAAACTGCATAAAACCGACCGGACCGCACAGATAGAACTGCATCGCCGGGTCGCTGATTGCCCCTTCCACTCGATTCAAATCCATCAGACCCGTGCTATCGAACGCGCCTTTTTCCTGATCGGTTGTGGTCGGTTCACGATACCAAGTGTGCGCGGTAAAGTTCGGCAGTGAACGACCCAGCTCGCTGACTTCGTCAGCAAAAGCATGCACATCGCCATTTTCTGCCGCGTGGAACCAGTTAACCTGCGCGCTATGGTTGTTTTTCGCCAGCGTATCAAGCATCGCCAGCATTGGCGTCTGGCCGACACCGGCGGAAATCAGCGACACTGGAGTATCGGTTGCCACATCCATAAAGAAATCACCGGCAGGCGCCGCCAGATGAACGGTATCGCCTTCGCTGGCATGGTTGTGCAACCAGCTAGACACCTGGCCGCCATCTTCACGTTTCACCGCAATCCGGTAGCCTTTGCTATCTGGAGTACGGGTCAGTGAGTACTGACGAATTTCCTGGAATTCAAAATCCTCAGGTTTCAGCCAGACGGCCAGATATTGTCCAGGACGATAGTCGGCAACCGGCTGACCGTCGACCGGCTCCATCTCGAAGCTGGTAATAAGCGCGCTACGTGGCGTTTTCTTCACTATACGGAACGCCCGGGTGCCTTCCCAACCACCTGTTTTGTTCGCACTTTCCTGGTAGATCTGCGCTTCACGGTTAATGAATACGCCTGCCAGTACACCGTAAGCTTTGCCCCATGCATCCAGCACTTCCTGGCCCGGGCTGAACATTTCATCCAGCGTTGCCAGCAGGTGCCCGCCTACGATGTCGTATTGCTCGGGTTTAATCTGGAAGCTAGTGTGCTTCTGGGCAATTTTTTCAACCGCAGGCAGCAGGGCAGCCAGATTATCAATATTGCTGGCGTAAGCGGCAATCGCGTTGAACAGCGCTTCACGTTGGTCGCCGTTGCGTTGGTTGCTCATATTGAAAATCTCTTTCAGTTCCGGATTATGGGCAAACATCCGGTCATAAAAGTGGGCGGTCAGTTTTGGGCCGGTTTCAACCAATAGAGGGATAGTGGCTTTTACGGTAGCGATGGTTTGAGCGTCTAACATAGCAGGCATCCTTGAATGTTATTTATTGTTGCATGTTAAATGCATCTTATAAAAATACCCCTGCTTTGTAAATGGTTCTTTGTAATATTGCATTAATGCGGTTACAACATGAATTATTCACATCACAATCTTGAAAAGAAATCCGTTTCCCTGTCGAAGGTCTTTATTCCTCAACCCCTTGTGTAGCTTGAAGGTAAACGTTTGCGTAATTTCGCTTGTCAAGACCTGTTATCACACAACTAATCAGTTATACTGTTCGCCGTTGTCCCACAGGACTGCCTTTTTCAGGTCAAAATTTTATTGTTAGCTGAGTCAGGAGATGCGGATGTTAAAGCGTGAAATGAACATTGCCGATTATGATGCCGAGTTGTGGCAGGCTATGGAGCAAGAAAAAGTACGTCAGGAAGAGCACATTGAACTGATCGCCTCCGAGAACTATACCAGCCCGCGCGTCATGCAGGCGCAGGGATCTCAGCTGACCAACAAGTATGCTGAAGGTTACCCAGGCAAGCGCTACTACGGTGGCTGCGAATACGTTGATATCGTTGAGCAACTGGCCATCGACCGTGCTAAAGAACTGTTTGGCGCAGACTACGCTAACGTGCAGCCGCACTCCGGTTCTCAGGCTAACTTCGCGGTCTACACCGCGCTGCTGCAGCCAGGCGATACCGTTCTGGGTATGAACCTGGCGCAGGGCGGTCACCTGACTCACGGTTCTCCGGTCAACTTCTCCGGCAAACTGTACAACATCGTTCCTTACGGTATTGATGAGTCCGGTAAAATTGACTACGAAGACATGGCGAAGCAGGCACAGACTCACAAACCGAAAATGATCATCGGTGGTTTCTCTGCTTACTCCGGTGTGGTTGACTGGGCAAAAATGCGTGAAATCGCTGACAGCATCGGCGCATACCTGTTCGTTGACATGGCACACGTTGCCGGTCTGATTGCCGCAGGCGTTTACCCGAACCCGGTTCCACACGCTCACGTCGTGACCACAACCACTCACAAAACCCTGGCGGGTCCACGTGGTGGTCTGATCCTGGCGAAAGACGGTAGCGAAGAGCTGTATAAAAAACTGAACTCCGCTGTCTTCCCAAGCGCGCAGGGCGGCCCGCTGATGCACGTGATCGCGGCAAAAGCTGTGGCACTGAAAGAAGCGATGGAACCTGAGTTCAAGGTTTACCAGCAGCAGGTTGCGAAAAACGCCAAAGCGATGGTCGAAGTCTTCCTGAACCGTGGCTACAAAGTGGTTTCTGGCGGTACTGAAAACCACCTGTTCTTGCTGGATCTGGTTGATAAAAACCTGACCGGTAAAGAAGCTGATGCGGCGCTGGGCCGTGCAAACATCACCGTGAACAAAAACAGCGTACCAAACGATCCGAAGAGCCCGTTTGTGACTTCCGGTATCCGTATCGGTTCCCCGGCTGTGACTCGCCGCGGCTTCAAAGAAGCTGAAGTGAAAGAGCTGGCTGGCTGGATGTGTGACGTGCTGGACAACATCAATGATGAAGCCAACATCGAACGCATCAAAGCAAAAGTGCTGGATATCTGCGCTCGCTTCCCGGTTTACGCATAAGCGCTAACCGTAAGATGCAAAAAAGGCCGCGAAAGCGGCCTTTTTTATGCCTGATAAAATGTAGCCCGGGCAAGGCATTTACGCCGCCCCCGGGGCTGTTCCCGGCGTCGCTGCGCTTGGCCGGGCTACTTTTTGTTTTAACGTCTATCCAGTGAAATCCTTCCCGGCCCGACAACCGCTAGCAGTAAGAATCCGCCTGCAATACTGATGTTCTTATAGAAGTTAATCATATTTGGCATCACCGCATCGCCGGTCATATCCCAGTAATGGTGACCGATAACCGCAGTCCCCAAGGTGTAGAAAACAAAAATCACCGCCAGCGGACGGGTGAAAAAGCCCAGGATAACCAGAATAACTGCCGGAACCTCCATCACAATCGCAATAATTGCCGCCAGTGAAGGCATTGGTGCGCCGGTTGCGGCCATATATTGCACCGTGCCATCGAAGTTGAGCATTTTCGGATAGCCGGAGAGGATAAACAGCAGCACCAGGGCAATGCGAGCAATCAGCAATATGAGGTCGCGTGATGCCCCGAAATCAAAATAACGAAGTGAGTTCATGTGAGTGCCATCAGGTAAGTACGTGTGATTTAAACGTAATACACAATTTTGCGAATCGCCACATGATGGAATTAAATCAACCTATGGACGGGTCGTGGCTTTGATACCCGGTTATATGAATAATTTTAATACCGGTCAGGTGTTTTTTTTTGACTGTTTAACGGCGGCGCATCTACGCGACTAATAACCTGAAAAAGGGCGAGATGAAATCGCCCTACAGGATTTAGTTGAACTGGCGCAATGTGCGGTGTTTAGCGTGGGGCTTTGAGGATCGGATCGCACTTCGCGCTGCTGGCCTGACCGTTTCCGCTGATGGCCGCCTGAATGCATTCCTGATAATCCAATGATGAGACGGCTTCATTGTCGCTGTGCGACTGTGGCGCAGGTTGGCTATTGGCGCAGCCTGCCAGAGTCAGAATAACAATTAAAGGGAATAGAGGTTTCATGCTTCTTCCTGATAAGTGGCGATCCGTTTTGGCAGTGTGCCCTATAGATGAATAATGGGCAGTAACCAATTGTGCCCATGAATAGGCCTAGTTGGGACAGGTAAAGGTGATGCGCATCACATTTATCTGTTAAGCAAGAAGGGTAATGCTCATAAGAACATGGTGTGTGTCAGTAAACTATGGCCTCCAAAACGGGAGGACCCCATGGTTTTGCACTCCACGCGCTGGCTGGCGCTCAGCTACTTCACCTATTTCTTTAGCTACGGTATTTTTCTGCCTTTCTGGAGCGTGTGGCTCAAAGGGGCGGGGCTGTCACCTGAAACCATCGGTATTTTGTTGGGGGCAGGGCTGGTGGCCCGGTTCCTGGGGAGTTTACTGATTGCCCCACGCGTGAGCGATCCATCACGTTTAATTCGCGTACTGCGCATTCTGGCGCTAATGACCTTGCTGTTCGCGCTGATGTTTTGGGCCGGGACAAACGTGGCCTGGCTGATGGTGGTGATGATTGGTTTTAACCTCTTCTTCTCGCCGCTGGTGCCGTTAACGGATGCGCTGGCAAACACCTGGCAAAAACAGATAACCATGGACTATGGCCGGGTGCGTCTGTGGGGCTCGGTGGCCTTTGTCATCGGGTCAGCATTGACAGGGAAGCTGGTCAGTCTTTACGGCTATCAGGTGATTTTATTGATACTCAGCCTCGGCGTTGCCTCGATGCTGCTGGGTATGCTGCTGAAACCCTCCGTCATGCCGCTGGGTGAATCCCGCCATCAGGAGTCAGTAGGGTGGTCAGCCTGGCGTGGTTTGGTGACGCATAACTGGCGTTTTCTGACCTGCGTCAGCCTGCTGCAAGGGGCGCATGCCGCCTACTATGGCTTCAGCGCTATTTACTGGGAAGGGGCGGGGTATTCGGCCTCGGCGATTGGCTATTTATGGTCGTTAGGGGTAGTCGCTGAAGTGGTGACCTTTGCGTTGAGCAAAAAAGTGTTCCGCCGATTCAGCGCCCGTGACCTGCTGTTACTGTCGGCTATTTGCGGCGTCATTCGCTGGGGGCTAATGGGCTGGACCACGAGCCTGCCGTGGCTGATTTTGATTCAACTTCTCCACTGCGGTACTTTTACGGTCTGCCATCTGGCGGCCATGCGCTACATTGCGGCGCGTCAGGGCAGCGAAGTGATCCGCCTTCAGGCGATCTACTCGGCGGTGGCGATGGGCGGCAGTATCGCCGTGATGACCATGTTCTCTGGTTTCCTTTACCAGCATCTGCATCAGGGGCTGTTCTGGGTGATGGCGCTGGTGGCCTTGCCAGCAGTGATATTGCGGCCTAAATCGGTGATGCGTTAAGTCTCTAGCATTTTGCAGATATGCTGCTGTTGATGTTCGCTGAGCGGCTGTTCTGCGTGGATCAGCGGCGGCGAGAACAGCGGGAGAGCGATGGCATACGGCGAGATGATGAGGGTGCTGTCTTTCGGCGCGCCCTCTGTCTGGAACGTATGTGCCGCCAGATACTTCACGTTCAGCGGCAGCAGGGTCAGCTCACGCAACTGCTGCTCAATTTCCTGCTCAAGCGTAGGATTATCGCCGGTTAATAACACCACCTGTTTCTCGTGCAATTCACTCTCCTGCATTAATCCCGCGCCAAAAATGACCGCAATCAGTGCTGCTTCGTCGTTGCTAAAGTGCAATCTGTACCGGGCTTCAAAATCAGCTAATGCCGCGCGAGTGGTGCGGATAAGCCGGGGATAGAGGCGGTGGATCTCTTCGGGAAGGTGGTTATCGATACCAATGCCAAAAATGCAGCGGTTCAGTGCCTGCGAGAGATGGGTGTAAAGCTGACGGCTCAGTCCGCGTTCATCGGTAAAGTGACAGTTGGCGATGCGCTGAAAATGGTCGACCAACCGGGTCACGGCCTGATAAAGCTGCTGGTCCTGACCCTGGTTTTCATCGCGTGCAACGGGAATTTTAAGCAGCATAAACAGCAGCGCCAGAAATTGCTGCTCGTTATGGTTCGGGGCCTGTTTTACCCGACGCTGCCAGTGGCGAACGATCTCAGCCGCCGTCTGGAATTCGGCGGCTGACTGTGTCCAGGTGCTTTGTAATGCGTTGAACTGCGGGCTTTCACCCAGATGATGTTGTAGCAAGCAATACTGCAAATAGAGGCGTAAAAGCTGCCCGTCTCGGGATTCAAATTGGCGTTGCAGGCTGCGCCCACAGCGGTTGACCAGCGCCTGCAGATTGGTTTCGTCATACAGATTACGGGCAATTTTTAGCTGTTTAAGCTGCGTTTTCAGCCCTGGTGTAAAATAGTCGGTGACAAATTGCGGACACAGACGCAACGCGCGGCGGAGCCAGTGTAGTAAGCACAGGCGCAGGTCGAGGTTGGTGCCTTCAATCCGATAGCATCCATTCGCCAGGGTGGCGATCGCCAGACGATGGTAACGCTCGATCTCCAGGCCCGCATCAACGATATCTTGCCGGACGATTGAAACATCGACATTATTCACTTTGCCGATATATTCCGGCGTAATGGAATGCCCTGGGAGATACAGCATCAGCAACGCCTGGCAGCGGCGCTGCGGACTGGAAAGCACAGATGGGGGTTCGAGTACGCTCATCATCTGTTGTCATCCAGCAGCAGGTAGTAGGAATAAGCGTAGACAAAAGATAACGACAGCTAATGGGCTTTCGCTAAGGAATGCTGGCGGCGGTCACAGAATTTTTCACTGAGGAACGGATGAAGAGAGTGAAACAATGCGTGGTTCTGGTGTTTCTTGCGGTTTTATCGTTAAGCGCCCGCGCGCACCCGCACAGTTTTATCACCATCACTAACCAACTGGTAGTCAGCGATGGTCAACTTACCGGCATGAAAATGCGCTGGGTCATGGACGAGTTGACCTCGGCTGATTTGCTATACGACGCCGGGAAAGCTCAGCCGGGCGATGAAGTATGGAAAAAACTGGCCGCGGAAGTGATGGCCAATGTGCTGGGGCAGCATTATTTCACTGAGTTCTGGCATGACGGTAAAAAGGTGAAGTTTGAGAACCTCCCTACGGCTTATGGCCTGGCGCGGCAGGGACATCAGGCAGTATTGACCTTTACGCTCCCGCTGGCGACGCCGCAAAAGCTTGCCGGTCAGACCTTCACGTTCTCGACGTTCGACCCAACCTACTATGTTGATATGAGCTATGAAAAGGACGGGGATGTTGCATTTTCTCCTGACTTTACCGGCTCGTGTAAAGTCAGTGTCCATACGCCAAAGCCTAATGAAGATATGCTCTCGTACGCGCAGTCGCTCGATAAAGAAGATGCGCCGGAAGAGGATATGGAGCTCGGTAAACAGTTTGCCCAGAAGGTGACCGTACAATGTCAGTGAGTTCAACGAGCAGACGCCCTTCACGCGGTTGGTTACCGCTGTGGCCGCTGCTGCTGTTTATTGTCGCCGCTGTAGTCGGCCTGCTGTGGTTATGGCAATTCTGGCCACAGGTGATGATGAAAAGCATCATCTGGCAGCGTGACGTTAACCAGCAAATGAGTGGTTTGCTACAAGCCGTGGCGGCGAATCCGGCACAGGCAGGCGGCGCACTATTACTGTTTAGTTTTGTTTATGGCGTGCTGCACGCGCTGGGGCCTGGACATGGCAAAGTGGTGATCACCACCTGGCTTGCCACCCATCCATCAAAACTGAAGTCGAGCATCGCTCTGACGCTGGCGGCTTCTTTATTACAAGGACTGGTCGCAATTGCTCTGGTGGTTGTTGTACTGACTCTCCTGCAACTTCCGGCGCGTCAGCTGCATCTGAGTAGCTTCTGGTTAGAGAAGGGCAGTTACGCGCTGGTGGGAGTCCTCGGATTATTGTTGTGCTGGCGGGCGCTAAAAAAACTGCGCGTGCTGTTACGAAAACCCAAATTCACCGCGTTTACGCCGCAGCATGTTCACCATGAAGGCTGCGGTTGTGGGCACCAGCATATGCCGGATCCTGAACGGTTGAGAGAAGGCGACGACTGGCGCGCCAGGCTGATGATCGTTTTGTCGATGGGGATGCGCCCGTGTTCCGGGGCAATCATGGTGCTATTGTTCAGTAAAGTCATTGGCGTCTTTGCCTGGGGAGTCGCCTCGGCGCTGGCGATGGCGGCAGGAACGTCGTTGACCATAACCTCACTGGCTCTGCTGGTGCATGCGTTTCGATCGCTTGCGGTAAAACTCGGCGGGCATAAAACGCCGGCGCTTTGGCGGCAGATTGGCTGGAGTACGCTGGCGTTGGCGGGGGGCGTAATTTTAGTGGTCGCGGCAGTGGTCATGTGGGGAAGTGCGGTGCCGGTGCCGGTGGCAAGAGGCATCAGGCCGTTCTAAGTCCGTAGTTAACGCTATTGCGGGGCACCAGCAGTGACCCGCAATTCAGCGTCTGAAATGTATTAATTCAACGTATAATCCAGCGTGATTTCAGCTTTCAATAGCTGCGATACCGGGCAACCGGCTTTTGCTTTCTGGATGATGCCGTCGAACTGCTGCGCTTCAATGCCGGGTACCTTGACCTTACTTTGCAGCGTAATTTTGGTAATCGCAAAACCGCCATCTTTTTTATCGAGTGAAACATCCGCGGTGGTATCAATGGTATCGGCGGTATAGCCCGCTTCGCCCAGCATCAACGATAGCGCCATTGAGAAACAAGCCGCATGAGCCGCGCCGATAAGCTCCTCCGGGTTGGTGCCCTTCGCGCCTTCAAAGCGGGTGTTAAAGCCGTAAGGTTGCTGGTTAAGAACGCCACTTTCAGTCGAGACCGTCCCTTTACCGTGTTTGATATCGCCTGACCAGTGCGCTGAACCGTGTTTATGAATTGTCATCTTCGTTCTCCTTTTGGCTTACAAAGGATTAAGTATAGACCACGGATACAGTGGTAATGGGAATCGAGATAATTCTGGGGGAAGGGGGCGAAAAAAAAGAAGCCCATAAAGGGCTTCTTATTGTAATGCGTTATCTGGACTTAGCGCTTGAGCGCTTCGCTCAGTTCGTCACGCATATTCGCCAGCATAGATTTCACAACACGTGGGTTACCCGCAACGATGTTGCCGGTCAGCATGTGGTTGTGGCCGCCGGTGAAGTCGCACACCAGGGCGCCAGCTTCACGAGCGATCAGTTCGCCAGCTGCGAAATCCCAAGGCTTCAGGCCAATTTCAAAGTAACCGTCAACGCGTGCGGCGGCAACGTAGGCCAGATCCAGCGCAGCAGAACCTGAACGGCGGAAGTCCGCACATGCGGTAAACATGTTGCCGAGGATTTTCATATAAGCAGGAGCGTGTTGCTTAGCTTTGAACGGGAAGCCGGTGGCGATAATGGTGCCATCGAGGTCGCGAGCGATGCTGCCACGCAGACGGTAACCGTTGAGCTGTGCGCCCTGGCCACGAGTCGCGGTGAACAGTTCGTTACGCATTGGATCATAAACTACCGCGACTTCAGTACGGCCTTTGATGCGTACTGCGATAGATACCGCGAAGTGCGGCAGACGTTTGATAAAGTTGGTGGTGCCATCCAGTGGATCGATAACCCATTGAACATCCAGATCTTCGCCAACATGTTCACCGCTTTCTTCGGTGATAATGGTGTGTTGCGGGTAAGATTTGCGGATTGTTTCGATAATAATCGCTTCGGCGGCTTTATCGACGTTAGTCACGAAATCGTTACTGCCTTTCTGGCTCGTTTCAACAGAGTCAGGCGTTTCATAGTGTTTGGCAATTACATTACCCGCCTTGCGCGCTGCGCGCACGGCGATGGTCAGCATCGGATGCATCGGTCTCTCTCACTGGATGTTAAAGAACGGGAAAACGGCGCAGAGTATAGCAGCGAGAACAGAACATGTCTTCGTTTTATGATAATATGGCTGAATAATCTTTAGACGAAGAAAGACAATGCTGCAAAATATCCGAATCGTGCTGGTTGAAACCTCTCACACCGGCAACATGGGCTCTGTCGCCCGCGCTATGAAAACCATGGGTTTAACTAATCTGTGGCTGGTCAATCCGCTGGTCAAACCGGACTCGCAGGCCATCGCTCTCGCGGCGGGTGCCAGTGACGTTATTGGTAACGCGCAGATCGTCGATACGCTCGACGAAGCGCTGGCCGGTTGTAGCCTGGTGGTCGGCACCAGCGCGCGTTCCCGCACGCTGCCGTGGCCGATGCTGGACCCGCGTGAATGCGGCCTGAAAAGCGTTGCAGAAGGTGCTCATGCACCGGTTGCGCTGGTGTTTGGCCGTGAGCGCGTTGGCTTGACCAACGACGAATTGCAGAAATGCCACTATCACGTGGCGATCGCTGCCAACCCAGAGTACAGTTCACTGAACCTGGCGATGGCGGTGCAGGTTATTGCTTATGAAGTGCGTATGGCCTGGCTGGCGACGCAGGAAAGTGATGCGCCGGTGGTTGAACAAGAAGAGACGCCGTATCCGCTGGTGGATGATCTGGAACGTTTCTACGGCCACCTTGAGCAGACGCTGCTGTCTACCGGTTTTATTCGTGAAAACCACCCTGGACATGTCATGAGCAAGTTGCGTCGCATGTTCACCCGTGCGCGCCCGGAAAGCCAGGAACTGAACATCCTACGTGGGATTCTGGCGTCGATTGAGCAGCAGAATAAAGGTAAGTAGCGTCCCCGGCGGCGCTGCGCTTGGCCGGGCTACAGCCTGGTAGCCATCGGCCGACCCCGGGTTTGACATCAAACCATTACCGCACGGAACGCCAAATACCCGACTAATTTAGTCAAGTAAATAGTTGACTGTTTTAGTCGGGAATGTCAGACTTGGCCCTGCTATGCAATACCCCCATTATTATATTAAAAACCCCGGGCAGGGGCGAGTTTGAGGTTAAGTAAGACATGAGACTGACATCTAAAGGACGTTACGCCGTGACCGCGATGCTGGACGTTGCACTCAACTCCGAATCGGGCCCGGTACCACTGGCCGATATTTCAGAACGTCAGGGAATTTCACTCTCCTATCTGGAGCAGCTGTTTTCCCGTCTGCGTAAAAATGGACTGGTGTCCAGCGTACGCGGCCCAGGCGGTGGTTATCTGCTAGGTAAAGAAGCTATCCACATCGCTGTGGGTGAAGTGATTAGCGCAGTGGACGAGTCCGTTGACGCGACCCGCTGTCAGGGGAAAGGTGGCTGCCAGGGCGGCGATAAATGTTTAACCCACGCACTGTGGCGCGACCTGAGCGACCGTCTGACCGGTTTCCTGAACAACATCACCTTAGGTGAACTGGTGAATAACCAGGAAGTTCTGGACGTGTCAGGCCGTCAGCACACGCAAGACACCTCCCGCAATACCCGCGTACAAGACGCAATCGACGTTAAGTTACGCGCATAATCTAGCCGTCCTGTCTTACGCCTTCAGGGCGTATCAGACAGGACAGGTTAAATAAAAATGAGATTTCAGAGTCAGGCCGGGACCTTGGGTCCCGTCAACACGGTCGTACATCCAGCCGGTTGCCTGATTCCTTGCATTGAGTGATGTACGGAGTTAAAGAGCAATGAAATTACCGATCTATCTCGACTACTCCGCAACCACGCCGGTGGACCCGCGTGTTGCCGAGAAAATGATGCAGTGTCTGACCCTGGACGGAAACTTTGGTAACCCCGCTTCCCGTTCACACCGTTTCGGCTGGCATGCTGAAGAGGCGGTAGATATCGCCCGTAATCAAATTGCCGACCTCGTGGGCGCTGACCCGCGTGAAATCGTCTTTACGTCCGGTGCGACTGAATCCGATAACCTGGCGATCAAAGGTGCTGCTAACTTTTATCAGAAAAAAGGCAAGCACATCATCACCAGCAAAACCGAACACAAAGCTGTGCTGGACACCTGTCGTCAGCTCGAGCGTGAAGGTTTTGAAATTACCTATCTGGCGCCTCAGCGCAACGGCATCATCGACCTGAAAGAACTTGAAGCGGCGATGCGTGACGACACCATCCTCGTTTCTATTATGCACGTGAACAACGAAATCGGCGTGGTGCAGGATATCGCGACTATCGGCGAACTGTGCCGTGCGCGTGGCATCATCTATCACGTGGATGCGACTCAGAGCGTGGGCAAACTGCCAATCGATCTGAGCCAGCTGAAAGTTGACCTGATGTCTTTCTCCGGTCACAAAATTTACGGCCCGAAAGGTATCGGCGCGCTGTACGTGCGTCGTAAACCGCGTATCCGTATCGAAGCGCAGATGCACGGCGGCGGTCACGAGCGCGGTATGCGTTCTGGCACCCTGCCTGTTCACCAGATCGTGGGTATGGGTGAAGCTTACCGTATCGCGAAAGAAGAGATGGAAACCGAGATGGCGCGTCTGCGCAGTCTGCGTAACCGTCTGTGGGACGGCGTGAAAGATATGGAAGAGGTTTACCTTAACGGTGACCTCGAGCAGGGCGCACCAAACATCCTCAACGTCAGCTTCAACTATGTTGAAGGTGAGTCGCTGATTATGGCGCTGAAAGATCTGGCGGTTTCCTCCGGTTCTGCCTGTACGTCTGCAAGCCTTGAGCCATCCTATGTGCTGCGTGCACTGGGCATGACCGATGAGCTGGCACACAGTTCTATCCGTTTCTCTTTAGGTCGTTTCACTACTGAAGAAGAGATTGACTACACCATCAAGCTGGTTCGTAACTCCATCGGCCGTCTGCGTGACCTTTCTCCTCTGTGGGATATGTTCAAACAGGGCGTGGATATCAACAGCATCGAATGGTCACATCACTAATTCGGCACCAATAAGGAGAATTCATCATGGCTTACAGCGAAAAAGTAATCGATCACTACGAAAATCCACGTAACGTGGGTTCTTTCGACAACAGCGACGAAAGCGTCGGTAGCGGCATGGTCGGTGCACCGGCATGTGGCGATGTTATGAAGTTGCAGATTAAAGTCAACAATGACGGTATCATTGAAGACGCGCGTTTCAAGACTTACGGCTGCGGTTCCGCCATTGCCTCCAGCTCTCTGGTCACCGAATGGGTGAAAGGGAAATCTCTGGACGAAGCACAGGCGATTAAAAACACCGATATCGCAGACGAGCTTGAACTGCCACCGGTGAAAATTCACTGTTCTATCCTGGCAGAAGACGCGATTAAAGCCGCCATTGCGGATTACAAAAGCAAACGTGAAGCAAAATAATTAAGAGTTGAGGTCATTATGTCGATTTCCTTAAGCGACAGTGCGGCAGCGCGAGTCAATACCTTCCTGTCAAACCGTGGTAAAGGGTTTGGCCTGCGTTTGGGCGTCAGAACGTCCGGTTGTTCAGGTATGGCTTATGTACTGGAATTTGTTGACGAGCCGGCGGCAGAAGACACCGTTTTCGAAGACAAAGGCGTGAAAGTTGTTATCGATGGTAAGAGCCTGCAATTTCTTGACGGTACGCAGCTGGACTTCGTGAAAGAAGGTCTGAACGAAGGGTTTAAATTCACTAACCCTAACGTGAAAGATGAGTGCGGTTGCGGCGAAAGCTTTAACGTCTAGTTTTGAGTCCTGCCAACCCCACCATGGTTTTCGTACTGTGCGTGGGGTTTGTTTTAATTAGTTAACCCTGAGACTGTCATGGATTACTTCACTCTCTTTGGATTGTCAGCCGGTTATCACGTAGACACTCAGGCCCTCGCGGCACGTTTCCAGGACCTGCAGCGTCAGAACCACCCCGACCGTTTTGCCAGCGCCAGCGATGCCGAACAGCTTGCTGCGGTGCAACGCTCTGCCAACATCAATCAGGCATGGCAAACCCTGCGTCACCCGCTGACTCGCGCGGAATACCTGCTCTCTCTACACGGTTTCGACCTCTCTTCTGAACAGCACACTGTGCGCGACACCGCGTTCCTGATGGAACAGCTGGAACTGCGCGAAGAGCTTGATGAAATCGAGCAGGCAAAAGACACCGCGCGTCTGGAAGCCCTGCAAAAACGTGTCAAAGCAATGTATACCCAACGCCAGCAGCAGATGGTGGCGGAATTAGACGGTGAAACGTGGGATGCGGCGGCAGATACCGTGCGCAAACTGCGCTTTCTCGATAAACTCCAAAGCAGTGCTGAATTACTCGAAGAAAAGCTGCTCGATTTCTGATTTTGGAAGCTTAACATGGCCTTATTACAAATTAGTGAGCCTGGCTTAAGTGCCGCACCGCACCAGCGTCGTCTGGCGGTGGGTATTGACTTAGGCACCACCAATTCCCTGGTTGCAACCGTGCGTAGCGGCCAGGCCGAAACGCTGGCTGACGACCAGGGTCGCCACCTGCTGCCTTCCGTGGTGCATTACCAGGCGCAGGGTCAGGTTGTCGGTTATGACGCGCGCGCCAACGCCGCGCTGGATCCTGCCAACACCATTAGTTCGGTAAAACGCATGATGGGTCGCTCGCTGGCGGACATCCAGGCGCGTTACCCGCATCTGCCGTATCAGTTTGAAGCCAGTGAAAACGGCCTGCCAATGCTGGTGACGAATGCCGGTGTGTTGAACCCGATTCGCGTCTCCGCAGATATTCTGAAAACGCTGGCGGCGCGGGCAACCGAATCGCTCGCCGGTGAACTGGACGGCGTGGTTATCACCGTTCCAGCCTATTTTGACGACGCACAGCGTCAGGGCACCAAAGACGCGGCGCGTCTGGCGGGCCTGCATGTCCTGCGTCTGCTGAACGAACCGACCGCCGCGGCGATTGCCTACGGTTTGGACTCCGGTCAGGAAGGGGTGATTGCCGTTTATGACTTAGGCGGTGGCACCTTCGATATCTCCATTCTGCGCCTGAGCCGCGGTGTGTTTGAAGTGCTGGCAACCGGCGGCGATTCCGCGCTGGGCGGCGACGACTTCGACCATCTGCTGGCCGACCATATCCGCGAACAAGCAGGCATTGCCGATCGCAGCGATAACCGCGTACAGCGCGAATTGCTGGATGCCGCAATCGCCGCCAAAATCGCCTTAAGCGATGCGGACAGCGTCGCCGTTGAGGTGGCGGGCTGGAAAGGCGAAGTCACCCGTGAACAGTTTAACGATCTTATTTCCGCGCTGGTGAAGCGTACTCTGCTGGCCTGTCGCCGCGCGCTGAAAGACGCGGGCGTGGAAGCCGCTGAAGTGCTGGAAGTGGTGATGGTTGGCGGTTCAACCCGCGTACCGCTGGTACGAGAGCGCGTGGGCGAGTTCTTTGGCCGCACCCCGCTGACCTCCATCGACCCGGACAAAGTGGTAGCCATTGGCGCTGCCGTTCAGGCTGATATTCTGGTCGGTAATAAGCCGGACAGTGAAATGCTGCTGCTTGACGTGATCCCGCTTTCTCTCGGCCTCGAAACCATGGGCGGCCTGGTGGAGAAAGTGATCCCGCGTAACACCACGATTCCGGTGGCGCGCGCGCAGGAATTCACCACCTTCAAAGACGGACAGACCGCGATGTCTATCCACGTAATGCAGGGCGAGCGCGAACTGGTGCAGGACTGCCGCTCGCTGGCGCGCTTTGCGCTGCGCGGTATTCCGGCATTACCGGCTGGCGGTGCGCATATTCGCGTGACCTTCCAGGTTGATGCGGATGGTCTGCTGAGCGTCACGGCGATGGAGAAATCCACCGGCGTTGAATCCTCGATTCAGGTGAAACCGTCCTACGGTCTGACCGATGGCGAAATCGCCACCATGATTAAAGATTCCATGAGCTACGCCGAGCAGGACGTGAAAGCACGCATGCTGGCGGAGCAGAAAGTGGAAGCGGCGCGCGTGCTGGAAAGCCTGCAAAGCGCGCTTGCCGCAGATGCCGCGCTGTTAAGCGCCGCAGAGCGCCAGGAGATTGACCACGCTGCCGCCGAGTTAAGCGCTGCGGCAGTGGGTGATGACACTGACGCCATCGAACAAGCCATTAAAAACGTTGACAAACAAACCCAGGAATTCGCCGCTCGTCGTATGGACCAATCCGTCCGTATGGCGCTGAAAGGCCAATCCGTGGACGAGGTTTAATATGCCAAAGATTGTTTTTCTGCCCCACCAGGACCTGTGTCCGGATGGCGTAGTTGTGGAAGCTGAGACCGGTGAAACCATTCTGGATGCTGCGCTGCGTAGCGGTATCGAGATTGAACACGCCTGCGAAAAATCCTGTGCCTGTACCACCTGCCACTGCATCGTGCGTGAAGGTTTCGATTCGCTTCGAGAAAGCACTGAAGACGAAGACGATATGCTGGATAAAGCCTGGGGACTGGAGCCGGATAGCCGTCTGAGCTGTCAGGCGCGCGTCACCGACGAAGATCTGGTTATCGAAATCCCGCGTTACACAATTAACCACGCACGCGAGCATTAACAGGGGATAGTATGGGACTGAAGTGGACTGATAGCCGCGAAATCGGCGAAGCGCTGTACGACGCCTTCCCGGATACCGATCCGAAGACCGTGCGTTTTACCGATCTGCACCAGTGGATTTGCGACCTCGAAGATTTTAATGATGACCCTCAGGCATCAAATGAAAAAGTTCTTGAGGCAATTCTGCTAGTCTGGTTGGATGAAGCAGACTAATTTTGCATCATGATCCACGCTGCAGATACGTTGGCGACGCGAATCATTTAGCAAAAAACTAACGGGCTGCCATTCGGCGGCCCGTTTGCTAATAAGGATAAAAATAATGACAGAAGCCATGAAAGTGACCCTTTCTACCCAGCCAGCCGATGCGCGCTGGGGGAATAAAGCCACCCACAGTATTAATGATGAAGGTATTGTCCTGCACCTGACTGGCCGCGATGATGCGGGGTTGATTCAGCGCGTGGCGCGTAAAATCGACGGCATGGGCATTAAGCACGTTGCATTAAGCGGCGAAGGCTGGAACGTTGAGAACGCCTGGGCTTTCTGGTCCGGTTACAAAGGGCCGAAAGGCACGCGTCAGGTTGAATGGCCTGAACTCGACGATGCACAACGTCAGGAACTGGATAACCGTCTAACCTACATCGACTGGGTGCGTGACACCATCAACGCACCGGCCGAAGAATTAGGCCCTGAACAGCTTGCACAGCGTGCGGTTGACCTGCTGTGCGGTGTTGCGTGCGACAATGTTTCCTATCGCATCACCAAAGGCGAAGACCTGCGCGAGCAAAATTATATGGGCCTGCACACCGTAGGTCGCGGTTCCGAGCGCCCACCGGTATTACTGGTGCTGGATTACAACCCAACCGGTGATAAAGAAGCCCCGGTTTATGCTTGTCTGGTGGGCAAAGGCATCACGTTCGATTCCGGCGGTTACAGCATCAAGCAGAGCGCCTTTATGGACTCTATGAAGTCTGATATGGGCGGCGCGGCAACCGTCACCGGCGCGCTGGCGCTGGCGATTACCCGTGGTCTGAACAAGCGTGTGAAGCTGTATCTGTGCTGTGCCGATAACATGGTCAGCGGCAATGCGTTCAAGCTGGGCGATATCATCCGCTATCGGAACGGCAAAAACGTAGAAGTGATGAACACCGACGCAGAAGGGCGTCTGGTGCTGGCCGATGGCCTGATTGATGCTAGTGCGCAGAAACCAGAGCTTATCATTGATGCGGCGACCCTGACCGGTGCGGCGAAAACGGCGTTGGGTAACGACTACCACGCGCTGTTCAGCTTTGACGACCAACTGGCAAACCGCCTGCTGGCGAGCGCTCAGGCGGAAAACGAAGCCTTCTGGCGTCTGCCGCTGGCTGAATTCCACCGCAACCAGTTGCCGTCTAACTTTGCCGAACTCAATAACACCGGCAGCGCGGCCTATCCGGCTGGCGCAAGCACCGCGGCGGGCTTCCTGTCCCACTTTGTGGAAAACTACCATCATGGCTGGCTGCACATTGACTGCTCGGCAACCTATCGCAAATCTGCCGTTGAGCAGTGGTCGGCGGGTGCGACCGGGTTGGGCGTGCGGACTATCGCGAATTTGTTGACCGCCGAGTAATATTTCCCCCTCACCCTAACCCTCTCCCCAAAGGGGAGAGGGGATCGAACGGCGTTCTCCCTTAAGCTCTGGGTTGAAGTTTCACTCGGTTTTCTCCCTCGCCCCTTTGGGGAGAGGGCCGGGGTGAGGGGGAACCACAGAACTGGAACCACTATGTCCGAAACCAAAAACGAACTCGAAACCCTACTGGAAAAAGCGGCAACCGAACCCGCTCATCGCCCGGCATTTTTCCGTACCCTACTGGAATCCACCGTCTGGGTACCCGGTACCGCGGCTGATGAAGGCCAGGTTGTCGATGACAGCGCTTTAGATATCCAGCACTGGGAAAAAGATGACGGCACTTCGGTTGTCCCATTCTTTACCTCGCTGGAGGCCCTGCAACAGGCCGTCACCACCGAGCAGGCTTTTGTGGTGATGCCGGTGCGCACGCTGTTTGAAATGACGCTGGGCGAGACGCTGTTCCTCAACGCCAAACTGCCCACCGGCAAAGAGTTCACTCCACGTGAAATCAGCCATCTGATTGGCGAAGAGGGTAACCCGTTGAGCACGCAGGAAGTGCTGGAAGGCGGCAGTGCGCTGCTGTTGTCCGAGGTGGCCGAACCGCCAGCGCAAATGGTGGAATCGCTGACTACGCTGTTTAAAACCCTGAAAACGGTGAAACGCGCGTTCCTGTGCTCCATCAAAGAGCACGCTGACGAGCAGCCAAATCTGTTGATTGGTATCGAAGTGGAAGGGGATATCGAAGAGGTTATTCACGCCGCAGGCAGTGTTGCCACCGACACGTTGCCAGGTGATGAGCCGATTGATATCTGCCAGGTCGTCGAAGGTGAGAAGGGCATCAGCCACTTTATGCTGGCGCATATCACCCCGTTCTATGAAAAACGCTGGGGCAGTTTCCTGCGCGATTTCAAACAGAACCGGATTATTTAGCTCGCGTGATGTTTCCCCGGAGTCGGTGCTAACGCACCTCGTCCGGGCTACAATTTCGCACATTTGTAGCCCGGCAAAGCGCAGCGCCGCCGGGACGGTTCCGCATCACCCCGTCGCTTCCAGCAACAATAAATCCATCAGTAGCACAAGATTCGACTCAAACGACGTCACCCCTGCCGCTTCGGCGGCAAAATGCACCGCTTCGTCATAAAGCGCGAAATGCACATCGGCAAGGCCTGCCAGGGTATTTGCTGAGGCGCGGGTGAATGCAACGACCGTCATCCCAACATTACGCGCAATGCGCGCTTTATCGAGCACCTGCTCGGTCTCACCGCTGCGTGACACGGCAATAAACACCTGATAGCGCGCCGCGTTGCTTAAGAAGATATTGCGGCTATCGCCCGGTCCTGAAATGAATGCCGTTTTGCCCAACACCTGCAACTTCTTGGTCAGGTACTCAGCAAACAGATAGGAAAATCCTGCACCGTAGAGAAAAAAGCGCTCCTGTTCGCGTAGGAGGCGGGTGAACTGCAGACGTTTTTCAGCCGTCGCCCACCCAAAAGTAAGCTGATAGTTGGCGATAAAATGGTTAAACAGCGCCGAATTCTCATCGACGCCATCCGTCTGCTGCACCGCAATATGCGGAGTCTCCGCCAGCAGACTTTTACAGTGCCAGATAAATTCGCTGTAGCCGCTAAACCCCAGCTTCTGGCACAAACGCATAATCGTGGCGGTTGAGACAAAGGTTGCCTGAGCCAACTGACGGACGGTGATATTGCCCACCAATAACGGATGATCCGTCAGGTGGGCTAACACCCGGTACTCCGCGCGAGTGAGCGATGTCCCGCGCATCAGCAGCGGCGTCAGGCGATTATCCATTACTGTGCAGGCTCAATCGGCAGATCGGCGCGCGCGCCCCATTCGCTCCAGGAACCGTCATAAAGGGTAACGTCAGGCGCATCAAGCGTGGCCAGTGCCAGGGCAACGACCGCGGCAGTCACGCCGGAACCGCAGCTGACAATAATCGGCTGGCTTAAATCAACCCCCTGGCGAGCAAAGATGGTTTCCAGTTCATCGGTAGTTTTCAGCTCACCGTCCACCACCAAATCCCCCCACGGCACGTTACGTGCGCCGGGAATATGACCGCGGCGTAAACCCGGGCGAGGCTCATCAACCAGGGCATTAAAACGCGGAGCGGGACGCGCATCAACCAGTTGAGCTGTCCCCTCGTGACTGGCGATCAGAACTTCGGTCAACCGTTTTACGGACTCAGGGCTGAACTCAGATTCAAACTCGCCCTCACTGCTGTTAGCTTCACCTTGTTCCAGCAGCAGTTCATCACGCTGCCAGCCGGCCAGACCGCCCGCCAGAATTGACACCCGTTGGGCGCCGAACGTCCGCAGCATCCACCATGCGCGCGGCGCGGAGAACAGGTTGCCTTCATCATAGATAACCAGATGCTTATCACGGCTAACGCCCAGTTCACGCATCGCCACGGCAAACGCTTCCGGGCGCGGCATCATGTGCGGCAGGGGAGAGGTGTGGTCACTGAGGGCTTCTATATCAAAAAAGACCGCGCCCGGCAGATGTCCGGCACGGAATTCAGCGTTGAGATCGCGGTGCTCTTGTCCCGGTGGCGCCATACGGGCGTCAATAATCTGTACTTCCGGGTCATCAATGTGCTCAGCCAGCCAGTCGGCGGCAACAAAAAACGAAGTGGTCATAATACCCTCCATTATGAATTATAAAGGGATTGTCGGTGTTTTTTGTCACACCGACAAGCGACCATCCGTTTATTAGCGCGTTGCTTCACCCTTTTTCCAGGCGTGATGCAATTCTGGCCAGTAGTCTCGGTTAGCCGCAATCATTTCATCAAGGATGGCTTTGGCATGCGCCATCGTCGGCACCGTTCGGTTAAGGGTGAAAGCCTGTAGTGCTTTTTCGTAGCTGCCTTCCAGCGTCGCTTCAACCAGCAGTTGCTCTGAAGCCAGTTGCTGCATTAACAATGTTTGGTGGAACAACGGCACCTTGCCCATGCGCACCGGCTCCGGGCCGTTGGCGGTGATGTAGGCCGGAACCTCGACCATGGCATCATCTGGCAGATTGGCAATTGCCCCTTGGTTCTCCACGATGACCAGGTGACGCTGGCGTAAATCAAAGGCCAGCGAGCAGGCGACGTCGACGATAAAGGCACCGTGTACGCCGACGTGGAAAGCGTCGGGCAGAATGCCGGTGTTCTGATACTCAACCGCTGCGGCGAACAGTTTTTTCTCACGCCCGTCCATTACTTCGTTGGCGCGGGTATAGTCTGGGTTTTGATGCTCAACAATCTGGTTAGGCATCAGGTAGTACTGCAAATAGGGGTTAGGCAGATATTCCGGGAAGCAGTCCATCATCGGCTGAATATTACGCCAGGTTTTCACCCATGACGGATCGGCGTGCTGCGGGTCGGTCTGCGCGGCATCTTCCGTCAGTAGGCCAAATTTCGCCACGTGGCGGCGCAGCTCCGGCATTTTATCTTCGCCGTCGACGCGCACCTGGGTAAACCAGCCAAAGTGGTTGAGGCCGAAGTAGTCAACGTCTAATTTGTGGCGATCTACGCCGAGGATCGCCCCCATATTACGCATGGCTGCCACCGGCATATCGCAGATGTTCAGCACCCGTGCATTCGGGCGTAAACGGCGGATCCCTTCGGCGACGATCGCGGCCGGGTTGGAGTAGTTGACGATCCACGCTTTCGGAGAGGCGTAGCGCTCAACCAGATCGATAAGTTCAGCCATCGGCAGAATCGTACGCAGGCCGTAGGCCAGCCCACCGGGGCCGCAGGTTTCCTGACCGACCACGCCGTGTCGCAGTGGGATTTTTTCATCCTGCTCGCGCATCTTGTACTGGCCCACGCGCATTTGCGCAAAGACGAAGTGCGCGCCGCTAAACGCCGTTTCCGGACAGGTGGTGACGGTAAATTTAATGCTTTGGCTATGGTCGCGGATAACCTTTTCTACGACAGGTGCAATGGTATTCTGCCGCGCTTCGTCAATATCGTAGAGACGAATCTCTGCCAGTGGAAAGTCAGCAAGGCGCACCATCAGACTCTTGACGATACCCGGTGTGTAGGTGCTACCGCCACCGGCGATGGCCAGGATAAATGGGGATTTCAACATGTTATAGCCTCCTTTAGAGAACCGCTTCAACGGCTTCTCGCATTTTTTTGACATGCAGCCCGTAGACCACCTGAACGTTATTACCCTGCTTGATGATGCCTTTGGCACCGGTCGCTTTGAGCTGCGGTTCGTTAATTTGCGCCACGTCCTTCACGCTGACGCGCAGGCGGGTGTAGCAGTTGTCCACCACCTCGATATTGCCGCGTCCGCCTAGCCCTTCAATGATGGTGGCACCCAGCCCTTCGTTGTTGCCCTTCGCCTGATATTCCTGCTTGCTGTAAAGCCGGGTTTGCTGGTCATCCTCTTCACGTCCTGGCGTTTTCATATCAAAACGCAGGATCAGGAAGCGGAAGATAACGAAGTAGAGCGCGAACATAATCAGCCCCACCACGATATACATCGGCCAGTTCGATTTGGTGGTGCCCAGCGGCAGGTTGTAGAGAATAAAATCGATGATCCCGTTGGCTCCGATAGCGTGGACGCCGAACAAAGAAAACAGCGTCATGCCGATACCGGTAAGCACCGCGTGTACGACAAACAGCAGCGGGGCAACAAACAGGAAGGAGAACTCGAGCGGCTCGGTGACGCCAACCAGCATCGAGGTGAGCGCCGCCGGGATCAGAATGGCTTTGGCAACGGCCTTACGCTCAGGCCGGGCGGTGACATACATCGCCAGCGCCGCCGCAGGCAGGCCGAACATTTTGCTGATGCCACGCGCATCCCATACCACCGTGCTGCTTAACTGTGTCACGTTATGACAGGCCATCTCGGCGAAATAGATATTGCGTGCGCCCTGATACAACGTTCCGCACACCTCTTTCGAGCCGCCCAGTTCGGTATACAAAAACGGGGTATAAACCAGATGATGCAGTCCGGTTGGCACTAATATGCGTTCCAGAAAACCGTAGATCGCCACGCCAAAGGGGCCGGAACCTTTAATGGCTAAGGCTAATGCGCTGATACCGTGCTGCGCCCACGGCCACAGTTCGCTCATCACCACGCCAAGCAAAATCGCCACCGGCAGAATAATGATGGTGACAAAACAGTGGCCGGAATAAATCGCCATCGCGCCGGAGAATTGCACGCTGGAGTAACGGTTATATAAGTAGCCGGTGAGAGCGCCGGTCAGGATCCCGGCGAAAACGCCCATCTCCAGCACCTGAACGCCGAGCACCATACTTTGCCCGGCGGTGCGCATCTGGTCGGCGGAAGCCAGTTCACCCTGGAGCTGGAGCGTAACGTTCATCGCGTTGATAAAGACAATAAAGGTCACCAGCCCCAGGAGAGCGGCATAGCCTTTATCGCGAGCGGCAAGGCCAATCGGAATCCCGACCGCGAAGATCATCGCCAGGTTGACCAGCAATGAAACGGCGGATTTGGCAATCAACTGACCCAGATTTTGTACCGCCGGATAACCCAGCAACGGAATGTAGTCAGCCAGACTGCCGTTACCCAGCACGTTACCAAAAGCGATAAACAAACCGACGATAGGCAAGATCAGTACCGGCCCGTAGAGGGATTTGCCAAAATTTTGCAACGCATTAACGGCTCTTTTCATGTTGTTCTCCAATTTTTGAACCGCGTTGATAAGGGGATAAGACCCGCAGACGTTAACAGCACAATAGCCTGCTAAGCCATCTATCTTATTGTTTTAAAAACAAAGTACGCACAACGTCACATGTAACGTTGCGTGTTGTGATCGGCGTAACACGTTAAGGACGTGAAGTGATGGGCGAGAAAATGGGATTATATCGACTACTGGCAAACTACGGTCTGGGGCATAATACTGTGTTGACGACACAATCAGATTTCACCCCTCAGAGGTTACAGGATGAAACCCTTTCGTTTAGCAACGCTGGCCCTCGCGCTGGCGATGACGTTCACGCTGGCTGGATGCGACAATAATAACGACGACAAGACCGCCGTGCCTGCAACGCCGACCAAAACGGATAGCGCTGCGCCAAAAGCGGATCCCGCCCGACTTCAAAAACTCGCCCAGCAAAGTCAGGGCAAAACGCTCTCTTTGCTTGATGCCTCGGAAGTCCAGTTGGACGGCGCGGCCACGCTGGTGCTGACCTTCTCCATCCCGCTTGATCCTGAACAAGACTTCAGTAAAAGCGTCCATCTGGTGGATAAAAAAAGCGGCAAGGTCGATGGCGCCTGGGAACTGGCACCGAACCTGAAAGAGCTGCGTCTGCGGCATCTTGAGCCAAAACGTGACCTGATTGTGACCGTTGAACCCGCGCTACTGGCGCTCAATAAAGCCACCTTCGGAACGAGCGTTGAAAAAACGCTGACCACCCGAGATATTGCGCCGAGCGTGGGTTTTGCCAGCCGAGGCTCGCTCTTACCAGGCAAGGTCATTGAAGGGCTGCCGGTGATGGCGCTTAACGTACCGCACGTGGACGTTAATTTCTTCCGCGTGAAGCCTGAAGCGCTGGCGTCATTTGTCAGCCAATGGGAATACCGCAGTTCGCTAAGCAACTGGGAGTCAGATGAGCTGCTGAAAATGGCGGACCTGGTGTATACCGGGCGCTTTGACCTCAACCCGGCACGTAACACCCGCGAAAAATTGTTGTTACCGCTAAAAGACATTACGCCGTTGCAGCAATCCGGCGTTTATATCGCCGTGATGAATCCGGCGGGGCAGTATAGCTACAGCAATGCCGCGACGCTGTTTACCCTCAGTGACGTTGGCGTGTCGCTCCACCGTTATCACAATCAACTGGATGTGTTTACCCAGAGCCTGGAAAACGGCGCTGCGCAGTCGGCGGTGGAGCTGACGCTCATCAACAGTAAAGGGCAAACTCTGGCGCAGGCTACCAGCGATGCGAAAGGGCATACCACCCTGCAATCCGATAAGGACGCGGCGCTGCTGTTGGCACGCAAAGATGGGCAGACAACCTTACTCGACCTCAAACAGCCCGCGCTTGATCTGGCCGAGTTTGATATCGCCGGTTCGCCGGGCTACAGCAAGCAGTTCTTTATGTTCGGCCCGCGCGATCTCTATCGTCCGGGCGAAACGGTGATTTTAAACGGTCTGCTGCGCGACAGCGACGGCAAGCCGCTGGCTGAGCAGCCGGTGAAACTGGAGGTCGTCAAGCCGGACGGTACGGTTATCCGCAGCCTGGTCAGCAAACCGGTTAATGGTCTGTATCAACTGACCTATCCACTGGACAGCGGCGCAGCAACCGGCATGTGGCACATTCGCGCTAACACCGGCGATAACCAGCCGCAGGAATGGGATTTCCAGGTCGAGGATTTTATGCCCGAGCGCATGGCCCTCAATCTGACGCCAAAGGCGACGCCGCTCTCTCCGGCGGATGACGTGAAATTTGATGTGGTCGGTTACTACCTTTACGGCGCGCCTGCCAACGGTAATAGCCTGCAAGGTAAGCTGTTCTTACGTCCGCTACGCGACGCGGTAGCGGCACTACCGGGCTTCCAGTTTGGTGATATTGCTCAGGAAAATATGACCCGCAGCCTCGATGAGATGGACCTGAAGCTTGATGCAAAAGGTCGTACCGAGGTTACCACTGCCAGCCAGTGGCAGGAAACGCATTCTCCATTACAGGTGATTCTCCAGGCTAGCCTGCTGGAGTCTGGCGGTCGGCCGGTTACGCGTCGTGCGGTTCAGGCTATCTGGCCTGCTGCTGAGCTGCCGGGCGTACGCCCTCAGTTTGCTAGCAAAGCGGTCTATGACTACCGTACCGATACCACGGTTAATCAACCTATCGTTGAAGAAAACAGCCAGGCAGCGTTCGATATTGTTTACAGCAACGCGCAGGGTGAGAAAAAGGCGGTTTCAGGTTTGCAGGTCAAGCTTATCCGTGAGCGCCGTGATTACTACTGGAACTGGTCGGAAGGCGACGGTTGGCAATCTCGCTTTGATCAAAAAGATCTGGTGGAGGGAGAAGAATCGCTGGATCTGAAAGCGGATGAAACCGGAAAAGTTAGCTTCCCGGTGGAATGGGGCGCCTATCGCCTGGAAGTGAAAGCGCCAAACGAAGCGGTCAGCAGCGTGCGTTTCTGGGCAGGCTATAGCTGGCAGGATAACAGTGACGGCACCGGCGCGGCGCGCCCTGACCGTGTAACTTTAAAGCTCGATAAACCGAATTATCAGCCGGGCGATACTATCAAACTGCATGTAGCGGCACCCGCTGCGGGCAAAGGTTATGCGATGGTCGAATCCAGCGAGGGACCGCTGTGGTGGCAGGAAATTGATGTGCCAGCACAGGGGATGGATCTCTCCATCCCGGTGGATAAAAGCTGGAACCGCCATGACCTTTATCTGAGCACGCTGGTAGTGCGTCCGGGTGATAAATCCCGCTCGGCGACACCAAAACGGGCGGTAGGTGTCCTGCATCTGCCGCTGGGCGATGAGCAACGTCGACTGAATATCGCGCTGGATAGCCCGCAGAAAATGCGCCCGAATCAGCCGCTGACCGTCAAAGTGAAGGTCAATCGTAAAGAGGGAGCGGCACCAAAACAGGTGAACGTTCTGCTCTCTGCGGTGGATAGCGGTGTGCTGAATATTACCGACTACACCACGCCGGATCCGTGGGAAGCCTTCTTTGGCCAGAAACGTTACGGTGCGGATATCTATGATATTTATGGCCAGGTCATCGAAGGGCAGGGGCGTCTTGCCAGCCTACGCTTCGGTGGTGATGGCGATGAACTCAATCGCGGCGGTAAACCGCCGGTTAACCACGTCACCATTATTGCCCAGCAGGCGCAGCCGGTGGTGCTTGATGAAAACGGTGAAGGCATCATCACCATGCCTATCGGGGACTTTAACGGCGAACTGCGCGTCATGGCGCAGGCGTGGACGGCGGAAGACTTCGGCAGCGCTGAATCGAAAGTGATAGTGGCCGCACCGGTGGTGGCGGAATTGAACATGCCGCGCTTTATGGCAAGCGGCGACAGTGCTCGTCTGACGCTTGATGTCACCAACCTCACAGGCCAACCGCAGACGCTGAACGTGAAAATTGCCACCGGCGGCCTGATTCAGTTGAAAAGCGCGCAGCCCGCGCCATTAAAACTGGAGCCGGGCGTCCGTAGCACGCTGTTTGTGCCGGTAAGCGCAGGCGAAGGGTATGGCGATGGCGATATTAATGTCACCGTGTCAGGCATGACGCTGCCGGGTGAAACGCTGGCAGAGATGCAAAAGTCATGGAAAATCGGCGTCCGTCCGGCCTTCCCGGCGCAGACGGTAAATAACGGCGCGGTGCTTCAGCCGGGTGAAAGCTGGAGCGTTCCGCCGAATCTAAATGCATCATTCTCACCGGTGACGCTGCAAGGGCAACTGCTGTTAAGCGGCAAACCGCCGCTTAATCTGGCGCGCTATATTCGCGAACTGAAAGCCTATCCGTATGGTTGTCTGGAGCAGACGGCAAGCGGACTCTTCCCGCAGCTTTATACCAATGCCGAGCAGCTTAAGGCGCTGGGCATTGCGGGCGATAGTGATGACAAACGTCGTGCAGCGGTTGATATAGGTATCTCGCGCCTGCTGCAAATGCAAAAAGATAACGTCGGGTTTGCCCTGTGGGACAAAGAAGGATCGGAAGAGTACTGGTTGACGGCCTACGTCATGGACTTCCTGGTACGAGCAGGGGAACAGGGCTACAGCGTCCCAGCCGAGGCGATTAACAAAGGCAACAACCGGATGCTGCGCTACCTGCAAGAGCCGGGGTTGATGAGCGTGCGCTATACCGATGATACCGCTGCCAGCCGCTTCGCTATTCAGGCTTATGCGGGACTGGTGCTGGCACGTCAGCAAAAAGCCCCATTGGGTGCGTTGCGTGAATTGTGGGAACGCCGTAGTCAGGTGCGCTCCGGCCTGCCGCTGATGCAGTTGGGTATTGCACTGAAGGCGATGGGCGATGCTCCGCGCAGCGAACAAGCGCTTCAGTTAGCGCTGACTACCAAACGTTCAGACCAAACGCGCTGGCTGGCGGACTACGGTAGCGATCTGCGCGACCATGCCCTGATGCTTTCGCTGCTGGAAGAAAACAAACTCCTGCCTGATGCTCAGAATGCGCTGCTGCAAACCCTCTCTGAGGAAGCTTTTGGCGAACGCTGGCTGTCGACCCAGGAAAACAATGCGTTATTCCTGGCGGCAAAAAGTGTCCTGAGTCTGCCGGGTAACTGGACGGCGCAAACCACGCTTTCAAGCCAACCGCTGCAAGGCGACAAATCGCTGACGCAAAACCTGAATGGTGAACAGCTGGCTGCCCTTAACGTGACAAACACTGGTGAACACCCGCTGTGGCTGCGTCTGGACAGTGCTGGTTATCCAGAGAGCGCCCCGGCAGCATCAAGCAACGTTTTGCATATCGAACGTCAGTTCTTTGGTACTGATGGTGAAAGCAAATCGTTGTCTTCGCTGCGCAGTGGCGATTTGGTTCTGGTAAAACTTGACGTCAAAGCCAGCCAGAACGTACCGGATGCACTGGTGGTGGATATGCTGCCCGCAGGTCTGGAGCTGGAAAACCAGAACCTGGCGAATAGTAGCGCTAACCTGCAAGACAACGGCGGTGAAGTACAAGAGTGGCTAAACCAAATGCAGCAGGCGGATATTCAGCATATGGAATTCCGTGACGATCGCTTTGTTGCTGCGGTGGCCTTGAATGCCAACCAACCGGTGACGCTGGTGTATCTGGCGCGTGCGGTGATGCCGGGCGCCTATCAGGTGCCGCCGTCGCAGGTTGAATCGATGTATGTACCGAGCTGGCGAGCGACGAGCGCTTCGGGCGATATGTTGATTGTCGTGCCGTAAGATGCATTTTTGCAGGCGAAAACGCCCCTGCTGGCGCTGGCTGGCCGGGGCTGTTGTTATTCTGTTTGTGGGTATTGTGCTGGCCGATAGGCTCTGGCCACTCCCCCTGCATGAAGTCACCCCCGCACGCGTGGTGGTGGCGCAAGACGGTAGCCCACTATGGCGTTTTGCCGATGCTGATGGAATCTGGCGCTATCCGGTGACGATCGAAGAGGTATCACCGCGTTACCTTGAAGCGCTGATCCAGTATGAAGACCGCTGGTTCTGGGATCACCCTGGCGTGAACCCATTTTCTATCGCGCGAGCCGCTTGGCAGGATTTAACTGCTGGCCGGGTCGTGTCGGGCGGCAGTACCCTCACCATGCAGGTGGCACGCCTGTTGGATCCGCATTCCCGTACCTTCGCAGGCAAGGTGCGCCAGCTGTGGCGCGCTTTCCAGCTTGAGTGGCATCTTTCTAAACGCGATATTCTCACACTCTACCTTAACCGAGCGCCGTTCGGCGGTACGTTGCAGGGCATCGGTGCGGCGAGCTGGGCCTATCTTGGCAAACCACCGGCGCAACTGAGCTACGCTGACGCTGCGTTACTGGCCGTATTACCGCAGGCCCCGAGTCGCTTACGACCCGACCGCTGGCCTGAAAGAGCGCAGGCTGCGCGCAACAAAGTTCTCGATCGCATGCTTACTCAGCATGTCTGGCCTGCTGGCGCGGTGAAAGAGGCGAAAGAGGAAGCCGTATGGCTGTTCCCGCGCCAGATGCCGCAGTTAGCGCCGCTGTTTTCACGACAGATGCTGGCGCGCAGCAAGGATGAGAAAATCGTCACTACCTTGGATGCCGGGTTGCAGCGCCAGCTCGAAGATTTGGCGCTGAACTGGAAATCACGCTTACCGCCTCGAACCTCGCTGGCGATGGTGGTGGTCGATAACCACGATATGAAAGTTCGCGGATGGGTCGGTTCAGTGGATATTGCCGATGACAGCCGTTTTGGTCATGTTGATATGGTAACGGCTATTCGCTCGCCGGGCTCAGTATTAAAACCGTTCCTGTACGGCATGGCGCTCGATAGCGCATTCATTCATCCGGCGTCTCTCCTTCAGGACGTCCCGCGCCGGGTGGGCGATTATCGTCCCGGCAATTTCGACAGCGGTTTCCACGGCCCGGTGAGCATGAGCGAAGCGTTAGTGCGTTCGCTAAATCTTCCGGCAGTACAGGTGCTCGATGCTTATGGGCCGAAACAATTTGCCGCCCGCCTGCGTAATGCGGGGTTACCGCTGATTCTGCCAGCGGGTGCGGAACCCAATTTGTCACTGATTCTTGGCGGCGCGGGCGCACGTCTGGCTGATATTACCGCCGCGTACAGCGCTTTGGCGCGTCACGGTAAAGTCGGGACGCTGCGGATGCTGGCAAGCGATCCACTGGTTGAGCGGCCGCTGCTTTCGCCAGGTTCAGCATGGATTATCCGCCGAATTCTGGCGGGAGAAGCCCAGCCGTTGCCGGATGCCGCATTATCTCAGGTGGTGCCGCTGGCGTGGAAAACGGGCACCAGCTACGGCTACCGCGATGCCCTGGCGATTGGCGTGAACGCCCGCTACAGCATCGGTATTTGGGTTGGCCGCCCGGACGGAACGCCGGTGGCCGGGCAGTTTGGTTTTGCCAGCGCGATACCGCTTTTGAATCAGGTCAATAACCTGTTGCTCTCAAGAAACTCGCGTCATCAGAAAGACCGGGATCCGCGTCCTGCGTCGGTGAGCCGGGCAGAGATTTGCTGGCCCGGAGGTCAGCCCTTAGCCGCAGGTGACAGCAATTGCCGCCGTCGGCTGGCAACCTGGGTGCTGGATAATACTCTGCCGCCGACCATGCTGTTGCCGGAGCAAGAAGGCATGCGGGGGATTCGCTTCCCGATTTGGCTTGATGGCTCTGGGAAGCGGGTGGCAGCGGATTGCCCGGATGCCCGCGAGGCGATGATTGACGTTTGGCCGCTGCCGCTGGAACCGTGGCTTCCCGTGGGGGAACGCCGGTCAGCGCGGCTGCCAGCGGTTTCGGCGGTTTGTCCCCCGAGGCAGTTCCAGAATACTGCGCCTTTGATGATTTCAGGGATTCGCGATAACGCTGTCATCCGCCGGCTGCCTGGGGAATCGGGAGCGAGGGTTGTGCTTTTGGCCAACGGAGGTGATGGACAGCGCTGGTGGTTCCTTAACGGCGAGCCACAAAAGGGTGCTGGAGAAAATCTGGCACTGACGCTTGAGAAATCTGGCATGTATCAACTGGTGGTGATGGATGATGCGGGGCAGACGGCGGTGGTTAACTTTACGTTGCAGTGAGCGGTTTTGCCCGATGGCGCTGCGTTTATCAGTTCTACTGGGTGGTATAAATATAGGTCGGGTAAGCGTAGTGCCACCCGGCAAAAGACGGTACACGGTGTTTAAACTGATTTGTTACATATTGTGTTGCTTAAAAGTGTCTTATTTTAAAAAAATGTTACCTTCATCCATAGGCAACGACGCAACGGGTCATTATAATCCGCGCCAGGTCATACAACTGTACTCTCTGTATGCACGACACCTGTACGCACGACAACAGAACAAATTTTATTATTAGAGGTAATCATGGCAATTGAACGTACTTTTTCCATCATCAAGCCAAACGCGGTGGCAAAAAACGTTATTGGTAGCATCTTTGCTCGCTTTGAAGCAGCAGGGTTCAAAATCGTCGGCACCAAAATGCTGCACCTGACCGTTGAACAGGCTCGCGGTTTCTACGCTGAGCACGATGGTCGTCCATTCTTCGACGGTCTGGTTGAATTCATGACCTCCGGCCCAATCGTGGTTTCCGTACTGGAAGGCGAAAACGCCGTTCAGCGTCACCGTGACCTGCTGGGCGCAACTAACCCAGACAACGCGCTGGCAGGCACTCTGCGTGCTGATTACGCAGATAGCTTCACCGAAAACGGCACCCATGGTTCTGATTCCGTTGAATCTGCAGCCCGTGAAATCGCGTTCTTCTTCGCTGAAGGTGAAGTGTGCCCACGTACCCGCTAAGGGCACGTTTACACTTTATTTAATGAATGCCGCGTGCAGACGTGGCATCCATGCGCCAGAATTTGTACAATGCAGCGCCCCCGGACGAGCAGACCGCTTTCCTGGGGCGCTTCTTTTTATCAATCCACCCTCCAGGGGCCATAACGTGTAACAACGAGGCCGGAATAAAAAAATGTCTGAACAAATTGTCACGCCTGAGAGCGCCATCCCGGCGGTTCCCAATAAAGATGGAAAAATTAACCTGCTGGATCTTAGCCGTCCGCAGATGCGCGAGTTTTTTAAAGACTTAGGCGAAAAACCCTTCCGCGCCGACCAGGTGATGAAGTGGATGTACCACTATTGCAGCGATGACTTCGATGATATGACCGATATCAACAAAGTCCTGCGCAACAAACTTAAGCAAGTCGCTGAAATTCGCGCCCCGGAAGTGGTGGAAGAGCAGCGTTCTTCTGACGGCACCATCAAATGGGCGATTGCCGTAGGCGATCAGCGCGTTGAAACCGTGTATATCCCGGAAGACGATCGTGCAACCCTGTGTGTCTCTTCACAGGTTGGTTGTGCTTTAGAGTGTAAATTCTGCTCTACGGCGCAGCAGGGCTTTAACCGTAACCTGCGAGTGTCGGAAATTATCGGCCAGGTTTGGCGCGCGGCGAAAATTGTTGGCGCAGTGAAAGCCACCGGCGTACGTCCTATCACCAACGTGGTGATGATGGGTATGGGCGAGCCGCTGCTTAACCTGACTAACGTGGTTCCGGCGATGGAAATCATGCTCGATGATTTCGGTTTTGGTCTGTCTAAACGCCGCGTGACCCTGTCGACTTCAGGCGTCGTGCCTGCGCTGGATAAGCTGGGCGATATGATTGATGTGGCGCTGGCAATCTCTTTACATGCACCAAACGATACCATTCGTGACGAAATTGTACCGATCAACAAAAAGTACAATATCGCTACGTTCCTGGAATCAGTACGTGGCTACATTTCGAAATCTAACGCCAACCAGGGTCGTGTCACCATCGAGTACGTGATGTTAGATCACGTTAATGACGGTACCGAGCATGCGCATGAGCTGGCTGAGCTACTGAAAGATACGCCGTGTAAGATTAACCTGATCCCATGGAACCCGTTCCCGGGCGCACCGTATGGTCGTAGCTCCAACAGCCGTATCGATCGTTTCTGCAAAGTGTTAATGAGCTATGGTTTCACCACCATCGTTCGTAAAACGCGCGGCGATGATATTGATGCCGCCTGTGGGCAGTTGGCCGGTGATGTTATTGACCGCACCAAGCGTACTCTGCGTAAACGTATGCAGGGTGAATCTATCTCGGTGAAAGAGTTGTCATGATGCATCGCGCGCGCCGGAAATGGCGCGCGCAGCGTTAAGTGCTTAAGGATTAGGCGAAACGTACTGATCTGGTTAATAATTACGGTGCGTTTCCTCAAGTATTGAGGCAGTATGTAGCGTTGCCAGAACAGGGTAAATACGGCTTTTAGCGCTGTTTTGGTGTAGGGTATGACCAGGCAGAGGCTGTCTGTATTATCACAGGACCGGATGTTTCGCGGTGTGAACATCGTTTCACATCAGAATCTTAAATTTCACGAATCAGCAGTTGTAGCGAATGAATACTGAAACCAATCACGACCAATCAGCAGCACAAACTACGGGTATCCGTTTGCGTAATGCCCGTGAACAACTCGGACTCAGTCAGCAAGCCGTTGCAGAACGCTTGTGCCTGAAGGTTTCCACCGTTCGTGATATTGAAGAAGATAAGGCACCTGCTGAACTCGCTTCAACATTCTTGCGTGGTTATATCCGTTCCTATGCTCGCCTCGTTCATATTCCGGAAGAAGAACTGCTGCCGATGATGGAAAAGCAGGCACCGGTAAGAGCGGCAAAAGTCGCACCGATGCAGAGCTTCTCTTTAGGCAAGCGCCGTAAGAAACGCGATGGTTGGCTGATGAGCTTTACCTGGCTTGTACTGTTCGTGGTGGTCGGTTTAACCGTCGCCTGGTGGTGGCAAAACCACAAAGCACAGCAGGAAGAGATCTCCACCATGGCCGATCAATCTTCAGTTGAACTGAAGGCGAACGGCAGCGACTCGCAAAATATCCCGCTGAATACCGGGACTGACGCCACGTCTACTACCCCAGCGACGGCCGATTCGGCTGTCTCTGCACAGACCAGCACTGAAGCACCTGTAGCGACTTCTGCGCCTGCAGAAACTGCACAGAATAACGCTGCCGTGGTATCACCGTCACAAGCTAACGTTGACGATACCGCAGCACAGACCACTCCAGCTCCGCAAACCGCTGCTCCGCTGCCAACTGACCCGGCACAAACGGCTGCGCCAGTGGCTGACGCTAACGCGTTGGTGATGAACTTCTCCGCCGACTGCTGGCTTGAAGTGACAGACGCGACCGGCAAGAAACTGTTCAGCGGCCTGCAGCGTAAAGGTGGTAATCTGAATCTGAGCGGTCAGGCACCTTATAAACTGAAAATTGGTGCGCCGGCTGCAGTACAGATCGAATACCAGGGTAAACCTGTCGACCTGAGTCGTTTTATCAGAACTAACCAGGTTGCGCGCCTGACGGTAAGTGCTGAACAATCACCAGCACAATAACAGACGCGTAATGCGGGAGATTTTTCATGCATAACCAGGCTCCTATTCAACGTAGAAAATCCACACGCATTTACGTTGGGAACGTGCCGATCGGCGATGGGGCTCCTATCGCCGTACAGTCAATGACCAACACGCGTACAACGGATGTTGAAGCGACGGTTAATCAAATCAAAGCGTTAGAGCGCGTAGGGGCAGATATCGTTCGTGTATCTGTGCCGACGATGGACGCCGCAGAAGCCTTCAAACTCATCAAACAGCAGGTTAATGTCCCGCTGGTCGCCGATATCCACTTTGATTACCGTATTGCGCTGAAGGTGGCGGAATATGGCGTTGATTGCCTGCGTATTAACCCGGGCAATATCGGCAGTGAAGAACGTATTCGCATGGTTGTTGACTGCGCACGCGATAAAAATATTCCAATCCGTATCGGCGTTAACGCCGGGTCGCTGGAGAAAGATCTTCAGGAAAAATACGGTGAACCGACGCCGCAGGCGCTGCTGGAATCGGCTATGCGTCATGTCGATCATCTCGATCGTCTGAACTTCGATCAGTTCAAGGTCAGCGTAAAAGCGTCTGATGTTTTCCTGGCAGTTGAGTCCTATCGTCTGCTGGCGGCAAAAATCGATCAGCCGCTGCATCTGGGGATCACCGAAGCAGGCGGCCTGCGTAGCGGCTCCGTGAAGTCCGCAATCGGCCTTGGCCTGCTGCTTTCTGAAGGTATCGGCGATACACTTCGCGTGTCGCTGGCGGCAGATCCGGTTGAAGAGATTAAAGTTGGCTTCGATATTCTGAAATCGCTGCGTATTCGCGCGCGCGGAATCAACTTTATCGCCTGTCCGACCTGTTCTCGTCAGGAATTTGACGTTATCGGTACGGTGAATGCGCTGGAACAGCGTCTGGAAGATATCATCACCCCAATGGATATTTCGATCATTGGATGCGTGGTGAACGGCCCTGGCGAAGCGCTGGTGTCGACGCTGGGCGTTACAGGTGGTAACAAGAAAAGTGGCCTGTATGAAGATGGCGTCCGCAAAGACCGCCTGGACAATGACGATATGATTAGCCAGCTTGAAGCCAGGATCCGTGCGAAAGCCTCGGTACTGGATGCAGCGCGACGTATCGACGTTCAGCAGGTTGAAAAATAACGAGATGGGAAGCGGTGTGCTTCCCGTGTATGATTGAACCCGCTGGCACTCTGGTGTCGAGGGTTCATTTTTATATATAAAGAGAATTAACGTGGCAAAAAACATTCAAGCCATTCGCGGCATGAACGATTATCTGCCTGGCGAAACCGCCATCTGGCAGCGCATTGAAGGCACACTCAAACAAGTGCTCGGCAGCTACGGTTACAGCGAAATTCGTTTGCCGATTGTAGAGCAGACCCCGTTATTCAAACGCGCTATCGGTGAAGTTACCGACGTGGTTGAAAAAGAGATGTATACCTTTGAAGACCGCAACGGCGATAGCCTGACGCTGCGTCCTGAAGGTACTGCGGGCTGCGTACGCGCCGGCATCGAACATGGTCTTCTGTACAATCAGGAGCAGCGTCTGTGGTACATCGGGCCGATGTTCCGCCACGAACGTCCGCAGAAAGGACGTTATCGCCAGTTCCATCAGCTGGGTGTCGAAGTATTTGGTCTGCAAGGGCCCGATATTGATGCCGAACTGATTATGCTGACCGCTCGCTGGTGGCGTGCGCTGGGTATGGCTGAACACGTTAATTTAGAGCTGAACTCCATCGGTTCTCTTGACGCTCGCGCTAACTATCGCGATGCGCTGGTGGCCTTCCTTGAACAGCACGTTGAAGTGCTGGATGAAGACTGCAAACGCCGTATGTACAGCAATCCACTGCGCGTACTGGACTCTAAAAATCCTGACGTTCAGGCGCTGTTGAATGACGCGCCGACGCTGGGTGATTATCTGGACGAAGAGTCCCGTGAGCACTTTGCTGGCCTGTGTGCACAGCTTGATGCCGCCGGTATTGCTTACACCGTGAACCAGCGTCTGGTTCGCGGTCTGGATTACTACAACCGCACCGTTTTCGAGTGGGTAACCAGCAGCCTCGGCTCGCAGGGTACCGTGTGCGCGGGTGGTCGTTATGATGGTCTGGTTGAGCAACTGGGCGGTCGCGCGACCCCAGCCGTCGGCTTTGCTATGGGCCTGGAACGACTTGTTTTGTTAGTTCAGGCAGTTAATCCGGAATTTAAAGCAGATCCTGTTGTCGATATATACCTGGTTGCCTCAGGCACCGATACTCAGTCAGCGGCAATGCGTCTGGCAGAGCAGGTGCGTGATGCATTACCAGGCGTGAAGCTGATGACCAACCACGGCGGCGGCAACTTTAAGAAGCAGTTTGCACGTGCTGATAAATGGGGCGCTCGCGTTGCCCTGGTATTGGGTGAGTCAGAGGTTGAACAAGCCACTGTTGTCGTGAAGGACTTGCGCTCTGGTGAGCAGACAACCGTAACGCAGGAAGGCGTTGCCGCGCATTTGCGCACTATTCTGGGTTAATCGCCAGAACATTATTATCAGGAGAAGGGCTGCGTGGAAATTTACAATAACGAAGACGAGCAGGTTGACGCGATTAAACGCTTCTTTGCCGAAAATGGTAAAGCGCTGGCCGTTGGGGTGATTTTGGGGATCGGTGCGCTGGTTGGCTGGCGTTACTGGAATTCTCATCAGGTAGACTCTGCCCGGGATTCTTCCGCGGCGTATGAAAATGCCGTTTCTTCTCTTAGTTCAGGGAAACCAGAAGCGCTGGCCTCTGCACAGAAATTTGCAGCCGAGACGAAAAACACCTACGGGGCGTTTGCATCTCTGGAACTGGCACAGGCTTTTGTTGATAAAAACGATCTGGCACAAGCCGAAAAACAGCTGCAGCAAGGGCTGACCGCGGCGTCAGATGAAAATTTAAAATCCGTACTGAGTCTGCGTCTGGCGCGCGTTCAACTGCAAATGAAGCAGGCTGACGTGGCGCTGAAAACACTGGAAGGTGTGAAAGGCGAAGGCTGGACGGCTATTGTTGCTGATTTACGCGGGGAAATCCTGCTCAGTAAAGGTGACAAACAGGGTGCTCGTTCAGCGTGGGAAGCTGGCGCTAAGAGCGATGCATCACCGGCGCTGAGCGAAATGATGCGCATGAAAATTAATAATTTGTCCATCTGAGAGGGACCCGATGCAATTGCGTAAATTACTTTTGCCTGGACTGCTTTCTGTCACTCTTTTGAGTGGTTGCTCGCTGTTTAGCGGCGAAGAAGACGTTGTGAAAATGTCCCCGCTGCCAACGGTGGAAAATCAGTTCACGCCATCTACCGCGTGGGATGTTTCTGTCGGTAGCGGTATCGGCGATTTCTACTCTAACCTGCATCCGGCTTATGCGGATAGCGTGGTTTACGCGGCTGACCGTAAAGGTACCGTGAAGGCTGTTAACGCCGATGACGGGAAAGAAATCTGGTCCGTGAATCTTGCGGAAAAAGACGGTTGGTTTGGTCATAAATCAGCGCTGCTTTCCGGCGGCCTGACGATTGCCGGCGGTCACGTTTATGTCGGTAGCGAAAAGGCGCAGGTTTACGCGCTGGATGCAGGCGATGGTTCCATCGTCTGGCAGACTACCGCTGCAGGTGAAGTCTTGTCTCGCCCAACCTCGAGCGATGGTCTGGTTCTGGTTCACACCAGTAATGGCCAGCTGCAGGCGTTGGACGAAAACAGTGGCGTCGTGAAGTGGACGGTGAATCTGGATATGCCAGCGCTTTCGCTGCGCGGCGAGTCAGCTCCCGCTGTTGCTTACGGTGCGGCGGTTGTTGGCGGTGATAACGGTCGTGTGAGCGCAGTCCTGATGCAGCAAGGCCAGCTTATCTGGCAGCAGCGTATTTCTCAGGCTACCGGCACCACTGAAATCGATCGTCTGAGTGACGTTGATACCACACCGGTTATTGTTAATGGCGTTGTTTACGCATTGGCCTACAATGGTAACCTGACGGCGCTGGATCTTCGCAGCGGCCAGATCATGTGGAAACGCGAGCTGGGCTCGGTGAATGACTTCATCGTTGACGGCAACCGTATCTATATCGTCGATCAAAATGACCGTATTCTGGCGTTGACCACCGACGGTGGCGTAACGCTTTGGACGCAAAGCGATCTGTTGCACCGCCTGCTGACCTCACCGGTACTGTACAATGGCAGTCTGGTCGTGGGTGATAGTGAAGGCTACATGCACTGGGCTAATCCGGATGATGGGCGTTTTGTGGCCCAGCAGAAGGTAGATAGCTCCGGCTTCCTGACGGAACCCGTAGTGGCTGACGGTAAACTGCTGATTCAGGCGAAAGACGGTACCGTTTACGCGATTACGCGTTAACGACCGCGAAGTTTCAGCAATGAACGGCTCCTGTTAGGCAGGGGCCGTTTGCTATTTCTGTATTTTGACAAAATTTTGAGTATATGAGGCTTTAACATGGTACCTGTGGTCGCGCTTGTCGGGCGCCCTAATGTCGGAAAATCCACGCTTTTTAACCGCCTGACGCGCACTCGTGATGCGCTGGTTGCGGATTTCCCGGGTCTGACTCGTGACCGTAAGTACGGTCGTGCTGAAGTTGAAGGGCGTGAGTTTATCTGCATCGATACCGGCGGTATCGATGGCACAGAAGAAGGCGTGGAAACACGCATGGCGGAACAGTCGCTGCTGGCGATTGAAGAAGCCGATGTTGTGCTGTTTATGGTTGATGCACGTGCGGGGCTGATGCCTGCGGACGAAGGTATCGCCAAGCACTTGCGTTCGCGCCAGAAGCCTACTTTCCTGGTGGCGAACAAAACTGACGGCATCGACCCGGATCAGGCTGTTGCTGATTTCTGGTCGCTGGGCATGGGTGAAATTCACCCGATTGCCGCTTCTCACGGTCGTGGCGTGACCACGCTGCTGGAAACCGCTTTGCTGCCGTTCGTTGATGATATCAACCCGCCAGAAGAAGTGGACGAAGACGCTGAGTATTGGGCGAAGTTTGAAGCCGAGCAGAACGGCGGTGAAGTTGAAGAACCAGAAGATGACTTCAACCCGCAGGATTTGCCGATCAAAATCGCTATCGTCGGTCGCCCGAACGTGGGTAAGTCAACGCTAACTAACCGTATTCTTGGCGAAGATCGCGTTGTGGTCTTTGATATGCCAGGCACCACCCGCGACAGCATCTATATCCCGATGGAACGTGATGAACGTGAATACGTTCTCATCGACACCGCGGGTGTGCGTAAGCGCGGCAAAGTGACCGAGACGGTAGAGAAGTTCTCCGTTATCAAAACCCTACAGGCCATCGAGGACTCTAACGTCTGCCTGCTGGTCATTGATGCGCGTGAAGGTATCTCTGACCAGGACCTGTCACTGTTGGGCTTTATCCTCAATAGTGGGCGCTCACTTGTTATCGTCGTCAATAAGTGGGACGGTCTGAGCTCGGAAGTCAGAGAGCAGGTTAAAGAGACTCTGGACTATCGTCTGGGCTTCATCGATTTTGCTCGCGTACACTTTATCTCCGCTCTGCACGGCAGCGGCGTGGGTAATCTGTTTGAATCTATCCGTGAAGCTTATGATAGCTCCACCCGTCGTGTCGGTACGGCAATGTTGACCCGTATCATGACCATGGCGACCGAAGATCACCAGCCGCCTCTGGTTCGTGGTCGTCGCGTGAAGCTGAAATATGCCCACGCCGGTGGTTACAACCCGCCGATTGTGGTTATTCACGGCAACCAGGTCAAAGATCTGCCGGATTCCTACAAGCGCTATCTGATGAACTACTTCCGCAAATCGCTGGATGTAATGGGTACACCTATCCGTATTCAGTTCAAGGAAGGCGAGAACCCGTATGCGAACAAACGCAATACGCTGACGCCAACGCAGATGCGTAAACGCCAGCGTCTGATTCGCCATATCAAGAAAAGCAAATAACGAATCTGTATGGTTCGCTAGTTTTGTATTTCCTCTCAAGCCCGCATCCAGCGGGCTTTTTAATGTTATTATCTGGCTGACATCGACCCTAACTCAGGAAGTAATACATGAGCAACGAAGTACCACTTAAATACTATGATATCGCCGATGAATACGCGACGGAGTCCGCAAAGCCGGTTGACGAGTCAGAGCGCGACGCGCTAGCGCTTTATTTCCAGCTACTGATTACGCGCTTAATGAACAACGAAGAGATCAGCGAAGAAGCACAGCAAGAGATGGCGGTGGAAGCCGGTATCAACGCCCAGCGTATTGATGACATCGCTGAGTTCCTCAATCAATGGGGTAATGAGTAGCCTACTGCGAGGTAAGTCATGAGCAAGCGTTCCACGTCCGATTTCAATATCAGTACCCAAATTACCCAGCTTGGGCGGGATGCATCCAAACAAGCGGGTTTTGTGAACGCACCGATATATCGCGGTTCCACGGTGCTTTTCCCGACGGTTGACGATCTGGAACATAACCGGGCGCAGTTCAACTATGGCACGAAGGGAACGCCAACTATCGCCAGCCTGGAAAATGCCTGGAGTGTACTGGCAGGGGCGGCAGGCACGGTGCTTTCCCCATCCGGTCTGGGAGCGATTGCACTTGCACTGCTGACTACCCTGAAAGCGGGCGACCACCTGCTGATGCCTGACTGTGTGTACCGGCCAACGCGTAATTTTTGTGCCGGTCTGCTGGCGAAAATGGGTATTGAGACGACTTATTACGATCCGCGCATTGGCGCAGAGATTGAATCGCTGTTTCGCCCCAATACCACCACGCTGTTTCTTGAATCTCCTGGCTCACAAAGCTTTGAGATTCAGGATGTTCCGGCGATGACGAAGGTGGCGAAAGCTCACGGCGTTACCACTATCATTGATAATACTTGGGCGACACCGATTTTCTTCCGCGCTCACGAACATGGTTGCGATATCGCGCTGGAAGCTGGAACCAAATATCTTGGCGGCCATTCTGACCTGCTGATGGGGTTGGTATCAGCGAATGAAGCGTGGTGGCCAAAGCTGCGTGAAATGTATGACCTGATGGCTATGCTGCCAGGTGCCGAAGACTGTTTCCTGGCGTTGCGTGGCCTGCGTACTTTGCATCTGCGGCTTAAAGAGGCCGAAAAACGTGGTCTGGAAATGGCGCGCTGGCTACAAATGCGTCCGGAAGTGCTGAAGGTATTGCATCCGGCGCTGCCTGAAACACCGGGGCATGATATCTGGAAGCGAGATTTTAAAGGGTCTTCGGGGCTGTTTTCTATCGTCCTGAAACCTGAGTATACCAAAGCGGGATTGGCAAAAATGCTTGATAACATGGGGATCTTTGGCATGGGATACTCATGGGGCGGCTTTGAAAGTCTGATTATTCCGTTTAACTGCGCGGAATACCGTACCGTGACAGACTGGCAGCCAGGTGGTTTAACGCTACGGGTGCAAATTGGTTTCGAAGATATGGATGACCTGAAAACCGATATGGCAGAAGGCTTCGACCGCTTACGCTCGGTGCGTTAAGGCAATGCGCCATTGTGAACAAGACTTTATGATGGCGCTTCACGCATAATCCTCTCTGCTGCTCTTTTCTTAATGGTGAGTCAGAGAAAATGAATATTGGATTTGTCGGCCTGGGGGCGGTGGTTGAAACTGCCTGGCTTCCCGCCCTTAAACGACTGTCGTTACCGATTTCTTCCTGCTGGGGATACGATAGTCATCCCCAGCGAACGCTACCGGGCGTCACCCGCTGCGAATCTCTTAGCGCACTGCTGGCGCAGCCCATCGACACGCTATGTATCACCACCACCTCACTACAACATTTACCGGTACTGGAAGCTGCATTGGTATCTGGAATATCTCGAATTGTTGTGGAAAAACCGGTTGTCGCGACGTTGATGCAGATAAAGCGCCTGCGTAAGCTTTTGGCCCTGCCTGAAAATGCACCACGCGTACTGGCGCTGGATCACTGGATGGCACGAGATGGCGCGATTTGTCTGGCACTAGGGAAAATGGATAAACGCTGGCTGTCCGATCATTCCGTGCAGATAGCGCCCCTCATCACAACACCTGCCGATATTGTCGGTATTGATGGCTTTTTGCTGGAGCCTAGCGGGTTTAATACCGAAAGTGAGCCTATTGCCCTCAATTTTGCCACCGGTGAGCCGGATACACGCCAGTTGCGCCACCCGGATGGTGTGATTCTGGATACTGGTACTCACGTGCTGGCGATGATGCGTGAAACCGTACGCTATCTCGGTGGAGACGACACTTTGCAACTGACCGTATCAATGGCAAAAGATCGGCTGGGTACGCCAATAGTTTATGGTGATACCCAAACCGCGGAAGGAGAGGCGCATTTACAGGGAGAACTGGGTGGTATCCCGGTGAATCTGTGGCTGAATAAGTACGCGGGGCCGGGGGTAGAGCGTAAGGGGATAAGTCTCTACTTGCGTGATGGGCGGATAATTAGCCAGAGCCGTTACCCTAAGGGGGAACGTGTGGAGCTGATAACTGGCGATCAATCTCTTAGTTGGACGCGCAGTGGAGCAATCTATGACCATTGTCTTGGCGAACATATTTTTGGCGCTAACAGCTTGTTTGTCCGGGCCCCACAGGAAGTGGAAAAACTTACCCAACGGCGTATTGCTGAGGTGGAGTGCTTGTTACAGCTTCAGCTGGCGCTACGCGGGCCACACTGAAGCCTGAGGCCGTGGTAAAATAGCGGCATAAGACTACGTTAAGGAGCCATCATGGAATTCACTTGCCCAACCTGCCAGGCCTCGCTCGAGGTACAGGGTGACCACGCATATTGCGATCACTGCCAGAAAGATTTCAAGCTTGAGATGCGCTGCCCTGAGTGTCATAAACCACTGGAAATTTTAAAAGCTTGTGGTGCGGTAGATTATTTTTGTCAGTCCGGGCACGGACTTATTTCTAAGAAGCGGGTTGAAATTATTAATATAAAGTAATTAATAGGGGTGTTTTATTTCAACACCCCTTATTGTTTTTCTTAATATGTCTACTAATAACATTTTATGTATCGGTGTCTTGCTTTTGAATTTTTAGGAATTTATTTAGGTTAGCTGCTCTGGCATCTATTATTCACCACTCTATAATCCATCGTAAGACTGTTTTGTGGGCGTTGGCTATAAGGATATAGCGTGCGTGAATGGATTGTATGTATAATATTACTGTTAAGCAATATTATTGCTGGGCCAGCGTGCGGCGCAACCGGCGAGGTTTCTGTGGATGAGGAATCGTCATCACAGGAAGATAGCCTGCCCGATCTGGGCAGTGATAAAAATGCCCAACAGGCAAAGAAAAGTGGGAAGCAGGCATTAGCGGAGTCCGGTGGAAGTTATCTTGTTAGCTCTGCAATGCAGGACTTCAGTAACTTAACGCCCGAAGCGCTTAAGTCTCAAGCCCAGAGTTACTTACAAAATCAGGTAACCTCCTCAGCACAAACTTATCTTGATAGCGTGCTTTCACCGTACGGAAAGTTACGGACCAATCTTTCGGTCGGTGAACGTGGCGATTTAGATGGATCATCGCTGGATTATTTCGTTCCCTTATATGATAACCAGAAGACATTGTTTTTTAGCCAGTTGTCCACTCAGCGTAAAGATGACAGGACAATAGGAAATATAGGTTTTGGCCTCCGCCAGAATATTAATAATTGGTTATTAGGGGGTAATGCTTTTTATGATTATGATTTTACGCGTGGTCATCGTCGTCTAGGATTAGGCGTAGAAGCATGGGCTGATTATTTAAAAGTATCCGGTAATTATTATCATCCGCTTTCCACCTGGAAAGATTCGCCGGATTTTGAATTCTATGAGGAACGACCAGCCCGCGGCTGGGATATTCGCGCTGAGAGCTGGTTGCCTTTTTATCCGCAGTTGGGCGGAAAAATAGTTTACGAACAATACTATGGCGATGAGGTTGCGCTATTTGGCAGCGATAACCTGCAAAAGAATCCTCAGGCCGTAACGTTGGGAGTGAACTATACGCCCGTACCGATGGTCACCGTGGGTGCCGATTACAAAGCTGGGACAGGTGATAATCGCGATCTTAGTGTTAATGCAACGCTGACCTACCAGTTTGGTGCACCGATTGCTGCTCAGCTTGATCCTGAAAATGTAAAAGTTCAGCGCTCGTTAATGGGCAGCCGCCATGATTTTGTTGAGCGTAATAATTTTATTGTTCTTGAATATCGCGAAAAAGATCCCCTGGACGTGACGCTTTGGCTCAAGGCTGACGCCACGAATACGCATCCCGAATGTGTTATCCAGGATACCCCTGAATCCGCGATAGGGTTGGAAAAATGTAAGTGGACCGTCAACGCGCTGATAAACCATCACTACAAAATTATTGCGGCATCGTGGCAGGCGAAAAACAACGTCAACCGCACCTTGGTGATGCCGGTTGTGCAAGCGAACATGCTGACAGAAGGCAATAACAACAGCTGGAATCTGGTGCTGCCCGCGTGGGTCAATGCGGATACTGAAGCCGAGCGTACCGCACTGAATAGCTGGAAGGTGCGGATGACGCTGGAGGATGAAAAGGGAAATCGGCAGAACTCTGGCGTAGTAGACATTGTCGTGCAGCAGGATCGTAGCATTGAGCTTATCGTCGATAACATCGCAGATACCAATCGCAGCGACCATAGCCACTCGGCCAGTGCGCAGGCTAATGGTGAAGATGGTGTAGTGATGGATGTATTGCTGACGGATTCTTTTGGCGACTCGACTGACCGTAACGGAAATACGCTGGTTGACGAAGCCATGTCGCCGGAATTATATGACAGCAACGACAAAAAGGTCTCGTTATCAAATGCGCCGTGCACAACGGAGAAACCGTGCGTATTCGTGGCAGAGCGCAATGAAAAGGCGGGGACGATTACGTTGTCCAGTACGCTAGCGGGGACCTTTCACTGGAAGGCGAAGGAAGACGTTTATGGCGATAGCAATCTTGTCGATATCACCTTTGTTGGCGGGTCAGATGAAGTGCTTAATAGTCTGATTTATCAGACCAAAGTCTCTAAACCAGTCAACCTTATCAACAATAAAGAGACCCATCCTACGCTGAACAATACTTATCGTTTCCTCCTCTGGCGCGATAAAAACAAAGACGGTGCCTTTCAAATGTCAGAGCAGCTCACGGCAGACGAAATGGCGCTGTACGACTACCAATGGGAATTTACCGGACAGAGCACTCAAGGGCATACCGGGGCGCAGTCAAATACCAGTAATGAAGATCTGATACTTCCTGCAACCAACAAAGAGGCCGCGCAGAAATTTGGCGCGAATGCCCAGGATGGCGTTCAGGGATATGGCATACGGGTTTCGTATAGCCAGAAATAGCACAGCGTAGTGGCTGAGCGGCCAATCGCTGAAACATAAAGAAAAGGAGAGTCTTAATGCAGCAAATCGTAAAACGTCGACTAACTAAGGTCGCTCTGGCACTGGTGGTCGCAGGATATTGTTCTGTTCCAGCCATGGCAGCCAATGGCAATCTTAAGAGTGGCCAATGGCAGTTTGTCACCGACACGACAGGGACGATTCAGGGTACGGTACCGTGGATCACTCGTGCAGCGGATAAAGTGGCGGAAACCGACAAAGCTCACGTGACGGTGACTGTCGACCGCGGCACCCGAACGGGCGCAAGCGAGGGTGACAAGCAGTTCCACGTGGATGATAAGGTGACCGTTAACTGGGCAATTGGCGACACCGAAGGTGACCTTGACACCAGCAATACAGCCACGAAAGCGACGATGGTTTGGGTGCGTTCAAAGAACCAGGATGGTTCGGATGCGGCCGAGATTAGCGGAACAACCGGGCAGGACAGTTACACCATTCAGGCCGATGATGCCGACTATTATCTGGGGATCAAAATTACGCCAACCACCACGACAGGCGATCCTAACGTTGCCACCGTACTGCTGCTCGGCGATCTTTCCACCAATGCGGGCGGTGGTGCAGATGACGACGATATTCCGGAAGGTCCGGTTGTTGATGAAAATGTGAAAGTGGTGATTCATGAGTCTGGTGTGAATACCAACCTGTTGGGCACCGACGCCAAACTTAAAACCAATACCACCTATCAAGTTCTGCTGTGGAAAGATAAAAACAGTAACGGCAAGTACGATACCGGTGAAGACGTTACCAGCGACTATAACTATCGCTGGAAATTTACGGGCAACAGTCTGCAACTGGGCGCGGCGGGTGGTCTTGTCAGCAGTACCTACAACAACACCGATCTGGTGGTTCCAGTTACGAATGCCGAAGCGAAGAGCGCTTTCGACAACGGCGAAAGCGGCAGCGTTACCCTCGGCAACGATGGCGTGCAGGGTTACGGACTGTCTATCGATTATCAACGCAAATAATACTTACCCGACCATCCCTGCAAAGGGATGGTCTTTTCCGCGTCTTTTGCTTAGCTAAAGGCTAAGCAAAAGATGTTGAATATACAGAAAATACAGGTGGATATAGCTTATGGATGGCAGTCTGCGCAGGGATAGAATTCCCCACTTTTTATTGCTCGTGCTGATGATATTCAGCGGCTTTTTGGCGCCGGTGTCCGCCGCCTTGAAAAGCGGTACCTGGCAGGAGATGAACACCTCAACCGATGCTATCAACGGAACCGTACCGCTGGCCGATGGCGTCACGATCCCGGTTTATCAGGGCAGTATTCTGCTTAGCCCTGATGAAACACACGTCGTTAATTTTAGCGCCATGCCGCGTGATTTCAGCACCGACGATACCGCCAGTGCGCTGAAAATCGTCAATCCTATTGATACTGAAGGTGATATTTTTGCGGTGCCCCCCGTTCGCTGGGCTGACAAAGCGCCTGTCGTCACCCTAACCTGGGCCGATGCCGCAACGCCGGATGAACCGCTTAACCCACAGCCGGTCGCCAACCAAACGTTTTGTGCGCAGAATATGGCCGGGAAAAACTATGTTCTCTGGCCGCAGCTCGAGAGTGATGCCTCCTCTGCACCAGCAGCTTTATATTTACAAACGATCACCGGCACCCCCTTTAGCAACACCACCACGCTATTAGATCAGAAAATCCCGGTGACGATTGCTGCCGCCGTAGGTGAGCCCGTGGAAGTGACGGCAGATAACTTCAATGAAACGCTGAAAGCGGCCAGGGTCAAAGTTGGTGAGAGCATCACACTGACCATTACTACACATGACTGCCAGGGGAATGCGGTAGGTAATACGGCGTTTGTGATAACCCGTGGCGATGCGCTTAACCGCCAGAATATCGTCAATAACACGGCTCCAGTGCACGTTGGCAACTCCGAACTGACCACCACCGCAACGGAATATCACGGCACGACCGATGCCAATGGTAATGCGACGGTGGTCATCACCCAAGCCAATGGTGCAGGTGTCAAAACACCGCTGACGGTCTCTCCGGCGAACGCTTCCACCTTGAAAGCCAGCGTTGATGTGATTTTCACCACCCTGACCAGCCCGAACAGCGCAAGCGCGAATATGTGGGGCCATATGCCAGAAACGTCTGGCGCAGAGGTTGATGGCGAAACCTATACCTTCACTCGCCCTAAGCTGGCGGCAGAAGCTGAAGGTGAAAGCGGTGTGGTGAATGCGAACAATGAAAGCTGGGCGCTGTTCAACTGGAGTGGTGCGGATAAGCACTGCGACATTTTACCCGATGCCCGTCAGTTGATGGGGCTGAAAATTGCTCGCGGCGACCTGGTGAGCCAGCTGGGCTGGCCGGTAGCGGGTACCAATGAGTACTGGTCATCGTCGGACGGGACGCTGGCGACGAATCATCTGGGTGTCAATATGCTCAGTCGCCGCGTGGTTGAAGAACCCGATACGACAACGTCGGTAGTGAGCTGTGTTGATAAAGCCTCGCCGGATGTTACGCCAGCGCTAACGTTGACGCTGGATAATATGGATAGTGGACTGAATGCAGCAAAAGTGGCGGTGGGTGACTCCATCAGCATGAGAGTCTCGATTACGGATAAAGAGACGGGCGCTGCACTGCCTTACCGCTACTTTGACCTGTATGTTGGCGATGAACAGAACCGTAAAGGGCAAACCAATACTGAGGCCAAGGCCGAGGGGGCGAAATACGGTTGGGATGACAATCCGGTGCTGGTGGGCATTGAAGGTTCCGGTACGCCGAATCATTACCATGGCATTACCGACGCTAACGGCCAGCTGTCGCTGGAATTAACGCAGGACAATGGTGCTGGCGTTCTGACACCGCTGCGGGTGGTGCTCGCTGATGGTACCGAATCCACGGCTAACGTCATCTTCACCGTGTTGACCAGTCCGGACGTTGCGCAGGCACGCATGTGGGGTCATATGCAGGGCGTTGTTGAGGCAGGCAATATCTACAAGCGTCCGCAGTTAGTCGGTGAGGCCACGGCAAACACTGGCTCAACCGTCGAGAATCATGAAGACTGGGCCACCTTTAATTCCGTTACGGCGGCGACCGCGCAGTGTGGTGTAGGGCAAGTACCTGGGCAGGTGATTCTGGATGCGCTCTATTCGGCACACTCCGGCAACGCCATGCTAACCACTTATGGTTGGCCAACCGCTAGCCATAGCTATATTTCCGCTGATACTGACGGTAGCCAAACCGCACACGTCAATCTGGCCAACGGCACTGACGCGATGTTTAGCGGGACAGAACCTAACTATCTGACCTGCTCAGGCAATGAGTTGGTCACGCAGCTAGAAGTATCGATGAATAGTGATGCCAATCTGCGCCAGGCGGTGGCGAAGGTGGGTGAGCAGATAACCATGACGGTGCATTCGATCAATGCGTTAAACGGGATAGCGGTTCCGAATGCGGCGTTTACCGTTACCATGGCGCACGGAAAAAACCGCAGCGGACTGACAACCGGTTATACCGATGCGACTGATGGCACGTTGGTGATGGGGGGCGAGTCGTTTGGCTCATCTCAGGCCTCCATGACGTACGAGGGAGTGACTGATGCCAGCGGTAATGCGACATTTATTATCGAACAGCCACAGGGCGTTGGCCTGCTGACTCAGTTGACTATCGTTCCCGTTAATTCACTCATCACAACGCCAATAACCCGTAGCGTGAAGTTTACGGTCCCTACCAGCCCGGACACGGCGGATGCAGAAATGTGGGGTCATATGGCGGATACCGTGACCGCAGATGGCCTGACTTTTGAGCGACCTAAACTGGCAACAGAGGTTAGCGCCACGCGCACTCTGGTGGAAGATAACGAAACCTGGGCGCGTGTGACGCATAGCGATGCGGCGGGTAACACTCAAGCCGGGGGCTGCGCGGTCAATCGCTTACCGCGCGCCGATCAGCTTAGCGTTCTTTATAACGCCAACAGCGACGGAGCGATGCACAGTACTCAAGGCTGGCCTGTCTCTCAGTCATACTGGTCAGCGACGTTTGCCAGCGCCACCACGTGGAAAATGATTTCGCTTGCCAGCGGCGCGGAAGCGACCAGCGGCAATGCTTCTGTCTATACTGCCTGTCTTGCCAGTGATAACCCTGTTGCGACCACTATCACTATTGAGGCCGCTACCCCAGCGCAGTGGAGCGATAGCCTGCAAGCCACGAAGGTGAAAAAGGGCGAGACGTTGGCGTTGAAGGTGACGGTAAAAGATGCCAACGGTAATCCGTTGCCAGGTGTGCCATTTGTACTGAGTCGCGGTGATGGTTATACCCGCCAGGGCACTAAACATATTGCCGGCAGCGGTGATGGCATTGTGTCACCGGTGGTGATTGATGGTGAATCGTTAAATGACACGGCGACAAAAATTGGCGGTATCACCGGCGCGGATGGCAGTAAAACGATTAATGTCACCCGCCCAGAGACCCACGGAACCAAAGTCGCGATAACCGCCGCACTGTATGACAACGCCGGTATTAGCGACAGTCTCGATACCATTTTTACCGTAGTCACCAGCCCAGATAGCGATAAAGCCACGATGTGGGGGCATATGCCGGAAACCGTGACGGCAGCTAGCGGTGCGGTGTTTAAACGCCCACAGCTGTCGGCTGAAATGGCAAGCGGTGTTGCCGCGGGTAGCGTAACGGAAAATAATGAAAGCTGGGGAACCGTAGATTTCCACACGATCTCTACTGCTTGTGGCGCGGCCTTTCTACCGGCATTGGCAGACTTGCAATCTCTCTATTCGGCGTGGCCGGGCGGGGCTATCAATACTCAACAAGGCTGGCCACTGGACGAGAGAAACTATCAAAACAGTACCGCCGATCTTAGCCGCTCAACCGATAATCGCTATGTTAAATCGCTAAACCTGCGTGATAACGGCATCACGTCGCAATTGTGGAGTGAAAAGCTCTATTTCTCCTGTTTGCAGAATGCGCGTTCTACAGCAACGCATCTGACGTTGACCTCAACGCTCTATAAAGAGAGTGACGGTTTCGCTAAAGCGAAAGTGGGTGAAACCATTCCGGTTGTGATTACCACTCTTGATGACAGCGGTCGCCCACTAGGCAATACGCCGGTTATCTTTACACGCGGTGACAGCGTGGGTCGCAGTAATCAGGACGCTAACGCGACTGAAGCCGCAGCTATTCAGATTAACCAGGGTACTGGCATTGATAGCGGCATTGAGTACTACACGGCCACCGGAGACGATGGGACGGTGACGCTGGATATCAATCAGGACAGCGGTGCGGGTTTTAAAACCCCGCTACACGCTGCCATTGAAAATATAGTTGGTTCCAGTCAATCCCTGTCGACGGTATTTACGGTTATCACTAGCCCGGATACGGCAAAAGCCAACTACTGGGGCCATATGCCGGAAACGGTAACCGACAGTAACGGGTTGGTATATAAGCGTCCGTTACTGGCGAGTGAGTCCGGTAGCTCGGTGGGAAAATCGGTGACGATGACTAACGGTAGCTATGATAAAGGCGAAACGTGGGGGATGTTTACCGCTAGTGAGGCATGGAGCGGCGCGAATGGTTGCGGACGCAGCTATCTGCCTACAACGGATAATTTGCAGACGCTGTACTCCCGCTATCCTGATGGAGCAATGCGTAACATTAACGGTTGGCCGATGAGTAATAACGGCACCATCAGCGACAGTCAGTTCTGGTGGAGCGGTGATTCTGTGCTGTCTGAAGATGCCTGCCAGTTAGAGTATGCGGCAGTCAATCTATTGAGCGGTGGCGATATTAAATCCACCACCAGTAAGTCAACATATTATATGCAAACCTGCCTGGCCTCACCGCGCCAGCTTGCCAGCAAGCTAACGCTGACACTTGCCAATGCAGATGAAACCACGGGCATCGCGAAAGTGAAAAAAGGCGAGAAGATTGCCGCGACTGTTATGGTCACCGACACAACCGGGCTACCGGTAAGCAATGCGTTGGTGAAGATTACCCGCAGCGATGCCAAAACCCGTGCGAACGTGACTTATACCACTAACAACGCGGACGATATCACATTGAGTGATATCTCTTCTGGCGAGGCCAGTACTCTACTGGATACCAAACAAAAATACCTGTACGTGCAGACTGATGCCCAGGGGCTCATGACGTTTAACATTTCGCAGGATAGCACCACCGGTTTACAGACAACCATAAGTGCAACGCTGGCAGATGATAGTCAGGTAACGGACAGTAAAAATGCCATCTTCACGGTAATTACTAGCCCGGATACCAGCATCGCGAAGTACTGGGGTCATATGCCAGAGACATTTACCAACAGCAAAGGCGTTGAATTTAAACGTCCGCTGCTGCGCGCTGAACTCTCGTCGACAAGCAACACAACAGCTTACTCGCTGACCGGGGACGGTGAGGTCTGGTTCTCGACAACGAACATGGCTTATTTAGTACAGTGCGACCAGATGAGCACCGCCTCAGCGAGCGATCTGGCGACGCTGCAAAGTGACCATCCGAACGGTGAGCTGATGACCGAGTTTGGCTTGCCGGTCAGCAGCACTTCGCTGCCGTGGATAGCTGGCAATTTGATCGTCAATGCTGCCCATACCGGTGTAATCTCGCAAAGCGTTAACTTGTTCTCGGGTGAAAATACACAAGCGAGTTCTCAAGCGACCTTACAACTGTGCCGTGTGGAGCCAAGAACGCTGAACATTTCGCTTACCTCCAGCTTGCCTTGGGATGCGAACAAAGCGGGTTACCAGGTGAAAAAAGGGGAGATAATTCCTCTGACGATTGACGTCACCGACAATGCTGGGCAGCCTCAGGCGGGAGTAAGCATTAAATTTTACCGTGGGGCGTCAAGTTTTCGAAATGCACCGGGTTCCTCCATCATTGACACCCTTGCAGAATCCTACACCCTTCTAGAGCCGGTTTCGCCAGCGTCTGATGCTGTAACGCAGAAATACAGCTCGTCACCAACGTACTGGTATGGCACGACGGACAGTAACGGTAAAGTTCAGCTCAATGTGAGCCAGGATAGTACGACGGGGCTGAGAACCGAATTCTTTGCGGTGCTTGCGGACAACAACGTCTCGACCGAGGGCGTTGGCGGTATCTTTACCGTCTTGACCAGTCCGGACGTCAATACTGCTTTCCGCTGGGGCCATATGCCGGAGACGGTTGAAGGGCCGGACGGCGTCACCTATACGCGTCCAAAATTACAGTCAGAAGTCCCATCAGGCGTAGGTTTCTATAATAATAACAATGAATATTGGGCGCATCCAACGGCTGTTCAAGCTCAAACGGCAGGGGCAACGGGATGTGATCCTACGTACCAACCGCTGCTGAGCGATTTGCAGGCGCTGTATAATAAATACCCGAATACCGAACTGGAAACCGCCTACGGCTGGCCGCTGTCGTCGGGCAGAAACTGGTGGGCAGTAGACTTATCCAGTACAGGCCAATATCAAAGTCTTAATTTAAGCACGGGTACGAGTAATGCAACGACGTCGTCGACCACGATGCAGATGCAAGCGTGCCGAACGACGCCTCATGCGCCACAGCCGGCAACGATTGAACTGACCTCCAGCGTTTTTGATGCTGCGAGTCAGTACGCTAAGGTGAAAAAAGGCGAGACCATCCCGCTGACCGTCACGGTGAAAGATGTTAATGGCAGTCCTGCCGCGAATGCCGCCTTTACCCTTTCTCGAGGTGATGGTGTATCGCGCAGCGGGCTGGTGAAGACTTCTGACAGTAAAGGGGCGACGGACGATCTCGCACTGGAAGAACTCACGCCAACACCTGCGGCCACGGTGCTGGGCACTAAAGCCAGCACCTATAGCGGCGTGACGGGGGCAGACGGTACGGCAACATTTAGTTTGAGTCAGGATGATGCTATGGGGCTTAAGACCACCATTACGGCGAAATTAGGGACTTATCCAACGCCAACCTCCGCGCTGGATGCGATATTTACTGTCGTGACCAGCCCAGATACCGATAAAGCCGCCTACTGGGGCCATATGCCGGAAACTGCGACCAACAGTGCAGGTGTTGCCTTCCGACGCCCCCTGCTCGCCGCTGAAATGGCATCGTACAGCAGCACGTATACCTATAACAACGAAGCCTGGCCGCTGGTCACCGCCGGAAATACGGATATCGCAGGTGCGACAGGCTGCGATAAGGCGTATCAACCGCTGAAGAGTGACATGGAAACATTATTTATCGATAACCTTAGCGTTTCAGGCGGTGTCGGTACCGTTTACGGTTGGCCTAGTGGCTCTAATGAGCCCTGGTGGGCGGGTGATAAACAGGCAAATACCGGAAACTACCAGTATATTATGCTGAGCACTGGCGGCGGTGGATCCACCAGTTCATCTAGTACCAAAGGTGCGCAGGTCTGTCTGGTTGAACCTCGAATTACTGCGGCAGCTATTACGCTGACCTCGACAGCGATGGATACGGTGAAGGCATCGGCGGTTGCAGAGAAAGGCAAGACAATCCCGTTGACCGTTACGGTAAAAGATACCAGCGGTAATCCGGTTGCTAATGCCAGCTTTACCCTTTCACGAGGTGATTCGACAAACCGGGCGGGTGTGGTGATAACTGACGGTGATGTTGAGGCCGAGATGGGGGCAGATGATTTAATTCTTCAGGAAGTCATGCCATCGAGTTCGACCATTGATATGAGTACCACTGCCAGTGTCTTTAACGGGACGACCGGCTCTGATGGCACGGCAACCTTTACGCTGGAGCAAAATAAGAGTTTGGGTTTGAAAACGGCGCTAACGGCAGCGTTGCCCAATAACGCTCAGGCGAGCGCTACGCTCGATAATATTTTTACGGTGTTAACGAGCCCGGATACGAATAAAGCGCAATTCTGGGGGCATATGAAGGAGACCATGACCTTGAATGGCAAGACTATCCAGCGCCCACTGTTGCTGGCGGAACTTCCTTCTGGCGTTACACCGCCGCTTCATATCATGATGAATAATGAGGATTGGACGATGGCGCACACGATTGATTCCAGCACCTGGGATCTGGCTGCGCAGTGCGGTAGTTTACAGAAAGCATCGACTGCGGATGATCTGGAAGCGTTGTATTCCGTTTTCAATAAGACCGGATGGCCAACAACGTCCAGCTACAGCTATTTGTCTCAAACAAAAGGGACCAAAAATTACTGTGCCTTTAACCTGTCTGCTGGCGGTGAAAACTGCAACATTGACGCGGGTAAAACGGCAGGATTCGCGACCTGCGCGCAGTAGCTCTCCGCTACTGCGATTTACGCGAACGCGTTTTTTTCTGCGGGGTTACGGTGGTAACCTCGCTCTCCACCCAGCCGTCTTCGAGCCGCGTGGTGATGAGATCGCCGGCTTTCACCTGCTTGACATTTTTCAACACGCTGCCGCTGGTGGCGGTAGAAACGCTATAGCCACGGGCTAATGTTGCCAGCGGACTAACGGCTTCAAGATGGGTAACTGCATGACCAAAACGTTCGCGCTGCTCGCTAAGACGCGCGCGAATGTTTTCCGCCAGCCGATAATCGAGCTGCTGGATACGCGTTTGCGCACGATGGATACGCGGCTGCGGGTTTTGCTGATTTAGCCTTTGCAGCATACGCTGCTGGCGCTGATTGGCCTGCTTTATCTGGTTTTCCAGCGCAAAGCTCATCCGCTGACGCAGTCGCTCCAGCGTGGTTTGTTGGCGTGCAAGACGTAACTGCGGGTGTTGTTGCTGTAAGCGGTGAAATGATTGCGTAAAACGACGACTGCGGTTGGCGAGATAGTAATCCATCGCCATGCCCAGACGCTGCTGGACGGACTGAATTTGACGCAGCAATTCCTGTTGGTTGCGGCTAACAATCTCTGCCGCTGCAGACGGTGTAGGTGCTCGCAGATCGCCAACAAAATCGGCAATGGTGACATCGGTTTCATGCCCGACGGCGCTGACAACCGGAATGCGGCTGGCAAAAATGGCGCGTGCCACGCGCTCATCATTAAAACTCCACAAATCTTCCAGCGAACCGCCGCCACGGCCAACGATCAAGACATCACACTCGTTACGGGTGTTTGCCAGTTCAATGGCACGAACGATTTGCCCCGGTGCATCGTCACCTTGTACCGCTGTCGGGTAGATAATCACCGGCAGGGAAGGGTCACGACGTTTCAGGACATGAAGAATATCGTGCAGCGCCGCGCCGGTTTTTGAGGTGATGACCCCAATACAGTGAGCAGGCGTTGGGAGCGGTTGTTTAAACTGTTGGTCAAACAGCCCTTCAGCCTGTAATTTGGCTTTTAGCTGTTCATACTTCTGCTGCAATAAACCTTCACCCGCGGGCTGCATGCTTTCGACAATAATCTGGTAATCACCGCGCGGTTCATACAACGTAATGTTGGCGCGAACCAGCACCTGTTGCCCATGCTGCGGACGAAACGTCACACGGCGATTGCTGTTGCGGAACATTGCGCAGCGCACCTGGGCGTTATCGTCTTTTAAAGTGAAGTACCAGTGACCGGAAGACGGCTGGGTAAAGTTGGAAATCTCGCCGCTAATCCACACTTGCCCCATTTCTTGCTCAAGCAGTAGACGTACCGTCTGATTCAGGCGGCTAACGGTAAAAATTGAGGGACTTTGAGAGGGTAACATGTGAGCGGGATCAAATTCTAAATCAGCAGGTTATTCAGTCGATAGTAACCCGACTGAAGGTGATCGCAAGTATTTTTTTCAAAAAAATGTAGATGCAATCGCTTACGCTCTGTATAATGCCACGGCAATATTTATTAACCTCCCAGGTGAGATATTGCCCATGCTCCGTATCGCAAAAGAAGCCCTGACGTTTGACGACGTCCTCCTCGTTCCCGCTCATTCTACCGTTCTGCCGAACACTGCCGATCTTGGCACCCAGTTAACCAAGACTATTCGTCTGAACATTCCTATGCTCTCTGCAGCAATGGACACCGTGACTGAAGCGCGCCTTGCTATCGCATTGGCACAGGAAGGTGGCATCGGTTTTATCCACAAAAACATGTCTATCGAACGCCAGGCTGAAGAAGTTAAGCGCGTGAAAAAACACGAATCTGGCGTGGTGACCGACCCGCAGACCGTGCTGCCGACGACGACTCTGGAAGAAGTGAAAGCGCTGACCGAGCGTAACGGCTTTGCTGGTTACCCTGTGGTGACCGAAGACAACGAACTGGTTGGTATCATCACAGGTCGTGACGTCCGCTTCGTTACCGACCTTAGCCAGCCGGTGAGCGTTTATATGACGCCAAAAGATCGTCTGGTCACCGTTCGTGAAGGCGAATCCCGTGAAGTGGTATTTGCTAAAATGCACGAACGCCGCGTTGAGAAAGCGCTGGTTGTTGATGGTAGCTTCCACCTGCTGGGCATGATCACCGTTAAAGACTTCAAAAAAGCAGAACGTAAACCTAATGCCTGTAAAGATGATAAAGGCCGTCTGCGCGTGGGTGCTGCGGTTGGTGCGGGCGCGGGCAACGAAGATCGCGTTGATGCGCTGGTTGCAGCAGGCGTTGACGTGCTGCTGATTGACTCCTCTCATGGCCACTCCGAAGGCGTGCTTCAGCGTATTCGTGAAACGCGTGCTAAATATCCGGATCTGCAAATCATCGGCGGTAACGTCGCAACGGGCGCAGGCGCTCGCGCGCTGGCTGAAGCCGGTTGCAGCGCGGTGAAAGTGGGTATCGGCCCTGGCTCCATCTGTACCACTCGTATCGTCACCGGTGTCGGTGTTCCGCAGATCACCGCCGTTTCTGACGCGGTTGAAGCGCTGGAAGGTACCGGTATTCCGGTTATCGCCGATGGTGGCATCCGCTTCTCTGGTGATATCGCGAAAGCTATCGCGGCTGGCGCTGCTGTTGTGATGGTTGGCTCTATGCTGGCAGGAACGGAAGAATCTCCTGGTGAAATCGAACTCTACCAGGGCCGTTCTTACAAATCTTACCGCGGTATGGGCTCTCTGGGCGCGATGTCCAAAGGTTCGTCAGACCGTTACTTCCAGAGTGATAACGCAGCTGACAAATTGGTACCAGAAGGTATCGAAGGTCGTGTAGCGTATAAAGGTCGCTTAAAAGAGATCATTCACCAGCAGATGGGCGGCCTGCGCTCCTGTATGGGTCTGACCGGTTGTGGTACCATCGACGAGCTGCGTACGAAGGCTGAATTTGTGCGTATCAGCGGTGCGGGTATCCAGGAAAGCCACGTTCACGACGTGACCATCACCAAAGAGTCCCCGAACTACCGCATGGGCTCCTGATAAGTTTCCGCGCCCGGTTTATCCGGGCGTTTTGTTATTGTTTCACTTGCCTCGGAATTAATGTCAAATGACAGCCAATATTCATAAACATCGCATTCTTATCCTTGATTTCGGCTCGCAATATACACAGCTGGTGGCACGTCGTGTGCGTGAGCTGGGCGTCTATTGTGAACTGTGGGCATGGGATGTTACTGAAGCACAAATCCGTGAGTTCAATCCGAGCGGTATCATCCTCTCCGGCGGACCGGAAAGCACCACCGAAGACAACAGCCCGCGCGCACCGCAATATGTGTTTGAAGCAGGCGTTCCAGTATTCGGCGTATGCTATGGCATGCAGACCATGGCGATGCAGCTGGGTGGTCACGTTGAGAGCTCAAACGAACGTGAATTCGGTTATGCGCAGGTTGAAGTACAAACCGACAGCGCCCTGATCCGCGGTATCGAGGATTCACTGACCGCAGACGGCAAACCGCTGCTGGATGTGTGGATGAGCCATGGCGATAAAGTGACGGCTATCCCGTCCGATTTCGTGACCGTAGCCAGCACTGAAACCTGCCCATTCGCCATTATGGCTAACGAAGAAAAACGTTTCTACGGCGTACAGTTCCACCCGGAAGTGACCCACACTCGCCAGGGCCTGCGCATGCTGGAGCGTTTTGTCCGCGATATTTGCCAGTGCGAAGCGCTGTGGACTGCAGATAAAATCATTGAAGACGCTATCGTTCGCATCCGTGAGCAGGTTGGCGACGACAAAGTTATCCTCGGCCTGTCCGGTGGCGTCGATTCTTCAGTTACTGCGATGCTGTTGCACCGTGCCATTGGTAAGAACCTGACCTGCGTCTTCGTTGATAACGGTCTGCTGCGTCTGAATGAAGCTGAGCAGGTCATGGATATGTTCGGTGACCACTTCGGCCTGAACATCGTTCACGTGGAAGGCGAGAAGCGCTTCTTAGACGCGCTGAAAGGTGAGAACGATCCGGAAGCCAAACGTAAAATTATCGGCCGCGTGTTCGTTGAAGTATTCGACGAAGAAGCGCTGAAACTACAAGACGTGAAATGGCTGGCGCAGGGTACGATCTATCCTGATGTTATCGAATCAGCCGCTTCCGCAACCGGTAAAGCACACGTCATCAAATCTCACCATAACGTCGGCGGCCTGCCGAAAGAGATGAAGATGGGTCTGGTTGAACCGCTGCGTGAGCTGTTCAAAGATGAAGTGCGCAAAATTGGTCTGGAACTGGGCCTGCCGTATGACATGCTGTACCGTCACCCGTTCCCTGGTCCAGGTTTAGGCGTACGCGTGCTGGGCGAAGTGAAGAAAGAGTACTGCGACCTGCTGCGTCGTGCGGACGCTATCTTTATCGAAGAGCTGCACAAAGCCGATCTGTACAATAAAGTCAGCCAGGCGTTCACCGTGTTCCTGCCGGTACGTTCCGTCGGTGTCATGGGCGATGGCCGTAAGTACGACTGGGTTGTTTCCCTGCGTGCGGTAGAAACCATCGACTTTATGACGGCACACTGGGCACATCTGCCTTACGATTTCTTAGGCCGCGTGTCCAACCGCATTATCAACGAAGTGAATGGTATTTCCCGTGTGGTGTATGACATCAGCGGTAAGCCGCCAGCGACGATTGAGTGGGAATAATTTCATCGTCCCTGTGAATTAAGCCTAAAAATAATAAGGCAACCCATCTGCATCGGGTTGCCTTATTTCGTTATGCGCAGTAAAAAGTTAAACGTGAGTTCTAAACTACGAAGTACATCCTCGTAATTCTGGTCCCTTTTCTAATCCTGCTGGATCCGTCGATTGAGTTTAGCTACCCAGCCATCATGCTGCTTTAACTCTTGGTTTTTGCCTTGTTGTTTAGGCTGCGCAACAGCAGGTAGTTAATCATGCAAAGATGCTGAAAAAGCTGCATGGCTTAACGTCGCGGTAAAAACGGCCAGAATGATTTATTTCTTTTATTTTATGGATATATTGAATGGATGCGCACTGAAGGGGGGCGGTTTTTATCAGTTACTATGATGAAATCAATACTCCCTCTGCAAATACAGAGGGACCATTAGGTTAATCGACCAACTGTAATTGTGGGTGTGATTGAGAAGTCACGTTCTCGACTCTGATATCCATTTGTGGATACGGTAAATCGATATGGTTCGCGTCCATCGCTTCTTTAATATTTTCCAGTAGATCGTAGTAAGTGTTCCAGTATTCGGCGTTAGGCACCCACACGCGGACATAAAAATTTAACGATGAAGCGGCAAGTTCGCCGAGTCTGACCGTCACGCCGCGCTCTTTGTCGATGCGGACGTCCTGCTCAATAATCTTCATTATCACTTTCTTCACATCAGCAATTCGACTCCGATAACTGACACTAATAATCAGGTCAATTCGACGGAAGGGGTGGCGGGAGTAGTTGATGATATTGTCGGCGATGATTTTGCCGTTTGGGATCACCACTTCTTTACTGTCGGCGGTCAGCAGGGTTGTTGAGAAAATATGGACTTTTTCCACTGTCCCGGTGACAACGCCAATTTGCACAATCTCTCCGGCACGAAACGGTCGCAAAGAAACCAGCAATACGCCGGCTGCAAAGTTGGATAACGAACCTTGTAGCGCCAGACCAACGGCTAGTCCCGCGGCCCCGATAATGGCAATAATCGATGAGGTTTCAATACCAATACGCCCCAGCGCGGCAACGATAAAGAAGGCGAGGGTGATGTAACGTATCAGGGCGGTAAAGAACTGGACGATGGTAATATCAACATTACGTTTTTTAAGTAACTTTTCCAGCCCGTGGGAGAGCAAGCGGGAGATAAATTTACCGATGAACAGCAGAATAATCGCAGCCACAATGTTCCAACCAAATTGGATGACCGAATCACTGTGTCCGGCCATCCACTCAAAACCGCTTCTTATCTTTGGAAATAGCGTAAAACCCTTCATGACATTACCCTGTAGCGTTAAACTTCAAAGAAAATTGAATCATCGCATGTGAAATATTTATGTATTCAGCGCTTATATTTTCATGCGTTATTTGTTGGTGATGTTTTGGGTGATAATTGTTTTTTATATACACAATTGCATGGAGCATAAAAACAGCGCGAATGGTGCGGCGAAGATAAAAGAAAAGTTTGCGTAATTGTGCGGGAAATGATGTGAATCACTCTAATAGTGAGTATTACGTTGGTTCTGATTGGCAAGGTGCGCGGTAATGTAAATCCCTTACCGGATGGTTAAACAGTGTACGGTTAGCCATCCGGTAAGGAATCTTGGTGCGAGAAAGAGACGAGCAGATGATTAACGAGCGTTGGATTGCGCTGGTGGGGTCTGTTGCTGGCTGCTTTGCTGGGACTCTTTTTTCTCCTGGTGGTGATGCCACGCACCGATAGAGGAGTAGACGAAGCGTCCAAAGAAGAAGATCAAGCTGATGAGGAGTACGATACGGATCATTCGACTGTTAAATCGGTGTCGTTTTCGTAAACTGGTAACCTGGCTCACAAAGGGGTCCTTAAGGAATGCCCATACACGGGCGATTAGTACATTAAGGCACAGAGTCAGCAAGGGGTCAATTGCGCTGAATGTAAAAAAACGTCAGATAAAACATTAATTAATGTTATATAAGATATTATTCGTATTCACAAAATATAGTATTAGATCTGAGATGGCGCTAAAAACAGTCATTTAATAATTTTAGGCGTGTATTTTTTGACTCACATCAAGCTCCATTCGAAACTGATAACTAAAATCCTCCACCTGACCCGCGTATTCTCTTCCCTCGCGGACTTTTAAGCCAGGTTGGATGCCTGTCTCTAAATACCCAGCAGGAATTGGGGGTATCCGTTGAGCATCTATGAATTTATGTAAGTTGTACAAGCAATATCGTGATTGTTGGTGGGGATTACCCCTGATATTGCCTCTTTTGATTTTGCCAATTATTAAAATTGCTAATGCATACACTTATATTGAGGGTGGCAAAACCTATCTTTATTACCTGCCTTTGCCTTTTATGCTCTGCATGATGTTGTTTTTTGGATGGAAATCGTTGCCGGGTTTGATTACAGCCATGAGCTGTTATATTACACGGGATTTACATTTTGTCGAAAAAATAGGCATGACGTTACAGTTTATTATTCCGACGATGTTGGCTTGGGGCGGCTATCAGTTTTTTAACCAACAGCGGAAAATGATTTCCCATGGCGACACTCGGCTCATGGCGCACCGCCTGTTCTGGCAGATGTTTATACCCGCTACGGTATTTTTAGTACTGCTTCAGTTCACTTTGTATATTGGTTTATACCCAAGTCTGGGTGATACCCGCTGGGCATCTCCTCTGACGCAGCGCAACTTAATCAATTATCAGTCACTATTGATGGGCTACCTGACTGGGGTGCCGCTGTGCTATTTATTAATACGATTGATACGCAACCCGTACTATTTGCGCAGCTTTATCTCGCAGGTTCGCCGTGATTTCGACCCAAAAGTGACGTGGGCGGAAATGTTGATATGGTGGGGGGCCGTGCTGAGTATTATGTCGATGCTGATGATGCCGATGACGCAAGCCAGCACTATTTTCAGCACTAACTACACCCTCTCATTGCTGTTGCCAGTTATGCTTTGGGGCTCAATGCGATTTGGCTATCGTTTTATTTCCGTCGCCTGGACGCTGATCGTGATTGTCGCCATTCACTACCACTATCACTATGTACCGAAAAGTGCAGGTTATAGCGTACAGATAGCGATTACCTCATCCAGCTATCTGATTTTCTCGTTCATTATCGCCTACATGGCGATGCTCTCCAGTCGCCAGCGCTTAATTCATGAACGGGTGCGCCGCATTGCTTTTATCGATCCGGTGGTGAGCCTGCCTAATATGCGTGCGCTCAGTCGGGCGATGAACGCTATGCCCTGGTCAGTACTGTGCTTCCTGCGAATGCCAGACCTTGAGGTGCTGACGCGCCACTATGGCATCATGCTACGTATTAATTACAAACAGAACCTGGCAAAATCGCTAAGCGATATCCTCGGTCAAGGTGAAGGAGTGTATCAGCTAACAGGCAGTGATTTGGCGGTGCTTCTGCATACTGAGTCCTATAAAGATCGCGTTGAATCACTGTATGAACATATTCAGCAATTCCGTTATTACTGGAACGGTATGCCGCTACAGCCTCAGGTGGGAATGAGCTATTGCTACATCCACTCTCCCATTGCCCATCTCCCGCTGATGTTGGGCGAGCTGAGCACGGTGGCTGAGCTGTCGCTGGTAAGCAAGCGCCCGGAAAACCTGCAACGCCGGGGTGCGCAATATGCGCAGCAGGAACTGAAAGATAAAATTGCCATGATGGTTCGCGTGCAGCAGGCGCTGGAGAACGATCGCTTCTGCCTGATGGCCCAGCCCATCGTCGGCATTCGTGGTGATAACTATCATGAAGTGCTGTTGCGAATGTTGGGTGATGATAATGAGCTTATTTCACCGTTGCATTTCTTGCCGGTAGCTCATGAGTTTGGTCTGGCTTCGCGTATTGACCTGTGGGTTCTGGAAAATACGTTGCGTTTTATGGCGGATTGTCGAAGCCATCATCCAGGGATTCGATTGGCAATAAATCTGTCGCCTTCAACCGCAAGTGGTCTGGGTTTTGCGCGTCAGGTTGCGACGTTGCTTGCAGAGTATGATATTCAAGCGTGGCAACTGGTGTTTGAGATCACGGAAAGCCACTCGCTGGTGAACCCTGACCAGGCACGACGCACGTTGAGTGAACTTCAGGATTTGGGATGTCGGGTGGCAATTGATGACTTCGGCACCGGCTATGCGAGCTATGCGCGTCTCAAGCATATCAGTGCGGATATCCTCAAAATTGACGGCAGCTTTATTCGTAACATCGCGACCAGCAGCATGGACTATCAGATAGTGTCTTCCATCTGTCATCTGGCGCGAATGAAAAAAATGCGCGTTGTTGCTGAGTATGTTGAGAATGAAGAGATCCGTTCGGCGGCTATTGCCTTAGGAATTGATTATCTACAGGGGTATTGCATTGGTAAACCAGCCCCTTTACAGGAGCTGGCTCTTAACGCTGTGGATGTTGAAGAATCAGGAGACCGTGTTCTCAGTGAACGCCCGCTCCTCAGTAATTTTTAACAACCAGCCCGTCACGCTTTCCCAGTACTGCTGCTCTTTCTCCAGATCGAGCAGCACTAACGCATTGTGCGTAAACCAGTCATGTGGGAAGCATAGCGTCCAGTGATTAGCCTCGGTGGTCAGTTTCAGCGTCGGCGGCGTGGTGGTGGCTTGACGCTGATTATTTAACAGCACGCCAAGACGTAGAAGCTGAATCATCGGCAGGAACTGTTTCTTCTTAAACAGCGTAAAGCGCGGCAACTCATCGAGTTTAATGGCTTTACGATGGAAGCGTACCAGCGTCGCCATCAGATACTGTTGTTCCTGATTGAATCCCGGCAAATCGCTATTTTGCAAAATATAAGCCGAGTGGCGATGCATACCGCTATGGTTAATATTCAGCCCGACTTCATGCAGCATAGACGCCCACTTCAGCAGTGCGGTCAGCTGTGGATTTCCCAGTTTCGGGTTTTGTTCCAGCCACTGATCGTAAATCTGCATAGTGGTTTCCAGCACCCGCTGCGCCTGTTCACGATCGATATTGTACTGATTCGCCAGGCTTTGTGCGGTGCGGCTTCGGACGTCCTGGTGACGGAAGCGGCCTTCCATTTCATACAGAACGCCTTCACGCAGCGCACCATCGGAAAGACGTAGCTCTTTTATCCCCAACGCATCAAACACGCCGCAGAGAATGGCAAGCCCGGGCACAAAAACGTTCTTACGCTCTTCAGACAGCCCCGGCAGGCTAAGCGAGCTAAAGTTCTTACTCTTCAACACCTCTTCAACCAGCAGGTCGAGGCGTTCAGGGGTGATAAAACCATCTTTTTCACCCAGCGCCAGCAGAACTTCATGAGCGGCCTTAATGGTGCCAGATGCGCCCATTGCCACGTTCCAGCCTTGGATACGATACTGCCAGGCTAGCGTTTCCAATTTCTGCACTGCGGCAAGGCGAGCACGCTGGAAGTTTTCCCGGTTGATAGTTCCGGCCAGGAAGAACTGTTGACCGAAGCTTACGCAACCCATACGGCGGCTTTCGACCAGTATTGGTTCGAAGTCTTCACCGATCACAAGCTCCGTAGAACCGCCGCCGATATCAATCACCAGCTTGCGGCCTTTCTCCGGCTGCGTATGTTCAACGCCCATGAAAATCAGACGCGCTTCTTCATTCCCGGAGATGATTTCAATCGGGTAGGGGATGACTTTTTCAGCACGCGTTAAAAACTCCGTCGCGTTCGCCGCCTGGCGAAGCGAGTGTGTTCCCACGATACAAACGCTGGCGGGTGAAAAACCTTGCAGACGTTCGGCAAACAGTGACAGACAGCTGAGCCCGCGCTCCATCGCATCTTCGCTTAGCATACTGTTTTCATCCAGACCGTCAGCCAGATGAACGCGCTGCTTCAAACGGCCAATAATCTGCATCGCGCCATCAACCACGCGCGCGATGACCATATGAAAACTGTTCGAACCAAGATCGACGGCCGCAAATTCTTGCGGCCGGGGTGCTTTGCTTTTTATTGGCATAGGTTAGTCAGGTTGTTCAAGTGATTTGAGATAATCGTAGATCGCTTGTTGCGCGCGAACCTTGCGTCGGTTCCCGCGTGGAACATAGCGATTACTCAGTTCTTTATCAACATAACGGGCTTTTACCGTGTCGCTGAACAGAATTTCAATAATATCGAGGATCCGTTGTTTGAGGCGCGGATCCAGCAGTGGTGTGGCGACTTCAATACGGTAATCGATATTACGCGTCATCCAATCTGCGGAGGAGAGATACACGCGTTTATCGCCGCCGTTATCAAAAATATAGATCCTATCGTGCTCAAGGAAACGATCAACGATGCTGATTACGCGAATATTATCGCTGATCCCTGCTAATTCCGGAATCAAAGAGCACATGCCACGGATCAACAGATTGACCTGCACGCCGGAACTGGACGCCGCATACAGACGATCGACAAGCCCTTTGTCCACCAGGTTATTGAGTTTCAGCGTAATTCCTGCCGGTAACCCGTTCTGCGCGTTGGCAATTTCATGGTCGATCATTTTGTAGAGCAGGCGACGAGAGTTCTGCGGCGACACCAGCAAGTAGTCAAAAGTGACTGGACGGTACGGGTTTTCGATAAAGTTAAACACCCGGCGTACTTCGTTGGTGATGCGAGCATCCGCTGTCAGTAATGAATAGTCGGTGTAAATACGCGCGGTTTTTTCGTTGAAATTACCGGTACCGATATGCGCATAGCGCACCACGTCTTCGCCTTCTTTACGTGAAATCAGGAACAGCTTGGCGTGGATTTTCAGGCCCGGTGCCGAGAAGATAACGTGTACGCCTGCTTCGGTAAGGCGCTTGGCCCAGTGGATATTCGCCGCTTCGTCAAAGCGAGCCTGCAACTCAACCACCACCGTAACTTTCTTGCCGTTGTGGGCGGCATGGATCATGGCATCAATAATACGTGAGTCTTTTGCCACGCGATAAATATTGATCTTGATTGCCAGTACGTTCGGGTCGAATGACGCCTGTCGCAGCAGTTCCAGCACATGCTCAAAAGTGTGATACGGATAATAGAGCAGCACATCCCGCTCGCGAATGGCGTCAAAGCCATTGCGGAATTTATCAAACCAGACGTGGCGTAACCTCGGCATCGGTTTATTGACCAAATTGGCTTTGCCGACGTTCGGGAAACCAATAAAGTCTTTAAAATTGTGGTAGCGACCGCCCGGTACTATGGAATCATAGCGTGAGATATTGAGTTTTTTACGCAGCATCTCGACCATGGCATCAGGCATATCGCGCTGATAGACGAAACGCACTGGCTCGGCGGTCAGGCGCTGCTTGAGGCTCGAAGACATCAGCTCCATCAGGCTCGACTCCATCTCGTGCACCAGATCGTACTCGGCATCACGGGTCATTTTCATCGAGTAGGCATTGAGCGCATCGTAATCAAAGAAGCCTTTGAAGATATCATCCAGGCAATAGCGCAAAATGTTATCTAGCAGGATCATTGGCTTGCGACGACGCGGGGTTTCCGGCGGCAGGTTGACGAAGCGCGGCACTTTATCTGATGGGATCTCCAGCAGCGCGTAATTAAACTCATCGCCGCGAATAATTTCCACCGCCAGATAGGTGTAATCATCTTTCAGGAACTGCACCAGATCGGTTTCCCGGTTGAGCAGAATAGGGGTGATGTGCTGGCGCAGATAATGTTTAAAGTAGTGACGTAGCCAGCTTTGTTGGTTCACAGAAAGCTGACGTTCGTTTATCAGGAAGATTTGGTTGCGTGCCATCTCCAGCAGCAACTCGTTGTACAAGCCATCAAACTCCTGATCGGCTTTCAGCACCCGCGCCTGAATTCGGGTCAGCAGGTGACGAGAATGCGTGGTCACGCCTTGTTCTTCGCTGATGATGATGCGGCGTTTTAACTCTGCGAAGCGGACCTTATAGAACTCATCGAGGTTGTTGGAGTAAATACCCAAAAAACGCATACGTTCAATCAGCGGATTGCTTTTATCTGCCGCTTCCTGAAGGACGCGCTCGTTGAAGGACAACCAGCTCAGCTCTTTTTCGATGTACAGTTTTTCCTGACCCATTACTACTTACACTCCGGTTTGTTCACGGGACGCGGCAAAGACGTCTTACTAAGTATATTGCTAGCTTTGCCGGGCTATGTCCAACTGTGTCAGCTAAGTATGACAGTTATCCTATTTTGCATATGAAAATTTTCGCTATTCTTTTTGATATCTAAGTCTTTTTCGCTATTTCTACTCTTGGCCGGCTAGCTATTAGAGGGATAAAAAAAGAGGGCCATGATGGCCCTCTGTAATAGATTTGTGCGTCGGCGTTTACTCATCCGCCGCGTAGCCTGCCGGAGGCAGCCTGACGCCGTCGATCCAGGCATGATTATCCTGCATTTTCAGGCGTCCATCGAGGAACCAGCCAACCACCAGGGGATAGATTGCGTGCTCCTGCACCTGAACCCGAGAGGTAATTTCATCCTCGTCGTCGCCGTCAAAAACCGGCACCTTTGCCTGGAGAATTACCGGCCCGCCGTCAAGCTCTTCGGTGACGAAATGCACCGACGTACCGTGCTCAGCGTCGCCGTTCTCCAGCGCTTGACGATGGGTATGCAGACCTGGATATTTCGGCAGCAGGGAAGGGTGGATATTCAGTAATTTCCCCTGATAGTGACCGACGAAATCGGCACTCAGGATACGCATATAACCTGCCAGCACGACTACATCGGGGGCATAGGCGTCGATTTCATGCATCAATTCGCGGTCAAATGCTTCACGACTGGCAAACTGACTGGCCGCCAGCGCATGCGAAGGGATCCCCGCATCGCGTGCACGCTCAAGGCCGAATGCATCGGCCTTATTGCTGAAAACCGCTCGAATGGTGCCATTCACTTTTTTCTGCTCGCAGGCGTCAATAATTGCCTGCAAGTTGCTGCCGTTACCGGAAATCAGCACCACGATGTTTTTCATTTATTCGATGACCACACGCTGTTCGGAATCAGAGGCTTTGATATAGCCGATTTTCCACGCGTTTTCACCTTTTTCGTTCATCAGTGCAATGGCTTTATCCGCCTGGTCTGCTGCCAGCGCAATGACCATGCCGACGCCGCAGTTGAAGGTGCGGTACATTTCAAAGCTGCTGACGTTACCGGCATCCTGCAACCAGTTAAACACCGCTGGCCACTGCCAGGAGGACTCGTCAATCACGGCCTGCGTATTGTCTGGCAATACGCGCGGAATGTTTTCCCAGAAGCCACCGCCGGTCAGGTGAGCGATAGCGTGCACCTCAACGTTGGCAATCAGATCGAGAATAGACTTCACGTAGATACGGGTTGGCGCAAGCAGATGGTCAGCCAGCGTTTTGCCTTCCAGTTGTGTGGTGTCCGGGTTGCAACCGCTCACTTCGATGATTTTACGCACCAGGGAATAACCGTTGGAGTGCGGGCCGCTGGAGCCTAGTGCAATAAGGACGTCGCCGTCAGCGACTTTACTACCGTCGATAATTTCTGATTTTTCGACCACGCCCACGCAGAATCCCGCCACGTCGTAGTCTTCGCCGTGATACATGCCCGGCATTTCAGCCGTTTCGCCACCGACCAGCGCACAGCCAGATTGCAGGCACCCTTCAGCGATACCGCTGATGACGCTTGCTGCCGTATCGACTTCCAGTTTACCTGTTGCATAGTAATCGAGGAAAAACAGCGGCTCAGCACCCTGAACGACCAGGTCGTTAACGCACATGGCGACCAGGTCAATACCGATGGTGTCATGACGTTTTAAATCCATCGCTAAACGTAACTTTGTGCCAACGCCGTCAGTGCCGGAAACCAGCACCGGTTCACGATATTTTTGCGGCAGTGCGCACAATGCGCCGAAACCACCTAATCCACCCATCACCTCAGGACGGCGAGTTTTCTTCACCACTCCTTTGATGCGGTCAACCAGAGCGTTTCCTGCGTCAATATCAACACCGGCATCTTTGTAGCTGAGAGAGGTTTTGTCGGTCACTGCAAGTCTCCACGCGTTTGCGATAGCAAGAAAAATCGGCGCAATTCTACCAGCCAAGGCAAACGTTTGCGAGCCTATTCTGCACCCATTTTTTTAAACCTTTTTTTCCCGCTTTTCAGTCAATAAATCGGTCAAATATGATACGGCTCACGAAAATGAAACCGGGTACACCCTTGTTCTTGCATCGCCTTCCTGGAATCCACATCATGTAACTGAAACCGGTTTCTTTTTGTGTTGCGGATGACCATAGCGCCGGGCTGGTAGGTTTTAATTAGCAGTACTCTCAGCGATAACTAACTGATTAACGAGGGAAAGATATGACTGGATTTAAAGCTGGATTTCTCTGGGGCGGCGCGGTTGCAGCGCATCAACTCGAAGGCGGTTGGCAGGAAGGCGGAAAGGGCGCAAGCGTGGCGGATGTGATGACCGCTGGCGCACATGGCGTTCCGCGTGAAATCACCAACGGCGTGTTGCCAGGGAAAAACTACCCAAATCACGAAGCTATCGATTTTTACCATCGTTACAAAGACGACCTGAAACTGTTCGCTGAGATGGGCTATAAATGTTTCCGTACCTCAATTGCCTGGACGCGTATTTTCCCTAACGGCGACGAACTGACCCCGAATGAAGCCGGGCTACAGTTCTATGACGATCTGTTTGACGAGTGTCTGAAGCTCGGTATCGAGCCGGTGATTACGTTATCTCACTTCGAGATGCCTTATCACCTGGTCACCGAATATGGCGGTTGGCGCAACCGTAAGTTGATTGAGTTCTTCGTTCGCTTCGCGGAAGTGGTGTTCACCCGCTATCAGCACAAAGTGAAGTACTGGATGACGTTTAACGAAATTAACAACCAGGCTAACTTCCACGAAGACTTTGCGCCGTTTACTAACTCCGGGCTTAAGTACGCGCCGGGTGAAGACCGTGAGCCGGTGATGTACCAGGCTGCGCACTACGAACTGGTCGCGAGTGCCCTGGCAGTGAAAATTGGGCATGAAATCAACCCACAACTGCAAATTGGCTGCATGATCGCCATGTGTCCGATTTATCCTCTGAGCTGTGCACCAAACGATATGATGATGGCGATGAATGCGATGCACCGCCGCTACTGGTTTACGGATGTTCATGTGCGTGGCAAATACCCGCAGCATCTGCTGAACTACTTCGAACGTCGTGGATTCGAGCTCGATATCACTGAAGAAGATCGTCAGGCGCTGGCTGAGGGCTGTGTCGACTATATCGGTTTTAGCTACTACATGTCGTTTGCCACCAAAGCCACTGCGGACAATCCTCAGCTTGATTACGATGAAACCACCAGCCTTGTTTCCAACCCGTATGTCCAAAAATCCGATTGGGGCTGGCAGATTGACCCGGTTGGCCTGCGATACTCGCTAAACTGGTTCTATGACCACTATCAGTTACCGCTATTTATTGTCGAAAACGGTTTTGGCGCGATTGATGTGCAGGAGAGCGACGGTACGGTGAACGATCAGTATCGTATCGACTATCTTGCGGCACACATTGCTGAAATGAAAAAAGCGGTAGTAGAAGACGGTGTTGATCTGATGGGCTACACCCCGTGGGGCTGTATCGACCTGGTTTCTGCCGGTACCGGTGAAATGAAAAAACGTTACGGCTTTATTTATGTTGATAAAGATAACGAAGGTAACGGTACGCTTGCCCGCAGCCGCAAAAAATCTTTTGCCTGGTATCAAAAGGTGATTGCGACCAATGGAAGTGAGTTATAACTTGCTGAATAATTAAAATAAAACCCCGCGAGTCGGGGTTTATTTTTATCCTGACTTATACTGTTTGCAGTCCCGTTCGCCGCTTTGCTTGATCCTGGTCAATCAACATGGGTATGGCGCAGTCGAAAAAAAGCGGTATAATCCGGCGATTTTTTTTGTGGCTGCCCCATTCAAAGGAGAAAGAGAATGAAGATTGTGGAAGTTAAACACCCACTCGTCAAACACAAGCTGGGCCTGATGCGCGAGAACGACATCAGCACCAAACGCTTCCGTGAACTCGCCTCCGAAGTGGGCAGCTTGCTGACTTATGAAGCCACCGCCGGTCTGGAAACCGAAAAAGTGACTATCGAAGGCTGGAACGGCCCGGTAGAAATCGACCAGATCAAAGGCAAGAAAATTACCGTTGTGCCAATCCTGCGTGCGGGCCTGGGCATGATGGACGGCGTACTGGAAAACGTGCCAAGTGCACGTATCAGCGTCGTGGGTATGTACCGTGACGAAGAGACGTTTGAGCCGGTACCGTACTTCCAGAAACTGGTTTCCAACATTGATGAGCGCATGGCGCTGATCGTTGACCCGATGCTGGCCACCGGTGGTTCCGTTATCGCGACCATCGACCTGCTGAAAAAAGCGGGCTGCACCAGCATTAAGGTGCTGGTTCTGGTAGCGGCACCGGAAGGTATCGCGGCGCTGGAAAAAGCGCACCCGGACATTGAGCTGTACACGGCGTCAATTGACCAGGGCCTCAACGAGCACGGATACATTATTCCGGGCCTCGGCGATGCCGGCGATAAGATTTTTGGTACCAAGTAAACGAAAAAATAAAAAGAGCCGACTTTGAAAGTCGGCTTTTTTTTGAATAAAAAACTGGGCTAATAACACAACAGAGGAAAACACCATGACGCGCCGTGCCATTGGGGTCAGTGAAAGACCGCCACTTTTACAGACTATCCCGCTTAGCTTGCAGCATTTATTCGCCATGTTTGGCGCAACCGTGCTGGTACCGGTTCTGTTCCATATTAACCCGGCTACCGTGCTGTTGTTTAATGGCCTCGGAACGCTGCTGTACCTCTTTATCTGTAAAGGTAAAATCCCGGCTTATCTGGGTTCCAGCTTTGCGTTTATCTCTCCGGTGCTGCTGCTGTTACCGTTGGGATACGAAGTGGCGCTGGGCGGCTTTATTATGTGTGGCGTGCTGTTCTGTATCGTCTCTTTTATCGTGAAGAAAGCGGGTACCGGCTGGCTTGACGTGATGTTTCCACCGGCGGCAATGGGCGCTATCGTTGCCGTGATTGGTCTGGAGCTGGCGGGTGTTGCGGCGAATATGGCCGGTCTGCTGCCACCTGATGGTCAGTCTGCGGATACAAAGACCATCATCATTTCGCTGGTCACGCTGGGCGTTACCGTCTTCGGTTCCGTGCTGTTCCGCGGCTTCCTGGCAATTATCCCCATCCTTATCGGTGTACTGGTCGGCTATGCGCTCTCCTTCGTGATGGGCGTGGTTGATACTTCACCCATTGCCGAGGCGCACTGGTTTGCGCTGCCAACTTTCTACACGCCGCGTTTTGAATGGTTTGCTATCTTCACCATTCTGCCAGCGGCGCTGGTGGTTATTGCCGAGCACGTCGGTCACCTGGTGGTGACGGCAAACATTGTGAAGAAGGATTTGATTCGTGATCCAGGTCTGCATCGTTCGATGTTTGCCAACGGACTTTCTACTATCATTTCCGGTTTCTTTGGCTCAACGCCAAACACCACGTACGGCGAGAACATCGGCGTTATGGCGATTACCCGCGTATACAGCACCTGGGTTATCGGCGGGGCGGCGATCATCGCGATTCTGCTCTCCTGCGTTGGCAAGCTGGCGGCGGCGATCCAGATTATCCCACTGCCGGTAATGGGCGGTGTTTCTCTGCTGCTGTACGGCGTGATCGGGGCATCCGGTATTCGCGTGCTGATCGAATCGAAAGTGGATTACAGCAAAGCGCAAAATCTGATCCTGACGTCCGTTATCCTGATTATCGGTGTGAGCGGTGCCAAAGTGCACATTGGTGCTGCTGAACTCAAAGGAATGGCATTAGCGACGATCGTCGGTATCTGTCTCTCCCTGGTGTTTAAGCTGATAAGCGTACTGCGCCCGGAAGAAGATGTTCTGGATGCTGAAGAAAGCGATCAAACCTCCCATTGATCCTCTGACCGGGCGGGATCGCCGCCCGGTTCTCTCCTCGCTAATTTCTGTGGTAAACTCTTTTCGATTTTTCGTAAGCCCATGTTGAGGTCTCTCTGAACGCACCGGCACAGCTCTCTTTGCCACTGTATCTTCCCGATGATGAAACTTTCTCAAGTTTCTGGCCGGGTGATAACCCTTCTTTACTTGCAGCCGTGCAAAATGTACTGCGGCAGGATCACAGCGGATACATCTATATCTGGTCACGTGAAGGTGCCGGGCGCAGCCATTTGCTGCATGCAGCCTGTGCTGAACTTTCCCAGCGCGGTGATGCGGTAGGCTACGTTCCACTGGATAAGCGGACCTGGTTTGTGCCGGAAGTGCTGGAAGGGATGGAGCAACTTTCTCTGGTCTGTATCGATAATATCGAGTGTGTTGCCGGTGATGAAATGTGGGAGATGGCGATCTTTAATCTCTATAACCGCATTCTTGAGTCGGGCAATACGCGTCTTCTGATCACCGGCGATCGTCCGCCACGCCAGCTGAATCTCGGTTTGCCGGATCTGGCTTCGCGCCTGGATTGGGGGCAAATTTACAAACTTCAGCCGCTTTCCGATGAAGATAAACTCCAGGCGCTACAGCTGCGTGCGCGACTGCGCGGGTTCGAGATGCCGGAAGATGTTTGCCGCTTCCTGCTAAAACGCCTGGATCGTGAAATGCGCACCCTGTTCTTAACGCTTGATCAGCTGGATCACGCCTCGATTACCGCCCAGCGCAAGCTGACCATTCCGTTTGTAAAAGAAATCCTCAAGCTCTAGCGCCCTCCCGGCGGCGCTGCGCTTGGCCGGGCTACCCGTAAAAATGTATCCCCGATGACGTTGTGCCTCGTCCGGGCTACCCGTAAAAATGTATCCTGATGATGTTGTGCCTCGCACCGATTCCGGGATGTGCTCCAGAACCTACGCTCCAGTGTCCAAATCATTCAGCAGATGCTGCATCAGCAGCGGAATCGGTCTTCCCGATGCCACGCTTTTCCCTCCCTCGCGCCACAATGCCGTACCGCTGATATCGAGATGTGCCCACGGAATATTCTCCGGACAAAAATGATGCAGCAACCATGCCGCAGAAGCACTAATAGCAGCATTATTGGTCGGCGTATTACACAAATCGGCAATGGCGCTTTCCGTTTGCTTTTTAAGGCGCGCATCCAGCGGCAACGACCATACCTCATCACCGCTCTGCTCGCCGGCAGCGGTCAGCGCACAGCGTAAAGCATTATCCTGGGTCATTAACCCACTCAACTCGTAGCCCAGTGCTTTAACCACTGCACCCGTCAACGTTGCTAAATCAATGATATAACGAGTTTTAGGGTGACGTTGGCTGGCCCAGGCGATGGCGTCGGACAGCACCAGTCGACCTTCTGCATCAGTGTTATTGATTTCGACCGTCATGCCATTACAAGCGCGCGCTACGCTGCCGGGCTGCATCGCATCCGGGCCGATAGCATTTTCCGCCAGCGCCAGTACGCCCATGACCCGCACCGGCAGGCCAAGCTCAGCGATGCTCAGCATCAGGCCGAGGACGTTTGCCGCGCCACACATGTCATATTTCATGGTGTACATGCCTGCGCCTTCTTTTAGCCACAGGCCACCGGTATCAAAGGTCACGCCTTTACCGACGTAGCTACGCACCGGGCCGCTGCTTGCACCATCGTAATGAATGGCTAACAGGCGTGGAGGGCGAGTCGAGCCTTTGCCGACCGCATGCAGCAGACCAAGACCCTGCTCAACGATGGCATTTTCATCCAGCACTTCGCAGCGCAGGGAAGAGAAATTGGCGCACAGGCGCTGAGCTTCGTCCACGACAAACTGCGGCGTACAGTGTTCAGAGGGAATATCAGCCAGACGGCGCGCGGCAATCATCCCGTTGGCGATGGCCTGCTGTTGGCTGAATAATGTCTCCAGCCGCGCGGATTCGCTCTTCGCACAGTAGGCATTGATTTGCGCCAGACGTGTGATGTGGTTAGGTGATTTTTTTAGCCCGAGATCCGTCAACCTATGCGCCTGATTGAAGAGGAAGCGCAGGGTTTTTGCCAGCACGGTGTCATGAATACGGGTACAGTCCAGCAGAACGTCGTTGCAAGCGGGTGTGGCAAGTAGCGGGCGAAGCGCGTCAAGAAGCGAATCAGTCAGGCTGTCCTGCCAGGCATCGAGCGGAACCACGGTAATACGTGCAAACGGCTCGCAGCCAAAGCACGTATCCGCCAGCGTCCCCTGTTCGGCATGCGCCGTCATTTCGGCAATCAGCGGGTTATCGCGCAATGGTTTTTCCAAAAGCAGGGCGCTGCCGGGGAAGGTAATTAAATGGTTCTGTTTCAATTCACTGGCAAGCGTCGTGATTAAACGGTAGTTAATCATCATTTACTCCTCGATAGGCGCACGAATGCGGTCGGCATAGGCCTGCATCCAGGCGTCGTCCACCGGTTGATAATGGGTCTTCTCTTTGACACGTTCGGCGCAAAATACCGTCAGCGGCTGGGTGGCAGTGGCAACAACAAAAGAGAACGTTTTGATGTTGGTTGCTGCGCCAAATTCGCCTTTGCGGTTCATGCAGACGACGGACAGATCGCCCGCGCGACCAAAGCGAGACATTAGCTTATCTTCCAGTTCGTACACCACTGAATCTGCCGCCTGCTGTGGAGTCATGCCTTGTTCCATTCGGCGGACGATTTCATAGCTGGTGCAGCCTTTCATCAGGTCTTCGCCAACGCCGGTCGCGGTTGCTGCGCCAATCTCGCTGTCACAGTAGAAACCAGAACCGATAATCGGCGAGTCTCCCAGGCGACCGCGCTTTTTCATAAACAGGCCGCTCGTCGAAGTGGCGACGCTCATCGAGCCTTGTTTATCCAGCGCGATAACGCCGACGGTGTCGTGCCCGTCATACGGACTTAGCCCCTTATCCAGCGTCTCGCGACAGCGCTTACGATAGTGCTGCATCGCCCGTTCGGTGAGCATTTTTTTATCGCCAAATCCCTGACTTAGTGCCCATTCGCGCGCTCCCTGACCGACCAGCAGCGAGTTATAGCGCTGGCGACCCAGCGCATGAGCCACCTTCACCGGGTTAGCAATATCGACCAGATTTCCCACCGCACCAAAGGCCAGCGTGTCGCCGTCCATCCAGGCTGCATCCAGTTCGACCTCGCCGTTCTCGGTGGGCAGGCCGCCATAACCGACCGATTTGTAGAATGGAAAATCTTCGACAGCGACCACCGCATCAACGACCGATGTTGCCGCCACGTCGCCTGCGGCAAGTGCCGTAGCCGAGTCACTCACCCCTTCCAGCGCCATACGCCAGGTTGCAATTATTCCCCACATCTCTTACTCCTGCTTTGCTAGCGTATTGGATCCCTGAGCTTCACTGATTTCTGCCGCACGATACTGCTTGTCGAGAATGCGCATAAACGGCAGATATAACATCGCGCCAATCAGTAGATTAAGTATTTGCATCACGCTGCCGGAAATATGCCCGGTAACGATAAACCCGCTGATAACAGGCGGTAGCGTCCACGGGATAAACACGCCAGTGGTTACTGCTACCATGCCGATTTTCATCGCCACATACTGAATAGTGACCAGCACCAGCGGTACCAGATTGAATGGGATCAGCATGATGGGGTTCATAATCACCGGCAAGCCGAACAGCACCGGTTCGTTAATGTTAAAGACCGATGCTCCTGCACCAAGGCGTGCCACTTCGCGCATGCTCTTACTGCGGGCAAAAATCAGCATGGCGATGACCAGTGATAATGTGGCACCAGCTCCGCCCATCCAAATCATGTCGAAGAACTGCTCGGTAATAATATGGGGTGGGGTAACGCCGGCTTGAATGGCGGCGATGTTATCGGTCTGGTTTTCCATCCACAGTGGACGAATGATGCCGTTGACCATCGATCCGGAGTTAATCCCGACCGACCACAAAATGGTGATGCTAAATACCGTCATCAGTGCGCCGAAATACGAGGTACCGAAGTGGCGAACCGGTGTGGCGACGACTTCATAGATGAACTGGTGGATGGTCTGGTAGTGGGTATTTTCAAATCCGATGCGAATGGCCAGGACGATAATCATCACGACGAGCGCCGGGATCAGCGCTGCAAAAGACTCTTGTACCGCAGGCGGCACGCCATCTGGCATTTTGATCACCAGCTTTTTCTTTTTAAGCCAGCAAAACAGCTCGGTCCAGAGCAGTGAACCAATCATGGCGACAAATAACCCTTTGGTGCCAATCCATTCAACGGGCATAACGGTAATGCCGCCGTTTTCCGCCACCTTCATAAACGGCGTCAGGATCAGAAAACTGACCAGCGCCAGAATGCCGCATGAGAGGCGATCGCCCTCGTAATGCTCTGCTAGACGGTAGGCGACGAGGAAGCTGATAAAGAGCGACATCGTTGAGAATACGGCGTTAAACGGAATTTCCACGATGGCGCTCCAGTTAGCACCAAAGCTGTGAGACATAAATTGTTGATAGCTCTGATTCGGGAACGACGAAATGACCAGCAGGATAGAGCCAACGATGATGAAAGGCATAAAGGAGACGTATGCACCGCGAATGGCACCAAGATGACGTTGCTGTGCGGTTTTCGCGGCAATCGGCATCAGTTTCTCTTCTAAAAATCCCAGAACATTGTTCATTGTGAACTCCGTAAAAGATTAACGGACATTGTGTGTGTTATGTAATAGAAAACGACGAAAGGATTATCGAAGAAAGGTTATGGCGGAAAGGTGAAACGGGTCACAACGTCCCGACTTAACCTATATAAATCTCATATGATTAGTTATTTGTTTAAAGGGTTTTTATGGAAATTAAGCTGCACGCCAATGCAACGACAACGCCCAGAGTCCGGAAGTATTTGCAGGAGTCCGATAAGAGTGACCGTGAATTGGCGCGTGAATTGGGGATCTCTGTGACAACGGTACGCCGCTGGCGTAATCGAGAACAGACCGTTGACCGTAGTACGACGCCAGTAGTGGTACACAAAGCAATGAGACAAGAACAAATTGTGTTGATTAATGCCCTGCGGGATATTCTGCGCGCTCCGCTCGACGACTTGTTGTTTATAGTGGTGGAGGGGCTTGAGATCCCGCTATCCCGTGCGACGCTAAGCCGCTACCTGAAGCCTTCTTATCATCGGGCGGAGAGCGAGCTGCCGTGTGGTAAAAAGGCGCTGAAAGCGGGCGTTAAACCGCAAACGCTCACGTTGCACTATCGCTTCTTGTCACTGCATATGAACGATGATGGCGACCATCATTTGCTGTGGGCTCAGGAACCGGTCAGCGGTTGGTGTGCTGCACGAGTCTACTCCGGTATGTCACCTTCATTAGTCGTGAACTGGCTGGATGAAGTGCTGGCGCAGTTCCCGGGTGATGTTCAATCTGTTGAGATAAAAAGCGATGAATGGATAAACGATATCCTGATTGATGCGTTAACCCACCGGCTGGTGGAGCGGAGCATTCAGGGGCGAGCGTCGCGTATAGTCAATAAACGGTTGGCGGTGCAGGTGACGTTACCGCTGGTGGACATTATCCCGGCTGCGCGGTTTTGTACGCCGGATGCCCTGGCGGTCAGGCTGTGCACTATTTTTAATACGGGGAAGGAGCAGAAAAAACTGGGGAATATGACGCCGCAGGCTTTTTTACAAGCGCTGCGGCCACAACGCTCTTAACGAACAATATCCAGAACCTGCTCCGGCGGACGGCCAATGCGCGCCTGGCCGTTGCTGACCACGATCGGGCGCTCAATCAGCTTCGGATTGTCCACCATCGCCTGAATTAACGCCTCTTCGCTGAGCTGGCTGTCGCTAAGATTGAGTTCCTTATACAGATCCTCTTTCTGGCGCATCAGCTCGCGAGCGCTGTTCATGCCAAGCATCGTCAGCAGTTTGCGCAAGGTCGCGGAATCCGGTGGTGTTTCCAGATAAAGCACGACGTCTGGATCGATGCCGTTATCCTTTAAAAGGCTCAAGGTTTCGCGGCTCTTTGAGCAGCGTGGATTATGGTAGATGGTGACCGAATCCGTCATAGTCTCTCCTGTTACATTTTTTGATAAGGGCGGAAGCGTTCTTGCAACTGGCGCAACTGGTCAATTCGCGCATCGTAGCGCGCCTGTTGCAGGCTGCGTAATTTCACCTGTGCGCTGGCGGCGCTCAGCAGGGAAATAGCCTGGTCGAGTCTTCCCACCAGCGCCATATTTTCCGCGCGAGCGGCCAATTCCTGGTCGCGGTTGCCCAGCTTTGATTCCGCCTGAGCCAGTAAATCCCAGCCGTTGGTGTCGTCTTTGTTATTAAACGTATAGCGGTTCAGAATCGTCGCAGCTTCCCCGGCCTGACCGGCTTCCAGCAGGGCATTGGCGAGGTTTAACTGTAGTACTGGATTGGTACGCAGCTCACGGGCATTCTTCAACCGGCTAATCGCCTCATTGGTTTTGTTCTGCCCGAGATCAATATCGGTCGCCAGGTCAAGAAACCAGGCATTTTGCGGCTCAGCGCTCAGCAGAGGCTGGAGTTGCTTGCTGGCTTCGACGTAATTTTTCGCCTCCATTGCCAACAACGCACGGCCATATTGCGCGGCATGCTGCTCGCGAACATTGCCTTTCGACCAGTTATCGAGCAGGTCGGTACCAAGCTGATTTTTCCCGGAGTTATACATGCCGAGCGTACGCGCTTTGGCAAAGTAGAAGTCTGCGGAGGATTGCACCACCACCGGGCGCATCTGGTTAGCGCGGTTACGCGCATCCGACAAACGACTCTCCGGCAATGGGTGAGTCAGCAGCATTTCTGGCGGACGTGATGAATAGCGAGACTGATCGAGCAACTTTTCCATAAAGGCTGGCATCGCCTGCGGGTCAAACCCCGAGCGTTGCAGTACCTGGATCCCGATGCGGTCTGCCTCTTCCTCATTCTGACGGGTGAAGCTGATGATGCCCTGTTGGGTACCCGCAAGCGTACCGCTCAGTGCAGCCATACCGGCCTGCGGGCTTGCCATCGCCAGCAAGATTGAACCCAACGCACCTACCCACGTCAATGGGGCGTTACGCTTCTGGTCTTCCATCGCGCGCGCCAGGTGACGTTGGGTGACGTGCGAAATTTCGTGCGCCATCACCGACGCCAGCTGGCTTTCGGTATCAGAATAACGGAACAATGCCGAGTGCAGCACCACGTTACCGCCGAAGAAGGCGAAGGCGTTGATATCATCGTTATTGATCAGATAGAAGTGAAACGGAGTTCGAACAGAATAGGCGTGCGAGACCAGTCGCATACCCAGTGAATTAATGTACTGGACCAGCAACGGGTCATTTATCAGCGGTGCGCTGCCGCGCAGTTGTCGAACATAGTAATCCCCCATCTGCAGCTCCTGACCGATGGAGAGCGTGCTTCCTGCGGATGTGCCCATATCCGGCAGATTATCCGCTGAGTCTGCAAACGCAGGCGCAATCTGGCCGAGCGCAAGTGTCGCAATAAGGGATGCCAACAGCGTTTTTTTCAACTGCCTGAACATAACCTCTGTCCTGTAATGTGGGATGTGCCTGTTTTGACCAACAGCATACCGTTACGTTCCGTAATGGGCTGCTTAGCGAGTGTATCTATCTGCTTACTTATTGAAAATGATAATCGCGCGATTGCCGGGATAATTATAAAAAGCGAAGTCTTTTTTGTGACATTTAGATACACTTCACGTTCTGTATGAAAGCACAGGCTTCAGGGAATAGATTTATGCTCGAGATGTTAATGCAGTGGTACCGTCGCCGATTTAGCGACCCCGAAGCGATTGCCCTGCTGGTGATTCTGGTAGCTGGTTTTTGCATTTTATTTTTCTTCAGCGGCCTGCTGGCGCCGCTGCTGGTGGCCCTGGTCTTAGCGTATCTGCTGGAGTGGCCGACTGTACGCCTTGAGCGGTTAGGCTGGTCGAGAACCTGGGCGACCAGCGTGGTCATGGTGTTGTTTATCGGTATTTTGCTGCTGATGTCATTTGTGGTGATGCCGATTGCCTGGCAGCAGGGGATTAATCTGATCCACGATATGCCAGGCATGCTCAATAAATTGTCGGATTTTGCCGCCACTTTGCCACGTCGTTACCCGGCGTTGATGGATGCTGGCATTATTGATGCGATGGCCGAGAACATGCGCAGCCGAATGCTGACCATGGGCGACTCGGTAGTAAAATATTCCGTTGCTTCGCTGATGGGGCTGCTGACGCTCGCCGTCTATCTGGTTCTGGTGCCGCTGATGGTCTTTTTCCTCGTCAAAGATAAAGAGCAGATGCTCAACGCCGTTCGTCGCGTTCTGCCGCGTAACCGTGGGTTGGCGGGGCAGGTGTGGAAAGAGATGAACCAGCAGATCACCAACTATATTCGTGGCAAGGTACTGGAGATGATTGTCGTCGGTATCGCCACCTGGCTCGGCTTCCTGATGTTCGGCCTTAACTACTCGCTGTTGCTGGCAGTACTGGTCGGAATATCGGTATTGATTCCTTATATCGGCGCATTTGTGGTGACCATTCCGGTCGTTTGTGTGGCGCTGTTCCAGTTTGGACTCGGGACTGAGTTCTGGAGCCTGTTTGTGGTGTATCTGATAATCCAGGGGCTGGATGGTAATTTGCTGGTGCCGGTGCTGTTTTCAGAGGCCGTTAACTTGCATCCGCTGGTGATTATTCTGTCGGTGGTGATTTTTGGCGGGCTGTGGGGATTCTGGGGTGTCTTCTTTGCCATTCCACTGGCAACGTTGGTTAAAGCGGTGGTTCACGCCTGGCCGGACGGTTTAGTTACGCAAGAGGAAGTGCAAAATTGACGAGGTTTCCCGGCGTCGCGGCGCTTGGCCTTGTTACCTACGTACGTAGGCCGGATAAGGCAAAGCCGACATCCGGCAATGTGCGCGGTTAGGCCTGATGGCGCGTAGCTTATCAGGCCTACACATTATCTACTTATCGATTAGGCGTTAGCTTGTAGCCAGCCCAGTACGATATCGTGGTGATTACTGGTTTTGAAGTCATCAAACACATGTTCAATTTTACCGTCAGCATCCACCAGGAAGCTGGTACGGTGGATACCGTCATAGGTTTTACCCATGAACGTTTTTTCACCCCAGATACCAAACTGCTCACATACCTGATGATCTTCATCAGAAAGTAGCGTGAAGTTCAGCAGCTCTTTTTCGGCGAAACGGGAAAGTTTTTCTGGTTTGTCGGTGCTGATACCCAGCACTTCGACGCCCGCTTTTTTCAGCTCATCCATGTTGTCACGAAGGCCGCAAGCCTGAACGGTGCAGCCAGGGGTCATCGCTTTCGGGTAGAAATAGACCAGAACACGTTGTCCCTGGAAGTCGGTCAAATTTACTTGCTCGCCGTCTTGATCGGGCAAACTAAATTTCGGTGCGATATCACCGGCTTTCAGTGGGTTCATTACAAAGCTCCATCCTGTTCATCATGCTGTGAATAATTGATCACGTTTATACTGCCTTGCGCGCTCAATTCTGTACATAGGGCTTTGAACGCTTGCTCGATATTTGATGCATTTTTCGTAGCGGGGCTATGGGCGGTAATCTGGATGAACAACTGTGCCGCGCTTTCATCGGTACCCGGTTGAGTACGAGAAACCAGTTCAGCAATGTTCATTTCCCAGCTATCGAACAGCGCCGTAAAACGTTCGATAATGTGCGGGGAATCGGGGACTTCCACCTGAACCCACACGGTAGCAGGCATGGCTGGACGCGGTCGCGCGGTCGTGCGCTTCATCACAATCAATAAATCCAGCTCGGCTCCCTTTAGCGGCAGAGTGGATTCAATCAGGGTGATGGCGTTCCAGGTGCCGGAAAGCAGCATAATAAAAGTAAACTCATCCCCCAGCATGGCCAACCGACTGTCCTCGATGTTACAGCCGCAGCTGCTGACATGACGTGTAATCGTATTGACGATGCCGGAGCGATCCGCGCCCAGGGCTGTAATAACCAGATAGTGTTGTAATGAGGCTGTCAAACCTGTTCTTCCTTTAAAAAGGTGCGGTATACCCTAGGAAAGCATAAAAAAAACCGGCATACAACATTCTGAAGGCCCTCGGTCTATTGCTTTTATTACAAGACCAAACGTACCATTGAGATTCATGTCCGCACGTCAGCACAGAGGATGGCCCATGTTCACGGGAAGTATTGTAGCGCTTGTCACGCCGATGGATGAAAAAGGTAATGTCGACCGTTCAAGCCTGAAAAAACTGATTGATTACCATGTCACCAACGGAACCTCGGCGATTGTGTCGGTAGGAACTACCGGCGAATCCGCAACGCTCAGCCACGAAGAGCATGGCGACGTGGTAATGACCACGCTGGAACTGGCCGATGGCCGCATTCCAGTGATTGCTGGAACGGGCGCTAATGCGACCGCAGAGGCAATAAGCCTGACCCAGCGTTTTAACGATTCCGGCGTTGTCGGTTGCCTGACGGTGACCCCGTACTACAACCGTCCAACCCAGGAAGGCCTGTTCCAGCACTTCAAAGCGATTGCTGAGCATACTGACTTGCCACAAATCCTGTATAATGTGCCGTCACGTACCGGTTGCGATATGCTACCGGAAACCGTAGGTCGCCTTGCGAAAATCAAAAATATTATCGCGATTAAGGAAGCTACGGGGAACTTAAGTCGTGTTCATCAGATCAAAGAGCTGGTTTCAGACGACTTCATCCTGCTGAGCGGTGATGATGCTACCGGGCTGGACTTCATTCAGCTCGGTGGTCACGGCGTTATTTCAGTGACGGCGAACATTGCTGCACGTGATATGGCGGAAATGTGTAAGCTGGCGGCTGATGGCCAGTTCGCACAAGCGCGTATCATCAACCAGCGTTTGATGCCGTTGCATAATAAATTATTTGTCGAACCCAATCCGATCCCAGTGAAATGGGCATGTAAGGAGTTGGGACTTGTGGCGACCGATACCATGCGTTTGCCGATGACACCTATCACCGACCACGGTCGTGATGTAGTGGCATCCGCATTAAAGCATGCCGGTCTGCTGTAAAGTTTAGGGAGATTTGATGGCTTACTCAGTACAGAAGTCGCGCGTGGCGAAGGTTGCGGGTGTTTCACTGGTTCTACTGCTTGCAGCGTGTAGTTCCGACTCGCGCTATAAGCGCCAGGTGAGCGGTGATGAGTCCTATCTGGATGCCGCACCGTTAAGTGAACTTCATGCGCCTGCGGGCATGATCCTGCCGATTGAAAATGGCGACTACAACATTCCGGTCGCTAATGGCAGCAGTGCAGTAGGTAAAGCGCTGGACATTCGTCCGCCAGCTCAGCCATTGGCGCTGGTTTCCGGTGCGCGCACCCAGTTTACCGGCGACACCGCCATGCTGCTGGTTGAAAATAGCCGCAGCGGCTCCCTGTGGCCACAGGTCGTCAGCATCGTTCAGGCGAAGAACTACACCATCACCAAACGTGATGATGCGAGCCAAACGCTGACGACGGACTGGGTTGACTGGAATCGTCTTGACGAAGACCAGCAGTACCGTGGTCGTTATCAAATCTCCGTGCAGCCGCAGGGCTATCAGCAAGCGGTGATGGTGAAGTTGGTTAACCTTGAGCAAGCTGGCAAAGCGGTTGCCGATCGTGCCGCTTTGCAGCGCTACAGCGCTGAAATGCTCAACGTCATCTCTGCGGGTCTCGATAAGAACGCGACCGATGCGGCTAATGCCTCCCGAGGCACCGCTGGCGCGACGTTTGATGTGCAGAGCGCGTCTGACGATACCGGTCTGCCAATGCTGGTAGTTCGTGGGCCGTTCAACCAGGTATGGCAACGCCTGCCGGGTGCGCTTGAAAAAGTGGGCATGAAAGTGACCGACAGCACCCGTTCGCAGGGCAGCATTGCCGTAACTTACAAGCCGCTGTCTGACAGCAGCTGGAAAGACCTTGGCGCAAGCGATCCGGGTCTGGTTTCCGGTGACTACAAACTTCAGGTCGGCGATCTGGACAACCGTAGTAGCTTGCAGTTCATTGATCCAAAAGGTCATACGCTGACGCAGTCGCAAAATGATGCTCTGGTAGCCGTATTCCAGGCAGCATTAAGCAAGTAATTAAACAGGGCTGGAGCAATCCGGCCCTTTTTTCTGTATAGTGACGCAAACGTGTGCGTCGGCAGAAAAGCACAAATTTTTATCTTAATTCTCACTGGAGTGACAAAGATGCAAAAGCTAGCTGAGTTGTATCGTGGTAAAGCGAAAACCGTACACAGCACCGAAAACCCGGATCTGTTGGTACTCGAATTCCGTAACGATACGTCAGCAGGAGATGGCGCGCGCATTGAACAGTTCGATCGTAAAGGCATGGTGAACAACAAGTTTAACCATTTCATTATGAGCAAGCTGGCAGACGCGGGTATCCCGACCCAGATGGAAGCGTTGTTGTCCGATACCGAATGTCTGGTGAAAAAGCTGGATATGGTGCCGGTGGAGTGCGTGGTACGTAACCGTGCAGCCGGTTCGCTGGTGAAACGTTTAGGGATTGAAGAGGGCATTGAGCTGAATCCTCCGCTGTTTGACCTGTTCTTGAAAAACGATGCCATGCACGATCCAATGATTAACGAATCCTACTGCGAAACCTTCGGTTGGGTGAGCAAAGAGAATCTGGCACGTATGCAGGAGCTGACCTATAAGGCCAACGACGTGCTGAAAAAGCTGTTTGATGACGCCGGTCTTATCCTCGTCGATTTCAAACTGGAATTCGGTCTGTTTAAAGGCGAAGTGGTGCTGGGCGATGAATTCTCTCCAGACGGCAGCCGTCTGTGGGACAAAAAGACCATGGACAAAATGGACAAAGACCGTTTCCGTCAGAGCCTGGGCGGCCTGATTGAAGCCTACGAAGAAGTGGCGCACCGTTTAGGCGTGAAGCTGGACTAAACTTTTGTGCTTTCCCGGCGGCGCTGCGCTTGGCCGAGCTACATTCGATATTGTAGCCCGGCCAAGCGTATGCCGCCGGGGATGGGCTCCGTGCAACCCTGGGGTCGGAGTAAACGTACCATCCCATCACGCGCAGCCGGATCACAAAGTAGCCCGGCCAAGCGCAGCGCCGCCGGGAATGGGCTCCGTGCCACCCTCATTACATTTCCAGTGGTAATCCTTCCCGTAACCGCCTACGATCATACCAGTATATTAATAAGATAAGATCGAGGTAGTTATGCGTTGGCAAGGTCGTCGCGAAAGCGACAATGTAGAAGACCGGCGGAACAGTTCCCAATCCCCCATGTCAGGGCGCGGCCCAGGCTTTCGCATTCCCAGCGGCAAAGGTGGCATTATTCTGCTGATTGTCGTGCTGGTAGCGGGTTACTACGGGGTGGATTTAACCAGTCTGATGACCGGCGAGCCAATGAGCCAGCAGCAGTCCTCGCAGCGTGTCAGTAATCCAAATGATGACGAAGCCGCTAAGTTCACCTCGGTTGTCCTCGCCACAACGGAAGACACTTGGGCGCAGCAATTTAAGGAGATGGGGAAAACCTATCAGCCTCCGCGTCTGGTGATGTATCGCGGTGCAACGCGCACCGGCTGCGGTACAGGTCAATCAGTCATGGGGCCGTTCTACTGCCCAACCGATTCCACGGTCTATATTGATCTCTCTTTCTATGACGACATGAAAAGCAAACTCGGCGCAGGCGGTGATTTTGCTCAGGGTTATGTGATTGCCCACGAAGTGGGACACCACGTCCAGAAACTCCTCGGTATAGAGCCGAAAGTGCGCCAGATGCAACAGAACGCTTCCGAGGCAGAAGTGAACCGACTGTCCGTACGTATGGAACTGCAGGCCGACTGCTTTGCAGGCGTCTGGGGTCATAACATGCAAAAACAGGGCATTCTTGAAGCGGGCGACCTTGAAGAAGCGTTGAACGCAGCCCAGGCTATCGGTGACGATCGCCTGCAACAGCAAAGTCAGGGCCGCGTGGTACCGGATAGCTTTACCCACGGCACCTCACAGCAACGTTACACCTGGCTGAAACGTGGCTTTGATAGTGGCGACCCAGCCCAGTGTAATACCTTCAGCAAATCACTCTGACTTGATGTCTTACGCCATGGAAGAACTGCTCGCGCAGGCCGCGCGAATGAAGCAGGCTGGCATTCGCCGCCTGCTGGTGGTCAGCGGTGATAGCGCATGGTGCGAGCAGCAGGCGCAGGCGTTTCGTCGGGCGGTTGCCGCCGATGTGTTATGGGTTGGTCTCCAGGCGACCAGCGAGCCATCTTGCTTACCTTCAAAGTTGACGACGCTACTGGGACGCGAGTTTCAACACGCCATCTTTGATGCTCGTGAAGGTTTCGATGTTTCAGCCTTTGCCGCACTGTCGGGTACGTTGCGCGCCGGAAGCTGGTTGATGCTATTAGTGCCGCAATGGCACCACTGGCGTCAGCGCCCGGATGCTGATTCCTTACGCTGGAGTGACGCACCAGAGCCTATATCAACCCCCCATTTTGTTGACCACTTTTGCCACACGATAACCGCCAGCACCCAGACGCTTATCTGGCGGCAGGAGCAACCATTGCCGTCGCTGCCTGAAACCCACTGGCCTGAATGGCATCAGGCGAACGGTAAGCCGGAGCACGAACAGCAGGCGATTCTGAAGGCGTTATCGAATACCACCGAGCAGGTCTGCGTGATAACGGCGGAACGCGGGCGAGGAAAGTCGGCGCTAGCGGGGATGCATATTCAACAACTGCGCGGTGAAGCTATCGTCACTGCACCTTCACGCGCTTCAGCAGAGGTGATTGCCACTTTTGCCGGAGAACGTTTCCGCTTTATGGCTCCCGATGCATTGCTGGCGTCTGACATTGTTGCAGACTGGCTGGTGGTTGATGAAGCGGCGGCGATCCCTGCACCTTTACTCAAAAAACTGATTGCCCGTTTTCCCCATACTTTGCTGACCACCACCGTACAGGGCTACGAAGGCACCGGTCGGGGATTTTTACTGAAATTGTGTGCCGGGTTCCCACGTCGACATGATTTTATCTTAAATCAACCGATTCGCTGGGCTGCGGGATGCCCGCTGGAAGATGTGGTTAACGATGCGCTGATCTTTCACGACGACAGCTTTACCTCGCCTCCAAAGGGTGATCTGAGGTTTCTGCCAGTCACCCAATCGGCATGGCAACAGCAACCGGAACTTCCACTGGCGCTCTATCAGCTTCTCTCCGGGGCGCATTACCGCACCTCGCCGCTGGATCTGCGCCGTATGATGGACGCGCCGGGGCAACATTTTTTCTGTGCTCAAAGTACCGGTGGCCCCGCAGGCGCGCTGTGGCTGGTCGATGAGGGGGGATTAACCCCTGAATTGAGCCAGGCGGTGTGGGCGGGCTTTCGTCGTCCACGAGGTAATCTGGTGGCACAATCGCTGGCGGCGCACGGCGGTAGTCCACTGGCAGCGACGCTGACCGGACGGCGGATCAGCCGTATTGCGGTACATCCTTTACGCCAGCGTGAAGGTATCGGTCAAACGCTGGTAATGCAGGCACGACAAAGCGCCGAGGGCTGTGATTATTTATCGGTTAGCTTTGGCTACACCGATGAGCTGTGGCGTTTCTGGCAGCGTTGTGGTTTTACGCTGGTGCGAATCGGTACCCAGCGTGAGGCCAGCAGCGGCTGTTACGCTGCAATGGCGCTATGCCCGATAACCGCGGCGGGAGCATCGCTCATGCAGCGAGAACATGCTCGTTTATGCCGCGAATGGCACTGGCTCCAGCATTGGGTTGATGAAAAAGTCCCACTACCTTACAGGACAGACACTACGCTTACCGATGATGACTGGCAGGATCTGGCAGGATTTGCTTTCGCTCATCGCCCGCTGCTGGCCGTGCTGGCGAGCTTACATCAGCTAAGTGAACGGGCGGGCTTGCCGCTTCCGGCGCTGCGTGGACGCCTGCGGGGGGAGCAAGAAGGTGAGATCTGCATGCAACTGGGCATTAACGGGCGTAAGGCGCTGCTGGTGCGACTGCGCGACGAGGTGGCTGAAGCAATGCGAACGGTAGACTCCAAACGCACCACACAGCTCATGGAACAGATTCAGCAACTGCAATTTTTTTAACTGACTCATTCAGTTAAATGGCATGGTCATTATTCTGGTGCGGCGTAAACTGACCGACAAAACCAAGGAGACAGCCATGACACACGATCATTTTGTTGTTCAAAGCCCCGCGAAGCCCGCTCAACAGCTACTGCTGTTGTTTCATGGCGTGGGCGATAATCCGGTGGCAATGGGACAAATTGGTAGCTGGTTTGCGCCGCTGTTCCCGGATGCATTAATCGTCAGCGTCGGTGGTGTTGAGCCGTGTGGGCCCGCGCCGGGACGCCAGTGGTTTTCCGTGGCGGGTGTTACCGAAGAAAACCGCCAGGCGCGCGTTGATGCGATTATGCCTACCTTTATCGACACAGTTCGCTACTGGCAAAAACACAGCGGCGTCGGCCCACAGGCTACAGCGCTTATCGGTTTCTCTCAGGGGGCGATTATGTCGCTTGAAGGCATTAAAGCCGAGCCGATGCTGGCATCCCGTGTCATTGCTTTTAATGGCCGTTTCGCAACCATGCCGGAAAAAGCGAGTGTATCGAACACGGTGCATCTTATTCACGGCGGTGAAGACCGGGTGATTGATCTTGCCTGGGCGGTAAAAGGGCAGGAAGCGATTCTGGCTGCGGGTGGTGATGTGACGTTGGATATCGTTGAGGATTTAGGTCATGCCATTGACGATCGCAGCATGCAGTTCGCGCTGGATCATTTGCGCTATACCGTACCTAAGCACTATTTCGATGAAGCGTTAAGCGGCGGCACGCCGAAAGATGATGATGTTATTGAAATGATGTAGCAGTAGAGTTGATCCCGGCGTCGCTGTGCAACGCCGGGTATCGCACCGAACTATTTCTTCGGCTGATCCTTTTTCGGCCAATCGTCGTCATCGTCCCACTTGTCATTGCAGTCGCGATGCGGCGGCAGCTCGGGTTTGTTGGCGAGAAACTTCTTATGATCGACGCGACTAAGATCCTTAACCACGTTGATGAGTACCCCGACCAAAAAAACCAGCACCAGAATCCACCAGTATTTTGATAGCCAATCCATGCGTTTTACCTCTTACTTACCATTGCGCCATCAGGCGACAAGTTGTTCCATAATTCGCTGATACATCCGCGCCAGCATCTGCAGGTCGGCGGCGTTAACACATTCATTTATTTTATGAATAGTAGCGTTAACTGGCCCCAGCTCGACAACCTGAGCGCCCATCTGGGCAATAAAACGCCCGTCTGACGTGCCGCCGGTGGTCAGCAGTTGTGGTTCTATTTCATTATAGTGCGCGATGGCGTTTACCACTGCATCCACTAACTTTCCGCGTGCGGTCAAGAACGGCTGCCCGGAGATCCACCAGTCGACGGAATAGCGTAGCTGATATTTCTCCAGCAGCGCTACGACGCGTGCTTTGATCATCTCATCCGTCAGTTCGGTGCTGAAGCGGAAGTTAAACTGGACAAACAGATCGCCTGGGATCACGTTATTGCTGCCGGTACCGGCTTTAATATTGGCAATCTGCATGCTGGTTGGCGGGAAGAATTCATTACCTTTATCCCACTCGATAGAGACCAGCTCATTCATCCACGGTGCGGCGCGGTGAACCGGGTTATCGGCCAGATGCGGGTAGGCGACATGTCCCTGAACGCCATGAATGGTCAGGTTGCAGGTCATCGATCCGCGGCGACCGTTTTTCACCACATCGCCCACGACTTCGGTGCTGGAAGGCTCGCCCACGAGACAGTAATCCAGTCGCTCGTTGCGGGCCATCAAGGCTTCAACCACTTTCACCGTACCGTGGGTGGCGCTGGCTTCTTCATCAGAGGTGATAAGGAAGGCCAGGCGGCCCTGGTGGTTAGGGTGCTGGGCAACAAAACGTTCGGCGGCAATTACCATCGCGGCCAGCGAGCCTTTCATGTCGGCGGCGCCTCGGCCAAACAACATGCCATCACGAATAGTGGGTTCAAACGGTGGATTAATCCACCGGTTGGCATCGCCGGCTGGTACCACATCGGTGTGACCCGCAAACGCCAGGGTTTCCCCTTTACCGCGCCAGGCCCAGAAATTCTGGGTATCGCCAAAATCCATCGGCTCAATGGTAAAACCTGCTGCACGCAGACGTTCGATCATTAACGCCTGGCAACCCGCGTCATCCGGGCTAAGAGAAGGGCGGCGAATAAGCTGCTGAGCCAGCTCAATGACTGGGCAAGACATAAACTAGACCTCGTTATATTTCGGTATCTGCAAACAGGAAAATAGGGCAGTAGCTCTAACGCGTTTGCGCAAGCCATTGGCCGTAACTGGCGTCACTAAAACCCAGCAGCATAGGCTGTGCGGGCGCGCAGAGCAATGGGCGTTTAATGATTGCTGGCATTTCCAGCATCAGCGCGGCGGCGGCATCGGCGTTGTTCACCTCTGCGCGGACGCTTTCATCTAGCTTGCGCCAGGTAGTGCCGCGAGTATTCAGCAGCGCTTCCCAACCAAGCTCGTCAATAAAACTCTTCAAAAGCTCAGGTGATAAACCATCGACGCGGTAATCGTGAAAACGATATTCAACCTGATGGTCATCCAGCCAACGACGGGCTTTTTTAATTGTGTCGCAATTCTTTATTCCATAGAGGGTTGTCATGTTCCACCTTTATATCAGCAGGTTTTAGGGGATTCGAATATACACGTTATTCCATAGGCCGCCCGTTTTAATTTCCTGAACGTAAAGCGGCTGAAAGTCGTACAGTTTATCATGCTGACTACGACTTAAGTTGTAGTTCGGTTGTGTTGTCTTACTGAAAATTATTATCATATTGTTAACTCACCTGAGAGTATTTCAGAATATTGCTGTTCGTCACATTAAATGTCAAAATTCCGGACCATAGTGACCTCAAGCCGTAAACACAGGTTGGCAGCGACAATCAAAGGAATCGGATAAACCGTATTCACAGGTCATACATTAGTACGTAAAATACGCATAATAATAAGAGAGGTTGTTATGATCGAACGTGAACTAGGGAACTGGAAAGATTTTATTGAAGTGATGCTTCGTAAATAATTTTCGGTAATGTGAGTTGGGCGCTGTGTTCTTTCAATCGCCATGATGGTGTCGTTGTTGTACAGAGTAGTTGACCGCATTTCAAAGCAAAAAGGCGACATATTGTTATGTCGCCTTTTTTGTTTCTTATTCCGGCTTCTCTTTCAACGGGAAGCGTCTGCGCACCAGCACAAAGAATAACGGTACGAAGAAAATAGCCAGAACGGTGGCTGATACCATCCCGCCCACGACGCCGGTTCCTACCGCGTGCTGGCCACCTGAGCCAGCACCGGTGGTTAGCGCCATCGGCAGTACGCCAAAAATGAAGGCCAGGGAGGTCATCAAAATTGGCCGCAGGCGCTGGCGGCAGGCTTCCAGCGTCGCTGTCATCAAATCTTCGCCTTTCTGATTCATATCATTGGCAAATTCTACAATCAGAATGGCGTTCTTTGCCGACAGCCCGATAACCGTTAATAAACCGACCTGGAAGTAAACATCGTTCTCCAGACCGCGCATCCAGGTTGCCAGCAGTGCGCCGATAACCCCAAGCGGGACTACCAGCATGACGGAGAACGGCACTGACCAGCTTTCATAGAGTGCAGCCAGACACAGGAATACCACCAGCATGGAAATGGCATACAGGGCAGGAGCCTGCGCACCAGACAGACGTTCCTGGTACGACATTGCCGTCCATTCCAGGCCGAATCCCGCCGGGAGTTTTTGCACCAGATTTTGCATCACGTCCATTGCGGTACCGGTACTTACGCCCGGCGCGGCTTCACCGACGATCTCTACGGCAGAATACCCGTTATAGCGCTCCAGTCGAGGAGAACCGGTTTCCCAGCGTGAGGTGGCGAAAGCAGAGAATGGCACCATCTGACCTGTGTTATTACGCACGTACCACAGATTGATATCTTCCGGCAGCATTCGGTATTTGGCGGCGGCCTGGACGTAGACTTTCTTCACACGACCGCGATCCATAAAGTCGTTAACGTAGCTTGAGCCCCATGCGGTTTGCAGCGTGTCATTGATGTCATCAATGGAGACGCCCAACGCCTGTGCTTTGCGCTGATCGATATCCACCTGCAATTGCGGGCTGTCATCCAGACCGTTGTGACGAACGCGGGTCAGTTGTGGATCGTTATCTGCCATCTCTAGCAGTTGGTCACGGGCAGCCATTAGCGCATCGTGCCCGGCACCGGCGTGATCCTGAAGCTCCATATCAAAACCGGCGGAACTGCCCAGCCCGCTAATGGCCGGTGGGCTGCTGGCGAAGACGCGTGCTTCTTTAATCTTATTCAGCGCTTTGGTGGCGCGTTCAATAATGGCAAACGAGGTGCCGGTGGTGCTGTCGCGCGCGTCCCAGTCCTTCAGGCGTACAAACATACGCGCGACGTTTTGACCATTACCGCCGGGGCCGGAGCCGATAGTGGCAAAGATAGAGGTCACATTATCGGCTTCATGTTTAAAGAAATAATCTTCCACTTTCTCGACGACCTTCAGCGTTTGTTGCTGAGTGGCCCCGCTGGGTAACTGGACTGAGGTGGTAAACATACCGCGGTCTTCCAGCGGCAGGAAGGAAGAAGGCAGGCGCAGGAATAAGAAGACCATGCCGCCAAGCAGAAGCACGTAAATCAGCATCCAGCGCACGCTGCGGTGCAGAATTTTTGCTACGCCGGATTCATAACGGCGCGAGCTGGCATCGAACTTGCGGTTAAACCAGCCGAAGAACCCTCGGGTGCCGTGGACTTCGCCTTTTTGTATTGGTTTCAAAAGTGCTGCGCACAATGCTGGTGTCAGGATCATCGCCACCAGTACTGACAGCACCATGGCCGAGACGATGGTTATCGAGAACTGCCGGTAAATGGCGCCGGTGGTGCCGCCGAAGAAGGCCATGGGGATAAATACCGCCGACAGCACCATGGCGATACCGACCAGCGCCCCCTGAATTTGCCCCATCGATTTGCGAGTGGCTTGCCTTGGCGTCAGCCCCTCGGTGCTCATAATACGTTCGACGTTTTCGACGACCACAATGGCATCGTCCACCAGCAGCCCGATGGCAAGCACCATCGCAAACATGGTCAGGGTGTTGATACTGTATCCAAAGGCATACAGGACCGAGAACGTCCCCATCAGTACGACAGGTACTGCAATCGTCGGGATAAGCGTGGCGCGGAAATTCTGCAAGAACAGGTACATCACCAGGAATACCAACAGCACGGCTTCCAGCAGCGTTTTGACCACGTCTTTAATCGATGCTTTTACAAACGATGTGGTCTCGTAGGCGACTTTATATTCCAGCCCGTGCGGGAAGTACTGCTTGAGTTCATCCAGGCGCTGGATGACGCGCTCAGCGGTAGCCATTTCGTTCGCGCCAGAGGCAAGCTTAATACCCAGGCCGGAGGCCGGGTTCCGGTTGTAACGGCTTAGGTAATCGTATTTTTCCGCTCCCATCTCGATGGTGGAAACATCGCCCAGCGTGACGTCTGACCCATCCTGGTTCACACGCAATGTGATGTCGCGAAACTGCTGCGGCGTTTGCAGCAGGGACTGAGCATTGATGGTGGCATTCAGCGCCTGCTTATCGACCGATGGCGTACCGCCAAGTTGCCCGACTGCAATCTGCGCGTTTTGAGATTTGATGGCGTCGGTCACGTCGGCGGCAGTCAACTGGAAGCTGTTAAGTTTGGCCGGATCCAGCCAGATACGCATGGAATACTGGGAACCATAGGCATCAATATCGCCCACGCCGTCGACGCGGCTTAGCGGGTCCTGGATGTTACTGGCGACATAGTCGGAGATATCTTGCTTATCCATACTGCCATCGGTGGAAACGAAGGCGATGGTCAGGATGTTGGTATCGCCGGTTTTACGTACCGTAACGCCCTGAGTCTGTACCGCCTGCGGCAATTTGTTCATGGCGCTTTGTAGCTGGTTTTGCACCTGCTGCACGGCTTCATCCGGGTCAGTACCGGCGACAAAGCTCAGGGTGATGCTGGCCTGGCCAGTGGCGCTGCTTTGCGATGACATGTACATCAGGTTATCGATGCCGGTCATGTTCTGTTCAATGACCTGAGTGACGGTGTTTTCTAGCGTCTGCGCGGATGCACCCGGATAGTTGGCCGTGACGCGCACGTTCGGTGGAGCGAGGTCTGGATACTGTTCAACGGGCAGGGAAAATATCGCCAGAGTACCGGTCAGGCACAATAGGATTGCCAACACCCAGGCAAAAATGGGGCGATCGATAAAGAAATTCGCCATTAGGATCTGGACCTCATGTTATTCATTTTTATACGTACTGAATTGCGTCAGACACTGTAGCCGCAAGGCTGCCAGCAATCGTGGAGAAAATAAGAAGATAATGTAAATTATCATGCCGCTGTGGCGAAATGATTTGCACATTCTTACGTTCCACCCTACAGCGGTGTGAAACGTAATTTCATTTAAGCTGAAAATTATTGATCTGCCACATCATACTGATAAATAGTCGTCGTTTCTGGGCAAATGGACATTGCCTGGAAGGTGATTCCTCAGCTAATAAATAGGACCTATAAATATAAGGCTTTTTAACCATAGGCTGAGAAAGTATGAACCGTTTTATTAGGGTAGATAGCCAACAATGCATTGGATGCAAGGCGTGTGAAGTTGCCTGTGTAATGTCGCATAACGAAGAACAGCACGTCCTTGATGTCTCACAATTTGTGCCCCGCATTACTGTCGTGAAAATGAATTCCCAGCGCGGCGCGGCAACCTGTCACCATTGTGAAGATGCTCCCTGTGCCCGCAGCTGTCCAAACGGTGCGATACGCCACGCTGATGACGCTATTTTGGTCGATCAGGCGAAGTGTATCGGCTGCAAATCCTGCGTGGTCGCATGCCCGTTCGGCACGATGCAAATTGTTTTGATGCCAACCGCCGACGGACGTGTGAAAGCCACTGCCCATAAATGCGACCTGTGTCATGAACGCCCAGCCGGTCCTGCGTGTGTTGAAAATTGTCCGGCAAATGCGCTGCAATTGATGACCAGTCAACAACTCACGGAAATCGCCAGAACGCGCCGGCTGCAAACAGCCTGTCGGGAAGCCCAGCCATGGCATAGCGATACCCGTGCGGCAGTGCCACATAACACGCGTAGTAAAGTCCAGCAGATGGCGGCGACCGCTGCGCGCGGTGAAGCCGATAAGCTGAATCTGTCTGCACGTAAAACCAGTTTTGGTGAAATCTACCTGCCGCTGCGAGAAGACCAGGCGCAGCAGGCCTCGGCGCGCTGCCTGACCTGCGGTGAACACAGCATTTGCGAGTGGACCTGTCCGCTACATAACCATATTCCCCAGTGGATCGAGCGCGTGAACGCCGGTGATATCGATGCGGCGGTAGCGCTATCGCACCAGACTAACCCGCTGCCGGAAATTACCGGACGCGTCTGTCCGCAAGACAGGCTTTGTGAAGGTGCGTGCACCATCCGTGACGAACATGGCGCGGTGACCATCGGGAATATTGAACGTTACATCTCTGACCGCGCGCTGGCCAAAGGCTGGCGGCCAGATATCGGCAACGTTGCCAGTAGCGGTAAGCGGGTGGCGATTATCGGTGCCGGTCCGGCGGGGCTTGCGTGTGCTGATATTCTGGTACGGCAAGGTGTCGAGCCGGTGGTGTTTGACCGCCACCCGGAAATCGGCGGTCTGTTAACCTTCGGTATCCCGTCCTTTAAGCTTGATAAATCGCTGATGACACGTCGTCGTGAAATATTCACCGAAATGGGGATTCGCTTTGAGCTGAACTGCGAGATTGGCAAAGACATTACGCTTAAAACGCTCCTTGATGATTACGACGCGGTCTTCGTCGGCGTCGGGACTTACCGCTCAATGAAAGCTGATTTGCCGAATGAAGATGCGCCGGGCGTGTACGACGCGCTGCCGTTCCTGATTGCCAATACCAAGAATGTGATGGGGATAGGCGAACAGCCTGACGAGCCGTATATCGATACCAGGGGGCTTAATGTGGTGGTGCTCGGCGGTGGCGACACCGCGATGGACTGCGTGCGCACGGCATTGCGCCATGGCGCTCGGAAAGTTACCTGTGCTTATCGCCGCGATGAAGCCAATATGCCGGGCTCGAAAAAAGAGGTGAAAAACGCGAAGGAAGAAGGGGCTGAATTTGAATTTAACGTTCAGCCGGTGACCCTTGAACTGGATGCCAACGGACACGTGTGTGGCATTCGTTTGTTGCGTACTCAGCTTGGCGAGCCTGACAGCAACGGGCGCCGTCGCCCAACCCCCATTCCCGGCAGCGAGTTTGTGATGCCTGCCGATGCGGTGATTATGGCCTTTGGTTTCCATCCACACAGTATGCCGTGGCTGAACGCGCAAGGCGTTGATGTCGATGACTGGGGACGTATTCGCGCAAACGTAAACTCACGCTATCGCTATCAAACCAGCAATCCTAAAATTTTTGCCGGTGGCGATGCGGTGCGCGGTGCCGATTTAGTGGTGACGGCGATGGCGGAAGGACGTCATGCGGCGCAGGGGATCCTTGATTACCTGGATGTGAAAATCACTCACACACATTGACGATACCCCGGCTCTACGGCGTAAGATGGTACATCCGTGTTATCGCCGTGGAGCCTGAATGTCCCTCAATATCAACGTTATCAAAGATAAAGTCCTGTCTGAAAACTACTTTGTCCTGCGCAATATCACCTACGATTTAACCCAACGAGACGGTCAGACTGTCCAGCATAAACGTGAAGTTTATGACCGTGGAAACGGTGCGACGGTGTTGCTGTATAACAGCCAGAAACAGAGCGTAGTGTTGGTGCGCCAGTTCCGGATTGCGACCTGGGTCAACGGCAATGCTGACGGGATGCTGATTGAAACCTGCGCCGGGCTGCTGGACGATGACGAACCGGAAGATTGCATTCGCAAAGAGGCAATTGAAGAGACCGGCTATCAGGTGAACAACGTTCGTAAAGTCTTCCAGTTGTATATGTCGCCCGGCGGCGTGACCGAAATTGTTCACTTCTTTATCGCCGAATATGACGATAGCCTGCGCGAAAATGCGGGCGGAGGAGTGGATGACGAAGCGATAGATGTGCTGGAACTGCCGCTATCACAAGCAATTGAGATGATTCGCAGTGGTGAAATATGCGACGGTAAGACGGTGATTTTACTTCAATATCTGCAGCATTCCGGCCTTATGCGCTAATTCTGCGTAATGCTCAATCCGATAATTCCGATTGAGCATTACCGCTTCGCTCGTGAAGATACCCCTTGAGTGTAGGTTGGTGTTTTTTTCTTCTGGGGTTGTACCGTTCATGCGTTACCGCGTTTTCCTGTTTTTCTTCTGCCTCGGGATGCTTCCGGCGTCGTTGACGTGGGCGGGCCCGGCACAGCAGGTCTTTTCCGATTGGTTAGTCACCTGCAATAACCAGAATTTTTGCGTGACCCGTAACGTAGGCCTCCATCACGGCCTGGTCATGACCCTAAGCCGCAGCGCTGGAGCGCATACTGACACGCAGCTACGTATCGAGTTGGGTGGCATAGTTAATCCGGTGGCCGCAGTACCGCCTATCGAGCCGCGTTTGCTGCTGGATGGCAAACCGCTAAAGCTTAAGGGCGAGCACTGGAAGGTGCAGCCGAAGTTATTAACCACCGGTGATAGCGCCACCATTGATGCATTTTTGCAGCTGATTCAGGATGCAGATGCTATCTCTTTGGAGAAAGGCGTGCAGGTTATCTCATTGCAGGGGCTTAAGGCCGCACTGCTGTTTATTGATGCTCAGCAAAAACGCGTCGGCAACGAAACGGCATGGATCCGTAAAGGCGATGAACCGCCGCTCAGCGTGCCACCTGCACCGGCGCTGAAATCGGTGGCAAAGGTTAACCCAACACCGACACCGCTCGGCCATGATGAATACAATGATCTGCTGGATTTCGGCACCTGGCGCATGAATAACAACCAGTGTTCACTGGATCCGCTGCGCCGCGAAGTGTGGATAACCGCATTGACCGACGATAAGGCGCTGATGATGACCAGTTGTGAGTCGGGAGCCTATAACACCATTTACCGGGCCTGGCTGGTGTCGCGGAAAAAACCGTTTATAACCACCCCAATTCGCTTGCGTCTTCCTTTCCTGCCCACCGGACGCGAAGGGCGGGATATTGAACTGGTTAACCTGACCTTCAACGAGCAAAGCCGTGAACTGGTCACGCTGGAAAAAGGGCGCGGTCTGGGAGATTGCGGCATCCAGACGCGCTGGCGCTATGACGGTCAGCGTTTTCGTCTCGTCCGCTATGCGGCACAGCCGCAGTGCGACAACTGGCAGCGTGCGGATGCCTGGGCGGCGCAATGGGTATCTGGTTAACGCTTTCTGATTTCCGTAATGTAGGTCACTGCCACATGCGCCGCAAAATTGGGCACATCGGCAAACGCTTCCTGGCCAATTGGGGATTCAAACGCCGCGATAGCATCCTCAAGCGAGTCGAACCACAGCTCTGAGAAACCGTCTATCGGTGAATCAGGATAGACTCGACGGTCGATAGGGTTCAGCACGTAACCGCGCAGTCCCGGAAGCCCAAGGGCAATTTTACTGTGCACCGCCTGCCAGTGGGCCACAAACTCTTCAAAACTCTGTCCCTCTTTTTTGGTCAGCAGGCCAACATGTTTAAAACCCTTTGTTTTCGTCATCATTCACTCCACCTTTGATTTTTTAACATCATGATTAATTTAATAATTTAAGATGATGGCTTAACGGGCCCGCTCTGCCTCATGATGAGTACTGCTCATCATGCTGCATACTATGATTGATTTTATTAATGCGATAAATAGGGTTTTGTTCGCCTCTTTGTAGACATAAATTCTTCAATGCGGTACAGCATATTCATTCTTCGTTGAGTAGGTGATTAATGATGCGCACGACCGACAATCTTGGTGGCATCACCGCATTTGTAACCACGGCCCAGTTGGGCAGCTTTACCGCTGCTGCCGAACGACTGGGGCTGACTAAATCCGCCGTCGGTAAAAGCGTCGGCCGTCTTGAGTTACGCCTCGGGCTGACGTTGTTTCAGCGCTCAACGCGGCGATTAAGCTTAACGCCTGACGGTGAGCTTTTTCTGGCACGCTGCCAGCAGGCTATTGATATTCTTGAACATGCGGAAGCTGAGTTGACCTCGCACGTTGTACAACCGGCGGGGCGTTTGCGGGTTGATTTGCCTTCGGCATTTGGCCGCCAGCGCGTGCTGCCGATTCTGTTGGCCATTGCTCGCCAGTATCCGGCGCTCTTGCTGACGGTGACTTTTAGCGAACGTTTTGTGGACTTGATTGAAGAAGGCATCGATCTGGTCGTGCGTATAGGTGAACTGGCAGATAGCAGTGGCCTCGTTGCCAGACGATTAACCACGCAGAAGTTAGTTATCTGTGCGGCACCTGGCTATCTGCTTGAGCACGGTAAACCGCAAAAACCGGAAGAGATCCTCCTTCATCGCTGCGTCGTGGGTTTTCGCCGCCACCAACCTCTTTCATGGCTTTTTAAAGCGGCTAATGGACAGGCGTTACGTCTGACTCCGCCTGCGACATACGAGTTTGCCGACGGTGATGCCATGCTGGCTGCGACGCTGGCAGGATGTGGCCTATCACAACTGCCGCGCTGGCTGGTGGGTGAGTATCTACAGCGGGGTGAATTAGAAGAAGTGCTCTGTGAATATGCCGGAGGGGAAATGCCCATTAGCGCGGTGTGGCCGAAAAGCCGTCAGCCGTTACCAAAAGTACGCTATGCCGTGGATGAATTGCTGCGTGCAGCCGAGAAAGGGCGGCTGGACTAACATCGTGCCAATTTGGTTATGGGTGGCATAACAAAAAAGCATATCCAGAAATCATGATCTCGCTACTGATAATTGATAACATGCGAGAAATAAATAAATAACAAAACCAATCGTGTTCGCAAGAGTATGGCGGCCTTCAAAGTTTAGCGGGCGGTCAAAGGCGATACTAGGTGCTTCCTTCGGGAGTGCATCAGGAACGTAATTGCGCTTCACCTTTTTAGTTCGATACGTGAAAGGAACCCTAAATGGACGACCAATTAAAACAAAGTGCCCTCGATTTCCATGAATTCCCCATCCCAGGAAAAATTCAGGTAGTCCCTACCAAACCTCTGGCAACTCAGCGCGACCTTGCTCTGGCCTACTCGCCGGGCGTTGCGGCACCGTGCCTGGAAATCGAAAAAGATCCGCTGGCGGCGTACAAGTATACGGCGCGCGGCAACCTGGTGGCAGTGGTATCAAACGGTACCGCGGTGCTGGGCCTGGGGAATATCGGCGCGCTGGCCGGTAAACCCGTCATGGAAGGTAAGGGCGTTTTGTTCAAGAAATTTGCCGGTATCGACGTTTTCGATATCGAAGTAGATGAACTGGACCCTGATAAATTTATTAATGTCGTGGCGGCGCTGGAGCCAACTTTCGGCGGCATTAACCTCGAAGATATTAAAGCCCCGGAATGTTTCTACATTGAGCAGAAACTGCGTGAACGTATGAATATCCCGGTGTTCCACGATGATCAGCACGGTACCGCAATCATCAGCACCGCGGCTATTCTCAACGGCCTGCGCGTGGTTGAGAAAAATATCTCCGACGTGCGTATGGTGGTTTCCGGTGCGGGGGCGGCAGCGATTGCCTGTATGAACCTGCTGGTGGCACTGGGTATGCAGAAACACAATATTGTGGTCTGTGACTCGAAGGGCGTGATCTTTGAAGGCCGTGAGCTGAATATGGCGGAAACCAAAGCCGCTTACGCGGTGAAGGATGACGGTAAACGCACGCTGGACGATGTGATTGCCGACGCGGATATCTTCCTCGGCTGCTCAGGCCCGAAAGTGTTGACCCAGGAGATGGTCAAGAAGATGGCGCGTGCGCCAATGATCCTTGCGCTGGCGAACCCAGAGCCGGAGATTCTGCCGCCACTGGCAAAAGAAGTCCGCTCGGATGCGATTATCTGTACCGGTCGTTCTGATTATCCAAACCAGGTGAACAACGTTCTGTGCTTCCCGTTCATCTTCCGTGGTGCGCTGGACGTCGGTGCGACGGCAATCAACGAAGAGATGAAGCTGGCTGCGGTACATGCGATTGCCGAACTGGCGCATGCTGAGCAAAGCGAAGTGGTGACATCGGCTTATGGCGATCAGGATCTAAGTTTCGGCCCGGATTACATTATTCCTAAACCGTTCGATCCACGTCTGATCGTTAAGATCGCCCCGGCGGTTGCCAAAGCGGCAATGGACTCCGGTGTAGCGACTCGTCCGATTGCTGATTTTGACGCCTATATCGAAAAACTCAGCGAGTTTGTCTACAAAACTAACCTGTTTATGAAGCCGATTTTCTCGCAGGCGCGTAAAGAGCCGAAGCGGATCGTGCTGGCGGAAGGTGAAGACAACCGTGTGCTGCACGCCACGCAGGAACTGGTGACGCTGGGGCTGGCGAAACCGATTCTGATTGGTCGTCCGAGCGTGATTGAAATGCGTGTGCAGAAACTGGGCCTGCAAATTAAACCGGGCATCGACTTTGAGATCGTCAACAATGAGTCGGATCCGCGCTTTAAAGAATACTGGCAGGAATACTACAGCCTGATGAAGCGCCGTGGTATTACCCAGGAGCAGGCGCAGCGTGAGATGAGAAGCAACACCACGGCTATCGGTGCCATCATGGTCCAGCGCGGTGAAGCGGATGGGATGATTTGTGGCACCATCGGTGATTATCATGAACACTTTAACGTGATTAAACCGCTGTTTGGTTACCGTGATGGTGTTCATACCGCCGGGGCAATGAATGCGCTGCTGCTGCCAAGCGGCAACACCTTTATCGCCGATACCTACGTCAATAACGATCCAACGCCAGAGCAGATTGCGGAAATTGCGCTGATGGCGGCGGAAAGCGTGCGTCGATTTGGTATCGAACCGCGCGTGGCGCTGCTGTCACACTCAAACTTTGGTTCTTCCGACTGCCCGTCAGCAAGCAAAATGCGTGAGGCGTTAGACATCGTGAAGGCGCGCGCGCCGGAGTTGATGATTGACGGTGAAATGCACGGCGATGCCGCGTTGGTCGAAAGCATCCGTCATGATCGTATGCCGGATAGCCCGTTGAAAGGTTCTGCCAATATTCTGGTGATGCCGAACATGGAAGCGGCGCGTATCAGCTACAACCTGCTGCGTGTTTCCAGCTCTGAAGGTGTAACCGTAGGGCCGGTGCTGATGGGCGTGGCGAAACCGGTACATGTCCTGACGCCAATTGCCTCTGTCCGCCGAATCGTGAATATGGTGGCGCTGGCGGTGGTTGAAGCGCAAACCCAGCCGCTGTAACAAAAAAAGCCTCGGAAAAACCTCCGAGGCTTTTCTCTTTGTAGCCCGGCCAAGCGAAGCGCCGCCGGGACAGGCTCCGAGCCCTCCCGGCGGCGCTTTGCTTGGCCGGGCTACTGTTAGATCCACTCTTTTACTTTAATAAAGTCGTCTAATGCCGCTTCTGGGCTACCGTCTTCCGGCTGATAGTTGTATTCCCAGCGTACCAGCGGCGGCATCGACATCAGTATCGACTCCGTACGCCCGCCGGTTTGCAGGCCGAACAGCGTACCGCGGTCCCAGACCAGATTGAACTCCACATAACGACCCCGGCGGTAGAGCTGGAATTCCCGCTCGCGCTCGCCATACTCCATCGCTTTACGACGTTCAACGATAGGCAGATATGCCTCAGTGAAGCCTTTTCCCACCGCCTGCATAAAGGCAAAACAGCGCTCGAAGTTCGGTGTATTGAGATCGTCGAAGAACAGGCCACCGATACCGCGCTGTTCGTTGCGGTGTTTAAGATGGAAATAGTCGTCGCACCACTTTTTATAACGTGGGTAAACGTCATCACCAAACGGCTGACACAAATCGCGCGCGGTGGTATGCCAGTGCACGGCATCTTCGTTAAAACCGTAGTAAGGGGTTAAATCAAAGCCACCGCCAAACCACCATACCGGATCGGCACCCGGTTTTTCGGCGATAAAAAAGCGCACGTTGGCATGGCTGGTTGGCACATACGGATTGCGCGGATGCACGACCAGCGAAACGCCCATCGCTTGAAAACTACGCCCGGCAAGTTCAGGGCGGTGGGCGGTAGCGGATGCAGGCATGGCGCTGCCGTGAACGTGAGAGAAGTTGACGCCAGCCTGTTCAAATACCGCGCCGTCGCGCAACACGCGGCTACGTCCACCGCCGCCGGCTTCACGTTGCCAGCTATCTTCGATAAAGACGCCGCCGTCTACCTGCTCAAGCTGTTGGCAAATATCGTCCTGAAGCTTAAGCAAGAACGCTTTAACCTGCTGGATATCCATCGTCATCAACGCCTCTTCGCGTGAGCTTTCTGGTTATCAAACCAGTTGAAATAACTGATGATACCGGAGGCGATGGCGCTAGCGATTTTCTGACGGAATGCCGCCGTACCCAGAAGCTTTTCCTCTGCTGGGTTAGTAATAAAGGACGTTTCCACCAGCACTGACGGAATAGACGGTGATTTCAATACCACAAATGCTGCCTGTTCTGTCCCTTTACTGTGCAAGCGGTGTACTGGTTTAATATTTTTAAGCACGTGCGAGCCAAGGGTCAGGCTGTTTTTGATGGTATCTGTCTGCACAAGGTCGAACAGCACCTGCTGTAAGAGATGATCTTTATCTTTTGCCTTTTTGCCCGCCAGTTCATCAACGGCGTTCTCTTTATCCGACAGATATTTTGCCATGGCGCTACTGGCCCCACGGTTGGAGAGGGCAAAAACGGAGGCGCCCGCAGCCGACGGGTTAGTAAAGCCGTCAGCATGAATCGACATAAACAGATCGGCCCCGTGCTTATGGGCAATCTCGACTCTGTCATACAGCGGAATAAACGTGTCGCCGGTACGTGTTAGCTTGGCGTTGATGCCGTTTTTTTGCAAAATGGCGCGCACGTTTTTGGCAATCGCCAGCACCACGTGCTTCTCTTTTGAGCCACTATGACCAATCGCGCCGGTATCAATACCGCCGTGTCCTGGGTCGAGCATCACCAAACGTCTATTGGACGACTTCTTTGCAGGTTTACTGTGGCTGTTGCCGGTTTTTAAAGGGGCGTCCTTCGCTGCTGCCTGAGAGGCAATGCCGGACAACGTTAACGCGGCCAATCCGGCTTTTAGCACCTGACGGCGCGAAGTCAGTGTTTTTAAGGGTTTAAAAGTGCTCATTCCGGCCTGAGTTGTAAAAACAAGAATCTATATGTTATATCGTATCGCGTATTCCGTTACGACTGTTCGTGATGAGAATTGTTTTACTTTTCATTTCAATACGTGTCTGTACCTTATTATGCCATTTTTTTCACTGTGCCGCGTCAGATATTGGCTAAATCGGTCGTTCGCGCCATAATCACTGTTTTTAAACCTGAAAAGGTGGTCAATACCATGGAGATACGCGTTTTTCGCCAGGCAGATTTTGAAGAGGTCATCACTCTATGGGAGCGATGCGATCTGTTACGCCCATGGAACGATCCGGAAATGGATATTGAGCGCAAGGTCAATCATGACGTCAGCCTGTTTCTGGTAGCCGAAGTGAACGGTGAAGTGGTTGGCACCATCATGGGGGGGTACGATGGTCATCGCGGCTCGGCTTATTATCTTGGCGTGCATCCGGAATATCGGGGACGCGGCATCGCTAACGCGCTGCTCAATCGCTTAGAGAAAAAGTTGATTGCACGCGGCTGTCCGAAAATCCAGATTATGGTACGTGAAGAAAATGATGTGGTACTGGGGATGTATGAACGCCTTGGTTACGAACATGCTGATGCGCAAAGCTTGGGTAAGCGTTTGATTGAAGATGAAGAGTATTGATTTCTCGCCAGACGATTTTGACCCGCAAGGCCGCCTGCGACTTCCGTTTTTGTTTTGGTGTCTGTTACTGCTACAGGCCAGAACCTGGGTACTGTTTCTGATGGCAGGCGCTTCGCGCGATCAAGGCGATGCCCTGTTAAACCTGTTTTACCCTGATCATAGCCTTTTCTGGATAGGGCTATTGCCCGGCGTTCCGGCGGTTTTTGCCTTCTTACTCAGCGGGCGTCATCAGGTCTATCCGCGAATCTGGCGTCTGCTGCGACCCGTACTTATCCTCTCACAGCTTGTTCTGCTGGGCTGGCAGCCCTGGCTTTGGTTCACCGGCGAGCCGCTATCTGGCATAGGGTTAAGCTTGTTTTTAGTGGATATTTTCGTGCTGTGGTGGTTAATAACCAATCTACGGCTACGTGCCTGTTTCAATGAAGTCACAGAATAGACGGCACTTTTTGTGTTTAGTGGACTCCAATAGGCCTGACTTAAATATATAGGAAGCATCAATGAAATCGCTGCGTTTACTGTTATGTGCACTCCCGCTGGCGTTGACCGGTTGTTCAACCCTCTCAGCGGTAAACTGGTCTGCAGCTAATCCGTGGAACTGGTTTGGCTCCTCTGCTGCTGTCACTGAGCAGGGCGTGGGAGGAATAACCGGCACAACGGCGCTCAATGAGCAGGCGATAAGCGATGCACTCGGCGGAGATTACCGCTTGCGCAGCGGTATGAAAGCGCATGGTGGCGGCGTGGTTCACTATTTTGAAGCGTTACGCGGTGACACGCTGGCATTGGTGGTGAACGGCGAAAATGGCACCGTAAGCCGTATCGATGTGCTGGACAGTGATATTGAAGCGGCCGATGGCGTGAAGGTCGGTACGGTGTTCAGCGATGTCTATGATAAGGCTTTCGATAACTGCCAGGCGGCAACCGCCGACGAAAATAATGTCGTGGAATGCAAAGCCAAAGACAGTTCGCATATCAGCTATCAGTTCACAGGTACCTGGCAAGGGCCGCAGGGGCTGATGCCGCCGGACGACACGCTGAAAAACTGGACACTATCGAAAATCATCTGGCGTCGCTAAATTTGACTTCGATTGCTCCGCTGTTCTGAAAAGCGGGTACAATATGTGAGGTTTTTATATGCCACGATGTCGTGGCATGTTTTTTTTCAGGAGGAGCGATGTCTCAGGTTCAGAGCGGCATTTTGCCGGAACATTGCCGCGCGGCGATTTGGATTGAAGCCAATGTTAAAGGGGACATCAACGCCCTGCGCGCAGGCAGCAAAATTTTTGCCGAAAAGCTTGCGGCATTTCAGGATAAATTTCCCGATGCCCATTTAGGCGCGGTGGTTGCGTTTGGTCACAACACCTGGCGTGAGCTAAGCGGCGGAGTGGGTGCGCAAGAGCTGAAAGATTTCCCTCCATATGGCAAAGGACTTGCACCATCTACCCAGTATGACGTGCTTATCCATATTCTTTCCCTGCGTCATGATGTGAACTTTTCCGTGGCTCAGGCCGCGCTGGCGGCGTTTGGCGATGCGCTGGACGTTAAAGAAGAAGTGCACGGGTTCCGCTGGGTAGAAGAACGCGATCTGAGCGGCTTTGTTGATGGCACCGAAAACCCGGCAGGCGAGGAAACGCGTCGTGAAGTGGCGGTGATCAAAGACGGTGTCGATGCGGGGGGGAGCTATGTCTTCGTTCAGCGCTGGGAACACAACCTTAATCAACTGAACCGCATGAGTGTGCCGGATCAGGAGATGATGATTGGCCGTACTAAAGAAGCCAACGAAGAGATTGACGGCGACGAACGTCCGGTGACGTCTCACCTGAGCCGTGTCGATCTTAAAGAAGATGGCAAAGGACTGAAAATTGTCCGTCAGAGCCTGCCATATGGCACCGCCAGCGGTACTCACGGTCTGTATTTCTGTGCTTACTGCGCGCGTTTGCACAACATTGAACAGCAACTGCTAAGCATGTTTGGTGATACCGATGGTAAACGCGATGCGATGTTGCGTTTTACCAAGCCGGTAACCGGTGGGTATTACTTTGCGCCTTCGCTGGATAAGTTGGTGGCGTTGTAAGGTTGAGATAGCCCCCTCACCCTAACCCTCTCCCCATAGGGGAGAGGGGACCGTTGGGTGCGGTTTGTGGTTGTGGAGCCCAAAGGTGGAGTTTGCTCTTCTCCCTCTCCCTTTCAGGGAGAGGGCCGGGGTGAGGGTACAAACGATCTCAGCGCCTCAAGAATTTTCTCTAACACCGCCTCCTCATTCTCCATCACCTCATTATTCCAGAACCGCAACACCCGCCATCCTTGTAACCCTAGCCATGCCGTTCTCCTTGCATCATATCCCGCCCTCTCATCATGCTGTCCACCGTCTAACTCCACCGCCAGGCGAGCAGTGCAGCAGGCAAAATCCAGAATATAAGAACCCACCGGGTGCTGGCGGCGAAACTTGTAACGAGCAAAACGGCGGTCGCGAAGTCGATACCATAACCGACGCTCCTGTGGAGTTAGTTGGTGTCGTAACTGGCGAGCGAAATCATGTTTAGTGTCCATTCGCGCACTCTGCCTGTGATGAGCAGCGTTGTCAGAATACTGTGAGCGTTGTGGAATCCTGCTTCAGAAAAATATCTCCAGACGCCTTATTCTCTTTTCAACTTCCAAATCACCAAACGGTATATAAAACCGTTACTCCTTTCGTCCCCGTTATAAATACACTGATGCTTAGAAAATCCTCACACTTAGGGTGCGCAATGGCCATGAACTTACTGAAAAAAGGATACCTGACGCTGGCAGCTTCGGTACTGCTGGTTGCACAGGCGCAGGCGACTGAGCTGTTGAATAGCTCCTATGACGTTTCCCGCGAGCTGTTTGCCGCCCTGAACCCATCGTTTGAGCAGCAATGGGCGAAGGATAACGGCGGCGATAAGCTGACGATTAAGCAATCTCACGCCGGTTCTTCCAAACAGGCGCTGGCGATTCTGCAAGGCTTAAAAGCAGACGTTGTAACTTATAACCAGGTGACGGATGTGCAGATCCTGCACGACAAGGGCAACCTGATCCCAGCAGACTGGCAGTCGCGTTTGCCTAACAACAGCTCGCCGTTCTATTCGACCATGGCGTTCCTGGTGCGTAAGGGCAACCCGAAAAATATCCATAGCTGGAACGATCTGGTGCGTCCGGACGTGAAGCTGATTTTCCCGAACCCGAAAACCTCTGGTAATGCGCGCTATACCTACTTAGCGGCATGGGGTGCGGCGGATCAGGCTGACGGTGGCGATAAAGCCAAAACCCAGCAGTTTATGACCCAGTTCCTCAAAAACGTCGAAGTGTTTGATACCGGCGGTCGCGGCGCAACAACCACCTTCGTAGAACGTGGTCTGGGCGACGTGCTGATCACGTTTGAGTCTGAAGTGAACAATATCCGTAAGCAATATGAAGACCAGGGCTTTGAAGTGGTGGTGCCGAAGGTCAACATTCTGGCGGAATTCCCGGTGGCCTGGGTTGATAAAAATGTGAAAGCTAACGGCACAGAGAAGGCGGCGAAAGCCTATCTGAACTATCTCTACAGCCCACAGGCGCAGACCATCATCACTGACTATTACTACCGCGTGAACAACCCGGCAGTGATGGACAAGCTCAAGGACAAATTCCCGCAGACCGAACTGTTCCGCGTGGAAGATAAGTTTGGCGCCTGGCCTGAAGTGATGAAAACCCATTTCGCCAGCGGTGGCGAGTTAGACAAGCTGTTAGCGGCGGGGCGTAAGTAATGTTTGCAGTTTCCTCCAGACGCGTGCTGCCGGGCTTTACCCTGAGCCTCGGCACCAGTCTGCTGTTTGTTTGTTTGATCCTGTTACTGCCGCTGAGCGCGTTGGTGATGCAGCTCTCTGAGATGAGCTGGGCGCAGTACTGGGACGTTATCACCAACCCGCAGGTGGTCGCGGCCTATAAGGTCACGCTGCTATCAGCGTTTGTGGCTTCTATCTTTAACGGCGTTTTCGGTCTGCTGATGGCGTGGATTTTAACCCGCTACCGTTTCCCAGGCCGTACGCTCTTAGATGCACTGATGGATCTGCCGTTTGCGCTGCCGACGGCGGTCGCCGGTCTGACGCTGGCATCGCTGTTTTCTGTGAACGGCTTTTACGGTGAATGGCTGGCGAAGTTTGATATTAAGGTCACCTACACCTGGCTGGGTATCGCGGTGGCGATGGCTTTCACTAGCATCCCGTTTGTGGTGCGTACCGTCCAACCGGTGCTGGAAGAGTTGGGGCCGGAGTATGAAGAAGCAGCGGAAACGCTGGGGGCAACACGCATACAGAGTTTCCGTAAAGTGGTGCTTCCGGAGCTTTCTCCCGCGCTGTTGGCGGGCGTGGCGCTGTCGTTTACCCGCAGCCTTGGCGAGTTTGGTGCGGTGATCTTCATTGCCGGTAACATCGCGTGGAAAACGGAAGTGACCTCGCTGATGATTTTTGTGCGGTTGCAGGAATTTGACTACCCGGCGGCGAGCGCGATTGCCTCGGTGATCCTCGGGGCTTCTCTGTTGCTGCTGTTCTCTATCAATACCTTGCAAAGTCGCTTTGGTCGGCGTGTGGTAGGTCATTAATGGCGGAAGTGACTCAATTGAAGCGTTATGACGCACCCCGGATCAACTGGGGTAAATGGTTTCTGATTGGTACGGGGATGCTGGTATCAGCCTTTATCCTGCTGGTGCCAATGATTTATATCTTCGTCCAGGCATTCAGCAAAGGGTTAATGCCGGTACTGCAAAACCTGGCCGACCCGGACATGCTGCATGCCATCTGGCTGACGGTGATGATTGCGCTGATTACCGTGCCGGTGAACCTGGTGTTCGGTGTACTGCTGGCGTGGCTGGTGACGCGGTTTAACTTCCCCGGTCGCCAATTGCTGCTGACGCTGCTGGATATTCCCTTTGCGGTATCACCGGTGGTCGCCGGTCTGGTTTATCTGCTGTTTTACGGCTCCAACGGTCCGCTTGGCGGCTGGATGGAAGAGCATAATCTACAGATTATGTTTGCCTGGCCGGGCATGATTCTGGTCACTATTTTTGTCACCTGCCCATTTGTGGTTCGTGAACTGGTGCCGGTGATGTTAAGTCAGGGAAGTCATGAGGATGAAGCGGCCATTTTGCTTGGCGCATCCGGCTGGCAGATGTTTAAACGCGTGACCCTGCCGAATATTCGCTGGGCGCTGCTGTACGGCGTGGTATTGACCAACGCCCGTGCGATTGGCGAGTTTGGGGCGGTCTCGGTGGTCTCCGGATCGATTCGCGGCGAAACGCTGTCGTTGCCTTTACAGATTGAACTGCTGGAACAAGATTACAACACCGTTGGCTCCTTCACCGCGGCGGCGTTGCTGACGTTGATGGCGATTCTGACCTTATTTTTAAAGAGTGCGTTGCAGTGGCGTTTGCATAATCAGGAAAAACGCGCGCAACAGGAGGGAAATCATGAGCATTGAGATTGCCAATATTAAGAAGTCTTTTGGTCGCACCCAGGTGCTGAATGATATCTCTCTGGATATCCCTTCCGGCCAGATGGTGGCGCTGCTTGGGCCGTCTGGCTCCGGTAAAACCACGCTGCTGCGGATTATCGCCGGGCTGGAGCACCAGACCAGTGGACACATTCGTTTTCAGGGGACTGACGTCAGCCGTCTGCATGCGCGCGATCGTAAAGTTGGCTTTGTGTTCCAGCATTATGCGCTGTTCCGCCATATGACGGTGTTCGACAATATCGCCTTTGGTCTGACGGTATTGCCGCGTCGCGAGCGTCCAAACGCAGCGACTATTAAAGCCAAAGTCACCAAGCTGCTGGAAATGGTGCAACTGGCTCATTTGGCCGACCGTTATCCGGCACAGCTTTCCGGCGGGCAGAAGCAGCGCGTGGCGCTGGCTCGTGCGCTGGCGGTAGAACCGCAAATTTTACTGCTTGATGAACCCTTCGGCGCGCTGGATGCGCAGGTGCGTAAAGAGCTGCGTCGTTGGCTGCGTCAGCTACATGAAGAGCTGAAATTTACCAGCGTCTTCGTGACCCACGACCAGGAAGAGGCGATGGAAGTGGCCAACCGCGTGGTGGTCATGAGCCAGGGCAATATTGAGCAGGCCGATGAGCCAGAACAGGTATGGCGTGAACCAGCGACCCGCTTCGTGCTGGAGTTTATGGGTGAGGTTAACCGTCTGCAAGGGACTATCCGTGGTGGTCAGTTCCACGTAGGCGCTCACCGCTGGCCGCTGGGCTATACGCCGTCGTATCAGGGGCCGGTTGATTTGTTCCTGCGCCCGTGGGAAGTGGACGTGAGTCGCCGTACCAGTCTTGATTCACCGCTGCCCGTTCAGGTGCTGGAGTCCAGCCCGAAAGGTCACTACACCCAATTAGTTGTGCAACCTCTCGGGTGGTATAACGACCCACTGACGGTAGTTATGCGCGGCGATGATGCGCCACTGCGCGGCGATCGTTTATTTGTCGGTTTGCAGAACGCGCGCCTCTACCACGGTAACGAGCGTATCGAACCCCATCAGACGCTTGCTCTGGCCCAAACGGCCTGATAGCTTAATTGCACGTGGTGTTGCCGGGTGGCGCTGCGCTTACCCGGCCTACAAATTCATTGTTAAAGCCCGGTAAGCGAATCGCAACCGGGCTTTTTATTGGACAGTCCAAGTGAACACATTAGAACAAACTATCGGCAATACGCCGCTGGTCAAATTACAACGTCTGGGGCCGGACAACGGCAGCGAAATTTGGGTCAAGCTTGAAGGCAATAACCCAGCGGGTTCGGTGAAAGACCGTGCTGCGCTGTCGATGATTGTCGAAGCGGAAAAACGCGGTGAAATTAAACCGGGCGATGTGCTGATTGAAGCGACCAGCGGTAACACCGGTATTGCGCTGGCGATGATTGCCTCACTCAAAGGCTATCGGATGAAGCTGTTGATGCCGGACAACATGAGCCAGGAACGTCGTGCAGCGATGCGCGCTTACGGGGCCGAGTTGATTCTGGTGACCAAAGAGCAGGGCATGGAAGGCGCGCGTGATTTAGCGCAGGAGATGGCGCAGCGCGGTGAAGGTACGCTGCTGGATCAGTTCAATAATCCAGATAACCCGTATGCACATTACACCTCGACTGGCCCGGAAATCTGGCAGCAAACTGCGGGGCGGATGACTCACTTCGTGTCGAGTATGGGCACCACCGGAACGATTACCGGCGTGTCACGCTTTCTGCGTGAGCAAACTAAACCCGTGACCATTGTTGGCCTTCAGCCAGAAGAGGGTAGTAGCATCCCAGGGATTCGTCGCTGGCCTGCGGAATATATGCCGGGGATCTTTAACGCAAGCCTGGTTGACCAGGTTCTGGATATTCATCAAAACGATGCAGAAAACACCATGCGTGCGCTGGCGGTAAAAGAAGGTATTTTCTGTGGCGTGAGTTCCGGCGGGGCGGTTGCGGGCGCACGACGTATTGCCGAGCAGAACCCTGGTGCGATAGTGGTGGCGATCATCTGCGATCGCGGCGATCGCTACCTATCAACCGGCGTGTTTGGTGAAGAGCACTTCAGCCAGGGCGCCGGGATTTAAACTTCGGGATTATCCAGCAGGTCTGTACCGTAAGAGTTGTCTACCGTACACAGCCAATGACCGGCCTGCTGGCGAAAGACGTAGGTGGCGCGGCGCGTAATCTGCGTGCTCGTGCCATCCGCCAGCGGAATATCCAGCTGGGTTTCCATAATCACCAGCGCATTGTCGCCGCCTTCGATAATCTCCATTCTCCCCTGAGTCACGACCAAACGGTGCTGAAAATAATCAGCGATGGCGATAAACGCTTTACGGATATTCTCTTTCCCGCTAACTACCATGCCCGGTTTGACCACCAGGGTAGCGTCGTCGGCGTAGTATTCCATAAGCGTAGCGTAGTCTTCCTGCGAGATTGCGCGGTCGCAGGCTTCGATAACGGCTTTTAGCGATGATGCTGTCATGATTTCTCCTTGGCTTGGGGGCTTTCCCGGCGGCGTTGCGCTTGGCCGGGCTACAGGACGCAAACTCGTAGCCCGGCCAAGCGCAGCGCCGCCGGGGAACTACAGAGTCAGCTTATCAAGGAATGCCCATAACTTCTGATTCATTTCGCGATAATCGTGCGCGCGCATCTCCTCCACAGAGCGGATAAACAGTCTGCCTTTGGCTTCAGCCAGTTCCTGTTCGGAATGCTGAATTAAGCCTTCAACCGCTTCAGCAGTAAACTCCATATGACACTGGAAACCGTAAACTTTATCGCTGAACTGGACTATCTGGCGCGGGCAGCCCGCGCTTTCGGCGAGAATCACCGTTTCAGCGGTCAGGCCCGGCATATCGTTGTGCCAGTGGCCCACGGTCAGCGGTGAACCAAAGTGGCTAAATAACGGATGCTGTTGACCCGCCTCGGTAAGCGTAATTGGGTAGTGACCAATCTCTTTTTCCGGGCTTTGACCGACTGACGCTCCCAGTGCTTCACCAATCAACTGTGAACCAAGGCAAATTCCGGCCACAATGCGCCCGGCGTTTATTGCCTGACGGATCAGTTCCTGTTCCGCCAATGAATCGAAGTAAGGGCATTCGGCAAGCGTGGTGCGCGGTGACTGCGGGCCGCCAAATACCACAAGCATATCAAAGCTGTCGGCGTTAGCCGGCACCGGTTCACTGGCGTAGACGTGGGTCCAGCTCACTTCGTGGTTACGTGATTCAGCCCACGGCAGGTAGGTGCCGGCCGATTCAAAGGACTCGTGAATAACAAAATGGATTCGCACGGATTATCTCCTGTTATGGGCTTAGTGCTTGCTGAATATCCGATGCCAGCCGGGTAATGTCGTTGTCATTGAGCGCGGAAAGCGTAATGCGTAAACCTTGTGCAGGAGCGCTAACGCCGAAGGGTTCCCCTTCGCGCACCAGCCAGCCCGATTTTGCCAGTGCAAAAGCAGTAGTCTGACTAGCGTCAGCAAGCGGTAACCAGAAATTCAGACCGTCACCGGGAGCAATAGTGTTAATGCCCCGATCGCGTAAGGCACAGAAGAGTTTGCGCTGCTGCTCGGCATAGAATTTTCGGACCTGGGTAAGGCTGTGTTGATAGCCCTCGTCGCTGAGGCAGGCATAGGTCAGATCCTGCAGTAGATGACTCACCCACTGGCTGCCGGAGTTAAGACGCAGACGTAGCTTTGCTGACGTTGCCGTGTCACTGGCGACAAAGGCCAGACGCAGATCGGGCCCCAGTGTTTTTGACATTGAGCGTATCACTGCCCAATGTAACGTTTGTGTAGAAATTATTGGGTACCATGGCGTCGATGACAGCAGGGCGAAGTGATCGTCGACAATCACCAATACTTGGGGATATCGGCTAAGAATATGCTGGAGTTCTGTGGCACGCGCCTGGCTCAGGCTGCATCCCGTAGGGTTGTGCGCACGTGGCGTTAAAATCACCGCTCTGGCACCTTTGCTCAGCGCTTGTTCTAGCCTCTCCGGCAGCATTCCTTCATGGTCGATACTGACCGGGCTGGCGGCAAAGCCGCTGTAGCGGAGCATACTAATGCTGCTTAAAAAGCAGGGATCTTCAACCGCGACGCTATCACCCGGTAGCAGGTGTGCGCACAGCAATCGTTCAATGGCATCAATTGCCCCGGAGGTCAGGTCAATTTCACCGGCCGCTGGCATTGCCTCTTGCATCCATGCACTGGCCCAGCGAGATAATGAGGGTAAGACCGGCGCATCGCCATACAGACGAGGCGTTCGGCTGGTATGTGACAAATAGCGGCTAAGATCGGGTAATTTATCCGGAGCAGGATTTCCGCTGGAGAGGTCGGCCAACGGTGAGTGTGGGTTGCCACCTTCCAGTGCGACAGGCGGGAGTGTCCCTTTGACGACGGTGCCATTGCGTCCTTGGCTGAGAGCCAGTCCGGAAGTCACCAGCCGTTTGTAGGCTGCGGCGACGGTATTACGGTTAACGTCGAGCTGCACCGCCAGTTCACGTACCGGCGGCAGCGTTTCGCCCTTCGCCAGTTTCCCGCTGGTAATATGCTGGCGAATACTGTCAAAAATTTCACTGGCGCTTTTTCCGTCGATCATTATTGACCTATGACAAAATGAATTTTAGCATATGACGATAATAGTGAGGCGAGGGCCCGCTGTCCAGAGTCAGAGGAGAAGGTGATGGAGCAGGAGAGTGATATACAGTCGGTGCTCTTTAATGATAAGCATCGCGCGCTGCAAACGGATATTGTCGCCGTGCAGTCGCTGGTGGTATACGGCAGCGTAGGCAATAGCATTGCTGTACCGGCCATCAAAGCACATGGGCTGCGGGTGACCGCCGTGCCAACCGTGCTATTCAGCAATACCCCGCATTACGACACGTTTTACGGTGGGGTGATCCCTGCTGAGTGGTTCGGTGGCTATTTAAAAGCTCTGAACGAACGTGATGGGTTGCGCGAGTTAAAAGCCGTGACCACCGGTTATATGGGCAGTGCAGAGCAAATTGCCCTTCTGGCCCAGTGGCTTAAGACGGTGAAGATAACGCACCCAGATATCTGCATTCTGGTTGACCCGGTGATTGGCGATGTGGACAGCGGGATTTACGTCAAGGCTGAAATTCCTGAAGCCTACCGCAAGTATCTGCTGCCGTTAGCCCAGGGATTAACGCCGAATGTCTTTGAGCTGGAGATGCTCAGCGGTAAACCTTGCCGTACGCTCAATGAAGCGATTAGCGCCGCACAGTCGCTGCTGTCTGATACGCTCAAATGGGTGGTTATTACCAGTGCGCCAGGTCAGACGGCTGACAATATTACCGTTGCCGTGGTGACGGCAGAATCGACGGCTATCATTGATCATCCTCGTCTGGAAACCGACTTAAAAGGCACCGGCGATCTCTTCTGCGCGGAGTTAATTAGCGGCATTGTTCAACGCAAGATGCTTTCTGATGCCGCGCGTGATGCTGCGGAACGAGTGCTTGAGGTGATGAGCTGGACGCAAAAGTGCGGTTGTGATGAATTGATTCTGCCACCGGCAGGGGAGGTGCGATGAAGAGTTATCGTCTGGTGGTTCGGCATAATGGTCGTCTGGTTGGCCATTTTGACACTTCCGGCCAAAATGCGCTGGAAGATGCCTGCGTTGCGCGGGCTATGTTTGGTATCACCGGTGGTTATCAGTGTGAGCTACAGGTATCCGATTACGAACGTCGAATGCTGGAAAGCGGGCCGGAAGGGATGAAAATCCTGATGAGCGAACCGTGCTTTCGCCCGGCGACAGTAGAGTTATAACCGGTCGCAAAATCGTAGGCCTGATAAGCGCTGCGCCATCAGGCAATGTGCTGCACAATTGCTGGATGGCAGCGCTTGCGCCTTATCCGGCCTACAGGCAAAAAAAATGGCGCCAATCGGCGCCATTTCTCTATGCAGCAAGAATTACTTCTTGATGCGGATAACCGGGGTCTCGCCCACAGTTACGCTACCAGAAAGCTTGGTCAGCTCTTTGATCTCGTCCATGTTGGAGATAACAACCGGAGTCAGGGTAGACTTGGCTTTCTCTTCCAGCAGGGCCAGATCGAACTCAATCACAGTGTCACCAACTTTAACGCGCTGGCCTTCTTCTGCGATACGAGTGAAACCTTCGCCTTTCAGTTCAACGGTATCGATACCGAAGTGAACGAACAGCTCGATGCCGCTATCGGATTCGATAGAGAAAGCGTGGTTGGTCTCAAAGATTTTACCGATGGTGCCGTCAACCGGTGCAACCATTTTGTTACCGGTCGGTTTGATAGCAATGCCATCACCAACGATTTTCTCAGCAAACACTACATCCGGCACGTCTTCGATGTTGACGATTTCGCCAGAGAGCGGTGCAATAATCTCAATTGTTCCTGTGTCTTTTTTGTCATCAGAAACCAGAGATTTCAGTTTATCGAACAAACCCATGATCTTCTCCTAAGCAGTAATTTGGGCCGCATCTCGTGGATTAGCAGATTGTTTTTTCTTCAATGAACTTGTTAACTAGCGCTAATAACTCGTCCGTTGTAGGTTGAGCAAGAGCTTGCTCTGCTAATACCTTCGCATCTTCGAAGTTCGTGTTACGGATAATCTTCTTAATGCGCGGGATAGAAATGGAGCTCATAGAGAATTCGTCCAGACCCATCCCCAGCAACAGAAGTGTAGCACGTTCGTCGCCTGCAAGCTCACCACACATGCCAGTCCATTTACCTTCAGCATGAGAAGCATCAATAACTTGCTTGATCAGCGTCAGGACGGATGGTGACATTGGTTGGTAAAGATGCGAGATCATATCATTACCACGGTCAACTGCCAGAGTATACTGCGTTAAATCATTGGTACCGATACTAAAGAAATCAACTTCTTTGGCTAAATGACGGGCAATCGTTGCCGCTGCTGGTGTTTCCACCATGACGCCGACTTCGATAGTTTCGTCAAACGCTTTACCTTCGTCACGCAGTTCCTGTTTGTAGATCTCAATCTCTTTTTTCAGTGCACGCACTTCTTCAACAGAGATGATCATCGGGAACATGATGCGCAATTTACCGAAAGCAGACGCACGCAGGATTGCGCGAACCTGGTCACGCAGGATCTCTTTACGATCCATTGCGATACGCACGGCACGCCAGCCCAGGAACGGGTTCTCTTCTTTCGGGAAGTTCATGTACGGCAGCTCTTTATCGCCACCGATGTCCATGGTACGGACGATGACCGCCTGAGAGCCACAAGCTTCAGCAACGGCTTTATACGCAGCAAACTGTTCTTCTTCAGTTGGCAGCGCATCGCGGTCCATAAACAGGAATTCGGTACGGTACAGGCCAACGCCTTCCGCGCCGTTACGCTCAGCACCGTCGATATCACGCACGGTACCGATGTTGGCGCAAACTTCAACCTGGTGGCCATCAAGGGTGATTGCCGGCAGATCTTTCAGTTTAGCCAGTTCAGCTTTCTCAGAAGCAACCTGCTCTTGAACAGCACGCAGTTCTTCGATTTTTTCATTCGTAGGATTGACGTAAACCAGGTTGTTTACGGCATCCAGAATCAGATAGTCGCCATTCTTCACTTGCGCGGTGACGCTACCGGTGCCCACGATCGCTGGCAGCTCAAGGGAGCGCGCCATGATAGAGGTGTGGGAGGTACGGCCACCAGCATCAGTGATAAAGCCCAGCACCTTGTTCAGGTTCAGCTGTGCAGTTTCAGACGGCGTCAGGTCAGCAGCAACCAGGATAACTTCATCCTGAATAGCGCTAAGGTCGATGATCGCCAGACCCAGGATGTTGCGCAGCAGGCGCTTACCGATATCACGCACGTCAGCCGCACGCTCTTTCAGGTATTCATCATCCAGTTCTTCCAGGGCAGTCGCCTGACCTTCGATAATTTCATGAGCAGCTGCATCAGCCGTCATGTTCTTATCTTTAATCAGGGCTATGATTTCCTGCTCCAGCTCCTCATCTTCAAGCAGCATGATGTGCCCTTCGAAGATGGCTTCTTTTTCTTCACCAAAAGTTTCGCCAGCTTTAGTTTTGATAGCTTCGAGCTGAGCTGACGCCTTAGAACGACCGCTCAGAAAACGCTCAACTTCCTGCTCAACCTTATCGGCAGAAATTTTCTTCCGGTCGATGACAATCTCATCTTCTTTCAGCAGCAATGCTTTGCCGAAAGCGATACCCGGGGATGCTAAAATGCCTGAAATCATAACCCTACCTTACTTGTGACTGATATTGAAAAAAACTCGTTGAACTTACTCGAGTTCAGCCATCAGTTTAACCAGATGTTCAACTGCTTTCTGCTCGTCTTCACCTTCTGCAGACAGGGTGACAACGGTGCCCTGGGTCAGGCCCAGAGTTTGCAGTTTGAACAGGCTTTTCGCGCTAGCGCTTTTGCCGTTGGAAGTCACAGTGATCTCGGAGGTGAAGCCTTTAGCTTCTTTAACAAACTGAGCAGCAGGGCGGGTATGCAGACCGTTCGGAGCGGTAATGGTAACTTCTTGCTGGAACATTGTATTTCCCCAACTTATAGGTTTTGTGTTGTGGAACTAAAGTCTAGCCTGGTGGCAACACTTTAGCCTGTATTACTCATCAAGCGACGTCTACTAAATCAGCACTATCGTTGGAGATGAACTCACAACGCAGACGCTTCTGGCCTTTGACGTTTCGCTTACCATTAAACATTATGCCGTGAAAGCAGGATTTGAACCAAATCATAAAATCGATTCAGCTACTGGAAAATCTGTTAAGAATAATTTCGCGGCTCAAAATAAATATGATGGTTAAATACCAGACCTACGGAGGTGAAGCAATGCCAGGAGGGGTAAAAGTTTGATGCATGCCACAAAAAAGCACCCAGAAGGGTGCTTTTTTACACGATTTTAACGTGCTGGCACTACTGTTGCAGTTCTTTCTCAGTGAAGAGATCTGCGAACAATGCGGTGCTTAAATAGCGCTCACCTGAAGAAGGTAGAATAACCACAATATTCTTATTGGTAAAGGTTTCATCTTCCTGAAGTTTGAGCGCGGCGGCAACGGCAGCACCGGAGGAAATACCGGCAAGAATGCCTTCTTCTTCCATCAGACGACGCGCCGTAGAAATGGCTTCTTCATTCGTGATGGCAACCACTTTATCAATCAGTTTCAGATCGAGGTTACCCGGAATGAAACCAGCACCGATCCCCTGGATCTTGTGCGGGCCTGGTTTGAGTTCTTCGCCTGCCAGCGCCTGAGCGATAACCGGGGAGTCGGTAGGCTCAACGGCAACCGCGATCAGATCGGTTTTGCCTTTTGTGCCTTTAATGTAGCGCGTTACACCAGTCAGCGTACCGCCGGTGCCCACGCCTGAAATGAAGACGTCAACTTGACCATCGGTATCTTCCCAGATTTCTGGGCCGGTGGTTTTTTCGTGAATTTCCGGGTTAGCCGGATTGCTGAACTGCTGCAGCAACAGGAATTTTTCTGGATTGCTGGCCACAATCTCTTCGGCTTTCTGAATCGCGCCCTTCATGCCTTTCGCGCCTTCGGTCAGTACCAGGTTCGCGCCTAGTGCTTTAAGGAGCTTGCGGCGTTCGACACTCATGGTTTCAGGCATGGTCAGGGTCAGCTTGTAACCACGCGCGGCGGCAACATAGGCCAGGGCGATACCGGTGTTTCCGCTGGTCGGTTCTACCAGCTCAATGCCAGCTTTCAGTACGCCACGTTTTTCGGCATCCCAAATCATATTGGCACCGATACGGCATTTGACGCTAAAGCTTGGGTTACGTGATTCAACCTTCGCCAGGATGCGCCCGTTACCGATGCGGTTCAGTCGTACCAGCGGTGTATGACCGATAGTCAGGGAGTTATCTTCAAAAATCTTACTCATGGCCTGTCCTTAACTGTATGAAATTTGGGGTACTGGACCAGCATACCTGCTTAAAGATTCTGCGGAAGTAAGGATTTCGCATATCTATATACTGAAGGGAAATAATGGCAAGCCGGATGGAATAAGGCAGGGTATAAGAGGAACGGTAGGCCGGATAAGGCGTTTACACCGCCATCCGGCAATTTGTGTGGGCTCTGCAGGATGGCGCTGTGCTTATCCGACCTACAACATCAGTAAAGCATTACGCGAGAGTGAGCTTATTTCCACATCGCATGTTTATCGCGATAACAATCAACCCACATTGCCGTCGCGCCGCAGATGGCAACCGGAATAATGACCAGATTGAGCACCGGAATAAGCGTAAACAGGCTCACCAGTGAGCCAAACTGCATATTGGTGACCTTACGAGTTCTCAACGCTTCACGCATGGTTTTGAACGGTACCTTGTGGTTATCAAACGGATAGTCACAGTATTGAATTGCCAGCATCCAGGCGCTGAATAAGAACCACAGCACCGGCGCTACCGTTTGACCGATTCCCGGAATAAAGTACAGCAACAGCAGGACGATGGCCCGCGGCAGGTACCAGGCGAGCTTTTGCCATTCGCGCTTCATGATACGCGGCAGGTCTTTCATAATGCCCAGAACACCGGTATCCGGCGGCGTGGCGCCAGTTAAACGCGCTTCAAGCTGTTCGGCCAGCAGGCCGTTGAACGGAGCGGCAATCCAGTTGGCTATGGTAGAAAAGAAATAGCCAAAGACGAGTAAAATCGACAGAACAATAACCGGCCATAGCAGATAGCTCAGCCACTGTAGCCAATCGGGAATGCGGCTCATTAAAGAGGGGATCCAACTCCCCAACTTGCTGAACAGCCACCAGAAAGCGCCACCCATCAGGACGATATTGACTAACAAAGGTAAAATGACGAAACGCCGGATGCCCGGCAAGCCGATCAATTTCCAGCCCTGAGAGAAGTAGTAAACGCCGCTACGCGCGGAAGGGGTGGACGATGAAACCATGGTCAGGTAATGCTCCTTTGTCTGACTACATTGAAAAGACGACTCTATATTATCGGGTTGTTGGACAATGACCAGTTAAGAAATGTTCGAAAAAACAGCAAAAAACACGATTTAGTCCATCTTTATGCGGTGAAAGCCGTAAGTGCACTTGCACTTGACGTGATGGGCAAATACTCTTAGTGAGTAAATGTTTGCCGTGGTGGCAAGGTGTTAGAACAACAGAGAATATAATGATGCAGGATTTGCGTCTGATATTAATCATTGTTGGCGCGATCGCCATACTCGCTTTACTGGTTCATGGTTTCTGGACGAGCCGTAAAGAACGTTCATCGATGTTCCGCGATCGTCCAATGAAGCGTATGAAGTCTCGTGAAGCCGATGATGTGTCGGAAGATGACTTTGATGACAATGTTGAAGGCGTGGGTGAAGTTCGTGTCCACAAGGTCAATCACGCCCCTGGGGTTACTGGGGAGCATGAAGCCCCTCGTCAGTCGCCTCAACACCAGTACCAGCCGCCTTACGAGCGTCAGGCGCAAGCGCCCGTGCGTCCGCAAGAGCCGGTACAGCAGCCGCCTATGCAACAGCCGCATCAGCCTGTGCAGCCCGCTCAGGCGCCACAGCCTGTGCGTCAGCCTGAACCGCAACCTGTGGCACCACAGCCCGCAGCGCCACAGCCAGTTCAACCCGTTGAAGCACCGGTTGTTACGCCTGAACCTGTGCATCAACCACAGTCTGAGCCCGTCGCGCCGCCAGCTGCAGAGCCTGCACCGGTGGTGAAGGAGCGCAAAGAGACGGTTATCGTGATGAACGTTTCTGCACACCAGGGGTCGTTCATCAACGGCGAAGTGCTGCTCAACAGTATTCAACAGGCCGGTTTCAAATTTGGCGACATGAATATTTTCCATCGCCATCTTAGCCCGGACGGTAGTGGCCCTGCGCTGTTTAGCCTTGCCAACATGCTGAAACCGGGAACCTTTGATCCGGACAACATGAGCGAGATGCAAACGCCGGGCGTCACGATGTTTATGCAGGTTCCCGCTTATGGTGATGAACTGCAAAACTTCAAACTGATGCTCCAGTCAGCTCAGTACATCGCTGATGAAGTCGGCGGTGTGGTGCTTGACGATCAGCGCCGCATGATGACTCCGCAAAAAATGCGTGAGTATCAGGATCGCATCCGCGAAGTGATAGACGCCAACGCCTGATAGGTTTGCGCCTTTCCAATCCTTCCTGAACCCCCGCCTGTCGGGGGTTTTTTATATTGATGGTGTGATATGCAACCAATAGAACAACAACTGACTGAACTGCGAACGACGCTTCGCCATCATGAATACCTTTATCACGTTTTAGATACACCGGAACTGCCGGATGCGGAATACGACCGTCTGATGCGCGAACTGCGTGAGCTCGAAGCGCAGCATCCTGAACTTATTACTTCGGATTCTCCCACTCAGCGCGTCGGCGCGCAGCCGCTGGGCGCATTTAGTCAGATTCGCCATGAAGTCCCTATGTTGTCGCTGGATAACGTGTTTGATGAAGAAAGTTTTCTGGCCTTCAACAAACGCGTGCAGGACCGCCTGAAGAGCGCGGACAAACTGACCTGGTGCTGTGAGTTGAAACTTGATGGCCTGGCCGTCAGTATCCTGTATGAAAACGGTGTGCTGGTGAGTGCGGCAACGCGCGGTGACGGAACCACCGGTGAAGATATCACCTCCAACGTGCGCACTATCCGTGCCATCCCGTTGAAATTGCGCGGCGAAAATATTCCGGCACGCCTGGAAGTGCGTGGCGAAGTCTTTATGCCGCAGGCTGGCTTTGAAAAAATCAATGACGAAGCGCGCCGCACTGGCAACAAAGTTTTTGCTAACCCGCGTAATGCGGCGGCCGGTTCGTTACGCCAGCTTGACCCGCGTATTACCGCGAAGCGACCGCTTACTTTCTTCTGTTACGGCGTGGGCGTGCTGGAGGGTGGTGAGCTGCCGGATACCCATTTGGGGCGTCTGCTGCAATTCAAAGAGTGGGGCCTGCCGGTCAGCGATCGCGTGAAGCTATGCGATTCACCGGAGGAAGTACTCGCTTACTACCATAAGGTTGAGGAAGACCGCCCGACGTTAGGCTTTGATATTGATGGTGTGGTCATCAAGGTGAACTCGCTGGCATTACAAGAACAGCTTGGCTTTGTGGCTCGTGCGCCTCGCTGGGCGGTGGCATTTAAATTCCCCGCGCAAGAACAGATGACGTTTGTCCGTGACGTTGAGTTCCAGGTCGGGCGTACTGGAGCGATCACACCGGTCGCGCGTCTTGAGCCGGTTCAGGTGGCAGGCGTGCTGGTGAGTAACGCCACACTGCACAATGCTGATGAGATTGAACGTCTGGGGCTGCGAATTGGCGACAAAGTGGTTATCCGCCGTGCTGGTGACGTTATCCCGCAGGTGGTCAACGTGGTGCTTTCTGAGCGCCCGGACGAAACGCAGGAGATAGTCTTCCCGACCCATTGCCCGGTGTGTAACTCTGATGTTGAACGTGTTGAAGGCGAAGCCGTGGCTCGCTGTACCGGGGGGTTAATCTGCGGTGCGCAGCGTAAAGAAGCGCTAAAGCATTTCGTCTCCCGTCGTGCACTTGATGTCGACGGCATGGGCGATAAAATTATCGACCAGTTGGTGGAGAAAGAATACGTTCACACCCCGGCCGATCTCTTTACCCTGACGGCGGGAAAACTGACCGGGCTTGACCGTATGGGGCCGAAATCGGCACTGAATGTGGTCAGCGCGTTGGAGAAAGCCAAACAGACAACATTTGCCCGCTTCCTGTATGCGTTGGGCATCCGCGAAGTTGGGGAAGCGACCGCGGCAGGGTTGGCCGCCTTCTTTGGCACGCTGAAAACCCTGGAAGCTGCATCGATTGAAGACCTACAGAAAGTGCCGGACGTCGGCGTCGTGGTGGCTAATCACGTATTTAATTTCTTCGCTGAGGAGAGTAACCGTGAGGTTATCCAGCAGTTGCTCAAAGAAGGCGTAAACTGGCCGGCACCGGTAGTCATTAATGCCGAAGAGATCGACAGTCCGTTTGCTGGAAAAACCGTGGTGCTGACCGGCAGTCTGAGTCAGATGTCTCGTGATGACGCCAAAGCGCGCCTGGTCGAGCTGGGCGCAAAAGTGGCGGGTAGTGTGTCGAAGAAAACGGATCTGGTCATTGCCGGTGAAGCCGCTGGCTCAAAGCTTGTAAAAGCGCAGGAGCTGGGCATTGAGGTGATTGATGAAGCTGAAATGCTGCGCCTGTTAGGAGTCTGAAGTGGATAAAGATCAGCTTATTGAGATAGCTAACACTGAAATGCCGTTCGGCAAGTACAAGGGGCGCAGGCTGATTGATGTGCCTGAAGAGTACCTGTTGTGGTTTGCCCGTAAGGATCAATTCCCTGCCGGGCATCTTGGCGAGCTGATGCAATTGACGTTGCTGATTAAAACTGAAGGGCTGACCCAACTGGTGCAGCCCCTGAAACGCTAGTTACCGACGCGGGCCTGCTCTTTGGCCTGCAATTTCTCCGCCTGCGCTTTATAGCGGCGCGCCAGCACCGCGCAGGTCATCAACTGAATCTGGTGGAAGATCATCAGCGGCAGCACCATCATTCCCAGCACGGATGTCGGGAAAAGAATATTGGCCATCGGAATACCGTTGGCCAGACTCTTTTTCGACCCGCAGAACACAATAGTAATCTCATCCGCTTTATTAAAGCCCAGTCGACGTGCGACGACGGTATTAATCAGGATTATCAGCGCCAGTAGCACTATGCTGACGATCACGATAAACAGCAGTGAACCGACGCCAACCTTGTGCCAAATTCCGTTGACCACCGCCTCGCTAAAGGCGGAATAGACGACCAGCAGAATCGATGTCTGGTCAGTTTTGGCAATCCATTTCTTATGTTTGGTGACAAACGCTGCCGTCCATGGGCGAGAAAGGTGACCCAGCACAAAGGGGAGCAGCAGTTGCAGCATGATTTTACCCACCTGTTCAAGGCTACCGCCTGCGCCATGCACATTCATCACCAGGCCCACCAACAACGGCGAGAGGAAAATCCCCAGCAGACTGGAGGCGGAAGCGGAACACACGGCTGCTGCAACGTTACCGCCAGCAAGGGAGGTAAAGGCAATCGCCGACTGCACGGTAGCAGGCAGGATACACAGATACAGGAAACCGGAGTAGAGCAGCGGGTCAACGTTAATCGGAGCCCACCAGGCAAACAATACGCCCAGCACCGGGAAAACCACGAAGGTGCTGCACATGACCCACAGATGCAGCCGCCAGTGGCTTCCGCCAGCGATAATCGACTCGCGTGACAGCTTGGCACCGTGCATAAAAAACAGCAACGCAATGGCGGCAGTAGTCAGGTTTTCGAAAAAGGGCACGAACTCGCCGCGCGCCGGGAAGAAGGTGGCAAGCAGGACGACAGCGATAAGCGTTAATGTGAATGGATCCAGAATACGGAAAAGTTTCATAAAAACTCCTGAAGATCGATGCAGACATTTTGCTTTTTTATTTTTGAGAAATAAAATTGATTTATTGCATCCATTCATGAATAAAACAGATGAATTATTCGTTACGGCAGTTAAAGGTCTTTGTCACGGTGGCTCAGGCGAAAAGTTTTAGTCGGGCAGGGGAGATTATTGGTCTTAGCCAGTCGGCTGTCAGCCATAGTGTGAAGGAACTGGAAAACCAAACCGGGGTTCGGCTGTTGGATCGCACGACCCGTGAAGTGGTGCTGACAGAGGCCGGGAAGCAGCTGGCGTTAAGGCTGGAGCGACAGCTTGATGAGCTACATGCTACGTTGCGTGAAGCTGGGCGAATTGGCCAGCAGCTTAGCGGTACGGTGCGGGTCGCAGCAAGCCAGACCATTTCGGCACACCTGATTCCCCAATGTATCGCGCAGAGCAACCGGCGTTACCCCGATATTCGCTTTGTGCTTCACGACCGCCCGCAGCAGTGGGTGCTGGAAAGTATTCGGCAAGGGGATGTGGATTTTGGCATTGTGATTGATCCCGGCGTGGTGGGGGATTTGCAGTGTGAGACGGTATTGTCGGAACCCTTTTTTTTACTTTGCCGGAATGACCACCCTTTTGCAGCATTACCGAGCGTGAACTGGCAGGCGCTACAAGGCTCGAAGCTGGTGCTACAGGATTATGCATCCGGCAGTCGTATGTTGATTGATGCCGCGCTGCGTCTGCATGATATCGACGCCAATATCGTGCAGGAAATTGGTCACCCGGCGACGCTCTTTCCGATGGTGACGGCTGGTATCGGTATCAGCATTATTCCGGCATTGGCGCTGCCGCTGCCGGAGGGCAGTCCGTTGGTGGTGAAACGCCTATCACCGGGTGTTGAACGCCAGTTGATGCTGGCACGACGTAAAAAGCGTTCGCTCTCAACGGCGGCACAGGCGCTGTGGGACGTCGTTGGCGAACAGGGCCAGTGCTTGATGGACGAACGCTTACAGGATCCGTTGTATCAGATATAAACATCGATCTGATGGTCGTCGCTGGGGTTGTTGACCCCGGTGACGGCAGCAGAAGAGGCTTCCTGTTTTTCTTGCGCTTTCTCTGCCTGTTGGTTTTGTAGCTGCGCCAATTGAGCCTCCAGCATGGCAATTTGTTCCTGAATCATTTCTGCCTGCTTCTGTTTTTCTTCCGCACTTCCGCTGCCATCGGCAATTTCTTTAAGCTGCTGGGTGAGTTTGACAATTTGCTGGGTGATTCGCGCCATTTGGGATGCTGTATCGTTACCGCTGGGTGCGGCGGTACTGGTGGTGGTTTTTAGCGAAGCGATAGAAGGAGCGCTGATGGTGGTCATGGTGAACGCCTTATATAAGGGAAATATAAGGAGTATCGGCAAAAAGGGGGGAGACTTGAGTTTTTCCCGGCGGCGCTGCGCTTGGCCGGGCTACCCGGTATTGCGGCAGGTTCGAATCTTACAAATCGCAGATAGCAAAAAAGCGCCTTTAGGGCGCTTTTTTACATTGGTGGGGCGTGCAGGATTCGAACCTGCGACCAATTGATTAAAAGTCAACTGCTCTACCAACTGAGCTAACGCCCCGAAGTGGTGGGTGATGACGGGATCGAACCGCCGACCCCCTCCTTGTAAGGGAGGTGCTCTCCCAGCTGAGCTAATCACCCACTTCGGTACTTCACATTTTGACAGAAAATCCAGCTGGCGAGAAATTGGTGGGTGATGACGGGATCGAACCGCCGACCCCCTCCTTGTAAGGGAGGTGCTCTCCCAGCTGAGCTAATCACCCACTTCTCAATTTTCTGTTCTACACGGCGGAGACTACTAAAAGTAGTTGGTGGGTGATGACGGGATCGAACCGCCGACCCCCTCCTTGTAAGGGAGGTGCTCTCCCAGCTGAGCTAATCACCCCCGCTGTGTGGAGTCGCATTATAGGGAGAGTTGAAAATGAGTCAACGCATTTTCTAAAGAAATTGTTCGTTCGTCGTAAAAATAATCAATGCGCACGTTAAACGCTCTATTATGTATGAATTATAAGCAAAATCAGCAAACCATGCGCTGGCGGTGGGAACAACTGAATGGGAGTGATAGAATATTGCCCACTATTATTACTCGTGTTTGCCGGCTGTCGGCATCTTTATAAACGTAAGGCCATTTCATGAAAATCAAAACTCGCTTCGCGCCTAGCCCAACCGGCTATCTGCACGTCGGCGGTGCTCGTACTGCTCTTTACTCCTGGCTTTTTGCACGTCACAACGACGGTGAGTTCGTGCTGCGTATTGAAGACACCGATCTCGAGCGCTCAACCCCAGAAGCCATTGAAGCCATTATGGATGGGATGAATTGGCTAAACCTGGAGTGGGATGAAGGCCCGTACTATCAGACCAAACGTTTTGATCGCTACAATGCGGTCATTGATGAGATGCTGGTCGCAGGCACGGCTTATAAATGCTACTGCTCTAAAGAGCGTCTGGATGCTCTGCGTGAAGAGCAGATGGCAAAAGGTGACAAACCTCGCTACGACGGACGTTGCCGCCATGGTCACGAACATCATGCCGACGACGAGCCTTGCGTGGTACGTTTTGCCAACCCGGAAGATGGCTCTGTTATTTTTGACGACCAGATCCGTGGTCCAATTGAATTCAGTAACCACGAGCTGGACGATCTGATCATCCGTCGTACCGATGGTTCTCCAACCTACAACTTCTGTGTGGTTGTGGACGACTGGGATATGGAAATCACCCACGTCATCCGTGGCGAAGACCATATCAACAACACCCCGCGTCAGATCAACATTCTGAAAGCATTGAATGCACCGGTGCCGGTTTATGCGCACGTGTCGATGATCAACGGCGATGACGGTAAAAAATTATCCAAACGTCATGGCGCGGTCAGCGTTATGCAGTATCGCGATGACGGTTATCTGCCGGAAGCGCTGCTGAACTATCTGGTGCGCCTGGGCTGGTCCAGCGGCGATCAGGAAATCTTCACCCGTGAAGAGATGATCAAGTTGTTCTCTCTTGGCGCGGTAAGCAAATCTGCCAGCGCGTTCAACACTGAAAAACTGCAGTGGCTGAACCATCACTACATCAACACTCTGGCACCTGAGTACGTGGCAACGCATCTGCAATGGCACATTGAGCAGGAAAATATCGATACCCGTATGGGTCCACAGCTCTGTGAGCTGGTCACCCTGCTGGGCGAGCGCTGCAAAACGCTTAAAGAGATGGCGCAGAGCTGCCGTTACTTCTACGAAGATTTTGCAGAATTCGATGCGGATGCGGCGAAGAAACACCTGCGTCCAGTTGCCCGCCAGCCGCTGGAAGTCGTACGCGACAAAATCGCTGCAATTACCGAATGGACTGCGGAAAACGTGCACCACGCTATTCAGTCTACCGCTGATGAGTTGGAAGTTGGCATGGGTAAAGTGGGAATGCCGCTGCGTGTTGCGGTAACTGGGGCAGGGCAGTCACCTGCGCTGGACGTTACCGTGCATGCTATCGGTAAATCTCGCAGCGTTGAACGTATCAATAAAGCATTAGGCTTTATTGCTGAGCGTGAAAGTCAGCAGTAATTTTCTTTATATGTATAAAAAGCGGGGAAACCCGCTTTTTTTATGCCTCATTTTTGTCTTCATTTATCCCGAGCCGCGTCAAAAATCCGCTGAGTCCTATCCGTAACAGCAATTGGTTTAACCTCAACTGTTCCACTGGCGTCATATTGCGCAAAATATCGGTGATGCTGCCAACTTACTGATTTAGTGTATGATGGTGTTTTTGAGGTGCTCCAGTGGCTTCTGTTTCTATCAGCTGTCCCTCCTGTTCAGCTACTGACGGGGTGGTGCGTAACGGCAAAAGCACCGCCGGACATCAGCGCTATCTCTGCTCTCACTGCCGTAAAACATGGCAACTGCAGTTCACTTACACCGCTTCTCAACCCGGTACGCACCAGAAAATCATTGATATGGCCATGAATGGCGTTGGATGCCGGGCAACTGCCCGCATTATGGGCGTTGGCCTCAACACGATTTTCCGCCATTTAAAAAACTCAGGCCGCAGTCGGTAACCTCGCGCATACAGCCGGGCAGTGACGTCATCGTCTGCGCGGAAATGGACGAACAGTGGGGATACGTCGGGGCTAAATCGCGCCAGCGCTGGCTGTTTTACGCGTATGACAGGCTCCGGAAGACGGTTGTTGCGCACGTATTCGGTGAACGCACTATGGCGACGCTGGGGCGTCTTATGAGCCTGCTGTCACCCTTTGACGTGGTGATATGGATGACGGATGGCTGGCCGCTGTATGAATCCCGCCTGAAGGGAAAGCTGCACATAATCAGCAAGCGATATACGCAGCGAATTGAGCGGCATAACCTGAATCTGAGGCAGCACCTGGCACGGCTGGGACGGAAGTCGCTGTCGTTCTCAAAATCGGTGGAGCTGCATGACAAAGTCATCGGGCATTATCTGAACATAAAACACTATCAATAAGTTGGAGTCATTACCAAAATATCGATATTTTGATGCCAGACCACATCATTCTCATTAGCGCTGTAGCTGCGCATTGGCTCTTCCATTCGAGGATATCGATGTTCATCGCGTAACGCCGGCGTGTTAGCGAGATAGTCCAGTACATCCTGCGTCATAAAGATCAGTCGTGCTCGCCCACCTTTGATACCAGCCATGGGTTCTGTGTGCCATTTTTGCTCGCGGATCCAACGATTAATCGTTTGTCGGGTCATACCCAGACGCTCGGCCAGTTCTTCAGTAGACATCTTAGCGGGAAATTTTTTCATAACGAATGCTTAACCACGTATTCCTAATCGTTGTAAGACGCCACTGATTCCTTCCCGCAACAGCATTGAGGTGAGTTGTTTCTGCTCGCCTTCGGTCATTTCTTCACCCATCGTAAGCATCAGCGTCTGGAAGGTACTGTCATTAACGCGCGCTACGTAAGGCGCGGCGGTTTCGCATACTCGCTGGGCACTATGAATAAACGCTATAACCTGCTCATTAATGTGGACCACGCGAGCCTTTCCGCCCTGAACACCGGGACGTGGCGATGTCGTCCAGCCCTCTTTACGCACCCACTTATTGATAGTCTGGCGGCTATACCCCGTGAGATGGGCAATCTCCTCCGGCGTCATTCGTTCCTTGAGCATACAATTTCCTGAGTCGCTGTGTGGGAATTACAGGTGCATGTTATAGCATCGTTTTACACGAAAACGTGACATGGATAACTCCTGTTTGCGAGCAGGCACGTAATGTTGCGTGTTTGCCTGATTTTTCAGCGATTAGTTTCCTTTAACGTATTTTGCCGTTGACACTGTGCGAGGGAATTCATATTATGCCGCCCGTCAACACGACAGCTTTACGTTGGGGCTATAGCTCAGCTGGGAGAGCGCCTGCATGGCATGCAGGAGGTCAGCGGTTCGATCCCGCTTAGCTCCACCAAATCCTGTTCCCATCAGGTTTTGGAACGTAAAAGACTGTGGGGCTATAGCTCAGCTGGGAGAGCGCCTGCATGGCATGCAGGAGGTCAGCGGTTCGATCCCGCTTAGCTCCACCAAAATTCGAAACCCTCGCCTATGGCGGGGGTTTTTTGCATTTGAAATACGCACAAAAAATCAGCGGTTATATTATGAAAGGTGGGTAAAGATCAGGATTTAGTCGACTCTGCTTGCTTCATAAAATGAGTGGCAATAATATTTGAACAGTCAATCTACGTACGATAAAGGATATCGGCAGATACGCATGACTGTGAAACGGAGTACCCCAGTAAGGAAATTCCTACTCGTGCTGATAATGAGCCTGGTGGTTATTCCTTTTTCTCGATATCTTTCTCCGACCACTTTTTATGATGGTCATTCGGTATATTTGGCTTGGTTGCCATTGGGGGTAATGATTGCCCTGGTGATGCTGTTTGGGCGCCATGCCGTAGTGCCTCTGATTGTCGGCTTTACCATTACAAACTACTGGCAGCTGCACCTCTCACCCATTAATTCATTACTGTTGCTGTTCTGTCAGTTATCGGCGGTGTGCATCTCAAGCCTTGTTTTACGCTCTATTCTTGGGCGGCGATGGCGGCATGGATTAGCTATACATCATCTTGGTTTGCGTATTTTTTGGTTGGGTTTTGCCACTCCAGTATTGGCAAAAGTTATGATGTATTTGACCGGGGAATTAACATCTATCCCATCATCAATGTTTAGTTATTTTAATATAACATCGCTTATTTATACTATTGTTAATATCCAGGGCCTGGTCTGCTCATCTCTCATTTTTACGCTACTGTTTTATTATCCGTTACGAATGTGCCTGAATGCGCAATATGCCCGGGCATTCTGGCGAAAAAATATCGCAGGCTATGTGGGTTTGCGGAGCCGAGTTTTTATCATCTGCTGGTTTGCGGGGTTGTCCGGATTACTGTTTTTCCTCTGTGCTCCCTTCGGTGAGGGGTACTTTACGGGGTATCTGGTTTCCGTGGTATTTATCATTTTCTCGTTTGGTATCAGCCAATTAACTTACCCTATAGTCATCCTCTCCTGGACGCTAACCTCCTTTGTGCTGGTGATGTATAACAAAAACTTCCTGCATGGTGTCCAGACGCAATACTCGCTCTCTTTTATCCTATCGGTACTGATTTCTTTCACCGTATGCCTATTTTATATGCTGCAAATTTATCACCGTAGCCGACGTCTGAAACAGAAGTGGCAGGAGCAGGCGATGCAGGACCCGTTGACTGGGTTGCCCAATCTGCGGGCGCTAGAGGCGTACCTGCTGAATCTGCGTTCTGCCAGCGTGTGTTGTCTGCATATTGAAAATCTGGACTTCCTCAGCCGCCATTACGGCATGATGATGCGGATTCAGTGTAAGCGCAGCATCACTTTGGTTCTGCAGCCTGAGCTTGGTAAGGATGAAAAACTATTCCAGTTGCCGGGCAATGAATTGCTGCTGGTGCTTAAGGGGCCAGATACCGAAGCGCGGTTGACGCACCTGATCGCCTTCCTGCGTCTGCAGGGGATTCGCTGGAACAACACGCTTTTGAATCTGGAATACGGCATCTCCTGGGGGCAGATATGTGCTCAGGACGACAATTTGTACCACACGCTGGGCCAGTTGAGCTGGTTGGCGGAGCAAGCTGGAGAAGGGGGGCAAATCCTCAAGCTGGACAATGGTCAGGTTGAAGCGTTTGATCAGACCAGTGAACGGGTTTTATTGTTGAACCGTATTAAAAAGGCGCTGGATCAGGGCGGCTTTGTCCTCTATGCCCAGCCCATCAGAAAACCGACTGGGGAGGGATATTACGAAATCCTGAGTCGGCTGGTTGATGCAAATGGCATGGTAATGCCGGATAAATTTATCCCCATATTGACTCAGTTTAACCTCTCTAAACGCTTTGATATGCAGGTGCTCAAGTGCTTATTTCGTTCTCTTGAGGCCTTCCCAGGCCAGCGTTTTTCAGTCAATTTAATGCCGTATACTCTGATGCAAACCGAAAGCGCTAAAGAGATTATTGCGCTATTCCGTCAATATCAGGTCAATGTTAAACGCATTATTTTTGAGATAACAGAGGAGCAAGCGTTTTCTAACTCGGACGTCAGTATCAATAATCTTCATCAATTGCGCAATTTTGGCTGTCAGATTGCGATTGATGACTTCGGCACCGGTTATGCCAACTATGAACGGCTAAAACGCCTTGAAGCCGACATTATCAAGATTGATGGTAGCTTTGTTCGTGATGTGCTGACCGATCCGATGGATGCGATGATTATCCGTTCGATATGTGAACTGGCGAAAGTTCAGAACCTGGAAGTTGTTGCGGAGTATGTGGAAACCCTCGAGCAACAAACGCTCCTCTCACAGTTAGGCGTGCACTATATGCAGGGTTATCTGATTGATAAACCACGACCGCTTTGTGAGATAGCTAACCGGATTGAAGACTAAAGAAAAGGGCCCGTAACCGAAGTTACGGGCCCTTTTTAACGCGGGGGAATTACAGAACCAGCGCGGCGATAGATGCGGACAGTACGCTGACCAGCGTTGAACCGTAAACCAGTTTCAGGCCGAAGCGAGAAACCACGTTACCTTGCACTTCATTCAGGCCTTTAATCGCACCAGCGATAATACCGATTGAAGAGAAGTTTGCGAAGGAGACCAGGAATACGGAAATGATGCCGACTGCGCGAGGAGAAAGATCGGCGGCAACTTTCTGCAGATCCATCATCGCAACGAATTCGTTGGATACCAGCTTAGTTGCCATAATGCTACCAACCTGCAACGCTTCGCCAGAAGGTACACCCATAATCCATGCGACAGGATAGAAGATGTAGCCCAGAATCCCCTGGAAGGAGATGCTGTAACCAAACCAACCGGTTACGGTAGCAAACAGGGCGTTCAGTGCGGCGATCAGGGCGATGAAGCCGATCAGCATCGCAGCAACGATAATCGCGACTTTGAAACCTGCCAGAATGTACTCGCCCAGCATTTCAAAGAAGCTCTGGCCTTCGTGCAGGTTAGACATCTGGATGTTCTCTTCGCTGGCATCAACGCGGTACGGGTTGATGAGCGACAGAACGATAAAGGTGCTGAACATGTTCAGAACCAGCGCCGCAACAACATATTTCGGCTCCAGCATGGTCATGTACGCGCCAACAATCGACATCGAAACGGTAGACATCGCCGTGGCCGCCATGGTGTACATGCGGTTACGGGACATTTTGCCGAGGATATCTTTGTAGGCGATGAAGTTTTCAGACTGACCCAGAATCAGGGAGCTGACGGCGTTGAAAGATTCCAGTTTACCCATGCCGTTGATTTTTGACAGCACGGTACCAATCGCACGGATGATGATTGGTAGGATACGGATGTGCTGAAGAATACCGATCAAGGCGGAGATGAAGACGATAGGGCACAGGACTTTCAGGAAGAAGAATGCCAGGCCTTTATCGTTCATGCTGCCAAAGACGAAGTTGGTCCCTTCATTAGCAAAGCCGAGAAGTTTTTCGAACATCTCGGAAAAGCCTCTTACGAAACCCAGACCAACATCGGAGTTCAGGAAGAACCATGCCAGCAGTACTTCAATGACAAGCAATTGAACAACATAACGAATGCGAATCTCTTTACGGTTGGTACTGACCAGCAGAGCCAGAATACCAACCACTACGAGCGCGAGAATAAAATGGAATACGCGATCCATATTTGCTCCAAACATGAGGCGGGTTAAGTTTTCGTGCACATTCTATGTAACATGGTTAAATAAAACGAGATCTGTCTCTCACTATATTCAGAACCTGTGAGCAAACTCTAAATTAGTGATCAAAGATACATTTTTGTGATGTTAAGTAAATGTATGAAAAGTTTCTAACTTGTACTACTCTCTCCTTAAGCGTATACCAAACCTCCCCAACCTCCAGTCTGGCTATCGGTTCCGGCTATCAGAGTAATCATTATCATCTCTCACAAATGAACTTGATAATCATTCTCATTTTGTTAGCATGAAACATAGCAAAGGCTATGTTTTTTGAGGCAGAGAATGACCAACAGTCGCGTTGAAAATAGTACTAATCGGGCAGCGCGCCGTATGCGGTTGGCGCTGATGGGGCCGGCATTTATTGCCGCAATCGGCTATATCGACCCGGGTAACTTTGCCACCAATATTCAGGCGGGTGCGAGTTTCGGTTACCAGCTCTTATGGGTGGTCGTCTGGGCTAACCTGATGGCGATGCTGATTCAGGTGCTGTCAGCCAAGCTGGGGATTGCGACGGGGAAAAACCTCGCCGAGCAAATCCGCGACCACTATCCACGCCCGCTGGTCTGGTTCTACTGGGTACAGGCTGAAATCATCGCCATGGCGACGGATCTTGCTGAGTTTATTGGGGCGGCGATCGGCTTTAAGCTCATCTTTGGTATCTCGCTGCTGCAAGGGGCGGTGCTGACGGGGATTGCAACCTTCTTGATCCTGATGCTGCAACGCCGTGGGCAAAAACCTTTAGAGAAAGTGATTGGCGGTTTGCTGCTATTTGTTGCGGCGGCTTATATTGTCGAACTGATTTTCTCGCAGCCCGCGTTGGCCCCCCTGGCGAAAGGGATGATTTTACCGTCATTGCCGAATTCTGAAGCCGTTTTCCTGGCGGCTGGCGTGTTGGGGGCAACCATCATGCCGCATGTTATCTATTTACACTCTTCGTTGACCCAGAATCTGCACGGCGGTAGCGCTAAAGAGCGCTATAACGCGACACGCTGGGATGTGGCAATCGCCATGACCATTGCGGGTTTTGTGAATCTGGCGATGATGGCCACCGCTGCGGCGGCGTTCCACGCCCACGGACACACCGGGATTGCTGATTTGGATCAGGCATATCTGACGCTGGAACCCCTGCTGAGTCATGCTGCGGCGACGATCTTCGGTCTTAGCCTGATTGCCGCTGGGCTCTCTTCCACGGTCGTCGGTACGCTGGCGGGGCAGGTGGTGATGCAGGGCTTTATTCGCTTCCATATCCCATTATGGTTCCGCCGTGCCATTACGATGTTACCGTCATTTGTGGTGATTTTGATGGGTTTAGATCCGACGCGTATTCTGGTGATGAGCCAGGTGCTGTTGAGCTTTGGTATTGCTCTGGCGCTGGTACCGCTGCTGATTTTCACAAGCGATAGCAAGCTGATGGGGGAATTGGTGAATAAGCGCTGGGTCAAATACATCGGTTGGGCGATTGTGGCAATAGTCGTAACGCTGAATGGATGGCTGCTGGTGGGGACGCTGTTTGGATAGTCGGCACCTGGAAGGTCATATGCTAAACCCAGCGGCACTGCGTTCGTGTGGGTGTAGGCCTGATGGCGGCTTTGCCTCATCAGGCCTACATGTTGTCAATGCCCACAGTATCTACGATTGTGCACGTATGTAGCCCGGACGAGGCGTTCACGCCGACTCCGGGAGGGCTCGGCACCCAGATAAGGGATTAATGGCGGTGCCCATGACCATGACCGCGTCCGTGGTCGCGTCCACGACCGCGATGATCATCACGGTCACCCCAGCCATCACGGTAGCCACGTTCATAAGCATTATGCTTATTCCAGCCGCGATGCCAGCCGTTGTCGTGACGTTTCCGGTGTTTGTGCCAGTAGTCCCGATCGCGCCAGCGACCACCGTCCCAGTAGTTGCCGTAATTATCGCGATCGCCAATTTGTAATTTTATGGATGGCAGCAGGGTGATTTCGCCAGCATTGGCGAACATCGGGGCTGATGCCATCAATACTGCTGCCAGAATCAGTGACCTGAACATACTTCTCTCCTATACGATCGTGGCCGATCAGGCCTGTTAACTCAATATTACAATTTGTTAAACATCGGAATTATTGGGTTAACTCTTAAACCGCCAGGAGAGAGCATTTTTTGCTAAAGTCGTCGTTATTTTATACTGCGTAAGATGGCGTCTATTTCAGCGCATTCCTGCGCGCTAAAATGCCTGTTCGCCAGCATTCCTACCGCGTCATCCAGTTGGGCAATCTTACTCGCGCCAATCAGTACGGAAGTGATCGCCTGCTGGCGCAACACCCATGCCAGCGCCATTTGCGACAGCTTCTGACCCCGTTTTTCTGCCATCGTATTGAGCTGCCTTACGGCCTCAATCTTACCGTCAGTCAGTTGCTCGGGCTTAAGGAATACACTGCCGCTGGCCGCGCGTGAATCTGCCGGAATACCGTGCAGATACCGGTCGGTTAGTTGTCCACCGGCCAACGGTGAGAAAGCAATACAGCCCACGCCTTCTTGTGCCAACACATCCAGTAGCCCGTTCTCTGCGCCGCGTTCCAGCATCGAATATTTTGGCTGGTGGATAAGGCATGGCGTACCAAGATCGTTCAGAATGCCAATTGCCTGACGCGCAAGCTCTGCCGGATAGTTGGAAAGCCCAACGTACAGCGCCTTACCCTGGCGTACGATATGGTCCAGGGCACGCATCGTTTCCAGCAGCGGAGTTTCCGGGTCAGGACGGTGGTGATAGAAAATATCGACATACTCGAGCCCCATCCGTTTCAGGCTTTGGTCGAGGCTGGAGATTAGATATTTGCGTGAACCCCAGTCGCCATAAGGGCCATCCCACATGGTGTAGCCGGCTTTGCTGGAGATAATCAGCTCATCACGATAAGGAAGGAGATCTTCACGTAAAATGCGGCCAAAGTTGCTCTCCGCTGAACCTGGAGGCGGCCCATAGTTGTTGGCTAAATCAAAGTGCGTGATCCCGCGATCGAATGCGTGACGCAGCAGCTGACGGCTGTTTTCAATAAGCGTTGCATCACCAAAGTTATGCCATAGTCCCAGCGATATAGCCGGGAGCTTGAGGCCGCTGTTGCCGCAGCGCTGAAACGTCATGTTCTCATAACGCGTCGGATTTGCCTGGTAAACCATTGTATCCTCCAGAGTGTACTTTTGTGTATACGCTTACACTAGCGAATGTCCACTCCCTCGTACACTCCTCTAATCTGTAAATTTTGCTTTCCAGCAGACTTTTTTACCATTTCTGGACAGCCTTAACACTTCTTCAATACTCAAAGAAACTAACCACTGGGGGAAGTGCATGATGACCGCGTCCTATACCGTTGCAGATTATCTACTAGATCGCTTGGCTGACTGTGGCTCTGACCACCTGTTTGGCGTGCCGGGAGACTACAACCTCCAGTTTCTTGACCATGTGATTGACCACAAAACAATACGCTGGGTGGGCTGTGCCAACGAACTCAATGCTGCCTATGCCGCTGATGGCTATGCACGGATGCAGGGCTTTGGGGCACTGTTGACCACCTATGGCGTAGGTGAGTTAAGCGCGTTAAATGGCGTTGCGGGAAGCTTTGCTGAACAGGTACCCGTACTGCATATTGTGGGCGCACCTTGTACCGGTGCCCAGCAGCGACATGAGTGTCTACATCACACCTTAGGCGACGGTAACTTTGACCACTTCCGTCAGATGAGTGCCCCAATCTCTGTCGCACAGGGTGTGTTAAACGCGCGCAATGCTTGCGACGAAATCGACCGTGTACTGCGAGAGATCAAACGCACAAACAAACCTGGATATTTACTGTTACCGGCCGATATCTCGGCGCTCCCGGTATCGCGCGCTGTAAACGTTATCACTGAACCAGACACTCATGATTCGGCGCAACTCGCCAGTTTCATTGAACATGCTCGGGATTTTTTGCAGTCGTGTCGTCGAGTCTCGCTGCTGGCGGATGTGCTTGCGTTACGTTTTGGCCTCCAGACGGTGTTGAATCAGTGGATGAACGATGTGCCGATACCTCATGCCACCTTATTGATGGGTAAAGGATTGTTTGACGAGCAACGAGCGGGCTTTGCTGGGACTTACAGCGGTAAGGCAAGCTTACCGCAGACGCGTGAGGCCATTGAGGATGCCGAGGTTATCGTCTGTATTGGTACCTGTTTCACCGACACCATTACAGCGGGCTTTACCCAACAGATCCCGGTTGAGCGATCCATTGAGATCCAGCCTTTTGCCTCAAGGATCGCTGGGCGCTGGTTCAGCGGCATTACGATGCAAGAGGCAGTAAAAGCACTCATTACCCTGAGCCACGACTTCTCCTCCCAGTGGCAGACGTATCAGCAAAAGAACGCTGTATCGCCTACGGTCGATAATGGACATCTGACACAACGCCATTTCTGGCAGACACTGGAAAAATCGCTCCAGCCAAATGATATTTTGTTGGCAGACCAGGGGACGGCGGCATTTGGTATTGCCGCGCTGACGCTGCCTTCCGGTGCGAGCTTGATTGTGCAGCCTTTATGGGGATCGATTGGTTTTACTCTGCCAGCGGCATTCGGTGCGCAAACTTCCCAGCCGGACAGACGCGTGGTGCTGGTGATTGGTGATGGTGCCGCACAGCTTACAATTCAGGAGCTCAGTTCGATGCTCCGGGACGGACAACGTCCGCTGATTTTGTTGCTCAATAACGAAGGTTACACGGTTGAGCGGGCCATTCACGGGCCGGAACAGCGCTATAACGACATCGGCCTTTGGAACTGGACGCAATTGCCGCAGGCGCTCAGCCTTCATGGTCAGTTTGAGTGCTGGAAAGTCACCAACGCATCGCAACTTAACGATGTGCTGGCGCGCGCGCAGCGTCGGCATAAGCTGACGCTAGTGGAAGTTGTGCTGCCGAAGATGGATATCCCACCGCTCCTGAAAGCGGTGACCGATTCGCTGGAAGCACGCAACAACGGGCATTAATCCTTACGCTTACGCGGCACCATCATTGTCGGTTTCCCCGCCAGCAGCAGCCAGGCGGGGAGCATGACAATGCACAGAAGCGGCAGCAACGTCGTATCTGGTACCACCACGGCAGCCATAAATAGACTTAGCCAGGCATCACGCGTCACGACCAGCACTAACCCAAGAATCGCGCAGGAGACGGTGATTGCCGCCGGAACCGCTTCTACGTGAGCATGTAACATTAACCCCAGTGCGACGGCGACAAACACCGCCGGGAAAATGCGCCCACCGCGGAACCCACAGGCTGCGGCGACAACCAGTGCCGCCAGCTTACTGATAGCAAACAGCAGATAGTCGTTAGCGCCAAAATGCTGCCCGGCAGTCAGCTGTTGCATTTCATCAAGCCCTTTGAACAACGTAATTGGCCCGCCAACAATGCCAATAATTCCCAACACAAAGCCGCCAAAACCGAGAATCAGCACGGGATGTTTTAAGCGATGCACCAGCGCATGTAGGTGCGGCAAGCACCAGACGGCAACCATGCCGATGGCAATAGCCAGAATGGCCACAATGGCGCCGCTGAAGATATCGATGATGCGCATAGTCTGGTAGTGCTCAATCGACAGCGAGAATTGCGGATGGAAAAATAACCCAGTCGTTAATGCGCCAGCAGCTGCGGCCAGCAATGGCGCGAAAAGTCTGTCCCACAACGGTGATTCATTATTGCTGGCTAACGTCTGGGAAAAAATGAGTGCAGCGGCAACGGGTGTACCAAACAGGGCGCCGATCGTCCCGGCGGCGGCGAGAATCGTCCAGTCAAGGGAGCTAACCCGAGGGAAATAGCGCGCGCCTAGCGCCACGGCTAGGGCGATATTCACAGACATTATCGGGTGCTCCGGGCCAAGACTCACGCCGCCAGCCAGACCAAGGATGAGCGCCAGAGTCAGGCCAGGTAGATACGATGGTGGAACCGCCGCACCAATCAATGGTTCGCTTGCCGGATCGGGCCCGGCGTGACCTGGGCTAAAGCGGATAACCAGCCCCACGGCAACACCAGTCAGTGTCAGTATCAGGACAATCCAGAATGGCGAAGCAAAATCAATGCCGAACGTGGCAGGCAGGCTACGCCAAAGCAGATGTTGTAGCACGGCGGCAATTTTCATTACCACAATCAAGATCAGGCTCGAAGCCACGCCTATTAGCACTGCCGGGATAGACAGCAACAGCATGATTCTGGCTCGCGGATGGAGCATTTTTATATCCTTTTGGCTGAATACCTGGGCTACTTTGCATTTTCCTGCGTTTAGGTTCAGCGCAAATGGTGCTGAAACGATACGACCCAGCGTCACACCTCTCTCTTCGCATGTGTTAAAAAATGCGCAAAAAATGTGACCTGGATCGATAATTCTGGGGCGCTCACGCAAACGTGATTGTTGTTAAAGCGCCTTGAATTTACAGTGTGGCAAAGATTTATTCTGACTTTAGTGGAGCCGTAACCGAATGACAAAGTTTGCTTTAGTAGGGGATGTTGGGGGCACCAATGCGCGTCTGGCATTGTGCGATATCGCCAGTGGGGAAATCTCGCAGGCTAAAACCTATTCTGGTCTGGACTACCCGAGCCTGGAAGCTGTCGTTCGCGTCTATCTCGACGAGCATAACGTCACGGTAAAAGACGGCTGTATCGCCATTGCCTGCCCAATTACCGGCGACTGGGTGGCGATGACGAACCATACCTGGGCATTTTCGATTGCGGAAATGAAAAAGAACCTCGGCTTCGCGCATCTGGAAATCATTAACGATTTCACCGCGGTATCCATGGCCATCCCGATGCTGAAAAAAGAGCATCTGATTCAGTTTGGTGGCACTGAACCGGTCGAAGGCAAACCAATTGCTGTTTATGGTGCAGGCACAGGGCTTGGCGTGGCACACCTCGTTCACGTGGATAAACGCTGGGTGAGCTTACCGGGTGAAGGCGGCCACGTTGACTTTGCGCCGAATAGCGAAGAAGAGGGCATTATTCTTGAAGTGCTGCGCGAAGAGATTGGTCATGTTTCTGCCGAGCGCGTTCTATCGGGGCCGGGGCTGGTCAATTTGTACCGCGCTATCGTGAAAGCCGATAACCGTCTGCCGGAAAACTACAAACCGAAAGACATTACAGAACGTGCGCTGGAAGATACCTGTACCGACTGTCGCCGTGCGCTGTCGCTATTTTGTGTGATTTTAGGACGCTTTGGTGGCGACCTGGCATTAACGCTGGGGACGTTTGGCGGCGTCTATATTGCCGGGGGCATCGTGCCGCGCTTCCTGGAATTCTTTAAAGCATCCGGTTTCCGTGGCGGTTTTGAAGACAAAGGTCGTTTTAAAGACTACGTGCATCCAATTCCGGTTTATCTGATTGTTCACGATAATCCAGGCTTGCTGGGTTCTGGTGCGCACTTGCGTCAGACGCTGGGACAGATTCTGTAATCTCGCCCACGATACTGCTAAGCCGCGTAAACGCGGCTTTTGCTCTTAGAACGGGCTGTCATGACAAACGGTGACTCGCTCGTTGCTGATAGGGTGAGTAAAGTGCAGCTCGCTGGCATGCAGCATTAGCCTCGGTGTCAACGCGCTTCCTGGATACGAAAGCCCACCATACAGATCGCAACCTAAAATTGGGTGACCCAACTGCTGGCAGTGAATACGTAGCTGATGGGTTCGCCCGGTCTGCGGGGTGAGTCGTACCCGCGTCAACGGCAGCGGAATCCCGTCTTCTGGTTGACGATAGAGGCGCTCGATAACCTGATAATGTGAACGGGCGGGTTTTCCATTAATGGCGCAAATTGACATCCGCGGAAACAGCGCCGGGTCTTTGGCAATAGCCGCATCAATTATTCCTTCATCGCTTTCCAGATGCCCACAAAGCAACGCATTGTAAACTTTCACCACCGTGCGTTGGCTAAACTGCTGGCACAGCGCGGCATTGATAGCCTTATTTCGTGCAATCACCATCAGCCCTGAAGTGCCGAAATCCAGACGGTGAACCAGAGTACAGCCGGGGAAAATCGTGACCAGCCGATGATGCACCGAATCAAGATTTTGCGGATTTTTACCCGACAAACTCAGCAATCCTGAGGGCTTATTAATGACAACCAGATGCTCATCCTGATACAGAATTTCTATTTCATCGTGGCACGGTGGGGCTATAAACGTATCAACAATCGTAGACATCAGGCGGCCTGGGGGAAGAATGGAAAGGGATCATACCCAATTTTCTATCGGCTGGCGAATCGGCTATGGCATGCAACATGTTCCTCGCACCGTTCAAATTTATAGTCCAGACTTAAAGCAAAGGCGTAGTTTATGTGGGCATTGTGTTTTACACTGCGCGCTGCAAAAATTTGAGTCGATAAACGATTAAGTAGGCGGTAATGGCGATGAACGGAACGATCACAACCTGGTTTGACGATAAGGGTTTTGGATTTATCAAAGATGAAAACGGAGATAACCGTTATTTTCATGTGATTAAAGTTGCCAACCCTGAACTGATTAAGAAAGATGCGGCAGTCACTTTCGAACCCACCACCAACAATAAAGGGTTGTCGGCATACGCGGTGAAAGTCGTGCCGGAAAGCAAATATATCTATATTGCGGGTGAGCGTCTTAAACTGACGGCAATAAAGTCGTTTCTTGTTTATAGCGAAGAAGTACCGGCTGATACGCGCATTGATAAAGAGAACGCGGTGCTTTCAGTCGGCGCGTTGATGAATAGCATAAGACCTAAGGCAGAAGTGAAGTCGGGTGAGATGCGTTCGTTGAAAAAACTGGCGATCACCACCTTCCAGGGAACGACGCTCATCTTCTCTGAAGATGAGATAGACATTGAGACAACGGTCAAAATGCTTAAAGTCTAAAATACGCCTCCGTTGGCATGCCGAAATCCTGCATTAATTCGTCACAGGGTTTCGGCGCCATTTCCTGTCCTACAGATGCATTATCTGCCGAAACTCTTTCACCTTACTGCGGCTTACTGGCACCTGAAACTCCAGATCGCGCAAGCGTAAAATATAGGTGTTATTAAACCACGGTTCAATTTCGCGAATTTTATTCAGATTGACGCAATACGAACGATGGCAGCGGAAAAAGTGGCTGGTGGGGAGTTTGTTGCAAAATTCAGTGATGTTCATCGGCATCACATAAGATTCCCGCCTTGTATAAACAAACGTCATCTTTTCATGTGCTTCCGCATAGTAAATATCGTTTATCGGCGTGACGATAATACGCTCATCTTTAATCAGATTGATGGTGTCGTTTTCACGAACCGTCCCTACCGGCGCGCCAATATTGCCTGATTGTTGCTGTTGCCAACTGGATTCCAGTTTTTGCAGCATGGTCACAATCCGCGTTTCCTGATAGGGCTTCAAAATATAGTCGAAAGCTTCTAGCTCAAAGGCTTCAACCGCATGTTCTTTCCATGCGGTGATAAACACAATAAACGGTTTATGGGCGAACTGGCTGATGTTCTGCGCCAGCAGTACGCCATCCAGCGAGGGAATATTGATATCGAGGAAAATCGCATCCACTTTGTTGTGTTGTAAAAACTTGAGCACATCCAGGCCGTCGTCAAAAGTCCCGACAATCTCCATCTGGCTGTGCTCTTTAATTAGCCAGGTCAGCTCCTGTTGTGCCAGGAATTCATCTTCGACAATGATGACTTTCATGCGTACTCCGGTTTAAGGCAATAAAGTGGCGGCGGCCGGGATAGGCGTGCGCTGGTTAGGGATGTAGAACACAATCTCTGTTCCCGGCTCCAGACGATGAATATGCAGCCCCTCACCATAAAGTAATTTAACCCGATGATGGACGTTCAACAGGCCAATTTTATTGCCCGGCATTTCGTTAGTTTTGACTCGTTCAACCACCAACGGGTCGATACCCGGCCCGGTATCCCGCACGCCGATGCGAACGCGGTTGCCGGACTCAGTCACGCTGATAGTGACAACGCCTTTCCCTTTACTGCGCTGAATGCCATGGACGATGGCGTTCTCGACTAACGGTTGGATCAGCAGGCTAGGGATCAGACAATTCACCTCGTCGTCTATATCGTAGATAACGGTTAACTTATCGCCAAAGCGTGCCTGCTCAATCGCAATATAATCTTTTATCTGGTACAGCTCTTTACGGATATCAATCTGCTCATCGTCTTTTAATTCAATGTTATAGCGCAAATAGCGCGACAGATTGAAAATCAGCTGTCGCGCGGTGTCCGGATTCATGCGAATCGACGACGAAATCGCGTTCAACGCGTTAAACAGGAAATGGGGATTTATTTTACTTTGCAACGCACGCAGCTCTGCCTTATTTGCCATTTCGCGCAGTTGCTCGGCGCGGGAAACTTCAAGCTGAGTTGAGATAATCTGCGACAAACCGATGGCCATCTCCTGAAGTGAAGACGTGATCTGGTGAGCGTGGCAGTAATAGATTTTGAGCGTCCCGGTGACCACACCCGTTTCCGACAATGGGATCACCAGCATGGAGTGAATCTCGGGTGTGCGATAGGCTTCATCATTGTTTTTAATGATTATTTTACCATTGTTGATGGCCTGTTTTGTTGTCGGACTAATATCCGCATCGTCATTTTGGTAATTGTCTTCCCCGACGCCGACATAGGCCAGAACCCGCTCGGTATTGGTGATGGCCACAGCATCCGCATGAATATCCTGACGAATGATGTCGCAAATCTGCCGTAGCGTGTCGCTATTAATCTGGCGGAAAAGCGGTAGCGTTTTGTTGGCGATATCCAGTGCAAGCTTGGCCTGACGAGCGGCGCTGGCTTCCTTTTCACCCTCAACGCTTTGTACCAACAGCACGATAAAACCGATACAGACGCTGCCTGCAATCATGGGAATACCGATTTTTGACACGATATCGACACCCAGCGCGATGCTTGGTGCCCAGACAATCACCAGTATCATGGTCAGCGTTTCACACAACATTCCGCCGAGAATACCAATTTTCCAGTGCAACTCTTTCGGGACTTTTCGGTTTATAAGGCCAGATAAGATCCCGGCCAAAATGCTGGTAATAAAGCAGGGGACTGCTGTCACACCGCCAGCATCAATCAGATAGCGATGGATCCCAGCGATAATACCGACAATGCCGCCGACCCAAGGGCCGAAGAGGATCCCACCGGACATCACGGCAATCACGCGCACGTTGACCAATGATCCTTCGACCGGTACCCCGGACCAGGTGCTGAAAATGGCGAACATAGAGAAAATGACGGTAACCGCCAGCAGCTCTTTTGGCGTATGGGCCGACTTGTGCAGCAGTTCGCGAAAGAGGCGAATGCGGATCAGGAAAAAGAGGCAAATCAGCATTAATGCGGCTCGGTCATAAACCGCGAGCAGCATATTGAGTATTTCGTGCATGAGGGCGCCGGGTGTATTCAGGAAAGTCATATGATAAGTAACCCAGTGGCAGATGACCAGCAGTACGCAGAATAGGGAAAAACCCTGATCTTAAAAGGGGATTGATTGGCAAGGGTTATCAGTAGCGCGGGATGGCATAATTTTATCAATTCCAGCGATATGGTATGAAAATGCATTGAAAACATATTGTTGATTTAATGTTTTCTTTAGCCTGCTTATTGCATTCAGGAAGCGATTATCGTTTGTATTTTTTCCTCTTTTTCACACGCTATTCTTTTTTTTAATTGCCTATCGACAGCGGCAATTTAATCAGGTTATTTTCTAGTCATGCCACAAAAGTGGCAGCGTCGCTCGAACGGTTCGGGCGCTCACGTTATCCTGAGGAATCTATGGCTGAATCCAGTCCTGAACGCCGTTTTACGCGTATCGATCGCTTACCCCCGTATGTGTTTAATATTACTGCTGAACTGAAAATGGCTGCGCGTCGGCGTGGCGAAGACATCATCGATTTCAGTATGGGGAATCCTGACGGCGCGACCCCGCCGCATATCGTTGAAAAATTGTGTACCGTTGCCCAGCGCCCAGATACGCACGGCTACTCGACTTCGCGTGGCATACCTCGACTGCGTCGGGCCATTTCACGCTGGTATCAAGAACGCTATGACGTCGAAATTGATCCTGAAAGCGAAGCGATTGTGACCATCGGGTCGAAAGAAGGGCTGGCGCACCTGATGCTAGCGACCCTCGATCATGGCGATACGGTGCTGGTACCCAACCCAAGCTATCCGATTCATATTTACGGCGCTGTGATTGCCGGTGCCCAGGTTCGCTCCGTCCCGCTGGTGGAGGGCGTTGACTTTTTTAGTGAGCTGGAGCGGGCCATTCGCGAAAGCTACCCGAAGCCGAAGATGATGATCTTAGGTTTTCCGTCAAACCCTACTGCCCAGTGCGTTGAGCTGGAATTCTTTGAGAAAGTGGTGGCGCTGGCCAAACGTTACGACGTGCTGGTGGTTCATGACCTTGCGTACGCGGATATTGTCTACGACGGCTGGAAAGCGCCATCCATTATGCAGGTTCCTGGGGCACGCGATGTCGCAGTTGAGTTCTTTACGCTGTCGAAAAGCTACAATATGGCGGGGTGGCGTATTGGCTTTATGGTTGGCAACAAAACGTTAGTTAACGCCTTAGCACGCATTAAGAGCTATCACGATTACGGCACCTTTACGCCGCTACAGGTTGCGGCGATTGCCGCGCTGGAAGGCGATCAACAGTGCGTGCGCGATATTGCCGATCAGTACAAGCGACGTCGCGATGTGCTGGTGAAAGGGTTACACGAAGCGGGCTGGATGGTTGAATGTCCGAAAGCATCAATGTACGTCTGGGCAAAAATTCCCGAACAGTATGCTGCAATGGGATCGCTGGAGTTTGCCAAGAAGATGCTGCAGGATGCGAAGGTTTGCGTATCGCCGGGTATTGGTTTCGGTGACTATGGAGACACGCATGTCCGGTTTGCGCTGATCGAAAACCGCGACCGTATTCGCCAGGCGATTCGTGGGATTAAAGCGATGTTCCGTGCTGACGGCTTATTGCCATCAGAGAGTAAAAGCGCAGGTTAATTCTGCATCCCTCTGAAACGCAAACAGGAGCCAAATGGCTCCTGTTTTTGTATGCACGTACAGGACTAGATCATCAGGGCAAATGTACCGGCAAAAACGATGACCATAAAGGAAATGCCCATAAAGAAATATTTCACGACTCATCTCTCCGCGTATCTTTTTTCTACGCACTCATGAACGGTGGTACTGCGAGCTGATAACAACCGTTGGAAAACAACAAACGCGCGTTTTCACGGTAGGCCATCACCTCAGAATGACTGTGCTTTAATGCTCCAGGTGGCGCTAATGTACGCTTAAAAACTAAGGGAGACAAGCGGCATTTTTTTATTAATTTTTAGTTACTTACGAGTGTCGTGATTCGGCGACACATTAATTTCAAATGGTAATAAATTTCATCCTGGCGACGTTCATGAGCACAGATTGAGAGAAAATTCTCAGCATGAATGATTTCGCTTTTCGTTTGAGTATGAGCGCTCATCTCTTCGTATAATTGTTTTTTATTTTGGTTAAATTTTCTTTACTTATTTCGCAATTTTTACCGACAATTCACTGTTGTGGATTATATTATTTATTATAATTTACATGGCAACCAATAAACGTTGATTATTATTTTATTGCAATTATCTGATTTACATTAACAATACTCCTGGAGTTGTTCGGCGGAAAAGATGCTTCCCCTCCTGTTGTGGGTATTTCCTCGTGATTAAAATTCGCCCAAACGTTGATAGGTAAGAATATTGTTTTATTGCTGTTTTAAAGAATTTCGCTTTATAAAATAATATTGACAATAATATCAGTGAATGAAATTATTGAAATATATAAGGAGGGGACAATGATGTCGCTACAACTTGATTATGGAACAATCAACTGCATGACTTGCCCTTCGAACTGCGAGGTTAAACCTAACGCCTCATTACGCATATCATTTTGCCAGGAATATTGTTTTTGCACTTGGCCAAAGGCTAGCAGTTTTTTTTCATTAGGCATAGTGGAAGGACTGTTAAAACAAAGCTATAACAATATTTATCTTGGATGTGTGTTTGTTGATTTTTCTATTAGTCATCTGCGTCATTTTACCGATGCCCGATGGATAGATTATCTCATTGAAACAAAATTAAAAATCATTGTTGTTTGTGATACACACCTTAAACCATTGGCAAATTATTGGTTTAAGCATTCAAAGGATATTTTTTTGGTGATATATCCTGATGATAAGATCTCCAGTGCTTGTGATAATTTAAAGAAGCGATTTATTTATCAACGTGACGCCTTTTACAAAGGTGAGGCGTTGTCGGTGTTAGAGTTCGATGTCCTGAGGGCGCTGATTGCTGGTGAGGATTGCAATCACCTTGCGAAGTCTATGGATGTTGAGATCCGCAGAGTGTACGCTGCTAAGCAACGAGCAGAAAAGAAAATGGGTGCTGACGTGAATATGTTATTCAGATTATCACATTCCAGCTAACACGTTTATATGTGTTGTTTAATGCTGACTTATCCTGAGAATCTTGATTCACTTAATATTGAACATGCCCACCGCCGATTTCCGTGATTATAATAATATGCAAAGGTGCTGATAATACCATGGAAAAATATGCAGATGAGTTGTGCATCATGAACAATGCTATTATGAATATTATTTTTTCTGCGGGTAATGAGAATCAGTGCAATACGGTCTTTAATTCATTACACTCGGAAATCGTCGACCATTATTTCCCAGAGTCGGTTAAAACTGATTGCCTTCAGGCCATTGAGGTTTGGCGCGCAGCACGGGGTATCTCTGATGAGACAGAAAAAATGCATCTACAGCAGTCAGCGATACTCTCCCTGTTAGCGGCATTAGGACGTGTGCATGCGTTAATGGCGATAGAAGAATACATTATGCAAAAAAATACAGAAGTCTTCGGACTACGTTAAACCGCAGTGATGTTTTTACTTTCTCTGAAAGCAATTGCCCCACATAAAACCGTGGGGCAATTTTTTGTTTGTTCAGGTCAGTTAATGTGGCTTACCACATCAAATCGTCTGGCACGACAAAAGCGGCGTATGGATCTTCTTCATCCAGCGTCTCTTTACTGATTTCATTGCTTAGAACAATGTAACTTGCATCGCGTTGGGCGATTTTTTCAGCAACGACCGCAGGAATAATCCCGTACTCGCTCTCAGCACTGCCTTCGACGGGCAGGCGAGCAATATTCAGGCGCCCATTGATCAACTGTGCCTGCGTCGTTTTATCGACATAGATCTTTTTGATGAGGTTATCATCGGTAAAGTTAAAGCCGATATCGCCTTTTGAAATCACGATTTTATTCATTTCAATGAGCTGCTTGATCTGCGCTTTATACTCTTTTGATAAGACCGCCTGTTTTTGCTGTTCGCTTAACAGCTTATCGCGTTCAACCTGCGCCTTTTTGTTTTCATCTACTGCTTCTCTGGCTTCACGGGCCTGTACGCGTGACTTTTTCGCGGTTCTTTGGACTTTTGCCATTTTTTTACTGGTGACGAGTCCAGCTTTGAGCATCTGTTCTTGTAATGTGAGTTTTGTCATGTTCGTGTCTAAACCAATAAAAGAATATGCTGGATTATAACCTTAACCATGGAGGCTATGCCAGATTACGCAGGAGGGATGAAAAAGGTTGGCGAAATGGTGTCCCCTGCAGGAATCGAACCTGCAACTAGCCCTTAGGAGGGGCTCGTTATATCCATTTAACTAAGGGGACGAAGCGGCACGAGTATAGCGTTTTTTGTACGCCTGAGTAAGTACGCCACCGCTTGACTGCTCAAACAGTCGCCACTTAGGTTTGATTATTCTCACCTTTCGGTTGTTTTTCTCCCTGTTTTGCCTGTAAACGCGCCTTTTCTTTACGCGCATTGCTCATATCATTGCGGATCTGAGCGTGGCTCATCAGTGCGAAAATAAAGGTTCCGCCGCAGATATTCCCGGCAAGCGTTGGCAGGGCGAAAGGCCAAATAAAGTCGCTCCAGTGCAGGGTGCCGTTAAAGACGAGATAGAGTATTTCAACCGAGCCCACCACGATATGCGTGGTATCTCCCAGCGCGATAAGCCATGTCATCAGGATAATGACGACAATTTTTGCGGCCCCGGCGGAGGGAAACATCCAGACCATGGTGGCGATAAGCCAGCCTGAGATAATCGCATTCGAAAACATTTCCGTTGGGCTGTTCTTCATCACATCCATGCCGATTTTGGTGAAGGCATCGCGTGTAGGTTCATCAAAAATAGGCATATATTCAAACGCCCATGCCGCAACACCGGTACCGATAATATTCCCCATCAGTACCACGCCCCAAAGTCTCAACAGTAGCCCCACATTACCGAGGGTAGGTTTTTGCATGACGGGTAATACGGCGGTTACGGTGTTTTCAGTAAACAGCTGCTGGCGGGCCATAATGACGATAATAAAACCAAAGGTGTAACCAAGATTTTCCAGCAAAAAACCGCCGGGCACGCCTTCTAGTTGGACGTGAAAAATACCCTTTGCTAGCAATGAGGCTCCCATGGAGAGACCCGCGGCGATGGCTGACCATAGCAGCGCCATGGCATCACGCTCCATCTCCTTTTCACCTTCCTGGCGTATGTGTTCATGAATCGCCATCGCACGGGAGGGGAGTCGGTCTTCATCAACCTCTATTTTCTCGCCAGTCTTTTTTTCTTCGCTCTCAACTTCTATTTCGTCGCTGTGACGGTCTATCTTCTCTTTATTGAGATTATCCATTGCTGATCACCTGAAATAAGCACGTATAGCTTAAGCGTAGCGGCTTATGCCTGTCTTACAGGTAGAGATATTCTTAAATAGCTAAAATCGCCACGTAGATTATCTTCTATTCGTTAGAATAGAAGCGCCACGGTGCTGGCGTTACCAGGCTATGATCAAATCAACGAAATTGGCTATATAGACATCGTTCTATGGGCTGTTACAATCGCTCACATCTAAACAGGCGGATACGCGAGCGTACCGTCATGGATGGCAATCAGCGATAGCCATAATTAACAGGGAGACATTTATGAAGCTTCGCCTGTCGGCGCTTGCGCTGGGTACCACTCTGCTGGTGGGCTGTGCGAGTTCCGGAACAGAACAGCAGGGACGTTCAGACCCATTTGAAGGATTTAACCGCACGATGTACAGCTTCAACTTTGATGTGTTGGATCCGTACATTGTTCGCCCGGTCGCCGTGGCGTGGCGTGATTATGTACCGCAGCCAGCGCGTAATGGTCTGGGCAACTTTACCAGCAACCTGGAAGAACCTGCGGTAATGGTCAACTCCTTCCTGCAGGGCGACCCGTATCAGGGGATGGTTCACTTTACCCGTTTCTTCCTGAACACCGTTCTGGGTATGGGCGGCTTTATTGATGTAGCCGGTATGGCTAACCCTAAATTGCAACGCGTCCAGCCGCATCGCTTTGGCAGCACGTTGGGGCATTATGGCGTCGGTTATGGCCCGTATCTGCAACTTCCGTTCTACGGCAGCTTCACGCTGCGTGAGGACGGCGGTGATATGGCTGATACAACCTATCCGGTACTCTCCTGGCTGACATGGCCGATGTCGATTGGTAAGTGGATGGTCGAAGGTGTGGAAACGCGCGCCCAGTTGCTTGACTCGGATGGCTTGTTACGCCAGTCTTCGGATCCTTACATTCTGGTACGCGAAGCTTACTTCCAGCAACATGACTTTATTGCTAACGGCGGCAAGCTGAAACCGGAAGAGAACCCGAACGCGCAGGCGATTGAAGGCGATCTGAAGGATATTGATTCGGAGTAACGAATCTGCGGCAATAAAAAAGGGTGAACATCATGTTCACCCTTTTTTGTATTGGCAGACTATCAGAAGCGATAGTTGAAGTTAGTCCCGAACAGCCAGGCTTTACCTGTTGATTTGAAGGTGTAATTACCTTCCTGAATGGTGACGTTTTGCCCATGCATATAGGAAGCACCTACGTCGATAGACGCATCTTCGTTAAACGCATAGGTGGTACCGGCGCTCAGCCAGAAACGGTCCTGGTCCGGAATGGAGATAGAGCGGTTGTCAGCTGGAACCGGGCTATCATCGAACGCAATACCGGTACGGAAGGTCCAGTTTTTATCGTGATAATAGGTGGTACCCAGTGCGATGCGATAAGCATCTTTGAAGCCTTCTTCCTTATAGAACAGTTGCTGACCGTTTGAACCGGTCGCTTTCAGCTCCTGGAACTGACTCCAGCTGGTGTAGGCGATACTGTAGTGGATAGCCCACTGTGGATCGACTTTGTTATAACCGGAAATTTCCCACATTTCAGGCAGATTCAGCGTCAAAGAACCTGGGACGGTGGCACCGCCGGTGCCGACTGGCAGGCCGCTAATCCCCGCAGAGCCGAGCAGCTGGTTGCCAAGGTTGGTAATGGAACTCTTATAATCGCCATCAAAGTCAATTTTGACTTCTGAACGGTAGGTCAGACCCCAACGGTTATTTTTATCCAGCTCGTACAAAATCCCGGCGTTCCAGCCATAACCCCATTCGTCACCCTTCAGGTGAGCAATCTGTGAGTCCGGGCCAGTAATGCCGACTGCCGAGCCATAGCCTGGTGGCACGAGAGCGCTTGCTTCACCCGCATAGCGTTCGATTTTAGCTTTCGCGTAGACCGCATCAAAACCCAGACCGAAGCTCCAGTTGCTGCTTAGACGATATGCACCGCTCAGGTTAAGGTTGACCGTTTGCAGGTCGGTTTTGCCGCCGTACATCCCGGCCGCATAGCTATTGTTAAATTCAGTCGCCAGGCCATAGTTAGAGGTGACGGATGCACCCCAACCGAACTGATCGTTAATGGGTGCGACAAAGTGTGCGTTAGGTACCCATGCAGTCGGCGCGATGTTGTCGGCGTTAGTGCTGTTACCTGATAACGGAGACTTACCTGAAATATTCACATCGGGGTCGATGTAAACCGCACCGGCAGAAAACGTTGGGCGGTCGAACATCATAATCAGCGCCGGGTTACGGCTGGCATTACCCGCATCATCTGCGATAGCACCTTCACCTGAATAGGCGCGGCCCAGGCCAGAGGATGAGAATTCATTAAGCTGGAAACCTGCTGACCAGGCTTGGGTTGAAACAAGTGCCACTGCAACAGCAAGAGCAGACTTCGTGAAACGGGTTTTTTGGCTCATGACCATAACCTCATTGAGTTATTTTTATACAAACAATGTTACATGTAGTAACAGAAGCGCGAAGTGTAGGGGCTGGACTACAACTTAGAAATCAGACCAGTGACGAGAGTATAGGTCTGACCAGATGGTATGTTGCAATATTGTTTATTAATATTTTCAAAGATGTTGTTTGAAACGAGATCTGGTTGGCAAAAATGCGGGTATGGTCATAGGTAACCCACCCCTAAAATTGTTTTAGATCATTTTTAATTGTGATTTCGGTCACTTAACGGCTTTCGCACCATTAACGACTGGAGAGGGGCCGCGGGCGGGCGTAAAATAGGCACATAGTTTATCTGGCACCTTAGGTGCACAAAACAGAGGAAATCTGCAATGAGTAAATGTAGTGCTGATGAAACCCCAGTTTGCTGCTGCATGGATGTGGGTACCATTATGGATAATACCGATACCACCGCATCTTACAGCCGCGTATTTGCTAATCGTGCAGACGCTGAAGCGACTCTCGCTGCGCTGAGCGAAAAAGCGCGTGAAGTCGAATCTGAACCGTGCAAAATTACCTCTACTTTTAAAGAAGTGGACGGTGGCGTGCAGCTGGATATCGATTTCGTCTTTGCTTGTGAAGCTGAAACGCTGATCTTCCAGCTCGGTCTGCGTTAATCGCCTGACGGCGAGCCATCTTTACCAACGCCCCTGTTGCTTTTGCCACTGGGGCGTTTTCTTTTGTTCTCAATGTGTTTTAGCTCCCAATTTTCCTTCTCTTTGATTGGCTAAGTGTAAAAAATTAGTTAAGAATGTTATCAGGTCAGACCACTTGGTCGATTTTGATAACAGGGGAGAGTTATGAGTCAGGCGCTACCGCTAATCACCCGCCAGGGCGATCGCATTGCTATTGTGAGTGGGTTACGCACCCCGTTTGCCCGTCAGGCGACCGCTTTTCATGGTGTACCCGCCGTGGATCTCGGCAAAATGGTGGTGGGCGAAATGCTGGCGCGCAGCGAAATTTCCCCAGACGTGATTGAGCAACTGGTCTTTGGTCAGGTGGTACAAATGCCAGCTGCGCCCAATATTGCCCGCGAGATTGTGCTCGGTACCGGCATGAATGTGCATACCGATGCTTATAGTGTCAGCCGTGCCTGCGCAACCAGTTTTCAGGCGGTGGCAAACGTGGCCGAAAGTTTAATGGCTGGGACGATTCGCGCAGGTATTGCTGGGGGGGCTGATTCATCTTCCGTTCTGCCGATTGGTGTCAGTAAAACGCTAGCGCGCACGCTGGTAGATGCCAATAAAGCCCGTACCCTGGGGCAAAAGCTCAAGCTATTCTCCCGCCTGCGTCTTCGCGATCTCATGCCCGTCCCTCCTGCGGTTGCTGAGTACTCAACCGGTCTTCGGATGGGGGATACCGCGGAACAGATGGCGAAAACATATGGTATTACCCGCGAACAACAAGATGCGCTAGCCAACCGCTCGCACCAATTAGCGGCACAGGCCTGGGCTGCGGGGAAACTCAGTGATGAAGTAATGACGGCCTACACACCGCCGTTCAAAACCCCACTTGAACAAGATAACAATATTCGCGGCAACTCAACGCTTGCTGACTACGCTAAGCTGCGTCCTGCTTTTGACCGCCAGCATGGCACGGTGACGGCAGCCAACAGCACGCCATTAACCGATGGTGCAGCGGCGGTTATCCTGATGACCGAATCGCGTGCCAAAGAGCTGGGACTGATACCGTTAGGTTATCTGCGCAGCTACGCATTTACCGCCATTGATGTCTGGCAAGACATGCTGCTGGGGCCGGCCTGGTCAACTCCGCTGGCGCTGGAACGTGCCGGATTGAGTTTTGCCGATCTGACGCTTATTGATATGCACGAAGCTTTTGCCGCGCAAACCCTCGCCAATATTCAATGCCTGGCGAGTGAGAAATTTGCCCGCGAGGTCCTGGGGCGTAGTCATGCCACTGGCGTGGTAGATGAAAGTAAATTTAACGTGCTGGGTGGCTCAATTGCCTATGGGCACCCATTTGCAGCAACCGGTGCGCGCATGATCACTCAAACGCTCAATGAATTACGTCGTCGTGGCGGCGGCTTTGGGCTAGTGACCGCCTGTGCGGCAGGTGGACTGGGTGCGGCGATGGTTCTGGAGGCTGAATAATGGACATGAAATCTGCATTTACGCTCACCGTCCGTCCGGATAACGTCGCGGTGGTTACCATTGATGTACCCGATGAGAAGATGAATACCCTGAAGGCGGAGTTTGGCGGTCAGGTTCGCGCTATCCTCAAACAAATCAGGGAAAACAAAACGCTACAAGGCGTGGTGATTATTTCTGCCAAATCCGACAACTTTATTGCCGGGGCGGATATCAATATGATTGGCCGCTGTCAAACGGCTCAGGAGGCCGAAGCCCTGGCCCGTCAGGGTCAGCAGGTCATGGCTGAGCTTCACAGCTTGTCGATTCCGGTTGTCGCCGCCATTCATGGTGCTTGTCTCGGCGGTGGGCTTGAGCTGGCTTTGGCATGCCATGCGCGTATTTGTTCTGATGATGGTCGTACAGTGTTGGGTTTGCCGGAGGTGCAGCTCGGTCTGCTGCCTGGCTCAGGTGGTACCCAACGCTTGCCGCGATTGGTTGGCGTCAGTACGGCGCTGGATATGATCCTCACTGGTAAGCAGTTGCGTGCCCGACAGGCGCTCAAAACCGGTCTGGTTGATGAGGTGGTTCCGCAGTCGATATTACTGGAGGCAGCCGCCGAACTGGCGCGAAAACCTCGGCACGAAAACCGCCGTTTACCGGTACGTGAACGTATTCTTGCCGGACCACTGGGGCGCCGTTTGCTGTTCAGCATGGCGACTAAGAAGACCGCGCAGAAAACTCAGGGCAATTACCCGGCAACGGATAAAATTCTCCAGGTGATTGAAACCGGTCTGGCTCAGGGCTCCAGTAGCGGCTATGAAGCCGAAGCGCGCGCTTTTGGTGAGCTGGCCATGACGCCGCAGTCACAAGCGCTGCGCAACATTTTCTTTGCCAGCACCGATATCAAAAAAGATCCGGGGGCGAGCGTGGAAGCCGGGCCGCTGCGTTCGGTCGGTATTCTGGGTGGCGGCCTGATGGGTGGCGGCATTGCTTACGTCACGGCGGTCAAGGGTAAGCTGCCGGTACGTATAAAAGATATCAATGCGAATGGTATTAACCATGCGCTCAAATATAGTTGGGATCAGCTCGATCAAAAAGTGCGTCGCCGCCATCTGAAAGCCGCCGAGCGCGACGCTCAACTGGCATTGATATCGGGTGGAACGGATTATCGAGGCTTTGCTCATCGCGATTTGGTCATTGAAGCAGTGTTTGAAGACTTAACCTTGAAACAAAAGATGGTCAGTGAAGTTGAGCAATATTGCGCACCTCACACTATTTTTGCCTCAAATACCTCATCTTTACCGATTGGTGATATTGCTGCCATGGCTCAGAACCCTGAGCGGGTTATCGGCCTGCACTTTTTCAGCCCGGTTGAAAAAATGCCGCTGGTGGAAGTTATCCCGCATGCCAGCACCTCTGAACAGACGATTGCCACTACCGTAAAACTTGCGAAGAAACAGGGTAAAACACCGATTGTTGTTGCGGATAAGGCCGGGTTTTACGTTAACCGTATTCTGGCACCTTACATTGCGGAAGCCATGCGCATTCTGGTTGAGGGCGAAAGTGTCGAAGCAATTGATAATGCACTGGTTAAATTTGGTTTCCCGGTAGGCCCTATCCAATTATTGGATGAGGTGGGAATTGATACAGGAACCAAAATTCTGCCGATTCTGGAAGCGGCTTATGGCGAGCGATTCAGTGCACCTGCAAGCCTGATTCAGGCAATTTTGAATGACGATCGCAAAGGTAGAAAAAATGGTCGGGGTTTCTATCTTTATGGTGTGAAAGGGCGTAAAAGCAAGAAACAGGTCGATAAAGCGGTCTATTCCCTTGCTGGAATGGAGGCGCGTCGTAGCCTGTATTCGGCCGAGCAAATTACCGAGCGTTGCGTGATGTTAATGCTCAATGAAGCCGCGCGCTGCATGGATGAAGGTATCGTACGCAGCGCTCGTGACGGCGACATTGGCGCGGTCTTTGGTATTGGTTTTCCACCGTTCCTCGGTGGCCCGCTGCGCTATATGGATTCATTAGGCGCGGGTGAAGTGGTTGCCCGGTTGCAACGATTGGCTACCCAGTACGGTTCGCGATTCACGCCTTGTGAAGCGCTTGTTCAGCGAGCTGAGCGCGGACTGACCTTTTGGCCAGGTCATAAAACAGATTCACTGAATGATGGTCAAAGTTAGATAGCCCGGATGAAATATGCGGATTCTGGCTATTTTGTAAACAAATGTTGACTATACTTACGCCAGTAAGGTAAAAAACGGCGTTTCTTTCAGTGAATGGATAAGGCACAATGCCCGGCTACCGCGTCACCGTCATGGTGACGCAGGTGCTTCTGGTTAACAAAAGCGGTGCAATATGCAAGTTTTTATAATGCGTCACGGCGACGCTGCTCTCGATGCAGCGAGTGATTCGGTTCGTCCTCTCACCGGGTGTGGTTGTGATGAATCTCGTCAGATGGCAACCTGGCTGAAAGGCCAAAAAGTGGATATTGACCGCATTCTGGTCAGCCCATATCTGCGTGCAGAACAAACGCTGGAAGTGGTGGGGGAGTGTATGAACCTGCCAAAAGAGGTTGATGTCTTGCAGGAGCTGACGCCTTGCGGCGATATCGGCCTTGTGAGCGCTTACCTGCAAGCGTTAGCCAATGAGGGTACCGCATCGGTGCTGGTGATTTCTCACCTGCCGTTGGTCGGTTATCTTGTCGCTGAACTTTGCCCAGGCGAAGTGCCGCCAATGTTTACCACCTCCGCCATCGCCAGCGTGACGCTGGATGCTGAGGGGAAAGGTGTGCTGAACTGGCAAATGAGCCCTTGCAACCTGAAAATGGCGAAAGCGATTTAACGGTAGCCCGGGCGAGGCGTTTACGCCGACCCCGGGGAACTCGGTTCACAATCCCGGTGTCGCTCCGCTCGGTCGGGCTACACCGACCGAGGAACTTTTGGCGACTTCGGCGATCGCACTACGGTAATTCTGGCGGTAGCCACTCTTCCACTTCTATCAACACCAGCAGCGCGGCATCACCGCCGTATTCTTTTGACGCCTGATGAAATGCCATCACGTGCGGATGCTGTGCCAACCACAGCGGCGTCTGCTGCTTCAAAATATGCTTCCCATGGCCATGCATCACGCAGGCACAAAACACATGTTCCCGGCGACAGGCGGCGATAAGCGCACCTAACTCCTGCTTAGCCTGTGTTTGCGTTAAACCGTGCAGGTCAAGAAACAGCTCCGGGGAATAATCACCACGTCGCAGTTTTTTAAGCTCAAAATGGTCGACGCCTTCACGCACGTATCTTACTGGGCCCAGGGTGTTCAGCAGCGGTTGGAATTCATCGGAAAAATAGTGACTGTTATCGACCTGCTCTTGCAACAGGCGCTTGGGCGGAACTTCACTAATTTTTTTACGCAGCGGGCGATGGACAATCGTATCCTGCTTTATTTTGCGGGTGCCCGTCATTAACTGTTGAAACAGCGCCTGATCCTCCTCGCTCAGAGAGTTTTTCTTTTTCATTGATTCTTCTCATTCATTTTTTCCATCAGTTTACCTTTTCACGGTACTTCATGCAGCGAAAACGCTTTTTTGCCACAAGCCCTGCGCAAGAATGCTGATTTATCGCCGTCTTCATGGCAAACTAGCCGCCGAATTTACCCCGAAGCATGCCCTGGAGAACAACGTGGATAAGATATTTGTTGAAGAAGCAGTCAATGAGCTGCATACCATTCAGGACATGCTGCGCTGGGCGGTGAGCCGCTTTAGCGCGGCCAATATCTGGTACGGCCATGGTACCGATAACCCATGGGATGAAGCCGTACAGCTGGTTCTGCCTACGCTGTACCTGCCGCTGGACATCCCTGAAGATATGCGTATTGCCCGCCTGACGACCAGCGAAAAGCAGCTGATTGTTGAGCGCGTCATCCGCCGTGTGAATGAACGCATTCCGGTCGCTTACCTGACCAATAAAGCCTGGTTCTGTGGTCACGAATTTTACGTTGACGACCGCGTTCTGGTACCACGTTCGCCAATTGGTGAACTGATTAACAACCGCTTTGCTGGCTTAATCAACCATCATCCTGAACATATTCTGGATATGTGTACTGGCAGCGGCTGCATCGCCATTGCCTGCGCCTACGCTTTCCCGGAAGCGGAAGTGGATGCCATTGATATTTCACCTGATGCGCTAGCAGTGACCGAATACAACATCGAAGAACACGGCATGATTCATAACGTCACGCCGATTCGTTCCGATCTGTTCCGCGACGCGCCGCAGCTGCAATATGACCTGATCGTAACCAATCCACCGTATGTGGATGAAGAAGATATGGACGATCTGCCGTCAGAATATCGCCACGAGCCGGAACTGGGTCTGGCGTCGGGTTCTGATGGTCTGCACTTGACTCGTCGCATTCTTGGCTGTGCGCCGGATTATCTGACTGACGACGGTGTTCTGATTTGTGAAGTGGGTAACAGCATGGTACATCTGATGGATCAATATCCGGATGTTCCGTTCACCTGGCTTGAGTTTGATAATGGCGGTGACGGTGTCTTTATGCTGACTAAAGCGCAGCTGGTGGCGGCGCAGAACCATTTCGGGCAGTACAAAGACTAATTGCTCCGGCACACAACAACACAATAACGATAACGGAGTCGTGATGGCAGGAAATACAATTGGACAACTCTTTCGCGTAACCACCTTTGGCGAGTCGCACGGCCTGGCTTTGGGCTGCATCGTCGACGGCGTGCCGCCAGGCATTCCGTTAACCGAGGCAGATCTACAGCATGACCTTGACCGTCGTCGCCCGGGTACCTCGCGTTATACCACTCAGCGCCGCGAACCGGATCAGGTAAAAATCCTCTCCGGCGTGTTCGAAGGGGTAACGACAGGGACCAGTATTGGTCTGCTGATTGAAAATACCGATCAGCGCTCACAGGACTACGGAACCATTAAAGATGTCTTCCGTCCGGGGCATGCGGACTATACCTACGAGCAAAAATACGGCCTGCGCGACTATCGCGGTGGTGGTCGTTCCTCTGCCCGTGAAACGGCGATGCGAGTGGCCGCTGGTGCCATCGCCAAGAAATTCCTTGCCGCAAAATTTGGCATCGTTATCCGTGGCTGTCTGACGCAGATGGGCGAGATCCCGCTGGAAATCAAAGATTGGGATCAGGTGGAACAAAATCCCTTCTTTTGCCCGGATCCGAACAAAATCGACGCGCTGGATGAGTTAATGCGCGGCCTCAAGAAAGAGGGTGATTCTATCGGTGCGAAAGTGACCGTGGTGGCTGATGGTGTTCCTGCGGGTCTCGGCGAGCCGGTTTTTGACCGATTGGATGCCGACCTTGCCCATGCGCTGATGAGCATTAACGCCGTTAAAGGTGTTGAGATGGGTGACGGCTTTGAGGTGGTCAAATTGCGCGGCAGCCAGAATCGCGACGAAATTACCAAAGACGGTTTCCAGAGCAACCATGCGGGCGGTATTCTGGGCGGTATCAGTAGCGGTCAGCAGATCGTCGCTAACATCGCGCTGAAGCCAACTTCAAGTATTACGGTTCCTGGTCGCACCATTGACCGCTTTGGCGAAGAGGTTGAGATGATCACCAAAGGTCGTCACGACCCTTGCGTGGGTATCCGTGCAGTGCCTATTGCGGAAGCGATGATGGCTATTGTCCTGATGGATCACTTTATGCGCCAACGTGCGCAAAACGCCGATGTGACGACGTCAATTCCACGCTGGTAAACATGAAAAAAACCGTTATTGCGCTACTGGCTCTGGTAGCCAGCAGCACGGCGCTGGCGGCAACGCCCTGGCAAAAAATCGCTCAGCCGATAGGCGGCAGCGCCCAGTCGATTGGTGCATTTGCTAACGGCTGTATCGTCGGCGCACAGGCGCTACCGATGCAGTCAGATACCTATCAGATAATGCGCACCGACCAGCGTCGCTACTTTGGCCATCCAGAACTGGTGCAGTTTATTCAGCGTCTGGGTAACCAGGTTCAGCAACATGGCATGGGCACGATGCTGATTGGTGATATGGGTATGCCCGCCGGAGGGCGCTTTAACGGTGGTCACGCCAGCCACCAAAGTGGGCTGGACGTTGATATTTTCCTGCAATTACCGAAAAACCGCTGGAGTTCTGCGCAACTGCTCAAACCTCAGGCGCTGGATTTAGTCCGCGCTGACGGCAAGCGCGTAGTGCCCACGCTGTGGAAACCGGAAATCGGCCAACTGATTAAGCTTGCCGCCGAAGACCAGGAAGTGACGCGCATCTTCGTCAACCCGGCGATTAAACAACAACTGTGCCTTGAAGCGGGCAACGATCGGGATTGGCTGCGTAAAGTACGCCCATGGTTCCAGCATCGTGCGCATATGCATGTCCGTTTAAAATGCCCGGCGAACAGTCTTGAGTGTGAAGATCAGGCCGCCCCTCCAGCCGGAGACGGCTGTGGTGCCGAGCTGCAAAGCTGGTTCGAACCGCCAAAACCTGGCGCTACTAAACCTGTGAAGAAGACGCCGCCTCCGTTGCCGCCTTCTTGCCAGGCGCTACTGGATGAGCACGTACTTTGATGGACAGTTTCTCCACGTTATTTATGGTTGAACCGCTCATGCTGGCGGTACTTTTCTTTGTTGCCATCCTGGCTGGATTTATTGATGCTCTGGCGGGCGGTGGTGGTTTACTTACCGTTCCGGCATTGATGGCGGCAGGAATGTCGCCTGCACAGGCGCTGGCGACCAATAAACTCCAGGCCTGTGGCGGTTCATTGTCGGCTTCTCTCTACTTCGTCCGCCGCAAGGTGGTGAATCTGGCAGATCAGAAGCTGAATATACTGATGACCTTTATCGGGTCGATGACTGGCGCACTGCTGGTGCAGTATGTGAAATCAGACATTCTGCGCCAGATCCTACCGATTCTGGTTATCGGCATTGGTCTCTACTTTCTCCTGATGCCGAAACTCGGCGAGTCCGATCGCCAGCAGCGGCTTTATGGCCTTCCGTTTGCGCTGGTGGCAGGGGGTTGTGTGGGCTTTTATGACGGTTTCTTTGGCCCCGGCGCCGGTTCGTTTTACGCGCTAGCGTTCGTGACCCTGATGGGCTTTAACCTCGCCAAATCTACCGCCCATGCCAAAGTGCTGAATGCGACCTCAAACCTGGGTGGCCTGCTGCTGTTTATCATCGGCGGAAAGGTGATTTGGGCGACCGGTTTTGTGATGATGGTCGGGCAATTCTTCGGCGCGCGAATGGGCTCACGCTTAGTGTTAAGCAAAGGGCAACAGCTGATTCGCCCAATGATTGTGGTCGTCTCAGCGGTGATGAGCGCCAAGCTACTGTACGACAGCCATGGACAGGAAATTCTTCAATGGTTAGGGATCAACTAATGACAACAACACATGATTATCAGCAGCTGATTTCGATTTTCGACGGCTGCTTTGCCGAAGAGTTTAATACTCGTCTGATTAAAGGCGACGATGAACCGATCTATCTTCCCGCAGATGCCGAAGTGCCGTATAACCGCATTGTTTTCGCTCACGGTTTTTATGCCAGCGGGTTGCATGAAATTTCCCATTGGTGCATTGCCGGTAAAGCTCGCCGCGAGCAGGTCGATTTTGGTTACTGGTACTGTCCGGACGGGCGTGACGCCAAAACGCAAGGGCAGTTTGAAGACGTTGAGGTGAAACCGCAGGCTTTCGATTGGTTGTTCTGCGTGGCGGCGGGTTTCCCATTTAACGTTAGCTGCGACAATCTTGAAGGCGATTTTGAGCCAGACCGGATTATCTTTCAGCGGCGCGTTCACGCGCAGGTGATGGCCTATCTTGAAGAAGGCATTCCACCGCGTCCGGCAAAACTTATCAAAGCATTACAGAATTATTATCATACGCCGACCTTAACGGCGGAACTGTTCCCATGGCCGGAAGATCTCTAAGGCCGTGTTACCCAAAGAGGAAAGAAGATGATCGCGGAGTTTGAAGCACGCATTCTGGCGTTAATTGACGATATGGTGGAACACGCCAGTGATGATGAGCTGTTTGCCAGCGGTTATTTGCGCGGCCACCTGACGCTGGCGGTGGCCGATTTGGAAGAAGACGAAGTTCACAACGCTGATGCGCTGTATCGTAACGTCACGCAGAGTCTGGAAACCGCCATCAGCGCGGGCGAACTCTCCCCACGCGACCAGGCTTTAGTGAAAGAGATGTGGGATACCCTGTACGAAAAGGCTTCACACTCAGCCTGATTAAGCCCATTGCCCGGTATCGCTGCCGGGCAATATTCTCCGTCTTATTTTACCGCTTTTCCCTTCAGTAGCTTTCTTACCCACAGTCGGTTCGGATTTAATCCTGCCAGCGTGATTGCATCCAGCGGTAGCGGTTCATTGCTCATTTGCGCCGCCAGGACTTCAGCGGTTAATGGGGCACTGCACAACCCACGAGAACCTAAGCCACCCAGCATAAACAGATTAGGATAAATCGGCGCGGAATGGGCCTCATGTGGGCTTTCATGCAAAGAGGCATAATCACGCAATGTCGCTTCATAATCCGGCACATTACCTACCATAGGCAGATGGTCACGGGTGGCGCAACGTACGCCACAGCGCGCCTCGTTAGCGCTAACATCGACTTCCTGCGTCCATTCCTTGTCCGGGAAACAGTCAATCAACCGTTGGCGGTTAGCCTGCTGATCTTCTTCGTTGAACGTCATTTCACGCTCCCCGCGATGATAGCTGGCACCGATACAGTGTTGCTGATGGCGCGGATTTTGTGGCGTCAGATAGCCGTCATAGCACAACACCTGTTTTAACTTTGCCAGATTATCAGTGGTAGGAATATGGCTGACTTGGCCGCCAACGGCGTACACCGGCAGATGTTCTGTCTGCGTAAACTGATTGATGTTATGTCCGCTCGCCAGCACCACGGCTGGTGCGAGGGCTGTTTGTCCATCTTCGAATTGCAGCTGCCAGCCTGTTTCTTGTTGCTCAAGGGCCGTGAGGGGTTTACCCCAATGAACCTGAAGCCCCTGCTGCCGTGCTTGCTCAAAAACAGCGGTAGTGAGATCTGCCGGACATAGCCAACCGCCAAGTGGATATTCAATCCCTCCGCAGCCGGTTTCCAGACCAATGGCGCCATGCATTTGAGTGTCGGAAACCGCGCGGGCAATATCTTCGGGCAGGCCCAGTGACAGCATCTGGATGATTTTCTGCGCACTCTTTTCATCCCAGCCCAGTTGGGTGACGCCACACCACTCATGGTCAAATTCAACGGGTAAAGCATCATACAGGCGACGAGCAAAGAGGAATGCCGCGGGGAAAAACTGCGCCAGTGCAACATCGTGACCGGTTAACAGTGGGTACAACGCCCCTTGACGATTTCCGGAAGCGCCCTGTGCCGGCGCCGTATCTGCGCAATACAGCGTGACCGCCCAGCCGCGACGTAGCAAGGCCAAAGAGAGCAGGGCGCTGGCAATACCGCCGCCGATAATCGCGACTTCGCGAGCCTCAGTGCCGGTACGGGCAAACCATGGCGCGCGCGCGGCATCGGGCTGAGGTTGCGTCATCTCGCCAATGAGCATCTCACGTTTACGACCAAAGCCTTTGTATTTGCTCATGGTGAAACCCGCTTCTTGCAGCCCTCGGCGCACAAAACCCGCGCAGGTGAAGGTCGCAAGCGTACCGCCGGGACGTACAGTTCGAGCCATCGCGGCAAACAGCGTGGGTGTCCACATATCTGGATTTTTTGACGGAGCAAATCCGTCGAGGAACCAGGCATCTACCTGTTGGTTAAATGAGTCGTCGAGTTTATCAGTCAACTCATTGATATCGCCAAACCACAGATCCAACGTGACGCGTCCGCCATCTAACAGCAGACGATGGCACCCGGCAACCGGTAACGGCCATTGCGCCTGGAGCTGTTCGGCCCATGGGGCAAGCTCAGGCCAATGCTGATGTGCCAGATGTAGATCGCTGGCCGTCAGTGGAAATTTTTCGAAACTGACGAAATGTAATCTTTGTAGCGTAGCGTCTGGATGCTGGCGGCTAAATGCATCAAAAGCTTGCCACAGAGTCAGAAAATTGAGGCCGGTACCAAAACCGCTCTCCGCGACCACAAACAGGGGATGCGGATGTTGGGGGAAGCGTACTTCTAACTGGTTACCGCCGAGAAAAACATAGCGGGTCTCTTCCAGACCATTGTCGTTGGAGAAGTAGACGTCGTCAAAATCTCGGGAAACAGGTGTACCCTCACTGTTAAATTCGAGGTTGGCTGATTGTATGGCGTTTTGTTTCACGTAAGTTACTCGTGCGGCAAGGAGTCAGACGATCTTAACGATGCGTGCCCGCTGGCGCAAATTTCTGCATAAAATTGCTGATCGGACTTGTTCGGCGTACAAGTGTACGCTATCTTGCGACTCGAAACTTTAAAATAGTAATGACATACAGAGGTATTGAATGAAACGTGCAGTGATTACTGGCCTGGGTATTGTTTCCAGCATCGGTAGCAACCAGCAGGAAGTCCTGGCATCCCTGCGTGAAGGACGCTCGGGGATCACTTTCTCTCAAGAATTCAAAGATTCTGGAATGCGTAGCCACGTATGGGGTAACGTCAAACTGGACACTACCGGTCTTATCGACCGCAAAGTGGTTCGTTTCATGAACGATGCCTCAATCTATGCTTATCTCTCCATGCAGCAGGCTGTTGAAGATTCCGGTCTGAAAGCTGAAGACTATCAGAACAACCCGCGTGTTGGTCTGATCGCCGGTTCCGGTGGTTCTTCTAAAGCACAGGTATTCGGTGCAGACGCTATGCGTAGCCCGCGTGGCCTGAAAGCCGTTGGCCCTTATGTGGTCACCAAAGCAATGGGCTCAGCGGTTTCCGCGTGCCTGGCAACGCCGTTCAAAATTCATGGCGTGAACTATTCCATCAGCTCTGCATGTGCAACTTCTGCGCACTGCATCGGTAATGCGGTAGAGCAGATTCAACTGGGCAAACAGGACATCGTATTTGCTGGCGGCGGCGAAGAGCTGGGCTGGGAAATGGCCTGTGAGTTCGATGCAATGGGCGCACTGTCCACCAAATACAACGAAACGCCAGACAAAGCATCCCGTACCTATGACGCACACCGCGATGGTTTCGTTATCGCAGGCGGCGGCGGTATGGTCGTGGTTGAAGAGCTGGAACACGCTCTGGCACGTGGCGCGCATATCTATGCAGAAATCGTTGGTTACGGCGCAACATCCGACGGCGCTGACATGGTTGCTCCATCAGGCGAAGGCGCTGTGCGCTGCATGCAGATGGCGATGCACGGTGTGGATAGCCCAATCGACTACCTGAACTCCCACGGTACTTCTACTCCAGTAGGCGACGTGAAAGAACTGGGCGCGATTCAGGAAGTGTTTGGCGATAACAGCCCGGCTATCTCCGCAACCAAAGCAATGACCGGTCACTCCCTGGGTGCCGCTGGCGTGCAGGAAGCTATCTACTCCCTGCTGATGCTGGAACACGGTTTTGTGGCTCCAAGTATCAACATCGACGAGATGGACGAGAAAGCGGAAGGCCTGAACATCGTGACTAAAGCGACTGACCGTGAGCTGAACACTGTGATGTCTAACAGCTTCGGTTTCGGCGGGACTAACGCCACGCTGGTAATGCGCAAGCTGAAAGCGTAAGTCTGATAACGCTGTGAAAAGGGAGCCTGCTGGCTCCCTTTTTTATGCGTTGACAATGACCCAGCACAACAGGCAAACTCCCGGCTCAACATTACCTCCTGGTAATGCGTAAGCGTTTAACGTCAACCAACGCACCTTAATCCTGATTTACAGGTAAGAGGGGGCGTGGCTACAGATCCTCGCCTTACTCAGCATTCTGGAGTAAAGCATGACCGCAGTAACCCAAACAGAACGTTCTTCTTCATCAAGTTTCTCATTGTTTCGCATCGCCTTTGCGGTGTTTCTCACCTATTTAACCGTCGGCATTCCGCTACCGGTCATTCCGCTGTTTGTGCATCAGGAACTGGGCTACGGCAACACGATGGTTGGCATTGCCGTAGGGATCCAATTCTTTGCTACCGTATTGACCCGTGGCTACGCGGGGCGTCTGGCCGATCAGTATGGCGGTAAACGTTCCGCCTTACAGGGCATGTTCGCCTGCGCGTTTGCCGGTGCTGCCTGGCTTGGTGCGGCGCTATTGCCGGTTGATACGATGGTCAAATTTGGGCTGTTAATCGTTGGCCGTCTGATACTGGGCTTTGGTGAAAGCCAACTGCTCACCGGCACCCTGACCTGGGGAATGGGGCTGGTGGGTCCGAAACAATCCGGCAAAGTGATGTCATGGAACGGTATGGCAATTTTCGGCGCATTAGCGGTGGGCGCCCCGCTGGGGTTGTTTATCAATAGCCGTTACGGTTTTGCTGTGCTGGCCGGTGTGACCATGATGCTGCCACTGCTGGCGTGGGCGTTTAACGGAACGGTACGCAAGGTTGCGGCAATGGCCGGAGAGCGTCCTTCGCTGTTTAGCGTGATTGGTCTTATCTGGAAGCCGGGGATGGGACTGGCGTTACAAGGCGTGGGTTTTGCCGTTATTGGCACCTTTGTCTCGCTCTATTTTATGAGTAAAGGCTGGTCGATGGCAGGCTTCACCCTGACGGCATTCGGCGGCACCTTTGTACTGGTGCGTATTTTATTTGGCTGGATGCCGGATCGCTTTGGCGGTGTGAAGGTGGCGGTGGTTTCGCTGTTAGTGGAAACCGTCGGCCTGCTGCTGCTGTGGCAGGCGCCGAGCGAGTGGGTGGCGTTGTCCGGTGCGGCATTGACCGGCGCGGGTTGTTCGCTTATTTTCCCGGCGCTGGGCGTTGAAGTGGTTAAACGTGTTCCGCAGCAGGTTCGCGGAACGGCGCTTGGTGGCTATGCCGCGTTCCAGGATATCGCGCTCGGCGTCTCCGGGCCACTGGCGGGGATGCTGGCGACCTCATTCGGTTATCCGGCAGTATTCCTCGGCGGGGCAATTTCTGCTGTGCTAGGGATTGCGGTGACGCTGTGGTCGTTTCGTAAATAGTTGCTGTGATGCGTTTGGCCGGGCTACGGTAGGGTGCTCTTGTAGCCCGGACGAGGCGTTTACGCCGACTCCGGGATCTGTACGGGTAACTACAGCACCAGCCACAACAATGCAAACACCACCATGACCACCACAAACGCCAACCCTGGCCGTGCCGACAGTGATTTCAGTGAGGTTATCACCGGGGCAAATGGGGCATATATCGGTTGCAGGTCACGCGCTTCTAGCGTGTGTGCCACGCGCTCGCGTTCAATACGTTTTAAGAACAGCAGATTCAGCAACTCCTGAACTTGCACCGGTGTGAGTACCGTCTGCGGTGTACCGTTCCAGTGCTGTTGGGCAAAATCACGTACCGACTGCCATTCCTGCGATTCCATTGGATGTTTCAATGCCGCCTGCAACGTATTGAGCGTTGGGGCCGCTTGGGTGCTTAGCGTCAGTCGCGCCTGTAACAGCGTCACCAGCGCGTTAAAGTGCTTAGCCGGCAGCGTATCCCCTGATTTGACACCGGAGAGTTCGAGCAGAGATTGCCAGATAAGTTTATTCGAATCACCGGTAGCGGCAGACACTTTGGTCACCAGTTGATTCAGCGTATTGTGTTCAGCCGGAAGCAGTGGGCGATCGGTTGCCGGGCGTTGCTGCGGCTGCGGGATGGACAATTGTCCCTGCTGTAATAGCAGCAATACGCTTTTCAACTGCTGTGGCGTCAGTTGGCTCAGGGCCGTCTGCCCAAACTGTTGGCGAATATAGTCGCTGACGGCCTGGCGATTATTACCCTGACCCAGCAGCTCAGTGAGCTGAGACAGCGTTTGACGCGTGCTCAGTTTCTGCTCGGCGGTGCCGATACGTTGAATCAGATTTTGTTCGGCAGCGGGAAAGTGGCGCGCCTGTAAGGGCGTATCATTCTTCAAGCCCAGATCATGTTTAACCCCCGCCCAGACTTCGGCATTTTGTTGCGAAGTCATGGCGATTAATCGCGTGATCAATCGTTCCAGCACGGTACGTTGCTGGGTACTTAGCGGCTGTTCTCCAGCCGGGGAGAGGGGAGGGGTACCGGCCCCCGGAGGGCGCGCAGGCATACCTGAAATGGGGTGTGTCATGATTCATCCTTTCCATATTGCTTTACTGACGCCAGGCGTAAGTATGCCTGGCGGCGAGATTATGGCACACTTCCCGCGTTTACTCTCGTTCTCAGACAGGTACTAATCGTGAAAATCCTTGTTGATGAAAATATGCCCTATGCCCGCGAACTTTTCAGCCGTTTGGGTGAGGTCAGCGCTGTTCCTGGTCGTCCAATCCCGGTGGAGGCGTTAAACGACGCCGACGCGCTGATGGTGCGTTCCGTCACGAAAGTCAATGCAGCGCTGCTGGCCGATAAAACGATTAAATTCGTCGGCACGGCGACGGCGGGCACTGACCACGTTGACCAGTCCTGGCTGCAGCAGGCAGGGATCGGATTTTCCGCAGCACCTGGCTGCAACGCCATTGCCGTTGTCGAGTACGTCTTCTCTGCATTGCTGATGTTGGCAGAACGTGATGGCTTTGCGCTGACCGAACGCACCGTCGGCATCGTTGGGGTGGGTAACGTTGGCGGCCGTTTACAAAAAAGGCTGGAAGCACTGGGGATCAAAACGCTGCTATGCGATCCACCGCGTGCGGATAATGGCGACGAGGGTGATTTCCGCTCGCTTGACGAATTGGTTGAGAAAGCCGATGTGTTGACCTTCCATACGCCATTGTATAAAGAAGGCGCATACAAATCCCTGCATCTGGCCGATGAAACGCTGATTCGCCGCCTGAAGCCGGGAACGATTTTAATCAACGCCTGCCGTGGCCCAGTGGTGGATAACGCTGCACTGCTTTCGTGTCTGGAAGCGGGCCAGGATCTCAGCGTCGTTTTGGACGTTTGGGAGCCAGAACCGGATCTCAACTTAGCGCTGCTGGCGAAAGTGGATCTTGGCACTTCCCACATTGCGGGCTACACCCTGGAAGGCAAAGCGCGCGGCACTACCCAAGTGTTTGAAGCTTACAGCCAGTTTATCGGCCAGCCGCAGGAAGTGGCGCTTTCCTCACTGCTACCCGCGCCGGAATTTGGCCATATTACGTTACACGGGCCGCTCGATCAGCCGACGCTGAAAAGACTGGTTCATTTAGTGTATGATGTGCGCCGCGATGACGCACCGCTGCGAAAAGTAGCCGGGATCCCGGGTGAGTTTGACAAGCTGCGCAAGAACTATCTTGAGCGCCGTGAATGGTCTTCGCTCACCGTGGAATGCGACGACGCTGCCGCCGCTGCGCTGCTGCAACAAATCGGGTTTAACGCCGTACATCGTTAATATCTTCTTAATGCCCGTGTCGGATACTCCGGCAGGGGCGCTATTTTTCTGGAGTAAATCACCATGTCTGAAGGCTGGAACATTGCCATTCTGGGCGCAACTGGCGCCGTGGGCCGCGCCCTGATTGAAACCCTTGCTGAACGTGAGTTTCCGGTGGGTGATATCTACGCGCTGGCGCGCAACGAAAGCGCGGGTGAGAATCTGCGTTTTAACGGTAAATCGGTAATGGTGCAGGATGCCGCAGAGTTTGACTGGACTCAGGCGCAGCTGGCCTTTTTTGTCGCCGGACAAGAAGCTTCAGCAACCTATGCCGAAGAAGCCGGTAACGCGGGCTGTCTGATTATTGACCTCAGTGGCCTGTTTGCCCTTGAACCGGATGTCCCGCTGGTTGTGCCTGACGTGAATCCATTTGTCCTGGCTGACTACCGCAACCGTAATTTGGTTGCCGTCGCTGACAGCCAGACCAGTCAACTGTTGAGCGCCCTGAAGCCCCTGATTGATGACGGTGGCCTGGCTCGCATTGGTGTAACCAACCTGCTCTCAGCTTCCGCACACGGTAAAAAAGCGGTTGATGCGCTGGCGGGACAAAGCGCCAAACTGCTCAACGGTATTCCTATCGACGAAGACGATTTCTTCGGCCGTCAGTTGGCATTCAACATGCTGCCACTGCTGCCAGACCGTGAAGGCAGCGTACCTGACGAGCGCCGTATCGTTGATCAGGTGCGTAAAATTCTGCAGGACGATGGCCTGATTATCTCCGCAAGCGTCGTTCAGACTCCGGTCTTCTACGGCCATGCGCAGATGGTCACCTTCGAAGCGATGCGTCCACTGTCAGCGGAAGAAGCGCGTGATGCCTTTGAACGCGGCGAAGATATCGCCCTGTCCGCAGAGGGTGAATTCCCGACTCAGGTTGGCGATGCTTCCGGCAGTGCTCACCTTTCGGTCGGCTGTGTACGTAATGATTATGGTATGCCAGAGCAGATCCAGTTCTGGTCGGTTGCCGATAACGTTCGTTTCGGCGGCGCGTTGATGGCGGTGAAAACGGCTGAGAAGCTGGTGCAGGAGTATCTGTACTAATGTCCGACATTGAGCAGCTGCCGGTCTATCGAATTGCGCTGGGCATTGAGTACGACGGCAGCAAGTACTACGGCTGGCAGCGGCAAAATGAAGTGCGCAGCGTGCAGGAAAAGCTGGAAAAAACGCTTTCGCAGGTAGCGAATGAACCGATCAACGTCTTCTGCGCAGGTCGTACCGACTCCGGTGTCCACGGCACCGGTCAGGTTGTGCATTTCGAAACTCACGCTGCACGTAAAGATGCGGCGTGGACGTTAGGCGCAAATGCGAATTTGCCTGGAGACATTGCGGTGCGTTGGGTGAAAGCTGTACCCGATGATTTCCACGCCCGCTTTAGCGCCACGGCGCGTCGCTATCGTTACATTATCTACAACCACCGGCTGCGTCCGGCGGTGTTGAGCCAGGGCGTGACGCATTATCATCAGCCGCTGGACGCCGAGCGGATGCATCGCGCGGCGCAAAGCTTACTGGGTGAGAATGACTTCACCTCGTTCCGTGCTGTGCAGTGTCAATCACGCACGCCGTGGCGAAATATGATGCACATCAACGTGACCCGCTACGGCGCGTACATTGTGGTGGACATCAAAGCGAATGCCTTTGTGCATCACATGGTAAGGAATATTGTTGGCAGCCTGATGGAAGTTGGCGCAGGAAACCAGCCAGAGAGCTGGATTGCAGAACTGCTGGCGGCAAAAGACAGGACGCTTGCCGCGGCGACGGCGAAAGCGGAAGGATTGTATCTGGTGGCGGTAGACTACCCCGCACACTTTGAGCTGCCTTCCGTGCCGATGGGGCCGCTTTTCCTGGCGGACTAACGTAGTCATTTGGGGCTAAAACAATATGGATCTTATTCGTTTTTTAATTGATTTCATCCTGCATATTGATGTGCATCTGGCGGAGCTGGTCGCGCAATACGGCGTCTGGGTTTATGCCATTTTGTTCTTGATCCTGTTTTGTGAAACCGGATTAGTGGTGACGCCATTCTTACCGGGCGACTCGCTGCTGTTTGTTGCTGGCGCGCTTTCCGCGTTGCCAACCAATGACCTGAACGTGCACCTGATGGTGGTGTTGATGGTGATTGCTGCCATCATCGGGGATGCGGTGAACTACACGATTGGCAGAGTGTTCGGTGAAAAGCTCTTTAGCAATCCGAACTCGAAAATCTTCCGTCGTAGCTACCTCGATAAAACGCATGCGTTCTATGATAAGCACGGCGGTAAGACGATAATCCTGGCGCGATTTGTGCCGATCGTCAGAACATTTGCGCCATTTGTGGCGGGAATGGGACATATGTCCTATCGTCATTTTGCACTCTATAACGTCACCGGCGCGCTGCTGTGGGTATTGCTGTTCACCTACGCGGGCTATCTGTTTGGCGACCTGCCTATCGTTCAGGAAAACCTGAAACTGCTGATTGTGGCGATTATCGTGCTGTCGATATTGCCCGGCGTTATCGAGGTGATTCGTCACCGTCGCGCGGCAGCCAAACAGGCTAAATAAACATAATACACAGGGCACGATTCAGCCGTGCCCTGCTACGGCATGTTTCGCGGTTCGACCACTTTTTTATGCCAAGTTTCGGGCTGTTATGTTTTAATGTGCAACATTCATGGTCTATGAGGGGCGAAAGTGGCATTATGCGCGCCCCCTTAATGGCAAAACTGGCATCGACCAGGTTCAGGCAGAAAGGTTATCAATGAGCTGGATTGAACGAATTAAAAGTAACATCACACCTACCCGTAAGGCGAGCATCCCGGAAGGGGTATGGACCAAATGCGATAGCTGTGGTCAGGTTTTGTATCGTGCGGAGCTGGAGCGTAACCTCGAGGTTTGCCCGAAGTGCGATCACCACATGCGTATGTCAGCGCGTAATCGCCTGCATAGCCTGTTGGATGAAGGGTCCCTGGTTGAGCTGGGTAGCGAACTTGAGCCAAAAGATCTGCTGAAGTTCCGTGACTCTAAAAAGTATAAAGACAGACTGGCCTCTGCTCAGAAAGAAACCGGCGAGAAAGATGCGCTGATTGTCATGAAAGGCACGCTGCACACCATGCCGGTTGTTGCTGCGGCTTTTGAGTTCTCCTTCATGGGCGGCTCAATGGGTTCCGTTGTTGGCGCGCGCTTCGTCCGTGCTGTTGAGCAGGCGCTGGAAGATAACTGTCCACTGATCTGTTTCTCTGCCTCCGGTGGCGCACGTATGCAGGAAGCGCTGATGTCGCTGATGCAGATGGCGAAAACCTCAGCGGCGTTGGCGAAAATGCAGGAACGCGGTTTACCGTATATCTCCGTGCTGACCGACCCAACCATGGGTGGTGTCTCTGCGAGCTTCGCGATGCTGGGTGACCTGAATATCGCTGAGCCAAAAGCGCTGATCGGCTTTGCGGGTCCACGTGTTATCGAACAGACCGTTCGTGAGAAACTGCCGCCGGGCTTCCAGCGCAGTGAGTTCCTCATCGAGAAGGGGGCAATCGACATGATCGTTCGCCGCCCTGAAATGCGTCTGAAGCTTGCCAGCGTCCTGGCGAAGCTGATGAATCTCCCGGCACCAAACCCGGATGCACCGCGTGAAAGCGTGGTCGTACCGCCGGTACCGGATCAGGAACCAGAGGCCTGATAATGCAAAGGGCAGGGCCGGATGGCTCTGCCCTTTTTGCTTCTACTCACCGTTGTTGGACGTTGCGACACCATGGACAAACATCTTATTCCTCAGGCCACGTCGCCCCTGGCTACGTGGCTTTCTTATCTGGAAAACCTCCACTCAAAAACCATCGATCTTGGCCTGGCGCGTGTCAGTCTGGTCGCTGAACACCTTGACGTGCTTCAACCAGCGCCATTTGTATTCACCGTGGCGGGCACTAACGGTAAAGGTACGACCTGCCGTACGCTGGAAGCCATCCTGATGGCGGCGGGTTATACCGTTGGGGTTTATAGCTCCCCGCATCTGATTCGCTACACCGAGCGCGTACGTGTGCAGGGCGGCGAACTGATTGAAAGTGCGCACACCGCCTCTTTTGCGGCGATCGAAGCGGCGCGCGGCGATACGTCGCTGACCTATTTTGAATACGGTACGCTTTCGGCACTGTGGTTGTTTAAACAGGCGAAAGTGGATGTGGTGATCCTTGAAGTTGGTTTGGGTGGACGCCTGGACGCCACCAACATCGTGGATGCGAATGTTGCGGTGGTGACCAGCATTGCGTTGGATCATACCGACTGGCTGGGGCCAGACCGCGAAAGCATTGGCCGCGAAAAAGCAGGCGTGTTCCGTGGTGGACGCCCGGCAATTGTCGGTGAACCTGATATGCCGCACACTATCGCCGATGTCGCACGTGAGAAAGCCGCGGTGCTGCGTCAGCGTGATGTTGACTGGCGCTATACGGTTGAGGACGATAGCTGGACGTTCAGCGACGCTGAAGGCGAATTGCGCGGGCTGCCGTTACCCCAGGTGCCTCAGCCCAATGCGGCAACAGCGCTGGCGGCACTGCGAGCAAGCCAGCTTGCTGTGAGCGAAGAGGCTATCCGCGAGGGTATCGCTAACGCTCTCCTGCCGGGCCGTTTCCAGATCATCCAACTTGAACCGCGGGTAATCCTGGACGTTGCGCACAACCCCCATGCCGCGGCCTACCTTGCCGGGCGTCTCAAATCATTGCCGAAAACCGGGCGAGTACTGGCGGTTATTGGTATGCTGCATGATAAGGATATTGCCGGTACGTTGGCATGCCTGGATGAAGTGGTCGATAGCTGGTATTGCGCGCCTCTTGAAGGACCGCGCGGTGCGACGGCCCAGCAGCTGCGCGAGCAGCTGCGTGCGGGAACCCTTTATACCAGCGTTGCGCAAGCATGGCATGCCGCCATGGCTGACGCAGCGCCTGAAGATACGGTGCTGGTGTGTGGATCATTCCACACGGTAGCGCATGTGATGGAAGAGTTAGACGCGGGGAGAGCCGGTGGCAAGTAAGTTTCAAAACCGTCTTGTTGGGACGATAGTATTGGTTGCGCTGGGCGTTATTGTGCTGCCAGGGCTGCTTGACGGGCAAAAAAAACATTATCAGGATGAATTTGCTGCGATTCCACTGGTGCCAAAACCGGGTGACCGCGACGAGCCTGATATGCTGCCTACAGCGACTCAGGCTCTGCCAGCGCAGCCGCCTGAGGGGGCTGCCGAAGAGGTGAGAGCGGGGGATGCTGCGGCACCTTCACTGGACTCCAGCCGACTGGCAGTCAATGGCAATGGCGATCTGGAACAGATCCCACCTGCTGCGGAGCTACCAAAACCGAAGCCGGTCGAAAAGCCGAAGCCTAAACCACAGCCGGTTACCGAACCTACCGTAACTGCGCCGCCACCGAAACCAGCCGCGGAAGATAAGCCCGCGCCGGTAGGTAAAGCCTATGTCGTGCAGCTTGGCGCGTTGAAGAATGCCGATAAGGTGAACGAAATTGTCGCCAGCCTTCGCGGTGCAGGCTACCGTGCTTACACGTCGCCTTCGACGCCAGTTCAGGGTAAAATTACCCGAATTCTGGTAGGGCCAGATGCCTCGAAAGATAAGCTGAAAGGTTCGCTTGGCGAGCTGAAACAGTTGTCGGGGTTAAGTGGCGTAGTGATGGGATACACGCCGAACTAGGGCGAAGGTTTTTCCCCTCACCCCGGCCCTCTCCCCAGAGGGGCGAGGGAGAAAGTCGGAGCCGGATTTATCAACGGCTCTCTACGGTCGCTCTCCCCAGAGGGGCGAGGGAGAAAGTCGGTGCCGGATTTATCAACGGCTCTCTACGGTCGCTCTCCCCAGAAGGGCGAGGGAGAAAGTCAGAGCTGGATTTATCAACGGCTCTCTACGGTCGCTCTCCCCAGAGGGGCGAGGGAGAAAGTCGGTGCCGGACTTAACAACGGCTCTCAGCGGTCGCTCTCCCTATAGGGGCGAGAGTGAAAGCCGGTACCGAACTTATCAACGGCTCTCTACGGTTCCCTCTCCCCTGCGGGGAGAGGGCTAGGGTGAGGGGTCTGGACAACGCTGAAAACGACCAAAAAACGATGGCGTTGAATATTTTTTCAGCGCCATTTTTTATTTATGCCAGGGAAGGAAATCCCTACGCAAACGTTTTCTTTTTCTGTTAGAATGCGCCCGAACTGGATGACAGGGCGTAAAATCGTGGGACATTTATGGTCTGGATTGATTATGCCATTATCGCGGTACTGGGCTTTTCTTGCTTAGTGAGCCTTATCCGCGGCTTCGTTCGTGAAGCGTTATCGTTGGTAACCTGGGGCTGTGCCTTCTATGTTGCCAGCCATTACTACACGGAACTGTCTGTCTGGTTTACGGGCTTTGAAGATGAACGAGTTCGAAATGGGATTGCTATTGCGGCGCTGTTTATCGTGACGCTCATCGTTGGTGCTATCGTGAACTATGTGATAGGCCAACTGGTGGAAAAAACCGGTCTGTCGGGTACAGACAGGGTATTGGGGATCTGCTTCGGCGCTTTACGTGGGGTGCTGATTATCGCCGCTATCTTGTTTTTCCTCGACACTTTTACCGGAATGGCGAAAAGCGATGACTGGCTACACTCGCAGTTTATTCCCTATTTCTCACCCGTCATCAGATGGTTTTTTGACTACCTGCAAAGCTCGTCAAGTTTCTTGCCCAAGGTATAAACCTTGGGTCGTTGCTGAACGAGGAAAAGACGTATGTGCGGTATTGTCGGTATCGCCGGTGTCATGCCGGTTAACCAGTCGATTTATGATGCGCTAACGGTGCTTCAGCACCGTGGTCAGGATGCCGCTGGCATCATCACCATTGATGCCAACAACTGCTTCCGGTTGCGTAAGGCGAACGGCCTGGTCAGCGATGTCTTTGAAGCTCGCCACATGCAACGTATGCAGGGCAACATGGGTATTGGCCATGTGCGTTATCCAACAGCGGGCAGCTCCAGTGCTTCTGAAGCTCAGCCTTTCTACGTCAACTCCCCGTACGGTATTACGCTTGCGCACAACGGCAATCTGACCAATGCGCATGAGTTACGTCAAAAGCTGTTTGAAGAAAAACGCCGTCACATCAACACCACTTCCGATTCTGAAATCCTGCTCAATATCTTTGCCAGCGAGCTGGATAACTTCCGTCACTATCCGCTGGAAGCCGATAACATTTTCGCCGCGATCGCAGCAACCAATCGCCAGATCCGCGGTGCCTATGCCTGCGTGGCGATGATTATCGGCCACGGTATGGTTGCTTTCCGCGACCCTAACGGTATCCGCCCGCTGGTGCTGGGCAAGCGTGATATTGGCGATGGTCGTACCGAATATATGGTGGCCTCCGAAAGCGTAGCGCTGGATACGTTGGGCTTCGAATTCTTGCGTGATGTCGCGCCTGGCGAAGCTATCTACATTACTGAGAAAGGGCAGCTGTTTACCCGTCAGTGTGCCGATAACCCAGTCAGTAACCCGTGCCTGTTCGAATACGTCTACTTTGCGCGTCCGGACTCCTTTATCGACAAAATTTCCGTCTACAGCGCCCGCGTTAATATGGGCACCAAGCTTGGCGAGAAAATTGCGCGTGAATGGGAAGATCTCGACATCGACGTGGTGATTCCTATTCCGGAAACCTCTTGCGATATCGCCCTGGAAATCGCCCGCATTCTGGATAAACCGTACCGCCAGGGGTTTGTGAAAAACCGCTACGTTGGCCGTACCTTTATCATGCCGGGTCAGCAGCTGCGTCGTAAATCTGTACGCCGTAAGCTCAACGCTAACCGCGCTGAGTTCCGCGATAAGAACGTGTTGCTGGTGGACGATTCCATTGTGCGTGGCACCACCTCCGAACAGATTATCGAAATGGCGCGTGAAGCCGGTGCGAAGAAAGTGTACCTGGCCTCAGCGGCTCCGGAAATTCGCTTCCCGAACGTCTACGGTATCGATATGCCAACCGCCACCGAGCTTATCGCTCACGGGCGTGAAGTGGATGAGATTCGCCAGATCATCGGCGCAGACGGTCTTATCTTCCAGGATCTCAACGATCTGATTGAAGCGGTACGTGCGGAGAACCCCGATATTCAGCAGTTTGAATGTTCAGTGTTTAATGGCGTGTATGTGACCAAAGATGTTGACCAGGCTTATCTTGATTTCCTCGACTCACTGCGCAATGACGACGCCAAAGCCGTTCAATTGCTCAATGAAGTTGAAAGTTTAGAGATGCATAACGAAGGGTGAGTCAAGGCATGCCGGATGGCGACGCTTTGCGTCTTATCCGGCCTACGTTCCACTCGCTTTGTAGGCCGGATAAGGCGTAGCCGCCATCCGGCTTTTTATTACACCTCGTCCATCCAAATCCGCATTTCGCCTTCTACCCGGTTGGCCCAGCTAAACCACGGAATAAAGGTTAAGGTCTGTTTTTCGACCGACGTCTGACGATTATCGAAGCTGTACAACGGTTTCTCGCCCTCAGCGGTCAGCACGCGTTGCCCCTGTGCTTGCAGCAATATTTTGCCCTTGAGCACGCCCGTGCCCTGAATTTCCCGCAGCTCGCTTGTTTTTGGCAGCGACAGGTTATGCAGTTCGGTGCCGTTATCCGCTTCTTCCAGACAATACACCAGCGGCCCACGCTGAATAGCGACTTTGCCCGCCGCATGACGCACCAGTGGGTTAGCATAGACGCGGCGAATGGTCATAGGCAGATTGAGGGTAATGATGTCTCCAGCTTGCCACTGACGGTGCAGATGCAGGTAGCCCTTGATAATCTTACCCTGCGCTATTTCCCCATTTACCTGCACGCATGGTGCCTCACACCATTCAGGCAAGCGTAACGCCAGCGTGTGGCTGACTGCCTGCGGTTGGATGATGGTGAGAGTAACCCGTTCATCCCACGGATAGTTGCCGGAAATGTTTAGCGCCAGCGTCTGCCCGTTAACCGTAAATTGTGCCTCGCTCCCGGCGTAGAAGTTGATAAACAGTGCGTCCGGGCGTGGGGTGAAAATGTAGTGACCAATAGCAACCAGGGTGCGGGCAATATTTGGCGGGCAGCAGGCGCAGCCGAACCAGCGCTGACGAACCGGTTTGATATGGTCGTAAATATGGTTGTGTGGAATGCTTTTTGGGTGCGTTTCCAGCGGGTTAACGTAGAAGAAATGTTTACCGTCCAGCGCCATCCCGCCGAGCACCGTGTTATAAAACGCACGTTCCATCACGTCCGCATAGTGGGCATCGCCCTCCATCTCCAGCATCCGGCGGGCAAACATCATCAGGCCGATGGACGCGCAGCTTTCGCCGTAGGCGGTATCGTTGGGCAGATCGTAGTCGCTGGTAAACGCTTCACCAATGCCTTGTGAGCCAATGCCGCCGGTGATGTACATCCGACGCTGAACCATATTGTTCCAGATGCGCAGGCAGGTCTGACGCTTCTCCTCGTCGCGCGTCATGCGCGCAATATGCGCAAGCCCGGTCATCAGGTACACCGAACGCACCGCGTGACCCACGGCTTCGCTCTGCTCAGAGAGCGGCTTGTGTGCATGGGTGTATGTCTTGTCTTTGATCATTCCCGGCCAGGCGTCGCCCCATCCGATCCAGTGCCGGGTGCCGCCGCGTTTTGCTGACTCGATATCGTAATAGTACGGTTGTTTGCCACGTTCCTCGACGAAGTAACAGGCCAGCGCCTGGTAGCGCGGTTCCTGGGTCACTTCGAATAAACGCATCAATGCTAGCTCAATTTCTGGATGCCCCGGATAGCCATGCAGTTGGCCTTCGTTCGGGCCGAATACGCTATCAATGTAATCGGCAAAGCGGCAGGAGATCTCAAGCAAGCGGCGTTTGCCAGTGGCGTTAAAGAATGCCACTGCTGCTTCAAATAGATGCCCGGCACAGTAAAGTTCGTGGCACTCGGCGAGGTTGCTCCAGCGTAACTCAGGCTCTTTAACGGTGTACCAGGTGTTGAGATAGCCATCTTCACACTGCGCCTGGGCCAGCAGTTCAATCACCTCATCAGCGGTTTTTTCAAGCGCGGCATCGGGCTTCTGGCTTAAAGACCAGGCCACCGCTTCCAGCCATTTAGTGACGTCACTATCCTGGAAGACCATGCCGTAAAACTCACCTTGCTCAAGGCCTGCGGCGATACGGTAGTTAGCCAGCGCGTGGCTGGGTTCTGCCTCGGCAATGTTGTCGTTTAACGCTTCCCACTGGTATGGGATCACCACGTCACGGATCAGGCGCTGGTATTCACCCAAAAAGGGGTCGGTAATGGTGATGTTGTTTAAATCAGCTTCAATCACATCAGACTGCATCATAGTTACCTCAAGAAATGTGTGAATGTCGTTGGTGAAGATCGGAGGAAATACGTTCCATCATTGGCCCATTCAGGCGGCATTTAAGCAGGCACAACGCCAGTGCCAGGTGGAATAGGGCGGGGACGATGCTTTGTATCAACGTGATGCCCGAAAGCGAGGCCGCGGTCTGGTTTTCCAACCCCGGTTGATAGGCCACCATGATCAGCAGAATACTGATGATGCCACCGGAGGAGGCCCACGACAGCTTGATGAAAAACAGGTTGAAGGCGAAGTTCATCCCGGTTGAGCGCACGCCGTTTTTCCACTCACCGTAGTCATCGGCAAACGCCATGATCGAAAAGTGCAGCGGCAGGGTGAATCCAAGGATCACGCTATTAAGCGCAATGCAGCCCAACCACAGCATGCGGTATTGCGGCCCGGTTGGCAGGAACCACATCGCGATGCCAAACACCACCAGAATGAGGTTGGTGTAGTAATACAGGCGCACCATATCGAAACGGCGTGAAAGCGGATTTACAATCATGGCACCGGCAATACCGGCGATGGTCAGTACGCCGAAGAACAGCGACATATACCCGGCTCCGCCTTCCAGCACGTAGGAAATAAAGTACATATAGCCACCGCCGCGAATACACAGAATATTCACCAGCAGGAACGACATCACCAGCATCATCAGCAACTGATCGTTTTTACGCAGCCCAGCAAGGTGCTGGCGGATCGTAAAATTACCCACCACCGACAGCGGTACGCGTTCTTTGACCCAGAAGAAGCACAGTAAAAACATCACCACGCCAATACCACACAGCACGGCAACCCCGTACTGGTAGCCTTTCGCCAGATTACCGTGGCCGAAGAACTCAACCATCCACGGTAATCCTACAGACACCAGGAACCCCGCAATGCCGCTTAATACAAAGCGCCAGGACTGGCAGGACATCACCTGATCGGGGCGATTGGTGACGGCATTAATCAGCGCACAGTAAGGGACGTTGTTAGCGGTATAGCCGAGAGATAGCAGGAAATAGGTGCCGAATGCCCAGGCGATTTTCATGTTGGGGCTGATATCCGGGACGGTGAACGTCAGGATACCGATAATGCCCAACGGCAGCGCAGTCCACAGCTGCCACGGGCGGAATCGCCCCCAGCGGCTGCGGGTTCGGTCAGCCAAAATGCCCATGACGGGATCGGAGACGGCATCGAAAATACGTAGAACAAAAAACATGATGCCGACAATCGCGGGGCTTAAGCCGAAAACGTCGGTATAGAAAAACAGTAAAAAACCACTGATCAAATCGGAGATGCAATGCCCGCCGGCATCGCCAAATCCATAGCCTATCTTTTCGCGGGTAGAAAGCTTCTCCCCCGCATCAACTGTCTTTACATCAGTATCCAGGTTATCAGCAATTGTCATAACCAATCCTCGAACAGGGTGTGATGATTTAAAAAGTCATTACGGCGTATCTCTGACGGTTTTTAGTAAATATCTAACGGCGCCGAGCATAGAACCTGGGAGGGGGCGTGGTATACAGGAGGTGTTTGAAAGGGTGAAATTGATCTTATTTTTACTAGAAATAAATCTTAAAGAGTGATCCTTATCGCAATTGACCGTGTAATCTATGCTTGTTGAGGGTGAAATGTGATTTGGAGCTTGTTTTTAATAAACTGTTTAGTAAAAATTAATGCTTCAGTTATTCGTATTCATCCACTGCATGATATTCTCTGATGGACGTTGTGGTTAATCGCCGGAAAATAAATGAAATGGTTAAGAAAACTCGAATCAAAGATATCGCTGTAGCCAGCGGCGTATCTATTGCTGCGGTGTCACGAGCCTTGAAAGGGCAGCCAGGATTAAGCGACGAAACGCGCCAGCGTATTGTGTCGATTGCGCAGGCACAGGGATATGACTTTAGTCGTTTACGTAATGGGCGTATCAAGCGTCTGCTGTTTCTGTTGCATCGCGAACATAACATTGCCAGCGCGCTGCCATTTTATTCCACGGTGATGCTGGGCGTAGCAGATGCCTGTCGGGAACATGAAGTGGCGATGAGTTTTCAACCCATTGGCCCGGATGATGTTGTGGCTGAACTGATAAACTTGCATCAGCCGGACGCGTTAATTTGTGCGGGCTATCTGGAGCCCGAAGTATTGGCGGAGCTGCGCTTAACGACATTACCGGTGGCGCTGGTCGATTTGTGGGCGGCTGACTTTCCGTGTGTCAATCCGGATAATTACCATGGCGGTTTTGTGGCGACGCGCCATCTGCTGGAGCAGGGCAGAACGCGTATCGCGTTTCTTGGCACCTCGCAACGTCACTACAGTATTCGTCAGCGCGTCGAGGGCTACCAGCAGGCTTTGTTTGATGCCGGACTGACGCTGCCTGCGGAGTACCGTATTGAAGTCCCGCCAGTGAAAGATATTGAGCATGCGCTGGTGGATGGCATGACCCGACTGCTGGCGCTCCCCGAGCCTCCTGATGCTATCTTTGCGTACAACGATGTGGCGGCGCTGGTGGCAATGCGCGAATGCGCTCGCCGTGGTATTCGCGTACCGGAGGAGATTGCGGTTGTCGGTTTTGATGATATTGACGCCGCCGCGTGGGCGCATCCCCCGCTTTCAACGGTGGCGGTCGATAAGCGCGAGCTCGGACGTGACGCTTTCCAGTTGTTGATGAATGATGAGAGTGAAAGGAGCTTGCTATTACCGGTACGTCTGGTGGCACGTGAAAGTTCGGTCACCGACAGTCACGCATCACGGTTGCGTCTGGCGCCGTAATCCGGCAAAGTTTGCACCATTATGGAAACAGGGCGGTTTGTGTGAAACGACTCATCATTGGTATTTCTGGCGCGAGTGGTGCTATTTACGGCGTACGCTTATTACAGGTGCTGCGTACTCTTCCGGATGTGGAAACCCATCTGGTGATGAGTCAGGCTGCCCGACAGACGCTGGCACTGGAAACCGATCTTTCACTGCGCGATGTTCAGGCGCTGGCCGATGTGGTGCATGATGCCCGCGATATCGCCGCCAACATCTCATCCGGTTCATTTAAAACCGCTGGTATGGTCATTCTGCCGTGTTCGATGAAGACGCTTTCCGGCATCGTCAACAGCTATACCGATGGTTTGCTGACCCGTGCGGCCGATGTGGTGCTCAAAGAACGCAGGACGTTGGTGCTGTGCGTGCGAGAGACGCCGTTGCATCTGGGGCATCTGCGATTAATGACTCAGGCTGCTGAAATTGGTGCGGTAATTATGCCGCCCGTGCCTGCGTTTTATCACCGCCCGCAGACGCTGGATGATGTTATTAATCAAACCGTCAACCGTGTGCTGGATCTCTTTGATATCGAACTGCCGGAAGATCTCTTTGCCCGCTGGAACGGCGCGTAATCACGCCCAAAGAAAGTGCATGACCTCTTAATTGCCCTGTCTTAGGGCAATTCTGCAACACCGATCAAATCCTCGATATTTAATCATCTCATTTGCGTTTTTGTGCTCGATTTATGCGCTGCGGCTGATATCTTTCCTTGTGATCACCTTTCATTATCTTTTTGTTAACAAATTTAACATCGCTTGTTCCGGCGATGCTAAAGATGGCACAGAAGATGCAAACAAGGTTATGCAGACACAGCACAACATAATTATGAGCAGTTAACGACATCACGATTTAATAGGGGAATGTATGAAGAAGACGGTTCTGGCTCTCTCTTTGCTGCTGGGTCTCAGCAGCGCCTCCAGCGTATTCGCCGCACTGCCGCAAAGTATTCGTATCGGCACTGACGCGACGTATGCGCCGTTCTCCTCGAAAGATGCTAAAGGCGATTTTGTCGGCTTTGATATCGATCTGGGCAATGAGATGTGTAAACGTGCCAGCATCAAATGTACCTGGGTGGGTAGCGATTTTGACGCGCTGATCCCGTCGCTGAAAGCGAAGAAAATTGACGCCATTATCTCTTCGCTGTCGATAACCGAAAAACGCCAGCAGGAAATTGCCTTCTCCAACAAGCTCTACGCCGCGGATTCACGTCTAATTGCCGCCAAAGGCTCGCCAATTACGCCAACGCTGGATGGTCTTAAAGGCAAGCATATCGGGGTGTTACAAGGCTCAACGCAGGAAGCCTACGCCAACGAAAACTGGCGCAGCAAAGGCGTCGATGTGGTGGCCTATCAAAACCAGGATCTGATCTACTCCGACCTCACAGCAGGCCGTCTGGATGCTGCTTTACAAGATGAAGTCGCCGCCAGCGAAGGCTTCCTGAAACAGCCTGCCGGTAAAGAATTTGACTTTGCTGGACCGTCGGTGAAGAACAAAAAATACTTTGGCGATGGCACCGGGATAGGCATGCGTAAAGACGATACCGAGCTGAAAGCGGCGTTTGATAAAGCGCTGGCGGAACTGCGCGCCGATGGCACCTACGACAAGATGGCGAAGAAGTATTTCAACTTCAACGTCTACGGCGACTAATCGCGCCGGATGTATCATCATGGTGCATTGATTTTTCGGTGCACCATGATCGTGCGTTTTTTGCTCGAAAGTTACGCATGCTTGCATAATTAAGCATTTTGAATGAGAAAAAAGCCAACCAACAGGGCAGAATGCTTTGCCTTGATGGGCCGAAAGGTGGCACGATAACCGCTCAGATTATTTCGAAAAAACCCACAAGAATTACTGTCTGTTGAGGATAATATGAAAAAACTGGCGTTATCTTTATCTCTGGTCTTAGCGCTTGCGTCTGCTTCAAGTGCATTTGCAGCAGTTGGGCAAAAAGTGCGTATCGGTACTGACCCTACGTATGCACCGTTCGAGTCTAAAAATGCACAGGGTGAATTGGTGGGTTTTGACATTGATCTGGCAAAAGAGCTGTGTAAGCGCATCCAGGCACAATGTACCTTCGTGGAAAACCCGCTGGACGCCCTGATCCCCTCGCTGAAAGCGAAGAAAATCGATGCCATTATGTCATCGCTGTCGATCACGGAAAAACGTCAACAGGAAATCGCCTTTACCGACAAACTTTATGCTGCCGACTCTCGTCTGGTAGTCAAAAAGGGTTCTCCGGTGACACCTGACCTCGCAACTCTTAAAGGCAAGCGTGTGGGTGTGCTGCAAGGCACCACTCAGGAAACCTACGGTAACGAACACTGGGCGCCAAAAGGTATTGAAATCGTCTCCTACCAGGGCCAGGACAATATCTACTCTGACCTGACTGCCGGTCGTATTGACGCGGCATTCCAGGACGAAGTGGCGGCGAGTGAAGGTTTCCTGAAACAGCCAATCGGTAAAGACTACCAGTTCGGTGGCCCGTCGATTAAAGACGAGAAACTGTTCGGTGTAGGCACCGGTATGGGGCTGCGTAAAGACGATACCGAATTGCTGAATGCGCTGAACAAGGCTTTTGCCGAGATGCGCGCGGATGGCACTTACGACAAGCTGGCGAAAAAGTACTTCGATTTTAACGTCTACGGCGAGTAATCATCACGAGTAATCCATCGCCTGGCATGACCGGGCGATGGGCGTCACGACAGGACTGGCAGCATGCTGTACGGGTTTTCACAGGTTATTTTTCAGGGCGCGATAGTGACGCTTGAGCTGGCACTTAGCTCAGTGGTGCTGTCCGTGCTTATTGGTCTGGTCGGCGCGGGGGCAAAGCTCTCCCGAAATCGCGTACTGGCGTTAATTTTTGAGGGCTATACCACGTTGATTCGTGGCGTTCCCGACTTAGTCCTTATGCTGCTGATTTTTTACGGTCTGCAGATGGCGTTGAACGTGGTGACCGACTCGCTCGGATTATCACAATTTGATATTGATCCGATGATAGCCGGGATTATTACCCTCGGTTTTATCTACGGCGCGTATTTTACGGAAACCTTCCGTGGTGCGTTTATGGCGGTACCCAAAGGCCATATTGAAGCCGCGACGGCTTTTGGCTTTACCGGAGCGCAAACCTTCCGTCGGATTTTATTTCCCGCGATGATGCGCTACGCGCTGCCGGGTATTGGCAACAATTGGCAGGTGATTCTAAAAGCCACCGCGCTCGTCTCTTTGTTAGGGTTGGAAGATGTGGTGAAAGCCACCCAACTTGCCGGAAAAAGCACCTGGGAGCCATTTTACTTCGCCATCGTCTGCGGTTTGATTTATCTGCTGTTTACCACCGTTTCCAATGGCGTGTTGCTGCTGCTCGAACGCCGCTACTCCGTGGGTGTAAAGAGGGCTGACCTGTGACAGAGATTATTCAGGAGTACTGGAAAGCGCTGCTGTGGAGTGATGGTTACCGTTTTACCGGTGTGGCGATTACGCTGTGGCTGCTGGTATTGTCGGTGGTGATGGGCGGCATTATGGCGCTCTTCCTGGCCATTGCCCGCGTCTCGAGCAACAAATATATTAAATTCCCGGTGTGGCTTTTTACCTATATTTTCCGTGGAACACCGCTGTATGTGCAGCTACTGGTGTTCTACTCCGGGATGTACACGTTGGAAATTGTCAAAGGCACCGAGATGCTCAACGCCTTTTTCCGCAGCGGCCTGAACTGTACCGTGCTGGCTTTGACACTAAATACCTGTGCGTATACGACTGAGATTTTTGCGGGTGCGATCCGCGCAGTTCCTGCGGGTGAGGTGGAAGCGGCACGTGCCTACGGCTTCTCGTCGTTTAAACTTTATCGCTGCATTATTCTGCCATCAGCGCTGCGCATTGCGCTGCCGGCCTACAGCAATGAAGTTATTCTGATGCTGCATTCTACGGCGCTGGCGTTTACCGCTACCGTACCTGACTTACTGAAGATTGCGCGCGATATAAACTCTGCAACCTATCAACCGTTTACCGCCTTCGGTATTGCGGCGGTGCTTTATTTAATGATTTCTTACGTGTTGATTAGCCTGTTCCGCAAAGCGGAAAAGCGCTGGTTACAGCATGTGCAACCGTCTTCTACGCACTGAGAACATAATGTCGGATAAAAAACTTAGCATCATCGATCTGCACAAACATTATGGCGAGCATGAAGTGCTGAAGGGCGTATCGCTGCAGGCGAACGCTGGCGATGTGATCAGCATTATCGGTTCGTCCGGTTCAGGTAAAAGTACCTTCTTACGCTGCATCAACTTCCTCGAAAAACCGAGTGAAGGCACGATTGTTGTCAATGGGCAGAATATTGGTCTGGTCCGTGATAACGATGGGCAACTGAAGGTGGCGGATAAAAATCAGCTGCGTTTACTGCGTACCCGACTGACCATGGTGTTTCAACACTTCAACCTCTGGAGCCATATGACGGTGCTGGAGAACGTGATGGAAGCGCCCATTCAGGTATTGGGATTAAGTAAGCAAGAGGCTCGCGCACGGGCAGTCAAATACCTGGCGAAAGTAGGTATTGATGAACGTCAGCAGGCGAAATATCCGGTACATCTCTCCGGTGGTCAGCAGCAGCGCGTGTCTATTGCGCGTGCGCTGGCGATGGAGCCGGAAGTGTTGCTGTTTGATGAACCGACCTCTGCGCTTGACCCTGAACTGGTCGGTGAGGTGCTGCGTATTATGCAGCAGCTTGCGGAAGAGGGAAAAACCATGGTTGTCGTGACTCACGAAATGGGCTTTGCGCGGCATGTCTCCTCTCACGTGATTTTCCTGCATCAGGGGAAAATTGAGGAAGAGGGCGAGCCAGATGAGGTCTTCGGCAACCCAAAAAGCGCACGTCTACAGCAGTTCTTGAGCGGTGCGCTAAAATAACGTCTTATCGCCCTCACCGCTCGGTGAGGGTATTTTCTCGCCGGTATACCCAGTCGTCGTAGTATTCCCCATTGAGAACGTAGGCTTTTTCAAGCACCTGCGTGCGGGTAAAACCGTGTTTTTCCAGCAGCCGTGACGAACCTTGATTAACCCCCAATACCCACGCATTAATGGCGTGTAGCGACAACTGATTAAAGCCGTAGTCACAAAGTGCAGCGAGCGCCTCACTGGCATACCCTTTGCCCTGAGCTTCAGGGAGAAGCGCGTAGCCGACATCGGCTTCATGAGGATTTTTATGGCTAACACGCAGGCCGATATCACCTAATGTGGCACCATTTTCATCACGGATGATAAAGATATTCGGTTCTTCACATCGCTGGATGAATAACGCACGTATCGCCACCTCGTCCAATACTTCGCCCATAAAACGCATGACGTCACTGTTTTCTCGAAGCGACAGAAAAAAAGGCCAGTCTTGTTCGTTAAACGGAGAAAGCAGCAAACGTGGAGTTTTGAGGGTGACCATAGTGAGACCATTGCGCGAGAACAAAGAAACACCTTAGCACCCAAAAAGATGCGATAACAAGGCCTTAACGGTTAAGCGATGCGCATCCGCAGATTCAACGCGGGCGTTAAGCACGCTTTCCGAGAATATCCCCCAGCGCGTCATCCAGATCATACCAGCGGAAGGTAAAACCGGCGGCTTCCAGACGTTTTGGCAACGCGCGCTGACCACCCAACACCAGTACCGAAGATTCGCCCATCAGCAGGCGTATCACCGTCGCAGGAACGCGTAAGATTGCGGGGCGCTCCAGCGCGTGCCCCAGGGCGTGCGAAAATTGTTCGTTATGCACCGGGTAGGGGGAAACCATATTAAAGGGCCCGCGGAGATCGTGGTCGAGTAGCCATAGGATACCGTTGACCATATCGTCAATGTGGATCCAGGCCAGATACTGTCGACCATTGCCGATAGGGCCACCGAGCCCGAGCTTAAACGGCGGCAGCATTTTGCCGAGGATCCCACCTTTGGCGGCAAGTACCACGCCGGTGCGCAGTAGGCAAACACGGGTTCGGTCACTTTGCGCGGTGCAGGCGATCTGCTCCCAACGAGCGCAAAGCTTGTGGGTAAATTCGTTATGCGGCGGTTCTTCTTCCGTTACGACCACTTCGCCGAGATCGCCGTAGTAACCGATAGCAGAGCCGGAAACCAGCACCGCAGGTGGAGTATCGCTTGCCTGAATCAGTTCGCTTAGTCGCTGGGTTATCGTCCAGCGACTGTCGCAGAGTTTATGCTTTTGCGCCTCGGTCCAGCGCTTGTCGGCAATCGGTTCACCAGCGAGGTTAATGACGGCGTCTATGCCGTCAAGTGATGTAATATTCTGTAGTCCGGGCCATATCTTTACGCGCGCATCCAGCGTCTGGCGCGCTTTCTCAGGCGTTCGGGTTACCACGCAGACCGTGTGACCCAGCGTCATTAAACGTGGGATCAGATGGCGACCAATAAGCCCGGTGCCACCGGTAATCAGAATTTGCATGCGACCTCCCAGCGAAGGAGCGCTTAACGTTGCCAGCTTAAGGTAATGGATACCGAGTCGGCGTAACGCAGCGCGTGAACTTTATCGACCTCTACTTCAGCATAAGTGACCCAGTGATGTTTGCGTGCGATATCGAGCACATCCTGAGTTAATTTTTCCAGCAAAGAGAAACGGTTATTCTCTACATGGGAAATAATGCTTTTGGTAATTGTGCGGTAGTTCAGCGCATCGTTGATATCTTCACTGTTGCGCGCCGTATCAGCCGGGTAGCGAATCTCAATATTGATAACCACATCCTGGCGGTTGGCAATCTCTTCTTCTTTGATACCGATAAACGTGCGCAAACGTAGATTTTTGATGCGGATAATCGCGTCGGATTGTGACATTGCAGGCATTCTCCATAATTATTGTTGTCTTGAACATCATACACGAAAGCGGGATTGTCGCGGCTATCGGCCAATTGCAAAAACCTCATGTTGCAGACCAGTGACATCCATTCACGGACAAGCTATGTTGGCTGATATGTCCGATGGAGGCAGGATTTTTGCGTCCGTCGTTTGTGCCTTATTGCCTGTGATTGAGGACTCGCTATGAGCAAGCCTGTAATAACACTTTGGTCAGACGCCGATTTTTTCTCGCCTTACGTCATGTCAGTTTACGTTGCTCTCCAGGAAAAGGGGCTTCCGTTCACCCTGAAAACCGTTAACCTTGATCTTGGAGAACACCTTCAACCGGGCTGGCGAGGCTATAGCGCCACTCGCCGTGTGCCGTTGCTCGAGGTCGATGGCTTTGAGCTCAGTGAATCCTCCGCCATTACCGAATACCTTGACGAGAGCTTTGCGCCACCGCAATGGGAGCGTTTGTACCCTCATGATCTGCAAAAAAGGGCACGTGCTCGTCAGGTACAGGCCTGGCTTCGCAGTGACCTGATGCCGATTCGTGAAGAACGATCGACAACGGTGGTATTTGGTGGTGAGAAAAAAGCACCTTTAAGCGAAGCAGGACACCAAAGCGCGGCTAAACTTTTTGACACTGCCGCTGCGCTTTTATCCCACGGTAAGCCAAATTTGTTTGGTGAGTGGTGTATTGCGGATTGCGATCTGGCGTTGATGCTTAATCGTCTGGTGATGAATGGCGATGATGTCCCGGAGTTACTGGCAGATTACGCCACCTTCCAATGGCAGCGGTCGTCGATACAGCGCTATGTGGCACTCTCGGCTAAACGTGCAGGCTGAAAAAAACCATGAAATCCATTATGATACCAGGGATTATCATTGTAGGGATTTGATTAATGAAACTGATGTTTGCATCGGATATTCATGGCTCTCTGCCTGCCACTGAACGCGTAGTATCGTTATTCAAACAAAGCGGTGCAGATTGGTTGGTGATTCTGGGGGATGTGCTCAATCATGGGCCACGTAACGCGCTCCCTGAGGGATATGCACCCTCCAGGGTTGCCGAGTGCCTGAACGGCGTTGCTGAGCGGATTATTGCGGTACGCGGCAATTGTGATAGCGAAGTCGATCAGATGTTGCTGCATTTTCCTATCACGGCTCCGTGGCAGCAGGTGCTCACCGAAACCCAAAGGTTGTTTGTGACTCACGGTCATCTTTATGGCCCTGATAATCTTCCGCCGCTTGCGTCAGGAGATGTGCTAATTTTTGGTCATACGCACCTGCCGTTGGCAGAAAAGCACGGCGAGATATTCTTATTTAACCCCGGTTCGGTTAGCATTCCCAAAGGCGGTTTTGCTGCAAGCTTCGGAGTGATGGACGGGGGCAAACTGCAAGTTTTAGCACTCAATGATCAGCGGGTTATTGCAGAGGTGGTTATTAACCCGTAATTTACCCATCAATCATAAAACGCGCCGCAAGAGCGCATTCAATTTAAGGTTTTCTGATGGTCGAGCAGAATCATTTGGCAAGCACGGAATGGGTCGATATTGTCAGCGAAGACAATGAGGTCATCGCGCAAGCGAGCCGCGAACAAATGCGTGCGCAGTGCCTGCGTCACCGGGCTACTTATATCGTCGTGCATGACGGCATGGGGAAAATCCTGGTGCAACGCCGTACTGAGATGAAAGACTATCAGCCGGGTATGCTGGACGCCACCGCTGGGGGTGTTGTTCAGGCTGATGAACCGTTACTGGAATCAGCTCGCCGTGAAGCGGAAGAGGAACTTGGGATTGCTGGCGTGCCGTTTGCCGATCACGGTCAGTTCTATTTTGAAGATAAGAACTGTCGTGTCTGGGGAAGCTTGTTTAGCTGCGTTTCCCATGGCCCATTTGCCTTGCAGGAAGAAGAGGTGAGTGAAGTAAGCTGGATGACGCCGGAAGAGATCACCGCACGTTGCGATGACTTTACTGATGACTCTCTGAAGGCCCTGGCGCTGTGGATGACCCGCAACGCGAATAACGAAAAACACGTTGAGGAAGAGGTCGAATAAATTCGCGCCGACTCGCAGAGATAAAAAAATCCGGAACGGTTTCCCGCTTCCGGATTTTTTTTACCTTAAAACCGTCCGCGAACGGACGGTAAAAGGAATTACTGCTGCTGTGAAGACTGGATCGCGGTCAGAGCGATGGTGTAGACGATATCGTCTACCAGCGCGCCACGAGACAGGTCGTTCACCGGCTTGCGCATACCCTGTAGCATCGGCCCGATGGAGATCAGGTCGGCAGAACGCTGTACCGCTTTGTAGGTGGTGTTACCGGTGTTCAGGTCTGGGAAGATGAACACGGTAGCGCGACCCGCAACCGGAGAGTTCGGTGCTTTGGATTTTGCAACATCAGCCATAACAGCCGCATCATACTGCAGAGGACCGTCGATCATCAGGTCAGGACGTTTTTCCTGCGCCAGACGAGTCGCTTCACGCACTTTCTCTACATCGCTACCTGCACCAGAAGTACCGGTAGAGTAGGAGAGCATTGCCACGCGTGGTTCGATACCGAAAGCAATCGCCGAATCAGCAGACTGGATAGCGATTTCTGCCAGCTGCTCAGCGGTTGGATCTGGGTTGATCGCGCAGTCACCGTAAACATAAACCTGTTCTGGCAGCAGCATGAAGAACACAGAAGAGACCAGCGAGCTGCCCGGTGCAGTTTTGATAAGCTGCAGCGGCGGACGGATGGTGTTCGCGGTGGTGTGAACCGCACCGGAAACCAGGCCGTCAACATCGTCTTGTTCCAGCATCAGGGTGCCAAGAACCACGTTGTCTTCAAGCTGTTCGCGCGCGACGGTTTCGGTCATCCCTTTGTTTTTACGCAGTTCGACCAGACGAGCAACATAGCTTTCGCGAACCACTTCTGGATCAACGATTTCAACGCCAGCGCCCAGCTCTACGCCCTGAGATGCTGCAACGCGGAGGATCTCATCTGGGTTGCCCAGCAGTACGCAAGTCGCGATACCACGTTCAGCACAGATTGCCGCTGCTTTAACGGTACGCGGTTCGTCGCCTTCTGGCAGAACAACGCGCTTGCCGGCTTTACGTGCCAGCTCGGTCAGCTGGTAACGGAATGCCGGTGGAGACAGGCGACGGCTACGCTCGGAGGTCGCAGTCAGAGAGTCAATCCAGTTAGCGTCGATAAAGTTAGCTACGTATTCCTGAACTTTCTCAATGCGCTCGTGATCGTCAACCGGAACTTCCAGGTTGAAGCTCTGCAGGCTCAGGGAGGTCTGCCAGGTGTTGGTGTTCACCATGAATACCGGCAGGCCGGTGGCAAATGCGCGTTCGCACAGTTTGCTGATACGTGGATCCATGTCGTAGCCGCCGGTCAGCAGCAGAGCACCGATTTCCACGCCGTTCATTGCTGCCAGGCAGGCTGCAACCAGAACGTCAGGACGGTCTGCGGAGGTCACCAGCAGGGAACCTGCACGGAAGTGCTCCAGCATGTGCGGGATGCTACGTGCGCAGAAGGTCACGGATTTCACGCGGCGAGTGTTGATGTCGCCTTCGTTGATGATAGTCGCGTTCAGGTGGTGAGCCATATCGATTGCACGGGTTGCAATCAGATCGAAGCTCCACGGTACCGCGCCCAGAACAGGCAGGCTGCTTGAGGTTTTCAGCTGTTCAGCATCGATTTTTACCACTTTCGCTTTGGTAGAATCGTCGAAGATCTCAGACAAGTCCGGGCGAGTACGACCCTGTTCGTCAACAGGTGCATTCAGTTTATTGACGATAACACCGGTGATGTTGGTGTTTTTTGCGCCGCCGAAGCTGCTGCGAGTCAGTTCAATACGCTCGTTCAGCTGCTCTGGGGTATCGGTGCCCTGAGACATAACGAAGACGATTTCTGCATTCAGCGTTTTCGCGATTTCGTAGTTCAGAGACTGAGCGAACTGATGCTTACGGGTTGGGACCAGGCCTTCAACCAGTACAACTTCCGCATCTTTGGTGTTCGTGTGGTAGTTAGCGATGATCTCTTCCATCAGCACATCTTTCTGATTGCTGGAGAGCAGGGCTTCTACGTGGTTCATTTTCATCGGTTCAGCGGCAGTCGTCGTAGAAGAGCTGGCGCGAACGATGGTGGTAGTCTGGTCTGGAGCATCGCCACCGGTACGAGGTTGGGCGATAGGCTTAAAGACGCTCAAACGAACGCCTTTGCGTTCCATAGCACGGATAACGCCAAGGCTGACGCTGGTCAGGCCGACGCTGGTTCCGGTAGGGATCAGCATAATAGTACGGGACACGGTTTATCCTCTTTCGTTACCGCCGCGATTGGGCGGGTTACAAAACAGCACCGCCAGCTTAGCTGGCGGTGTGATATCAGGCAGTCAGACGGTTGGCGTCTTGTGCGATGACCAGCTCTTCGTTGGTCGGGATAACGATGGCAGGGCGGGTGCCTTCTTTGTTGATGAAACCAGACTTGCCGAAACGGGCAGCCAGGTTACGTTCGTGATCAACTTCGAAGCCCAGAACGCCCAGTTTGCCCAGGGACAGTTCGCGAACCATTGCTGCGTTTTCACCGATACCACCGGTGAAGATAACCGCATCCAGACGACCTTCCATCAGCGCAGCGTAAGAGCCGATGTATTTCGCCAGACGGTGACAGTAAACGTCCATTGCACGTTTAGCGTCAGCTTTTTCCTGGTAGTTATCTTCTACATAACGACAGTCGCTGGTGACTTCGGTCAGACCCAGAAGGCCAGACTCTTTGGTCAGCATTTTGTTGATCTGGTCAATGTTCATGCCCAGGGTGTCATGCAGATGGAAAATGATAGCGGGATCGATATCGCCAGAGCGAGTACCCATCACCAGACCTTCCAGTGGAGTCAGACCCATGGAAGTATCAACACATTTACCGTTACGGATTGCAGAAACGGAACCACCGTTGCCCAGGTGGCAAGTGATGATGTTAACTTCTTCAACCGGCTTGTTCAGTACTTTTGCTGCTTCCTGAGCCACATAGAAGTGGCTGGTGCCGTGTGCGCCGTAGCGACGGATGCCATGTTCTTTGTACAGGCTGTACGGCAGAGCATACAGGTAGGATTCTTCCGGCATAGTCTGGTGGAACGCGGTATCGAATACGGCAACGTTCTTATCTTTCAGGTTAGGGAAAGATTTCAGCGCTTCAGCAATACCGATCAGGTGAGCTGGGTTATGCAGCGGAGCAAAAGAAGAAGAATCTTTAATACCCTGAATCACTGATTCGTCGATCACAACGGAGCTGGTGTACTTCTCGCCGCCGTGTACGATACGGTGGCCGATTGCAGTCAGCTGCGCGGACAGTTCTGGTTTTTGTGCCAGAATAGTATTAACGATAAAGTTCAGCGCTTCACTGTGAGCGGCGCCTGCACCTAAAGCCGCTTCTTGTTTACCGCCGTCCATTTTCCACTTGATACGTGCTTCTGGGAGATGGAAACATTCGGCTAAACCAGAGAGGTATTCTTCACCGTTAACTGCATCGATTACAGCAAATTTCAGTGAGGAGCTACCGCAGTTCAGAACCAGTACTAACTTACTCGACATGGAAGTACCTATTTATGATACGTGGCTAAAAAAACGTCAATGAGTCATTAAGCGTAGCGCAGGATGACACCGACATTTATGATTAACATCATGCCTGGAACAATTTTCGGGCATGATCTAAGAAATACATATTGATTCTAAGCCATTTTGCATAATTTTCAGCCAATGGCAGAATATGCGATAATTTGATATGCCAGAAGGGATAGAATCTGGCTATCTCAGGCTGGCACAGGATACCCGATTGCAAGGGCTATGCCAAAATTTTTTGAACGATGTCATGCCCAGTTGTTGTTTTCAAAAATATTTTAATTTTTACACGTGAAGTTGAGGTAAGCCATGTCGACTCCCGAGCAACGCCCGGTCAGTTTTTTCAGTTTGTTTAGCCGGGGACAGCACTATTCAAAAACGTGGCCGCTGGAGAAACGCCTTGCACCGGTGTTTGTTGAGAACCGAGTCATCCGTGCGACACGACACGCTATTCGCTTTATGCCGCCGTTGGCTATCTTTACGCTGTGCTGGCAAATTGCCCTCGGCGGACAACTTGGCCCGGCTGTCGCTACCGCGCTGTTTGCGTTGAGCCTGCCGATGCAGGGGCTGTGGTGGCTGGGGAAACGCTCAGTCACTCCATTACCGCCGTCTACCTTACAGTGGTTTTATGAAGTTCGCGGGAAATTACAGGAGGCGGGACAAGCGCTGGCACCGGTAGAAGGCAAGCCGGATTACCAGGCGCTGGCTGACACGCTTAAGCGCGCCTTCAAACAACTGGATAAAACTTTCCTCGATGATTTGTAATTGATAGCGAAAAACGCATATAAAAGAAGACACAATTATTGTGTCTTTTTTTATGCTACCAAGCGCAACAGGAGTCGAAGAATGGAAATGACCCATGCACAACGTCTGATTTTGTCTAATCAGTACAAAATGATGACAATGCTTGATCCCGACAACGCTGAGCGCTATCGCCGCCTGCAAACTATTATTGAGCGTGGTTATGGTTTGCAGATGCGCGAGTTGGACCGTGAATTTGGAGAGCTCAAAGAAGAGACTTGCCGTATCGTCATCGACATCATGGAGATGTACCACGCGCTGCATGTTTCGTGGACGAACCTGAAAGACGCCGACGCTATCGATGAACGACGCGTCACTTTCCTCGGTTTTGATGCCGCGACCGAAGCGCGCTTTTTGGGCTACGTTCGCTTTATGGTTAATATTGAAGGCCGTTACACCCACTTCGATGCCGGTACTCACGGTTTCAATGCCCAAACGCCAATGTGGGATAAATATCAGCGCATGCTGAACGTCTGGCATGGTTGCCCGCGTCAATACCACCTGAGCAGCAACGAAATTAACCAGATTATCAATGCGTAATGGAGGCTGCTGTGCTGTGTAAAGGTTTCCTGTTTGATTTGGACGGTACGCTGGTGGATTCACTGCCTGTGGTTGAACGCTCCTGGCAATTCTGGGCCGAAAGCTACGGCGTTGACCCAGATGCGGTGCTGGAGTTTATCCACGGTAAGCAGGCTATCACCACCTTACGCCACTTTATGCCGGGTAAATCGGAAGCGGAAATCCAGGCTGAATTTTTGCGCCTGGAGCATATTGAATCTACCGATTTGGAAGGGATTCGCGCGCTGCCGGGAGCGGTTGAATTGCTGGAGCACTTAGAGGCTAACGCGATTCCATGGGCCATTGTGACCTCAGGTTCTATTCCCGTGGCTCATGCGCGCCACCGGGCAGCGGGGCTGCTGACGCCTAAGGTGTTTGTGACCGCCGAACAGGTTAAACACGGCAAACCGCGTCCGGATGCCTATTTATTAGGGGCAGAGCTGTTGGGACTTCCGCCGCAAATGTGTCTGGTGGTTGAAGATGCGCAGGCTGGTATCCAATCAGGTATCGCAGCGGGTTGTCTGGTCGCTGCCGTTAACGTACCGCCAGAAACGCCGGAGCTGTTGGAGGTCGATTTTGTCCTCTCAACCCTTGCTGCGCTACGTGTCGAAAAATTGCCGGATAACCAGGTGAACGTCACGCAGAATGCATGATCTTATGATTTAGCCCCACATCGCTGGGGCTTTTTTCTGTCACTATGATTAACACCTTCTAGTTGATGATGTTACCGCTTATTTGATGACAAGGATGTGCTGTGAACGGTGAATTGATTTGGGTGCTCTGTTTATTAGCGATTGCGGTGGTACTGTTTGCCACCGGCAAGGTACGCATGGATGCTATCGCATTGGGCATTATTGTGGCGTTCGTCCTGAGCGGCACGCTGACGTTAAGTGAAGCATTTTCTGGTTTTAGCGATCCCAACGTTATTTTGATTGCCGCGCTGTTTATTATCGGCGATGGCCTGGTGCGTACTGGCGTCGCCACCAAAATGGGATCCTGGCTGGTGCAGGTCGCGGGTAACAGTGAAATCAAAATGCTGGTTTTTCTGATGCTGACCGTTGCCGGACTCGGTGCCTTTATGAGTTCAACCGGGGTGGTGGCTATCTTTATCCCGGTGGTACTGAGCGTCTCCATGCGCATGAATATTTCCCCCTCGCGTCTCATGATGCCGCTAAGCTTCGCCGGGCTTATCAGCGGCATGATGACGCTGGTTGCCACTCCACCCAATCTGGTTATCAACAGTGAATTGCTCCGTGAAGGACTCGAAGGCTTTGGCTTCTTTAGCGTGACGCCTATTGGTCTGGTGGTGCTAGTGCTCGGCATCGTCTATATGCTGATGACGCGATTTATGCTCAAAGGGGATGATGAGAATCAACAGCGCGATGGGCGTAAGCGCAGCACCTTCCGCGACCTGATTAAAGAGTATCGCCTGACTGGTCGCGCCCGTCGGCTGGCTATCCGCCCCGGCTCACCGATGATTGGCCAACGTCTTGACGACATCAAGTTGCGTGAGCGTTACGGCGCCAACATCATTGGCGTGGAGCGCTGGCGTCGTTTTCGCCGGGTGATTGTGAACGTGAACGGAGTATCCGAATTTCGTGCCCGCGATGTGTTGCTTATCGATATGTCGGCGGCTGAGATTGATCTGCGCCAATTCTGCGCCGAACAGATGCTTGAGCCGATGGTACTGCGTGGAGAGTACTTCTCTGACCAGGCGCTGGACGTGGGAATGGCGGAAGTATCGCTGATCCCTGATTCTGAATTGCTGGGCAAGACCGTGCGTGAAATGGGTTTTCGTACGCGCTACGGTCTCAATATTGTGGGCATGAAGCGAGATGGTCAGGCGATGGACGGATCTGTGGTCGATGAGCCTCTGCAACTGGGTGATATTGTGCTGGTGGTTGGCAACTGGAAGTTGATAAGCCAACTGGCGCAAAAAGGGCGAGATTTCGTGGTGCTCAATCTGCCCATTGAAGTCAGCGATGCGTCACCGGCACACAGCCAGGCCCCGCATGCCATTTTCTGCCTGGTGCTGATGGTCGCGCTGATGCTTACTGATGAAATCCCCAATCCTATCGCCGCGATTATCTCCTGCCTGCTGATGGGGAAATTCCGCTGCATTGATGCTCAGAGCGCCTATAAGTCGATTCACTGGCCAAGCATTATTTTGATTGTTGGGATGATGCCGTTTGCGCTGGCATTGCAAAAAACCGGCGGTGTCGATCTTATTGTTAAGGGCTTGATGGATATCGGAGGCGGGCAGGGGCCATATTTGATGCTGGGCTGTCTATTCGTGATGTGCGCAGCAATTGGGCTGTTTATCTCCAATACCGCTACGGCAGTATTAATGGCGCCTATTGCATTAGCTGCGGCAAAAACGATGGGCGTTTCGCCTTATCCGTTTGCCATGGTAGTTGCGATGGCGGCTTCTGCGGCGTTTATGACGCCTGTTTCCTCGCCGGTGAATACGCTGGTGCTTGGGCCGGGCAAATACAGCTTCAGTGATTTCCTCAAAATCGGCGTACCGTTTACGGTGCTGGTGATGATTGTCTGTGTGGTGCTCATCCCGATTTTGTTCCCGTTCTGATAGCACATTCCCGGCGGCGCTCCGCTTGGCCGGGCTACAACTAAAACGTAGCCCGGCCAAGCGGAGCGCCGCCGGGAACGCAGACGACTACAGCGGCGAATCCTGGCTTATTTCATCGAGCGAAAGATGGAAGCTTGGCACAAACACCGCCATAAAATAGTCCATCTCATCGCTGCGCCGTGAAGCCAGCGTCTTCTCAAGCCGGCCTTTCGCCAGCAGAAACTCATTATTACCCGCCGATAATTCTTCCAGGCACTTCAGATATGCACAAAGCGCATCAGCCTGCTTCACAATCGCTTTTTCTTCATCGCTGCACTGGTGCTCATCGATCAACGGCGCAAAAATATCGTGCAATTCTTCTGGCACCATATCGATAAGTTTCTGCTGAGCAATTTTCTCAATCGCTTTATATTCTTGTGCGATTTGTGAGTTGAAATATTTAACTGGAGTAGGAAGATCGCCGGTTAATACTTCGGAAGCGTCGTGATACATCGCTAATAACGCAATACGCTCGGCGTTTACTTTACCATTGAATTTCCGATTCTTAATTGCAGCAAGGGCATGGGCGACCATGGCAACCTGTAAACTGTGTTCAGAGACGTTTTCAGTGCGCACATTGCGCATCAGCGGCCAGCGATTGATTAACTTCAGGCGGGAGAGGTGGGCAAAAAAATGACTCTGATTCATAACAACCCTTACATCGGTGATATCAGTAAAGGCATTGTGCGCTGAGATAGCCGCCGGATGCAAATTCCGACGGCGATAAGAAGCATTACAGCTGGCGGTAGCCTGACAGGAAACGACCAAATCGGGTGATCGCCATTTCCAGATCGTCTTCACGTGGCAGGGTCACAATACGCACGTGATCCGGCCACGGCCAGTTAAAGGCGGTACCCTGGACTAGCAGCACTTTTTCCTGCAACAGGAAATCCAGCACCATGCGCTGATCATCGTGAATGTTAAAGCGCTTGGCATCGATTTTCGGGAACATATACAGCGCGCCTTTCGGTTTCATGCAGGAGACGCCTGGGATCTCGTTAATCAATTCCCATGCGCGGTTACGCTGTTCGTACAAACGTCCACCTGGGGCAATAAACTCGCTGATGCTTTGATAGCCGCCCAGCGCGGTCTGGATAGCGTGCTGCGCCGGAACGTTGGCACAAAGGCGCATAGACGCGAGCATCTCCAGCCCTTCAATATAACCTTTAGCGTGTTTCTTCGGCCCGTTAAGCACCATCCACCCCTGACGGAAACCCGCCACGCGGTAGGTTTTGGACAAACCGTTAAAGGTCACCGTCAGCAGATCCGGTGCCAGTGCGGCGATCGAATGGTGCTGGGCTTCGTCGTAGAGGATTTTGTCGTAGATTTCATCGGCGAAGATGATCAAGTTGTGCTCGCGGGCGATCTCAACGATTTCCTGCAGCAGTTCTTTGGAGTACACCGCACCGGTTGGGTTGTTTGGGTTAATGATGACAATACCACGGGTGCGTGGTGTAATTTTGGCACGGATATCGCCAAGGTCTGGGAACCAGTCTGCAGACTCATCACACAGATAATGCACTGCTTTACCGCTGGATAAAGACACTGCCGCCGTCCACAACGGATAATCAGGTGCGGGTACCAGCATCTCGTCACCGCTGTTCAATAGCGCCTGCATCGCCTGGACAATAAGCTCAGAAACGCCATTGCCGATGTAGATATCCTCGACTGTCACATCACGCATGCCGCGAGCCTGGTAGTGCTGCATGATCGCTTTGCGCGCGGAATACAGACCTTTGGAATCGCAGTAGCCCTGCGCGGTTGGCAGGTTACGGATCACATCAACCAGAATCTCATCCGGCGCATCAAACCCAAACGGGGCTGGGTTACCGATATTGAGTTTAAGAACTTTGTTGCCTTCTTCTTCAAGGCGCTTAGCCTCTTTGAGTACCGGGCCGCGAATGTCGTAACAAACGTTGTCTAACTTGCTGGATTTTTCGATGGGTGACATGAATCTTTAACCTTTTTAGCTGTGATTGCCACTCCCTGCCGTGGAAGTCAGCACGGAACAATGTACTCCGCATCCCCGTGGTTTTGAAGGGTTAACAGTAGAAGATTTTGTTCATTTTTTATTAATGGAACATTCTTTTTTACTATTTGTTTGTGATGATTGTTGTGATATCTATTGCATATTTGGTATTTTGTGGTTTAATTCACTAATATTAAGTGAATTTATGGTTTTTTTGACTAATTCAAAGTGGAAAGGTTTACCTTAGGGAGTGGTGTCGCGTTAATACATTAACTAACTTTACCAATTAATATTTTTATTTAAATTTCCCCTAATAAGTATTAGGCCTGATACACACCTTGTGAATCTGTTGTTAATCCCGGCCTTCAATATATATTAATATTTCTTTATATTTTGAAAAGTTATTTCAAAGTTCTGTGATGAAACTTGAGTTGGTTCGAATCTGCCCTTTTTGGGGATTTGAGATAGATCTTAATTAAGCTTAAAAAGTTAATGGTTTTCGGTTAATATGCGAAGGCACAAGCGAGTTTTGCCCTCTGGTTTGTTGATGGTTATCAATATGGCATCTTTAACTTGATGTAACTTATGTATTTACCACATTAATTTAAAACACGGCTTTTCTCCAGGTGCATTAAACAGCATTACTACTAACAACTTCTTACGCGGCATACCGCCGAGAGAGAGCCAGATAAATAGTCTTAGGGTTAAAGGATATATTGCAAAGGGAACTGTTGCTCTTTGAAGTAACAGACAATTTTAATACTGACACTCATCAGGTCATCATTCATCAGTGTTTGGTGAAAGGTGATTTAAAGGATTAACCTGAAATTTTAGAGTGCAGCATCAATAAGTCAGGTCGTGTTCGTACCTGTAAGTGGATTTATATGATAAATGCCAATCGTCCGATTCTAAATCTTGATCTCGATCTGCTGAGAACCTTTGTTGCTGTGGCTGACCTGAGCACTTTTGCTGCAGCGGCCACAGCGGTGTGTCGCACACAGTCTGCGGTAAGCCAGCAAATGCAGCGTCTAGAGCAATTGGTGGGAAAAGAGCTTTTCGCCCGTCACGGACGAAATAAGCTGCTGACTGAACACGGTATCCAACTGCTTGGCTATGCGCGAAAAATTCTGCGTTTTAATGATGAAGCCTGTACTTCATTGATGTTTAACTCGCTCCAGGGTCAGTTAACGCTGGGCTCATCAGATGAATCAGCAGACACTATTTTACCGTTTTTATTAAATCGCGTGAGCTCGGCCTATCCCAAGCTGGCGCTTGATGTTCGTGTAAAACGTCACAGCGTGATGGCTGGCATGCTCAAAAGCGGGGAAGTGGATCTGGCGCTCACCACGCATCCACTGGAAGGCTTTGAATCTACACTACTGCGTGCGTCACCGACGCTTTGGTACTGTGCCGCTGAATTTACGATGCGTGCGGGCGAACCGGTACCACTGGTACTGCTCGACGATCCTAGCCCATTCCGCGATACGATCATAAAAACGCTGGATGCCTTGGGAATGCCATGGCGTCTGGCCTATGTCGCGTCCACGCTCTCAGCAGTGCGAGCGGCGGTTAAGGCAGGGCTTGGGGTGACGGCTCGTCCGGTTGAAATGATGAGCCCGGATCTCAGGGCGCTGGGTAAAGCGGAGGGAATGCCGGAATTACCGGAAACGGAATATATGCTGACCTATAACCCGCAAAGTGAGAATGAACTGGCGCAACTGATTTTTCAGTCCCAGGTGCAGCGTAACGATCCCTGGTCGCAGGCGAGCGCATATACCTCTGAAGAGGGAGATAATTCCCTCATTCACGAGAGGGATATGGATTAACATTTCAGTTTAAATGTAGTAACAAAATGTAACTTCAAAAAAGGACCGTAGACTAAGAAAATTCAGTTTGCGGTTCTTTTTTTAGGCTTGTAGAGCCTGTTGTAAAAAATAAATCCTATAATGTGATAATAATCATGTAATTACAATTATTGCCCTCTCCAAATGCTTTATCATCAAACATGACCGCATATCTCCTGCTAATGTTAAAAAAACGGATAGATTGTTGCCGTTTTACTGGTCGAATTAACAAAAGCGTGTCTTAGATCAAGAAAATACCCCTCAATGGGGGGAGGAATCATCAGAAATTCCTGTCAAAATAGCGGGGTAATTCTTGTTATTGCTACAAAACGGACACGATTCAACAACAGGTAAACCGTAAGGTCTACTGAAGCGAAATGAATCAAAGGGCACGTAATGTTAATGAAATGCTTTTGGTGTAAATTAATGTGAGGAAACTTTTGTTAAAGTTGACAAAAGGTTAGAGAAAGGAGTAAAAAACCTCAACATTTTGCGGTCTATGTTTTGAATTGGGCTGTTTGTAGGTTTTTTAATCCTCCCCATGAATCATGTAGCGTCCATCTGCCGGTAAGAGCAGTGGTGGTCATGCTACCTATTTGGTAAAGCTTTGAGTATGTCAACATCCACTGAAGTCATCGCTCATCATTGGGCATTCGCTATATTTCTGATCATTGCCATTGGCCTTTGCTGCATGATGTTAATCGGCGGCTGGTACCTTGGCGGTCGCGCGCGCGCCAGAAGCAAAAACACCCCGTTTGAGTCGGGTATCGACTCCGTTGGCACCGCGCGTCTGCGTTTGTCAGCTAAGTTCTATCTGGTCGCTATGTTCTTCGTCATCTTCGACGTGGAAGCACTCTATCTGTATGCCTGGTCAACCTCCATTCGCGAAAGCGGTTGGGTTGGCTTTATCGAGGCCGCCATTTTCATATTTGTGCTGCTGGCCGGTCTGGTTTACCTCGTTCGCATCGGCGCGCTTGATTGGACGCCTGCGCGTTCTCGCCGCACGCTGGTAAACCCAGAAACCGACAGCGTCACTAACCGTAATACGCAGTAAAAGCGAGGCAATAAGATGGATTATACGCTCACCCGCATAGATCCTAACGGTGAGAACGACCGTTACCCCCTGCAAAAACAGGAGATTGTGACCGATCCCCTGGAGCAAGAAGTGAACAAAAGCGTGTATATGGGGAAACTCGAACACGCGATGCATGACATGGTCAACTGGGGTCGTAAGAACTCAATCTGGCCTTACAACTTCGGCCTTTCTTGCTGCTACGTTGAAATGGTGACGTCATTCACAGCCGTGCATGACGTTGCGCGTTTTGGTGCAGAGGTTCTGCGTGCTTCACCGCGTCAGGCTGACCTGATGGTGGTGGCCGGTACCTGCTTTACCAAAATGGCACCGGTTATTCAGCGTCTTTATGACCAGATGCTGGAACCGAAGTGGGTTATCTCCATGGGCGCCTGTGCAAACTCCGGCGGCATGTACGATATCTACTCTGTTGTTCAGGGTGTCGATAAGTTTATCCCAGTCGATGTGTATATTCCTGGCTGCCCACCGCGTCCGGAAGCTTACATGCAGGCGCTGATGCTGCTGCAGGAATCGATTGGTAAAGAGCGCCGTCCTCTCTCGTGGGTGGTTGGCGATCAGGGCGTTTATCGCGCCAATATGCAGTCGGAACGCGAGCGTAAACGCGGCGAACGCATTGCTGTGACGAATCTCCGCTCTCCGGACGAGATTTAATTTGCGCCTGCGGGCGGTGGCACCTTTTTAGATTCGCAAATCAATATACAACAGCGCGAAGCCACGCCCGGCAGTCACCACGAACTTTTGCAATGGTGAACAATATGACCGATTTAACCGCGCCAGAAGCAGCCGTTTGGCAAACCCGCGATCACCTTGATGATCCGGTCATCGGCGAACTGCGCAACCGTTTTGGGCCGGATGCATTTTCCATTCAGGCCACCCGCACCGGGGTACCTGTCGTTTGGGTTAAGCGCGAACAACTGCTGGAAATTATCGATTTCCTGAAGAAGTTGCCGAAACCTTACGTCATGATGTTTGACCTACACGGCATGGACGAACGTCTACGCACACACCGCGACGGTTTACCGGCCGCGGATTTTTCCGTTTTCTACCACCTGATCTCAATAGACCGCAATCGCGATATCATGCTCAAGGTGGCCTTGTCTGAAAACGACCTGAATGTGCCGACAATCACCAAACTTTTCCCGAACGCCAACTGGTATGAGCGTGAAACCTGGGAGATGTTTGGCATTACCTTTAATGGCCACCCGCACCTGACGCGTCTTCTGATGCCGCCGACCTGGGAAGGCCACCCGCTGCGTAAAGACTACCCGGCACGTGCCACTGAATTCGACCCGTTTGAGCTGACTAAAGCCAAGCAGGATCTGGAGATGGAAGCGCTGACTTTCAAACCAGAAGATTGGGGCATGAAGCGTAGTACCGATAACGAGGACTTCATGTTCCTCAACCTCGGTCCTAACCACCCGTCTTCACACGGTGCTTTCCGTATCGTCCTTCAGCTTGATGGCGAAGAGATTGTCGACTGCGTACCGGATATCGGCTATCACCACCGTGGCGCTGAGAAGATGGGTGAGCGTCAGTCCTGGCACAGCTACATTCCGTATACCGACCGTATCGAATACCTCGGCGGCTGCGTTAACGAAATGCCGTACGTCCTGGCCGTTGAAAAACTGGCCGGTATCACCGTACCGGCGCGCGTTGACGTGATTCGCGTGATGCTCTCGGAACTGTTCCGTATCAACAGCCACCTGCTGTACATCTCGACGTTTATTCAGGACGTCGGCGCGATGACCCCAGTATTCTTCGCCTTTACCGACCGTCAGAAAATCTATGACGTAGTAGAAGCGATTACCGGTTTCCGTATGCACCCAGCCTGGTTCCGTATCGGCGGTGTTGCACACGACCTGCCTCGTGGATGGGACAAACTGCTGCGTGACTTCCTCGACTGGATGCCAAAGCGTCTGGATTCCTACGAGAAAGCCGCACTGCGTAACACCATCCTTATTGGTCGTTCTAAAGGCGTTGCCGCTTACGGCAAGAAAGAAGCGCTGGACTGGGGTTGCACCGGTGCCGCACTGCGCGCAACCGGTATTGATTTCGACGTGCGTAAATCACGTCCGTACTCTGGCTACGAAAACTTCGACTTTGAAGTCCCGGTTGGCGGCGGTGTTTCCGACTGCTACACCCGCGTGATGCTGAAAGTGGAAGAGCTGCGTCAGAGCCTGCGTATCCTTGAGCAGTGCCTCAAAAATATGCCGGAAGGCCCGTTCAAAGCGGATCACCCGCTTACTACGCCGCCACCGAAAGAGCGCACGCTGCAGCATATCGAAACCCTGATCACCCACTTCCTGCAGGTTTCCTGGGGCCCGGTCATGCCGGCGCAGGAGTCTTTCCAGATGGTGGAAGCGACCAAGGGTATTAACAGTTACTACCTGACCAGTGACGGCAGCACCATGAGCTATCGTACCCGTATCCGTACCCCGAGCTATGCGCACTTGCAGCAGATCCCGGTAGCGGTGCGTGGCAGCCTGGTGTCCGACTTGATCGTTCACCTGGGTAGTATCGATTTTGTTATGTCAGACGTGGACCGCTAATTATGCACGAGAATCAACAACCCCAATCCGAGGCCTTTGAGCTGAGTGCGGTAGAGCGTGAAGCCATTGAGCACGAGAAGCACCACTACGAAGACCCGCGTGCGGCGTCCATTGAAGCGCTGAAGATCGTTCAGAAGCAGCGCGGTTGGGTGCCGGACGGGGCTATCCATGCGATAGCCGCCGTGCTGGATATTCCAGCAAGCGATGTTGAAGGCGTTGCAACCTTCTACAGCCAGATCTTCCGTCAGCCGGTCGGCCGTCATGTGATCCGCTACTGCGACAGCGTGGTGTGCCACATCAACGGCTACCAGGGCATTCAGGCGGCGCTGGAGAAAAAACTGGACATCAAACCGGGGCAGACGACCTTCGACGGTCGCTTTACGCTGCTGCCGACCTGCTGTCTGGGGAACTGCGATAAAGGGCCGAGCATGATGATCGATGAGGATACTCACGCGCATCTGACCCCGGAAGGCATTCCTGACCTGCTGGAGCGGTATAAATAATGAAAACCGTTATTCGTACACCCGAAACGCATCCGCTGACCTGGCGTCTGCGCGATGACAAACAGCCGGTATGGCTGGACGAATACCGTAGCAAAAACGGCTATGAAGGTGCGCGTAAAGCGCTGACCGGTCTGGCTCCGGATGAAATCGTCAACCAGGTAAAAGACGCTGGTCTGAAAGGGCGCGGCGGCGCAGGCTTTTCCACTGGCCTGAAGTGGAGCCTGATGCCAAAAGACGAATCCATGAACATCCGTTACCTGCTGTGTAACGCCGATGAAATGGAACCGGGCACCTACAAAGACCGTTTGTTGATGGAACAGCTGCCGCACCTGCTGGTGGAAGGCATGCTGATCTCCGCGTTCGCGCTCAAAGCGTACCGGGGTTACATCTTCCTGCGCGGTGAATACATTGAAGCGGCGGTGCATCTGCGCCGCGCGATTGCGGAAGCGACCGAAGCGGGTCTGCTTGGCAAAAATATCATGGGCACCGGGTTCGACTTCGAACTGTTCGTGCACACCGGGGCAGGGCGTTATATCTGCGGTGAAGAAACCGCGCTGATTAACTCCCTGGAAGGTCGCCGTGCTAACCCACGTTCCAAGCCGCCGTTCCCGGCAAGCTCGGGCGCATGGGGCAAACCGACCTGCGTCAACAACGTTGAAACCCTGTGTAACGTTCCGGCGATTCTGGCTAACGGCGTCGAGTGGTATCAGAACATCTCTGCCAGTAAAGATGCTGGCACCAAGCTGATGGGTTTCTCGGGTCGCGTGAAAAATCCGGGGCTGTGGGAGCTGCCGTTTGGAACCACCGCACGTGAAATTCTGGAAGACTACGCTGGCGGCATGCGTGATGGCCTGAAGTTTAAAGCCTGGCAGCCGGGCGGCGCGGGAACCGACTTCCTGACCGAAGCGCACCTTGACCTGCCGATGGAGTTCGAAAGCATCGGTAAAGCGGGTAGCCGTCTGGGGACCGCGCTGGCGATGGCCGTCGATCATGAGATCGGTATGGTGCCGCTGGTGCGTAATCTGGAAGAGTTCTTCGCACGCGAGTCCTGCGGCTGGTGCACACCTTGCCGCGACGGTCTGCCGTGGAGCGTGAAGATTCTGCGCGCCCTGGAAAAGGGCGAAGGTCAACCTGGCGATATCGAGACACTTGAGCAGCTGTGTCGATTCTTAGGCCCAGGGAAAACCTTCTGCGCGCATGCGCCTGGTGCGGTTGAACCGTTGCAGAGCGCAATTAAATACTTCCGCGAAGAATTCGAGGCAGGCATTAAGCAGCCGTTTAGCAACACCCAGGCCATTCATGGGATTCAGCCTAACCTGCTTAAGACGCGCTGGTGATTTTCACCCCTCACCCCGGCCCTCTCCCCAAAGGGGCGAGGGAGAAAACCGGACGATTCCCTCTCCCCTTTGGGGAGAGGGTTAGGGTGAGGGGAACGAATTTTGATTAATACTCGGTCTCGACTGAGCCAACTGGAAGCACGCTAATGGCTACGATTCATGTAGACGGCAAAGAATACGAGGTTAATGGTGCAGACAACCTATTACAGGCATGTCTGACTATGGGCCTTGATATTCCGTACTTTTGCTGGCACCCGGCGCTAGGCAGCGTCGGTGCTTGCCGCCAGTGTGCGGTGAAGCAATATCAAAACGCGGAAGACACGCGTGGTCGCCTGGTCATGTCCTGCATGACCCCGGCAACCGATGGCACCTTTATTTCAATCGACGACGCAGAAGCGAAGCAGTTCCGTGAAAGCGTGGTGGAGTGGTTGATGACCAACCACCCGCACGACTGTCCGGTCTGTGAAGAGGGGGGTAACTGCCACCTTCAGGATATGACCGTAATGACCGGCCATAGCTTCCGTCGCTATCGCTTTACTAAGCGTACCCACCGCAACCAGGACCTGGGGCCGTTCATCTCTCACGAAATGAACCGCTGCATCGCTTGCTACCGCTGTGTGCGTTATTACAAAGACTACGCTGACGGCACCGATCTTGGTGTGTATGGCGCGCACGACAACGTCTACTTCGGTCGTCCGGAAGACGGTACGCTTGAAAGCGAATTCTCCGGTAACCTGGTGGAAATCTGCCCGACCGGCGTCTTCACCGACAAAACGCACTCCGAGCGTTATAACCGTAAATGGGACATGCAGTTTGCGCCAAGCATCTGCCAGCAGTGTTCCATTGGCTGTAACACCAGCCCGGGCGAACGTTATGGTGAACTGCGCCGTATCGAAAACCGTTACAACGGCACTGTGAACCACTACTTCCTCTGCGACCGTGGTCGTTTCGGCTATGGCTACGTGAACCTGAAAGACCGTCCACGTCAGCCGGTGCAGCGTCGTGGTAGCGACCTCATCACCCTCAACGCTGAACAGGCGATGCAGGGCGCGGCGGATATTCTGCGTCAGTCGAAGAAAGTGATTGGTATTGGTTCTCCGCGCGCCAGCGTGGAAAGCAACTTCGCGCTGCGTGAATTAGTGGGCGCGGATAACTTCTATACCGGTATCGCCAAAGGCGAGCAGGAACGTCTGCAACTGGCACTGAAAGTGCTGCGTGAAGGCGGCATCCATACGCCTGCACTACGTGACATTGAATCTTACGATGCGGTACTGGTGTTGGGCGAAGACATTACCCAGACCGGCGCACGCGTTGCGCTGGCGGTTCGTCAGGCGGTGAAAGGCAAAGCACGTGAAATGGCCGCGGCCCAGAAAGTGGCTGACTGGCAGATTGCGGCGATCCTCAACATCGGCCAGCGTGCTAAACATCCGCTGTTTGTGACCAACGTTGACGACACCCGTCTGGACGATATCGCCGCGTGGACTTACCGCGCTCCGGTAGAAGACCAGGCGCGTTTAGGCTTTGCGATAGCCCATGCACTGGATAACAACGCACCGGCAGTTGACGGCATTGACCGCGACCTGCAAGGCAAAATCGACGTTATCGTCCAGGCGCTGTCTGGTGCGAAAAAACCGCTGATTGTTTCCGGCACCAATGCCGGTAGCGCAGAGGTGATTCAGGCGGCGGCTAACGTAGCGAAAGCGCTGAAAGCGCGCGGCGCTGACGTTGGCGTGACGATGATTGCCCGTGCGGTAAACAGCGTTGGCCTCGGCATGATTGGTGGTGGTTCGCTTGATGACGCGCTCGACGAGCTGGAAAGCGGTGCCGCAGACGCGGTTATCGTGTTGGAAAACGATCTGCACCGTCATGCCTCTGCCAGCCGCGTTAACGCTGCGCTGGATAAAGCGCCGCTGGTGATGGTTATTGACCATCAGCGTACGGCGATTATGGAACATGCGCATCTGGTGCTGTCGGCGGCGAGTTTTGCGGAAAGCGACGGTACGGTCATCAACAACGAAGGCCGCGCGCAGCGCTTCTTCCAGGTGTATGACCCAAGCTACTACGACAGCAAAACCGTCATGCTTGAAAGCTGGCGCTGGCTGCACTCATTGCACAGCACGCTGGAAAGCCGTCAGGTTGACTGGACACAGCTGGATGACGTCATTGACGCCGCCGTTGCTGCACTGCCGCAGCTGGCAGGGATCAAAGATGCGGCGCCGGATGCTTCATTCCGTATTCGCGGTCAGAAACTGGCGCGTGAACCGCACCGTTACAGTGGCCGTACGGCAATGCGCGCAAACCTGAGCGTGCATGAACCGCGTCAGCCGCAGGATAAAGACACCATGTTCGCCTTCTCAATGGAAGGGAACAACCAACCGGAAGCACCACGCTCGCAGATCCCATTCGCATGGGCTCCGGGCTGGAACTCCCCGCAGGCATGGAACAAGTTCCAGGCTGAAGTGGGCGGCAAACTACGTCACGGCGATCCGGGCGTACGTCTGATTGAGCCTTCCGAAAACGGTCTGAATTACTTCACCACCGTGCCGGAAAGCTTCCAGGCTGAAGCCGGGAAATGGCGTGTGGCGCCGTACTACCATCTGTTTGGTAGCGACGAAATGTCACAGCGCGCACCGGTGTTCCAGACGCGTATGCCGCAGCCTTACCTCAAGCTCAACCCGGCAGATGCCGCGGCGCTTGGCGTAAATGCGGGTGCGACGATGGCGTTTAGCTACGATGGTCAGACGGTCACGCTGCCGCTGGTGATTTCCAGTGGGCTGGTCGCAGGGCAGGTTGGCTTGCCGATGGGCATGCCGGGTATTGCGCCGGTGCTGGCGGGTGCGCGTCTTGAAAATCTGCAGGAGGCACAGCAATGAGTTGGTTAACGCCGGATCTGATTGATATCCTGATTAGCATCATCAAAGCCGTGGTCATCCTGCTGGTGGTCGTGACCTGCGGGGCGTTCATGAGCTTCGGCGAACGTCGCCTCCTGGGCCTGTTCCAGAACCGTTATGGGCCGAACCGTGTAGGCTGGGGCGGGTCGCTCCAGCTGGTTGCTGACATGATCAAAATGTTCTTTAAAGAGGACTGGGTGCCGAAATTCTCGGACCGCATGATCTTTACGTTGGCACCGGTTATCGCTTTCACCTCGTTGCTGCTGGCCTTTGCAATTGTGCCGGTCAGCCCAAGCTGGGTAGTTGCCGACCTCAACATCGGGATCTTGTTCTTCCTGATGATGGCAGGCCTCGCGGTGTACGCGGTGCTGTTTGCTGGCTGGTCGAGTAACAACAAATACTCTCTGCTGGGTGCGATGCGTGCTTCTGCTCAGACCCTGAGCTACGAAGTATTCCTCGGTTTGTCCCTGATGGGCGTGGTGGCGCAGGCCGGTTCATTCAACATGACCGACATCGTCAACAACCAGGAACATTTGTGGAACGTTATCCCGCAGTTCTTTGGCTTTGTGACCTTTGCGATTGCGGGCGTAGCGGTATGTCACCGTCACCCGTTTGACCAACCGGAAGCTGAGCAGGAACTGGCCGATGGTTACCACATTGAATACTCAGGCATGAAGTTCGGTCTGTTCTTCGTCGGCGAATACATCGGTATTGTTACCGTGTCGGCGCTGATCGTGACCTTGTTCTTCGGTGGCTGGCAAGGCCCGTTCTTACCGCCATTCATCTGGTTCGCGCTGAAAACCGCGTTCTTCATGATGATGTTCATTTTGATTCGCGCCTCATTACCGCGTCCGCGTTATGACCAGGTAATGTCGTTTGGCTGGAAAGTATGCCTGCCGCTGACGCTAATCAACTTGCTGGTAACGGCGGCTGTCATTCTCTGGCAGCAGCCATAAGGGGCGATGAGACCATGACCTTAAAAGAAATTATCGTAGGTTTCGGCACCCAGGTACGCAGTATCTGGATGATCGGCCTGCATGCGTTCGCCAAACGCGAAACGCAAATGTACCCGGAAGAGCCGGTCTACCTGCCACCACGCTATCGTGGCCGTATCGTGTTAACACGCGACCCGGACGGCGAAGAGCGCTGCGTTGCCTGTAACCTGTGTGCGGTAGCTTGCCCGGTCGGCTGTATCTCTTTGCAAAAAGCAGAGACCAAAGATGGCCGCTGGTATCCGGAGTTTTTCCGCATCAACTTCTCACGCTGCATCTTCTGCGGCATGTGTGAAGAAGCGTGCCCAACCACGGCGATTCAGTTGACCCCAGACTTCGAACTGGGTGAATACAAGCGTCAGGATCTGGTGTACGAAAAAGAGGATCTGCTGATTTCCGGTCCGGGCAAATACCCGGAATATAACTTCTACCGGATGGCGGGTATGGCAATCGACGGCAAAGATAAGGGCGAAGCGCAGAACGAAGCTAAGCCTATCGACGTCAAGAGCCTGTTACCGTAAGGAGAGGGGCAATGGAATTCGCTTTTTATATCTGTGGCCTTGTTGCTGTCCTCGCGACGCTGCGAGTGATTACGCACACTAACCCGGTACACGCACTGCTGTATCTGATCATCTCGCTGCTGGCTATTGCCGGGGTGTTCTTCTCGCTGGGCGCTTACTTCGCCGGTGCGCTGGAGATCATCGTTTACGCGGGTGCCATCATGGTGCTGTTCGTCTTCGTGGTAATGATGCTGAACCTGGGCGGCGCTGAAATCGCCCAGGAACGTCAGTGGCTGAAACCGCAAATCTGGATTGGCCCGGCGATTTTGTCCGCCGTGCTGCTGGCGGTAATGGTTTACGCCATTCTCGGCATTAACGACCAGGGCATTGACGGCAACGCGATCAGCGCAAAAGAAGTGGGCATCGCCCTGTTCGGGCCATACGTCCTGGCAGTTGAGCTTGCCTCTATGCTGCTGCTGGCGGGTCTGGTTGTGGCCTTCCACCTCGGTCGTGAAGACCGTCCGGGTGAAGTGCTGAGCAATCGCGCAGGCGATAGCGCGAAAAGGAAAACGGAGGAACGCGCATGATTCCTTTACAACATGGGCTGATCCTCGCCGCGATTTTATTCGTGCTTGGACTGACCGGTCTGGTTATCCGTCGTAATCTGCTGTTTATGCTGATTGGGCTGGAAATCATGATTAACGCCGCCGCGTTGGCCTTCGTGGTCGCCGGCAGCTACTGGGGCCAGACCGATGGTCAGGTAATGTATATCCTCGCCATTACCCTTGCGGCTGCGGAAGCGAGTATTGGCCTGGCGCTGCTGTTGCAGCTCCATCGTCGCCGCCAGAACCTGAACATCGATTCAGTAAGTGAGTTGCGCGGATGAACATGCTTGCCTTAACCATTATTTTCCCTTTGATTGGCTTTGTGCTGCTTGCCTTCTCTCGTGGGCGCTGGTCAGAAAATCTGTCCGCCACTATCGGGATGGGGTCGATTGGTCTGTCTGCGCTGGTGACGGCGTTTGTCGGCATGGATTTCTTCGCGGGCGGCAAGCAGGCGTTTAGCCAGCCGCTGTGGACGTGGATGTCCGTCGGTGACTTCAACATCGGCTTCAACCTGGTGCTGGACGGCCTGTCGCTGACCATGCTTTCCGTGGTCACCGGTGTTGGCTTCCTGATCCACATGTTTGCCTCCTGGTACATGCGCGGTGAAGAGGGATACTCCCGCTTCTTCGCTTATACCAACCTGTTTATCGCCAGCATGGTGATTCTGGTACTGGCGGACAACCTGCTGCTGATGTACCTCGGCTGGGAAGGCGTGGGTCTTTGCTCCTATCTGCTGATCGGTTTCTACTATACCGATCCGAAGAACGGTGCCGCTGCCATGAAAGCCTTCGTGGTGACCCGTGTCGGTGACGTATTCCTGGCGTTTGCGCTGTTCATTCTCTACAACGAGTTGGGCACGCTGAACTTCCGTGAAATGGTTGAACTGGCGCCAGCGCACTTTGCCGCAGGCAACGACATGCTGATGTGGGCAACCCTGATGCTGTTAGGCGGTGCGGTTGGTAAATCGGCACAGCTGCCGTTACAGACCTGGCTTGCTGATGCGATGGCCGGCCCGACGCCTGTCTCCGCGCTGATCCACGCCGCAACGATGGTGACCGCCGGTGTCTATCTGATCGCACGTACTCACGGCCTGTTCCTGCTGACGCCGGAAGTGCTGCATCTGGTCGGGATTATCGGTGCAATTACGCTGGTGCTGGCAGGCTTTGCCGCGCTGGTACAGACCGATATCAAACGCGTACTCGCGTATTCCACCATGAGCCAGATTGGTTACATGTTCCTGGCGCTGGGCGTACAGGCGTGGGATGCGGCGATTTTCCACCTGATGACGCATGCGTTCTTCAAAGCGCTGCTGTTCCTGGCATCCGGCTCGGTTATCCTGGCCTGTCACCACGAACAGAACATCTTCAAGATGGGTGGCCTGCGTAAGTCAATTCCGCTGGTGTATGCAAGCTTCCTGATTGGTGGTGCTGCGCTCTCCGCGCTGCCGCTGATTACCGCAGGCTTCTTCAGTAAAGATGAGATCTTAGCCGGGGCGATGGCAAACGGTCATATCAATCTGATGGTTGCAGGTCTGGTCGGTGCATTTATGACCTCCCTGTATACCTTCCGAATGATCTTCATCGTCTTCCACGGTAAAGAGCAGATCCAAGCGCATGCAGGGAAGGGGATTACTCACCACCTGCCGCTGATTGTGCTGATGATCCTGTCGACCTTTATCGGCGCGCTGATCGTGCCACCGTTGCAGGGTGTTCTGCCGTCTACCACCGAGCTTGAGCACGGTCGTGTACTGACGTTGGAAATCACCTCGGGCGTGGTGGCGATTGCGGGCATCCTGATTGCGGCATGGCTGTGGCTGGGTAAACGTACGCTTGTGACGTCTATCGCCAACAGCGCGCCGGGTCGTCTGCTAGGCACTTGGTGGTACAACGCCTGGGGCTTCGATTGGCTGTACGACAAAGTGTTTGTTAAGCCATTCCTCGGCATTGCCTGGCTGCTGAAAAGCGACCCGCTCAATGCGCTGATGAACATTCCGGCTATCCTCTCCCGCTTCGCAGGCAAGGGCCTTGTGATGAGCGAGAATGGCTATCTGCGCTGGTATGTTGCGTCAATGAGCATTGGTGCCGTGGTGGTACTGGTGTTGTTGATGGTGTTGCGTTAATTCGTTGGGGAGGGTTTTCCTCCCCATGAAAATGTCGTGCTGTTTTCCTGTTCCGGCGGGCGTTTCGCCACCGGATAGATGAATAAGGAAATGAATTGCCATGTTATTACCCTGGCTAATACTGATTCCCTTTATCGGCGGTTTCCTCTGCTGGCAGACTGAACGCTTTGGCGTGAAGATGCCGCGCTGGATAGCGTTGATCACCATGGGACTGACGCTGGCGCTGTCTTTGCAACTGTGGTTGCAGGGTGGCTACTCGCTCACACAATCCACCGGCCTGCCGCAGTGGCAGTCTGAGTTTATCCTGCCGTGGATCCCACGCTTTGGTATCTCTGTCCATCTGGCATTAGACGGTCTGTCGTTGCTGATGGTGGTGTTGACCGGGCTGTTGGGCGTGCTGGCGGTGCTCTGTTCCTGGCGTGAAATCCAGAAGTACCAGGGCTTCTTCCACCTCAACCTGATGTGGATCCTGGGCGGCGTTATCGGCGTGTTCCTGGCCATCGACATGTTCCTGTTCTTCTTCTTCTGGGAGATGATGCTGGTGCCGATGTACTTCCTGATCGCGCTCTGGGGCCATAAAGCCTCTGACGGTAAAACGCGTATCACGGCGGCAACCAAGTTCTTCATCTACACCCAGGCGAGTGGTCTGGTGATGCTGATTGCCATTCTGGGGCTGGTGTTTGTCCATCACAGCGCAACCGGCGTGTGGACCTTCAACTATGAAGACCTGCTGAAAACGCCAATGTCGCACGGCGTGGAATATCTGCTGATGCTGGGCTTCTTCATCGCCTTCGCGGTGAAAATGCCGGTGGTGCCATTGCACGGCTGGTTGCCAGACGCGCACTCCCAGGCTCCAACTGCGGGTTCTGTTGACCTGGCCGGTATCTTGCTGAAAACCGCGGCCTACGGCCTGCTGCGCTTTGCGCTGCCGCTGTTCCCGAACGCGTCCGCTGAGTTCGCGCCAATCGCGATGTGGCTGGGTGTTATCGGTATCTTCTACGGCGCGTGGATGGCGTTTACCCAGTACGACATCAAACGTCTGATTGCTTACACCTCCGTGTCGCACATGGGCTTCGTGCTGATTGCTATCTACACCGGCAGCCAGCTGGCGTACCAGGGAGCAGTGATTCAGATGATCGCACACGGTCTGTCGGCCGCCGGTCTGTTCATTCTGTGTGGTCAGCTGTACGAGCGTCTGCATACCCGTGATATGCGCCAGATGGGCGGTCTGTGGAGCAAAATCAAATGGCTGCCAGCACTCTCAATGTTCTTCGCAGTCTGTACGCTGGGGATGCCGGGCACCGGTAACTTCGTTGGCGAATTTATGATTCTGTTCGGCAGCTACAAAGTGGTACCGATGATTACCGTCATTTCCACTTTCGGTCTGGTCTTTGCCTCCGTGTACTCGTTGGCAATGCTGCATCGCGCTTACTTCGGTAAAGCGAAGACTGAGATTGCTGCAAAAGAACTGCCAGGGATGTCGCTGCGTGAACTGTTTATCGTCCTGTTGCTGGTCGTGCTTCTGGTACTGTTGGGCTTCTTCCCTCAGCCGATTCTGGACACGTCACATTCTGCGATGAGTAACATCCAGCAGTGGTTTGTTAATTCCGTTACTACTACAAGGCCGTAATTCGCCATGACAATAACTCCACAACAACTGATCGCGCTATTACCGCTGCTGATCGTCGGCTTGACGGTGGTGGTTGTGATGCTCTCCATTGCGTGGCGACGCAATCACTTCCTCAATGCCACGTTGTCGGTGCTTGGGCTTAACGCTGCACTGGTCTCACTCTGGTTCGTCGGTCAGGCGGGCGCGATGGACGTGACGCCGCTGATGCGCGTTGATGCCTACGCCATGTTCTACACCGGGCTGGTGCTGCTGGCGAGTCTTGCCACCTGTACTTTTGCTTATCCGTGGCTTGAGGGTTATACCGATAACAAGGAAGAGTTCTACCTGCTGGTGCTGATTGCGTCCTTAGGTGGCATTCTGCTGGCGAACGCTAACCATCTGGCGGCGCTGTTCCTCGGTATTGAGCTGATTTCCCTGCCGCTGTTCGGGCTGGTGGGCTATGCCTTCCGCCAGAAACGGTCACTGGAAGCGAGCATCAAGTACACCATTTTGTCCGCAGCCGCTTCGTCATTCCTGCTGTTTGGTATGGCGCTGCTGTATGCGCAGTCCGGCAACCTGTCTTTCGTCGCGCTCGGTAAGAGCCTTGGCGATAACATGCTGCACGAACCGCTGCTGCTGGCAGGTCTGGGTATGATGATTGTTGGCCTTGGCTTCAAGCTTTCGCTGGTGCCTTTCCACCTGTGGACGCCGGACGTTTATCAGGGTGCGCCTGCGCCGGTTTCAACCTTCCTGGCCACTGCCAGCAAGATTGCCATCTTCGGCGTGGTGATGCGTCTGTTCCTGTATGCGCCAGTCGGCGACAGCGAAGCGGTACGCGTGGTGCTGGGCCTCATCGCCTTTGCTTCCATTATCTTCGGTAACCTGATGGCGCTAAGCCAGACCAATATCAAGCGTCTGCTCGGTTACTCCTCAATCTCTCACCTTGGCTACCTGCTGGTAGCACTGATTGCTCTGCACAGCGGTGAGATGTCGATGGAAACCGTCGGTGTTTACCTGGCCGGTTATCTGTTCAGCAGCCTCGGCGCGTTTGGCGTAGTGAGCCTGATGTCCAGCCCATATCGTGGCCCGGATGCAGAATCACTGTTCGCCTACCGTGGTCTGTTCTGGCACCGTCCGATTCTGGCTGCCGTAATGACCGTGATGATGCTGTCTCTGGCCGGTATCCCGATGACGCTGGGCTTTATCGGTAAGTTCTACGTACTGGCCGTCGGCGTACAAGCACACCTGTGGTGGCTGGTCGGTGCCGTGGTTGTCGGTTCCGCGATTGGTTTGTACTACTACCTGCGCGTGGCCGTGAGCCTGTACCTGAGCGCGCCGGAAAAACCGAACCGCGATGCACCGTCGAACTGGCAGTACAGCGCAGGCGGTATTGTTGTGCTGATTTCTGCACTGTTAGTGCTGGTGCTGGGTATTTACCCGCAACCGCTGATTGATATCGTGCAGAAAGCGATGCCGCTGATGTAACGGGTATTTATCGTAATGAAGAAACCGCCGATTTTATCGGCGGTTTTTTTATAGGGAAGAGGCTTTATCTGCTTAGCATTGGGATCTGTGCCTGAATGAATGTGCGATAATTATTTCAGAAACTAATGATGTGATGGGCGAAAACGGGGTAAAAATGAAGCCGATTAAATGGGTATCCTTGGTGCTGACATCCGTGTTGTTAGCGGGGTGCGCCACGAGCATGTCTGACAGAGCATCTCGAGTCCAGGTGATTACTAAAGACGAAGCGAAGGGGTATCAGTTTGTTGCCAACGTATCAGGGTCATCAACGTTGACCGGCGTTGCTCGCCATACTGGCTATCAAAATGCGATGAATGAAGTGTTGGATAATGCAGCAAAAGTGGGTGCTCAATTTGTCGTTATTGACCCAGATAGCGCTCCTTCATACTGGACAACGAGTGAGGTTATCAGAGCTTCAGCCTACAAAAAGAATTAGTCTTGATGAGTAAAACGATATAAAGCCGCCTAATTGGCGGCTTTAGTTATGATTGCAGCAGACCGACACACCGTCAGGTCATTCACTATGACGCGGTTATTTTGCCAGCAACTCTTTGCGAATAATCTCAGCACCTGCACTTAACGCATTCAGTTTCCCGCGAGCCACCTGACGAGGCAATGGCGCCATGCCGCAGTTGGTTGACGGATAGAGTTTATCGGCATCGACAAACTGCAGGGCTTTACGTAGCGTATCGGCAACTTCCTCTGCGGTTTCAATAGCATGGTTAGCCACGTCAATCGCCCCAACCATCACCTTTTTACCACGGATCAATTCCAGCAAGTCCATCGGAACACGTGAGTTATGGCATTCCAGTGAGATGATATCGATTGAGGACTGTTGCAGTTTAGGGAACGCCTCTTCATATTGGCGCCACTCTGAACCCAGCGTCTTTTTCCAGTCGGTGTTAGCTTTAATCCCGTAGCCATAACAAATATGCACCGCCGTTTCGCACTTCAGTCCTTCGACGGCTCTTTCTAATGCGGCAATACCCCAGTCGTTCACTTCATCAAAGAAGACGTTAAAAGCTGGTTCATCAAACTGGATAATATCCACGCCCGCCGCTTCTAATTCCCTGGCTTCCTGGTTGAGAATTTTGGCAAATTCCCAGGCCAGTTTCTCACGACTTTTATAATGGTTATCATAAAGGGTATCGATCATGGTCATCGGCCCCGGCAGTGCCCATTTAATCGGCTGCTTCGTGAGCTGGCGCAGGAATTTTGCATCTTCAACAAACACCGGTTTTTGACGCTCAACGGCGCTAACTACCGTTGGTACGCTGGCGTCATAACGATTACGAATTCTTACGGTCTCGCGCTTTTCAAAATCGACGCCGCTTAAGTGCTCAATAAACGTGGTGACAAAGTGTTGGCGAGTTTGCTCACCGTCGCTAACGATATCAATACCGGCCTGAAGCTGCTCTGCCAGAGACAGACGCAGGGCGTCCTGTTTCCCCTCAATTAACGCTTCGTTTTGCAGTTTCCACGGAGACCATAGCGTTTCCGGTTGTGCAAGCCATGACGGTTTTGGCAGGCTGCCCGCAGTAGACGTTGGAAGTAATGTTTTCATAATAACTGACCTTATATTCTGGTTTAATCAAATAGCGTACTGAGCAGACCACTGTTCAAGAATATGCTTATAGGGTTTGATAAAGTGCTCTTCCGTAAATTTGCCCTGTTCAATTGCTAATTGACTACGTTCTTCACGGTCATAAACAATCTTGGTTAATGAATGATCCTGGTGATTAAGATTCGGCTGGAAGTATTGTCCTGCCGCAGAGTTCGCATTATAAATCTCAGGCCGGTAAATCTTCTGGAACGTCTCCATGGTGCTGATCGTCCCGATCAGTTCGAGATCGGTATAATCACTCAATAAATCACCTGAGAAGTAGAAGGCTAACGGCGCCACGCTGTTTTTAGGCATAAAGTAACGAACCCGTAAGCCCATTTTATTGAAGTATTTTTCAGTCAATGAAGAACCGTGCTGCTGATATTCGATACCGAGTACCGGATGTCGATTGCCGGTTTGTTCATAGTTGTTTTTATTGGAAATGCTCAGACAAATCACTGGCGGTTTGTTAAAGCTTTTCTTGTATTCCGTTGACTGGACGAAATGCTTAAAGATATTGCCATGCAATTCACCAAAACTGTCCGGAATGCTGAATTCAGGCTGGTTTTTATTGTGATCTAACAATAATACGCTGAAGTCATAATCACGTACGTAAGAGGAGAAGTTATTCCCCACAATACCTTCAAGACGCTCATTGGTTTTTTTATCAATGATATTGGTTTTGAGTATTTCGATCGCCGGGAACGCGTCAGCATTATCTGCAATGCTCATCTCAACGGAGATGATTTCCAGCTCGACAGAATAACGGTCGCCTTTTGGATTGTCCCAATGTGCCAGCGTATTAAAGCGGTTATCTATCATCACCAATGTGTTGCGCAGGTTCTCCTGGCGGTTCTTGCCACGGGCTAAATTGGCAAAGTTGGTGGTGATTCGGGTATTTTCAGAAGGGTTATAATTTTCATCGAAAATACTGCGTGAAATCTTAAATGTAAAATCTGTATTCATCGTGATCTTGCATCCCCGTGCCAGCATGAAATTAGTGTTACTTATTGATTCAAAATGAATTAATGCTCCGTGGTTCACGGTTTTTCATGTTGCCAACAAGTTAATATGATGTATTTATGCCAGAGCGAGTGGATGAGTGAAAGCGACTTAATTTCATTACAACATGAGCCATTTTCATGATCGGTTTTAAAGTGAGAAAGTTTTTAACGACGAACGTTCCGGGCTGCACGCTCGGGGGCTGCCGATTTCGGCAAGGTTAAAGAACGTGTGTTTTGATTCTTGAGGAATTATCAAGTTGCCTGATAGCCGGCACCAGGCAAACACCGGCGGTAGCGATGACGACGGCCATGGCGGCAACCATCAGAACATGGTGGCTACCGTAATGCGCCGCAAGTGGGCCTGCGACCAACTCACCAAAAGGAATCGCCACAAACGAACCTACGGCATCATAGGCGTACACGCGCGCCAGTTTTTCAGGTGGGATATGCGTTTGTAGCGAATGTGCCCACGACACGCCGAAGAGTCCGAAAGCGACACCGGCCATAAAAAATGCGGCCATAAGCCACGGTGCTGACGCCGGCAGGCTGAGCAGGAAAATAGGCACTGCGCAGAGGGCAACCAGCATGGCACCGATAAAAAGATCGCGGCGTGGACGCCAGCGCAGCGCCAGGAAAGACCCGGCTATGAGGCCGACACTTTGTGCGGCAATAATGATCCCCCAGTTGGCTCGCCCGAAAGAGGCATCCGCAATCACCGGGCCAAGTACCATCACCAGACCGCTGAAGGCGGCATTAATAATGGTAAATTGAACCACAATCGACCATACCCAGGCCCGGCTGGCGAATTCATGCCAGCCCTCTTTGAGGTCTTGCAGGATATGGCTTTGCGATGAATCAGCCTGGATAGAGCCGATACGAATCAAGAAATACAACGGTGCGGCGGCAGCAAAGCCCAGCGCATCAATCGCCAGCCCCCAACCGGGGCCGACCGCGCTGATTAATATCCCGCCCAGCGAGGCGCCGATGACCGTGCCGCTATAAATACCGAGCTGGATTAACGCATTGGCCTCGCGCAAATTCTGCGCAGGAACCGTTTGAGGTACCAGCGCCGAGGAGGCGGGTAATGCGATACCCGCAGCCGCGCCGTTAACGACACCCAGCAAGGCCAGACTCAATACCGTCGCTGAGCCATCAAGTACGGAAGCGGCAACAATCGCCTGTGAGACGGCGGCAATCAGGGAAGAAGAGACCAATACGCGACTGCGTGAATAACGATCTGCTAACACCCCGCCAAGCAACAGAAAAATCACGTTAAAGAGTGAGCGGGAGGCCACGACAATGCCTAAATCAGAGACAGACCCGCCAATATCAAGGACGGCAAAGGCCAGCGCAATGGGGGCAATCCCATTGCCTAATACCGTCAGCAAGCGCGCAAAAAAGAGATTGCGAAAAGGGGAAAAGTGGAACGCGTGCGTTTTTTTATTATCGGTTATCATTGTGATGGGGTATCTGAATTAAGGTCTGTACTTTATCACGGGCGAATATTTCCACAATCGCTCATGCTTACCACTTTGTGTTCCAACGCTGAGATATCGCCGGAGGATAAAAGTGGCTGCCATTGGATAAGCAATTCTTCCGGGTGCTCGTACAGTTTCAGCGCCGTAATTCTGGCAATATCGTCCTCAGAAAACCGAAACTTGATAAACTTTGCAGGGTTACCACCGACGACCGCGTAGGGTGGGACATCTTTTGTTACCACGGAACCTGCCGCCACTACCGCGCCTTCGCCAATCACGACACCGGGCATGATCATCGCCCGCATCCCCAACCAACAACCGTCCCCAAGCAGGGTATCGCCGCGAGGCTGGTAGGCTTCTTGTATGGATTCCATGAAAGGATAAAGGCTAATCCAATCCATGCGATGCGTACTGTTTCCGCCCATAAGGATTACGCATTCAGCGCCAATGCAGACGAAATTTCCGATAATGAGTTGATCAAGTTTGCCAAGCGGTTGCCACTCTCGACTGACCCGATCGCCGAGTAAATACCGCACGACCGAATGCTCAAAACCGTTATCCCAGCAGTCGCTATAATAACTGTGGGTACCTTTGAGATGAATGTTAGGGTTAGTCACCGTTTGATGAAGGTACTCCATCCGGGACCAGTGTTTATCAGACATAAAATGAAAACCTTCTGAATTTTATTAATATAATCGTGATGAATTTTTTTCATTGTTAGGGGCATCAGTATATTCATATGACACGTGTATGCCTATCACCAGCGTACAGGTGCTGAAGGTGCAGTGATAAACCGGTGTGTCTGTTTCTGAAACTTCCTGTCGCAGGTTGGTAAATCTATAAAACGCCTCTATAGTCGAACACAGTTTCTACGTAACAGGATCCATCAATGCGCTTTAACGGACTGACCAAAGGCTTCTTTGTATTAATACTTGCCCTCGTGACCTGGGCTTTTTTTGATGTGCTATCACCTTACTTCTCCGCCATTTTGTGGGCGGCGATACTCACTGTCGTCTTTAACCCGGTAAAAAATAAAATACGTAGTGCGTTGGGCGATCGCAATGGGCTGGCGTCACTACTGACCATTGGCATTATTTGCCTGATTGTATTTATTCCGTTGATGGCGATTCTATCATCACTGGCGGTTGAACTCAGCGTACTGGACACCAAGCTGCAACAAAACACCTTGAGGTTCCCGGAGGTTGTCTCGAGTATTTTTTCCCATCTCCCGCGCTGGGCGAAAGGATTTCTGATTGAGCATAACCTTGATAGTGCAACGCAAATCCAGAAAAAACTGTCGGAATTTGCCTTACAGGGCGGTCAGTATCTTGCGGGTAGTGCGTTCCTGATCGGTAAAGGGACATTTGGTTTTGCCATCAGCTTCGGCATTATGTTGTATCTGCTGTTTTTCCTGCTTAAAGATGGGCCGTACCTGGTGCGCCAGATTCTGGATTCATTGCCGCTTTCTGATTTTGCTAAACAGCACCTGTTTAGCAAGTTTGTCGGCGTCACGCGCGCCACGGTAAAAGGCACGGCAGTTGTGGCGGCGGTTCAGGGGACACTCGGCGGTATTGCCTTTGCGATAGTCGGTATCGACGGCAGTATCTTGTGGGGCGTATTGATGGCATTCCTCTCTCTGGTGCCCGCCGTGGGCTCGGCGATTATCTGGGTGCCGGCAGCTATATTCCTCTTTGCAACACAGCAACTGTGGCAGGGGCTGTTTATTGTTGGTTTCTTCGTGATTATTGTCGGCGTCGTGGACAATATCCTGCGCCCGCTGCTGGTGGGGAAAGATACCAAGATGCCTGACTACCTGATTCTGATTTCGACCCTTGGCGGTATGGAAATCTACGGCATCAACGGTTTTGTCATCGGCCCACTAATTGCGGCCCTTTTCCTCGCCTGTTGGAACCTGTTCTCCGGTCGAGATCATGCGGGTAACGCTGAAGCACTGGACGAAGAGTTTATTGAAGAGGGAAAAACCCCTCCAGATTTATAAGGTAAAGACGATAACTAAAGGCGACTTCGGTCGCCTTTTTTTTCACGCAAAATCAGGCGTTTTCTATAATTTAATCAGGCTTCATTTTTTTGCTGTAGAAGGAATTAACAGGTGCGAATTGCCACAATCACAAACTGGGCCTACTGCGCGACGGTTTGTCTCACCATTGCTTCTGGTATCGTCATGCTGATGGCGTCCAACGCCGATAATAGTGAACGACGGGCGGTAGAACAGCGGCAGATTTTCGACCAGTTGACAGAAGAAGTGGAAATGGATGCCTGGTCGCTGTCCGATTTGGCACGCCTGTACGTTATCGGTCAAGACCCGGATATCCTCGATACCTATAGTCAGAAAGAGTCGGCACTCAAAGATATCGAGCATCGATTGTCAGTGCTAAAAGATACGGGGGCGACGGGGGAAGAGCTGGCGCTGCTGCACGAAGGGCTGCAAATTGTTGATGCGTTACAGGATGAACAGCAGACGGCGCTTAACAGTGTTGCCAATGGTGAAGAAAAACAGGCTGTCTCGCTGCTGTACGGTAAGATTTATGAACAGCAACTCGAACAAGCGCAGGATCGCATAGACCATTTTCGCAAGATGCTGGATAACCGAGCACGGGACGCCATTGTAGATGCGACTGAGATGTCCCGTACCCTGCGAACCTTGTCCGAAGTGATGGTCGGGCTGACGGCGCTGCTGTTTTTATTCGTACTCGGTTTTATTTTAAAACACCGCGTATTGCGTCCGGTGGTGCGGCTGAGCGACGTGGTCCACCGCCTGGCCTCGCAAGATTACGCGGTCGAAACGCCCAACTTTAACCAGATTGATGAAATTGGCGATATGGCTCAGGCGATCCGCATTTTTCGCGAAAATGGTCTGGTACGACAGCAGCTTGAGAGAGAACGCGACGCCAACTGGGCAATACGTGAGTTGCTGGCACGCATGACCCAGCGTTTGCAGGGCTGTGAGAATTTTGCTGATGTGGTTAACGTCGCCGAGCTTTTTGCACCCAATATTGCCCCGGGTATCGCTGGACGGTTGTATATCCTGGACCGCGAGCCCTGGCAGATGCGCTGTGTCGCCCAATGGCTTTCCCCTCAGGGTAGCGCTGAGCCATTCCATCCTGATGAATGCTGGGCGGTACGGCGCGGGCAGAGCCATCCACCGGTCAACGGTGAGCCGGATATTGCCTGCTATCATTTGCCGCAATCGTCTGAGAATGAGACCTTGTGTGTTCCGCTGATCGCTCAGGGAGAAGCCATTGGCCTGCTCTCATTCCAGAATCTTAATCATGAAACGGCGCCTTCTCGCGCCTATCTGGAGCTGATGGCTGAAGCGCTAGGCCTGGCATTAGCCAATCAGCGCCTGCGTGAGGCGTTGCTGGAAAAAGCGCTCTATGATCCGCTGACCGGTTTACGTAATCGTCATCATCTGGAAGACACCCTGAGCAACCAGATGAACCAGGCGATGCGCAACAAGGAGCCGCTTAGCTGTCTGATGATAGATATCGACCACTTTAAAAGTATTAACGACACTTTTGGTCATGAAGCGGGGGATGGGGTGATTAAGAGCGTCGCCGCCATCATCCAGCGTGTGGTACACAAAAGCGGCATGGCTTTCCGCTACGGTGGTGAAGAGTTTCTGGTGCTGCTTAACGGCATGGATGAAGAGGCCGCAAATCGTATCGCGACGGATATTTTAAACGGTGTGCGCGATATGTCGCTGCATTTTGGGGTGTCAGATATTGGCCATGTTGATGTGTCTATTGGCGTGGCGAGTTATCCAGAGCATGTCCAGAGCGACAATCTGTTGCGTGCAGCGGACGTGGCGCTGTATCGTGCAAAAGAACTGGGGCGCGCGCGGGTTGTGAGTTTTGGCATGCTGGAACAGCCCCCTTTATGAGGGGCTGTGCGTAATATGCGCAGTCGGTAACAACATTTCCATCAAATCGCTGATGACCTCTAGCTCACTCATTCCGCTTTGCACCTTTTCCCGCAACCGGGATGCATCGTTCACCCCGTGCTGCACGTAAGAGGAGAGATAGCTCAGCACCTTTTTCTCTTCAACATTGGCTCCATTTTCCAGAGTACTGAACATATCTTGAATATGTTCAGTTAATGGAATGCGTATGCGCTTATTGATATCAATATATAAGGCTTCAAAACCGTATCGCTGGGCGTAGAAAGCATTGGCATGGGTTACCGCATTACGTGCTTGGGCAATAGGTACCCTATTTTTGAGTAAATATTTCACTAACAGTTGCGCGTAGCCCCCTAACATGGCTGCATGAAAAAGCGTAAGCGGGGTGTCGCAAACGCGAATTTCTACCGTCCCGAGTTCAGGTTTTGGTCTGACTTCCCAATAAATATCTTTTTGGCTCCTGATCACCCCAAGCTCAGTACACTCTTCTACATAACCTATAAACTTGTGCCAGTTATCGATATCGCGCTCAATCTGGCCAAAGGTATGGAAAGAGTTGAGGGCGCTAAAGCGGGAGCTGTCGAAGCCGGTATCTTCAGACTGGTAGTAAGGTGAGGATGCGCTGAGTGCGATAAAATGTGGCAAATAGGGAATTAAGGCATGACAAAGATAAATGGCATCATTGCCTGAGCCGACGCCGACATGAATATGCTGACCGAAAACACAGGACAGCTTAGCGAGAAATCCCTGCAACTCGTGAAGCTCAGCATAACGTTTGCTGGGGGTGATGGTTTGGTTTTTCCAGATATTGCTAAAATGTCTTCCTCCTCCGCATAACCCGCATTGTTTATCCGCCGCAATAGTCGCGACTTTTCGCGCAAGCGTATTTATTTCTTCATACAGAGTAAACGGTGTGTCATGTACCGAGGAGTTCAGCTCAATTGTTGATAACGTTAACTCCTTTTTAATATGGGAGTCATCGTTGCACAGCGGAATAATTTCCAGACTTTTATCAGAGAGATGCCCGTCAATGAGATTAATCAATTGTAGCTCGAGTTCAATCCCCAGGCTAGGTGTGGCTGATGCAGTAAAGGGAATATCGTTCATAGGTTAACCTTGTTGTGATGGAACCCGAATGCAGCGAATGTAGGTAAAAATATTTTTAGTGACGGTAAGTCAGATGCGTTCTGAAAAAAAGATGATGGTGACTGCAATTAGCCCATGGTTTAGGGTTGAAGATATTAAGTGAGGGGGAATAGATCAAGATATTGATGAAAAGACTAACAGTTAAACTGACCGCGAATTATAAAATTATAGCTGCAATTTAAGGCTTTACAAGTCTGAGTTCTGAGTGTTTAAAATCATAATTAACATTGGGTTGAGGTTGTTGGTTAGAGGGAATCAACTCGGTTTCTATTTCTCTGATTTAATAATGGTAATTTCCTAAAGCTATCAGTTGAGTGGAAGGTCGGTGGCTAAATTAAGAATTACCGACTACGATTTAAGGTTCATTATTAATTTGTTGTTTTTTAAAACTGGCGCTGAGGCAATGTTATGAAAAAGAAAAATACACCATTAAAGGATGCTGATACAAGCCACTTATTAGTAAATGGAAATTCAGTTTCCCCCGACGATTCGCTACACCTAAGCGATACGGCTCCTGCCGATAATTCACATCTTCCTGATAGTGCCCCTACACCTCCCGGAAAACAGCCAACCGCCCCTGGAAGCTTAAAAGACGGCGCTAAGAGTAACGACAAAATCCAGCAACTGGAAGCGCATCGAAAACACGATGATAAGCGGTCTCTTACCACCAATCAGGGAACCAAAATCGCAGACGACCAAAACTCGTTAAAAATGGGTAGCCGAGGGCCGACGCTGCTGGAAGACTTCATTATGCGTGAGAAAATTACGCATTTTGATCATGAGCGGATCCCCGAGCGTATCGTTCATGCCCGTGGTTCGGCAGCCCATGGGTATTTCGAGTTATATAAGAGCCTGGCTGATATTACCAAGGCGGACTTCTTGCAACATCCGGGCGTGCAGACCCCTGTGTTTGTTCGTTTCTCCACGGTACAAGGATCGAGAGGGTCGGCTGATACCGTTCGCGACATTCGCGGCTGGGCGACAAAATTCTACACCCAACAGGGTGTTTTCGACCTCGTGGGTAATAACACTCCCGTCTTCTTTATTCAGGACGCCATGAAATTCCCGGATTTTGTTCATGCGGTAAAACCCGAGCCACATAATGAAATTCCTCAGGGCGCTAGCGCCCATGATAGTTTTTGGGATTACGTCTCTTTACAGCCTGAAACGCTACATAACGTGATATGGGCTATGTCCGATCGCGGTATTCCGCGTAGCTACCGCACGATGGAAGGCTTTGGTATCCATACTTTCCGCCTGATTAACGCCAAGGGCAAAAGCACCTTTGTTCGCTTCCATTGGAAGCCGGTGGCAGGAAAGGCATCCTTATTGTGGGACGAAGCACAAAAACTGGCGGGTAAAGACGCCGATTTCCATCGTCGCGATCTCTGGGAAGCCATCGAAGCCGGTGATTATCCGGAGTATGAACTGGGGTTACAGCTGATTCCTGAAGAAGACGAATTTAAATTCGACTTCGATATACTCGATGCCACCAAGCTTATTCCAGAAGAGTTAGTCCCGGTGCAGCTTGTCGGCAAAATGGTATTAAACCGTAATCCTGATAATTTCTTTGCCGAAACCGAGCAGGTGGCGTTTCACCCTGGACATATTGTTCCCGGTATCGATTTTTCGAATGACCCGTTATTACAGGGGCGACTTTTCTCCTACACCGATACCCAAATTAGCCGCCTTGGCGGGCCTAATTTCCATGAAATTCCGATTAACCGTCCGGTATGCCCTTACCATAATCTCCAGCGTGACGGCATGCACCGTATGGAGATTAATACTAACCCGGCAAACTACAGTCCAAACTCCATCAGTAATAACTGGCCGCGAGAAACGCAGGGAATGCCAGGGAACGACGGTTTTTCCAGCCATGCTGAACGTGTTGATGCCAGCAAAGTGCGCGAACGTAGCCCTTCCTTCCTTGAATATTATTCGCAACCGCGGCTTTTCTGGTCAAGCCAGACCCCGGTTGAGCAACAGCATATTATTGATGCCTTCTCGTTCGAATTAGGGAAAGTTGCTCGTGCCTATATCCGGGAACGCGTAGTCGAACACCTCACGCGAATTGATACGACGCTTGCACAAAAAGTGGCGGACCAACTTGGCATTACCCTGACTGCCGAGCAGCGTAACGTTAGTCCACCTAAACCCGTCAATGGACTTGAACGTGACCTGACGTTAAGTCTGTATGCGCAGCCCGGAGGCGAGATTAAGGGGCGTATCGTTGCCATATTGCTGGCTGACAACGTCAATGCCTCTGACGTGTTAACGACCCTAAAAGCGCTGAAAAAGAAGGGCGTACATCCGAAACTGTTGGCGCAGAAGCTCGGTAATATTACTGCCAGCGATGGTTCAACCCTGGCGATTGATGCCACTTTTGCGGGAACCCCATCGATTACTCTCGATGCAGTGATCTTGCCAGCCGGTGTCGGCCCAACGTTATCAAAAAGCGGTGAGGCAAAGCATTACCTGCTCGAGGCCTATCGACATTTAAAGGTCATTGGCCTAAGCGGCGATTCCCGCGAGCTAAAAGCACTGTGGCAGGCTGACGGCGCTGAGGATGGCGTTATTGAGGACAAGGCTATCACTAGCGGCATGATGACCAAATTCTTTACCGCACTGAGTGCGCATAGAGTCTGGAGCCGTAGCGACAAAGCGGCATCGATACCAGCATAACGTTAAAGGTGCTGCTGTCTCAGGCGCAGCACCTCAATCTACCCCTGTCAATCTGGAGGAATCATGGCATCGACATCACAACCTGCCCAACAACAATCGCGACAGCCTGGATTGGAAAAAGATATGGTTCCACCGCCGTTATACGACGATCCCTCATACCGCGCCAGCGACAAACTGGCTGGAAAAGTTGCTCTTGTGACCGGCGGTGACAGCGGTATCGGCCGCGCGGTGGTTATCGCTTATGTTAAAGAAGGGGCAAAAGTAGCGATTGTCTATTTAGATGAGGATCAGGATGCCCGAGAAACGCAACGTATCGCGGCCCATTATGGCGCTGAAATATTGTTACTGCGCGGCGACTTACGTGATAAGCAATTTATCCAGGAAGCCGTTGGCAAAACTGTAGAGACGTTTGGCAAGCTGGATATTCTTGTCAACAATGCCGGGGAGCAGCATCCGGTTGATGAACCGGAAATGCTCACCGAGCAACAGTTGGAGAAAACATTTCAGACCAATTTTTTCAGTATGGTTATGCTATCGCTAGAAGCCTTAAAGTATCTCCCTGCGGAGGGTGCCATTATTAATACCACCTCTGTGACTGCCTATCATGGTAATCCGACATTAATTGATTATTCGTCGACAAAAGGGGCGATTGTTTCCTTCACCCGCTCTCTGGCTTTAAAACTCAGCGAGCGCAATATTCGGGTGAATGCAGTCGCCCCCGGGCCAATCTGGACACCCTTAATTCCCTCGACGTTCAGCGCGAAGGAAGTGAAAAAATTTGGTGAAAATACGCCGATGAAACGTCCCGGGCAACCCAGTGAACTCGCCCCGGCCTACGTTTATTTAGGCTGTAATGACTCTTCTTATATGTCGGGGCAAACCCTGCATATTAACGGTGGCGTTATCGTGAACGGTTAAATTTAACGCGCCGCCCGATAAATATTTTCATCAGGCGGCGCGCTTTAATATCACGGCTGTTTGAAGGCAGATTACCAATACATCGCTAAATAAAATATACCGATGACAATAACAATTGCCGCAATAATATAGGCCTGGTAGGGGCGAGGAGGCTTTTTGCCACTTTTTGATGCGGGGTCCTGATTGTTATCTCGTTGGGTCATAATCAACTACCTCGAGTAGGAGTGAAGGGCCAGGATGATTAATTAAGAATAATAGATTTCTCAAGGATGGAGGAAATAAATACTGCGGGGAAGCAAAAAGCCTCCATCGATGTGGCAAAAAAGATCAGCTTTTTTAAGGTTCATCGCGCCGTACCGGGGAACGCTGCTTTTATCTTCAGGAAGAAGTAGTCGTTATCCCGGTAGCCATATGCCATTCGTCTTATCACCTTGATCAGATGGTGCAGGTTATGCCGTTGCGGCTCACGAACCTCCCGTTGTAGTCTCCGGCAATCAATATTTTTAATGGTATGCCAGTGCAGTCCGGTCAGATTGGCTTGGAAGTAACCGGATGAGTGATTTTACGCACGCCGACAGGGTGGCGCTCTATCGCGTTAAAGAGCGGGGGCGTGCGCGGGTTGTGAGTTTTTGTAGGCTGGAAGAGGGGGGGGGGGATGTAAAGGGAAGTGCATTAGATGATGTCTTAATGGATACCGTAACTCACCTCTGGCACACCTTTTCAGGTGTACCAGAGCGTTAACAGATTTCCAGTTGTTACCTGAAGATAGCGAACATTTTCTGAAATGACTATTTGGCTTTATCATTGAGCAAATCAACGGACATATAGCCATCCGGGTGTGTAAGTGGTTAAAATAAAAAATATAATCGTTGCTAAAACAATTTCGCTATGTCTTAATGACGTCATCGGTTTGAAATTCAGACCTTATGAAAGCAGTTTTAGTAAAGCAGTCCTCAGTTCAAGCGTTATCCATCGATACCCTTATTCATGAGTCCTCTTCTAAGTGCCAAATAAGTCACTCGAAATACAGGCCATCATCGTCACCTTGAGTGACTCATTAATTAAGGAATTATCTATGTCTAATAAAATGACTGGTTTAGTAAAATGGTTTAACGCAGATAAAGGTTTTGGCTTCATTACTCCTGACGACGGCAGCAAAGATGTATTCGTACATTTCTCTGCAATCCAGAGTGACAACTTCAAAACTCTTGATGAAGGTCAGAAAGTCTCCTTCACCATCGAAAGCGGCGCTAAAGGCCCAGCAGCGGGTAACGTTTCTCCGCTGTAAGTCGTGCCAATTATCAGTGATGTTTACAAAAGCGATGATGGCTATTGCCTGAGCAGATAATTGTTACTGATAATAAAATTAACCCGCCATGTGCGGGTTTTTTATTATGTCAATTTTACCGGCTAAATGTTCATGTCGTCGATCACTTAGCCCACTATTTTGTTTCCCTAATCCCACCGCTATCACTCCTTTTATGTTCAAAATAAAACTAATTAGGCTGTGGTGCTAATGTATTCTCTTTTATGGTATTAGCGCCATCAAATGACATGATTGACTTACAGAAAATGCACTTTGCGCCTGAAGGGTTTTTCTCTGAAACATCAAAGATTGAAGTTCGGTACTGAGATCCATGGCAACATGGGCATCTGAAATGATTGATTAAAATAATATTATTTACCTTTTTAATGATGGCGATTTTGGATTCTCATCCAAAAAGCCTTGTATTCTTCAATTTTTACATTTATGTCAGTTTACGGTGAATAAAAGTGAGCAATGCCCTGATTAAACGTGTATGGTGACAGTCCCTTAAATCAGGAGATGCCTATGTCAGATCGTAAAAACTCACAAACCCGCCGCAATTACTTAGTTAAATGCCCATGCCCTAACTGTTCAAAAGATTCTGAACATAGCTTTAGCCGCGTCCAAAAAGGGGCTCAACTTGTCTGCCCTTATTGCAGTTCTTTATTCAAATCAACACAGCGAACCTAACAATCTCGCCTTTGCCAGATGATCAGGATAATTTTCAAAACCGACTCATTTGGCAATAAATTTCGACTGATGCAAATTCATCTCAGTCACGCATATGATGATTTGAACGACAGCTTAAAGGCAAGTGCTCACTGGCATCTATAAGCTGTTAGTCACTCAGATAACGCAAACCATAACGATTTATTTATCGCAAAGGATTACGCTGGCTGCTGCGGGGCGTTTGTCACCGTTCAGGATAGCGAATTCAACCTTCTGTCCCTCAAAAAGTGTATTGAAACCATCACCCTGAAGAGCAGAACTGTTTACGGACACATCTTTGCTTCCATCAAGTGGAGAGATGAAACCAAAACCTTTATCTTCGTTAAACCACTTCACCAACCCTTGCATTCTTAAGGACATATTGTCTCCTGTTGAGCGTTATTAAAATGATAATAAATAGAACGTATTAAACGTATTGGCTCAAAGGGAGAGGGTATCAGCGATAACGTCTGGTTATGAGGGCGATTTAGTGATTTTTACGTTCGTTTATGCATCGAACTAACAGGTTAATTAAGCACGAATGGCATGCATTAGCAAACTTTATTTTAGCCATCCAGAGGTCCTGCCAAGAGTAATAACTTAAAATTCGCTTTAAATTTAATTCGGCGTATACTTGTTGCGTGTTTTTAACAAGGAATCTATTTGTCTCGTAAAATGACAGGAATTGTCAAAAGCTTTGACATCCACAGTGGTAAAGGCCTCATCACTCCATCAGACGGTCGAAAAGACGTTCTGCTCCACATTTCAGCTTTCAATACCAGTGAATCAGAATCACTCCTCCCTGGGATCCGTGTCGAGTTTTGTCGTATCAACAGCCTTAGCGGGCCGATGGCCGCAAATATATATGTCACCTGATTTCCGGATGTCGGTGACGATATTATGGCTTCCGCATCGGAAGATTTATATTATCCGGTGATAACATGTTAGCTATAAATGCGAAATCCGCCGGTAGGTATCATCGACGGAATTTTTAAACCTGTTTTGTGCATTGTGTAGTGAAATTTCGCAGCCGTTTATCTCACCGCGTGCAGCGGATTTTCCCCTCTACCGCTTGCCTTATTCAGCACCTGCTCGATCACCGACGCCAGCTCGTTAATTTCAAATTTCGCCACATAGCCGTCAGCGTTCACTTTACGGATATGATCCTCGTTAGCATTGCCCGACAGCGACGAGTGGATCACCACCGGAATATTCTTCAGGCGTGGATCGGTTTTGATCTTGCGGGTGAGGGTAAAACCGTCCATCTCCGGCATTTCAAGGTCGGTCAGCACCAGTGCGATTTTATCGCTCACCGGAACCCCTTCTTTCGCCGCTTCCTGCGCCAGCAGTTCAATTTTCTCCCATGCCTCTTTGCCGGTGACGTGCAGCATTGCAGGAATATTCATCGCCTTCAGCCCCTTTTCGAGCATCGCGCGTGCGACTTTTGAGTCTTCCGCCACAATTGCTGTCGCGCCCGGTTTGATATTGAATTTGCGCGGGTTCAATTCCTTAGCGTGCAGGTCGTGGTTGGCGGGGGTGATGTCATACAAGATTTGCTCGACGTCGATAACCATCGCCAGGTTGTTGCTCTCCTGATGATCGTCAAGGCAGGCGATGCTGGTGATGTACTTGCCGTTCACCGCTTTCTCGGCGGTATGGATTTGCGTCCAGTCGAGGCGAGTGATGTTTTCCACTGACTCCACGGCAAACGCCTGAACACTGCGTGCGTACTCGGTGATAAGCAGAATATTGAGGCCGTTGGTCGGCTTACAGCCCGCGACGGCGGCGAGGTCGATAACCGGGATAATCTGGTCGCGAATATTCACCATTCCCATTAGTGGCGGTTTAATTCCGGCAGGGCGGGTGAAGCTTGGCATCGGCACGATTTCCCGCAGTTTAAAGACGTTAATGCCGTACAGCTCGGAAGCATCGCTCTGCGACGCCGCACCCAGCCGGAAGAGCAGTAGCTCGAAACGGTTGGACAGCGTCAGGTTAGCCCTGTCGTCAATCTCTTTCTGGAAGTTATCCATGGTGCCCTCAGCGTGGTAAAGCGAAATCGCAATAGCTGAGTTATCGGCACCAAAGTGCAAAACGTTATGGCAGCGTGAAGGTGGAAAAATCTTCCGCCAGTTCGCATGTCGGGAATACGCTACGGCATTCGGCTAACAGACGACGACAGCCTTCGGCGTCATACCGCGAGCTGACGTGGGTGATAATTAACTGCTTCACATTGGCCGATTGCGCCAGTTGCGCGGTTTGCTCGCTGGAGGAGTGACCCCGGCTATTGGCTTTCTCCGCCATCGCCGCCTCAAGCGTCGCCTCATGCACCATCAGATCAACATCTCGCGCCATTTCTAGCGCCGACTCGCAGGGAGCGGTATCACCAAAAATGGCAATCTTTTTACCTGGCGTTGCCGGAGCCAAAAAATCGGCGCCGTTCACCGTGCGACCATCTGCAAGTGTAATCGACTCACCGGCTTTCAGACGCTGGAACAGTGGGCCGAACGGTACACCAGCCTCAATCAGCCGTTTGGCATCGAGCGCGCCGGGCTTGTCATGTTCCTCCACGCGAAAACCATAACACTCCACGGGGTGATCTAAGGGGTAAGCAGTGACCTGGCGAAGACCGTCATCAAGAATGTTGCCCGCGCGAATCTCTACGATCTCCAGCGGGAAGTCGGTCCACGAACCGCTTAAACGCAGGCTGGTTTCCACATACTCTTTCAGCCCCTGTGGCCCGTAGATTGTCAGCGGTTGTATATTGCCCGCCATTGAACGGCTACAGATAAGCCCCGGCAAACCGAACAAATGGTCGCCGTGCAGGTGGCTAATAAAAATGCGCTCGATTTTTCCCGGATGAAACGCGGTACGTAATAACTGGTGCTGCGTCCCTTCGCCGCAGTCGAAAAGCCACAGTCCCGGCTGGGTTGGGTGTTGCAGTTGTAACAACATTGCTGTTACGTTGCGAGTTCGGGTTGGCACGCCCGCGGATGTGCCTAAAAACGTCAATTGCATAGTGCCGCGCCCCTGGCGGTAAAAGGTTTAAGGAGCCTACCATGATTCGCTGGCAAGATTTGCACCATTCTGAACTCACCGTCCCGGAGCTTTACGCGCTGCTGAAATTACGCAGCGAAGTCTTCGTGGTGGAGCAGACCTGTATTTATCTGGATATCGACGGCGACGACCTGGTTGGCGAGAACCGCCATCTTCTTGGGTGGAAAGGTGATGAGCTTGTGGCTTACGCGCGTATTCTGGTCAGTGATGAGACGGTTGAGCCGGTCACCATTGGTCGGGTGATTGTTAGCCCTGCGGTACGCGGCGAACGCCTGGGGTATCAACTGATGGAACGCGCGCTCGACAGTTGTCAGCAGCGCTGGCCAGACCGCGCCGTCTATCTGGGGGCCCAGGCGCATCTTCGCGACTTCTATGCCCACTTCGGTTTTATCACCGTGACCGACGTGTACGATGAAGATGGCATTCCTCATATTGGGATGGCGCGGGAGATTCAGCGCTCCTGAGCCGCAATCCCGTCTATAGTAAAGGCATAGCGTTGTTTTTCAGTGCGCTATTGCCTTATTGTCCCTTCGCTCCCTAATCGTGGGTACTGCTTTTTACCCTTAGTACCCCGTATACTATGTGGTTTTTATGATAGGGAGGTTCGCGTGCAGTCCATTTTAGCGGCATTGCAAAGCCTGTCAGGGCATCTGGCAGACGATTTTCCCGCGTTGCCCGGCACGCGAATCATTGAAGTCTCCTTCCCCTTAAATGACGCTTTTGACTCGCTTGCCTGGCTGGGGGGGCAGACAATATGGCCGCAGTTTTACTGGCAGCAGCGCAACGGCCATGAGGAACTCGCCGCCCTTGGTGCAGTACAGACATTTTCATCGCTGGCGCTGGCGAACGATTTCCTGGCTACACAAGAACGTGATGATATTCGTATTTGCGGTGTGAATGCTTTTGAACCTCAGCAGGGTGAGCTTTTCCTCCCGCGGCTGGAATGGCGACGCGAAGCTGGCCGAGCGGTGCTGCGGTTAAATTTGTGGAGCGACAGCTCGCTTCGCGACGATGCACAGCGCGCGCGCGAATGTCTGGCTGCGCTCTCAGTGCGCCATGCCTCCACTGAATTGACGTTGCAGCAGGATAGCGAAGTTCATCGTCCCGACAAACAAGGCTGGTGCCAGTCGATAGTCCAGGCTACGCAGGCGATTCGCGACGGCGAATTCACCAAAGTCGTGCTGGCGCGGGCGACGGATCTCATTTTCAGCACCGCGCCTGATGCCGGTGCGCTGATGGCCGCCAGTCGCCGGGTGAATTTCTCTTGCTATCATTTTTCTATGGCGTTTGATGCCCAGCGAACGTTCTTAGGTTCTTCGCCAGAGCGCTTGTGGCGGCGACGCGGAAATCAGCTTGATACGGAAGCGCTGGCGGGCACCATGGCTGCGCACGATGATGACGAGAAGGCGAAGCGACTGGGTGACTGGCTGATGAACGATGATAAAAATCAGCGTGAAAATAGCCTGGTGGTTGAAGATATTTGCCAGCGGCTACAGGATTTATCGCAGACGCTGGACGTGCTGCCTGCCGAAATTGTACGGCTGCGCAAGGTGCAGCATCTGCGCCGGCGTATTCAGGCCGAGCTGGAGTCGCCGGATGACACCCGCTGCTTGCTGCAATTGCAGCCAACTGCCGCGGTGGCTGGATTACCCAGAGCGTCGGCACTGGCGTTTATCGACCGCGTTGAACCGTTTAACCGCGAGTGGTACGCCGGGTCAGCTGGATACCTTTCCCGGCGGCAGAGCGAATTTTGCGTCACGCTGCGTTCGGCGCGGGTAGAAGGCAATACGCTGCGGCTGTACGCGGGCGCGGGGATTGTCGAAGGTTCCGATCCCGAACAAGAATGGCAGGAAATCGAAAACAAAGCGGCGGGACTGCGCTCATTACTGTTCTCTGAATAGAACATTATCGATTCATATCAAAATCCTACTATGTCGTAGTATTTATACTGAGTCGCAATATTTGATACCGGACAATTTCATGTCAGTAAGCGCATTTAACCGACGCTGGGCGGCGGTGATCCTTGAAGCATTAACCCGTCACGGCGTGCGGCACATCTGCATTGCGCCGGGGTCACGTTCGACTCCGCTTACGCTGGCGGCGGCGGAAAATCGCACCTTTATTCACCACACCCATTTTGACGAGCGCGGACTGGGCCATCTGGCCCTGGGGCTGGCGAAAGTCAGCCAGCAGCCGGTGGCGGTGATTGTGACGTCCGGTACGGCGGTCGCGAACCTTTACCCTGCGCTGATTGAAGCGGGCCTTACCGGTGAAAAAATTATTTTGCTTACCGCCGACCGTCCGCCTGAGCTGATTGACTGCGGCGCGAATCAGGCGATTCGTCAGCCCGGCATGTTTGCTTCGCATCCTTCCCAGACCGTCTCATTGCCGCGTCCAAGCCAGGATATTCCGGCGCGCTGGCTGGTGTCGGTGGTCGACGACGCACTAGGCTCGCTCCACGCGGGCGGCGTTCACATCAACTGCCCGTTTGCGGAACCGTTGTACGGCGATATGGACGAAACCGGTCTTGGCTGGCAGCAGGCGCTGGGCGACTGGTGGCAGAGTGACAAACCCTGGCTGCGCGAATCGTTGCATCAGGAAAGTGCCGCGCAGCGAGATTGGTTCTTCTGGCGGCAAAAGCGCGGCGTGATTGTTGCCGGGCGGATGAGCGCGGAAGAGGGTAAACAGGTCGCTGAATGGGCGAAAACGCTCGGCTGGCCGCTGATTGGCGACGTGTTGTCGCAAACCGGGCAGCCGCTACCGTGTGCGGATTTGTGGCTCGCGAACCCGGCGGCGACCGCTGAGCTTGAGCAAGCGCAGATTGTGGTGCAACTCGGCAGCAGCTTAACCGGCAAGCGGGTACTGCAATGGCAGCTAGCCTGTGAGCCTGATGAATACTGGCTGGTCGACAACCTGCCTGGTCGCCTCGACCCGGCGCACCATCGCGGCCGTCGACTGATCTGCAATATTGAACGTTGGCTGGAGCAACATCCTGCTGAAAAACGTACGCCGTGGACAACCGCGATCCCAACGCTTTCTGAACAAGCCTGGCAAGCGGTGGCTGCGCAAAGCGAACGCTTTGGCGAGGCGCAGCTGGCGCACCGCATCCGCCGTTATCTGCCGCAACAAGGCCAGCTGTTTGTCGGTAACAGCCTGGTGGTGCGCTTAATTGATGCTTTAGGCCAGCTTCCTGCGGGTTATCCGGTGTACAGCAACCGTGGGGCCAGCGGTATCGACGGGCTGATTTCAACGGCGGCAGGTGTACAGCGTGCCAGCGCGCGCCCGACGCTGGCTATCGTCGGCGATCTTTCGGCGCTGTATGACCTCAACGCGCTGGCGCTACTGCGTCAGGCCTCTGCACCGATGGTGCTGATTGTGGTCAATAACAACGGCGGGCAGATTTTCTCTCTGCTGCCAACGCCGGTAGAAGAACGCGAACGTTTCTACGCGATGCCGCAAAACGTACACTTTGAGCACGCGGCGAAAATGTTTGGTCTGCGCTATCAGCAGCCGCAGGACTGGGAAGCGCTGGAGTCTGCGCTGAACACGGCCTGGCGCACGCCTGCAACTACGGTTATCGAGTTGGTGGTGAACGACACTGACGGTGCGCAAACGCTGCAACATTTGCTGGCGCAGGTCAGCCAGCTATGATCCTGCATGCCGTTGCCGAAGTAGGGGACCCAACGCAACCGTGGCTGGTTTTCCTGCACGGTTTTTCCGGTGACCATCGCGAATGGCAGCCGGTCGGCGAACGGTTCCCACTGGCTAACCGCCTGTATGTCGATCTTCCCGGCCACGGTGGTTCTGCCTCCCAGCGGGTGGCTGATTTCGCCGGCATGGCGGAAATCCTTAAGGCTACGCTGCTTAGTTACAACATACTTAATTACTGGCTGGTGGGGTACTCGCTGGGCGGGCGGATTGCTATGCACTACGCTTGCTGCGCGCGGCCTGAAGGTCTGGCAGGGGTGATTGTTGAAGGCGGTCATCCGGGGCTCACCCAGGCTGTCGAGCGTGAACAGCGCCTGTGTCACGATCGGCAATGGGCGCAGCGTTTTTCCGAACAACCGCTGGCCGATGTTTTCCATGCCTGGTATCAGCAGCCGGTGTTTGCCAGCCTGACGACGGCCCAGCGTGATGCGCTGGTGGCTCTTCGCCAGCACAACGACGGCGACGGGCTAGCGGCCATGCTGCTGGCAACCTCGCTGGCGGTTCAAGACGATTTGCGCGCTGCCTTGCGCCATCGCACCTTTTCTTTTGACTATCTCTGCGGCGAGCACGACCTGAAGTTTCGGGCTATCGCCGAGGAACTTTCACTCCCTTGCCGCATTATTCGTGATGCCGGGCACAACGCGCACCGGGAAAATCCCGCGGGCGTCGCCGACTGCCTGGCGCAGATTCTGCCTCTCTGACAATAGGACACGTTATGATTTATCCTGATGAAGCTATGCTGTACGCCGCTGCCGAGTGGCACGATTGTTCTGAAGGTTTTACCGATATCCTTTATGAAAAATCCGCAGACGGCATTGCCAAAATTACCATTAACCGCCCGCAGGTGCGCAACGCGTTCCGTCCGCTGACGGTCAAAGAGATGATCCAGGCGATGAATGATGCACGCTATGACGACAACGTCGGCGTGATTATCTTAACCGGTGCTGGCGACAAAGCCTTCTGCGCCGGCGGCGATCAGAAAGTTCGCGGTGACTACGGCGGATACCAGGACGACAGCGGCGTTCATCACCTGAACGTGCTGGATTTCCAGCGCCAGATCCGCACCTGTCCAAAACCGGTTGTTGCTATGGTGGCGGGTTTCTCCATCGGCGGCGGCCACGTGCTGCACATGATGTGTGACCTGACCATTTCGGCAGACAATGCCATCTTCGGTCAGACTGGCCCGAAAGTCGGCTCATTTGACGGCGGCTGGGGCGCATCTTACATGGCGCGTATCGTCGGTCAGAAAAAAGCGCGTGAAATCTGGTTCCTGTGCCGCCAGTACGACGCCAAAGCCGCGCTGGATATGGGCCTCGTTAACACCGTGGTTCCACTGGCAGATCTGGAAAAAGAGACCGTGCGCTGGTGTCGTGAAATGCTGCAAAACAGCCCAATGGCGCTGCGCTGCCTGAAAGCGGCACTGAACGCCGACTGTGATGGTCAGGCGGGTCTGCAGGAGCTGGCGGGTAATGCCACCATGCTGTTCTACATGACCGAAGAAGGCCAGGAAGGGCGCAACGCGTTTAACCAGAAGCGTCAGCCTGACTTCAGCAAATTCAAACGGAATCCGTAATGCGTAGTGCGCAGGTTTACCGCTGGCAGATCCCGATGGACGCGGGTGTAGTTCTGCGTGAACGGCGGCTGAAAACCCGCGACGGGTTATTCGTCTACTTGCGTGACGGCGAACGTGATGGGTGGGGAGAAATCTCCCCCCTGCCGGGATTCAGCCAGGAAACGCTGGACGACGCCCAATCGGCGCTGCTTGCCTGGGTGACGGCCTGGCGGCAGGGTGAAAATGCGCCCTTGCCCGACGTTCCTTCCGTGGCCTTCGGGGTTAGCTGTGCGCTGGCGGAGTTGAACGATGAGCTGCCGCTGGCGGCTGACTATCGTGCGTCACCGTTGTGTACCGGCGACCCGGATGAACTGGTGGTTAAGCTGGCTGAAATGTCCGGTGAGAAAGTGGCCAAAGTGAAGGTCGGACTGTATGAGGCGGTACGCGACGGCATGGTGGTTAACCTGCTGCTGGAAGCGATCCCTGACTTGACCTTACGTCTGGACGCTAATCGCGCCTGGACACCGCTGAAAGCTCAGCAGTTCGCCAAATACGTTAACCCGAACTACCGCTCCCGCATCGCTTTCCTTGAAGAACCGTGCAAAACCCGCGATGACTCGCGCGCCTTTGCCCGCGAAACCGGGATTGCGATTGCTTGGGATGAAAGCCTGCGCGAAGCTGATTTTCGTTTTGAAGCCGAACCCGGACTGCGTGCGGTGGTGATTAAGCCAACGCTGACCGGTAGTCTGGCACAGGTTAAAGAGCAGGTGGCTGCCGCGCATGCGCTTGGCCTGACGGCGGTCATTAGCTCCTCGCTGGAGTCGAGTCTCGGCTTAACTCAACTGGCGCGCATTGCCGCCTGGCTGACGCCGCAAACGCTACCCGGCCTGGATACGCTCAATCTGATGCAGACACAGCTCATTCGCTGCTGGCCTGAAAGCGCGCTGCCGTGCGGTGCGATTGAGGATATGGAGCCGCTGCTGTGATGTTCGCCACCTGGCCGTGGCGGCACTGGCGTACGCAACGTGGCGACGCACCAGCGTTACGTCTCGATGATGAAACGCTAAGTTGGTCGACGCTCTGTCAGCGTATCGACCAGTTCGCCGCCGGTTTTCAGGCGCAGGGCGTCAACGTCGGTGACGGCGTGGCGCTTTGTGCTCGTAACCAACCTGATGCGGTGCTGGCCTGGCTAGCGCTGCTACAGTGCGGTGCGCGAATTTTACCGTTGAATCCCCGTTTGCCTTCATCGCTGGTTTGCGAACTGTTGCCGGGATTAACCTTGCATCACATCCTGAATCTGGAGAACGGCGAGCACTACAGCCTCGCACCGCTGCGCTGTTTCGCTACCACCGGGTATACCGACGTGGATTGGCAGGCGCAACGCTTTGCCTCTATGACGCTTACCTCTGGTTCAACAGGATTGCCAAAAGCGGCCGTACACACCTGTGCGGCGCATCTGGCGAGCGCTGAGGGCGTATTAAGCCTGATGCCGTTTAGCGAAAGCGACAGCTGGCTGCTGTCTCTACCGCTGTTTCATGTTTCGGGGCAGGGTATTTTCTGGCGCTGGCTGTTAGCCGGTGGGCAGATGGTGATTAGCGAAAAACCGTTGCTACAAGCGTTAAGCGGCTGCTCCCACGCGTCGCTGGTGCCGACGCAGCTCTGGCGTCTTCTGAATGATAACCAACCGTTAACCCTGAAAGCGGTGCTACTTGGCGGTGCGGCGATCCCTGCGGCGCTTACCGAGCAGGCAGCACAACAGGGCATTCGCACTTTCTGTGGCTACGGTCTCACCGAGTTTGCCTCCACCGTCTGCGCGCGCGAATCCAACGGTGGCGATGATGTTGGCACGCCGCTGCCCGGCCGCGAACTGCGACTGGTTGATGGTGAAATCTGGCTGCGTGCCACCAGCATGGCAGCAGGTTACTGGCGTAATGGCGCGCTTATACCGCTGGTGAATGATGAAGGTTGGTTTGCCACCCGCGATCGCGGAGAGATGCATCACGGTAACCTACGGGTCATCGGCCGTCTTGATAACCTCTTTTTCAGCGGTGGTGAAGGTATCCAGCCGGAAGAGGTGGAGCGAGTGATTGCCCGGCACCCGGCGGTCACACAGGTCTTTATTGTTCCAGTGGATGATATTGAGTTTGGTCAGCGACCGGTGGCGGTTGTTGATGCCGAGTCGCCGCTGAATTTTTCTGAACTGTCTGCGTGGGTGAAGGATAAACTGGCTGGCTTCCAGCAACCTTGCCGCTGGTTGTTATTACCTGAAGAAATGAAAGGAACGGGGATCAAGGTATCTCGTCACCAGCTTGCATTGTGGGTTAATGCACATAAGACGTTATGAATAATATCTATTCTGGATTCCTTAATTAGTAATTATCATTATTGTGAATGAATTGGTCGTAATTCGTTACAATCCGAATGGTTATTAGTCGTTTAGCACATTGAATCCGCCGTGTATCGCAGTACAATTCAGCGGATTATTTGGGTTGTTTTTGCATTTGCGTGAAAGGATTAAAATGAAGAAGAGCGTGTTATTTAGCCTCGTGGGCTTGATGTTTGTCTCGGCGTCAGCGAGTGCAATTAGCTTCAACGGCCAGGCAGGTAAAGATTATACCAATCTGGGCTTTGGTATGGGCACTGAAACATCGGGCCTTGCGTTAACCGGTAACTGGACGCACAACGACGACGACGGCGATGTTGCAGGCTTGGGTCTGGGGCTGAATATTCCGCTGGGGCCATTCCTGGCTACAGTCGGCGGTAAAGCCATTTATACCGACCCGCAAGACGGTGATTCTGGCTACGCGGCGGCAGTGGGCGGCGGTCTGCAGTGGAAAATCGGCGACAGCCTGCGCCTGTTTGGTGAGTACTACTACTCTCCAGATTCACTCTCCAGCGGCATCGACAGCTACACCGAAGCCAATGCGGGTGCGCGTTTCACCCTGATGCGTCCTATCAGCATTGAAGCGGGCTATCGTTACCTGAATCTTGCGGGTAAAGACGGTAACCGTGACAACGCCGTGGCTGATGGCCCGTATGTTGGTGTGAGCGCCGCGTTCTAATAATTGCCTTCCGGCGCAGCACAACGCTGCGCCTGTTCGTCACTTCTGTTACTCCCTTCAGTTGTTTACCGCAATAACCCCTATGAGCCAGGTTATTAATTTCTCACCATACGTTATAGTAAACCGTTCTCTTTTTACTGGAGTAAGTGATGATAACGGTAGAGATGCTGTCCACGGGTGACGAAGTCTTATCGGGACAGATTGTCGATACGAATGCGGCCTGGCTTGCGGACTTTTGTTTCCAGCAGGGTATTCCGCTCACGCGACGTAACACCGTGGGTGATAACCTCGATTCCCTGGTCGCTATCCTTCGTGAGCGCAGCACGCAGGCAGATGTATTAATCGTCAACGGCGGCCTGGGGCCAACAAGCGATGATCTCAGCGCACTGGCGGCAGCGACGGCGAAAGGCGAATCGCTAATTTTGCATGAAGAGTGGCTGGCAAGCATGGAGCGCTTCTTTACCGAGCGTGGCCGCGTGATGGCGCCGAGCAACCGCAAGCAGGCGGAAATTCCCGCTAGCGCTGAGCTAATTGATAATCCCGTCGGCACCGCCTGCGGTTTTGCGGTGAAGCTCAATCGCTGTCTGATGTTTTTCACCCCCGGCGTACCGTCTGAATTCAAAGTGATGGTGGAAAAAGAAATTCTGCCGCGTATTCGCCAGCGTTATCCGGTGGGCGAGCCGCCAATCTGCCTGCGTTTGACGACCTTTGGCCGTTCCGAAAGCGATCTTGCCCAGAGTCTTCAACATCTCGATTTACCGCCGGGCGTTACCATGGGGTATCGCTCTTCCATGCCGATTATCGAGCTTAAGCTGACCGGGCCTGCGGAACACCGTGATGCCATGCTGGCGCTATGGCCGGAAGTGCAGAAAGTCGCGGGTGAAAGTCTGATTTTTGAAGGCACTGAAGGGCTGCCCGCGCAGATAGCGCGCGTGCTGAAAGAAAAACAGTTGAGCCTGACCTTGAGTGAACAGTTCACCAGTGGTCTGCTGGCGCTACAGCTTTCTCGTGCCGCCGCGCCGCTGCTGGCCAGCGAAGTGGTGCCCGCGCAGGATGAGACCCTGGCGCAAACCGCGCGTTGGGCGGCGGAACGTCGGGTGAATCACTTTGCTGGATTGGCACTGGCGGTAAGTGGCCTGGAATCTGAGCACATCAACATCGCGCTCTCCACGCCTGAGCAGACATACGCATTGCAGCTGAAGTTTAGCAACACGCGCCACAGTTTGGTTGTGCGTCAGGAAGTGTGCGCGATGATGGCATTAAATATGCTGCGTCGCTGGCTGCACGGCCGCCCGGTTGCCAGCGAACACGGCTGGATTAACGTCGTGGATTCGTTGGTGTTATAAGCGCCTGCGCCAACAGGGAGATGGGGTGTTCACAGTGCTTGCTGGTGGACATCTCTATCTGCCATTTACAGGTTTCACAATCCGTAATCACCAGGTCCGCGCCGCTGGCTTCAATCTGCGCAAACAGCGGAGCACCTATCGCCTGTGACGTCGGATAGTTCTCGCTTTTAAAGCCGTAAGTGCCGGCAATGCCGCAACAGTTTGACTCTAGCACCTGCAATTCCAGTCCCGGTATTTTGCGCAGTAACTCCAGCGTATACAGCGACCAGCCCATTTTCTCCATGTGGCACGGCGTGTGATAAACCACTTTCAGCGGGAGAGGGTTTAATGCAAGCTCCGCACCAGCGTCCAGCTTGCGCCACAGCCAACGGGTGGCGAGCTCGATGCTGTCACGTAGGTTATGGTTATCCACCTCCAGCAGATGCGGGTATTCATCACGTAGCGTAAAGGTGCAGGTGGAGGACGTTGCCAGTACAGGGATGCCTTTATCGACAATGGCCTCGCGCAGCGATGTCACATTGCTTTGCGCTTGACGTTGCGCTTTGTCGAAGAAACCGTTAGCAATCAGCGGTACGCCGCAGCACTTCTCTTTACTCAACAATTGCACGCCCACGCCCAGTGCATTCATCACGCTAATCAGGTCTAGCCCAAGCTGTGGATGGTTGTAGTTCACATAGCAACCGTGGAAAAACGCCACCTGTTCGGCAAACTGCGCCTGGCGCGCGGCAATACGCTGATAGCGGCGGCGGAAAGTACCCCACGAATATTTGGGTAGGCTCCGGCGGTGGTCTATTTTCAGCGAGGCATCCAGCAGCTGGCGGACGGGTTTTAGACCGGTAGCTGCGTTGACGACAGGGGCAAACGGTGTGGACAGCGTGCCCATCAAATCCGTATGGCTAAGAATCGCGTCGCGTAGCCCCGGTTTTGCCTGACTGTAGTCGGCACGGGCGCGCTGGATGATATCGCCAATTTTGACATCGGACGGGCAGGCCACTTCGCAGCGCTTGCAGTTAATGCAGTATTTTAGCGCTTCATCGTACAGCCCGCTGTCTTTACGTCTGAGGCGTTCACCGTCCGGCCCGGCCTGCTTCGGCCCCGGATAGCGAGGGTTCACGCGGCTGACCGGGCAGACGGTGGTGCAGACGGTGCATTTTATGCAATTTTCAAAACTTTGCTGGCTCATGCCTGGCCTCCCGTTAACGCGATAATTTGCTGCGCGGCATGCAGGGCGGTAACAGCACACACTCCGCCGCCACAGCCCTCGGCAATAGGGTCAAAACCGCCAAGCACCGAGCCTACGGCAAACAAATTGTTCAGCGTCTCGCCGTGTAGCGTGGGGTGCAGATGGTTATCCACGATAACCCCCGATCGCTGCCACGGCTGCGAGGCAAAGAAATCCTCGCGATACCACTGGGCGCGCGGTGAAGGGGAGAGAATATCCAGTCCCAGAATCGATTCACGGATGCTGTTACGCCCCGCGGTCAGGCCGTTGCTAAAGAAGCTGCCGCTGGCAAGCACGGCAAAACGTGGACGCAGCGGGATATCGCCGTGATTGCGCGTCCAGATTTCGCGAATTTCACCCTCAGCGTGGCTGATGCGAACCACTTTATCGCCATTCATCCAGGTACCGCCTTGCGCGATAAACTGCCGCTGTAGCGCGGAATGCAGGCGCATTCCCGGAACAGACGGCGGCAGCGTGGGGAGCAAATACAGCGGGCAAGGCAGGCGAGCGTTCAACCAGTCAAGCAGGGTGTTATCACGAAGACCAAAGCAGGCGGGCATCATCAGGGCATCATAACCGCCACACAGCGGCAGCAGCGCCTGGCACAGCGGCTGCCACAATGCTTGTTCATCAAGGACTCGGGCAATGTTTACCGCACGGAATTCGGTGGCGTTGTCGCGCAATGCGTCCAGTTCCGGCAGGTCAATTTCTGCGGTGTCGACACTGAGCCCTTGCTGTTGCAGTTCTCCGGCCACCAGATGCGGCTGGAAGTCGAGAAAACCGCTAATACCGACCACGCGGATACGTCCTTCACTTAGCGGTGCAACCGGCACTTCGGTTGGGCTTAGCCAGGCCGCGCGCAGCGTACCCAGCGGTGTGACGCGTTGATGTGATTGTGCGAGGTCACCCTGCATTGGAATGCCGCATTCCGCGAGCAGAAGCTCCGTCTGGCGGGCGTAATTCAGGACGTTATCGGCACCGATTCGGGAATAGGGGTGATCGGGCGATTGCGCCGACAGTTCAGCAAGCCCGTGTGCGGTGTCACTAACCGGTTGTCCATCAGGCAAGGCGCTCAGCAGATCCAGCGAGCCGGAAGAGAAGTGCAGCGCACTCTGACCCTGGCTGACGATGGCGCAGCGCAGCCCCGCTTTTTGCAACTGTATCCCGCACAGCAAACCCGCCAGGCCGCCGCCAACGATAACGCTATCGAATTTCATCTTCAGGCTCCTTGTGTAAACCGCACAATCCTTGATACACCCAACGCGTCAGTTCGCTCTCGCGCAGTGCATCACCCCAGGCGATAGGCTGCACGCCTTTCCAGCGTTCGTTGAGGAAATCGGAAAGCTGGGCCAACGTTTGTGTGGAGGTGGTAACGTTAAAGCGTTGCAGCAAGCCGCTAGCACGACAGGCGCACAGCTCGCCCTGACAAGTTCCCATGCCCACGCGCGTACGACGACGTAAATCCAGCAGGTTATTCACCGCCAGATTGTCCACGGCATACTGTACTTCGCCCGCGGTCACGGCTTCGCATTCGCAGACTACGCTGCGGTGCAGGCGGCTGTTACCCAGCCATGTTGGCGTGCGGTCGCCGTGACGATAGACGGCAGAGCCGCGCAGCGGAGTGGGCAGGGAAATCATCCGCTGGAGGGTTTTCTCAGTTGGCTCCTGTGAGCCGGGAAGCGGTATCTCGGCGGTTGTGCAGCGGCGAGCGTGGTTTAGTTTGCGGCAGATGGCGTCGGTCGCCCATTCGGCCATCAGACGATAGGTCATTAACTTACCGCCGGTAATGGTGATAAAGCCTTCCAGACCGTCACGCTCAGCGTGATCGAGCAGGACGATGCCCCGGCTGACGCTGCGCCCGCTGGGATCGTTGTCGTTCGCAACCAGCGGGCGCACGCCGCAGTAAGCACGTAAAATACGGGTGCTCGCCATGCGCGGTGCCAATTTTTCCCCTTCGCGTAGCAGGATATCAACTTCATCGGCGGTCACGCGGCAGCGGTCAATATCGTCGTAATCAATGTGCGTTGACGTGGTGCCAATCAGTGAAATTGTGTCGCCGGGTACCAGAATATCCGCATCCGCTGGCGGGCGGCAGCGGTTGATCACGTGTTGGTTGATGCGGCTTTCGAAAATCAGCAACGAACCTTTTGCCGGGAACATGCGAATTTTAAGGTCGGCATATTCGGCAATACGCTGCCCCCAGATCCCGGCGGCATTGACCACCACCGGTGCATACAATTCGCTTTTTTCATGGGTGGCGTGGTGGTATAGCGCAACGCCTTGTATCCGGTCGCCCTGGCGGATAAGACCGGTGACTTCATGGCCGGTGAGAATGGTCGCGCCATGTTCGCGGGCGTCAAGCATATTGGCGGCGGTCAGGCGGAAAGGATCCACGGTGCCGTCCGGTACGCGAACGGCACCGATTATCCCAGGGTTAACTGCGGGTTCGAGGCGTCTTGCCTGCGCGGGGTCAATCGCTTCGGCCTCAATGCCTGCGGCGAGACAAGCCGTGATAAAGGTTTGCTGGTAGGTCAGCGCATCTTCCGGCAGCGTGATAAATAGGCCGCTGGTGGGTTCAATGCAGTGGCGAGCAATACGCCTTAGGATCTGATTCTCACTGATGCATTCGCGAGCGGATTCGCTGTCGGTCACCGCGTAGCGCGCGCCGCTGTGCAGCAGCCCATGATTGCGTCCGGTGGCACCGGTGGCGATATCAAAACGTTCAACCAATACCACTTTCAGGCCACGTAGCGCGCAGTCGCGGGCGATCCCGGCTCCGGTGGCACCGCCGCCGATGATAATGGCGTCATATTCCTGTACAGGGGCGCGATTCATACGTTGTCCTTACTGTTCGCTTTGCAAACAGTAAGTCACATTTATTGGTTGAATTGTTTGATATCGAACATAAACGAGCATTAATCGAAAGTCTGTCAGCGCGTTTTGTGCAGAAGGTCGACTTTTGCGAGGGGCAGATTGAGTCAGCGAGTGGAGGCCAGTGTGCAGGGCGAGATAGCGTTGTAATGAAGCGATGGTGGGGATGTTGGGTAACGCCAGGGGGCGGTGCCGGCGCGTTAGCTGTTGCGAAGTGTACTGAGAGCCTATCGGAATAGGCTCTACCTTACATCTCTATTTCAATGTCACCTTTTGCCCTGCAACAGCAGGGCAAAATTTCGTCCGGCTGTATAAAGGCCAACGGCTTGGTTAACCAGTCAACCTGACCTGAGACCAGCCGTGTGCGGCAGGAGCCGCAGTAGCCTTCACGGCACTGGTATTCCACCTCAACATGATGAGATTCCAGTGCCGCCAGCAGCGACGGGTGTTCATCCTGACACTGCAAGCGGGTGCCAGAGATGCGCAGAAAAACGCGGCTCATTAGAGCTGGAAGTCGCTGAGATCGTCAGTATTCACTTCCGAGTCAATCTGTCCGACCAGGTACGAGCTGACTTCCACTTCCTGCGGTGCAACCTGCACGTTATCGGACACCAACCAGGTGTTGATCCACGGAATTGGGTTCGAGCGCGTCTGGAATGGCAGATCCAGGCCAACTGCCTGCATACGGATGTTGGTGATGTACTCAACGTACTGGCACAGAATGTCTTTGTTCAGGCCAATCATTGAGCCGTCGCGGAACAGATAGTCTGCCCACTCTTTTTCCTGCACCGCCGCCTGGACAAACAGGTCGTAGCATTCTTGCTTACACTCTTCTGCAATTTCTGCCATTTCCGGATCATCCACGCCGCTACGCAGCAGGTTCAGCATATGCTGGGTACCGGTCAAGTGCAGCGCTTCGTCACGGGCGATCAGACGAATGATTTTGGCGTTGCCTTCCATCAGTTCGCGCTCAGCGAAGGCGAAGGAGCAGGCGAAGCTGACGTAGAAGCGAATCGCTTCCAGCGCGTTCACGCTCATCAGACACACGTAGAGTTTTTTCTTCAGCTCACGCAGGTTCACGGTGACGGTTTTCCCGTTCACAGTGTGCGAACCTTCACCAAGCAGATGCCAGTAGCTGGTCATCTCGATAAGCTCATCGTAATAACCAGCGATCCCTTCCGCACGTTTTTGGATCTGTTCGTTGGTGACGATGTCGTCAAACACAATCGCCGGATCGTTAACGATATTACGGATGATATGGGTATAAGAACGCGAGTGGATCGTTTCAGAGAACGCCCATGTTTCAACCCAGGTTTCCAGCTCCGGAATGGAGATCAGCGGCAGCAGCGCCACGTTCGGGCTACGGCCCTGGATAGAGTCCAACAGCGTCTGATATTTCAGGTTGCTGATGAAAATATGTTTTTCGTGTTCTGGCAGCGCCTGATAGTCGATACGGTCGCGGGACACGTCAACTTCTTCCGGACGCCAGAAGAAGGAGAGCTGCTTTTCGATAAGCTTCTCAAAGATGTCATATTTTTGCTGGTCGTAGCGTGCCACGTTGACCGGCTGGCCAAAGAACATCGGCTCTTTGAGCTGATCGTTTTTCGTCTGTGAAAAAGTGGTGTATGCCATTGATGTCAATCCTGTCTGGAGAGTAATGCCGGATGGCGTTTACTTACCTGCTTACAATATCATCGCAAATAAATCCGCATTCTGGGTAAGGTTTTTTGCATCACTATCCAGACATGACGGAAATCAAAGGCCGGGCAGCGCAGCGCTGCCCGGCAATACTTTTTAGATCTTACATGCGCCGCTTTCACAGCCGTCGTCCTGAATAGACGCTACCATGTCATCCTGCGCATCTTCGGCACCGTCACGGGTGTTTTGATAGTACAGAGTCTTCACGCCAAATTTGTAGGCGGTGAGCAAGTCTTTCAGCAGTTGCTGCATTGGCACTTTGCCTGACGCGAAACGCGTTGGGTCATAGTTGGTGTTGGCCGAAATAGACTGGTCGATAAACTTCTGCATTACGCCAACCAGTTGCAGGTAGCCGTCGTTATTCGGCATTTCCCACAGCAGTTCGTAGGCGTTTTTCAGGTGTTCGTAGTCCGGTACAACCTGACGCAGGATACCGTCTTTCGACGCTTTGATGCTCACGTAGCCGCGCGGTGGTTCAATACCGTTGGTGGCGTTAGAGATCTGCGAAGAGGTCTCGGACGGCATCAATGCAGACAGGGTAGAGTTACGCAGGCCGTGGGTCTTAATCGACTCACGAAGCGCTTCCCAATCCAGGTGCAGCGGTTCGCTGGTAATTGCATCCAGGTCTTTTTTGTAGGTATCGATTGGCAAAATACCCTGAGAGTAAGTGGTTTCATTGAACCACGGGCATGCGCCTTGCTCTTTTGCCAGTTCGTTAGACGCTTTCAGCAGGTAATACTGAATAGCTTCAAAGGTCTGGTGAGTCAGGTTGTTTGCGCTGCCGTCAGAGTAACGTTTGCCGTTTTTCGCCAGCCAGTAGGCGTAGTTAATGACGCCAATACCCAGCGTACGACGGCCCATTGCGCCACGCTGTGCCGCTTTAATTGGGTAGTCCTGGTAATCCAGCAGGGCATCCAGTGCACGCACTGCCAGTACTGCCAGCTCTTCGAGTTCGTCGAGGCTTTTGATGGCGCCAAGGTTGAATGCGGACAAGGTACACAGCGCGATTTCGCCGTTTTCGTCGTTCACGTCGTCCAGTGGTTTGGTCGGCAGAGCGATTTCCAGACACAGGTTCGACTGGCGCACCGGTGCGATGGTCGGGTCAAACGGGCTGTGGGTGTTGCAGTGGTCAACGTTCTGAATATAGATACGGCCGGTAGAAGCACGTTCCTGCATCATCAGTGAGAACAGCTCAACCGCTTTCACACGCTGCTTACGAATGCTGTCGTCGTTTTCGTACTGAGTGTACAGGCGTTCGAATTCGTCCTGATCGGCGAAGAACGCATCGTACAGACCCGGGACGTCGGACGGGCTGAACAGGGTGATGTCGCCGCCTTTCAGCAAGCGGGTGTACATCAGCTTGTTGATCTGCACGCCATAGTCCATGTGACGTACGCGGTTGCCTTCAACGCCGCGGTTGTTTTTCAGAACCAGCAGGCTTTCAACTTCCAGGTGCCACATTGGGTAGAACAGCGTTGCAGCTCCGCCACGCACACCGCCCTGAGAGCAGGATTTCACTGCGGTCTGGAAGTGTTTATAGAACGGGATACAGCCGGTGTGGAACGCTTCACCGCCGCGAATTGGGCTACCCAGCGCACGAATACGACCCGCGTTGATACCGATACCGGCGCGCTGGGAAACGTATTTAACAATCGCGCTGGAGGTGGCGTTGATGGAGTCGAGGCTGTCGCCGCACTCAATCAGTACGCAAGAACTGAACTGGCGAGTCGGGGTACGCACGCCGGACATAATTGGCGTTGGCAGAGAAATCTTGAACGTCGACACCGCGTCGTAGAAACGCTTAACGTATTGCAGACGGGTTTCACGCGGGTAGTTCGAGAACAGGCAAGCTGCTACCAGAATATAGAGGAACTGGGCGCTTTCGTAAATTTCACCGGTGACGCGGTTCTGCACTAGATATTTGCCTTCCAGCTGCTTAACGGCTGCGTAAGAGAAGGTCATGTCACGGTCGTGCGAAATAAACGAGTCCATCTGCTTGAACTCTTCTTCCGTATAGTCTTCCAGCAGATGATTGTCGTATTTCCCCAGATTTACCATGTGCTTAACATGGTCGAACAGGGCCGGTGGCTCGAACTGGCCGTAGGCTTTTTTACGCAGGTGGAATACCGCCAGGCGCGCGGCCAGATACTGGTAATCGGGTGCGTCATGAGAGATCAGGTCTGCGGCGGCCTTAATAATGGTTTCATGAATGTCGGATGTCTTCATTCCATCATAGAACTGAATGTGTGAACGCAGCTCGACCTGAGAAATCGACACGTTTTGCAGCCCTTCCGCTGCCCAATCCAGCACGCGATGAATTTTGTCGAGGTTAATGCGTTCTGTACGACCGTCACGCTTCGTCACCAGCAGACTCTGATTCATGTGATATTTACCTGTCCGTGAAAAGGAAAATGTCCCCTGCTTATCCACAATCGCCGTTGTAGCAAAACCTGTGGATAAATACTATATGTAGGGGTTTGATGATTAATTAAACGCTATATGGTGAGTATTCTAGTCTGGATTCTTTTGAGTACAAGAGTTGATTTTGATGTTGAATTGAGGTTGTGAAAGGGTAAAAAACGCGAAGTCCACGGCGCGTAAGGGCTGGCGAGGATGTCAATAATTTGCAAAAAAAAATGAAAATTTGATCGAGTGCTGATTTCTTCGTCGAAGGTAGTTGTTGCGCAATATGACACAGCGCAAATATATCGTATTGATACTACCAATGATGAGTGGGTGATCTAAATGAAGCTGTTCGGCTTTCCCGGCGGCGCTGCGCTTGGCCGGGCTACATTTTGCCTGTAGCCAGGTAGCCCGGCCAAGCGCAGCGCCGCCGGGATGTGACGTTATTCAGCTTTAGCAGTAGTGTGCAGCATATAGTTAACATCCACGCCCGGTGCCAGCTTGAAACTGTTGGTCAGCGGATTGTAATGCAGGCCAATCATGTGGCGCTCTTTTAATACGGTCTGGTCAACCCAACCAAGCAGTTCGGCAGGCTTGATGAATTTCTTCACGTCGTGCGTGCCTTTTGGCACCATCCGCAGGATATATTCCGCACCGACCACCGCCATCAGCCAGGATTTGCCGTTACGGTTGAGGGTTGAAAAGAAAACTTGTCCGCCGGGTTTCACCAACTGTGCGCAGGCTTTTACCACCGATTGTGGATCTGGAACGTGTTCCAGCATTTCCATGCAGGTGACGACGTCGTATTGCCCGGCGTGCTTCGCGGCGTGTTCTTCGACGGTTTCTTGCACATACTCAACCGGAATACCGGTTTCCAGTGAGTGCAGTTTCGCAACCTGTAGCGGTTCAAAGCCCATATCCAGCCCGGTCACCGTCGCGCCTTCACGGGCCATACTCTCTGCCAGAATGCCGCCGCCGCAGCCGACATCAAGGATTTTCTTGCCGAACAGGCCACCCGAGCGCTCGGCAATGTAGCCAAGACGCAGGGGATTAATACGGTGTAGCGGCTTGAATTCACCTTCCAGATCCCACCAGCGTGACGCGACGGCCTCAAACTTGGCAATCTCTTCGTGGTCAACGTTGTGCGCAACCGCAGCTTTTTCGGCATTCATGGGTGTTCTTGCTCCTTATTTCGTTATTGCCAACGAGTATATCAGCACCACCGAGCGAATAAAGCGTCTGGCGGGTGTAATGGGTTTACCTGTCTTTACGCGAATGTGTTATAATTTGCGACCTTTGAATCCGGGATACAGTAGAGGGATAGCGGTTAGATGAGCGACCTTGCGAGAGAAATTACACCGGTCAACATCGAGGAAGAGTTAAAGAACTCTTATCTGGATTATGCCATGTCGGTCATTGTTGGCCGTGCGCTGCCGGATGTTCGAGATGGCCTGAAGCCGGTACACCGTCGCGTACTTTACGCCATGAACGTATTGGGCAATGACTGGAACAAAGCCTATAAAAAATCAGCCCGTGTCGTGGGTGACGTAATCGGTAAATATCACCCGCATGGTGATACCGCGGTTTACGACACTATCGTCCGTATGGCACAGCCGTTCTCGCTGCGCTACATGCTGGTGGATGGTCAGGGTAACTTCGGTTCTGTCGATGGCGACTCCGCCGCAGCGATGCGTTATACGGAAATCCGTATGTCGAAAATCGCCCATGAACTGATGGCCGATCTGGAAAAGGAAACGGTAGATTTCGTCGATAACTACGACGGTACCGAACGTATTCCAGACGTCATGCCGACCAAAATTCCTAACCTGCTGGTGAACGGTGCCTCTGGTATTGCCGTAGGTATGGCAACCAACATTCCACCGCATAACCTGACGGAAGTGATTAACGGCTGTCTGGCGTATGTCGACAACGAAGACATCAGCATTGAAGGGCTGATGGAACACATTCCGGGTCCGGACTTCCCAACTGCGGCGATCATCAACGGTCGTCGTGGTATTGAAGAAGCCTACCGTACCGGTCGCGGCAAAGTATACATTCGCGCCCGCGCGGAAGTAGAAGCTGACGCGAAAACCGGTCGTGAAACCATTATCGTGCACGAAATTCCTTATCAGGTGAACAAAGCGCGCCTGATCGAGAAAATCGCCGAGCTGGTTAAAGACAAACGTGTTGAAGGCATCAGCGCGCTGCGTGACGAGTCTGATAAAGACGGCATGCGTATCGTGATTGAAATCAAACGCGACGCGGTCGGGGAAGTGGTTCTGAACAACCTATACTCCCAGACTCAGCTGCAGGTTTCCTTCGGTATCAACATGGTCGCTCTGCACCATGGTCAGCCGAAGATCATGAACCTGAAAGACATTATCGCAGCCTTCGTCCGTCACCGTCGCGAAGTGGTGACACGCCGTACTATCTTTGAACTGCGTAAAGCCCGCGATCGTGCGCACATCTTAGAAGCACTGGCGATTGCGCTGGCGAACATCGACCCGATCATTGAACTGATCCGTCGTGCACCGACTCCTGCTGAAGCGAAAGCGGGTCTGGTTGCGCGTCCATGGGCGCTGGGCAACGTTTCTGCGATGCTGGAACGTGCCGGTGATGATGCTGCGCGTCCTGAGTGGCTGGAACCTGAATTCGGCGTGCGCGACGGTCAGTACTATCTGACTGAACAGCAAGCACAGGCTATCCTGGATCTGCGCTTGCAGAAACTGACCGGCCTTGAGCATGAAAAACTGCTCGACGAGTACAAAGAGCTGCTGGAACAAATTGCTGAACTGCTGCACATTCTGGGCAGTGCCGATCGCCTGATGGAAGTGATCCGTGAAGAGCTGGAACTGGTACGTGAACAGTTCGGTGACGCGCGTCGTACTGAAATCACCGCGAACAGCTCTGATATCAACATTGAAGATCTGATCAACCGCGAAGACGTGGTGGTCACTCTGTCCCATCAGGGCTATGTGAAATATCAGCCGCTTACCGACTACGAAGCACAGCGTCGTGGTGGTAAAGGCAAGTCAGCCGCACGTATTAAAGAAGAAGACTTTATCGACCGCCTGCTGGTGGCCAACACCCACGACACGATCCTGTGCTTCTCTAGCCGCGGTCGTCTGTACTGGATGAAAGTTTATCAGCTGCCGGAAGCAAGCCGTGGCGCGCGTGGACGTCCAATCGTCAACCTGCTGCCGCTGGAAGCTAACGAGCGTATCACCGCGATTCTGCCAGTACGCGAGTACGAAGAAGGCGTGAACGTCTTTATGGCGACCGCCAGCGGTACCGTGAAGAAAACGGCGCTGACCGAGTTCAGTCGTCCGCGTTCAGCCGGTATTATTGCGGTTAACCTGAACGAAGGCGATGAGCTGATTGGCGTCGATCTGACTTCCGGTTCTGACGAAGCGATGCTGTTCTCCGCCGCCGGTAAAGTGGTTCGCTTTAAAGAAGATGCCGTCCGTGCAATGGGTCGTACTGCGACCGGCGTACGTGGTATCAAGCTTGCGGGCGAAGACAAAGTTGTTTCGCTGATTATCCCACGTGGCGAAGGCGCTATCCTGACTGTGACGCAAAACGGTTATGGTAAACGTACCGCTGCTGAAGAGTATCCGACCAAGTCTCGTGCGACACAGGGCGTTATCTCGATCAAAGTGACCGAGCGTAATGGTTCTGTGGTCGGCGCCGTGCAGGTTACCGACACCGATCAGATTATGATGATCACCGATGCCGGTACGCTGGTGCGTACTCGCGTGTCGGAAGTTAGCATCGTTGGACGTAACACCCAGGGCGTTATCCTCATCCGTACTGCGGAAGACGAAAACGTAGTGGGTCTGCAACGTGTTGCTGAACCGGTGGATGACGAAGAGCTGGATGCTATCGACGGTAGCGCGGCGGAAGGTGATGATGACATCGCACCTGAAACCGAAAGCGATGATGAAGCTGCGGACGACGCAGACGAGTAATTCGTCGCGTTGTTAATAAAGGGTCGGTGAATACCGGCCCTTTTTTTATGTATCAGGCGTGAGTTTTCGGCACCATACCCCTCGCTTAGGCGACTCTCTGATTGCGGCAAAGAGCTTTTCCCGCTACCTTAACCACATCCTGTTAGCCCTTGACGGCAGAGTTTCTCCACTTTGAAATATCTAGTCTCCTTTCGCACCACGCTAAAAGTCTCACGTTACCTTTTTCGGGCGCTGGCCTTGCTGCTTTGGCTACTTATTGCGCTGATTTCAGGTTTCTATATCGTGAATGCCCTGCATCAGAAAGAGTCGGAAATCCGCCAGGAATTTAATCTCAATACCGATCAGGCGCAGCGTTACTTCCAGCGCACCTCCGATGTTATAAAAGAGCTGAAGTATATTGCGGAAAATCGACTCAATGTGCCAAACGGTGTATTGCCATTAGGTGCTACGCATGATAGCGCCGACATCCCGGACTTTGAGCCGCTTTTTGCTGACTCCGAGTGCGGCACTCTTGATACAACCTGGCGCGGCCCGCTGGAGTCCTTATCCTGGTTCTTGCGCTATTGGCGAGAAAACTTCTCCGCCGCCTACGATCTCAACCGTGTCTTTTTAATTGGCAGCGATAATCTCTGCATGGCCAACTTTGGTCTGCGTGAAATGCCGGTTGAGCGTGGTGAAGCGCTAAAAGCGCTACATGAGCGCATTATGGCCTATCGCAATGCGCCGCAGGATGAACGAGGTGGTAATCTGTTCTGGGTAGGTCAAGGGCCACGTCACAGCGTCGGCTATTTCTATGCGCTGACGCCAGTCTATCTGGCAAATCGCCTGCAGGCCTTGCTGGGTGTTGAACAGACCATCCGCGTAGAAAACTTTTTCACCCCTGGCAGCATACCGATGGGCGTGTCGATACTGGATGATAATGGCGAGACGTTAATCTCACTAGCGGGGCCTGATACCAAATTGCGTATTGGCACGCGCGCGTTGCAGGAGCGTTTGTGGTTTGGTTATACCGCAGGCTATCGCGAACTGGTTCTGAAGAAGACGCTCTCTCCCTCGTCGCTCAGCATTGCGTATTCCGTACCGCTGGATGCTGTGCTGGAGCGTATCCGCGTGCTGGTTTTGAATGCGCTGCTGTTAAACCTGTTGACAGGTATTGCGCTGTTTACCCTGGCGCGAATGTACGAGCGCCGTATCTTCCTGCCGGCCGAGTCTGATGCATTACGACTGGAAGAACATGAGCAGTTCAACCGGAAAATTGTCGCTTCTGCACCGGTTGGGATCTGTATTTTGCGCACGCAGGATGGCACCAATATTCTGAGCAATGAACTGGCGCATAACTATCTGAATATGCTGACGCATGAAGACCGTCAGCGATTGACGCAGATTATTTGCGGCCAGCAGGTTAACTTTGTCGATGTGCTGACCAGCAACAATACCAACCTGCAAATTAGCTTTGTGCATTCGCGCTATCGCAATGAAAACGTGGCGATCTGCGTCCTGGTAGACGTGAGTTCTCGCGTCAAAATGGAAGAATCCTTGCAGGAGATGGCGCAGGCGGCAGAGCAGGCGAGCCAGTCGAAGTCGATGTTCCTTGCGACCGTTAGCCACGAACTGCGTACACCGCTCTACGGCATCATTGGTAACCTCGATTTATTGCAAACCAAAGAGTTGCCGAAGGGCGTTGATCGTTTGGTTACGGCAATGAACAACTCATCCGCGCTGTTGCTGAAGATTATCAGCGATATTCTCGACTTCTCAAAGATTGAGTCCGAACAGCTCAAAATTGAACCGTGCGAGTTCTCGCCAAAAGAGGTGATGAACCATATCACCGCCAACTATTTGCCGCTGGTGGTGAGAAAACAGCTGGGAATGTACTGCTTTATCGAGCCTGACGTACCGGCACAGTTGATGGGGGACCCGATGCGTTTGCAGCAGGTGATCTCCAATATTCTGAGCAATGCTATCAAGTTTACCGACGTGGGGTGCATTGTGTTGCATCTCAAGCGGGAAGGGTATTACCTCAGCATCAGCATCCGTGATACCGGCGTGGGGATCCCGGCAAAAGAAGTTGTGCGCCTGTTCGACCCGTTCTTCCAGGTAGGAACCGGGGTGCAGCGTAATTTCCAGGGTACCGGGCTGGGGCTGGCGATTTGTGAAAAGCTGGTCAATATGATGGATGGCGATATCTCGGTCGAGACCGAGCCGGGGATGGGCAGCCAGTTCACCCTGCGTATTCCACTGTACGGTGAACAGGCTCAAACACCGCTAGCGATTGGCAGCCTGTCGACCATCCGCTGTTGGCTGGCGGTACGTAACGTGGCGCTATCCGATTTTATTCAGACCTTACTGGGCTACCACGGCCTGGATGTGCGCCTGTATCAGGGAGAAACGCCAGCGCCGGACGATCTGCTGATTACCGACGATGAACTGGTGTTGCCGTGGACGGGAAAAGCGTCAGTGACATTCTGTCGCCGCCATATTGGCATACCGCAGCAACGGTCACCGGGCGAGTGGGTGCACAGTATTGTGTCACCTCATGAGCTGATGACACTTTTGGGGCGTATTTACCGGGTTAAGTTTGAAACCGGCGATGTGGCTGAACTGCATTCGGCGCACGAGCAACCTGAAAAAAGTAATGACGATATGATGATCCTGGTGGTTGACGATCATCCAATCAACCGCCGTTTGCTGGCAGATCAGTTAGGATCGCTGGGTTATCAGTGTATGACCGCCAATGATGGGGTGGATGCGCTGAATGTGCTGAGCAAAAACCATATTGATATCGTACTGAGTGATGTGAATATGCCTAATATGGACGGTTATCGTCTGACTCAGCGGATTCGCCAGCTGGGGCTGACGTTGCCGGTGGTTGGGGTGACCGCCAATGCGCTGGCGGAAGAGAAGCAGCGCTGTCTGGAATCTGGTATGGATAGCTGCCTGTCCAAACCGGTGACGTTGGATGTTCTCAAGCAGACCTTAACGGTGTATGCGACGCGAGTACGTAAAGCACGGGAATAAGGGTGAAACCCCGGGGGCGGCGTGAACGCCTTGCCCGGGCTACATGTTAGAGCGGCGAGTACGTAAAGCGCGGAATAGTGGTTAAACCTCGGGGTCGGCACAAATGCCTTCCCCGAAGTAGCCCGGCCAAGCGAAGCGCCGCCGGGAATCGCACCAGATCCGACGTTAGTCTTTATCTGACGGAGAAAGGGTAACGGAAGAGAGGTAGTTCAGCAGGGCGATATCGTTCTCAACGCCCAGCTTCATCATCGCCGATTTCTTCTGACTACTGATGGTTTTAATGCTGCGGTTCAATTTCTTGGCGATTTCGGTCACCAGGAAACCTTCGGCGAACAGGCGCAATACTTCACTCTCTTTTGGTGACAGACGTTTATCACCATAACCACTCGCGCTGATTTTTTCCAGCAGGCGAGAGACGCTCTCAGGCGTAAACTTCTTGCCTTTTTGCAGTGCGGCCAGAGCTTTAGGCAAATCGGTCGGCGCACCCTGTTTCAGGACAATCCCTTCAATATCGAGATCCAACACGGCACTAAGAATCGCCGGGTTGTTGTTCATGGTGAGTACAATAATCGACAGCGCCGGGAAGTGGCGCTTAATGTACTTAATCAGTGTGATACCGTCGCCGTACTTGTCGCCAGGCATGGAGAGATCGGTTATCAACACGTGAGCATCAAGCTTCGGTAAATTGTTAATTAGCGCAGTGGAGTCTTCAAATTCGCCAACAACATTAACCCACTCAATCTGTTCCAGGGATTTACGGATCCCGAACAGCACAATCGGATGGTCATCGGCAATAATTACGTTCATATTGTTCATGTAAAGGCTACCTTGCTACAGCAAGCTCTTGACGTAGGTGTCAATGTCGCTGATGTATTTTTCTATGCCGGAAGCATCTTTCTCACGAATAAGATGTTCGAGCGTTTCACATAACTGCTTGCCAGGTACCAGATTTAGCATGGCAAACACCCCTTTCAGGCGGTGAGCTGTCTGCGCCAGCGCAGCAAAATCCTTCGCTGCGGATTCAGTATACAGCCTGCTAACATCTTCCGGTACCGTATCAACAAACAGAGAATAGTAGCCGCTGGCTTGAAGCTCGGCATTTTCATCGCTGCCAGGCAGCGAGTCGGTCACGTCTTCCTGCGCCAGCTGCTCTTCGATAAGTTGGAGTACGGCGTCCTGCATTGCGTTACTCATGTTAAAGTTCACACGCAGCTGACCCGGGCCAATTTTGCGTATCCCAGCCTCATCATCGCTTAAAAGCAAGCCTGAAGCAGTAAGATTAGACGGATTATCTGTTAAAAATAAGTCAAATTCTTGACTTGTTGCCCGCTCATCGGGGCTGATACAGGTCGCGCCCCAGCTTTCCATCTGTCGGGTGACGATATTTCGAATCTCATTTGAGGTGATATCGACCATCACCACAACATCATCTAATAACTGCTCTTCCTGCTCGGCATTCTCCTCACGTACCGCCATTTTGACATGTAACGTGTAGCGTGTGCCCAGTGATTCCCTTGGCTTAATATTGAGGTGCCCACCGAGCTTGCGCGCCAGCTGATCGCAAAGCCAGAAGGTGAGGGCGTTGGCTTTACCGTAACGATCGGACTGGGTGTCGTTGAGATAAGGGAAATGCAGATTATCGACTTCACCGTGAGACACACCGTTACCCGTATCGAGAATGCGGAAGGTCAGACGCTCCTCTGCGGATTCATCGACGTTCACTTCCAGAGTAATTTTGCCTATTTGCGTGGTCGTGACGGCGTACTGAATCAACAGCAACAGGATCCGCCGCAGGGCATCGCGGTCACCATAGCGTTGCTCTTTTGCTGGGACCTGGTTGTTAATCAGTAACTGGAGGCCCTTACGCTTAATCGATGGAAGAACCTCAGGCACGACTTCATCAATCAGCTCCTGCAATGAAAACTGGGTCGATGTGCCTTTCCAGCTGTCATTTTCCAGCATATTCGCGAGCTGAATTTCATCAACCAGACGTACCAGAAGATCCGCATGATTCGCCAGCTTCTGGCTCTCATCGGTATTGAGCGTCGTCGCCTCAGCGGCCAGTGCTTTGATCGGCTGTTTTAGCGTATCGCTAATATTTTGCATAAAGGCCGCACGGCCCTGCTGATTTTTCTCGTACAGCCGCTGGGCCTGCTTGAGTTTTTTATTGACCAGCACTTCCCGGTCCTGGTCGCGAATAATAAAGATTTGCGTGCGCGGAGAGACCTGACTTCTGAACTGACGGATTTCATACAGTTCATTATTAATGGTGGCCTGAATGACCCCCTGATGCTGATCCGCCATGCTGGTGATGTTTTGTAAGTTGAGATGTGGCAGCAGGTGATCGGCAATCTTATTGCTAATAAGGGTTCGATTCGACTCCTGATCGTGCACCAACAGCCCAAGCGGGAGCAAAGAGACGATCTCTTCATTGAGCACCCGCAACATGCGCAGTTCGTTATTAGTCCCGGATGACGGTGTCGTGTTCGTACTGCCGCGCGTCGGAAGATTGCGGAAAGTGGAGTAACCAAACAGTGCCAGCGCCAGCAGGCCAATATTCAGCAGCAGTGGCAGCATGATGTTCTGGAAGGTATCGAGCAGTAATGTGCCAAACGGCACCTGCCACACGAGTCGCATACCGGTGGTGTTGAGCGAGGAGGTAATTTCAATACGCGAGCTATTGAAATTTATCGCGACGCTATCGCCCGGATCTTTTTCCTGGCTACGCTGGGCATTTTGCGCGGGGTCCGCTTCAAGGCGGAAGCTATCCAGCGACATCGTCGGTGGGACGAGATCGTTAATGGGTAAGTCAAAGGCCACTACCGTTGCCAGATGACCTGGCTGATTAAAGGTGGTGCGCAGGGTGAAGTAACGGCCGTTTTGCCATGCCAGATGACGCAGTGAGGAGAACGTTTCACGCTCATCTAACGTATTCGCCTGTTGTAACATTTCAGCACGACGCGAATCGACGATACTGCCAACCGTTGACTCTTTAAAACCGGATGAAAGATCTTTTAAAGGTAGCGTGGAGATAAGGATAAGGCTGTTGTCCTGACCGTTTAGGTAGTACATCGACCACGGTACATTTTCAGCACCCCACAGCGTGTCCAGATAGTTTGACATACGCTGGGTAATATCAAGCGTGGCGCTATCATGCGAGCCGAAAATCAGTGCTTCCGTTTTACGACGAGGCTTCTCAAGGTAATAAACGTCTTGCTTGAGGCGAGTTTCTTGCAGCCCATCGGTTGGCGCTGCGTTACTGCTGGAGGCGGCGATATTGTCGTAAATTTGCCAGGTGGTGTAGCGCCAGGTATCAATACGCTTATGCACGGCATGCGTCATATCAACGACCTGGTAGCTCTTATCTTTTAGCCATGCATTAACGGCGCTTTGAATCATCACTCCCATGGTAACCAGCAGGACGATGATCATAAGAAGGAAGAAACGCGTAATGCTCCCGGGCAGGAGGGAGAATTTACTCGGGGTCATCTTGTCGGACTGGCTCATTGGCGTGTGTAACCCATCATAACGGCATCTGAATGAGGATATGCTCAAGCTTAAAGCGCATTGAGGCGTGAAACTTTGTTTTTGCTCTGCCTGGCAGTATATACAAAAAAACCAGCAAGATGCAGCACTGCGGCAAATTCGATGAGGGTGGAAGCAAACCTTAAACAGGATAAGTTGCGCTTTTATTATTAGGCAGCGAACAATCTCAATATTGGCTTCGAGTTGTACAATATAACAATGATTGTACAATTATCCAGCTAAATGCATTGAAAAATAGCACTAATAAACAAGACATTATTATTTTTGACAGGAGAAGGGCTATTACCAATGTATGCATAACGATTAATTAATAATCGTTATAATTTATGTTCGGTAGCACAAATTGAGGCGGGTTTCGTAAAGAAAGGTAAAAAAAACCGGATGCGAAGCATCCGGTAGAAATAGGGGTAAACAGACATTCAGAACTGAATGACGGTAATAAATAAAGTTAATGATGATAGCGGGAACTATTTTAGTTCTGTGTGAAAGTTTTGTTTTACCATTCAGTGCTAAACGCCTGGTGTTTTTTAACTCATTGATTTAGTGAATAAATATGATTCTCTTTTGATTATTGATGCTATTTTTCATCGCATTTTGTGCTTAAAAAAGTTCCCCGAAATACATATTTAGAAACATCTATAGCGATAAATGAAACATTTCAAGGCTTTTCGTATCATATTCCTATTGGATTATTCCTGTTTTTACAGCACAATGGGTCTGCCGACTGATTAATGAGGGTTAATCAGTAAGCAGTGGCATATAAAAAGGCATATATATAACAACAGAGGGTTAATAACATGAAAGTTAAAGTACTGTCCCTCCTGGTACCAGCTCTGCTGGTAGCGGGCGCAGCAAATGCGGCTGAAATTTATAACAAAGATGGCAACAAATTAGATCTGTACGGTAAAGTAGACGGCCTGCACTATTTCTCCAGCGACAAGAGCGTTGATGGCGACCAGTCTTATGTTCGTCTGGGTATCAAAGGCGAAACTCAGATTAACGACCAACTGACCGGTTACGGCCAGTGGGAATACAACATCCAGGCTAACAACACCGAAAGCACGTCTGACCAGGCGTGGACTCGTGTCGGCTTCGCCGGTCTGCGTATTGCTGACGCTGGCTCTATCGACTACGGTCGTAACTACGGCGTTGTTTACGACGTAACCTCATGGACCGACGTTCTGCCAGAATTCGGCGGCGACACCTACGGTTCTGACAACTTCCTGCAGCAGCGTGCTAACGGCGTAGCGACCTACCGTAACACTGACTTCTTCGGCCTGGTTGATGGTCTGAACTTTGCTCTGCAGTATCAGGGTAAAAACGGCAGCGTTTCTGGTGAAGGTTCTACCAACAACGGTCGTAACGATCTGAAACAGAACGGTGATGGCTTCGGCGGTTCCCTGACTTACGATCTGGGCGAAGGCTTCAGCGTAGGTACTGCGATTGCTAGCTCTAAGCGTACTACCGACCAGAACAACATGGTTTACGGTCACGGCGACAACGCGACGACCTACACCGGCGGCCTGAAATATGATGCGAACAACATCTACCTGGCAGCACAGTACACCCAGACCTACAACGCGACCCGCTTCAGCGGCAATGGTAACGACGACGCTGTCAAAGGCTTCGCTGAAAAAGCTCAGAACTTCGAAGTGGTTGCACAGTACCAGTTCGACTTCGGTCTGCGTCCTTCCGTTTCTTACCTGCAGTCTAAAGGCAAAAACATCGACAGCGGTGTTGCCGGCGGTAACTTCGGTGACCAGGACCTGCTGAAATATGTTGATGTAGGTGCGACTTACTACTTCAACAAAAACATGTCTACCTACGTTGATTACAAAATCAACCTGCTGGATGACAGCGAGTTTACCCGTCGTGCGGGTATCTCCACCGACAACGTTGTTGCACTGGGTGTGGTTTACCAGTTCTAATTTTTACAACGTAGTCAAAAAGGGGCCAAATGGCCCCTTTTTTTATGCCGAAATTTAACCAATTAGTGTACTCTTGCGGCGATCGCAGGAGGGTAATAACGAATGGAAATGACTTTTTTACGTATGGCGCTATTGAGCGTCGTTGTACTGCTGGCAGGATGTGATAACGCCAGTGTGCCCGCTGCGCCAAAAGCGGCGGCAACCGTGCTGGAAGGGAAAACCATGGGGACCTTCTGGCGCGTTAGCGTCGTGGGTATTGATAAGGCACAGGCTGATGAGCTGCGACAGAAAGTGCAAACTCAACTCGACGGTGACGACCAGCTACTGTCGACATGGAAGAACGACTCGGCGCTGATGCGCTTCAATCATTCCACCAGCATGACGCCGTGGCCGGTGAGCGAAGCGATGGCGGATATCGTTACCGAATCTTTGCGCATTGGTCGTAAAACGCAGGGCGCTATGGATATTACCGTGGGGCCGCTGGTTAATCTTTGGGGCTTTGGCCCGGACAAACAGCCGTTAAAAACGCCAACTCAGGCGCAAATTGACGCCGCGAAAGCACGCACCGGGCTGGAGTTTTTGTCCGTTATCAACCGTGCCGGGCGCCAGTACTTACAAAAATCGCTCCCCGATCTTTATGTTGATCTTTCGACGGTGGGTGAAGGGTATGCCGCCGATCATCTGGCGCGTCTGATGGCTCAGGAAGGGATCTCCCGCTATCTGGTCTCGGTGGGCGGTGCATTGGCCAGCCGGGGTATGAATGCTGACGGACAACCGTGGCGAGTGGCTATCCAGAAACCGACTGACCGGGAAAATGCGGTGCAGGCGATCGTCGACATTAACGGTCACGGGATCAGTACCTCCGGCAGCTATCGCAACTACTATGAGCTGGATGGTCAGCGGATCTCGCACGTTATCGACCCGCAAACCGGGCGGCCAATCACCCATAAACTGGTCTCCGTGACGGTCATTGCGCCTACCGCCCTGGAAGCCGATGGCTGGGACACCGGGCTGATGGTGCTTGGCCCGCAGAAAGCACAGCAGGTGGTACGTGAACAGGGATTGGCGGTATACATGATTATGACAGAGGGTGATGGATTCACGACCTGGATGTCACCACAGTTCCGCGCTTTCCTGGTCGGCGGGAAAAATTAAAAAGCAAGATTGCGGGTTTTTTAATTCCTCCCTTTAGGCACAGTGATGGTTACACTAAAGGGAGGGGCTCGTTATGACATTGTATACTTCAACCACTGATGATGAACGCTGGCAAGCGGTGCTTGATCGTGACGCTGCGGCCGACGGTCAGTTTATCTTCGCCGTGCAGACTACCGGTATTTTTTGCCGTCCATCCTGTCGCGCGCGCCATGCGCTGCGTCAGAACGTGCGTTTCTTTGAGAATGCTGATGCCGCGCAACGTGCCGGGTTTCGCCCATGTAAGCGCTGTCGGCCCGATACGCTTTCGCCAGAGCAACACAAAATCGATAGCGTCGCTCGCGCCTGTCGCTTGCTAGAACAAGATACGCCGGTCACGCTGGAGTCCCTCGCGCAGGCGGTAGCGGTCAGCCCTTATCATTTCCATCGTATGTTTAAATCCGTGACAGGGATGACGCCAAAAGCCTGGCAACAGGCATGGCGCGCACGTCGGCTGCGTGAATCATTAGCCGCCGGAAACGCGGTGACGCAAGCGGTGCTGGACGCAGGCTTTCCCTCAAGCAGTAGCTACTATCGCCATGCGGACGATATTTTGGGGATGACCGCCCAGGCATATCGGCGGGGCGGTCAGTCATCGGATATTCACTATTCGACAGGTGAGTGCTCACTAGGACGCTGTCTGGTGGCGGTAAGTGAGCGCGGGGTCTGTGCCGTATTGCTCGGCGATAACGATGCCCAACTTCTGACTGAGCTTCAACAAACCTTGCCTGCTGCACGATATCTCATGGCTGACGCAGCTTTCAGCCAGCAAATTGCCACGGTGATTGCCAGTATTAATCAACCTGACAGCACGTTATCGCTGCCGCTGGATATCCGCGGAACTGCCTTTCAGCAGCAGGTATGGCAGGCACTGCGTGCAATCCCGGCCGGCGAAACGCGCAGCTACCAGCAGGTGGCTGACAGTATCGGCAAACCCAAAGCGGTACGCGCGGTCGCCAGTGCCTGCGCCGCCAATCGGTTAGCCATTGTGGTGCCGTGTCATCGCGTGGTGCGCGGCGATGGAGCGCTTTCCGGCTACCGTTGGGGTGTGACACGGAAAGCCGCGCTGTTGCAACGTGAAAAGGAGCGCTGATGCTTGATCTGTTTGCCGATGAGACACCGTGGTCAGAGCCATTAGCGCCGGGGGCTGTGGTGCTGCGACGACTGGCGCGAGAAAACGGCACTACGTTGCTGGCGGCTATTGATCGGGTGGCGGCCGTTTCGCCATTTCGCCAGATGGTGACGCCGGGGGGCTACACCATGTCGGTGGCGATGACGAACTGCGGACCGCTTGGCTGGAGTACCGATCGTCATGGGTACTGTTACTCGCCCGTGGATCCGCTAAGCGGCAATCTCTGGGCTCCCATGCCAGACTGTTTTTTAGCCCTTGCGCAGGATGCGGCAAATCGTGCCGGCTACCCACATTTTCATCCCGATGCCTGCCTGATTAACCGCTATCAGCCAGGCGCAAAATTGTCGCTGCATCAGGATAAAGATGAGGCGTGTCTGGACGCACCGATTGTTTCGGTGTCGCTGGGGCTTCCCGCTACCTTCCAGTTTGGAGGGCTGACGCGCAGCGCGCCGCTGCAAAAGATTTATCTGGAGCACGGAGATGTGGTGGTATGGGGAGGGGAATCACGCCTTTTTTATCACGCCATATTGCCGTTGAAGGCAGGTAACCATCCACAGGTTGGTCCGTGGCGCTATAACCTGACGTTTCGCCGTGCCGCTCAATAGCGAATAAAAATAAGAATTATTCTTGATGTAGTTTCTCAGCAGTTTACACTGCTGGCTGTTTTTTCTTGCCCAGGTTGCTGCTATGGAACTTCTCTTACTGGTCTGGCGTCAATATCGCTGGCCATTTATTGGCGTGATGGCTCTGAGCCTGCTCAGCGCGGCGCTCGGTATCGGGCTCATCGCCTTTATCAATGTCCGTTTGATTGAGATGGTCGATACCTCCTTATCCGTGTTACCGGAGTTTCTCGGCCTGCTATTGCTGCTGATGGCGGTGACGTTGGGCTCACAACTGGCGCTGACCACGCTGGGACACCATTTTGTTTATCGCCTGCGCCGTGAGTTTATTAAACGCATCCTGGATACCCAGGTTGAACGCGTCGAGAAACTGGGTAGCGCCTCGCTGTTGGCGGGGCTGACCAGCGATATTCGTGCTATCACTATCGCCTTTGTGCGCCTGCCGGAACTCGTACAAGGGATTATCCTGACCTTCGGTTCTGCCGCCTATCTGGCGATGCTGTCGACTAAAATGCTGCTGATTACCGCTCTGTGGATGGCATTGACCATCTGGGGCGGATTTATGCTGGTGGCCCGCGTCTATAAACACATGGCGACGCTGCGTGAAACCGAAGACCGGCTGTACAATGACTATCAAACGGTGCTGGAAGGACGTAAAGAGCTGACGCTCAATCGCGAACGCGCGGAGTTTGTCTTCGAGCAGCAATTCACCCCGGATGCTAAAGCCTATCGCCACCACATTGTGCGCGCGGATACCTTCCACCTCAGCGCCGTCAACTGGTCAAACATTATGATGCTGGGCGCCATTGGCCTGGTGTTCTGGATGGCAAACGGGCTGGGCTGGGCCGATACCAACGTTGCCGCTACCTATTCCCTGACGCTACTGTTCCTGCGCACACCGCTGCTGTCTGCGGTTGGAGCTTTGCCGACGCTTTTAAGCGCGCAGGTCGCTTTCAAAAAACTCAATAAATTCTCGCTGGCACCTTACCAGGAAACCTTCCCGCAGCCGACGGCACATCCTCACTGGCAGACCCTTGAACTGCGTGATGTGACTTTCAACTATGAAGACAATACCTTTGCCGTTGGTCCACTGAACCTGACGCTCAAACGCGGTGAGCTGGTGTTCCTGATTGGCGGGAACGGCAGCGGAAAATCGACGCTGGCGATGCTATTGACCGGGCTGTATCAGCCGGTCTCCGGGCAGATCCTTCTCGACGGACAGCCGCTGGCGGTAGATAAACCGGAAGATTATCGTAAGCTGTTTTCTGCGGTGTTTACCGATGTCTGGCTGTTTGAGCACCTACTGGGGCCAGAAGGCAAGCAGGCCAACCCGGAACTGGTCGAGAAGTGGCTGGCTCAGCTACAGATGACACATAAAGTGAAGCTTGAGGATGGCCGTATCCTGGATCTGAAATTGTCTAAAGGCCAGAAGAAGCGCGTTGCGCTGCTGCTGGCGTTAGCCGAAGAACGTGACATCATTATGCTCGATGAGTGGGCGGCCGATCAGGATCCGCATTTCCGCCGCGAGTTTTATCAGGTGCTGCTGCCATTGATGCAGCAAATGGGGAAAACGATTTTCGCCATCAGCCACGACGATCACTATTTCGTCCATGCCGATCGTCTGCTGGAAATGCGTAATGGACAGCTTAGCGAACTGGTGGGTGAAGAGCGTGAACGTGCCTCAAGGGATGCCGTCGCGCGAACTGCCTGATTTTTTGGCCGCTTCGCTGATTTTTTCAACGCTTGAGCGGTCTGTTTAGCCTTTTTTACATACCCCGCGCTATGCTTAAACTCGCCCACTCATCCGAGTGGGCGAACTTTCACGAATAAGGATTATTCATGTCTCTGTTGAAGAAGAACAGTGCCCGCCTACGCGATGAAGAGCGTATGCGCCTTATCTGGTTGTTGACCACCGATAAGGCCATTACCTCAGCGTTGCTTGGGAAATTGACGCTGGCTGAGCAGTACGATGAAAGCACCCTGGCCGACGATCTTGCGGAGGTGGGCGCACTGGTCGCGCACCTGCAACCACCGGATCTTGCCGATACGCTGGAAGCGCTACCGTCGGAAGAACGCCACGCCCTGTGGAATATGATCGAAGACGATCGCCGCGGGAAAGTGTTGCTGGAAGCATCGGAGAACGTCTGGGACGACCTCATTGAAGATATGAGCGACCGGGCGTTGCTCGATGCATTGCATACGCTGGATATCGATGAACAGATCTACATGGTGCAACACCTGCCACGTGATTTGACCGGTCGTCTGCTGGCGTCCATGACCCAGGAAGAACGCGCGCGCGTTCGTCAGGTGATGAACTATGCGCATGACTGCGTGGGTTCGATCATGGAGTTTGAGGTGATCACCATCCGGGCGGACGTGACGCTGGCCGCTGTGCAACGTTTCCTGCGTCGGTTGGGCAAGATGCCGGAGAACACCGATAAATTATTCGTTATCAAGCGCGATCAAACGCTGATCGGCGAACTTGAGCTGAAAACCATTTTGCTTAATTCAGCAGATCGCTTTGTCCATGAAGTGATGGAAGCCGATCCTATGACGTTCCACCCGGAAGAGAAATCTGAAAGCGTGGCGCGAACGTTTGAACGTGACAACTTGATCAGTGCCGCGGTGATCGACTTTGACGGTAAGCTGATGGGTCGTTTAACCATCGATGAGATCGTTGATGTGGTCTATGAAGAGACCGACAGTGATTTACGTCGGATGGGTGGCCTGAGCAGTGATGAAGATGTTTATGCTCCGGTCATGAAAGCGGTCAAAACCCGCTGGGCGTGGCTGGCGATTAACCTCTGTACGGCATTTATCGCTTCACGAGTCATCGACGGGTTTGAGCATACCATTTCACAGTTAGTGGCGTTAGCGTCGTTGATGCCAATTGTTGCGGGAATTGGAGGCAACACCGGTAATCAGACCATCACTATGATAGTGCGTGCGTTGGCGTTACAGCATATCCAGCCGGGGAATTTCTCGTTCCTGATCCTACGTGAAATGGGCGTGGCGCTGATTAACGGCATCGTTTGGGGCGGGATTATGGGCGGCGTGACCTGGCTTCTTTATGACGATATGCATCTCGGCGCGGTGATGTCGCTTGCGATGATCTTAAACCTGTTGGTGGCCTCGGTGATGGGGGTACTGATCCCGATGATCATGGTCAAATTCGGACGCGACCCTGCGGTCGGTTCAAGCGTCATGATCACCGCGATCACGGATACTGGCGGCTTCTTTATTTTTCTGGGTCTTGCGACCGTGTTTCTGCTTTAAATCTGGCCCGCTCTTTAAGGCGGGCAGGCACTACCACCATCATAATAATGCCGGCCAGCACGCCAATGGCCAGATTCCCGGTGCTGACGGTGGCCGCTATAGTGACCAACATCACCAGCGTTTCCGGCCACGGCGTGCGTTTTAACGTCGTGGGCTTGAGGCTATGCCAGCTAAAGGTTTTAAACGCCACAATCACCATAATCCCTGCCAGCACTGACATTGGGATCATCGCCATCACTTCGCTTAATGCGGTGACTAGCAGCAGCAAAACCAGCGCTGCTGCGACGGTAGAAACACGGCTACGGCCTTTCCCCATCTCCACATTCACGATGGTTTGACCGATCATCGCGCACCCGGCAATACCGCCATAGCAACCAGCCAGAATATTGGCGATACCAAGACCGGCACTCTCACGGGTTTTATTGGACGGCGTGACGGTTAAATCATCCACCAGTTTAGCGGTAAGTAGCGACTCCATCAGTCCGACAAACGCAATACTCAGCGCGCAAGGCCAGATGATTTTCAGGGTGTCGAGGTTTAGCGGAACCAGCCACTGGGTGAGTCCCGGCAGCCCGCCGCCCATTGAACCTTCATCTCCAACGGTAGGTAAAATCTGTCCGCTGGTGGTGGTATAAATCGTTAGTAAGACAACGGCTATCAGCGGGGAAGGAACGCTTTTCGTGACTTTGGGAAGCCATAACACAATGAGAATCGTGGCGGCAAACAGCGCGACAATCAGCGGACTCCGGCTCCAGAAATGGGGAACCTGAGCAAAGAAAATAAGAATACCCAATGCATTCACAAAACCGCTCATGACAGACGCGGGGATAAAGCGCATCAGTTTCGCCATACCGCACACGGCAAACAGAATTTGAATCACGCCCGCCATTATCACCGCAGGGAGAATGTAGGCCACCCCATGTTGATGCACCATTGGGCCGATAACCAGGGCGACCGAACCGGCCGCTGCCGTGACCATTGCCGGGCGACCGCCGAGAAACGACATCGACAGACACAGTACGACTGAGGCAATCAAGCTGACTTTAGGATCGACACCTGCGATGACCGAAAAGGAGATAACTTCCGGAATGAGCGCTAAAGCGGTAATCACACCAGCGAGCACTTCACGTGTTAATAGCCTTGGTGATGTCAAAACGGCAGTAAAAGAATGGGAGGGGGAAGTGTTGGGCATAAGATATTCACAGGTTATCGATGGCCGGTCTTTCATAAGCCACAGCTTCCGTGCGCACCATCACAAAGGGGGGAATAATACCGCTTCCCGTCACATTCTACCAGTACCAAATCTCATTTCCTGTACACATTTATTAAACATTTTAATAACAGATCTCAAAACTCAACTTAAATTTTAAACAATATTTAATTTTATGCTGCCTGGTGGTAACGTAACCGCACGGATGTTTTTACCTGCATGTAACAAATCGCAGTCAAGTAAGGCCCCCTACGATGAAAAAAAAGATAGCTGTACCCAACGCACAGCAAACGGGTAGCGAAACCATTTCTGTGGCGACTAAGGCGAAGACTCGGGTGGTGCACGAGACAGATGTGTTGCTGATCGGTGGCGGAATTATGAGCGCCACGCTGGGTACATGGCTGCAGGAATTAGAGCCAGACTGGTCAATTACCATGGTTGAACAGATGGAAAGCGTTGCGGAAGAAAGTTCTAACGGCTGGAACAACGCCGGTACCGGACACTCTGCACTCATGGAACTCAACTATACCCCGCAAAAAGCCGATGGCTCTGTCAGCATCGAGAAAGCCATTGATATTAACGAAGCCTTCCAGATTTCCCGCCAGTTCTGGGCGCATCAGGTCACGCGCGGCGTGCTGACGCAGCCGAAAAGCTTCATCAATACCGTCCCGCATATGAGCTTTGTCTGGGGCGATGATAACGTCAACTTCCTGCGCGCCCGCTATCGCGCGTTGCAGAAAAGTCCGTTGTTTAACGGGATGCGTTATTCCGAAGATCACGAACAAATTAAGCAGTGGGCGCCGCTGGTGATGGAAGGCCGCGACCCGCAGCAGAAAATTGCCGCGACTCGTACCGAGGCGGGCACTGACGTTAACTATGGCGAAATCACTCGCCAGATGATTAACGCGCTGAAAAAACGCGAACATTTTGCGCTACAGCTCAATACCGTGGTGCGTCGTTTCCGCCGTAATGCGGATAACAGCTGGAGCGTGACGGTTTCTGATGCCAATGACAGCCACGCCAAACGCACCATTAAAGCTAAGTTTATCTTTATTGGTGCCGGCGGCGCGGCATTGAAACTGATGCAACAAACCCGAATTCCGCAGGCGAAAGAGTACGCAGGTTTCCCTGTTGGCGGTCAATTCCTGGTGTGTGATAACCCTGAAGTGGTTAACCATCACCTGGCGAAAGTTTACGGTCAGGCCTCCGTTGGCGCACCGCCAATGTCCGTTCCGCACATTGATACCCGCATTATTGACGGTAAACGTGTGGTGTTGTTTGGTCCGTTCGCGACCTTCTCCACGCGATTCCTGAAAAATGGTTCGCTGTGGGATCTGCTGGCCTCAACCAATAAATCCAACATTCTACCGATGCTGAACGTGGGGCTGGAAAACTTTGACCTGGTCAAATATCTGGTCAGTCAGGTACTGCAAAAAGATAAAGATCGTCATGCAGCGCTACGCGCTTACTACCCAATGGCGAAAAAACAGGATTGGCGTTTATGGCAGGCTGGTCAGCGCGTGCAGATAATCAAACGTGATTCACGTATTGGCGGCGTATTGCGTCTGGGTACTGAAGTAGTGAGCGATGACGAAGGCACCGTGGCAGCGCTGCTGGGAGCTTCTCCTGGCGCATCAACGGCTGCACCGATCATGCTCGATCTGCTGGACAAAGTATTCAAAGATAAAATGCAAACTGCCGAGTGGCAGGAGAAAATCCGCGCGGTGGTGCCGACTTACGGCTCTACGCTGACGGAAAACCCACACTTGATTGACCAAACGCTGGCCTATACCAGTGAAGTGCTGGGGCTTCGTCATGAAGTCGCGCGTGAAGCCGATCCGGTGCCTGCGGTGCAGGTGGCATCAAAGCCAGTAGAAGTGAAAGAGATGGCTGATATTGCGTTGTAAAAATTAACGACGATCGAACGTATCCCGGGCGAGGCGTTTACGCCGACCCCGGGTTAGCTCGGAGCACATTCTCGGCGTCACTTCGTTCGTCTGGGCTACAACCCCGTAGCCCGGGCAAGGCGCAAGCCGCCCCCGGGAAAGCCGGTGACGGCGTTCGGGTTAAACCTTAACGCACAACGGCGCTAAGGATCTCTTCTTTGGCTTCCCACACGCGATACTTCACTTCAACGTTATCTGGCGTATAGACCACAATCGGCAGCTTACTGTTGTAGCGCAGCATGCCATCATCGCCCAATGACGCGGTAACGAACTGCTTGGTTTTCTTCTGGTCAGGGCAGGCCATCATGGTGGACATTGGCCCGGTTACTTTTTCAACGACGTAATAGTCATAACCCCAGCCTTCAAGCGTTTTACTTTCCAGTTCAGCGCCCAGGCGATGGCGATTACAGTCGACGTCCAGCGTTTGACCAATCAATAACTCCACCTTAAACGCTGACTCGTCTTTCTGTGCGGGTAGCTGAATAACCTGGCGCTTCATCCCTTTCTCAGCCTGTGGGTACGGCGCGACCTTCTCCAGTGGCTGCTCAGCAGCCCAGGCAGAGCTGGAAGCACAGGCGATGGCAAGTAATGATGCGGCAAGTTTATGTGTCTTTTTCACTGTTCGTCCTTTTTATCAGTATGTAACAAGTGCAGAATATCATTGATGTTATCAATGATAATCGTTATTTACTGAATTTTGCATTAGGAATAGTGCTATATATCGACCTTAACCTCTAATCCAGCGATTATCTCTTTATATTCCATTCAGTAGATGCGTTATAAACTTTGTTAGTTTAGGCAATGGACGCAAATCTTGCCGCCAAAGCAGATGAATAGGCCGCGGCTGTGGGGTAAATGCCTCAAGTACGCGTACCAGTCTGCCGCAAGCCAAATCTTCAGCCAGTAAGACTTCGGGTTGCAGCAGCAGCCCCGCGCCGGCAATCGCTGCCATGCGCAGACCATGTCCATCGTTGCAGCGCAAGATGGCATCGCGTTTCCATCTGACTTCACCTGCCATTCCGGGCAACAGCCATTCGTTACGAGCCGTCCAGACGGTGTGAGATAAGCACAGATGTTCGGTTAGCTCGGCAGGCGTTTGGGGGATGCCATAGCGTGCTAAATAATCTGGTGATGCGCAGATCACCATCCGATACTCACACAGATATTTCGCGACAATATCGGTTTGCTGAATATTGCCAATGCGGATGGCCAGATCGATACCTTCATCCACTAAATCGACCATCCGGTTGGTCAGGTCAAGCTCAATACGCACCTCCGGCCAGACCTGCAAAAAAGAGGCGGCCAGCGGGGACACGACGCAGGATCCAAATGAGGTCGGTGCACTGACCCGCAACGTGCCCGCGGGCGCGAGGCGCAGGCGTTCCACGGAGCTTTCGGCTATCAACACCTGTTCCAGCACTCGTCGGGATTCCTCCACAAAGACACGGCCAGCATCCGTCAGGCTTTGGCGACGGGTATTTCGCTCAAGCAAGCGTGTGCCAAGCTGGCTTTCCAGTTGAGCGATATATTTTCCCACCATGACCGCGGATATCCCCAGTCGGTTGGCCGCATCGGTAAAGCTTCCGCTTTCAACCACCGCGACAAAGATCTCCATTGACCGCAATTTATCCATATTACAAACCTTTGGTTAGTAATCATCTAATCTTCTACCAGTTTATCTGATATTTGATTGGGTAAAGAATAAAGGCTTACCACATTAAGGAGTCCATCATGAAAATCGTCATTATTGGTGCCAGCGGCACAGTGGGAAGTGCGGTAGCAGACGTACTTAGCCGTCATCACGATGTCATACGCGTGGGACGTACCCATGGTGATGAGCTTGTCGATATCACCTCGCAAGCAAGCGTTGAGGCGTTGTTTGAAAAAATAGGCAAAGTTGATGCGATAGTGTCGGCGACAGGTGGGGTCTTTTTCGGCCCGCTATCGAGCATGACGGATGATAATTTCAACCAGGGCCTACAGGATAAACTGTTGGGGCAAATCCGACTGGTGCTGACCGGGCAGCATTATCTTAATGCTGGAGGTTCCATTACGCTTATCAGTGGGATTATCGCCCAGGAACCCATCACTCAAGGCACCAATGCCGCCACGGTAAATGCCGGGCTGGAAGGTTTTGTACGTTCTGCCGCTTGCGAATTACCGCATGGGATCCGCATTAATTTGATTAGCCCAACGGTATTGAGTGAATCGGCAAAAGCCTATGAAGATTTTTTCCCCGGTTTTGAAAGCGTGGCCGCGTCAACGGTTGCCAATGCTTTTCGTCGCAGCGTCGAAGGCGTGCAGACCGGGCGCATTTATCAGGTTGGTTATTAGTTGCTGACCGCCATTTTCGCGGCTAAGAAAATATCCCCCAACGCACGCTGCGCTGGGGGATAGGGGATTATTGAATTGAAATTTCAGCTACGGCGCCCTGAGGAATTTTCGTGTAGTACCAATAATCATCGTTAATCTGCACGAATTTAAATTCATCTGGGGCAAGGGTCATTGTTTTGCCCTTCAACGTGAAATGTATCTGGCCTTCCAGCGGCTGGGTACTTATCAGAAGAAGCTCACCTTTATCATTGAACCAGGCATTGGTGTTGGCATTAACTGATTGTTTCTTACCGCTAACCATCACCGAATAGTCAAATCCGGTTGTTTTTCTTTCAATACCCTGAGCGCCAAAATATTTGCCATATACATGCGCTTCATGCCAGAAATCAAACTCACCGCCGCGATTTTGCATTTTAAGAAAATGAAAATCAGGGATCGTGAACTCACTTTTTTCCTGCGCCAACTGGTTATCGATAATTTCCAGTCGAACTTCATTTTGCTGATACACGTGATAGTAGGAGGTGTAAATCAGGCTGAATGACCAGATAAAAACGCCAAGCAGCAAAGCATTGATTGCCATAACACCTGACATCACGGTTTTGTTTGCTGTATTAAGGAGTTCTCGAGCCAGGAATGCAACGGCTAACAGGAAGAAGACGAAGGTCGACATCATAACCCTGTCTGGATAGGTCGGTGCAGCAACCATAATCAAAGAGGTGCCAATGCCAATGACTATCGACAGAATAATGACGTTAAGGTTGAACTTATTAAAGCGAAGTCCTTTTTTCTGTGCGTAAAGTAGAATCAATGCCAGCAGTGCCAATACCACGTAGGAAATCCAGATTAACGCCAGATGTCCAAATACGCGCTCGCTAACATGAACATAGATGCGCTGGAAAATGGACATTTGGTACCACGCGTCACCATGGGCACGAATGAAATTACCCGGTGAGAATATGAGTATGCTGGTACCGATTAATGCTGAAATAAAGTAGAGACACTTGTTGAGCTGCAGGCGTTTATCACGCCAGAGATCGTGAACAATGGCTAATGCCGCAATGCCGACAACAAACGGGGCAATACTTTCATTTGAACAGCCTGCGAGCACACCCAGAATTAGCATCACCACCTGTGTGCGTTCTTCACGCTGAGTCTGAATGCGGTATAAATTCCATATCCAGGCGACCACAAACAGGTTAGTCCAGAGATAGTTGGCGCTTCCTACAATCCAGAATACCGTCTGACCGATGTTAGGGTTCGCAATCCAGAAGGTGAGAAATACCAATGCGAAAATAGAGGCATCGTGTTTTTGCCAGCGTAATGTACCGGTTGGCGTTTTGACGATGAAATAGCAGAATACGACAACCAGCAAACCCGTCATCGCCGAGATAATGGCGCGAGACCCGCTAGCCAGTAACAGTGCGCTGCTGTAATCTGCGACAACGCGTCCGCTCCAGGTCAGGTAATGATTGAGATGCGTGTCTAAGGAAGTGCCTAACATAGCATACACGTAATCATCAGAATGTAGCGGGGTATACCACTCGATAATGAATACGGTAATAAAGGCAATTAAAACAACGGCCCAACTTACAACTTTTTGCATTAATTAGTCCTTTATCCGCGCAGTATGATGTGCTTTTTTCTTAATAATATATCTGGGACGCTTTTTGGTTTCGATATAGATTCGGCCGATATACTCGCCAAGTACGCCAATCCCGATGAGCTGGATCCCACCTAAAAACAGGATCGAGACAATCAGTGATGGATATCCCTGTACGGCATTGCCCCAAATGACTTTATCTATGACCATCCAAAAACCATAGGCGAAAGACAGGAGCGCCACGGCCAGGCCGAGGTAGGTCCAGACTCTCAGTGGGAAGGTTGAAAAGGACGTTATCCCCTCAAGCGCCAGATTCCATAATTTCCAGCCGTTAAATTTACTTTCGCCAGCAACACGTTCCGCTCTGGAATACAGAACAACTTCGGTGCGCCCACCAACCCATGAAAGAATACCTTTCATGAACAGATTGTTTTCTGGAAGTTGTTTAATATTCTCGACGACTTCTCGACTCATCAAACGAAAATCGCCCACGTTTTCTTCAATATGTGGCTTGCTGATTTTGTTGTGTAGCTTGTAAAACCACTCTGCGGTTTTACGTTTCAAATGGCCGTCAACAGAGCGGTCTTCACGTTTGGCCAGCACAACATCGGCCCCTTCTTGCCATTTTTCAATTAGCCTGGGGATAACATCGATGGGATCTTGCAGATCGACATCGATGGGGATGACGGCATCGCCGCTTGCGTAATCCAGTCCAGCAAAGAGTGCCGGTTCTTTACCAAAATTCCTTGTCAGCGGTAGCGAAATCACTAACGGATCTGCGGTCGCTAGCGCTTCAACGATGGATTCCGTCGCATCGGTACTTCCATCATTGATAAAGACAATCTCAATGTCATAAGGCTTAAGACCAACGTGTTCGCGAACGGCCTTATAAAAAATACCGACAGTTTCTTCTTCATTAAAAACAGGAACGATCAGTGAGATTTTCATCATGCACTCTTGAATACGATGAGTTTTGAATAAATGAAGCCAGCAACGAGGCTGAAACCGGAAAATGCAATCAGTGTGACTAACGCAGGTATCGAAAGCTTATCAGCGATGTAGCCGGTTAGACCCGCCATCGCACCCATAAAGAGGACGAACGCGATATATCGCCCTAAGGTCGCTTTGGAGTTGAACGTCCATTTGGCATTGGCAAAGAAACTGAATGTTACGGCGCAACAGAAGGCAACTATGTTCGCGAGCGCCTGTGTGCTCGCAAAAAAATGAACCAGCGCACCAAAGCAAAGCCAGTGGATTGCGGTGTTGAGAATGCCTACAGAGATATAGCGTCCGAATAGCTTTAACATTATAAGATGGCGTCAGTTTAAGTGGTCGGCAGTTTAGTACTAACCGATTATGCAATCAACCATCAAGAAATCGTATTTTTTACGGTAGATACATTCATGATGACGTAAAAGTGTCTGAGAAAACGCGCATGTCCTGTCCTGGAATTGGTGGTCGAAACCGCGTGGTTTTCCAGATAAGAAAAGGGGGGCTCACTATTTTAGCTTCGGTGGCTTTAAGCTTATTCTTAGAATCTGAAGTTCCAGAGCCACTGCCTAGCCGTTAGACACAAATCAAACATTCGGGATCGATTTTACCCGCTGCGCAAAACACTGTTGTTTTATTCACTTACATTATTTCATTGATTTTTGTCAGTCTTTATCTAGTTACACGGTGAAACATTTTCATTAGTGAACTACCACGCATAATGATAATTTCGCATGCAAATTAAGTATGACGCGTCAGATGTTACTTAATCGTATATTTCTATAATAATGTGAGTTAATGATGCCAGCAAATAAACTAACTATAGCGGTCGCTATAGCGCTTTGTGTTTCGCCTTTTATCGCCCCTGATGCCTTTGCACTTAGCGCTAAGTATCGGGAACAGCTAGATAAATCGGGTTGTACGCAGGTTACTGATTCCAATGGTACTTGTGATATCCATAAAACTAAGGCGCAGAATGAAGCCTTATTGTCTAAAAATCCGGTTATTCATGAGCGTAAGAAGATAGGCCAATTTCTTCATGATTCCGTGATAGGAAAATCGACCGATGACGCCTATGAAGCATTAAATCAATACGGTTTTAATAACCCTGAGCCGCTTGCCTGGATAAAAGGAAATAACAAAGTTATTTTAGATCTTAATTCTACAGGCATTGTTATTGCGGCAACATTGTATTAATACCCTTATTTGATTTAGTGAAAAACATGAAAAAATTATTACTCGTTTCTCTTCTTTTTTCTCTGTCCGCTAATGCGACTGATATCGATAAAGATGCTGCAAAAGCCAGAGACGTCATTGGCGCTACTGGTTCTGCCATCTCAGATCCCACCTTAGGCGGCACGACAACGTATAGCGGGACATCTGTTACAGGGGCAAACTCTTATTATGGTGACGCATATATGGCTGCCCGCAATCAGCAGATGCTAGGCGTTGCGACGCCCGTCGCGCCAACCGTTAATACCCCACCTACATCGACATTTACACCTAAAGCCTCGATCCAGAAAACGCCTCCCACACCACAAGTTGCGACGCCGAGTATTACAGGGACCTCTTATCGAAATCATGTTAACCAGCTGATGAGCCAGTCTTTAGCGGCAGTGGCACCGGTTGCAACACCTAAGCAAAATGTACCCTCGACGGTATTAGCGACCACCATCCAACAGGCTAAACCTGCGACCCCCAACATCCCGACCACGGCGACAAACACGACAGCACCAACCATTAATGTAGATTCATCGACCTTAAAACCTGACGCTCAAATCATGACGGATAAAGGCATCGTGACGGCCTCAACACTCAAACCGGGTACACAGGTTGCAGTGCCATACGATAGCGCTTTCACAACGTCTGTGAGAGGAGGTCATAATCACGCTAAAGGTTTTGATCATGCCGAACATGGAACAGGTAACGGGGCTAACAATGCCGCTAGCTCTAACAGTGCTCATGGGCTTGGTGGAGGTTCTCATATTGGTGGTGGTCGTAGTGGTGGCGGGTTCCATTACTGATAGACGAGAAAGAAAAGGAAGGGAAGGTTAGAGAATTTTTTCTCTGTAAAGATACAGGCAAGGATGCTTTCATTACGCAACATCAAAATGATGAGTCACTCTGCGTAACATTCACACTCTGTTTGAGTTATTTCACAACCCATTTGCCGGGGAGGGGATAAGGTTTATCCCGCCCCCCGTGTCACGCTAATTCAATTGCTTCATTCGACGGTTTACCACACCCTGATTTTCAGTTAGCGATAAACCGTTTTTCCTCGGTCAGCACTTGTAGCAGCAAGCTAAGCTGTGGTTTTGGCTCACGCTCTTTCTCGCCTTCAGCGGTCCACGTTTTGTAGTGACCGTTGTGATCAAGGACCACGGTCACGGTTGGCGTGGTAATCGCCAGCGCGCTGTTATCTGCAGCCGTCACCCAGTTATGGCGGCGATTGGCGCTAAACAAGTCCTGCCCTTGTGAATACTCATATGCTGGCGTACTGACATGCAGCAGGCGTTGCATCAGCGTGGTCATAATATCTTTATGATCGGTCAACAGGTCGATCCGCTGGGCTGGCGTGCCTGGCCAATGGATAACCAGTGGAACCTGCAATTGTGGACGTGACCAGCTAAAGCTGCTGTTTTGGCTATTCAACGCCACGCCGTGACCGGCAGTAATAATGACCACCGTATCGTTGAGCTTACCGGACGCGCGCAGCGCATCCAGCACGCGAGAAATCTGCGCATCAACATCTGCTGCGGCACGGGCGTACTGCTTGTCGCTCAGTTCGGCATTATTGAGCGTTGTGCCGTTAAAGGACACCCAAGAGAACCAACGGTTTTCATCCTGCGCATTATTTTTAAGCCAGTTCACCCACTGCCTTGCGGTCTGCGCATCGTTTTGCGACTTGCTCGGTGGCAAAGAGAAATCAGATAGCAGAGCCTGGCGATAAATTGGGCTAGTGAAGCCATCAGAAGAGAACAGCCCCAACTGGTAACCTTGCTGATTAAGCGCACTGATCAGTGCTGCTGGAATACGTGCTGCAAGCACGCCATCCATATAACTTGGAGAAACACCGTAAAACAGGCCAAAGATGCCGTTATCTGCGGTGTTACCGGAACTCATATGCTGGGTAAAGTTGACGTTTTCACTCGCGAATTGTGCAAGCGTTGGCATCTGCTGCTCATAGCGCGAGTAGTTCAGCCCATCAACGGTAATCAGCAGGACATTTTTCCCCGTCCCCATATCGCGGTAGCGCAGATCGCTTAACGGATACTGTACGGTGACGGCTTCCGGATCGCCTTGCTCGATAAGACGTCGCTGATAATCCTGCGCATCAAGCAAGCCGTGTTTCTCAAGAAAGCGTCGAGCCGTCATCGGGTAGGAAAGCGGCAAGTTAGCGCGCTGCATGGTTACAGGACGATAGAAATTGGCATCTGCCCAGATATACATCACGTGCGAGGCGACAAATGAGGCGGAGAAGAACCAGGCGACAGGCCGCGCGTAGTGGCGACGACGCGTCAGACTGCGCAGCTTCTGCCAGCTCCAGGTGGCGAACAGCATCTCCACGAGGAGGATAACCGGCACGCTAATAAACATCAGCTGCCAGTCGCGGGCCATCTCATTTTGATCGGGGTTTATCACCAGTTGCCACACCACCGGATTGAGGTGTAAGTGGAAACGGGTGAAGACTTCGCTGTCGATAAGCAGCAACGTCATGCCCACTGTCGCCAGTATGGCAGACAAGAAGCGCATCAAGCGCTGGGACATGACGATAAAAGTCAGGGGGAACAGAATCAGCAGATAGGTGGAAAACACCAGGAAGCTGAAATGCCCGACAAGGCTAATGTAGGAGTAAACGCGTCCCGCAAGCGTCGTCGGCCAGTCGGCGACAAAAAGATAGCGACTACCGAGCACCATGGCCAACAGCATGTTGAACAGGGCGAACCAGTGCCCCCAGCTAACCATCTGGGAGACTTTTTCTCGGTAAGGCTGACGATGAGTCACCATAAACTGTTGCTTGTACCTTTAGTGCGCAGGATCGCTGTTAATAGAAGATTGCAGCGCCTGGGCAAAAGAGCGCGCGATAGCCTGGCGTTGAGCCGGAGCCACGCTGCTGTTAATCAGATTGGTGACCATATTCCCCAGCACCATCAACGACAGGTCGGTTGGAGTCTTATGTTCTTCCAGTACGTTGGCGAGCTCGCTCAGCAGCTGTTCAACGTGTTCATCACTATAGCGGGATTGTTGTGGCATAAATCGAAATCTGTCCATTCATTAAAGGGCAGTATATTACCGTAGCAGCAGTATTTTTTCCGCTTTTTTTAAGCATTCGCGTTATCCTTTCGCCATTATACTGCCGCGATTACGGTAATGAGTCAGTTGCACTGTGGCATCGGGGGTGTTTGAATACACCCGATCATAAAGGAGAGTTTAACATGAGTCTGGATATCGACCAGATTGCTTTGCATCAGCTCGTCAAACGCGACGAGCAAAACCTGGACGTCGTGCTGCGCGACTCGCTGCTAGAGCCGACTGCGCCGGTTGAAGAGATGATGGCTGAGCTGCATCGCGTGTACAGTGCGAAAAACAAAGCCTACGGCCTGTTTACCGAAGAAAGTGAACTGGCGCAGGCGCTGAAGCTTCAGCGTCAAGGCGAGGAAGATTTCCTTGCGTTTACCCGAGCAGCCACCGGGCGTCTGCGTGATGAGCTGGCGAAGTACCCGTTTGCTGACGGAGGTATCGTCCTGTTCTGTCACTATCGCTACCTGGCGGTAGACTACCTGCTGGTGGCGGTGCTGAATAACCTCAACAGCATGCGCGTGAACGAGCAGTTAGATATCAGCGCGACCCACTACCTGGATATCAATCATGCGGATATCGTTGCACGCATTGATTTGACCGAGTGGGAAACCAATCCAGAGTCGACCCGTTATCTGACCTTCCTGAAAGGACGCGTTGGGCGCAAAGTATCTGATTTCTTTATGGACTTCCTCGGTGCGAGTGAAGGGCTGAACGCTAAGGTGCAAAACCGTGGCTTGCTGCAAGCGCTGGACGATTTTGCCGCGGAAGCGCAGCTCGATAAAAATGAGCGTCAGAACGTGCGTCAGCAGGTGTATAGCTACTGTAACGAGCAGTTGCAGGCGGGCGAAGAAATTGAGCTGGAGTCGCTGTCGAAGGAGCTTTCCGGGGTCAGCGAAGTCAGCTTTACCGAGTTCACCGCTGAAAAAGGCTATGAACTTGAAGAGAGCTTCCCGGCAGATCGCAGCACGCTGCGTCAGTTGACCAAATTTGCCGGCAGCGGCGGTGGGTTGACGATTAATTTTGATGCCATGCTGTTGGGTGAGCGAATCTACTGGGATCCGGCCACTGACACGCTGACCATCAAAGGTACGCCGCCAAACTTGCGCGATCAGCTACAGCGTCGGACATCCGGCAAAAGCTAAGCCATTTCCCCAAACCCGCTCATCCCCGAGCGGGTTTTGTTTTTGTGCCCACCGTATTTTTGAGTGACGGTTCTCTCATTTCCGCTACCGCCTGTTTTTTATCCTGATTAAATCTTGACCTTACTCTCAGTTATATCTTACAAAAATAAATAAAAATACGTTTCATTTTTAATGCAAAGATATTTTTTTTTTGTAAATGGAGAGTCCGTTCTGTCAGAGCGATGGCTCAAGGACGCGGTGCAGGTAAAAGACCGCGAATCACTAAGAGGAAGAATAACAAATGCACAATACCTTCAGACACTCACGACTGGCGCTGGTGGCGGCTGTCACCCTCACAGGGGCACTTAGTGGCTGTGATGACAGTGTCGCTGCGGGAGGACGCGCTTTGGCTGCCCCGCAAAACGTTCAGTCTCCCGTGCTTTCAGCCGATGCGGACAGCGTGGTGCTGGTCTGGGAAAAACCGCTTGCCGAGGCGGAAGGCGTGGTCGATTACCATGTTTATCGTCAAGGACAGCTGCTGGGGAGTGCGCGGGAAAATCAGGATAAATTCTCCCCGGCTAAGCCCTATATCGATAATTTTTACCAGAAGCTAGACCACGATAACTGGCAGCATAAGGTCTCACTGCGTACCTTTACCGCTGATGGATTAAATGCCTATACCGACTACCCATTCACTGTGCGCGCCGTCTATTCTGACGGAAAGGAGTCTGCGGACAGCTTACCGATCACCGTACGTACCACTAAAGCGCCTAATATCATTGATGTGAGAACGACCGGAGCAATAGGGGACGGTAAAACACTCGATACCGTCGCAATACAAAAAGCGATTGATAGCTGCACGGTGACCCTTTATCCGCAGGGCTGTAAAGTCAGCGTCAGCGGCGGCGTGTTCAAAACCGGGGCGCTGTTCTTACATAGCGATATGACGCTCGAAATTGCTGAGGGGGCGACCCTGCTGGGATCGGATGACCCGGCGCAGTACCCGCTGGACAAAGGCTATTATCTCTACCCTTACACTGACAATCCGCTGCCCAAACGTCCACCGTCGCTGATTAATGCGCTGGAAGCAGAGGATAAAGGTAGCTCGCATGCGGGGACGTTCAAAAATATTCGCATTGTGGGTAAGGGTACCATTGATGGAAACGGCTGGACGCGAGGCGTGAAGGCAGGTGGCGTCGAATCTATTGTGGATGAGCTTGGCAATACGTTGCCACAGTATCGCGCCAGCAATGCTAAAAAAGTCGGTGACGACGGGATCCTTGCAAAAAATCAGACCGAACTGGCGGTAGCGGAAGGGATGAACAGCGACAGCGCCTACAAAAACCGGCGTTCCAGTCTGATGACGCTGCGCGGCGTCAGTAATCTCTACATTGAAGGGCTGACGATTCTCAATCCGGCATTTCATGGCGTGATGGTGCTTGAGTCGGAAAATATCACCATGAACGCGTTGATTCACAAGACCTTTGACGGCAATAACGCCGATGGGATTGAGCTGGGGAATAGCCAGAATGGCCTGATATTTAACAACTTCTTTGATACCGGCGATGACGGTATGAACTTTGCGGCAGGGTATGGCAAAGGTGTGGAAACATTCAATCAGAAGGCACAAAGCGGGGCATGGATCTTTAACAATTACTTCCGTAAAGGACATGGTGCAGTGGTGACCGGCAGCCATACCGGCGCGTGGATCGAAAAAATCACCGCGGAAGATAACGTCATGTACCTGACCGACATCGGCCTGCGCATGAAGAGTCGTCCTTATTACGGCGGTGGCGCGCGCGATGTGGTATTCCGCAATAACGCGATGAAAGACCTGGCCAAAGAGCCGTTCATTTTCACCATCAAATACAGTGCGGACGTTAACGACACCACGCCTGCAACCGAGCCTGCCCAATTCCGCAATGTCACCGTACAGGACGTGACGATTGACGGCACGGTGGCAAAGAAAAGTATTCTGGTCGATGGCATGACGGTACAAGAGATGACCGCGGCATACGGCATTACCTATCCGCGCGATGCCTATCATCAGAATCTGATGTTCACTAACGTCAAGTTCCGCAATGTGCAGGCGAGCAACATCACTTTCTTGCATGACAGTCAGTTCACCAACGTCACGTTTGAGAATACCGATAAAGCCTGGAACTTTGCGCAAGTCAGCGGGATTACGCTTTCAGATAGCGTGAATAACGAGGTGATTTCAGCAACAGGGAAGGAGACAGTGGTACGGGATGCGGCAACGAAGTAAAAAAAAACGGCTCCGCAAGGAGCCGTTCTTCTATCACGTTGACTGGTTTGCGATTAAGCGCGAACGAAGTCGATGTGAGCCAGCTTAGGCTTGAACGGGTGACGCTGAACAGCCTGTGCCTTAACTTTTTCTTCTTTACCATCAACAACGATGGTCAGAACTTCGCTGTAGAATTCAGCGTTGGTCTGCATGTTCCACACTTTGTCGTGGTCCAGTTCGATAGCAACCGGAGCAGCTTCGCCACCATAAATGATAGCTGGGAACTTGTTAGCTGTGCGCAGGCGGCGGCTCGCACCCTTACCCTGCACCTTACGTACTTCTGCATTGATAGTAATCATTGAAAGCTCTCTATATATAAATCCTGCTACAGGCGACCCAGCAGCAGGCAACTGATCTGCTTCACGGATGTGAAAGCGGGCGGCATTATAGCCTCCAATTCCTTGTCGGGCAATGAAAACCTCAGGCTCAATTCGCCGTCAAGCGTAACCGCAGGCTGTCTGGATAAGGCGAAAAGTACTTCTGGGTCAGAAGATATTCATCCGGATGCTCGGCCAGATAATGCTGCAACAACGTCAGCGGTGCGAGGATGGGCAGGAGACCTGCGTGGTAGTTAACAATCACCTCACGCAATTCTGCACGCTGGCGGTCGTTGAGCTGTTTACGAAAGTAACCTTGGATATGCATCAGCACGTTGGTGTGGTTTTTGCGCGAGGCGGGCTGTTGCAAAATGGCCATCAGCTTTTCCCGGTAAGCAACAAAGAAGGCTTCCAGATCATCCCATTCATGGATACGGGCGATGAACGGGCCGATTTCCCGGTATCCTGGCTGACTATGCGCGAGTAAATGCAGCTTATAGCGACTGTGAAAAGCGATTATCGCGCCGCGGGTTAGTCCTTTTTCGCGCATGGCGTTGAGTTCGTGTAGTGCAAATACGCGTGCGACGAAATTTTCCCGTAAAACCGGATCGTGCAGTCGCCCATCTTCCTCTATCGGTAGCCATGGGTAGCGCTGCTGGAGTGCTGCGGTAAATAAGCCAATCCCCGCTTTAGCACCGCGATTACCGTGTTCATCATAGAGCCGGACACGTTCCATCCCACAACTCGGGGATTTAGCGCATACCACGAAACCGGCATAATCCGCAGCGCTTGGTAAATAGTCCTCGGCAAAATGCTCCATTTGGTCCGTCATGTCTTGATCGCGCGCCTGACTAAAGCGTAATCGCACGTCACCCGTAGTGGTGTTGACGAGCCTCAGCGCCGGGCGAGGGGTAGGCAGACCAATAGCCATCTCAGGGCAGACCGGTTTGAAGCTTACCCACTCGGCAAGCTCATCCATAATAAATCCCATCCGTTTATGCCCGCCGTCAAAGCGTACCGTTGCGCCGGTAAGGCAACCGCTAATTCCGAGTATCGGTTTGCTATTCATGGCGTTATCCTGATTCATTGCGGGTGGTAGATAAAGCATAGGTTCTTCCGAATCTTACCGCGTGGCTTTTTTCTCCTCTACTACACTTAACGGACTTTTCATTGTGAAGGGAGGTTACATGAAGTTATGGCCCATAGTGACAGGTGTTGCGCTTTCATTGGCGTTGGTGGCCTGCCGTTCACCCACACCGCCAAAAGGTGTCACGCCGATTGACCATTTTGATGCCAGCCGATATTTAGGAAAATGGTATGAGGTTGCGCGTCTGGAAAACCGTTTTGAACGCGGGCTGGAGCAGGTGACCGCCACCTACGGCAAGCGCCAGGATGGGGGGATTACGGTGTTAAACCGGGGTTATGATCCGCAAAAAGGTGTGTGGAAAGAGAGCGAAGGCAAAGCTTATTTTACCGGTAAGCCCACGACCGCCGCGCTGAAAGTCTCGTTCTTTGGTCCGTTTTATGGCGGTTACAACGTCATTGCGCTGGATGATGACTACCAGTACGCGTTGGTCAGCGGACCCAACCGCGATTACTTGTGGATCCTGTCCCGTACGCCGACTATCCCGACCCAGGTGCGGCAGAATTACCTGAATATCGCACGTGGGTTAGGCTTCGCGGTGGACGATTTGTTGTGGGTGAAACAGTCCGGCAGTTAGCGTAGCTCGCCAGCGCGACGAAAGCGCCCCTGATAGTCGAACACTTTTTCACGTACCTGCCAGTAACGATCCTTTTGGCGGGCGACGACAAAATCCGGGGCGCGGAGCAGCGCCTGTTGGGCAATAATATCACCGGGCGTAATCCAGCGTAGTGGTACGCCGGGCGTTCGCGTATGCGGACGCATGAACAACTGCTCGAAGGCCATCTTCTGCGCAGGCGTGTGCAGGCGGAAGCGCTCACTCACATCGGCCCCATCTTCATCGTAGTAGGTCATTTTCAGCCAACTCCCTTTCTCATCCATACCGTCTTGCAAGGTCATTCCGCTACAGCGCAGCACCAGTGCATCTTTGAGCTTCAGCGCCGCTTTTAGCATGTCGTCCGGGTCAACCAATACCGTGTCGCACTCGCGGCAGCGACGGGCGGCAATATCGTTCTCAGCGTTACACTGTGGACAATTTTTAAAGCGGAAACGGTAGTCGCACTGCTCGCGATGCCCTTCGTCATCCTCAAGCCAGCCCTGACAGCGGCGACCAAAATGTTCAATCAGGGTACCGTCAGCGGTGGTTTTTCCCCAGAACGTATTGGCAAAACCGCAGCCGGGGCAGAATACCTGCACCGGTACGTTATCGCTTTTCCCTTTTGGTGAACCCACTTCCGGCGTGTAGAGATCGTGCGGGTTACCGGCGTAGTCAAGAATCAAACAGTCGGTTTTCCCCGGCGCCAGGCGCAGGCCGCGACCCACAATCTGTTGATACAGGCTGATGGATTCCGTTGGACGGAGAATGGCAATCAGGTCGACGTGTGGGGCGTCAAAGCCAGTGGTCAGCACAGAGACGTTAACCAGATAGCGGAATTGCTGATGTTTAAAGGCATCAATCAATTCATCGCGCTGCGGCCCCGGCGTTTCGCCGGTGATAAGCGCGGCATCGTTGGCGGGCAGCAGACCGGTGATTTCGCGGGCGTGTTCGACGGTGGAAGCAAAAATCATCACCCCCTTACGGTCCTGCGCAAATTCGATAATCTGGCTGATGATATGCGGCGTAATACGCTGCTGCTGTTTCAGTTCGCGGTTCAGATCGGCTTCGCTGAATAACCCGTTGCTGTTAGCCTGTAGGCGGCTGAAATCATACTGTACGACCGGCATATCCAGCCGCTCCGGTGGCGTCAGATAGCCATGCTTTATCATATAGCGTAGCGGCAATTCGTAAATACAGTCGCGGAACAGCGCTTTTTCATCGCCCCGTACCATGCCGTGGTAGTGAAACTGATAAATCCAGCCTTTGCCAAGCCGGAACGGGGTTGCCGTCAGCCCCAGCAGGCGGATGTGAGGATTCACTTTCCTGAGATGGATGAGGATTTGCTGATACTGGCTGTCGTCGTCATCGCTGATGCGGTGGCACTCATCGACAATCAGCAGGGAGAACTCCCCCTGAAAATGGTCAAGATTTCGCGCGACGGACTGTACGCTGCCAAACACCACTTTGCCGTGGCTCTCTTTGCGTTTAAGGCCAGCGGCGTAGATATCCGCCTCCAGCCCCAGCGCGAGGTATTTGGCATGGTTTTGCGCCACCAGCTCTTTAACGTGAGCGAGTACCAGCACGCGGCCGCGCGCAAGCCGCGCCAGCTCAGCGATAACCAGGCTTTTTCCCGCACCGGTTGGTAGGACGATAACGGCAGGGGCGGTCTGGCGGCGAAAATAGGTCAGGGTGGCGTCAACCGCTTCCTGTTGATATGGGCGTAGTGTAAATGTCATTAGCGTGATGATTGTCCTTAAACTGCCAAATAGTATGCCATGAATCTTTTCACTTGAGTGACCCGACAAGCCCGTTATACTTACTCATTGTTACTACCCCATTTTTCGGACGCGAGTCCGACACCAGCACTATTTACAGGCTAAAAATACTTCATGCGACTTGATAAGTTTATCGCTCAGCAACTCGGCGTCAGCCGTGCTATTGCCGGGCGTCAGATCCGCGGTAACCACGTGACCATTGATGGCGAAGTGGTGCGCGATACGGCATTTAAATTGCAACCTGAACACGAGGTCGCCTACGAAGGCAACTCGCTGACTCAGCAGAACGGCCCGCGCTACTTTATGCTGAACAAACCGCAGGGTTACGTGTGCTCGACTGAAGATCCGGATCATCCAACGGTGCTCTACTTCCTCGACGAGCCGGTAGCTTACAAGCTGCATGCCGCAGGCCGTTTAGACATTGATACCACCGGCCTGGTGCTGATGACCGACGATGGGCAGTGGTCGCACCGCGTAACATCTCCACGTCATCACTGTGAGAAAACCTATCTGGTGCAACTGGAAAATCCGGTCAGCGACGATACTGCCGAGCAGTTCACCAAAGGCGTGCAACTGCACAATGAAAAAGATCTCACGAAGCCCGCCGTGCTGGAAGTTATCACGCCGACCGAAGTGCGTCTGACCATCAGCGAAGGGCGCTACCACCAGGTGAAGCGCATGTTTGCCGCCGTTGGCAACCGCGTAGTTGGCCTGCACCGTGAACGTATCGGCGCTATTGCCCTTGATCCTGACATGGAACCGGGTGAATACCGCCCGTTAACCGAAGAAGAAATTGCCAGCGTTGGCGCGCCAGAGCGCTAACAAACCCAGAGGTAGATTGTGACGTCCAGGCCGCGCTCGTCGTTCAGTATTGTGTTTATTCTTGGCCTTCTGGCCATGTTAATGCCGTTGTCGATAGACATGTACCTTCCGGCGCTGCCGGTCATCTCAGAACAGTTTGGCGTGCCGGCAGGCAGCGCGCAGATGACGCTCAGTACCTATATTCTGGGGTTTGCTGTCGGTCAGCTGTTGTATGGCCCAATGGCGGATAGCCTTGGGCGCAAGCCGGTTATTCTCGGCGGCACGCTGATTTTCGCCGCTGCTGCCTCAGCTTGTGCGCTTGCCCCGACGATTGACTATCTGATCGTGACCCGCTTCTTCCACGGCCTGGCGGCTGCGGCTGCGAGCGTGGTGATTAACGCCCTGATGCGTGATATCTACCCAAAAGAAGAGTTTTCACGAATGATGTCGTTCGTGATGCTGGTGACCACCATTGCACCGTTGGTTGCGCCTATTGTCGGCGGGGCAGTGCTGGTGTGGTTTAGCTGGCATGCGATTTTCTGGATCCTGGCGATTGCGGCGATACTGGCATCATTGATGATCTACTTCTTTATCGATGAAACGCTGGCCGTCGACAAGCGTCAGCCGTTCCGGCTCCGCACCACGCTTGGCAACTTTGCCTCACTTTTCCGCCATAAACGCGTGCTTTCCTACATGCTGGCGAGCGGTTTTAGCTTTGCGGCGATGTTCTCGTTTTTAAGCGCCGGGCCGTTTGTCTATATCGAACTCAACCACGTATCGCCACAGCATTTCGGCTATTACTTTGCGTTGAATATCGTGTTCCTGTTTGTCATGACCACTATCAACAGCCGTTTTGTTCGCCGGGTAGGTGCGCTATGGATGTTCCGCGCGGGTCTGATTGTGCAGTTCGTGATGGCGGTATGGATGGTGGTGTGCGCCTTATTCGACGTTGGCTTCTGGTCATTAGTGTTGGGCATTGCGGTCTTTATTGGCTGTGTATCGATGGTGTCCTCAAACGCAATGGCGGTGATTCTCGATGAATTCCCGCATATGGCTGGCACGGCATCTTCGCTGGCGGGCACATTCCGTTTTGGTATCGGGGCGATTGTCGGCGCGCTGCTGTCAATGGCGACCTTCACCACCGCATGGCCGATGTTAATTTCCATTGCCCTTTGCGCCACCGGCTCCATCCTCTTCTACCTCTACGCCAGTCGCCCACGTAAAACCGCGCAGTAATACCTCTTTTGAGGGGCGAAATACGCCCCTTTTTTGATAAACATCAACAGAAATTGCATTTGCGATAGGGTGTGATGTTTCTTTTATGTAAAATCCATTTGTGTAAAAAGTCACATTGTTGTAGATAAAAAGGTTGTGTTAGATCACAGAAACGGGTACATATAGCGCGAAAACGCATCAGTACACCGAACTATGTCGTAGGAAGAATGTTGAATGCTGGCGTTTTTTTTGTGGATGCAGGACGATTTGTCAACAATGTGTTAATATGGATGTGAAATAATTGTGAAGCACTTTGCTTACCGGGAAGAACGTATGACATTTCAGCTCTCAATAGTACATCGACTGCCGCAAGATTATCGCTGGTTAGCGGGTTTTGCAGGTTCGAAAGTTGAACCGATTCCGCAAAATGGCGCATCGGGCGACAACACGCTGGTGGCGCTTAAATTATTAAGCCCGGATGGCGATAGCGCATGGCCGGTAATGCACTCGTTAAGCCAGGCGCTGAGCGATATCTCCGTGGATTGCTCAGTCCTCGAGTGTGAAGGGGAGCCGTGCCTGTTCGTCAAGAGCCAGGACGAGTTTGCCGCGACCTGCCGCCTGAAAAACTTTGGCGTAGCGATTGCTGAACCCTTTTCTGGCAACAACCCGTTTTGACCGTCAGCTCAATGCGATGAGCTGACGTGTATATTCTTGCTGCGGTGCTGTAAAGACGCGCCGACACTCACCTTGTTCGACAACCTCTCCCTGCCGTAAAACAATCACCTGGTGGCATAGCGAACGAATCACCTGCAGGTCGTGGCTGATAAAAATATAGGCCAGGCGATGCTTTTGCTGTAACGCTTTCAGCAATGCCAGAATCTGTGCCTGAACGGTACGGTCGAGTGATGAAGTCGGTTCATCCAGAACGATAAGCTCAGGTTTCAGGATCAGCGCCCGTGCAATGGCGATACGTTGACGCTGCCCACCGGAAAAAGCCGCTGGATAACGGTGTCGCGTTTCAGGGTCTAATCCCACCTCCTGCATCACCTGAATAACCTGCTGCTCGCGTTCGTCACGCGAAAGTGCCGGTTGATGTACCTGCAAACCTTCTTCAATGATCTGCAACGCCGTCAGGCGAGGGTTTAGCGCAGAATTAGGATCCTGGAACACCACCTGAATACGATGGCGCAGCGGCAGCATCTGCTGCCGGGTCCAGCCCTGAATGGCTTCGCCATTAAAACGGATATCCCCTTGTGACGCGATAAGCCGCAGCAGCGCCAGACCGGTTGTGCTTTTACCCGACCCCGATTCGCCAACCAGTCCCAGCGTTTCACCTGTGCGCAGTGAAAAACTGACATTGTTGACCACTCGGTTATTGTCCACAACCCGGCGCAGAATGCCCTTGCGGACCGGAAACGCCACGCAAAGCTGATTCACTTCCAGCACAGGAGCTGCGTCGGGCAGCAACGCAACGGGCGCGCCTGTGGGTTCGCTGTCCAGCAGCTTACGCGTATACGGATGCACAGGGGCAGCAAACAGCGCACTGGCGCTGTTTTGTTCCACACAACGACCGTTCTGCATAACCGCCACCCGGTCAGCCAACTGACGAACAATACTCAGGTTATGGGTGATAAACAGCATGCCCATATTCAGCTCAACGCGCAGTTCGCGGAGTAATTGCAGGATTTGCGCCTGAACGGAGACATCCAACGCGGTCGTTGGCTCATCGGCAATTAACAATTCCGGGCGAGTCAGCAGCGCCATGGCAATCATCACGCGCTGGCGTTCACCGCCGGAGAGTTGATGGGGAAAGTCCGTCAGTCGTTTTGCCGCATTGCGGATCCCCACTCTGTCCAGACAATCGAGGATTTCACCGCGCGCTGCCTCTTTGCGCATACCGCGGTGCAGGGAAAGCACTTCGTAGAGCTGTTTTTCCAGGTTATGCAGTGGGTTAAGCGACACCATCGGCTCCTGGAAAATCATGGCGATGCGGTTGCCGCGTACGCTACGTAGCATCTGTTCGTTGGCATGCAGCAGTGATTCGCCGCGAAAGCGAATATCGCCACTCGGGTAGCTGGCCGGTGGTTCCGGCAACAGGCGAAGTATCGACAGTGCCGAAACGCTTTTGCCGGAACCGGATTCGCCCACCAGCGCCAGCGTTTCTCCGGCATTCACCGACAATGACAAACCGTCGACGACGGTCGTGCTGACGCCCTGCTGACCAAAGGCGATGGATAGGTTATCGATTTCCAGAAGAGGAGGTTGCATCTTATACCGCCTTAGAAGGATCGAAGGCGTCACGTACCGCCTCGCCGATAAAAATCAGCAGTGACAACAGCACGGCGACGCAGAGAAAACCCGCGATCCCAAGCCAGGGCGCCTGTAAATTATTTTTACCCTGCAACAGCAGTTCTCCCAACGACGGTGAGCCGAGCGGCAGGCCAAAACCGAGAAAATCGAGTGAGGTGAGGGTGGTAATGGAGCTGCACAAAATAAACGGAATAAAGGTCAACGTGGCAACCATGGCGTTTGGCAGCATATGACGCAGAATGATACTGCGATCGCTGACGCCCAGCGCCTGGGCTGCGCGAATATAGTCAAAATTGCGGGTGCGTAAAAACTCCGCGCGTACCACACCCACCAGCGTCATCCAGCCGAACAGTACGGTGATTGCTAATAGCCACCAGAAGTTGGGCTGCACCACGCTTGAAAGCAAAATAATTAAAAATAGCGTTGGCATGCCCGACCAGACTTCAATAAACCGCTGACCCCATAGGTCAATGCGTCCACCGTAGTAACCCTGTACCGCGCCCACCACCACGCCCATCACGCTGGCGCAAAGGGTGAGGATGATGCCAAACAGTAGCGAGATACGGGTGCCGTAAAGGATACGCGCTACCACATCACGACCGTTTGCATCGGTGCCGAGCCAGTTTTGTCGCGACGGCGGCGAAGGGAAGGGGATATCGGTGCTGTAATTAATGCTGCTGGCGCTAAAGCGGATAGGTGTCCACAGTACCCAGCCGTGTTTCTCTAATTGTTGCTGTAACCACGGGTCCTGATAGTCTGCGGCGGTGGCAAACTCACCGCCAAAGGTCTTCTCGCTATAGCTTTTCAATACCGGTGAGTAAAGGCTACCCTGGTAGCTCACCAGCAGTGGGCGGTCGTTGGCGATAAGCTCAGCGCACAGGCTACAGATAAAAATCAGCGCAAAGATCCACAATGACCAGTAGCCACGGCGGTTATGACAAAAGCGCGCCCAGCGCGCCTGATTCACGGAACTCAGCGTCATCTTAGCGACCCTCAAAATCAATGCGCGGATCAACCAGCGTGTAGCTGATATCGCTGACGATATTCATCAGCAGTCCGATGAGCGTGAAAATGTATAGCGTGCCGAACATCACCGGATAGTCACGGGAGACGGTGGCCTCATAGCCCAGCAACCCCAGCCCATTTAAAGAGAACATCACCTCAATCAGCAGTGAACCGGTAAAAAACATGCTGATAAAGGTGGCGGGGAAACCCGCGATAACCAGCAGCATGGCGTTGCGAAAAATGTGCTTCCACAGGATCTGCTTTTCACCAACGCCTTTTGCCCGCGCGGTCACCACATATTGTTTGCGGATCTCATCAAGAAACGAGTTTTTGGTCAGCATAGTCAGTGCGGCAAAACCGCCAATGACCGTTGCCAGCACCGGCAGCGTAATATGCCAGAGATAATCGGTGATTTTCAGATACCACGGCAGGGTGTCAAAGTTGGCTGACACCAGCCCACGTAGCGGGAAAATATCGTAATAGCTGCCGCCAGCGAAAAACACAATCAGCACAATTGCGAACAAGAATGCAGGAATGGCGTAGCCGATAATAATGCCGGTACTGCTCCAGACATCAAAGCGGCTACCGTTATACACCGCCTTGCGGATCCCCAGCGGAATGGACACCAGGTAGATAATCAGCGTGCTCCATAAGCCCAGCGAGACCGAGACCGGCAGACTTTCTTTCATCAGTTGCATCACTGAAGCATTGCGAAAGAGACTGTTGCCGAAATCAAACCGCAGATAATCACCGAGCATTTTGAAATAGCGCTCATGCAGCGGTTTATCAAAACCGTAACGCTGGGTGATCTCGGCGATCACTTCGGGATCAAGACCGCGCCCTCCACGATACTGGCTTTCAGCGATATTGCTCAGGCCCGCGCGTGACTGTCCACCGCCCATTCCACCGCCGCCGGGCAGGCTGCTTTGCTGACCGAATTCCACCGCCGCAATCGCCTGGTCTACCGGGCCACCGGGCGCAATTTGCACAATGAAAAAGTTGAGGGTGATAATCGCCCATAGGGTGGGGATTATCAGTAGCAGACGGCGGATAAGATAGGCACCCATGTTATCTCCTTAACGTCGAGCTGCGGGCAGTTTCGCCGCTTTATTAACGTCATACCACCAGGTGTCAAAGCCGGGCGCATCAGTGCCGGAACTGTAGAGCGGGTGTACGTTAGGGTAGGAAAATTTGCCCCAATAGGCGATTCGGCTGCCGGACATAAACCACATCGGCAGCATGTAATAATTCCAGGTAAGCACCCGATCCAGCGCCCGCCCCAAAGGCAGCAGTTTCTGCTGATTACCCTGCCCGAGAATAATCTGCTTAATCAGACTGTCGATGGCTGGACTGGCGACACCGGGGGAGTTGTAGGTCGAGTTGATGTATTCAGACGACCAGGCTATCTGTAAATCCGAACTTGGCCACGGCATCGCGCGCCACAGGCGGGGCATCATATCGTAATCACGCTTACGCATGCGGTTGGTGACCTGCGAGATATCCACCTGGCGCACGTCCATGGTGATACCCAGGCGGCGTAAATTATGCTGGAAAGGCATCACCCATTGGTCGTTTCCGCCGGAGGGGAGAAGCAGTTCAAAACGCAGCGGTTGTCCGGTTTTTTCATTCACCCGTTGCTGGCCTTTCAGCACCCAGCCAGCCTCGGTGAGCAAATTACCTGCCTTTAGCAAGTTATCACGGTCATAGCCATCGCCACGCGAGGTCGGCGGTTGATAAATTGAGGTGAAAACTTCAGGCGGCAGTTCGCTGTTTAACGGTGCCAGCAGCGTCAGCTCGTCGGCATCAGGATAACCGCGTGCGGCATATTCGGTATTCTGAAAATAACTGTTCGCCCGGCTGTAGGCGTTGTAAAACAGCGCCTTGTTCATCCATTCAAAATCAAACGCCATCCCGACAGCTTCGCGTACACGGCGGTCGGCAAAGACGGGACGCTGGATGTTAAAGGCCAGCCAGCGGGTATCCTGCGCCGCGTTATTCTTCTGCTCATCTTTGATGATAAAGCCGCTGGTGAAGTTCTTGCCGATATAGCGTGTGGCCCAGTTTTTGGCGCTGCTTTCAGTACGCACATCGTAGGCACCTGCTTTGAAGGCTTCGAAAGCGACATTATCATCGAGGTAATAATCGTAGCGCAGAGTGTCGAAGTTCCAGCGTCCGCGGTTAATAGGTAACTCGGCCCCCCAGTAATCTTTCACACGGGAGTAAACGATGTACTGACCCATTTTCCAGTCGCTGATGCGGTAAGGGCCACTGGCCAGGGGAGGCGTGCTCAATGGGTCGCTAAGCTTATGATCCTTCCAGAACTTCTGCGGCAAAATGGGCAGGGTAAACAGGCCTAACATATCCTCTTTACCCGGCTTTGCCAGCACAATACGGACAGTGAGGGGGGCGATAGCGCTGACCGTAGTACCTTTATAAATCAGGCGAAACTGCGGCACCCCTTCGGTCATAAATTTATCAAAGGTAAACGCGACATCGCGCGCCGTAATCGGGCTGCCGTCGTGAAAGCGAGCGTTGGGGTTTAGGGTGAGCTCAACCCACGAGTAATCATCAGCATAGCGGGCGTGTTCAGCGACCTGCGGGTAGTAGCTACCGGGCTCATCGTCGGAGGTCGTATACAGGCCATCGTACAGCGCGTCAGTGCGCACAGCGGCATTGCCGCGTAGGGCATAGCGGTTGAAGTTATCGAAGGTCCCCAGCGCCGCTAGCGTGACGTTACCGCCTTTGGGTGCGGCAGGATTAACGTAATCAAAGTGATCAAAGTTGACGGCGTACTTCGGTTCGCCAATGACGGCAAACGCATCGCTCTCTTTTATTGTCTGGGCCTGAAGGGGAAGGCTGAATACCATCAGCAGGGTGATACAGATATGCGCTATGCTCACGACTGGGCTACCCCGCTTAAACGTATTTCCGGACTCGACTTTTACTCTGGAAGAGTAAATGACCTTCCTTCACTTGTGAAATATTTTGCTGGCTTACGATGTTCGGCCACCAACTCCTGAAGCGTCAGTGGACGGCTTATCAGATAACCCTGCAGGTAATCGACGCCGTGCTCACTAAGCCAGGTCGCCTGCTCTTGCGTTTCCACCCCCTCAGCCACCGTCACCAGATTCAGGCGATGGGAGAGTGTTAAGACGGCATCCAATACCGGCGACGTGACCGTTTCACGGCCGATCGCGTTAACGAAACCACGGTCGATTTTCAGATAATCGAGAGTAAAGCGCTCAAGATAGATAAGCGCGCTATGACCGGTACCAAAATCGTCAATGGCGATCTCAATGTTTTCACCGCGCAGCCAGGTAAACAGACTCATCGCTTTCTCCTGGTTGAGCATGTCGCGTTCGGTAATTTCGAGCACCAACTGGAAATAGTTGTCAGGCAGGCTGGCGGCGAGTGTGCGGATATCCTGCTGGAAGCTCTCTGCAATCAGATGACTGGGCGCAATATTAACGCCGAGTTTCGCCCCCGGGGGCAGCACCTCTTTAAGCGTCTGCGCATCGCGGGCAATTAATTCGAATAAATGCCGGGTAAGTGGAACAATCAAATTCTGTGCTTCAGCGAAGCTGATAAACGCATCCGGTGGAATATTGCCCGCCGTTGGATGCGACCAGCGCATCAGGGCTTCCACCCCGCCGATTTGCTGGTTTTTGGCGTCGATGACCGGCTGATACACCACATAAAATTGCTGGTTCTTAATGGCCGAGAGGATCTCTTTACCCGGCCGGGAATGGATAGTCCGTATGTAAAAGCACAGAAGCCCGCCAAGCACGCCGCAGGTTAGCCCGAGCAGAATGGAAAATACCAGGCCGTCTGTTCCCGTTGCGCTGCTGTAGAGATAGACCTCCAGCGGTACGCCTTTTATTTTCACGTGTCTTACCGCGGTGTCGGTAATGGCGGAAAGGGGGAGGGGCTTAGGGCTAAAAGTCGAAATGGCGGTTTTACCATTCACCACCAGCGCCACGCCGTTATAAGGCGTTTGCTTTGATGAGTAGAGCACCCACGGCATCAGGTTGGCGTTAATCGAGGCAAACACGCCACGATTTTCCAGCAGCGGGCTTTTCACCCACAGGACAAAGGCTGGGGTCGCGGGCATCATCGGTGTGCCGGCTAAAATCCCCATCACGTGATTTTTGCTGAGATCGAGATCCGGGACTAAATCCTTGAGCGGAAGATCCATTGGGCCGGTAGCGGAAGAACAATATGCCACATGATTATTGACCAGCAGAAAGGCTCGGACGTTCATGCTGAAGGCGGCGCGGGCGGTTAAGTCAGAGGAGACATCTGCGCATTGATTGAGCGTCAGCGGTTGCAGCGAATCCATAGTCACCAGAATCTGACTGAAGTAGTTTTCTAAATAGTTTTGCAGACTGGAAATGGTGCTATCAAACTGAGCGGCGCGGCGGTGGTGAAAGATTGAAAACTGCAATGCGCCTGCAATAAGCGCAATCAGTACGCCAGCGGCAATACTGATGAGGATAGTGCGGCGGTTAGCCAATCTTTCACGAGTAAACATTCAACTTCTCTATGCTACGGAACTCTAAAGAAAAGAATACTGATGAAGCATAAAAAAAGCACTGCCTGAGCAGTGCTTTTTTTATGTTTGCCGTCAGCCAAGGGAAACCGACGGTAAACGGCATTACGAACGACTCAGGACACGGCGAGCTTCGTTGTAACGTTTTTTCCAGTATGGCTCATTCATGCTGGAAATCATCACACCACTGCTGGTGGAAGCATGAACAAACTGATTATTGCCGATGTAAATTCCAACGTGGCGTCCAGTGGAGCCTGCGCGGAACAATACTAAATCACCGGTACGAAGTTGGCTGCGTGAAACTGACTTGCCTGATTCACGCTGTTCCGACGTTGAACGCGGCAGCTCTAAACCAAATTGTTCACGGAATGTACGCTGTACAAAGCTTGAACAGTCAACACCACGTTTGGTGTCGCCGCCCAGACGGTAACGGACACCTTTCCATCCTGCGTATTGATCCATCAGACGGGATTTCACGTCGAGGTTACGCACCATGGTTTCAAATTCATCCTGAGAGGCTTGCAGTGAAGAAGTGTCTTCGCTACCCACACCATGCGTCTCAGAATGCATGTTCTTTGCGGTATTACTGGTGGTACTACATGCAGAAAGCAGAACCGCGACTGCTACTGCTGGTATCGCTCGCAAGATATATCTCAAAATCGGCTGAGATTTGACCATTTTAGTTGTTTTCCCTTGAAGTCCTTAACGACGACGTCGTTATAAAAAATGCCAAACGCGTTTGAGACTAAATACACGCAATCAATGAGACAATTCTTTGAATTCAGATTTGTGGTGTAGCGCACAAATTTTTATTAGATAACAGAATAATTGCTCTTTGAAACGACAATCGCAAACGAGAGTACCTTAACGAAAGAGGCATTGCGAGCGGTTTTGGCTGATTTTTTATAAGAAATAGTGATACGCAAAGTTTAAAAATGAGAATGGCCAAAATTAGGCTGCGAGCTGTGTAAAAAATGGGCAACTCATTCATATTCAAAGTGAATATCATGACGAAAAAATGACGATAATTGATTTTGGTAAAAAAAACATGAGAGGGCAATAACCCTCTGGATGATGTCGCAGAGCGAAAACTTATTTATGCGGCGCGCTCTGCACCCTTAAATAGGGTAAGTTTTGTTCAAACAGCACGATGATTTTATCACTTAACGGCGTCAACAGAATCCATGGCACGCCGATGAGCACGGAGGTTAGTGAACCCACGGCGATATCCGTAAACCAGTGTGCGCCGATCATGACCCGAGGGAAGGCAAAAACGACAAAAATAGCCAGCGCGATAGCGAATGCTTTACGGCCAAAATAGCGCCACATGAAGGCCGCGAATATCAGCAACATCATGCCGTGATCGCCCGGGAAGCTATCCCGTGAACCATCTTTGGTATTAAACGAAATAACGTCACTCACTCGATGGGCGCCCGGCACAGACAGTGAAGGGCTGCTGCGAGTCACCGGGACAAGGTGCTGCGCCAGTTGATTGACGATGACCGCTGACAGTAGCATCACCAGTCCGATAATCACCACCCGACGACGTCCGTTGCTGTCTTCTTTAAGCCAGAAGCTTAGCATCAGACAGCCCATTGCCAGCAGCGCACAGCCGTCAAAGGCGCGATTATTGATGACCGCTAAAAAACCGGCATAGGTCAGGTTGCCTGCGTTAAGCCCCTGGTTAAAGAAGCGGAAAATAGCGGTGTCCACGACCGACCAGAACCCATGATTCACGGGAATAAACCAGGACATAAATAACGCCACACCGGCGGCGTTAAGGACAATAATCAAGGGAAAGCGTGTACGCATCGTTATCTTCACAGCAAGTGGTCTCGCCGCAAACCTTAGCGGTATTACCCTAAACGAAGTTTCAACAGTGCTGATTGGAGTAAATTCCAATCTGTCTCTGCGTCGTTGATAAGCTCAACACGGCTATCGGGCGGGGCGACATTCTGCGTTTCAATATGTAAGTCGGCACCCTGGCGGTTAATGCGAACCAGCCCTTCCGGAATACGCATAACGGCTTTCAATCGCGCTACCGGGGCCAGGCGTGCCCACTCCAGCAGACCGATGGTATCAAACTGGGTATCAGCATCGAAAATCCAGCCGCAGGCATGATAGCCCTGGCCTTGATTGACACTGCGACGCCAGCGTTGATGCTCTGGCAAACTCAGTGCCGCGAGCCCTTTATTTGTCGGATGCGAATGGCTGTGCGCAGCACTTGCCGCAAGTTCGGTCAGGTTGTGGCGCGGCGTATCAAGGAGAGCGATATCAATATTTCCCTGTGTGGCCAGGACGTGCAGGCGTTCAGCGCCGTTTTGCTGCCACCAGTGGCGCATTGCCTGCTGACTTTCCGGTGTAGCACGATCGGATTTGTTACTGACGATAATATCCGCCACCGCGAGCTGGTCGCGGAAGTTTTCATTATCGACGATTTTATCCTCCAGCAGCTGACGCGGATCCATTACGCACACCGTGGCACGCAGATCTATCCACGGTTCATATACGGGAGCGGTTAACAGGTCGAGGATTTGTTTGGGGTGACCAAGGCCCGTGGGCTCAATCAGCAGACGGTCAGGTTTGCCTTGGCGTAGCAGGGTGTTCAAACCCACCTGCATCGGCAGACCATTGACGCAGCACATACAGCCACCGGGGATCTCTTTGAGTAAGGCTCCACTATCGGCTAATAGCGCGCCGTCGATACCGACTTCGCCAAACTCATTGACCAGTACGGCCCATTTTTCGTCGGCGGGTTTATGGGCGAGCAGGTGGAGGATAGAGGTCGTTTTCCCGCTGCCGAGAAAGCCGGTAATTAGATTGGTTTTAGTCACGAAAACTCCAGAGGATAAAGAGTATTAACGCGACAACTTTATCCTGGCGAAAACGTGACGCAAAGCAAAGCTTTCCGGTGAGCCAACCTGCGCTGACTCACCGAGGGGGGATTTGCGTTATCCGTTAAGTGCGGTCAACAGCGCCTGACGGGCACCTTGCTGAACCAGCGTTTGCCATGCGCCTTCAATTGCCTGCACGAATTGCGGATTGGCGGGTAGGTCGCGACCAAAAATTTCCTGTAAGGTCAGTAACGCTTCGACGCGGCTGTCATTGCTGCTGTTGCTCACAAGGTTGTGAATTTTTTCAGCCAGTGGGTCGCGGATATCAATGGTATTCCCGGCATCGTCCGTGCCGCTGACATAGCGCATCCAGGCGGCAACACCCAGCGCCAGCAGCGACCAGCGAGAGCCTTCGTTTAGATGGATACGAATACCGTCAAGTAACCGCTGGGGAAGCTTTTGACTGCCGTCCATGGCGATTTGCCAGGTGCGGTGCTGCAATGCCGGGTTACTGAAACGCTCAATCAGACTGTCGGCATAGGCATCGAAATCAACATGGGTGATGCGTAATGTCGGCGCCTGTTCCGCCATCATCAAATGGCGCGCGGCACGACGAAATGAGGCATCCTGCATACAGTCGCTGATGTGCGCATAGCCCGCCAGATAGCCCAGATACGCGAGGAATGAATGGCTACCGTTTAGCATGCGTAGCTTCATCTCTTCCCACGGGAGAACATCATCGACCATCTGTGCGCCAACGCTGCCCCAATCCGGGCGACCGGCGACGAAGTTATCTTCTATTACCCACTGAATAAACGGTTCGCAGCTAATGGCGCACGGATCTTCTACGCCGAGCTCGCGGGTGATTTCCGCCAGTGAGTCTTTGGTTGCGGCGGGAACGATACGGTCAACCATGGTGCCCGGAAAGCTGACATGTTCAGCAATCCAGTTTGCTAGCTGCGGGGAACGCTGCTTAGCCATATCCAGCACCGCGTTTTTCACCACGTGACCGTTGTCGGGAATGTTATCGCAGGAGAGAACGGTAAATGCTGGCAGACCGCGTTCGCGGCGGCGATGCAGGGCTTCAACGAGGATCCCGGGCGCAGAATGAGGCTCCGTCGGTGAATGGAGATCGTGAATGATGCGCGGCTGAGTCAGATCCAGATGCCCTGTTGCCGGGTCGATGCAATAGCCTTTCTCGGTGATGGTCAATGACACAATCGCCACCTGCGGTTCGCAGAATTTTTCGATAATAGCCGCCAATGAGTCCAGCTTAGCGTTCAGACACTCGTTCACCGCACCAACGATAATCGGCTGGTTACCGGCTGCGCTTTTTTCCATCACGGTAAACAGATGATCCTGCTGACGCAGCTGACTCATCAGTACATCGCCGCTGAACAGGCTAATTTCACAAATGCCCCAGTCGCCACCGTGCTGATTCAGTACTCGGTTGGTCAGCAACGCCTGGTGCGCACGATGAAAGGCACCAAAACCGAAGTGCACAATGCGCGAACGTAGTTGTTGCCTGGCATATTGTGGTAACTGCACGTTTGCGGGAAGGGTGCTGGAGGCTATTGTCTTCATTATCTACACATCCGATTAACCATTAATTAACGTCGGCAGTGTAAAGTTATATGACAGCAAATCAAATTGGTGTGCCGTATTTATCGCGTTAATGTGAGCTGGATCAATCAATCCAGGCGGATTGTTTGACCGTCATAAATAAGCCTGTATGGTAGTCGTCATTAACGGTGATTTTATTGGTATAACAACTTTATTTGAGGTGAGGCAATGGAACAAACCTGGCGTTGGTACGGCCCGAACGATCCGGTATCTCTTGATGATGTGCGTCAGGCTGGCGCAACGGGTGTTGTAACGGCTTTGCACCACATTCCTAACGGTCAGGTATGGCCTGTTGACGAAATTAAACAGCGTCAGGCTGTGCTGGCTGAAAAAGGGCTGACCTGGTCGGTCGTTGAAAGTATCCCGGTGCATGAAGATATCAAAACCGGCTCTGGCCAGTGCCAGACCTGGATTGCTAACTATCAGCAGAGCATCCGTAACCTCGCGGTGTGCGGTATTGATACCGTGTGCTACAACTTCATGCCAATCCTCGATTGGACGCGTACCGACCTTGAGTACACGCTGGCAGACGGCTCTAAAGCCCTGCGTTTTGATCAGATTGCCTTTGCCGCATTCGAACTGCATATCCTCAAACGTAACGGTGCGCAAAACGATTATACCGACGAAGAACAACGTCAGGCGCTGGCCTATTTTAATGCGATGAGCGAAGCGGAAGTCACCAAATTGACCCGCAACATCATCGCGGGCCTGCCTGGTGCGGAAGAGGGGTATACCCTTGACCAGTTCCGCGCGCGTCTGGCGGAATACGATCACATCAGCAAAGATCAGCTGCGTGAAAATATGGCCGTATTCCTGCGTGCGATTGTGCCGGTTGCTGAAGAAGCGGGCGTACGTCTGGCCGTTCATCCGGACGATCCACCGCGTCCAATCCTCGGTCTGCCACGCATTATCTCTACCATTGAAGATATGCAGTGGTTGAAAGAGACCGTCGACAGTATTAATAACGGTTTTACCATGTGTACCGGTTCTTACGGCGTACGCGCAGACAACGATCTGGTGAAAATGATCGAGACTTTTGGCGATCGTATCCACTTTACGCACCTGCGTTCGACCTGCCGTGAAGAAAACCCGAAAACCTTCCATGAAGGCGCACACTTACAGGGTGATGTAAACATGGTGGCGGTTGTTGACGCGATTTTGACCGAAGAGCAACGCCGTAAGAAAGCGGGCGATCTGCGCCCAATTCCAATGCGTCCTGACCACGGTCACCAAATGCTGGACGACCTGAAGAAGAAAACCAACCCGGGGTACTCGGCGATTGGTCGCCTGAAAGGGTTGGCGGAAGTGCGCGGCGTTGAACTGGCGCTGAAAATGACCAAATTCCGCGACCTGCTGTAATCGAGGATTTCTCTTCACACTGGTGCGGCTTTGGGCCTCGAAGCTTGCCCGTGTGGAGTATCTGGCAGCAACAAAAAAGGACAGCCAAACGGCTGTCCTTTTTTATGGGGCGATGTGCGGTGCTTCATCCCGGCGTCGCATTCGCTCGGCAGTGCTACCCATGCGCGCTATCGCAGGACTGATAAGCGCAGCGCCATCAGGCATAACAGTGCACGTTGCCGGATGCCGGCTACGCCCGCTGGCCCGGACGAGATGCCGCTAGCATCGACTCCGGGTGTCGTGATTAGTCCGCGCGGCACATATAGCGTTTTTCTTCGATATGAACGCGAATTTTCTCACCGGTGGTCAGGTACTCAGGCACCTGAACAACCAGACCGGTGGTCAGGGTAGCAGGTTTAGTACGGGAGCTTGCAGAAGCCCCTTTAATGCCCGGTGCGGTTTCGGTGATTTCCAGATCCACCGTCTGCGGCAATTCCAGCGCCAGAACCTGGCCGTCCCACAGTAGAACCTGCATATCCGGCATACCACCTTCTGGGATGAACTGCAGTTCATCAGCAATCTGATCGTGAGCGAAGATATACGGGGTATAGTCTTCTTTATCCATGAACACGTACTCGTTGCCATCAATGTAAGAGAAGTCAACGAAGCGGCGGTTTAAGGTCACGGTATCGACCATGTCGTCGCCTTTAAAGCGTTCTTCCACTTTCAGACCGGTGCTGACGTCGGAAAAACGCATTTTGTACAGCGTTGCCGCGCCACGGGCGCTCGGTGACTGAATATCAATGTTTTTTACAATCAGCAGCTTGCCGTTGTAATTCAGCACCATACCTTTTTTGATTTCGTTCGCTCTTGGCATTGCAGTTATCCTGTGAAAAGGGTGTCGAAAATATCGCGTAAAAGTACTCGTGCCGGGCGTTTCAGGCAAGAGGAATTAAAGGCTTTTGCCATCGCTGACCAAAAGGTGGTACTGTGCGCCACAACTGACTCAATCCTCAAATCCAGAGCCCGCGATGGAATGTCGTCCAGACTGCGGCGCTTGCTGCACCGCACCTTCTATATCCAGTCCGATTCCGGGTATGCCGCATGGCAAACCTGCTAATACGCCATGCATTCAATTAGATGAACTTCAACGTTGTAAAATCTTTGGCTCACCTTTGCGCCCGAAAGTGTGCGCTGGGCTGCAACCGGCATCTGATATGTGCGGCGCAACCCGAATCGAAGCGATGACCTGGTTGTTACATCTGGAAGCGTTGACTGCGCCCTAAACGTCTTTAATTCGGGTCAGACAAACAATCGTGCTGACGCACAGCACCAGCGCAATCCAGAATACCGTGTGGTAGTTCCAGATTTCAGCCACGATCCCTGCCAGCGAACCGGCGATAATCCAGCCCACGCGTGAGGTATTGGCATACAGCGTGGTGGCTGAACCGGCTTGCCCCGGCATCAAATCCTGGAAATAAAGCATCCCAATCCCACCGAGAATACCGATGTAAATGGCGTTCAGTAGCTGCATGGCTAACAGCAGCGCCGGGCTATTAAAGGTCAACATGCCGATATAGAAGAGAAGGCCCGCCACCGCCGCGATGCGCATCAGGAAGCGTTTCCCGAGACGTTTAGCAAAATAGCCTGCAATCAACATAGTGGGGATTTCAAGACCGGCAGCGGTGCCCATCATGACCCCAGCCAGTTTCTCCGGCAGGTGCAGTTCGTTGATGATATACAGCGGCATATTGATGATATAGAGGCTGTTGGTGCCCCACATCAACGTGCAGATAACAAACAGCAGCAGGGTATCTTTGCGATTAGATCGCGGCGCCTGAATTGCGCCGTTAGCTGACATTTTTTCTTTGCGCATGGTTGGCAGGAAAAACCAGACCATCGCTCCGCAAACCACAAACGCCACCGCCGCGGACAGGTACATCACCGTGAAGCTAAAACCCATGGCTAGCGCGTAGGCCAGCGGCGGACCAATAACCCACGCCAGAGACACTTGGGCACGCATAATTGAGCTGAACATCACCGCTTCGCGGCCCGTTTTATCAGCGTGTTCGCGGGCAAGGGCGAACATTTGTGGGTTGGCGGTTGAGCCAAAACTGCTGAGGAAAACGCCGACAAACAGCAAGATAAAGTAGTTACGGTTCCAGGCGAACAGAACACAGGCCAGTACGCCAAGCAGACAACAGCCGACGATCAGATTTTTACGGTCGCCGCGTTTATCCGAATACCCCGCCAGAAACTGGCTGACCAAAATGCCAATAATCGCGCTACCGGTAAAGAAGAATCCCACCATTGCTGGGCGAACGTGGACTTCATTACTCAGGAATAAACTCAGCGTTGGCGTCTGTAACGCGCCAGCGATGCCGGTTAAAAAAGCGACAATCAGAAATGATGATGACGTGAAATCAAACGAGCGCCGAGGGGCGGCGGCGGTACTGTTTTGCATGTTGTTTTATCGGTCACTTTAGGAGAGGCGGGGAGTTTACGCCGCGACTCAGAAAATGAACAGTAACCTAAATCAAATTAGGCACTGAAAAATAAAAAACCATTTCAAAAATTAGCTTACGTCTTGCTGACGCTATCACCTGAACCCATTTTTGGCTTCAGCAGATGTGGCGATAATGCTAATGAAATGTGCTGTAGATCTGATTTTTGCGATCAATTTTACGGCATAACTTGCAGGCTGATTAAGAAAGGCACAAAATTATTGAAACGTTTCAGCGTCGTCTTCAGCATCAGGTTCGCTAAGTACGGCGATTTTTTCTCACAAAAGCTGAATCGATTCAATTCGAAGAGCGAGGGGAACCATGTTCCAGTTAACTGTTCAGGATATTCATCCCGGCCAGCAGGCCGCGAATAAAGAAGAAGCTATTCGGCAGGTTGCTGCAGCGCTCGTTAGCGCAGGCAACGTGGCGGATGGTTACGTTGCCGGTATGCTGGCGCGTGAGCAACAAACCTCCACTTTCCTCGGTAATGGCATTGCCATTCCGCACGGCACCACCGATACCCGCGATCAGGTATTGAAAACCGGCGTCCAGGTTTACCAGTTCCCGCAGGGTGTTACCTGGGGTGAAGGGCAAACTGCGTACGTGGCTATCGGTATTGCCGCAAGCTCTGACGAACACCTTGGCCTGCTGCGTCAGCTGACGCATGTGCTGAGTGACGACGCTGTCGCTGAACAGCTGAAAACCGCCACCACGGCGGAAGAGCTGCGCGCGCTGCTGATGGGCGAAAAGCAAAGCGAATCGCTGAAACTGGATAACGAGATGTTGTCGCTGGATGTCGCCGCGAGCGACCTGGTGACATTACAGGCGTTGAATGCCGCGCGTTTAAAAGAAGCTGGTGCGGTTGATGCCAACTTTGTTGCCCGTGTTATTAACGAACAACCGCTGAATCTGGGGCAGGGTATCTGGCTTAGCGACAGTGCGGAAGGTAACCAGCGTAGCGCCATTGCGGTTAGCCGTGCGGCAACGCCATTCACCGTGGGTGAGGCAACCGCCGCGGTATTGATTACCGTCGCTATGGCTGATGCACAGCCAACCGCCGTGCTGAACCGTCTGGTCAATCTGCTGCTGGACAATAAAGCTGAACGCTTGCTGAAAGCCGACGCCGCCACGCTGCTGGCGCTGCTGACCAGTGATGACGCTGCCGCGGAAGATGTGCTGAGCGAAGAGTTCGTTATCCGTAACGAACACGGCCTGCATGCGCGTCCTGGCACCATGCTGGTGAATACGATTAAACAGTTTACCAGCGACATTACCGTCACCAATCTTGACGGCAGCGGTAAACCTGCCAACGGACGTAGCCTGATGAAGGTCGTCGCGCTGGGTGTTAAAAAAGGTCATCGTCTGCGCTTTACCGCTCAGGGTGATGATGCTCGTCAGGCGCTGGACGCCATTGGCGAAGCAATTGCTTCAGGCCTTGGGGAGGGCGCATAAATGAGCAGAAGAGTAGCCACAATTACCTTAAACCCGGCCTATGATTTGGTAGGGTTTACGCCAGAAGTTGAACGCGGTGAAGTGAACCTCGTGCGCACCACCGGGCTGCATGCAGCCGGTAAAGGCATCAACGTGGCAAAAGTGCTGAAGGATTTAGGTATCGACGTCACCGTCGGTGGCTTCCTGGGCAAAGACAACCAGGACGGCTTTCAGCAACTGTTCAGCGAGCTGGGCATCGCTAACCGTTTCCAGGTGGTGCAGGGCCGTACCCGTATTAACGTTAAGCTGACCGAGAAAGACGGTGAAGTCACCGATTTCAACTTCTCCGGCTTTGAAGTGACGCCAGCAGACTGGGAGCGTTTTGTTAACGATTCTCTGAGCTGGCTGGGTCAGTTCGACATGGTGTGCGTCAGCGGCAGTCTGCCAGCCGGCGTGAGCCCAGAGGCATTCACCGACTGGATGACGCGTCTGCGCAGCCAGTGTCCATGCATTATTTTCGACAGCAGCCGTGAAGCGCTGGTGGCCGGCCTGAAAGCTGCGCCGTGGTTAGTCAAACCAAACCGTCGTGAGCTGGAGATCTGGGCAGGCCGCAAGCTGCCTGAAATGAAAGACGTGATTGATGCTGCACACGCGCTGCGCGAGCAAGGTATCGCTCACGTGGTTATCTCACTCGGCGCTGAAGGCGCGCTGTGGGTTAATGCTTCCGGCGAGTGGATTGCCAAGCCGCCTTCAATGGAAGTTGTCAGCACAGTGGGTGCCGGAGATTCAATGGTTGGTGGCCTGATTTATGGTCTGCTGATGCGTGAATCCAGCGAGCACACACTTCGTTTGGCAACGGCAGTCGCGGCGCTGGCAGTTAGCCAGAGTAACGTCGGCATTACTGATCGTACCCAGTTGGCCGCGATGATGGCGCGTGTCGACCTGAAACCTTTTAACTAACAGCGGGAGAGGCGTATGAAAACGCTGCTGATTATCGATGCCAAACTCGGACAGGCTCGCGCTTATATGGCGAAGACCCTGCTGGGAACAGCTGCGCAGAAAGCGCATCTGGAGTTGATTGATAACCCAAATGACGCCGACCTGGCGATCGTATTGGGATCCACACTGCCAGTTGATACTGCGCTGGTGGGCAAACAGGTTTACCTCGGCGACATCAACCGTGCGGTTGCGCACCCTGAACTGTTCCTGAGCGAAGCAAAATCACACGCTTTACCGTACGAAGCGCCAGCGCAGGCTGAGCCAACAGCGACCGGTGCGGTGAAACGCATTGTTGCCGTAACCGCCTGTCCGACTGGTGTCGCGCATACCTTTATGGCGGCAGAAGCGATTGAAACCGAAGCCAAAAAACGCGGCCTGTGGGTGAAAGTAGAAACCCGTGGTTCCGTGGGTGCGGGTAATGCTATTACGCCAGAAGAAGTTGCCCAAGCGGATCTGGTGATTGTGGCGGCGGATATCGAAGTCGATCTGGCGAAGTTTGCTGGTAAACCGATGTACCGCACCACGACCGGTCTGGCGCTGAAGAAAACCGCGCAGGAACTGGATAAAGCCGTGGTTGAGGCGAAGCCTTATCAGCCAACTGGGCAGAAATCACCTGCCGATAGCGCGAAGAAAGAGAGCGGTGGTGGAGCATATCGTCACCTGCTGACCGGCGTATCTTATATGCTGCCGATGGTTGTTGCGGGCGGTCTGTGTATCGCGCTCTCCTTCGCATTCGGTATTAAAGCCTTTGAAGTGAAAGGCACGCTGGCGGCGGCGCTGATGCAAATTGGCGGCGGTTCAGCCTTTGCCTTGATGGTCCCTGTGCTGGCGGGCTTTATTGCTTTCTCCATCGCTGACCGTCCGGGTCTGACCCCAGGTCTTATCGGTGGTATGTTGGCCGTCAGCGGTGGTTCCGGCTTTATTGGCGGTATCATTGCGGGCTTCCTGGCCGGTTATGTCGCACGTTTGATTAGCACCAAGCTGAAACTGCCACCGAGCATGGAAGCGCTGAAGCCTATTCTGATTATCCCGCTGGTTTCCAGCCTGATTGTTGGTCTGGCGATGATCTACCTCATCGGTACGCCGGTTGCGGCACTGCTGAACTGGCTGACCCACTGGCTGCAAACCATGGGCACCGCGAATGCGGTACTGTTGGGGGCAATTCTCGGCGCGATGATGTGTACCGATATGGGTGGCCCGGTAAACAAAGCGGCATATGCCTTTGGTGTGGGCCTGTTGAGTACCCAAACCTATGCGCCGATGGCGGCGATTATGGCGGCCGGTATGGTGCCACCGCTGGCGATGGGTATTGCCACGCTGGTTGCGCGTAACAAGTTCGACAAAGGTCAACGTGAAGGTGGTAAAGCGGCGCTGGTTCTGGGTCTGTGCTTTATCTCTGAAGGGGCGATTCCGTTCGCGGCGCGTGACCCAATGCGTGTTCTGCCTTGCTGTATCGTCGGCGGCGCAGTGACCGGTGCTATCTCGATGGCAGTTGGTGCGAAACTGATGGCACCGCACGGCGGCCTGTTCGTCCTGCTGATCCCGGGTGCGATTACGCCGGTACTCGGTTACCTGGTGGCGATTGTGGCCGGTACGCTGATTGCAGGTCTGGCTTACGCTGTGCTGAAACGTCCGGAAGGTGAGGTGGCTGCGAAAGCATAAGCCTCGCTGCCAACAAAAAAGGGCCGATGATTCGGCCCTTTTTTTATGTTCACCGTCGGTAGCCCGTCCAGGCGCAGCGCCGCCGGGGAATTCTGGACAATCAGGCAGCCGCAGTCTCAGTCTGCTGCGCCTTCAGCCAGGCAATCTCTTCCGCCCAGATATCCGGGTTAACGGTTTCTAATACCAGCGGAATACCGTCAAAACGATTGTCCTGCATAATCCAGCGGAAGGCATCATGACCAATATTACCTTCACCCAAACTGTGGTGACGGTCAACGCGACTGCCGAATGCGCTTTTGGCGTCGTTCAAGTGCATGCCGCGCAGATAGTTAAAGCCCACGATGCGCTCAAATTCAGCAAAGGTTTCGGCACAAGCTTCGCTGGTGCGTAGGTCATAGCCAGCGGCAAAGGCGTGACAGGTGTCGATACACACGCCGACGCGGGACTTATCCTCAACGCCGTCGATGATCGCCGCCAGATGCTCAAACTTAAAGCCAAGATTGCTGCCTTGCCCAGCGGTATTCTCAATCACCGCCGTAACCCCTTCGGTTTGCGACAGGGCGATATTGATCGACTCGGCAATGCGCGCCAGACACTTGTCTTCCTCAATCTGTAATAGGTGACTGCCCGGGTGGAAGTTCAGCAACGTCAGCCCAAGCTGCTGACAGCGCGTCAGTTCGTCGATAAAGGCTTCGCGGGATTTCTCCAGCGCCTCTTCAACCGGGTGACCAAGGTTAATCAGATAGCTGTCATGGGGGAGAATTTGTGCTGGAGTGTAGTGATACTTTTCACAAGCGGCTTTGAAATCGTCGATGATCTCAGTGGTTAACGGTGCCGCACGCCACTGGCGCTGGTTTTTGGTGAACAGGGCGAATGCGGTCGCTTCGATTTCTGCGGCGCGAATCGCGGCATTAGCTAAACCGCCAGCGGCGCTGACGTGCGCTCCAATGTATTTCATATCGTTAAACCCGCCATACTCAAAAGGGGAGAGTATAGCGGGTTGGTCGTGCTGAGTCGTGTTCCTTTATGCCATCACGGAATGAATACCCACGTTAATCGCGGCACCACCGACAATCAGCCAAATGAACAGAACCAGCGCCATCAGCAGCGGTTTAGCACCGGCTTTTTTCAGCGCGCTAATGTGGGTCGTCACCCCCAGCGCTGCCATCGCCATCGCCAGCAGGATGGTGTCGAGCGTAATCAACATCTGCACCACGCTTTGTGGCAGCAGGTGGAACGAGTTAAAGATAGCCACCACGATAAACAGAATGGCAAACCACGGAATGGTGATTTTGCTTTTCTGCTCTGCGTTAGCCGGAGCCAGTGCTTTGACGCGGGCCGCCATAAACAGCAGGAACGGCGCTAACATCATCACACGCAGCATTTTGGCTATCACCGCAGCGTTTTCTGCTTCCGGACTAATCGCATGACCGGCTGCGACTACTTGCGCCACTTCATGCATGGTGGAGCCGATATAAATCCCGTAGGTTTCCGGGCTAAACCAGTGTGCAAGCAGCGGGTACATAGCGGGATAGAGGAAAATCGCCAGCGTACCGAAAATCACCACCGTTGCTACGGCGACCGTCACTTTGCTGGCCTCAGCTTTGACCACTGGTTCTGTTGCCAATACCGCTGCTGCACCGCAAATACTGCTCCCGGCACCAATCAGCCAACTGGTATGTTTATCCAGCCCGAAGACTTTCTGTCCTAACCAACAGGCGATGAAGAACGTGCTGGTTAGTGTCAGAACGTCAATGATGATGCCGCTGACGCCAACGTCAGCAATTTGGGCAAAAGTCAGACGGAAGCCATACAGGATAATCCCCAGTCTTAATAAATGCTGCTTGGCGAAAACGACCCCGCCATCGCACGACTGCCATAGTTTCGGATATACCGTGTTACCGATGACCATCCCGAATAAAATAGCCAGCGTCAGCGCGCTCATCCCCGCACCCGCAATCGCCGGTACGCTACCTGCCCATACCGCCGCGCCGGTGATGACTGCGGTGAGCGCGAGCCCAGGAATAAAGTGTTTGATACTACGATGATGATGCGTCTGTAAGGTGACTTGTGTCATAACCTTCTCCTTTGTCTGGCTAAAAGATTACGCTCGACTGGCTTAAAGATAAAATTGATTATATATTTATAATTAATCGTAATAACTGGTAAGGGCGGCCCTGACAGGCTGAAGACATATGCATATCACGCTGCGGCAATTAGAAGTTTTTGCTGAGGTGCTAAAAAGCGGCTCCACCACGCAGGCCTCGCAGATGCTGGCACTGTCACAATCGGCGGTCAGTGCGGCGCTGACTGACCTCGAAGGTCAGCTTGGGGTGCAGATGTTTGACCGGGTCGGAAAGCGCCTGGTCGTGAATGAACATGGGCGCTTGTTATACCCGCGCGCGCTCGCGCTACTAGAGCAGGCGGGCGAAATAGAACAACTGTTTCGCGAAGATAACGGGGCTATCCGGGTCTATGCCAGTAGCACCATCGGTAACTATATTCTGCCGGAGGTCATCGCGCGTTATCGCAAGGATTTCCCCACATTGCCGCTGGAGATGAGCGTCGGTAATAGTCAGGATGTGATTAACGCGGTGGCGGATTTTCGCGTTGATATCGGACTGATTGAAGGGCCATGCCACTCGGCGGACATTATTGCCGAACCGTGGCTCGATGATGAATTGGTGGTATTCTGCGCGCCTGACAGCGCCTGGATAACCGGTGAGGTCACGCTAGATACGTTGGCAAAAGCACCATGGATCCTGCGAGAAAAAGGGTCAGGTACGCGGGAGATTGTTGATTACCTGCTGCTTTCCCATTTGCCGCAATTCCAGATGGGCATGGAGCTTGGCAACTCCGAAGCCATCAAACATGCCGTGCGCCATGACTTAGGCATCAGCTGTTTATCCCGCCGGGTGATTGCCGAACAGCTAGCGGTTGGTTCGCTGGTAGAAGTGGCCATTCCATTACCAACGTTAAGCCGCACCCTGTGGCGGATTCATCACCGGCAGAAGCATCTCTCTAACGCGCTAAAGCGTTTTCTTCACTACTGCGATATCTAAATCAGGCAGCGGGTGCTTTACTTATAATAAGGGCGCAATCATGAAGCTCTCTTATAACTGCGCATTTCTGCCGTGAAATGCGCAGATCGTCTGCTACAATCTCGCCTCATTTTTTGGATGGATAGCATTTTCACATGGGTTCCGAATCAAAAACCACACAAGCGCCCGCGTTACGTCGCGAACTCAAGGCGCGTCACCTGACGATGATCGCCATCGGTGGCTCCATCGGTACAGGTCTTTTTGTTGCATCTGGTGCAACCATTTCCGCGGCGGGTCCAGGCGGCGCACTGTTTTCCTATATTCTGATTGGCCTGATGGTGTACTTCCTGATGACCAGTCTGGGCGAACTGGCGGCGTATATGCCGGTATCCGGTTCGTTCTCCACCTACGGCCAGAACTATGTTGAAGAAGGTTTTGGTTTCGCGCTGGGCTGGAACTATTGGTACAACTGGGCGGTGACTATCGCCGTTGACCTGGTGGCGGCACAGCTGGTGATGAACTGGTGGTTCCCGGACACCCCGGGCTGGATCTGGAGTGCGCTGTTCCTGTGCGTCATTTTCCTGCTGAACTACATCTCAGTGAAAGGCTTCGGTGAAGCAGAATACTGGTTCTCGCTGATTAAAGTGACCACCGTTATCATCTTTATCATCGTGGGCGTCATGATGATCCTCGGTATCTTTAAAGGTGCGCAGCCGGTTGGCTGGAGCAACTGGACTACCGGTGATGCGCCATTCGCTGGCGGTTTTTCCGCGATGATCGGTGTGGCGATGATTGTCGGTTTCTCCTTCCAGGGGACTGAACTTATCGGTATCGCGGCGGGCGAATCTGAAGATCCGGAGAAGAACATTCCGCGTGCAGTCCGTCAGGTATTCTGGCGAATCCTGCTGTTCTATGTGTTCGCAATCCTGATTATCAGCCTGATTATTCCGTACACCGATCCAAGCTTACTGCGTAATGACGTGAAAGATATTTCCGTCAGCCCGTTCACCCTGGTCTTCCAGCACGCGGGTCTGCTGTCTGCGGCGGCGGTGATGAACGCGGTTATTCTGACGGCCGTGCTGTCGGCGGGTAACTCCGGGATGTATGCCTCTACCCGTATGCTCTACACCCTGGCATGTGATGGCAAAGCGCCGCGTATTTTCGCCAAACTGTCTCGTGGCGGCGTACCGCGTAATGCACTGTATGCCACGACGGTGATTGCGGGCCTGTGCTTCCTGACGTCTATGTTTGGCAACCAGACCGTTTACCTGTGGTTGCTGAATACCTCAGGCATGACCGGCTTTATCGCCTGGTTGGGGATTGCGATTAGCCATTACCGCTTCCGTCGCGGTTATGTGATGCAGGGACACGATATTAACGATTTGCCGTACCGTTCCGGGTTCTTCCCGCTGGGGCCAATTTTCGCTTTCGTACTGTGCCTGATTATCACTCTGGGCCAGAACTATGAAGCGTTCTTGTCAGATACCATCGACTGGGGCGGCGTTGCGGCGACCTATATTGGTATCCCGCTGTTCCTGATTATCTGGTTTGGCTACAAATTCAGCCGTGGTACGCACTTCGTTCGCTATAGCGAAATGCACTTCCCGGGGCGTTTTAAGCAATAATCTGTGGTCAGCGACACATCATAAACCTCTCTTCGGAGAGGTTTTTTTTCGCCTGTATGTGAATTATTAGACGTAATTGTTTACGCATTGACATAACTTTAAATAACCTGAATTGATAATTGTTATCATTACGTTTATCATCTTGTCCCATACAAATGGATGAAGCCACTTCCTCTCCTGACTGGATAACAGGCTGAGGGGACTAGCCACATCTGCAAAAAACAGGCCGCGGTTAGCGGCGTTGAAGTAGCACCTGTGAGTAAGACCCCTTTGTTTTGATTTAGTATTCACCTCATGGAGATATGGAATGTTTAGGTTAAACCCCTTGGTTCGGGGCGGGCTGTGCGCGTCCGTAATGTCCCTGGCGCTGCCTGTAAGCGCTGCGGATGATAATGAAGTTATGGTCGTGACGGCAGCGGCCACCGAGCAAAGCGTGAAGGATGCGCCTGCCAGCATCAGTGTGATTACCGAAGAAGACCTGAAGCGTAAACCGGTACAAAACCTGAAAGATGTACTGAAGGAAGTGCCGGGCGTACAGCTCACTAATGAAGGGGATAACCGTCAAGGCGTCAGTATTCGTGGCCTTGACAGCAGCTATACCCTGATCCTTATTGACGGCAAACGCGTGAACTCCCGCAACGCCGTCTTTCGCCACAACGACTTCGACCTGAACTGGATCCCGGTAGACGCCATCGAACGTATCGAAGTGGTGCGTGGCCCAATGTCTTCACTGTACGGCTCCGATGCGCTGGGCGGCGTGGTGAACATCATTACCAAGAAAATTGGCACCAAATGGACGGGTAGCGTCACTGCGGATACCACTATCCAGGAACATCGTGACCGTGGCGATACGTGGAACGGTCAGTTCTACACTTCTGGCCCGCTGGTGGATGGCCTGCTAGGGATGAAAGCGTTCGGTAGCCTGTCTAAGCGTGAGAAAGACGATCAGCAACTCTCCAGCACCAGTACCACGGGTGAAACGCCGCGTATCGAAGGGTTTACCAGCCGCGATGCTAACGTTGAGTTTGCGTGGACGCCAAATGAAAACAACGATATCACCGCCGGTTACGGCTTTGACCGCCAGGATAGAGATTCCGACTCCCTCGACCAAAACCGCATTGAGCGCCAGAACTACTCTTTAAGCCATAATGGCCGTTGGGATTTGGGCACTAGCGAGCTGAAGTATTATGGCGAAAAAGTGGCTAACAAAAACCAGGGCAACAGCAGTGAGATCACCACCGAAAGCAACACTATTGATGGCAAATATGTGCTGCCGTTGGGCGTGATTAATCAGTTGGTGACCTTTGGTGGCGAATGGCGTCACGATAAATTAAGCGATCCGGTCAACCTGACGCGTGGCACGAGCACCGAAACATCTGCTAGCCAGTACGCGCTGTTCATTGAAGATGAGTGGCGTATCTTCGAGCCGCTGGCGCTGACCACCGGTATCCGTATGGACGATCACCAAACCTACGGCGATCACTGGAGCCCGCGTGCGTACCTCGTTTACACCGCGACTGATACCATCACCGTCAAAGGCGGCTGGGCGACTGCGTTTAAAGCGCCATCTCTGCTGCAACTTAGCCCAGACTGGGCAACGAACTCTTGTCGTGGCGGTTGCCGGATTGTCGGTAGCCCGGATCTGAAACCCGAAACCAGTGAGAGCTATGAAATCGGCCTGTACTATCAGGGCGAAGAAGGCTGGCTGGATGGCGTACAGGCGAACATCACCACCTTCCAGAACGATATTGATGACATGATCAATATCACCCGTACTGCGAACATCAACGATGCGCCTGGCTACTCAAACTTTGTCGGTTTTGATACCAACAGCAGCGGTAAGCGCGTGCCGGTGTTCGCCTACTACAACGTCAACAAAGCGCGTATCCGCGGCGTGGAGACGGAGTTGAAGGTGCCGTTTGGCGATGAGTGGAAAATGTCGCTGAACTATACTTATAACGATGGTCGTGACCTGAGCGATGGCGGCGATAAACCGCTTAAGGAGCTGCCGTTCCATACCGGTAATGGGCGTCTGGACTGGACACCGGTACAGGATTGGTCGTTCTATCTGGCGGCAAGATACACCGGCCAGCAGCGTGCGGTGAGCGCCACCTCGAAAACACCGGGCGGCTACACCACCTGGGATTTGGGCGGCGCATGGCAGGCGACGAAAGATATCAAATTACGTGCGGGTGTGTTGAACCTGGGGGATAAAGACCTGCAGCGTGACGACTACAGCTATAACGAAGACGGACGCCGTTACTTTATGGCGGTGGATTACCGCTTCTAAATCGAGCACTCCCGGCGGCGCTACGCTTGGCCGGGCTACAAATAGTCACGATCGTAGCCCGGCCAAGCGCAGCGCCGCCGGGAAGGGATACAAATAGTCACGATCGTAGCCCGGCCAAGCTCAGCGCCGCCGGGAAGGGATACAAATAGTCACGATCGTAGCCCGGTCAAGCGCAGCGCCGCCGGGAAGGGCTACGAGCCCCATCAGGTTGAGGCTATTTCAACAAATGCTCGGCGTGGAAGCGCAAATGATCCTCAATAAACGAGGCAATAAAGTAATAGCTGTGATCGTAACCCGGCTGAATGCGCAACGTCAGCGGCCAATCTTTCTGCCGTGCCGTTTCAGCAAATACCGCAGGTTGTAGCTGGTCGGCGAGGAACTGATCGTTATCGCCCTGGTCAATCAGCATGGGGATAGCATCCGCGTGATGGCTGGCGCGGAGTAGCTCGGTGCTGTCCCACTCCCCCCAACGCGTTTTATCCTCGCCCAAATACGCGGCGAAAGCTTTCTGTCCCCACGGTACCCGGCAAGGATTGACGATCGGCGCAAAAGCCGACGCGCTGCAATATTTACCCGGATTCTTCAGTGCCAGCATTAGCGCGCCGTGCCCACCCATTGAATGTCCGCTAATCGCGCAATGAGGGCTGACGTTGAATTGGGATTGAATCAGCGCCGGGAGTTCGTCGCGAAGATAGTCATACATGCGAAAATGCGCCGCCCACGGTGATTCGGTGGCGTTGAGATAAAAGCTGGCGCCCTGGCCAAGATCGTAACCCGCATCGTTGGCGACACCTTCACCGCGCGGGCTGGTATCCGGCATGACCAGCACAATGCCAAGCTCTGCGGCCACCCGCTGTGCGCCCGCTTTGGTAGTGAAATTTTCGTCATTACAGGTCAGGCCGGAGAGCCAGTACAGCACCGGCGGGGGATTTTTTTTACCGTCCGGTGGCAAAAAGAGGCTAAAGGTCATCGGGCAATTTAGCGTGGTGGAATGGTGCTGCCAGCGCTGCTGCCAGCCGCCATAACAGCGGTGCTCTTCGAGCATTTCCATGCGGGATCCTCGCGTTTTTTGTCAGAATTAATAGGCCCATCATACAGATAATTCATCAGCGGTGAGTAACTTTCACTTCCGGATAACCACTACATGTTGCATCATAAAGATAACTTTACATTCACATTTGAGGCTGTATGCCGGTACGCATTGCGCTAAGCGGCTTTCTGGTGCTGGTCGCCACCATGGGCATCGGTCGCTTTGCCTTTACCCCCCAGGTGCCGCTGATGATAGCTCAGGGGCAACTGACGCTCACAAGCGCAGGGCTGGTGGCTGCGCTCAACTATCTGGGCTACCTGATAGGCGCTTGGGATGCGATGCGGACACGTCGCGGCGTCGAAGCGCGACTGTATTTGGGAATTATCGGTGCCGTGGCGCTGACCTTTCTCTCGGCATTGGCGGATAACGCCTGGCTGCACGGCGCGCTACGTCTGGTGATTGGTTGCATGAGCGGTTGGGCCATGGTGCTGACGGCGGCATGGGTTAACGAACGGCTGGCGCATTATGCCAGACCCGGGCTCAGCGCTGCGGTCTTTGCCGGGCCAGGGGCGGGCATTGCCCTTAGCGGTCTGTTAGGCGTTTTTATTCATGCGCAATCGCTGAGTGCGGCGGCGGGCTGGCAGCTGTACGGTGTGCTGGCATTATTACTGGTGGTGATGATTGGCCGCTGGTTACCGCGTCCGGGCGAACTGCATCGCAGCGGTGAACAGCCGCAGCCGCTGATATTGACCAGCAACCTAAGGCGACTGGTGTGGAGTTATAGCCTGGCCGGTTTTGGCTACATTTTGCCTGCCACTTTTTTATCGCAAATGGCGAGTCAGCGTTTTCCTGACAGCCTGTTTGCTCAGTTTATCTGGCCTATCTTCGGGCTGGCGGGCGCCACCGGCATTGCACTGAGTATTGCCATGCGCGGGGTAGGGCACTCTTATCAGCGGCTGGCGATTGTGCTGTGGCTCCAGGGGGCTGGTGTACTGGCAGCCTGGCTGCTACCGGGAATGAGCGGGTTGGTTGGCGGTGCGCTCCTGGTGGGCGGTGGCTTCCTTGCTGCCGTTCAGCTTTCTTTATTATACGGTCGCGAACTGGCGCCACACCATGCGCGCTATATGGCGGGGCTGCTGACTACCGGCTATGCCGTAGGACAGTTAGTCGGGCCAATGACTTCGGCACTCTCAACATGGTTGACGCAACGCCTTGAACCCGCATTAGGCATTGCCGCTATTGCACTACTGGTTGGTGGGGCGTTGGTCTGGCGACCTCAGCCTGACAGATAATACCGATTGCAATAATTATCACTACGAATACTGGATTCTGTGCGTCACCTCACGCACAATGAGAACAAACTTTGCCCCATAAGCAAAGCGCCACGCCTGCAGGAGAAGAGACGATGTCATCACTGAGTAAAGAAGCGGTACTGGTACATGAAGCGCTAGTCGCCCGTGGCCTGGAAACGCCGTTGCGCCCACCGGTGCGCGAAATGGATAACGAAACCCGCAAGCAACTGATTTCCGGTCATATGACCGAGATCATGCAACTGCTGAATCTCGATTTGAGTGATGACAGCCTGATGGAAACCCCACGTCGCATCGCCAAAATGTATGTGGATGAGATTTTCTCCGGTCTTGATTACGCCAATTTCCCGAAAATTACCGTTATCGAAAACAAAATGAAGGTTGACGAGATGGTCACGGTGCGTGATATCACCTTAACCAGCACCTGCGAACACCATTTTGTGACCATCGACGGTAAAGCGACCGTGGCCTACATTCCAAAAGAGTCGGTGATTGGCCTGTCGAAAATCAACCGTATCGTGCAGTTTTTCGCTCAGCGCCCGCAGGTGCAGGAGCGTCTGACGCAACAGATCCTGACGGCACTGCAAACGCTGCTCGGGACCAATAACGTGGCGGTCTCCATTGACGCGGTGCACTACTGCGTGAAAGCGCGCGGCATTCGTGATGCCACCAGTGCCACCACCACCACGTCGCTGGGTGGGCTGTTTAAGTCCAGCCAGAATACCCGCCAGGAGTTCTTGCGCGCGGTACGTCACCACAACTAATACGAAAATGGAGCAGGATACATGGAGCGGAACGTCACGCTGGATTTCATTCGCGGCGTTGCCATACTCGGTATCCTGCTGCTAAACATTAGCGCCTTTGGTTTACCAAAGGCCGCTTATCTTAACCCTGCCTGGTACGGCGAGATTACCTCGCGCGATGCCTGGACGTGGGCCATTCTCGACCTTTTTGCTCAGGTCAAATTCCTTACCCTCTTTGCCCTGCTGTTTGGCGCCGGTCTACAGCTATTGCTGCCGCGCGGCACGCGGTGGATCCAAAGCCGCCTGACGCTGCTGGCACTGCTCGGATTTATTCACGGACTGCTGTTCTGGGACGGCGATATTCTGCTGGCCTATTCGCTGGTCGGCCTGGTGTGCTGGCGACTGGTGCGCGAAGCGCGTGACGTCAAATCACTCTTTAATACCGGCGTGCTGCTTTATGCGGTGGGTGTTGGCGTGCTGATCTTATTAGGGCTGATTGCCGATACCGGCCAAAGCCGGTCATGGATGCCGGACGCCTCAAGCCTGATGTATGAGCACTACTGGAAGCTCAACGGCGGTATGGAAGCTATCAGTAACCGCACTGATATGCTCTCGGCAAATCTATTGGCGCTGGGGGCGCAATACGGCTGGCAGCTGGCGGGAATGATGTTAATCGGTGCGGCATTGATGCGCTGCGGTTGGTTGAAAGGCCAGTTTAGCCCGCGGCACTATCGGCGCTGTGCCGCAATATGTATTCCGCTAGGGATGTTGATAAACCTGCCGGCGATTGTTGCCCAATGGCACCTTAATTGGGACTACCGCTGGTGCGCGTTTCTGCTTCAGGCGCCACGTGAAATCAGTGCACCGATTCAAACGCTAGGCTATGCCGCACTGGCCTACGGCTACTGGCCGCAAATCAGCCGCTCTCGTCTTGCCGCCGCGGTGGCGTGCGTGGGGCGTATGGCGCTCACCAACTATCTGTTACAAACGCTTATCTGCACCACACTCTTTTATCATTTCGGCCTGTTTATGGCGTTTGACCGCCTGACGCTACTGGTGTTTGTGGTTCCGGTATGGCTGATTAACCTTATTTTCTCAACGCTGTGGCTGCGAAAATTCCGTCAGGGGCCGGTTGAATGGCTATGGCGACAATTGACCGCGCGTGCGTCAGGGATATCATTTCGCAATACATTTAGATAACGATCCAGATCACAACAGTTAACAAAACGGATGTAACCGTTTCCAGCCCTGTGACCTCTCTCACGTAGTTGCGGCATCGACACTGCCAAAATAACGCTCTTGCAGGACTTCAGGGGGTGTAACGTGAAATGCAGCAATTCTCTATCGGACGGTGTGTATGATCACCATTCGTGATGTCGCACGCCAGGCAGGCGTTTCCGTTGCCACCGTTTCCCGCGTGTTAAATAACAGCGCGTTGGTAAGCCAGGATACCCGTGACGCGGTGATGAAAGCGGTTTCGTCGCTGGGATATCGACCTAATGCTAACGCTCAGGCGCTGGCTACTCAGGTTAGTGACACCATCGGAGTGGTGGTGATGGATGTGTCCGACGCCTTTTTCGGGGCGCTGGTCAAAGCCGTCGATATGGTGGCACAGCAGCATCAAAAATACGTGCTGATCGGCAATAGTTACCATGAAGCAGAAAAAGAGCGTAACGCCATTGAGGTGCTGATTCGCCAGCGCTGTAGCGCGCTTATCGTCCACTCAAAAGCCCTCAGCGACCGTGAGCTCAGTGAGTTCATGGCACACATGCCGGGCATGGTATTAATCAATCGCCTTGTACCGGGTTATGCGCATCGCTGCGTTTGTCTTGATAACGTCAGCGGGGCGCTCATGGGCACGCGTATGTTGCTTAATCATGGGCACCAGCGCATTGGCTACCTCTCCTCAAGTCATCATATCGAAGATGATGATTTGCGTCGGGAAGGGTGGATGCGTGCGTTACAAGAGCAGGGCATTGTGGCACTGGATAGCTGGGTGGGCACCGGCTCACCGGATATGCCGGGCGGTGAAGCCGCAATGGTTGAGTTGCTTGGCCGCAACGCTGGTCTGACAGCGGTGTTCGCCTATAACGATAATATGGCAGCCGGGGCGCTGAGCGCTTTGAAAGACAACGGTATCGCCGTGCCGCAGCAGGTGTCAGTGATAGGTTTTGATGACATCCCTATCGCTCGCTATACCGATCCGCAATTAACTACTATCCGTTATCCTATTGTTTCTATGGCAAAACAGGCTACAGAACTGGCGCTTCTTGGTGCTGCTGGAAAGCTCGACGGTGAGGCCACTCACTGTTTTATGCCAACCCTGGTACGCCGCCATTCCGTCGCGCAGCGGCAATTTGTGCATCCCATCACGAACCAAAGAGTTAATCCTATGTAACCGTTTTCAATCTGTGAGTAAATTCACAGATTGTTAACATTGCGATAGCTATGATGACTGCGTTTATCAGCTTGAAACATAATGTAACGGTGATTAATCACTTTTTATAACGTTTAAGGCCGTTAAACACAGATTAAAGCGTAACCTGGATCGTTACTCAACACGGAAGAACAAATTTTCGTCAGTGAATTTCGTCGTGCAGTAACATTTTTTTAACGCTGCCCGCCGATTATTATCATCTGAACTACCCTGCATAATAAAACCGGAGATACCATGAATAAGAAGGTGTTAACCCTGTCTGCCCTGATGGCCAGCCTCTTTTTCGGTGCAACAGCGCACGCAGCCGATACCCGTATTGGTGTGACGATCTATAAATATGACGATAACTTTATGTCCGTTGTGCGCAAAGCTATCGAAAAAGACGGCAAGTCGGCGCCGGATGTTCAGTTGCTGATGAATGACTCGCAGAATGACCAGTCCAAGCAAAACGATCAGATTGACGTTCTGTTGGCAAAAGGCGTGAAAGCGCTGGCGATTAACCTCGTTGACCCAGCTGCGGCGGGCACGGTAATTGACAAAGCGCGCGGCCAGAACGTGCCAATTGTCTTTTTCAACAAAGAACCTTCTCGTAAAGCGCTGGATAGCTACGACAAAGCCTACTACGTCGGGACTGACTCTAAAGAATCCGGTGTTATTCAGGGCGACCTGATTGCTAAACATTGGGCGGCAAACCCGAACTGGGATCTGAACAAAGATGGTCAGGTACAGTTCGTTCTGCTGAAAGGCGAACCAGGCCACCCGGATGCCGAAGCACGTACTACCTACGTTATCAAAGAACTCAATGCCAAGGGTCTGAAAACCCAGCAACTGGCGCTGGATACTGCAATGTGGGATACCGCGCAGGCTAAAGATAAGATGGACGCATGGCTGTCCGGCCCGAATGCTAACAAAATTGAAGTCGTTATTGCGAACAACGATGCAATGGCAATGGGCGCAGTTGAAGCACTGAAAGCACACAACAAATCTTCTATTCCAGTGTTCGGCGTGGATGCGCTGCCAGAAGCAATGGCGCTGGTGAAATCCGGTGCGATGGCCGGTACCGTGCTGAACGATGCTAACAACCAGGCTAAAGCAACCTTCGATCTGGCGAAAAACCTCGCTGACGGTAAAGGTGCTGCTGATGGCACTACCTGGAAAATCGAGAACAAAATCGTCCGGATCCCTTACGTTGGCGTAGATAAAGACAACCTTAGCGAATTTACCGGTAAGTAATCTTTAAATATATAGGGCGTACAATTGTGCGCCCTATAAATACTGACGCAGAAATATCGCAGCCAGGTACAATTATGGACAACAATAATAGAGAGCCGTCTGGTGAATTCTTGTTGGAAATGAGCCAGATCAACAAGTCATTTCCGGGCGTAAAAGCACTCGATAATGTTAACCTGAAAGTTCGTCCGCACTCTATCCATGCATTAATGGGTGAGAACGGTGCGGGCAAATCAACGTTATTAAAATGTCTATTTGGGATCTACCAAAAAGATTCCGGCAGTATTTTATTTCAGGGTAAAGAAATTGATTTCCATTCCGCCAAAGAAGCGCTGGAAAATGGTATTTCAATGGTTCACCAGGAACTGAACCTCGTATTACAACGTTCAGTGATGGACAACATGTGGCTGGGGCGTTATCCCACTAAAGGCATGTTTGTTGATCAGGACAAAATGTATCGTGATACCAAAGCCATCTTTGATGAGCTGGATATTGAGATCGACCCGCGCGCGCGCGTCGGAACGTTATCCGTATCGCAGATGCAGATGATTGAAATTGCCAAGGCGTTCTCCTATAACGCGAAAATCGTAATTATGGATGAACCGACGTCATCACTGACGGAAAAAGAGGTGAACCATCTGTTCACTATCATCCGCAAGCTGAAAGACCGTGGTTGCGGCATTGTTTATATCTCGCACAAAATGGAAGAAATCTTCCAGCTGTGTGATGAAATAACCGTTCTGCGTGATGGGCAGTGGATTGCCACCCAGCCGCTGGAAGGGCTGGATATGGACAAGATCATCGCCATGATGGTTGGACGTTCACTGAACCAGCGTTTCCCGGATAAACAGAACACGCCGGGGGAAGTGATCCTCGATGTGCAGCATCTGACCTCACTGCGTCAACCGTCAATTCGCGATATTTCGTTCCAGTTGCGTAAGGGTGAGATCCTCGGTGTTGCCGGGCTGGTGGGTGCTAAGCGAACCGACATCGTCGAAACGCTGTTTGGTGTGCGTGAGAAATCCGGCGGTACTATCACGCTGCACGGTAAGAAAATTAATAACCATAGCGCCAACGAAGCCATTAACAACGGTTTTGCACTGGTGACTGAAGAACGTCGTTCGACCGGGATTTATGCCTATCTTGATATTGGCTTTAACTCGTTAATTTCCAATATTAAGAATTATAAAAATAAAGTCGGCCTGCTGGACACGTCCCGCATGAAGAGCGATACCCAATGGGTTATTGATTCTATGCGCGTTAAGACCCCAGGGCACCACACGCAGATTGGATCATTATCGGGTGGGAACCAGCAGAAAGTGATTATTGGCCGCTGGCTATTAACTCAGCCGGAAATTCTGATGCTCGATGAACCGACGCGCGGTATTGACGTTGGGGCGAAATTTGAAATTTATCAATTGATCGCTGAGCTGGCGAAGAAAGATAAAGGGATCATTATTATTTCTTCAGAAATGCCTGAGCTGCTGGGAATTACTGACCGCATCCTTGTCATGAGTAATGGCATGGTCGCCGGGATTGTCGAAACGAAAACAACAACGCAAAACGAAATTCTCCGTCTTGCGTCATTGCATCTTTAATCGCAGGGGCTCGACATGAGTACGTTAAATAAAAAAAGCTTTCTGAGTTATCTGAAAGATGGCGGTATTTACGTCGTTCTTTTGGTTCTGTTGACCATTATTATTATTCAGGACCCGACCTTCTTAAGTTTGTTGAACCTCAGTAATATTCTGACCCAGTCTTCCGTGCGTATTATCATCGCGCTGGGCGTGGCCGGGCTGATTGTCACCCAGGGTACTGACTTGTCAGCAGGACGTCAGGTGGGCCTTGCGGCGGTTATCGCGGCAACGCTGCTGCAATCAATGGAGAATGCCAACAAGGTATTCCCAGAGATGGCAACGATGCCGATTTTCGTGGTGGTGCTGATTGTCTGCGCGATTGGTGCCGTTATCGGCCTTATCAACGGCATCATTATTGCCTACCTGAACGTGACGCCGTTTATCACCACACTAGGAACCATGATCATCGTTTACGGGATCAACTCCCTGTATTACGACTTCGTGGGCGCATCACCGATCTCCGGCTTCGACAGTGGCTTCTCGACCTTCGCGCAAGGGTTTGTGGCGCTCGGCAGTTTCCGCCTGTCGTACATTACCTTCTACGCGTTGATTGCCGTCGCGTTTGTCTGGGTGCTGTGGAACAAAACGCGCTTTGGCAAAAACATCTTCGCCATCGGCGGTAACCCGGAAGCGGCGAAAGTCTCGGGTGTTAACGTCGCGCTGAACCTGCTGGTTATCTATGCGCTGTCCGGTGTGTTCTATGCCTTCGGCGGCTTGCTGGAAGCAGGGCGTATCGGCTCGGCCACCAACAACCTCGGCTTTATGTACGAACTCGATGCGATTGCAGCTTGCGTGGTTGGCGGCGTGTCGTTTAGCGGCGGCGTGGGTACGGTCGTAGGTGTGGTCACCGGTGTGATTATCTTCACCGTTATCAACTACGGCCTGACCTATATCGGCGTTAACCCGTACTGGCAGTACATTATTAAAGGCGCGATCATTATCTTCGCCGTTGCGCTGGATTCACTGAAATACGCACGTAAGAAGTAATGACTTGGTAGTGGGTCCCGGCGGCGCTTTGCTTGGCCGGGCTACCTGTGATTTATGCCTTGTTAACAATCTGAGCCTGACATCTGTCGGGCTTTTTTGCATTTTAGGTGTCAGGAATACCTAATATGCAAATAGGCATGGTAAACACTATTCGATATGTGTATCTCATTGCCGCTAAGGCTTCTTACTCTGCAATTTCAGTAATTGCTCAAGCGTCACTGCGGGGTAGCCCTGTGCATCGTTCGGGACTTCTTGTTGGGCGGGAATAGGGATTAATGGGCCTAAAAAACGTGGTTCACGCTTAAAGATATAAAGATCCGCCAGCGCACCGAATCGCGCGCCAAACTCGCGAAGACGTACACTCCACATATCTTTCGGCGAAGGCACGGCATAACACTGCGCCTGAATGCCCATATGCAGAGCAATAAACAGCGCACGCTCACAGTGGAAGCGTTGGGTAATGATGATGAAATCGTTGGTATCGAATACTTTGCGTGTTCTGACAATCGAGTCAAGAGTGCGGAAACCGGCATAATCGAGCACGATATCTTCTGGCGCAACGCCCGCCTTGATGAGATCGCGGCGCATGGTCACGGGCTCATTATAGCTTTGCAGCGCGTTATCTCCGCTGAGCAGCAGATAGTTTACCTTGCCGCTGTTATAAGCGTTGAGTGCGCCCTGAATACGATAACGATAATACTGGTTGATAACGCCGGTGCGGTAATACTTAGCGGTGCCGAGTACCACGCCCACCTGGCGATAGGGGAGATCTTGCAGCTCGTCGTAAATGTACGGTGAGGTTTTCCAGCTCATCCAGCGGTCAAGGCCGAGCACGGTTAACAGCAGCAGGCCGCACAGGACTAACAGGCTGTATAACACACGCTTTAACATGAACTTGACTCAATAGTGGTAGATGAAGACATCAGGCTACTTTACCCGCCCAGCAAGCGCAAGAAACCATCGTTTAATTGCGGGGAATTTAACCTGTATTTTGTAGCCCGGCCAAACGAAGTGCCGCTGGGTCAGGCTCCGAGTCACCCCGGAGTCGGCGTGTTCACGCCTCGTCCGGGCTACACGGTTACGTCGGCAGCACGAGGTCAAATGTAGCCCGGCCAAGCGAAGCGCCGCCGGGAGTCACTCCGGAGTCGTTAGCCAAGCAGCACGCGGTCAATATTGCCGCAGCCCAGTGCTTTCAATGTGGCGGCGGTGGCATCCCACTGAATCAGCGGCGCGTCGGCGCGTTCTGCCAGAATAGCGCGCTGGATATCCGGGTAGTCGTAACCGTTCAGACTCAGCAGGTTGAGCGCCCCTTGCAGCGGCGGCAGGGTTGGGTTGAAGGCGGCATTTTCCGCGTAGCTGCCACTGAAAATGGTGCCGTCACGCAGTTCGAGCGCCACGCCTGATGGCGACTTACTGTAGGGAGTATGGCTATGGTTTGCCGCTTTAATTGCTGCTTGTGCTAGCGCGTCACCCTCAAGCGGATAACCGTGATCCTGTTCATCCATCAGCAGGGTTTTGATATCCAAATCCTTCGGCCCAAAGGCGTCCGGCAGATAATCCTGTAACGTATGCGGCTGGCGGCCCGGCAGGTTAATACGCAGGGAGAGCCCGCTGTTCAGCTCATTCATAAACTGACGGCAATGGCCGCACGGGGTGTAGTTGACGGTAATGGCCTGCAAGGCTTTTTCACCACACAGCCACGCATGGCTGATGGCGCTCTGTTCAGCGTGAACCGTTTGTTGCATGGTCGCGCCTAAAAACTCCATGTTGCCGCCGAAGTACCAAGTGCCGCTCACGCCGCGCGCGATGGCGCCAACGTTGAAGTGAGACAGGTCGGCACGGGCGCAGGCAGCGGCCAGTGGCAACAGCGCAAAAGCGAGCGCGTCTTCGTCCAGCCCCGTCGCTTTGCGCAGCGATGAGACCTGCTCGGCGCTCAGTTCAGCAGGGAAATGCGGATCGGCTAACAGCGGGGCGATAGCGGTCTGCAGATCTGCCGCCAGTTGCGAAAAAGCAGATTGAAAACGTGGATGCATGGCGTTGTGCCTCATAACAATGTAATGGGATCGTAGTGTACGGGGCGCGAACGCCTTAATTAGTGATCAATATCTCATTGTTAATGTAACGCATGTAATCTCATCTAAAAATGTGTGATTTGTCGCATTTTATCCCATTACCGACAGAATGATCGGGAATAAGAATGGGGCAATCAGCGAAGTAATGATGCCGCAAATCACCAGCGCCAGTGAACTAAACGCCCCTTCCTGATAGTCAAGCTCAGCGCAGCGAGCGGTGCCCAGGGCGTGTGACGCGGTACCCATCGACAAACCACGCGAAGCTTTGGTGGTAATACGCATGAGATTCAGCAGCGTGTGACCAAATACCGCGCCCAGAATCCCGACATAAATGACGCACACCGCGCTAATGGCGGGGATACCGCCGATGCTGCCGCTTACCGCCATCGCAATCGGTGTGGTCACCGATTTTGGCAGAATAGATGCGGCAATTTGCGGTGAAGCCCCCATCATCAGCGCCACGGATGTGCCTGTTATCATCGCTACCGCGCTGCCGATAAAGCAGATAGTGATGATGGATTTCCAGCGCGCGCGAATCTGGTGAAGCTGCTCATACAGCGGATAGGCGAGGGCAACTACCGCCGGTTGCAGCAGGTCGTTTAACACTTCACTGCCTTTAAAATAGTGATCGTACGGAATACCGGTCAGCATCAGGAACGGGATAATCACCACCATGGAAACCAGCAGCGGATTCAGCAGCGGCATTTTGAAACGAGCGCCTAACTTACGGGCGGCAAAAAAGACGACTAAGGTCAGCGGCAGTGACCACCAGATATAATGCAGCATTATTTTTCCGCCTCTTCCTGGCCGACAACTTTTCGTTCACCGTGGACCAGATGCGAACTCCAGCTCACTACCACCAGTACGACCAGCGTACTGATCGTGCAGGACACCACTACCGGGCCAAACTGCGCGCTCAGTAGCGCAAAATATTGCATCACGCCGACGCCAATGGGCACGAACAGCAGCGCCATATAACGAATAAGGACGTAGCAGCCGGGATTAACCCATTTGGCGGGCAGAATTTGTAGCCCCAGCAGGACGAAAAGAATAAGCATGCCAATAATGCTACCGGGGATCGTAATCGGCAGCAGTGACGAAATAAAAATACCGGCGTACAGGCAGGCGTAGATCAGCACGAATGCACGCAGGTATTGCCAGATGATATTCAGTGATTTGAGCATGGGATTCACCTTTCGTGGAATGCATTCATCATACAATTAAACCCTAAACTGTGCTACCGATCACACCATGAATTCTGAGCATACCTGAGATAGACAAGCGGAACATCAGACAACTGACCGGGATTATCCCTCAGTTTATGTTGATACTACGTATATCTGCATCATGAAGGCTTGAAAGCTGCGCGCCATCAGGCGCACTCGCGCAAATTGCCGGATGGCGGCTACGCCTTATCCGGCCTACACCAATCGATAGCCCGGCCAAGCGCAGTTCTGCCGGGAATATCATCGCTACCCGACCACCAGCGCTTTGTCCTTCGCCAACATAAACGGCCTTAAATATCCCACGCCGTTGGATAACGGAATCACATCATCGCTCAGCGCAATCTTTAGCACATCGCGGATATAAGTGCGTCGTGCCTCAATGCGCGCCCACAGTTCAGGATAATTCTCCGCGATGTTTTTCTGTAACGCCGCATCCGCCAGCGCCACGCTCTCCTCGGCGCTGACGCCGGTATAGCCTGGCACTGAAGGAATAATATCAATCTGCAAAATCATCCCGCTTTTTAGCGTTTCGTTAGATTGCGGATAGACCGGCGAGGACATCCACTCCTCATCGGCGCTTAAATGCCCTGGATTCAAATGCCAGCCGTACTGTGCTTTGGGCAACACGTTTTCAACGAGGTTATACAACTCACCGCCTGCCATCCCGACATGAATATGAGTAAGCCACGCCGCCACTGCGCCAAAATAGGGCTTCGCCACGCGGTCTAAATAATCCTTCTGATTCTCTGGCAGTTCGCTTTCATCGGCAATAACAAACCCGCTGCGGCTGGAAAGCCCGCCTTTAAAGCCGGTGGTCATCGACAGCGGCTGACCGCGCTCCACCTTTTTATAGCTCGGATAGAGGTTTGCTTTCTCAAAGCGCTGCCCGGTAGCGGCAATGGCGACCACCGTCTGATACTGCCCTTCGCCCGCGAGCAATGCGCCCAATTCAGTTTCACGAATGCCGGGCTCGACCGCGTCCAGCGCCGTCAGCATACAGTTGGAGGCCAGATTCGCGCCGTATTCGTAATGGGCGATTTCGTTGGCGTTGTTAACCGTTCTCGCCCCTTTATCACCGCGAATAAACAGATGCGCCGCATTCAGCAGATCCGCATGCGTGCTGTTCTTGACCGCCTCAACGATAAAATACGGCAGGTCGAAGAATTTTGCGTTATCAGCCAGGGTGGCGGTAAACATCTTCCAGCCGACCAGACCAATTTTCGACATCGCGCTTAGCCCCGTTTCATTGAACAGCTGCGAGAGCGGCTTTTCATTGTCCATTGGCTGATTGGGCAGGGAGAAGTGCGGACAATGTTTAAGCGTGACCGGCAAACGTGCATGCTGCGCCATCTTCAGGTTTTCATTGCCAAGAATCGCCGTCGCATGGCCGGATTTATCCAGCACCAGCAATCCTTCCTCAAAGCGCGGAATAAATCCGGTCAGATACTCGAAGTTACCGCCATGCTCTTTATCGGCATAAATCACTAGCGCATCGAACCGTTCCTCGCGCATGCGTTCCAGCACCTTGTTTTTACGCTCCAGCATTGTGGCGTCGGTCAGTACGACTGGCGGCACATCGCTAAACTGGCGTGGGGCTTGCGTGGTCTGTAGCTGGATAACTGTCGAATTCATGATTCACCTCCTGATGTGTCGATAATTGCGAACAATACGTCGCGCTCCTGGCAGTGGAAAGCTGCATGTTTAGACGTTACCATAGCGCCTCTTTTTTTTCCGGATAACGATATGCGTGTTTTACTGGCGCCGATGGAAGGCGTGCTCGATTCGGTAGTGCGCGAGCTGCTGACCGAAGTGAATGATTACGATCTGTGCATCACCGAATTTCTGCGCGTGGTGGATCAACTGCTGCCGGTAAAATCATTCCAGAAACTGTGTCCGGAACTGCACAACGAAAGCCGTACGCCATCCGGCACCCGGGTGCGGGTGCAACTGCTGGGGCAATATCCGCAGTGGCTGGCGGAGAATGCTGCCCGCGCGGTGGAGTTAGGATCGTGGGGCGTTGACCTCAATTGCGGTTGCCCGTCGAAAACGGTTAACGGCAGCGGCGGTGGAGCGACGTTGCTAAAAGACCCTGAGCTGATTTATCAGGGTGCGAAAGCGATGCGCGAAGCGGTGCCTGCGCATCTGCCGGTAACGGTAAAAATCCGTCTGGGCTGGGACAGCGGCGCGCGGCAGTTTGAAATTGCCGATGCGGTACAACAGGCCGGCGCGACCGAACTGGCGGTACACGGGCGCACGAAAGAAGACGGCTATAAAGCGGAGCGCATTAACTGGCAGGCCATTGCTGAGATTCGCCAGCGGTTGACCATTCCGGTGATTGCCAACGGTGAAATCTGGGGCTATCAAAGCGCGCAGGAGTGCATGGCGGTCACCGGTTGTGATGCGGTGATGATTGGCCGTGGCGCGCTGAACGTGCCGAATTTAAGCCGGGTCATCAAATATAACGAGCCGCGCTTGCCGTGGCCGCAGGTGGTTGAGCTGCTAAAAAAATACACTCACCTGGAAAAACAGGGCGATACCGGGCTGTATCACGTCGCGCGTATTAAGCAGTGGCTGGGTTATTTGCGTAAAGAGTATGACGAGGCCACCACGCTGTTTACCGCCGTACGCGCGTTGCAGGAATCGAAGCTTATTTCTCGGGTCATTAACGAATGGCGTGGATAAACTATCCGATCCACATCACAAATTTTCGCTTGTTCCATTGAGCTATCGCCGCTGAAGATGAAATACTCGTGACGATTGTTACTGCTTCGGCAGGCAAAACCTGATTATCTGACGTTTGTCAGGAGTCAGGTTTTTTTGTTTCTGGGGTCCATAAATGCACATCGCCAAAGTACTTAATAATAATGTGGTGGTTGTTCTGGATGAACACCGGCGTGAGCAGGTTGTGATGGGGCGAGGGCTCGCCTTTCAGAAACGCGTCGGTGACTCATTGGATGAGGCAAAAATAGAGAAAATTTTCGCCCTACAGAGCGACGAATTAGTCGGGCGTTTAGGTGAATTACTCAGTCAGATCCCGCTTGAGGTGATGACCACCTGTGATCGGATTATTGAACGTGCGCGCGAGCGGCTCGGAAAGCTACAAGAGAGCGTCTACATTACGCTCACCGACCACTGCCATTTCGCCATTGAGCGGCAGAAAAATGGGGTTGCGCTGCGTAACGTGCTGCTGTGGGAGATTAAACGGCTCTATCCGAAAGAGTTTACGCTAGGGCAGGAAGCGCGGGCGCTGATTGCCAAACGGCTTGGCGTAGAATTGGCGGAAGATGAAGCCGGGTTTATCGCACTGCATCTGGTGACCGCGCAGCTCAACAGCGAAATGCCGGAGGTGATGCACGTCACCCGGGTGATGCAAGAAATTCTGCAACTGGTGAAGTATCAGCTACATCTGGAGTACAACGAAGAGTCGTTGAGCTACCAGCGTTTTGTGACCCACCTGAAGTTTTTCGCTCAGCGGATGCTAACGCGCACGGTGGTGGAAGACGATGACGCTGAACTGCATAGCGCGGTGAAGGACAACTACGCGAAAGCATGGAAATGCGCGGAGACCGTAGCCCTTCATTTGCAAAACAGCTACCAGCGGTCGCTGACGACGGAAGAGATTATGTTTCTTGCCATTCATATTGAAAGGGTGAGAAAAGAGGGGCGTTAGCCCCTCCACAATTGGATTGTTACTGCATTACGCAGGCAAAACCTGAGCGCGACGTCATTTGGCGTCGTTCTCGGGTTTTTTTGTTTTTATATATATGCTCAAGGATCACGGTATGGAATATAAAGCACTCGCGCAGGATATTCTCAGCCACGTTGGTGGCAAAGAGAATATTGTGAGTCTGGTTCACTGCGCTACACGGCTGCGTTTTAAGCTTAAAGATAACGGCAAAGCGGATGCCAGTGCGCTTAAAGCGAATCCCGGCGTGATAATGGTGGTGGAGAGCGGCGGCCAGTTCCAGGTGGTTATCGGTAATCACGTCCACGAGGTGTGGCAGGCGGTGCGCTACGAAGCGGGCATTACCGATGAGAGTGAACCGGTGGTATTGAAGGGGGAGAAAACGTCGGTGCTGGGCCAGCTTATCGATATTGTCTCCGGTATTTTCGCGCCGTTTATCGGCGTGATGGCGGCGACTGGCCTGTTGAAAGGGCTGCTGGCGCTGGCGGTGGTTTGCGGCTGGCTCAATACCGAGCAGGCAACCTATAAAATATGGTTTGCCGCCAGCGATGCGCTGTTCTTCTTCTTCCCGCTGTTCCTTGGTTACACTGCAGGGAAAAAATTTGGCGGTAACCCGTTTATCACCATGGTCATTGGCGGGGCACTGACGCATCCGTTAATGATTCAGGCCTTTGACGCTGCGCAGGCTCCGGGGGCTGCGACGGAATATTTCCTTGGTATTCCGGTCACCTTTATCAACTACAGTTCGTCGGTGATCCCGATTATTCTCGCCGCCTGGGTTAGCTGCTGGATTGAGCGCCGCAGTAATGCGTTGCTGCCGTCGGCGATGAAGAATTTCTTCACCCCGGCAATTTGCCTGGCCGTTGTGGTACCACTGACCTTCCTCATTATCGGGCCGGTTGCCACCTGGCTTAGCCATCTGCTGGCCAATGGTTATCAGGTGGTTTATGTGGTTGCGCCATGGCTTGCGGGTGCGGCGCTCGGGGGACTGTGGCAGGTCTGCGTCATTTTCGGCCTGCACTGGGGGCTGGTACCGCTGATGATCAACAACATGACCGTACTGGGTCATGACTCAATGCTGCCGATTATCCTGCCCGCGGTGCTAGCGCAAGTAGGGGCGGTGCTGGGGATTTTTCTCGCCACCCGCGATGCACGTCAAAAAGTGCTGGCGGGCTCAGCGTTTTCTGCCGGGCTTTTTGGTATCACCGAACCGGCTATTTACGGCTTGACGTTGCCACTGCGCCGTCCGTTTATTTTTGGCTGCGTAGCCGGAGCAATCGGTGGTGCGATTACCGCCTTCAGTAACAGCTACGCCTTCTCATTTGGCCTACCGAATATCTTCTTCCCGGCGCAGATGATCCCGGCAAGCGGCATTGACGCCAGCGTCTGGGGCGGGCTTATCGGCATCGCGGTAGCCTTTACTTTGGCCTGTGCGCTGACCTTTCTTTTCGGCGTTCCACGTCAAAATACACCGCAGGCGGTGATCGCGAAAGCGTCGGGAAATGACGTGCTTGCGCCGATGACCGGTACCGTTCTGGCGCTTGACCAGGTGCCAGATACCACCTTTGCCAGCGGTCTGTTGGGCAAAGGCGTGGCCATTATTCCCGCCGAGGGCAAGGTCATCGCGCCGTTTAATGGTGAAGTGGCCTCCATTTTCCAGACGAAACATGCCATCGGGTTATTAAGCGACAGCGGCATTGAGCTGCTGATCCACGTTGGTATTGATACCGTCAAGCTTGAGGGCGCGCCGTTCACCGCCCATGTGAAAGAGGGCGATAAAGTGAAGGCGGGCGATCTCCTGTTGACCTTCGATCGCCAGGCCATTATCGACGCCGGTTATGATCTGGCGACGCCAATTATTATCAGCAACAGCGATGACTACCCAAGGCTGGATATCGCCGCCGTCAGTGCGGTAATCGCCGGTCAGCCGCTGTTGTCCGTGCAGCGTTAATCACAGGAGAGAGAGATGAAAACATTCCCGCAAACGTTTCTTTGGGGCGGCGCGACCGCAGCCAATCAGATTGAAGGCGCTTATCTGGAAGATGGCAAAGGGCTATCAACCTCCGACGTCCAGCCACAGGGTGTCTTTGGCGATGTGGTTGAGCGCGTACCGGGTGATTCCGGTATTAAAGATATTGCTATCGATTTCTACCACCGCTACCCGGAAGATATCTCGCTGTTTGCCGAAATGGGCTTTAACTGCCTGCGCGTTTCAATTGCCTGGACGCGAATCTTCCCCAACGGTGATGACGCTACGCCAAATGAAGCGGGTCTGGCCTACTATGACAAGCTGTTCGATGAGATGGCAAAATACAACATTACCCCGCTGGTGACGTTGTCGCACTACGAGATGCCGTGGGCGCTGGTGAAAAATTACGGCGGCTGGGGCAATCGCAAGGTAATTGGCTTCTTTGAACGCTACGCGCGTACGGTGTTTGAGCGTTACCAAAGCAAAGTGAAACTGTGGCTGACGTTTAACGAAATCAACATGTCGCTGCATGCGCCAATGACCGGTGTTGGTTTACCGGCTGACAGCAGCAAAGCGCAAGTTTATCAGGCTATTCATCATCAACTGGTGGCTAGCGCGCTGGCGGTAAAAGCCTGCCATGACATTGTTGCTGAAGGCAAAATCGGTAATATGCTGCTGGGCGGCCTGATGTATCCGCTAAGCTGCAAGCCGGAAGATGTGTTCAAAACGCTCCAGGAAAATCGTAGCTGGCAGTTCTTTGGTGACGTGCAGTGTCGCGGTGCGTATCCGGGCTATATTTTGCGCTATTTCCGTGAGAGTGGCTTTACGCTGGAGATAACCGACGCCGACCGTGAAGCGCTGAAATCCACCGTCGATTTTATCTCGTTTAGCTACTACATGACCGGCTGTGTCACCGCCGATGAAGCGCTGAATCAGAAGGCGCGTGGTAACATCCTCAACATGGTGCCGAACCCGCATCTGGCCAGTTCGGAATGGGGTTGGCAGATTGACCCGCTAGGGTTGCGCACGCTGCTGAACGTTCTGTGGGATCGCTATCAAAAACCGCTGTTTATCGTGGAAAACGGCCTAGGCGCCAAGGACAAAGTGGAAGCCGATGGCAGCATCAACGATGACTACCGAATCAGCTATCTGAACGATCACCTGGTGCAGGCGCGTGAAGCTATTGCGGACGGCGTTGAGCTGATGGGCTTTACCAGTTGGGGGCCTATCGATCTGGTCAGCGCGTCAAAAGCGGAGTTGTCTAAACGCTATGGCTTTATCTACGTTGACCGCAATGACGACGGAAGCGGCACGCTGGCACGGAGTAAGAAGAAAAGCTTTGGCTGGTATAAAGAGGTGATTGCCACCCGTGGTGCGAGCCTAAAAGAGTAAACCTCGGTGAATTGCCGGATAAGGCGCAGCCGCCATCCGGCAATCCCCCCTCACGCCGGTTTGTGCGCCCGCAGAATAAAAATCATCGGACGTTCTTTCTCTTCATCTAATGCCGGATTGGCGGCAATCTGCTCTGCCGTGGGGCCCCATTCATTCAAATTTTCAATCACAAAACCGGTGGCAATCAGCGCATTAATCCAGCTGGCAAGCGTACGGTGCTGTTTCTTCACACCATCGGCAAACCAATTGCTGATACGATCGCCTTCTTGCTGATAATGGCTGACCGGCCAGCTTTTCTGCCCGTTCTCATCTTCTTGCCAACCCTGCTTAAGCGGCGCGGTGTAGATCGGATGTTCGGCAGAAAATAGCAGCGTGCCGCCTGGTGTTAAAGCGTTAAAAACATTCGCGAGTAGCGGGGCGATATCGGGTAAATAGTGCAGCGCCAGCGAGCTGTAGACCAGCTCGCAGCTATCGGGCGTGAGTGCCAGGGTCTGCAAATCTTCACAGCGATATTCAACTCCCTCTCCATCGGTCATTTCGCGCGCCCGTTCCAGCATTCGACTGGAAAGATCCAGCCCAATGACCTGTGCTGCACCCTGGTCGCGCGCCCAGCGGCAAAACCAGCCGTAGCCGCAGCCAAGATCAACCACTCGCTGGCCTGCCAGTGCTGGCATCATTTGCACAATGCTGTGCCACTCCGGCGCGCCGTCCAGCCCTTTGACCGAACGGTCGAGCGTGGCGTAACCGGCGAAGAAATTAGGATCGTCATAAATGTTCTGACTCATGTTCACTCCATGAATTTTAAGTGTTATTAGCTGTGAGGAAGTATGTCGGATTATGTTCCCACACGCTTTACTAAAAGGATTGAATCCATTTAAATTATTATAACCCTTCTTATTTTGTAACCTGACCTCTCAAATGAATCTAACTCTGAAAAAAAGCGCATTGTGTGGTTTACCCCTGCTCATCGCGCTGGCTGGCTGCGCGCCCTCGCATGACATTGGCTCTCCTGTGAAACAGCAGGTTGCGGCTTCTACGATTTCCACAGAACTCCCTGCGGCGGTAAAAAACGGCTGGCCACAGAGCCAATGGTGGCAGGATTACCACGATACGCAGCTCAATAGCTTAGTGACACGTGCACTGGCGAATTCGCCGGATATGCAAATTGCCGACCAGCGCATTAAGCTTGCGGAAGCGCAGGCGCGGATGTCGAAGTCATCGCTGGGCCCGGAAGTCGATTTGGGGGCCAACCTGGAGCGGCAGAAAATGTCGGCTGAAGGTCTGATGGGACCGTTTGCCACCGATGAGGGGGGGAACACCGGACCGTGGTACACCAACGGAACCTTTGGCTTAACCGCTGGGTGGGATCTTGACCTGTGGGGGAAAAATCGCGCTCAGGTTGAAGCGCGCATCGGCGAAGTGAAGGCGAAAATGGCTGAGCGGGCACAAACTAGCGAATTGCTGGCGAGCAGCGTGGCGCGTCTTTACTGGCAGTGGCAGACTGAAGCGGATATCCGCGATGTTTTACAACAGATTAAAACCGAACAAAATAATATCGTTAACGTCGACACGGCGTTATTCCAGCATGGCATCACCGACTCCGTCGAGGGGGCTGAAAACGACATTAACGTCAGTAAAACCGATCAACAGCTGACGGATGTTGAAGGCAGCATGAAAGAGATTGAAGCCCGCCTGATGGCACTGACCAACAGTCAGAGTCAGTCGCTCAATCTACGCAAAACCAATTTACCTGCGGTGGCGAGCAAAATGCCCGCCACGTTAGGCTATGAACTGCTGGCGCGTCGCCCGGATTTGCAAGAAGCGCATTGGTATATCGAAGCGTCGCTCAGCGAAGTGGATGCCGCCAAAGCCGCATTCTATCCGGATATTAACCTGATGGCCTTCCTGCAACAGGACGCGTTACATTTAAGCGATTTGTTCCGCAATTCTGCCCAGCAGATGGGCGTGACAGCCGGATTAACGCTGCCTATCTTTGATAGCGGTCGTCTGAACGCCAATCTGGATATTGCCAGCGCGCAGAATAATCTCTCCATCGCCAATTACAACAAAGCGGTGGTTGACGCGGTAAATCAGGTAGCAAAAACCGCAAGCCAGGTCGAAACCTTAATGGCAAAAAACCAGCAGCAAGCAAAGGTTGAACAAAATGCGCAGCGAGTCGTGAACATGGCGCAGCAGCGGATGAACGTGGGCATTATTCCAGGTTCTAAAGTTAGCCTCGCGAAGCTTCCGGCGTTGAACGAGCGTATTGATGCGCTGCGTTTACATGGTCAGTGGCTTGACGCCAGTATTCAGCTGACTTCCGCGCTGGGCGGCGGCTATCACGTGAGTGAAAAATAACGTTCACTGCTAATCTATTCCCTCTGCATTATGGATGCAGGGGGAATATGAAAAACCAATATTCATCAAAAATAATATCACCTGCTAATATACTTCCTCGATATTTAAGTTTTATTTTTATTAAAAATAAATGATTCAATTGTATTAAAACATGTCTGCGATCACGTATTGATATTTAAAGTGATGACACCTCGGTCTTTGCGCACTAATATCGCCCTCGCTCCAAATAATATACTTATATAGCAAAGTGCAATCTATTATTTGTTCTATTTATTCTTTATATATTACAGCCAGTTCCTCACTGATTTTTTATTAACAAAAAAGCAGAGGACGATTGCGTGAAAAAATTAATAACCTTTGGGATGCTGGCACTGGTCAGTGCATCTGCGAATGCGGTAACGATTGACCTGCGTCATGAATATACGGATGATTCGAAGGCACAGAAGGACAGGGTGCTAATCTCACATCGCTTTGCCAATGGCTTTGGTTTTTCGGTAGAAGCGAAAAGCAAATCGGGTGGTGAGCATTCAGATAAAGCATTTAATGATATTGTCGATAACGGCAGTGAATATGTTCTGAGCTATCAATTTTCTGCCGCGCCGGGAATTACGCTACAACCCGGTTTTGCCTTGGAAACATCATCATCAAAAGCCATTTATAAACCTTATATTCGCGGGCAATACAGTTTTGCGAGCGGTGTCTATATCGCGGCACGTTACCGCTATGAATATGTACGTGATACCGCAATCGGTAAAGATGATGAACATATTAATCGTGGGGATGTATGGCTGGGATATAAAACCGGGCCATGGACGTTTGAAGGAAATTATCTGTATAAGAAGAGCGAGGATTATAATCGCTACGACAGCGGTAAAGATGACTACGAGCTGGATTTAAAAGTGGCTTATAGCATTGATAAAAACTGGAAGCCGTATGCGCAGATAGGTAATGTCTCGGTGAACAGCACCGATGACGATCGCCAGACGCGTTTCCGTGTGGGTGTACAGTATTCCTTCTAAGGGGCAGTCCCGGCGGCGCTTCGCTTGGCCGGGCTACCTTATCGTGTAGCCCGGACGAGGCCCGCGTTTACTCTTGCGGCTGTTTCGCTTCTCGACGCTTCAACCACCAGCGCAGCGCAATCACCAGCACAATCACCAGCACCAGCCAGATAATATGTTTCAGATGAGCATCAAGATGATGCAACCACGGCCCAATAGCCTCACCGCCTAAATAGCCCAGAGTGGTAAACAGTAGCGCCCAGATAATCGCGCCGACAATATTGAGCGGTAGAAAAATTTTAGGCGGCAGGCCGCTGGCACCAATAAGCAGCGGCCCAATAACGCGGAAACCGTACATAAATCGCGTACCAATAACAAACAGGTAAGGGTGGCGTTTAATCAACCGCTGCGCTTTGCGAATACGCGCCTGATGGCGTGAGAAGCGCTTGAGTAACCGCCCGCCGAACCGTCGTCCTAGCAGGTAAAGCACCTGATCGCCAATCATGCCGCCTAGCGCTACCGAAATCACCACCAGTGGAAATTTTAATAGGCCTTGATGGGCTACCACACCGCCGAGCAGCGTGATGGTTTCACCTTCTGCCATGCTGCCGATAATCAGTGCGGCATAGCCGTAATGGGAAATCAGGTTATTGATATCCATGTAAACACTCACTCCTTACAACCTCAATCCTTTAATCATACACCCTGATGAGAAAGGTGCAGGCGCGTCTTATTTTTGGATTGTACATAAAATAATCTATAAGTGTGAATTATACTTAGGGTTACGTGGTACGAAGCCGTGATGAGGAGGCGTTATGAACCATGTATGGGGACTCTTCTCCCACCCTGATATAGAGATGCATGTTATTCGCAGTGAGAACGAAACTGTTTCTCACCACTTTGTCCACCATGTCCTGGTGATGGCTGCCATCCCGGTGATCTGTGCATTTATCGGCACCACCCAGCTTGGCTGGAACTTCGGTGACGGCGCTGTGGTCAGGCTATCGTTGATGACCGGCCTTGGGCTGGCAGTATTGTTTTATGCACTGATGCTGGTGGGTGTGGCAGTCATGGGACGGGTTATCTGGTGGATGGCGCGTCACTATCCGAATCGGCCTTCGCTCAAACGCTGTATGGTGTTCGCCGGTTATGTGGCGACTCCACTCTTTTTGAGCGGTATTGTTGCGCTGTATCCGTTGGTCTGGCTCTGCGCGCTTGTCGGTACGGTTGCGTTGTTTTACACCGGGTATCTGTTGTATGTCGGCATCCCAACCTTCCTGAATATTAACCGCGAAGAGGGGTTAAGCTTTGCCAGTTCGACGCTGGCGATTGGCGTGTTGGTACTGGAAGTTCTGCTGGCGCTGACGGTTGTCCTGTGGGGTTACGGCTATCGCTTGTTCTGACGCCTGAAATGCATTGTTGGTGTGAATTTAACTCCACCAGCAATGCAGCATTTATTCACTATTCTTTTCTGGCAGATTTCTCGCTGCGCGCGCTATGATGAGCTATTCCGCTTCGTGACCACCAGGCACGAGGCGGTTGTCTATCATAATGTGCATAAATAACTACCAGAATACTCATCATGCAGAAATTTCGCGTTTCCCTGCTCAGCCTGGCTCTTGTGCTGGCTGTGCCTTTTGCGCCTGAGGCGAGCGCCAAAACGGCCGTATCCGCCGTGGCCTCGCACCCGGATATTGCTTCCGGTAGCGCAATGATCGTCGATCTGAATACCAATAAAATCATTTATGCTAACCAGCCGGATCTGGTGCGCCCAATGGCCTCTATCACTAAAGTGATGACGGCGATGGTGGTGCTGGATGCGCATCTGCCGTTGGATGAAATACTGACGGTTGATATCAGCCAAACGCCGGAGATGAAAGGTATCTACTCTCGTGTGCGTTTGAACAGCCAAATCAGCCGTAAAAATATGCTGTTGCTGGCGTTGATGTCGTCGGAAAACCGTGCGGCGGCAAGCCTTGCCCACCATTATCCGGGTGGCTATAACGCATTTATCCGCGCGATGAATGCGAAAGCGAAAGCGCTGGGCATGACCCGCACGCGTTATGTTGAGCCGACGGGGTTGTCGATTCACAACGTTTCAACCGCGCGTGATTTGACCAAACTGCTGATTGCCACCAAACAGTATCCGCTGATTGGTCAGTTGAGCACCACCAAAGAAGATACCGCGACCTTTGCGCATCCGGCTTATACGCTGCCATTTCGTAACACCAACCACCTGGTATACCGCGATAACTGGAGCATCCAGTTGACCAAAACCGGCTTTACCAATGCGGCAGGCCACTGTCTGGTGATGCGCACCGTGATGAACAATCGCCCGGTCGCCATGGTGGTGATGGACGCATTCGGCAAATATACCCACTTTGCTGACGCTAGCCGTCTGCGCACATGGGTTGAAACCGGCAAAGTGATGCCCGTTCCTGCGGCTGCGTTGAGTTATAAGAAGCAAAAAGAGGCCGAGGTGGAAGGCAATATTGCCAAAGCCCAGCTAAGCGGACAGACCACCCAGGACGATTAACCGCCAGGTTGTAGCCCGGCCAAGCGCACCGCCGCCGGGAAGGCACCGAGCTTCCCCGGGGGCGGCGTAAACGCCTCGCCCGGGCTACGAGCCTGGTGACCTGGCCGCACGCAAGCGGCGCATCTTGTAGCCCGGCCAAGCGCAGCGCCGCCGGGACGTTCACCGAAATCCCATTACGCGTCGTTTTTCTCGCCCCAGTATTTCAGCTTACTGGTTTTACCGATCCCTGGGTTCATGCTGTTCGTCGGATCGTTGTCACGATAATGACGTTGCAGATTCTCGTCGGCTTCATACAGATGCCCCACGTTATGCTCCGCCGGATATTGCGCGCCGCGCTCGCGCAGCAGCACCAACATTTGCTCTTTCAGATCATGCGGATCCACGCCTTTTTTAACGATGTAATCCTGGTGGAAAACGTGACACATAAAGTGACCGTAATAGAGCTTATACACCAGCTTGTCGTTGATTTCCGGCGGTAAATGCTCAAACCATTCGGTATCGTTCCGGCGCAGCGCAATATCCAGCGCCAGAATATCTTCCACCTCATCGGCATGAACGGCCTGATAACGAATGGCCGCGCCAGCCGCGGCGAAACGGTGCAGGAATGCTTTGCTGCCTTCTTCCGGCGTACAGGCGAAGAAGTCGCCCTCAGCCGTTTTAAAGTACTCGGCAAGCCAGGTCTGTGCTTCATCAATACCCTCGCCGGACATCTTCAGCAGCAGGTGATGCTCATATTTATCACGCCAGGTTTTCATCCGCTGCGGCAGATGCGCGGGGAAAGCGTGGCCGAGTTTCTGCATAAAGCGGTCGGTGAAGTGCGGTTTAAATAACGACACTTTCTCCAGCGCCGCATCGGCACGGCCTTTTAGCGTGAAGAAGAACGGCATTTTGTCGGTGCCGAGCTTGTCGATCATCAAGAAGGTGTCTTTCCCGTACTGCTCAGCAATATCGTAAATATCACGGTGCATGTATTCACCCGCCACCGGCAGGTTTTTGAATTCAGCCAGAATATGGCGGCGAATTTCGGTGAGCACGTCCGGCTGGTTGGTGCCGATATAGAACACCTGCTGACGTTTTTCTGCCGGGAAGGTATCAAGACGCACCGCAAACACCGCCAGCTTGCCTGCACAGCCGGAAGATTCGAACAACCGCTCAGGGTCAGCGTTGTAACGGGCCGGGGTATCCGCATTAACATCACGTACGCGGTTCACGTAGTCGTAATCGTGCGCATGACGGCCATCGTGGCGCACATCGCCATCGGTCACACGTTCGTCGTCGAGCTTGCTTAAAATTTGCTCCGGCGTTTCACCCAGATCGATCCCCAGATGGTTCACCAGCGTCAGTTTGCCTTGCTCATCAATACGCGCAAACAGCGACATTTCGGTATACGCCGGGCCGCGCTGCACCAGAGAGCCGCCGGAGTTATTACAGATGCCACCGATAACCGACGCGCCAATACATGAAGAACCAATCACCGAATGCGGTTCGCGACCTAACGGTTTCAGCGCTTTTTCCAGCGAATAAAGGGTGGTACCCGGCCATGCCAGTACCTGCTCGCCTTTATCCAGCAGGTGCAGCTTATCCAGACGCAGAGTGCTGATAATAATGATATCGCGGTCATAGTCGTTGCCGCTTGGGGTCGAACCTTCGGTCAGACCGGTGTTGGCGGCCTGCATCAGAATGATTTTGTCTGCCGCGACGCAGGCACTCAGCACACGCCACAGTTCCAGCAGTGAGCCAGGGAAGACCACGGCCAGGGCATCGCCGTGACCGGAACGAAAGCCTTTGCGATAGCGAGCAGTTTTAGCGGGGTCGGTCAGCAGGTGAGCGTGACCAACCAGGCGGGAGAGTTCGTTAATCAACGCGTTATTATCGTTTGTAGTTTGAGAAGACATTCTCCACTCCTTGTGGTGGGACAAATTTGTCGCCTTTAAGAATAGCGCTTTGTATGATCATTTGGTGAGTGAATGTTTCAGAAAATCAGACAATAAACCTTCGCTTTCTATAACGTCGTCCTTTAAGTTTATGGCAAACTGCGTTTTTTCATCGACTCTTGCCGCTTAAATCGGCTCGCACTCAAAGAGACTATAAGAATATGAAATGGCTATTATCTGTTAGCGTCGCCGTGAGCCTGGCGCTGCAACCCGCTCTGGCGGAGGATCTGTTCGGCAACCATCCGCTGACGCCAGAGGCGCGCGATGCGTTTGTGACTGAGCTGCTTAAGAAGATGACCGTCGATGAAAAAATCGGCCAATTACGCCTGATTAGCGTCGGCCCGGATAATCCAAAAGAAGCCATCCGCGAGATGATTAAAGATAGCCAGGTCGGGGCAATCTTTAACACCGTTACCCGTAAGGACATCCGCGCGATGCAGGATCAGGTGATGTCGCTGAGCCGCCTGAAAATCCCACTGTTCTTTGCCTACGATGTGGTTCACGGTCAGCGTACCGTCTTCCCGATTAGCTTAGGGTTGGCCTCAACCTTTAACCTTGATGCCGTGAAAACTGTTGGCCGCGTCTCAGCCTATGAAGCGGCGGATGACGGTCTGAACATGACCTGGGCGCCGATGGTCGATGTCTCGCGTGATCCGCGCTGGGGTCGTGCTTCCGAAGGGTTTGGCGAAGACACTTATTTAACCTCCATCATGGGCGAAACCATGGTGAGTGCCATGCAGGGCAAAAGCCCGGCAGACCGCTATTCAGTGATGACCAGCGTCAAGCACTTCGCTGCTTACGGTGCGGTTGAAGGCGGTAAAGAGTACAACACCGTCGACATGAGCTCCCAGCGCCTGTTTAACGACTATATGCCACCGTACAAAGCCGGACTGGATGCCGGGAGCGGGGCGGTAATGATTGGCCTGAATTCACTCAACGGCACGCCTGCGACCTCGGACGCATGGCTGCTCAAAGATGTACTGCGTAATCAGTGGGGCTTTAAAGGCATCACCGTTTCCGATCACGGGGCGATTAAAGAGCTGATTAAGCACGGCACAGCCGCTGATCCGGAAGATGCGGTACGCGTGGCGCTCAAATCCGGCATTGATATGAGTATGAGCGACGAGTACTACAGCAAGTATCTGCCAGGGCTTGTGAAATCTGGCAAGGTGACGATGGCGGAACTGGACGATGCGACGCGCCACGTGCTGAACGTGAAGTACGATATGGGCTTATTTAACGACCCGTATAGCCATTTGGGGCCGAAAGATTCAGACCCGCAGGACACCAATGCTGAAAGCCGTCTGCACCGTCCGGAAGCGCGTGAAGTCGCGCGTCAGAGTCTGGTGCTGTTGAAAAACCGTCAGGAAACGCTGCCGCTGAAGAAAAATGCCACCGTGGCCGTCGTCGGCCCGCTGGCGGATAGCCAACGTGACGTGATGGGCAGTTGGTCTGCCGCAGGTGTCGCCGGGCAGTCGGTGACGGTGCTGAGCGGTATCAAAAACGTGATGGCGGGCGAGGGCAAAGTGCTGTACGCCAAAGGTGCAAACGCCACTGATGACAAAGGGATTGTCGATTTCCTCAACCAGTATGAAGAAGCGGTGAAAGTTGACCCGCGTGCGCCGCAGACGATGATTGATGAAGCGGTTGCTGCCGCGAAGCAGTCTGACGTGGTGGTCGCGGTGGTCGGTGAAGCACAGGGGATGGCGCACGAAGCCTCCAGCCGTACCGAGCTCTCGATTCCAAAAAGTCAGCAGGACCTAATTGCCGCGCTGAAAGCCACCGGCAAACCGCTGGTGCTGGTGCTGATGAACGGTCGCCCGCTGACGCTGGTGAAAGAAGATCAGCAGGCTGATGCTATTCTGGAAACTTGGTTTGCCGGTACTGAGGGCGGTAACGCCATCGCCGACGTGCTGTTTGGCGACTACAACCCGTCGGGCAAACTGCCGATGTCCTTCCCGCGCTCCGTTGGGCAAATCCCACAGTACTACAGCCACCTGAACACTGGTCGTCCGTATAATGCCGATAAGCCGAACAAATACACCTCGCGCTACTTTGACGAGGCCAACGGCCCGCTGTATCCGTTTGGTTATGGCCTGAGCTACACCACGTTCACCGTGTCTGATGTGAAACTTTCGGCACCAACGATGAAGGCCAACGGCAGCGTGACGGCGAGCGTCCAGGTGACGAATACCGGTAAACGTGAAGGGGCCACGGTGATTCAGATGTATCTGCAGGATGTGACTGCCTCGATGAGTCGTCCGGTGAAACAACTGAAAGGGTTTGAGAAAGTGACGTTGAAGCCGGGTGCAACGCAGACCGTTAGCTTCCCAATTGACGTTGAACAACTGAAATTCTGGAATCAGCAGATGAAGTATGCAGCGGAGCCTGGCAAGTTTAATGTCTTTATCGGCGTGGATTCTGCGCGCGTGAAACAGGGTGAGTTCGAGCTGCAGTAAGGTTTACCCTCACCCCGGCCCTCTCCCTATAAGGGAGAGGGAGTGTGCACACCTCGGATCAGAGTGCTAGCATTCAGACGACTCGTAACAGTTCCCTCTCCCTATCAGGGAGAAGGAGTGTGCTCTCCTCGGATCAGAGTGCTAGCATTCAGACGACTCGTAACGGTCCCTTCTCCCTATCAGGGAGAAGGAGTGTGCACACCTCGGATCAGAGTACTAGCATTCAGACGACTCGTAACGGTCCCCTCTCCCTATCAGGGAGAGGGGGTGTGCACACCTCGGATCAGAGTGCTAGCATTCAGACGACTCGTAACGGTTCCCTCTCCCCCCGGGGAGAGGGCTAGGGTGAGGGGGCAATCCCCCCAACCCCACTTCCCGCACCACTTTGTGATCCCCATCGCGATTTATCTTTCTCCCCCCTCTAATCTGCGCCAAATGGCCTATTTTCTACCCGCCATTCGGCCCCCTACGTGATAAAGATCACACCTCGTACCCCACCCCAATCGCCATTTTGTGCGTTTGCTCAAAACCCACCTCACCCGACAACAACAGGCGTGATGCCTTTCACTAATACGTAAAAAAGCCCGTATCTGCTCCACGAGAGAATCGGTGAATCCGCGTTAAATGCAGCTATCTCAATCTCAGCAGGTAGCGACATGAAAATTTCATTGCACAACACCTCTCTTGACCGCAGCGGCAAAATGGCGCTGACCGCGCAGCTTCAACAGTTAATTGATGAAATCGACCGCGCGGGCGGCGGCACGCTGGTGGTCTCTCCCGGCGACTGGATGACCGGAACGCTGGTGCTGCCGTCGAACTTTACCCTGCATCTGGAAGCGGGTGCGCGCCTTCTGGCAAGCCCTGATGCCGAAGATTATCCGGCGGAGCTGACGCAAACCGTCGCCGAACTTTCGCGCATGGCGCTGATTTATGCGCGCAATGCCCACCACATCACCCTGAGCGGTGAAGGCTGTCTGGCAGGCGGCGCTAACGCCTGGTTTTCCGCCAGTGCCGATGCGCAGGGCTACCGCCAGCCGAAAACCCAGCGCCCGCGGATACTGGTGCTGGAAGGCTGTCAGCAGGTACGTATTCGCGATATCACCATCAGCGATTCGCCGATGTGGACGGCGCACCTGGTGAGCTGCAATCGGGTTTTTATCCAGAACCTGACCATTGATAATGACCTGGCGCTGTCGAACACCGACGCGCTGGATATCGACAGCTGCCAGCATGTCCATATCAGCGACAGCTATTTCAGCGCCGCCGACGACGGTATCTGCATTAAAACGACCCGCAAACCGGCTGCATTACAGCAGGCCACGCGCCACGTAGTGGTCAGCAACTGTCTTATCCGCTCGAAAAGCTGCGCTATCAAAATTGGCACCGAAACCTTCGCAGACATCAGCCATATCGCGGTACACAACTGCTCGATTTTCGAGTCAAACCGCGGCATCGGCCTGGTGTCTCGCGACGGCGGTCAGTTCAGCCAGATGATCTTCAGCAACATTCTTTTCGATTGCCGCCACGGTCATCCGTGCCACTGGGGCAAAGCCGATCCGGTATTTATCTCGGTGCGCCATCGCGACCCACAAATCCAGCCGGGCCGCGTAGAGGACATTACTTTCAGCCAGCTTTCCGGGGTGAGCGAAGGGGCTATTAACCTGCACAGCGAAACGCCGGGCGACATCCGTCACGTCACGTTCAATGCGCTTTCATTACAGCAGCTGACAGGGCTGTCGGACGAGCAGGGCTGTTACGACATTCGCCCGCCGTGCAACCCGGCTAGCCCAACCGGCATGGGGCTGGATAACGCCTATCGCGTTAACCCGGATACCGGTCGCGCCTGGGGCGTGGATGCCTATCCGGGCGGTTTACCGGCGCTGTACGCCAACGGTGTGCAGGGGCTGATGCTTAACGATTTACGTATTCGTCGCCCGCAGCCGCTGCCGCAAGGATGGTGTGCCAACGCCATCGTGCAGGAAAACGCCGACGCCTGAGTCTATTTGATGGCGGCGCGGCGTAAGACCGTGCCGTCCTGTACTGTTCAAGGGGATGGAAAATGATAAAAAAAGAGCGGGAAATAAAACTCCATAACTACGTCTGCTACGGCCTGGCTGATGTGATTGGATCGGGCGCGTTTACGCTGGTGAGCGCCTGGCTGCTGTTCTTCCTGACCACCTTCTGCGGCCTAACGCCGATTGAAGCCGGGTCGTTGTTTGCCGTGGCGCGAATTGTTGATGTGATTATGTGTCCATTAATGGGCTACATTTCCGATAACTTCCACAAAACGCGCCTCGGACGTCGTTTTGGTCGCCGCCGCTTCTTCCTGCTATTAAGTATTCCGCTGGTGGCGGTCTATAGCCTGCTGTGGGTTCAGGGCTTCAACTACTGGATGTACCTGCTGGTCTATATCCTGTTTGAAATCGTCTACTCGATGATTTTGATCCCCTACGACACCCTGTCGGCTGAGATGACTTCTGACTTCACCAAACGCTCTAAGCTGACCAGCGCACGTATGTATATTGCCCAGTTTGCCGGTTTCACCGCCGCGTTCCTGCCGGGCCGCCTGCTGGCTTACTTCGGTTCAGATTCCGCGGTCTCCTTCTTCTACGCCGGGGCCATTTTCACCGTGGCCTTTATGGTGGTGTTGCTGTTTGTTTACTTCGGCACGTGGGAACGTTCGCTTGAAGAGATCGAACAAAGCGAGCGCACGATTGAGTTTGAAGAGAAGCAGCCGCTGATGAAGCGCATCTTCGATATCTATTACGACTTTGTTTCCACGCTGAAAATCAAAACGTTCCGCTCACACCTCGGTATGTATCTTGGGGGTTCGGTGGGGCAGGATATTTTTAACTCGGTCTTCACCTATTTCGTGGTGTTTGCGCTGGCCACTTCATCGGTTGTCGCCAGTAACCTGCTGAGCGTGATTAACGGCCTGCAATTCTTCGGCGTCGGCGTGGCAACGTGGCTGACTCTGCGTTACTCCCCATCGCGCGCATTTGCCACCCAGGCGCTGATGGCGCTGGTGGCCTTCGCCCTGTTTGCGCTGACCTATATCTACGGCTCCACCAGCATGGCGATGCTGTATCTGGCAGCCGGTGTTGCCGGTCTGGCGCGTGGCGGTATCTACTCAATCCCGTGGAACAACTACACCTTCGTGGCTGACGTGGATGAGATTCTGACCTGTAGCCGTCGTGAAGGGATCTTTGCGGGCTTTATGAGTTTGCTGCGTAAAGCTTCTCAGGCGCTCTCCATCTTCCTGGTCGGCGTGGCGCTGCAAATGTCCGGCTTTATGACCGGCCAGAGCAGCCAGCCGGAATCGGCAATCAATATGATCCTGGCGATCATGATTATCCTGCCGGTTCTTCTGACCCTGTGGGGTATCTGGTCTGCCTTCCAGTTCAAAGTTAACAGCCGCACCCATGCGATTTTGAACAACGAAGTGGCGCGCCTGAAACAAGGCGGCAGTAAAGCGACCGCGACGGCAGAAACCAAAGAGGTTATTGAGAGCCTGACCGGGATGCCGTACGACCATTGCTGGGGGGATAACACCGTTGGCCACGTTAACCGTAGCCTGCTGAAAGCGAAGCAACACGCAGCGCAGCCATTACCTAACGCATAGAAATCGGCCCCGGCGGCGCTTCGCTTGGCCGGGCTACACTCGTGCACATTTGTAGCCCGGCCAAGCGAAGCGCCGCCGGGATTTTTTGGATAAGAAACATGACCGATCAGACTTTATATATTCAACAGGGTATCTGGGCGCGCCTGGGCCTGCCACGCGAGCTGGCCTGGGGCTTTGTTGGCGTCTTCCTGTTTATTACCGGCGCAACCATCGAACAAAGCTGGCTGGCATCGCTGCTGCAACAACGCGGGTTGGACGCGGTGGACATCAGCCTGCTGTCATCGGTATTTGGCCTGTGCGTCGCGGCTATCTCGTGGTTTTCCGGGATTGGCGCAGGCGTACTGGGTGTACGCCGTTTGATGTGGCTGGCGACCGTGCTCTATTTTGTCGGCTCCATCCCGTTTATTTTTGTCGCGCTGCCCGACGGCAATTATCCGCTGATGATGGTGACCTACGCTATTCGCGGAATGGCTTATCCGCTGTTTGCCTACTCGTTTTTGGTGTGGATTAACCAACGCTGCGAAACGCGTATTCTGGGCCGGGCGGTTTCCTGGTTCTGGATTGCTTTCGGTGTCGGCATGACCATCGTTGGCCCATGGTTCTCCGGCTTTATGATCCCACGGCTGGGTGAAACCACCACCTTGCTCTCCGGCTTTATCTTTGTGCTGGCGGGCTGCGGCTGCGCACTGATTCTTAACCGTGATAAACCGCAGTGGCAGCGGGATCTGGCGGTGGGACACGCGCTGGCAGAAGGGATCATCGTACTGGTACGCGAACCCAAAATGCGTCTTGCGGTCATGGTGAAAACCATCAACGACATCGGCAAATTCTCACTGGTGATTCTGATGCCGGTCTATCTGCCGCGCTTTGGTTTTAGCATTGAAGAGTGGCTGACCATCTGGGGCCTGGTGAATGTGGTGAATATTTTCGCCAACTATTTCTTTGGCTGGCTGGGCGACACCATCGGCTGGCGCAATACGGTGGTGTGGTTTGCCGGAACCCTATGCGGATTGTCGGCGCTGGCGGTGTGCTATGCGCCAGTGCTGTTTGGTCACAGCAGCACAGCGCTGGTTATCGCGCTGGCGGTTTATGCCATTGGTCTGGGCGCATTTGGCCCGCTGAGTGCGCTCATTCCGTCGCTACTGCCGGAAAATAAAGGGGCGGCAATCTCGTGTCTGAATCTCGGTTCCGGTCTGAGCAACTTTGTTGGGCCGCTTATCGTTACCTTGTGCGTGAATCCGTTGGGAGTGGAGGGCACATTATGGGTGATTGCGCTGCTTTACTTCGCCGCAAGCCTGCTCACCATCCCATTAAAAATGCCAGAAAACAGCTAATTGGCGAAAAATCGTCTACGCTTTTTGCTTAAGCGCTGCGTTAAGTGAGCAAAAAAAGAGGAAAGCGTATGACGATTTTACGGGGATGGACTGGGACGCTGGTGCTGCTGGCGGCGGTTAGCCTGCCGTTGCAGGCGGCTGAGCCGGTAAAAGTGGGCTCGAAAATAGATACCGAAGGCGCGCTGCTGGGTAATATTATTCTGCAGGTGCTGGAAAGCCACGGGGTGAAAACCGTCAACAAAGTACAACTGGGTACCACCCCGGTCGTGCGCGGGGCGATAACCACCGGTGAGCTGGATATCTACCCGGAATACACCGGCAACGGCGCATTCTTCTTTAAGGAAGAAAACGATCCTGCGTGGAAAAATGCCAAAGATGGGTACGACAAAGTCAAAAAGCTGGATGCCGAGAAAAATCACCTCGTCTGGCTGACCCCAGCTCCTGCCAATAACACCTGGACTATTGCCGTACGCAAAGATGTGGCGGAAAAAGATAAACTGACCTCGCTTGCCGATCTCAGCCGCTATCTCAAAGCGGGTGGGACGTTCAAACTTGCCGCCTCCGCTGAATTTATCGAACGAGCCGACGCGCTTCCGGCATTTGAAAAAGCCTACGATTTTAAACTCAATCAGGATCAGTTGCTGTCACTGGCGGGAGGCGATACCGCAGTGACGATTAAAGCCGCCGCCCAGCAAACCTCCGGCGTGAACGCGGCGATGGCCTACGGCACTGACGGCCCGGTGGCCGCGCTAGGCCTGCAAACCCTGAGTGACCCGAAAGGCGTACAGCCGATTTATGCGCCAGCGCCTGTGGTGCGTGAAGCAGTGCTGAAAGCCTACCCGCAACTCGACGAGTGGCTTAAGCCGGTCTTTGCCAGCCTTGATGAGAAAACCCTGCAAACGCTGAATGCAAAAATTGCGGTGGAAGGGCTGGATGCCAAAAGCGTAGCCGCGGGTTATCTGAAACAAAAAGGGTGGGCGAAGTAACCGGTTAATCGTATGCCTCGTTGTTATCACCGAGTGGTGGCGTTGCTGGCGCTGATGCTGCTGGCTGCCGCCGCATTGCCCTTTGTTAATTTTGCCCCAAACCGTCTGGTCTCGGGCGATGGCCTGTGGCTATGGCAAATCTGGTCATTCCCTCCGCTGGCGCTGTTGCTGGTCCCCCTCCTGTTTTTGTTGCTCAGTTATCTGCCCGGACGTCTTGCTAACCTGCTAATTCTGCTGCTGGCGCAGGGTGGTTTCACGCTGCTGCTGTGGATGAGCGGTGAGGCGGCTAACCGGCTGGCGGAAACCAGTAGTCCGCTGGCGCGAACCTCGCCCGGCAGCGGACTATGGTTATCGCTGCTGCTGACGCTGCTTATCGCCAGTGAAGCCATACGGCGTCTGATCACGCATGTTCTAGGGCGCTGGCTGCTTAACGCCCAGCTATGGTTACTGCCGTGCTGGCTGGTATGGAGCGGCGCGCTGGACGGATTGTCGCTGATGAAAGAGTACGCTAACCGGCAGGAGACGTTTGACGACGCGTTGCATCAGCATCTGACGCTATTGTGGGGCACGTTGCTACCGGGATTATTGATGGGCGTGCCGCTAGGGCTCTGGTGCTGGCGGCACCCACGTCGGCAATCCAGCGTGTTTACGCTGCTCAATATTATTCAGACTATCCCCTCGGTGGCGCTGTTTGGTCTGCTTATCGCGCCGCTCGCAGGCCTTGTGCAACGTTTCCCCTGGCTGGCAACGTTGGGCGTCGCAGGCACTGGCCTGACACCGGCGCTGATAGCACTGGTGCTTTACTCGCTGTTGCCGCTGGTGCGCGGTGTGGTCGCCGGGATGCAGCAAGTATCGCCTCAGGTGCTGGAGAGCGCTAAGGCGATGGGCATGAGCCGCAGCCAAACGTTGTTCCGCGTTCAGCTACCGCTGGCGCTGCCGGTGCTGATACGTAGCTTGCGGGTGGTGGTGGTGCAAACCGTCGGAATGGCGGTTGTCGCGGCATTGATTGGCGCCGGCGGTTTTGGCGCATTGGTCTTCCAGGGGCTGCTCAGTAGCGCCTTAGATCTGGTCTTACTTGGCGTGATCCCGGTGATCGCGCTGGCGGTGGTGATGGACGCGCTGTTCAGCCTGGCCGCCACATTATTAAAAGGAGATGCCGGTGATTGAATTCAGGCAGGTCAATAAATCCTATGGCGCACACTCCGCCGTGAAAGACCTCTCCTTACGGCTGGAAGAGGGGGCCTTTTCGGTGCTGATTGGCACTTCCGGCTCGGGGAAATCAACCACCCTGAAGATGATCAATCGCCTGGTGGAACCCGATAACGGCATCATTCGTTTTGCCGGGCAGGATATTCGTGAGCAGCCGCTGCTGGCGCTGCGTCGGCGGATGGGTTACGCCATTCAGTCGATAGGCCTGTTTCCCCACTGGACGGTGGCGCAGAACATTGCCACCGTGCCGCAGTTGCTGAAATGGCCGAAGGCGAAAGTCAATGCACGCATTGATGAATTAATGGCGTTGTTGGGGCTGGAACCGTTGCTGCGGGCGCGTTATCCGCATCAATTGTCCGGTGGCCAGCAGCAGCGCGTAGGCGTGGCGCGGGCGCTGGCGGGTGATCCGGAAGTGCTGTTGATGGATGAACCCTTTGGCGCGCTCGACCCGGTGACGCGCAGTGCGTTGCAGCAGGAGATGCGGCGTATTCATCAATTGCTGGGGCGCACTATCGTCCTGGTCACCCACGATATCGATGAAGCGCTGCAACTGGCCGATAACCTGATTTTGATGGACGGTGGCGAGGTGGTGCAGCGGGGGACGCCGTTGGAAATGCTCAGCGCGCCGGGCAGCGAGTTTGTCCGCACTTTCTTTGGCCGCAGTGAGTTGGGTGTCCGCTTGCTGTCATTACGTCAGGTGGCTGACTATGCCCGCTCCGGCGAACGAGCAGAAGGTGAGCCGCTGGCCGCAAATCTCTCGCTGCGTGACGCGCTGTCGGGCTTTATGTCACAGCGGCGGACGGTACTGCCGGTGGTCGATGATGTGGGAACGCCGTGCGGCGCATTACATTTTGCCGATTTGCTGCGTGAGGAGTCAGACGATGCGCGTGTTCCGTGACCCGCTGACGTGGCTGCTGGTGCTGTTTGCCGCACTGCTTGCCGGTCTGCCCTACAGCGAGCCGCTGTTTCACGCGCTGTTTCCTGAGCAATCGCGCCCGCTTTATCAGCAGGCGGGGTTTGCGGCGCTCACGCTGGCACATGCTGAACTAGTAGGGATCTCAAGCCTGGTGGCCATTGTGGTTGGCGTCAGCGCTGGGGTTATCGTCACCCGTCCGGCGGGACGTGAGTTTCGTCCGCTGGTGGAAACACTAGCGGCGATGGGCCAGACCTTCCCGCCGGTGGCCGTACTGGCGATGGCGGTGCCGGTAATGGGTTTTGGTGAAAAACCGGCGATTATCGCGCTGATTCTTTACGGTATTCTTCCCGTGTTGCAAGGCTCGCTCGCCGGTCTGGCGGCGGTGCCCGCAGCCGCCTTAAGCGTGGCGGAAGGGATGGGGATGACAGGCTGGCAAAGGCTGTGGAAAGTGGAGTTGCCGCTCGCGGCACCGGTTATTGTGGCAGGCATTCGCACGTCGGTGATTGTGAATATCGGCACGGCGACGATTGCTTCCACGGTTGGCGCGAATACGCTGGGCACGCCAATCATCATCGGCCTAAGCGGGTTTAACACGGCCTATGTGGTGCAGGGGGCAATACTGGTGGCGCTGGCGGCGATTATCGTCGACCGCGCCTTTGAGCGGTTAAGCCAGCGGCTCAGCCGACACCGCCACGCACAATAAATGAATATCCTGCGAGCATCACGCCGCCGATGCCGCTGATGGCCATAAAGGCGAACAGCACAATCGCTGCAAGTTTAGTTGACTTCATGGTGTACTCCTTTTGTTAACCAAAAGATTATACCGCGAAGCCGTTCTGTTAACGAACGATTAATTGGCAGGAAGGGCGAAGGCAATGCCGTCCTCTTGCCAGCGGGTCAACTGATGCTGCTGCATCGCGTTGGGAGCGGAACCGCACCACACCAGCAGCGTTTGGCCGGGGAAATGCTCCGGCTGCACGTGGGCGAGCGAATGTGCCAGCACATCAACACGCCAGCCTTGCTCGCAGGCGACCCAACCTTCCAGCCATAAACGCGTTAAGTCAGTAATGTTCCAGCCCACCACTAAGGCGTGTGGCCCGGATTTTCGCCGGGCGGCGGAAAGGCTTAATGCAATATCGTTTATCAACACCCCGTCAAGCAGGCCCAGCAGCGTGTGCAGCGGCAGTTGCAGGCTTTGTAAGCGCAGGCGCAGCGGGGTGAAAAGGTTATCAACGAGCTCGCGCGCGCTGTGGGCGTGACGCAATTCCTTCACCCATTGACGAAGATGATTAAGATTACCGTTACGTAAATCACGCAGTGCCAGCTCCTGCTGTTCCCGCCAACCATCCACCTGTTCACTGAGCAAACTTTTGACTTTACTGACCTGCACGCCGGTTTCGATCCAGCGCTGAATTTCGCGGATGCGATCGATATCCGCATCGTTAAACAGCCGGTGACCGCCGTCGGTACGCTGCGGTTTGATTAACGCATACCGCCGCTGCCAGGCACGCAGCGTAACGGGATTGATATCGCACAACTGTGCCACTTCGCCAATCGTGTAAAGCGCCATCTTTCCTCCGGCATGCGTTTCCCCATTTAACTTTAGACCGGGTTTGCTGTGTGATTATTTTTTATCCATTTCTTTTCGTGGTGGAAGGGATAAAATGTGATCGGTAGCATTTTTTGCACTTTTTTTGCCAGGTTTCAAAGAAAGTTATGCCAACTATGTGTATGTTACGCAGTTTTGTTACGCAGTTTTATTTCTCCTGTGGTGATTGGGTATGTACGAGTTTAATCTGGTGTTGCTGCTGCTTCAGCAGATGTGCGTCTTCCTGGTTATTGCCTGGTTAATGAGCAAAACGCGGCTGTTTATCCCGCTGATGCAGGTCACCGTGCGCCTGCCGCACAAGCTGCTGTGCTACGTTACCTTCTCCATTTTCTGTATTCTCGGCACCTATTTCGGTTTGCACATTGAAGATTCCATTGCCAACACTCGCGCCATTGGTGCGGTCATGGGGGGGCTGCTGGGCGGCCCGGTCGTCGGCGGCTTAGTCGGTTTCACCGGCGGATTGCATCGTTACTCAATGGGCGGCATGACCGCGCTCAGCTGTATGATTTCCACCATGGTGGAAGGGCTGCTTGGCGGGCTGGTGCACAGCATTCTGATTCGTCGGGGTCGCCCGGATAAAGTCTTTAGTCCGTTGACGGCAGGGGCGATAACTCTGGTTGCCGAACTGGTACAGATGCTGATTATTCTGCTGATTGCCCGTCCGTTTGAAGATGCGCTGCATCTGGTGCAAAGCATTGCGGCGCCGATGATGGTGACCAACACCGTGGGGGCAGCGCTGTTTATGCGTATCCTGCTGGATAAGCGGGCAATGTTTGAAAAGTACACCTCGGCTTTTTCGGCGACAGCGCTGAAGCTTGCGGCCTCAACGGAAGGGATATTGCGCAAAGGCTTTAACGAAGAGAACAGCATGAAGGTGGCGCAAGTGCTGATTCAGGAGCTGGATATTGGCGCGGTGGCGATAACCGACCGCGAGAAGCTGCTGGCTTTTACCGGTATCGGTGAAGATCACCACCTGCCGGGCAAGCCCATCTCCTCACGCTATACGCAAAAAACCATCGAGACGGGTGAAGTGGTGTACGCCGACGGCAATGAAGTGCCGTATCGCTGCTCGATTCACCCGAACTGCAAACTGGGCTCGACGCTGGTGATCCCGTTACGCGGTGAAAATCAGCGGGTGATTGGCACTATCAAATTATATGAAGCTAAAAACAGGCTGTTTAGCTCGATTAACCGCACGCTAGGCGAGGGGATTGCACAACTGCTGTCGGCGCAAATCCTCGCCGGGCAGTACGAACGCCAGAAGGCGCTGCTCACCCAATCCGAGATTAAACTGCTGCATGCGCAGGTCAATCCGCACTTTCTGTTTAACGCGCTCAATACGCTAAAAGCAGTGATCCGCCGTGATAGCGAGCAGGCCAGCCAGTTGGTGCAGTATCTGTCGACCTTCTTTCGTAAAAACCTCAAACGCCCGTCGGAGATTGTCACGCTGGCGGATGAAATAGAGCATGTGAATGCCTATCTGCAAATTGAGAAAGCGCGTTTTCAATCGCGTCTGTTGGTGCACCTGGATATACCTGACGCGCTATCGCGCCAACGTTTGCCCGCGTTCACCCTGCAACCTATCGTTGAAAACGCCATCAAACATGGCACGTCGCAGCTTCTGGAGGTGGGGGAAATCACTCTTCGCGCGCGCCGTCAGGGGCAGCATCTGGTGTTGGATATTGAAGATAATGCTGGGCTGTATCAGCCCAATGCCGAGGCGAGCGGCCTGGGCATGAGCCTGGTAGATAAGCGCCTGAGAATGCGCTTTGGCGACGAATGCGGGATTGCCGTCGCTTGTGAAGCTGACCGCTTTACGCGTGTCACGCTGCGGTTACCTCTGGAGGAGAACGCATGATTAAGGTGCTGATTGTTGATGATGAACCGCTGGCGCGGGAAAACCTGCGGGTGCTGCTGGAAACGCAGGCCGATCTGGAGATTGTCGGCGAGTGCTCAAACGCGATAGAAGCGATTGGCGCGGTGCATTCGCACCGGCCGGATGTATTATTTCTCGACATCCAGATGCCGCGTATTAGCGGGCTGGAAATGGTGGGGATGCTCGACCCGGAACATCGTCCCTACGTGGTATTTCTCACCGCCTTTGATGAATATGCGGTGAAAGCCTTCGAGGAACATGCGTTTGACTACTTGCTCAAGCCGATTGAAGAAAAGCGCTTAGAGAAAACGTTAATGCGTTTGCGTCAGGAACGCACGGTGCAGGATGTGTCGGTGCTGGGTGAAAACCAGCAAGCGCTGAAGTTTATTCCCTGTACCGGACACAGCCGTATTTATCTGTTGCAGATGGACGATGTGGCGTTTGTCAGCAGCCGCATGAGCGGGGTGTACGTGACCAGCGGTGAGGGTAAAGAAGGGTTTACCGAATTAACGCTGCGCACGCTGGAGAGCCGGACGCCGCTGATTCGCTGTCATCGCCAGCATTTGGTGAATATGGCGCATCTGAAAGAAATTCGCCTTGAGGATAACGGGCAGGCTGAGCTACTGCTGCGTAACGGGCAAACGGTGCCGGTCAGTCGTCGCTATTTAAAGACCCTGAAAGAAGCGTTGGGGCTGTAATTCGTGTATACTCGTCGCGCTTAAGATTGTCGGGGTATTCGCCACAATCTGAATGGCTTTGAGTCAAGAATTCGCCACCGCATTTTTCATCACCATCACCGAAGGCACTATGGTCAGTAACGATATTTTACGCAGCGTCCGCTACATCCTGAAAATCAACAACAACGATCTGGTGCGTATTTTCGCGCTGGGTGAGGTCGAAGTCACGGCGGAACAACTGGCTCCGTGGCTGCGTAAAGAGGATGAAGAGGGCTTCGTTCGCTGCCCGGATATTCTATTGTCGCGCTTCCTGAACGGTCTTATCTATGACAAGCGCGGTCGCGATGAGTCAGCACCTGCGCTGGTGGTTGAGCGTCGCATCAACAACAACATCATGCTGAAAAAGTTACGTATCGCGTTTTCGCTCAAAACCGACGACATTCTGGCGATTCTGACCCAGCAGCAGTTCCGTATTGGGATGGCGGAAATTACCGCCATGATGCGTGCGCCGGAACACAAAAACTTCCGCGAATGCGGCGACCAGTTCCTGCGCTATTTCCTGCGTGGGCTGGCGGTGCGTGAGCATGCGGTCAAAGCGAAGTAATCTGTGTTGACGACAGGCCGGATGACGCTTCGCGCATTCGGCTGCCGTTATTTCCCTTCGTCGAGGTTATTTAACCTCATCAAATTCCTGTTCCTGTAAAAATTTCTCTACCCCGCTCATCGTCAAATATTTCACCGAGCAGTCGGCAATAATCATCCCGATCGAAATTTCTTTTAGTGCGCAAAGCTTACTGATATTTGCCTGGGTAAAATCGATATTTAGATTTTCATATGCCCGTTCGTGCTTATATTCCACCGTTTGGCTGACTCCGCTCATTTTTGAATAAGCATCAGAAATTTTACCCATTATTCCCTTTGCTTCCATTATGTTCTTCGCTGGCAAAACGCGGTAGGGGATCGTGTCCTCGGTGGTTTGGCTTAGGACAACATCGTTTTTATAGTGATAGGTAATTTTGATATCTAAATCCCCCACCTGGCGGCGGAAAGTTTTGTGCATCTCAGGCTGGCTGCTAGCGGCAGTTTGCTGGATGAAATTTTGGGCTGTGTCTTCTTTTGAATCACAGCCGGACATAATTGTTACCAGCAGGGCAGCGGTAATGGCGAGCAATAGTTTTTTTGCAACGGGCATGTGAATTCCTTTTCATCTCAATAATGTTCCCCTAAAAGGGAGCGAGAAGTATTGATGATGTGGGGAATGAGGGAAAGGGTGAATATTTGATGAGCGGAGGTTTTCAGAATTTATCAAGATAACGGCTATGAACCAGTAGCCCGGCTTCACTGCGTGACGCCGGGGGATTCCCGGAGTCGGCGCTTACGCACCTCGTCCGGGCTACTTGAGTGGGGTGGGGTTATTTTACCTGCTGACCCGGCTTAGCACCGTCATCTGGGCTTAACAGGAAGATATCCTGACCGCCAGGGCCTGCTGCCATCACCATACCTTCGGAAATGCCAAAGCGCATTTTACGCGGTGCGAGGTTGGCAACCATTACCGTCAGGCGACCAATCAGCGGCTGCGGATCCGGATAAGCAGAACGAATGCCGGAGAAGACGTTGCGTTTTTCACCGCCAATATCCAGCGTTAAACGCAGCAGCTTGTCGGAGCCTTCCACGAACTCGGCGTTTTCAATCAGCGCCACGCGCAGGTCGATTTTGGCGAAATCGTCGAAAGTGATGGTTTCCTGAATCGGATCGTCAGCCAGCGGGCCAGTCACCGGAGCGGCTGCGGCTTTCACCTCTTCTTTAGAGGCTTCCACCAGGGCTTCAACCTGTTTCATCTCAATGCGGTTGTACAACGCTTTGAAGGTGTTGATCTTATGACCGACCAGCGGCTGATTGATAGCATCCCAGCTCATGTCGGTGTTGAGGAACGCTTCGGTACGTTCTGCCAGTTCAGGCAGCACCGGCTTAAGCCAGGTCATCAGCACGCGGAACATATTCAGACCCATGGTGCAGATAGCCTGCAGGTCAGCGTCACGGCCTTCCTGTTTAGCAACAACCCACGGAGCCTGCTCGTCAACATAGCGGTTTGCCACGTCAGCCAGTGCCATAATTTCACGAACGGCTTTGCCGAATTCACGGCTTGCCCACGCTTCACCAATGGATTCCGCCGCATCGGTGAAGGTTTTGTACAGCTCAGGATCGGCAAGCTCTGCAGACAACACGCCGTCGAAGCGCTTGGCGATAAAGCCAGCGTTACGGGACGCCAGGTTGACAACTTTGTTCACGATATCTGCATTCACGCGCTGAATGAAATCTTCCAGGTTCAGGTCAATATCATCGATGCGTGAAGAGAGCTTGGCGGTGTAGTAGTAGCGCAGGCTGTCAGAATCGAAGTGCTTAAGCCAGGTGCTGGCTTTAATGAAAGTACCGCGAGATTTAGACATCTTCGCGCCGTTCACCGTCACGTAACCGTGTACGAACAGGTTGGTCGGCTTGCGGAAGTTACTGCCTTCCAGCATGGCAGGCCAGAACAGGCTGTGGAAATAGACGATATCTTTGCCGATAAAGTGATACAGCTCGGTGGTAGAGTCTTTTTTCCAGTATTCGTCAAAGCTTGTGGTGTCGCCGCGCTTGTCGCACAGATTCTTGAAGGAACCCATGTAGCCAATTGGCGCATCCAGCCAGACGTAGAAATATTTGCCCGGCGCGTCAGGGATTTCAAAGCCGAAGTACGGTGCATCGCGGGAGATATCCCACTGCTGCAGGCCGGATTCAAACCACTCCTGCATTTTGTTCGCCACCTGCTCTTGCAACGCGCCGCTGCGGGTCCACGCTTGCAGCATTTCGCTAAAGGACGGCAGGTCAAAGAAGAAGTGCTCAGACTCACGCATCACCGGGGTCGCACCGGAAACCACGGATTTTGGCTCGATAAGCTCGGTCGGGCTGTAAGTTGCGCCGCAGACTTCGCAGTTATCGCCGTATTGATCCGGTGATTTACATTTCGGGCAGGTACCTTTGACGAAACGGTCTGGCAGGAACATGCCTTTTTCCGGATCGTAAAGCTGAGAGATGGTGCGGTTTTTAATAAAACCGTTCTCTTTCAGGCGACCATAAATCAGCTCAGACAGCTCGCGGTTCTCATCGCTGTGCGTTGAGTGATAGTTGTCATAGCTGATGTTAAAGCGCGCAAAATCAGTCTGATGCTCCTGACTCATTTCGGCAATCATCTGCTCTGGCGTGATACCTAACTGCTGTGCTTTCAGCATGATAGGCGTACCGTGGGCGTCGTCCGCACAGATGAAGTTAACCTCGTTGCCGCGCATTCGCTGGTAACGGACCCAGACATCAGCCTGGATGTGCTCCAGCATATGGCCGAGGTGGATGGAACCGTTGGCGTACGGCAGTGCGCACGTTACCAGAATTTTCTTCGCGACTTGAGTCATAGTGGGTATTACTTCTTCTGTTGTAAAAAGGGGTTTTGATATTACCAAAAGGGTAGAAGGTGCGCCATATATGGATGCCCGTTACCTGTGGTAGACTTAGACGTACTGAGCATGTCAAAACAACAAAGGAGTCGGGATGAACTCAGAATCCCAGGCCAAATCACCTGAACGTCTACGTGCGATGGTGGCCGGCACGCTGGCAAACTTCCAGCACCCAACCTTAAAGCACAACTTAACGGCGCTGAAAGCGCTGCACCACGTCGCCTGGCTTGACGACACCGTGCACATCGAACTGCAAATGCCGTTTGTCTGGCATAGCGCCTTTGAAGAATTAAAAGAGCAAACCAGCGCTGAACTGCTGCGTGTCACCGGCGCGAAAGCTGTCGACTGGAAACTGTCGCACGCTATCGCCACCCTGAAACGCGTGAAAAACCAGCCTGGCATCAACGGCGTGAAAAATATTATCGCCGTCAGTTCCGGTAAAGGTGGAGTGGGCAAATCGTCTACCGCCGTTAACCTGGCGCTGGCGCTGGCTGCCGAAGGGGCAAAAGTGGGCATCCTCGATGCCGATATTTATGGCCCTTCCGTACCGAACATGCTGGGTTCAGAAAACCAGCGTCCGACGTCTCCGGACGGCACGCATATGGCGCCAATTATGGCCCATGGCCTGGCAACTAACTCCATCGGTTATCTCGTCACCGACGACAATGCCATGGTATGGCGCGGCCCAATGGCCAGCAAGGCGCTGATGCAGATGCTGCAAGAAACGCTGTGGCCAGATCTGGACTACCTCGTGCTCGACATGCCGCCGGGCACCGGTGACATTCAGCTGACGCTGGCGCAGAACATCCCGGTTACCGGGGCGGTCGTGGTCACCACGCCGCAGGACATTGCACTGATTGACGCCAAAAAAGGCATCGTGATGTTCGAAAAGGTGGAAGTGCCGGTTCTGGGCATTGTGGAAAACATGAGCATGCACATTTGTAGCCAGTGCGGTCATCATGAACCTATTTTCGGCACCGGCGGTGCAGAAAAGCTGGCTGAGCAATATCATACCCAGCTGCTGGGGCAGATGCCGCTGCACATCAATCTGCGTGAAGACCTGGATAACGGTACGCCAACCGTGATTGCACGTCCGGACAGTGAATTCACCGAGATTTATCGCCAGCTAGCCGGGCGCGTTGCCGCGCAGCTTTACTGGCAGGGTGAGGTGATCCCAGGCGACATCGCGTTCCGCGCGGTGTAACCGGCTATCAATAGTACGGCGGTTTATTGCCGTACTATTGATTATTATTATATTCATTTTTATTATTTCTGATTCCCAATCATTTCATTTATCAATGCGCCTCGTGGTTAATTAATTTCACGTAATGTTATTGCATGGCTATATTGACGCTTATCAATAAAACAATTAAGCAACATTGCTTTCCTGATGACAGCATGCGAACTTTTATTTGATACCTGAACGTAAATACTCGTCAGGCGATTCAAATATGAGAGTTCATGCGGTGGTGGAGGTCATGATGAATAATGCAGCGCTGATAATAAATCTACGTGAATTATTGATAATTCTTATGCATAACCGAACGTTATGCGAGCGTTCGGCGGATGCGCTACGCTACTGCCGGGAACACATTATCGAAAAAGAGATATCGGTAGGGGTTTACGGTGAATATCGGGAAGTGATCGATCAGCTGCATGATTTAGCGAATAAGGACAATCGGGATGCGCCAGATGATGTATTACGCAGCGGCGGTGATTTATTATTAAGCATCCTTTTATTATATGACAGGCTGGCATCCGACATTGCCGTATCTGAATATATTCAGAAAAACAATGCATTCTACTTTTAATTAAATAATCTGCCAGCGGCGCGTGACGCCGCTGGCTTCTTTTTAGCGGTGATAGAAAATTTCACCATCGTAAACTTTGCTAATTTTGCCGTCCGCATCACCGATCTGCACATAGTTACCGCCCATGTACGTCCAGTGTGTACCCGCATCAGGCGCTGGCAGGTTACGCTGTTGCCATTGCTTGATATTGTACTCGGGCGTCAGATAAATGGCCGGTGCGTTATCGCCAATCTTGAATTGCGTGAAATCGGCAGTGAACTCTTTCAATTCATATTGCGCGATCCCCGTTGCGGGTGCCGCCCAGGCAGCACTCGCCGTTGCTAACAGTACGCCCAGAAGCATCATTTTTGTTTTACGCATACTATCCCCGTTATTATCCTGGATATAAAATTACCGCCACGTATGATTCCTGATGCGCTGCCACAAAGGCAAGCGCTGCTTTCTTAAAAAGTGTAAGCAAACGGTGAAGACCTCTGTTTTGAGGATTAATCTGCCCCCGTCTTTGAGGTACTACCATGTTCAGGCTGGAAGATTTATCGCTGTTCGTTCGCGCCGCTGCGTTCAGTAGTTTTAGCGATGCCGCGCGCGAAGCTGGCATTCCCCCGGCGCAGGTCAGCTCGGCGATTAAACGCCTGGAGACCGCGCTGAACATTCGCCTGTTTGCTCGCTCGACTCGCAGTCTGCGGTTAACGGTAGAAGGGGAGACCTGGCTGCCGTTTGCCGAGCAAATGCTGGACACGCTGCAAAGCGGATTACAAAAAATTCATACGTCGGACGATGAAGTGGGTGGCACACTGCAAATTGCCGTGCCGTCAGATTTGGGTCGTAACCTGCTGCTTAACGTGTTTCGCGAATTCCGTGAGCGTCACCCGGCGTTGAGGCTGCGGATAGTGTTCTCCGATCATCGCACCGATGTGTTTAAAGACCCGGTGGATGTCGCTTTTCGCTACGGTGACAATGATGATGCGTCGTTTATCTCACTTCCCGTGGCCCCAGAAAACCGCCGCGTGCTGGTGGCCTCTCCGGGATGGATAGCCCGTCATGGCGAACCGAAAACGCTGGCTGACCTCGAAAAATGTAATGCGTTAACTTATGTCCTTCGCGGCAGAGTGTTTGACCGCTGGTCATTGAGCCGGGACGGCGTGGAGCACACTGTCCAGGTTTCCGGCAGCATTACCAGCGATGACGCTGAAGTGATCCGTCGGCTGGCGATTGCCGGAGAGGGGATTGCCTTTAAATCCGCGCTGGATGTTCGTGATGACGTGCGGGAAGGGCGCTTGCAGGTGCTGTTACCTCAGTATCAAGGTGACACGGTACCGCTGAATATGATTTGCCCGCATCGTAAGCAGCTCTCTGCGGCGGTGCGGCTGTTGTATGACGAGGTAAAGGCACGTTGTGTTAGCTGATTTTACCGTTCACCATCACCTCGTAGGCCGGATAAGGCGAAAGCCGCCATCCGGCAATTTTCACCAGCGTGCCTGATGACGCGACGCTTATCTTTACTGCGCTGTCGGCTTCAATAAACCGCCTGTCGTTTTGTTATGTTCTAAATACTGGTTCTGGAAAATACACATTCTTATCGTGTTACGGTACTCACCGTTCACAAAAAACTCATGTATTAACTCACCTTCCTGAATGAAGCCAAGCTTACGATAAATATGAACGGCTTTGGCGTTCTCTTTATCCACTATAAGGTATAACTTATACAGGTTCAGTACGGTAAACCCGTAATCCATTGCCAGTTTAGCCGCACGCGTTGCCAGCCCTTTACCCTGAAACTCCGGGGAGATGATAATCTGAAACTCGGCGCGTCGGTGAATATGATTTATTTCAACAAGCTCTACCAGGCCCGCATTGTTGCCATTGAAAGAGATAACAAACCGGCGTTCGCTCTGATCATGAATGTGCTTATCATAAAGATCGCTCAGCTCAACAAAGGCTTCGTATGGCTCTTCAAACCAATAGCGCATCACGCTGGCGTTATTATCGAGTTGATGAACAAAGCGCAAATCTTCTCGCTCAAGAGGTCTTAGTTTTACTTCTGATTTTTCTGACATATTATTTCTCACGACTTATCATAGGCTGGAAATATATTAGCTTACTATAATGACGTCATCATGATTTTAAAATAATTACAATCTGTGTCTAATGTCCAGCTGTATATTTATGCAGCCCGCCAGATGGGCTGCGTAAATATGATGACTTAGTGTCTCACCAGCGTGGCAAAGTAATAGACCAGCGGCACGGCCAGGATCCACAGCCCCAGCGGGATCTCGCGCCATTTCCCCGCGATGGTTTTGATCACCACATAAAACAGCAGCCCACCGGCGATCCCGGTGCCAAAACTGTTGGCGATAAGGGTGATCATCACCATCATCAATACCGGCAGCCCGTCGGTGAAGTTTGCAAGGTCAACCTTGCGCAGCCCACTGAACATATTCAGGCCAATCAGGATCAACGCGGGCGCGGTGGCTTCTTTCGGGATCATCAGCGCCACCGGGGTGAACAGCAACATCAGCAGGAACATTACCGCTGCCGCCAGCGCCGTCAGGCCGGTTTTACCACCGGCTTCAGCGGCTGCCGACGATTCAATCAGCGCGGTCGCCGCCGGAATACCTAACCACGGCCCGGCGGCCGCCGCAATCGAGTCGACCATAAACGGGCGATTGATATGAGGCATGTTGCCTTCTTCATCCAGCAGTCCGGCCTCACCACCGACCGCCAGCGTGGTGCCCATGGTGGAGAAAAACTCAGAGGCAAAAAAGACAAACAGGAACGGCAGAAAGGCGATGTTGAGCGCGCCAAGCATATCAATCTGCCCCAGCACCGGCGTCAGCGAGTGCGGCACGTCGATAAAATGGCTTGGCAAACGGGTCACGCCCGCCGGAATGCCGACCAGCGTGGCGAATAAAATTGCCCACAAAATCGCCCCCGGAATACGACGAGCCTGAAGGGCGATGGCGAGGAACAGCCCGCATAGCGCGACCAACGCACCTGGAGTGAGAAAATCGCCCAGCATCAGCGAGTTGGTTTTGGCGTTCGCCAGCACCAGACCGGCATTACGAAAACCGAGTACTGCGACAAACAAGCCGATGGATGCGGTCAGCCCAAGCTTTATCGACTGGGGCACTGAACGGGTGACGACTTCACGCAGGCCAAATTTGGTCAGCAGGAAAAAGAGGATCCCCGACCAGCAGGCAATCCCCAGGCCAATCGGCCAGCCGATGTGTTCGCTGCCCGCCAGCGTCACGCCGACCAGCACCGAACCGCCGATGCCTGGGCCGACAATAAACGGCAGGTTGGCGTAAAATGCCATCAGCAGCGTCCCGCCGACAAACACCAGAATGGTGCCGGTGGTTGCCGCACCTTTATCCATTCCGCCCACGGCCAACAGGCCCGGAATGACCACTAAAAGATAGGCGGCAGCAAGAAAGCCGGTGACGCCCGCCAGACACTCGGTGCGTAGCGAGCTGCCGCGAGAATAGAGCGCAAAGCGGCGTTCCAGCCAGTTCCCGGAAGTTGAAGATTGAAGGGTATTATCGGCCATTGTGTGGCGCTCCCATGATTATTGTTGTGCTGTGTGTTGTGACGAAATGACCGGGTCGACAATCTGTCGCGTGGTGCCGTCGGTCAGCCCTAAATCGGTTAAATGCGGCCCGGCGTTACAGGCAAGGCAGGTGCCTTCAATCGCTTTGAATACCCGGTATGGTGGCTCCCAGTCGGCGATTTCGGCGCTAAGATCGCGCAGGTTACGAAATGCGGCGGCAAGCTCTGCTGCGGGCTGGTCGGAGAGCATCCCGGCGATCGGCATCGCCACATGGGCGAGGATCTTGCCGTGTTGCGCCAGCGCCATGCCGCCGCCAGAGGCGATCAACTGATTGGCAGCCTGCGCCATATCATCGGCGTTGCGCCCCAGTACTACCAGGTTGTGCGAGTCGTGCGAGTAGCTGGTGGCAATTGCGCCACGCAGCTCACCCCAGCCTTCCAGCAGCGCAATCTGCGGTTTGGCCCCATGACGACCGTGGCGATGTTTCACCCAGATCAAGCTGAAACCGTCAGGAATTTGTACCTTGCCATGACGGATCTGCACGTCTACTTCACCCCATTGGGTAAAGCGAGCGCCGTGAATATGGCGCAGACGGGCGACGCCATGATGAATGTCGCCCACCCGCAGGGCGAAATCATCCGCACTGAGTGGTTCCAGGCGCAGGGTGTCTCGCGGTGGCGTCACGCCGTTGGCTGCAGCAATCGGTTCGAGCAACTTGCCGTCGCGGGCAATTTGTTTGCCAGCGACATACACGGCGCGTGCCTGAAGTTTGTCCAGCGAATCAAAAACCACAAGATCAGCGCGACGTCCGGCGGCAATCAGCCCCAGATCGTGACGTTGAAGACGAATAGCCGCGTTTAGCGTGGCGAAGCGCAGCACATCGGTGGCTGGCAGACCATGCTCAATCAGCAGGTTGAGCAGGGCGATAATGCCGCCTTTTTCCAGCAGCATGTCTGGCGGTACGTCATCGGTGCAGACGGTAATTTGTGAGGAGAGGTGCGGCAACGTTTTCAGCGCCTTGACGATATCCGGCAACAGGTAAGGATGCGAGCCGCGAATTTCTAGGGTCAGCCCGGCACGCAGTTTTTCCAGCGCATCATCGGCGGAGGTCAATTCGTGATCGGAGGTCACGCCAGCGGCGAGATAGGCTTGCAGGTCGGCGCCGCTCAGACCACGGGCGTGGCCTTCAATCAACTTGCCGCTGTTTAGCCCGGCCTGCACGATTTCCTGCATCCGGCAGCTACCGTGTAGCACACCGTGCATATCCATTACTTCTGCCACGCCGCGAACTTCCGGCCAGCCGAGCATGGTCTCCATTTCGGCACCGGCAAAATCTGCGCCGGACATCTCCAGTCCCGGCGTCGACGGCACGCTGGAAGGCGCGGCAACCATCACCTGCAGCGGTAGATGGCGGCTGGCTTCAATGGCGTAGCGCACGCCTGCCACACCCAGCACGTTAGCCAGTTCATGTGGATCCCAGAATACGGCGGTGGTGCCCTGCGCCAGCACGATTTCTGCGTAGCGCTCAGGCGGCAGGTGTGAGCTTTCTAGGTGAACGTGGGTATCCATGAGTCCTGGCGTGAGAAAAACGCCCGGCAGAGAATGGTGCTCGAGCGCATCATGGCGGCTACCGCGCGGGTGCACGCTGGCGATCATATCGCCCACGATACCCACGTCGGCATCACGGATTTCACCGGTTGCCATATCAACGATACGGGCGTCGGTCAGCAGTAGATCGAACGGGACTTCACCGCGCGCAGCCTGGACGGCACGACGGCGGGTTTCAGCATTGCTGGACATAACAACTCCGGCACAGGGATAATGTGCGCTACTTTAGGGGCAGAGCAAACGGTTGCCCAGATGAAAAAACTTATCACCTGATAACTTCGGCTTATTCTGGGTGAAAGGCACGAGTGAAGCCCATCATGACTGAACCCTGGCAGCGACTGCCTGCGCTCTCGCTTAAACAATTGCAGTATTTTGTCACGCTAGCGCAGCTGCGTCACTTTACCGACACCGCCAATCGGCTGGCGATTAGCCAACCGGCGCTGAGCAGTGCGCTGCGACAAATTGAAACGGTGATCGGCGGCAAGCTGGTTAACCGTACCGCCTCGTCGGTGACGCTAACCGAACTGGGGGCGGCGATTTTGCCTCATGCCCAGCGGGTACTGAGCGTGGCGCAAATGGCCTTTTGCGATATCCAGCAAATTGCGCAGGCGGGCGGCGACGGCACGGTGCGTATTGGGCTGGTGCCATCGGTCAGTTCGCTGCTGTTTCCGCTGCTACCCAATGCGCTGGCCCAGGCGTTTCCGCGTCTGCGCGTCGAGTTTCATGATCGTACTAACGATGCGCTGGCGCGCGATTTGCAATGCGGACAGATTGATTTTGGCGTGGGGGCTATCGACAGTTCGCTACCGGAAGATCTCCAGCTTTTTCCATTGCGCGAAGACCCGCTGGTGGCGGTGCTGCATGTTGACGATCCGTTAGCCGGACAGCCGCATTTGCCGTGGAAACTGCTGGCGGGAAGGGATATTGCGGTATTCTCGAAAGGGAATATTCAGCGTCTGGTCAGCGCGCTGGTGGAAAGCCAGCGGTTGACGCTCAATGCACGCTATCAGGTGGATTATGTTGAAACGCTTTATGGCCTGGTGCGTTCGCGATTAGCTGTGGGGCTCTTGCCACAGCTTTATACTACGCATTTGCAGGACTCGGTTTTACGTGTAGCGCAACTGCAACAGCCCGCGCTTACCCGTACCGTGGCGCTGATGCGCGGTGCGCAGGCGCTGCCGCCGATGATTGAAGCGTGTTTTACGCTGCTGCTTAAGCGGTTGCGTGAGGGGGATGTGCTCTGAGCATTCCCGACGCTGTCCTGGCGTCGGGATAGGCACCTTATAAGGTGATGCGACCTTTCCTCTCTTAGCGAAACCCAAATGTGCTGGCGTTATCATATTTCATCTTTTTACCCTGCTTTGCGGGGTCAGCGCCGAGCGAGTGCGGCGGGGAAACTGGCTGCAGGGCAATCGTTTTGACGACTGTGCCCCAGCGTTAAAAAATATTGCCCGGGATATTTCTCCGCATCTGCATCACGCAGAATTCTTGATGACGATGTCATCGACGCTTTAAGTCAGTGCGCCAGTTATGCGGAGTTTATGACATTATCGCAGCGCTATTTTTTATAGCTCGCGGCGCTGTTTGTGGAAAAGGAGGCGTGAAGCCTCCTTTTCCACAAGGTTATTTCTGAGTGACGGTCAGCATGCCATGATCGCGACCGTGGGTTTTATTCCATGAAGCATCTTCAATACCCTCAGTATTCATGCTGACGGAAATGATGTAACCCGCACCGCGAATTTCATAGAAATTCGCATTGACGCGTTTCACCGTGGCTTTTTTACCGTTGATTGTGGCTTCAAAGAAACCGTTCGATAGCGTGGCCTTTAAGACGTTAGACGATAACGTTGCCTCACGCATCGGGTCAGAGATATGCGCTGCCTGAGCGTGTTGGGTGGCATTTGCGGCATTGGCATAGGCCGCCGCAAGTGATGCGTTATTTATACCCTGTTGCCGATTTTGCTCGGATAAATAGCATGTGTCTTTAGAGATGCCTTGTGCTTCGCATGCTGCCATGCGCTGCGCTGGGGAAGTGCAGCCAGCAAGAAACGTTACGCTAATTAGCGTTGCTAACACCATCAGTTTTGCTTTCATCATTAACCTTATTTATTATTGAACTTATCTATAAACACGAACGATAAAATCTCATTATGGCTGTTGCAAAACAACAGCTCAATTCCGCCACTGCGAATAATATTGTTATTCACAGTTGCTGGAGACTATGGATATAGTGTCGTTATAAATAATAACGCTAAAAATACCTGTCGCGACCAGCGCAATTGAGACGATGGCATAAGCAATAATGAGTTTTATCATCGGCGGTCTATTAGTTACCTTAACTTTTTAATGAAAAATTTCAGTTGAAATATCATCCTTGATTCTTTATTACTAATTTTAAATGTTTTAATAACATCCGCGAAATAGTCAATAATGACTATTGGAATCGGTTATCGCAGATTGATGTCTTAACGTGTCACCCAATCCCTGATTTCTACCATCCGATTGAGGCAGAGGCCGCCATAACTTCGTCACCGTTAGATGTGCCGGAAGCAGACATGGTCGCTGCAATATTCTCAGAGAACTTGTGGCGGTAGCCCATTGCATAACCTTGTGCATCTTTAAAGTTCGCAGCCCCTACCGCGACAGCATTATCGGTATCAACATAATGTAACCCCGCGATTGCCCCCACGCCTGCAATACCTGCGCGGTATTCTTTACGGTCTTCATTTTGCTGCCTTTCAACGGACGAGAAGCGAGCATTATTTTGACTCTCTAAGCGAGTAATGCGTGATTCGTGGTTAGCTAATTTACCGCTATTATCTTTAGCTTGTGTTTGAACGTTGGTGATGTCTGCATCCTGGCGATCTTGATCGGTTTTGAAAGTGGTATTTTCAACTTTTGATGAGAGTGCCTTTCTGTTTTCATTGATATTTTTTGTATTGCCGCCAATTAGTTGGGAATTAGCATCTGCTTTCTTGTCCGCGGTGTCGGCAAGAGCACCAGCTAGTTTCGCTTCTTTATCAACACCGCTAATGACCTGATTTTGGGTATCTTGATCTTGTTGCAATTTGATAATGTCGGAACCATTTTGGGCAACGCCTAGCAAGGCTGTTGTCCCCTTTTTCTCCGCTTGTTGAATGGCGTCGTCACGTAATAAGTTACCCATTTGCAGATGGTAGATTTCAGAGCTTTGATCTGCCCTGGAAGTATCCAAATCGCGGATTTGTGCAAACGTCTGATTGAATACCGTTTCTACATCCCAGCCAGAGGAAAGTTGTACATCTTTAGCATCAATGGTTGCAGTATTACCGATGCTCATTGAACCAAAAAAGACAATGCCAAAAACCAAAGTTGTTTTTACAGATTTCATTTTTATTCTCAATAACAGTTAAATCGCAATGAAAGTGTGTTGAGTTATTAACAACTTTCACTGGAATTAAACTTAACCAGATATATTTTCTTACGCTGACATAACTTCAGCCAGCATTGAATTCAATTTAATAATGGGAAAGATAACGGCGGTGAACTATCAAGGAATGTGATTCTATAAACCTTGATCAAAATCACATTTAGCACGAATGGCTAAAGAGGTCTGACGTGAATAAATTGTGATTACTTTCAGTATTAACTGCATATTATGAATAAAGTGTGATTTTTTCTGGTGAGGTGCTGAGTTGTGTGTCATTAAATTTATTAATGAATTTGGTGTATTTCTGTGTCTTTTAAACGGTGGAGGGCATACTTTCTGTGTTGCCTGTCTATCGAACGTAAACCGGGGATGAGGTGACGCCTGTCGTCCCGTCAAGTGACTCTTTTTCATTGTATATTAGCCCGAACTCGTATTATCTTTAACCACAAGTGCGGAACGTCATGGTGTAGTGTCAACGGGCGACGAGTCTTTATCGTAAATGTAGTCGTCATCACTCTCATATTCAGGCCTTAAAATTCTCTATGGAATCGAATCCTCACGCATCGTTGAGTAGTTTTATCGATCTCATGCTGGACGCTGTCTTTGCGGTCGATGCCCAAGCCAATATCGTTTATGCGAGCGCATCCTGCGAACGGATTTTTGGTTACACACCCAACGAGATAATCGGTAAGAACATGTTTGACATGATGCTGCCCGAAGATCGAGAGTTAACCCGAAACTCGGTGGTGGAAGTCATGGCGGGGCGTCCTCAGTTTCATTTTGAGAATCGCTACGTCCACAAGAATGGTCAGGTCGTCAATATCATGTGGTCTGCCCGTTGGTCGCAAGCCGATCAATTGCGGATTGGCGTTGCGCGTGACATCACCGAACGTAAACGCGCCGAATCGCTACAGTCGGCACTCTATTCTATTTCTGAAGCGGCACATACCGCAGAAGACTTGCTCAAGTTATTCCAGCGCATTCATGAGATCGTCGGTACGCTGCTTCCTGCCGATAACTTTTCGGTCACGCTGTATGACGATACAACTGCCCAACTGAGTTTCCCTTATCATGTTGATGAGTTTCAGGAGACCCCAGCTCCTTTTACCTTAATGGCAGGGACGTTTTACTCAGAAGTAATCCATACCGGTCAACCGCTACTGCTCACGCCTGAAACGATGGATGCCCGTCTGGAGGAGTTACATATCTCATTTGGTATGAACCCATTTTGCTGGCTTGGTGTACCGCTAAAGTCACATAAAGGTACTATCGGCGTGCTGATGGTCAAAAGCTACCCCGGCGGTGTGTGCTACACCGAACAGGATCAGGAGTTACTGCAGTTTGTCTCGACCCAAATCGCGACCGTCATTGAGCGTCAGCAGATGCAGGCTCGGTTGCAGCATATGGCGCAGTATGATCAACTGACCGATCTGCCAAACCGGAACTTATTGTATGACCGTCTGAAAACTTCACTGGCTACCGCACATCAACAACAGGGTCATCTGTCTTTGTTGTATATCGATCTCGATAAGTTTAAACAGGTTAACGACACGCTAGGTCATGGGATTGGTGATTTACTGCTGCAAGAAACTGCCGTACGTTTGAAGTTATGCGTACGTGAATCGGATACCGTTGCGCGCATCGGCGGTGATGAATTCGTGGTGCTGATTCAGGGGAGCCAGGTTTCTGACTATACGGTTGTGGCGATGCAAAAAATTGATGAGGCATTTAACTCAGCTTTTATTCTGCAAGGGCATCATTTGCACATTGTACCGAGTATTGGCATTGCTCGTTATCCGCAACACGGTCAAGACGAGCGTCAGCTTCTCGAATATGCCGATAATGCGATGTATTTTGCCAAAAATGGCAAAGGACCGCGAAATAACAACGACTAATTGGTAATAAGATAGGGGGTGTTTATATCTTCAACAATAATGTGGCGAACTTCCTGCTGATGTAAAAGGCGACAATTAAGCCGCCTTTTTATTATTAGCCTTTCGATAGTTGGGTATTGACTACCGTCTCATCCTTTACTTCAAGAGAAAGCGTATAGCCCTGTTTCTTCCATAAACCGTTATTCGGTAGCCATCCTTTAGAGAGAAGATATTCAGCGCTGGTCGAAATCGGTTTATTCAAAACATGCTCTGCGTCAGCAGCAAACGTTTTTCCTTTGGCATTTTGGGCTTTGGTTTTATGCACATCGCAAGAACCATCAGCTTCAGTGACTTGTGTGCATCCTGAGCGCTCAAGCTGAGCACGATAGCTCGCGCTTATCGCGTGAGCCGGTACAGTGACCACGGATGCTACCAGTACTGCTAATACCGCTATTTTATTTTTCATCGTTCAGCCTTAGTTATGATGTGAGTGCTTTTTAGCATTGAGTTTACGGTTATTTTCAGTATAGGTCTGATAGCGATCGGCGCTAGCGCGGTTATCAGCATGATACTGCTCAAAACAAGCGGTACGGTCAACGCCGTTAGCTTCACACTCATCAAGATACTGTTTTTCAAGGTTACAGCCTGTAAGTGAAATAGAACATACTACAATCGCTATCATCATTAACGTCTTAGTTTTCATTATCAACTCTATAATTATTATTCATCACAATAACCTGCCATATTTAAAGTGGTGTTGTTATATTTAACACTAATAAATATACCAGTTACTACAAGACACAAAGAAACCATTGCGGAAGCAATTATTAATTTTGTCATAGCATCATTAATCAGGAGAGAGGGTAGAGATGAAATCTAATTCTCTTTATACATTCCTGGTATCGGTATAATAAATTCGTTTCTAGTGGAAATGTGAATGTCCGCCAAAACCTTCAGAGTGCGAGTTATCATGTCCGTAACCATGGCCGCCAAACGCGTGCGAATGCGCATTCTCGGCGCCGCGCCCGTTATGACCGTTGGCGTGTGAATTACTTTTATCGTGACTGTTACCGCCTTTTGGCTGGTTGTAATTAAAGGCACTGGTAAAGTTTGTGCTGATCTGCGCATCCGGGTTAGTCGTCGCGATAGCACCTGCGGTTGTGTGAACAGTGATGCCATTAGTGGTGACACTAACAGGTGTTGACGGTTTCATTGAGCTCGCCGCGACATTAATGCTATTACCCGTAGGGTTTTGCTTAGTCCCCGCAACCATTGATACGGGAGTACCAGTAGGATTTTGTTTCACCCCTGATATTTGGCTAACAGGTTTACCAGTAGGGTCATTCTTAATGCCCTGATCCATGGTATTAGGTGCTTTACCTACCGCCGCGGCAGAACTTGCCATTTTAGCCGCCGTGAGGCTAGCTTGTGCTTGCGCAGCAGTATTATCAGCAGCGACAGTATTCGCGCTATGGTAAGCCGTTGTAGCCGTACCTACGACACCCGTTGAGCCCGCCACTGGGGAAGTTGAAAGGTTATTATGGTTAACAGTTGTAGTAACCGAGCCAACAACATTACCCGGTGCGCTACCTGATGTTGTGTTAGACAAATCAGGTGATGCTGCCAACTTACTGATTTAGTGTATGATGGTGTTTTTGAGGTGCTCCAGTGGCTTCTGTTTCTATCAGCTGTCCCTCCTGTTCAGCTACTGACGGGGTGGTGCGTAACGGCAAAAGCACCGCCGGACATCAGCGCTATCTCTGCTCTCACTGCCGTAAAACATGGCAACTGCAGTTCACTTACACCGCTTCTCAACCCGGTACGCACCAGAAAATCATTGATATGGCCATGAATGGCGTTGGATGCCGGGCAACTGCCCGCATTATGGGCGTTGGCCTCAACACGATTTTCCGCCATTTAAAAAACTCAGGCCGCAGTCGGTAACCTCGCGCATACAGCCGGGCAGTGACGTCATCGTCTGCGCGGAAATGGACGAACAGTGGGGATACGTCGGGGCTAAATCGCGCCAGCGCTGGCTGTTTTACGCGTATGACAGGCTCCGGAAGACGGTTGTTGCGCACGTATTCGGTGAACGCACTATGGCGACGCTGGGGCGTCTTATGAGCCTGCTGTCACCCTTTGACGTGGTGATATGGATGACGGATGGCTGGCCGCTGTATGAATCCCGCCTGAAGGGAAAGCTGCACATAATCAGCAAGCGATATACGCAGCGAATTGAGCGGCATAACCTGAATCTGAGGCAGCACCTGGCACGGCTGGGACGGAAGTCGCTGTCGTTCTCAAAATCGGTGGAGCTGCATGACAAAGTCATCGGGCATTATCTGAACATAAAACACTATCAATAAGTTGGAGTCATTACCGACAAATCATTATTATTAACGGTTGCAGTGTTGTTGTGCATGTTTGGTGAAGTACCCACAACAGAGCCTACAGAACTCGCAACTTTAGAGGATAAATCAGAGCGGCTAACGGTAGTACTGTTTGCTGGCGGAGATTGATTATTCTTCGCATCGGTATATGCACGACCAAACGCATAATTAGATGCGGTTGGCGAAGTTAAACCACCGTAAGTATAACCGGCGTGAGCAGAGATAGAAGCCGTCATCACAATGACAGCGATAATTGAGCATTTCATATTTTTTCTCTCGTAATGAATATTAAAAATCTGGATAAATTATTTTTTGAAACCTAAGTATTAGGACGCTAAGTTTTATTTGTGTAACGATGAAATAGTGATCTTTAAGTCAGTCAATGATGGTCACTTTCCGAATTGATATTTTTTATTTTTATGAATTAACTGTCATTTCGGGACAACTTGATGATATTGATCCAAATCACAAATAGCAATAAATGTTAAAGTGGCTAAAAGTTGATATTTGCCATTAATTTTATTATTTACAATGAGATAGTGGTTGTTACTCATGAAGTGGTATATGAAATGCATCTTATGAAAATAGGGCTTATTGTTTCGAGTGAAAGAACTTTCTTTATAGGGTGAAAGCCAATATTGGATATGTTACGCAGCTGTTGTTGAAAATATATAAAATGATCTAAAACAGCGATGTTGTCAGTATTTCGAGAATGGCTGATATTTTTTAACAACGGTGAAACTAAATTTTAAAGAAAGCAAGAAGGGGAGATAAAGCTAACCACTTTCATCTGGTTTTTGTCAGAAAATAATTAACGTTAATTTTAGCGGAATGAATAATAAATAATTCAGATAAATCAGTATAAAGAACATATAACAGATGAGATTGTGAAAGGTATTGAGGTCATCCATGACGTGATTAGCCTTTATCTGTCGCGACACACGCTATGATAAATTGAAAATTCTTGCACCGTGCCCATAGCCCCGGTTACACTAACTATCAACAAATTGTTCTAATTTAACTATTTGTTTTTAAAGTGATTTGACTCGGGGTGCCCTTCTTTGTGAAGGCTGAGAAATACCCGTACCACCTGATCTGGATAATGCCAGCGTAGGGAAGTCAGAGACCGACGGGTCTTGCTTCTTCGCGTTATGGCAGGAGCAAACCATGCAAGCCGACCTGCTAAGCCCCGCGCAGACAATGCGCACTGTACATCTCCTTCATCAACACGCCCCTCTTGTTCACTGTATGACTAACGACGTCGTACAAACCTTTACCGCAAATGTTCTGCTGGCGCTCGGCGCATCCCCTGCGATGGTGATTGATGCCAGTGAAGCCGCGCAGTTTTCTGCTATTGCCAGCGCGCTGTTAATTAACGTCGGTACGTTAACCCAGTCGCGTGCGCAGGCGATGCGGGCGGCGGTTGAGAGCGCTAATCGTGCCAATACGCCATGGACGCTTGATCCGGTCGCGGTAGGGGCATTGACTCTGCGCCACGAATTCTGTCTCGACCTGCTGAAACTTCACCCGGCGGCCATTCGCGGCAATGCCTCTGAGATTATGGCGCTGGCGGGCGTCAGTGCCGGTGGACGCGGGGTGGATACCACCGATACCGCTGCGGAAGCCCTTCCAGCAGCACAGTCGCTGGCACGAGTGAGTGGGGCGATTGTGGCGGTGACCGGCGAGGTGGATTACATCACCGACGGGCAGCGGACGCTGGCGGTACAAGGTGGGGATCCGCTGATGACGCGTGTGGTGGGCACGGGCTGTGCATTGTCTGCCGTGGTCTCCGCGAGTTGTGCCTTACCGGGCGACCGTCTCGAAAAAGTCGCTGGAGCTTGCGCGCTGATGAAATTCGCCGGACAACAGGCCGCTCACGGTCGTGGGCCGGGGAGTTTTGTACCCGCTTTCCTTGATGCGCTGTACGCGATGAAAGGCGAGGTGAGCGCATGAAACGGATTAACGCATTGACCATCGCCGGAACCGATCCTAGCGGCGGCGCGGGCATTCAGGCTGACCTCAAAACCTTCTCCGCGCTGGGCGCCTATGGCTGCTCGGTAATCACCGCGCTAGTGGCGCAGAATACGCGAGGCGTGCAATCGGTCTATCGTATAGAACCCGATTTTGTTGCCGCCCAACTGGATTCCGTGTTTAGCGATGTTCGTATTGATACCACTAAAATCGGCATGCTGGCGGAGACGGATATTGTGGAGGCGGTTGCCGAAAGGCTCCAGCGTTATGGTATTCAGAATGTGGTTCTGGACACGGTAATGCTGGCGAAAAGTGGTGACCCGCTACTCTCCACATCGGCGGTAGAAACCTTGCGGCAACACCTGTTGCCACGCGTGTCGTTGATTACGCCAAATCTGCCGGAAGCCGCAGCGTTGCTGGATGCGCCTCATGCCTGTAATGAACGCGAAATGCTCGAACAGGGGCGAGCGCTGCGGGCGCTGGGCTGTGAAGCGGTGCTGATGAAGGGCGGACATCTCGACGATGCCGAAAGCCCGGACTGGCTGTTTACCGCGGAGGGTGAAATACGCTTTACCGCGCCGCGGGTAGTCACTAAAAATACCCACGGTACAGGCTGCACGCTATCGGCGGCGCTGGCAGCATTAAGGCCACGGCATAACAGCTGGCAAGAGACGGTCCCACTCGCTAAAGCCTGGCTCTCGCGGGCATTGGCGCAGGCTGATTCGCTGGAAGTCGGCGAAGGTATCGGCCCGGTGCACCACTTCCATGAATGGTGGTAACTGGCACGGACACGTGCCAGTGGGCTGTGCTTAAAATCAGCCAAAAGTTGGACATTCCTTGCCCCCGGTACCAAGCTTAACCTGCTCAAAAAATTGAGCAGGATATCCAGCCGACATGATGTCGGCGCTTACGGGAGCATCACTATGACTGATATTGCGCAGTTGCTTGGCAAAGACGCCGACAGCCTTTTACAGCATCGTTGTATGACCATTCCGGCCGACCAACTCTATTTGCCCGGCCATGATTACGTTGACAGGGTAATGGTGGACAACAACCGTCCGCCTGCCGTGCTACGAAACATGCAGACCCTTTATAATCACGGGCGTTTGGGCGGCACCGGCTACTTGTCTATTTTACCGGTGGACCAGGGCGTTGAGCATTCCGCTGGGGCCTCGTTTGCGGCAAACCCACTCTATTTTGATCCAAAGAACATTGTCGAACTGGCGATTGAGGCGGGCTGTAACTGTGTTGCCTCTACCTATGGCGTACTGGCCTCCGTTTCCCGCCGTTACGCGCACCGCATTCCGTTCCTCGTTAAACTTAACCACAACGAAACCCTAAGCTACCCGACACAATACGACCAGACGCTGTACGCCAGCGTCGAGCAGGCATTCAATATGGGTGCGGTCGCCGTGGGTGCCACTATCTATTTCGGCTCGGAAGAGTCGCGACGTCAGATTGAAGAGATTTCTGCCGCCTTTGAGCGTGCGCACGAATTAGGTCTGGTCACCGTACTGTGGGCCTATCTGCGTAACCCGGCGTTTAAGAAAGACGGCGTGGATTACCATGTTTCTGCCGATTTGACCGGACAGGCTAACCATCTGGCGGCGACCATCGGTGCCGATATCGTGAAGCAGAAAATGGCGGAAAATAACGGTGGCTATAAGGCGGTTAACTTTGGCTATACCGATGACCGCGTGTACACCAAACTGACCACCGATAACCCGATTGACCTGGTGCGTTACCAGCTGGCGAATTGCTACATGGGGCGCGCAGGGCTGATTAACTCCGGCGGCGCGGCAGGTGGTGAAACCGATCTGGCCGATGCGGTGCGCACTGCGGTAATCAACAAACGTGCGGGCGGGATGGGGCTGATTCTTGGCCGCAAAGCGTTTAAAAAATCGATGGCCGACGGCGTTGAACTGATTAATGCCGTTCAAGACGTCTATCTCGATACCAAAATCACCTTCGCATAATTTTTAGCCTCCTTTCCCGTCCGGGAAGGGGGGCCGATCCTCCTCACACTTCATCCCCCTTTTGTGAAAACCATCACGCCTTGTTGTGCGCATGCACAAAAAACAGACCAGTCTTAGCGGAGTTTGTCCGTGGAAGCGATGCTATTTTGTGCTTAGATTAGTCATGAAACGCCTTTTCAATTCCCTAAAACCGTTTTATCACAGCGGTGTTGGACACAGGATTGTGGTGCAGAAAGCGCCATTTCGAATGTTGTACTAAGGACACATAATGAAAATTGAATCTGTAAATGTCACCGTCTTCCAGCATCCTACGCGCCGTGTCTCCGATAGCGCAGGACACTCTCATCCAGGGCCTGAAAGCATGGCCAAAATGGCGATGCTGACGATTACCGCAGACGACGGCAGCAAGGGCTACTCCTTTGCACCACCGGAAATTGTGCGTCCGTTTGTGGTGAACACTTTCTTTCGCAAAGTGCTGGTGGGCCAGGACCCGTTTGACCGCGAACGTATCTGGCAGGATCTGGTGCACTGGCAGCGTGGCAGCGCACATCAACTGACTGAACGCGCGCTGTCGTTCGTTGAACAGGCGTTGTGGGATCTGATTGGGCGTAAGCTCAATGTTCCGGTCTATAAGCTGCTCGGTGGCTATCGCGACAAAGTCCCCGCTTACGGCAGCACCATGTGTGGCGATGATTTAAAAGGCGGCTTATCGACGCCGGAAGAATATGCAGCATTCTCTGAAACGCTGGTGGCACGCGGCTATAAAGCCATTAAATTGCATACCTGGATGCCGCCGGTCTCATTTGCGCCAAACCCAAAAATGGATATCAAAGCTTGCGCCGCCGTACGTGAAGCGGTGGGCCCAGATATCGACCTGATGATTGACGGCTATCACTGGTACAGCCGTACTGAAGCGCTGTGGATTGGTAAAGAGCTGGAAAAACTCAATTTCGCCTGGTTTGAAGAGCCGATGGAAGAAGACAGCATGTCGTCCTACGCCTGGCTTGCGGAAAACCTGTCCATTCCCATCATTGGGCCGGAAAGCTTTGGCGGCAAGCACCACAGCCGCGCGGACTGGGTGAAAGCTGGTGCGTGTGACATTCTACGCGCGGGCGCAAACGGCGTGGGCGGCATTGGGCCAACCATGAAGGTCGCCGCGCTAGCAGAGTCGTTTGGCATGGACTGCGAAGTTCACGGCAACGGCGCGGCAAGCCTGGCGGCAGTAGGCGCGATTCGTAACTGTCGCTGGTACGAGCGTGGCCTGCTGCATCCGTTCCTCGACTACGACCAGCCAGCCGCATACCTCAACAGCATTATCGACCCGATGGATGCCGACGGGTTTGTGCATTTGTCACAGCGTCCGGGATTGGGCGAAGACATCAATTTTGACTATATCGAAGCCAATACCGTCAGCCACGACTGACACATAATAAATGCCGGATAAGCGAAGCGCCATCCGGCAAATGTACCCTACAGTACAGGCAAATATAGACATGAAAAAATCCTCCTTACTGGGAGCGTGTTTGCTCGCGCTCAGCATGTCGATGGGGAGCGGGGCGGCGATGGCGAAAACGCCGCCCGATCAGCTCATTATCGGCATGAACATGAATAACCTACTCACCCTCGACCCGGCAGCGATGACCGGTAACGAAGTGGTGGGGATTGTCGTCAATCTCTATGATTCGCTGGTGGAGCTGGATCCTTCACAACTCACCAACGTTAAACCGGCACTCGCCAAATCCTGGGATATCAGTCCAGACGGCAAAACCCTGACCTTCCATCTGCAAGGCAACGTCAAGTTTCACTCCGGCAACCCGCTGACCGCCGCCGATGTGGTGTGGTCGATGCGCCGTATTCTGCACCTCAACCTGGCGCAGGCCTCGGTGTGGAAATCCTACGGCTTTAGTAAGAAGAACGTCGATAAACAGGTCACTGCCCTGGATGATTACACCGTGCAGATTGTCCTGCCGAAAGATAACGACCCGCAGCTGGTGATTTACTCACTGGGGGCGCTGGGTAACCTTGGTGTGCTCGATAGCAAAACCGTACAAAGTCATGAAAAAGACAAAGACTGGGGCAACCACTGGCTGACGACTCACGAAGCTGGGTCCGGGCCGTTTATGCTCGAAACGTGGCAGGCGAAAGACGTGCTGCGTATGAAGCGTAACCCAGAGTATTGGCGCGGCGAGCCGAAAATGAGCCGCGTGGTGCTGCGTCACTTCCAGGAGTCGCAGACCCTGCGTCTGATGATTGAAAAGGGTGATCTGGATATCGCCAACAATATGGCGGTTTCTGACATCAACGCCCTACGAAAAGACCCTCAGCTTACCGTCGATGCGGTACAGCGCGGCACCATGTATTACGTGTCGATGAGCATGAAAGAGGCGCATTTCGCTAACCCGAAAGTGCGTGAAGCAGTGCGCTACCTGATTGATTATCAGGGCATCAATAAAGCACTAATGCCGGGTTACGGCGTTTTGCATCAGCGTCCTATTAAGGCAGGAATGCCGTCAACGCTGCCGGATCCGGGTTACACCTTTGATCTTGCGCGCGCGAAAAAACTGCTGGCGGAAGCCGGTTATCCCGACGGCTTTGATACCACGCTGCGCGTGCTCTCTGACCAGCCGTTCCTCAATATTGCCATTGCCGTGCAGTCGACGCTGATGCAGGCGGGCATTAACGCCAAAATCATCACCGGCACCGGCAACCAGATTTACGGCGCGATGCGTGAACGTAAATTCGACATGCTGGTGGGGCGCGGCGGTAGCGGGATGGAACCGCATCCGCACTCCAGCCTGCGTGCGCTGGTCTACAACCCGGACAACAGCGATGCGGCCAGGCTGACCAACTTCCAGGGCTGGCGTACCGGTTTTTATGACAAGCAGCTTAATGACATGATCGATGGCGCGCTGCTGGAACGCTCACCGCAAAAACAGATTACCGATTATCAGCAAATCCAGACCCGATATGACCTGCTGATCCCAGCGATGATCCCAGTCTCGCAGATGGTGGATTCGGTGGTGGTGCGCAATGAAGTCAAAGACTACCAACCGCACCCATCGGCGACCACATTCCTGCGTGAAGTCTACAAAGTCAGCGAAGGAGATAAAGGATGAGTACGGCAATTCTTGCGCCCGGCTCTCGTACCCGGCGCTTTTCAAAACGGCTGATGCAGGTAGCGATTACGCTGTTTGGCCTGCTGCTGCTGACCTTCTTTATCGGTCGCGTGATGCCAATCGACCCGGTGCTGGCCATTGTTGGCCCGGACGCGGACCAGAGTACCTATCAACAGGTGTATCACCAGTTGGGCTTTGACCAGTCGTTGATGACCCAGTTTGGTATCTACTTTGTCAACCTACTGCACGGTGATTTGGGCAATGCGTTGCTGACCGGTAAACCGGTAACCGACGACATTATCCGCGTCTTCCCGGCGACCATGGAACTGGCAACGATGGCGATTATCGTCGGTGCGGGTCTGGGTATTCCACTGGGCGTGCTGGCGGCGGCTCGCCGTAACAGCATCTCCGATTACGTGGTGCGTATTATCAGCCTTGCCGGTTATTCCACGCCGATATTCTGGGTGGGGATGATGGGACTTCTGGTGTTTTACGCCTGGCTCGGGTGGGTCGGCGGTGCAGGGCGCGTAGACCTGGGGCTCGACGGCATTGTGCCGCGTCGTACCGGGTTGATGACCGTCGATGCGCTGCTGGCGGGCAACAGTGAAGTGTTCTGGAACGCGATTAACCACCTGATTTTACCGGCTGCGCTGTTGGGTTTCCACTCGCTGGCCTACATCAGCCGTATGACCCGCAGCTTTATGCTGGCGCAGTTGTCGCAGGAGTTCATTATTACGGCGCGCGTGAAAGGCTTAACCGAACGTCAGGTTATCTGGAATCACGCTTTCCGTAACATTCTGGTGCAGCTGTTGACGGTGGTGGCGCTGGCCTATGGTTCTCTGCTGGAAGGGGCGGTACTGATTGAAACCGTCTTCTCCTGGCCGGGCTTCGGCTCCTATCTCACCGGCAGTCTGCTGCTGGGGGATATGAATGCGGTGATGGGCTGCGTGCTGCTGGTGGGGGTCATCTTCGTGATGCTGAACCTGCTCTCCGACATGCTATATCAATTCTTCGATCCGAGGACAAAATCATGACGGTTTCTCTGGATACATCGCTGACGGGCGGCGCTGGCGAAGGCCGTCAGCGTCTGCTGCGCACCTTCTCGCGAGCGGGTGGTTTTATCGGCAAGATGGCGCGTAACCCGCTGACTGCGATCGGCGGGGGCATTATCTTCGTGCTGATCGTGGTGGCGATTTTCGCGCCGTGGATTGCACCCTACAAGCCGCTAGTGCAGGACTTAAATAACGCGCTCACCGCGCCAAATGCACAGCATTGGTTCGGCACCGATGAGTTTGGCCGCGATATCTTCAGCCGTCTGGTATACGGCTCGCGCATTACGCTGTACATCGTGCTGCTGGTGTCGGTCACCGTCGGCCCGCTGGGGCTGCTGCTCGGCGTGTGCGCCGGTTATTTTGGCGGCAAGGTCGACATGGTGCTGATGCGCGTCACCGATATCTTCATCTCCTTCCCAAGCCTGGTGCTGGCGCTGGCGTTTGTCGCCGCCTTAGGCCCGGGTCTTGAGCATGTGGTTATCGCGATCACCTTAACTGCTTGGCCGCCGATTGCGCGTCTGGCACGTGCTGAAACGCTGTCTCTGCGTCAGGCCGATTTTATCTCAGCCGTGCGCTTACAAGGTGCATCACCGGCCCGTGTCCTGTGGCGTCACATTGTGCCGCTGTGCCTGCCGTCGGTCATCATCCGTATCACCATGAACATGGCGGGGATCATCCTGACCGCCGCCGGTCTGGGCTTCCTTGGCCTGGGCGCTCAGCCGCCGGATCCCGAGTGGGGTGCCATGATCTCCAGCGGCCGTACTTACATGATGGAATGCTGGTGGGTTGTTACCATTCCGGGGCTGGCGATTTTAATCAACAGTCTGGCGTTTAACTTCTTAGGAGATGGCCTACGTGACATCCTCGATCCTCGCAGTGAATAACGCCGCACCTTTGCTCGACGTGCGTGACCTGAGCGTTGATTTCGTTAACGGTGACGCGGTGACCCATGCGGTCCGCGGCGTCTCCTTCCAGTTGGGGCGTGAAAAGCTGGCGATTGTTGGCGAATCCGGCTCCGGGAAATCCACCGTCGGACGGGCGCTGCTGCACCTGCACCCGAAAAAAGCGCGTATTGGCGCAAGCTGCATGCAGTTTGGCGACATCGATCTGCTAAACGCTAGCGAAGCGCAGATGCGCGCCATTCGCGGCAAACGTATTTCGATGATTATGCAGGACCCGAAATACTCGCTTAATCCGGTCGTGCGGGTTGGTGACCAGATTGCTGAGGCCTGGCTCACCCACCATCCGGGCTACAAAACCGAGGCAAAAGCCAAAGCCATGGAGATGTTGGACGTGGTGCGCATTCGCGACCCTGAACGCGTTTACAACCTTTATCCGCATGAAATTTCCGGCGGTCAGGGGCAGCGCATCATGATTGCTATGATGCTGATAACCGACCCGGAGCTGGTGATTGCCGATGAACCTACTTCAGCACTGGACGTGTCGGTACGTTTGCAGGTACTGGGGCTGCTGGACGACTTGGTGAAATCACGCGGTCTGGGGCTGATTTTTATCAGTCACGACATCAACCTGGTGCGCAGTTTCTGTGACCGCGTACTGGTGATGTACGCCGGGCGGGTGGTGGAGTCTATCGCCGCCTGCGACCTCGAAAATGCGCAGCATCCGTATACGCAGGGGCTGATTAGCGCACTGCCGGATATGCAACATCGCCGCCCGGTACTGCCGGTGCTGCAACGTCAGGCCTGTTGGCTGACGGACTAAGGAGCGTACGATGATTGAAGTGAAAAACCTGAATCTGGTTTTTGGCGAAGGCGACAAGCGCAACCAGGTATTATTTGATGTGAACTTTCATGTTCAGCCGGGTGATATTTACGGTCTGGTTGGAGAGTCGGGCTCTGGCAAAACGACGGTGCTGAAGTGCCTGGCTGGGCTGTTTAACCACTGGGGCGGCGAACTGGCGATTAACGGCCAGCGGTTGAACCATGAGATTAGCCGTGAGCGCTGCCGGAAAGTGCAAATGGTGTTTCAGGACCCGTATGGTTCGCTGCACCCGCGCCACACTATTGGCGATATTCTCGAGGAACCGCTACAGATTCACGGCATTGGCGAGCGCGATCGGCGTATCAACAATCTGTTGGACAGGGTGGGGTTGAGTCGTGCGTTTCGCGATCGTTATCCGCACCAGCTCTCCGGCGGCCAGCGTCAACGTGTGGCGATTGCCCGCGCGCTGATTCTTGAGCCGCAGGTGCTGTTGCTTGATGAGCCAACCTCGGCGCTGGATGTGTCGGTGCAGGCGGAGATTTTAAACCTGCTGGCGGAACTGCAAAAAGAATCGAATCTGACCTACCTGATGGTGACGCACGATCTGGGCGTGATTGCCCATTTATGCCAAAAGGTGGCGGTAATGCAATACGGCAAAATTCTTGAAACCCTGACGGTGGATGCGCTGGTGAACGGCGAAGCGCAAACGGCGTATACGCAGATGTTGGTCAACGCCAGCCGTCAGTACACCCGAGAAATGGCGCGGGAGGTGGCCGCGTATTAATCCCCGGCGGCGCTGCGCTTGGCCGGGCTACCAACCTGTAGCCCGGGCGAGGCGTTTACGCCGACCCCGGGTCTGGCACGGAGCTTCCTCGCGGCGCCGTTGTGCTTGGCCGGACTACCCTACCAATTTGCCTTTGGGAATAATAAAAAATGCATAAAACATCATTCCGCATTGCCCTACCGTTAGTGCTTTCTGCCTGTACTGCTTCCGCGATAGCGGCTGAATCCACCGATCTGCGCATGTCCTGGTGGGGTGGCAATGGCCGCCATCAGGTGACGCTAAAAGCGCTGGAAGCCTTCCATCAACAATATCCCGATATCAGCGTCAAAGCCGAATACACCGGCTGGGACGGACACACCTCGCGCCTGACCACGCAACTGGCGGGTGGTACCGAACCGGACGTCATGCAAACCAACTGGAACTGGCTGACGCTATTTTCCAAGGACGGTAACGGTTTTTATGACCTCAATCAGGTCAAAGAAGAGATTGGGTTGGATAACTTTACCGGCAAAGATCTGCAACCGGTAACGGTCAAGGGCAAACTCAACGGCATTCCGGTCGCGATGACCGCACGTATTTTCTACTTCAATGATAAAACCTGGGAAAAAGCGGGCCTGAGCTACCCGAAGAACTGGGACGAACTGATGACCGCTGGCAAGACTTTCGAGAGCAAACTGGGCAAGCAGTATTATCCGGTTGCCCCAGAAAGCCTCGGCGTGCTGGCGTTACTCAACTCGTATATGGTGCAGAAATACAACATTCCGGCTATCGACGAAAAAACGAAGAAATTCACCTACAACGACGCGCAGTGGGTGGAGTTTTTCCAGCTGTATAAAGATCTGGTCAGCAACCACGTGATCCCGGATATGAAGTACTACGCCTCTTTCGGCAAGGGCAATATGTATGAAATGAAACCATGGATCGAAGGCGAGTGGGGCGGCGTCTATATGTGGAACACTGCCGTGACCAAATACTCCGATAACCTTAAACCGCCAGCGAAGCTGGTGTTAGGTGACTATCCTATGTTACCGGGTGCGACCGATGCTGGCCTATTTATGAAGCCGTCGATGATGTTCTCGATTGGTAAAACGACCAAAAACCCACAAGCGGCGGCGAAACTGATTAACTTCCTGCTGAACAGCAAAGAAGGCGTGACGCTGCTGGGGCTGGAGCGCGGCGTACCGTTAAGTAAAAGTGCGGTGGAAACGTTGACGGCAGCGGGAGTGATTAACGACAAGGATCCATCGGTGGCCGGGATTAAACAGGCGCTGGCGCTGCCAACGAAATTGTCGGTGTCGCCGTATCTGGAAGATCCACAGCTGGTGCAGGAATTTGATAGCGCATTACAGTCCATCGACTACGGGAAAAAATCCGTCACCGAAGCGGCGACGGATTTCAAACGTCAGTCTGAACGTATCTTAAAACGCGCGATGCGCTAACGCAGTAACGGACAGTCCGGCGGCAGGCGACAACGCAGTGCCGCCGGTAAAATTTCCATGCGGAAGGTTTTACCACTCAGCGGTTCGCCGTCGAGATTAAAGGTCATCTCATGCTCTGCGGTGACCTCAAACCACGGCGACACGCTGTCCACCAGATTCTCTGTTTTATCGCTGCTGGCGAGGGTATTAAACAACGCGGGCAGCAGCTCTTCACCGGTGAAAATTCGCAGGTGTAGTAGGCCATCGTCAATCAATGCCTCCGGGCAAAGTTGCTGCCCACCGCCCGCCTGGCGGCCGTTGCCGATACCGATTACCAGCGCGTCGCCTTGCCAGTTAAAGTTCTCACCATGAATTTCGCAACGGTCTGGTTTTAGCGTATCCATGCGCATTAAGCCGTGAATCAGATAAGACACGCCGCCTAAGGCCGCTTTGAGTTTTTCTGGGGTTTCGGTGGTGATGCGCGTACCGAAGCCACCTGTTGCCATATTGATAAAGCAGGTTTTTTTATTGACCTGGGCAATATCAACCGGGACATCACGCCCGGCAATCGCCAGTTTCAGGGCATTGGTAAAATCTTCAGGAATATTCACGCTGGTGGCGAAATCGTTCGCCGTACCCAGCGGAAGAATACCGAGCGCCGGAACCTGGGTGCTTTCACACTGAATTAATGCGGTGGCAATTTCGTTGATGGTACCGTCACCGCCGCCCGCAATAACCGTCGCCACGTTAAGCGTGAGCGCTTCTTCTACATAACGCACGGCATCGCCTTTTTCCCACGTCACGCGGACGTGGATTTCAACGCCTTCACCGCGCAGCAGTTCAACCGCCTCGCGAAGTTCAGGGTTGTTGGCTCCTTTGCCATTAAGGATCAATAGACTGGCTGGAAAATCTGACATCGTGGTACCTCTTTATGGGGTATGCAAAGAGTGTAACAAAGGATGGGCAGATTAGCTGTCTCTTAGGTGACAAGTCCCTTGCTCCGTTGTCTCTTATAAGTGACAATGAAGTTTAAGCAAGGGAATGAGGGGAACGGGATGTACAAGTCTCTATTCTATCAGGATGAAAATGGAAACAGGCCTTTTGGTGATTGGCTGGCTAAGCTAAAAAAGAAAGATCAAATTGCCGCAGCAAAGATTGATACAAGGATAGACCGGGCTGAAGCGGGAAATTTCGGAGATCATAAGTTTGAATGAGATGGGGTCTGGGAACTCCGGATTGATTATGGCCCAGGCTACCGCGTTTACTATTCGTTAGAAGACGGTGAAATTATCCTGTTACATATCGGTGGCACGAAGAGAACACAGGATGCTGATATAGATAAAGCAGTTGAATACCTCAAAGATTTTAGAGCGAGGACAAAATGAAAGTAACGGCTAAAAAAGAGCATGCCCTTGAGCAGGTTGCAACCGCGCCAGCGGTTGATCGTGACAAACTGATGGTTGAGGCGTTACGTGCCGATCCCGACTACGCAGATCTTTACCTAAAAACTGCGCTTGAAGAGATTAACGAAGAGGGGGGATTAGGTGGGTTTCTCATTGCCTTACGACGCGTGTTAGAGGCTCGTGGCGGCATTGCTGAAGCAGCGAAAAAAACCGGTCTGGCGCGTCAGAGCATTTACCGTGCGCTATCTGAGAAAGGCAATCCGACGGTGACCACGCTTGCTCAACTCGCAGCGGTGGCAGGTTTGCAGCTCACGTTGAGCAAAGCGCCACACTAATCCGGCAATGTTGATAACCCTGGTACTATGAGGGAGAAGCTGGCAAACGCTGAAAAAAAATAAGCCCGTGTAAGGGAGATTACACAGGCTAAGGAGGTGGTTCTTGGGTACAGCTAGCATTTATGGATTATGTTTTTCAGCGAGGGAATAGTACCGACAATCGATAATTCCGTCTGTGATCCATTTCTAAGAATCTTCTCTATTGAAAAACAATATAAATCGACTAGCTGCTGTGTGGATTCCGAGTGGTTTCTCCTGAGAAATTACGCATCAGCAGAGCATACTCTAGCGCCATATCTTCCGGCACGGGCAACCATACGGTGTGACCGTCGCCTGGTGCGACTGGCATGGCGTCGCCTTTGGTGTTGACCATGTGTTCGAGAGTGAAGTTGACGTTACCTTGTGGGCTCATCAATTCCAGGCTGTCCCCGACGGAGAATTTGTTTTTAACCGCTACGGCGGCCAAATTGCCTTTGCGCTCGCCGGTGAATTCACCGACAAATTGCTGGCGTTCGGAGATGGAGTACCCGTACTCGTAGTTCTGGTAGTCGTCGTGTGTATGGCGACGCAGGAAGCCTTCGGTGTAGCCACGGTGGGCGAGGTTTTCCAGCGTTTCCAGCAGATTGGTGTCAAATGGTTTGCCGGCGGCGGCGTCGTCAATTGCTTTGCGGTAGACCTGTGCGGTACGGGCGCAGTAATAATGCGACTTGGTTCGGCCTTCGATTTTCAACGAATGCACGCCCATCTGGGTCAGACGCTCAACGTGGGCGATAGCGCGCAGGTCTTTCGAGTTCATGATGTAGGTACCGTGTTCGTCTTCAAAGGCGGTCATGTACTCGCCCGGACGTTTGGCCTCTTCCAGCATAAACACCTGATCGGTTGGCGCGCCGACGCCGAGGGTCGGTTCAACGTTCTGCACCGGAATCGGCTCGTATTTGTGAACGATGTTACCGACGTCGTCTTCTTTGCCTTCCTGAACATTGTATTCCCAACGGCAGGCGTTGGTGCAGGTGCCCTGATTCGGATCACGCTTGTTGATGTAGCCTGAGAGCAGGCAGCGGCCTGAGTAGGCCATGCACAGTGCGCCGTGAACGAAGATCTCAATCTCCATATCCGGGACCTGGCTACGAATTTCTTCGATTTCTTCCAGCGACAATTCGCGGGACAGGATCACGCGGGTCAGCCCCATTTGCTTCCAGAATTTCACCGTTGCCCAGTTGACGGCGTTAGCCTGTACCGACAGGTGAATGTCCATTTCCGGGAAGTTTTCGCGTACCAGCATAATCAGACCTGGATCGGACATAATCAGCGCATCCGGGCCCATTTCCACTACCGGCTTCAGGTCACGAATAAAGGTTTTCAGCTTGGCGTTATGCGGCGCGATATTGACCACCACATAGAATTTTTTACCCAGTTCATGGGCTTCATTGATGCCAAGCTGCAGGTTTTCGTGATTGAATTCGTTGTTACGTACGCGCAGTGAGTAGCGCGGTTGGCCGGCATAGACAGCATCGGCACCGTAAGCAAAAGCGTAACGCATATTTTTCAGCGTTCCCGCCGGGGAAAGGAGTTCCGGTTTAAACATGATTTTCTCGTTCTGATGACAGGTCAGATTCGCCACACCTGATGCGGCGAGTTGGGGAGTGTCCCCACTTTAAGGGCGGGCATTGTAGCGCTGCGGGGGAGGGGAGTAAACCTTTGTGAATGTTGTGCCGGATAAGCAAAGCGCCATCCGGCAATCTCTCGCGTTACGCCATCCGACAGGCGTCGGCTTCCCAACGATACCCAACGCCATACACCGCGCGGATAAACGACTGCTCGGCATCAAGCGATTCCAGCTTGCGGCGCAGATTCTTAATGTGACTATCAATAGTACGGTCGGTTACTACGCGATAGTCGTCGTAGAGGTGGTTGAGCAACTGCTCGCGCGAGAACACTTTTCCCGGCTCTTGCGACAGCGTTTTCAGCAGGCGGAACTCGGCGGGCGTGAGATCGAGCAGACGGTCGCGCCATGATGCCTGAAAACGATTTTCATCGACGATAAGCGGGCTTTGCGAATCCAGCGCTAGCAGTTCCGGGCGCGGCTTGCAGCGGCGAAGAATGGTTTTTACACGCGCTACTACCTCACGCGGGCTGTACGGTTTGCAGATATAATCATCGGCACCAATTTCTAAGCCCAGCAAACGGTCGATCTCTTCAATTTTGGCGGTGACCATCACGATAGGCACCTCGGAGAAACGACGGATTTCGCGGCACAGCGTCAGCCCGTCGACGCCGGGCAGCATCAGATCCAACAAAATTAAATCCGGCGGTGTTTGACGCACATACGCCAGCACTTTATCGCCGTGGTTAATCAACGTTGGCGCATAGTGCGCGGCCAGCAGATAGTCGATGAGCAACTGCCCAAGTTTGGGTTCATCTTCCACAATCAAGATGCGTGGGGCGTTCTCATCAATCGGTAACTCTGTCATATCTCTCTCGGTATTGCGCGTTCCAGCGGTAACTCTACTTTAATGCTAACCCCACCAAAAGGCGAATGCTCAGCGTCAAGGCGGCCACCGTGAGCAGTCACGATATTGGCGCAAATGGCCAGGCCTAGTCCAGAGCCGCCGCTGGCGCGGTTACGCGAACCTTCGGTGCGGTAAAAGCGTTCACACAGCCTTGCCAGCTGTTCGTCGGTGACCCCTGGGCCACTGTCAGCGAACTCCATCACGATATGCTCGCCGCTAAGCGTGGTGCGCATAAGTACCTGTCCACCGCTATCGGTATAGCGCAGGCTGTTTTCCAGCAGGTTATTAAAGAGCTGCATTAAACGGTCAGGGTCGCCAAACACCGTCGCACTGTCGGCCAGCGCCAGATTGAGCGTTAGTCCCCGGCTTGCCAGGCGTTCACGGAAGGCATCCGCGGCAATTTCCAGCAGGGAGATAATGTCGACCGGGCTTTTTTGATACGCCAGTGCCCCTTCATCGGACATTGAAAGCTGGTGGAGATCGTCAACCAGCTTAGTGAGCGTTGCCACTTCCGCCTGTAGCGAGGTGACCGATTCAGGGGTGAATTTGCGCACGCCGTCCTGAATTGCCTCTAGCTCCCCGCGCAGTACCGCCAGCGGAGTACGTAGCTCGTGCGAGATGTCGGCCATCAAATCACGACGCATCTGCTGATTTTTTTCAAGCGTACTGGCAAGCTGATTGAAGTCTTTTGCCAGCCGCCCTAACTCATCGCTACTGGTAATGGGTACGCGGGTTGTAAAATCGCCCGCCGCCAGTTTGTGCGTGCCATCAACCAGCCGTTTTACCGGTGCTAGCAGACCGCGCGCCAGCGGGAAGGTTGCCAGTGCTGCAAGCAGGGCTGCCAGCCCGACAATCAGCCAACTGGTGCGCCGCTGCTGTTGGTCAAAGTTGATATCGGTGTTGCGGGTTAGTCGCTCAACCGGCGAGGCAATGACCGCGCCGACTTCCATACCGTTCACAATAATCCCGCGCCGGGAACCATCATGTGGCACTGCTTCGCGTGGGCCAACCAGCACTCTAGCGTTTTGATCAATCACCCAAAACTGGGTACGCCAGCCATGCGGCGGCATGCCACCACGATCCGGGCCACCGCCTGGGCCAGGGGGGCCTGGGGGCTGTTTATCGTCACCGTTGTCATGTTCAAATGATCGGAGGATTTGGAAGATAAAACGGTCATTATTGCGTAAGAATCGCCAGTTTCCGTGCTGGGCATATTGCTCCGCCAACGCATCGCTTAAAAGCTGCAACCGCTGTTCGTTGCCGCGCTTGATGTAGTCAATAAAGCCGCGCTCAAAGCTGACGCGTACGGCCCAATGCATACTGATAAGCAATACGATACAGGTCGCTAAGATGGCGAAAAACAGTTTGCCGGAAATGCCCGGGCGCCATAATTTCACGGTTTACTCCTTCAATTTGCGTCGGGCAATGACCACGTTTTTGCTGGTGTCGTCCGGCACCCGTGCGAACACAAGAGCGGGCAGGGCAATAATGACGGCCATACATAAATAGGTGTACATAAAGACGTGATGCGTCGCAGCGCTGCCAATGGCAATGTGCTGCTGACCAAACATCCCCAGCAGGATCCCGGCAATGGTGACGCCGATACTCATCGAGAGCTGCATGATCATCGACAGCAGGCTGTTGCCACTGCTGGCGAATTCATCCGGCAGGTCTTTAAGCGTCAACGTGTTCATCGACGAGAAGCGGCTGGAGTTGACCATGCCTTGGATAAACAGCACCACCGGCAGGGCGTAGTACCAACCTGCCAGCGCCGTAAACATAAAGACCAGGCTAATGAGCGCCAGGCCGAGGGTGCAGAAGACCAACACGTGGCGATAGCCAAACCGGTTAACCACCTGCACCACGATACGCTTCATGCCCATGCTGCCAAGCACCATGGGGATCATCATTAGCCCCGCGTGGAACGGGGTGAAGCCTAGCCCAATCTGCAAAAAGACCGGGGTGATAAATGGCAACATGCCGCTGCCAATACGCCCGGCAAAGCTGCCCGCGAGCCCCAAAGAGAAGGTTGGCGTTCGAAAGAGATTAAGGCTGAACAGCGCGCGGTCATTGCCGCGCGCATGCCACAGATACATCAGGATGGAGACCACGCCGATAGCCACCAGCGCCCCCATCATTAGCGGTGAAATACCCAGACCCTTTTGCCCATCAAGGGCGAGGGTTAACGTCGCCATACCTAGTGCGAGCACGATAAAACCTGAAATATCAAAGCGCCGGGTCTGAACGGTGTAGTTGGGCATTAGTACCAGGGTGGCGATGCAGCCAATAATACCGACCGGAATATTAATCAAGAAAATCCAGTGCCAGGAGGCGTACTCCACCAGAATCCCGCCGAGCGCTGGGCCAAGCAGCGGGCCAATCTGGCCGGGCAGGGTGACAAAGGTCATCGCCGCCATATACTGCGAGCGGGGGACGATTTTCATCACGGTCAGTCTGCCGACCGGTACCATCATTGCGCCGCCTATCCCCTGTAACACGCGCGCCATCACCAGCTCATTAAGCGTGCTTGAAAGTGAACAGAACAGCGAGCCGAGGGTGAACAGAATAATGGCGGTAAAGAAAATATTACGCACGCCTACCCGGTCAGCCAGCCAGCCGCTGGCGGGCAGCATGACCGCCACGGTCAATACATAGGAAACCACCACCATATGCATATGCAGCGGACTCTCTCCCAGACTTAAAGCCATGGAGGGCAGAGCGGTGTTAACGATCGTGGTGTCCAGCGATTGCATAAAAAAGCCAAACGCCACGATCCAGAGTTGCCAGCGAACGTTGGCAGGAAGTTCAGTCATGGTTAGTCAGTTACCGATTGTCGAGGTTGACGCGAAAAACGCAGACGCAGTCGGTCGAAGAACAAATAGACCACCGGGGTGGTGTAGAGGGTGAGTAACTGGCTGACGGCCAGCCCCCCGACAATGGTAATCCCCAGTGGTTGACGCAGTTCTGAGCCATCGCCCCCCGAGAGCACCAGCGGTAAAGCACCAAATAATGCCGCCAGCGTAGTCATCATAATCGGACGAAAACGCAGTAGGCAGGCCTGGAAAATGGCCTCTTCCGGCGTCAGGTTGCCGTTACGCTGTGCTTCAAGGGCGAAGTCGACCATCATGATGGCGTTTTTCTTCACAATGCCAATTAATAGCATGATCCCAATAAGAGCGATTAGGCTGAACGGGGCATCAAAAAGCTCCAGCGCCAGCAGCGCTCCGACCCCCGCCGATGGCAGAGTCGAGAGAATGGTCAGCGGGTGAACGTAGCTCTCGTACAAAATCCCCAGCACGATATAGACCGTAGCGATAGCGGCGATAATCAGGATAACCTGGGAGTTCATGGTCTCCTGGAACACCTGCGCCGTCCCGGCAAACGAGCCGCGTACCGTTGACGGCACGCCAAGCTGAGTCATGGCGCGGGTAATAGCATCGCTGGCTTCCGACAGTGATTTACCGGTGGGCAGGTTAAAGGAGACGGTCGACGCCGCCGACAGCCCCTGATGGTTCACCGACAGCGGCGCGTTGGCCGGTTGCCATTTGGCGAAGTAGGAGAGCGGAATGGCTTTGCCGTCGCTGTTAATCACGAACATCTTATCTAGCGTGCTGACATCTTGGGTGTAAATCGGGTCGACCTGCATCACCACTTTATACTGGTTAAGCGGTTGGTAGATGGTAGAAATCTGTCGCTGGCCGAAGGCGTTGTTGAGCAAGCTATTGGCCTCCTCAACGTTGATGCCCAGCCGTGACATGGTTTCACGGTCGTAGACCAGTGCCATCTCCGCGCCGTTATCTTGTTGATCCGAGTTGACGTCCGCCAGCTCCGGTAATGTCGCCAGCGCTTTGCGGATTTTCGGCTCCCACTCGCGTAGGGCACTTAAATCATCGGACAGCAGCGTGTACTGATAGCTAGCGTTGGACTGACGCCCGCCGACGCGAATATCCTGTACCGCCATTAAGAACAGGTTAGCGCCCGGCTCTTTCGCCAGCTTCTTGCGCAGGCGGTCGATAATCTGCTGCGCCGTTTCGTGGCGCTGGTCACGCGATTTCAGGGTGATAAACATCATCCCGCTGTTGACCCGCGAGCCGCCGGTAAAGCCAGTGACGTTATCCACTGCCGGGTCTTCACGAATGATCTTCATAAAGTCCTGAAGCTTACCGCGCATGGCCTGGAACGAAATGCTTTGGTCCGCCTGAATGCCGCCCATCAGCACTCCGGTATCCTGCTCGGGGAAGAAGGTTTTCGGAATCGAAATATAGAGCCAGACGTTTAAGGCAATGGTGGCGAGGAACACCACGCCGACCAATCTAGCGTGGTTCAGTACCCAGCGCAGCGACTTGCCGTAACCTTGCTGCATCGCGACCAGCAAACGGCCTAGACCTTTCGTGCGCGTCGGCGTGTGCGGGCGGCTGGATTTGAGCATCCAGCCACACATCATTGGTGTGAGCGTAAGCGAGACCGCCAGCGAAATGCCGATAGCCACCGACAGCGTAACGGCAAACTCACGGAGTAATCTGCCGGGCAGACCGCCCATCAGCAGCAGCGGCAGGAAAACGGCAACCAACGACACACTCATCGACAGCACGGTAAAGCCCACTTCGCGGCTGCCCTGTAGCGCCGCCTGCAACGGTTTCATACCCGCTTCCAGATGACGGGAAATATTCTCCAGCACCACGATGGCGTCATCGACCACAAAACCGGTGGCAATAGTCAGCGCCATTAGCGAAAGATTATTGAGGCTGAATCCGCACAAATACATGGCGGCAAAGGTGCCGATGAGTGAGACGGGCACCGCCACGGCGGGGATGAGCGTCGCGCGGCCTGAACGCAGGAACAAGAACACCACCAGAATCACCAGCGCTACCGAAATGACCAGCGTCTGCTCAACTTCTTCCAGCGAGGCACGGATGGTCGGCGAGCGATCCTGGGCAATTTGCAGATCGATAGCCGCCGGAATAGTCTGCTGAAGCTGCGGCAGTTCAGCGCGGATACTGTCGACCGTTTGAATAATGTTGGCTTCCGGTAGTTTGCGGATCATCAGCAAAATCGCCGGTTTGGCGTTGGTCATCCCAGCGTTGCGCACATCCTGCACCGAGTCGCTGACGGTCGCCACGTCGCTCAGGCGCACCGCCGCACCGTTGTTGTAGTGGATAATCAGCGGTTGGTATTCAGCGGCTTTTTTCAGTTCATCATTCGTCTGGATCTGCCAGCGGTGAGCGGTATCCTCAAGCGCGCCCTGCGGTTTACGCACGTTGGCATTACTGATGGCGCTGCGGACTGCGTCGAGCGACACACCCTGGTTAAACAGCGCCTGCGGGTTGAGGTCGACGCGCACGGCGGGCAGGGAACTGCCGCCAACATCCACATCACCGACGCCATCAATCTGCGCAATATTCTGCGCCAACTGGGTGGAGGCGAAGTCGTACAGCTCGCCCTGCGAATAGGTATCCGACGTTAAGGTCAGGATCATAATGGGCGAATCTGATGGATTGGCCTTGCGATAGGTTGGACGGCTTGGCATGCCGCTAGGCAGCAGATTCTGCGCGGCGTTAATCGCCGCCTGTACGTCACGGGCTGCCCCGTTGATGTCACGGTCAAAGTTAAATTCGAGAATAATGCGCGTACTGCCAAGCGAACTGCTGGAGGTCATTTCACTGACCCCTGCAATCCGCCCAAGCGAGCGTTCAAGCGGTGTGGCAACGGACGACGCCATGGTTTCCGGCGACGCGCCTGGCAGCGACGCGCTGACCATAATCACCGGGAAATCGACCTGCGGCAGCGGGGCCACCGGCAGCAGGCGGAAACCCAGCACGCCACACAGGGTAATCGCCAGCGAAATAAGGATCGTCGCCACCGGGCGATAGATAAAGAGCGCAAAGAAATTCACTTACGCGTCCTCTTCACGGCGCGGGAAGCGGCTTTTCAGATACAACGACAGGCGGTCAAACAGCAAGTAGATAACCGGCGTGGTAAACAGCGTCAGAACCTGGCTTACCAGTAGACCACCGACCATCCCGATCCCCAGCGGACGCCGCAGCTCTGCGCCCACGCCGGTGCTGAGCATCAGCGGCAGTGCGCCCAGCAGCGCTGCCAGCGTGGTCATCAGGATAGGACGAAAACGCAGCAGACAGGCCTGGTAAATAGCTTCACGCGGCGGCATACCCTGTTCGCGTTCGGCGGCCAGCGCAAAGTCGATCATCATGATCGCATTCTTCTTCACGATACCAATCAGCAAAATGATGCCGATAATGGCAATCACGTCCAGCTCGCTGCCTGAGATAATCAGCGCCAGCAGTGCGCCTACGCCTGCCGTCGGTAATGTAGAGAGTATGGTTATCGGGTGAATAAAGCTTTCGTATAGCACGCCCAGCACGATATACATCGCCACCACCGCCGCGACCACCAGCCAGATTGTACTGCTCAGCGCCGACTGGAAGGCGAGGGTGCTGCCCTGGAATTCGGTGCGGATATCCACCGGGAAATTCAGCGCTTTCTCGGCGTCCTGAATTGACTGCACCGCATCACCCAACGAGTATCCGTCCGGGACGTTGAACGAGATGGTCGTCACCGGGAATTGGTCGAGATGGTTAATGGAAAGCGGGGCAAAACGCTGCTCAATTTTGGCTATCGCCGTCAGCGGTACGATGCCGCCGTCGCTGCTGGTCAGGCGGATGTTGTCCAGCGCCGCCAGCCCCGGCGTAGCCTGGGTATCATGCTCCAGCACCACGCGATACTGGTTTGCCTGGGTGTAAATGGTTGAGATCAGTCGCTGGCCGAAGGCGTTGTACAGTGCATTATCCACATCAGCCATCGAAATACCCAAACGGCTGGCGCTGTCGCGATCGACGTTAACGAAGGCCACCAACCCGCGATCCTGCCAGTCGCTGCTGACATCGGAAAGCTGTGGCTGTGCCTGAAGCTGGGTCATCAACTGCGGTACCCATTCGCTTAAGGCGTCGAGCGAGTTGGCTTGAAGCGTAAACTGATACTGGGTGCGGCTGACGGTGGTGTCGATGGTTAAATCCTGCGTCGGCTGTAAATACAGTTCTACGCCCGGAATACGCGCTACAGACTGTTGCAGTCGGCTAATGACTGCCTGAACGCGGTCATCGCGCTCGTCCAGCGGTTTAAGGTTAATTTGCAGACGGGCGCTGTTGAGCGCTGGGTTGGTGCCGTCGACACCGACAAAAGAGGTCAGGCTTTCAACGGCAGGGTCTTTCAGGATGGCGTCGGCCACCGTCTGCTGGCGTAGCGCCATGCTGGTGAATGATTCGGATTGTGGTGCCTGAAGCGTGCCCTGAATAATGCCATTATCCTGAATGGGGAAGAAACCTTTCGGGATAGTTATCCATAAAATCACCGATAGCAGTAAGGTGCCAATGGCGACACTCAGGGTTAGCCATGGGTGATTTAATACCCGTGCCAGCAGATGACCGTATCCGGCAATGACGCGTTCAAAGAAGCGTTCACTGGCGCGCGAGAAGCGGTTTTGTTTGCGCAGTGATTCGTGGCTTAACATGCGTGCGCACATCATTGGCGTGAGCGTGAGCGACACGATAGCTGAGATCAGTATCGCCACGGCTAGCGTCACGGCAAACTCGCGGAACAGACGACCGATAATATCGCCCATAAACAGCAGCGGGATCAGCACGGCAATCAGCGAAAGGGTCAGTGAGATGATGGTAAAGCCAATCTCACCAGCGCCTTTAAGCGCTGCCGCCATCGGCTTCTCACCTTTTTCGATATAACGCGAAATATTTTCGATAACCACGATGGCGTCATCGACCACAAAGCCGGTGGCGATAGTCAACGCCATCAGCGTCAGGTTGTTTATCGAGAAGTCGAGGAACACCATCACCGCAAAAGTACCAACCAGCGAGAGCGGCACGGCAACGCCGGGAATAATGGTCGCTGGGACGTTACGCAGGAACAGGTAGATGATCATCACCACCAGCGCAATTGCCAGCATCAGCTCAAACTGCGTGTCGGAAACCGAGGCGCGAATATTGGTGGTGCGGTCAGAAAGCACCTCAACTTTGACCGATTTTGGCAGGCTTTCGGTCAGCTGTGGGAGCATCTGGCGAATGCTGTCCGCCGTCGAGATAATGTTAGCGCCCGGCTGGCGCTGCACGTTCATCACGATGGCCTGTTTTTTGTTGGCCCACGCGCCAAGCCAGCTGTTTTCGGCCCCTTGTTCAACGGTGGCGACATCGCCTAAGCGAATCGGTGCGCCATTTTTGTAGGCGATGATCAACTGGCGGTATTCTTGCGCCGACTGCATCTGGTCGTTGGCAGAGAGCGTCACGGCGCGCGTTGGGCCGTCGAGGCTACCTTTAGCGGAGTTGACGTTAGCGCTGGTGATGGCGGTGCGAATATCTTCGCTGGTCAATCCCAGCGCGGCAATGGCCTGCGCGTTAAGCTTCACGCGCACGGCAGGACGCTGGCCGCCTGCTAGCGTCACTAAACCGACACCGGAGACCTGCGAAATTTTCTGCGCCACGCGAGTTTCCACCATATCTTCCACTTCGGTCATTGGCGTGGCGGAAGAGGTGACGGCGAGCGTCATAATCGGCGGATCCGCGGGGTTCACTTTGCTGTAAACCGGCGGGTTCGGCAGATCGCTGGGTAGCAGGTTAGTCGCGGCATTAATGGCGGCCTGGACTTCCTGCTCGGCAACGTCCAGCGGTAGCGTGAGCTGGAATTGCAGCGTGACGACAGAGGCGCCGCCCGAGCTTTGCGAGGACATCTGTTTTAAGCCAGACATCTGGCCGAACTGGCGTTCCAGCGGTGCGGTGACCGCAGAGGTCATCACGTCAGGGCTGGCGCCGGGATAAAGCGTGACGACCTGAATGGTTGGGTAATCCACTTCCGGCAGGGCGGAAACCGGCAGAAAACGGTAGCCAATAATCCCAACCAGCAGAATCGCCACCATCAGCAGGGTGGTGGCGACAGGACGCATAATGAACAGGCGGGAAGGGCCGCCCGTGCTGCTCGGCGGTAACACTTGCATCAGCCGCGCGCTCCTTTATGACCGGCGGCATGACCTTCTGCGGCTGCCGGTTTTTCTGTGCTGGTTGTTGCATCGTGTGCGGCGACCACTTCCACCTTCGCGCCTTCAGTCAGACGGTCGATACCATCGGTCACCACGCGGTCACCCGCAGAAAGTCCGGCGTCGATAACGACCTTCAGGCTGTCCTGAATACCCGGCACTACGGTATGTTTGCTGACTTTATTGTCACTACCCAGCACCCAGACAAAGTGACCGTCGTTGCCCATTTGCAGCGCGGCAGTAGGGATAACCACCGCATTTTGCTGGGTATCTACCAACATGCGTGCGTTGACGAACTGGTTCGGGAATAGCGCGTCATCCTGATTGTTAAAGCGCGCTTTGAGCTTAATGGTGCCGGTGGTGGCATCAATCTGGTTGTCGAGGCTTAACAGCGTACCGTCGCTGAGCTTCTTCTTATTGGTACGATCCCAGGCTTCTACCGCCAGCGCTTGTCCGGCCTTTTGTGCTGCCACCACGGTGGCGATATCGTTCTCTGGCAGGGTGAAAACCAAGTCGATAGGATGGGTTTGCGTCAGCACCACGATACCGGTGGTATCGCCGCTGGAGATCTGGTTACCAATATCCACCTGTTTTAAACCGACGCGACCGTCGATAGGCGCGGTAATACGGCTCCAGGTGAGCTGGAGCTGAGCGCTGGCAACCGATGCTTCATCTGCTTTAATTGTGCCTTCGGATTCGCTGACCAGCGACTGTTGCGTGTCGAGTTCCTGACGAGAAACGAGGTTGGTTTTGACCAGTTGTTGATAACGCGCCAAATCGCGACGCGCATTCGCAAGCGTTGCTTTATCTTTTGCCAGTTGCCCCTCGGCTTGTGCCAGCGCGACTTTGAATTGGCTCGGGTCGATTTCTGCCAGTAAATCCCCGGCTTTAACCTGTTGCCCTTCCTGGAAATGAATCGCCATCAGTTGGCCGTCAACGCGACTTCTGACGGTCACGGTGTTGGCGGCGGTAATGGTGCCCAGCCCGCTTAAATAACGCGGAACGGCTTCACTGGAAGCCGTGGCAGCCTGAACCGGTGCCAGCGTAGCGCCAAAGCGACCGCCATGACGAGCGCCACCGGGAGGGGCCCCCGCCGGTTTTGCCGACGTGGCGTCTGAGGTGCTGGAGTCGCTGCTAAAGTGCCAGATGCCCATTGCGCCCGCGAAAACCACCAGAGCGGCCAGCGCAACCCGCCAGCGAATGTTATGACTGCCTTTCATCGTTATACGTGTCTCGTCCTGAATCATTCCACGAAATGATACTAGTTTAGTGACGGAACGCTCAGGAAAAATGGAGGAAATATGAAAGACGGCGGGAATCGTCTGAATCAGATGCAGCTTTACGAGAAGCCTCGCAAAGCAAAGGGATGAAACGTGGAAAAACGGCCGTTCGTGTTAACGTCGGCGGCGTTTAGCGGGGTGCTAAAACAGGAAAGCCCCTCCTGACGAAGGGGCCTTATATAAGGAAAGGGTTATGATGAAGTTAGTCATCATACTGGTGATACTCTTAGTGATTAGCTACCCAGCTTACTAAGACACCAGGGGGAGGATAAATCCTCCCTTACCCTCATTCCTTTACCATAGGTCGAAAAATCAGCGAAGTCAACGCCTGCGTATCAGGCGAAAACCACCTGCGCCCAGCGAGCCAGGCCGGAGGTGACCGAGCCAAAATCATCGCCACCGGCAATCGGAATGCCTGGAAGCTGTTCGGCTAACGCTTTCTTAATCAGCGGGGAGCGTGCGCTGCCGCCGGTTAAGTAGATAACGTCCGGTTTTTCGCTGCTGTTCTCCAGCGCCAGTTGTACCTGCTCAAGGATACGGGTCAACGGCTGATTCAGCGCCGCTTCCAGCCCGTCCTGAGTGATGGCGGTGGCGAGCTCATCGCTGATAAACGGCAGCGTAGTATCGATAAGTGCGTTTTCGGACAGGGCAATTTTGCTCTCTTCCGCGCTGCGTACCAGACGGTAACTCAAGCGTTGCTGCCACACTTTATACAACAGTGCGACTTTCTCCGCGTCACGCGCATCGCGGGCCAGATCGCGCAGCAGACGACCATTAGCGGCGCTGTAAAAATCGGTCTGCGCTGGGACATCGTTTATCGCCACGGCATTCCACCACGGTAAAAGTGGCAGGGCGATGCCTTTGGCTGTTTCACCGCCCATTCCGAGCAGCGGCATCAGGCTTTTAAAGGCCAGCGCGATGTCGAGGTCGTTACCGCCGACGCGGCAACCGCTGTGACCCAGCAAGCTTTGTTCACGGTCGTGACGAGCGCGCCACTGTGGCCCCATCAGCAGAACAGAACAGTCGGTAGTCCCGCCGCCGATATCCACCACCAGCACGCGTTTTTCGTCCGTCAGGGTCGCTTCAAATTCCAGCCCGGCGGCAACCGGCTCGTACTGGAAGACAACATCGCGGAAACCTGCGCGTTTTGCCGCGCGCTCAAGAATACCCACCGCTTGGGTATTGGCGTCATCGCCACCCAGCCCCTGGAAGTTAATCGGCCGGCCGATCACCGCCTGGTCAAGGCTCTCTGCCAGCTGTGATTGTGCCTGCTGGCGAATATACAGCATCATTGAGCAGACTAGATCTTCGAACACCGCAACCTGCTGCGGTTTGAGCCCACTTGCGCCAAGAAAAGATTTCGGCGATTTGACGAAGTAAACTTCTTCGGGATCGGTGATGTACTGTTTGAGCGACGCCAGACCAAACTGCACGCTGTTGCCGAGAACGTCGATATCTTCATCACGATTGAAGTTGATAGCGCGGCGCAACAATGCCTGCGTTTCGTCGCCCGTTGCCGGAACCTGATGATGGCGGTAGAGCCACTCACTCACCGATTCGCGCGTAGGTGCTGACAACATAGAAGGAAGCAGTGTGCTGCCGTTTTCCATCATCAACATGCGTGGTGCGCCATCTTGCATAACGGCGATAGAACAGTTCGCTGTCCCGTAGTCAAAACCAATAAACACGACAATCATCCCCATGCCAGTGAAGAAAGGGGGGCGACTTTAGCCGAATGTGTGAGTGGCGGCAACTGGAATATGAAAGCAAGGCCCTCAGGTTGATTAGACGCTATGCTGTAACCCTCTGCCCATCCTCAACCTAAGGACTGACGATGTTTGAACTGCCGTGGCTGCCGCCGTATGACTGGGGCTGGATGTTCCGATTTTTGCAGGCGCGTGCCGTAACCGGTATTGAACGTTTTGAGGACGGTAGCTATCACCGTAGCTGGCGCTGTGGGTCGCATTGTGGACTGATAACCATGACCCCCGATGAGTCGAAGCAGGTACTGCGCGTGCATTTGTCTGGCGGGCTGCTACCGGTTGAGGCCCAGGCGAGAGAGGCGGTGACCCGACTGCTGGACTTAACCTGCGATCCCCAGCAGATCCAACATGCTTTAGGCCATCTTGCCGCATCCAGACCTGGGTTACGCTTACCCGGTTCGCTGGATGCGTTTGAGCAAGGGGTACGCGCGATTCTGGGACAGCTGGTGAGCGTGGCGATGGCGGCGAAACTGGCTGGAAAAGTGGTGGCACTCTACGGCGAACCGTTGGACGATGATGAGGATTTCCTGGTATTTCCGCCAGCAGAACGTCTGGCAGCGGGGGATCCGTTAGCGCTAAAAGCGCTGGGGATGCCGCTTAAACGAGCAGAAGCATTGATCCATTTTGCCCAAGCGAACGTTGATGGCAATCTGGCCTCATCATTGCCTGACGATGTCGACCTGGCGTTGAAGGCACTTCTGCAATACCCGGGGATTGGCCGCTGGACGGCGAACTATTTTGCCCTGCGAGCCTGGCAGGCGAAAGACATCTTTTTGCCAGATGACTATTTGATTAAACAGCGTTTCCCCGGAATGACGCCCGCGCAAATCCGCCGTTACGCCGAACGCTGGCAACCGTGGCGCTCCTATGCGTTATTACATATCTGGCATGCCGATGATTGGTCACCAGAATGAACGATTGACGCATACACGGTGACAATCCCCCGTCCATCATGCTTTGAGGCATAGCAGGCGGCGTCTGCCTGCACTAACGCTTCTGCCAGCCGGGCATTATGTTCATGGATCATTGTAATCCCGGCGCTGGCTCCGACCCGGTGCGCACGTCCGGCCCAGCTGAATTCGTAGTGGTTGATGGAATCAACGACGCGTTCCGTTGCATTCAGCGCTTGTTCGGTGCTGCAGTGACGCAGAATAAAGCCGAACTCATCGCCGCCGAGACGGGCAAGAATATCGCTGGGCCTGAGCATGGAGCGCATCAATACGGCTATTTCGTGCAGCAGAGCATCCCCCGCTGCGTGGCCCGCGCTGTCGTTGACCGCTTTAAAGAAGTCGAGGTCGAGCATCACAAGCGCGTGTGACTGGTGGCTGCCCGGAAGCAGTTTGAGTAACCCTTTTAACTGACTTTCAAAACTCGAACGATTGGGTAGATGGGTCAGCGCATCATGCGTGGCGTTGTAGCTCAATTGTCGCAGTAATTTACGTGATTCGGTCACGTCCTGAATGACCAGTACGAAGCCGATTCTGTCGCCTTCCTGAGTGTTCAGCGGTGTCATCGTGTAGTGAATATCAAAACGGTCGCCGTGGCGATTTCTCAGGACTTTATCCTGCTCGCTTTCGTCACGGTTTTTATCTTCCTGGCGCAGACCGTTAATGACAAACCCGTCGTTTTCATAGGTGATATGCAGTACTTGCAGCAGCGGTTTTCCGTGCGCTTGGGCCTGCGTCCAGCCGCTCATCTTTTCAGCCACCGGGTTCATAAAGATAATATTCTGCTGGTTGTCGGTGCTGACAACAGCGTCATGAATAGACCTCAGGGTAATGTGTAGACGCTCTTTTTCCTGAAATAACGCATCGTTTGCCAGCGTAATTCGTGCCATCAGTTGCTTATTGGCTTCACGACTTTTTTTCAGGTCATCGATATCTTCAATCTGCTTAATAAAATACAGCGGCGTACCGTCGTCATTGCGCACCAATGAGACCACGAGCAGGGCCCAGACGATGTCTCCCGTGCGGGTGCAGTAGCGTTTTTCCAGGGTGTATGTGTCGATATCACCGTTAAGTAGCCTGTTAAGCTGCGCCAGATCTTTTGGTAAGTCTTCGTGCCAGGTGACCTGCTGAAAGGTCATTTGGTGCAACTCATCCTGGTTGTAGCCCAGAAAAGTGCCAAGCGCTTTATTGACCTGTAACCATTGCCCGTGGGTATCGACCACCGCCATGCCGATGGCGGAGTATTCCATGGCATTACGAAAGCGGGTTTCGCTTTCGATGATGCGTCGGCGCTCACTGTCTACGGCATGAATCGCGATACTCATCACGCCGGTGGGCAGCAAGACCATCAGGAAAGGCAGTCCCGGTAGGTCAGTCAGTGCGTAACCATTGAGCGTACTTTCAATCATGTGCAGCACCTGAGGATGCAGCGCAGTTAACGTCAGTACCGTCATGATGGTGATAAGAAAAATCAGGAACGCTTCGCAACGCCGCTGGCGCACGGCGCTCCACATCAGCAGCACCATGATGCAGGTAAACGGCCATGGCAAATAAAGCATGGATAGCAGGCTGAGGATTAACGTCATGGCGGCCGTCAGCAGGAAGGGGATCAGCTCACGAGGGCGTTGACGGTAACGCTTGAAAAACTGTGCGTCCAGCAGCAGTCCTAATGGCACCAACGCCAGCGCGCCGGTTGCTTCAGAAAACACCCAAACCAGTAGCGTTTGCCACCCCGTTCCGCCAGGAGCCAAACTGCCAATCAGCATGCCGCCCAGTAGCGGAGGGATAAGCGCGCTGGCAATCGCCATTTTCGACCAGTCATGCAGGTCTTTTAACGGGTCTTCGCGCACCAGCCAGCGCCGCATGAGCAGCGCGCCAATCAGTGCTTCGGTCACATTCGTCAGTGGGTAAAGCAGCGAAATCGAGGGCGAATAAAGGCTTGTTGCGCCGATAACGCCTGCAATCCCCGCCAGCGCAATCGCGGGCCATAGTACGCTGTGAAAGCGATAAAAGGCGGCCATCATGATAGCGGTGGGAAACCAGATGGGCGAGAGTTCACTGGGTTTGTGGGAGAGCGCAAATGAAAACAGGGTGAACAGGAAAATCACAAATGCCAGGCCAAACACGAGTTGTGCTGAGTGACGTGGTGAACCGGATATAAAGGCAATACGATGATTTTCTTTCTTCATTACCACGTTTTTCCGAGGTGAATCGCCCCGGCCAGACTGAGAGAGAAACCGATTATGCCGCAATTTGCGGCGGGTTTATTGGATCAGCAGCACTAATTGACAATAATCGGCAATTGTTAATAGTCCTAATATTTTCAATGTGAATATATGCTTAGGATTGAAATAAACGTATGCCGGTTTCGCGTTTTGTCACCGTAGATCGACGCATACGACTGGTATCGTCGCCTTGAAATCCCTATAATTGCCGCGTTTGGCGCAGATACATGAGATTATTCGGTAATACTCCCGGAATAATATTGTCTATGTCGTGCCGTCCTTCCTTTCATCCAGGTTAATCGGGTCGCAAAAATTTATGACTGATAAGTCTCATCAGTGCGTCATTGTAGGCATCGCCGGCGCATCGGCTTCAGGTAAAAGTCTTATTGCTAGTACGCTGTATCGTGAGCTTCGCGATCAGGTAGGTGATGAGCACATTGGTGTTATCCCTGAAGATAGTTATTACAAAGACCAAAGTCATCTGTCGATGGAAGATCGGGTTAAAACCAACTACGACCATCCCAACGCCATGGATCACAGCTTGCTGTTCCAGCATCTCCAGACCTTAAAGCGTGGTACCCCGATCGAATTGCCGGTATACAGCTACGTTGAGCATACCCGCATGAAGGAAACAATCCATATCCTGCCCAAAAAGGTGATTATCCTTGAAGGGATCCTGCTGCTGACGGACGCGCGCCTGCGCGATGAGATGAACTTCTCGATCTTCGTTGATACTCCTCTGGATATCTGCCTGATGCGCCGCATTAAACGTGATGTTAACGAACGCGGTCGCTCGATGGATTCGGTGATGGCGCAGTATCAGAAAACCGTTCGCCCGATGTTCCTGCAGTTTATTGAACCTTCCAAGCAGTACGCCGACATTATCGTGCCACGCGGCGGTAAAAACCGCATCGCCATCGACATTCTGAAAGCGAAAATTAGTCAGTTTTTTGAATAACTCACGTGAATTGTGTAACGTGAAGTCAAAGGCCCTTAACCAGGTGGAAGAGGGCAGGAAGTAAAACAGGAGAAAGATATGCGTCTGTGTGACCGAGATATAGAAGCCTGGCTGGACGACGGAAGACTGTCGATCACCCCGCGCCCACCCGTTGAGCGTATCAATGGCGCAACGGTTGACGTGCGTTTAGGCAATAAATTTCGCACCTTTAGCGGTCATACGGCGGCGTTTATCGATTTAAGCGGCCCGAAGGCGGAAGTTAGTGCGGCGCTTGACCGTGTGATGAGCGATGAAATCGTTCTGCCGGAAGGGGACGCCTTCTATCTGCATCCTGGTGAGCTGGCGCTCGCGGTCACCCTGGAATCGGTGACGCTGCCGGCGGATCTGGTCGGCTGGCTGGATGGACGTTCCTCCCTGGCCCGTTTGGGCTTAATGGTGCACGTCACCGCGCACCGTATCGATCCGGGTTGGTCTGGCTGCATCGTGCTGGAGTTCTATAATTCCGGCAAGCTGCCGCTGGCACTGCGCCCCGGCATGCTAATCGGCGCGTTGAGTTTTGAGCCGCTTTCAGGCCCGGCTGCGCGTCCTTATAACCGTCGTGAAGATGCGAAATATCGCAATCAGCAGGGCGCGGTTGCCAGTCGTATTGATAAAGACTGACCCGTCGCTAAGCTGATGAGGGTGCCATGAGACGAATATTGACGACGCTGATGATCCTGCTGGTGGTGCTGATTGCCGGCTTGTCATCACTGGTGCTACTGGTCAATCCCAATGACTTCCGTAGCTATATGGTGAAGCAGGTCGAGGAGCGCAGCGGCTATCAACTTCGGCTTGATGGCTCTTTGCGTTGGCACGTTTGGCCGCGGTTAAGTATTCTTTCAGGCCGCATGGCCTTGACCGCGCCGGGGGCCAGCGAGCCGCTGGTACGGGCAGACAACATGCGTCTTGACGTTTCGCTGTTGCCTTTGCTGTCACACCAGCTACAAGTGCAGCAGGTGATGCTCAAAGGCGCGGTCATTCAACTGACGCCCCAGACTGAAGCCATTGTAGCGAAGAATGCGCCGGTCGCGCCGAAAGGCACCTCGCTGCCGCAGGATGCAGACGAACATGGCTGGTCGTTTGATATCGCCGGGTTACAGGTGGTTGATAGCGTACTGGTGTTCCAGCATGAGGACGATGAGCAGATTACCGTCCGTGATATTCGATTGCAGATGGAACAAGATGCTCGCCAGCAGGCGGCCATCGACTTCTCCGGCCGCATCAATCGTGACCAGCGTGACTTGAACCTCGCTATTTCCGCCAACCTGCAGACCGGGGATTTTCCTCATCATCTGGATGCCCAGCTGTCGCAAATTAGCTGGAAGTTACAGGGTGCTGACCTTCCTGCGCAGGGCATCAGCGGTAACGGTAGCGTGAATGCGCGCTGGTTGGGTGACAATAAAACACTCAGCTTCAGTGGTCTTAACCTGACCGCCAATGACAGCACGCTGACGGGGTCGGGCAGCGTCATGCTGGGGGATATTCCCGTCTGGGCGCTGAATCTCCAGTCCGATAAACTCAATCTTGATAATCTGTTGCTGCATTCCGATTTCACTGCCGGCAATGGCGTGCAAAAGGCCCAGGCGGCAGTTAAACAGCCGCGCCCGGTGATAGCCAGCGACGCTGATGAAAAGCCTTACCAGGGTTTACTCGGCTTTAACGGTACGCTGGATATGTCGGCCAAAGCGGTAAACTGGCGCGGTATGCCGTTTACTCAGGTCACCGTTCAAGCTAATAACCAGCAAGGTTTACTGCGCATCTCGCGTCTGGAAGGCGAGCTTAATGGTGGGCAACTCTCTTTACCGGGAACCCTGGATGCCCGCGGTCGTACACCGCAGGCAAAATTCCAGCCGAAGCTCGACGATGTACAGATTGGCAGTTTGTTGAAAGCCTTTAATTATCCTATTGATATGGTCGGCAAGTTGTCTATGGCCGGTGATTTCTCAGGAGAGGCCATTGATGCAAACCGCTTCCGTCGGGACTGGCAAGGGCAGGGGCATGTTGAACTGAAAGACGTTCGCACTGAAGGGCTGAATTTCCAGCAGTTGGTCCAACAGGCGGTTGAGCGCAGCTCGGATATTCGCGGGCAGGACAATTATGACAATGCCACGCGTCTGGACTTACTCACCACCGATATTTCACTTGAGAACGGTGTGATGACCTTAGACAACCTTGAAGGCCAGTCGACTCTCATGGCGCTGACCGGCAAGGGCTCGCTGGATCTGATGAAAGAGGAAGGCGATATGCAATTTGCCATCCAGGTCACCGGTGGCTGGCAGGGGGAAGGGAAGCTGGTGGATGTTCTGAAGACGACCGCTATTCCTCTGCGCGTCTACGGCAAGTGGAGCGAATTGAACTACAGTTTACAGGTTGATCAGGTGCTGCGCCGTCATCTGCAAAATGAGGCCAAACGCCGGTTGAATGACTGGGCAGACCGCAATCAGGATTCGCAATCTGGCAAAGATGTGAAGCAATTCCTGGATAAGCAATAAGACAATCCCGGCGGAGCGATGTTTCGCCGGGAAAGCCGCGATACCTACACTTCGTAATCCAGCTCATCCTGCGGCGGCGGGATAATCTGCACCTTTTGTACCCGATGACTTTCGACCTGCAAGGTTTTTAACGTCCACGGGCCAATCTGTACTTCTTCTCCCGCTTGCGGAATACGTTGCAGGTGCTCCATCAACAGCCCAGCGATAGTGTGGTATTCGCGTTTATCATCCAGCGGCAACGGAACGTACTGCACCAAATCTTCCAGCGGCATATGACCGTTTGCCGTCCAGGTGCCATCAGTATTACGCTGGATATCGTGACGGGCATCAATCTCTACCGCTTCGTTCGGCAGATTACCGGCAATGGTTTCCGTGACATCACTTAAGGTCACCACGCCCTCTACAGAACCAAATTCATCGACCACGAAAGCGAAGTGAGTTCGCGCGTTACGGAACTGCTCCAATGCTGATAACAGCGGCAGCGCCTCAGGGAAGACCAGGGGCTGGCGAAGCAATACTCGCAGATCCAGGGGTTCCCCACGCAACGATTGCTGCAACAGGTCAATGATGTGCACGACGCCAAGCAGGTCTTCATCATTATCCCCACCGGTCACGACCAGGCGGGTATGCTGGTTTTTCTCAAGCAGCGCGCGCACTTCACTCTCCGGCGCACTGAGATCGATATGCTCAATATCGTGGCGTGACGTCATAATACTGCTGACAGTACGCTGGTTGAGATTAAGCACACGCTCAATCATCCGCCGTTCCTGCGGGTCAAAGATCTGCTGATTATCCTGATCGACTAACAAAGAGGCGGTACCCGCATCCAGCTCCGCGTCTTCTTTGTTACCGCTCAACAAACGCATGACCGCATCAGTGGTGCGGCTACGCAGTGACTGGTTGGCGGTAAGAAAGCGGCGACGGTTGAAGATAGCCAACTGGTTTAAGAACTCAATCATTACCGAGAAACCGATAGCAGCGTACAGATAGCCTTTCGGAATGATGACGCCGAAACCTTCTGCAACCAGGCTAAAGCCTATCATCAGCAGGAAACTCAGGCACAAGATAACGATTGTTGGGTGACTATTCACGAAGCGGGTTAACGCTTTGCTGGCCAGCAGCATCAGGCTGATAGCGATAATGACCGCCGCCATCATGACCGCCAGATGATCAACCATCCCGACGGCGGTGATAACAGAGTCTAGCGAGAAGACCGCATCCAGCACCACGATTTGCGTCACCACAGGCCAGAAACGCGCACCTCGCCGTTGGGTAGGGCTATCGCTATCTTTGCCTTCTAACCGCTCGTTCAGTTCTACGGTAGCCTTAAACAGCAAGAAGAAGCCGCCGACCAGCATAATCAGGTCGCGGGCGCTGAAGGTAAAGTCACCCACGCTAAACAGCGGTTTAGTGAGCGTCACCAGCCACGAGATAGAGGCCAGCAACAGCAGGCGCATGACCATCGCCAGAATGAGCCCGGTGACGCGCGCGCGGTTACGCTCGGCAGGTGGGAGCTTTTCAGCCAGGATGGCGATAAACACCAAATTATCAATTCCGAGAACCAGCTCGATGACAACCAGCGTCACGAGTCCCGCCCAAATAGACGGATCGGCAATCCATTCCATACGTTGATTAAAACCTTATGTTACAAGACTGATTGATCATGGATAAAGCGGCGGGAAAATGCAACGTCTGGCTGTGATTTATCCGGGTAAAATTAAGGGGTATTAAGAAAATAGAGAACAGGATGGTTGAGGGAATATTATCAATTTAAACTGATGGGAGGGCGCTTATTAATATTTGTCAATATAAAGGAAATCCTAAAATCCGCCTCCTTATTAATCTTAATATTAATCTTAAAATTATTTTTTAATCCAGCCTTACCTTGCCTGTCATTCACTTAGCTGCAACAATTCTTCCGGTACTGAATGGAAGGGATAATTGTGCTTGTCATAAAACACCCCAATGGCAAGAGCCTTCTTTTAAATATATCCAGGAATAATCCATATTCATTTGTGGAACGATTCCGTCTTACATAACAATATGATTTTAAGGTGAATTGGTAGCTGAAAGCCAAGGGCGGTAGCGTGTCTGAAGGCATGAGGCAAAGTCTCGATTATTCTGTCAATAGCCTGCGGATGAATCCAATCTTTTTTAGGATATATGCCAGTTAAGTTCGCCATAAAATAAAATCATGGTGAATGTTCGGGTAATCAAATGGTACGGATTAATTTAATTCGCACAGGATAATTTTTCTGCCAAAGTGATAAATAATCAATGATGAAATCCAAAATAAAATTGATGCCATTATTGGTGTCGGTAAGCTTGATGAGTGGTTGCACCATACTTCCAGGCAGCAATATGTCTACCTACGGAAAAGATGTGATTAAGCAGCAGGATGCTGATTATGATATTGGCCGAATGGTGAATGTTTATCCGCTGACCCCGCGACTGATTGAACAATTACGCCCACGTCCTAACGTCGCGCAACCCAACATGTCGCTGGATCAGGAGTTAAGCAATTACCAGTATCGCGTGGGTTCCGGCGACGTGCTCAACGTCACCGTCTGGGATCACCCGGAACTGACGACCCCGGCAGGCCAGTATCGTAGTTCCAGCGATACCGGTAACTGGGTACAGCCTGACGGCAGCATTTTCTATCCTTACATTGGTAAGGTGCAGGTCAAAGGGCGCACGCTGTCCGAAATCCGTCAGACCATAACCCAGCGTCTGGCGGCCTACATCACCGATCCCCAGGTGGATGTTAACGTCGCGGCTTTCCGCTCGCAAAAAGTCTATGTCTCAGGGCAGGTCAATAAATCGGGCCAGCAGGCGATCACCAACGTTCCGCTTACCGTACTGGATGCGCTGAATTCCGCAGGCGGCCTGGGCGAACTGGCCGACTGGCGTAATGTGGTGCTGACGCACGACGGTAAAGAACAGCGTATCTCGGTGCAGGCGCTGATGCAAAATGGCGATCTCAGCCAAAACCGTCTGCTCTATCCTGGCGACATTCTGTTTGTACCGCGCAACGACGACCTGAAAGTGTTTGTGATGGGCGAAGTGAAAAAACAGAGCACGCTCAAAATGGACTTCAGCGGTATGACGCTGACCGAAGCGCTTGGCCAGGCGGAAGGTATCGACCTGACGACTTCAGACGCCAGCGGCATCTTCGTTATCCGCCCAACCAAAGAGGGCAACAGCGGCAAGATGGCCAACATCTACCAGCTGGATATGTCTGATGCGACCTCGCTGGTGATGGCGACCAACTTTATCCTCCAGCCGTATGACGTGGTTTACGTCACGACCGCACCGGTTTCTCGCTGGAACCGTCTGATCAACCAACTGTTGCCGACCATCAGTGGCGTTCGCTACATGACCGACTCGGCGAAAGACATTCATACCTGGTAACCGTCATGTTTAACAAAATTCTTGTGGTTTGCGTGGGGAACATTTGCCGTTCCCCAACGGCTGAACGCCTGCTAAGAAATCATCTGCCGTCATTGACCGTTGAGTCAGCAGGTTTAGGCGCGTTGGTTGGAAAATCCGCGGATGAACGCGCTGTAAGCGTTGCCGCGGTGCACGATATTTCGCTGGACGGTCATTGTGCACGGCAACTCTCCGGCCGGATGTGCCGGGAGTATGACCTGATTCTGGCGATGGAAAAACGGCATGTCGCCAGCCTGCATGAAATGGCACCAGAGATGCGCGGCAAAGTCATGCTTTTTGGGCACTGGGATAACGAACGAGAAATACCCGATCCGTATCGCAAAAGCCGTGAAGCGTTTGAAGCGGTGTACCAGTTACTCGACAGGTCTGCCAGCCAGTGGGCGCAGGCGCTGAAAGCTCAGCAGGGATAACCATGACAGATAAAACAAGACAGATAAGCGCACCCGCCTCGGGCGGGGATGAAATTGATATTGGCCGTTTGGTCGGTACCGTGGTTGAGGCGAAGTGGTGGGTACTGGGCATCACCGCGCTGTTTGCCGTTGGGGCCATTATCTACACCCTGTTTGCTACGCCGATATACAGTGCGGATGCGCTGGTACGTATCGAGCAAAATCAAGGCAGTGCGCTGGTGCAGGATATCAGCAACGCGCTTGCCAGCAAGCCGCCAGCTTCCGAAGCTGAAATTCAGATGATTACCTCGCGTCTGGTGCTGGGGAAAACCGTAGATGACTTGGATCTCGATATCGCGGTTAGCAAGAATACGCTCCCTATCATTGGCGCTGGCTGGGAACGGCTGATGGGGCGGCAAAACGAAACGGTTAAGGTCACCACCTTTAACCGTCCAGCCTCAATGGCGGAAAGCGTCTTTACGTTGGAGGTGCTGAGTCGAACGACCTATCGCCTGAGCAACGGCGACGGCTTTAGTGCCGAGGGTAAAGTGGGGGAGGGGCTCAATAAAAGCGGCGTGTCTTTGCTGGTTGCGGGCATTGCCGCACAAGAAGGGGCCAACTTTACGGTCACTAAATACTCGACGCTTGGGATGATTAACACCCTGCAAAACAGCCTCAGCGTAACCGAGGATGGTAAAGACTCTGGCGTGTTGACCCTGAATATGGTCGGCGAAGACAAAGATAAAATTCGCGACATTCTCAACAGTATCGCCCGTAACTACGTGGCACAAAACGTGGCGCGCAAATCGGAAGAGGCTGCGAAGAGTCTGGAATTCCTGGAAGTGCAGTTGCCGCAGGTACGTAGCCAACTGGATGTCGCCGAAAACAAACTGAACGCCTACCGTCAGCAAAAAGATTCCGTTGACCTGCCGCTGGAAGCGAAGTCGGTACTCGACTCAATGGTCAACATTGATGCGCAATTAAATGAGTTGACCTTCCGTGAAGCCGAAATATCCAAACTCTATACCCGCATCCACCCGGCGTACCGGACGCTGCTGGAAAAACGCCGGGCGCTGGAAGAAGAGAAATCGAAGCTGAGCCAGCGTGTGACGGCGATGCCGAAAACCCAGCAGGAGATCGTGCGTCTAACCCGTGATGTTGAATCGGGTCAACAGGTCTATATGCAATTGCTGAATAAACAGCAGGAGTTGAAGATCAACAAAGCCAGCACCGTGGGTGATGTGCGTATCGTTGACCCGGCGATTACCCAGCCGGGAATGGTGAAGCCGAAGAAAGCGCTGATTATTCTGGGCAGTATTATTCTCGGCCTGATGCTGTCCATTGTCGGTGTCTTGCTACGCTCGCTGTTCAATCGCGGTATTGAAAGCCCGCTGGTGCTGGAAGAGCACGGTATTAATGTGTATGCCAGCATTCCGCTGTCCGAATGGCAGAAATCCCACGACAGCGTCAAAAGCGTTAACGGCGTGAAACGCTATAAACAAAGCCAACTGCTGGCGGTGGGGAATCCTACCGACCTGGCAATCGAAGCCATCCGTAGCCTGCGCACCAGTTTGCATTTCGCCATGATGCAGGCAGAAAACAACGTGCTGATGATGACCGGGGTGAGCCCGTCAATTGGTAAAACGTTTGTCTGCGCTAACCTCGCGGCGGTGATAAGCCAGACCCACAAGCGCGTACTGATGATCGACTGCGATATGCGCAAAGGCTATTCCCACGAACTCCTCGGCACTACCAATGAAAATGGTTTGTCCGATGTGCTGGTGGGGAAAGCGACTATTGAGAGCAGCGCAAAACGCACCTCGATTGCTAATTTTGACCTGATCCCGCGTGGGCAAATCCCACCTAATCCTTCTGAACTTCTGATGAGCGAACGTTTTAGCGAATTGCTGAAGTGGGGCTCGGCGAACTATGACCTGGTACTTATCGATACGCCGCCGATTCTGGCCGTGACCGATGCCGCCATCGTCGGCCGCCATGCCGGTACGTCGCTGATGGTGGCGCGTTATGCGGTGAACACGCTTAAAGAAGTGGAGACTAGCCTCGGTCGCTTTGAGCAAAACGGCATTACGGTGAAAGGGGTGATTTTGAACTCTATCTTCCGCCGTGCGACCGGTTATCAGGATTATGGCTACTACGAGTACGAATATCAGTCGGATTCGAAATAAAAAAATCCCCTCACCCTAACCCTCTCCCCAAAGGGGCGAGGGAACTGTTCGGTACTCACCCTCCCTATGGTGAAAGGGAACGCTCGGTTTTCTCCCTCGCCCCTTTGGGGAGAGGGCCGGGGTGAGGGGAGACCTCAAGCTCAACCGCTTATTCGGAGACACCTAATGACAACAAACAACCCGTTGATCTCCATCTATATGCCGACCTGGAATCGACAACAGCTGGCGATCCGTGCCATCAAATCGGTTCTGCGCCAGGATTATCCCCATTGGGAAATGATCATCGTCGATGACTGCTCCAGCAGCTTTGAACAGCTTCAGCAGTATATTGACGACCTTGGCGATGCCCGCGTGCAGTACACCCGTAATGACTTTAATTCAGGCGCTTGCGCGGTGCGAAACCAGGCTATTTTACGCGCGCATGGACAGTTTATTACTGGTATCGATGATGATGACGAATGGACGCCCAATCGCCTGTCTGTGTTTCTCGAACATCAACAGCAACTGACCAGTCATGCGTTTTTATACGCCAATGACTATGTGTGCGAAGGTGAAGTGTACTCACAGCCAGCAAGCTTGCCGCTGTATCCGAAATCACCGTTTTCACGCCAGCTGTTTTACAAACGTAATATCGTCGGTAATCAGGTGTTTAGCTGGGCATGGCGCTTTAAAGAGAGCCTGTTTGATACCGAACTGAAAGCGGCGCAGGACTATGACATTTTCCTGCGAATGGTGGTGGCCTACGGGGAACCGTGGAAAATTGACGCGGCAACGCAAATTTTGCACATCAATCACGGCGAAATGCAGATCACCTCATCGCCGAAAAAATTCTCCGGCTACTTCAGCTTTTACCGCAAACACAAAGCCAAATTCGACCGTGCCAGCAAGAAGTACCAGCTGTATACGCTCTATCAGATTCGCAACAAGCACATGACCTGGAAAACGTTCCTGACGCTGCTGTCGGTACGCAACGGGAAACGCTGGGTGGACGGATTACGGAGCAAATGATGCTGCTGGAAGATTTACGCGCTAACAGCTGGAGCCTGCGCCCATGCTGCATGGTCACAGCCTATCGCATTGCTCATTTCTGCTCGGTATGGCGCAAAAAAAATGTGTTGAACAATCTGTGGGCAGCGCCGGTTCTGGTGCTGTACCGCATTATCACCGAATGCTTTTTCGGCTATGAAATTCAGGCGGCGGCGACGATTGGCCGACGCTTCACCATCCACCACGGCTATGCGGTAGTTATCAATAAAAACGTCGTGGCAGGCGATGACCTGACGATTCGCCACGGTATCACATTGGGTAATCGTGGCCCGAATAGCCTCGCTTGCCCCATGTTAGGTAACAACGTTGAACTCGGGGCAAACGTGGTGATTATCGGCGGCGTGACCGTGGGAAATAACGTTACGGTCGGCGCGGGCAGCGTCGTACTCGACGATATCCCTGATAACGCGCTGGTGGTGGGTGAAAAAGCGCGAGTGAAGGTAATTAAATGAATATTCTGCAATTTAACGTTCGCCTTGCCGAAGGTGGCGCGGCGGGTGTCGCGCTGGACTTACACCAGCGAGCGCTGCGTCAGGGGATGAATTCTACCTTTATCTACGGTTACGGTAAGGGGGGTAAAAAAAGTGTCAGCCACGACCGTTACCCGCAGGTGGTGAAACAGACCACCCGGCTGACATCGGTGGCGAACCTGGCGCTGTTTCGCCTGTTTAATCGCGATCTCTTTGGCAACCTCAATAATCTCTACCGCCAGGTCACGCGTCTTGAGGGGCCAGTCGTGCTGCACTTTCATGTGATGCACAGCTACTGGCTGAATCTGGCTGATATCGTGCATTTTTGCGAGCGCGTTAAGGCGCATAAAAGTGACGTGACCTTTATCTGGACGCTGCATGACCACTGGAGCGTAACTGGACGCTGCGCCTTTTTAGACGGCTGCGAAGGCTGGAAAAGTCACTGCCAGAAATGCCCGACCTTAAATAACTATCCGCCGGTAAAAGTGGACAGGGCACACAGCCTGGTCGATGAAAAACGCCAGCTATTCCGCCAGATGCTGGCGCTGGGATGCCGCTTTATCTCACCCAGTCAGCATGTCGCAGATGCTTTCAATAGCCTTTACGGCGCCGGACGCTGCCAGATTATCAACAACGGCATTGATGTGGCGACCGAATCGATTCTGGCAGAGCTAACCCCCATCAAGGCAACGGCAGCACGACCTAAAATTGCCGTGGTGGCGCACGACCTGCGCTATGACGGTAAAACCAACCAGCAACTGGTGCGCGATATCATTGCTCTGGGTGACAAAGTGGAAATCCACACCTTCGGTAAGTTCTCACCGTTTGAGGGGAGCAACGTGGTTAACCACGGTTTCCTCACCGATAAGTACCAGTTGATGAGTGAACTTAACCCGCTGGATGCGCTGCTGTTTAGTTCCAGAGTCGATAACTATCCGCTGATCCTTTGCGAGGCGCTGTCGATTGGCGTCCCGGTGATTGCTACCCACAGTGAAGCGGCGAAAGAAGTGCTGGAAAAATCGGGCGGCCGTACGGTTGACGACGCGGACGTGCTGGCGCTGGTGCAGCGACCAAAAGCTGAAATCGCCCAGGCGGTATTTGGCACTACGCTGGAAACATTTAGTGCGCGTAGCCGCAAGGCTTATAGCGGGCAGCAGATGCTGGAGGAATATGTCTCGTTCTATCAGAGTCTGTAGCTACCTGCTGCTGCCGTTAATCTACCTATTGGTTAACGTGAAACTGGCGCAGCTCGGCGAGAGTTTTCCTATCACCATTGTGACTTTCCTGCCGCTGCTGCTGTTACTGTTTGTTGAGCGCATCAATCTTAAAAAGCTGATGATTGCCCTCGGGTTGGGCGTGGGGCTGACGCTGTTTAACTACGTGTTTGGTCAGTCGCTGGACCCGAGTAAATACGTCACTTCAACGATGCTGTTTGTCTACATCGTGATAATCATTGGTATGGTCTGGAGCATTCGCTTCAAAACGATTTCTCCCCATAACCACCGTAAGATCCTGCGCTTCTTCTACGTGGTGATTACCATTATTGTGCTGCTGGCCGCCCTTGAAATGGCACAGATTATTCTGTTTGGCGGCAGTAGTCTGATTGAGATAATTTCGAAATATCTTATATACAGTAATAGCTATGTACTGAATTTCATCAAATTCGGTGGCAAACGTACCACCGCGCTCTATTTTGAACCGGCATTCTTCGCTCTGGCATTAATCTCAATTTGGCTTTGTATCAAACAGTTTGGTATCAAAACCCCGAAGTCTGATGCTATGATTCTGGCAGGGATAATTCTTTCTGGTTCGTTCTCTGGGGTGATGACATTTATTTTGTTTTACCTTCTGGAGTGGGCGTTTCAGTATTTGAATAAAGAGGCCATCAAGAAGAAATTACCGTTGGCGATTATTTCACTAGGCGTTTTTTTAGTCGGTTTGGTTTTCGCTTTCCCGTATATTGCAACGCGCCTTGGCGACCTTGGAACAGAAGGTTCATCATCGTATTACCGCATTATCGGTCCGTTAGTGATGGTCGGTTATTCATTAACCAGCGTTGATGGGGTGATTCGTTTCGGTTCTCTTTACGAATATGTTGCATCATTCGGAATATTTAACGGTGCGGATGTCGGAAAAACCATAGACAATGGTCTGTATCTGTTAATGATATATTTTTCATGGTTTGCCGTAATATTGACTGCCGGTTATCTGTATTACGTATTTAAACTGTTCGTTAACGCTTTTGGGAATAATCGCAATTTCGCCGTGCAGTTGTATCTTTTCACGCCGATATCATTATTTTTTACCGGTTCGATATTTAGCCCGGAATATGCGTTTTTAATTGTTTGTCCATTTATTCTGCGTAAAGCATTGAATATTGCCGACAGCAGATGAGGTGAAACATGTTGTTAAGCGTGATTACCGTAGCCTTTAAGAACTACGAAGGTGTGGTGAAAACCTGGCGTTCACTGGCGCATCTGGCGGGCGACCCTAGCCTGAGCTTTGAGTGGATTGTGGTAGACGGCGGTTCGCAAGATGGCACGGCGGAATTTCTCGAAAAACGTAATGGGCAGTACCAGTTACGTTACGTCAGCGAGCCCGATAAGGGTCTGTACGATGCGATGAATAAAGGCATTCGCATGGCGCAGGGGAAATTTGTGTTGTTCCTCAATTCGGGTGACAGTTTCCACCCGGATGTCGCGCAGTTTGTCCGCCAGCTTCGCGGGCAGAAAGATAACGCGATGTTTCTCGGAGACGCAATGCTGGACTTTGGCGATGGCAACCAGATTCGCCGTAGCGCCAAGCAGGGTTGGTATATTTACCACAGTCTTCCGGCCAGCCATCAGGCTATTTTCTTCCCGCTGCGTGGGCTGAAAGATTATCCGTATGATGTTCAGTATCGCGTGTCATCGGACTATGCGTTAACCGCCAGAATGTATAAATCAGGTTATGGATTTAAGCGTATTAAAGGGCTGGTATCTGAGTTTTCGATGGGCGGTGTGTCAACCACTAATAATCTGCAATTATGTCAGGATGCCAAAAAAGTGCAGCAAGAAATATTGCGCATGCCAGCGCTGCTGACAGAATTATCTTATTTATTACGCCTGCGAACAACCGGTAAAACCAAGGCGCTGTATAACAAGGCCTAAGGAAATACGATGCAGGAATTATCCGGCTTTACGGTGCCAAAAGGATTTCGCGGCGCTGGTGCTATTAAAGTCCAGCTATGGTGGGCAGTACAGGCCACATTATTTGCCTGGTCACCGCAGATACTCTATCGCTGGCGTGCATTTTTATTACGCTTGTTTGGCGCAAAAATAGGAAAAAACGTAGTGATTCGCCCGTCGGTGAAAATTACCTACCCGTGGAAATTGACTATTGGTGATTATGCCTGGGTGGGGGATGACGCGGTGTTATACACCCTCGGTGATATTACCCTTGGTGCAAATTCTGTGGTATCGCAGAAGTGTTATTTATGCACCGGCAGTCACGATTATCAAAGCGCGCATTTTGATATTAATGCCGCGCCGATTGTGGTCGGTGAAAAATGTTGGCTGGCAACGGATGTTTTTATTGCACCCGGCATAACGATTGGTGACGGCACGATTGTTGGTGCACGCAGCAGCGTTTTTAAATCGCTACCGGCAAGCAGCGTTTGCCGTGGCAATCCCGCAACGGTGGTGCGGGCGCGGGAGAGTTGAGATTTTGCCCCTCACCCCGGCCCTCTCCCCAAAGGGGCAAGGGAGAAAACCGAACGGCCACCTTTTCTCCTTTGGGGCAAGGGAGAAAACCGAACGGCCACCTTTTCTCCTTTGGAGTAAGGGAGAAAACCGGACTGTCCCCTCTCCCCTTTGGGGAGAGGGCTAGGGTGAGGGGAAAACCCCGCATTACTGCTAAATCCTAATAAACGAAGGAAATAAATTATGTCGAAAGTCGCACTCATTACCGGCGTAACCGGGCAGGATGGTTCATACCTGGCAGAGCTTTTGCTGGAAAAAGGCTATGAAGTTCACGGGATTAAGCGTCGTGCTTCTTCCTTTAATACCGAACGTGTCGATCACATCTATCAGGATCCGCACACCAGCAACCCGAAATTTCACCTGCACTATGGCGATTTGACCGACAGCTCCAACCTGACGCGTATTCTGCAGGAAGTGCAGCCTGATGAGGTCTACAACCTCGGCGCCATGAGCCACGTGGCGGTATCGTTCGAATCCCCGGAATATACCGCTGATGTGGATGCGATGGGCACACTGCGTCTGCTGGAAGCCATCCGCTTCTTAGGTCTGGAGAAGAAAACCCGTTTCTATCAGGCGTCGACTTCTGAGCTGTACGGCCTGGTGCAGGAAATTCCGCAGAAAGAAACCACCCCGTTCTACCCGCGCTCACCGTATGCGGTCGCCAAGCTGTACGCCTACTGGATAACCGTCAACTACCGTGAATCCTATGGTATGTACGCCTGTAACGGAATCCTGTTTAACCATGAGTCTCCGCGCCGTGGCGAAACCTTCGTGACCCGTAAAATCACCCGCGCGATTGCCAATATCGCCCAGGGTCTGGAGAAGTGCCTGTATCTGGGCAACATGGACTCACTGCGTGACTGGGGCCATGCCAAAGACTACGTCAAAATGCAGTGGATGATGCTGCAACAAGAGCAGCCGGAAGATTTCGTGATTGCCACCGGCGTGCAGTACTCCGTACGTCAGTTCGTCGAAATGGCCGCCGCTCAGTTGGGTATCAAACTGCGCTTTGAAGGTACCGGCGTGGAAGAGAAGGGCATTGTGGTATCCGTCACCGGTCATGATGCGCCGGGCGTGAAGCCGGGCGATGTGATGGTTGCCGTCGATCCGCGCTACTTCCGTCCTGCCGAAGTGGAAACTCTGCTCGGTGACCCAACCAAAGCCCACGAGAAACTGGGATGGAAGCCGGAAATCACCCTGCAGGAGATGGTCTCCGAAATGGTCGCGAAAGATCTGGAAGCGGCGAAGAAACACTCATTGCTGAAGTCCCACGGTTACGAAGTGGCGATTGCGCTGGAGTCTTAAGTTATGACCCGACAACGTATTTTTGTGGCGGGCCACCGGGGAATGGTGGGTTCAGCCATCGTTCGCCAGCTTGAACAGCGTGGCGATGTCGATTTAGTGGTACGTCACCGCGACGAGCTTAACCTGCTGGACAGCCGCGAGGTGAATGATTTCTTCGCCCGCGAAAACATCGACCAGGTGTATCTGGCGGCGGCGAAGGTGGGCGGTATTGTCGCCAACAACACCTTCCCGGCGGATTTCATCTACGAGAATATGATGATTGAGAGCAACATTATTCACGCGGCGCATAGCCACAATGTGAATAAGCTGCTGTTCCTCGGCTCATCATGTATCTATCCGAAGATGGCTAACCAGCCGATGCACGAAAGCGAACTGTTACAGGGGACGCTGGAACCGACTAACGAACCGTATGCGATAGCCAAAATCGCCGGTATCAAACTGTGTGAGTCATACAACCGTCAGCATAACCGCGACTACCGTTCGGTGATGCCGACCAATCTGTATGGGCCAAACGACAACTTCCACCCGAGCAATTCACATGTGATCCCGGCGCTCTTACGCCGCTTCCATGAGGCGGCACAGCGAAATGCAGCGGATGTGGTGGTGTGGGGCAGCGGTACGCCGATGCGTGAATTCTTGCACGTGGATGATATGGCTGCGGCCAGTATCCATGTGATGGAACTGGATCGCAGCGTCTGGCTTGAGAATACCCAGCCGATGCTGTCGCACATCAATGTCGGTACCGGCGTTGACTGCACCATCCGCGAACTGGCGCAGACGTTGGCCAAGGTAGTGGGCTTTACCGGGCGGGTGGTATTTGATGCGACCAAGCCGGACGGCACGCCGCGCAAGCTGCTGGATGTCTCGCGTCTGCATCAACTGGGCTGGTATCACGAAATTTCGCTGGAAGCCGGTCTTGCCAGCACCTACCAGTGGTTTTTAGAAAACCAGCAACGCTTTCGGGGGTAACCGATGTTTCTGAGCCAGCAAGCTTTTGCCACCGTGGTGGAATCGACGCCGCTTATCTCCATCGATCTGATTGTTGAGAATGAGCAGGGTGAGATTCTACTGGGCAAACGTACCAACCGCCCCGCCCAGGGATACTGGTTTGTCCCAGGCGGACGGGTACAAAAAGATGAATCGCTGGCCGACGCGTTTGCCCGCCTGACCGAAGCTGAACTGGGGCTGAGCCTGCCGATAACGGCGGGCCACTTCCACGGCGTCTGGCAGCATTTTTATGACGATAACTTCTCCGGCGAGCATTTTTCGACTCACTATATCGTGCTGGCGTTTCGTGTGCAGGTGAAGGCCGAGGCTCTCACGCCGCCAACCGAGCAGCACAATGATTATCGTTGGCTGAGTCCGAAAACGCTGCTGGATGACGACACCGTTCATGACAACAGCCGTAACTACTTCCGGGTGGAGAAAATGGCCGAGGTACCGGGCTTATGAAAATCCTGGTGTACGGCATTAACTATTCGCCGGAGCTGACCGGTATCGGCAAATACACCGGTGAAATGGTGGAGTGGATGACGCAGCAGGGGCACGAGGTGCGGGTGATTACCGCACCGCCGTACTACCCGGAGTGGCAGGTTGGCGTGAACTACTCGGCCTGGCGCTATCGTCGGGAAGAGGGGGCAGCCACGGTGTGGCGCTGCCCGCTGTACGTGCCGAAACAACCGTCGACCATCAAACGTCTGCTTCACCTCAGCAGCTTTGCGGTAAGCAGTTTCTTCCCACTCATGGCGCAGCGAAGCTGGAAGCCCGATCGCATCATCGGGGTGGTGCCGACGCTGTTTTGCACCCCGGGAATGCGCCTGCTGGCGAAACTCTCCGGTTCGCGCACGTTGCTGCATATTCAGGATTATGAAGTGGACGCCATGCTCGGCCTGGGAATGGCCGGGAAAGGCAAGTCAGGCAGTGTGGCAAAACTGGCGAGCGCCTTTGAGCGTAGCGCCCTGCACAACGTGGATAACGTTTCCACCATTTCGCGCTCAATGATGAAAAAAGCCTGCGAAAAAGGCGTGCCGATGGAAAAGGTAATTTTCTTCCCAAACTGGTCGGAAGTTTCCCGTTTCCGTGATGTATCGGAAACCCTGATCATCGCTCTACGCCAGCGTCTGGGCTTGCCAGAAGATCGCAAACTGATTCTCTATTCCGGCAATATCGGAGAAAAACAGGGACTGGAGAGCGTGATTGACGCCGCCGACCAGCTCCGCCATCAGCCCTGGTTATTTGTGATTGTCGGCCAGGGGGGGGGTAAAGCGCGGCTGGAAAAAATGGCCGCCGAACGTGGCCTGGATAATGTGAAATTCCTGCCGCTGCAATCCTATGAAGATTTACCCGCTCTGCTGGCGATGGGTGACTGCCATCTGGTTATCCAAAAGCGCGGTGCGGCGGATGCCGTCTTGCCTTCCAAGCTGACCAATATTCTGGCGGTCGGCGGTAACGCGGTGATAACCGCTGAAGCCGAAACCGAGCTGGGCCAGTTGTGTCAGGACAATCCGGGTATTGCGGTTTGCGTGACACCTGAATCGGTTCCGTCACTGGTGGAAGGGATTGAACGCGCGTTGATGATGCCAAAACAGAATGTTATCGCCCGCGCCTGGGCCGAACGCACGCTCGATAAAGAGCATGTTCTTGAACAATTTATGACAGATATTCGGGGTTAAACGATGAGTCAATCTACGCTTTTCCCGGTCGTGATGGCCGGAGGGTCGGGCAGCCGCCTGTGGCCGTTGTCCCGAGTGCTTTACCCAAAACAGTTCCTTTGTTTGAAAGGGGATTTGACCATGCTTCAGGCGACGGTGAATCGTCTGGACGGCGTGAAGTGTGCAAGCCCGGTGGTTATCTGTAATGAAGAACACCGTTTTATCGTTGCTGAGCAACTGCGCCAGCTCAACAAGCTGACGGAAAATATTATCCTCGAACCTGCGGGGCGTAATACCGCCCCAGCGATTGCGCTGGCCGCTCTGGCCGCCAAACGACGCGAGCCGGATAACGATCCACTGATGCTGGTACTCGCAGCGGATCACGTGATTCAGAATGAAGAAGCCTTCCGCGCTGCGGTACGAGAAGCCACGCCGTATGCCGAAAGCGGCAAGCTGGTGACCTTCGGTATCGTGCCGTCGGTTCCCGAAACCGGCTATGGCTATATTCGTCGCGGCGAAGTGAGCCCTGGCGTTGACGATACGCTGGCTTTCGAAGTGGCGCAGTTCGTTGAAAAACCGAATCTTGATACCGCTCAGGCCTACGTTGCCTGCGGGGAATATTACTGGAACAGCGGTATGTTCTTGTTCCGCGCGGGCCGTTATCTGGAAGAATTGGGCAAATATCGCCCGGATATCCTCAGCGCCTGTGAAAAAGCGATGGATGTTACCGACCCGGATCTCGACTTTATCCGCGTTAACGAAGCCGCGTTTATGAGCTGTCCGGATGAGTCTATCGACTACGCGGTAATGGAACAGACCCATGATGCCGTTGTGGTGCCGATGGATGCGGGCTGGAGCGATGTAGGCTCGTGGTCATCACTTTGGGAGATCAGCCAACACACGCCAGAAGGTAATGTCCATCACGGTGATGTTATCAGCCATAAAACTGAGAACAGCTATGTGTATGCCGAGTCGGGATTGGTGACCACCGTTGGGGTAAAGGATTTGGTGGTGGTGCAAACCAAAGACGCGGTGCTTATCGCCGATCGCAACGCGGTGCAGGACGTGAAAAAAGTGGTCGAAAAGATTAAGGCCGATGGTCGTCACGAACACCATATTCACCGGGAAGTCTACCGTCCGTGGGGTAAGTATGACTCTATCGATGCGGGCGACCGTTATCAGGTGAAACGCATCACCGTGAAGCCGGGCGAAGGACTGTCACTGCAAATGCATCACCACCGAGCGGAACACTGGATTGTGGTTGCGGGTACCGCCAAAGTGACCCTCAATGATGAAATCAAACTGCTGGGCGAAAATGAGTCTATCTACATTCCGCTTGGCGTCACCCACTGCCTCGAAAACCCGGGGAAAATCCCGCTCGACCTGATTGAGGTGCGTTCTGGCACCTATCTGGAAGAGGACGATGTGGTGCGATTCGCCGACCGTTATGGGCGAGTGTAGCGCCAATTCGGTAGGCCGGATAAGCGCAGCGCCATCCGGCAAATAGTCGACTCGGTAGGTGGAATAAGCAAAGCCCCCTCCGACAAATCACAAACGTTGAAAATTGGCCGTCATGGTCAGGGCCAACTGTTGCCTGAAGAAAGGTAAAAACATGAATAAGTTAACCTGTTTTAAAGCCTACGATATTCGCGGCAAGCTGGGCGAAGAGCTCAATGAAGATATTGCGTGGCGCATTGGCCGCGCTTACGGCGAATACCTGAAACCGAAAACCATTGTGCTGGGGGGCGATGTGCGCCTGACCAGTGAAGCGCTGAAAATGGCGTTGGCAGGCGGTCTGCGTGATGCGGGCGTCGACGTGCTGGATATTGGTCTTTCTGGTACAGAGGAGATCTACTTCGCCACGTTCCACCTCGGCGTAGATGGCGGTGTTGAAGTGACGGCCAGCCATAATCCGATGGATTACAACGGTATGAAGCTGGTGCGCGAAGGCGCACGTCCGATCAGTGGTGACACCGGCCTGCGTGATATTCAGCGTCTGGCGGAGGCCAATGACTTCCCGCAGGTCGTTGAAGACCAGCGCGGAAGCTATCAGCAAATCGACGTACAAGACGCGTATATCCAGCACTTACTGGGCTATATCGACGTCAAAAACCTGACGCCGCTGAAGCTGGTGGTGAACTCCGGTAACGGTGCCGCTGGCCCGGTGATTGATGCGCTGGAAGCGCGCTTTAAAGCGCTTAATGTTCCGGTGAGCTTAATTAAAGTCCACAACACCCCGGACGGGACGTTCCCGCACGGTATTCCGAATCCGCTGCTGCCGGAGTGCCGAGATGATACGCGTGACGCGGTTATCAAATACGGTGCCGATATGGGCATAGCCTTCGACGGCGATTTTGACCGCTGCTTCTTGTTTGACGAAAAAGGCCAGTTTATTGAGGGCTACTACATTGTCGGCCTGCTGGCAGAAGCGTTCCTCGAGAAGAACCCGGGCGCGCGCATTATTCATGACCCGCGTTTGTCCTGGAACACCGTGGATGTGGTGACGGCGGCGGGCGGTACACCGGTGATGTCGAAAACAGGGCACGCGTTCATTAAAGAACGGATGCGCCAGGACGATGCGGTGTATGGCGGCGAGATGAGTGCCCATCACTACTTCCGCGACTTTGCTTACTGCGACAGCGGCATGATCCCGTGGCTACTGGTCAGTGAACTGCTGTGCCTGAAGGGGAAAACCCTGGGTGAGCTGGTGCGCGACCGTATGGCGGCATTCCCGGCAAGCGGGGAAATCAACAGCAAACTGGCTGAACCGACGGCGGCGATTGCTCGCGTTGAAGCGCATTTTGCGGGTAGCGCACTGGAGATTGACCGCACCGATGGTATCAGCCTGGCGTTTGCTGACTGGCGCTTTAACCTGCGTTCTTCTAACACCGAACCGGTGGTGCGGTTGAACGTGGAGTCACGCGGAAATTCGCCGCTGATGCAGGCGCGAACGCAGGACATTCTGGCGTTACTTAATCAGTAATTATTCCCCCCCTCACCCCGGCCCTCGCCCCTTTGGGGAGAGGGCCGGGGTGAGGGGGGGAGGAAAACTACACAATAGGACCGACGATGACGACTCTAAAAAAGCGCGAGCGAGCCAAAACGAATGCATCGTTAATCTCAATGGTGCAGCGTTTTTCAGACATCACCATCATGCTTGGTGGTCTTTGGCTGGTTTGTCAGGCCATCTCGCTGCCGTTTTTGTACCTGCATCTGCTGATGGCGCTGGTCACGCTGGCGGTGTTTCAGATGATTGGCGGTATCACTGATTTTTACCGCTCATGGCGTGGTGTACGGATAACGACGGAACTGCTGCTGCTATTGCAAAACTGGACGCTCAGTCTGGTATTTGCCGCAGGCTTACTGGCGTTCAATGACGACTTTAGTACCAACTTTGGTATCTGGCTGGCGTGGTATTTGCTCAGCACAGTCGGCATGCTCGCCAGCCGCGCCTTTATCCGTTATGGCGCGGGCATGCTGCGTCATCGCGGTTATAACACTCGCTACGTGGCGGTAGCGGGCGATATGCCGGAAGGCCAGGAGCTACTGGACAGTTTCCGCAACCAGCCGTGGCTGGGGTATGAAGTGGTTGGCTGTTATTACGATGCGAAACCGGGCGGCGTGAGTGCGGATTGGATGGGAAATCTTGAGCAGCTTCGTGATGACGCTCGTGCTGGCAAGATTCATAACGTCTACATCTCCATGGCCATGCAGGAAGAGGGGGAGATCAAAACGCTGGTGCGCTCTCTTGCTGACACCACCTGTTCAGTGCTGCTGATCCCTGACGTGTTCACCTTCAATATCCTGCATTCACGTGTCGAAGTGGTTAACGGTATCCCGGTCGTCCCGCTATATGACACGCCGCTTTCCGGGGTGAATCGTCTTATTAAAAGGCTGGAAGATATTGTGCTGGCGCTGTGCATTTTACTGCTGATTTCACCGGCACTGTGCTGTATCGCGCTGGCGGTCAAAATCAGTTCGCCTGGGCCAATCATTTTCCGCCAGACCCGCTACGGCATGGACGGTAAACCTATCAAGGTGTGGAAATTTCGCTCCATGAAGGTGATGGAGAATGACAGGGTGGTGACGCAGGCGACACAGAACGACCCACGAGTGACGCGCGTTGGCAACTTCCTGCGTCGTACTTCGCTTGATGAATTGCCGCAGTTTATCAATGTTCTCACCGGCGGGATGTCGATAGTTGGCCCGCGTCCACACGCGGTGGCGCATAACGAGCAGTATCGTCAGTTGATTGAAGGCTACATGCTGCGCCACAAAGTGAAACCCGGCATTACCGGCTGGGCGCAGATCAACGGCTGGCGCGGTGAAACCGACACGCTGGAAAAAATGGAAAAGCGTATCGAGTTCGATCTCGAATATATCCGTGAATGGAGCCTGTGGCTCGATATCAGAATCGTCTTCCTGACGGTGTTCAAAGGCTTTGTCAACAAAGCAGCCTATTGAGGAAGTGACATGGGCCTGAGAGAAAAAACCATCAGCGGCGCGAAATGGTCGGCGATGGCGACTATCGTGATTATTGGACTGGGGCTGGCACAAATGACCGTGCTGGCACGCTTGTTCGACGGTCATCAGTTTGGTCTATTGACCGTCTCGCTGGTGATTATTGCGCTGGCGGATACGCTGTCGGACTTTGGTATTGCCAACTCGATTATTCAGCGTAAGCAAATCAGCCATCTGGAGCTGACCACCCTCTACTGGCTGAATGTGGGGCTGGGGTTGGTGGTGTGCGCTGCGGTGTATCTGCTGAGCGATACCATCGCTAATGGGCTGCATAACCCCGATTTGGCGCCGCTTATCAAGACGTTATCGCTGGCGTTTGTGTTGATTCCCCACGGCCAGCAGTTCCGGGCGTTGATGCAAAAGGAGCTGGAGTTCAACAAAATCGGCTCGATTGAAACCGCGGCCGTACTGTCTGGGTTCACATTTACCGTCATCAGCGCGTGCTACTGGCCGCTGGCGATGACGGCTATTCTGGGATATCTGGTCAATAGTGCGGTACGTACGCTGCTGTTTGGTTACTTTGGCCGCAAAATTTACCGTCCGGGGCTACATTTCTCACTGGCTACCGTGGTCCCTAACCTGCGTTTTGGGGCGTGGCTGACCGCTGACAGTATCGTTAACTACATCAATACCAACCTCTCAACGCTGACGCTGGCGCGCATTCTCGGGGCCAGCGTCGCCGGTGGCTATAACCTCGCTTACAACGTAGCGGTGGTGCCACCGATGAAGCTCAATCCGATTATTACCCGCGTGTTGTTCCCGGCGTTTGCCAAGATTCAGGACGATACCGACAAGCTGCGGGTAAATTTCTACAAATTGTTGTCGGTGGTGGGGATTATCAACTTCCCGGCGCTGCTGGGACTGATGGTAGTCAGCAACAACTTTGTGCCGCTGGTGTTTGGTGAAAAGTGGCTGCACATCGTGCCTATCCTGCAACTGCTGTGCGTGGTGGGTCTGCTGCGCTCGGTCGGCAACCCGATTGGCTCGCTGCTGATGGCGAAAGCGCGGGTTGATATCAGCTTTAAATTCAACGTGTTTAAAACCTTCCTGTTTATTCCGGCGGTGATTATCGGCGGGCAGCTTGGTGGGGCGATTGGCGTCACGCTGGGCTTCTTGCTGGTGCAAATCATCAACACCATTCTCAGCTACTTCGTGATGATTAAACCGATTCTGGGGCCGAGCTACCGCGACTACCTGCTGAGCCTATGGCTGCCGCTGCGACTATCGCTGCCAACGCTGGTGGTGAGTTATGCCGTCGGTCGGCTGCTGGAAGGCAGCGTCTCGCTGTCGTTGCTATTGGGATTGCAGGTCCTGGCGGGCGTGCTTAGCTTCGCGCTGGTTGTCGTGTTGTCCCGCAATAGCCTGTTGATTGAACTTAAAAAAACGCTCTGTCGGAGCGAAAAATTGAAAACGTTATTACGCGTTCCTAATTGATTTGCTTGAAACCCTTTTGATGAGGCCATGATGAAATTATTAATTTTAGGCAACCACACCTGCGGTAACCGTGGCGATAGCGCCATTATGCGTGGGCTGCTTGATGCGATTGTTCGCCAGCAACCGGACGTTGAGATGGATGTGATGAGCCGTTTCCCGACCAGTTCCTCCTGGCTGCAAGGACGCGAAATAATGGCCGATCCGCTGTACCAGTTAAGCCAAAAACAGCAGGCGGCACCGGGCGTGAGTGGACGCGTAAAGAAGGTGCTGCGTCGTCGCTTCCAGCACAAGATCCTGCTGGCGAAGGTCACCGGCGAAGGTAAGCTGCGCAACTTTGAAATCGCGCCAGAGTTTCATGACTTTGTGCGTTTTCTGGGTAACTACGATGCCATCATTCAGGTGGGCGGGTCGAACTACGTCGATCTCTATGGTTTGACCCACTTTGAATATCCGCTGTGCGCCTTTATGGCCAATAAGCCCATTTACATGATTGGTCACAGCGTCGGGCCGTTCCAGAACCCGGACTTTAACCAACTGGCGAACTACACCTTTGGGCGCACCAATGCGTTGATTCTGCGTGAAACCGTCAGTCGCGAACTGATGGTAAAGGCGCAGATTGATACCAGCAAAGTGGAGCAGGGTGTGGATACTGCGTGGCTAGTAGAGCACCGTAACGACAGTTTTGAGGCCAGTTATGCGGTACAGCATTGGCTGAATCTGACCGCACAGCGCAAAACCGTTGCCATTACCCTGCGCGAACTGGAGCCGTTCGATAAACGTCTGGGTACCACCCAACAGGCGTATGAAAAAGCCTTTGCCGAGGTGGTGAATCGCATGATTGATGACGGCTACCAGGTGCTGGCGCTCTCCACCTGTACCAGCATTGACCGCTATAATCGCGACGATCGCATGGTTGCTCTGCGCATGTCGCAGTACGTGAAAAATCGTGAACATTTCCATATTGCTATGGACGAACTCAACGATGTGGAGATTGGTAAAATCCTTGCCTCTTGCGCGCTGACCATCGGCACTCGCCTGCACTCTGCCATCATCTCGATGAACTTTGGCACCCCGGCTATCGCCATTAACTACGAGCACAAATCTGCCGGCATCATGCAGCAGTTGGGAATGCCGGAGATGGCTATCGACATTCGTCACCTGCTAGACGGTTCAATGCAGGGCGTAGTGGCCGATATCTTAAATCAGCTGCCCGCGCTTGGTGAACGTGTGGCGACGGCGGTAGAAGGTGAGCGCCAGAAAGGATTTACTATGATTGAATCGGTACTTAACCGCATCCGGGAGGGCCGATGAAAGTCAGCTTTTTCCTGCTGAAATTCCCATTATCGTCAGAAACGTTTGTCTTAAACCAGATTGTGGCGTTTATCGAGATGGGTTATGAAGTGGAGATTGTCGCCTTGCAAAAAGGCGACCTGACCAACACCCATGCGGCCTATACCCAATATCAACTGGCGGATAAAGTCCGCTGGTTGCAGGATGAGCCGCCGAGTGCGCTGGCTAAACTGCGCTATCGCGGGTTTAGTACGCTGCGTGGGCTTCATCGTCCTGCGGTGTGGCGGGCGCTGAACGCCCGTCGTTATGGCCAGGAAGCGCGTAACCTGATCCTCTCCTCAATTTGTAGTCGCACGCCATCGCCGATTACCTCTGATGTGTTTATCGCCCACTTCGGCCCGGCCGGGGTGACGGCGGCGAAGCTGCGTGAACTGGACGTGATTCGCGGCAAAATCGCTACCGTGTTCCACGGAATTGATATCTCCAGCCGTGAAGTGCTCGATCACTACCGCGGTGAGTATCAGCAACTGTTTCGCCGTGGCGATATGATGTTGCCGATTAGCCAGCTATGGGCTGATCGCCTGAAAACGATGGGCTGTCCGGGGGAAAAAATCACTGTCTCCCGGATGGGCGTCAATATGGAACGTTTCGCGCAGCGCCCCCTGAAGGCACCGAATGCGTGCCTGCAAATTATCTCGGTTGCTCGTTTGACCGAGAAGAAGGGGCTGCATGTGGCGATTGAAGCCTGTCGTCAGTTGAAAGCGCAGGGCGTGAATTTCCGTTACCGCATTCTGGGGATTGGGCCGTGGGAGCGGCGTCTACGTACTCTCATTGAACAGTATCAACTGGAAGACCGGATAGAGATGCCCGGTTTTAAGCCCAGTCATGAAGTGAAAGCGATGCTCGATGACGCCGACGTGTTCCTGCTGCCTTCTATTACCGGGGCGGATGGCGATATGGAAGGGATTCCGGTGGCGCTGATGGAGGCCATGGCGGTGGGCATCCCGGTGCTATCTACCGTTCACAGCGGTATCCCTGAACTTATCGACTCTGGTGATTCCGGCTGGCTGGTGGCGGAGAACGATGCCGAGGCGCTAGCCAATAAACTGCGGCTATTGGGAAGTATGGATGAACAGGGGCTTCAGCCGGTGGTGACGCGCGCACGTAAAAAAGTCGAAACCGATTTTAATCAGCAGCTTATTAACCGGCAGCTCGCCAGTCTGCTGCACACGCTTTGCTAAGGAGGCTTGATGCATACCTTAACCCGACGTTATTTCCTGACGGCAGGCGCAACGCTTGCCGCTGCACTGCCCGTTCTTCCTGTCGCTGCCGCACGCGCAGCGGCAGGAAAGAGCACGACGGCCGATATTCGCGATTTTGTGGATAACGGTGATTGGATCCGCGCATTTAATGAGGCGTTTCGCCAGGCTGATAGCGTGACCGTGCCCGCAGAGGTCATCTGCGATAATATCAACACGGCAATTACCCTGCCGCCGGGAAAAACGCTGCACGTGGCTGGTAGCCTGAAAGGCAATGGCCGGGGACGCTTTATTTTACAAAAAGGGTGCCAGATTATTGGCAGCGGCGCGGCAAGCTTATACAACATCACCCTTGATGTGCGCGGGGGGGATTGCACTATCGCCGGCCTGACGATGAGCGGTTACGGCCCGGTGACGCAGATTTTTATCGGCGGCAAAGACAAACGTCAGATGCGTAACCTCACGATTACTCGCCTGACTATCACCAAAGCCAATTACGGCATTCTCCGCCAGGGGTTCCACAACCAGTGGGTTGACGTCAATATTACCCATTGCCACTTCAGCTACCTGCAGGGCGACGCTATCGAGTGGAACGTGGCGATTAATGACCGCAACATCCTGATCTCCGATCATGTTATTGACCATATCGACTGTACCAACGGTAAGGTGAATTGGGGTATCGGCATTGGACTTGCGGGCAGCACATACGATAATGGCTATCCGGAAGAGCAGGCGGTCAAAAACTTTGTCGTCGCCAATATCACCGGGAGTAACTGTCGCCAGCTGGTACATGTGGAGAATGGAAAGCATTTTATCATCCGCAATGTCAAGGCCAGCAATATTACGCCGGACTTCAGTAAGAAGGCGGGAATAGATAACGCAACGGTAGCAATATATGGGTGTGATAATTTTGTTATTGATGGTGTCGATATGGTTAATAGCGCGGGAATGCTTATTGGCTACGGTGTTATCAAAGGGAACTATTTGTCGATCCCGCAGAATTTCCGATTAAATAATATACAGCTTGATAATAGCAAGCTGGCCTATAAGGTCCGGGGTATCCAGATTTCATCAGGCAATAATCCTTCATTCGTTTCTATCACCAACCTCACTATGAAGCACGCATCACTGGAGATTCATAATAAACCTCAGCACTTTTTCTTACGTAATATCAATGTAATGCAAGAGTCAGCGCGCGGGCCAGCGCTACAAATCAACTTTGACATGCGTAAAGACGTTCGTGGAAAGTTCATGGCGCGTGATGACACGCTGCTGTCGCTGGCGAACGTCACCGCAGTGAACGAGAAAGGGCAGTCATCGGTGGATATTGACCATATCGATCAACAGGTTGTCAACACTGAGCGTCTAAACTTTGCGCTGCCGCAGCGTGGAGTACGATAATTTACGTCATTCTCAGACAACACCCCGAGATCTAGCCTACCCGAATCAGTAATATGACAAAACAAAGTGGATTAAACACGGTTAATCGCTATAATTCAGCAACCGAATATAGGTGGACAAGATAATGGTTAATTTGAAAGCAGTCATTCCGGTAGCGGGTTTGGGTATGAATATGTTACCCGCCACAAAGGCAATCCCTAAAGAGATGCTGCCGATCGTCGATAAGCCAATGATTCAATACATCGTTGACGAAGTGGTTGCTGCTGGTATCAAAGAAATCGTTCTGGTGACCCACGCATCAAAAAACTCTGTGGAAAACCACTTCGACACCTCGTATGAACTTGAAGCGCTGCTCGAAATGCGCGTGAAACGTCAGCTTCTGGCGGAAGTTCAGGCTATCTGTCCACCGGGTGTTACCATCATGAACGTCCGTCAGGCCCAACCGCTGGGTCTGGGACACTCAATCCTTTGCGCGCAGCCCATTGTTGGCAACAACCCGTTTGTGGTTGTCCTGCCAGACATCGTTCTGGATAACGCGTCTGCAGATCCGCTTCGTTACAACCTTGCTGCCATGGTCGCGCGTTTCAATGAGACCGGCCGTAGCCAGGTGTTGGCTAAACGTATGCCGGGTGACCTGTCTGAATACTCTGTGATCAAAACCAAAGATCCTTTGGATGCCGAAGGTAAAGTCAGCCGTATTGTTGATTTTATCGAAAAACCGGATCAGCCACAGGAACTGGACTCCGATTTGATGGCGGTAGGGCGTTATGTGCTTGCGGCTGATATCTGGGAAGAGCTTGCGAAAACCGTGCCTGGCGCATGGGGCCGTATTCAACTGACCGATGCGATTGCGGAACTGGCTAAAAAACAGTCGGTTGATGCGATGCTGATGACGGGCGAGAGCTACGACTGCGGGAAGAAGATGGGGTATATGCAGGCGTTTGTGCAGTATGGGTTACGGAATTTGAAGGATGGGGCTAAGTTCCGGAAAGGGATTGAGCAGATGCTGACAGACTAAGAATATCGGCACAATTTTATAGTACTCAGATGAGCAAAAAACGACAGATGAAATAATGGTACTGAACACTCAGTAGATACTTATTTCCCTGTCGTTTTTTCATTTAAAATCAATAACTAAAATTGATGGTTTTGGCATGGAAATTTTCGCATGATGCTAGTTTTTTTCCTTGTTTTGCCGTGCAATTGAGACCACAATACTGGATTATTTTTGGCATTATGAGCGGTATAAATAGCCGTTCAGTAAGTTTGAGATGCATGACTTTTTATGCAGTGCACTGGTAGCTGTTGAGCCAGGGGCGGTAGCATGCGTCAAATTAATGTCAGTGAAATTGATAGTCATTTTCCAAAACCAATAATCTCTAATTTGAATGAGTTCTAAAGCGGAAAAAAACGTGAAAATTCTGGTCACTGGTGGTGCAGGTTTTATCGGGTCTGCAGTCGTAAGACATATTATCATTAATACTTCTGACGTTGTGGTTAATGTTGATAAATTAACCTATGCAGGTAACCTCGAATCTCTGGCCGAGGTTGACAATAGCGAACGCTATAGCTTTGAGCATGCAGATATTTGCAATGCTGACCAAATGGCGAAAATTTTTGCTGAGCATCAGCCGGATGCTGTTATGCATCTTGCCGCAGAAAGTCACGTAGACCGCTCCATTACTGGGCCTGCCGCCTTTATTGAAACAAATATTGTTGGCACCTATGTGCTGCTTGAGGCTGCTCGCAGCTATTGGGGCGGTCTGAATGATGAGAAAAAAGCAGCGTTCCGTTTCCATCATATTTCAACGGATGAAGTCTACGGCGACCTGCCGCATCCGGATGAAGTAGTAACGGGTACCACGTTGCCGCTGTTTACCGAAAACACAGCCTACGCACCGAGCAGCCCATATTCTGCCTCTAAGGCTTCCAGTGATCACCTCGTCTGCTCATGGCTTCGGACCTATGGTTTCCCGACCATTGTTACCAACTGCTCAAACAACTATGGCCCGTACCACTTCCCGGAAAAACTAATCCCGCTGGTGATTCTGAATGCGCTTGAAGGCAAGGCATTGCCAATCTACGGCAAGGGTGACCAAATCCGCGATTGGCTATATGTCGAAGATCATGCCCGTGCGTTGTACACCGTGGTAACCCAGGGTGAAATTGGCGAAACCTATAATATCGGGGGCCACAACGAAAAACAGAACCTGGATGTGGTTCACACTATCTGCGACCTGCTCGATGAGATTGTACCGAAAGAGGGATCGTATCGTGACCAGATCACCTATGTAACTGACCGTCCGGGACACGATCGTCGCTATGCAATTGATGCCGGGAAAATCAGTGATGAGCTTGGCTGGAAGCCGCTTGAAACTTTTGAAAGCGGGATTCGTAAAACAGTTCAATGGTACTTGAGCAATACCCAATGGGTTGAGAATGTAAAAAGTGGAGCTTACAAGACCTGGATAGAACAGAATTATGGAGAACGCCAGTAATGAATATTTTACTGTTTGGGAAAAATGGACAAGTCGGCTGGGAGCTTCAACGGGCACTCGCCCCTCTGGGAAATATAATTGCTCTTGATGTGCATTCAAGCGATTACTGCGGAGATTTTAGCGATCCTGAAGGTGTGGCCGAAACCGTACGAAAAATACGTCCAGACGTGATAGTGAATGCCGCTGCGCATACTGCTGTAGATAAAGCTGAAGCAGAAGCAGAGTTTGCCTTATTACTTAATGCGAAAAGCGTAGAGGCAATTGCCAAAGCAGCGGCTGAAACGGGTGCTTGGGTGGTTCATTACTCAACTGATTACGTTTTCCCAGGCACTGGTGAGACACCGTGGTCTGAAGATGATGCTACAGCGCCGTTGAATGTTTACGGAGAAACAAAACTGGCTGGTGAAAGAGCACTAAAAGAGCATTGCCCAAAACACCTTATCTTTCGTACCAGCTGGGTTTATGCCGGTAAAGGTAATAACTTTGCAAAAACCATGCTACGTCTGGCTAAAGAGAGGACGGAACTTTCTGTCATTAACGATCAGTATGGCGCACCGACTGGTGCGGAGTTGCTGGCAGATTGTACCGCTCACGCTATTCGAATTGCGTTGAAAAATCATGAGGTTGCTGGTCTCTATCATCTTGTTGCGGATGGTGTGACTACATGGTACGACTATGCCGCACTGGTCTTTGCTGAAGCTAGGAAAGCAGGCGTCGAACTAGCAATCAATCGGTTAAATGAAGTCCCGAGTAGCGCTTACCCAACACCAGCTCGTCGTCCCAATAATTCTCGTCTTAACACTGAAAAATTCCAGAGTAGCTTCCAGCTTGTTCTTCCTCATTGGGAAAGTGGCGTTAAACGTATGCTGAACGAATTATTTTCTGGAACAGCAATCTGAACATAATGTGAGTACCCGCAATCGGGTATTATTACGTATAAAGAGATAATAAAATGAAAACCCGTAAAGGCATTATTTTAGCTGGCGGATCTGGCACACGTTTATATCCGGTAACTATGGCGGTCAGCAAGCAGCTGTTACCCATTTATGACAAGCCAATGATCTATTATCCGCTTTCAACCCTGATGCTGGCTGGGATCCGTGATATTCTGATCATTAGCACGCCACAGGACACACCGCGTTTCGAACAATTATTAGGCGACGGCAGTCAGTGGGGACTCAATCTTCACTATAAAATACAACCTACTCCGGACGGCTTGGCTCAGGCATTTATCATTGGCGAGAAGTTTATCGGAAATGATGACTGCGCATTAGTGCTAGGCGATAATATCTTTTATGGTCATGATCTGCCTAAATTAATGGATTCAGCTGTTAATCAAGAAAATGGCGCAACCGTATTTGCATATCATGTTAAGGACCCGGAACGCTACGGAGTTGTTGAATTCAATAAGAATGGAACAGCTATCAGTCTTGAAGAAAAACCTCTGGAGCCTAAAAGTAATTATGCGGTTACCGGTTTATATTTCTATGACAATGATGTAGTTGAGCTGGCCAAAAATTTAAAGCCTTCCGCTCGTGGTGAGCTGGAAATTACTGATATCAATCGAATCTATATGGAGCAGGGACGTTTGTCCGTTGCGATGATGGGGCGTGGCTATGCATGGCTAGACACAGGTACACACCAAAGTCTGATTGAAGCCAGTAACTTTATTGCCACGATTGAAGAGCGGCAAGGACTGAAAGTCTCCTGTCCGGAAGAGATTGCTTATCGTAAGGGGTTCATTGATGCTGGGCAGGTTACAAAGCTTGCAGAACCCTTGTCAAAGAATGATTACGGTAAATACCTTATAAGAATGATTAAAGGTTTTTAAAAATGAATGTGATTAAAACAGCAATTCCAGACGTTTTAATTTTTGAACCGAAAGTATTTGGCGATGACAGGGGATTCTTTTTCGAAAGTTTTAATTATAGAATTTTTGAAGAAGCAGTTGGGCGCAACATATCTTTTGTGCAAGATAACCATTCTAAATCTCGCAAAGGGGTATTGAGGGGTTTGCATTTTCAAAAAGGAGAGTATGCGCAAGGTAAATTGGTGCGCTGCACTCTGGGTGAAGTTTTTGATGTCGCAGTTGATATTCGCACAAGTTCTCCGACGTTTGGAAAGTGGATCGGCGTACATCTTTCAGCAGAAAATAAAAAACAACTATGGATTCCTGAAGGTTTTGCGCATGGTTTCGTTACTCTGAGCGAAAATGCTGAATTCCTTTATAAAGCAACTAATTATTATACGCCATCTGCTGAAGGCAGTATATTGTGGAGTGATGACGCAATTGGTATCGAATGGCCGATAACACAGCATCCTGAACTTTCAGAAAAAGATGCGATTGCTCCATTGTTAAAACAAATTTCTTTATTTGAGTAAAAAAAGTGTCGCATCTAATCAAAATTTTTCCATCTAATATTGAATTCACTGGAGAAGAAAGTTCATCAATTCTCGATTCTGCGCTGGCTGTAGGTATACATCTGGAGCACAGCTGCAGAAACGGGGATTGTGGGGTTTGTGAGTCGACATTACTTGCAGGAGAAGCCGAAGATCCGCAGGGAACCGTGTATGTGCAAGGGGATAAAGTCCTGACCTGTACTTGTAAACCAAAGAGTAATCTACAGTTGCAGGCACTATACTATCCTGAATTGCAAGGACAGGTGAAGAAAATTGTCCCCTGTAAAGTAAATAGTATTGACCTTGTCTCTGCTGATGTAATGAAATTGACTCTTCGCTTGCCTCCTGCCGCAAAAATGAATTTTCTCCCAGGGCAATATATTAACCTAATGTATAAAGGCGTAACGCGTAGCTATTCTATTGCCAATAGCAATGGAGTTGATGGGATTGAGTTGCACATTAGAAATGTTCCCAATGGTCAAATGAGTTCATTAATTTTCAGTGAGCTGCAAGTCAATACTCTGATGCGTATCGAAGGCCCATGTGGAACATTCTTTATTAGAGAAAATGCCCGTCCAATTATCTTTATCGCAGGTGGTACTGGATTTGCTCCAGTTAAAGCCATGGTTGAGTACTTGGTGGAAAATTCATCAGCTCGTGAAATCTATATCTATTGGGGTATGCCTTTGCCCAAAGATTTTTATTCTGCATTACCGCAAGAGTTAAATGATAAGTTTGAAAATGTTCATTTCGTTCCTGTGGTATCCTGTGATGATCCCACCTGGAATGGGCGTAAAGGCTTTGTTCACCATGCTGTAATGGAAGATTTTGATTCACTTGAGCTATTTGATATTTATGCCTGCGGTTCGCCGGTTATGATCGATGCAAGCAAAAAAGATTTTCTATCCAAACAAATGTCAGTTGATAATTTCTATTCTGATGCTTTTACCGCATCTAAATAAAATAGAGGGTTAAGTATGAAAGCGGTGATTTTGGCTGGTGGACTGGGTACCAGATTAAGTGAAGAAACAATAGTAAAACCAAAACCAATGGTTGAAATTGGTGGTAAGCCGATTCTTTGGCATATTATGAAAATGTATTCAGCCCACGGCATTAAGGATTTTATTATCTGCTGTGGCTATAAAGGTTACGTAATCAAAGAATATTTTGCTAATTATTTTCTGCATATGTCTGATGTGACATTCCATATGGCTGAGAATCGTATGGAAGTTCACCATAAACGAGTTGAGCCATGGAACATTACATTGGTTGATACAGGTGATTCATCTATGACTGGCGGACGTTTAAAGCGTGTGGCCGAATATGTAAAAAATGATGAAGCTTTTCTGTTTACTTATGGTGATGGCGTTGCAGATATCGATATCCGAGCGACAATTGATTTTCATAAAGCTCATGGCAAAAAAGCGACCTTGACGGCGACTTTCCCTCCGGGACGCTTTGGCGCGCTGGATATCCGAGGTGGCCAGGTTCAATCATTCCAGGAAAAACCAAAAGGTGATGGTGCAATGATTAACGGTGGTTTCTTTGTTCTGCATCCTTCAGTAATAGACCTCATTGAAAATGATGCGACCACCTGGGAACAAGAGCCATTGATGACATTGGCGAAACAGGGTGAGCTTATGGCCTATGAACATGCGGGATTCTGGCAGCCAATGGATACGCTGCGTGATAAAACGTATCTTGAAGGTTTGTGGGAAAAAGGGACAGCCCCTTGGAAAACTTGGGAGTGAACATGATTGATAATAGCTTCTGGAAGGGTAAGCGTGTATTCATTACCGGTCATACGGGATTTAAAGGAGGCTGGCTTGCTCTTTGGCTAAGTGAAATGGGCGCAACGTTAAAGGGGTATTCCCTTGACGCCCCAACATCCCCAAGTTTATTTGACACTGCTAAAATCAGTTCGCTGATGGAGTCGGATATTGGCGATATTCGTGATTTTGAAAAATTACGGAACTCGATAGCGTCTTTTAAGCCAGAAATTATTTTCCATATGGCAGCACAGCCTCTTGTAAGGCTGTCTTATAAAGAGCCTATTGAAACTTATTCAACGAATGTTATGGGCACTGTGCATTTACTCGAAGCAGTAAAGCAGGTTGGCGGTATTAAGGCTGTTGTCAATATCACCAGCGATAAATGCTATGAAAATCGTGAGTGGGTTTGGGGTTACCGTGAAAACGAAGCAATGGGCGGTTATGACCCATACTCTAATAGCAAGGGATGTGCTGAATTAGTCGCTTCTGCATTTCGTAGTTCATTTTTTAATCCTCAAAACTATGCTAAGCATGGTGTTGGCCTTGCTTCGGTTAGAGCAGGAAACGTTGTTGGTGGTGGTGATTGGGCGGAAGATCGTCTAATTCCCGATATTTTACGTTCTTTTGAAAATAACCAGCAGGTTGTTATTCGTAATCCTCACTCCATTCGTCCATGGCAACATGTGCTTGAACCTCTCTCAGGGTATATTGTGGTTGCCCAAAAGCTCTACAATGACGGTGCTAAATACTCTGAAGGCTGGAATTTCGGTCCTCGTGAAGAGGATGCTAAAACGGTTGAGTTTATTGTTGATAAGATGGTTATGTTGTGGGGCGAGGGGGCTAGCTGGTTGTTGGATGGGCAGGATCATCCACATGAGGCACACTATCTCAAACTAGACTGTTCAAAAGCACATATGCAATTAGATTGGCACCCTAGATGGGCGCTAGTTGAAACACTTGGTCGTATTGTTAAATGGCACAAAGCATGGATAAACGGAGCGGATATGATGGATTATTCGAAACGTGAAATCCATGATTACATGGCCACTAAAACTTTTAGTTAAAATAGATAAATACAGGAATTATAGCAATGGCAGCAAAAAACCTGCGTGAACAAATTTCCAAACTCGTTGCTGAGTATGCTGATGAGGCATTAAGCCCAAAACCTTTTAATGCAGGTGTGAGTGTTGTACCACCTTCAGGAAAGGTAATCGGTGCTAAAGAATTACAGCTTATGGTTGAAGCATCATTAGATGGGTGGCTTACAACAGGCCGTTTTAATGATGCTTTTGAAAAGAAACTCGGTGAGTTTATTGGTGTACCTCATGTACTAACAACGACTTCGGGTTCATCAGCAAACTTGTTAGCGTTAACTGCCTTGACCTCACCAAAATTAGGCGATCGTGCATTGAAGCCAGGTGATGAAGTTATTACCGTTGCAGCAGGCTTTCCTACGACTGTTAACCCAGCAATCCAGAATGGATTGATTCCAGTCTTTGTTGATGTGGATATCCCTACCTATAATGTTGACGCTTCACTTATTGAAGCTGCCGTGAGTGAAAAATCAAAAGCGATCATGATTGCACACACATTAGGCAATACGTTTGATTTAACTGAAGTTCGTCGCATTGCGGATAAATATAACCTTTGGTTAATCGAAGACTGCTGTGATGCCCTTGGATCAACGTATGATGGTCAGATGGTTGGCACATTTGGTGATATTGGCACAGTGAGTTTCTATCCGGCACACCATATTACGATGGGAGAGGGCGGTGCTGTCTTCACAAAATCAGGTGAGTTAAAGAAATTGATTGAATCTTTCCGTGACTGGGGACGTGATTGTTACTGTGCGCCTGGCTGTGACAATACCTGTGGCAAACGTTTTGGTCAGCAACTTGGTTCTTTACCGTTCGGATACGATCACAAATACACATATTCTCATTTGGGTTATAACCTGAAAATTACGGATATGCAGGCAGCATGTGGTCTGGCACAGCTAGAACGCGTGGAAGAATTTGTACAAAAGCGAAAAGAGAACTTTGTCTATCTTAAGCAAGGCTTACAATCTTGTGCTGAGTTTCTTGAGTTACCAGAAGCCACAGAAAAATCTGATCCATCCTGGTTTGGTTTCCCTATCACGCTTAAAGAGACTAGCGGCGTGGAACGTATTGATTTAGTGAAGTTCCTTGATGAAGCTAAAATCGGTACACGCCTGCTGTTCGCCGGTAATCTCACTCGCCAGCCATACTTCGCGAACGTTAAGTATCGCGTAGTGGGTGAGTTAAAAAATACGGACCGTATTATGAATCAAACGTTCTGGATTGGTATTTATCCAGGGCTTACTACAGAACATTTGGATTATGTAGTAAGTAAATTTGAAGAATTCTTTGGTTTGAATTTCTAAGTAAATTTATTAAGTTTGGTGATTGTGATGATGAATAGAAAAAAAATTGTAGTTGTAAGTGGAGCATCTGGCTTTATCGGTAAGCATATGCTCGAAGCTTTGCAGTTGTCAGGTATATTTGTTATCGCAATCACTCGCAATGTTTTGAGAAATGATGATTCAAACTTATCCGATGTCAAATGGTGTGATTGGGAAAAAGTTGAGTCACTATTAGCCGAATATCTAATTGATTCAACGTTTATTGCTGTTATACATTTAGCAACAGAATATGGAAGAAATTTATCATCATTAGTAGAGGTGGAGGACAGTAATGTTGTAAAGCCTCTTAAGTTACTTGATTTGGCTGTTAAGTATAAAGCCAATGCATTCATAAATACGGATAGTTTTTTCTCTAAAAAAGAATTTTCGTATCGATATATGCAACCATATATAATAACCAAAAAACACTTTGCTGCAATAGGGCAGTATTATAGCGAGCTTCATGATATTTCATTTGTAAATATGCGCTTAGAGCATGTTTATGGCCCCGGAGATGGTGAAGGGAAATTTATTCCGTACATATTATCACAATTAATTGATGGCCAATTAGATATAAAATGTACCTCTGGTATGCAAGTCCGAGATTTTGTTTATGTCGATGATGTTGTCGCTGCATATTTAACTGTTTTAGAAAAAATAAATGATATTCCTTCATATGTTGAATATCAGGTAGGTACAGGCTATGGTGTTAGTCTTCAAGATTTTCTTATTCATTTGCAGCATTTAGTACCCGGTTCACGAGGAACATTTGATTTTGGTGCTTTGCCACAACGAGAAAATGAGATAATGTATTCTACTGCTAATAATAATGATTTAGTTAAGTTAGGTTGGAAGCCAAAATTCGATTTTAAACTCGGCATACGAAAGTTGCTAGAAAATACACAACTTAAGTGATTGTTGAATGATTTTTAATTATTCGTCATTAGGCAAAGTGTGTGATGTAGATTAACGGAATAGTGAAATTTAAATTGTTAAAAATCCCAAATCACTTAATTATCGCTGGCTCATCATGGTTATCAAAAATAGTAATCGCCGGAGTCCAGGTTGCTAGCATTTCTTATCTTTTATCAATACTAGGTGAAGAAAAGTACGCAGCATTTAGTCTATTAACAGGATTATTAGTATGGTGTAGCGCTGTTGATTTTGGTATAGGTACAGGACTTCAAAATTATATTTCTGAATGTAGAGCTAAAAATATTAATTATAATGGTTTTATTAAAGCTGCTTTACAGTTAAGTTTTTTTGCAATTCTATTCTTTATATTGCTTTTTTATGCTTTCTCTGGGGTTATCTCTTCGCGTTATCTTTCCTCGTTTTATACCACCTTGCAAGGTGAGACTAGAGAGATCTTTTTTATTGCTTGTTTAGTTTTCAGTTCAATAGGTATCGGCACGATTGCGTATAAGATTCTTTTTGCAGAATTAGTTGGCTGGAAAGCTAATCTGTTGAACGCATTGTCATATGTGATTGGTATGTTTGGGCTTTTATATATTTTTTATGAAAAAATAAATATCGATATTAAATATTCATTGGTTGTAATGTACCTTCCTGTTGGTTTGATTTCCATCTGTTATTTGCTTTATCGATACATTAAATTAATAAATGTTAAAGCAAGCAAGTTTCACTATATGGTATTGCTGCGTAGATCGTCAGGTTTCTTCATTTTTACTTTATTATCAATATTAGTGCTCCAAATGGATTATATTGTCATCTCTCAGAGGTTAACACCGACAGATATCGTACAGTATACTGTAACAATGAAGGTTTTTGGATTGGTATTTTTCATCTATACGGCAGTGTTACAAGCATTATGGCCAATATGTGCAGAGTTAAGAATTAAACACCAATGGCAAAAGCTTAATAAAATGATTGCTATAAACATAGCGACTGGTTCGTTGTTTGTTATAGGGTGCACGATATTTATTTACACTTTTAAAGTTATATTATTTTCAGTAATAGCTAAAGATGTGAATTATCAGATGTCTATGATGTCATTTATACTAATTGCGATTTATTTTTGTTTGCGTGTATGGTGTGATACCTATGCAATGTTATTGCAAAGCATGAATTATTTGAAGGTGCTTTGGATATTAGTGCCATTTCAGGCAATCGTCGGGGGGGCATCTCAATGGTATCTCTCACAAATGTTTGGCATTAATGGCGTGTTGCTTGGATTAATTATATCTTTTGCTGTCACTGTTTTCTGGGGACTTCCACTGGCTTATTTTATACAAGCAAAAAAAGGTTGATTGTATGATGGTCTCATTTTGTATACCAACTTATAATAGAAAAGAATTTTTAGAAGAATTACTTAAAAGTATTAATAATCAAAAGAAACCAAATTTTGATATAGAGGTATGCATTTCGGATAATGCATCAACTGATGGTACTGAGAGCATGATTGAAATTTGGAGAGAGGATTTCAATTTTCCTATCGTTTACCATCGCAATAGTGAAAATCTGGGGCCTGATACAAATTTTCTTGCATCTGTATCACTTGCTACGGGTGATTACTGTTGGATATTTGGTAGTGATGATGTGCTTGCTGATGATGCATTAATTACATTAGAGTCTTATCTTCATTCTAATGCAGATATATATCTGTGTGACAGAAGTGAAACTGGGTACGATTTGTCTGAGCTAAGAAATGCACATCGGCATTGGCTCAGTGCTTATGATGAATTATATATATTAGATAGTGATAAAGATAGAACTAATTATTTCAAAAGATGTTTATCCATCGGCGGTGTATTTAGCTATTTAAGTTCTTTAGTTGTTAAAAGGGCTAAATGGTTTGCAGTCGATTTTGATCAATCATTTATTGGGTCATCATACCCACATGTTTTTATCATGATGAATATTTTTAATAATCAAAGTTGTCGTTTACATTATTTAGCTAAGCCGCTAGTTGTTTGCCGTGGAGACAATGACAGTTTTGAAAATAAAGGTAAGGCAAATAGAGTAATAATTGATTTTTCTGGATATTTCAAATTGTCGGATACATTATATCCTAACAATCAAATGTTACAGATGGAATTCGAAAAGATATTATTACGTGAAAGACCCTGGTTATATACATCCTTAGCTATCTCATGCTATGGAGACCGAGAAGAAAAGGAAGTGATTTCTTCTTTTTATAAAAGGCTTGGTCATAGTGAATATTTGACCTTTTTTGTATTTAAATTCTGCTTTTTTAGCCGTGTCTTGAAAAATAATAGAATGTTAAAAACAATCCTTAAAAAATTCCTCTCATAATTATTTAAAACGAGATGTTTTTATGGTGTTACTAGTTTGGTTTCTTGCTATAGGGTTATACTTAATTTGTGGTGTTCTCTACCTACAATTCCCACAGCTGTCTCCATTAGGAGCTCTTGGATATTCTGATACGGTTAGTGATGTTATCTACGTTGCAATTATAGGAATAGTTGGTGTTTTCTTTGGTTATTCTTCATTTTCCAAAATCAAGATTTTTGGAATCAAAGATTTTAATAATCCTGTATTCATAAATCTTTGCTCTTTATGCTTTATGGTTTCAGCTCTATTGGTGTTCCTTCTGGGGGTTACAGCTTATGGTGGATATATTGCATTTTTGAATACACCATATTCGCCAATCTATCAGGGAAGTGCAGATAATGAAACCAGAGATGTTCTTATTTCTTCCTCTGGATTGCTATCAATTTTTGCACTGCTGACAAGTGTCCAGGCTAAAGACATAAAAAACACAAAAGGGAATAAGTTAATTATAACCTTAGCAATGTTTATTCTCTTTTCAATATTTATTCAAGGGAGAAGGGAGAATTTAATATTATTGATATTATGTTTTATATCATTTTATTTATTTAACTATAAAATTAGTTTTAAAAGAATTTTAAAGATCATATCTATTTGTGCAGGAATGCTTTTTATTGCAGGTTTAGGTTTGTATTTACGTGAGAGTACTTCTACATCAGGTGGTAGTGTTCTCACTGCAATTCCTTTTGCTGTTATGTATGAGACACATTTTTCTTTGGCAACATTAGCAAATGAAGTAAGAACTCATCTGCATGATAACGTTCCTTTTGGTGGTATATTGGAACTGTTCTCGCCTGTGTTATTTATTATCCCAGCATTCTTTTATGGTATTTTTGGTTTTAATAAACAATCTCTGTTTGAGAATAATGAAGTGCATCTTTATGATGATAAGGGTGGGCAGTTTATTTTCACTGAAGCATTCCATTCTCTAGGTTATGTAGGTGTTTTTCTACATGGTTTTATTCTCGGCTGTATGTTAATAATCTTTTATCGCGCGGCAAAACGTAGTGGACTAATAATATATCAATTCCCAATTGTTTCATTAATATTCGTTGCAATGAGAAAAGATATGACTTATGGTGTAAAATATATATCTTTATTATTTATTTTTATGATGCTTTTCTATTTTATCTATAAGCTTCTTCCACTTAAAAAAAATGGTCAATATTGAGATGCATACAGTACTTTTTGTCAGCGCTTTCCATCCCGGGGCTAAAGGTGCAATTGGGGCCGGTGAAGCTATTTGCGGTGATAATCTTAAGGTATTTTTATCACGAGGTTATGCCGTTGATGTGATAGTATTAAGTCCCCCTGGTCAACGCAAAAATGAAGAGCTTGTAGATCGGTGTACGAGTTATGCCGAAAAACATACGTCGAAAGGCAAAACGCTTTCAGGGTTACTATTTAATTTTTTAAAGGGAAGTTTTCTGGCGCCATGGTTTTATACCAGAGTAACACCTTCATTTATTCATGAGATTCAGCATAAAATAAATAGCAATAGCTATGATACCGTATGGCTTGATTTTCCCTCTGTTCTCGGTGTCGCAGAGCATATTCAGCATAAGAATATTCAGTATTTTGCTCACGATATCGTTTCTCAGCGCATTAGTCGTACCAAAATAAACCGTTTATTCTTTCCCTTAGTTGAGTCAGTTGAAACCAGGTTGTTGATGAAACTCACTAATATAACGACAATGTCCTTGAAGGATAAGGAGTTGATTGAACGGTTAGGATTTCGTGGGCCCGTAGTTGTTGCTGACCTGGGTGAGCAGAAAGTTGGTCAAGTTGATAATGCGGTTGAAATTTCATCGCTTCTACCATCTTTTTCCGGGAAATCTAATCTTGTATTTTTTGGCAATATGAAACGCTCGGAAAATCACTGGTCAATAGTTTGGTTCATTATCTTTCACTTTATAAAACTTAAAAAACAAAGAAAGGGCCTCAATTTATGGGTACTAGGTCTGCAACCGCGGCGTTCGTTGAGATTGTTGCAGAATATAATCCCCGGGCTTCATGTTGTTGGTGCAGTTGATGATCCCGTTCCGGCATTTGTCCAGGCTGATTTAAATATCGCACCTCTTTTATATGGTGCTGGGGTAAAAATTAAAGTCCTACAGATACTTGATGCTGGTGCGAAGGTCGTTGCGACGGAGGTCGGTGCCGAGGGTATCCAACCACATAAAAATCTTTATGTGGTTGATAAATCGAATATTGGAAATAAAATATTAGAACTGTTGGATTAAAAAATGTTTTCATTTACTCTAATTGTGCCAACCTTTAATGCTGGTGATAGGTGGGAAGAGTGGTTCCTGGCTTTGCAAAAACAAACCATTCAACCGTCTGAATTAATTATAATCGATTCGTCGTCCACGGATAATACGCGAGAAATCGCCAGCAAATTTGATTGCAAAATAGTAATAATCCCATCGAGTGAGTTTAATCACGGAGGCTCAAGGAACAGAGCGTTGTCTTATGCAAGTGAAAGCGAGCTAGTTATTTATCTGACACAAGATGCAATTTTTGATAATGAAGATGCACTGGCTAAGATGACCGATGTATTTAAGGATTCGAGTGTTTCGGCCGCTTGTGGGAGGCAGATGCCTCATCATGATGCAAATCCTCTAGCTGTTCATGCTCGAAATTTCAATTACAGTTCGACCTCACAGATTAAGAGTAAATCTGATATACAAACCTTCGGCATCAAAACGGTATTTATGTCGAATTCTTTTGCTGCTTATCGTCGCTCCATTTTTGAAAATTTAGGCGGGTTTCCTGAGCATAACATCCTCGCGGAAGATATGTTCATGGCAGCGAAAATGATACAGGCTGGCTACAAGGTTGCTTATTGTGCTGAGGCCTCAGTAAGACATTCCCATAACTATACCCCGCTTGAAGAATTTCAGCGGTATTTTGATACCGGTGTATTTCACGCCTGTAATCCTTGGATCCAACGTGATTTTGGTGGTGCCAGCGGCGAAGGGGCTCGTTTTGTTAAGTCAGAAATACGCTTCCTCCTCAAAAGAGCACCGCTTTGGATCCCAAGAGCATTGCTAACCACATTCGCAAAGCTTCTTGGCTATAAACTCGGAAAGCGCTGGCAATCTCTTCCATTGCCTCTTTGCCGCTCTTTAAGTATGTATAAGAGTTACTGGAATAATATTCAGAGCTCTAAATCGAAAGAGATAAGATAAATGTCTGTTCTTCCAGTAATTATGGCCGGCGGTTCAGGTAGTCGCCTGTGGCCACTTTCTCGTGAGTGTCACCCTAAACAGTTTCTTAGCGTTGAAGGTAAGTTCTCAATGCTACAGAATACAATAGCTCGGGTAGCACCATTGTCAGCGGGAGACCCAGTTGTCATCTGTAATGATAAGCATCGTTTCCTGGTTGCTGAACAACTCCGTGCTATCGATAAACTCGCTAATAATATCATTCTTGAACCTGTGGGCCGAAATACTGCGCCTGCGATCGCACTTGCTGCTTTTAGTGTTCTTCAAACGGCAGAAGGGGATGATCCTCTCTTACTGATTCTTGCTGCAGACCATGTCATTCGCGATGAAGTGGCCTTTATTCAAGCCATCACCTACGCAGAGCCCTTGGCTGAACAGGGTAAACTTGTGACCTTTGGTATTGTTCCCACGGAAGCCGAAACGGGTTATGGATACATCCGTAGAGGCGATGAAATTGGTGAGCAAGCGTATACTGTAGCCGAGTTCGTCGAGAAACCTGATTTCGATACGGCCTGTCAGTATTTTGAATCGGGAAAATATTACTGGAACAGCGGAATGTTTTTATTCCGTGCCAGCAGTTTTCTGAATGAACTTAAACAGTTATCACCTGAAATATATTACGCATGTGAAAAAGCAGTTGGGAATATTAATCCCGATCTTGATTTTATCCGAATTGATAAAGAGGCATTTAACACATGCCCGACTGATTCAATAGATTATGCAGTTATGGAACATACGCAGCATGCGGTTGTTGTCCCGATGAGTGCTGGCTGGTCTGATGTGGGTTCCTGGTCTTCATTATGGGATATTTCTACTAAAGATCCGCAGAGAAACGTTTTACACGGCGACGTGTTTGCGCATGATAGTCAAGATAATTACATCTATTCGGAAAATGCCTTTGTGAGCACAGTAGGGATCAATAATCTCGTTATTGTTCAGACACCAGATGCCGTATTAGTTGCAAATAAAGATTCTGTTCAAGATGTAAAAAAAATCGTAGAACATTTAAAGCAAAACAACAGAGCCGAGTGTCAACAGCATCTGGAAGTTTTCCGTCCATGGGGTAAATACAACGTCATCGATAGTGGGGAAAATTACCTGGTTAAACGGATCACCGTTAAACCAGGTGAGAAATTTGTTGCGCAGATGCACCATCATCGTGCCGAACATTGGATTGTGGTCTCTGGTATGGCTCGGGTTACCAAAGGAGAACAGACTTTTATTGTTAAGGAAAATGAGTCTACGTTTATTCCACTTGAAACTATCCATGCGTTAGAAAATCCAGGGATCCGTGCATTAGAATTAATCGAAATCCAGTCGGGTTCTTACCTTGGAGAGGATGACATTATTCGTCTGGAGCAGCGTTCAGGATTTTTGGAGGATGGGTTTGATGAGTCCAGTAAGTAACAGCCACGATGTGATTAGCACATCGGGTATCGCTTTTGGCACCAGTGGTGCTCGCGGTCTCGTGACCGATTTTACGCCTGCCGTGTGCGCTGCTTTTACCGTTTCGTTTGTGGCTGTTATGCAGCAACAATTTTCATTCGAGGCGATAGCGCTGGCAATTGATAATCGTCCGAGTAGCTATGCGATGGCACAAGCTTGTGCTGCAGCGCTGAATGATAAAGGTATCAACACGGTTTTCTATGGTGTTATACCAACGCCTGCTTTAGCACTACAGTCTATGGCTGACAACATTCCGGCGATCATGGTGACCGGTAGCCACATACCTTTCGATCGCAATGGGCTAAAGTTCTATCGTCCTGATGGTGAAATTACCAAAGATGATGAAATGGCAATTCAGAATGTTGAAGCATCCTGTGACCAGCTTATCGTTAAAGAGCTGACAATCTCAACGGTTGCTGCTGAAAACTACATTTCACGTTATCTTTCATTATTCCCTGCGCCTTTTTTGAAAAATAAGCGCATTGGTATTTATGAGCACTCCAGCGCGGGACGCGATCTCTATAAGCCCTTATTCAATGCATTAGGGGCGGAAGTAGTAAGCCTGGACCGAAGCGACAGTTTTGTCCCTATAGATACCGAAGCGGTAAGTGAAGAGGACAGAGAAAAAGCGCGTAATTGGGCAAAACATTTCAAACTTGATGCCATCTTTTCTACCGACGGCGATGGTGACCGGCCATTAATTTCTGATGAGAAAGGACAGTGGTTGAGAGGGGATATTCTTGGGTTGTTGTGTTCGCAGGCCCTGTTCGCAGATGCTGTTGCTATTCCGGTAAGCTGTAACAGTATTATTTCTTCTGGTTGTTTCTTTAAGCATGTGGAGCTAACGAAAATCGGCTCCCCCTATGTTATCGCAGCTTTTTCTGAGTTGGCACAGTGTTATGACCGCATCGTTGGGTTCGAAGCCAATGGCGGTTTTTTATTAGGAAGTGATGTCACCATTAATGATCGTACTTTGTGTGCATTACCGACCCGCGATGCCGTATTACCTGCGATTATGCTCCTTTACAGCAGCCGTGAGAAAAATATTAGTAGTCTTGTTACGACATTGCCTCATCGTTATACCCATTCTGACCGATTACAGAATATCAGTCTTGAGAAAAGCCGCAGCTTGGTTGAGATGGGAACGGTCAATCAGCAGTTGTTGTTGAGTCGTATCGGTTTGGGAGAAGAAGTTGCGCACTCAATGGATACGACGGATGGGATAAGAATAACCCTTGGTAGCGGAAGTATTGTACATTTGCGTCCTTCAGGGAATGCGCCTGAATTGCGTTGTTATGCCGAGGCCAATTCACTAGAATTGGCGCAGGATATTGTGGATACAGTACTCACAAATGTCAGTAGTTTAAATTAAGCTTTTATCTGGTTGCTAATACCCATTCATAGGGTGAGGATTAAATGGATAATATTGATAATAAGTATAATCCACAGTTATGTAAGCTTTTATTAGCCATTTCTGACTTGGTTTTTTTTAATGTGGCGTTGTGGTTATCATTAGGATGTGTCTATCTGATTTTTGACGATGTCCAGCGTTTTGTCCCCCAGGAGCAGATGGATACCCGCGTGATTTCGCATTTTATATTATCGATAGTCTGTGTGGGGTGGTTCTGGGTTCGCTTGCGACATTATACCTACCGCAAACCATTCTGGTATGAACTGAAAGAAATCTTCCGTACTATCGCCATTTTCGCCGTGTTTGATTTAGCCTTAATTGCATTTACGAAATGGCAGTTTTCGCGTTATGTTTGGGTTTTTTGCTGGGCTTTTGCATTAATCTTGGTGCCTCTTTTCAGAGCTCTGACCAAACGTTTCCTCAACAAAATGGGCATCTGGAAGAAAAAAACGATTATCTTGGGATCTGGGCAAAATGCCCAAGGGGCTTACTCTGCCTTGCAGAGTGAAGAGATGATGGGATTTGAGGTAATGACTCCAACTTATTGATAGTGTTTTATGTTCAGATAATGCCCGATGACTTTGTCATGCAGCTCCACCGATTTTGAGAACGACAGCGACTTCCGTCCCAGCCGTGCCAGGTGCTGCCTCAGATTCAGGTTATGCCGCTCAATTCGCTGCGTATATCGCTTGCTGATTACGTGCAGCTTTCCCTTCAGGCGGGATTCATACAGCGGCCAGCCATCCGTCATCCATATCACCACGTCAAAGGGTGACAGCAGTCTCATAAGACGCCCCAGCGTCGCCATAGTGCGTTCACCGAATACGTGCGCAACAACCGTCTTCCGGAGCCTGTCATACGCGTAAAACAGCCAGCGCTGGCGCGATTTAGCCCCGACGTATCCCCACTGTTCGTCCATTTCCGCGCAGACGATGACGTCACTGCCCGGCTGTATGCGCGAGGTTACCGACTGCGGCCTGAGTTTTTTAAATGGCGGAAAATCGTGTTGAGGCCAACGCCCATAATGCGGGCGGTTGCCCGGCATCCAACGCCATTCATGGCCATATCAATGATTTTCTGGTGCGTACCGGGTTGAGAAGCGGTGTAAGTGAACTGCAGTTGCCATGTTTTACGGCAGTGAGAGCAGAGATAGCGCTGATGTCCGGCAGTGCTTTTGCCGTTACGCACCACCCCGTCAGTAGCTGAACAGGAGGGACAGCTGATAGAAACAGAAGCCACTGGAGCACCTCAAAAACACCATCATACACTAAATCAGTAAGTTGGCAGCATCACCGGATTTGATGTTGTGGCTTTTTTTGACACACAGACCCACGATATTGAAATAAATTCATTGCCTGTAATAAAAGATGTTGAGACCATCTGGAACCTGAGGCGCACTGGTGATGTTCATTATATTCTTGCTTTTGAATATACCGAGCTAGATAAAACACACTTCTGGTTACGTGAACTATCAAAACACAATTGCCGTTCTGTGACCGTGGTTCCTTCGTTTCGTGGTTTGCCATTATATAACACAGATATGTCCTTTATCTTTAGCCATGAGGTTATGTTGCTAAGGATTCAGAACAATCTTGCCAAACGTTCTTCTCGATTCATTAAGCGTACATTTGATATTCTTTGTTCATTAACGATTCTGTTAATCACGTCGCCGCTTATGATCTATCTTTGGTTCAAAGTCACGCGTGACGGCGGTCCGGCAATTTACGGTCATCAGCGAGTAGGGCGTCATGGTAAATTATTTCCATGCTATAAATTTCGCTCGATGGTGATGAACTCTCAGGAAGTGCTAAAAGATCTTTTGGACAAAGATCCTGTGGCGAGGGCTGAGTGGGATAAAGATTTTAAATTGAAAAATGATCCACGCATCACATCCGTTGGCAGTTTTATTCGTAAAACAAGCCTTGATGAGTTACCGCAATTGTTCAATGTTTTGAAAGGAGAAATGAGTCTGGTCGGCCCACGACCTATCATTTCTGATGAGCTTGAGCGCTACTGTGATGATGTTGATTATTATTTGATGGCAAAGCCAGGAATGACGGGCTTATGGCAGGTTAGCGGCCGTAATGATGTTGACTATGACACTCGCGTCTATTTCGATTCCTGGTATGTTAAAAACTGGACGCTCTGGAATGATATTGCCATTCTGTTTAAGACCGTGAAGGTGGTTTTACACCGCGATGGTGCGTATTGAAAGCGATGGTAGTGACTAAAAATTATACATTGAATCGTTCTTGTATTTTGAGTGCATCAATTGCTACCTTCTTGCCTCGCCCCTGAGTTAACATGTTGTTCGTTTAAGCCCTCGGAGTCAGTTCCGCTGGGTTACCACACCTGACAGGAGTATGTAATGTCCAAGCAACAGATCGGCGTTGTCGGTATGGCAGTGATGGGGCGCAATCTGGCGCTCAACATCGAGAGCCGTGGTTATACCGTCTCCATCTTTAACCGTTCCCGTGAAAAAACCGAAGAAGTTGTTGCCGAGAACCCAGGCAAGAAATTGGTGCCACATTACACGGTACAAGAATTCGTCGAGTCTCTTGAAACCCCACGTCGTATCCTGTTAATGGTGAAAGCGGGCGCGGGAACTGATGCTGCCATTGATTCCCTGAAGCCATACCTTGATAAAGGCGACATCATTATTGATGGCGGCAATACCTTCTTCCAGGACACTATTCGCCGTAATCGTGAACTGTCTGCAGAAGGTTTTAACTTTATCGGCACCGGCGTATCTGGCGGCGAAGAAGGCGCCCTGAAGGGCCCATCTATCATGCCTGGTGGCCAGAAAGAAGCATACGAGCTGGTTGCTCCAATCCTGACTAAGATTGCTGCGGTTGCTGAAGATGGCGAACCGTGCGTGACCTATATTGGTGCGGACGGTGCGGGTCATTACGTGAAAATGGTTCACAACGGTATTGAATACGGCGATATGCAGCTGATTGCTGAAGCGTATTCTCTGCTGAAAGGCGGCCTGAACCTGTCTAATGAAGAGCTGGCTACCACTTTCACTGAGTGGAATGAAGGCGAGCTGAGCAGCTACCTGATCGACATCACCAAAGACATCTTCACCAAAAAAGATGAAGAAGGTAAATACCTGGTTGATGTGATTCTGGATGAAGCAGCGAACAAGGGTACCGGTAAGTGGACCAGCCAGAGCTCACTGGATCTGGGTGAACCGTTGTCTCTGATCACTGAATCCGTGTTTGCGCGTTACATCTCTTCTCTGAAAGAGCAGCGTGTTGCGGCATCTAAAGTGCTGTCTGGCCCACAGGCCAAACTGGCGGGCGATAAAGCTGAGTTTATCGAGAAAGTTCGTCGCGCTCTGTATCTGGGTAAAATCGTCTCCTACGCGCAAGGCTTCTCTCAGCTGCGTGCAGCGTCCGATGAGTATAACTGGGATCTGAACTACGGCGAAATCGCGAAGATCTTCCGCGCGGGCTGCATCATTCGTGCTCAGTTCCTGCAGAAAATCACCGACGCCTATGCTGAAAATGCAGGCATCGCGAACCTGCTGCTGGCACCGTATTTCAAAAATATCGCTGATGAATATCAGCAGGCGCTACGTGATGTCGTCGCGTACGCTGTGCAGAACGGTATTCCGGTACCAACGTTCTCTGCCGCCGTGGCTTACTACGATAGCTATCGTGCTGCGGTTCTGCCAGCGAACCTGATTCAGGCTCAGCGTGACTACTTCGGTGCGCACACCTATAAACGTACTGATAAAGACGGTGTGTTCCACACCGAGTGGCTGGATTAATCTGAATTAGCTAACCACTAAATGCAGGCCCGGAGCGCTCCTTCGGGCTTTTTTATTGTCTGAAAACAGCATTCAGTCAGCTCTGATAGGCGCCGTTATACTGATTCGCGATATACTGGGGCCACATGTTGATCCGATAACACGATGTTGGGTCTCACGGCGGTAACACGCTTACCCTTAAATGTTTAACCGGAAGAAGTTACAGAGCGAATGAAGATAACTATCTCAGGAACAGGTTACGTTGGCCTCTCGAACGGCATTTTGATCGCCCAACATCACGAAGTTGTGGCGCTGGATATCATTCAGGCCAAAGTCGACATGCTGAATCAGAAAATATCACCGATCGTCGACAAAGAGATTGAAGAGTATCTGGCGACGAAAACGCTGAATTTCCGTGCGACCACAGATAAGCATGACGCATACCGCGATGCCGATTTTGTGATCATCGCGACGCCAACCGACTACGATCCGAAAACAAATTACTTCAATACGTCGAGCGTTGAATCGGTTATTCGCGATGTTATCGAGATTAACCCGCATGCGACGATGGTCATAAAATCTACCATCCCGGTCGGTTTCACTAAAGAGATTAAAGAAAGATTGGGTATCGACAACATCTTTTTCTCACCCGAATTTCTGCGTGAAGGTCGCGCCCTGTATGACAACTTGCACCCGTCACGTATTGTGATTGGTGAGCGCTCCGAACGTGCTGAGCGTTTCGCTTCGTTATTGCAGGAAGGGGCTCGGAAGAAAGATATCCCGACTCTCTTTACCGATTCTACTGAAGCGGAAGCCATCAAACTTTTCGCCAATACTTATCTGGCATTACGTGTGGCTTACTTTAACGAGTTAGACAGTTATGCGGAAAGCCTGGGTCTGGACTCTCGTCAGATTATTGAAGGGGTTTGTTTGGATCCGCGCATTGGTAACCATTACAACAATCCGTCGTTTGGTTATGGTGGCTACTGCTTGCCGAAAGATACCAAGCAACTTCTTGCTAACTACGCTGCGGTGCCAAATAACATTATCGGCGCGATTGTCGACGCTAACCGTACACGTAAAGATTTTATTGCTGACTCTATCCTTGCTCGCCAGCCTAAAGTGGTCGGCATCTATCGCCTGGTGATGAAGTCGGGGTCTGATAACTTCCGCGCGTCCTCTATTCAGGGGATCATGAAGCGTATTAAGGCTAAAGGCATTCCGGTGATCATCTATGAACCAGCGATGAAAGAAGATGAATTTTTCAACTCACGCGTAGTACGTAGCCTGGATGCTTTTAAGCAGGAAGCTGATGTGATTGTCTCCAACAGAATGGCGGAAGAGTTGGCGGATGTAGCAGACAAAGTTTATACCCGCGATCTCTTTGGTAATGATTAGATTTTTTGACTGATGCAATGCCCCAGCTAGGGGGCATTGCATGATTTATCATCACAATTGATTATTTTTCTAAAAAACGCCGTATTTTTTGCCTTATCAATAAATGAAGTTACACTTGATGGAAATGATAATCATCAGCAGCCAAAAATAGAGTCGTTATCTCTGATAACTCTGTCTTTTTTCTGGGTTAATTCTGATAGTAATTATTAGAATAATGTTTAGAATGGCAGGCTTTTATACCTTTATTTCAGTTAGGGTTTATATGACGCAAGCAAGTAACAGCGGAGCAGTGAAGGATCGTTCCGAACCAGAGCAAATCGATTTAATTGATTTAGTAGTGCAGCTTTGGCGTGGCAAAGTAACTATTATAGCCAGTGTCATGATTATCCTTATCCTGGCTGTGGCCTATCTGTTTGTAGCCAAAGAAAAATGGACTTCAACGGCCATTGTGACGCAACCGGATGCTGCACAAATAGCTACATACAGTATCGCTTTAAAAGTGCTCTATCCAGACGGCTCGGTCAAAATGGAGGAAGTCCAAAATCGAGTTGTTAGTCGCTTTTCCTCGGCGCTTTCGGCTCTCTCGAATGAGCTAGATAATCAAGATAAACCCGAAAAACTGACGGTAGATCAGGCTATTAAAGGACATGAATTACCTATTCAGATTACCTATGTGGGCGGTAGTGCCCAAGAAGCACAGAAAACGTTGGCGCAGTATATCCAGAAGATTGATGAACAGGTCGCAGATGAACTGCATCTCGATTTGAACGATAGCATCAAACAGCAAATCCTGACGCTGTCCTCCTCTTTAGAAACCCAGGAAACCGTTGCTGAAGAGCAACGTACTCTGCGCCTGAAACAAATTAAAGAAGCGTTGAAGTACGCGCAAGAAGCCAATATCGTCAAGCCACAGCAACAGCAGCCGCAGGATGTGACGCAAGATACTCTGTTCCTGCTGGGCAGCGAAGGGCTGAGCGCGATGATTAAAAATGAAGCGACTCGTCCGCTGGTCTTCCCGGGTAATTACTACCAGACAAAAAACAACCTGCTGGATATTGAGCGTATTAAAGTTGACCCGAAAACCATCCATGCCTATCGCTATGTGATGAAACCGGATCTTCCTATCCGCCGTGATAGTCCGAAACGCGCCATTGTGCTGGTGCTAGCCGTTCTATTAGGTGGCATGATTGGCTCCGGCATCGTACTTGGACGCAACGCACTCCGCGAGTACCGTAACCGCCACTAGCGCCACGGTATCGTGAAAAAAACAGGCCCGCCAGCATCTGCTCCGGGCCTGTTTTGTTATTTATGTCGGTCCCGCAAATTCTCAATCACCGCCGTCAAATCCAACTCTTGATCCTGCAGCAGTACCAGCAGGTGATACATCAAGTCCGACGCTTCATTTTTGAGCTCAAACTTATCATGCACCGTTGCCGCCAGTGCAGTCTCAACGCCTTCTTCACCCACTTTCTGCGCAATACGCTTAGTCCCGCTAGCATACAGCTTGGCGGTGTAAGAGCTGTCCGGGTCGGCGTTTTTACGCTCGGCCAGCAGTTGTTCTAACTGATACAGGAACAGCCACTGGTGGCTGGTATTGCCAAAGCAGCTTGAAGTCCCTTTATGGCAGGTGGGGCCGATCGGATTCACCAGTACCAGCAGAGTATCGTTATCGCAGTCTGGGGCGATGCTCACCACGTTCAGGAAGTTGCCGGAAGTTTCGCCTTTGGTCCATAGACGCTGCTTAGTGCGCGAGAAAAAGGTCACTTTGCCCGTTTCCTGCGTTTTCACCAATGCTTCCTGGTTCATATAGCCCAGCATTAACACTTCGCCGGAAACCGCATGTTGGATAATGGCGGGCATCAGTCCGTCGGTTTTTTCCCAGTCCAGTTGTTCAGTCAACATACCCGTATCTCCACGCCCTGTGCTGACAGGTACGCTTTTAGTTCGCCAATATTAATAATCTGCTTGTGGAATACCGATGCCGCCAGCGCGCCGTCGACGTTCGCGTCGCGGAAAGCTTCAAGGAAGTGTTCCATGGTGCCCGCACCGCCCGAGGCGATAAGCGGTACACGGCAAACATCGCGCACTTTTTTTAACTGCGCCAGGTCGTAGCCGTTACGCACGCCGTCCTGGTTCATCATGTTGAGGACGATTTCGCCCGCGCCACGCTTTTGCACTTCCTGCACCCAATCCAGGGTTTCCCATTGGGTCACGCGGGTGCGGCTCTCATCGCCGGTATATTGATTCACGTGATATCTTCCGCTGTCAGCGTCATACCAGGTATCAATCCCCACCACAATACACTGCACGCCAAAACGGTCGGCCAGACGGGTGATGAGTTCCGGGTCAGCAAGGGCGGGGGAGTTGATGGAGATTTTGTCTGCGCCAAAAGAGAGAATGCGTGAGGCATCTTCAATGGATTTAATGCCACCGGCCACGCAGAACGGGATATCGATAACTTCCGCGACGCGAGAAACCCAGCTCTTATCCACCACGCGACCGTCGCTGGAGGCGGTGATATCGTAGAACACCAGCTCATCTGCACCTTCGTCGGCGTAGCGCTTTGCCAGTGGCACGATATCGCCGATGATTTCATGGTTGCGGAACTGAACCCCTTTAACCACCTGACCATCGCGCACATCGAGACAAGGAATTATCCGTTTTGCCAGCATTGGATGGCCTCCGTTACGTTGAATTTACCTTCCAGCAGCGCACGTCCGACAATTACGCCGCGCACGCCAGTACCACGCAGGGCGGCGATATCGTCAAGCGAGCCAATGCCGCCGGAGGACTGGAATGCCACCTGTGGATAGCGGGCGCAGACTTCCTGGTACAGCGAAACGTTGGAGCCTGCCAGCGTGCCATCGCGAGAGATATCGGTACACAGCACGTGTTGCAGGCCAACAGGCAGATAGGTTTCCACCAGCTCTTCCAGCGTGACGCCGGAGTTTTCCTGCCAGCCACTGACCGCTACCTGTTTCGTGCCGTTGTCATCAATACGCACGTCCAGCGCCAGCACCAGATGCTCTGCGCCAAAGCGTGTAAACCAGCCCTTGACCACATTCGGTGATTTTACTGCTGTAGAACCCACCACCACGCGCGCCACACCGGCGTCCAGCAGTGCCGCAACATCTTCCTCTGTACGCACGCCGCCGCCAACCTGTACCGGGACATTGACACCCGCGACCAGCGTTTTTAAAAGCGGAATCTGCCGCTGTGCGGGATCTTTTGCACCCGTTAAATCAACCAAGTGCAGGACTTCAGCGCCAAGTGCTGCATAATCTTGTAAGCGCGGCAGCGGGTCGGTGCCGTAGTCGCGCTGTTGGCCGTAATCGCCCTGATGGAGACGCACAACGGTGCCATTAATCAAATCTAAAGCAGGAATGATCATTACATCTCCAGGAAGTTTTTCAGCAACTGTGCACCCGCGCTACCCGAGCGCTCCGGGTGGAACTGCACGCCGTAAAAGTTATCTTTGCGCACGGCCGCGGTGAACGCTTCACCATAATGGCACTGTGCGATGGTGTACTCGTTGACCGGCATGGCGTAGCTGTGGACGAAGTAAAAGTACGTGCCGTCCTCAATACCCCGAAACAGGCGATCGCCCGCTTTCGGATAAACGCGGTTCCAGCCCATATGTGGCAACGGTAGCCCGAAATCGGTCATCTTCGGCACGTCCTGGTCGATAATCCCTAAGAGGTCAACGCCGTGAGTCTCTTCGCTGTGACGACCAAGAAGCTGCATCCCGAGGCAGATACCAAGTACCGGCTGGGTACAGGCTTTAATCAGCTCAATCAACTCACGCTCACGCAGTTGGTCCATCGCGGCCTGCGCGGTACCGACGCCCGGCAGAAAAAGCTTATCGGCACGCAGCACCACTTCCGGCTCGCGACTCACCACCGGCTCATAGCCGTGGCGAGCAATTGCGGACTTCACCGAGTTGAGGTTAGCGCAGCCGGTATCAAGGACGACCACGTTCATCACAGCACTCCTTTCGAGGAGGGAAGGGTATCGCCATCGACGCGAATCGCCTGGCGCAGCGTGCGACCAAAGACTTTGAACAGACTCTCCACCCGGTGGTGATCGTTCTTACCTTTGGTTTTCAGGTGCAGGGTGACGCCCATGGTATAGGACAGTGAGCGGAAGAAGTGCTCAATCATCTCGGTGCTCAGATCGCCCACGCGCTGGTAGGTAAACTCAGCTTTATATTCCAGATGCGGACGACCGGAAATATCCAGCGCGCAGCGTGCCAGGCATTCATCCATTGGCAGGACGAAACCGAAACGGTTGATGCCACGTTTATCACCAAGCGCCACTTTTAGCGCTTCACCCAGCGCCAGGCCGGTATCTTCCACCGTGTGGTGATCGTCAATATACAGGTCGCCCTTCACGGTAATGTTCATCCGAAAACCGCCGTGGGTGGCAATTTGATCCAGCATGTGATCAAAGAAGCCAACGCCGGTATTGATTTTGCTGCCACCTTCGCGGTCCAGCCACACTTCGACGTCAATCTGCGTTTCGCGGGTATTACGCTCAATGCGCGCGTAGCGGTCGCGGCGCGTTAATTGCTCACCGATCGCGGCCCAGTTAAGGGTATCGCGGTTGTAGCGCAGGCCGGTAATGCCCATATTGGTCGCCAGCTCTAAATCGGTGGCGCGGTCGCCAATCACGTAGCTGTTGGCAGTATCCATCACTTCGTTTGCCAGCCAGGCGGTTACCAGTTGGGTTTTTGGTTTACGGCATTCGCAGTTATCCGCCGGCAGGTGTGGGCAAATCAACACATCGTCAAAGGCAACGCCCTGTGAAGTGAAGATCTGCATCATCAGGTTGTGGGGGCCGTCAAAATCGGCTTGCGGGAAGCTGTCGGTGCCCAGACCATCCTGATTGGTGATCATCACCAGCTTGTAGCCTGCTTTTTGCAGCTTCAGCAGCACCGGAATGGCGTCCGGCTCGAAGGCCAGTTTGTCAAAGCGGTCTACCTGATAGTCGCTTGGCGGCTCGGAAATCAGGGTGCCATCGCGATCGATAAAGAGAAACTTCTGAGTCATACGGTCTCCGCTTTCAAAGCGTCAATCACGCGCTGGCTCTCTTCACGAGTGCCGATAGTGATACGCAAACAGTTACTTAAAGAGGGTTGTTTATTCTGATCACGTAAGATAATGCCTTGATCCCATAAAGATTTAAATACGCGGCTGGAGGCTTTGATACGAGCCAGTACGTAGTTGGTCTCGGAATCAAACACCTGCTCGACACAATCGATGGTACGTAATGTGTCCACCAGATACTGACGCTCGTTCAGAATCTGCGCCACGCGTTCGCGCATAGCGGCAATGCCCTGAGGACTTAAGGCTTGCGCGGCGATATCGGCGACCGGAGTGGAAAGTGGATATGGGGCGATCACTTTCATTAATAATGCGATAACTTCTTCGTTGGCGAGCGTGAAGCCGCAGCGCAGCCCAGCCAGCGCAAAGGCTTTTGATAGCGTGCGCAAAATGACCAGGTTTGGATATTCCGCAAGCCAACCTGCCAGCGTCGCTTGTGGACAGAACTCAATATAGGCTTCGTCGGCGACGACCAGCGCTTTATCGCGGGTCATCTCCAGCAGCGTGCGGAAATCCTGCGGGTTGATAATTTGCCCGGTTGGGTTATTCGGACTGCATACATAAACGACTTTGACGTTCGTCAGGCTATCGGCAATCGCCGGGATATCCAGCTGCCAGTCGGCCTTCGCCGGTACAGTGCGGCACTCCACGCCAATGGTCTCAGCGCTGACGCTGTACATGCCGTAAGTTGGTGGGCAGAACAGCACCGCGTCACGGCCTGGTTCACAGAACGCGCGTACCAATAGTTCGATACCTTCATCCGCGCCCCGGCTCACCAGTACCTGCTCGGGTTTTACGCCAGCATAAGCGGCATAGTTTTCAATAACCGCTTTTGGCTGGCACTCCGGGTACCGGTTCAACGTCTGCTGGCTTAAGGTGAAAGGAACCGCCGTTGGGAACTCATTGGCATTCAACCAGACGTCACCGTTACCGCCCAGACGGCGAGCCGACTGGTATGGGGTGAGGGCGCGAACGTTGTCTCGGGCTAACTGTTCAATGCTCATGCTTGCTCCTTCAGGGCGTTAACGCGCAGGGTGACGGCATTTTTGTGGGCGGTCAGTAACTCGGCGGCCGCCAGCGTCTCAATGGTGGCCGCGAGGCTTAAGAAACCATCGCGTGATAATTCCTGAACGGTCATCCGTTTCTGGAAATCTGCCAGCCCAAGGCTTGAACAGGTGGCAGTGTAGCCGTAGGTTGGCAGCACGTGGTTGGTGCCGGAAGCGTAGTCGCCAGCCGATTCCGGTGACCAGTCGCCGAGGAAAACAGAACCGGCGCTGGTGATGTCGTCAACCAGCTCGCGAGCGTTACGGGTCTGAATAATCAGGTGCTCCGGGCCATAGGTGTTAGAGATCTCAACGCACTGTGCCAGATCTTTGGCCACGATTAAGCGGCTGGCAGAGAGCGCCTGACGGGCAGTCTCGGCGCGGGAGAGCTCCGTAAGCTGACGTTCAACAGCGACGGCGACGGCCTCAGCAATCTGCGCGTCTGGCGTGAGTAAAATCACTTGAGAGTCCGGGCCGTGTTCGGCCTGAGAAAGCAGGTCAGAGGCGATAAAATCAGGCGTCGCGCCACTGTCGGCGATAACCAACACTTCCGACGGGCCAGCCGGCATGTCAATGGCTGCGCCATCAAGGCGCTGGCTAACCTGACGTTTAGCTTCGGTAACAAAGGCATTACCCGGCCCAAAGATTTTATCCACTTTCGGGACGGATTCGGTTCCCAGCGCCAGTGCGGCAATCGCCTGTGCGCCGCCGACGTTAAACACGTCTTTGACGCCGCATAGCTGCGCGGCGTAGAGGATTTCATCGGCAATCGGTGGCGGCGAGCACAGCACCACTTTTTTGCAGCCAGCAATGCGCGCCGGGGTCGCCAGCATTAATACGGTGGAGAACAGCGGTGCAGAACCGCCTGGAATATAAAGGCCAACCGAGTCTATAGGGCGGGTAAGCTGCTGGCAGCGAACACCTGGTTGGGTTTCAATATCCACCGGCGGCAAGATTTGCGCGTTGTGGAAGGTATCGATATTACCAACCGCTACCTGCATCGCCTGCTTAAGCTCGTCGCTCAGACGACTGCTGGCCTGCTGAATTTCTTCTGTGGAGACTTTCAGTGCGCCGACTTCGGTTTTATCAAACTTCGCGCTGTATTCGCGCAGGGCGCTATCACCGTTGTTTTTTACGTTGTCGAGAATCTCCGCTACCGTGCGGGTAATGCTATCGGACGCCGAAATTGCCGGGCGTGTTAACAGCGCCTGCTGCTGCTCGGGGCTACAGCGGTTCCAGTCAATCAAGGTATTGAAGCTCATGGTCGTTACTCCATCATGGGGCCTTGCCGGATGGCGGCTTTGCCTTATCCGGCCTACAAGGGCCGTAATATCAATGCGTGTGACAATTCTTGTAGGCCTGACAAGCTGCGTGCCATCAGGCATCCGGTCACTCCATCATCTTCTCAATCGGCAGCACCAGAATTGAGCTGGCACCCAGGGCTTTCAATTTTTCCATGGTTTCCCAGAACAGGGTTTCGCTGCTCACCATGTGCATTGCGACACGCTGTTGGTCACCTGCCAGCGGCAGAATCGTTGGGCGTTCAGCGCCCGGCAGCAGGGCAATGACTTCATCCAGACGTTCAGTTGGCGCGTGCATCATGATGTATTTCGATTCGCGGGCCTGAATCACGCCCTGAATACGGGTTAACAGACGATCAACCAGTTGCTGTTTGGACTCGCTCATCTCGCCGTCGCGCTGAATCAGGCAGGCTTTTGAGCGGAACATCACTTCTACTTCACGCAGACCATTAGCTTCAAGCGTTGCACCGGTAGAGACGAGGTCACAGATGGCGTCAGCCAGACCGGCGCGCGGAGCCACTTCAACAGAGCCGTTCAGCAGGCAGGATTTAAAGCTGATGCCTTTTTGGTCGAGGTAACGCTTTAGCAGGTGCGGGTAAGAGGTGGCGATACGTTTACCATCGAGGGCTGCTGGGCCGTTCCAGGTTTCATCCGCCGGGGTAGCCAGCGACAGACGGCAGCCGCCGAAGTCCAGACGACGCAGGGTAAAGTAGCGCGGGTCTTCGCCCTGAGCGCGGCGGTTAAGCAGCTCTTCTTCTAAGACGTTCTCACCGATAATGCCAAGATCTACCACGCCGTCCATCACCAGGCCCGGGATATCGTCATCGCGAACGCGCAGGATATCGATAGGCATATTTTCCGCCATCGCAATCAGACGCTGAGTGTGGAGGTTAATTTTGATGCCACAACGAGCCAATAACTCGCGTGAATCATCGCTCAGGCGACCTGATTTCTGAATAGCTATGCGTAAACGGCTGTTATCTAACATTCTGTTTTCCTTTTTACCCTGCTGAATTTGGTTCAAAAAAAAAGCCCCCGGAAGATATCTTCCGGGGGCTCTCTTGCGTTCATGCACCACTGGAAGATCTGAATATCTCCCAGCACACATCGCCTGAAAGACTAGTCAGGGTGATGGTGATGATGGTGCAGTTTAATTTGAACGCGGCTCATAAATTTCTCGTTGAATGACTATTCACTTGATGTCTTTTAACCTAAACCACTTTTGTCATTGAAGGCAAGTGCTTTTTTCATTCATTAAATCAATTCATGTTGCCACTATAAATTGTCAGTTTTGACGCTGTGGCGTAGCCTTAGTAGTAGAGGAGTGCGGCAACAATCAGGAGATAGCGCAATGAAGAAAGTGGCAATTGTCGGGTTAGGGTGGCTGGGTATGCCATTAGCGCTGTCGTTAATGGCGCGCGGCTGGCAGGTTACCGGCAGTAAAACGACTGAAGATGGCGTGGAAGCAGCGCGGATGTGCGGCATTGATAGCTACCCGTTGCGCCTCGACCCTCAGTTGGTGTGCGAAACAGATGATCTTGATGCATTGATGAACGTCGACGCATTGGTTATCACTTTGCCTGCACGTCGAAGCGGCGAGGGCGACGATTTCTATCATCAGGCGGTGCAGGAAATTGTCGATTCCGCGTTGGCGCACAACATTCCGCGCATTATCTTTACCAGTTCCACTTCGGTTTACGGTAAAGAAGCGGGCACGGTGAAAGAGACAACGCGTCGTGAACCGGTGACTGCCAGCGGTAGAGTGCTTAAAGAGCTGGAAGACTGGTTGCATCAACTGCCGGGGACTTCGGTGGATATCCTGCGCCTGGCGGGATTGGTCGGGCCAGCGCGGCACCCAGGACGTTTCTTTGCCGGAAAATCAGCACCAGATGGTCAGCACGGGGTGAACCTTGTGCATCTGGAAGATGTGATTTCTGCTATTACGTTGTTATTACAAGCGCCGAAAGGTGGGCACATTTATAACATCTGTGCCCCAGAACATCCGGCGCGTCATGTTTTCTACCCACAAATGGCGCGAGAACTGGGGTTAGCGGTGCCGGTGTTCAGCGATAGTGGGGCTGGGCAGGGTAAGATAATTGACGGTAATCGTATCTGTCACGAGCTAAGGTTTGAGTACCAATATCCTGACCCGTTACGTATGCCGATGGAGTAAATCACCTCTATTTTAGCAAATAGTGCTATCGCTGAGGTTTACGATTTGTGGATTGTCTAATTATCAGCCATTTAGACGAGTAACGGCTTTGTTCATGATCGCATTCGCTTGTTTTTTTGCTTCCGGTTGGTGCAAAATATGTCGAATGTAAAAAACGAGACTAACCGACGTGATTCCCACGTCGGTTATTTTTTTACATCAAAACAATCATCCAATAAAAGAGGCCGGGCTTAGTACCGGATAGATATTTACTTAAAAAACGACAGTTGTTGTCGCTGAGGAAACAGAAAAAAATGGGGCAATTTTTCTTTTTTGCACCGGCCGTCGCCGTAATGGAGACTGACCGTGTCGCATAACGTTACTCCAAACACCTCTCGCGTGGAATTACGTAAAACGCTTACGTTGATTCCGGTTGTTATGATGGGCCTTGCCTATATGCAGCCAATGACGCTGTTCGATACGTTCGGTATCGTGTCAGGCCTCACTGACGGTCACGTCGCAACGGCTTATGCCTTTGCGTTGATCGCTATTCTTTTTACTGCGCTGAGTTACGGCAAGCTGGTTCGCCGTTTCCCGTCCGCAGGCTCCGCGTATACCTACGCTCAGAAATCCATTAGCCCGGTTGTTGGCTTTATGGTGGGCTGGTCGTCGCTGCTGGACTACTTGTTCATGCCGATGATCAACATTCTGCTGGCAAAAATTTACTTTGAAGCGTTGATGCCTTCCGTTCCGTCATGGATTTTTGTGGTGGCATTGGTTGGGTTTATGACCGTTTCTAACCTGCGCAGCATTAAAGCCGTGGCGAACTTCAACACCCTGATTGTGATTCTGCAGATGGGTATTGTGGCGGTGATTGTTGGCCTCATCATCTATGGCATTATGCACGGTGAAGGGGCGGGTACGCTGACCAGCACGCGTCCATTCTGGTCTGAAGGCGCACACGTTGTGCCGATGATTACCGGCGCGACTATCCTGTGCTTCTCGTTCCTCGGCTTCGACGGTATCTCTTCTTTATCTGAAGAAACCAAAGACGCAGAGCGCGTGATCCCACGTGCGATTTTCCTGACAGCGCTGATCGGCGGTATGGTGTTCATTGGGGCATCTTACTTCCTGCAGCTGTACTTCCCGGACATCACGCGCTTTAAAGATCCGGATGCATCTCAGCCGGAAATCATGCTGTACGTGGCGGGTAAAACCTTCCAGTGGGGCGTGCTGATCTTCTCCAGCGTCACCGTTCTGGCGTCTGGCATGGCGGCGCACGCAGGCGTTTCTCGTCTGATGTACGTGATGGGTCGTGACGGCGTATTCCCAACCAGCTTCTTCGGTTATATTCATCCGAAATGGCGTACTCCGGCGTTCAACGTACTGCTAGTCGGTGCGATTGCTCTGCTGGCGATTAAATTTGACCTGGTAACAGCAACGGCGCTGATTAACTTTGGTGCGCTGGTGGCCTTTACCTTCGTTAACCTCTCCGTGATCTCGCAGTTCTGGATCCGTGAGAAGCGTAACAAGACGCTGAAAGACCACATCAACTATCTGGTGCTGCCAAGCTGTGGCGCGCTGACCGTGGGCGCACTGTGGGTGAACCTGGAGCAAAGCTCTATGGTTCTGGGTCTGATTTGGGGCACTATCGGTCTGGTTTATCTGGCCTGTGTGACCAAGCGCTTCCGCAACCCGGTTCCGCAGTACGAAGATATCGCCTGATTTTCTTGCGATGTTGATTGAAAACCGGAGGCTTTAGCCCTCCGGTTTTTTTTCGTCTTAATATCGTGGGGGATTAAAAGAGCACGTGTAATAACCATCAGGAATAATATAGAGCTTTTGGTTATTGGAGCCGTTCGGCCTGCTCGGGAATAATTTTAAGACTGATAATATTGGGTTAATTGATTTATGTTGCACATGATAATAAGCGGAGTTATCTGCGGGGCGTTACTGGGGTTCGTTATGCAGCGTGGTCGTTTCTGCCTGACGGGCGGCTTTCGCGATATGTATATCACGAAAAATAACCGCATGTTCTATGCGCTGTTGATTGCGATTTGTATTCAGAGCGTGGGCGTTTTTGCACTCATCCAGCTTGGCCTGGTGCAGTACGACGCTGGCGTATTCCCGTGGCTGGGCACCGTGGTGGGCGGCTTTGTTTTTGGTATTGGCATCGTCTATGCGGGCGGTTGTGCGACCGGTACCTGGTATCGTGCAGGTGAAGGGCTTATCGGCAGTTGGATTGCGCTGGTGACCTACATGGTGATGAGTGCGGTGATGCGCTCTCCTCACGCGGCAGGGTTGAATAAATTCCTCGGTGAACACACCACGGCGCACAACGGTATCGCTGAAACGCTGAATATCTCCGTCTGGCCGATTATTGCTCTGTTGCTGGTGGCTACCGTCTGGCTGGTACGTAAAGAGCTTAGCAAACCGAAGCTGAAGGTGGCATCGCTGCCGCCACGTCGCAGCGGCCTTGCCCATTTGCTGTTTGAAAAACGCTGGCACCCGTTTGTGACCGCGGTATTGATTGGGCTGATTGCCTTGCTGGCCTGGCCTCTGAGCGAAGCGACCGGTCGTATGTTTGGCCTTGGCATCACGTCACCTACCGCTAATATTCTGCAATTCCTTGTCGGCGGTGACAGCAAGTTCCTCAACTGGGGCGTGTTCCTGGTACTGGGGATCTTTATCGGTTCCTTTATTGCGGCGAAAGCCAGCCGCGAGTTCCGCGTTCGTGCCGCTGATGTCAGCACGACGCTGCGTAGTGCCGGTGGCGGTATTCTTATGGGCTTTGGCGCAAGCATCGCAGGCGGTTGCTCAATTGGTAACGGTCTGGTGATGACGGCAATGATGACCTGGCAGGGCTGGATTGGCCTGGTATTTATGATCCTCGGCGTGTGGAGCGCCTCGTGGATGTTGTATGTTCGCCCGCAGCGGAAAGCCAAACTGAAATCCGCAACGGCTTAAGGAGTTAAACATGGTTGTAATAAAACTGGATGTGGTGACGCAAGTTTGCCCGTTCCCTCTCATTGAAGCCAAAGCGGCGATGGCAGAATTGGCCAGCGGCGACCAACTGGTGATTGAGTTCGACTGTACCCAGGCGACGGAAGCTATCCCACAATGGGCGGCGGAAGAGGGCTTTACGGTGACGGATTACCAGCAGTCTGGCGATGCGGCGTGGACTATCACCGTTCAGAAATAATGTCATTCGCATAACTAACGCCGGGTTGGGTTTTGCGCCAAACCCGGCGTTATTGTTTGTTCTGGCCTTAAACAATCTCTTGCGCGTATTGATACAGTGCTTTCAATAGCGACAGCTTCTCATTGTTCCCTTCGTACTGCCCGTAGAGCATCTCCAGCTCCTGCGCGTAGGCCTGCAAGAACTCGGGCGTAAAGATCTGCCGGCGATACTCCAGCCAGCGCTGCTGCTCGTTTTCATCAAGCGTGCCGGGAAAGTTACGTGCACGATAGTTAAACAGCAGTTTCTCAATACGCTTATCAGCAAAGGTAATATCCAGCGCCGGTAAATTCCGCGGTTCAGTCTCAAGGACGATTTTCATTGCCGTTCGATCAGCATCACTAAAGAAGCCGTTATAAAGCTGGGCGTCAACGTTATCAGAGGGGACAAACGGTTCCGCCTCGGCGAAGATAGCCACTACTTTCTCGCGTACCAGCGGGTTTTCTCGTAGCTGTTTGAGATTATCGAGGCACTGCTGACGATTGATCCCTAAGCGGTCAGCATCTTCCGGGCGCAGGGTATTGGCCTGTGCCAGTACCGGGCATTTGTTGAGGTGCACCAGCTTAACTGGAATCGGTGAATGTTCGCCCAGCTCATTTTTCGGGGTGTATAAACGTTCACGCAGAGTATCGGCATCGAGCTCCAGCAGTGGGGTTACATCGCCCGCCAGATCGACCATGATCACCGCATTGCGGTTCTCCGGATGCCACGCCAATGGCGCCACCCAACTGGTGTTGCCGCGCCACGCGCCAAACATGCCGGACACGTGTACCAGCGGCTTCATTTGCGGCACATCAATCAGCGTCATCAGCTTGTTTTTGCCGCGGTAAGCATACAGATAATCGAACAGTTTCGGCTGCTGCGTTTTCACCAGCTTCGCCATGGCGATGGTGGCATAAACGTCGGCCATGGCATCGTGAGCATTGCTGTGTTCAATGCCGTTAGCCTTGGTTAAATGCTCGAGGCGAAAGCTTGGCAGGCCATCGTCATTCTCAGGCCAGACAATGCCTTCCGGGCGCAGGGCGTAACAGGCGCGCATCACGTCGAGCAAATCCCAGCGTGAGTTGCGGTTTTGCCAGCTCCAGGCATACGGGTCGTAAAAATTGCGATAGAAAATATTGCGCGTAACTTCATCATCGAAACGGACGTTGTTGTAGCCCACTACGCAGGTTTCCGGCACGGTAAAAATATCGTGGATGCGTTTGGCAAAAGCGGCTTCGTTGTCACCTTTGGCACGGGCTTCCTGCGGTGTGATACCGGTAATCAGCACCGCTTCCGGCTGTGGCAGATAGTCATCCGCGGGTTTGCAGTAAAAGACCTCCGGCTCACCGATAATATTAAAATCGTTGTCTGTGCGGATAGCGGCGAACTGCGCGGGTCGGTCAAGGGAAGGGCTGGTACCGAAGGTTTCGTAGTCGTGAAACAGGAATCCTGGCGCGCTGGAAGTCTCTTGCATAGCGTTAACTGTGTCCGTGTATGGCGTTTGGTCACCATGGTAAACGATTTAGACGCCTATCAGAAGGGCGACAACAGGATCTGGAAGATGGAGCACAGGGTATTTTTTCGTGTGGAATTAGAGGTATGTCATATTTTCTTGCAATTTAAGCCTGTAAGAAAGCACGAACTTCCGTAAAAAGGACGACGAATTTGTGAATGTTGAGGATTGACCGTTGAAAGCCCGTTTTTTGATTGCTGTTTCTTTGCTCGCTTCGAGCGTTTCGTGTGTATTTGCGGATGCCCCCGCTATTCCTTCCGTTACCCCTCCCGCTATTCAGGCCGGTGCCTGGGTACTGATGGATTATACTACCGGGCAAATTTTAACCGCGGGTAATGAGCACCAGCAGCGTAACCCTGCCAGCCTGACGAAGTTGATGACCGGTTATGTTGTCGACCGTGCGATTGATAGCCACCACATTACGGCGGACGATATGGTCACCGTGGGACGAGATGCGTGGGCGGCGGTTAACCCGGTATTTAATGGCTCCTCGCTTATGTTCTTAAAAGCGGGCGATCGCCTGACGGTACGCGATCTGAGCCGTGGCCTGATTGTTGACTCTGGTAATGACGCGTGTGTGGCGCTGGCTGATTATGTTGCGGGTGGGCAGCCGCAGTTTGTCAAAATGATGAACCACTATGTTGAAACGCTGAATCTGCGCGACACGCATTTTGAAACCGTTCATGGTCTGGATGCGCCGGGCCAGCACAGCTCGGCCTATGATTTAGCCGTACTCTCCCGCGCCATTATTCACGGCGAGCCAGAGTTCTATCATATGTATAGCGAAAAGAGCCTGACGTGGAATGGCATTACCCAGCAGAACCGTAACGGGCTGCTGTGGGAAAAAACGATGCATATCGACGGTCTGAAAACCGGTCATACTTCGGGTGCCGGATTTAACCTGATCGCTTCCGCGGTAGACGGCCAGCGCCGTCTGATAGCGGTGGTGATGGGCGCAGACAGTGCCAAAGGGCGTGAAGATCAGGCGCGTAAGCTGTTGCATTGGGGCCAACAAAACTTTGATACCGTGCAAATTTTGCATAATGGTATGAAGGTGGGAATCGAGCGCATCTGGTATGGCGATAAAGAGAAAATTGCCCTCGGTACCGATCAGGATTACTGGCTGGCATTGCCGAAAGCCGAAGTGCCGAATATCAAAGCCAAATATGTCCTTGATAAAAAGGAGCTTGAGGCACCGATTGCCGCGCACACTCGAGTTGGGGAGATTCAACTCCTCGACGGTAACAAAGTGGTTGCACAGTGGCCGCTGGTGACGCTGGAAAGCGTGGGTAAAGGCGGAATGTTCTCCCGTTTGAGCGACTATTTGCATCACAAGGCATGATGATTAACGCTCAATAAAAGGTAGCCCGGCCAAGCGCAGCGCCGCCGGGAGTCCCCGGAATCGGCGCTGCGCTTGGCCGGGCTACGGATCTTACCTGATTGATTATCGCTGTGGTTGTTGTTAGCCAGAGCGGGTACAATTTGCGCTTTCGTTTTGTCGGAGAGTGGGTGTGCGCCCAGATAAGTCACTTAGCCCTTTTGAAATTCGCTTGTATCGCAATTACCGTACCGTACACGGCGCGAGGATTGCGCTGGCCTTCGTTCTGACATTTCTGATAGTCCGTCTGCTGAGCATACCGGAAGGTTCCTGGCCGTTGATTACGCTGGTGGTGGTGATGGGCCCCATCTCATTTTGGGGTAACGTTGTACCGCGTGCTTTTCAGCGTATTGGCGGCACCATTCTGGGGTCGGCGCTGGGGCTGGTGGCACTCAAGCTGGAGCTTATCTCGCTGCCCTTGATGCTTCTCTGGTGTGCGGGCGCCATGTTCCTCTGCGGTTGGCTGGCGCTGGGCAAAAAACCGTATCAGGCGTTGCTTATCGGGATTACGCTTGGCGTGGTGGTTGGCGCGCCGCCGGGCGATATGACCACCGCACTTTGGCGAAGCGGCGACGTGATTTTTGGCTGCCTGTTGGCGATGCTGTTTACCGGAATCTGGCCCCAACGCGCGTTTATTCACTGGCGCATTCAGATGGCCCACTTTGTCACTCAGTTTAACCGTATCTATCAGGCGGGTCTTTCCCCCAATCTTATCGAGCGTCCGCGGCTGGAAAAACATCTGCAAAAGGTGTTGAACGATGTGGTGAAAATGCGCGGGCTGATAACCCCCGCCAGTAAAGAAACCCATATCCATAAAGGGATATTTGAGGCCATTCAGACCGTCAGCCGTAATCTGGTGTGCATGCTGGAGCTGCAAATCAATGCGCACTGGGCCACACGCCCTAGCCATTTGCTGATGCTTAACGCCCATACCCTGCGGGATACGCAGCAGATGACTCAACAAACGCTTCTGGCCATTGCCCATGCGTTGTATGAAGGTAATCCGCAGCCTATTAAGGCCAACAGTGAAAAGCTCAATGAGATAGCGACGGAGCTGCGTCAGCTGGTCAATGATTACCAAGGTGAAGACCTAACGGAGACACCTATCCACGGCTATGTCTGGTTGAGTATGGAACTGGCGCGGCAACTGGAATTACTGTCGAGTCTGATGTGTCGCGCATTGCGTAAATAAAAGGCAGATACACCGACTTTTGCGCCAGGTTGTTTCGATTCAGCCAAATTTAGGGTTATGATGAGCCCAAAGCAAAAATGATTGTTTGCGACAACGTGACTACGCCAAATCATTCAGGTTGAAGGGTATATCAGTAATGTGTACCTTATCGTGTAGCCGTTGTTTTAACGAATCCGAGTCTCAACTATCAGGGGTATAAAAATGGAAACCACGAAACCTTCGTTTCAGGACGTGCTGGAATTCGTCCGTTTGTTCCGTCGTAAGAACAAACTGCAACGTGAAATTCAGGACGTTGAGAAAAAGATCCGTGACAACCAGAAACGTGTTCTGCTGCTCGACAACCTCAGCGACTACATCAAACCAGGGATGAGCGTTGAAGCTATTCAGGGCATCATTGCAAGCATGAAAGGCGACTATGAAGATCGCGTTGATGACTACATCATCAAAAATGCTGAGCTGTCCAAAGAACGTCGCGACATCTCTAAAAAATTGAAAGTGATGGGCGAGCAGAAAGGCGAGTAACCGTCATTAGCGGGTGGTGACACTGTCGCCACCCGACCTCCATAATTGAGTCAGAACCTTCCATAATCAAGCGACATTGCGAACCATGCAGCAACATCAGGAAACGCAATCATGATACTGGTGACCGGCGGCGCCCGCTGCGGAAAGAGTCGTCACGCAGAATCTTTAATCAGCCAGTCTCCCCGGGTCTGTTACATTGCGACCTCGCCAATCTTTGATGCCGAGATGGCCCAACGAATCCAGCATCATCGGGACAGTCGTCCTGCCCACTGGCACACCGAAGAACGTTGGCAAAATCTTGCCGAAATCATCACCCCACAAAACGATCCCAATGAGGCGATTTTGCTGGAGTGTATCACCACGCTTATCACCAATATCCTTTTTGCCTCGGGCAATGAAGAAGAGATTGAGCGCTGGGATTTTTCCGTGCTGGAAAAGCAGGTGGATATTGAGATTGACGCACTGATTACGGCCTGCAAACAGTGCCCGTCACCGATTGTTCTAGTGACGAATGAAGTCGGTATGGGCATTGTGCCCGAGAATCGTTTGGCCCGGCATTTTCGTGATATTGCCGGGCGTGTGAACCAGAAACTGGCGCAGGCGGCAGATGATGTCTGGCTGGTGGTATCAGGGATTGGAGTCAAAATAAAATGAGTCGACTGTTTTTCGCCACACTGTCGTTTATGAGCCGTCTTCCGGTGCCGCAACGCTGGTCGCAGGGGCTGGATTTAGACCGTTATGTTAACGGCGTTATCACCTTCCCGGTCATTGGCCTGCTGCTTGGCGCGCTAAGTGGCCTGGTGTTTATGATTGTTGAGGCCTGGTGCGGTATTCCGCTGGCGGCATTCTTTACCGTGCTGGCACTGGCGCTGTTGACCGGTGGTTTCCATCTTGATGGCCTGGCCGATACCTGCGACGGCGTTTTCTCGGCGCGTCGTCGCGAGAAGATGCTGGAGATTATGCGCGACAGTCGTCTTGGCACCCACGGCGGGCTGGCGCTGATTTTCGTCCTGCTGGCGAAAGTGCTGGCAATAAGTGAGCTGGGCTTACGTGACACGCCAATGCTGGCAGCTATCGCCGCGACCTGTATTGCCGGGCGCTCGGCGTCGGTGCTGTTGATGTATCGCCATCGCTATGCGCGTGAAGAGGGGCTGGGCAACTTATTTATCGGCAAGGTGACCTTCCGCCAGACCTGGTTAACGCTTGTGATCGGGGGCGCGCTGGTGACTGCTCTGTTGGGAATGCACGGTCTGCGCGCAGTGCTGGTGGCCTTTATTGGCGTCTTTATTCTCGGCCAACTGTTAAAACGAACGCTCGGTGGACAAACCGGCGATACGCTGGGCGCGGGTATTGAGTTGGGTGAAGTCATTTTCTTGCTGGCGCTTTTGTAAGTCAGCGCATAACGAATCGGATAATAAAATAATGCAAACACTGACTTCACTGTTGGCGTCGATCCCTGAGATGGACAACGCCGCGATGGCGCGTGCACAGCAACATATTGATGGGCTTCTTAAACCGACTGGCAGCCTTGGTCGTCTGGAATCGCTGGCGGTACAACTGGCGGGGATGCCTGGGCTTCACGGCACGCCACAGGTCGATAAAAAAGCCATTCTGGTGATGTGCGCCGATCACGGCGTATGGCATGAAGGGGTGGCGGTCTCGCCGCAAATCGTCACGGCTATTCAGGCCGCCAATATGACGCGCAACAATACTGGTGTCTGCGTGCTGGCGGCCCAGGCTGGGGCGCAGGTACACGTGATTGACGTCGGCATAGATGCCGAACCGATCCCGGGGCTGGTGGACATGAAAATGGCGCGCGGCAGCGGCAACATTGCACAGACCGCCGCGATGACCTCAGAACAAGCGCAGGCGCTGCTGCTGTCGACCATGAACTATACCCGAAGCCTTGCGGAGCAGGGCGTCACGCTGTTTGGCGTGGGGGAACTGGGCATGGCAAATACGACGCCAGCCGCCGCGGTCGTGAGCGTCCTCACCGGCAGTGCCCCGGAAGCGGTGGTCGGTATTGGCGCTAACCTGCCGCCATCACAGCTTCAGCACAAAGTGGATGTCGTCACCCGTGCAATTGAACGCAATCAACCGGACGCGAGCGATGGCCTGGACGTGCTGGCAAAAGTCGGTGGGTTTGACCTGCTCGGCATGACCGGCGTGATGCTTGGCGCAGCCTCTTGTGGCCTGCCGGTGGTTCTGGATGGTTTCCTCTCCTATGCCTCTGCGCTGGCGGCTTGTCAGATTGAACCCGGCGTTAAACCGTACCTCATCCCATCCCACTTCTCGGCAGAGAAAGGGGCGAGGATTGCGCTTGAACATTTAGGTCTGGTGCCTTACCTGAATATGGATATGCGACTTGGCGAGGGCAGCGGTGCGGCGATGGCAATGCATATCGTTGAATCTGCCTGTGCGATGCATAACCGTATGGGGACGCTGGCAGACAGTAATATTATTTTACCTTCATAATACGTAGGCTGAGCCGGGGCTTGTCCTCGGCTATTCTGAGACGACCTTTTCTTTTACCCCCCAAAATCTTCCTTACACGCAACGAAAGACGCTGAATGGTTTACAGTTATAAAAGCCGCTGCGTGGCTTAAGCTGAGGGAGTAACTATGCGACGCCTTTTCTTGCCTGTCTGGATTGCCCTGTTGTTCAGCACCTTTTCGCTTCGAGCTGAGCCTGGCGTGTATGGCGAACAACGTATTAGCCGCTGGTGGAATGCGTGGACTGACGATGTTTCCCAGACCTGGGAACAGCCCGACCGCTATGACCTGTATGTGCCTTTTTTGAGCTGGCATGCTCGCTTTATGTATGACAAAGAAAAAACGGATAATTACAACGAGATGCCGTGGGGCGGTGGCCTGGGCGTATCGCGGTATAACGAAGAGGGTAACTGGAGCGCACTGTTTGCCATGATGTTTAAAGATTCCCATAACGAATGGCAGCCTGCGATGGGCTACGGCTGGGAGAAGGGATGGTATCTGGATGATGCCAAAGATTTCCGGTTCGGGTTGGGCGCCGCTGCGGGAATTACGGCACGCGATGATTTTGCCAACTATGTGCCGCTGCCGTTTATTTTCCCGCTGTTCTCCGCAGGCTACAAACGAGTGACCCTCCAGTTCACCTATATTCCAGGTACTTACAATAACGGTAACGTGTTATTTGCCTGGATGCGGTTCGGTTTTTAAAGGGTGATCACTTTTTTTGCCACCGCGTTAGAGAGCACCAGAAGAGAGAAGAGTACCGAAGTGATAAACGTGAGCACGATAAGCATGAGTTTAGTGGTCAGGGATGTCACCGGTATCAATGCCGTCAGCAGGTGAAAAACCGAATAGTGCAGGATATAAACCCCGGTCATCGTTTTGCTGATGGCGGCAAGTATGGCCTCTTTGAACTCGGCGTTACGGCGAAAACGGACGCCGTTTGCCGCAATCACCAGCGCGATAATCAGGATATAGATCTGTGAGCCGGTCAGAATAAAGGCATTTCGGTCTGCCTTGAATAAAGCGAAAAAGAAATGACGTTCGTAGAACCAGGTGAACAGATAAATAAACGGGATGGTGATAACCGCCGCCCTGACCACATTTTTGCGGCTTATCCACTGCGCAATTTGCGGATCGCAAAACAGCTGCCCCGTCAGATAAAACAGCAGCCATGTCCACAGGCGGTACTGCGGCGACAACGAGAAAACATGCTCGTCAGGGTACAGCGCTGACAGTAGATCGTAGCCGTAAGAAAAAAGCAGCAGGCCAACAATCACGCCACCAAAAAGCCGACGCCGCTGGCTTAACCACTCGACGACCGGATGGAAGGTATAGATAACCACAAAGGCGAAGACAAACCACGGCTGGATTAAATACCCGCGCTGATATGGCTCCCACAGATAATAGAGCGTGACCCAGAACAGAAAAACGATGATCAAGCTTTTGATTTTATCAAGCTGCCAGCGGGTGCTGTGGCGGGACTGCCCGTCAAGATAGCCCGCAACGACAAAAAACAGCGGCGTGGCGATGGTCGAAATAAAGGTTAAAAACCCTAGGATCCAGTGATAGTCATAATCGTAGTGATCCCAGGTATTGTAGATAGTGAAAAACGTCACCGCTGTCATGCATCCCAGCGTTTTAATGATATTCAGCCCAGTTGCATTCATTGTTGTTCTGTATTGTCCTTACGATGGAAGCACGCATATATAACCGGAAGTACCAGCAGCGTGAGGATTGTAGCAAACCCAAGTCCAAACATAATCACAACAGCCATGCTTTGGAAGAAAACATCCAGCAAAAGCGGGGCCAGGCCGAGCACGGTGGTAAAGGCGGTTAATAGAATAGGGCGCAGACGTGAAGTGGCCGCATACAGGATGGCATCATGCTGAATTTTTTGCTCTTTTTGCTGTTCAATCTCTTCGACCAGCACAATACCGTTGCGAATCAGCATCCCGCTGAGACTCAACAGTCCAATCAGCGCCATGAAGCCAAAGGGGATCCCGGTGATTAAAAAGCCCGGCGTCACTCCTATCAACGCTAACGGAACGGTCAGCCAAATGGCGATCGCATTTTTCACCGAGCTGAACATCAAGACGGTAATGACAAACATCACCAGATACCCTAACGGTAACGTGGTAAACAGCCCCTGTTGCGCTTCGCGGGAATTTTCGGCGTCGCCTCCCCATTCAATATGATAACCCTGGGGTAGGGCGAGGGCGTCGATTTGCGGCTTCACGCGGGCGAGAATATCCCCGGATGTTTGCTGGCTTAACGGATTGGGATCGGTCTGAACGGTTAGCACCCGCATGCGGTCGCGGCGCAGAATCAGCGGGTCTTCCCACTCCAGCGAGAACCCGCTAACCACATTACTCAGCGGAATATATTGTTGCCGACTCTGACTCCACACCAGGACGTTATTGAGATGATTTGCATCCTGGCGTTCACTTTCCGGTGGGCGAACAATAACCGGTAGCAGGTCGCTGCCTTCGCGATAAAGCCCGGCACGGCTACCGGAGAAATTCATCTCCAGCGCGTTGTCCACATCCTGTTTATCCACGCCCAGCTCGCGACCTAAAGCGGCAACATATTGCGGCCTGATGACTTTGCTGCGGTTCTGCCAATCATTTCTCACGCTGTCGGTGGCCGGATCGCGGCTGAGAATATCATCAACCTGGCTGGCAATCAGGCGCAGCTTATCGGGGTCTGGCCCCTTAATGCGTACCTCAATAGCGCTGTCGCCAGAAGGGCCAAACATCACCCGCTTGGTGCTGGCATTGACCTGCGGATAATGACGCGCAATATACTCGTCAACGTGGCGGGTGAGCGGGGAGATATTACGCTGGTCATCCATTCGCACCATGATTTGTGCATAGTTGCTGTATTGGCGCTGCCCGCTGTAGGTCAGAATAAAACGCATACTGCCCTGACCAATGGTCGATACCGTGGTTACCACGCCGGGCTGTCCATTGATGGTTTTTTCGATATCGCTGGTCATCTTTTCGGTCCATTGAATATCAGTACCGTAAGGCAGCCAGAGGTCGACAAAGAAAATTGGCGTATTTGACGATGGGAAGAAGTTTTGGCGTACTGAACCAAATCCCCAGACAGACGCGGCTAGCAGTGCGGCCATGACCACAAGCGTTGGTGCTTTATGCTGTAATAGCGTATTGAGCAGGCGCTGATAGAGACGATAAAACGGTTTGTTATAAGGATCGGTATCGGGACTTTTTTCCGGCGTATTGTCATTTTTGAACAGCCACCACTTAATCAACACCGGCGTGATGGTAAGCGCTGAAAACCAGCTCAACATCAGCGAAATCAATAGGACCTGGAACAGGGATTTACAGTACTCTCCGGTGGAGTCCTGCGACAACCCGATAGGTGCAAACGCCAGAATAGCGATAATCGTCGCCCCCAGCAGCGGCAGCGCCGAGCGGCGGATAATGTAATTTACGGCAGTTAAAAGCGATGAACCCTGCTGGCGGGCAATCAGCACCCCTTCGACAATCACGATAGCGTTATCGACCAGCATACTGAGAGCGATGATCAGCGCTCCCAGTGAGATACGCTGTAGCTCAATGCCCCACAGGTACATGATAAGCAACGTTCCCAGCACGTTGAGCGCCAGCGAGAAGGCGATAATAATCCCGCTGCGCACGCCCATAAAAATAAGCAGTACGCCGATAACAATGGCCAATGCCATCAGGAAGTTAACGATAAATCCATTCACCGAATGCCCGACTTCTGCGGCCTGATCGTAAAACAGATCGATATGGATCCCCGCCGGTTTTTCTGCCGACATCTGCTTGAGCTTCGCCTCCAGCGCATGTCCTACGTCGATAACGTTAACGCCTGGGATAAAGGAGACACCCATGGTGACGGCTTTTCGACCATTAGCATGGTAAATACTGGAAGGGGATTCATTTAGCCCGCGTGACAGGGTAGCGATATCACGCAGGCGCGTCGCGGCACCCGCACCTGAAGGGGTGATAATCAGGTCGGCCAGTTCATTAATATTTTCAAACTCACCGGTAGGATGCAGGCGAATGGACTCGGTTCCTGACGTTATTTCTCCCGCGCTGGAGACCACATTCAGGCGGGCCAGCAGCGTGGAGAGTTGCGTCAGCGTAATACCGCGCGCGGCCATTTTGGTCAGGGAAATATCAATATTGATCTGCTGCTGTTGCGCACCGCCAATCGCCACTTTTCCAACCCCGGGCACCAGAACCAGCTCGCGACGCAATTGTTCGGCATAGCGCACAAGCTCAGGGTTACTAAACTCGTCCCCTGATAAGGCAAAGAAAAAGCCAAACACATCGCCAAAATCGTCATTCACAAAGGGGGTAACGACACCCGGTGGAAACTGACGGGAGGCATCACCGACGCGGCGGCGCAGTTCATCCCAGATTTGTGGCAATTCATCGGAATGATGGTGCGAGGCAATATTGACGGTGATTTGTGATAAGCCGTTGGACGAAATCGAACTGACGTTATCCAGGTAGGGTAATTGCTGAAGCGCATTCTCTAGCGGCAGGGTGACTTCTTCCTCCACCTGTTGGGCAGAGGCACCGGGATAATGAGTGATGACAACTGCAGTTTTAATGGTAAAGGCGGGGTCTTCCAGCCTGCCAATATTCAACAGCGCGAAGATTCCCCCTACGCCAAGCAGAAGAATCGTCAGCCAGACGCGGATCGGGTTATCAATAAACTGGCGGGAGATGTCCATTAAAGCCCTCTCTCACGCGTCCAGATCCGTACCGGCTGCTTTGCATGCAATTCACCGACGCCAGCCGCAACTACGCGCTCCCCGGCGGTCAGTCCGCGGGTAATAATGATCCCTTCGTTGCTGACTTGCCCTACGCTGACCTTGCGGTCTTCCAGATGTAATGTGTCGCCTTCGCCGATGACGACCCACACGTGGGGCTCATTGCGTGGGCTGTTATCCGGGTTAAAAACAGCCTCAACGGGCACGACCAGCGTCTGGCTGCCCACACCGGCTGGAAGGTTGGCAAGATTAATGGTGACGGTACCGCTAACGCCTCCGACGGCGGGGAAGTCGTCTGGGCGTGGCATGGTTAAAATTACCTGCCAGGTGAGCGTATTGCTGTCACTGCTACCGGAGTGTTCTTTGTAGACGGCGTTAAATTCTCGACCGGGGAAAGCGTTAATTTTGACGACAGGCTGATATTGCGCGTTGCGGATATCCAGCGTCTTGAATAGGTTTTCCGGGAGGCTAAACACCACATCCAGCAGATCCGTGCGGGTCAATGTCACAATAGGCTGACCGGCCGAGACAACCTGATGATTGCGCACATGCACGCTCGCTAACGTCCCACCAAACGGGGCGATAAGCGTCATCTGGTTCAACTCTTCCCGGGCAATCTGCAGCGCGGCATTTGCCGAGTCGCGGCTGGCTCGCTGCACATCCATTTCGGCTTTGGATATCGCCTGGCGGCCGGAAAGTGTCTGGAAACGGTCGAACTGTCGCTGGGCCAGAGTCGCCGCCGTTTGTCTGTCATTGACGCGCTGTTGGGCTTCACGGGCGTTTAACCGGGCAAGCTGCTGCCCTTGCTTGATTGTCGCGCCCTGGCGGATGTCGAGGACTTCAATCTGGCCAGCACGTTTAAAGGAGAGGTCGGTGGCATCCCCGGATTCAATGCGTGCCGGGAAGACACGCTGCTGCGCGTTACCCGCTTCTACGGCCTGTGCGACTTTGACCATTCGTGGCTGGGGCGCGGCCTGTTCAACTTTAGGGTCACATGCCGTGAGCGTGAAGATGATGAGAGGTAAAAGACAGACGCAACGGTTCACTGTATGCCCCCAATAAATAACGGTTTTATCAATTGTCATTACCCGAGTTAAAGGGAGGCTATTCCGCCAGCGCCGAGACGACCACATAGGTAAATAAACCGATCGCAGTGCAGGCGACAATGGCAAGCATAATAAAAAAACCAAGACGTATCAGGCTATAACCGAACATTCACTTCTCCATTATCCAGGAGTGTATGACAGAAAATTAATGATAAGTGCCTGTTATTGAGCATAGTCGCAGAAAAAATAAAACGTAAATAACCAAATTTAGTGGTGTGTACAGTCATTGGACTACTGATGGCAGTTGCATCAAAAACTTATGAATAACTTTATGATAATTAAAAAGATTAACAATGAAGGGCGGATTCTGATATTCCTGTGCTACGTTTAATATCATCAACTTTATTTTCTCATACTCGGTTGTAAAGCATATCTCCTTGCGTTTTATACGTTCTCTATTTGTTCAATGACTATCATATTGGTTATAAAAAGGATGCTCGCTATGTATAAAAATATTCTTGTTCCGGTGGATGTCTACGAGACTAGCCTTGCAGACAAAGCGTTACAGCATGCGCAGTTCCTGGCGCAAAGCGCATCGGGCAGAATCCATTTACTGCATGTCATTCCCCGATTCTCGCCCGAACTGACTCGCGGCTTTATTTCAGATGCGCGAAAAATGGATGAATATATGATGAATAATTCGAAAGAAAAACTGGCTGAGTTAGTTAAAAAAAATCAATCTGTTGCCAGATGAGGTTCATCTACATATCCGCAGCGGTAATATTCGTGATGAGGTGATAAAGCTCGCCGACGAACTTTCTGCTGATGTGATTCTTGTCGGGTCGCGCAACCCTAATATTCAAACCCATTTATTAGGATCGGAGGCAGCGAGTATTGTGCGCTACGCGCATGTTCCTGTTTTTGTTGTTCGTTAATGACATGAGTGTAAAGGTGATTTCTGATTAAAGCTGAGGAAGGAACGATGAAAACAGAAAAACCTGGCCGTCCGTTTTATCAACAAACCGTTGAAGAAACCCTGATAAATATTGATTCCACCGCCGACGGACTTAACGGCTCCGACGCGACGGCAAGACTTCAACAATATGGCGAGAATGCTTTACCGCAAAAACCGGGCAAGCCCGCATGGATGCGCTTTCTGGCGCATTTTAACGATGTCCTTATCTATGTTCTGCTGGCTGCCGCTCTGCTCAAGGCGGTGATGGGGCACTGGATAGACATGACGGTGATTCTCGGGGTTGCCGTGATTAACGCCCTGATTGGTCATATTCAGGAGAGCAATGCCGAGAAATCGCTGCAAAGCATCCGTAATATGCTCTCCAGCGAGGCGGTGGTGGTCAGGCAAGGGAGCCATGAAACGGTTCCCACAACGGCGCTGGTGCCGGGGGATATCGTGGTGGTTCGCGCAGGTGATCGTATTCCTGCCGACCTGCGTGTTATTGAGGCTCACAATCTTCGCGTTGAAGAGGCGATCCTCACTGGCGAATCCACCGTCGTAGAGAAAAATACCGAGGCGTTGAGTGGAGAACTCCCCTTAGGCGACCGCTATAACCTGCTCTACTCCGGGACGACGGTGAGTTCAGGCGGTGGGAAAGGGGTTGTTGTTGCGACCGGTGGCGATACTGAACTGGGCCATATCAACCAGATGATGTCGGACATCGAGAAACATCGTACGCCGCTGATGGTGCAAATGGACAAGCTCGGTAAAACCATTTTCATCACAATTCTGGTGATGATGGCGGCATTGTTTGTATTCAGTATTCTGTTCCGGGACATGCCGGTTTCAGAACTGATGCTGTCGCTTATCAGCCTGGCCGTGGCGGCGGTTTCTGAAGGATTACCCGCCATTATCTCTATTATCCTCTCGCTCGGTGTGCAGGCGATGGCGCGTCACAAAGCCATTATTCGCAAGCTGCCAACCGTCGAAACCCTCGGGGCGATGACGGTTATTTGCTCGGATAAAACCGGCACCCTGACCATGAATGAAATGACGGTCAAAGCCGTGATTACCGCGCAGACGACCTATCGCGTCGAGGGAGACAGTTACGAACCGGTAGGCAACATTCATCCTATTGATGATCCAACACCCGTCACTGTCGCTCAGGGCTCCCTGCTGGAGCGCTACCTGCGAACGATTGACCTGTGTAATGACAGCCAGTTGATGAAAGATGAGCAGGGGCTGTGGAAAATTACCGGGGGGCCGACCGAAGGGGCGCTGAAGGTGCTGGCGGCAAAAATCCCACTACCGGCGCTCGATACCGAAATGCGCAGCAAAATTCCGTTTGATTCGCAATACAAGTACATGTCTACGTTGTATCGCCTGGGTGACGAAGAGGTCATTTTAATTACCGGTGCGCCGGACGTCCTGTTCCGGCTCTGCCAATTCCAGCAGACCGATGACGGACTACAGCCGTTCGATCAACCTTACTGGGAATCGAAAATTGAAGAATACGCCCGCGAGGGGCTGCGCATGGTGGCGGCTGCCTGGAAGCCTGCTGCGAATGGGCAACGCGAGCTGGATCATCCGGACTTACAAGATGGGGTTATTTTGCTCGGCATTGCCGGCATGATGGATCCACCGCGCCCGGAAGCCATCACCGCCATTGCCGACTGCCTACAAGCCGGTATTCGCGTGAAAATGATCACCGGCGACCACCCGCAAACGGCAATGAGCATTGGGCAGATGTTGGGTATTGGTAATGCCGGCAGCGCTATCACCGGACGCGAGCTGGAAGTGATGGACGATCAGCAACTGAGCGAGGCGGCGCAAAAATACGATATCTTTGCGCGAACGAGCCCGGAGGATAAATTCCGTCTGGTGCAGGCATTGCAAAGTAAGCAGGAAGTGGTGGGGATGACCGGGGACGGCGTGAACGATGCCCCAGCCCTTAAGCGTGCGGATGTTGGCATCGCGATGGGGATTAAAGGCACTGAGGTCACCAAGGAAGCTGCCGATATGGTGCTCACGGACGACAACTTTGCCACTATCGCCAGAGCGGTACACGAAGGACGCCGGGTTTACGACAACCTGAAAAAAACCATCCTGTTTATTATCCCTAGCAACATAGCCCAGGGGCTACTGATCATTATTGCGCTGTTAGCAGGCAACTTGATTCCCTTAACGCCAGTGCTGATCCTGTGGATGAACATGGCGACATCGGCAACACTGTCCTTTGGTCTGGCGTTTGAGGCGGGTGAAAAGAACATCATGAACCGGCCGCCACGTAAGCCGAATCTGCATGTGATGGATGGTTATGCTATCTGGCGTGTGGTGTTTGTCGGTTTGATGATTGCCATCAGTGCCTTTGTGTTAGAGGCCTGGCTGCAACCGCGCGGCTACTCGGCAGAGTTTATCCGCACCGTGCTACTGCAAACGCTGGTCACCGCGCAGTGGTTCTACATGCTGAACTGCCGCGTATCGGATGGCTTCTCACTGAGCAAGGGTTTGCTGGAGAATAAAGGGATCTGGATTGTGAGCGGCGTGCTGCTGGTCCTGCAGCTGCTGATTATCTACGCGCCGTTTATGCAGATGCTGTTTGGCACAGAATCGCTGCCGTTCCGCTATTGGGTTATCACGTTTGTTATTGGCTTTGCGATGTTCCTGATTGTTGAAGCGGAGAAAATGTTGACGCGTAGATGGCGCGCGAAAGCATAGAAGGGATGTAAAGCAAGAAGCCCGCTTAGTTTCCTAAGCGGGCTTTTAAAATATGGCTCTTCTTACCGTGAGTGCGATTTCCAGCCACTATCCGATAAGCCTGCTGGCCTGTCGCAGACTTCATTAAAGTATTTATCAGTAAACCTCGCTCCCTAACGCTTATGCGGCCTGCACCGCAACGCGATGAATCGTTTGCACATGCCTAATTTAAAAATCGGAACGTTCTTTCCACTTCCCGACAAACGCGTATGCGTTTCTTCTTACAAAACGTCATTATCCCCATTATTGGTTTGCATCTATATAGTTTGTGATCTATATTTTCAGGAGGTCCTGTGTGGACAATTAAGACTACGGATGGATTTGATAATTGGTTTAGCACGCTCTGCGCAACCGACCGGGCCAGTGTGCTGGCTTTGCTACTCGTGCTGCGGGAAAAGGGGCCGGGATTGCCCAGACCCTATGCTGATAGGATAAAAGGTTCCTGCTACAGCAATATGAAAGAGCTGCGTGTACAGAGCCAAGGCGATCCGATACGGGTATTTTTCGCCTTCGATCCTTACCGAACCGGCATTCTGCTTTGTGCTGGTAACAAGGTCGGTAATGAAAAACGTTTTTATAATCAGATGATCGCGGTTGCTGACCGGGAATTTACTGATTATCTGAATACGTTAGATGATAAGGAGTAACACAATGGGCAGAACGCTCGAACAGCTTCTTGCAGATGAAAAACCGGACGTTGTGGCCGATGCGCAGGCGATGGCGGCGGATATTCTGCTCAACATCCATCTTGCCGAACTGCGAGAGAAAGTGCAGAAAACGCAAGTGGAAATGGCCGAGGTGCTGGGAATCCGTCAACCTACAGTCGCCAGCATGGAAAAGCCTGGACGCGATATGAAACTGTCCACGCTTAAGCGCTACGTTGAAGCGACCGGTGGAAAACTACGTTTTGATGTTGAACTGCCGGATGGCTCTCACTACGGATTTGTACTGTAACCTATTGGACCAAAAGTAATAGAAAAGCAAAAAGCCCGCTTAGTTTCCTAAGCGGGCTTCTTAAATATGGCTCCTCTGACTGGACTCGAACCAGTGACATACGGATTAACAGTCCGCCGTTCTACCGACTGAACTACAGAGGAATCGGTGTGGAGTCGTATCTTAGCGGCGAAAAAATTTTTGTCAAACATCAATTATCATCATGTGTTGCAATTGCCTATTCCATCAACAATTTGTCGTCATTCCCAACAAAAATTAAGGAAAAATGTTTTGCAGGATCAGCATTTCTCCATCATCATTTGAAATGGAGTTTCAACTTTCTGATCTAAGGCCCATTTTGAACGTCACCGCCGCCCTTCGCCAGGCCGTCACAAGTACCCCCTGGTATAAAAAACGCAAAAGTTATCGAGTTCTCTTCTGGCGTGAAATCACCCCCCTTGCTGTGCCTATCTTCCTGGAAAATACCTGCGTTTTGCTAATGGGCGTATTAAGTACTTTTCTCGTAAGTTGGTTGGGGAAAGAGGCAATGGCGGGAGTAGGGCTGGCCGATAGCTTTAATATGGTCATCATGGCCTTCTTTGCGGCGGTTGACCTTGGTACCACCGTGGTGGTGGCCTTTAGTCTGGGTAAGCGCGACAGGCGTAGAGCACGCGCGGCGGCGCGGCAGTCGCTGGTAATCATGACTCTGTTTGCGATAGTGCTGGCCGCGATCATTCACTATTTCGGCGCTGAGATCATCAATATTGTCGCCGGTGATGCCAATGCAGAAGTTAAAGCGCTGGCGCTAACTTACCTTGAGCTGACGGTATTAAGTTATCCTGCGGCGGCGATTGCGCTTATTGGTAGCGGCGCGCTACGCGGGGCAGGGAACACCAAAATTCCGCTGATGATTAATGGCGGGATGAATATCCTTAATATCATTATCAGCAGCATCTTGATTTACGGGATCTTCTCCTGGGACGGGATGGGCTTTGCCGGTGCCGGGCTCGGGTTGACCATCTCCCGTTATATCGGCGCGGTGGTGACCATCATTGTGCTGATGGTCGGCTTCAACCCGGCGCTGCGTATTCCGCTGAAAAGTTACTTCAAGCCGCTCAACTTCGCCATTATCTGGGAAGTGATGGGCATTGGTATTCCCGCCAGTATTGAGTCCGTGTTGTTTAACGGCGGTAAGCTGTTGACTCAGATGTTTGTCGCCGGGATGGGTACCGAAGTCATTGCCGGTAACTTTATCGCCTTCTCGGTGGCGGCACTGATTAACCTGCCAGGAAACGCCCTCGGATCGGCCTCAACCATCATCACCGGCAGACGTCTGGGCACCGGGCAGTTGGCGCAGGCTGAACGACAGTTGCGCCATGTTTTCTGGATGTCGACCATTGTGTTGACGCTTATAGCTTGGGGCACCGCACCGTTTGCCGGACTTTTTGCCTCGTTCTACACCCAAGAACAAGATGTTAAAGAGGTGGTGAAAGTCCTGTTGTGGATGAACGCCGCCTTTATGCCTATCTGGGCGGCCTCCTGGGTGCTTCCGGCGGGCTTTAAAGGTGCTCGCGATGTTCGCTTCGCCATGTGGGTCTCTATGCTCAGCATGTGGGGGTGCCGTGTGGTGGTGGGCTATGTGCTGGGGATTGTACTGGGAATGGGCGTGGTCGGTGTCTGGATGGGGATGTTCCTCGACTGGGCAACACGTGCAACGTGCTTCTACCACCGTTTGAGAACGGGTCGCTGGGCGTGGAAGTATATGCCTGCGAAAAAAACAGACAGCGCATCGCCTTGATTGAAGGATAAATCGGCGACTGAAGATGCTTTTTAAACGAATTGCAGAATAAATCGGCAAACGAATTGTTTTGTGCCAAACAGGCTTTGACAACCACGGGGTACCCCGTTAATATTCGCCCCGTTCACACGATTCCTCTGTAGTTCAGTCGGTAGAACGGCGGACTGTTAATCCGTATGTCACTGGTTCGAGTCCAGTCAGAGGAGCCATATTTAAGAAGCCTGCTTAGGAAACTAAGCGGGCTTTTTGCTTTTCTATTTCCCTTCCTAAATCGATAAAAAAGCCTGCTGTTATACAGGCTTTGCTGTGATATTTAATGTCTTGTGCTTAGCGGAATGGCGGCTCGTTAAAGGTGCGCAGTTTACGGGAGTGCAGGCGGTCGCCCTCGGCACGCAGCAGATCAATGGCGCGAATACCAATCTGCAAGTGCTCCGAAATAGCCCCCTCATAAAAACGGTTGGCCTGTCCTGGCAGCTTAATCTCACCGTGCAGCGGTTTGTCCGACACGCACAACAGCGTGCCGTAGGGAACGCGGAAACGATAGCCTTGGGCTGCAATGGTGGCGCTTTCCATATCAATCGCCACCGCACGGCTTAAGTTGAAGCGAAGCGAAGAGGCGGAGTAGCGCAGCTCCCAGTTACGATCGTCCGTTGTGACGACGGTACCGGTGCGCAGACGCTGTTTAACTTCTTCGCCCGGCATTCCGCTGACCTGCTTGGTAGCGTCGTATAATGCGCGCTGCACTTCTGCAATGCTTGGGATTGGGATGTCCGGTGGCAATACTGCGTTCAGGACATGGTCGTCACGCAGGTAGGCATGTGCCAGAACGTAATCGCCGATCGACTGACTTTCACGCAGACCGCCGCAGTGACCAATCATCAGCCAGACGTCGGGACGCAGCACCGCCAGGTGATCGCAAATATTCTTCGCGTTGGACGGCCCTACGCCGATGTTGATCAAGGTGATCCCCTGACCGTCTTTGGTGATCAAATGCCAGGCCGGCATCTGATGTTTTTTCCACGCTAAATCAGAAATCGCCTGTTCCGGGGCTTCGGTATCGGCGGTTATCCAGATACCGCCAGCACAGGAAAGCGAGACATACGGGCTATCGGGGTCGAGGATTTGGCTACAGCCCCAGCGCACAAACTCGTCGACGTAACGGGTGTAGTTAGTAAACAGCACAAACGGCTGGAAATGCTCGACTGGCGTCCCCGTATAGTGGCGTAGACGTGCCAGGGAAAAATCTACGCGTCGCGCGTCGAAGTGTGAGAGCGGGTAAAACTCGGTGGGATGGGTCAGGCCATCAGCCGTCTCATCACCAATCTGCGACAATTCGGTCGTGGGGAAGAAACGGGTGAGATCTGCACTCATCGAACGATCAAGATTCAGGCCATCTATCACATACGGAAAAGGGATCTCGTGCTGGGAGGCGCTGACCTCAATCTGCGCATCATAATCTTCATGCAGCAGCGTCAGTTGTTCGAGCAAATAGCTGCGAAACAGCCCTGGCTGGGTAATGGTGGTGGTGTAACAGCCTGAGTGGGTAAAGCGGCCAAAAGCACGGGTTTTTTGTGCTTTATGCGCGCATCCGCTCCACGATACGGAAAGCTGGGGGTAGACAAATAATCCGTTGGCCCGCGCTTGTGCGCTGGGCAGGGAGCGGTCGTCAATGAACAGACGAATCGCGTCACGTAATGCTTTTACCGATTGATCGTACAGCGCCTGGAGTTTGTCCAGTGCTTGCTCAGGGGTCAAATTTACGCCCGTGTTACTCATCGTTCGCTCCTTGTGTCGAATCTGCAGCATTTCCCGATAGTATGCCAGCGGATGATGAAACAAAAGCGCTAGCCCGCGTCGACATAACAACTGATTAACCTTTAAGCACATTATTCTCTGGGAAGGTAATCGCAGCGTGGCGAGCGAAAAAAGCTATAATTAACCGATATCTGCCGTGAATGAGGAAAGGGAAATGAAACCTCGGGTTAACCTATTGTGTACGCTGGTGTTGGCATTTTGCAGCCACAGCGCGCTTGCTGTGACGTATCCACTCCCCCCTGAGGGAAGTCGACTGGTGGGCAGCACGCTAAATATCACGGTGCCGGAGAATAACCACCTGCCGCTGGAGGCGTTTGCCGCCCAGCATGGGCAGGGATTGAGCAATATGCTGGAGGCGAATCCTGATGTGGATGTCTTTCTGCCGAAATCTGGTTCTACGCTGGTGGTGCCACAGCAGTTGATTTTACCGAATACGGTACGACAGGGAATTGTGGTGAACGTCGCAGAGATGCGCCTGTACTACTATCCGCCGGACAGCGAGACCGTTGAAGTCCTGCCGATTGGTATTGGCGAGGCTGGGCGCGAAACGCCGCGCAATTGGGTGACTACCGTTGAACGTAAGACGGAGGGCCCCACCTGGACGCCAACGGCGAACACCCGTCGTGAGTACGCCAAACGGGGGGAAAGCCTGCCAGCATATGTCCCCGCCGGGCCAGATAATCCGATGGGACTGTACGCCATCTATATTGGTCGTCTATATGCCATTCATGGAACCAATGCTAACTTCGGTATCGGGCTACGCGTGAGCCAGGGTTGTATCCGCCTGCGTAATGACGATATTAAATACCTGTTTGATAACGTCCCAGTGGGGACGCGAGTGCAGATTATCGACCAGCCGGTGAAATACACCACAGAGCCGGACGGTAGCCGCTGGGTTGAAGTCCACGAACCGTTATCGCGCAACCGCGCAGAATATGAATCAGACAACAAAGTTCCATTGCCTATTACGCCAGCCCTGCGTAGTTTTACCGCAGGGGAAGGAGTTGATGCAGGACGTGCCAGCGCGACGCTAGAACGTCGTTCCGGTATGCCGGTGAACATCAGTACTTCACAACATGCCTTGTGAGTGTATGACTGTGTATTGCCTGGAGCCCGCTTGATGCGGGCTTTTTGCTAAGGTGTATACGCTCAGCAACACCACCGATTAAAAAGGAGTATTGAATGAGTGATGTGATTAACTGGGGCATCCTGGGTTACGCCCGAATCGCTAAAAATTCCGTGATTCCAGCCATTAACCGTGCTGAAAATGCGCGCGTTTACGCTGTCGCCTCCCGCAATAAAGCCGAGTTACCGACAGGTGAGTGGGACCAGAGCTACGACGACTATGCCACGTTGCTTGCTGATGACGCTATTCAGGCCGTCTATATTCCGCTGCCAAATTCGCTGCATAAAGAGTGGGTGATTCGCGCGCTACAAGCCGGTAAACATGTACTGTGTGAAAAACCGCTGGGGTTAACCGCCGCCGAAGCACAGGAGATGCAGCTGATCGCGGTAAAACACAACCGTCTGTTGATGGAAGCCTTTATGTACCAGTACACCGACCGGGTGCGCGTGGTCAAAGAGGCGGTAGAAAGCGGCGAGCTGGGTGACATTCGCCATATCAACGTGTCGTTCCGTTTTCTGTTAGATCGCCCCAATACCATCAAAATGCAACCCGCGCTGGGCGGCGGCTCGTTATACGATGTTGGATGTTACCCGGTAAACTTTATCGGCATGATTACCGGACGCCTGCCGGTGCAGTGTAAAGCGCTCTGTGAAACGGATCAGGGTGTCGACACGAATCTTTCTGCGCTCTTGCAGTACGACGATGGTCTCATTGCCAACATTCACTGTGGCTTCAATGCATTTGGTCGTAACTATGCAGAAATTATCGGTACTAAGGGCATGCTGTGCATTGATAAACCCTTCCTCGATGATGCCGGCACGGTTTATCTGCATACGTCGGAAGGTGTGCGGGAGCTGCCGGTCAGTGAGTCGGATCGCTACCAGGCGGAGATCCGCAATTTCTCTAGTGCCATACTGAACGAACCCTCGCGCGTCATCCCGCTGGAAGAAACGGTGCGCAATATGCAGGTGTTGGATATGATCCGCGCGGCATTGTAAAACGCTTTGCCCCGGTGGGTACGTGGTTTATCGGGGCATATTAACGAGAGAATTTGCGGGAGCCAATCACGCAGGCAATCACGCCGAGCGTTGACAGCACCATCATGGGACTTACTGTTTCATGCAGGAGTGTGGCGGACAGACCCAATCCCAGAAAAGGCTGAAGAAGCTGTAATTGGCCGACCGCAGCAATCCCACCCGTTGCCAGCCCTTTGTACCAGAAGATAAAACCAATCAACATACTGAATACGGAAACATACCCTAACGCTGCCCAGGTTGCCGCTGTCATAGGGTTAAAACTCTCCGGCAGTGTGACCACCGTGGCAAACAGCATCACCGGTAGAGAGATAATTAACGCCCAACTGATGACCTGCCAACCTCCGAGAACACGCGTTAACTTTGCTCCCTCGGCATACCCCAGGCCACAAACCGCGACCGCCGCCAGCATCAGCAGATCGCCGGTCAGCGAAACGGAGGCACTTTGTGAGAGGGCAAACCCCATAACCAGAAAACTGCCGATGAGCGAGAAGATCCAGAACGCTATTCCAGGGCGCTCAGCGCCGCGCAGAACGCCAAAGATAGCGGTTGTCAGCGGAAGCAGCCCGAGAAAAACGATAGAGTGTGCTGACGTTACGTGCTGTAGCGCCATGGCGGTCAGCAGGGGGAAACCGATAACCACGCCTAATGACACCACAACCAACGGCAGGATTTGTGAAACAAGAGGTCGTTTCTGACGAAAACCCACGATCAGCCCAACCGCCAGAATTCCTGCCAGAGAGGCTCGCGTAAAGGTCAGGAAGAAAGGATCCATATGCAGCACCGCAATGCGCGTTGCTGGCAAAGAACCGCTAAAAATCACCACACCCAGCAGTCCATTAAACCAGCCAGAAATCGAGCCTGAATCGGTCTTAGCTAATCCTGAATCCACCACACACCTCACTTATACGATAGCGTTTGTCGGTTTGAGCATTTGTTGGGCGAATGGTAATCTCAACGATCTAAGACAATCAAATAATTGTCATGGATACAATTGATGAAGGCACGATACAAAAGCATCGTAGACCGATTGGCTCATTTAATTAGAACCGGGGCGATTTCTCCTGGGACGCAGCTACCGACTCATCGGATGCTGTCGACCCAGGAACAGGTCTCGCTTGCCACCGCGACGCGGGTCTATCGTGAGCTGGAAGCCATGGGATTAGTCAGCGGCGAAACGGGACGAGGAACGTTTGTCCGGGAAATTTCGCTGCCTTACGGCCACGGCGTTGACCAACAAGCCGTCGCTACCGATGTTATCGACCTCAACTTTAACTATCCGTCTTTGCCGGGGCAGGGTGAGCATTTGCGTGATGCGCTCAGGCAGATTGCGCTGGCAGGCGATATCGAGTCGCACTTACGCTATCAGCCGCACGCCGGCAGGCTAAACGATCGAACGATTATTGCCGGGCACCTTTGTACTCGCGGATTTCAGACCACGGCGGACAGTGTGATTATCGTCAATGGTGCGCAACATGGGCTGGCTGTGACGGTGATGGGGCTATTGCATCCCGGTGACGTCGTGGCGGTAGACGCTTTAACCTATTCGGGGTTTAAAGTGCTGGCAGCGCTTTATCATCTTGAGCTTGTCGCGATACCGTCATTCGCTGACGGGCCAGACCTGGTTGCGCTCGAACAGCTTTGTCAAAAACGGCGTGTTAGGGCGGTGTACGTCATGCCGACATTACACAACCCGTTGGGTTGGGTATTAAGTCACCGCCAACGACAAACACTGGCAAACATTGCCACCGCTCATGATCTATTGATTATTGAAGATGCGGCCTACGCTTACCTTTGCCCCTCGCCGCCTCCGCCATTGGCGTGTTATGCGCCGGACCGCACGGTGTATATCACCGGGTTTTCTAAAAATGTGGCAACCGGGTTGCGAGTTGGCGTTGTGGTCTGTCCCGCCGCGTATCGGACCGCGTTGGAAAGGGCCGTACGCGCTACCACGTGGAATACGCCATCGTTGATCGCTCGTGTTATCTGCACCTGGATTGAGGACGGTACGGTTAACCGTTTTGAGACGCTAAAGCGGCGTGATGCCCGTAAACGGCAAGCGATACTGAGAGAAACGTTTGCCGGTCTTCCCTATGTCTCACACCCGAATTCCTATTTTGCCTGGCTGCCTTTGCCGGATGAATCACGCGCCGACAGACTGGCTAACGCGCTGATGGAAAATAATATCTCCGTATCAACGGCTGAACCTTTTTGTACTTCACAGACGGTCCCTCAGGCTATTCGAATTGCGCTGGGTTCGGTCACGCTTGAGCAGTTGCGCGCGGTGTTAGTGAAGGTGCGTGACGCGGTGGAATTTGAACAGTATGGAGCGTGAAAGCGGGCTGGAATGATAGCGGAGATTGAATGCTCGATTGTAGAAAGCAAAAAGCCCGCTTAGTTTCCTAAGCAGGCTTCTTAAATATGGCTCCTCTGACTGGACTCGAACCAGTGACATACGGATTAACAGTCCGCCGTTCTACCGACTGAACTACAGAGGAATCGTGTGAACGAGGCGAATATTAACGATGTCCCTCTGGCTTGTCAAAGGATGAAAGCGCTAATAAGTTCGTTTGCTGACAATTTCAGCAATTCATACGGGATTGCTGTTTTTTTAGCACATTTGCACCGTCAAAGTGCAGATATACCCCTTATGGGGCAGATCGTAATCTTCTGACAGCAGCTAAAAAGGCCTTGAGCGATAGGATTGCGGGGTTTTAGGTGGATTTTAAAAACTGGCAAGCATCTTGCAACTCCTCCGATTACTTAACGCCAGTGTGGCAGTGGATCCTTTCGGAGGCAAAAATGAACTTCAGACGACTCAAGTATTTTGTAAAAATCGTCGATATCGGCAGCCTGACTCAGGCAGCAGAAGTGTTGCATATTGCACAGCCTGCGCTGAGCCAGCAGGTCGCGACGCTGGAAGGGGAGCTTGATCAGCAACTGTTAATTCGCACCAAGCGGGGCGTTACCCCGACTGAAGCGGGTAAGGTGCTCTATACCCATGCCCGGACGATTTTACGTCAGTGTGAACAGGCTCAGCTCGCTGTGAACAATGTGGGACAGACGCTGAGCGGTACCGTGTCCATTGGCCTTGCGCCCGGCACGGCAGCATCGTCAATCACTATGCCGCTGCTCCAGGCAGTACGTAATGAGCTACCGGACGTGCTGGTCTATCTGCACGAAAATAGCGGTACCGTATTGAATGAAAAACTGCTCAATAACCAACTGGATATGGCGGTGCTTTATGACCGTGCGCCGTTGGCGGGGATTGTGAGCCAGCCGCTGCTTAAAGAAGATTTATATCTGGTGGGTACGAGTCATTGCCCAGGCCAAAGCGTCGACCTCACCACGGTTGCTGAAATGAACCTGTTCCTGCCTCGCGACTACAGCGCCGTGCGCGCCCGCGTGGATGAAGCGTTTTCGCTGCGCCGCTTAACGGCAAAAATTATTGGTGAAATTGAATCTATCTCAACGCTCACTGCGGCAATCGCCAGCGGAATGGGGGTCACTGTACTGCCAGAGTCAGCTGCACGCTCGCTGTGTAACGCGGCTAACGGTTGGATGGCGCGCATTACCACTCCTTCAATGAGTTTGCCGCTGTCGCTGAATGTTTCGGCACGTGGACAACTGACGCCAGAGGCCCAGGCGGTGAAGGAAATTTTGATCTCATTGGTTAGCCGTCCGATGCTGGATAATCGAGAATTGCAGCTGGTCAGCTAAGCTTATATTCCATTCAGATATAAGTTGCTGGTTTTTATTATTTGTTCACGAGGGCAACAGACTTTAACAATAGCGTAATGTCTGATTGATCCGGAGTGAAGCGTGAACTTCCAGCAACTCAAAATAATTCGTGAAGCGGCGCGGCAGGACTATAACCTGACCGAAGTTGCCAATATGCTTTATACCTCTCAGTCCGGTGTCAGCCGCCATATTCGCGAGCTTGAAGAAGAGTTGGGAATTGAGATTTTTATCCGCCGTGGGAAGCGTCTGCTTGGGATGACTGAGCCGGGTAAAGCATTATTGGTCATTGCTGAGCGTATTCTGAATGAGGCCAGTAACGTGCGTCGCCTGGCCGATCTGTTTACTAATGATGCTTCCGGTGTGCTGACTATTGCCACCACTCACACGCAGGCACGTTACAGTCTGCCCCCGGTGATTAAGGCATTCCGTGAAATTTTCGACGATGTTCGCCTTGAGTTGATTCAGGGGACGCCGCAGGAAATTGATGTGCTATTGCACAGCGGTGGCGCGGATATCGGTATCGCCAGCGAACGCCTTAGTAATGACGCCACGCTGGTGGCTTTTCCCTGGTTCCGTTGGCATCACAACCTACTGGTGCCCAAAGATCATCCGCTCACCCAGACAACCCCGCTCACCCTGGAAGCGATTGCCCGCTGGCCGTTAATTACCTATCGACAAGGCATTACCGGTCGCTCACGCATTGATGAGGCCTTCAGCCGGAAAGGGTTAACGCCGGATATTGTCCTGAGCGCGCAGGATTCAGACGTCATTAAAACCTACGTTGATCTGGGCCTGGGTATTGGCCTTGTGGCCGAGCAATCGGGCGACCCGCAGGAGTCTGGGAGCCTGGTACGGCTGGATACGCATCATCTTTTCGATGCGAATACCGTTTGGTTGGGACTCAAACGTGGCCAGCTTCAGCGTAACTATGTGTGGCGCTTTATTGAATTGTGTAATGCTGGATTGTCTCTTGAAGAGATTAAACGGCAGGCGATGGAGCCTGAAGAGGCGGCTCTGGATTACCAGATTTAACGCAGCGAAAAACGCTACCCACCACCGGTGGGTAGCGTTAGCGGTTATTTTGTGAATTTCACAGGATTGTTGCGGTAAGCTTTCAGCTTCGCACGCATCCAACTGCTGCTATTGCGGTTCACTGCGCTCACCACGCCGGTGGTTGCGCCACCGCCAACCTGGACGTGGAAAATACCACGTGACGGGAAGTCAGCATATTTAGGTTCCGACAGATCCCAATCATGGCGACTGAACAGCTCCTGCGGATTACGGCCCATCATGCTGGTATGAACGTCAAGGAATTCAATATTCAGCAGATTGGCGTTAATAGCCTCTACTGAGTTGCCAATTTCAGCATGCCCCATCAGATAGCTGCCGCCGGTTCCCCAGAATTGCTCATCGAGCGAGGCGACGTCTTCGGATACGCTTGCCAGACGGCTTGTTGGCATCTGCCATGGCAGGACCGGCTGACGCAGATGTCGGCTCAGGGAAGCACAGAAATCGAATGTCCGATCCCATTCGTACGGTGAGTAACAGTAACCATTTTTATAGGCACGAGCGGTAAAATCGTCGGCTTCATAGCGGTCTGCCGCCATAAAGTCAGCGCCTTTGGCGACTGCGGCAGTGCCGTCAGTACGGGTGTACTCGATATCGTCAAAAACGCCCACCAACAGAGCATACTGGGCACAAAGTTTGCCTGCCAGAGCTGGGTCGATGGTCATTTTTTTCTTAACGCCATCTTCTGGGTCGAAAACGTCGTCATAGGTGAAGTCGCTATAAACCCACTGGGAACCCCCTACGCTCCACAGGTTCAGCTGCCAGCCGAGCACAACATCCGGTGCGACAACGCGAACCAACCAGTTAACCCCTTTGATATAGCCTTTAAGGGTGTCGGTAATTGCTGCTGGAATGTCGATATTCACGCCGTGATGCGCCATGGCTTCAGCTAAGGGCTGGCGTACTGGGATCGCGTAGTCCGGCGTAAAACCGTACTTCTGACATTCGCCCAGATAATCCGGGTTAACGATAAAGCCCGCAGGTACCGAGTGCTCATCGTCCTTCATCGCTTGCGCCATTTTCAGGGCCTGGATGAAGTTAGCGAAGCTGAATTTATGGCGCAGCGGATCATCGATAATGTTTTCGACATCGCCTAACGATAAGTTACAGGTATAAGAAACCATGACGGGCAGAACGCTGTCATGGGTAATCGCTTCAACATCGCGCGCCATCTGGATAATTTTTGAGGTTGGCTCTTTGGCCGGATCCAGATAGTCAGAGGCATCGCCCATACCGTCATCGCCGGAATATTTGAACAGCGAAGAAATGCGGGCCTCGGCCATATCTTCAACGTTACTCGGCGACATATCCGCGCAACCCCCAAAGCTCAAGAAGTCAGGGAAACCTTTCACGCGTAAACTGGCGCCTTCGGTAATCGTCACCGTTAAAGTAACGGCGGACTGGCTGTCCACATTCAGTGTGGTTGAGTCGACATCAATATAATGCACGACATCATCGTGAATCAGCGTGCTGGACGCTATCTGATACGTACCCTGGGCAAGCATCACGGATTGCGTTTGGCGACCTGTTTGCATCGGCAACTGAGTGAAATGATATTGACGTGGGAGAGATTTGTCCTCAATAAGGCGCAAATCAAAAGTGGCAGCAACGGTTTTTTCAGCCTTAACGATGACAGTGAGCGCCGCTGATTGGCTCTGTGTGTCATCGTTCTGACGAATCTGTTCATGACCTAATATCACTGTATGAAGCTGATTATTCAGGGCGCCATTGATGGCATCAAACAGATAGTGAACGTTATTCAATCTAATATCATCGATGCGCACACTGAACTGGCCTACAACGGGTAACTGCTCCAGGCGCAGATTCTGGCCGGCCAATAACGTGAAATGCTGTTTTTCAACGTTATTCTCAAGGTAGGTCAGGCTCATCGCTTCATTGAACAGCGCATGGTCTGCGGCCAGGTCAATCGTAATGTCCAGCGTGGTGCTAAGTTCAGCTTGCTCGAAAGCAACAGTGAGTGAGGTGCGTTGACCTTTCGTGATGGTCAGTGTTTCAGCACTCAGATTGACTTGGGCACGTACGGTGCCATCGACCGTACGCAGTTCTGCCGCCGAAACAGCGTAGGAACCGGCATCAATATTGAAAGCGTTTGTTCCCGCAGTTGGATTGAGAACCTCGCTTTTCTCACCGCGCACTAACACCAGCTCTAATGCCGTTTCTTCTAGTCCGGCGGGGAATGTGGCGCAGGTCACCAACAGCTCACCCGTGGTCTGCGTCTCTTCATCAGCGGCAATGGTAAAGGTGTTTTTGAAGGTTTCCCATTTCGCCGCGGAATCAGATGAGACGTTTACCCCCATGTGAATATTGTCGATGGCATCATTGATGGCCCCGTTTGCGGCTGTAATGGTTAGTTTGATATCAAAAATACCGCTGGAGATTTCGCTCGACTCAATTGCCGTCTTAAGCTCGCACCATGGGTTTGTGGTGACGGTGATATCCCCTTCGGTTATTTTTCCCGGAGCGCTAAATGACAGAACCATTTTTTCCTGAATATTGATGTTGCTACCCGTTACGGATTTAAAGTTATTAATATCAAGAGTGGGATACCAGGCGTTATCCGTAAACTGAAGTGTGAAGTCCAACTGCATGTTAATTTCCTTATAACGATAATGATAGTTAGGGTATCGAGTGACAACCAACTGGCTGATTTCAAAGATATTGGTTGGATGCCAAATAGATAGTTCGTCTGGATTGATTTCAGCGCTTTTGTTATAGGGGGAATTAAATATATAGGCACATCTATTTTGAATTGCTGATGTTTATTTATGTAAGTGATAGAGCGCGAAATAAAAATGATGTGTTTTTGCAGCGTCAGTTATTGGGAACAATTATGGTGTGAGTGAGGTAATTCGAAGCTGTGATGGTGGTGAAGGGTGAAAAGGGGGGCTGTGGCCAGATTTTTTGAGACAGTAAAAAGCAAAAAGCCCGCTTAGTTTCCTAAGCAGGCTTCTTAAATATGGCTCCTCTGACTGGACTCGAACCAGTGACATACGGATTAACAGTCCGCCGTTCTACCGACTGAACTACAGAGGAATCGTGTGAACGAGGCGAATACTACTGGTACACGATAATTGTGTCAACACTAAATTTAACTTGCTGATTCAATTGGCTGGATTTAGCGCAAGCTGTTGTTTTAGTGTACTACCGAGGATTTTTCATCGTGTCTATTATTATCCCGTAACCGCTGAAGGGGATCCTGCTGGTAGAAACTACAGAAACGTTGCCACAGCGCCGGGAAGCGCGGGGCGAAAAGTTCTGGGGCGCTGAAAAAATACTCAGAGAGCACGGCAAAACATTCGGCCGGGTCGGTCGCCGCGTAGGCATCAATACTGGCGGCGTTTTCGCCGACTAAATCAATTTCGTCCTGAATGTTATTCATCGCCGCATGCAGGTCATGTTCCCATCCGGCGACTTCGCGCAGGGGAATAAAAGGTACGCCACTAGCACGATCGCCGTTGCGGGTATCAAGCTTATGTGCCACTTCATGAATGACCAGGTTAAAGCCAGAAGCATCAAACGAATCCTGAATGTCTAACCAGTTCAGAACAATTGGCCCTTGCTGCCAGCTTTGTCCGGACTGTACTACGCGCTGATTGTGTACTAGGCCGATATCATCCTCCCATTCGTCATCCACAACAAACGGCGCCGGGTAGATCAACACTTCATGGAAACCGTCGAGCCAGTCTAACCCCAGTTCCATGATTGGCAGGCAAAATAGCAGCGCAATTCGCGCTTCGGTAACCGGTTCAACGACTAAGCCTTGCAAGAATACCAACCGCTTTTGCTGCAAAAAACGTTCGCCAAGCTGCACCAGCTTAGCCTGCTCGTCGTGGGTTAAATTCGCCAATAGGGGGATCGCCAGGGCCTGAGCCCACGGTAACTCGGCTTTATCGGTAGTATCACTTGCTTTCCAGGGCCATTTAATCATCATTTTGCTCGCAAACTCGTCACTTGAACGCAATTGAATAGACTGGTTCTGTTAAAATGCCAAATAACGCGGCATGATGCCAACTATCAAAACGGAGAGATGCCGGAGCGGCTGAACGGACTAGTCTCGAAAACTAGAGTAGGGGCAACTCTACCGGGGGTTCAAATCCCCCTCTCTCCGCCACTTTCAACAACTTACATTCCCAATTCTCGTTGGCTTTCCCTATCGAAACGTTTGTAGAATATTTTCGTAACCGTATCCCGTCACTTCATTCTGTCGCCAACTGTGATATTGAACACAGGAATATTCCCGATGTGCAGTTTCTGCTCGCAAGGAGACCTGGATCACGCGTCGAATCGGTAGCCAACAGGAATGCTGTTGCTGGCGTCAACCATCAATATCACCTGATGGGCTTCAATCGCTGAAAAAAACGTGTATGCCAGCCTGATCGTGTCATTGGAAAAGAAAATATTATTTTCAGATGGATTCAAATCGAGTTATTTGTCCAAATTTAAATAACTTAGCGATTATCAATTTAACGCTTATATCTTACTGTAGAACCATTGTTTTTATTATTTCTACTAACGGTTCGACGATAGGATTAACATGAAAAAAACGCTTATTACATTAATCATTGTGAATGCTTTTACTGCGACTACCGCTTTTGCTGCTGCGGATGTTGGCAGTTGGTATGCAGGATCTAAATTTGGTTGGACACATTATTCTGATGCCAATACTCGACAGCATACAAATTTAGACCGTGATAATGTGGGTGGCGGTATATTTACCGGTTATCAGATTACCCCATGGCTGGCTGTCGAAGGAGGGTATGATTATCTGGGAAATATGCAGATTCACGGTCAGCATAATAGCTCAGGTGCTCAGATGAAAAGTCAGGGACTGCAGGTGTCGATGAAAGCCAGCTACGGTTTGACCAATGATTGGGATCTATATGGCCGTGCAGGATTAATGGGATACCGCGCAGAGTCTGATATTAAAGGCCACAATGATTTTGATACCGGTATCCGTCCGGTGCTGGCTGTGGGTTCCGAGTATGCCTTTAATGACAACTGGTCTGGCCGACTGGAATATCAATGGGTTAGTAACGTGGGTAATGAGAATCAGATTGGTATCAGTAGTGACATCAGTTCTGTGATGGCTGGCGTAAGCTATCGATTCGGTCAATAGATAACCGCACTAAAAAAAATCCCCTGTCATTTTGTATACAGGGGATTTTTTTATCCTTGCACCAGAGAAACCAGCGAACTATTTACTTTGACCAGACCATCCATGTTCTTTTCTTTTAAGTAAAGATTATTGACTAACCGTATCTGGTCTAATTTGGACAGTGTCTGATAAACCTGATGCGCCTGGCTATGATCATCAAATATATCAGCGGTTTTTACATCGAGCAGATAATCTGTTTTCAGTGTTAAGGTGAGATTATCAATGATTGACTTATTTTCCTGATGAAGTGAGGTCATCTCTGCGGGAGATGTTGTTGAAGAAATATTCTGAACGACTGGAATTTCCAATGAATCTATTTTAGTCAGCATTGGGGGCGGTGTTGAAGAACAGGCCGTGAGCAACAGAGTGAACACGCTGAAGGCAAATTTACGCATCGTATTTCCTGGGGAACAATAATTATCACGAACTTATTATCGTTTTTCTCCGCCATATGACGATGCTTTATTCATTTATTTTTAAATATCTGCCACTATTGACTCGAAATAGCGTCCTCTCCTTGACCAAATGCTGCCTGGAAAAGGCCGTCCATTTAGGCCCCAGAACTGGCGCGGATCATCAGATGAACAGGCAATAAGAGGTTGGTATCCGTTTTATTATCCAGCAGAATTTCCAGCGCTTGCTGGCCTAATCGGTCTTTATCGACTGCCAGAGTGGTTAACGCGGGCTGAGCCCAGGCCGCTGTTTCAATATCATCAAACCCCACCACCGCAATATCTTCAGGCACCCGTAGATCACGTTGAGCGCAAGCCTGTAGCACCAGGAGCGCGGTAGCATCGTTGTAGGCAAAAATAGCGTCTGGAGGTTCAGGCAGTGCAAGCAATTCATCAATCGCTTGCCGCAGCGATCGTTCCGTATCTAATTGCGGTGGGGCAATGGCTTCATACTCAGGCGGCATGAGGAGTTGAGCCTCATAGAGTGCCTTGCGATAGCCTTTCTCGCGCTGATGGATGCTGTAGTGGGAGAGGGTACTGGCGAGGAAGGCAATGCGCTTGCGCCCTTGTTCGAGCAAATGACGGGTTGCCAGATAGCCGCCCTGCATATTGTCTGGGTTGATACAGGGTAAATTCGGTGCCCAGAGATCGACCAGCACCAGCGGGAGTTTAAGCTGTTCAAGCAGCGCCAGCAGTTCGGGTTCGAAAAATCCTGCGCAGATCAGCGCATCGGGTTGATGCAGCATGACGCGATCGGCCACGGCATCACCTGGGCCGATGGACAGAAAGCTCAGTGCGATGCCCTGTTCTCGACAAGCGGACTCAAGGCTTAGAAACAACGGCGAATAGAAAGGCATTGCGCGGCTGATATTATGCTGACGATGGAGTAAAAACAGTACTCGCTTGATTTTATCGCTGCGTAAACGAGAGAAATCGTATCCCTGCTGTTCTGCAACGGCAATGATGCGTAAACGCGTCTCTTCCCGGAGGCCGGGCTGGCCTTTAAGCGCACGGGACACCGCGCCAGGGGAAACGCCGCAGGCTGCGGCGATATCTCTTATTCTGACTGTCTTTGTCATCTCTTCTTTGTCTCTTCGTCGTTAGCGTTGTGCGCCAAGCCAGGCGGCACCACGAACGCCGCTGCTGTCACCGTGCTGTGCTTGAATAATCGGTGTACAGCACCGCTTGCCAAAAACATACCGCGCAATACGCGACTGCAGGCCGGGATACAGCTGCTTAATATTCGATACGCCACCGCCTAATACAATAGCGTCAGGATCGAGCATATTGATGATCCCGGCCAGTGCGCGTGCTAGCTGATCCTGATACAGATCCCAGAGTTGTGCTGCCTGTGGATTACCTTTATTCAGCATATCAATTATTCCAGGCACCCTAACATGTTGCCCGAACTTCTGAAAATATTGCCGTTCCAGGCCACTGCCGGAGATGAAGCTTTCAATGCAGTTTATCTGTCCGCAATAACATGCGGTGGGGGCGCCGTCCCTCTCGGCTTGATAATGCGGCAGAAAATTATGCCCCCACTCCCCGGCGCAGGCATTAGGCCCGGTAATAGGTCGCTGATCCACGCAAAGACCACCACCGCAACCGGTGCCGAGTATAACGCCAAATACCACGCCATAACCTTTCCCTGCGCCGTCCATAGCTTCTGAAAGGGTAAAGCAGTTGGCATCATTCGTGACCGCGACTGGCATTACCAATTGTTCTTCGAGCTGCTGGATGAAGGGTTGTTGATTGAGTACCAGAATATTGGAGTTCTTAATCAGGCCGTCAGCATCGGCAGCTCCCGGGATCCCAAGCCCGATGGTGAGGGGGCTCTGCGTTGCCTCACGTGCGTCGGTGATGGCAGTGATGACGGCTTGAAAAAAACGCTGGTAGCTCTCTTTGGGCGTGGCATAACGCTGGCGATAAACGGTATCCCCATTTTCGTTTAACACTACGGCTTCGATTTTTGTGCCGCCAATATCTATCCCTAGTTGCATCTGTTTTCCCCACAGGTGGATAAGTTCGAAGGGGAGTGTATTACTGTTGTTTACTATACAAAATTATTTTTGGCTGAATATGTGATTTATGTAGGGAATGTTCAGCGTAATAGATGGGTTTTTGTCTAGTATAAATTTAGTTTCTCTCCCTGGGTGAGGGAGAGAAATGGAGTTTTATGCGATCAGAAACGGTAGCCGATGCCAACGTTAAAACCATTAACGCTGTATTTATCGTCGAGGTCTGCTGTCGTTCCCTCGTAGCCCACGTTGACGGTCATGTTTTCAACCGGGTTGATAATGATGCCAGCGCCATAGGCAAAAGAGGTCGATTTGTAGGATTCGCTATCGCGCATGATGTCATTGGTGCCTGCGTTTAACCATTTCACATCCGCATCGGCTTTGGTTCGTGCCGCGCCACCAAGCGCATACAGGGAAACATAGTCGTTGATACGATAAGCCGGGCCCACCATTAATGAGTAGTACTTCACATCAATATTGGTATTGACCGCATCAGAATCAACATAATAATTACGGTCTTCGCTGCCACTCATATAGGTAAATGAGCCGACAACGCTAAAAGGTGAGTCAAATTCATAGCGATACTGCAGATTAACACCGCGAATATTTTTAAAATCCTGGACGTCACTTTGTGCATAACCAATAGAAACGCTCTGGTTGTCTGCGAAAGCGACTCCACTTGATAAACTACCCATAATCAAAACTGCCAGAGATATTCTTCTCATTTTAGATAACCTTAATAAAATCAATGTATTAATTTAATAATTCATGAGGGCGGGGCGAGAAGAAGTATATCGGTATTGTATTAAATGAATAACTACCTAAATTTATGGGAAAGGTGGTGAAATATAGGTTTAGATGCGAAATATGCTTCGGAATAGTCTTATTTATTGTTTTCGTTTATGCGATTAATTAGATAGGGCGGCTGAGTAAAGCGTGATATTGCATAAATATGGATACGTTTATCCAGAGAAAAAAAGCCCCTGAAGGCTGAGGTATCCCCAGTAAATTTTTATAATTTAACAAATAGGCTAATGTATTGCTCTGACAGGGAAATTCGCACTGTTCGGTTCCCTCGCCCCTTTGGGGAGAGGGTTAGGGTGAGGGGCTGGCTGGATCTGAAAGGGAAATAAAATTCACTTTAATTACAGTGCATTAACCCTCGCCCCAGCCCTCTCCCTTAAAAAGGGAGAGGGCGCACACCGTGCCTGACCTTATTTCTGGGGATTCCTCAGCCCTGAAGGGGCTTTAAAATCGAGTGTTTATCGCAGGTGGCAGCTTGCGCACTGAGTATTTTGGATCTGCTGGAAGAAGTCATTACCCTTATCATCTACCAGGATAAATGCGGGGAAGTTTTCGACTTCAATTTTCCAGATAGCTTCCATACCCAGCTCAGGATAGGCCACGCATTCCAGGCTCTTGATGCTAGTTTGGGCCAGTACTGCTGCCGGGCCGCCGATGCTACCGAGGTAGAAACCGCCGTGTTGATGACAGGCGTCAGTGACCTGTTGGCTACGATTACCCTTCGCCAGCATCACCATGCTCGCACCCTGCGACTGGAGTAAATCGACGTATGAGTCCATACGTCCGGCGGTCGTTGGGCCTAATGAACCGGAGGCGTACCCTTCAGGTGTTTTAGCTGGGCCAGCATAATAGATTGGGTGATCTTTCACGTACTGCGGCAGCGCCTCGCCGTTATCCAGCAACTCTTTGAGTTTGGCATGAGCAATATCACGCGCCACTATAATGGTGCCATTCAGCGATAGGCGGGTGGAGACCGGATGCGCAGACAGCTGCGCCAGGATCTCGTTCATCGGCTGATTAAGGTTGATGCTGACCGCATCGCCTTCACCTTGCTGACGCAATGATTCCGGGATGTATTGCGCTGGATTATGTTCAAGCTTCTCAATCCAGATGCCGTCACGGTTAATTTTGGCTTTGATATTACGGTCGGCAGAGCAGGAAACCCCCATGCCGATTGGGCAGGATGCTCCGTGGCGCGGCAGTCGGATCACGCGAATATCGTGGGCGAAGTATTTGCCGCCAAACTGTGCGCCGAGGCCCAGATTTTGTGCCTCAACTATCAATTCCTGTTCTAACTGCACATCGCGGAATGCCTGGCCATGTTCGTTGCCTTCGGTTGGCAAACCATCGTAGTAGCGCGCAGATGCCAGCTTCACCGTTTTCAGCGTAACTTCCGCTGAGGTACCACCGATGACAAAGGCAATATGATACGGCGGGCAGGCCGCAGTCCCCAGCGTGCGCATCTTTTCAACCAGATAGTTTTTCAACTTCGCCGGGGTAATCAGTGCCTTGGTTTCCTGATACAAATAGGTTTTGTTTGCTGAGCCGCCGCCTTTAGCGACGCAGAGGAATTTATACTCATCACCGTCAACGCTATACAGGTCAATTTGTGCAGGCAAATTGGTTCCGGTATTCACCTCTTTATACATATCCAGCGCGGCGTTTTGGGAATAGCGCAGGTTGTCAGAGATATAGGTGTTGTACACGCCTTGTGACAGCGCCGCTTCATCACCACCGCCGGTCCACACACGCTGGCCTTTTTTGCCCATAATGATGGCGGTACCGGTATCCTGGCAGGTTGGCAGAACGCCTTTAGCGGCGATTTCAGAGTTGCGCAGGAACTGCAAGGCAACGTATTTATCGTTCTCGCTGGCTTGTGGGTCGCTGAGAATGGCGGCAACCTGTTGCTGGTGCGATGGACGCAGCATAAAGGCGGCATCATGAAAGGCCTGCTGCGCAAGAAGGGTTAATGCTTCTGGTGCCACCTTTAACACTTCCTGACCATCGAACTCGGATACACAGACATGTTCACGACTCAGCAGGTAGTATTCAGTATCGTCGTGGGCTAGCGGAAAGGGATTCTGGTAGAAAAACGGTTTGTTCGACATAGCTCTTCACTCCATAAAAATAAAACCGCCGGAGGTTGTCCTCCGACGGTTATGAATCAGAACATCATAGACATCCACGGGTAGCCAATGAACAGCAGAGCGGCCAGGAAGATACCGCCAAAGATGGTGCCAAGGCGCCAATAATCTTTGGTCGGCAGATAGCCGCTACCGTAGTAAATCGGGCTTGGGCCGGTGCCATAAGGGGTGATGATCCCCATGATACCCAGTGAGGTCACCATCAGCATCACGAACACATTCATGTTCATACCCGGAATAGTCGATGCAATGGTTAGCATCGCGGGCAGCAGGGCGGTGGTGTGTGCGGTGGTGCTGGCAAAGAGATAGTGAAGCAGATAGAACGCCAGCAGCAGCACGATAGTGGCGACACCCGGGGAAATTCCGCTCATCAGCATTCCGCCTTCTTTACCCAGCCAGCCGATAAAGCCGGTTGAAGAGAGGCCATCAGCCAGAGCGACCAGCGTCGCGAACCACACGAAGGTGTTCCATGCGGCTTTATTACCGGTGATATCGTTCCATTCCAGCACGCCGGTCCACAGCATCAGGCCAATGATCAATAGGGCAGCCATTGCCGGTTCAATCCAGGCGGCAGCGAAGATCCACATCATCAGCGCGCAGCATACAAAGACCAACAGCAGGATTTCGTTACGCGACAGCTTGCCCAGTTTCTCCAGCTCACGTGCGGCCCACAGCGGGACTTCATCATTCACTTTTACTTCCGGCGGGTAGAACCAGTAAGCCAGTAGCGGCATGACGAGGATCAGCAGTACACCCACCGGCAGGAAAGCGATAAACCAGGTGCCCCAGGAGATGTTAATCCCCACGATGCTTTTAACCAGTGCCAATGCCAGCAGATTTGGTGCGAGTGCTGAAAGGAACATGGAGCTGGTGATGCAAGCCGCGGTAATGGCTACCCACATGAGATAAGAGCCAATTTTACGGGCGCTTGGATCATTGGGTTTTGAGCCATAAAGCGGTGGCAGGTTGGCAATAATCGGGTAGATAGTCCCGCCGCTTCGTGCGGTATTGGACGGGGTGAAGGGGGCCAACAACAGGTCAGCCAGAGTAATGGCATAGCCCAAGGTCAGACTCCGGCGACCGAGATATTTCACCAGAATCAGCGCCAGACGACGGCCGAAGCGTGTTTTATCATAACCGGCGGCGAACATGAAGGCACCGAAGATAAGCCAGACGGTGGAGTTACCAAATCCGCTTACTGCCCACTTAAAGGAAGCCCCCGCCAGCTGGAACTTCGGCGCTGCCATCTGTTCAGGGCTAAACAGAACCCATTGACTGCACAGGGCGATAGCCACCACACCAGTCAGGCCGATAACGGCACCCGGCAGCGGCTCGAAGATAAGACCGACAATCACGCCAACGAAAATAGCGAAATAGTGCCATGCGTAAGGCGGGAGTCCATCAGGTACCGGGACAAAAAGGAGCAGCACGGCCACAATAACGGGGAGTGCCATCATCAGAAGGCGGTTTTTCTTGCCATCCTTCGGTTTGCTCACCGGGATCGGTGAGTGCGATGCCGCAGATTTATCGTTCATATTACGCTTCTATAAGTAGTTAATAATTTGGTTTGAATAATTGCCGATTTGCTTTTTTTAGTTTTTTTACTTTATTTAGATTCCAAAAGTGGATTCAGCAATTTTAAGAATGAGTCATTGACGCTATTTTATTAAGCGCCAGATTGAGAAAATGTTATATTCATATAATGCGCTTTTAGGGACTATTACAATTGATCATGATCAAGAAAGTGCGGTCGCCGTGTTATTTTCAGTCTATTTTGTATAACCCTATTAGTTTGTCGGTTATTATTGGTGTTAGGAATATATAAAACAAATAATTAACATCACCCTACAAATCCTTTAGTGGTTCAACTTGTTGATTTTAATGATATTTTATTTTTATTTAATTGCCTGTCTCACTGTTGATAAAGTTATTTTTTGACTCACCTTTGTTAAATATTTGAGAATTAAATTGAGCTTAATTAATAACACTATGGGGGTGCTGATGTTATTGAGGGGATTAAATAGTTTTATAACTAACGTAATAACTTTAGTAACTAAAATTAGCGCTATATTAATACCATGATATCGGCATAACAAATAACTCAAATACAGCCCGAACGCGAATTTTTGAATTTAATTTTTAAAGTTTGGAGTTTCCAATTATGAACAGTGATCATCGCGTATTCAGCTCCTTCACATTACCCAATGGTACTGAGCTCAAAAACCGCTTATTTATGGCGCCTATGACGACATGTGCGGGTTATTACGACGGTTCTGTCAGCAGTGAGCTGGTGGAGTACTACCGTGCGCGTGCCGGAAGTATCGGGACTATCATCGTAGAATGTTGTTTTATCGATGATTTAGGTCTGGCATTTCCCGGAGCGCTGGGGATTGATAGCGATGAAAAAATCGCGGGCCTCGCCAAAATTGCCGACGCCATCAAGTCTCAGGGTTCCAAAGCACTGCTGCAAATCTACCACGGCGGCCGGATGGTTGAACCGAAACTGATTGGTGGCCGCACGCCGGTGGGGCCAAGTGCCGTTGCTGCGCCGCGTGAAGGTGCCGCGACGCCAGTTGCGCTGACCGCTGAAGAAGTGGAAGGCATGGTGGGTAAATTTGGTGACGCTGTGCGTCGCGCGATTCAGGCAGGCTTTGATGGTGTCGAGTTGCACGGCGCAAATACTTATCTGATTCAGCAATTCTACTCACCGAACTCTAACCAGCGCGATGACGAGTGGGGCGGTAGCCGCGATAATCGCGCTAAATTCCCGCTGGCAGTGCTGGAAATCACCCATAAAATGGTACGGCAGTACGCTGATGATGCGTTCATTATCGGCTACCGTTTCTCCCCAGAAGAGATGGAAGTCCCGGGTATCCGCTTTGATGACACGCTCTATTTGCTGGAAAAACTGGCCGCACGCGGGTTGGACTATCTACACTTCTCGGTTGGCGCCACCCTGCGCCCATCGATTGTTGATATTGATGACCCGACACCGCTGATTGAAAAATATGTTGCTATGCGTTCTGACGCGTTGGCGCAGATACCGGTTATGGGTGTGGGCGGTGTGGTGAATGAAAGTGACGTCGAAACCGCGATGGCACATGGTTACGATCTGGTGGCGGTGGGCCGTGCCTGTATCGCGTACCCGGACTGGGCCGAGCGAATTGCCAATGCGCAAACGCTGGAGCTATTTATTGATAGCACTCAACGTGAAGCGCTGAACATCCCGGAACCGATGTGGCGATTCTCGCTGGTGGAGGCGATGATCCGCGATATGAGCATGACGGTATCCAAATTCAAACCGGGTGTCTTTATTGAGACCGTACAGGATGACGCAGGCGAACTGGTGATTAACGTTAGCCTGGAAACTGACCGTATTGCCGATATTGAACTGACCGGCGGTGTCGATCAGGATGTGGAGTTTGTGACCAGTTTTGAAGAGATTCGCTCGCGTATTCTCGATGCCAATACCCCGCACGTTGACGCTATCTCCGGCGCGACCAGCCAAAGTGAAGCGGTTAAAAAAGCCGTATCAAAAGCGATGGTGAAATCCAGCAAAGCGTTGCAGGTTGAAGAGGGCGGAGAGTCTTCTGTACCAAAGGCCTATGATGTTGTGATTGTGGGGAGCGGTGGTGCTGGCCTGGCGGCGGCTATTCAGGCGCATGATGATGGCGCCCGCGTGCTGATTGTGGAAAAAATGCCGACAATTGGTGGCAACACGATTAAAGCGTCAGCCGGAATGAATGCCGCTGAAACGCGCTTCCAGCGGGTTAAAGGTATTCAAGACAGTAAAGAGCTGTTTTATGAAGAAACGCTCAAAGGCGGACAAAACAAAAATAATCCGGCACTGCTACGCCGCTTTGTGGAAACAGCGCCACAGGCCATCGAATGGCTGGCTGACCGTGGCATTATGCTTAATGACATCACCACTACCGGTGGTATGAGCATTGACCGTACACACCGTCCGAAAGATGGTTCTGCCGTGGGTGGTTATTTGATAAGCGGCCTTGTTCGCAATGTCACAAAACGTGAAATTGACGTCATGCTCGATACGTCGGTAGTCGATATTGTGATGGAAAACTCAGAAGTCTCAGCTGTCCGTTTGTTAACCGAGGAAAAAGAAACCCTAACCGTGCAAACGCGTAGCATCATTATGGCTACCGGCGGTTTTAGCGCCAATAGCGAAATGGTCGTGAAATATCGTCCCGATCTGGCGGGTTTTGTGACCACTAACCACAAAGGGGCAACCGGTGGCGGTATCGCGCTGCTGGAGCATATCGGTGCGGGAACCGTTGATATGGGTGAGATTCAGATTCACCCGACGGTCGAGCAGAAAACTTCGTATCTAGTGTCTGAATCCATTCGCGGCGGCGGGGCTATTCTGGTCAGCCAGCATGGCAGTCGGTTCTTCAACGAGATGGAGACCCGCGATAAAGTATCGGCGGCGATTATTGCCCTGCCAGAACACTACGCTTACATCGTGTTTGATGAACATGTGCGGACGAAAAATAAAGCCGCGGATGAATACATCGCGAAAGGTCTAGTCACCAGCGCTAGCTCGGCCAGCGAACTGGCGGCTAAGCTGGGATTAGAAGAAGAGGCGTTCTTGTCCACGCTTTCCCGATACAACTCGGCGGTAGAAAAGCAGGATGACGAAGAGTTTGGCCGCAAAACGGCGCTGCGTGCACCGCTCAATGAGGGGCCATTCCACGCCATTCAAATTGCACCGGGTGTTCACCACACGATGGGTGGTGTCACGATTAACACCGAGACCTGTGTACTGAACGAGAAAAAACAGGTGATCCCGGGTGCCTATGCCGCGGGTGAAGTGGTTGGTGGGATCCACGGTGGAAACCGTATTGGCGGAAATGCAGTCGCTGATATCATTATCTTCGGTACGCTCGCGGGTCATCAGGCCGCTATTCGTGCGCAGCAGGTATCCTGGGCAATGCTTGAATCAGCATAATTAAGCCCCGTAGCCCGGTTAGACCTTTGTATAACCGGGCTAAACATCATCATCAAAGGGGGACGCTAATGTTAGATACGACAAGGGTTTATAGTTACTCCGCCGTCCTGATGGGCTCCCCCATCCTGCTCAAACTTTTCGATAGCGACGAAGCGCTCGCCTCGCGTGTTTTCCGCCTTATCAAACACTATGAAGACCTGTTCACCGTCAATCGTGCTCAATCTCAGGTGATGGATATCAACCATGCCGCAGGTCAACATCCAGTTCGTGTCAGCAGCCCGGTTTATGCCTTAATCAAATGCGCAAAAGCAGCGAGCATGCTACCCAATAGCGCCTTTAACCTGGCCATTGGCCCACTGGTCAAACGCTGGCGTATAGGCTTTCGGGGTGACAGCGTCCCGCCCGGTGAGGATATCGCTCATCTGCTTACACTTACCGACCCGCTGCAGGTAGTGCTTAATGATGCTGATGAGAGCGTGTATCTGGCCTTGCCGGGGATGGAAATCGATCTTGGTGCAATTGCTAAAGGTTATATTGCCGACCGTGTTCGCGACTATTTGCGCAAAGAAGGGGTAGAACAGGGGTTAATCAATCTCGGCGGGAACGTGCAAACGCTGGGAACGCCAGCAGGGAATTGGTCAATCGGCCTGAAAAAGCCATTCTCCCAAGCGGGGGCCATGGTTGGGACTCTGGAAATAGCCCATAAATCGGTGGTGACCTCAGGCGTTTATGAACGTTATTTTGAGCAAAATGGTCAGATTTATCACCATATTCTCGATCCGCGTACCGGCTATCCGCTGGATAACGAACTCGACAGCGTGACCATTGTAAGCGCTGATTCCATCGATGGGGATATCTGGACCACGCTGATGTACGGCATGGGGGTGGAGAAAGCCTGTGCCGCGCTGCGTGCACGGCCGGATATTGAAGCCATTTTTGTCACAAAATCGAAAGAGGTGATCCTATCATCGAGTCACCACTATCGATTTACACTTTTGGATAACGACTACCGGCTTATTGGCAGTACTGCTTAAGCAAACCATATTGCTCGGGCAGTAGGCGGTAGCGATAGACCGGCCGTCCGGTGGCACCGTAATGAATGCTGGTGAAAAGAATATTGACCTGCGCCAGCCAAATCAGATACTTGCGGCACGATACGCGGGAAATATTCACTGCCTGCGCCAGGTCGTCAGTTGAGAACTCACTATCCGGGTGTGCATCTATCCATTGGCACAACGTCCGTAGCGTCTGCGGCGTTAACCCTTTCGGCAGACGTTTGGTGTCCGCAGGTTCCGGTGTACCGCCGTGCAGCAAACGGTCAACATCTGCCTGCTCGTAGTAAGAGTGGCTGCCCATCAACTGTTTTTTCTCACGCCAGCTTAGTAGGGCCTCTTCAAAACGTGGAAACTGGAACGGCTTAATCAGGTAATCGACGACGCCGTAACGTAGTGATGTTTGCACCGTAGCGGCATCGGAGGCGGATGAAATCATGATCACATCAATCGCCCGCCCTGAATTGCGCACATCGGGTAGCAAATCGAGACCGTTGGCCTGCTGCATGTAGACATCCAGCAAAATGAGGTCGATAGGCTGGGCGTTATCCATCACTTTATCGCGAGCCTGTTGCAGCGTCGACGCGATCCCACAGCACGAAAAACCATCCACTCGCTCGATATAGCAACGGTTCAGATCGGCCACCATGGCATCATCATCGACTATCAAAACATTAATCACGCGCGGTTCCTCTCGAATCCCAGGGAATATGGACAAAAAATTGCGTAAAGACGCCGGGCTCTGACTCGACGGAAAGGGTACCGCCAAGATTTTCCGTTTGCTGACGGGCCAGGAAGAGCCCGACGCCACGGTTTTCGCCTTTGGTTGAAAAACCTTTATTAAAAATAGCGTCAATTTGCTCGGGGTTGATCCCCGGGCCATCATCGCTGACCTCGCCACTCAACCAGCCGTTCTGGTAATGCAGTAGCAGGCTGATCTCACCTTCGCCCTGGTTTGACATCGCGTCCAGCGCATTCTCAATCAAATTACCGAGTACTGTCACCAGCACCGCCACCTGCTCTTCGTTCGGGTTGTCCGGGATAAGACTGTCTTCAGCCAGCGTCAGGTTAATCCCTGCATCGCCAGCGCGATTGATTTTACCCAGCAAGAAACCGGCGATAATCGGTGATTTAATCTTATGTTGTAGCGTGCCGATATCGGCCTGATAGTTCTGGGCGGTTTGCAGAATATAACCTTCCAGCTTGTCATAGCGCTTCATATGCAAAAGCCCGAGGATTACATGCAGCTTATTCATAAACTCATGCGAGTGAGTGCGCAGGGCATCAACATAGTTCACCAGCCCATCCATTCGCTGCATCAGTTGGCTGACTTCAGTTTTATCGCGGAAGGTGCTGATAGCACCTATCACCCGCTTATTATTGCGTACTGGCACGGTGTTACATAACAGTAGCCGACCGTTACAGCCAATTTCCCGGTCCTCTATGGCATTGCCGCTGGTTAACACCTCTTTGAGATCGACCAGCATCGGGGCGTGCTGTACCGCACCTAAGTGAGTCGGTTCAGGAGAAAACAGAATTTCGCGGGCGGCTTGGTTAATTAATGTCACCCGACCCTTATCATCAACAGCAATCACGCCTTCCCGCAGTGATTGCAACATGGCCTGACGTTGTTCAAACAGGCTCGAAATTTCATGGGGTTCGAGGCCGAACAAAATGTTCTTCAGTACCCGAACCAGCCCCCAGATCCCGAGCGTTCCGACGATAGCGCTAAACAGAACGAACCAGATGGCGTTCCAGCGTGCGCGACTAAGTTGTTCATCAACTTTCTGTAGTGAAATACCGACAATCACCACGCCAATTTGCTGGCTGCGGTCGTTATAGATTGGGGTGAATACGCGCAACGCCTCTGCCAGGACACCGTGGTTAATCGACAGATTTTCCTCGCCTTTTAGGGCTGGTTTGAGATCGGCACCAATAAAGTGCTGGCCGATAAGGTGTGAATTGGGATGCGAATAACGCACGGCATCCATATTAGTCACCACAGCATACAGAAGACCGTTGCGTTGCTGTACCGCCGTGGCAATAGGCTGGATGATATTCTGATTCGGCGGGGCATTTAAACCGCGCTTGATCTCAGGCGAGTCTGCCAGAGTCCGCGCAATGGCAAAGGCGGTGTCTTCAACTCCGGCACGAGTGGCTTTGGTTATCTGGATAAAGTAGAAGGCATAGACCACCAGAAGCACGCAGACGATCACGCTGCACACCATCCACGTAACCAGCGTGCTGAGTTTCATCGGACGTTTGGAATCCAGAGGCTGCATGTCGCGCATAAACCTTCATTTATCAATAGCAAAAAAGCATTATCGCCGATGTCTTCTAATACTTAAAGTCATCAACGCCTTACAAAAACAAACCTCTCTTTGTGACGGTTCTCTCAGAGGTTCTTATACAAAACACTTTAGTATTGTTTAAGAACCCATAATAAGGAGTCCGTTTATGAGCAGTAAGCTTGCAGGTTCAGTCATGGAACGACGTAATTCGGCGACGACCGAGATTGACCGATTGTCCACCCGCGATTTATTAAACGTTATTAATCAGGATGATAAAAGTGTATCTGCTGCGGTTACGCCTTATCTTGACGATATTACTCGTCTGGTTGACAGCGCCGTAGCGACCTTAAATCACGGTGGGCGGGTGGTTCTTGTTGGCGCAGGGGCATCCGGGCGTAATGCGGTGATCGCTGCAAATGAATATGCGCCAGACGAGAAGTCACCGCTGGTCGGGTTAATTGCCGGTGGAGCGCTGGCCATGCTGCATGATATGAGTGATGCGGCACAGGATTACAACCGGGGTTTACTGGATCTTCAGGCCATCGGGTTCACACAAAACGATATGCTGGTGGCGCTGACTGTCGGGGGAAAAACCCCGTGGCTGTGGGGCGCGTTGCGGCATGCCTGGTCTCTGGGGGCGGCGCGCGCGGTTATCACGCGTAATCTGAGCAGTGAAGCGACGGAACTTGCTGATATTGTGATTACACCGCAAACCGGTGCGGAAGTGGTGAGTGGTTATGGGGAGCCTAAAGCGCTCGCAGCGCAGAAAATGGTGCTCTCAATGCTGACGACTGGGCTGGCTATCCGCAGCGGCAGGGTATTTAGCAACATGCGCGTTGATATCCGTCATTCCACGACACGTATGGCAGAGCGGCAGATAGCGGTTGTCATGGAGGCAAGCGGCTGTACGCGAGCGATGGCGAAAGCGGCGCTGGAAAGCTGTGACCACCAGTGTAAAACGGCGATACTGATGCTGTTAACCGGGATGGATCCATGGAAAGCACATGAACTGCTGGCGCAGAATAATGGTTTTGTGCGGCTTGCGTTGCAGGAAGCGCCGTAACGGTTTGCTGAAGAACGGTAAAAAGCCCGCATTTCGCGGGCTTTGTCTATAAGGCAGGGTTAGAACTGATAAACCAGGCCGATAGCAACGATATCATCGGTTGCAATTTGATTGTCGTTATAGAACTGCGCGTCGTCGTCCAGCAGGTTCAGGCGATAATCAATGTAGGTGGACATGTTGGTATTGAATTCGTAAGTGGCACCGATATCAATGTAATTCACCAGCGCTTTATCGGTATACCCGGTACCATAGCGACCGTTATTATCCCCCAGATCTTTACCTTTTGAGTAGACCCATGCGAGTGATGGGGTCAGGCCAAAGTCGAGTTTATACTGCGCAACCGCTTCAAAGTTCTGCGTTTTATTGGCAATACCGGCATCGTTACCATAGCGGGTCATGTTGCGCGTTTCTGCATACATCATTGCCAGATAGATGCTGTTAGCATCATATTTTGCGCCAACCGTCCAGGCATCAGCCGTGTCGCCGCCAGCATATTTGCTGTAGCGATTATTGTTGCCACCTTTCTGAACCTGTTCGTTACTACGGTCAGAAGTGGAGTAGGCTGCACCTAAGCTCAGACCAAAGTCGAGATCATAAGTGGTGGACATCGCAAAACCGTCGCCATTCTTTTTAGACAGTTTATTTCCCGCGCCATTGTTCGTGCCTTCGCCTGAACTACCGTCTTCGTTTTTACCCTGATATTGCAGAGCAAAATTCAGACCGTCGACCTCGCCGAAGAAATCGCTGTTACGATAGCTGGCGATGCCGTTGGCACGACCGGTGAAGAAGACGTCGGTTTGCGTATAGCTGTCGCCGCCGAACTCTGGCAGCATATCGGTCCAGGCTTCAATATCGTAGATGGCACCATAGTTACGGCCATAATCAAACGAACCCAGGTTGCCAAATTTTACCCCAGCATAACCCAGACGAGTCCATGCGTTTCCGCTGTCACTTTCCGGCGTGTTAGCCTGGATGTTATATTCCCAACGTCCATAACCGACCAGATCCTGGTTGATCTGCGTTTCGCCTTTGAAGCCGAAACGGGCATAGGACTGATCGCCGTCATTGCTGCCAGTTTGCGAGAAATAGTGTAACCCGACGACTTTGCCGTAGAGGTCAAGTTTATTACCGTCTTTGTTGTAAACTTCTGCTGCATTTGCTGCGCCAGCCATGAATAAGGCAGGCATTAAAAGTGCCAGAGCTTTCATTTTCATTATAATTTCCTTTGCATGATAATGCGTGTGAATATATGAGATGCATCCGTATCTCAGTTTTGGATGTTATATGGATGGTTCAATTTTCCTTAAATTATAAATGTAACAAACTTATATTAGATATTTCTAAATGTTTTATTTATAAAGTTTAAGTTATGATTCTCGTCTTCGGGCAAGCGTGCTGTGAATATCTTATTGAAATTCAATGCTTTTAATGTGAGTTATATGCGGGGGATATAATGAGTAATACATGCCTTAAAGGTAAAAAAATCCCGATCGTACTGGCATACAATCGGGAAGGTCATAAAATTAAAAATTCTTAATGCATAACAAAAGGCTAATAACGGAGAGATAATGCCACAGGAATAAATTAAAATAAAGGTCTTGAAAAAGACTTTAATTATTCACGAAGTAAATTAAATGTTTTTTACTCGCGAGTATAAATAATGGGTTTATGGGGCAATCATTATTAATGAAATGCCAATGATACTTAAATAAAAGGGAGGGGGTATATATAGTGCTGTTTTAGGTACGGTCTGGATGCCGAGCCCATCGGGCATCAGACAAAATTGCCGAAGATCAAGTAACCGGCACTTCGTGGGCTGAACCGGTAGCGGGAGACTATCCCACATTATTTTTATCGCTATAATGTGACGAAAGTCACACCATTTTTTTGGCGTGATGGTTTCGCTGTTTGTATTCGTTGTGTGATGAGAGTTTTTTTTATGGAAGAAAGGATTGAGCGCGGGCTGGGTGGCAAACTGGCACTGTGGGTATTTTACGCGTTTTGCGGTTACTTCGCCTGGGCGATGATGCACTACATTTGGGTCATTAGCGACGTGCAAAGTATCCCGGGTGCAACGATTGATGGTGAAATGGGGTCGACTAGCGGGAAATGGATTGGCGCGCTGCTTGGCTTCATTGTGCTGAGTATTGTCGGCGCATTGTTGGGGGGGATTGCATGGTACACCAGCCCACGCATGCCGGAGCATGAAGAGAGTCTGTAATTTGCTATGCTGAGGGTCGGTTAACTCACTCGGGCATTGAAGAAATGGATCTCAGCATCTGGCAGCAGGACATTGAGCTGTGGTTTGACAGACATTACAACGGCGGCGATGCGTCACATGATATCGCTCATTTCCGCCGCGTCTGGCATACCGCGCGGCGGATAGCCGAGGGCCAGGCGGTCGATTTACGCGTTATCCTCATAGCAAGCTACTTTCACGATCTGGTCAGTCTGCCGAAAAACCACCCCGACCGCAGCCGTTCCTCCTGTTTATCCGCCCAGCAGACATTATTGATTTTGCCTCGCGATTTTCCGTCCTTTCCCCCTGAATGCTACTCTGCGGTCGCACACGCGATTGAAGCTCACAGCTTTAGTGCGCAAATCCCTCCTCAAACGCTCGAAGCCAAAATTGTGCAGGACGCGGACAGACTCGAAGCGTTGGGCGCTATTGGCCTGGCGCGCGTCTTTGCGGTCGCGGGTGCGCTCAATACCGCCTTGTTTGATGCCGACGATCCGTTTGCCGATTGCCGCGCACTGGATGATAAAGCCTATGCCCTCGATCACTTCCAAACCAAACTGCTACGGTTAGCGGAAACCATGCAGACGGCAAAAGGACGTGAGATGGCACAATATAACGCTGATTTTCTGGTGCATTTTATGGCCAAACTGAGCGCGGAACTGGCAGGAGAGCCCACCTCGCTAGATGAATCCGTGCGCCAGCGATTCGCAACACTTGCGCCGGGCAAACTATGGTAATCTCTGGCTTATTTTTCTTTTTCTGTATCTGGTCAACTTTATGCAACAGCGAGTCTTAATAAACGAGGCAACGGTGAAACCTGCGCAGGATGCTCAGGCGCTGCTCCAGCATATTCTGGAGATTTACGATCTTAAGACCGTTGTCGCCGCGCTCGATGCGGTGGGGGAACAACACTGGAGCCCGGCGATTGTCAAACGCGTGGTGGCAATGTCTCGCGCCAATACTCGGTTAAGTGAAAATGAGTGTGCCCATTTGGCTGCGATGCTGCCAAAACCGCCTGCGCATCATCCGAATTACGCCTTCCGTTTTATCGATCTCTTTGCCGGTATCGGCGGCATACGTAATGGTTTTGAAGCGATTGGCGGACAGTGTGTTTTCACCAGTGAGTGGAATAAACACGCGGTACGAACCTATAAAGCTAACTGGTACTGCGACCCGCAGGCACATCAATTTAATGCCGACATTCGCGATGTGACCCTCAGCAATAACCCCGACATCAGTGACAGCGAGGCGCAGGCGCATATTCGTGACTGTATTCCGCAACATGATGTGCTGTTAGCTGGTTTTCCTTGTCAGCCATTCTCACTGGCTGGCGTGTCGAAAAAAAATGCACTGGGTCGTGCGCATGGCTTTGCTTGTGACACCCAGGGCACACTGTTTTTCGACGTGGTACGCATTATTGATGCGCGCAGACCGGCAATCTTCGTGCTGGAAAACGTTAAAAACCTGAAAAGCCATGACAATGGCAAAACCTTCCGCATCATTATGCAGACTCTGGATGAACTAGGTTATGAAGTGGCCGATGCGGCAGCCATGGGCGCTGATGATCCAAAGATCATCGACGGGCAACACTTCCTGCCACAGCATCGGGAACGCATTGTGCTGGTCGGTTTTCGCCGTGATTTAGGGCTGCATAACGGATTTACCCTGCGCGATATTCCCGCGTTGTACCCTGAGTGTCGCCCAAGTTTTGGCGAATTGCTGGAGCCTACGGTGAATCCGAAATTTATTCTGACGCCTGTGTTGTGGAAATATCTGTATCGCTACGCGCGTAAACATCAGGAAAAAGGCAATGGTTTTGGCTATGGGATGGTTGATCCTACCCGTGCTGGCAGCGTGGCGCGGACATTGTCGGCGCGTTATTACAAGGATGGCGCAGAAATCCTGATTGACCGTGGTTGGGATCGTGCTTTGGGGGAGAAGAACTTTGACGACCCGCAAAATCAGCTTCATCGACCGCGTCGCCTGACGCCGCGTGAATGTGCCCGCCTGATGGGTTTTGAATCTCCGCAGGGCTACCAATTCCGCATTCCGGTGTCTGATACGCAGGCGTATCGCCAGTTTGGCAATTCGGTCATTGTCCCGGTGTTTGCGGCGGTAGCACGTTTGCTGGAATCGCGGATTTTACAGTCTGTAGCCTTACGCCAGGCGGAGAAAAAAGATGGCGGACGTTCACGATAAGGCGACTCGCAGCAAGAATATGCGCGCTATTGGCGCGCAGAATACCGGGATTGAAAAACGAATGGCGACGCTGCTGGATAGTCTGGAATTACAGTGGATAACGCAAGATGCTAGCCTGCCGGGTCGACCTGATTTTACGTTGGGTGAATACCGCTGTGTCATTTTTACGCATGGCTGCTTTTGGCATCATCACGATTGCTATCTGTTCAAGACTCCCGCCACACGCACCGAATTCTGGCTTAATAAAATCAACAGCAATGTGAGACGGGATGCCCGTGATATGCAGCGGTTGACCGAGGAAGGCTGGCGCGTGCTGGTGGTGTGGGAATGTGCGCTACGTGGGCGGGCTAAGCTCACCGATGCGGCGCTTTGCGAGCGGTTGGAAGAGTGGGTCTGCGGCGGCGATGGCAGCGCGCAGATCGGGATTCAGGGGATCGCTCCCCTGAGCTTCACTTCTGAGTTGGACACGCTATAGCCGTTGCCTTGGCGGGAAACAGATACTTACCCAGCGTCACCAATACCACCGCCGCAATAATAATCACCAGCGCCAGCCATTCAGTGCCGGACAGACTTTCACCATTAAACTGGGTGCCTAGCAGTACCGCAACTACCGGGTTGACGTAGGCATAGCTGGTTGCCACCGCAGGCGTGACGTTGCGAATAAGATACATATAGGCGTTAATCGCAATGATTGAGCCAAAGATTGACAGGTAAGCCACCGCCAGAAAACCACTCAGATCCGGCATGGTTGTCAGTCGTTCACCGCTGAGTAGCGAGGCAATCATCAGTACTATTCCCGCTGCCAACATTTCAACTGCACCGGCCATCATCCCGGTTGGCAGCGTAATGCGAGAGCCGTAAACCGAACCAAATGCCCAGCTTAGCGAACCAATAAGGATCATGACCGCTCCCCACGGATTCCCGCTGAGGTTGCCGCCACTGTTAAGCATGACGATTCCCGCCAACCCAATAGCAATCCCCATCCATTCGATTTTACGCGTGGCAATACCGAAGAAACGGCTAAAACACAGGGTAAATAGCGGTACGGTGGCGACCATCACCGCGGCAATACCGGAAGGAACATGCTGATGCTCCGCGACCGTGACCATGCCGTTTCCCACCGCCAGCAGCAGCACACCAATAAGTGCGGCATTGAGCAGAGGCTTTCTGGCGGGTAAGCGGTGGCCGGTTGCCAGCAAATAGGCCATCAATACCAGACCCGCTGCGAGGAAACGTATGCCTGCCATCATCAGTGGTGGCCAGCTAGCCACGCCAATGCTGATGGCGAAATAGGTTGAACCCCAGATGATATACAGCGCAAACAGTGCGCCAATCAACGGTAAAAGGTGTTTAAAACGCATACTTCCTCACGGCAAAATAGCAAGCAGGCAGATAGTAAACGCCAAAACTACCTCGCTGGCGAGTGCTTTAATTCAGGGCTTGATGTTGCTTTGATGTTATAAATATGTATCTCTTACACCTTGTGCTTTTTTGCTTCATACTTTGTTATCAATAGAAAAAATGAAGGATGATTCTTGTGGCAGGAAGTAGCTTATTAACCTTATTAGATGATATCGCCACTTTGCTGGATGATATCTCGATGATGGGCAAACTGGCGGCGAAGAAAACGGCCGGTGTATTAGGTGATGACTTATCGCTTAACGCCCAACAAGTATCGGGTGTGCGGGCAAATCGAGAACTTCCCGTGGTGTGGAGCGTGGCCAAAGGGTCGATGTTCAACAAAGTGATCCTGGTGCCATTAGCTTTGCTTATCAGCGCCTTTATTCCCTGGGCCGTCACTCCGTTGTTGATGGTGGGGGGGGCATATCTTTGCTATGAGGGCGTGGAGAAGGTCGTGCATTCGCTTCATGCGCGAAAGCATAAAGGTGATGATAAGGCACGACAACAGCGCCTGGAGGCAGCTGCCCAGCAGGATCCCGCCGTTTATGAGCGCGATAAAGTAAAAGGAGCGGTACGCACTGACTTTATTTTATCTGCTGAAATAGTGGCCATTACGCTTGGGATCGTCGCAGACGCCCCTTTGTTGAATCAGGTGCTGATTTTATCCGGCATTGCCGTGCTGGTGACGGTTGGGGTTTATGGCATTGTGGCGATTATCGTTAAGCTTGATGACATGGGGTATTGGCTGGTCGAAAAACGCAACGCGTTAGCCCAAGGGGTAGGCAAAGGTCTATTGGTAATCGCACCGTGGCTGATGAAAGTTCTCTCGGTGGTGGGTACGCTGGCGATGTTTTTAGTCGGTGGCGGTATCGTGGTTCACGGTATCGGGCCGTTGCATCATGCGATTGAAACCTTCGCTACTCAGCACGGCGCGTGGGTTACGATGTTGCTGCCTACGTTCGCCAATCTAGTGCTTGGTTTTATTATCGGCGCTATCGTCCTGACTGTGGTCAATTTGATTTCCCGTCTACGCCAGGCCCGTGTATAAAAAAATGTTTTTCCAGTACGCAAACCGCTCTGGGATCGGCTAAGGTGAAACAGTTTCACCCTGATACCGGAGGCACAAATGGTCTTTTTGGTCAGTGATGAAGTTCGGCCCAAAAAAGGTGGGCCGCGCATGGTGGTAACGGGCTATTCCAGCGGGATGATTGAGTGCCGCTGGTATGATGGGTTCGGCGTTAAGCGGGAGGCATTCCGCGAAGATGAGCTGATCCCCGGGAATGTTCGTAAGCAAAAAAAAGCGTATTAATCATGTTTACGCCCGGCCTCTGCCGGGCGTTTTAGAGCTGACAGAAATCAGACTCTTTGTCGTCGCGTGAAGCAGTGGAGCACCATGAAATATCAGCAGAAGAGTTGTACAGGAACCGACGATCGTGTCGCGTTGGGCCGTAAAGTGAGGGAGGCATTGTGCATCCCTTAACGGTAAAAACGGTAGCCAGTTCTGAACGTTGGTGGGTGAAGTTGGCTCGCCGAATTCGGCCGGAACGGGTGGTGAATATCTGTTTTTTGGTGGTGCTGTTTTTTTCAACGGTGCTAACCTGGCGCGAAACCCTCGTGCTGGAAGAAGCCTACATTTCGAGTCAGCGGAATAACCTCAAAAACGTTGCCAATGATATGGAAGGGCAGATCCAGTTCAACACCGATCGTTTGCTTTTCTTCCGTAACGGTATGCAGTCTGCGCTACAAATCCCGCTGGCTTTTGAGATTCTGCGTACCGCAGAGCAAGAGTTTGAGCGCAAACGTGCCCAGCCTGAATGGCAGATCTCGCTTAATAATAATCGTACTCTCCCGCTAAACGGCGTTTCTGATACGTTCGTGGAAAATACCGCGCTTCTGTCGCGTGATAACTCGCTGCTCGGCAATGAGTTTATGGCGACGATTGAACTTGGCTATTTATTGAAACTCTCGTCCATGACTCGCCAGCATCTTTCCCGGTTTGAAACTCATATGATTTACGTTTCCCGTGCAGGATTTTATCTCAGCACCGAGGGCGAGCCGAACAGTACGATTACAGAATATTATTACAAGCAGGCAAGCAGCCCATGGTTTATGGCGCAATCACAGCGTGATAATCCAGCGCGCGGCGTGAAATGGCAGACCGTCTTTAGCCAGGGTAAAAATCCTGTGGCACAGGAAGTGGTCGCTGCTGCACCGCTGGACTTTCAGCAATATTGGTATGGCGTGCTGGCCATCCAACTGTCGGTTAATGAGATGACCCAGTTTCTTATCCAGGCGGTTGAAGGTGACGAGGAGGGTGAATATCAGCTCTACGATCGGCGTATGAATCTGATTGCCTCTTCAGAGAAAGAGCCATCACAGCAGACAAAACTGTCGCCGGAGATAAGTGCGAAGCTGGCTTACGCTTATGAACATGGCAACGATGGTAATGTGCGCGCGCTGTCGCAGTTTATCAGTTGGGAGAAGCTGCGTAATTTCGACGGTGTACTGATACGCATTCATAGTCTTGATGAAGGTATTCGGGGCGATTTTGGTAGCATCAGTATAGCGTTGACGCTGTTGTGGGTACTGTTCACCTCCATGCTGCTCATTTCGTGGGCGGTCATTCGGCGTATGGTTCGCAATATGTCCTCGCTGCAGGATTCTTTAGCGTGGCGTGCCTGGCACGACATGTTGACCCGTCTTTATAATCGTTCAGCCTTATTTGAAGGTGCGGGGAAGGCGCTGGCGGCCTGTCAACTTAATGGGCGGCCGATGTCTGTTATTCAGCTGGATCTCGACCATTTTAAAAGCATCAACGATAGGTTCGGGCATCAGGCGGGTGACCGGGTGCTAGTGCATATTGGTCGGGTGATCCTTAATAACGTTCGTAAGCACGATATTGCCGGGCGTGTGGGCGGGGAGGAGTTCTGTATTGTCCTGCCGGAAACGTCGATGGAACAGGCGGTGAAGATTGCTGAGCGAATCCGCGAGAGTATTTATGGTCGGGAAATTCTGATTGGCAAAAATCAGACCATCCGGGTGAGTGCTTCCTTAGGTGTGTGCAGCAGCGAAGAGCTCGTGCGTTATGATTTTGAGCACCTGCAATCCGTAGCTGATGGGCGCTTATACCATGCGAAAAAGAGCGGTAGAAACCAGGTTTGTGCGCACGATGTAGAAAATCAGTAGAGGGTAAATGACGCGACCTGACTTAGCATATAAGTTTCACTTATGGTTAAAATTATTAATGAGATAAATCTCAAAGATAGTCTGGCGATTTTCTGATTATTGGTTTGTAACTATATGATTTATAAGAATCATGCTGAAGAGTGGTCGAACGAGAGTTGTTTTGCCTTACTGATTCATCGGGTGAATAATTCTTGTCATCCGAATTAAACGCAGATACTGTTTCACCCACGTCAGATTTCCTGATGTAACGAATATTTCAATGCTTCTTGCCTCGGCAAGGTTGATCCCGACGCTTACGTGTCGGGATTTTTTTGCATCTAACGGCTGACTTCTGTGACGCTAAAATCATGGATATCGAGCTCGAAGGCCTCCGCCAGCTCTCGCCAGGTATGGTACTCGCGACCATCAACACTCACATGATGTGGGTCGTCCGTCGCGCGCTGAATTTCACTTTCGCTAATTTCATTGATGGCAGCCAGTAGCGCATCAACGTTTACCCCTTGCGGGCCAATCGACGTTTTCATCATCATCACCTTTTATCCCACTCCCGGTTTAAGTATACATCCTCAAAATGATATTGTTCATTTTTTGAGCAATTAAGGGCGAGTGATGGAATATCATGCAGTTACGCCCATGGGCGCTGTCAGCCGGTGATTTTTGTTCTACACTGGGCTAAACCAATCAGGAGATGACGTTTATGCAAGTTAACGATCGTGTGTCGGTGAAGACAGATGGGGGGCCGCGTCGCTCCGGTGTCGTTTTGGCGATAGAACAGTTTAGCGAAGGGACGATGTATCTGGTGGCGCTTGAAGATTATCCGCTGGGGATCTGGTTCTTTAATGAACTTGGTCATCCGGATGGGATCTTCGTTGAACAAAGCGAATGATGTTAGACATCTGGCGGTAGACATACCGCCAGGTTCCCTGTCTCCATCGTCCTAACGCATATTCACAAAGATGCCGGAAGTGACGTTCTCTGCCAGGCGAACAACATGATAGATAACCTGCTTGTTATGCGTTTTTATTTTCTTTTTAATATTACCCTTATGTGACGATACGGTTTTAGCTTTAATATTCATCTGATCTGAAATCTGAATCGTCCCCTGACCGGACATCCACATTTTCAGCATACTTGATTCCGTTCGACTTAATGACAAAGTAGGCATATCAGTTTGCTTTACTTCCGTCGTTTCTTTTTTCAGATAATTCCCCAGAATGCTATCTAATGTTTCTGGTTTTATTGATTTAGAACTAATTAACAGATTACTCCGAACCATCAAATATTCATCGAAATGAATATTGGCGATTGCCATAAAAACAATGAACAGCGTTCTGGGATGCTGATTAATGATCTGCTTGATATCCAGACTACTCTGCACATCGTGAATGAAGCAGTCCTCATTAATAAACACGACAGAGGGAAGGCGGTTGGCACAGCTTTCCGCAAGCCCGTCTACGCTATCAACATTGTCGATGTCTCGCTTCTTGACGCCCCGGCTGGCTAGATATCCCGTTAACCCTAGCCGCGTGTAACTGCATAGATCCATAATAATCGTTGACATGGCATACCCTCACTCGATGCGTAACGATAATTAACCCATTACCCTTGAACTTCATCGTTGTAAAAAAAAGCTAAATAGAAAAATAGGAAATGAAGATGATTAGGCGGCATCAACTATCCCGTAAAGTTACGTATAATTTGCCAGGAATCATCTTAAAGTAAAGTAAATGTTGTGTTATGTGAATAACCTAAAAACAAATAACCCGCACCAGCGATATGCTGGTAGATGTTTTTGGAATTCTATTTTAGGAATTTCCTCATAATAACCCGGGAGGTACTATGGAGAATTTATGCGTGGCAACTCACTGATAATATCTGCTAATAGATCAAATATCTCACTAAATAAATGCTCGCAGAAAGGTGCAATCAGTGGCATTAATGCTGCCATCAGTAGAATACCGACGGTGAGGGTAATAGGGAAACCAATCACGAATATCGATAGCTGCGGCGTCATGCGATTAAGCATACCCAGCGCCAGGTTAACGGTCAGCAATAAGGTGATGATGGGCAGGGCGAGCATCAAGCCGTTAAGGAAGATCATCCCTCCGGCACGCGTGAGCGCCAAAAACGCGTTACTGTTGATAGGCTCGCCACCAATAGGCAAGGTGTGAAAGGTGTCAACCAGCAGTGAAATCAGCCAAAGGTGGCCGTTAAAGACCAGGAATAGCAGCAGCGCCAGCATATCCATGATTCGCGCCAGTACTGGCATGTTGAGGTTGCTACCGGGGTCCACAAAAGTGGCGAACGACAATCCCATTTGCAGGCCGATAATCTCGCCGCTGGTTCGCACCGCGGCAAAGGCGAACTGCATTGTAAAACCCAGCGCAATACCGATCAGAATTTGTTGAAGTGCCAACCAAAGAGCGTTTGCCGAAAATAATGGAACCTCAACCACGGGCAGCGAGGGGGCAATCACAATGGTGATGAGCACACCCAACCCGAGTTTCACTCGCTTCGGTACCGACTTTTCGCTGAGGATGGGAGCGGTAGTAATCAGCGCCAGCACGCGTAGTAGCGGCCAGAAGTAGAGGCTTATCCAGGCGATCCACTGGTCGCTGGTCACGTGCATCATGGCGGCTTAACCGATGATATAGGGAAGGTTGCTGAACAGCGTACGCACGTAGTCCAACAGCAGATTCAGCATCCACGGTCCTGCCACAATAATGGCAATAAATACGGCAATAATTTTCGGGATAAATGACAGCGTCATTTCGTTAATCTGCGTGGCGGCCTGCAGAATACTGATAATCAGACCGGTCACCAGCGATACCAACAGCAACGGGGCGGCAAGTGCCAGCGCGACTTTCATCGCTTCGGTGCCCATCATCATGACGGATTCAGGGGTCATGGGTACTCCTTAACTGTAGAAGCTTTGCGCCAGCGAACCGACCAGCAACTGCCAACCGTCTACCAACACAAACAGCATTAACTTGAACGGCAGGGCAATCGTCGCGGGCGGCACCATCATCATCCCTAGCGCCATCAATACGCTAGCAATCACCAGGTCGATAATCAGGAACGGAATAAAAATGGTGAAGCCAATCTGGAAAGCGGTTTTCAGCTCACTGGTGACGTAAGCGGGAAGCAGAATACGCATGGGTACGGCTTCCGGCCCCTGAATCGGTGCGCTGTTAGCCAGCCGGGCAAAGAGCGCCAGGTCAGCTTCGCGGGTCTGGCGCAGCATAAATTCGCGCAGCGGCTGGGAGCCTTTGTCCAGCGCTTCCTGCATGGTGATTTTGTCTTCGCTGAACGGCTGATAGGCGTCGGTATAAATCTTATCGATAACCGGCGACATAATAAAAAAGGTGAGGAACAGCGCCAGTCCGAGCATGACCTGATTGGGCGGCGCGGATGGTGTGCCGAGTGCGCTACGCAGCAGGCCAAATACAATAATGATGCGGGTAAAGCTGGTCATCATCAGCAGAATTGCCGGGATAAACGTCAATGAAGTGATAAACACCAGCGTCTGAACCGGCAAAGACCAGCTTTGACCACCATTGGCCAGCGGCTGGCTGATTAAGCCAGGAAGTTCAGCAAATGCTGAAGGCGAGAGCATTAATAGCCCGCCCAGGGCAAGGGAATAGAGACGACGCATTAGGATCTCCCCGGGCGCTTAAGCATATTTTTCATCAGTGATGCAAATTCCGGTACGGCGGCCGGTAACGGCTTAGAATCAACGGGTGCCGGAGGTAAGGTATGCAGCAAAGTGACCTGCTGTGCGGTGACGCCCAATACCAGCCGGGCATCGTCTACGTTCACAATCACCACCCGCTCACGATTGCCCAGTGACGTGCTGGCGCTGACCGCTAGCCCATTAACCGGGCGGTTTTTCATCGCGCCCGGCATCACCCGTTTTACCACCCACGCGGCAGCAAGAATCAGCACAATAATGCCCAACAGCGCACCGCTAACCTGAATCAGCGGCGAAGTTGCTGGTTCATTGGCATGCATGACGTTGGCCGGCGCAGTGGTATGCGCCGATGCGGTAGAAGAGGTCGGATGCGTTAAGCTGGGCTGTGATTTCATTTTAACGACTCAGGCGGCGCATACGTTCAGATGGCGTAATGATGTCGGTAATACGCACACCGTATTTATCGGCGACGACTACCACTTCACCCTGAGCAATCAGATAACCGTTGATCAGAATATCAAGCGGTTCACCGGCCAGACCGTCCAGCGCCACCACTGAACCTTGCGTCAGGCGCAGCAGTTCTTTGATGGTCATTCGGGTACGTCCTAGCTCCACGGTCAGTTTGACCGGGATATCCATAATCAAGTCGATATCCTGCAATGTCCCGCTGACGTCACCGCCGCCCAGTTGCTGGAATACCGCTTCGGCGGCACTCTTGCTACTGCTGGTTGTTTGTTGCTCGTTTAGCGCTTCAGCCCACAGATCGTCCACGGATCCGCTGTTGTCATCGGGTGGAGTATTCATATCACTCATTTGGGCTGTTCCTCGTTCAGCGAATTCAATATCGGGTTGATCAAATGTTCTACGCGCAGCGCATACTGGCCGTTGACGGTACCGTACTGACTGGTCAGCACAGGTACGCCATCGACGTGAGCAATAATGCGATCGGGCTTGTCAATCGGCAGGACATCACCGGGTTTTAATTTCAGTATTTGGGATAAGCGCAGCGAAATATCGGCAAAGTTGGCCACCAGTTCCAGCTCCGAGTGCTGCACCTGGCGCACCAGATTCTCCCGCCAGTTCTGATCTTCATTGCGTGAGTTTTCCAGCGGTGGATTAACCAGCAGCTCGCGCAGCGGTTCAATCATGCTAAACGGCAGACAGATATTGAATTCGCCGGTCAGGTTACCGATTTCTACATGGAACGGCGTGTTGACCACGATATCGTTTGGCGAGGTGGTGATATTGGTGAATTTCACCTGCATTTCCGAACGCACGTACTCTACTTCCAGCGGATTAATCGCTTTCCATGCGTCGCTATAACCTTCCAGCGCCAGCTTCAACATCCGGTTAATCACGCGCTGCTCGGTGTGGGTAAACTCGCGTCCTTCGACCTTCGTCGGAAAACGACCGTCGCCCCCGAACAGGTTGTCCACGGCAATAAACACCAGGCTTGGCGAGAACACCACCAGACCGGTACCGCGCAGCGGTTTCAGGTGAATCAGGTTGAGGTTGGTCGGCACCGGTAGATTGCGGGCAAACTCGTGATAAGGCTGAATGCGAATCGCCCCCACGGTAATGTCCGGGCTACGGCGCAACAGGTTAAACAACCCCATACGGAAGTGGCGCGCAAAACGCTCGTTAATAATCTCCAGCGCTTGTAAACGCTCGCGGACAACCCGGCGCTGGGTATTAGGATCGTAGGGACGAATATCATCTTCGCCCACCGCTCGTGCCAGAGGCTCGCTGGCGTTTTCGCTGTCGCCGTTAAGCAGCGCATCAATTTCGGCCTGAGAAAGAATACTGTCGCCCATAGCGCTATCGCAGAATAAAGGCGGTATACAGAACGTCGGTGATGTCCTGTTTAGGCTGACTGGCAATCAGCGGGGTGCTCAACGTTGCTTTAATATCGGCAGCGAGCTGTTTTTTACCCTCGTCGGTGGCGAGTTTAGCGGCATCCTGACGTGATAACAGCAGCAGCATCCGGCTACGAACTTCTGGCAGGTAATCGTTCAGACGCGCGCGATCGGCTTCACTTTTCATTCGCAGCGTCACGCCAACGTAGAGCACGCGGTCGGCATCGCCCAGATTCACGGTAAAGGTGTCGAGCGGGAAAAAGACCGGGGCGGCAGGTGGTGGCGCTTCTTTCGGTGCGGCAGCGGCAGTCTTATTCTCAAATCGCCAATAGCTGTAGCCTGCGGTGGCGCAGGCGGCGAGCGTTACCAGAACCAGAAGCGGGATCCACAGGGAGCGTTTGCTCTTTTTAGTGATTGCGGTGTCAGTCATTTGATGCGGTCTTCCTGTTAGAGCTTATCAGATGATTATCCCGCCTCCCGCTCGGGTCAAAGCGCGGAAAAGACGGGAATAATCATGTTACCTCGGGCGTTTAAGCAAAGATGTCTACCGCATTGTCACCACGAGCGGCGGATTGCAGGGTGACAGGGACTGGCAAAATATCGCCATCGTCATGGTCTTCGGCGTGGCTCACATCAGCGCGCGAAGCGAATGACTGTTGCGACGACTGCTGCTGTTGCCCGGCAAAACCGTTACTGCTGATGTTGCTTTGCCCCAGTTGAATCCCGCTCTCTTCAAGCTGGCTACGCAGAACCGGCAGCGCGGCTTCCAGCGCCGCACGGACATGGCTATGCGGTGAAGCCATCTGGATCTGCGCTAAGTTATCCTCAACTTTCAAGGTGATGTGAACCTGGCCTAGTGATTCTGGATGCAGACGCAGTTCAGCCGTTTGCTGGCCCTGACGGGTAAACAGCGTGACATGCTGGCTAACATTCTGCTGCCAGTCGGGCGTGCCTAGCTGTGCATGAATATTGGCGGTGGCCGCGGCGACGGAAGTTCCCGCTGGGGTGATGAACTGGCTGGCAACGGGGGCAAGTGTTGCCGTTGGTGCCGCAGGGCTTGGTGTGCTTTCAGTGTCTGCTTTCTGCGCGTTAACCGCAAAAGCCGGAACCACCGCTGCGGCACGAGCGTCGGTTTGCGCGGCTGAAATTGGCGCGCCTTTGCTCTCCGCTAATCCATCTGCTTTACCGTTGCTACGGTTAAGCGAAGCGGTCAGCGTATTGAGTGCTTCGCCTGATTGTGCAACTGTAGCAGCAACCGTGGTCTGCGGTACGGGCTGTGCCGCAGGCATCACCGGGAGCATTGCCATCAATGCACTCAGGCTTTTCATCTCATCATCGCTGAGCTTCGCTTCACCGTCGTCATCTTTAGCGTCTTTTACGCTGCCGTTTTCTTTGCTTGCCGCCAGTTCACTTTTCAGGTGAGCGGCCAGTGAGCTCAGTAGCGTCTGGGCATCGTCAGGCGTAACGGTATTCAGGGCGGAGTCACTTGTTGTGCGCGTTGCCTCTTGCGACACCAGCCACTCGGTCAGCGATTGTCCCGGGGTTTTGATGTCACGCGGTGTTGCGGTGTCTTCACTGGCTACCAGCTTTGTTTTGACGTCGCTAAGCTCGACACCTTGCGATAAGGTTTCCGCCAGCAACGCCAGAAAATCCTCAGGGCTGCCAGCGGCTTTTGTCGTGCTGTCGGCGCCAGCAAGTTGGGTGTCGCTGACAACCAGGTTTGGCAGTGTGATCATTCGGGTTTCCTCAAGGTAGCGCGCTGGGCAAACTCATCCATTTTCTTTTGATCGAGGCGGTTTTCCGCCAACAATTCGGCTGACGCCTGTCTTTCCTGGAGCGCCTGCCATGCTTGCAGACGCTGCTTTTTCTCTCGCCAGAAGGTCAGGGCCTGCTCCACTTTTTTATTCCACTGGATGAGCTGTTGGCGGTGCTGGTCAATGGCCTTCTCCAGCGTCTGGATAAACTGCTGATAGTTCTGCCAGCGAAGGCTGGCAATCCCCTGACTCATGTCGTTGTTCAGGTTGTTCTGGTATTCAAGCTGGTAGTCCATCAACATTTTCAGCTGTTCTTCCGCTTGCTGGCAGCCACGCCGCATCTCGCCCAGCGCCAGGGCGGCGTTGTCGACATCGGTTTCTGCCAGTTCTTTCAGCGTTGCTAATGCACCGTGCTGCGCCATGTTTATGATCCTCTTGCTTCACTAAGACGTTGGGAAAATCAATTCCAGATGCTGAATTGACGATTCCCAGTCAGCTTTTTCAAGAATGCCTTGCTGTAAAAATGCTTCCAGCTGTGGCCAGAGCGTAATGGCTTTGTCGAGCATCGGGTCGCTGCCTTTGGCATAGGCGCCGACGCTAATCAGGTCACGGTTACGCTGGAAACTGGAGAGCAGCTGTTTGAAATGACGCACCCGCGCGTAATGTTCTTCCGTGATAAGTGCGGTCATGGCACGGCTGATTGAGGCTTCAATATCAATCGCCGGATAATGCCCGGCTTCCGCCAGCCGTCGTGACAGCACAATGTGACCATCAAGGATCGCACGCGCGGAGTCGGCAATCGGGTCCTGCTGGTCATCACCTTCGGTCAGTACGGTATAAAAAGCCGTAATGGAGCCGCCGCCGGTGATGCCGTTACCGGCGCGTTCAACCAGGGCGGGCAGCTTGGCGAATACCGACGGTGGGTAGCCTTTGGTCGCTGGGGGTTCGCCAATGGCCAGCGCGATTTCACGCTGCGCCATGGCATAACGGGTGAGGGAGTCCATAATCAGCAGCACGTGCTGACCCCGGTCGCGGAAATCTTCCGCCACGCGTGTGGCATACGCGGCACCCTGCATACGCAGTAAAGGTGACACGTCGGCGGGGGCGGCAATCACCACCGAACGCGCGCGCCCTTCGGTACCAAGGATGTTCTCGATAAAATCTTTCACTTCGCGGCCACGCTCGCCGATAAGCCCGACCACAATCACATCGGCGCGGGTATAACGCGCCATCATGCCGAGCAGCACGCTCTTACCGACGCCGGAACCGGCAAACAGCCCCATACGTTGACCGCGCCCAACGGTAAGCAAGGCATTGATAGGACGCACGCCGGTATCGAGCACGTGTTCAATCGGCGTTCGTTGCAGCGGGTTAAACGGTTGAGTGATCAGCGCCCCGGTCTCTGTCGTATCCGGCGCGGGAAGGCCATCGAGCGGCTTGCCGCCACCGTCCAGCACGCGGCCGAGCAGCGCTGGGCCGAGCGGTAATTGTTTGCCGCTTTGCAGACCTTCACCGGCAAGATTACGGGCGTAAACGCGCGCACCGGGTAAGATCCCTTCGACCTCTTCCAGCGGCATTAAAAACAGACGGTGACCGTTAAAACCGACCACTTCGCTTTCTACTTCCTGCATTTCTGCACCCTGCTGGCGTTCAATAATGCAGGTTGCTCCCAGCGGAAGTTGCAGGCCGGTGGCTTCCAGCACCAGACCAGTCGCGCGGATCAGGCGACCGTAACGACGCACCGCAGGAAGTTGTGCGATGCGCGCCTCAAAGTTATCCAGCGTATTTAACCAGCGGGTCAGACGGACGGTCATCAGCAGGCTCCCGGAGCCGCCAGGCGGCACAGTTCCTGCCAGCGAGTGGCAACACTGGCATCAAGGTCGCCTTCATCAGCGGAGACTTTACAGCCGCCAGGATGCAAAGTCGGGTCGCCGCGCAGCCGCCAGCCGTGCAGGTCGAGAGTCGCGCCGAGCATTTCTTCAACCCGTGGCAGATCTTCCGGGCTCACGCGCAGCTGAGGTTTGCCGGTAAACATCGGCTCCTGCTGTAATAGTGTCTGGATCTGTTTGATCAGCGCGCTGTTATCTACCCCAGTAACCTGACCGACAATTTGCCGCGCTGCTTCCAGCGCCATCTGCACTAAGCGTGACGCGATGACGCTGTCCAGCGTATCCAGCGTATGCTGGAATTCACTCGCCAACTGCTGCATACGAGCATGAATGGGTGCTTGCTCTTGCTTCGCTTGCGCCAAGCCTTGTTCAAGCCCTTGCGCCAGGCCTTCCTGATAACCCTGTTGTTGCCCAGCAGCGTGACCTTCACGCAGCCCGGCTTGATAGCCCTGTTCGTGGGCCTGAATTTGCAACTGTGCCAGCTGTTGTTGTTGCAGCTGTTCAGCGGAAATTTCTTCGGCCATTTCGTCGAGTGGGTCGACGGCGATCGGGGCGAACTCGGGCACGGATGGCGGTGCGAGATCGTCAGGCTGCCAGACTTTCCACGGTGTGGTATCAGACATAGGTGTCGTCTCCGCTGCCAATCACCATCTCGCCGGTTTCGGCCAGTCGGCGCACAATAAGCAGAATCGCTTTCTGTTCGTTTTCCACCTGAGACAGACGCACCGGGCCACGGTTGGCCAGATCGTCTCTGAGAATGTCGGCTGCACGTTGGGACATATTGCGCAGGAACTTCTCGCGAAGCGGTGGCTCGGAACCTTTGAGTGCGATAAGCAGCGATTCGGAGTCCACTTCCTGCAACAGACGCTGGATACTGCGATCGTCGACTTCGACCAGGTTCTCGAACAGGAACATCTCGTCGATAATTTTCTGTGCCAGATCGCCATCGAACTCGCGAACGGCTGAGATAACCGCTTCTTCCTGCTGTGTTTTCATCAGGTTGATGATTTCGGCCGCCGTTCTCACGCCGCCCATTTTGCTGCGCTTGAGGTTCTGACCGTCGAGCAGGTTGTTCAGCACTTCGGTCAGCTCCGCCAGTGCGGCTGGCTGTACACCGCCGAAGGTGGCGATACGCAGCATCACATCGTGACGCAGACGTTCATCGAACAGCGCCAGAATATCGGCCGCCTGACCCCGTTTAAGGTGCACAAGGATGGTGGCGATAATCTGCGGATGCTCGTCGCGAATGATATCGGCCGCGCTCTGCGGTTCCATAAAGTTGAGTGTTTCGATACCGCTGGTGGTTTCGCGGGTTTCGAGAATATCTTCCAGTAGGCTGGAAGCACGTTCTTCACCCAACGCTTTGACCAACACTGAACGCAGGTATTCGTTGGCGTTGACGCTCAGCGCCGCGAACTGTTCGGCCTCAATTTCAAACTCAGCCAGTACATCGGTGAGCTGTTTATTGGAGATTTGCTTCACGCCTGCCATGGCGGTACTGAGCTGCTGGACTTCGCGCGTGCTGAGGTGCTTGAACACCTCGGCGGCGCGATCTTCGCCAATCGTCATCAGCAAAATGACGCTTTTATCGATCCCGGAAAGATTACTCATGGTCGTTATTCATCCATTGGCGAATGACCAGCGCCACCACGCGCGGATCGTTATCAGACATCTCACGAATACGTTGGCTCATTACCTCAGCACCCAGGCGCTGGTTGGCACGGCGCTGCTGCGTCTGCTCATCTTTGCTCAGGCGAACCTCAACGGCTTCCTGAATTTCATGTTGTGCTTTGTTCTGCTCAACGGCGGCCTGTGCAATTTGCTCACGACGTTGTAGCTGCGGTTTAACCGCTTTACGCCACAGCAGCCATGCCACGATAAGCACCAGCAACCAGCGTCCGGTGGACATCAACTGATCGATAAAGGTCTGTTGTTTCCAGAACGGCAGTTCGCCACCGGTTTCTTCGGTATCGTTAAATGGTGAATTGACCACGTTCAGGGTATCGCCACGGGGGGTGGAGAAGCCCATTGCTTCGCGGGTCAAATCCTCAATTTGCTTCATCTGATCGTTGGTCAACGGCAGCGGTTTGCCGGTCGGCAGATTGCGGTAATTGACCACGACGGCCACCGAAAGACGCTGGACATCGCCGACGTTCTTTTTGGTGTGCATGATGGTGCGGTCAACTTCAAAGTTGCTGGTTTCACTGCGCTGGCTGTTATGAGGGCCATTGGTGGTTGTGGTGCGCGATGCACCGTTCTGCGCATTCTGACCATTGGCGGCCTGGTTTGCAGGTTGGTTGGCAATCGGGGCCGATGGTGCGGGAGCCGGGGTATTAGACAGGGCGCCCGGAACGCCGCCCGGATACGGGCTGCCGCTTTGATCGCTCTCGCTCACCTGACGTGAGCGAACCGCCGCCTGGCTGGCGTCGCCGTTTGGCCGGTACTGTTCGTCGGTTTGTTCTTTGTTGTCAAAGTTAACCTGTGCGGTGACCTGCGCGTGAACGTTGCCGTTGCCGACAATCGGCCCAAGAATCGCTTCAATGCGGCGTTGTACGCGGCCTTCAACATCGGCGGTATATTTGAGCTGTGCGTCATTGAGGTCGCGCGCGCTGGTGTTGGATTGGGTCAGTAAATGCCCGCCCTGATCGACGAGCGTAACGTTACCCGGTGGCAGACCGGCAACGGCGCTGGAGACCAGGTGAACGACCGCAGAGATTTGCCCTTCATCGAGCGCACGGCCCGGTTCGAGGTTAACGGTAATCGAGGCGGAAGGGGATTTTTGCTCGCGCACGAACAGCGACGGTTTTGGCATCGCTAAATGCACGCGCGCGCTCTTCACCGGGCCGAGGGTTTCAATGGTGCGCGACAGTTCGCCTTCAAGCGCACGCTGGTAATTCACCTGCTCGCTAAACTGGCTGATGCCAAATTTTTCCTGATCGAGCAGTTCAAACCCGACGCTGCCGCCTTTTGGCAGACCCAGCTGTGCCAGACGCAGGCGCAGTTCATGCACTTTATCCGCCGGAACTTCCAGCGCGCCGCCGTTATCGGCAAAACGATAGGGGACATTCATCTGGGTCAGTTGGCTAACGATAGCGCCGCCATCCTGGTCAGACAGGTTGCTAAACAGCGTGCGGTAGTCCGGGGCTTTTGCCCACAGCACCATCGCCACGAGAATCGCTACCGCAGCAGCGCTCGCCACCATCAGCGGAATTTTTGGATTAGCGCGCAGGCGATTGACCCATTCCTGGGTTTTATTTTGTGGTGTAGCCGTAGCACTGGCGCTCATTGCGCACCTCGTTGATCCTGATCAATGGCGTTAAACGTGAACGAAAACAAAGCAGACTCCCAGGTCAGAACACATAAAGACAGCCATGCCATTATTTGACGCTTTGCAATTTTTGATGGGCCAAATAACCCATTTTTATAGCGCTATTTAACGCCTTTATCTTATTGACAAACTGGTAAGCTCGTTCACAGGTTAAAATCAATCTGGGAGTCAAGATGGCAATTCAGGGTATTGAAGGCGTCCTGTCACAGCTGCAGGCAACAGCGTCGATGGCACGAAATCAAAGCGTCGATACGCAGCCAACCATCAGTTTTGCCGGGCAACTGCACGCCGCGCTCGACCGCGTGAGCGAAACGCAAACCAGTGCCAGAACCCAAGCGGAGAAGTTCTCGCTGGGCGAGCCGGGCATTGCGCTAAATGATGTGATGACCGATTTGCAAAAAGCGTCGGTGTCGTTGCAGATGGGGATTCAGGTGCGTAATAAGCTGGTGAGTGCTTATCAGGAAGTGATGGGCATGCAGGTGTAGGTTGACGTGGGTGGCGAGGTTTCGCCACCGCGATGCTTAAAAATAAGTATCATGACAAGTGATTCCTTCTACAACGCTCTGTTCTCTCTTCCTGTTTATAGCGGGCGGTTTTGCCCTTTAACCCCGTGCGAACGGTGATTGCCGGGTGTAAACTGCCCACCGAATTTATCCGTTCTATAAACAGGGGTCTTTGAAATGCCATTATCCTTATGGGATAACTTTTGTGCGGGTTTAAATGTTGCGCGCAATGCCGTGCCTCTTTTTGAAACCGATGAGAACAGGGCCGTATCGGTAAAATTACGCGGTAAAGCTGGCATTCCCATTCTCAAGCGCTCAGCCCAAATGGATGCATTGATTCTGCAACAAACGGATCAACTACATAGTGGTTTTCTTGAACAAGACAATCGCTATGATGGATTGATTTATATGATGTTCTATCTCCGTGGCGGTAAAATTGTTCCCCTCTATATTGGCAAGACGGAATCGAAAGGTACTCGTAATCCTGTGTCCGCCAACATAAAAGATTTGCATATTGATACCGGCAAATTTGCGCGCTGGGGGGATAATTATGCCTACCATATTGGTGATCTCAGCGCCGTTGTCCTTCCCGGACATTTACCTGTGAAACAGACAATTAAATATCAGCGATGGGCCGAGGCCTTGTTTGCAAGCTATCCGACAGCGACGCCGGTACTCAAAGAACCAGTCTATTTTTGGTGTCATGCATGGGATAAATCGACCACCGGTATTTGGGCGCAATTCGGTGCGACTCGACTCACGTTTCTTGAGTATCTCATGATTGGTGTTGCCAGTGCGGCATTCCCGTGTTTGCTCAATTTCGAAGGTCGTAACCGTGCGCAATAAAGCAGCGATTCAATTCAGTCAATTACCGTGAAACGCCGACGGGTTTAACGCTATAATGTTTCTGTTTTTTTCTCCCGAAACAGGACGAATAATGAAAAAATTAGCCATTGTGGTGGCGCTGTTGACGCTTACGGGTTGTGCGCGGATTGAGGATTATTCAGCCGTGGTGAAAACGCCAGCACCGGCAGGATTGGCGGGTTACTGGCAGACCATAGGGCCGCAGAGTGCATTAATTAGCCCGGAAGCGATGGGGAGCCTTATCGTGACGGCAGATGGCGACACGCTGGATTGTCGTCAGTGGCAACGCGTGATTGCGCTGCCGGGTAAATTGACCCTGCGCGATGACGATCTTTATAACGTGACGCGGAAACTCGATGTGTATGCGGTCGAACGTGATGGCAACACCTTAGAGTACGACGGAATGATGTTGCAGCGTGTGGAGCGTCCTACTGTCGAGTGTGCGGCGGTGCTGGCCAAAACACCACTAGCCTCGGTATTGCCTTAAGAATAATGCTGCTCCGGCGTCGAGAGACCCGGAGCCCAGCACGTCAGTGGTTGCTGTCAACATTATCTTGCGGAACCAGTACATAGCCACCCTGGTTGCCATAAGTGTTCATTACCGTTTTTTGTATCGACGATTGGCCGACCAGTTTTGCCAGTTCGTCCATACGCGCCTGCAGCAGACGTTTCACCTGGCTTTCATTATCCAGCACGGTGCGCAAAAGCGGACGGAGCTGTTCCTGGAGCGGATCGCTGGGCTGGCTGTCCTGGGTTAATTGAGCAATATTCTGCACCGCATTAACGTAGTCCATCTCACTGGCAATCAGTTCGTCCCACAATCCATCCGTGGCAAGTCGCAGCATCATATTGCTTTTTTCAACCAGCTTTTGGTACGAGAGATAAAGGTGCGGTGCGTGGCTCATTAGACGGCGTCCTGAATCAAATTAGGCGTAAGTAAAGATTCCTTCCAGGCATCGGCGATATTGCGCATCAGGCCTTCGACCTCTTCCACGGCGCGGGTATCGTTGTGCAGATTAGCCTGCAGAAGGCGTCTGACCATATAGGCGTAGAGCGCTAACAGGTTTTTCGTCAGCTCGTCGCGGCTGTCTTCATCAAGGCCTATCTTCAGGCCGTTTTCGATGATATTGATGGCTTTTGACAGAGAAGTACCTTTCCCCTGCAAATTACCGTCCTGCATAAACAGGCGGGCGCGAATCAGCGCGCTGAGCGCACCATCGAACAGCATGGTGACCAGCTGTTGCTGACTGGCGCTCATCACCGCGCTTTCTACTCCAATCTGTGCGTAGGCCTGCGTACCTTTTGCCCCGTACATACCGTCTCTCCCGATATTGATGATTATTTAGAACTGCTGGTGGATTCGAACTGCTGCGTTAAGTAGCTGCTGGTGTTATTTAACGAAGACATCAGGACATCCAACTGAGTAAATTGTGCTTTATAGCGCGCGACCTTTTGATCGATAAGATCGCTGGCGGTGTTGTAATCTTTAGTGAGTTTATTCAGCGTCTTGCTGACGCCATCTTTGGCGGCCTGAATGATCCCGGTGGTGGAAAGCCAACTGGTCAGGTTGCTGCCGATGGCGGTGGTGATGCCGGTTTTTTTGCCGTCGCCGACGATAAGCGTGCCGACGCCTGCTGAATCTTTTTTCAGTGCTTCGGTGAGTTTTTTATCATCAATTTCAAGCTGACCGGTACTTGGGTCACTGGTGACGCCAATCTGCGCAAGGGTTTTATAGGACGATGAACTTAAGGTGTTGCTCAGTATACTTTTGAGCTGGGTCTGAATTGTACGCAGGGTGGTGTCACCGATCAGTGCGCCGTTATTGGTGCTTTGCGCATCGGCACCGGGATCGACGGCGGTGTATTTGGTCAGGCTGCTGAAGGTATCCTGCAGCGCGTTATACGCCGTCACCCAATCTTTTACCGCGGTCTGGGCTTTGGTGTTGTCCTGAGTGATGGTCAACGTCTGGTTACCGCTAGTGACATCATTCAGATTTAAGGTGATATCTTCCAGCGCATCGCTAATGGTGTTGCTGCTGTTTTCGATTGCTACATTATTGACGGTCAGTTCAGCATTTTGAGCGGTAACACTCTCTTTCATGCCGCCAGTGGTGCCGTTGTAGCCCATAAAGGTCTGGAGCGCACTGTCACCGCTGACGCTCAACGTCATGGCGTTGTCTTTACCCGTCTCATTTGAAGTGATGGACAGGCGATATTCGCCGTTGCCGACGTTGATGATACTGGCGCTGACGCCCGCTTTGGCGTTGTTAATCGCATCGCGGATTCCGGTTAATGATGAGTTCGCGGCGCTGATATCAATGGTCACCGGCTTTTTGTCGCCGCCTTGCTGAATGGTTAGCACGCTGTCGCTGGTGGCAATGGCGGCTTTATTGTCTTTCTGCACTGCTGTTGAGGTCAGCGTTTGCGCCTGCGCCAGTTGGGTAATGGCAATGGTGTATTTCCCGGCAATGGCGTTCCCGGTGGTGGTGGCGCTAAATGCGGTGCTGCTGCTGGTAGTAGTGGTGGCCGTAAACAGGTCGGCTTTCCCCAGCGCGGTATTGGCGGTCTGGAATGCTTCCAGCGCGCTTTTCATCGTGCCGTAGGCGCTGAGCTTAGAAGTATAAGATGATTGTTGTTTTGTAATAGGTGTCAGTGTGGCTTTTTCTGCCGCAGTCAGGCTATCCAGAATATCACCAAGCTTCAGGCCCGATCCTATTCCCAGTGAAGAAATGCTTGCCATTTTTAATCCTTAATATGTCGACACGTAAAATGAATATCTGGGTTATCGGCCTGAATACGTCAAAGTTTACGCTTATTGCGTTTTTTTTAATGGCAGGAATAAGGGGGATAGAAAAGAGTATTTCGGCGGCTAAAAAAAATCGTGATTACGAAAAAAAATTCTAAAGGTTGTTTTGCAGCAGACGATAACACCTTTGACGGCGATTGAGCCGACGGGTGAAAACCCAATACGTAATCAACGACTTGAAATATAGGATAACGAATCATGGCACAAGTCATTAATACCAACAGCCTCTCGCTGATCACTCAGAACAACATCAACAAGAACCAGTCTGCTCTGTCCAGTTCTATCGAGCGTCTGTCTTCTGGCTTGCGTATCAACAGCGCGAAGGATGACGCAGCGGGTCAGGCGATTGCTAACCGTTTCACCTCTAACATTAAAGGCCTGACTCAGGCAGCACGTAACGCCAACGACGGTATCTCCGTTGCACAGACCACTGAAGGCGCGCTGTCTGAAATCAACAACAACTTACAGCGTGTGCGTGAACTGACCGTTCAGGCAACTACCGGTACTAACTCCCAGTCTGACCTGGACTCTATTCAGGACGAAATCAAATCCCGTCTGGACGAAATTGACCGCGTATCTGGTCAGACCCAGTTCAACGGCGTGAACGTACTGGCAAAAGACGGTTCCATGAAAATCCAGGTTGGTGCGAACGATGGTCAGACCATCACTATCGATCTGAAGAAGATTGACTCATCTACATTGAAACTGACCGGCTTCAACGTGAACGGTAAAGGTGAAACAGCTAATACGGCTGCGACCTTGAAAGACATGGCAGGGCTTACTGCTTCTGCGTCAGGTACACCTGGTATTACTCTCTATACCGATAACAACGCAATTGCTAGCAGTGCCGACATTCTTAATGCAGTTGCTGGTACGAATGGTAGTACTGTCGCAACTAAGGCTGATGTAGGATTCGGCACAAGCACTGCAGATGTTATTTATACATATGATAAAGATGCTAATTCTTATTCTGCTACCACGACCGGTATCACAGGAAACAACCTCGCAACCTTCCTTAACCCAGAGGCAGGGGATACCGCTAAAGCGTCTATTTCTATCGGTGGTAAATCGCAAGATGTTATCATTGACAAAGCAGGTAAAATTACAGCGGCTGATGATGGCGCAGCTCTTTATCTTGACGGCACCGGTAACTTAACTAAAAACCGAGCGAATGCAGCAGATCCAGAGGCAACCTTGGCTGGTCTTCAGGCAGCTACGGCAACTAAAGAAGCTACTATTACAACCGATAAAGGTACATTTACTAGTAATGCGACTACAAACTTTGGTAGCACAGATATCAAAGTGGACGCAAACACTCTGGCTAACGTAGCTAAAAATGGTGGCTATACAGCTGTTGTAGCTGGTAAAACCTATGCCGTCACTGGTGGTACTGCTGCTGCAGGTACCGCATTCATTAATAACGGCCAGCTTAGCAATGATGCACCAACATACTATGCACAAAAAGATGGTTCTATTACTACAACTGAAAATGCTTCTTTAGGTAAGGTTGTTTATACGGATGCCGCTGGTAAATTAACTACAGATGCTACAAGTAAAGCCCAGTCTACTACTAACCCACTGGCAGCCCTGGACGATGCTATCAGCTCCATCGATAAATTCCGTTCTTCCCTGGGTGCTATCCAGAACCGTCTGGATTCTGCAGTAACCAACCTGAACAACACCACCACCAACCTGTCTGAAGCGCAGTCCCGTATTCAGGACGCCGACTATGCGACTGAAGTGTCGAACATGTCTAAAGCGCAGATCATCCAGCAGGCCGGTAACTCCGTGTTGGCAAAAGCTAACCAGGTTCCACAGCAGGTTCTGTCTCTGCTGCAGGGTTAATCTCCCGCAACCTGACCAACCCCGCCTCGGCGGGGTTTTTTTGATCCCTGAATTTCACTTACTCTTCAAATAAACCCCTCTTTTCCCCATTGTTCCATCGATTAAAACGCCTGTAGAAACGGATAATTGTGCCGATAACTCATATTAATGCAGGGCTGTTTATCGTGAATTCAATGTATACCGCTGAAGGTGTAATGGATAAACACTCGCTTTGGCAACGCTATGTGCCGCTGGTGCGTCACGAAGCGCTGCGCCTTCAGGTGCGTTTGCCAGCGAGCGTGGAACTGGACGATCTGCTCCAGGCGGGCGGTATCGGCTTATTGAATGCTGTTGAACGCTATGACGCTCTGCAGGGAACGGCATTTACAACTTACGCAGTGCAACGCATCCGTGGGGCGATGCTGGACGAACTACGCAGCCGAGACTGGGTGCCGCGTAGCGTTCGGCGGAACGCGCGTGAAGTTGCGCAAACGCTGGGTCAACTTGAGCAAGAGCTGGGACGAAACGCGACGGAAACTGAAGTCGCGCAGCGATTGGGAATCGCGATTGAGGAATACCGTCAGGTGTTGCTGGATACTAACAATAGTCAGCTTTTCTCCTACGATGAGTGGCGGGAAGAGTACGGCGACAGTATTGAGCTGGTGACGGAAGAGAATCAACACGAAAACCCATTACATCAACTGCTAGAAGGTTCTTTACGCGAACGCGTGATGGAGGCGATTGATGCCTTACCGGAACGTGAAAAGTTGGTGTTAACCCTCTATTACCAGGAAGAGCTGAATCTCAAAGAGATTGGCGCGGTTCTGGAAGTGGGGGAGTCGCGTGTCAGTCAGCTACACAGCCAGGCGATTAAGCGTCTGCGCATCAAGCTGGGTAAGTTGTAGGTTGGAATAACATATCGTTGGACCAAAAATGCCGCATTATGCAATGAAAACCCGGAGTTATCATGATGATGCAGGTAAAAAGACGGCCATTAAGCCGCTATCTGAAAGACTTCAAACACAGCCAAACGCATTGCGCTCACTGTCATAAACTGCTCGACCGCATCACACTGGTGCGTCAGGGCGAGATAGTGAATAAAATCGCTATTTCCCGTCTTGATACTCCCATGGATGAAACCGCGTGGCAGCAGGAGCGCAGCGCATGGTCTGCCCTGTGTCGCTTCTGCGGCGACCTGCACTGTAAAGAACAGAGCGCATTCTTCAATATTATCGACTTCAAACAATACCTTCTCGAAAAGACCGATATGAGCACCGGTACCGTACGCGAATACGTGGTGCGGTTACGGCGATTAGGCAACCATTTCAACGAACATCAAGTGCCGCAGTCCTTGCTGCTTGAACGTCATGCCGAGGAACAACTTGAGCCGTGGCTGCCGCAAATCAGCACCAATAACTATCGTATTGCGCTGCGTAAATACCTGCGCTTTCATCGCCAACACGCCTGCAGTGAAGCGCAAAACCTCGCGGATTGTGAAACCTCTGATATATATTAAATTGGAATATCATGGATCTGTTGGTTGTTTGTCATTGATGGTGAACGGTTTACACTACCAAAAAAGTGATGCTTTTCGGGGGGCATAATGAAGCTGAAGTTTCTGGGTCGTCAGGCGTTGATGGGCGTAATGGCCGTTGCGCTGGTAGCGGGAGCAAGCGTACAGACGTTTGCTGCTGAGAATTTGTTAAACCAGGTTAAAGAGCGCGGTACGCTGCGTGTCGGGCTGGAAGGCACCTATCCTCCGTTCAGTTTCCAGGGCGAAGATGGCAAGTTGACCGGTTTTGAAGTGGAGTTCGCCAACGAACTGGCAGAACACCTCGGCGTGAAAGCCGACCTGAAACCGACCAAATGGGACGGGATGCTGGCATCGCTGGATTCTAAGCGTATTGATGTGGTTATCAATCAGGTGACCATTTCACCAGACCGCCAGAAGAAATATGACTTCTCCACGCCGTACACCATCTCCGGTATTCAGGCGCTGGTGAAAAAAGGCAGTGAAGATTCCATCAAAACGGCGGCTGACCTGAAAGGGAAAAAAGTCGGCGTGGGTCTGGGCACCAACTATGAAGAGTGGCTGCGTCAGAACGTTCAGGGTGTGGATATTCGTACTTATGACGATGACCCAACCAAATATCAGGATCTGCGCGTAGGCCGTATCAACGCGATTCTGGTCGATCGTCTGGCCGCGCTGGATCTGGTGAAGAAAACCAACAACACGTTGGCGGTTGCTGGTGAAGCGTTCTCGCGTCAGGAATCCGGCGTTGCGCTGCGTAAAGGCAACGAAGATCTGCAAAAAGCCATTGATGGCGCCATTGACGCCATGCATAAAGACGGTAGCCTGAAGGCGCTGTCTGAAAAATGGTTCGGTGCTGACGTTACACAGTAACCGTTCTGATTGAAAAAAGGCGCTGATAGGGCGCCTTTTTTCATTTAAGGCGCGCTAGCGGCTTAAGTGACTGAATTGTATAACCCTATTTAACCATGCCCACCATTTGGGACACTCTTGGGACATAATTTGTTAGCTGCCTGTTCAGCATCTCCACCTGCAAGGCATTACTCTCTGGCATCCATGCGCCATATACCTTAAATACCATTTGTGCATCTGCGTGACCCATCTGGTTTGCAATGAAGTTTGGGTTTGCGCCTGCGGCCAGTGACCAGCATGCATAAGTGTGGCGCGACTGGTATGCTTTACGGTGCCTGATTCCCGCGCGCTTCATTGCTGCATCCCATGTTTTGTTGATAGAATTCATCGAATAGCAATCCCCTGCACGCTGTGATTTATCAGCTACTCGTGGGCTGAAGACGAAAGTGCATGAGTGGTTAACACTACGTCCGTACTCTCTGGTCACAACATTAACCTGGTGCTGTTTCCCTAAACGGGTTAGCTCCGCTTGATCCTTAAGCACGTCGATAGCCGGTTGAATAAGATGAATCACCCTGTCTGTACTCGCCAAAGTTTTTGGCAGGGTGAACTCTTTCAGCTTGGTCCGATTTCGTCTGACCATCAGCGTTCCTTCCTTCAAGTCGACATCCTCCCAGGCTAGCGCGCAAATCTCTCCATGTCGTAGCCCTGTGTAAACCGCCAGCACCCACAGATTTTTAAGTTGCCGCTGGTGGCAGGCATCAATAAATCTGATGAACTCCTCTTTGGTTAGAGGATCGGGCGGCTGGCGTGACTTCTTCAGGAGGGACACCCCAGTAAATGGATTTTGCCCAATGTAGCCATTATCGACGGCAAATTTAAATACGCCGGATGTTATCGACAGATACTGATTTACGGTCGCAACACTGCGTCCCTTCACGATTGTTTTCTTCCCACCGCCAGGCGTTTGATAACCGGTTAGCAACTCTCTTCTAATGAAAAGGATATCTTCCTGGTTAATAGACGACGCTAGTTTATGCGGGCCCAGCTTTTGCAGCATGTTGTCCATAACTGATTCATAGCTATGAAGAGTACGGCTGGCGATCTCCATTTCCTTCAATGAAAGCCATTTTTTTACCAGTTGAGAAACGGTGATTTCTTTGCTGGCGATCCCGAATAATTCCAGATTAGGTGATTCCGGAAACCGAGTGGCGTAATCAAAGCTGCCCATTCTGATAGAGAAGACAACCGACGAACGCAGCTCGCCGGCTAGTTTTCTATTCTTCATGGTGTTAGGGACACCGAGGTTTTCCCTGACACGTTTACCTTTATAGTTAAACCAGATGCGTAAGGTGCCACCATGGTTTTCGACGCCTGTTGGATATGTGATTTTATCCATTGATTCCTCCGGGCGCCCAAGAGCGATGTGAGCTTACCTTTTTCATGGTGTTAAATCATCCCGGTTGCTTGTTTCTCAGTGACGCGACCCATGAATCAACGGCTTTTCTGTTGTACATGCACTCGCTGGACGGCTTCGGGCTGCCGTCAGGGGACACGTGGATATACTCCCGGCCAACGAGCCAGCATTCTTTTCTGGCCCGAAGAATGGTTCCTGGCTTAAGGCCGGTGACAGCTATAAGAACGCTTTCACAAACCCACTCGTTCGGGGCTAGCTGGATAACATTGCTCATGATTTTTTCTCCAAATAAACCGGCTGCACCCGGTTATTTATCTTTGTAAGCGCATGACGAGCAACCATTACGGATGCCGTCATTGCAATTACGACACATAGGGTGTTCTTCTCTTTCGTGTTGCTGGTGGCCTTCGGTAATCATCCCAGCATCTGCATGAGCTTCAGCGTCGACTGCCGGCGCTGGCGGGACGGTGTAGAGGTTATAGACATCATCAGGGAGAGAGTGCCCAGCGCTGGTGAAACATAGCGCGTATTTTCTGCCGTCTCCGCGTCCGCGCTGGATATCAACCACCGCCACCGGCTCACCCTTAGCCCTCCGCACTTCCCGCAGCTCTTTCAGGGCAGCCAGCTGGCGCGGATAAAGCCCATAGCGCTCAAGCCCCCAGATAAGCTGATCGAGCTCTTCATCGGTTACTGGTGCTTGAGGGGCTGTTAAGTTGATTGTCATAATCCACGCTCCTTCCTCGTCTGAGCGCCAACTGCGCCGCTAATACCATCTGGCGTTAAATTCACGCTATAGAACAAGCCATCAATTTTTTTACATGAGCGGTTACACCAATCAACAAGCCCCTCACGAAATAAAACAGGAAGCGATGGGCAATTAACTCTATGAGAACCTTTGTCCTGCTCACCTCTTTCCATATCGCCTCGCATAAAATATCGTGTGCCGCTGTTCATGCGACGTAACGTATAAACCTGAGCATCTGTTAATCGAATTTGACGGCTCATCATCATTCTCCTTCGATAACCTGGATGCCTGCGACGCGGGCCTGTATGTCAGACTTCGCAACGCTTTCCCATTTATCTCCATGCTCAAGATAAATACCGAGGAACCAATGGATGACCGCTGCCTGCTCATTCTCTGATTTCCGCTTAATCTCCTCGCCGGATTTACGCAGGAGTTCCGCCAAGTGTGCGCACAGGAAGTTGGGGCGTCCGAGGATGGCTATCAGGTCATCATTTAGCGCTGGAAGCTTCACGGTGACGGTGCGGGACTCGCCTTCCATCGGTGGCAGGTCAGGCGTATTGACGCCGAAAAGCGCCGCCAGCGCCCGGTAGTTCAGCTCACTGTGATAGCGAACTTTGCAGCGAACCAGTTTCTCGGCGGCTGCGTTGATTGCCTGCGCCTTCTCCAGCGCCTCTACCACCTGAATCACGGCATCAGGAGTTGCTTCATCGTGGAAGGCATCCGTGTCATAGCCCCATTCATTGGCTTCTGATTTTGCTTTTAGCGCCGCCGCTTTCATGCGCTGCGCCAATGGGGTGATTTCGTTGCTCATGCCGTCATCTCCTTCCGTTCATGGCCCAGCGCATAGCGGGCTTCAATCGGATCATTCTCTTCATAATCGCCATTCACGCTGGCTACCATCGCCACACAGCAGGCATTACAGCAGCGGTACGACATCAGCTCGCCGTCAAATTTCCATGTAGTGCTGCGATGCACTTCACCTTTGGCAAGTGAGCCAGCACAAACATGGCATTTGTATTCACTGCGGCCAGTAACGATTTTGTTCGATAGCTCAGTGTCACCAGGTGTGCCGAAATCACCTTCAAAGAGGTCAAAATCCAGCGCATCGTCTAAAGCCGCTTTATCAGTCATTCCACGCCTCCAGCTCGTTCAGTATCTCTTCGTCGATTTCGTCGTTTGTGGCCTCTTCGTTGAGGTAGTCGCGTGCCTCTTTGAGATACTTTTCGCGACGTTCGTCGTACCATGCTGAAAACTCTGGCGACCAACCAATCGTCGTGCCGTCATAGTCAAATTTGGCGTTGTTTTCGGCCATGCGCTCTACCATGCAATTAGCCATAGTCAGTGCGGCTTCCCGGATATAGCCGCGCAAGTGATGCTTACGCCAGTGCGGGCTTACTTTGGAATCACAGAGGCTTTTGAATTCAACAGCCCAGCGGCGGATACAGCGTGCGTTCAGTGATTTGCTCATTCTGCAGCTCCGTGGCGTAGTTGTTCTATTTCAGCCCTAGCGGTCACCAGTTGATCCATAGCTTCAGTCAGGGCCACGAATGTTGTATCAAGGCGGCTGGCTACTTCACGCATAACCTGGCCTTGTGCTGGTGGTAGTCCTGCAACCGATGCATGTGCTTCAGCCACGAGTTCCTTCACTTTTAGGCGGCGCATTTGCGGATCTCCATCAGTTCGTTAAAGCGATTAATGAACAAACCAAAAGCCTGCCCGGGTCTAAGTGGGATAATCTGGATAAGGTCAGAGCACGGAATACCCTCCAGACAGTCCCATTTTGATCCGTCGTCGATTTCCAGATCGCGGCGCTCGGTGGCCAGCAAAACTAGATCCGCATACTTCACAACGGAAGCCTGTTCAAGCGGGATGCCATATTTGAAACGGATAAGCCCGTCAACATAGGTTTCGATCCGACGATAATCCGGCAGCAGTGCTTTAAGTGGGGCGGGAATGTCCTGACAATATGCTTCGGCTGCATCGTGCATCAGCGCTTCAAAGGCGAATTCTGGCGGTACGATCTGGCTAACCAGCACCGAGTGCTGAGCCACGCTATAGAACTCCGGCAGGTGCCCTGCGAATCGGCAGATGTGGGAAAGGGCGGTCGCAATATCTTCAATATCGATATCGTCAATAGTGGCATTAAGGTAGTTAAATTTTTTGCCGGATAAGGTCTGAATGTAGCTCATCGTTTTCTCCATACTGGTTTTGCGCTCTGCACTGCGCGGATTTTGGTTGCACGAATCCCTCGCCGGGTGGCGATAATTAACGGAATTACGCTTCACTAATAACCCCCAGCGACGGGGGCTATTAAGGCAGAACAATTACGCGCTGAATTTACCGATAAAGGTTTCAACCGGTTTGCTGTCAAATTTGCCGATCAGCAGGTCGCGGAATTCACTGGCGATCGCTTCTTCCTGGGCTTCCAGCTGTACGATACGGAGAACAAAACACGGTTCACCGCTTTTGAGCAGGCTATTGCGCAGACTGAATGCACGCTCACCCAGACCTTCATACGGTACGCACTTAAATTCGAACGCCACCGGCATAACGTCTTTGCTGCTGGCTTCAATGCTTTGCATCAGTGATTTCTTACCTGCGAAATCACCATCTTCGTGATCAGACTGGGTTGCCTGTTGGATGGTGACGCGGCGAACGGCTTGGGCAGCCTGCGTAATCTGCATTGTGTTACCGTCGGCATCGAATGCCAGCAGGAAGTCTTTCCAGTCTTCCAGCCATTCAGCAATCTGCTTTTGGCTCAGGCGTTCACCGTTAATAGCCAGCAATGCGCGGAATGGAGCCGTCTTCTTCAGGCCGATCGATGCAATGTTATCTGCATGGCCAGGGTTAACGAGAGTGCCGATGTTGAAGATCGAACGGGCGCGCATGTTATCGGCATCAATGAAGCAGCGGGCTGGTGTTTCCTCGCTGGCATAACCCGTAGAATAACGAGCGAAGTCGTCAATGCTTGTTGTTTCCATTGTGCCACGGAAGCGGAAGCGCTCGATGCCAAAGCGTTCCAGGCTTTCGATACTGATGTTTTGAGGGAGTAGGGCGGTTGGGCATGCGGTTTCACGTACCTTATCCAGCGAGAACGCGGAAATAGTAAGTGCCTGAACGTCCTGGATCGCGCCGCTATTTAGCTGGGTCATAACAATTCCTTAAAAGTAGATGTTTAGAAATTAAATCGATGCTGAATTAATTGCGGCTTACTTCGCCGTGCGTAGTTTTGCGTCTGGATCACCTGCAAGAGTAAACAGGTTGCCCTGGTCTTCCTGCAAAATGGTGAGCTTCCCGCCTTTGTTAACCCACATAGGGGTTTCGGTGGTGTCTTCCTCTGTGGCCTTACCGCGTGGCGTTGGGGTGACGTATTGAAGCTTATGTTTAATTTTCACACGCTTCTCTTCGACGGAATTACCCATGCGCTCAAAGTCAAAGGTCAGCGTGACCTTGCCTTTATTGCCATTATTCAGAACGCCCAGAGCGGTGTTGTTTAGTGCCGCTGCGATTTTGTTCATGAACACGCCGGCATCCAGTTCGCCCAGAAAATCGGGCACTACGGTCATGCGATCATTACTCATGGTTACCTCATTGTGACGGCTGCCACCGTCATTAAGTTTTCATCCATACACGAAGTTGTGGCGGTGGTGCCTCCACCTGCCGGTTCAGCCACGACCGGCGACGTACACTTCAAGACACATATTCATTTTTAAGTTGAATAAGCTGTTGGCCTCGTCACGTGCGCATAGCCGCAATTACCACAACGAAGAGAGCACTGCCGGTGTCCGAATTGAACGGACCTTTTCGTTGCCCATTGCCACTGATTCGTGGTGTCAGGAATCGAACCGAACATTAAACCTTGCTCGTCAATGCTCTCATCGTTGTGTGTTGTGATACGGAGTTGCTGTTAGTAAATAAAATCTAACTTAACTTAGTTTTGTGGTCAAGGCAAAATACCAAACATTTCTTAGTTTGGTACTTAGAGAAGGATTAGGTTGAAGTTAGAGTTCGTACTGAACGCCTTTAACAACACCAATGATGGTGCAGTTTCCGTTGATAGAAATATTAGGGTAGCGAGGGTTTAGGGGGACAAGGAACTTTTGTGGCCCATCAATGACCAGTTTTTTAACGGTTGCCTCGTTAGTCCCATCTAATCGGGCTACCACAATTTTCCCATGCGATGGCTCTGCATCTGGATCAACAATGACCGTTGCGCCCTGAGGGATAGTTGGTAAGCCGTTAGGGTTTGTCATTGAATCTCCCTGAACATCAAGTGCAAAAGAGCGGTCGCTGATTCGTAATGAGGTTTCAACCCATCGTTCCGCATCTTCAAAGGCGCAGGCCTGCCTACTTTCAGTGAAGGCACCTGCTTGCACCCAAGAGATAACTGGAATTTTACGCATGCTAGTTATCAATTTATCTTCAAAATTAGTTCCGTAAAGAATGTAATCTATTGATGTATTGAAATATTTTGCAACCTTGCTTAAGGCTTCTCCACTGGGAGTATTCAAGTCTTTTTCCCAATATCCCACCGCAACATCGCTTACCCCACAGAATTTACCTAACTCTTTCTGTGTTGTTTTTGTTATGCGCCGCAGACCTTTTATACGCTGGCCTACCGATTCCATGTTTTCTCCTTTAATCGATAAAAAACTAACTAATCTTAGTTTTTGTTGACCAAAGTAAGATTGATTATTAATATCTAACATAACTTAGTTAAAGGGGGTTCCATGACCACAGATGACATTGAAAAATACTTTGGTAGTGCTGAAAAAGTTGCCGATTTTTTTGGGATTACGAGTGAGGCCGTTTACCAGTGGAGAAACAGGCCGGGTCGGTTAATACCAAAGGGCAGGGCAGCTGAAGCAGCTTACAGAACCGACGGAAAACTTACCTTTTGCCCTGAGGTATATGGGAAGACTAGCGGAACATCAGCAAACCAGAAACCACAGATTCAGGGGGGTAACCGTGGGTAACGAACCTCTGTGGAAAATTGAACGTCAGCCTGCCTGGCTGGTGGCCGCAATTAAAAAGACGATTACCGATCTGCCTGGTGGATATGTTGAGGCGGCGGAATGGTTGGGAACGACTGAGAACGCATTGTTTAACCGCCTACGTACCGAAGGCGATCAGATTTTCCCGCTGGGCTGGGCGATGTTGTTACAGCGTGCTGGTGGTTCAAACCATATTGCAGACGCAATTGCACACCACACCAACGGCGTTTTCGTAAAGCTCCCGGACATTGAGCAGATGGGTAACGAGGAACTGTTAACGAAATTTAATGATCTGCTGGCAGCGTTAGGGCGTTTTGCTCAGTTCCACAATGAATCAACAGCGGACGGTGTGTTGGACAACGAGGAAAACAAAAAGATGAAGGCAAAAGGCTACCGTGTGCAGTCGCTGGTGGCAGAAATAATGGTAGTGACAGAAATGTTATTTGGGGAAGGTGACGCCCGCGAGTGTGCAGCTCCGGGCGTCCTGGCGAATAACTCTACGTGTATGGAGAAAAAATCCGCATGACCAGTTTAACGGCTTTTAACCGTCTACCGCAACTCAGGATGATCCCGGTACCGGGTGTCCCGATGTTTCGGTATGAACGCAGAGTATCAAACCGCTGGGTACCGTGTAACCACAGTCGGGCGCTATCCATTGTGGGTGTCTACTACCGGAGGGCAAAACGCTTATGCGCGAACTTAACCGAAGGTTCAAAGACCACCGTGGAATCCAAGTCCTTGTTATCCGCTGGGAGCCAGAAACACAGCGCGTTATCTATCTGCGTGAAGGCTACGCGCACGAGTGCTTCAGTCCACTCGAACTGTTTCGCAAAAAGTTCAGGGAGATAAGGGACGATCATGAGCACTAAATTAACCGGCTACGTATGGGATGGTTGCGCGGCGTCGGGCATGAAGTTGTCTAGTGTTGCAATTATGGCTCGCCTGGCTGATTTCAGCAGCGATGAGGGCGTGTGCTGGCCGTCCATTGAGACTATCGCTCGTCAGCTTGGTGCTGGGGTTAGTACGGTCAGAACTGCAATTGCAAAACTGGAGACTGATGGTTGGTTAACACGTAAAGCCCGCCGTCAGGGCAACCGGAACGCGTCCAATGTTTACCACCTGAATGTCAAAAAGCTCCAGGCTGCTGCCTTTTCTCACCTGTCAGAATCTGACGCGTCAAAATCCGACGCATCAAAATTTGACGGCTCAAAATCTGCCCCGTCGGATTCGAGCAAAAGCGGCGGTTTTGACCCGGCAGAATCTGGCGGGGATCCGTCAGTAAAATCAAAACCAGAACCACAAGTAACTACTAAAGCCCCTTGTCCGGTTGCTGGGCAACCCGACCCTGAAGTTGAAATTACTGATCAAGCGATTGTGGTTTTAACCCATCTGAACCTGATTAGCGGATCCCGGTACCAGAAATCAAAAACCTCTCTGGAAAACATCAGAGCCCGATTGCGTGAGGGTTACAGCGTTGCAGACCTGCAGTTGGTTATCGACCTGAAACATGAACACTGGACCGGCAACGACGAACAGTACCAGTACATGCGACCAGAAACGTTATTCGGGCCGAAGAAATTTGAAGGTTATCTGTCTAGCGCTGCCCGCTGGGAGAAAAAAGGTCGGCCCGCTCGTAATACCTGGAACAAAACTGGCGAACGCGACGTAAATGCCATCAGTCAACCTAACGACACTATTCCACCGGGGTTCAGAGGATGATTAAAAATCAATACTGCCAGGCGCTGGCGGAAATGCGCAGCAAAAGCGCGCACAAGTTGAAGGAAGTTGGCGATCAGTGGCGAACTCCGGATCTGCTGTTTTGGGGCATCAATGCAATGTTCGGTCCACTGGTTCTCGATCTGTTTGCAGATGATGATAATGCGAAGTGCCCGGCATGGTACACCGCAGAAGATAACGCGTTAACGCAGAACTGGTCTGGTCGCCTGCTGGAACTCGGCGGCGCTGGATACGGTAACCCACCATACAGCCGGTCTCAGTATCACGAAAAGCAGGCGATCACCGGCATGTCTCACATCATGAATTATGCAGCAGCTGAGCGTGAAAAAGGCGGGCGTTACGTGTTTCTGATTAAAGCTGCACCGAGTGAGGCATGGTGGCCCGAAGATGCTGATCATGTCGTCTTTATTCGAGGACGGATTGGCTTTGATCTGCCTAACTGGTTTATCCCGGCAGACGATAAGCAGGTGCCAACTAGTGCGTTTTTCGCTGGTGCAATCGTAGTCTTTGATAAGTCATGGCGTGGGGAACGTTTCAGCTACGTCGGGCGAACTGAGCTAGAGGCAAAAGGCCGGGCGTTTATGTCGCTGGCACAGTTTGCCGCCAGCAAGGCACAACTTGCCGCCGCACCTTCCGAACCACCAGCACCAGTGCAAGAGGCGGACAAGCCAGAGCTGCCACTTACCCAGAAGGATATTTTTCATGTCAGCGGTGCCGAGGCGTGGGCATGCGTCAGTGCAGCGTTCGGCGACAAAGAAGTGTACTCATTCAGTGAATCGAAGTTTGGGCATACCTGGGCGGCGGACTCCGTTGAATCGCCAGAATTTACCCAGGTTTCTCCTTTGACGATCAACAAAGCAAAACAGTATTTACGTGAGAGCATTTTGTTTGGTGTGAATGAATGGTTGCTGTCAATTCAGTTCGACATCGAAGAGGCGAGGGCTGATATGTCAGAACGGCTTCGCACGGTAGCCCTTGAATCCTCCAACGAATACGGCATGGACAGCACTGGTTTTATTGCAGCTATGGAAAGTCTGGATGTTGCCAGTTGGTCCAATATCCGCCACATCCGTATGCATATCCGTGAGAAGGCAAAACCAGTTGCCGATCCACTTCCTGAGTCCCGCATCTGGCCACTGGAAGTTGGTCTGGTCTTCAATCAGATTGAAGGCTCAGACGCCCTGGCGCCACAGCAGCAAAATAACCTCAAAGCACACATCAACCAGCTTTGGCTTGAGCGCACACCTACGAACGAGATTATCTCAATAGCGCGCAGCCTGGCTGAGAATATGCAGGAGGAAAAAGTCGAATGATGAACTTAACTCCACGCCAGCAGCATGTTCTGGATCTAATTAATGCGTATCAGCGTGAGCATGGTTTCCCACCAACTAATTCGGAGCTGTCGGGGCTGCTGGGGTGCAGCTCCCCCAATGCTGCTGCGGATCATCTGCGCGCACTGGAGAAAAAAGGGGCGATCAGCATTACCCGGGGTGTATCTCGCGGGATTTCCATCATCCAGCCAAAACCGGAAAACAATGCCGGGCGGGGTATGAAGCTTGTACTGCCGTTCCCCCCGAGCGTTAACGCCTACTGGCGCGCCCCCAACAAGGGGCCGCTGGCCGGTCGCCATTTGGTCAGCGCCGACGGCCGCAAATACCAGAGCGCTGCCAGTGTTGCAATCATCGAGCAGCTTCGCCGCCTGCCTAAACCGTCAACAGAGCAGGCTTCAGTAGAAATCACCCTGTATCCGCCGGACGCGCGCCGCCGTGATCTGGACAATTACAATAAAGCGCTGTTTGACGCGCTGACACATGCGGGGGTTTGGGAGGACGACAGCCAGGTAAAACGCATGCTGGTGGAGTGGGGGCCAATAGTGCCGAAAGGCCGGGTTGAAATAACGATTACGCCATTCAACTAAGGGGAAAATATATGTCCAACTGTGGGTTGAATGACTGGCGTGATGGCAGTAATGTCGGACAGTGCAAGCGAAATGGGCGTGCAGGCCCTTCGCAACAATCAGTGTATGGAGAGAATATGACCAATAATCATGTTGTGGGCACTGCTACGCCCAAAAAAGACACTTATCTCGTTGTTGACGGATGTTTAATCAATTCATTCGAACCAAATCTCTACAGCCTCAATGATATTCATAAGGCTTCTGGTGGATCTGCGTCAAAAAAACCTGCGTTTTACCTCAGAACGCTGACAGCAAAGAGAATCCTTAATGCCATCCCTGGCGATCATTGGGAAAAATTGCATGTTATCCGTGGTGGAGCAGTTCAGGGGACTTTTGCCTGCCGGGAGTTAGTTTTTGCCTATGCTCTTTGGTTGAGCCCTGACTTCTATGTTCGTGTTCTGAGCAATCTCCCTTTCATCGGCACTCTGTGCAACGGGGAGGCAAAATGAGTCAATTACATCAGATAATACCGATCACGCAGGGGAGTATCGGCAATCACATGGCCTCAATGGCCAGTGCTAAACGTCTCCATGCATTTCTTGGAGTCGGTCGTGACTTCACTACCTGGATCAAAGCCCGCATTAAGCAATATGGGTTTGTTGAAGGCGCTGATTATGTTCTTGTCGAAGATTTGAGCTCCCCAAAATGGGGGAGCTCAAAAGCACGACCTCAGGTAGAGCATGACTATCTGATCACTATTGATATGGGTAAAGAATTGGCCATGGTGGAGAGAAATGAAAAGGGCCGTCAGGTTCGACGCTATTTCATCACCTGCGAACAACAAGCGAAAATGCGTGCAGGCGTTTCATCGCTGCCAAATTTCTCTGATCCAGCACAAGCCGCTCGAGCATGGGCTGATGAATTCGAAGCACGACAACGTGCCGAAGCTGTTACCCACCAGCAGGCCGAATATATCGAGCATCTCGAGAGCCTCTTTACCGATGGACTCTCTCCTGTTCAGTTCTGCAAGCGCCTGAATGGCGTAAACACTAGCAAGATCAGCGCCTGGCTTGTCTCTGCTAATTGGCTATACGACGACAATCCAGACGGGCGCAGCGCGCAATGGCGTGTTCGTTCCTATGCTCGTGACAAATACCTCACAGAGAAAAGCAGCAAAGTCTCACCAAATTCAGCTGTTAGCTTTACCACCTATCAACCTGTCTTGCTCCGGGAAGGTGCTATCTGGATCTACAAAAACTACCTGAAAGGTAAGCTTCCGATGAAGGTCACGTGGAACGGCAACTTTACTCACGATAAAGAGCTGGCCGGGGTCGACCATTGAGAGCATTACTCACGCCTGAAATAGTGCCGCGCCTCGGAGTGGTTCTGTTCAAGCCTGGTCGGGAGTTAATGCACCTGTTTGCATCTGGACGGGTGCTGGTCGAACGTGAGCCAGAAAACATGGCTCGGTTTCCGTCAGGCCGGATCCCCAATGCTCGCCAGCCGCTGCTGGAAGATGCCCGGCTAAACACCTTCTTCACTGATGAACGGGTTATTGCAGCTGCTGGTGGAATGGCTGGGCTTGAACATTGGCTGCGCCAGCGCGTAACGAAGTGCCAGAACCCGGATCCGGATTACCACCATGCGGAATTAACTACCTTATGGCATCAGCCTGGCGCGCTGTTGGTGTGCTGGCATTGCGATAACAAACTGCGTGGGCAGACGACGGAAGAGTTACAGGCGCTTGCGCTGGGCAATGTCGCCGAATGGATTATTGATATTGTGCAGGCAGGGCTGGGTTACAACAAAGAGCGTTCTCTCTCTTTAGCTGAACTTTGCTGGTGGGCCGTTCAGTCTGGCATTGCAGATGCTATCACCGAAGGGATGGCGCAGCGGGCGCTACGATTGCCGGAGGAGCCACATCAATCTGTTATGCGGGAGAGTGACATTGTGCCAGCGCTGCCCGCCACCAGCATTTTACAGAGTAAGGCGCGTATCCCGGTTGAACAGGTGAAGTCGGTTCTGACATTAAAAGCGGATCCAGAATCACCGGAATCGTTCATGCTGCGTCCTAAGCGCCGCCGCTGGGTGAATGAGCCGTATACCCAGTGGGTTAAAACGCAGCCCTGTGAAGGCTGCCGACGGCCAGCAGACGACCCGCATCATATCGTTGGGCACGGTATGGGCGGCACAGCAACAAAAGCCCACGACCTCTTCGTGATCCCTCTGTGCAGAGAGTGTCACGACGAATTGCACGCCGGTGTATCGGCATTCGAACAGAAGCACGGCACTCAGTTAGAGATGCTGCTGCATTTTCTGGATCGGGCGCTGGCGATCGGGGTAATTGCGAAAGCTTAAGTGTATGGAGCGTTACAGCGCATGAATCAACAGAATCTGAATTACGTTAGGAATGAACTTCGCCGGGCGCTGCTGGATCTTTCTGGTGGGACCAAAGGGCAGTTAGAGGCATTTAGCGAACATCCACCAGCGGACAAGAATGCCACACCGCGCCGTTGCGTTAACCTCGTTGAACTGGAGGGAGAGTCAGGGGGACGCTTTATTAACTCCCTGAGCGCCCCTTTATATGTGCTGGAGACACGCAGCCGCCGCCGGCCTATGCCGCCAATTAAAGATATTGAGTTTGAATCAGCACCGTGGCGCCGCGCTGTTAATTCACTGAATCAATACCAGCAAGCCTGGCTGCGATATTGCTACGGGTTTGACCTCAGTTATAAGCATCAGGTGATGATGTGTGAGCATGTCTGGAGCAGCTATCAGAAGTGTCAGGTGGATAACCCGTTACAATCCCGCGTCATTAAAAAACTGGTCGGTCTGGTATGGCTTGCTGGGCAGGAAGTTGCCGCCACGAGAAGTAATGAAACCTATAAGGACTATGCTGGTGCGGCGCTGGCGCGAATGGTTAGCGTTGACCGTTCTACCTGGTTGCGTGTTTATTCGGGCCATTGGGCTGCGTTGAAAGCGGCCTTTGTGGATCTGGATGAGCATGCTTTGTGCCTTGCACTGGATCACTTTGAGGATGAAGAAGTGCTTAAAGTGGTAGAAATGTGAACTAAATTTCACTATCTCCTTCAATCTCGCTTGCAAAATGCAACAAAATAAGCCATATTTGAAGCATATTTGATATGTTGCCAAAGTTTTATAAACCCGCCACCGAGCGGGTTTTTTTATGGCAAAACAGACCTGCCGGGCGAATTAACGCGCTGGTGGTAGCAGTATAGAATTCTTCTCTTGCTGGCTTGGGCGACCAGAGTTATCTGTATGTCACACCATAAAATAAAGGTAAAAGACATGCTAAATCAGCAAGATATGACAGAAACAGCAAAGGCTGTTTTGAATGAATTAAGCGAAAAACCAGCTACGGCTGGAGAGATTGCGCAGAATACCCACCTTAGCCGCGAACGTTGCCAGCTCATTCTCACGCAGTTGGTTATGGCGGGGTTATCAGATTACCAGTTCGGATGTTATAAGCGCCTCCAGTGATGGGGGCATTTCGCTGTGGAAATGGGCGGCTGGTGGGTGTTGTAGCACCCAGCCAGCCATTAGCTCATGCTTTCAGGTCACAAGCTAACCAAGGCCCACTGCTTTAGCGCAAAAGCAAAGTGAGGTTATCAGAGTTACGCTTACTGATCTATGAAAAATACTGTAAAAATACACAGTGTTGAGTTAATCAACGCTGATAGTCTGCATTATATTGCCAGCCTCCCTGATAACTCGATTGATCTGATTGTTACGGATCCGCCGTATTTTAAGGTGAAGCCGAACGGCTGGGACAATCAATGGAAAGGGGATGAAGACTACCTACGCTGGCTTGATAGCTGTCTGGCTGAATATGCCCGAGTGCTTAAACCAGCTGGCAGCATTTATCTATTTTGCGGTCACCGTCTGGCCTCAGACATTGAGATCATGATGCGGGGCCGCTTCAACGTCCTAAACCATATCATCTGGGCTAAACCATCTGGTCGTTGGAATGGCTGCAATAAAGAAAGCCTGCGCGCCTACTTCCCCTCAACGGAGCGGATCCTGTTTGCTGAACATTATCTGGGGCCGTATACGGGGAAAGAGGACGCCTACGAGAGTAAAAGCACTGAACTCAAACAGCACCTTATGACGCCGCTGATCGACTATTTCCGCAATGCCCGTGAATCGCTGGGTGTTAGTTCAAAGGAAATAGCAAAGGCAACCGGAAAGAAAAATATGGCGTCTCACTGGTTCGGTGCAAGCCAGTGGCAGCTACCGAATGGAGTGGATTACCGAAAGCTGCAGGAATTGTTCACCCGGATCGCCATCGAGAAACACCTGCAGCAAAAGCTGGAACATCCTCACCACCAGCTGGTGGCTACCTACCAGTCATTGAATCGTAAGTATTCGGAATTGCTGGAAGAGTATAAAACGCTCCGGCGTTGCTTCTCCGTTTCTGCTGCCGTTCCGTATACCGACGTATGGACACATAAGCCCGTTCAGTTTTATCCAGGTAAACATCCATGCGAAAAGCCTGCCGACATGCTGAAGCAAATCATCAGCGCCAGCAGCAGGCCGGGCGATATTGTTGCCGATTTCTTTATGGGGTCTGGTTCCACAGTGAAAGCTGCAATGGAGTTAGGTCGCCGAGCTATCGGTGTAGAGCTCGAAGCTGACCGCTTCATGCAAACGGTCGGTGAAGTAAAAGACCTCAGTAAACCATAACGGACACCATGGCCTCGTTGCTGTGGTGGCCATCGAATTCAGGATTCGGGAATCACTCCTAACTTACCCTTTGACATAAGAGCCCGCGAGCCTGACCCCTTTCCAACACACAGCACCCGCCACGCTGCGAGGTGAGAGCATGTATCGAATGGACAAACTGACAACAGGCATTGCCTACGGTGCGTCAGCCGGAAACGCCGGATTCTGGGTACTCCAACTGCTGGATAAAGTATCTCCATCACAGTGGGCGGCTATTGGCGTTCTCGGAAGCCTGATGTTTGGTCTGCTGACATATCTGACAAACCTCTATTACAAAATCAAAGATGATCGGCGTAAGGCTGCCCGGGAGGACTGATGTCGAATAAAGCCAAATTGAGTGCCGCGATGTTGGCTCTCATTGCTGCTGGTGCGTCTGCTCCGGCGTTGTTTGACCAGTTCATGAGTGAGAAAGAAGGCAATGCGCTGGTAGCTGTGGTCGATCCAGGCGGTGTCTGGTCGCTATGCCACGGTGTCACCGTAATCGACGGTAAGCGAGTCGTGAAAGGCCAAACCGCTACTGAAGCGCAATGTAAGACGATTAACGCTATCGAGCGTGACAAGGCGCTGGCGTGGGTTGACCGCAATATCAAGGTGCCGCTGACTGAACCGCAGAAGGTCGGCATCGCGTCGTTCTGCCCTTATAACATCGGGCCGGGTAAATGCTATCCGTCAACGTTCTATAAGCGGATGAATGCCGGTGATACGAAAGGCGCCTGTGAAGCTATCCGCTGGTGGATTAAAGACGGTGGACGAGATTGCCGTATTCGTTCGAATAATTGCTTTGGACAAGTAGAACGTCGTGATCAGGAATCAGCTCTGACCTGCTGGGGAATAGATAAAAGCTAAGCCTCTGGAGGGGCTATGAACCCGATTGAGAAACTTTCTTATGATGAAACCTCACCTAGTTGCTTGCGATGGAATAACGGTGCAGCCCGCCAGGTGAGAGGAAAATCCGTCTCACATAAAAACTCGGATGGATACTTTTGTGTAACGCATTATCGGAAATGCTTCATGGACCATAGAATTGTATGGGAAATGCATAACGGGCCGATACCAGAGGAGATGCAGATTGATCATATTTCAGGAGATCGAGCTGATAACAAGATTGAGAATCTCCGACTGGTGACCAGCGCGCAGAATCAGTGGAACAGAGAAACAATCAAGCGCGAGCTTCCAAGGGGTGTATCCGCACACCATAAAGGTTGCTATCTGGCAGCTATTCGTTGTCGTGGTGTTCGGCATCGTAAATGGTTTAAAGACATTCACAATGCGACCAACTGGATAAAAGCTATGAGAGATTCCTTGCATGGCGAATACGCCTTACATTCTAGCACTCGCGATGGTGCGCTCACGTGCTGGGGGATAGACCAGTGAACCTGCGCTGTCAGTTCATTGCTATTTCGTTGCTGGTGGCCGTTGCATTCATCGCCGGTAGCGTATGGAGCAGCCGCGGTTGGGAAAAGAAGTGGGCAGAGCGTGACAGCGTGGAATCATCGCAAACCGCGAACGCGCAGACTGCCGCCCGCATGATTGAACAAGGGCGAATTATTGCCCGTGATGAGGCTGTAAAAGATGCACAAGCACAAGCCGCTAAATCTGCTGCCACTGCTGCTGGCTTGTCTGCCACTGTTAGCCAGTTGCGCACCGAAGCAACAAAACTTGCCACCCGCCTGGACGCCGCAAAGCATACCGCAGATCTTGCCGCTGCCGTCAGAAGCAAAACAACCGACGCCGACGCCAGAATGCTCGCCGACATGCTCGGAGGCCTTGCAGAGGAAGCTAGATATTATGCTGGAAGAGCTGACGAAAGCTACAGGGCAGGAATGACGTGTGAGCGGATTTACGAGTCGGTGAGAGAGTCAAACAATAACCCTATAGCCTCGCAATAGAAGGGGTTTTAACAGAGGTGACCACTGGGCTTTTGACTTTGTTGTCTTTAGGTTAAAATATTAGTTCTCATAGAATGGAGAATTTAATGTTCAAGCAATTCAGGCGCAATATTGCTTCTGCAAAGGTAAGAAAGTATATAGCTCACTGGATGGAAGTTATGTCGCTTACATTCAGGAATTCTATGGCAGGAAATTATATTGACCAGAAGGATTTAGACAGAATTAGCCTTGTTATTATTAGCACTGCAATCACTGAGGCAAAAGTTTGTAGTGGCATAATCATGACATGTGTTGCTGATGTAGCGGCTAGAGCAGGCATGACCGAAGAGGATTTAAGCTATCTTCCGTATCAGGTGCTTGCCATAACGAAAGGGGTGGAAGGTCGTTCCCCGTTAGAGTCTAAGAAAGGTATGCTTGGGCTCATTTCACCTGGTTATGAGTTTTCTGATCAGGATGCGGGTTGGTTCGATACTAATATTGAAATCATAACTAAGCAGCTTAAAAATGATTTGCGAAGCGTAGTTAATACGTTGCAGGATTGATTACTTTTGCGCGTATGATTTCACAGCCCCCTTTGGGGTGGTTTCCATTAGTTTAGGTTTTACAGCGGGCGTTCACTGAGTGCCTGCGATATTGTCGACCAATAATCAGGTGCGCGAGATGTCGGGTAATACCGATCCGGACGAAGCGTGACGCTGCTATAAGCTGGAGGATGGTGCAGACGACCAATATCTTCTGGCTCAATGGTTCGAATCCATTCCTGATTACCACACCCAAGCCACTGGCATTCGCTGGTGGTTTTTTTATGCGCATCGCACGCGCAAATCTAAGAAAGTCTTTCAGCTGTGAGCCTGGGCAAACCGTTAACTTTCGGCGGACCTGCCGTGCGATAGGCTCACGCCTAAAAGGAAAATATCATGCAATTAGGCAAAAAATCGAAAGCTGGGTTGAGAGTGTTTATTCGTACTCATGGGAATTTCATCGTTGCCAATAAACGGGGAATACCACGCATTGTTGTAGGGGCTATTGACGAAACCCAAAACACCTTGCGTAGCGGAAGTCCTTCTACGTTCAAAAAATTCAGCTCACGCTAAAAGGAAATACCATGCCTAATACCTATCAAATTTGTGAAGTAACAGTAACGCTTCCACCCCTTGGCTCCACAACTACTGACGGTTGCGGCAACAAGATTAAACATGGCGATAAACGCCGCGTGCATCTTTATGCCGTGAAACCTGATTGGTGCCAAGGAAGCACCTTTGAAGGTTTTATTGTTGGATGGTTTACACATGCAGGTTATAGCGAGTCTCAGCACAAGCGCAGCCAAAGAATTATGATGCCAGATGGTTATAAATTGGTGGCCATAAGTGTTGACGAGTACGGATTGCCAAAGTCACGGGATAGCTTGCCAGTGCATTTTTCTGGTGGTTACGTGAGTAACCTAGAAGATGTCGATGCCACAGCGTCTGCGGAATATAGTGTAAAAATGGGCATCAGTATTGAAAACAACGATAAGGCAACTTCATTTTTTGAAGAGGCCGTCCGCAAAGCCGTTCAGAAAGAATGTCAGCCCGGCGGTGCTGTCTGGCGTATGCGCTGCCGATAATCATTCAAATTTGAATGGGTCCTCCCGGCGGGGTGGCCTGCCACGGGGCGGCTGGCTCGCGGGAAACGGCTAGTTTTTCGGATCCTAGGTCATCATCATCATTCGCGCAGGTTATTGATCTCATTAGAGGCGATTTCGTGCAGATGTCGAATCGTTCAAAAAGTGTTCACCATCATGGACCAGGAAATTGCTGCATTAAAACTGAATATCAACCAGCTGGCAGGAATAACTGGCGTACATCGCCAGACGGTAGCCACCAGGCTGAAAAACATCGAACCTGCGCCGGGCAGTAACAGCAAATTAAAGCTTTATCTGGTCACTGATATTCTGGCTGAACTGATGATCCCCACTGTGTCAGCCAACATTGATGACATGCCGCCATCTGACAGGCTTTCTCACTGGAAAGCGGAGAATGAACGGCTGAAGTTCGAGCAGGATACCGGGCAGTTAATACCTGCCGATGAAGTGGCGCGAGAATTCTCATTGATGGCGAAAGCCGTCGTCATGGTACTTGAAACCCTCCCTGATGTACTCGAGCGTGACTGCGCGTTAACGCCGGCTGCGGTTTCTCGCGTGCAAAGCGTTATCGACGATCTACGCGACCAGATGGCAGAGAGGGTACAGGACGCTGAAGCAGAGGAGGAAGAGCCAGAGGAGGACTGATGGCAAAGCGGGCATCCGCCAGGGGCATCCGTCGTGATGTTTCCGGTATTTTACGCGCCCCGCGTCGCATGCAGGTGGCCGATGCGGTCAGTACTTATATGCGCGTGCCAATGGGGGCGGGGAACTCCGTTCCATGGGATCCGGATCTAGCACCTTACGTAATTGAGCCGATGAACTGTCTGGCATCACGTGAATATGATGCGGTGGTGTTTGTTGGTCCGGCGCGAACAGGTAAAACCATTGGCCTGATTGATGGCTGGATTGTCTACAACGTTGTCTGCGACCCGGCGGATATGCTGCTGATCCAGATGACGGAGGAGAAAGCACGCGAGCACTCCAAAAAGCGTCTTGATCGTACCTTCCGTTGTAGCCCCGAAGTGAAAATCCGGCTCAGTCCGCGTCGCAATGATAACAACGTCTACGACCGCACGTTCCGCGCCGGCAACTACCTGAAAATTGGCTGGCCATCGGTCAATATCATGTCCTCATCGGATTATAAGTGCGTGGCACTGACCGATTATGACCGCTTCCCGGAAGACATCGACGGCGAGGGCGATGCTTTTTCACTGGCATCAAAGCGAACGACAACGTTTATGTCGTCGGGTATGACGCTGGTCGAGAGTTCACCGGGCCGAGATGTACGTGATACAAAATGGCGCCGTAGCTCTCCACATGAAGCGCCACCCTCAACGGGTATTCTGGCGCTGTATAACCGCGGCGACCGCCGCCGGCTTTATTGGCCTTGCCCACATTGCGGTGAACACTTCCAGCCTGAAATGGACAACATGGCAGGCTACCGGGATATTGCTGATCCGGTGCAAGCTGGTGAAAACGCTCATTTGCAGTGTCCAGCGTGTAAGGGGCAAATCACCCCTGATATGAAGCGCGGCCTGAATATGAAGGGGGTATGGTTACGTGATGGGCAATCTATTGACGACCAGGGTGTTGTAACAGGAGTGGGGCGACGTTCGCGCATTGCCTCTTTCTGGATGGAAGGCCCGGCAGCTGCATACCAGACCTGGTCGCAGCTCATCTACAAATTCCTAACCGCCGAGCAAGATTATCAGGCAACCGGTAGCGAAGAAGCTCTTAAAACCGTCGTTAATACCGACTTCGGGCGTCCGTATCTTCCTCGTTCCAGTATGGAGCAGCGTAAAAGCGAGTTGCTTGAACAGCGCGCCGAGGATGTGCCGAAACGGTCCGTGCCGGATGGTGTCAGTTTCCTTGTGGCGACAGTTGACGTACAGGCGGGGCGTAACCGACGGTTCGTAGTGCAGATCACCGGGTATGGAAGCATGGGCGAACGGTGGCTGGTGGACCGGTACAACATACGGCAATCAATGCGCTATGACGCTAATGGCGAGAGCCAGCAGATTGACCCAGCGAGTTACCCGGAGGACTGGGACCTATTGCTGAGCGATGTGTTTAATAAAGCCTGGCCGCTGTCCTCCGACCCGACCCGGTGCATGCGTCTGATGGCGATGGCAGTGGACTCCGGTGGGGAAGATGGTGTTACCGATAATGCCTATAAATTCTGGCGCCAATGTCGGCGCGATGGGCTCAGCAAACGGATTTATCTCTTCAAAGGCGACAGCGTTCGCCGCTCAAAACTCATTACCAGAACCTTTCCCGATAATACCGGCCGCTCAAGCCGACGGGCACAGGCATCTGGTGATGTACCGCTTTTCCTGCTCCAGACCGATGCTCTGAAAGACCGGGTGAACAACGCGTTATGGCGTGAATCACCTGGCCCCGGTTATGTGCATTTCCCGGAATGGCTCGGTAGCTGGTTTTACGATGAACTGACCTATGAGGAGCGTTCAACTGATGGTAAATGGAGTAAGCCGGGACGCGGCGCGAATGAAGCGTTTGACCTTCTGGTCTATGCAGATGCGCTCGCCATCCTCCACGGCTACGAGAAAATTAAATGGCCCGATGCTCCTGAGTGGGCGCGGCGGGAAACGTGGCTGGAGAATGCGCCGGCGGAAGCTGGCGAAGCGGCATCCCAGAAACCTGAGCCTGTACCAACGAAAACCCGGAAGCGGAAAAAGCCCGTAACCGATGATGATAATCCCTGGACAAGTCCAGGAGGAGGGTGGTTGTGAGTCAAAGTACGATTGAAACGATGATCCAGCGTTACACAGAAGCAGAAATGGCAGTGCTGGAAGGCAAAACCATCCGCTTTAATGGGCAGGAAATGACGATGGAAAACCTCTCCGAGATCCGTAAAGGTCGGCAGGAGTGGGAACGCCGCCTCGCTTCCCTTATTTCGCAGCGTCGTGGGCGACCCGGCTACCGACTGGCGAGGTTTCCATGAGCCTCTTAGATGATGCGATTGGTGTTTTATCCCCCGGATGGAAGGCTGCCCGATTGCAGGCGCGCGCGAAAATCAGGGCGTATGAGGCTGTGACCCCGACCCGAACCCACAAAGGCCGCCGTGAGAATCGCTCCGCCGACCAGCTAAGTAATATGGGGGCTGTTTCATTGCGGGAGCAGGCCCGGTGGCTTGATAACAACCACGATCTTGTGATTGGGGTATTCGACAAGCTGGAAGAGCGGGTGGTTGGTAAGGCCGGAATTATTGTCGAACCGCACCCGAAAATGACTAACGGGAAAATAGCCAAAAAGCTGGCCGATCAGATTCGTAGCAAATGGGCTGAGTGGTCTGTCAGGCCCGATGTAACAAACCAGTTTACCCGTCCGATGCTTGAGCGTCTGATGCTGCGTACCTGGTTGCGGGACGGAGAAGTGTTTGCTCAGCTTGTCAGCGGAACGGGGAATGGGCTGACGCCAGCCGCCGGGATACCTTTCTGGCTTGAAGCGCTTGAGCCTGATTTCATCCCCATGAACAGCGACGCGGCGCGCCAGCTCAATCAGGGTGTTTTTGTCGATAACTGGGGCAGGCCAAGGAAATTTCAGGTTTATAAAAGCCTGCCTGTATCAGGTCGGCAGTTTGATACGAAAGAGATCGATGCGGAAAACATGCTGCATCTGAAATTCGTCCGTCGCCTGCACCAGACCCGAGGTGTGTCGATGCTATCAGGTGTTCTGATGCGTCTTAGCGCACTAAAAGAGTATGAAGATGCAGAACTCACCGCCGCGCGTATTGCTGCCGCGTTGGGGATGTATATCAAAAAAGGCGATGGCCAGAGTCTGGAGGACAACAATAGTTCATCAGATGATGACCGTGAACTGATGATTCAGCCCGGGATCATCTACGACGATCTAAAGCCGGGTGAAGATATCGGCATGGTGAAATCTGACCGGCCAAATCCCAACCTTGAAACTTTCCGCAATGGGCAACTTCGAGCTGTCGCCGCAGGCAGTCGGCTCAGCTTCTCGAGTACCTCCCGAAACTACAACGGCACCTACAGCGCGCAGCGGCAGGAGCTGGTTGAATCCACAGACGGTTACCTCATTTTGCAGGACTGGTTTATTGGCGCGGTAACCCGGCCAATGTATCGCGCCTGGCTGAAAATGGCGGTAGCCGCTGGCGAGATCCAATTACCCCGCGGTGTCGACATGGATTCGCTGTATTCGGCGGTGTATTCCGGTCCTGTCATGCCGTGGATCGACCCGGTTAAGGAGGCTAATGCCTGGAAAGCTCAAATCCGGGGTGGTGCCGCGACGGAATCTGACTGGGTACGCGCCAGCGGTCGCAACCCGAACGATGTCAAAGCGCGCCGTAAGGCTGAGATTGACGAAAACAAAGAGATGGGCCTGGTGTTTGATACCGACCCTGCTAACGACAAAGGAGGCACCAGTGCCGAAGCCAAAGAACCGGGCGCACCGCCGTCCGAAAGCCAGCGCAGAAAGTAATTCGTGGTTCCGCATGCAGGCCAGTGCCGATAACGAAGCAGATATCTATATCTACGACGAAATTGGCTACTGGGGCGTGACGGCGCGTCAGTTTGTGAATGACCTGAAGGCGCTGGGCGATGTAACCCATATTAACCTTCATATCAATTCGCCCGGTGGCGATGTCTTTGATGGCATCGCCATTTTTAATGCCCTGAAATTCCACGGTGCCGCGATTACCGTTCATATCGACGGGCTGGCGGCATCAATGGCATCGGTGATCGCCATGGTGGGGAATCCGGTGATCATGCCGGAAAATACCATGATGATGATTCACAAGCCCTGGGGATTCTCCGGTGGTGACGCGAACGATATGCGCGACTACGCCGATTTGCTGGATAAAGTTGAATCCGTCCTGATCCCCGCATATGCGGAGAAAACCGGTAAATCAACCGAAGAAATCGCCGCCATGCTGGAAGATGAAACCTGGATGGATGGTAAAGAGTGCCTCGAGCTGGGCTTTGCTGACCAGGTCACGACTTCTCTGCAGGCGATGGCCTGTATTCAATCAAAACGTATTGAGGATTTTGAAAAGATGCCAAAAAGCATTCGTAATATGGTCACCCCGCCACGCAACACCGCTCAGCGTGACCCACAACCGCAGGTGCCAGCGCCTGCTGCTGGTGCAGATGAAGCAACTATTCGCGCCCAGGTGCTCGCCGAGCAAAAGAACCGTGTAAACGCAATTAACGATCTCTTTGCAATGTTCGGCGGCAAGCATCATGAGCTGCAGAATAAATGTATTGCGGATCCGGAATGCACCGTTGCACAGGCAAAAGATGATCTGCTGGCTGCTCTGGGCAAAACAGCGACCCCGTCGAATAAAACCAGTGATGCGCACATTTACGCTGGTAACGGTAACTTTGTCGGTGATGGTGTCCGTCAGGCGCTGATGGCGCGTGCAGGTTTTGAAAGCATGGAACGAGACAACGTCTACAACGGCATGACACTGCGTGAGTATGCGCGTATGGCGCTGACCGAACGCGGTATCGGTGTATCCAGCTATAACCCGATGCAGATGGTCGGCATGGCGCTGACGCACAGCACCTCGGACTTCGGTAATATCCTGCTGGATGTTGCCAACAAAGCGCTGCTGCAGGGATGGGAAGAGGCAGCAGAAACCTTTGAGCAGTGGACCAAAAAAGGCCAGTTGTCAGACTTTAAAACGGCGCATCGTGTCGGTCTGGGTGGCTTCCCATCTCTGCGTCAGGTTCGCGAAGGGGCTGAATATAAGCATGTGACCACCAAAGATAAAGGTGAAAGCATCGCGCTGGCCACCTACGGAGAAATCTTCTCCATTACCCGCCAGGCGATTATCAACGATGATCTAAACCAGTTGACGGATGTCCCTATGAAAATGGGCCGTGCGGCAAAAGGGACGATCGGCGATCTGGTCTACGCCGTCCTGACCGATAACGTTAAATTGTCCGATGGTAAGGCGCTGTTCCATGCGGATCACGCCAACCTGTCTGCGGGTGCCATTTCTGTTGGCAGCCTTGATGATGCACGCAAGATGATGCGCCTGCAGAAAGAGGGTGAACGCTTCCTGAACATTCGCCCGGCTTATATGCTGGTGCCGGTGGCACTCGAAACCCTGGCGAACCAGACGATTAAGTCCGCCAGTGTGAAAGGGGCAGATATCAACTCCGGTATTAATAACCCGATTCAGAACTTTGCCGAGGTCATTGCTGAACCGCGTCTGGATGCTAAAGATAGCAATGCCTGGTATCTGGCTGCAGCGAAAGGATCCGATACCATCGAAGTGGCTTATCTGAACGGTGTTGATACTCCGTATATCGACCAGCAGGAAGGTTTCTCGACTGACGGCATCGCGACCAAAGTGCGCATCGATGCCGGTGTTTCCCCTCTGGATTACCGCGGCCTGGCGAAATCAACCGGGAAATAATCCCCTTCAACAAAGCATTACATCCTTAGCCCATCAGGGCTTTTTTTATATCTGAATTCGGCTCCGTGAGGGGCCGGATGGAGACTGAATTTATGGCGAAGAATTTTGTACAACCTGGCAAAACCATTGTGATTGCCAATGCGGGTGGCGCTGCAATCCTGAGCGGTTCGCCGGTGCTGGTGGGGAAATTGCTGGCGGTGGCCATTACGGATATTGAGGCAGGCCAGGTGGGAGACGGTTTTGCCGAAGGTGTTTTCCTGCTGCCTAAGCTATCAACCGACGCTATTACCATTGGTGCGCAGGTTCATATCAAAGACGGTGAGGTGCAACTCGATGCGACTGATGCCGATCTGGCTGGAGTTGCCTGGGAAGATGCTGGCGCGGGTTCCTCTACTGTAGCCGTAAAAATCAATGCCTAACCCCTTTGAAAAACTGGCCAGCCGCATGGACGCGGCCACGGTTAATAAAATGGGCAAACCGGCGACCATTAACGATATCCCCATGATTGTTGTTCCGGCGGAGTCGCTGGAGGAAATGGGGCCATTGGCAGGAACCGGGCGAGCGCTGGTGGTTTTTACTGCCGGATATCGGCCGCACCGTGGTGATGTGGTTGTTTTCGAGGGTGAGGAGTTTCGTCTTACCCGCCATGAGCGATTTAACGGTAAGCCGCGCATCTTTATTGAATAGGAGGTGGCATGTCGGTTAAAGGGCTTGAAAGGGCTATCCAGAACCTGAATAGCCTGAGTCGATTGATAGTCCCTGATGCCACGGCTAAAGCACTTAACCGCGTCGCGGGGAGGACTATCAGCCAGGGCAGCAAAAAGGTCGCCAAAGAGGCCACAGTTGACGATAACCGGAAAAAAGGGCTCCCGGTCAGGCTGGTCAGGCAGCGTTCGCGGCTGCGCAAGGCCAGCCATAACAGGCTTGTGGCTTCTATCAAAATCAACCGGGGTAATTTACCTGCGATCAAGTTAGGTACAGCCCATGTACGGCTTGCCCGGCGTAAAGGCGCAAAACATGGTCAGGGAAGTGTGCTGAAAGTCGGGCCGTATACCTTCCGTAATGCATTTCTTCAGCAACTGAGCAACGGGCGATGGCAGGTGATGCGGCGTGTCGGAAAGGCGCGCTACCCGATTGATGTGGTGAAGGTTCCGCTGGATGCCCGGTTAACGGAGGCGTTCACCACAATCTCTAAAACCCTTATCCAGAGTGATATGCCCAAAGAGCTGTCCTCTGCGCTCAAAAACCAACTGAGGATCCACCTGAAACGATGAGCAAACACAGTGCTATTCGCGCCGCTATCCTGGCAAAACTTAAGAGCGACATTACCGGCGAGGTGAGCTGGTTCGACGGTCGCCCGGTATTTCTTGAAGAGCAGGATCTCCCCGCGGTCGCCGTTTATTTGTCGGACGCTGAATACGCTGGTCAGACGCTGGACGAGGATGACTGGCAGGCAGTACTGCATGTTGAAGTATTCCTGAAAGCGTCCAATCCTGACACTGCGCTGGATAACTGGATGGAAGAAAAAGTTTATCCGGCCATGGCAATGGTTCCCCAGCTCGATCAGTTAATCGAAACAATCACCCCGCAGGGCTATGACTATCAGCGTGATGATGAGATGGCCACGTGGGGTTCGGTTGATTTGACTTACTCCATTACTTATTCAATGTAAGGAAATCACAATGCCAACACCAAATCCTCTCGCACCGGTAAAAGGTGCGGGTACAACATTATGGCTCTATACCGGCACTGGCGATCCCTATGGCAACCCGCTGAGTGATGCAGACTGGACCCGGCTTGCAAAAATCAAGGATTTGACACCGGGGGAAATGACGGCTGAATCCTACGATGACACCTACCTGGACGATGAAGATGCGGACTGGAGCTCTACCGCTCAGGGGGAAAAATCTGCGGGTGATACCAGTTTTACCCTCGCGTGGAAGCCAGGTGAAAGCGGACAGCAGGGGCTGGTTCAGTGGTTCACTCTTGGCGATGTTCGTGGTTATAAAATTAAGTATCCAAATGGCGCCGTCGATGTATTCCGTGGCTGGCTGAGCAGCCTGGGTAAAGCGGTGCCAGCGAAAGAGGTCATTACGCGTACCGTCAAGGTGACTAACTCCGGCAAGCCGTCTCTGGCAGAAGAGGACCGCTCGGCGGATGTTCCGGTAACGGGCCTCAGCGTGGCGCCGAAAACCCTGGCTCTGTCTGTTGGTGCAACGAATACGCTTACCTTCAGCATTCTGCCTGCCGGGGCAACAGATCAATCTCTCCGGGTTGTGTCGGCTGATAAGTCGATTGCCTCTATCACTATTGCGGACAACGTTGTCACGGTTACGGGTGTAGCTGCCGGTGAGGCCGAGATTATCGGTATGACCCCGGATGGTGAGCATGTTGCAATTGCAACGGTCACCGTCACCGCTCCCTGATTAATTCCCTCTGATACGGCTCCTTTCTGGAGCCTCTTTAACAGGTAAAAAAACATGTCATTTCTGAAAAAGGAATCCCTTCCCCTGGAAGGCGGTAGCGTCGTGCTCTATGAACTGTCAGCACTGCAGCGTGCTGATTATTTTGACTATCTGGCGAGTCTTGAAGCCGACACGCCCGAAGATATTTCCGAGATGAAGCGTATGGCGCTGATGGTGAAGCGAAATGTTCAGGTGAATGCCTGGGTTGTTTCCCGTTCACTGTGGCAGAGCACGCCGGAGCGTGACGAAGATGAATTGCATCTGGAAGTGATGCGCACGTGGTCCTCGGATGCGCTGAATATTGCGGTTGAAAAGGTTCTGGATCTCAGCGGTATGGCACCAAAATCCGGGACGGAAGGTAGCAATAATACCGGAGCAGAGGATGAGAACAGCGTCAAGGACGAGCTGGCACCTCTGGCAAAATAGCCGCCCGTGAGCGCTGCTTTGTACATCGGCTGGCGCGCGAGTTCCGGCGCCCGGACTGGCGGCGCATGTTAAGCGAAATGAGTGCGACGGAATATTCTGGCTGGGTCAATCATTTTGCCGCAACGCCATTCAGTGAAGAGTTGCTGGATGCCGAGTTTGCGACGACTAAAGGGCTGATTGTAACGATGCTCACGGGCAATAGTGACATAAATGATGCTGATTTCAGCCTCCTTTCTAAACCGGATGATGAGCCAGAAAAAACGGATGATGATCTGATGCTGGCGGGAGAGGGGATATTTGGGGGAGTGAGATATGGCCCAGCAGATTAGCGATTTAGTTATTAATCTCGACGTGGATAGCGCCACATTTGCTGAACAGGTTGCCCGGATTAAAGGGCAGCTCACCGGCATGGCCGATGAGTCCGAGAAATCGCAGTCACGGATTGCGCAGGCTACCGAGCGGCAGGCCACGGCATTTAAGCAGATGGGCGATGCTGGAGCCCGAGCGGCGAATGACATGCAGGAGAAGCAGTCAGCCGCTGCTGATGCAATGGCAAATGACTGGAAAAAAACTGCCGCAGCGGTGGAGGAAACGCACCAGCGTGTTGCTGCTTTTAATCGAAAATTGCAGGAGAACAGCAACAGTGCTGCAGCAACGGGGAAGCAACAGGATGAACTGACCGAAGTCTTTTTTCGGCAAATTGATGGTGCGAAGCGTCTTACCGGGGAAACAAACTCTCTGGCCACCGCCCAGGCGCAATTCCGTAATGCTCGTTCTCAGGGAATGATTTCTCAGCAGGACTATCTTGTCCTGCTCTCTCGCACAGCAGAGCGCCAGAAGGAGCTTAGCCAGGAAGAAGAAAAGGCCAGCGCCGCGCGTACTCGTTTTATCCAGAGTCTGAAATCTCAGGTCGCGGCGCAGAATCTCTCTAATACCGAAATGTTGCGCTTTAAAGCGGCACAGCTTGGTGTGAGTGATGCTGCAGACATCTATATCCGGAAACTGGATACCGCGAAAACGGCTACGCGTGGACTGGGCATTCAGAGTGCCGCGGCGCGGCGTGAGCTCGGTGTACTCGTCGGTGAGCTGGCAAGAGGGAACTTTGGCGCGCTTCAGGGCTCCGGGATCACGCTTGCGAACCGGGCTGGCTGGATAGAGCAGTTGATGACATTGCGCGGGCTGGGGATTGCTGGCGCTGTGGGCGGCATTGCGGCTTCAATCTACGGGCTGAGTAAAGCCTGGTATGAAGGAAGTCAGGAATCCGTTGAATTTAATAAGCAGCTGATCCTGACCGGGAACTCTGCGGGTAAGACGGCGGGGCAGCTGGCTGAGCTGGCAAAATCCATTGCGGGAAATCATGGCTCCCAGGCAACCAGCGCTGCTGCTCTGGCGCAGGTTGTCGGCAGCGGTAGCTTCAAAGGCTCCCAGATTGAGAGCATTACGCGCGCTGCTGTAGCGATGCAGGAAGCAACCGGGAAATCCGTTGATGAAACGATCAAGAATTTCCAGAAACTTTATGATTCTCCGACCAGAGGCTCTGCGGAGCTTAATGCACAGCTGAACTACCTGACGGCGGCACAGTTCGAGTACATTTCGTCACTCGAGCGGCGTGGTGATAAGGAAACCGCCGGGCAGGTTGCGGCGGATGCTTATAGTCGTTCTGAGCAGCAGCGCAGCCAGCAACTGCTTGATAACCTTGGACTGGTAGAAAGGGCCGCTTTAGCCACCCGCAATGCTTTCAAAGGGATGTGGGATGAACTGCTGAACATCGGACGGGGTAGCGGCGGTGACGCGACTAAGCTCCAGACGATGAAAGACACTCTGGCAGAAATTCAGGAGAACAGTAAGCAGGGGATTTGGGGGCGTTTCAAAAATAATGCGATGGGCGTGGATAAAGCCCAGCTCGAGGCGAACATTAAAAACCTTGAGTTTGTTGTTGCGTCTCAGGAAGGATACAACCAGAAAAAAGCCGAGTTCAACCAGATCAATAAAGACGGTATTGAAGCGCAGATCGCGTTCAATAAATATCTTGATGCTGGTACGACTCAGGCGGAAAAGCGAGCGCTGGCACAAAGGGATCTAAACAAAGCCATCGCTGATAATGCGAAGGCGGCGAAAGCGACGCAAACCCTTCCTGAGAGTGAACGGGTTAAGCTGTGGAGTCCGGAGGACATTGCAAAAGCGCGCGCCGGGATCGAGAAGCAATTTAAAGACCCCAAAACACCGAAAGCGAAAGGTTACACCACTCCCGCCGGCGATAAGGCTGAGGACTCCGGCCAGAGGGATTTACTGGCCCTTCAGTCCCAGTTGAGTGTGCTTCAGCAACATAAAAGCATTACCGATACCATTAGCCAGCAGCGTAAGGAACTCTGGTCCGCAGAGGCTCAGTTCTCGGTACTGGAGGCCGCGTCCAGGACTCGCCAGTTATCTCTGCAGGAAAAATCCCTGCTATCGAGTAAAGGCCAGGTACTTGAACTGGCGCAGCAGAAAGCGTTGCTTGGCGACCAGATTGTTGCCCAGGAGCAGCTTAATAAGCGCATGGACGCCGCAGCGAAATATGCTACCCAGATGGCCGAGAAGCAATCAGCCCTGACCGGTAGCGCGACGATGAGCGACCGCATGGCTGGTCGCGAATCGACGTTTGCCCAGTTGCGTAGCGGGTGGAAAAATGCCGGTGGCAGTCTGGAGGACGCAGGTTATCAGCAGCAACTGAAAGCCGCTCAGGACTACTACGCGGAGGAAGATAAATTAAGAGGGGACTGGTCGTCTGGTGTGCAGAAAAGCTGGGCTGAGTACGCTGACGCCTCCACCAATACCTACGAGCAGATGAAGAGCGCAGGAACAGCGGCACTGAATGGCCTCACCTCTCAGTTGACTACGTTCCTTACTACGAGTAAAGGCAGTTTCAAGGAGTTCACGGTTTCCATTCTGAGTATGCTCTCTGAAATTCTGATCAAAATGGCACTGGTTAACGGTGTAAACAGTGTGACTGATGCTTTTGGACTGACCGCAAACGCGGACGGTGGCGTCTATAACTCAGCATCTCTTAGCGCCTACAGTGGCAGCGTTGTTGACCGGCCAACTTTCTTTGCCTTTGCGAAGGGCGGCGGTGTGATGGGCGAGGCTGGGCCGGAAGCTATTTTACCTTTACGACGTGGTGCAAACGGCAAGCTGGGGGTGGTGGCCGGGAATGCTGGTGCCGGTAATCCTGTCTTTAACAACACCATCATTGTGCAAAGTGATGGTACCACCTCTGCAAAATCCTCCGGCAGCAATGATGGTATGAGCAAAGCAATGATGAAGATGCTCGATCAGTTCTGTCAGAACAATATCGCCAAAGCCATCAGACCTGGTGGCCAGCTTTTTAATGCGATGAAAACGCGCTAACCCACCAATTCAGGAATACTATGGCAATCAAAACTTTTATATGGCCCATCCAGGTGTCAGGACAGCCTGCAGCCGAATACACCCGTATTGTCAGAAAAGTCCAGTTCGGTGACGGGTACCAGCAAGTTTCGGAAAACGGTATTAATTCGGAAAGCATCAAATTTTCATATTCGTACCGTGGCCCGTTAACAACGGCCCTCGCTATCAGGGATTTTTGCCGCGAGCATTGTACCCGATCATTTATCTTCACCCCCCCGCATGGCGAAAAGGGGCTTTATCGTGTGGCTGCTGACTCTATAAAGCTCCTGCCTAACGGCAAGACTCAGGCAACCATTTCAGCAACATTTGAACAGGCGTTTGCACCATGAGTTTAAACAGTGATTATCAGAAGCTTGAGCCGGGTAATGTGATCCGGCTTTTTGATATCGATGGCACCGTGTTTGGTGTCAGCGATGTACTTCGCTTTCATGCGCATAATATTGCGCACACGCCCGAGGAAATCACGGCTGCCGGTGGGGATGAGGACAAGCTGCCCGCAAAATCTATCTGGTGGCAGGGGCTGGAATATAAAGCCTGGCCGTGTGAAATAGAAGGGATAGAGACGGCTACCGACGGAACCAGCGCACAGCCGACGCTGTCGGTCGCTAACATTGATAGTTCCATTACCGCGCTGTGTCTTGCTTACGATGACTTGCTACAGGCGAAAGTCACCATCCACGACACGCTGGCGCAGTATCTGGATGCGGAAAACTATCCAGAGGGAAACCCGACGGCGGATCCGCAGCAGGAAAAGCTGAAGGTGTTTTATATCGATGCCAAAGATAGTGAAACGAATGAGGTAGTGGCATTTAAGCTCACCAGTCCGATGGATCTGCAGGGGCTGATGATACCGACGCGCCAGCTGCATTCACTTTGTACCTGGTGCATCCGCAACAAGTACCGCTCCGGTGATGGTTGCGACTATGCCGGGAATCGCTATTTCGATAAGCACAATAATCCGGTTGACGATCCCTCGCTGGATGAATGCCCCGGCACGCTGACGGCGTGCAAACTCCGCTTCGGCGATGGAAATGAGCTGCCGTTTGGCGGTTTTCCGGGCACCTCACTTCTCAGGAGCTGATATGCGACAGAAGATTATCAATGCCATCATGGCGCATGCTGCTGCTGAATATCCGCGGGAATGCTGTGGTGTGGTGGTGCAGAAAAGCCGGGTGCAGCGTTACATTCCTTGCCGCAATCTGGCAACGGACCCGACTGAACATTTCCATCTTTCATCAGAGGATTATGCCGCTGCTGAAGACTGGGGTACGGTGATTGCCATCGTACACAGTCACCCGGACGCCACAACGCAGCCGAGTGAACTGGATAAGGCACAGTGTGACGCGACGCTGCTGCACTGGCATATCGCAAGCTGGCCGGAAGGGGATATCCGTACTATCCAACCGCGCGGCGAGTTACAGCTGCTGGAACGTCCATTCGTACTCGGGCATTTCGATTGCTGGGGGCTGGTGATGAGCTATTTCCGACAGACGCATGGCATTGAACTGACGGATTACCGTGTGGATTATCCCTGGTGGGAGGACCAGTACCCGGAGAACTTTTACCGTGATTGCTGGTATGAGTGTGGCTTCCGGGAGTTTACTGGGCCGCCGCGCGCTGGCGACATGGTTATCATGCAGGTACAGGCCAATAAGTGGAACCATGCTGGGATCCTGCTGGAAAACAATATGCTATTGCATCATCTGTATGGACATTTGAGCCAGCGCGTTCCGTATGGCGGCTACTGGCAGGAACGGACAATGAAGGTACTACGGCATAAATCTCTGTGCTAACCTTTTGCATTATCGAAAGGGGATAGGGATATGAAAAAGGCCATATTATTTGTTTCTTTGTTGGGGTTGTTCGGGTGTAGCGCTTCTTCTTTGCAGGAAGGGGAACCGATTTATACTGGTCATTCGTCAAAGAGCACAGCGCAATATAATAAATGCTTGTCACCAAAATGGCAGGACTTACACCCGCAAGCAACGAGCATTGAAACGGAAACCGGATATAGAATATCGGCTGCCGATGATTTATTCGGAGTTTTATCTATGGCGGTTATACAAGGGGACGATAAAGGCGGCTCTGATGTAAAAGTGTATGCAGCCAGTAGGGGCATTGGGGATCCATGGAGTAAAGCTGCTCGCTCTTGCCTCTAAGATTTGTCTAATCGCTAAAGCCACTTTATGTGGCTTTTTTTATTGGGGCTTATATGCAAGAAGTCATGACAAGAATTGAGTTGGGTGGAAAGCTAGGCAAATCATTTGGGAAAGTACATAACCGGCTAATAACAACTACAGCCGAATCAATAAATGCCTTATCAAAGACTATCCCCGGTTTTGAAAAATACCTTAATACCAGCAAAATGCGCGGGCTAACGTATGCTGTATTTAAAGGTAAAAAAAACCTCGGGATGGATGATTTAGGCTTTCCAGTTATGGGAGAGGTGATTCGCATTGTTCCCGTGGTGATTGGGAGTAAAAAAGCAGGTTTACTGCAAACAATTCTGGGAGCCGTTCTTGTTGTTGTCGGAGCATTGGGGGCAACCATAGGTCAGGCATGGGGTGGGGCTGCATGGGGGCCAGCTGCAATGAAAATTGGTGCAGCGATGATGCTGGGCGGTATTGTGCAGATGCTTTCCCCACAACCAGCCGGGCTCGCCAGCAAGCAGGATGCCGATAACCAGGCTTCCTACGCCTTTGGTGGTGTGACAAACACCGCTGCTCAGGGTAACCCTGTTCCTTTTGGCTATGGACGACGCCGGATCGGTGGCGCAATTGTATCGGCGGGTATTTACGTCGAAGACAAGCAATAGCAAATATCATTTCTAACAACCACCTTCGGGTGGTTTTTTTATGGGTAAAATATGGCGCCGAAAAAAATCACAGGGCGGAAAGGTGGCGGTTCTAAAAGCCGGACGCCGACGGAGCAACCGGATGATCTCCAGTCTGTCGCAAAGGCAAAATTGCTGGTGGCGCTCGGTGAAGGTGAATTTGCTGGCGGATTGACCGGCAAAGATATCTACCTCGACGGCACGCCGCTGGAGAACGCCGACGGCTCGAAAAACTTTGGTGGGGTAGTCTGGGAATTTCGCCCAGGGACTCAGGCTCAACAATACATCCAGGGGATTCCTGGATCAGAGAACGAAATCAGTATGGGGGTTGAGATATCCAGCGCCACCGCCTGGACCCGTACTTTCACAAATACGCTGCTCTCTGCTGTACGCCTGCGAATTAAATGGCCTTCGATTTACAAGCAGCAGGACAACGGTGACCTGGTGGGATACACCATCAATTACGCTATCGACCTGCAGACCGACGGTGGCACATGGAAAACGGTGCTAAGCACGCGCGTATCAGGTAAAACCACAACGGGCTATGAGCGTAGCCATCGCATCGATTTACCCCATTCTGGCAGCACATGGACTCTACGCCTGCGTAAAACCACAGGGGATGCGAACAGCGCCAAAGTAGGCGACACAATGACGCTTCAGAGCTACACGGAAGTGATCGACGCCAAGCTGCGTTATCCGAACACCGCGTTGCTCTACATTGAATTTGATTCGAGCCAGTTTAATGGCTCCATTCCGCAGATTTCCTGCGAGCCGAAAATGCGGGTGATCCGCGTGCCGGATAACTACGACCCGGAAACAAGAAGTTATCTCGGTACCTGGACCGGTGCGTTTAAATGGGCCTGGACAGATAACCCTGCGTGGGTGTTTTACGATCTGGTTCTGAACGACCGCTTTGGGCTCGGCAATCGCCTGACGTCTGCCAATATAGACAAATGGTCACTCTATGAAGTCGCGCAGTATTGCGATCAGATGGTGCCGGATGGGAAGGGCGGCGACGGCACAGAACCGCGTTATACCTGCAATGTCTACGTGCAGGACCGGAATGACGCTTACACCGTAATGCGTGATTTTGCCGCTATTTTCCGGGGAATGACTTACTGGGGCGGTGATCAGATTGTTGCGCTGGCCGATATGCCGCGGGATATCGATTTTTCCTACACTCGCGCAAACGTAGTCGATGGCCTGTTTACATACGCCAGCAGCACCACCAAAACCCGTTACACCACCGCGCTGGTTTCCTGGTCCGATCCTGACAACGCCTACGCCGACGCCATGGAACCGGTATTCGAGCAGCAGCTTGTTGCGCGCTACGGCTTTAATCAGTTGGAAATGACCGCGATTGGCTGCACACGGCAATCAGAAGCGAACCGCAAAGGGCGCTGGGGCATCCTCACCAACAACAAAGACCGGGTAGTTACCTTCTCCGTTGGGCTGGACGGTAATATTCCGCAGCCAGGTTATATCATCGCTGTCGCTGATGAGCTGCTTTCAGGCAAGGTTACGGGCGGTCGTATTCGTGCGGTGAATGGCCGGGTTATCGAACTGGATCGGGTGGCTGATGCCGTTGCTGGCAACCGTCTGATCCTCAACCTGCCATCTGGTGCGGCGCAGAGCCGAACGATTCAGGCGATAACCGGTAACAAGATTACTGTTACAACGACATTCAGTGAAACGCCGGAGGTGGAATGCGTGTGGGTTGTCGAATCGGATGAACTCTACGCCCAGCAATACCGGGTTGTTAGTGTTGCCGATAATAACGACGGCACGTTTACGATCTCCGGTGCGGCACATGACCCGGATAAGTATGCCCGGATCGATACGGGCGCCATCATTGACCAGCGACCTGTCAGCGTGATCCCGCCGGGCAATCAGTCAGCGCCGGCGGATATTGTCATCGAGAGTTATTCAGCTGTGCAGCAGGGCATCAGCGTGGAAACGTTGCGCGCGACCTGGTCCGTTGTGGATAACGCTATCGCATATGAAGCACAGTGGCGCCGCGATGATGGAAACTGGGTGAATGTACCACGGAGCTCAACGACGAGCTTTGAAGTGGAATCCATTTACTCCGGGCGTTATCTGGTGCGCGTTCGCGCAATCAACGCGGCGGAAATATCCTCCGGATGGGGATATTCGGAAGAGGCCACGCTAACCGGCAAAGTGGGGAATCCGCCGAAGCCAGTTGGATTTGCTGCGACCGGGATTAACTGGGGCATCCGTCTGAACTGGGGATTCCCGGCAAATACCGCTGATACACTCAAAACTGAAATTCAGTACACCGCCAACGCCGATCATTCTAATCCGCTCCTGTTGTCTGATGTCCCGTATCCGCAGTCCGAATATGTCCAGTTGGGTCTTAAAGCTGGGCAGGAGTTCTGGTACCGCGCGCAGCTCGTCGATAAATCGGGGAACGAATCTGGCTGGACGGACTGGTTGCGAGGAATGGCTAACGATAATGCGGATGATTATCTGGGAGATATAGCCGGCGATTTTCTGACATCAGAAGATGGTGACCGCCTGACGGGAGACATTGATACCAACCTTGAAGGCATTATGCAGAACGCGCTGGCGAACCACGGAACCGTTGAGCATCAGTTTGCTCAGTTAGGTGAGGTCCGCGCTGATATCCTGGTGGTGAAGACAACTATCGCCGATGTTAACCAGGCGATGGCAGAAATGTCCACGCAGGTACAAGCGCAGTTCAATGGCGTGACTGCGGCGCTGGAAGATAAGCTGACTGCCGTCGTTGATGCTACTGGAGCCTCAGCGATTTACACCCTGAAAACCGGTGTTCGCATCAACGGGATAATGTATAACGCCGGGATGTCGATTGCGGTGCTGGCGGAGTCTGGGCAGCCGGTAGTCACTCGCATCGGGTTTAATGCTAACCAGTTCGTCCTGATGAGTGGCAGTGGGAATACACAGTATTCACCTTTTGCCGTCGTGAATGGGCAGGTATTTATCAGTGATGCGTTTATCCGTAATGCCTCAATTGATGGTGTGAAAATAAAAGACGCCACTATCAAAGGTGCAAAAATAGCGGATGCATCCATTGATTACGCCAAAATCACAGACACATTACAATCAGCCAATTTCAGTGACGCTTCCCATACCGGCTGGGCGTTATATAAAAACGGGGACGGAAAATTTTACGGTACTGTTGCCGCTGAGAAAATCGAAGGTGATATCTCAGCTATCTGGACATTCTCATCCATGCTTATTACTCAGGGTAACATCACCAGTAAGAGTGTTGTGTGGGAAGGTGGGTCAAGATATGCAGTGCGAATCTGTATTCCATATTTCCATGGCAGTATCGCATCAACGCGAGATGACCAGGTGTATAGATGGCGAATACTGATAAATGGACAGACGGCGTTCGGGTGGTTTACTAGTACTGGCACGACAACTGTTGAAAATGAATCGGCTGGTTTTGTCGATGTTCCTGCCGGCGTAACAAATGTCAAAATTACGGTTCAGATTGAGCGTGTAAGTGGCAACATAGGGAATACGTTATATTTCTCGCTCCAGCCCTTCGCGATAATTGTTTCACCAGCGACCGCACGTTTTTCTGGCTAATAGACCCGCTTCGGCGGTTTTTTTTATTTCCTAATTTCTGGAGTCCTTATGTCCGTAGGAACATTAACCCTGACCAACAAATCAGCCGCTGTTACCGGTTCCGGCACGGCATTCACAACCGAACTGGCGGCCGGTGATTTCGCCGTAGTTACCGTGGGAGGCATTCCGTATTCGCTCCCAGTGAAAAGTGTTGAAAGCAATACCTCGCTGACGCTGGTGAGTAACTTCACTGGCCCAAGTCAGGCGGGAGCAGCATGGTATGCCGTGCCGCGTGTTGCGATGAACCTGGTTACCGCTGCACTTGTCACACAAAGCGCCGAAGCTCTGCGGGGGCTTAACTTCGACAAACGGAACTGGCAGCAGTTCTTCACCGCTACTGGCGATGTCACCATTACGCTTCCAGATACCAGCCAGACGACAGGGCCATCAGCTAAAAAACTGATGAGTAGCGTGGAAGCTAAAGCAGATGCCACGGATCTTCGCCTTGATACGATAAATGGTAAATCTGGTGGGGTTGTTAACGGTGAAATATCATTGACCCGTTCAGCAGCTGGATACAGATCCAACAGGATAGTTTTTACGACCATCGATAATGAAGAAGGACTTACTGCATGGGCTGAGAGACACGATTTTGCAGATAGCTCCAATCGTCAGATTCTTAACATAGGGTCTGTATCAGGGTCGCGCAAAGCTGTATTAAATGCCGAAGGAGGCATACTGTGTAGAGCAGGTATCAATAATTTCTCAGCATTACGAACCGGGTATTTTATTGATTACGAATCCGGTCCAGTGGCGTTGTATATAGACTCTACTCGTGCAGGGTCAATTCAGTTAGCAACCACATCCGATAAGCTCCTGAAAAAAGAAATACAATATCTTTCAGATAAAAACACAATGAATGAGGTATCTATTTCAGCCACAGCACTGAGCGAGGTCATGGGTTGGAAGCCTGCGACCTTCAAGTTTAAGAAGCGAGGTATCATTCCTGAAAGTGAGACGCAGCTTGGTTTTATTGCCAACGACTTAGTTGAACTATCCCCGGAGTGTGTGAAGGGCAAAGGTCTTGAAGAGGGATTCGATGAAAACAACGCCGCTGATGCTTATTCTCTGGACGAGACAGCCATGATTGCCAAACTGACGTTATCAATCCAGGAGTTGCAGAAACAAATTACTGATCTTCAGGAGCGCAGAGTTTAACGGTCATGCGATACGGAAAGCGGCGCTACTACGCCACTTACAAGCTGATAACCGGGCTGAGTGGTGAACCAGTAGATATCCCGGATGATGTATTTATCTCGGTGCGCGTTGAGATGCCTGCTGACTCTGTTTACAGCCGGAGCTTGCATGAGCGCGGGAATGAGAGCTAATCATGATTTTATCCATTTTTTTTTGATAAGCTTGGTGCAAATCAGCCAGAAAAAAAAGTACACAACATGAGCCAGTTAACGTTACATGAATTCGCATCGATAAATTGTAAACTGAAAGATATCAGCGACACATGGTCAGATTTATGGGTTCTTCTGCATATCTTACCGGTCGGCATTGGTAGGGTGGTCAGTCTGCGTTACGGTAACCTTATAGGTGACTCCCTTGTAGTGGAGGCGAACGGAAGATTTGAAGAGAAAATCCTATCTGTACCAGCCGTTGTTCGCCACATTGTACAGAGGCGCAGGGACAAATATCCCCACGATGTTTACGTTTTTCAGAGTCACTCCAACCGGGTCAAATTTCAGCAAAGGCCAGTAACAGTTATTGCATTCAACCAGGCATTGAAGATTGCCTCCAAAGGAGTGACGGATAAGGTGGTGAGCAGCAAAAGTGCTCGATGGTAGTTCGCCATCAAGAGGTGTTTTCGGGGTGATCACTTACATTATCAATGATGCGCGTTCGGGAGAGTTCGACGACTGCCCGGTGATGTGATGGGGCATGTATGGGACAAATATGCTATTTTTGGGGCATTATGGGACACTATTGGGACGTTATAACACATATGAACTTTACCGATTTTCATATGGCATATACTTATAACACTATGAATAAACTAAAGAAAACTCATGCTCTTGGGCGCTCTTTAGTGATTTCTGAAAATAGGGCTACATTTTTCATTTAAGGCGCATAATAAAAACAAGACCAAGGAGATTTTATGTCACTGCAAAATTTAACCCGTTTTCCGCGTCTGGAATTTATTGGCGCGCCAACGCCGCTGGAGTATCTGCCGCGTTTTTCTGACTATATTGGCCGCGATATTTTTATCAAGCGTGATGACGTCACGCCGCTGGCGATGGGCGGCAACAAGCTGCGTAAGCTGGAATTTTTAGCGGCTGATGCGCTACGAGAAGGCGCTGATACGCTTATCACCGCAGGGGCCATTCAATCTAACCATGTGCGTCAGACGGCGGCCGTCGCGGCGAAGCTGGGTCTGCACTGTGTGGCACTGCTGGAAAACCCAATGGGGACGAAAGCGGAAAACTACCTCAGCAACGGTAACCGTCTGCTGCTGGATCTGTTTAATGTCCAGATTGAGATGTGCGATGCCTTAAACGATCCCAACGCGCAGCTGGCAGAACTGGCAACGCGGGTGGAAGCGCAGGGCTTTCGTCCTTATGTGATTCCGGTTGGCGGTTCGAATGCACTGGGTGCGTTGGGCTATGTTGAGAGCGCGCTGGAAATTGCTCAGCAGTGTGAAGGTGCAGTCACGCTTTCCTCCGTGGTGGTTGCATCCGGAAGTGCCGGAACGCATGCTGGGCTGGCGGTAGGGCTTGAGCAATTGATGCCTGAAGCCGAGCTGATTGGCGTGACCGTATCGCGTAGCGTGGCCGATCAATTACCTAAAGTGGTGACGCTGCAACAAGAGATTGCCCACAGTCTTGAACTGACTGCGAAAGCCGGGATTACGCTGTGGGACGACTATTTCGCCCCAGGATACGGCATTCCTAATGACGACGGGATGGAAGCGGTAAAATTGCTGGCTCGTCTGGAAGGGATCTTGCTTGATCCGGTCTATACCGGTAAAGCGATGGCGGGACTTATTGATGGTATCAGCCAGAAACGCTTTAAGGATGAAGGCCCCATTCTGTTTATCCATACCGGCGGCGCGCCTGCGCTGTTCGCTTATCATCCTCACATTTAAATAGAACGCGCTCATGCAAGAAAGTATTCAACTCGTTATCGATTCCGCACCATATCTGCTTAAAGGTGCTGTATTTACGCTCCAGCTCAGTATTGGCGGGATGTTCTTTGGCCTGATTCTGGGCTTTATACTCGCGCTGATGCGCCTGTCGACCATCGCGCCTGTGCGCTGGCTGGCACGTTGCTATATCTCAATCTTTCGCGGTACACCGCTGATTGCGCAGCTGTTTATGATCTATTACGGTCTGCCGCAGTTTGGCATCGAACTGGATCCCATTCCATCGGCGATGATTGGTCTGTCATTAAACACCGCGGCCTATGCGGCGGAAACGCTGCGTGCGGCGATCTCGTCGATTGATAAAGGGCAGTGGGAAGCCGCTGCCAGCATTGGCATGACGCCGTGGCAAACGCTCCGTCGGGCCATTTTGCCGCAAGCGGGAAGGGTGGCGTTGCCGCCACTGTCGAACAGTTTTATTAGTCTGGTGAAGGACACTTCGCTTGCGGCAACCATTCAGGTTCCTGAGCTGTTTCGTCAGGCGCAGCTTATCACCTCGCGTACGCTGGAGGTGTTCACCATGTACCTTGCCGCTTCGCTGATTTATTGGGTGATGGCAACGGTGCTGTCAGCGTTGCAGAACTATTTTGAAAACCAGCTTAACCGCCAGGAGCGAGACCCGAAATGAGTGCAATTGAAGTCAAAAACCTGGTGAAGAAATTTCATGGACAGACGGTACTGCACGGTATCGATTTGGAGGTGGACGAAGGTGAAGTGGTGGCGATAATTGGGCCAAGCGGCTCAGGTAAAACCACGCTGCTGCGCAGTATCAATCTGTTGGAACAGCCGGAAAGCGGCACCATACGAGTTGGGGATATCACCATTGACGCGGCGCGTCCAATCAGCCAGCAAAAGGGGCTTATCCGCCGTCTTCGTCAGCACGTTGGCTTTGTCTTTCAAAGCTTCAATCTGTTTCCCCACCGTACGGTGATGGAAAACATTATTGAAGGTCCGGTGATTGTGAAAGGGGAAGATAAACCCGGCGCGATTGCGCGGGCGCGGGAGTTACTTGCCAAGGTTGGATTAACGGGTAAAGAGGAAAGCTTTCCTCGCCGCTTGTCCGGCGGTCAGCAGCAACGCGTGGCGATTGCTCGTGCACTCGCGATGCGCCCGGATGTTATCTTGTTTGATGAACCGACATCAGCTCTCGATCCTGAACTGGTGGGTGAAGTGCTGAATACGATTCGCGCGCTGGCGGAAGAAAAACGCACGATGGTGATTGTGACTCATGAAATGAGTTTCGCGCGCGATGTTGCGGACCGGGCAATTTTTATGGATCAGGGACGTATTGTGGAGCAGGGTGATGCAAAAGCGTTGTTTGCTAATCCACAGCAAGCGCGTACACGGCAGTTCCTCGAAAAATTCCTCATGCAATAGCACAAAGCTCTGCTCCTGTGGGTGCAACAGGAGCAGAGGCTAATGACTTATTTCACGCCGTAAATGATGACATGGCGTGAAGACGGTGCTTTAGATAAAAAGTTTTACTTAAGGATGCCTTATTAATAGGTAGGTTTAATGTCGTCTGCAGAAAGTAAAATACGGTTGAAGACCGGTGTGTAGGGCCTTTAGTTACCAAAACAGAGCAAATGGGAATTATTTTTATGAAGAGTGATATTTTATACATATAAATAAGATTTATGTGTTAGTTTTCTGTATTCATAAAAATAATTGTTAATCAGGGGGTTTCTCGTTTGTGATGAGAGACGATGATTTTTTCAGTTGGCGGCGGGAAATGCTGCATCTTTTTCAAGCAGCCTCGGAAAGCGAACAGATTTACAGGCTACTGCAGCAGCAAACAGAAAATCTGCAATATGATTTCTTCGCTTTGTGCGTCCGTCATCCAGTGCCTTTCACACGTCCTAAAATCTCGGCGTATAGCACCTACCCGGAAGCCTGGATGTCGCAGTATAAGTCAGCAAACTTTATGGCTATCGATCCCGTACTTAAACCCGATAATTTTTCACTGGGCTTTTTACGCTGGGATGATGAACTGTTTCGTGATGCGCCGGAACTGTGGGATGCCGCCCGCGACCACGGTCTGCAAACCGGTGCGACTCAGTGTTTGATGTTGGCAAATCATGCTCATGGTTTCCTGTCAATTTCGCGTATGCGCACGACACATAATCCGCACGCGGAGGATGTCATTGCATTACGTTTACAGGTTCTGTTAGAGGGAAGTCTGCTGGCGTTATTACGTCTGGAAGATGAGATGGTGATGCCGCGGGAAATGAAATTCAGCAAACGGGAATTAGAGATCCTGAAATGGACTGCGGAAGGAAAAACATCAGCAGAAATTTCAATAATTCTGTCTATTTCCGAAAATACGGTGAATTTCCATCAGAAAAACATGCAGAAGAAATTCGATGCGCCCAATAAAACGCAGATAGCCTGCTATGCGGCGGCGATTGGTGTGATCTGATCTGTATTGATGTTCTGCGTGCCAGACCGCAAATCGGCTGTCAGCAACGATGCTGACAGCCGATTTATTATTACTGGCGGTAAGCTTGTTTAATTTGCTTAACGGTGCTGGAAAATACGGCAGCCTGAGCGTCATCTTCTAACTGCGCAATTTGCTTTTCCATCTTAATAATCACACGACCTGCGTCTGCCTGGCCCATGGCTTGCAGCATCAGGGTCAGCAGTGACTTCAGGCAGGAGACTTCCTGTGCCAGGTTTTGATTATTTTCAGCGGTGGAAAAATCAGGTGTGCTCATTTATAGCCTCGTACGATTTCTGCGCAATATGCGCAATGCGGATTGTGAAAGCGGCGCAGTATACCACAAGGTGGGGGAAAAAAAGGAGTGCCTGTTTTTTGCGCGCTACCCGCCTTGCTATTCGTTATTATTTAACGATGCAAACACAGAGAGTTAGCCGCGAAATGTTTAATTACGGTTCTTACTGCGTTAATTATTGTTACATATTCTAAGTCCTATTTATCAAATATACGACATAGGGCGTGTATAACCAGATTATGTCCGTATACGGACTAATCCTTATCTTATGCATCCTACTGTTTTTTAGTGATTTCCAGTAGTTGTACACCTTTATTTCCAAAAACGAGATCGAAATCGAGGCTCTGGCATTTTTAGACTTTCACAGTTGATATAAAACCCGGTAGTATGGGGAAATTAAGATGTAGTAGCGTTATCCCTATTCTGGAGATTATTCCTTTGATCAACGTTCTTCTTGTTGATGACCATGAACTGGTGCGCGCAGGGATACGACGCATTCTCGAAGATATAAAAGGTATTAGAGTCACAGGCGAAGCTAACTGTGGAGAAGATGCGGTAAAATGGTGCCGTGCTAACCCGGTTGATGTTGTGCTCATGGATATGAACATGCCTGGAATCGGTGGTCTCGAAGCAACACGTAAAATTGCGCGTTCAGCGGTTGATACCAAAGTCATCATGTTAACCGTGCATACGGAAAACCCACTTCCAGCAAAAGTGATGCAAGCTGGCGCTGCGGGTTATCTGAGCAAAGGCGCTGCGCCACAAGAGGTTGTAAACGCCATTCGCTCAGTATTCTCCGGTCAGCGCTATATTGCTTCAGATATTGCTCAACAGATGGCGCTGAGCCAGATTGAACCGGAAAAGACAGAATCCCCATTCTCCAGTTTGTCTGAACGTGAATTGCAGATTATGCTGATGATCACTAAAGGTCAGAAGGTGAATGAGATTTCAGAACAGTTGAGTCTGAGTCCTAAGACGGTGAACAGTTACCGCTATCGTATGTTCAGCAAACTGAATATACACGGTGATGTTGAACTGACTCACCTGGCAATTCGCCATGGCCTGTGCAATGCGGAGTCGTTAGCAAGTCAGTGAGTGATGTTTTTGATTCGAAAGCCTTTCTGAACACTGTAACCAGCCAGCCCGGCGTTTATCGTATGTATGACGCCGGCGGTACGGTTATTTATGTTGGCAAAGCTAAAGACCTGAAGAAACGCCTTTCCAGCTATTTTCGCGCTAATGTTGCTTCCCGCAAAACGGAAGCGCTTGTCGCGCAAATCGCGCAGATTGATGTCACCGTTACCCATACCGAAACCGAAGCGCTGCTGCTTGAGCACAATTATATCAAGCTGTATCAGCCGCGTTACAACGTGCTGTTGCGTGATGATAAATCGTATCCGTTTATTTTCCTGAGCTCCGATACCCATCCTCGTTTGGCCACCCATCGCGGGGCCAAGCATGCAAAGGGGGAGTATTTCGGGCCCTTCCCAAACGGTTATGCGGTGCGGGAAACGTTGGCACTACTGCAAAAGATTTTCCCCATTCGCCAGTGCGAGAATAGCGTTTATCGCAACCGTTCTCGGCCTTGCCTGCAATATCAAATAGGTCGCTGCCTGGGGCCGTGCGTCTCCGGGCTGGTTAGTGACGACGAATATGCCCAGCAGGTTGAGTACGTACGATTGTTCTTGTCTGGAAAAGACGACCAGGTGTTGACGCAGCTTATCGCCCGGATGGAAAAAGCCAGCCAGTCGTTAGCCTTTGAGGAGGCAGCGCGTATTCGCGATCAGATCCAGGCCGTACGCCGTGTGACTGAAAAGCAGTTCGTTTCCAATAACGGCGACGATCTTGATGTTATCGGCGTGGCGTTTGAAGCGGGTATGGCCTGTGTTCACGTCTTGTTTATCCGACAAGGTAAGGTGCTGGGTAGCCGTAGCTACTTCCCTAAGGTGCCGATCGATACGGAACTGGGTGAGGTTGTTGAGACATTTGTGGGGCAGTTCTATTTTCAGGGCAGCCAGATGCGCACGTTGCCAGGGGAGATCCTGCTCGACTTTACGTTAAGTGATAAAACGCTGCTCGCCGACTCTTTATCAGAGATGGCGGGCCGACGTGTTCAGGTTCAGACCCGGCCGCGTGGCGATCGTGCGCGTTATCTGAAACTGGCGCGAACCAATGCGGTGACGGCGTTATCGACCAAACTTTCGCAGCAATCCACCGTTCACCAGCGTTTACGAGCATTGGCCGATGAATTGAAATTACCGGCCATCAAAAGGATGGAGTGCTTCGATATAAGCCATACAATGGGCGAGCAGACCGTCGCATCATGCGTGGTGTTTGATGCCAATGGCCCATTACGTGCCGAATATCGCCGCTACAATATTACTGGCATCACACCCGGTGATGATTACGCTGCGATGAACCAGGTTTTACGCCGACGCTATGGTAAGGCTATCGACGAAAGTAAAATCCCGGATGTGATTTTAATCGATGGCGGAAAAGGGCAGTTAGGACAGGCGAAGACCGTGTTTGCTGAACTTAACGTGCCCTGGGATAAACATCATCCGCTGTTATTGGGTGTCGCAAAAGGCACCGATCGTAAAGCGGGGCTTGAAACGTTGTTCTTTGAGCCGGAAGGTGAGGGCTTTAGCCTGCCGCCAGATTCGCCAGCGCTGCACGTTATTCAGCATATTCGCGACGAATCGCACGATCATGCCATCTCCGGGCATCGTAAGAAACGGGCGAAAGTGAAAAGTACCAGTACGCTTGAGACAATCGAAGGGGTTGGGCCAAAGCGGCGTCAGATGCTGCTTAAGTACATGGGTGGACTGCAAGGATTGCAGCAGGCGACCATCGATGATATCGCTAAAGTACCCGGAATATCGCAGGGTTTAGCAGAAAAGATCTTCTACTCGTTGAAACATTAGGGGCTCTGTAGCAACATAGGGCTAATATTTACTAACAACAGATAGTTACCACGCCATGCAATATAATATCCCTACATTGCTTACGCTTTTCCGCGTCATCCTGATTCCGTTTTTCGTGCTGGCGTTCTACCTTCCCGTTGTCTGGGCGTCGTTTGCCTGCGCGCTGATTTTCTTTATTGCCGCCATAACCGACTGGTTTGACGGTTATCTGGCCCGTCGCTGGAACCAAAGTACCCGTTTTGGGGCGTTCCTTGATCCGGTTGCCGATAAAGTCATGGTGGCCATTGCGATGGTACTGGTGGCTGAACACTATCATACCTGGTGGGTCACGTTGCCCGCCGCCACGATGATCGCACGTGAGATCATCATCTCCGCACTGCGTGAGTGGATGGCTGAACTGGGTAAGCGCAGCAGCGTTGCCGTGTCGTGGATTGGCAAAGTGAAAACGACCGCGCAGATGACCGCGCTGGTGTGGATGCTGTGGCGCCCTAATATGTGGGTGGAGTGGGCCGGTATTGCTCTGTTCCTCGTCGCAGCGGTGCTGACGCTGTGGTCAATGCTGCAATATTTGAATGCGGCACGTGGCGATTTGCTTCAAGAGTGATCGTTTCGGCGTTATTTTCAGCAAACGATACCAAGTTGCGAAAAATACCGTTGACTCACCGCGTCAGATAAGTAGAATGCAACGCATCGAACGGCAGCACTGGTTGCCAGACGATAGCAAAATCAAGTGGTTATCAAATCAACTTGATAATGCGGGAATAGCTCAGTTGGTAGAGCACGACCTTGCCAAGGTCGGGGTCGCGAGTTCGAGTCTCGTTTCCCGCTCCAAATTAAAACATCGGCAGTTGCGGGTGTTAAAGATTTAAAGGCGCGTTAGCAAAGCGGTTATGTAGCGGATTGCAAATCCGTCTAGTCCGGTTCGACTCCGGAACGCGCCTCCAATTTTCCCTGAGCCCGGATGGTGGAATCGGTAGACACAAGGGATTTAAAATCCCTCGGCCATAGGCTGTACGAGTTCAAGTCTCGTTCCGGGTACCATGGGAAATAAACAGAATAATCAAAGCAATAAGCAGTGTCGTGAGACCACCTACGGGTGGTTTTTTTGTGTCTGAAAATCACGTTCCGAAGATGGTTTTCTCAGAACGCATAAAATTCACGTATCCTGACTTTCTATAAAGAACGCCCCTAAGGGCGTGCCCTCAGGTCAAATCCTTCATAAACTCATTACGAAACTGCGTAATAGGATTCTTTTTACGTGCCCATTCCGGATGGAAATGGCGCCAGTGCGCATCGCTCGCGGTAGCCAGCATCTCATAATCTCCCCGCGTGTCGCCCCAGGCGCGAATATGATACTGCCCGAGTGGGCCATAAACCTCTTCCAGTCGCTTAATTTTCTGAATACAGCGGCAGTTATGACCAATAATACGTCCGGTTAGCACGCCATCTTTGCTTTCAAGCTGGGTGCCAATCAATTTCACTCCCAGTCTTTGAGCAAAAGGGGCAAGTACCAGCATCGGAGAAGCAGAACATAAGGTGACCTCAGCTGCGGAGGATAATTCTGCCGCAACCGCCAGCAGACCGGCGGGGCGCATCAACTTGTTCCAGTACTTTTGACAATAAGCTTCTGCACGCGCTTGTAGCCATTTTTCTTCGGTCCCAGCAAGGAAGGTAGTGATTAAAACTTCCTTTAATTCGTCGCGGGTTAACTTACGACGAAAGCACTGCAGGGAGGGAATGGCGAGTCGCAGCATTTTCTGACTGAACCGGCGGCGGCCAAACGCAAATCTTAAAAAGGGAATGAAACTATCGTGGCGGGTTAATGTACCGTCAAAGTCAAAAACAGAAAGGATCTTTTTATCCTGGTCACTACCCGTCATAACATGTCTCTCGCCAGCGTCATTAAAACCGTACTTTAACATTAGTGAGGGGGCTGGGGTATCTTTGAAAGCCTTTCGTCCGGTCTCGTTGCACGCAATTAATCCTGCAATGCACCATCAGCTACCATAACCGCCACAATTTACTGCAAAAATGCGCAAAGCGTGACTATTGCATTATTTATGTACTTTATTGTTAACCAGATGTGATCCCCTCCGTAATTTCACTTCATGGTGCCGGAAGCCTGAAAACGGCGCTCTATACTCAAAATTGTCGAAATCTGAGCAAGGTTGCGCAAAGTTGGCAACCATTTTGCTTAATGATTTGGCCTGAAAAGCGTAAGGAAACCTCGCCGTTATCAGCAGGATATTGTCAGGGTGTCGTTTGTTTGGTGAACGTGGCAGTCGTTCGGCTTCACACCGCTTTACACTTCGCCCTTCAAGTTGCCTCGGCGTTGGCTGCGCTCACTCACCCCAGTCACGTACTTATATACGCTCCTGGGGGGTCGCTCCCTTGCCGCCTTGATCCAACTCGAATGACTTTGTGTATATGCATAAACCTCTTTGCTAAGGTAGATAATAATGTCGCTGAAATTGATTAGAAGTCCGCTTTCTCTTGTGTTGGCAGGTTGTCTGGTGACGGCGTTCTCCGCCCAGGCGGATATCGTTATTGGTGTTGCCGGACCTTTTACCGGGCCTAATGCAACCTATGGCGATCAGTACTGGCATGGGGCGACTCAGGCTGCTGAAGATATTAATGCCGCTGGGGGGATAAACGGCGAAAAAATTAAATTAGTGCAGGGCGACGATGCCTGTGAACCGAAACAGGCCGTGTCGGTGGCTAACCGCTTGGTCGACCAGGATAAAGTCCAGGCCGTTGTCGGTCACTTCTGCTCCTCCTCAACGATGCCAGCGTCAGAAGTTTATAACGACGCCGGGATCCTCGCGATTACCCCAGGCTCAACGAACCCGCTGATTACCGAACGTGGTATGAACGATATGTTCCGCATGTGCGGGCGTGATGACCAGCAGGGCGGTGTTGCCAGTGATTTCATCATCGATAAGCTAAAAGCTAAGCGGGTGGTGATCATTCACGATAAAGATACTTACGGCCAGGGATTAGCAGATGCTACCCGCGCGGCGCTAGCCAAGCGTGGGGTCAAAGATGTGATGTATGAAGGGCTGTCGCGTGGTGAGAAAGACTTTAACGCACTGGTGACCAAAATTGGTGCACAGAAACCGGATGTGGTGTTCTTCGGTGGCTGCCACCCGGAAGCCGGCCCACTGGTGCGTCAAATGCGTGAACAGGGCGTACAGGCCAAATTCTTCTCTGGCGACTGTATCGTTAATGAAGAAATGGTGACGGCAGCCGGTGGCCCGCAGTATACCAACGGTATCTACATGACATTTGGTAAGGACCCGCGTTTGATTGCCGATGGTAAGTCTGTTATCGACAAGTTCCGTACCAACAAGTTTGAGCCGGAAGGCTACACCCTCTACTCCTACGCCTCTATTCAGGCCATAGCGGCAGCGTTTAAAGCCACGGGCGGCACAGACTCGGCCAAAGCCAGCGCCTGGCTGAAAGCCAATCCGGTTGAAACGGTGATGGGCAAAAAAGCCTGGGACAGCAAAGGCGATTTGAAAGTGTCGGACTACGTTGTTTATCAGTGGGATGACAAAGGCAAATACAAAGAAGTCGAGTAATGCTCAGCGCCGGTGTGGTGACGCACCGGCGCTAAATAAAATAGCTTGTAACAAGAGCGCGCGATGATGGAAACATTCTTTCTGCAACAGTTAGTCAACGGCTTGACGCTGGGTTCTGTCTACGGATTGATAGCCATTGGTTACACCATGGTGTACGGCATTATTGGTATGATTAACTTCGCTCATGGCGAAGTGTATATGATCTCCGCTTACCTCTGCGCCATCGGCCTGGCGCTCCTTTCCTTCTTTGGCCTGCACTCATTTCCCCTGCTGATCCTTGGCACCCTCGTCTTCACCATTGTGGTCACCGGCGTTTATGGCTGGACGATTGAACGCATCGCCTATAAGCCGCTGCGCAACTCAACGCGCCTGGCTCCGCTTATCTCCGCCATCGGCATGTCATTGATCTTGCAGAACTACGCGCAAATCAGTCAGGGGCCTCGCCAGCAGGGGGTTCCGACGATGCTTGATGGCGTACTGCGCCTGCATATTGGCGAGGGGTTTGTGCAGATTACGTATACCAAAATCTTTATCCTGCTGGCCTCGTTTGCTGGGATGCTACTGCTGACCTGGATAATTGGTCACACGCGCCTGGGGCGGATGTGTCGTGCGGTGCAACAGGATCGAAAAATGGCGTCAATTCTGGGGATCAATACTGACCGGGTTATCTCGCTGGTGTTTATGATCGGTGCGGCGATGGCCGGTTTAGCAGGCGTTTTGATTACCATGAATTACGGGACTTTTGATTTCTACGCCGGGTTTATTATCGGGATTAAAGCCTTTACCGCGGCGGTACTCGGCGGGATCGGCTCGCTGCCGGGGGCCATGCTTGGTGGCCTGCTTTTGGGTATTGCGGAAGCACAGTTTTCCGGAATGGTGAATTCCGACTATAAAGATGTGTTCTCTTTTGGGCTGCTGGTGGTGATCCTGATTTTCCGTCCACAAGGGCTGCTGGGCCGCCCGATAGTCGCCAAAGTGTAGGAGCTGAACATGACACACATAACGGCTTCACACGACGGTTTTTCGCTCAAACGCTGTATTCTTGACACCATCTTCTCAGGACTCGTGGCACTCATTCTCTTTGGTCCAATTGTAGGCGTGGTGTTGGATGGTTACAGCTTCAACTTCGAAGGCCAGCGCCTGGTATGGATTATTGCTGCAGTGATGGTGGGGCGATTTATCCTGAGCGCCTTCCTGATGACCTCTGCCGGTCGGCGCATTGCCGCACGTTTTGAGGGCGATAGTGCCGGGGTCTACGTGCGCCCCGTGGGCTATAAAAGCCGGATGCGCTGGATAATTCCGCTGGCGCTGGCCTTGGCAATCTGCTTCCCCTTTGTGGCAACCAAATATGTGCTCACGGTGGCTATTCTCGGGCTTATCTATGTGCTACTGGGGCTTGGGCTCAATATCGTGGTTGGCCTTGCTGGATTACTGGATCTTGGCTACGTTGCGTTCTATGCCATTGGTGCCTATGGTCTGGCGCTGGGGTATCAATATCTGGGGCTAGGCTTCTGGTCAATGCTGCCGCTGGCGGCACTGATGGCCGCCGCCGCAGGGGCGTTGCTCGGTTTTCCGGTGTTGCGGATGCATGGCGATTATCTGGCTATCGTCACGCTCGGGTTCGGTGAAATCATCCGTCTGGTTCTCAATAACTGGCTGAGCTTCACCGGCGGCCCGAACGGTATTTCTGCACCGCCACCGACCTTCTTTGGCCTTGAGTTCGGCAGGCGTGCCAAAGACGGGGGAGTACCGTTCCACGAATTTTTCCACCTGACCTATAACCCCAACTTGAAATTTATCTTTATTTACGCGGTGCTGGTCTTAGTCGTGCTGTTGGTGTTGTACATCAAACATCGGCTGACGCGAATGCCGATTGGACGCGCGTGGGAGGCGCTGCGTGAAGATGAGATTGCCTGTCGCTCGATGGGGCTTAACCATGTACTGGTCAAGTTGTCGGCCTTTACGCTGGGGGCTTCGACGGCGGGGATTGCCGGGGTCTTCTTCGCGACCTATCAGGGATTTGTTAACCCGACATCATTCACTTTCTTTGAATCGGCGTTGATCCTCGCCATCGTGGTGTTGGGCGGCATGGGCTCAACCGTCGGGGTGGTGCTGGCGGCGTTTGTACTCACCGTGACACCTGAACTGCTCAGAAGCTTTGCGGAGTATCGCGTATTGCTGTTTGGTGTACTGATGGTGGTGATGATGATTTGGCGGCCGCGCGGTTTGATTCGGATCAACCGCAGCGCGTTCGCCGAGCGTAAAGGGGTTGCGCCATGAGCCGGGATGTCATTTTAAGCGTTGAGCATCTGATGATGCATTTTGGTGGCATTAAAGCGTTAAACGACGTCAATCTGGAGGTTGAACGTGGTTCCATTACCGCACTCATTGGGCCTAATGGCGCCGGGAAAACGACGGTATTCAACTGTCTGACCGGTTTCTATAAAGCCTCCGGTGGACATATCTTTTTTAATGCGCGCGGCAAATCTACCAATGTCATTCAGATCCTTGGGCAAAAATTTCAGCCCGGTGATTGGTTGAATCCGGCGCAGTTGGGCTCACGTATTTTCTACAAAATGTTTGGTGGTACTCATTTAGTCAACCGGGCGGGGCTTGCCCGAACCTTTCAGAATATCCGCTTATTCCGGGAAATGTCGGTGGTGGAAAATCTGCTGGTTGCCCAACATATGCAGGTTAACCGCAATCTGATTGCAGGTGTGTTGAATACTCCTGCCTATCGACGGGCAGAAAGTGACGCATTGGATCGCGCATTTTATTGGCTGGAAGTGGTGGGGCTGGTGGAGTGCGCTAACCGATTGGCAGGGGAAATGTCCTACGGTCAGCAGCGTCGGCTGGAGATTGCACGTGCCATGTGTACCGGGCCTGAGATCCTCTGTCTCGACGAACCCGCCGCTGGGCTTAATCCGGTGGAGACTCAGGCATTGAGCAAAATTATCCGTTTTCTACGTGAACATCATGCGATAACCGTTTTGCTCATTGAGCATGACATGGGAATGGTGATGGAGATTTCCGACGATATTATCGTGCTCGATCACGGTGACGTTATCGCGCAGGGTAAAGCGGAACAGATTCAGCACGATGAAAAGGTGATTGCCGCCTATTTGGGGACTAGCGAAGATGAGGTCAGCCTATGAGTGAACCGATACTGGAATTCCGGGAGGTTGACGTTTATTACGGCGTGATTCAGGGGCTAAAACAGGTCTCTTTACAGGTGAATACAGGAGAAACCGTGTCGCTAATCGGTGCTAACGGCGCCGGAAAATCGACCCTGTTAATGTCGATTTTCGGACAGCCGCGGGTGCGAAGCGGTCAGATCCTGTTTGCTGGCGGGGATATCAGCCATACATCAACGCATTTTGTCGCCTCCGCCGGTATCGCCCAGGCACCGGAGGGAAGGCGCATCTTCCCCGACATGACCGTTGAAGAAAACCTGCTGATGGGCACGATTCCCATTGGTAATCGATACGCTGTGGAGGATCTACAAAGTATGTTTGATCTCTTCCCGCGTTTGAAAGAACGTCGCAAACAGCGGGCGATGACGATGTCTGGCGGTGAACAACAGATGCTGGCGATAGCGCGTGCATTGATGAGTCGACCTAAACTCCTGTTGCTTGATGAACCCAGTCTGGGGCTGGCACCCATAGTGGTAAAGCAGATCTTCCAGACTTTGCGTGAGCTAGCACGTAACGGCATGACTATCTTCCTGGTTGAACAAAATGCCCATCATGCGCTTAAACTCTCGGACAGGGGATACGTCATGGTAAACGGACAGATACGTCTTAGCGGCAGCGGCGAGGAGCTGTTGGGCAATGAAGATGTACGTAAGGCTTATCTGGGGGGCGTTTAGCACGATAGGGCAATGATGCTGGAGTTCAGTGGCAAACTCCTGCATCATTGCCGCCTTGATTCTGATAGACCCACCAACAACGGTAGAGAAAAGTATGAAAACGGGACCATTAACCGAAAGCGAACTGGAATGGCTGGACGAGATTATTGCTAAGTATGCCACCGATGCGTCAATTATCGACGTTTCTGAGCTTGACGGTATGCTGACAGCAATCCTTTCATCACCGCTGGAAATTGAACCCGCCGAGTGGATGTACGCCGTTTGGGGTGGGGCCGATAATGTGCCGCGTTGGGCGAGCGATCGCGAACGCGACCGTTTTGTGAACCTGACCTTACAGCACATGAGCGATGTGTCTGACCGCCTCAATGATTACCCTGATCAGTTCGAACCGCTATTTGGTACCCGCGAAGAAGAAGATCAGGAGCTGACCATCGTTGAGGAGTGGTGCTACGGCTACCTGCGCGGTGTTGCAATGAGCGACTGGAGCGGGCTACCAGCGGAATTGCAGGCTGAGCTTGATAACATTGCCCTGCACGGCGACGAAGAGAAAACCACCGAGCTGGGTAAATTCACCGCTGAAGAGTATGTCGCGAGTATCGACAGCATCCGCCCTGCGGCGCTGGCTTTATATGACTACTGGATGGATAACCCAAAAGAAGCACCGGTAAAACAGCCGATTGTTAATGCCCCTAAAATTGGCCGTAACGATCCATGCCCATGCGGCAGCGGCAAAAAATATAAGCAGTGCTGCGGTAAATAATCACCCATCCACGTAGCCCGGGCAAGCAACATGCGACCCCGGGATTTGCTCGATACAGGATTTTGCGATACTCCCGGCGGCGCTGCGCTTGGCCGGGCTACAGATCTGTGCAAGTTAGCAGGAAATAATCATCTCTCCAACGTAGCCGGGGCGAGCAGAATGCTTATCCAACCGACGGCAATAATCCCGTAGCAATCCCCGCCTGAATCAGTATCACCGCAATTCCGCAAGCAAAGACCAGCCACAGCATCGGCGTTCCGCCAGCCACCCGATAACCACCTTCAGGGTGATGTTTACGGCTTTGCAGCGTCAGCATTGAGGGAATAATCAGTGCCAGAACCGCCAGCGCGACACCAGCATAGCCCAGCGCCATCACAAATCCGCGCGGATAGAAGAGCGCAAAAGCCAGCGGCGGCAGGAAGGTAATCGCGCCGGTTTGTAGACGACCCCGGACGCTGTTTTGGCGTTGGAACAGATCGGCCAGGTAATCAAACAACCCTAATGCCACGCCGAGGAATGAGGTGGCAAGCGCCAGGTCAGCAAACAGATGCACCGCGAGCTCAACGTGTGGAGAGGCCACGACTTCGCGGATAGCCATCAGCAGGCCGTTCAATCCGCTGTGTTCTGCCATCAGTGCGCTAAATACCGGAGAGTCGATGCTACCCAGAGTGGCGAGCTGCCAGAACAGATAAGCCACCAATGGAATGGCGCTGCCGATAATAAATATCTGGCGAAGCTTGCGGATATCGCCGCTCATATAGCTGACAATACTCGGTACGCTGCCGTGGAAACCAAATGAGGTAAAGATGACCGGGATTGCGGAAAGCGCCAGGCCTTGTTCCAGCGGTAGCGTTAGCAAATTAATTTTATGAATATGCGGCAATAACAGGATCAGCATCACCACGAGGAAAATAATTTTAGCGCTGAACAAGAAGCGGTTAAAGAGATCGACCAGTGAAGTGCCGATGCAAATAACCAGGCCGCCAATTGCGGTAAACAGCAGTACGCCAAGAGAAGGGGGCATATCGATACTGAACCATTGGCTCAGGCTTGAGGCCAGCAATTCGCCTGCGCCACTGATGTAGGCCGCCGTTAGCGCGTACATCAGGAACATCATGCTAAATCCGGTGATCCATTGCCCGTAACGGCCGAGGTAGCGCAGCGCCAGTGACCCCAACCCGGTATCGGCGGGCACGTGCTGATACACTTCCAGCAGCAGCAAGGCGGTATAGCACATCAGCGCCCACAGGCTGACCAGTAGCACTACCGTCACGCCAAAGCCCACGCCCGCAGAGGCTAGCGGCATCGCCAACATTCCTGCGCCGATGGTGGTGCCAGCCACGATTAAAATACTCCCCAGGGTACGGTTTCTCACGCTTTCCTCTACTTCTGAATGCAATCACAACGAAAGATGTCGCGCAGAGTATGTGAAACCGACGATTTCGTCAAATCTGAATTACAGTGGGTGTACTGTTTTATTTACACAATGTTGGGTGAGAGAAAACTGCGTTAGCGCAAAACATGCAATACAAATACCGTTTATCGTAGCGCTTTATTTGAGGAGGATTAATGGACTCTATTCACGGTCATGAAGTTTTAAATATGATGCTGGAATCAGGCGAACAATACAGCATTGAAAGTCTGGAAAAGGCTATTCAGACACGTTTTGGCGAGCAGGCTCGTTTTCATACTTGTTCAGCTGAAAATATGAGTGCGGCAGAGTTAGTGGCGTTCTTGCATAAAAAAGGAAAGTTTATTCCTACGGAGTCAGGTTTTAATACGGCTGAAAGTAAAATTTGCCGTCATTAATCGGCAGCGGCGTGGATACGCCGCTGCTCGAAAATTAATTTTGGGTATCGAGTGTTGCCAGCTCTTTATCAATAAAGTACAACCCTTCACCGCTTTTACCTGCCAGCGTCAGCTTATCAATCACTGATTTAAACAGTTTCTCTTCTTCATGCTGCTCAGAAACATACCATTGCAGGAAATTAAAGGTTGGATAATCCTGGTTGGTCATCGCGGCGTGCGCCAGCTCATTGATTTTGCTTGTAATGAGTTGCTCATGTTCATAGGTTACGCGGAACAGCTCATCCAGTGATGCATATTCAGCTACCGGCGTTGGCACGGTATTGATGCGCGGCAGGCTGCCTGTATCGGTGAGATAATCGAACAGACGTTGCATGTGGGTCATCTCTTCCTGGGCGTGACGGCGTAAGAATGCGGCGGCCCCTTCAAAACTGTTGAAGCTGCACCAGGCGCTCATCTGTTGATACAGTAAAGAAGAATAGAGCTCGAGATTCATCTGCTCGTTTAATTTCTCGATCATTGGCGCTTTAAGCATGGTTTCGCTCCAGAAAAATACGTTACAAGTTAATTACAGCGAAACTATAAGTTGTTATTAAGTTATTTGCAAAAGGTAAATATAAAATCATTTATTTAATAATGAGAATGGGAATAAAACGCATTGGCATAAATAATATGATGGAAATATGTGAATAATAAATTACGCCGGCAAACCGGCGTGATGGATTAATAATATGCGGTGCTAACCGGAGTATTGGCAATACCACGGCACTGGTACTGAAGGGTGACCTGTTGATTGAGACACAGCGAGCCGCTAGTGGTGGTACAGGTTGTTATGGGCTGCCCAAAAGAAAATGCGTTCGCGTAGCCCATTTGCTGACACGCTTTGTTGGCCTCGGACTGGGCAAGATAGTCATCGGTTTTGGCATTCTGCAAAATGGCCTGACCATAGGTTAATCGCACGATGCCGCTGGTGCTATCCACTCCGCTTACGCTCGCCGCACGGGGAACTGAACACGCGGAAAGTGTCAGGAGGACGGGGATAAGAATGAGGCTTTTCATCAATTCGCTCTGTGCAATCTGTCGTAACCTCATTGTAGCCTTCGCAGTCGGAGGCAATCCTGTGAATAGTCGCCATATCCTGAGGTTAATCCATTCGTGACTCATAAATAGCCTGAAACTGAAGATGCAATTGACTAAATAAAGTCACCAGCGTGGGATCGAAATGGCTGCCCGAACTGGTGACAATAATTTCACAGGCCTGCTCATGCGAGAAACTGGGTTTATAGACCCGTTTTTGTCGCAGAGCATCATAGACATCGGCAATCGCCAGAATACGTGCTTCCACTGGAATAGCTTCCCCAACCAGCCCTTCTGGGTAGCCGCTGCCATCCCATTTTTCATGGTGATAATGAATTAGATTTTCTGCCACTGACCCCAATACTAACCCTTGAACAATGCGCCAGCCTTTCGTGGTGTGCTGCTGAATCTGCTTGAACTCGTCTTCCGTAAGCTTGTCTTTTTTACGCAGAATATGTTCGGGTACGGCAATTTTGCCTATATCGTGCAGTGAAGCATAGGTTTCAATGGCGCGAATCTTTTTGAGCGGCAGCTTTAGGCTACGGGCGAGAAGACTACAGTAGGCGGCAACGCGCCGAATATGGCAGCCGGTTTCATCGTCGTGGACATGATTTATTTTTTCCATCGCTTCGACGATGCTGTGGTTTATGGCGCGATTTTTATTCATATGCCGCCACATCATCAACATCATGCTGAGAATAAAGACCAGTAGGGCTAATAGCCCCGCGCTGATGATCTGCAGGGCGTTTTTACTCAGAGACATGGGGGCGGCGATACTGGTGGGCGGCGTCAATTGGTGACGGTAGTTTGAGATAAGGTGCACCTGGGCTAACAGCGCGTGTAGGGGATGATCGACATTTATCCAGGTACCAATCTGGTAGCTGGAGTTTGTTAGCCCGGCGACCTTCAGCGCGCCCCGGAACAGATCGCTACCCCGCAATGCCTGCTCGAGCGAAGTGAGGTCACCGAGGATAAAGTCAATTTGGTTGTTATCAATCGAATCCAGCAGTTCATCAAGTGAAGCGCGTGATACCAGCGTAACTTCGGTACCAAATCGTTGACGTAGATAATAAGCTGCAAACGAACCGCGAATCACGCCGACTCGCTGATGTCGTACCTGCTCTTCATCAAGAATAAACGGTTGGCCAATCTTGTTGTAGTAAGCGTTGTGGCCGTTCACCAGCGTCCCGACCAGGCCTTCCATTTGTGCACCATTGCGGACATCAATAATATCAGCGAGGTGGATAGGCCATGCTTCATTTTGCATACGAATCATATAGCTATCAACGAATTGCACATTGACATTAATGTTAAGGAGATCGCGAAGGTCGTTGATCATACTAATAGCGCTACCGTGATAGCCTTGCTCATCCTTCCAGATAATGGGCGCAAAATTCTCATTTTTGGGGAGCAAGAGCGTAAGACTGTTTTCGGCAAGCCAGCTTTTTTCTTCGTCGGTAATAGTTAACTGATGACGAAGATATTCAGTCTGACTTTGTTGCTCCAGCGCCTGTAATTTTCCGCTTTGCTGCCACTCACTAATCAGTTGATTAATGTTCGTTCGCATGGCGATTAATTCCGGACTGAGCCCGAAGGATGAGGTAATGCGTAGCGAGTTGAAGGGGCGGGAGATCGTGTAGTAATACTGTGGGCCACCGATTTCGCGGTCCTCATTGATATAGAAGTCAGCACCACCGCTGCGCAAAATTTGCAGGGCTTCGTTACTGCTTTCGACCTCGATAACTTGCTGGAATCGTAGTGAGGGGTAAACCTGTCTGACCAGGTTTTGCGTCTGGTCACTACGCCGGAAGATAACCCGTGTGTTGTTCAGATCGCTGATGGATGCTGCCGGGCGAGTAATGCTGGCGGCGACGATGGTACTCTCCAGCAAACGTGTCGATAGAATACTGTTGTGCAGATACTCTCGCGTCTGCAACACGCTGGCATAAAGCCCGTAATCGTGATGGGTAAATCGCTGATCGAAGGTGGTGCCATCAATGGGCTGAAGCGCTAGGTTATAGCCATAGCGTGAATTAAGTGCGTGCAGAAGCTCGGGATAGAAGCCATGGTATTGCCCGTTGCCATCACGCCAGAATTCAAAGCTGTCGGCATCTAGTATCCACACGGGGATAGTCGACGCGGTTTTGTTTTTTTGTGGCGGTGCGGCGAAAGCATAAGTTGTACATACGAGTATCAGGGTCAGTAGAACAAGGAGACCCAGCCCGTGTCGAAAACGTCGGCAGTCCTGTGTCACAAGTCAGTTCCTTTGCGAAAACTATTCAATCCATTTAATAGCGTACAAAAAGCAAGGACTCTTCCAGTCCGTTTTCAGTCTAATCGAGTGGTTGACCGATGGACAGTAAAAATATCAAGGGTTATGTAATGTTATTTTAAATCCTGCGAACAACAAAAGTGTGACCGCATTAGTAAAAATCAAAACGTTTTTTCATAAAATTTGAAAGTGTGTTTGTCTGATAGTAAGGTTACTACAATGTAATCGAACGACTGCGGGCGAGCCCGCGTAGCTTTCAGGAGAGGAAAGAATGAAAATTGCACTGATGATGGAAAATAGCCAGGCCAGCAAAAACGCGACAATTCATCATGAGTTAAAAGCCGTGGCCGATGAAAAAGGCTTCCCGGTCTATAACGTGGGCATGTCTGATGAAAACGATCATCACCTGACCTACATCCACCTGGGTATCATGGCCAGCATCCTGCTGAACGCTAAAGCGGTCGACTTCGTAGTCACCGGTTGTGGCACCGGTCAGGGCGCATTGATGTCTCTGAATATTCACCCTGGCGTGGTGTGCGGCTACTGCCTGGATCCTGCTGATGCCTTCCTGTTTGCGCAGATCAACAACGGTAACGCACTGTCTCTGGCCTTCGCAAAAGGCTACGGTTGGGGCGCTGAGCTGAATGTACGCTACATGTTCGAAAAAGCATTTACCGGACGTAACGGCGAAGGTTATCCGCCAGAGCGTAAAGAGCCGCAGGTCCGTAACGCGGGTATCCTGAACCAGGTGAAAGCGGCAGTAGTGAAAGAAAACTATCTGGATACGCTGCGCGCTATCGACCCGGAACTGGTGAAAACCGCCGTTTCTGGCAAGCGTTTCCAAGAATGCTTCTTTGAAAACTGCCAGAACAAAGAGATTGAAGCCTTTGTTCGCGAGATTCTGGCGTAAGTCGCAGGCCGCAGGCAGTCAACGAAAACCCACGCATACGTGGGTTTTTTTACGTATAGGGTTTATGCTTTTACCTTCTTCGACACTGCACTACCGGCATCTCGCGTCAGATGCAGCGTATCGAACATCCCCACCAGACAAATCAGGGCAATAAAGATAAAGGCAAGACGGAAACTGATGCCCGGCACCGCGCCTAAATCCAACACGGTACTGATCTTCTCACCAATGCGGATACCAATCGCCCCTAACGTGATACCCAGCCCAATGGCTAATTGGCTGGCGGTACTGAATAAGGTATTGGCGTAGCTCATCTGTGGCGACGGGACGTCTGCGAACGCCAGCGTACTGACCCCGGTGAACTGTATCGAGCGGAATACGCCACCAAGATAAAGCACCAGCATAATCATCCATACGGGCGTCTGGGGCGTCAGGAAGGCGCAGGCAACCAGCGCCAGCACGTTCAGCACACCGTTTACTAACAACAGACGTCGGAAGCCGAGCCAACGGATAAGCGGGGTGGTGGCGGGTTTTATCGTCAGGTTACCGACGAATACCGCCAGCACCAGCAGACCAGAGTGGAAAGGGTCCATGCCGAAACCGACCTGGAAAAGCAGCGGTAGCAGGAACGGAACGGCGCTGATAGAGGCGCGGAAAAGCGATCCTCCATACATCGTGACTTTGAAGGTCGGAACCTTCAGTGCGTCCAGACGAATCATGGGCCATTGTGTGGCACGAAAATGACGCAGCGCGTAGTAGAAGGTGAACGCACCAATGATAAGCAGGAAAGCTACCAGTCCACCGTTCATTTTCTCGGCACCCAGCAATTCCATGGCATACACCAGACTGACCATCGATATCGAGGTCGCCAGGAAACCAGGCAGGTCGAAAGGACGCCGCTCGTCGTCGCGGATATTAGGGATAATCCGCAGCGCCAGAATAATGGCGATAATGCCCAGCGGGACGTTAATAAAGAAGATCCAACGCCAATCGGCCACGGTGGTAATAAAGCCGCCCAGCGGAGGCCCGATAATGGGGGCGATAAGTGCCGGCCAGGTCAGGGTCGCAATCGCGGTGATGAGCAGATGCTTTGGCGTGGTGCGCAGGACGGCAAGACGCCCAACCGGCACCATCAACGCGCCACCAACGCCCTGGAATATTCGCATAGCTACGAATTCATGGGCGCTGGTGGCCAGGCCACAAAATACGGAGGCAACGGTAAAGATAGCCAGCGCCAGGCTAAAAATGGTTCGCGCGCCGAAGCGGTCGGCTATCCAGCCACTGGCGGGGATCAGTACTGCGAGGGTGATAAGATATGCGCTGATGCCGATGTTCAGGTCAACGGCTTCAACGCCAAAGGTTTTCGCCATATCTGGCAAGGCGGTGGCTATCACCGTCCCATCAAGGAACTCCATAAAGAACGCACCGGCCACCAGTAGGGCGGCAGGGGATACCCCGCGACTTGCCTGGTTCTGGAGAGGTTCACTCATTTTTTTACCCTATCAAAAAAATACGTAATTTTTATAAGATTTGTAGGTGTAGTAAGTTGAAGATTTCTATAACTATTTTTATATGATTTTAACGAAACTGATAAATACTGTGTGATTCACATCCCAAAACGATTGATTTTTGTGATGTAGGTCATATTATGTACGCAAAGACAATAACATCTGCATAACAAGAAACGGGAAGAACACCATGAAGCAGCGCATTCGTAAAATCCTAAAAAGCATGTTTGAGAACTACTGCAAAACTTTCAAAGACGTACCGCCAGGCGCTATGTTCTGATAAAAAAAACCTGCCACGGCAGGTTTTTTTATCTTCGGCGAAAGTAGGTTACTATTACGCTCCGCAAAATAGGAGCAAAAAATGTCTCAGAACCTTACCCCTAACGATGAACTGGTTTCCGATGTGGTGGCCTGTCAACTGGTGATCAAACAGATTCTTGATGTCATCGACATTATCGCTCCGGTTGAAGTGCGCGATAAGATGGCATCACAGCTAAAATCCATCGATTTTACCACCCATCCAGCAGGTGCCGACCCGGTGACTCAGCGGGCGATTCAGAAAGCGGTTGCTTTGATTGAGCTGAAATTTACGCCGCAGGACACCGCGCATTAATTACAGCCAGAGAGCCAGGTTTTATCCTGAACCCAGGAAGGCAAGGGCGGCGTTACCGCCCTTGTGACAGCATTAGTGTTTTTGGTGCGACACAATATTGAGCAGATGCTGATCGGTTTGCTGAATACACAAACCTGCTTTGCGCGCGCTGCGAATCTCATCCAGAATGGTCTTCAGCAAGATACCATCCTGTTCCTGTTCTTCTTCAAGCGTGTTCAGGAAACTCAAGGTGCTATCGTCTTGAAGCACTTTCGCTTCTTGAGTCAGTTGTGACAGCGTGGAAGAGCGTTGTGCATGGTCTTCAATGGTTTGAAGGAAAAGATCTTCGAGGGTTACGCATCCCTCTTCCTGGGCTTCAAAGGCCTTCACCACCGGATAAGCGCCCGATTTCTTCATATAGTCAAATACGCGCATCATTTGCGTGACGCTCGACTGAGCCCGTGAACGAAGAAATGTTGCGGTACCATTGAGTCGATGTTCAGAACACCACTCGCTCAAACGCAAATAATGATTAGATGCATAAAATTCAAGATTCATCTGGGCATTAAGTTTTTGAGCCATTCCTGAAACTGCCATGTGAATATCCTTATTACCAGGTCGGAACGATACGCGTGACACCGCACAGTTCGAAATAGCCGCTAACCATGCACTATTTACGCGTTAGAGTGTGACTACCTATTACACGTAGTCCTTACATATGGCTGGGGAATATAATTAATTTCCAGCATAGAAAAATAATACGCTTAGAGCGCATATAAGAAAACTCTCATAGTGGGCTTTTTACGTTTCGTTACAACAGAAATGATGGTCGACGAATTTGAATATAGGGTAACTATATAACGCATTGAAATATATAGCATATAAATTTAATGCATCTTAGTCGTAAGGCGTTGTTAACAGTTGAAGCGATGTTTCACTATTGCTCGATAAAGTGTGATCCGCATCTGATATTTTCTGTAAAAATGAAACGTGTATTAGGCGTAATAAGTATTGTTTGTTATGAATATAGCATCGAGAACAATAATTCTTGGCTATATGTCATATTTTAAGGCTGCATAGTTAATATCGGAATGACGGTAAAATTGTTTTGGATCATTTTGGATTAAAGCCGGTAAGAGGATTATGTTCGCGGTAATTAAGGGTACATAACGTCCGACCCAGATTGATGGGGGGGCGATATTGATATGAATTGACAGGAGTTAAAATGAAACAGGTTGCAGTTTTGCTCGCCCCTGGCTTTGAAGAAGGGGAAGCGATTGTCACTATCGATATTCTGCGTCGCCTGCACATCGGTGTAGAACTGGTGTCATGCGCAGAATCACGTGCAGTGGTGAGTTATCACGATATTCCGATGGTGGCGGATGCGACGCTGGCCGAACGTATGGACACGCTATATGACGCCGTCGTCCTGCCGGGTGGCCCTCAGGGAAGTGTGAATCTGGCAGCAAACCAGGATGTGATTAAATTTGTTGCTGCACACGATGTGGCCGGTAAATTTATCTGCCCAATTTGTTCTGCCGCCGCGCGCGTGCTGGCAGGCAACGATCTGCTCAAAGGCCGCCGTTATGTCTGTTCTGGCGATTTATGGCAGGACGTGAAGAATGGCGAGTTCGTTGATGCGCCAGTGGTTGAGGATGGCAATCTGATAAGCGGTAAAGGTTTTGGTTATGTCTTCGATTTTGCCTTTACCGTTGCCGCACGTCTATTAGGTGATGAAGCGCCGGTGCGCGACCACGCCGATCATATCTATTACCGCTGGTAATCCCTCCAATAGCGCGAATTGTCTGACAATTCGCGCTTCTTTATATGTAATTATCTGCTGAATCTATGCATCGGTTTACTGTAATTCAGCGGTGTGATGTTGCTCTCGACTGAAAAGTTAATTCCGGGCTATTAATGTTTCAACAACGTTAACGCTGTATGCGAAACAGCTAATACTTTGTTTTATGTCCACTTTAAATCGGTCATCTGATTTACCCCTACATAAAAGAACATTTAGGCTGGAGTTAACCATGCACAAGTTTACTAAAGCGCTGGCGGCCATTGGGCTGGCAGCGGTTATGTCACAATCAGCTATGGCTGAAAATCTTAAACTCGGTTTTTTGGTCAAACAACCGGAAGAGCCGTGGTTCCAGACAGAATGGAAATTTGCGGATAAGGCGGGTAAAGACCTCGGCTTTGACGTAATCAAAATTGCCGTTCCTGATGGCGAAAAAACGCTGAATGCTATCGACAGCCTGGCAGCAAGCGGTGCCAAAGGCTTTGTCATCTGTACGCCTGACCCGAAACTGGGGCCTGCTATTGTGGCGAAAGCGCGCAGCTACGACATGAAAGTCATCACCGTCGACGATCAGTTTGTGAATGCCAAAGGCAAACCCATGGACACCGTGCCGCTGGTGATGATGGCGGCCAGCGAAATTGGCGCACGTCAGGGCCAGGAGCTTTATAAAGAGATGCAAAAACGCGGTTGGGATGTGAAAACCACCGGCGTAATGGCTATCACCGCTAATGAACTGGATACCGCGCGTCGCCGTACTACCGGTTCGATGGATGCTATCAAAGCAGCGGGCTTCCCTGAAAAACAGATCTATCAGATCCCAACCAAATCCAACGATATCCCTGGCGCGTTTGATGCCGGTAACTCCCTGCTGGTTCAGCACCCTGAAGTGAAACAATGGCTGATTATCGGCATGAACGATAACACCGTGCTCGGTGGCGTACGTGCAACGGAAGGTCAGGGCTTTAAAGCGGCTAACGTGATCGGCATCGGCATTAACGGTGTCGATGCAGTCAACGAATTATCGAAAACCCAGGCCACCGGTTTCTTCGGTTCGCTGTTACCTAGCCCGGACATCCACGGCTATAAAACCAGTGAACTGCTGTACAACTGGGTCGAAAAAGGGGTTGAACCACAGAAATTCACCGCCGTCACCGACGTGGTGCTCATCACGCGTGACAACTTTAAAGAAGAACTGGCGAAAAAAGGCCTCTGAGTCCTGATAGTTCTCCCCCCACACCGATGGGGGGAGAAGGATAGCTTATTGTGGAGGTCGCTATGCAACAGTCTGTCCCTTATCTCTCTTTCCACGGTATTGGCAAAACGTTCCCCGGCGTGAAGGCGCTGTCAGACATTAGCTTCGACTGCTATAGCGGTCAGGTGCATGCGCTGATGGGTGAAAACGGTGCCGGGAAGTCAACGCTGCTGAAGATCCTCAGCGGTAACTATGCACCGACTTCCGGCACGCTGTCTTTGCGTGGAGAAGAGATTTCTTTTGCCGACACCACCGCGGCGCTTAACGCGGGTGTCGCCATTATTTACCAGGAACTGCATCTCGTCCCGGAGATGACAGTCGCGGAAAATATCTATCTCGGACAACTTCCGAGCCGTGCCGGGATAGTAAACCGCTCTTTACTCAATTATGAAGCCCGCCTGCAACTTGAGCATCTGGGGCTGGATATTGACCCGGATACGCCGCTGAAATATCTCTCCATTGGCCAATGGCAGATGGTGGAAATTGCCAAAGCGCTGGCGCGTAACGCGAAGGTTATCGCCTTTGACGAACCGACCAGTTCACTTTCCGCCCGTGAGATTGAAAACCTGTTTCGGGTGATCCGCGAGTTGCGTAAAGAAGGCAGGGTGATCATTTATGTCTCTCATCGCATGGAAGAGATCTTTGCTCTCAGCGATGCCATTACCGTGTTTAAAGATGGTCGCTATGTTTGCACCTTTGACGACATGCAGTCGGTCAGCCACGACAGTCTGGTGCAGGCGATGGTCGGGCGAAATATTGGTGATATCTATGGCTGGCAGCCGCGTGAGTATGGCGAAGAGCGCCTGCGTCTTGATAACGTCAAAGCCCCCGGCGTCCGTACGCCGATTTCTTTATCGGTACGTAGCGGGGAAATTGTCGGCCTGTTTGGGCTAGTGGGTGCCGGGCGAAGTGAACTGATGAAAGGGATCTTCGGTGGGACCAAAATCACCGCCGGTGACATCGCTATTGACGGCAAACGGGTCACTATCGACAAACCAGCACAGGCGATTCGCGCAGGCATGATGTTGTGTCCAGAAGACCGTAAGGCTGAGGGGATTATTCCGGTGCACTCGGTACGCGACAATATCAACATCAGTGCTCGTCGCAAACATATCCGCGCTGGGTGCCTTATTAATAACGACTGGGAGGCGACCAATGCCGACCATCATATTCAATCCCTCAATATTAAAACGCCGGGTGCGCAACAGCTGATCATGAACCTGTCTGGGGGAAATCAGCAAAAGGCCATTCTGGGCCGTTGGTTGTCGGAAGAGATGAAGGTCATCTTGCTCGATGAGCCGACGCGCGGTATCGATGTGGGTGCGAAACATGAAATCTACAACGTGATTTACGCGCTGGCGGCGTCGGGGGTTGCGGTGCTGTTTGCGTCAAGCGACCTGCCGGAGGTGCTGGGCGTTGCCGATCGCATCGTGGTGATGCGCGAAGGTGAAATTTCCGGCGAGCTGTTCCATGAGAGCGCCAATGAACAACAGGCGTTAAGCCTGGCTATGCCTAAAGTCAGTCAGGCCGTCGCCTGAGTAAGGAGATTATGATGTCATCTGTTACTACACCTGGCGCGCGCGGCTCGTCGATGAGCTTTGGTCGTATCTGGGATCAATATGGCATGCTCGTGGTGTTTGCCGTGTTGTTTATCTGCTGTGCTATTTTTGTGCCGAACTTCGCTTCGTTCATCAATATGAAAGGGCTGGGGCTGGCGATTTCCATGTCGGGGATGGTGGCCTGCGGGATGCTATTTTGTCTGGCTTCCGGTGATTTTGACCTGTCCGTAGCGTCGGTTATCGCCTGCGCAGGGGTGACCACGGCGGTGGTGATTAACGCCACTGAAAGCCTGTGGATAGGCGTCTTTGCCGGTCTGCTGCTGGGAGCGTTAAGCGGTCTGGTGAATGGTTTCGTGATTGCGAGGCTAAAAATCAACGCGCTGATCACCACACTTGCCACGATGCAGATTGTCCGTGGTCTGGCGTATATCATCTCTGACGGTAAAGCGGTCGGGATTGAAGATGAGCGCTTCTTCGCCCTTGGCTACGCCAACTGGCTGGGGCTGCCAGCGCCAATCTGGTTGACGGTAGGCTGTTTAATTATTTTTGGCCTGCTGCTCAATAAAACCACCTTTGGCCGCAACACGCTGGCTATTGGCGGCAATGAGGAAGCGGCGCGATTAGCCGGGGTACCGGTCGTTCGCACCAAGATTATCATCTTTGTGCTCTCGGGGCTGGTGTCAGCTGCGGCGGGAATTATCCTGGCCTCGCGTATGACCAGCGGTCAGCCGATGACCTCAATTGGCTATGAGCTTATCGTTATCTCTGCCTGCGTATTGGGTGGCGTATCGCTGAAAGGGGGGATTGGCAAAATCTCTTACGTGGTGGCTGGGATCTTGATTCTCGGTACCGTTGAGAATGCCATGAACCTGCTGAACATTTCGCCGTTCTCGCAGTATGTGGTACGCGGGTTGATTTTGTTAGCGGCGGTGATTTTCGATCGCTACAAACAAAAAGCGAAACGCACGGTTTAACGAGTATTCCGACGCCGGTTCCCCCGGCGTCGCTGCGCTCGACCTGTAGCCCGCGCGAGGCATTTATGCCGACCCCGGGGTCTCACCAACCGCATAAACCGACTTGTTACAACGTCACCAATAACACATCCACACCGCTTTCCTTGACGATGTTTTTCGCCGAGCAGGTCGCTCGCGAAAAGAAACTTTGGTTATGGTTGCCGCAGATAACCAGATCAACCTGATACTTCTGGCAAAACGTCTTCACGTGTTCGCAGAGTTCACCCGATGCTATTTGACGCTTCCAGATAGGGTAGTCGGTACTATCGGCCAGACTTTGCAGAAATTGCTGGGTCTCTTCTTGCATCAACTCACGCAGGTTTTCCATCATTGGGGCGGCGAGTTGGTTGTACATCTCGGGGTCAGTTGAAAGGGTCATCAGACTGATGCGGGCATTAGCAGGACGCGCTATTGCTACCGCTTTTTTGAGTAAGGCATGGCTCTCAGGCGTTGGCGCCACCGCCACTAAAAGATGTGAGTACGACATCAGACCTCCTTGCTAAAAATTCGCACGCTAACCTTAATCTCATACTCTTTTTATAACCGTCCCGCAAGCGCTGGACGGAATATTGCTGTCTATAACTTAACCTAATACATAAGCAAGTTTTATGCGAACCATTGGATAAAACCCATACAACTTGCATAAGCGTGTCTTGATATATGATGTAATCAAAACATATCTTCAATATTTAATTTATGCTGAATATTTGTTAATTAAAAGTAATTAATGTGCGAATGAATTTAGTGTCAATGGTTTGAAGTTACAATATGTTGAATTTACGATGAATTTTAGTTGCCGCTAAAAAGTATGATCTGTAGCAAATTTCTCGTAAATAGTGCTCACAAAGATCGCCCGATCTAAATGGTCGTTAAATAGTTTCGTTGAATGAATATCCGTTGGGGAGGAATAAAATAGCGTTTTGACTGTTCGTTATTTAGTCAAAATACAACGGGGGCTGATAGATTGGCGTGTAAAAGACGGTTTGATTTTGTGACGAAGATCACATAAATTTCAAATTAACAGTGAGGCAACATTGTATGTGTCACATCTGGCGAGTAAAGTTGCGTCGAATTAGGAAAAATCTTAGTAAATTGTAAGAAATGTTTAGATTCATCGGGGTAGAAAGTGAAATCTTTACCCGACAATCGACACAGGATTTACCTGATTGGCCATGCATTTCGACCGATTCATTTTTTTATCGGGCCTTGCCCGACGACATCACGGGGTATGCGGTTTGACCGCATAGAGTACTAAATTGGTTATTCGGGATGGGGAAAATGCATACATCCGAGTTGCTAAAGCATATCTATGACATCAATTTGTCTTATCTGCTTCTTGCACAGCGTTTGATTGGTCAGGATAAGGCTTCTGCTATGTTCCGCCTTGGTATCAACGAGGATATGGCAAAAGTTCTTGGGGAACTGACGCTCCCACAGATGGTGAAATTGGCGGAAACCAACCAACTGGTTTGCCAGTTCCGTTTTGATAACGCCCAAACCATAACCCGTCTTACGCAAGAATCACGTGTGGACGACCTACAGCAGATCCACACCGGTATTCTGCTCTCAACCGCACTGCTGAATGAAGCCAGTCACTCAGGCGCTCCTGCACGTAAGAAAAGGGCCTAATGATGGTTGAAAAAAGCATTGTTCAGGAGGCGCGTGACATTCAGCTGGCTATGGAGTTGATTACTCTCGGTGCGCGGTTGCAGATGCTGGAAAGTGAAACCCAGCTCAGCCGTGGTCGTTTGATTAAACTCTACAAAGAGCTGCGTGGTAGCCCGCCGCCCAAGGGAATGCTGCCGTTTTCCACGGACTGGTTTATGACATGGGAACAAAATATTCACTCTTCCATGTTCTGTAATGCCTGGCAATTCTTACTGAAAAGCGGCCAATGCTCCGGCGTTGATGCTGTGATAAAAGCCTACCGTTTGTATCTAGAACAGTGTCCCGAGCAGGATGCAGGGCCGTTGTTCGCCTTGACTCGCGCCTGGACTTTGGTTCGTTTTGTTGAAAGCGGACTGCTTGAACTTTCCAGCTGCCATTCCTGTGGCGGTAATTTTGTGACTCATGCACACCAGCCAGCAGGCAGCTTTGTTTGCAGCCTATGCCAGCCACCATCACGTGCCGTAAAAAGACGTAAACTTTCCAGTGATCCTGCCGATAGTAATCCACAACTGCTGGATGAACAGATAGGGCAAGCTGTTTAACCCCACACTTGTGGATTAAACACTCCAGCAGCGGTCTTGACGACCGCTGCTTTTTTTTACCCCTTGCCGGGTGAAATACCTCAATTCTGTCTCCTCTCTTAGTCAACAGTGGAAGGATGATAGCGTGCTTATCTTAATAGGTTACCTGGTTGTTTTGGGGACAGTTTTCGGCGGTTACATGATGACCGGCGGACACCTTGGAGCACTGTATCAACCGGCTGAGCTGATTATTATCGGCGGAGCGGGGGTCGGCGCATTTATCGTGGGGAACAACGGTAAAGCCATCAAGGGAACGCTCAAGGCGCTGCCCTTGCTGTTTCGTCGCTCGAAATACACTAAAAGTATGTATATGGATCTGCTGGCGTTGCTGTATCGCCTGATGGCGAAATCACGCCAACAGGGGATGTTCTCGCTGGAACGCGATATTGAAAACCCGCAAGAAAGTGAAATTTTTGCCAGCTATCCGCGCATTCTGGCCGATGCGGTGATGCTCGAATTTATCGTCGATTATTTGCGTCTGATAATCAGCGGTAACATGAACACCTTCGAAATTGAAGCGCTGATGGATGAAGAAATTGAAACTCATGAAAGCGAATGTGAGGTTCCGGCTAACAGTCTTGCGCTGGTAGGGGACTCGCTTCCGGCATTCGGTATCGTGGCAGCAGTCATGGGCGTGGTGCATGCGCTGGGTTCAGCGGATCGCCCGGCGGCAGAGTTGGGCGCGCTGATTGCCCATGCCATGGTGGGGACTTTCCTCGGTATTCTGCTGGCCTATGGATTTGTCTCTCCACTGGCGAGCGTCCTGCGACAGAAAAGTGCCGAAACCACCAAAATGATGCAATGCGTCAAAATTACGCTGCTGTCGAATCTCAACGGCTATGCGCCACCGATTGCCGTCGAATTTGGCCGTAAAACGCTCTACAGCAGCGAACGCCCTTCCTTTATCGAACTGGAAGAACATGTACGCGCGGTGCGTAATCCGTCAGGCCAGCAGACGACCACCGAGGACGCATGAAAAACCAATCGCATCCTATTGTCGTCGTCAAACGGCGTAAGCATAAATCACACGGTAGCGCGCATGGCTCGTGGAAGATTGCTTACGCCGATTTTATGACGGCGATGATGGCGTTCTTCCTGGTGATGTGGCTTATCTCCATCTCCAGCCCAAAAGAGCTTATTCAGATAGCGGAATACTTCCGTACACCGTTGGCGACCGCGATTTCCGGCGGTCCCCGGATGGCGAACAGTGATAGCCCGATTCCCGGCGGTGGCGATGACGTCACCCAACAGCAGGGCGAAGTCCATAAACAGCCCAATGTTGAGGAGCTGAGAAAACGCATGGAGACGAATCGTCTTAAGCGTATTCGCGGTGAACTGGATCAACTGATTGAAGCCGACCCGAAGCTGCGGGCGCTGCGTCCCCATCTGAAAATCGACTTAGTACAAGAAGGGCTGCGCATTCAGATTATTGATAGTCAGAATCGCCCGATGTTTAAAACCGGTAGCGCCGAGGTGGAACCGTATATGCGCGATATTCTGCGCGGCATTGCCCCGGTATTAAACGAGATCCCCAACAAAATTAGCCTTTCCGGCCATACTGATGATTACCCGTACGCCAATGGTGATCGAGGGTATAGCAACTGGGAGCTGTCGGCAGACCGCGCCAATGCCTCGCGCCGTGAACTGGTTGCAGGCGGGATTAGCGACGGCAAAGTTTTACGCGTCATTGGGATGTCAAACTCGATGCGCCTCTCAGCGCGTGGCGGCGATGCGATTAACCGTCGTATCAGTCTGCTGGTGCTGAATAACCAGGCTGAACAGGCCATTCTCCACGAGAATGCCGAGAGCCAGAATGAACCTTTAAGCGTATTACAGTCGCCGACGTATTCAACATCTGCGGCCGGTACTACGCCGCCACAACCCGACTCGAGGTGATTGCGTGAGCATGGATATCAGCGATTTTTATCAGACGTTTTTTGATGAGGCCGACGAACTATTGGCCGATATGGAACAGCATCTGCTGAACCTAGTGGTGGATGACCCTGATGCTGAACAGATGAATGCGATTTTCCGCGCGGCGCACTCCATTAAGGGCGGGGCGGGCACGTTTGGCTTCACCATCTTGCAGGAAACGACCCACTTGATGGAGAACCTGCTGGATGAGGCCCGGCGCGGGGAAATGCAGCTCAACACCGACATTATCAACCTGTTTTTGGAAACCAAAGATATTATGCAGGAACAGCTCGACGCCTATAAAAGCTCCAGCGAACCGGATGCTGCTAGCTTTGAATATATCTGCAATGCGCTGCGCCAACTTGCGCTGGAAGCAAAGGGTGAAAGCGCTCCATCGGCTACCGGCAATGCCCGATTAAGCGTGGTGGATAATGACCCGCAGGAAGACGCTGACGATCTCTCATCTGCCGAAGTTCCCGGTCAAACGCAGATCATGTTGTCGCGCCTGAAGCCCGGTGAGCCAGAGATGCTCGAAGAAGAGCTGGGGAATCTCGCCACGTTAAGCCAGGTCAGTAAAACCGCAGATTCCCTAACGGCGATTATTGACGGTGAGGTCAACCAGGACGATATCGTGGCGGTGCTGTGCTTTGTGATTGAGGCTGACCAGATTGAGTTCACCACCACGGCGACGGTTGAAGAAAATGCCGTTGTTGTCGAGGAAGTGATAGCCGCTCCGGTGGAGGTTCCAGTCGCGGTGAACGCGCCTGCACCGTCCCCACGCGTTGAGCGAGAAAAACCGGCGGCGCGTACCAGCGAATCCAGCAGCATTCGCGTGGCGGTGGAAAAGGTCGATCAACTGATTAACCTGGTGGGTGAACTGGTGATCACGCAGTCGATGCTGGCTCAGCGTTCTAACGCCCTGGATCCGGTGTCGCACGGTGATTTGATTACCAGCATGGGCCAGTTGCAACGCAACGCGCGCGACCTGCAGGAATCGGTTATGTCGATCCGCATGATGCCGATGGAATACGTCTTTAGCCGTTTCCCACGTCTGGTGCGAGATCTGGCGAGTAAACTTGGCAAACAGGTTGAACTGACGCAAATCGGTAGCTCAACGGAGCTGGATAAAAGTCTGATTGAACGCATTATCGACCCACTCACGCACTTGGTGCGCAACAGTCTTGACCACGGGATTGAGTCGCCGGAGGCTCGTCTGGCGGCGGGGAAATCGGCGGTGGGTAATTTAACCCTGTCCGCTGAGCATCAGGGCGGCAACATCTGTATTGAAGTGACCGACGATGGCGCCGGATTAAACCGTGAGCGCATCCTGGCCAAAGCCCTGTCACAAGGGATGTCGGTCAGCGAAAGCATGACCGATGAAGAGGTCGGTATGCTGATCTTTGCGCCTGGTTTTTCGACTGCGGAGCAGGTGACCGATGTTTCAGGGCGCGGCGTGGGTATGGACGTGGTGAAGCGAAACATCCAGGAGATGGGCGGCCACGTTGAGATTAAATCCCGGCAGGGTGCGGGAACAACCATTCGTATCCTGCTCCCGCTGACGCTGGCGATTCTTGACGGCATGTCGGTGAAAGTGAGTGAAGAGGTCTTTATCCTGCCGCTCAATGCGGTGATGGAATCCCTACAGCCGCGTGAAGAGGATCTGCATCCTCTGGCGGGCGGCGAGCGTGTGCTGGAAGTGCGTGGAGAGTACCTGCCACTGGTGGAACTGTGGAAAGCGTTCGAGGTGCAGGGGGCGAAGACTGAAGCGACGCAGGGCATTGTGGTTATTCTGCAAAGTGCTGGTCGCCGCTACGCGCTACTGGTTGATCAACTGATTGGCCAGCATCAGGTGGTGGTGAAAAACCTGGAGAGCAACTATCGCAAGGTGCCGGGTATTTCGGCCGCGACTATTCTCGGCGATGGTAGCGTTGCGCTGATTGTCGATGTCTCCGCCCTACAGGGATTGAATCGTGAAAAACGTCTGGCGAACACAGCCGCCTGAAACGCTTAAGAAAAGGTAAAAACATGACCGGAATGACGAATGTAACAAAGCTGGCGGGCGAACCGACAGGGCAGGAATTTTTAGTCTTTACGTTGGGTAATGAAGAGTACGGCATCGATATCCTGAAAGTGCAGGAGATCCGCGGCTACGATCAGGTGACGCGCATTGCCAATACCCCAGCCTTTATTAAAGGCGTCACCAACCTGCGTGGCGTGATTGTGCCGATTGTCGATCTGCGTGTGAAGTTCAGCCAGGAAGACGTTGAGTACAATGATAATACGGTGGTGATTGTGCTTAACCTGGGACAGCGGGTCGTGGGAATTGTCGTTGACGGCGTTTCTGACGTGCTGTCATTGGCCTCTGAGCAGATTCGCCCGGCGCCGGAATTTGCAGTGACCTTGTCGACTGAATACCTGACCGGACTGGGAGCCCTGGGCGACCGTATGTTGATTCTGGTTAACATTGAGAAGTTACTCAATAGCGAAGAGATGGCGCTGCTGGATAGCGCTGCCAGTCACGCGGCCTGATAATTATAAGGCTCATCGTCATTACACGATGAGCCTTATTTAAAATGTGAGTCAACGCAATATTCATCACAGGGAAAAGATAATTTAAAAACTGTGCGCTTGAGACATACCCGGTTATCATTTTTACACTCTTCATTGTTGTTTATTCTTTCTTCCTCGTTCTTCCGCTCATTTTTATATTCATGAAAATTATTTTTCCCGTAAATTGATTTTTGTTATGAATCTTTCATTCGAAAGTCGCATTAAACCCGTTATTGAAAACTCATCCCATATTCCCCTGGTGTAATCTGAATTGCTGATGGATTAGTCTGCTATGATATTTTTATGTTAATTTTTAATGTGTTATTTGTCTATATTGTCTGGTTTTATTGTTTGCGCGATGTTGTTATTTGGTTTTGAATTAATGTTTAGACATATTTTTAAATCAAAATGAGTAAACTCTGAATGGTAATTCATAAATAAATTAATTATTTGTAAATTAATCTTCATTTTATGAGTTCGAGAAAGAAAATAATTCTTAGTGATAGCGATCTTATTTCTAATTTATGCGCATGGAAAAGAGATTCAGACTGCAATTATTATCGACGACGTGGAAAACAATGTTTCTTTCCCATTATTAAATTCGATAGTAACTAAAAATAATCTTAAATATTGATTAAGGGATTTCTATGCGCGTAAAAAATGTAATGCTTAAACCTTCTATTATTGCTCTGGCTATTACGGCTGCCGTTGGTGTGCCAACCTATGCGCTGGCGAGCAGCGGTGAGCAGGCTTCTCCGGCCTATACTGCCACGCAGACCAAAGGCGAGATGGTTTACCAAAATGACGATACGGCGATTGCTATTATGGGCTCCGTGCGTCTTATGGCGAAAGACGATTCGGCGCATAGTGTCGAACATAATATCCAGAACAATGACTCGCGTCTGGGGGTGGCACTGCGACAGAAAATTAATGACAACGGCTTTTATGCTGCAGGCTATTACGAGACAGGGATGCATGGTCTGGATTCGGCAACCGATGATCAGGGCAACGATGTTTATACTCGTCAGGCTTATGCGGGTGTCGGTAACGATAACTACGGCGTGGCGACCTTCGGTAAACAATATGCGCCAACTGACTGGGGACTGGGGATTGATACCACCTACGCTTATGGCGGTAAGGCAAAACATGACACAGCCGGGATGTCGACCGATATTATTAACTCTGCGGCCATTTATTATTACAACACCAAAGCATTCACCGTGGGTGTCATGGGGCAAGGGAATGATGATGTTGATAAGATTGGCTTCGGTAGCGGCTATGGCGACGGCCCGGATATGCATGATGCTTACCATGATGGTTCTGCCTCTGTGCACGGTGGTGCGGCACTGGCGGCGCAATATCGCTTTGAAAATGGCTTCTCTGTTTCTGGTTCCGCGGCTTATAACAACTACACGGTGAATCAGGGTTCTGTAACCACTGATGTTCCAATCGGCCCGAACGGCGGCACCGTACCTATGACGATGGTAACCGGCCCATCCTATGACGGTAATACCTATTCGATGGGGATGAACGCCAAATACACCGCTAACTTTGATGGCTTCACCTGGTATAACGGTGCGCAGGCCACCTATTACATCAACAAAGTTGATGATGTTCAGGCGGCAACCAGCAACACCAGCAATCAAACCAACGACCAGGAAACCATTCTGGGTCTGGAATACGCCTCGCAATTTAAAATTACTCCGGAGTGGAGCGTTTACGCCAACTTTGACTGGACGGAAGGGGGTGATGCTATGAATGGTCAGCATTTCCAGTCCACGACGCTGGGTACCGATTACTGGTTAGGCAAAAACGCGGTGACCTATATCGAATACGGCTATGAAAAAGCCAGCGGTAATACCGATGAGTCTTATAACGTTTCCGATCACCTGGCCGCGGTGGGAATGCGTATCTTTATCTAGCCGTCGTTTGACTCCGTCCTATGCCAGTGGGGTGGGTGCCATGCTTTTCATTGTTTCGCCGTGGATGTTTGGGCGCAAGTGGTGGGTTTATGTTGTATTTAGCCAGACCCTGGAGTCTGGCTTTTGTTTTGGTGTCAATCCCGGCCAAGCGCAGCGCCGCCGGGACAGGCTCAACGATCACATATTCTGCTGCACAACCTCAGGCTCAACTTCACTGAGCTGGCCTTCGTTTTGCGACAACATCGCCGTGGCGACGCCGTTACCCAGCACATTGATGGCTGAACGTCCCATGTCGAGGAAGTGGTCGATACCCATCAGCAGCAAAATCCCGGCCACCGGAATGTTAAAGCTTGGGATGGTCGCTGCCAGTACGACCAGCGCAGAACGCGGTACACCGGCAATCCCTTTTGACGCCAGCATCAACGTCAGCATCAGCACAGCAATCTCTGAGAAACTCAGGTGAATGTTGTACGCCTGAGCGATAAACATTGAGGCGAAGGAGCAATACACCATCGACCCCACCAGGTTAAACGAATAACCGATAGGCAGTACGAAAGAGACGATATTACGAGAGCAGCCGAATTTGGTCAGTTGTTCCAGCGTTTTCGGATAAGCCGCTTCAGAGCTGCTGGTGGTGAAAGCCACCAGTACCGGGTCTTTCAGCATCCCGAGCAGGCGGAAAACTTCTTTCTTGAGCACCATATAGCCAATCGCCACCAGTGCGCAGCAGGTCAGCAAAATCGCTACGTAGTAGCCACCGATAAATGAGGCATAGTTCAGTAAAATACCCAGACCTTCCGTGGCAATCACCGACGAGATGGCGGCAAAAATCGCCAGCGGCGCAACGTACATCACGTAACCCGTCACCTTGAGCATAATGTGGGAAACCACATCCAGTGCGGCAACCAACGGCGCATTGAACTTCTGGCCCAATGACGCGCCACCGATACCAAAGAACATCGAGAAGACGACGATTTGCAGGATTTCGTTATCGGCCATCGCCCCAACAATGCTGGTTGGAATGGTATGAGACAGAAACCCCTTCAGACTCATGCCACTGACCGCAAGGCCAGTATCCACGGTATCTTTCGGAATCGTCAGATTCAGACCGCTGCCTGGATGTTGCAGGGTGACGATAAACAGCCCAACCAGAATCGACAGCACCGACGAGCTGATAAACCAGACCATCGCTTTACCACCAACGCGGCCAATCGTTGAGGTCTCGCCGAGTTTCATGATACCCACGGTCAAGGTGCTAAAGACCAAAGGCGCAATCACCATTTTGATGAGTCGCAGGAAGATATCGGTGAAGAGGGTGATGTTGCCAGACCAGGCCTGAATGGTGTTTGCTGATGCGTAAGAATGGATCATTGCGCCGGTGAGAATCCCCGCCAGCATGAAAATCACGATGAAAATCGTGAGTTTATTCGCGTTTGCCACAAAAAATACTCCGTCAGATTACGAAATTGCCCCGCGATGAAATAATGATTTTTATTATGTAATGCCATCAATTCATTCATTACATAAATTGTATGAAACTAGGGTTATTTACAACTTTTTTTTATGATTTATAAAAATCGTTGTGATTCAGTCACTCGCAATCCTGCTGCCCCGTACCCCTTCTCCTGCCCACGATTTTTACCCTGAGCGCACATAAAGTTTCTTTTTAGGATGCCGATAACAGCGATAACTGAATATAGAGAAGGTGTTGTATGTTAAACCGTATCCGCGTTGTCACACTGCTGATGGTGGTGCTGGTCGTCTTCGCACTTCTGCAGTTAGTCTCCGGGAGCTTTCTGTTCTCCTCGTTGCATCAAAACCAACAAAGTTTTGCACTCTCCAATACGCTTCGTACCCAACAAACGGAACTCACCAAAGCGTGGGATCTGATGCTGCAAACCCGTATCAACCTCAGCCGTTCCTCGGCGCGGATGATGATGGACACTAATAACCAACAAAGCAGTGCTAAAACAGAACTGCTGAAAAACGCCAAAGCCACGCTCACGCAGGCGGCAGGCCACTTTGAACGCTTTAGCCAACTTCCTCCGCAACCCGCGATGAGTGAGGCTAATGCCCAGGTGTTGAAGACCTATAAGAATTATTTCAATGCCCTACAGGAGCTGTTGGGTTTCCTTGAGGGCGGCAATATGGACGCCTACTTTGCTCAGCCAACGCAAGGCATGCAAAACGCGTTAGGCGAGGCGATGACCCAATATTCCAGCCAGAGTGAAGCGCTCTACCAGCACGCGTTTACCACCAGCAGCAACGATTACCAGTTTGCCCGCTGGCAACTGGTGATTCTGGCGATAGTCCTCGTGGTGGTGATGGTTGCCGCCTGGTTCGGCATTCGTGCCATTTTGCTTAAACCGCTGTCGGCAGTGATGGGACATATTCGCCACATTGCGGCAGGCGATCTGACTCAGCGCCTGGCTCTGCGTGGGCGCAACGAAATCACCGAACTGGCTGATACCGTGAGCCATATGCAGACTTCGCTTATCGATACCGTCACCCACGTGCGGGAAGGGGCTGAAGCCATTTATCACGGTACCAGCGAGATCGCGGCGGGGAACAATGACCTTTCCGCTCGCACCGAGCAGCAGTCCGCGTCGCTTGAAGAAACCGCAGCCAGCATGGAACAGCTGACGGCGACGGTAAAACAGAATGCGGAAAATGCGCGCCAGGCTTCACATCTCGCGCTCAGCGCCTCAGAAACAGCACAGCGCGGCGGCAACGTGGTGAACGGCGTGGTCAATACCATGCATGAGATCGCCGCCAGTTCGCAGAAAATCTCCGACATTACTGGCGTTATCGACGGTATTGCTTTCCAGACCAATATTCTGGCGCTGAATGCGGCAGTAGAAGCGGCACGTGCCGGCGAGCAGGGTCGTGGCTTTGCGGTGGTTGCAGGAGAAGTGCGTAACCTTGCCAGCCGTAGCGCGCAGGCGGCAAAAGAGATCAAAGCATTAATTGAAGATTCTGTCTCGCGGGTCGATACCGGTTCTGTACTGGTTGAAAGTGCGGGCGAAACCATGACTGACATTGTCAACGCCGTGACCCGCGTCACCGACATTATGGGCGAAATTGCCTCGGCATCCGATGAACAAAGCCGGGGAATCGACCAGGTGGCTATCGCGGTGGCGGAAATGGACAGCGTGACACAGCAAAATGCCTCGTTGGTGGAAGAATCTGCCACCGCTGCCGCCGCCCTTGAAGAGCAAGCTGAACGCCTGAATCAGGCGGTTTCTGCATTTCGTCTTACCGCCATGTCTTCGCGCCAGGGGGCGAAAACCTCACCACCACCGTCACTTCAGGCGTTGAAGGTGAGCAGTCGGACCGACAACAACTGGGAAACCTTTTAATTTTATCTGCGGTTAATGGCCGTCTTTAGGAGTGTGGTGATGCTTTATCGTCTTCGAATCTCTACCACGTTGTTTCTGATTTTGATCCTCTGCGGCTTTTTGCAGATTGGCAGTAACGGACTCTCTTTCTGGGCTTTTCGCGATGGGCAGAACAATATTGACCAGGTTGACCAGAGCAGCCAGCAGTTGAATGCCTTAACCGAGTCGCGTGCATCAATGCTGCAAGCCAGCAACATGCTCAACAAAGCGGGCACCTTGACGGCGCTAAGCTATCCGCCCAATGAGGTGCGCGGGATGATTGATGAGGTGAAGCAGGAACTCTCGCAGGCTGATGCGCTGTTTAAAGGCTTTCAGGCTTTACCGCTGATGAACGGGCGTGACGCCGAGTTGCAAAATCAGACGGCAAAGACCTTTGCCGCCTGGCATGAGATGCTGGCGCACCAGACTGCCTGGCTTGAGAACAATCAGCTGGCGGAATTTGTCGCCGCACCGGTACAGAAGACACAGGACCAGTTCGACAATGACTACGAGAACTGGCGCAAAAATATTGAGAACTATGTCGGCTCCGCGAAACAGGAAAGCCGGAGTGATTACTACCGCTCGACCCTGATGTTTATTGCCATGGTGGTGATTTCCGTGGTGATCATGGTGGGTGCGCTGTGGTGGGTGCGCCGGATGGTGGTGCAGCCGCTGGCGATTATCAGCAGCCATTTTGAGAGTATCGCAAAAGGCAACCTTGCGCGTCCTATTGCCGTATATGGCAAGAACGAAATCAGCGCCATCTTTGCCGGTCTGAAAGCGATGCAGAAATCCCTGCGTGAGACCGTGGGCCATGTGCGCCAGGGCAGCTACGCCATGCATACCGGCATTTCCGAAATTGCCGCCGGGAATAACGATCTCTCTGCCCGTACTGAACAGCAGGCGGCCTCGTTGGCTGAAACTGCCGCCAGCATGGAGCAGTTGACGGCCACCGTCAGCCAGAACGCCGAAAACGCCCGTCAGGCTTCTGACCTTGCCCACGGCGCTGCTGATACCGCTAAACGCGGCGGCGAACAGGCCAGCCATGTGGCGCAGACAATGCAGAATATCGCCACCAGTTCGAAGAAAATCAGCGACATTATCAGCGTTATCGACGGCATAGCCTTCCAGACAAACATTCTGGCGTTAAACGCAGCGGTGGAAGCCGCACGTGCTGGTGAACAAGGCCGTGGCTTTGCGGTCGTCGCCGGAGAAGTTCGCAACCTCGCCAGCCGTAGCGCCCAGGCTGCCAAAGAGATCAAGGTACTGATTGAAGAGTCTGTTTCCCGCGTCCAGCAAGGTTCAGCGCTGGTGGAAACCTCTGCCCACACCATGACGGAAATCGTCCAGTCGGTGACCCGAGTTAACGACATCATGGGCGAGATAGCCTCTGCGTCGGACGAACAGCGCCGCGGGATTGAGCAAGTGGCGCTGGCGGTCAGCCAGATGGATCAGGTCACGCAGCAAAACGCCGCGCTGGTGGAGCAGGGGGCGGCGGCAACGCAGCAACTGGCTGACCAGGCCGACAGCTTATCCACCGTCGTGTCCGTGTTTGAACTTGAAGAAGTCGTGAAGGCAGATAAGGAGCATGAAACTGTTCCGCTGTCCGCGATACCCGCAGTTTCCTGAATTGATGTGATGTAAGAAGGCGCTATGACTGTATCTCTGCCAAATGGGCAATCGCAATTACTGAGCCAGCTGACGCAGCGCCTGACGCTCACCGACGCGCAGTTTCGTCGGATATGTCAACTGATCTACCAGCGCGCCGGAATTGTGCTGGCCGATCATAAACGTGACATGGTTTACAACCGTCTGGTTCGGCGTTTACGGACGCTGAATCTGGATGACTTTGGACATTATCTCAGCCTGCTGGAAGCCAACGGTGACAGCGCGGAGTGGCAGGCGTTTATTAACTCGCTGACCACCAACCTGACCGCGTTCTTTCGCGAAGCGCATCACTTCCCGACGCTGGCGGAACATGCCGCGCGTCGGCAGGGGGAATACCGGGTGTGGAGTGCAGCAGCCTCAACGGGCGAGGAGCCATACTCCATCGCCATTACGCTGGCCGATACGCTGGGTACTGCACCGGGGCGCTGGAAAGTTGTCGCCAGTGATATCGACACCGAAGTGTTAGAAAAGGCGCAGAGCGGGATTTATCGACAAGAGGAGCTGAAAACGCTTTCCCAGCAGCAGCTTCAACGTTATTTCATGCGCGGTACCGGGCCGCATGATGGGCTGGTTCGCGTGCGCTCTGAGCTTGCCAACTACGTCGAGTTTAGCGCACTGAATTTACTCAGCGCCAAATATGCGATATCTGGCCCGTTCGATGCCATCTTCTGCCGTAACGTCATGATCTATTTTGATAAGGCGACTCAACAGGAGATCTTAAAACGCTTCGTACCGCTGCTAAAACCGGACGGTCTGCTGTTTGCCGGACATTCGGAAAACTTCAGCCATCTCGCCCGCGAATTCAGCCTGCGCGGACAAACGGTCTACGCGTTAAGTAAGGGAAGAGCATGAGTAAAATCAGGGTCTTGTCTGTTGATGATTCGGCGCTGATGCGGCAAATCATGACGGAAATTATTAACGAACATGACGATATGGAAATGGTCGCTACGGCGCCCGATCCGCTAGTCGCCCGCGATCTGATTAAAAAATACAACCCGGACGTGCTGACGCTGGACGTTGAAATGCCGCGGATGGATGGTCTGGATTTTCTGGAGAAGCTGATGCGATTGCGACCGATGCCGGTTGTCATGGTGTCATCGCTGACCGGAAAGGGGTCTGAGGTCACTTTGCGGGCGCTTGAGCTGGGCGCGGTGGATTTTGTCACCAAACCTCAGTTGGGCATTCGTGAAGGAATGCTGGCTTACAGCGAAACCATTGCTGAAAAAGTGCGTGCCGCTTCTCGGGCACGTATCTCTGCGCATAAATCGCAGCCGGTTCCCGCGACGTTGAAAGCTGTTCCGCTTCTGAGCTCCGAAAAGCTGATTGCGATTGGGGCATCCACCGGCGGTACGGAGGCCATTCGCCACGTATTACAGCCGTTGCCGCTCTCCAGCCCCGCGCTGCTGATTACCCAGCATATGCCGCCAGGATTCACCCGTTCTTTTGCGGAACGTCTTAATAAGCTGTGCCAGATAACGGTGAAAGAGGCGGAAGACGGCGAGCGCGTACTGCCTGGTCACGCCTACATTGCGCCGGGGGACAAGCATATGGAGCTGTCGCGTAGCGGGGCGAACTATCAAATTAAAATTCACGACGGGCCGCCGGTTAATCGCCATCGCCCGTCGGTTGATGTGCTGTTTCATTCGGTCGCGAAGTACGCGGGGCGCAATGCTGTGGGAGTCATCCTTACCGGCATGGGCAACGACGGTGCGGCCGGGATGCATGCGATGTACCAGGCCGGTGCCTGGACCATCGCGCAGAATGAAGCCAGTTGTGTGGTGTTCGGCATGCCGCGTGAGGCCATCAATACCGGTGGTGTCAGCGAAGTGGTCGATCTTAGCCAGGTAAGCCAGCAGATGCTGGCGAAAATCAGTGCCGGACAGGCAATACGTATTTGAATCAGGAGAATTATTTTATGGCGGATAAAGAGCTTAAGTTTTTGGTTGTGGATGACTTTTCCACCATGCGTCGCATTGTGCGCAACCTGCTTAAAGAACTGGGGTTTAACAACGTTGAAGAGGCCGAGGATGGCGTCGATGCGCTGAATAAGCTCAATTCTGGCGGGTTTGGTTTTGTTATCTCTGACTGGAATATGCCGAATATGGACGGTCTGGAACTGCTGAAAACCATCCGTGCCAGCGGGACGATGGCGGCGATGCCGGTGCTGATGGTCACGGCGGAAGCCAAAAAAGAGAACATCATCGCCGCTGCACAAGCTGGCGCCAGCGGTTATGTGGTGAAACCGTTCACTGCCGCAACCCTGGAAGAAAAGCTGAACAAAATCTTCGAGAAACTGGGCATGTAAGGTGACTATGATGATGCAATCTTTCATTAAGCCCGGCGAAGAACACTCCGCCGCGGACATTATCAGCCGCATTGGTAATCTGACCCGTATGTTGCGCGACAGCCTGCGCGAACTGGGGCTGGATCAGGCCATTGCGGAAGCGGCGGAGGCTATCCCTGACGCCCGCGATCGTCTGGACTACGTGGTGCAGATGACCGCACAGGCGGCAGAGCGTGCGCTCAACAGCGTTGAGGCCTCACAGCCACATCAGGACGAAATGGAAAAAGGGGCCAAAGCGCTTTCCACCCGCTGGGATGCCTGGTTTGAAAACCCGATTGAGCTTGCAGACGCCCGCGAACTGGTGAGCGACACCCGGCAATATCTAGGTGAAGTCCCTGGGCACACCAGCTTTACCAACGCTCAGTTGCTCGACATCATGATGGCGCAGGATTTCCAGGACCTCACGGGTCAGGTTATCAAGCGCATGATGGATGTGATTCAGGAGATTGAACGCCAGCTGCTGATGGTACTGCTGGAGAATATTCCTGAGCAGGGTGCGCGACAAAAACGTGAGAACGAAAGTCTTCTCAATGGCCCGCAGGTGGATACCTCAAAAGCAGGCGTGGTCGCAAGCCAGGATCAGGTTGACGATCTGCTGGACAGTTTAGGGTTTTAACCTCCTTTCCTTATTGCCAGGTGGCGATAGCGCGCAGGTAGGCTCTGGACACTATCGTTTAATCTGGCAACGTTAATCTCATCATTCTCACGGCGGCAATCCAGGCCGCCGTATTCACCTAACGGTTGAATTCATCTGTTTTCGTTCCGCTATTCTGCGCATTGGTCAATGTCTGCGCCGGGATAATACCTTGACCAAATCTGCGAGAGTGATGCCGTGGCAGAAGAAAGCGACGACGATAAAACAGAAGACCCCACACCCCAAAAACTCGAAAAAGCACGAGAGGAAGGGCAGATCCCGCGATCCCGCGAGCTAACGTCACTATTGATGTTGCTGGTGGGCGTTTGCGTGCTCTGGCTGGGGGGAGAATCGCTAGCCCGCCGGTTAGCCAATCTTTTATCGGGCGGTCTGCGCTTCGACCACAGTATTGTCAGCGACCCGAATTTGATACTCGGGCAAATTATCCTGCTGTTAAAAGAAGCCATGCTGGCGCTATTACCGCTGATTGTCGGCGTGATGACGGTGGCGCTGGTGGCGCCGGTCATGCTGGGTGGTCTGGTGTTCAGTGGGAAATCCATCGCCTTTAAGCTCGATAAACTCAACCCTTTGCCCGGAATCAAACGGATGTTCTCCGCGCAGACGGCGGCGGAGTTGGTCAAAGCCATTATGAAAGCGGTGCTGATGGGTAGCGTGGCGGGCTTTTTCATGTGGTTTCACTGGCCGCAAATGATGCGTCTGGTCAGCGAATCGCCGATGGCGGCAATGGGTAATGCGTTGAATATGGTTGGGCTGTGTGCCTTATTGGTGGTGCTCGGCATTATCCCGATGGTGGGATTTGACGTGTTCTGGCAAATCCACAGCCACCTGAAAAAACTGCGCATGTCGCGTCAGGATATCCGCGATGAATTTAAGCAGAGCGAAGGCGACCCGCACGTTAAAGGTCGTATTCGTCAGATGCAACGTGCCGCCGCGCGACAGCGCATGATGGCGGACGTGCCAAAAGCGGATGTCATCGTCAATAACCCTACCCACTATTCCGTGGCGTTGCAGTACGACGAAAACAAAATGAGTGCGCCTAAAGTGGTGGCGAAAGGCGCGGGGCTGGTGGCGCTGCGTATTCGTGAGATTGGTGAAGAGAACCGTATTCCCATGCTCGAAGCACCGCCACTGGCGCGTGCTCTGTACCGTCATGCCGATATCGGCCAGCAGATCCCCGGCGCGCTGTATGCCGCGGTAGCAGAAGTGCTGGCATGGGTGTGGCAGCTCAAACGCTGGAAACTGGCAGGCGGCGCACAGCCGAAAAAACCGGATAACTTACCGGTGCCTGAGGCACTGGATTTTTTGAACGAGAAGGACTCTGATGGCTAATCTAGTCGCAATGCTGCGTCTCCCCGACAACTTTAAATCCACCCAATGGCAGGTGCTTGCCGGGCCGGTGCTGATCCTGCTTATCTTGTCGATGATGGTGCTGCCGCTTCCGGCGTTCGTCCTCGACTTGCTATTCACCTTCAATATTGCGCTGTCGATTATGGTACTGCTGGTGGCGATGTTTACCCAGCGTACTCTGGAGTTTGCCGCTTTCCCGACCATCTTACTTTTCACCACATTATTGCGCCTGGCGCTAAACGTGGCCTCAACCCGTATTATCCTGATGGACGGTCATACTGGCGGGGCGGCAGCAGGTAAGGTGGTTGAAGCGTTTGGCCACTTCCTGGTCGGCGGTAACTTCGCCATCGGTATCGTGGTGTTTATCATCCTCGTTATCATCAACTTTATGGTTATCACCAAAGGTGCGGGACGAATTGCCGAAGTGGGGGCGCGTTTTGTCCTCGACGGGATGCCGGGTAAACAGATGGCGATTGATGCCGATCTTAATGCCGGGATTATTGGCGAAGAAGAGGCGAAAAAACGTCGCTCGGAAGTCACGCAGGAAGCCGACTTTTACGGTTCGATGGACGGTGCGAGTAAGTTTGTGCGCGGAGATGCTGTCGCGGGCATTCTGATTATGGTGATTAACGTCATCGGCGGTCTGTTGGTCGGCGTACTGCAACACGGTCTGGAACTGGGTAAGGCGGCGGAGTCATATACGCTGTTAACGATTGGTGACGGCCTGGTCGCCCAGATCCCAGCACTGGTCATCTCCACGGCAGCGGGCGTGATTGTGACCCGTGTGAGTACCGATCAGGATGTCGGCGAGCAGATGGTCGGCCAGTTGTTCAGCAATCCGCGCGTCATGTTACTGAGTGCCGGGGTACTGGGCTTGTTGGGCCTGGTGCCGGGCATGCCAAACCTGGTGTTCTTACTGTTTACCGCCGCCTTGCTGGCGCTGGCCTGGTGGATCCGTGGACGTGAAATGAAAGCCCCGGAGCCATCTCAGCCAACGAAAGCGGTGGAAACCACCACCCAGGCGGTTGAGGCAACGTGGAGCGATGTTCAGCTCGAAGATACGCTGGGGATGGAGGTGGGATATCGACTGATTCCGATGGTCGATTTCCAGCAGGATGGGGAACTGCTTGGCCGTATCCGCAGTATTCGTAAGAAATTTGCCCAAGAGATGGGGTTCCTACCGCCGGTGGTGCATATTCGCGACAATATGGACTTGCCGCCCGCGCGCTATCGCATCTTATTAAAAGGGGTCGAAATCGGCAGCGGTGAAGCCTATCCGGGCCGCTGGCTGGCGATAAACCCTGGCACGGCGGCGGGGACGCTGCCCGGTGAGATGACCACCGATCCAGCATTTGGTCTGGATGCTATCTGGATTGAAAATGCGCTCAAAGAGCAGGCGCAAATTCAGGGATTCACCGTGGTGGAAGCCAGTACCGTGGTGGCGACGCATCTTAACCATCTGATAAGCCAGCATTCGTCCGAACTGTTTGGTCGTCAGGAAGCACAGCAACTGTTGGATCGCGTGACCCAGGAGATGCCGAAGCTGACAGAAGATCTGGTGCCGGGCGTGGTAACGCTAACCACGCTGCATAAAGTGCTGCAAAATCTGCTGGATGAAAAAGTGCCGATTCGCGATATGCGAACCATCCTTGAAACCCTCGCCGAGCATGCGCCGATTCAAGCTGACCCGGGTGAACTGACCTCGGTAGTGCGCGTGGCGCTGGGACGGGCGATTACCCAACGCTGGTTCCCGGGCAATGATGAAGTGCAGGTGATTGGCCTTGATACGCCGCTGGAACGTCTGTTGCTGCAGGCATTACAGGGCGGCGGTGGTCTGGAGCCTGGGCTGGCCGATCGTCTGCTGGCCCAGTCGCAGGAAGCGTTGTCTCGCCAGGAGATGCTGGGCGCACCGCCGGTATTACTGGTCAATCATGCGCTGCGTCCACTGTTGTCACGTTTCTTGCGCCGCAGCCTGCCGCAACTGGTGGTGCTATCGAACCTGGAACTGTCTGACAACCGCAATATCCGCATGACGGCGACCATTGGAGGCAAATAATGCGTCACGTTCTGTGGTTACTGTTACTGCCTTTTATGGCGCAAGCGGCGGGTGAGGGGGCCTGGCAGGACAGTCGGATGGGAATCACCTTGAACCATCGTGGTGAGGCGGCGTCTTCACAGCCTCTGGCACCTTCACAGCCGGTGCAGGGTTCGACGACGCGGGTGTCCTGGAATATTCAGCTTAACGGTCCGAGCCCCGCTGGCTTGGTGACCCGACTGTGCTCGCTTTCCCGCTGTACTGAACTCGATGGGCTGAGTGGCAGCACTATGGCATTCAGTCAGGTTTCCGCCGCAGAACCCTTCCGCTTTATATGGGAAATCCCGGGTGGCGGCAGATTAATCCCTGCACTAAAGGTGCAAAGCATACAAATCATCGTGAATTACCGCTAGCTGACGTACATTTCACCAACTGCCATCAGATTCTGGTGGCAGCCTCGCATTTTTGACCCTCTCTTTTGAAAGTATAGAAACGTTGTTTTATAAATCAGTGACGCTTGTGCCACGACTCTTTGCATTTTTGCCAATCCCGAGCCCGTTTTGGCAGAAATAGGAAGGTATCCCTTTACGCATACTTCTACTGTAGCCGTGTCAGTGCTCCTTTTGGCTTAGCCTTTGTGTGCCGGGGGAGTTTCATAATAAAAGACACAGGATTGACGGCTAATGACTAGAACGCGAAAAATTGGATTGGCGAACTACTTCGCATACGGCTCGGGAGATTTCCTCGGTGCAGGGACAACCGCGCTGACCGCCGCATGGCTTCTCTACTTCTACACCACCTTTTGTGGCTTATCCCCCATTGAAGCAACCTTCATCTTTGCAACGGCCAGGGTTCTGGATGCGGTCGTCAGCCCGCTGATGGGATTCCTGACCGATAACTTTGGCTCCACCTGGTTTGGTAAACGTTTCGGTCGTCGTAAGTTCTTTATACTGCTTGGTATTCCTTGTGTGTTCAGCTATTCCTTCATGTGGATAGGGGACATGAGCTTCTGGTATTACCTGGTGACCTATCTGATTTTTGATGTGGTCTACACCATGATTCTGGTGCCGTACGAAACGCTGGTGCCGGAAATGACCGATGATTTTAAACAGAAAACCAAATTCTCCGGGGCGCGTATCGGCATGGCGCAGATGTCCGCCATTCTGGCCTCTTTCCTGCCGGGTATCTTGTTAAGCCACTTCGGTAAAGACAACGCGATTTCTTTCTTCTACGCAAGCCTGGTGTTCTCCGTACTGTGCGCGATCATGCTGACCTTCGTTTGGTTCTTCACCTGGGAGCGTCCACGTGAAGAGTGGACCGTTGCGGCGCTGAAGGCGGAAGAAGAGAAGAAACACCTGACTTTTAGTCAGAGCATGAGCCGTCTGTTCACGGAGCTGAGTTCTACGCTGCGGATTAAAATTTTCCGTCAGCACCTTGGCATGTATCTCGGCGGCTATATCGCCCAGGACGTGTTTAACGCCGTATTCACCTACTACGTGGTGTTTGTCCTGATGCAGGAAGCCTCTATGGCATCCAACCTGCTTGGTACGATGGCAATCTTCCAGTTCATCGCCGTGATCGCCATGATCCCGCTGTGTATCCGCTTCGGACCGGCACCGTCTTATCGCATGGTTGTGGTGCTGTTTGGTCTGGGCTCATTCTCCTATGCCGCACTGTATTACGCAGGGATGAGCGACATATACGCTCTGCTGTTGCTGATCTCTGCTATCGCCGGTCTGGGGCGTGGTGGTATCAACTATGTTCCATGGAACACCTATACCTATATTGCTGATGTGGATGAGGTCATTACCGGGCAGCGTCGTGAAGGGATCTTTGCCGGGATTATGACCCTGACCCGTAAAGCGTCTCAGGCAGGTGCGGTGATGCTGGTGGGGATCATCATGCAGATGTCCGGGTTTGTTTCTGGCCAGAAAATCCAGCCGCCGGAAGTGAGCCATACCATCCTGATGGTCCTCAGCATGGGCACCATTGCGGTGCTGATCTGCGGCTTCCTGGTTTCCCTGCGCTTTAAGCTCGACCTCAAAACCCACGGCGTACTGCGCGAAGAGACTGCCAAAATGCGCGAGTCTGGTCATGCAGTTCCTGAAATGGTGACACCGCAGGCACGTGCGACCGTCGAAATGCTGGCGGGGATGCCGTATGAATCCCTGTGGGGCAATAACAATATTGGTTATCTGAATCGTAATAAACCTGCTGCACCTTCTTTGAAGCAGGCTGCAACATTGAATTCGACTTACAACAGAGGTTAAAGATATGAAAGTTTGGCCCGTCAAACATAGCCCATTACTGCGTCAACCGGAGTATTTTATCTCCCGGGAAGAGCTGAAATCATTGATTCAGACCGTGACGAACAATCTGGTGAATATCAAGGATGAGACAGGCCAATTTCTGCTGCGTCTCGACGATGGCCGAGTGATTGACACTAAAGGTTGGGCTGGTTGGGAATGGACGCACGGCGTCGGTCTGTACGGTATTCATCAGTATTATCAGCAGACCGGCGATGTCGCGATGCGCGATATCATCGACAACTGGTTTGCTGACCGGTTTGCTGAAGGTGCTACCACCAAAAACGTCAATACCATGGCACCGTTCCTGACGCTGGCCTATCGCTATGAAGAGACGGGCAATCCCGCTTACCTGCCGTGGCTTGATTCATGGGCGGAATGGGCAATGAACGAGATGCCGCGGACCAACCATGGTGGGATGCAGCACATCACGCTGGCGGAAGAGAATCATCAACAGATGTGGGATGACACGTTGATGATGACCGTTTTACCGCTGGCGAAAATCGGTAAGCTGCTAAATCGCCCGGAGTATGTTGAAGAGGCGGTGTATCAGTTCCTGCTGCATGTGCAGAATCTGATGGATAGGGAAACCGGTCTGTGGTTCCACGGCTGGAATTACGACGGCAATCACAATTTCGCGAATGCCCGCTGGGCGCGCGGTAATAGCTGGCTGACGATCGTCATTCCTGACTTCCTCGAGCTTGTGGATTTGCCTGAAAACAATGCGGTGCGTCGTTATCTGGTGCAGGTATTGAATGCGCAAATCGCTGCGCTGGCAAAATGTCAGGATGAGAGTGGCCTGTGGCATACGCTGCTCGACGATCCGGACTCCTATCTGGAGGCATCCGCGACCGCCGGTTTTGCTTACGGTATTCTAAAAGCCGTTCGTAAACGTTATGTCGGGCCGGAGTATGCAGACGTGGCTGAGAAAGCCATTAAAGGCATCGTCAAACATGTCTCTCCACAAGGGGAACTGCTGCAAACTTCCTTTGGTACCGGTATGGGATCAAACCTTGATTTCTATCGTGAAATTCCACTGACCTCCATGCCGTATGGTCAGGCCATGGCCATTCTTTGTCTGACGGAATATTTGCGTAAGTTCTTCTAAGTCTGTCTTTATGGAAAACCCGGCTACGTGGGGAGCCGGGTTTTTTATTGCTTATTACATCAATAAAATTTTAATTTTTTACTTTTGGTTATAAAAAAATTTTAACTGGATCGCATAACGACTTATTACTAATAGCCGCAGTAACAATAGTGATTTGGTTCACATTTTGAGCGAGCCCATAAGAATATAAAAACAGTGTTTCAAAATTATAAAACACGAGGTTTATTTTTATGGCAAGAAATGCGGCTTCAGTCCCTAACGGGCTGCAGGGAAGACCTGTCAATCTGCGCCATCAACTGGCATATGGAGGGGGAAACCTCTTGGGAAGCGGCGCGCTGGCAATCAGCGGAGCATGGCTGCTTTACTTCTATACCACATTTTGCGGGCTCACACTGATTGAGGCTGCTTTTATTTTCTCCGTTGCCAGCGTCATTGACGCTATCAGTAACCCGCTGATGGGTTACCTCACCGATAACTTTGGTAAAACCCGCCTCGGCAAACGCTTTGGTCGTCGCCGTTTCTTCTTGCTTATCGGCATTCCGCTGATGATGTTCTATCCCATGCTGTGGGTTGAAGGGCTGAGTTTCTGGTACTACCTGTGTACCTATGTGGTATTTGAAATTATCTATACCTCGGTGATGGTACCCTACGAAACGCTGGCGACCGAGATGACCGATGATTTCGCGCTGCGTTCCAAATTGACCGGCTATAAAGCCATTTTCGGTAAGCTCGCTAACTTCCTCGCCGCCTTTATTCCTGGGCAATTTATTTTGCTGTACGGTAAGGAATCGGCCACGCCATTCTTCCTGACCGGGCTGACTTACGGCGCGATCCTTATCTGCGCGGTTGCCTGTCTTTGGTACAACAGCTGGGAGCGCCCACGGGAAGAAGAGCCTGAAGTGCAGGTTAAAAAGGGATTGCTGAACACGCTCGTTTCGCTGGCGAAAGATATGCGGTCGACCTTCTATCTGCGCGTCTTCCGTAAGCATCTTGGTATGTATCTGTGTGGCTTTGGTGCGGAATGGTTGTTTGCGTCCATCTTCACCTACTTCGTGATTTTTGTTTTGCAGCACGATCCGGCGATGGTGGCTGGATTAAACAGCCTGAACTCTATTTTGCAGCTAATCTCCACGGCGCTGTTCATCGGTTTCTGCGTGAAAAAAGGCTTTAGTAAACCGTACATCATGGCGTTAAGCGTGGTTGTTTTTGCGGTGCTGCTTTACACCTCGCTGTGGTTCTTCCATCTGCCAGCGCATCTGGCGACCATTTTGATGTTCGGGATTACGGTACTGTTCGGCCTGGGTACGGGCGGCGTTTACTATATTCCCTGGACGGTTTACACCTTCCTTGCTGACGTCGATGAAATCTATACCGGCCGCCGTCGCGAAGGAATCTATGCGGGTGCCATGACCTTCTCCGGGAAAATCCTGCGTTCGATTATTGTCTTTGTGATGGGAGCAGTGCTGAGCTATTACGGCTTCCAGTCCAAGGCGCACGTTCAGCCGGAGAGTGCAGTTAACGCTATTGCGGTGGTGTTCTGTGCCGGTGTTGCACTGCTGGCGCTGGCAGCAATGGTCTTTAGTAAGCAAATGAAGCTCGATCGCGAAACTCACCAGATTGTATTGCAGGAAGTGGCGCGCATTAAAGCGGGCGGCAAGCTGGAAGATATCACCCCGGAAGTGCGTGTGGTGGTGGAAGACCTGGTGGGTCACCGTTATGAAGAGTGCTGGGGCAATAGCCCGCTGTTTAAAACCGCAGAAACACCGATTGTTGTCGAGGCGGTCTCCGCCGGGCGCTAAACGCCCGACGTTTCACGACTCACCCCTGGGAGGGCAGCTGCGGCTGGCCTTCTTCGGGGGCAAACAGATGGTCAAGAATCTTACGCATTACCGGTGCGGCGACCACGCCGTCACTTCCCCCGTTTTCAAGTACCAAAGCAACCGCGACCTTCGGGTTTTTATACGGCGCAAAAGCGGTATAAAAAATATGGTCACGCAGTCGGGTAGGGATCATTTTCGCGTTATAAGTCTGGTTCTCTTTCAGGCTGAAGACCTGCGAGGTACCACTTTTTGCCGCAATGCCATAAGCGGCGGTGTGGAAAAACTTATAGCCGGTGCCGTTAGAGGCGTTAGCCATTCCAAACATCGCCTGGCGAACCAGACCCCAGTAAGGTGATGCCGCATCAGCAATTTGCGTCTCATGTTCCGGTTCGCGGTATGGGATCACCGTCTTGCCAGACTCTTCATCTTTTAACAGGTGAGGAGCGATAACTCGACCGTTGTTGATCAACGCAACCATGGCTTTGACCATCTGGATCGGTGTGGCAATCCAGTAACCCTGACCGATACCGACGGAAATCGTGTCGCCCTGATACCAGCCTTTCTTATGCACCCGCTGTTTCCAGTCACGACTGGGGAGCAGGCCGTTGTACTCTTCGTCGAGGTCAATACCGGTCGGTTTACCGTAACCAAACTGACTCAGCATGTCATGGATACGGTCGATACCCATCATAAAGGCCACCTGATAGAAGAAGGTATCGGCGGATTCTTCAATCGCTTTGGTGACGTTGAGCATACCGTGACCGGTTTTCTTCCAGTCGCGATAGTGGCGCTGGGTGCCGGGCAGCGTCCAGGTTGGTGCGCCAAAGAAGCTGGTCTGCGGGGTGATGACACCATCCAGTAGCGCTGACATCGCCATATACGGTTTCACCGTAGAAGCGGGTGGATAAAGGCCTTGGGTCACGCGGTTAATCAGCGGCAGATCTTTATCCTGCAACAAGGTGTTGTAGTCCTGGTAGCTGATGCCTTTCACAAACGGATTGGGGTCATAACTGGGATTTGACACCATCGCCAGCACGGAGCCGTCGTGGGGATCTTCAACCAGTACCGCCGCGCGCTGCCCCACGAGCTGGCTTTCAATGTACTCCTGCAGATGCAGATCCAGCGTCAGATGAATATCCTTTCCGGCAACCGGCGGGACATCTTTGAGCAGGCGAACGATGCGACCATGGTTATCAACTTCCACTTCCTGATAGCCAGTTTTACCGTGCAGCTCATTTTCGTAGTAGCGCTCAATACCTTGTTTCCCAATGTTGTGGTCGGCAGCATAGTTCTCAGATAATCCCTTTTTATCCAGAGCTTTGAGATCGCTATCGTTGATTTTGGAGACATAGCCGAGAACATGTGCCAGTTCTGCACCGTAGGGATATTCACGATCCTCGTAGCTATCGATGGTCACACCATTAAAGTGGAACTGATCTACCGAGAAACGGGCAATTTCCACATCGGTGAGGGCATTTTTCAGTACCACAGGACGGTATCGGCTGCTGGATTTCAGCGCTTTATGGAACTGCTCAATATCATCAGGCGTGAGGTCAACAAGCGGCGTGAGCTGGCGCAGCAGCGCATCCATATCGCTGATTTTATAGGGGGTGATCGTAATATCGTACCAGGTGACATTTTTGACCAGCGGGATGCCGTTACGATCATAGATGATACCGCGCGTCGGGGCGACTGGCAGCATTTTGATGTCGTTGGCGTCTGAACGCGTGGTGTAGTAGCTATGCTCATCAATCTGCAAACGGTAGAGGTTGAAAATCAGTATGCTAAAGCAGATGACAACCAGGCCGAAGGCGACCAGCACGCGGCGAATGAAGAGTTTCCTCTCCGCTTCATAATCTCTAAAAGTCATTAAGGCACCCAGTGTTTAAGCCGCCTAATCATACGGAGCGGTCACGGGCATGACAGACAAAAAATGTACCATCCCTTAGGGAAATGTGTCATTCCTTGTGATTTGTAACAAATTGCGGCGGGTTTACCCGGGGGCGGCGTTACACGCCTTGCCCGGGCTACAATTTGGTGCCGGCATTACGCACCTCGCGCGCGCAACAATTTTGTGCCGGGATAAATTTTTTGTGTGGGCTACCATTGTAGCCCGGCCAAGCGAAGCGCCGCCGGGAATAACTGCATGCCAAAAAAAAGCCCGCGACACAACGCGGGCTCTCACATCCAGAGGGGGAGTTACATCCGTTCTACAGTTTCGATACCCAGCGTATCCAGACCCAGTTTCAGCGTTTTCGCCGTCAGCAGCGCCAGCTTCAGGCGGCTGTTACGCACGGCTTCGCTTTCGGCGGACAGAATAGGGCAGTGCTCGTAGAAGCCTGAGAACAGACCCGCTAAATCGTACAGGTAAGAGCACATCACGTGCGGCGTACCTTCGCGAGCCACCACGTTCAGAGTTTCTTCAAACTGCAGCAGGCGCGCGGCCAACTGGGCTTCACGATCTTCGGTAATGGTGACGGCGGCATTGATGATGGCGCTTTCTTCCAGCTCCGCTTTACGGAATACGGACAGCACGCGGGTATAGGCATATTGCATATACGGCGCGGTATTGCCCTCGAAGGCCAGCATGTTGTCCCAGTCAAACACGTAATCAGTGGTACGGTTTTTTGACAGGTCTGCGTATTTCACCGCACCGATACCGACGACGTTTGCCAGTTTTTCCAGCTCGTCTGCGGCCATGTCTGGGTTCTTCTCGGATACCAGACGACGTGCACGTTCCAGCGCTTCATCCAGCAGATCAGCCAGTTTCACGGTACCGCCCGCGCGGGTTTTGAATGGCTTGCCGTCTTTACCCAGCATCATGCCGAACATATGGTGTTCCAGCGGCACAGAGTCTGGCACGTAGCCTGCTTTACGCACGATGGTCCATGCCTGCATCAGGTGCTGGTGCTGACGTGAGTCGATGTAGTACAGCACGCGGTCGGCATGCAGGGTTTCATAACGATATTTTGCGCAGGCGATATCGGTGGTGGTGTACAGGTAGCCGCCATCCTTTTTCTGGACGATGACACCCATAGGCTCACCTTCTTTATTCTTATATTCATCAAGGAATACAACGGTCGCGCCTTCGCTTTCAACGGCCAGGCCTTTGGCTTTCAGATCGGCGACGATTCCCGGCAGCATTGGGTTATACAGGCTTTCACCCATCACGTCGTCACGGGTCAGAGTCACGTTCAGACGATCATAGGCCAGCTGGTTTTGCGTCATGGTGATGTCGACCAGTTGACGCCACATTTTGCGGAAGTACTCGTCACCACCCTGCAGTTTCACCACGTAGCTACGCGCGCGTTCAGCGAAAGCTTCATCTTCATCGTAATGTTTTTTCGCATCACGATAGAAACCTTCAAGATCGGCCAGCGCCATTTCACCCGCGTTATCCTGCTGCTGTTTTTCCAGCCAGGCAATCAGCATACCGAACTGCGTTCCCCAGTCACCGACGTGGTTTGCACGGATGACTTTATGGCCCATCAGTTCCAGCGTACGTACCGCCGCATCACCGATAATGGTCGAGCGCAGGTGACCAACGTGCATTTCTTTGGCCACGTTTGGCGCAGAGTAATCTACCACAACCGTCTGCGGTTCAGGCTGTGCGATACCCAGACGGTCGCTTGAAAGCGCCTGAGAAACGTGTTCTGCCAGGAACGCGGGTTCAAGGAAAATGTTGATAAAGCCAGGGCCGGCGATTTCGACTTTTTTGGCAATGCCGTTCAGATCAAGATGAGACAGGACCTGCTCTGCCAGTTGTCGTGGTGCCATGCCCAGTTTCTTAGCAACAGCCATCATGCCATTGGCCTGATAGTCGCCGAACTGGACTTTTGCTGATTGACGAACCTGCGGTTCGCAATCGGCAGGTGCACCTGCCGCAATCATGGCCTGACTGACTTTTTCTGAGAGAAGAGCCTGAATATTCACCGGAATACCTTACGTTTTAGACGCACTCACCTGTGTGGTTGTGCGCCGGGTGTGGATAAATTAAGGCGGGAGTATACTGCATTTGCCGGATGCCGTCAGCATCAGGCCCGCGTCTACACGGGCGAAAAACGTTGCCTGAGCAGGGATTAATCGCCGAACTACGTGATTGTTGGTTCATTGCCAACAACAAGGTAGATTAGCCTCTTCATGTAATAAGAGTAGGGCTGAAATGGCAAACTGGCAGACAATTGACGAACTGCAGGATATTTCCGCAGATCTCCCGCGTTTTACCGACGCATTAACGGCGCTTGCAGAGCGCCTCGGGCTGTATATCGCTGTGCTCAATGCCGACCATATTTCCCTGCGTTGCCATCAGAACACCACCGCTGAGCGCTGGCGTCGCGGGTTTGAACAGTGTGGCACGCTGCTGTCGGAAAATATCATCAATGGTCGTCCCATCTGTTTGTTCAAACTCACGGAGCCCCTATGCGTGGCGCATTGGCAGTTCACGGTTATTGAACTGCCGTGGCCGGGTGAGAAACGTTATCCGCATGAGGGTTGGGAACATATTGAAATCGTCCTGCCTGGTGCGCCGGAAACACTCAATGCCCGTGCGCTGGCATTGCTGTCTGATGACGGATTGAGTCAACCGGGTATTTCGGTAAAAACCAGCTCACCAAAAGGTGAACGCGAGCGATTACCGAATCCCACGATGGCGGTGACAGACGGCAAAATCACGGTGAAATTTCACCCGTGGACGATTGAAGAAATCGTGGCTAGCGAGCAGGTCGTGTAACAATGTGAAGTCACGCCGAGTCTGCATTGAGGAACGGTGGCATGATTTGTCGCTGGATTGAAACGGAGAGAAACATGGCATTGCTTGAAGTCTGCTGTTACAGCACGGAGTGCGCGGTTATCGCGCAGCAGAATGGGGCCGACCGTATTGAACTGTGCGCCGCGCCGCTAGAGGGAGGGCTTACGCCATCGTATGGCGTGCTCAGAGCAACGCGTCAGCGGGTATCCATTCCCGTTCATCCGATTATCCGCCCGCGCGGTGGTGATTTTTGTTATACCGACGGCGAGTTTGCCGCCATGCTGGAAGACGTTCGTCAGGTGCGCTCGTTGGGTTACCCTGGATTGGTCATCGGGGTGCTAAATCCTGAGGGGCAAATAGACATGTCGCGGATGCGGCAAGTCATGGTGGCGGCCGGGCCGCTGGCGGTGACTTTTCATCGTGCCTTTGATATGTGCGTCGACCCAGTTCAAGCCATTGAACAACTTGCAGAATTAGGCGTAGCAAGGGTGCTGACATCTGGTCAGCAGCCGACGGCTGAAAAAGGTATTTTATTAATTCGGGAACTTATTGAACGAGGCAATAGTCCAATCATTATGGCGGGTGCAGGGGTCAGGGCGAGCAATCTTTCCCTCTTCCTTCAAGCCGACGTCAAAGAAGTTCACAGCTCAGCCGGGCAATGGGTGCCCTCCGAAATGCGTTATCGCAACCCCGGACTTTCAATGTCAACGGATCCTGACGCTGATGAGTATTCGCGTTATGCGGTTGACGGTGCGGCAGTAGCCGCCATGAAAGAAATTATTGAGTGCCATGTGTAGCTAAAAGTTTTTTACCGCGTGTCATATTCGCCCAATATGATGCTTGCTTGTACCAGGCCCCTGCCCATTAAACAGGGGCCTTTTTTTATCCGTCATATTTCAATCTGCCACTGCGTTGGCTTTCCTCGCTCACCCCAATCACGTGCTTATGTACGCTCCTGAGGGCCCCCGGCGGCGCTGCGCTTGGCCGGGCTACATTCGAGCACATTTGTAGCCCGGCCAAGCGTAGCGCCGCCGGGAACGGCACAACCGTTACGGTTTACGCGCTACGAGCACAGCGCGCAGCGGAGCCGGATAACCTTCAATCGTTTTACTCGGATCGTTCGGGTCGAGGAAGTCAGCCAGCGACTCGGTGACCATCCACTCGGTACGGCGCTGTTCTTCGGTCGAGGTGACGTTCATATCCACGATGCGTACATCGACAAAACCGCACTTCTCCAGCCAGTTTTTCAGCGCAGGTGCTGATGGAATAAAGTAGACGTTACGCATCTGCGCATAGCGATCGCCTGGCACCAGAACGGTGTTTTCATCCCCTTCGACAACCAGCGTTTCCAGCACCAGCTCGCCGTCATTGACCAACTGATCTTTCAACTGCCAGATATGCTCCAGCGGGGAACGACGGTGATAGAGCACGCCCATGGAAAAGACGGTATCAAAAGCCTTCAGCGCAGGAAGTTGCTCAATACCCAACGGCAGCAGGTGCGCACGCTGATCGTTGCCCAGCAACTTACGAACCGCTTCAAACTGGCACAAGAACAGCTGGGTAGGATCGATGCCCACCGCCAGATGCGCCCCTGCGCCAATCATCCGCCACATGTGGTAGCCGCTGCCACAGCCGACATCCAGAATGGTACGTCCGGTCAAATCGGAAAGGTGTGGCAGAACGCGATCCCATTTCCAGTCGGAACGCCATTCGGTGTCAATATCTACGCCATACAGCGAGAATGGCCCCTTGCGCCAGGGCATCAGGTGACGCAGTAAAGTATCAATACGTTTGATCTGACCTTCGCTGAGCGGCGTTTCGTTTTCGGCGGTAACGCTGTGTAACAGATCCAACTTCCACGGCTGAATTTCCGGCAAAAACTCCACCGCATTCGACCACTGCTTAAACAGGCCGTGCTGATCGCGCTGCCAGGTGGCAATTTGCGCCGGGAGCGTTTCCAGCCAGTGAGAAAGCGGGCTTTTGGCGATTTGCTGATAAAAATTACCGAACTCGATCATGCGGCCGTACCTTCCTTGAGTGCCACCAGAGAACCAAAATTAAAACACTGAAACCACAGTTCGCTGTGTTCAAAACCGGCCTCATGGAGGCGGGCTTTATGCACTTCTACCGAATCGGTCAGCATCACGTTTTCCAGCATGCTGCGCTTCTGGCTAATTTCCAGTTCGCTATAGCCGTTAGCACGCTTGAAGTCGTGGTGCATGTTAAACAGCAACTCACCGACGGTAGAATCTTCAAAACTGAACTTCTCCGACAGCACCAGCGCGCCGCCTGGGTTCAATCCTTTGTAGATTTTATTCAGCAATGCCTGACGTTCTGCGGGCTCAAGAAACTGCACCGTAAAATTCAGCACCACCATGGAGGCGTTTTCGATCTCAATTTCACGAATATCCCCTTCAATCACGTCGACCGGCGTTGGCGCTTTATAAGCATCCAGATGACGGCGGCAACGCTCGATCATCGCGGGAGAATTATCCACGGCGATAATACGGCAATCATTGTGGGCAATATTACGGCGAATAGAGAGCGTGGCTGCGCCAAGCGAGCAGCCCAGGTCATAAACCTGTGTCCCTGGTTGAACAAAGCGTTCAGCCAGCATGCCAATCATGGAGATAATATTGGAGTAGCCCGGTACGGAACGTTGGATCATATCCGGGAAGACTTCAGCTACCCGTTCGTCGAAAGTCCAGTCGCCGAGGCGGGCAATCGGTGCAGAAAAAAGCGTGTCGCGGTCAGACATAAGGTGAAATCCGGAAAAATAAAAACGGCGTATTGTGCGCTAACGTAGCGAGAAAACCAACTCCCACGGCACATACCACAGATTGGCTAGCACCATTAGCAACAATGAAATGTAGGTTGCACTCATGCCCGAACGCCGCCAGCGGAACAGGCGATGATGGAAACCGTAGTAGTGCATCAAGCGTCCCGCAATCAGTAGCAACCCGCAGATATGGACCATCCAGGTTCCGGCACCGTTCATTTCCATAAACAGCAACAGAATGACGCCAATAGGAATGTATTCCACCGCATTACCATGAATACGGATGGCGCTTTGCAATTCACTGAACCCTCCGTCGCCGTAGGCAACGCGGTATGACATACGCAGACGAACGACATCGAAGGAAAACTTTATCAGCAACAATGCCGCAAGGACGGCATACAGCGCGCTAACCATACAAACTCCCTTTCTGTTGGCAGATGGCATCCATCATCATAGGTATGAATGTCAGAAAAGAGAAGATTGTTGTGGAATTGAGGGGGCTGAACCAAGCTCGGGAAGGGCAATGTGTAGCGACTGCCACAGGAAATGCACCAGTTCCGGCGCGTGGGCAATATCCGGGGTGTGTAAAAACAGGTAGGGGGTGGTGGTTTTTTGCCATTCGGGCAGTTTTTCAAGCCATGGGGCGAACATGGCCTGATTTTGCGCCATGTTATCGCTGCCGATAAAGCGCACCATCGGTTGACTGGCGGTGACAATCGCATGGACCGGAACTTTGGGTTTTTTACGCTGCGCCTCAATGACCGCCTCGTTATGCGGGATAGCCGCATGAACCGGACGACTGTCTAAAATCACGCGGTTGACGCCGCGCTGGTGCAGCCCGCGATTAAGTTCGCGCTCTTGCTCACCCTTGGCAAAAAAAAGCGGGTGACGCACTTCAACTCCGTAATGGAATGCCTTCGGTAAGCTATCAAGGAATGACCATAATACCGGAAGATCGGCGGGGCCAAAGGCTGCGGGGAGCTGAAGCCAGTACTGACCGATACGCGCCTCAAGCGGCGACATCCGCTGGAAAAACTCCAGCGTGAGCGCTTCGCACTGACGCAGCGCTGCGTGATGCGAAATGGTGGCCGGAAATTTAAAACAGAAGCGGAAGTTGTCGTCGGTTTGCGCGAGCCAGCGGGAGACAATTTCTGCTTTTGGCAGTGCATATAGCGTCGTGTTGCCCTCCACACAATTAACATGTCGGGTAAGCGGGGTTAACTTACTGATTTTAATTGTCCTCTACTGCTTGCCTGTGGTCTGTGGGGCATTAATGGGGCAAAATCGGCTAGCTTCTGGTTTAGCATTGCAATCTGCTCTGCGCTACTGTCTGCCATCCACGCACCGTATACGTTGAAAACCATTTGGGCGCTTGCATGCCCCATCTGATTGGCAATAAAGCTCGGGTTTGCACCAGCAGATAAAGACCAACATGCATATGTGTGTCGTGACTGGTACGCCTTCCTGTGCCTTATTCCAGCGCGCTTCAATGCTGCATCCCATGAGTCGCCAACCGAATCAACCTTGTAGACAAATCCGACCTGCTCACTTCGCCTGACCACCTGAGGGTTAAAGACGAACGTGCACTGGTGCTGAACCGACCGGTTATATTCACGTAATTGCACGGCGATGTGATGTTGCTTGCCCAGCCTTGTCATTTCAGCCTGATTTTTCAGGATACTGATTGCTGGCTGGATAAGATGCACCACTCGATTTGTACTTGCCTCGGTTTTCGGTAGAGTGAACTCACCAAGTTTCGTATAATTACGCCTGATGGTAATTGTTCCCGCCTTCAGGTCTATATCTTCCCATGCCAGGGAGACCAGTTCCCCGTGACGCATTCCTGTGTACACCGCTAATGACCACAGGTTTTTCGTCTGTTGATGCCGGCATGCATCGATCAGGCGAATAAATTCGTCGCGAGTTAACGGATCGGGTTCTGCCCTGGCTTTTTTAAGAGGCTTAATGCCATCAAAAGGGTTTGTTTCCAGATAACCGTGATCAGCTGCAAACTGAAACATCCCTGCTATTGTCGTCATGTAATAGTTCACAGTAACAACGCTTCGCCCTTTTGCTGGCCTTTTACCGTTAGCGGAGCTCTGATAACCGGTCAGCAAATCTTTCCTGATGTACAGTAATTCCTCTTTGGTTATTGCTGAAACCAGCCGGTTTCCACCAATTAACGGCACTACATTTCGCGCTACCGACTCATACCGATTGAATGCGTTGGCGCATATTTCCATCCTTTTCAGATCCAGCCACTTCGCTTCAAGTTCTTTCACTGTAATTTCCTTTTTACCCAAACCAAAAAACTTCAGGTTCGGTGAATCAGGAAACCTCTCCGCATAATCAAAAACACCCATCTTTATTGAAAAACAGACCGAGGCGCGCAACTCCCCGGCGATCTTCCTGTTCTTGATGGTGTCAGGGACACCGAGGTTTTCCCTGACACGCTTACCTTTAAAACTGAACCAGATGCGCAACGAGCCACCGTGGTTTTCGACGCCTGTCGGATATGTGACTTTATCCATTGCTTCCTCCAGACGCCCAAGAGCGATGTGAGCTTACCTTTTTCATGGCGTCAAATCACCCTGGCTGTTTGTTTTTCATCGAAGCCACCCATGCATCGACCGCCTTTCGGTTGTACATGCACTCACTGGACGGCTTAGGGTTACCGTCTGGCGAAACGTGAATATATTCCCTCCCAACCATCCAGCATTCTTTGCGTGCCCGGAGGATGGTTCCGGGCTTAAGCCCGGTGACCGAGATAAGAACGCTTTCACAAACCCACTCGTTGGGGGCTAGTTGGATAATCTCAGCCTTCATCGGCTCACCTCGCGAATTGCTGTTTTATTTGCCCTCAACATTTCTTTAGAGCGCCCAGAAATAACCGTTTTCATCAGGAAAAATCCGCGCCGACTCACAGCGACCCTGGGTGTACACATCAAAACGGTATCGACCACCCGGACATGTTTCCGGTACTCAAAAACAGTGCTGCTGATGGTCAGCGTGGCCACAGCGCCTTTATCGTGAATTTCCAGCCTCATTGAAGAATCTCCGCCAGCAGTTTCATCGCACCGATAAAACCCATCGCACCGGCTGCCAGTCCGGCGCCGACCAAAATCGAGAAGAACAGCGCCCACAGGGAGCGCACATACATATTCTTCATCCTTCCATCGCCTTACTGAGTAAATCGAACGCCGCCGATTTCATCGGCATGATTACCAGCACCGGATTTCCGAAGAACCCGCTAATAGAGTCAGCGAGCAAGATCTGACATGGCAGCTCTGGCCCAAAAAATTTGAATTTAATGGGCGTTGAAGAAAATTCCTTACCAAACATGCGGTAAGGTAAAGCCAGTAGTTCAGCAGCGAACGGAGGGAGTTCAGTGCAGGGATTTACCTCTGTCGGTAGCAGCTTACTCAGGTCAGGAAACTTGCCTTCAACCAGTTCGAGCTCGTTATGCCCAACTGGTCGTTCGTAGTCGTCCATGTGACAGGCGATCCACTGGCTGCCAACTTGCTGGAATACTGTTCCTTCTGCGCTGGCCGGGATATCGCCGTGTAGGATGAACACGCCTTCCATTTCGGGCTTGGAATCATGCTTCATCGAAACAGCCGCAATGCCGTTCGTTGCCTGAATGTGGGTTGGGGTGAGGTTTACACCTCGTAGGATTTTCCGGCTGTCTTCCTGGCTGGCAACGCAGCACAGAGCGGCTCGGAGCAGATCGGTATAAATAAACATTATTTTTCCTCCCCGAAAATTTCTGCTGGGTCTTTATGCAGCTCAAAACCGCCAAAGTCTGGATGCTGCCAGCGTTTGCGACCGATTGCTGGTGGTGTAGATTCTTCAATCAGGGTGCGCAGCGCCAGCATGAAGGATTCCCGATGCACCAGCAGTCCACGGCTACCCTTATATTTTTGCGTTGGCAGTCCGGATAACTTAATTAGGCGGCGACATGATCCGTCTGAGAAAGTCGTTTCCCATGCCATTTTGATAACGCGAACATATTCGGCATCATATTTCGGGAGTTTAGCTGAATCCTGTACTGGAAGGGCCGGCGCAGTCGCTGGAGCCGCTAATGCAGGGGAGGTAGTAACTTTGCCAATGCTGGTCACTTCCATTACAGCTTTCATCGTCGCGGATGCGGTCGCTTCGGCCACAACCCGGGCCAGTGATAGAATATCTTGGTTCATACCTAGTCCCTGTTGATGTGATTTAGCGTCCGGCATTTCTTTGCTGTATGCGCCAGTTGTCATGATGGATGGGAGTACATCCTCACAAACCCAGTCCTGTACGCGTTCAGCTGATGGGAGCTGGCTGCGAAGGATCAGGCGGAACAAATCAGCCTGGACAGCAAGCTGAGTGCCACGCGGTTTTTCTCCAAAACCCAATTCTAACGATTCGTTATAATCAATTTTTATCAGTGACTTACAGTGGTCTTTAAGCGCCTTGGCGGGGTTTGTATATCCCAGCGATTTAGCCAGTTCTACAGCGTCAAATGCTGGCTTTCCCTCATAAAGAATTCCGCTCATCGAAAAATTGAGTTCCTCTGAGCTAAAGGTCATTAGTTGGCTATTCATCATTATTTTCCTCAGTGCAAAATGTGCTGAACTGGCGTTGCTTCACCAGCGCGTAACCGAACAGCAAGATCCACAAAGATGTCGTCGAGAAAGTCGGTAAACCACGAATGACCGTCTTCTTTCAGGCATTGATCGTTGGCGCAGTAGAACTGAAATACCGCCAGATATCGTTCCTGTGGCCTTTGCTCGATTAGAGCTCCTTCTACGTGCTCAATAAGCAGGTTTTCGATAAGCTCTCGCGTTACACCGAAAACAAACTCACCGGTTTTAAATTGGTATTCGTTGTCACGAAGTCCCCAGCGTTTTTCGCATTCAACCAGGTAGAGCAGGGCTACGGTGCCGCGCATGGAGTGACAAACGGTTTCAGCCCACTCATGTTGTTCTTCAACTGTCAGCGCACCATTGCCGTAACGATTTTCATCGAGCATCCAGGCGGGGATGTGCATCCCGGACTGTTCCTGCATTTCTTTCAGTCGGGAAACAAGCAGTTTCACGTTTCCATTTTCTCTATCAAACATTTGATATCTCCACTTTATTAATTATTTGCTGTCTAGCCATTTCACCGCCTCCCGCTTATATAATTTTCTGGCATGCGCTTCTAACTCAGATAACAGTTCGTCGATAATCATTTTCCCCGTCTCGGTCAGGTACTCTGTGTGACCGTTAATATCGAGGCTGTTTAAATATGTTTTCCTAATAAACTCTGGTGATTCTTTTCCGAACTCTGTTGCAGATTGTCTTTCAAACCGGATGAGTAATTTCTGTAACGTTTCTTCATCCATTTCTATTGTCTGTATCTCCTTGTTCGGAAGATTTATAACCAGACAGTAACCGCCAGTTTTGCGCTTCATTCGGTGTAGGGCGGCAATTGCTATGCGACGACGGTATATTTCTATTACGTTATTCACGCCTTGCCTCCTCCGCTTCACACCAGCTCAGAACGTTAGCTGACGCATTTAGAGCCATGCTTAGAAGAGTATTCTTTTGTGTAGAATTGATATCCTTACTGCTTAAGACTACTTCTAAAGGAACATTAAGATTCTCCGCTTCCAGTTGAATCTCATCAATTCTGGCGGTTTTAGGATTCCACATTATTTTCTCCCATACGCTTTACGCAGATAGAGGTTTGCAATTACAACCTGCCCGAATGACGCATAGAGCAGGGCGCTTTTATATGCCGATTTATCAATGATGAAATTCATACGAAGCGCCTCACAGCCAAAGAAGCGACTACCCGGCCGTGAATTTTTATACCTTGCAGTTCTTCGGTGTTGAGGGTGAAGGTTTCGTAATGATGGTTGTCCGAAATAATTTTCAATGAACCACAAACTAATGGCTCTACTCTCTTAATAAAAAGGCACGGCCGACCAAATACATCCATCGTATAAACATAAATGCCAGGGGTAAGCGCACGGCCGCGGCAATCGACGAAAGCCACTACCTCACAGGGTTCGATGGTTGGTTGCATTGAGTCACCTTCCATCCTGCAGCTCTGAACGCGGTTACCAAAATCATTAATATTGTCTGAACCAAACAGCATTTGAGGATTTTTTATTGGCTGATTAATCGCGATAGCATTTTGCATTTTCATTTCCTCAGGGTGAGTCTTTCCCCACCCTAAAAGGTGTTGATTATTATTAATTGAGTTAATTAGTTAGCTGGCGGAGAACATTCTTTTAATATCAGGATGTACATCAATGATTTTTTTAGCATCATCACATGCCTCTTCATATGACTTGAAAAAATCAACTAAAACAAAATATCTATCTACACGTTCGTAGATAGCGAACTCCATCCCATCAATAAATGTCGTATTAAATTGGTAATCAAATTCTTTATCGTGGGGCTGCACAGCATGGCAATAAGACCAATGCGAATTAGCTGCTCTAAGCTTGGCGTGAATATCAAATATCTGGCTAGTTGCTTTCGGTTGGGAGATTGTGTTCATCTCATTGGCTCCGTGGTTTGCCGATGAAATGAGAATACTTAAGTATTAATTGAAGGTCAATGGTATTAATACAAAAAGAATAATAGTTTTCTTATGTATCTGTTATTGAAGATTATTTTAGTAATAAAAAAGCCGACACTATGGTCGGCTTGGTGCTTTTTTGGTAGCGGATCAGAAGATTGTTGATACCCAAAACAGCCTTCCTAAAACCTCAAGACTATTCATGTCTACTTCTTCGTCAGGGTATTCATCAGAGTTGTAGCTTCTGATTGTTACCTTATCTGGCCCAGATCTGTAGAGGATTTTTAACCTTTTCCATCCACCTTGGTTGATGCCGTAAATTTTACCATCCACGATACGCTTGTCATGGCAGTTTATGGCAACGGTTGAGCCATCAGCGATCACTGGCTCCATGCTATTTCCGTGTGCAGCAAAGCATAGAACGCCATCACCATTACTATTAGCTCCCACCTTTCGCAATGTTGCTTTGGAAAATCTAAGTGTCTTTCCATTGTAATCATCATTAAGGGCGCTGCCATCTCCACATGCGAACTCGATATCCTTCAAGTAAGGCACCTCTACCTCATCATCCTCAAGCGGCGTTTGCTTATCCCATGGGGTGATGCCAAACATCCTCTGCTCTGGAGTTTTTGCTGGTCCCATACTGCCTTCACCAGTGCTTAACCAAATTGGATCTACATCCAAGGCTTTGGCTATATCCACGATTTTCCCGCTGGACTGGGCTTTTCCAGAGGTTAGCTTTTGTATGGCCCCCTGGCTGACCCCAACCCTTTGCGCTAATTGACTTTGAGTTGCGCCGGCATGAATCATCGCCAGCCTTAGCCTTTCTGCAAGTGTGTTCATCTAAGAATCTCCAATTTCTGTGCATATTTAATACCATAGGATTAGCCATGGCAAGCGGATAATACTTGATTAATTATTCCTTAGGTATTATTTTATATCTTTAATATTAATACTAAGGGCTTTGTTATGACAGATGAGGTTTTTGAATCTCCAATGGCGAAGGCCGTTTACGTTGCTGGTGGACAAAGTTCGCTAGCTAAAAAGGTTGGCGTTACGCAAGGGGCCGTCTGGAAGTGGGTCAGGGGGATCAAGAAAGTTTCTCCGGTCCATGCAGTGGCAGTCTCAAATGCAGTTAATGGCGTTGTTAAGCCTCATGAACTGCGTCCTGATTTGCCGACTCTATTCCCGCACCCGGGTAATGGGGCGTGACATGTCGCAACGAACAACAGGAAGCTCAAAATGAAAACCGCTATCAAAACATTCGACTTTAAGTCTGATGCTGGTGAGCTGCTGGCTTCAGTTCGGACCTTGCTGATTAACGATGTCCCGTGGTTTGTGGCTGCGGATGTAGCCCTTGCGCTTAGTTACAGCCAGACGCAGGCGATGACAAAGTTAATTGATGATGAGGATAAAGATACTCAAACCATCCTAATTGGATGTAACTATACAAATCAATCAGTTATCAATGAATCTGGGTTGTATGCTGCAATTATGGGCAGTCGCAAAAAGCAGGCTAAGCGCTTCAAACGTTGGGTCACTGCTGATGTGTTGCCATCAATCCGAGCAACTGGCTCATACAGCCTTACTCCGTCCAATGATCTGCCTGATTTTTCTGATGAAGTGGCTGCTGCCCGCGCATGGGCTGACGAACGTGAAGCTGCCCGGCGTGCACTTGGATACGTCGAGCGCCAGGCGAAATATATCGAGCACCTGGAAAATCTCTTTCAGCCAGGTATGTCTCCCTGCCAGTTCTGTAAGCAGCTTAACGGCGTCAACGTACAGCAGGTCAATGCGTTTTTGTTCGAACATAACTGGCTCTATGACGACCAGCCAAAAGCTAAGTATCCGCGCTGGCGGGTAAATAATTATGCGCGTGATCTGTATCTCAGTGAGCGTACCGGGCAGGTGGAGCAGGACGACGGTGATATGCGCGACACATTCAAGCCGATCCTGCTGCGCAAAGGCGCGGTGTGGATTTACCGACACTATCTCAAGGGGCATCTTCCGATGAAGAAGCGCTGGGATGGCAAGTTTACTCACGATACTGAGTTAGCGGGTGCAGCATGAGCATGCTTTTTAATTTTCGCCCTCTAGTCATCAACCCTGAGCTTGCTACGCGCATCGGTCTGAACGAAGCGATCGTATTGCAGCAAGTTAACTACTGGATTAACGACAAAGAGCAGGGAGTTATCCATTCCGGTCGCCGCTGGGTGTTCAACAGCTATGAGTCGTGGGTAAAACAATTCCCGTTCTGGTCAGCAGATACCGTTAAACGCGCTTTTACATCACTCGTCAAACAGGGATGTCTCGATGTCGAGCAGCTCAATAAGTCTCAGCATGACCGGACAAATTATTACACCATCAACCATGATTGCGAGCTGCTTAATGATGCGGAACAGGTGCCCTCATCGAACGGGGCAAGTTGCCCTGATCGACAAGCGCAGGATGCACCGATGGAAGAGGGGAAAAACGCCCGATCTCTAATGGTTACTACAACAAAGACTACTACAGAGATTAAAAATACTCTTGGTGCATCGGCTGGCGCCGCTACACCGACAGCCATTTCCGGAAGTGGTAAATCATCCGAGAAAACCAGTGATACGAAACCAGCGGTACGCCAGGAGTATTCCCTGGATTTCGAATTGGTCTGGCAGGAATACCCAAAACGCGCTGGTGGCAATCCGAAGGGCGCGGCGTTTAAGCACTGGAAAGCCCGCCTTGCGGAAGGCGCTACGCCGCAAGCCATTCTTGATGGTGTTCGCAGGTATGCCGCGTTCATCCGCGCCACTGGCAAGCTCGGTACCGAGTACGTCAAGCAGGCAGCGACGTTCTTCGGCCCGGATCGGCACTTCGAGGAACCATGGACTCCGCCTGCGGCACCAAACGCGTCTGGCGGTGTGCGTAACGTCCTGATGCCAGGTGATTACCGCACCCAGAACTACGGCGATGCAAATCCAGATTTTTTACGTTGAGATAGCGACCATGAATAATCCGAACAAATATACCGAACGCGCGAATCTCCTGGCGAATCGCGATGCCATTGATGCTGATTTGCGCTATGCCCTGACGGGTGAGTTGCCATACACCTGGCGGAACCAACCGACCAATGAGCCTGCTACCGCGCGCTGTGGCAAGCATGGTGAATATCGTGAGTATTCGTTCCAGGTTCAATTGCCTAAGCACCCAGCACATCGCATGCACTCTGGTTGCCCTGAATGCCTACGGGCTGATCTTGATAACGCAGAACGTGCACTGCTGGATCACCGAATCGCTGACCTGTTGACTGATGCAGGTATCGGACGACGTTTCGAGTTTTGTGAGCTAGAAAACTACGAGCCAGTTACCCCCGCAGCCGAGTCAAATCGTGATGCATGTCTGCGATATGCCAATTCGTGGCCTGAATATCTGTCTGCCGGTATCAGTATGGCTATGATCGGTCGCTGCGGTACCGGGAAAAACCATCTGGCGGTAGGTCTGGCAAAAAAAATCATTCGTGATCACCAGGCCAGGGTGCTGTTTACCGACGTTATGCAAATCTCGCGGTCGGTAAAATCTACCTGGCGAAGTAATGCTGAACGCACGGAGTCAGATGTGCTTGCTGATTTCACTTCGCCTGATCTGCTGATTATCGATGAATTAGGGGCCCAGCTTGGAAATCTCTCTGAGCTTGCCATCTTGCAGGAGCTTATTAATACCCGTTACGAGAGCATGCTACCCACCATCGTTATCAGCAATCTGACATTGGAGCAGCTTCGACAGGGTGTTGGTGATCGTATCGTTGACCGTGTGACTGACGGCGGCAACAACCGACTGATTTTTGACTGGGCCAGCTATCGTGGCAAAGGGAGTACAGCGGCATGAGTTACCAGTGGCGAAATGACGAACTTGAAGGGGCCGTGCTGGGGGCAATGTTTCTGCGTGGCGCAGATCCAGAGGTACTTGATGTTATTTCTCGGCTGCCCGCCAGCGCATTCAATGTGAAGCAATATCGGGATATCTACTCCGGTATTTGCACACAGGCTCGCGCAAATGGCGTCATCGATCCGGTGTTACTGAGCGACAGCATGCCGCAGTATGCCGCCATCATCACGGAAACCGGGCGGCGCGCATGGGCGAAATCTTCATTTTCCGCTTACGTCGAGACACTGATCGGCAACGCAGCAATCCGCGATGGCGAAGCTGCGGTGATGAAGGTTCTGGCTGATATTCGGGCATCAAACACACCCGAAGCAGCGGCGGCTGCACTGGCAGGTGCCCGCCAGGTTATGTCGACGATCGATGCTGGTGCTGGAATCATCCAGGCGGTATCGATTGATGACTATCTCCCGGAGGTGGTGAGCCGCGTTGAGGAAACCATGGCGAACGGTGGTGCAGGGCGATTCCTCCGTACCGGTATTGAGGAGCTGGACGCTATGACCGGTGGTCTTGATTTGACTGACCTGGTATTTATCGCTGCGCGTCCATCGATGGGGAAAACGGAGCTGGTTCTCGACATTATCGACAAAGTGACGGAGCAGGGCCATGGCGTGTTGTTCTTCAGCATGGAGATGGCAGGGATTCAAATCACTGAACGTATGGTGTCTGCTGCTGGTGGACTTCCAGTATCACGCCTCAAGTCTGCGCAACAGTTTGAGGATGAGGACTGGGCTCGCTTGAGCGCGGGCGTAGGTCGCCTCACTGGTAGGCCTATCTGGATTGTTGACGCGACCAACCTCAATGTTGACCAGATTTGTCAGACCGCCACGCGCATGCAGGTGGAACACCCGGAGATCGCGCTGGTGGCAGTGGATTACCTCGGTTTGATTAAAGTCATGGGGAGCGGGCGCCACGATTTGGCGGTCGGCGATATCTCAAAGGGACTTAAACGCCTAGCGAAATCCAACAAGACGCCTGTGGTTGCGCTCAGTCAGCTTTCACGCGGTGTAGAGCAGCGGCCCAATAAACGACCGATGAACTCAGACATGAAAAACTCCGGTGAGATAGAAGCCGATGCTGACCTGATTCTGATGCTGTATCGCGATGAGGTATACAACCCGGAATCGCCAGCACGTGCGATTGCTGAAATATCCATTACCAAGCAGCGCAACGGTGCACTGGGCACCATTTACCGCCGTTTCTATAACGGTCACTTCCACCCAATCGATCAGGAAGCAGCGCGCCAGTTGAGCGCACCGAAACAACAAACTAATCAACGCCGCTATGCAAATGCGTAAGGAAGCCTTAATGGATCGTCTTATCCGTGAAATGTCGTACCTCTTTACTAAAGAACGCTTTATGGAACTGCAAGAGGCTGCGAATGAAATTGCAACGGGCTGCAGTGATCAGCCCGAGTGCTTTGGCGCAATTACCGAGGCCATTGATGAATTTCTGAAAGGGCTGCCGGATAACCACCTCTATCATGAGAAACCTCTCATGCATTACATGGTTATGCGGAGTTTGACTCTCTGGGATGCAGGAGAAAAACTCACGGTTGTCCAGTGGGTTCACCCTGGCTGGATTGGCACTGCTGAGAATGGAGATACCATCCAATGAAGTTGGAAGCATCACTCAAACACTTTAGCCCTCAGGGTATGCACATCAGCGACGACGTGAAAGGAACCTCTCCTGATCGCCTTACTGGAACTGATGTAATGGCGGCCATTGGTACCACCAGCAGCCGCGCGCGGTTTGGCCTGGCGGCTTTCTTCGGAAAAGCTGGTATCAGCAAAACAGATGAACAACTGGCAGTTCAGGCGCTGGTGCGTCACGCGATGGATGCCGCACCAAAGAATGTTCGCAAAGCAGCTGGTGGGCAGTTCGGATGGTGCATGCAGATACTGGCACAATTTGCCTTTGCGGATTACTCCCGTTCGGCGGCAACCAGCGTGACGTGTCACAGTTGCAGCGGTACCGGGTTTATCTCAGGGAATGAGGAAGTGGTTAAACACCCCGGTATTTTCGACGCCGACGGCGCCGCAGTGGTGGCCCCGAAGATTAAAAACGAACTGGTGAAAAGGGTTTGCGGAACATGCGAAGGAAAGAAAGTAATCCTTGCCCGGTGCAGATGTGGCGGTAAAGGCGAAGTGCTGGACCGCAAAGCCACTAAAGACCGCGGCACACCAGTTTTCAAAACGTGTGAACGTTGCTCTGGACATGGTTTCTCTGCTATCTCCTCGGCGACGGTACACCGTGCCATTCTTAAGCATCTTCCGGACCTTCATCAGTCCTCATGGTCACGCAACTGGAAACCTTTCTACGAAATGCTGGTGGACACTCTACGGCAGGGGGAGCGTCATGCGGCGGTAGAATTTGAGAAGGCAACAACTTATTAATATGATCGAAGCAAATGGCGACAGTTTTTTGCACGTTAGGGTTGACTTTGCATAAAACTGTCCTGTATGCTTCTGATTATGGAGTATAACGCCTGTAGATAATTAATCTCAAAAAAGCCCGCCACTGTGCGGGTTTTTTATTGCTGGCTATTATTGACATGGGGATGCCTGCCCATGTAGATTTGGCTTATTCAAAGATTTGGGAATGAAGAGGCGGCTCCCAAAAGTTAACCGCCAAGTTGGTAACTTCGACTCGATAATTAGTCTGGGACTCCAACCATGTCGGCTGAGAGGTCGACATCTACTTCTTTTTCGGAAGAGGGTATTTCAGTCTTACTGGTTTTGTTTCTATATCTCTCGGCCCTCTGGTTTTGTCATAAAAGTACCATACATTGAACTTCCTTTCTGTATGCCACGTGTCATGTTGCAAATGGGGCCAACCCAAATAAGAAGCAACATTGCTTGACACCTTGAGCTTAGCTTCAGATGATGCCCTGCCTTGATAAGCACACATTACAGCACCTAAGAAAAAGTCGGCAATCTGGATGTTTTCAGATGCTTTTGAGTCCTTCGTGACAACGCTACTGATTATTCCCTGGCGACCAAATTTAATGTTTAACATGTTGTTGGCAATCACATGGAATTCTTCATCCGCTTTTTTGTAGCGAGATGCAATTGGGTCAACTTCGATTCTGAAGTAACAGTCTCGTTCTGGATGAGCTGATATAACAGAGCCAATTTTCGTTGATATGAGATTGGTGAAATGCTTTCTCCTGGCTAAATCATAATCACCATTGTGAAATGATTTATTAACCATTGATTTTTCAACCACTATGCAATGAAAAGCTAGCCACGGAACCTTGAAGAAGAGATCAATTAGTTCGTGATAAAAATCGGCGTAACGCTTGGAAGATGCCTTTTGCCATTTGATTTCTTCGAAGAAAGAATGCTTCTCTCTGAGATTCCTGATTAGTTGCGCAAAATCACCACGCCGTTGATATTTCATCCAAAGGCTGCCAAATCCATAGAATCGCTGACCGTCAATACCCGACTCGTCGCAAGCAATATGCCATATCATTTTTCCAGGATGTTCATTTTCAGCCATAAAGTTGATGCCACATGGTTATAGTTAAGTGTGATATTTAATCACACATATAACGTGTTGATAAAGATCGTTTTATGCTTGGCGTGGCGGGTTGACTTATGTATCATCGCGACCTCGGCCCTTTAGCTCAGTTGGTTAGAGCGCGCGACTCATAATCGCTCGGTCGCTGGTTCAAGCCCAGCAAGGGCCACCAAACCGCCATTAGCTCATCAGGAAGAGCAACCAACCGTAAGCGTTGTATAGTACGGGGTTCGAGGCCTCGATGGCGGACCAATGCCGACTTAGCTCAGTAGGTAGAGCAACTGACTTGTAATCAGTAGGTCACCAGTTCGATTCCGGTAGTCGGCACCAAATGCGGTCATCGTATAATGGCTATTACCTCAGCCTTCCAAGCTGATGATGCGGGTTCGATTCCCGCTGACCGCTCCATTCTTTAGGCTCGCTTCGGCGGGCCTTTTCTATTTCAGGCTCCGGGAAACCCCATCTTCGTGTTGTTGTTAAATCAGCCCGAGAGCCTGAATCTCCATCCAGCGCTACGCTCGGGGCATATCTACTACAGCCGCATGCGGCCTTTTCCCCTCATTTTGAGAGGATTCACAGCAATGAGGGGGACTGATGTCCGAACCATTATCTACTGCTATCGCTGGTGGGGTAGCAGCAGGATCAGCAGGTGTTACGTTTGCTTCACTATTTCCTGAAGCAACTCCGGCAGTGATGATCTGCGCTCTGGCAGGCGCTGCGCTGTATGTACTTTCCTCACAGGATCACAAGCTCTGGAAGCAGTTCATATTCGCATTGATATCCTTCATTGGCGGGGTTTACAGCGCCGGGACAGCATCGGAAATTATTGCTGCTCTGATTAATGCCGGATTGAGTCACCTTAGCCCACCAGTACAAATTAAAGTAACTCCAGCTATTGGGGCGCTGGCGGCCTCCACCATCTCAGTCACTATCCTGTTGCGTGTACTTTCACGTTCTCGCAGCGGCAGTCTACCGGGACTGAAGGAGGAAAAATGACATGGCAAACACTTCTCATCAACGTTAATGCAATAGCCTGCATCCTGATATCCGTTCGACTTCTTTTCTTCCGTAAGCGAGGTGGGCGGCATCGCCCGGGAATGGCCTGGCTTGCCTATGGGCTAATCCTTGGCTCAGCCTGGGTGGCTTTCCGTATCTGGCATGGAAATTATGTCCAGGTCGATTATGGCGAACTGATTATGAACGTTTTCGTCTGTGTCATCGTCTGGCGTGCTCGCGGTAATGTCGCACGTATCGCCGGAGAATCCCTCCAGTAGAGAAACATATGAACCAATCACAATTTCAAAGGGCGGCTGGCATAAGCGCCGGGTTAGCTGCGCGCTGGTTTCCGCATATTGATGCTGCAATGAAAGAGTTCGGAATCACCAGACCAGATGATAAGGCCATGTTCATTGCCCAGGCTGGACATGAATCAGCAGGGTTTACCCGAGTACTTGAGAACTTCAATTATTCGGTTGCAGGACTGAAAGCGACATTCGGTAAACGTCTAACGGCATATCAATGTGAAATGTTAGGTCGAGTTGATGGTAAGCAGGTTGCACATCAACCCCAGATTGCGAACCTGGTATACGGCGGTCGAATGGGTAACAAAGAATCAGGGGATGGATGGGCATTCCGTGGACGCGGGCTTATTCAGATTACCGGCCGTGAAAATTACGGGAAATGCGGAACTGCCCTGAAGCTGGATTTAGTTGGCAACCCGAGTCAGTTAGAGATGGACGCAAACGCCGCTCGTTCTGCTGCATGGTTCTACGTTTCTAATGGGTGCCTGAATTACTCAGGTGACCTGGTACGCATTACCCAGATTATCAACGGTGGACAGAACGGCATTAACGACCGCCGTGAACGTTATGCTAAAGCAAAAGCGGTGCTCTTATGAATAAGTGGCTAGGTCTTCTTATTCCTCGCTGGGAAACTGACACCGTTGTATTACAGCAAAAAGGGAATGAATTCCATATCGTCTGTAGCTACATCAATGTTGAGCCAGGAGAAGTTTTTGATGGTATGTGTGAGTTGAAAACATTCACTTGGCTTAACTGGTCATTCCCATATGGCGAGCCAATCAACGCACGTTCCTTTGAGCCAAAGGTGGCTGCATGAGCATTCTCGAAATTATCATCGGTGTAATTGGCGCGGTAATGGTCGCAGCAGCTGGTGGCTTTGGTTTGGGCCATATACGCGGCACCGGAAAAGCGGAAGCAAAAGCAGACAAGAAACGCACCGAAGAACGTGCAGCAGCAACAGAAGCGGTAGCAGAACGCCGGGTGGAAGTAACCAAAGAGGCCAGCAATGCACAGCAGACTGTTAACCATATGCCTGATGACGATGTTGATCGCGAGCTGCGCGAAAACTTCACCCGTCCCGGTGGTCGTTGATACAGCGTGTGACTGGGTAAAGCCAATTTACCTCACTGACAACGACATCACCGTAATGGACAAACAGACCAAGCGCGATGTGCTGGCGCATAACAAAGCTTGGCAGTCGAACTGCAGGAACACATCAAACGCAGTGCCTGAAATAGTGAATGCACTAACTCCTTAATCGTGGCCTACAGAAACTCGCTGTTCTTCAGCTTTTTAGCCAATAAGTAATTCGATATTGCTGCAAGAGATACCCCAACAATCCATGGCACGACTGAATCAAGCATTAGCGAGTTGTTCAAGTTAATGCTGGCGGTAATGCAAGCAAAGGTATTTGTTAAAACAAACCATGCAAAAAGTACCTGTCTCATTTGGTTATCTCCATTCGTTTCATCCGAGCAATATCCACTTACTAGCCAAAAAAAGCAATTTGGCGCATAAAAAAGTGTGGCAGGCGAACTGCCAGAAAGAAACCAGAGCCTCGCAATAGCGGGGCTTTTTAATGCGCATCGCACGCGCACATCAAAGAAAGTCTTTCAGCTGTGAGCCTGGGCAAACCGTTAACTTTCGGCGGATTTGCCGTGCGACAGGCTCACGCCTAAAAGGGAAATATCATGCAATTAGGCAAAAAATCGAAAGCTGGGTTGAGAGTGTTTATTCGTACCCATGGGAATTTCATCGTTGCCAATAAACGGGGAATACCACGCATTGTTGTAGGGGCTATTGACGAAACCCAAAACACCTTGCGTAGCGGCAGTCCTTCTACGTTCAAACAATTCAGCTCACGCTAAAAGGAAATACCATGCCTAATACCTATCAAATTTGTGAAGTAACAGTAACGCTTCCTTCTTTAGGAACCATCACCACCGACGGTGCCGGGAACCAGATTAAGCGTGGTGATACATGCCGCGTGCATCTTTATGCCGTGGGACGTGATTGGCGCTCCGGGAGCATCTTTGAGGGTTTCAATGTTGGGGCTATCACCTTTACCGGCTACACAGAGTCACCATTCAAACGCTCTCAAAAAATCCTGATGCCGGACGGTTACAAATTAGTGGCGCTGCGAGTAGATGATGACGGAGTTCCAACCTCATGGGATAGCTTGCCAGTGCAGTTTGTCGGCGGACTCATCAGCCTGAAAGATGTCGATGGTGCTGTCAGAGTAAGGATTGGCGAGATTAAAGGAGCAGAACCTTTCAGCCCTTGCAAAACTGATACGGTATTTATTCACGATGCCTTTATTGATAATGGCATGGTGTCTGCGGAATACAGTGTAAAAATGCATATCAGTATTGAAGAAAACGATAAGGCAAATTCCTCTTTTGAAGAGGCCGTCCGCAAAGCCGTTCAGAAAGAATGTCAGCCCGGCGGTCTAATCTGGCATCAGCGCGGCCGCTGACAGGAGAGTTCATGCAGGTCACTATTGATGTCGCTGGTGGGCTGCTCAACTACACGAACCGTTTACGTGCCAGCGCAATGCACACCGATACCGGGAACGCTGACACAGCCGGTGATAGCACCGTTACCTCCGGAACGCTGACATACTGCCAGACTGTTTTGTGGATTAACCCGCTGCTTGTGGCTTTAGAAAAGGCGAATAATCAGCTGGCAGGAATTCGGGAAATTGAAATAATCCGAGCTTCTCAACTAAAGCCCGGGAATATACGGGCCTTAGTTTACAAGTAAATCAATCGGTTACTTTATTGGTTTACTCTCAGAGGGAAGATAAATGTTCCCGCAGTAGGGGCAGATTAGCGTTATGTTGTTTTTTATTCTCGACAGACTGTGTGTTGACTGGCGGGAGCAGTGAGGACAAGTACTTTTCATAGGCCGTAAAGTACGCATCTTAATATCTTTGAGTATCGACATGATGATTGTCCTAGTGATTGGTTAATAACCATACACTACATGGCTGTCAATAGCTTCTTTTATAACCTCAGTAATTTCATGGTGAAGCAGATGCGAGATGGTACGCCGACAAGAGCGTTAATTAGCATGTGTTCGCTGGCCCCCCATGTTAAGGTCGGGCTCCGCTTTACCACGGGAGTTGGTATGAACAAAGTAATTGTCTTTTTTAATCTGGAGCCAGCTGAGGTCATGACTGTTATGCAGGGTGTAACCTTAATTAAGAAAACGTATCCCAATGATGAGGAAACATCGCTTCAAATTATGACTGCTGGATTCCTCTCCCTTACTGGTGACTCAGTGTTAGTACACGTAGCATCTGACCGAACTTTATCAATCGAGGAAATTAGGGAAGCCGCCAGTAAATTGCTGTGAGTAATTATTAAGACCGTCTTTCCAGCCGCCTACGGGCGGTTTTTTGTTGCCATCACAAGCGGCATTACAACAAGCATTCTCTGAGTGCCTGTGATAATGACGAATTGTGGTGTACGTGTTAATCGTCAAATAAGCAGGAAAAGGCGAGCGCACCTTTACGATGGCTATCCGACTAAGATCGGCATACCCGAGCCAATACGTACACCACAACCTATCCAGACCACTGGCATCCGCTGGTGGCTTTTTAATGCGCATCGCACGCGCACATTCTACTCAGAACCTTTCAGGATGACCCTTGAGGAACCGGCTGGTGTCGGAGCCTTCTGAGGGCCGGATCTCCTGTGCGACAAGGTTCATCACTAAAAGGTAATTCCGATGAGCGGACTTGTTAGAAATGCAGGGAAAACCTGTTCCGTTAATTCATGTGAACGGCCAGCGCATTGCAAAGGCATGTGCCAGATGCATTATCTTCGGCTCTATAAAACCGGTTCCCTCGAAGCAAAATCACCGCTTGATAGATTGAGCAGCAAGTATATGGTTGATGATTCAACCGGATGCTGGAACTGGCTTGCATACATAAATCCAGACGGATATGGAATGTTTAAACACAAAGGGATGATGACCCTGGCCCACAAAGCCAGTTATGAGCTATTGGTCAAGAATGTTCCTGATGGCTTTGAACTTGATCACCTCTGCCATAACCGAAAGTGTGTTAATCCAAAACACCTCAGGGTGGTGACACACACAGTAAACGTCTGGAACCGAATAAAGCCGGTGAGTTCCACTGGGGTGATGGGCGTATCTGTCAGGGAAAGCGGAAAGTACAGGGCAACACTTACGCGAAACGGCGATGTCATTTTTCGAAAGGAATTTGGGACATTATCCGAAGCAACGGCTGCGGTTGAAAAAGCACGATACGAATTTGAGGGGAAATAATGGACGTCATTATTGATGGGGTTCCTTATGTCCGCGCCGATAGCGTTTCTCACAATAAAATCGGGATCGCGATAACTACGCATAACAGACCGCAGGTACTCGCAAATTCACTTGAGCAACATCGTAAACATTTACCTGCCGGCGCTGTGGTATTCGTCATTGATGACGGGTCCAACCCTCCAGCAAAAGTGCCGGATTGGTGCAAGTTAATCCGGCACGATAAGTCACTTGGGATTGTCGCATCTAAAAATGCCAGCCTTGAATGCCTTATGGACTCAGGATGCGAACATTTATTTTTGTGGGATGACGATGCGTATGCCATTGCCGATAACTGGCACCTGCCTTACATCGAGTCACCAGAACCACATCTGGCTTATCAGTTTAAAGACCTTGCTGGGCCGAAAAAATTAAACGATATGGCTGAGCTGTATCGTGACGATCAGCATGTGGCGTACACCGGACAACGCGGCGTGATGCTTTATTACCACCGCAGCGCCATCGAAAAGGTTGGTGGCTTTGACCGGGTATACGGTCTCGGTATGTATGAACATCCAGACCTTGCACTTCGCATCTACAACGCGGGGTTATCTACCTGGGCGTTCGCTGATGTGGTTGGCTCTGAAAAACTGATTCACTCGATGGATGAGCACGAAGAGGGCACGCGTTCAATTCCCCGGCCTGACCGCGAAGCGCTGGTGAAACGTAACGTCGGAATATTCAACGCCCGGCGCGATAGTGGTTATACCGGGTTCGCGTCATACGGTACCAATCCGAACCTGGTGATTACTACGCTGCTCACTAGCCAGCCAGACCCACAGCGCACCGGAAAGATGAGACCCGACCCGCAGGCTCTACAAGCTTGGGCTGACTCAATATCTGGCGCGCTGCCGATTGTACTAGCTGACGAATTAAAAGAGTCGCCAACCGGTGCCGGTCTGTTTGAAGTCCCGCTGGTGGACATGAGCCCTTACTTTGCTCGCTGGCTGCACATCTACCAGTACCTTCGGGCGCATCCTGAGTATCACCTTGTCTGGTGTACTGACGGTACCGACGTTGAGATGCTACGAGAGCCTTGGGCAGAAATGGAACTGGGTAAAATATACGTGGGCTCGGAGCACAAGACGTATGCCGATGAATGGATGAAGGCTAATCACCACGGCAAAGCATATAGCGAATTCATCGAGCAGCATCGTGATGAACAACTGCTTAATGCTGGTCTGCTTGGTGGAAGCCGTGAGGATGTAATGGAGTTTGCGCACCGTATCATCCGGCTTTACTACCGGATAGAGAGCCATCGCTTCTGGAAGATGGAGACAGCACCCGCAACGCTGGTGGACATGGGCGCGTTCGGCGTGGCTGCGAAGTCGTTTGGTGTACGCATTGTTACCGGCCCTAAGGTACACACCATCTTTAAAACGGATGGCTTCGGCAAGGAGACTGCATGGTGGAAACACAAGTGAAGTATGTTGTGGTTGGTCACCACTCAAGGATAGATCATGCACTATGCCTCGCTATGAGGCTGGATGCTCATCTGCTGATTGACTACGGTAATCACGGCGCTAACTGGAATCATCGGCGTGCGCTTGAGTGGGCAGCAGAGCAAACATGCCGGGTGGTAGTGTTGGAAGACGACGCGCTGCCTGTTCGTGGGTTCAGAGACAAGCTTACGGGCTGGCTGGCTCGTTTTCCTGACTCGCTCATCAGCTTCTACCTTGGCACAGGTCGACCGCCGCAGTATCAGATGCAGATAGCTACAAAGCTGATTGATGCGGACAAGCGGCAGGTAGATTACATCAATATCAACCGCCTCATTCACGGCGTGTGCTACAGCGTGCCACAGTCAAAACTGCAGCAGGTTATCACCCGATGGAATACTGATTTGCCCGCCGACTATGCAGTCGGCGACGCATGCGGTGGTGATGTTGTGTACCCATGTTACTCACTGGCTGATCATGCAGATGTGGCAACCGTTGAACGTCACCCCGACAACACACCACGCACCGAACGCCGCAAGGCATGGAGATTGGATGCCTAAAAGCATACCGAGAGCGTGCCGTAAGCATGGCTGCGGCAAGACAACTACTGACCGTTCAGGGTACTGTTCAGACCACATAAATGAGGGTTGGAAGCAGCATCAGAATGGTAAGAGCAGACACGAGCGCGGCTATGGCAGTGCCTGGGATATCAGGCGCGCAAGAATACTGCAACGTGACAAACAGCTGTGTCAGGAATGCCTGCGCAATGAGCGCGCGGTGGAAGCCAAGACAGTTGACCACATCAAACCGAAAGCACATGGGGGTACCGATGACGATTCGAATCTCGAAGCCCTGTGCTGGCCTTGCCACAAGCGGAAGACAGCACGTGAGCGATTCAAATGACATCGATTATCATTTGCATAGAGAGGGGGAGGGGCGGGTCAAATCTCTAGTGGAATCAACGCACAGGACCGCCGCCTAGCCTTTATTCACATCGCCGCAGGTTAGAGAACTTTTTTTTGAGGTATCCCCACCAAGCATTAATAGGAGTTTTCGATTATGTCTGGACCTCCGAAAACCCCTACCCATCTACGTTTGGTCAGGGGTAACCCATCGAAGCGCCCGATTAATAAAAATGAGCCTACCCCGGTAAAAGGGGTTCCCCCAACACCTAAGCATTTTGATAAGCAGGGCAAGTACTGGTTCAAGCGAATGGCTGAAGAGCTGGATGCCGTTGGCGTCATTTCTCAGCTTGATGCCAGAGCCCTGGAAATTCTGGTCGAATCTTACGTTGAGTACCGCAATCACTGCGACACACTGGATCGTGAGGGTTACACCTACGCGGTTTACAGCGAGGAAGAGCCCGACGAAGGCAGAGAACGTGAGATTCGTATGATTAAGGCACACCCGGCAGCAATGATGAAGGCTGATGCATGGAAGCGGCTTCGGGCCATGCTGGCAGAGTTTGGCATGACACCAGCCAGCCGATCAAAGGTCAATGCGAAAAGCCCCGACGAGGTCGATCCACTGGCTGAATTTATGGGAGCGAGGGATTAATGGCGAAGGTAAGTGACGGTATTCGCTACGCAGAGCGCGTGGTGGCAGGAGATATAATCGCCTGTGAGTATGTTCGCCTGGCCTGTCAGCGATTTCTGGATGATCTGAAGCAGGGTGAAGATCGCGGCATTTATTTCAGCGAGCCCCGCGCCCAGCATATCCTGAATTTTTATAAATTCGTGCCTCATGTCAAAGGTGCGCTGGCAGGCCAGCCTATCGAGCTGATGGACTGGCATATTTTCATCCTGATTAACATTTACGGGTTCGTTATCCCGCTGGTCGATGAAATATCAGGTGAAGTGGTGCTTCGTAATGATGGAAGCGGTCGCCCGGTCATGGTGCGCCGGTATCGCACCGCCTATAACGAAGTAGCCCGAAAAAATGCCAAGTCAACGCTCTCTTCAGGCGTTGGGTTGTACATGACTGGCGCAGACAGCGAAGGTGGTGCGGAAGTTTATTCAGCGGCCACAACACGCGATCAAGCCAGAATCGTGTTTGAAGATGCAAAAAATATGGTCAAGAAGGCGAAACCAACGCTGGGGCGATTGTTTGAATTTAACAAACTAGCTATTTATCAGGAACAAACCGCCTCTAAGTTTGAGCCATTGTCCTCTGATGCCAACAACCTCGACGGCCTGAATATTCACTGTGGCATCGTTGATGAGCTACATGCGCATAAAACCCGTGATGTCTGGGACGTTCTTGAAACGGCAACCGGTGCACGCCTTCAGTCATTGCTGTTTGGGATAACCACGGCGGGATTCAACAAAGAGGGCATCTGTTACGAACTGCGCGACTACGCCATTAAGGTGCTGCGCGGCTATAACAGCGAGGTGGAAGGGGCTTTAAAGGATGACACCTTCTTCGCCATCATTTTCACCCTCGATAAAGACGATGATCCCTTTGATGAGACAGTCTGGCAAAAGGCCAACCCAGGCTTAGGTATCTGTAAGCGCTGGGATGATCTCCGCCGTCTGGCGAAAAAAGCCAAAGAACAGGTTTCCGCCAGAGTGAATTTCTTCACCAAACACATGAACATTTGGGTAACGGCTGAATCGGCCTGGATGGACATGATTAAGTGGGAGAGATGCGAATATATCGCACCCCAGCATGAGCTGAAAACTTACCCGATGTGGGTGGGCGTTGACCTTGCGCATAAGATTGATATCTGTGCTGCAGTGAAACTCTGGCAGGCAAATGATGGTCACGCGCACGCCGACTTCAAATTCTGGCTTCCGGAAGGGCGACTTGAGAAGTGTTCGGCCCAGATGGCGCAGATGTATCGCAAGTGGGCTGATCTCGGGAAGCTTGAGCTAACTGATGGTGATGTTATTGATCACCACCAGATTAAAAGCGACCTGATGGAGTGGATCGGCGGGGAGAATCTGCGCGAAACAGGATTTGACCCATGGAGTGCCACACAGTTCAGCCTGGCGCTGGCAGAAGAAGGCGTTCCGCTGGTTGAGGTCCCTCAGACCGTCAGAAACTTCTCTGAATCCATGAAAGAGGTGGAATCACTGGTGTATGGCGGTCGGTTCCATCACAGCAACCACCCGGTCATGAACTGGATGATGTCAAACGTTACCGTTAAGCCGGATAAAAACGAAAATATCTTCCCCAATAAATCCACGCCGGAAGCCAAGATTGACGGACCTGCAGCATTATTCACTGCAATGAGCCGAATGCTGGTTAACGGTGGGGAGCAACAGGACTGCCTTTCTGACCACCTGGAAAGTTATGGCATCCGTTCACTGTAAGAGGCATCTATGATCCTGTCTATTCTGGCCCCGATCATTGGGCTTCTGGGGGCTGTTTTACTTTCATTTGGTGCGTGGCTGGTTTATCCGCCAGCTGGCTACATTACTGGCGGCGTGCTTTGCCTGCTGTGGTCGTGGATGGTATCCCGCACCCTTTCTGATACCGGAAAGCCTACGGACGGAGGGAGTAGCTGATGTTTTTCCCTGGAATGTTCACGAAAAACAATGGGCCGGTTACTACACCTGCTGAACTGGCTGAGGCTGTGGGCATGTCGTATGACACCTACACCGGAAAACGGGTTGGTAGTCAGAAGGCCATGCGTCTGACGGCAGTTTTTGGCTGCGTCAGGGTACTGGCTGAATCGGTGGGCATGTTGCCCTGCAGCCTGTACAAAATGACTGGGAACACGAAGCAAAGAGCGGTATCAGAGCGGCTTTTCAAAGTGTTATCCATGAAACCCAACGACTACATGACCCCGCAAGAGTTTTGGGAGCTGCTGGTTGTCTGCCTTTGTCTGCGAGGGAATTTTTTCGCCTACAAAGTTAAGGTGCTGGGTGAGGTCGTTGAATTACTTCCCATCGACCCTGGTTGCGTCGAGCCCAAACTGAACAGCAAATGGGAACCTGTATATCAGGTGACGTTCCCAGATGGTTCAACGGACGTGCTCGGGCAGGAAGATATCTGGCATGTTCGCACGTTGACGCTTGATGGGCTGGTGGGTCTGAACCCTATCGCGTATGCGAGAGAGGCCATTTCACTCGGACTGGCCACTGAAGAGCACGGTTCCCGTCTGTTCAGCAATGGTGCAGTGACATCAGGTGTACTACGAACCGAGCAGACGCTGACCGACGCGGCCTACAGTCGGCTGAAAAAGGATTTTGAAGACCGACACCTGGGGCTGAGTAATGCGCACCGACCGATGATCCTTGAAATGGGTCTCGACTGGAAATCGATGGCGCTGGATAACGAGGACAGCCAGTTTCTTGAGACGCGTAAATTTCAGCTTGAGGAAATCTGTCGTTTATACCGCGTACCGCTGCATCTGGTGCAGAACACGGACCGGGCCACCTTCAACAATATTGAAAACCTCGGCATTGGCTTCATCAACTACTCCCTTGTGCCTTATCTGACGCGTATTGAGCAGCGAATTAATATTGGTCTGGTGAAGGATAGCAAGCAGGGAACTTTTTACGCCAAATTCAATGCGGGTGCGTTGTTGCGCGGCGACATGAAGTCACGATTTGAAGCGTATTCAACCGGTATCAACTGGGGGATTTATTCACCTAATGATTGCCGCGAACTGGAAGATTTGAACCCAAGGGAGGGCGGTGACGTGTATCTCACCCCGATGAACATGACCACAAAGCCTTCTGATAGCAGCAAGGCTAGTAAAAAAGAGGATCAGCCTGATGGCGATGACTAAACAGCGCATGGATATCCCGCTAAAGCTGAAATCGGTCAGTGATGGCGGGGAATTCGAAGGTTATGGGTCGGTGTTCGGTGTAAAGGACAGCTATGACGATGTGGTTGTGCCTGGCGCTTTCTCTGCATCACTTAAGGCGTGGGGTGACAAAAAATCTCTTCCGGCGATGCTCTGGCAACACCAGATGGACGAACCCATCGGTATTTACACCGAGATGAAAGAGGATGAAGTAGGCCTGTATGTCAAAGGCCGCCTTCTTATCGATGACGATCCCCTCGCCAAACGTGCGCACGCTCATATGAAGGCCGGTTCTTTAACCGGCCTTTCTATTGGGTACATGCTGAAAGACTGGGAGTACGACCGAACTAAAGAGGTTTTCCTGCTGAAGGAAATTGACCTGTGGGAAGTCAGCCCGGTCACGTTCCCGTCAAATGATGAGGCACGGATCAGCGATGTGAAAAGTGCGTTTGCACGCGGTGAAACGCCGTCTCAGAAAAGTATTGAAAGAGTCCTGCGCGATGTTGGGCTTTCTCGCACCCAGGCCAAAGCATTCATGGCCGGGGGTTATGGCGCACTGTCTCAGCGTGACGCTGAAGGTGTAAATGCCGCTCTGGATGCATTGAAAAATATCAAATTTTAATCAGGAGTTACCATGCCCGTAGATATTAAAGACGTTGAACAGGTCGCGCAGGAAATTCAGCAGAAATTTAACGATTTCAAAGAGAAAAACGATAAGCGTATTGATGGCATTGAGCAGGAAAAAGGCAAGCTTGCCGGTCAAGTCGATACGCTGAACGGCAAACTCAGTGAACTTGATGAGCTGAAGTCCTCGCTGGAAGCAGAGATTAAGCAGCTTAAGCGTCCGGCTGGTGGCACATCGACCAAAGAAGCCAGTGAGCATAAGTCCGCATTCATGGACTTCATGCGCAAAGGTAAAGATGACGGTCTGCGCGATCTGGAGCGTAAAGCGTTGCAGGTTGGCGTGGATGAGGACGGTGGTTATGCCGTGCCGGAAGAGCTTGATCGCACCATCATTGAGCTTCTGAAAGATGAAGTTGTTATGCGTCAGGAAGCAACCACGATTACCGTGGGCGGCGCAAACTATAAGAAGCTGGTTAACCTCGGCGGTACCAACTCCGGCTGGGTAGGTGAAACGGATGCGCGCCCTGCGACCGAGGCATCAAAACTCGGTCAGATTGAACCTTTCATGGGTGAAATCTACGGTAATCCACAGGCGACCCAGACCATGCTGGATGATGCTTTCTTTAATGTAGAGAGCTGGATTAACAGTGAACTGGCAATTGAGTTTGCTGAGCAGGAAGAGATCGCCTTCACCAGCGGTAATGGTACCAAAAAGCCGAAAGGTTTCCTGGCATATGCCTCCACGCTGGAAGTTGACAAAGTGCGTGCGTTCGGAACCCTGCAGCACATCCTATCCGGTGCAGCGGCGGGTGTTACAGCGGATTCCATCATCAAGCTGGTCTACACGTTACGTAAAGTTCACCGTAGCGGTGCTAAGTTCATGATGAACAACAACAGTCTGTTTGCCGTGCGCACCCTGAAAGATGCCGAAGGTAACTACCTGTGGCGTCCTGGGCTGGAGCTGGGACAGCCGTCTTCACTGGCAGGCTACGGTGTTGCCGAGAATGAGCAGATGCCGGACATTGCGGCAGGCGCGAAGGCTCTTGCGTTTGGTAACTTCAAACGTGGTTACACCATTGTTGACCGTATCGGCACCCGCATTCTGCGCGACCCATACACCAACAAGCCTTTCGTTGGTTTCTACACCACCAAGCGCACTGGCGGCATGCTGGCGGATTCACAGGCCATCAAGCTTCTGCAGATCGGCGCTGAATCAGGTAGCTGAGTTAACAATGGGGCTCCGGCCCCATTTCATGGAGTGCAGACATGATCCCCTCGCTGGAAGAACTCTATGTTCAGTGCCGGATTGATGAAGGCAATACTCAGGAAGCTGCTTTGCTCACGCTCTATGTTGAATCGGCAAGAGAAGAGGCTCAGCTCAAGCTTAATCGACTTCTTTATGACAGTGTGGACGATATACCAGAAGGTGACGAAACGGGTATGGCAATCACACCGCTGTTGAAGCTGAGAATCATGCAGTTAGTGAATTTCTGGTACGACAATCGCGATCAGGTTGGCGAACTTCCCGATTTTTTTGTCAATGGCATACGTGATTATCGCCTTCAGCCAGGAACGTAGGAGGACTTTATGCAGGCCGGAAGACTGAGAAACAGGGTGGTAGTTCAGAACATCACAACATCCAGAGATCCTTCTGGCCAGCCTGTTGAAGCGTGGCATGACGGTGCGGAAACATGGGCAGAAGTAAAGGGCATTAGTGGGCGCGAGATGGTAGCCGCCGGGGCTGAAACTGCAGTCGCCACTATCAGGGTATGGACACGATTTCGTAGCGATATAACTGCTGCGTCCAGACTCAGGGTTATGACTGGCCCGTTCAAGGGTGCCATTTTGAATATCATAGGTCCGCCAATCCCTGATTCTCGTGGTATTCAGCTCGAAATTCTTTGCAAACAGGGAACTGAAAAATGATTGGGACGAGCCTCGATTTTTCCGGGCTGAATGACATCGCAAAGGACCTGGAGGCGCTTAGCCGCGCTGAAAATAACAAGGTGCTACGTGATGCTACCCGCGCAGGTGCTGAGGTGCTTAAGGCAGAAGTTATTGCGCGTGCGCCGGTACGTACTGGGAAACTGAAAAAAAACGTGGTGGTGGTGACCCAAAAAAGCCGCCGCCGCGGGGAAATTTCTTCCGGTATTCACATCCGTGGTCGCAACATGCGAACCGGTAATAGCGACAACACCATGAAAGCCAGCGACCCGCGTAATGCGTTTTACTGGCGCTTTGTAGAGCTGGGCACTGCGAACATGCCTGCGCATCCATTTGTGCGACCCGCTTATGATACTCGCGAGGAGGAGGCCGCCAGCGTCGCTATTACCAGGATGAACCAGGCTATTGATGAGGTGCTGAGTAAGTGAATGAAGATGATATCTACGCCTTGCTCTCTCCTCTGGCAGAAGGCCGGGTATATCCCTACGTTGCGCCACTGGGAAGTGACGGAAAGCTGTCAGTCTCGCCACCCTGGATTGTCTTTTCTATCGTCTCTGATGTTTGCTCTGACGTGCTGTGTGGCCAGGCAGAGAGCAGGGTTTCCGTTCAGGTCGATGCGTATTCCACAACGATCACAGAATCAAGAAACCTGAGAGATTTGGCGCTTGCCTCGCTTAAGCCGTTAAACCCTACAGAGGTGGTAAAAATACCCGGATACGAGCCATATTATCGGCTATACCGTGCCACCCTGGATTTTAAAGTTACACCTTGATAAATCATTCACCCAATGAACCCGCTTAATGGCGGGTTTTCTTTTTCCAGGAGACAGCTATGTCTGCACTTTATGAAAAATCGCAACTGACGAAGATCCTTATTTCCTCCTTGCCAGCCACCAAGGAAACGATGGACTCCGCAACCTTGCTCGATCTGAGTTGCACCATCAAAGAAATTCAATTCACCGGTGGTCAGAAGCAGGATATCGACGTAACCACGCTTTGCTCTACCGAGCAGGAGAACATCAACGGTCTGCCTTCTCCGTCAGAAATCTCTCTGTCCGGCAACTTCTACAAAAACCCGGCGCAGGACGCCTTGCGTGATGCGTATGACAACGATACTACCTACGCTTTCCAGGTTATCTTCCCGTCCGGCAAGGGCTTTAAGTTCCTGGCTGAAATCCGCCAGCACACATGGTCTTCTGGCACCAACGGCGTGGTTGCGGCAACGTTCTCCCTGCGCCTGAAGGGTAAGCCTGAAAACATCGAATCTGGATCCTGAGAGGTCGAATGAAGAACATTAAAAACCTCGCCCTGGCTAAGATGTCGGGCTTTCGTCATAAGACGGTCGCCGTTCCTGAATGGGAAGGCGTCAAAGTGGTTCTCCGTGAGCCGTCAGGTGAAGCCTGGCTGCGCTGGCAGGAAGTGGTGAAAGCGGGTGCTGATGATGAAAATGTTTCGGTATCGGAAAAGGCACACCGTAATCTTTGCGCTGACGTGGTGCTCTTCATTGACGTCCTGTGCGACACCGATAAGCAACCGGTATTCAGCGTAGACGAAGAAGAGCAGGTGCGTGAAATCTACGGCCCCGTCCATTCACGCCTACTCAAACAGGCGCTTGACCTGATCAACAACGCGGACGAAGCGCGGGAAAAGTATCAACCCCCGGCGTAAAGTTTCTGATGTCGCTTGCGCTCCGGATGGGGCGCACGCTCTCAGAGCTTCGGCAGAATATGACGGCAAGCGAGCTTCTGATGTGGATTGAGTACGACAGGCAAAGTCCGGTTGGCGATATCCGTGGCGACATTCAGGCAGCCCAGCTCGTCTCTGCCATCTACGGCTCGCAGGGGGCAAAAGTACCGCTGGACGATGCGATCCTGCGATGGGGTGGTGATGAACAGCCAGCAACAAAGGACCCGTTTGCGGGACTGGAGGCGGCGCTAACTGCTGCGACACAATAACTGCTTCACATGTCTTCAATGTGGCGATACGCTCTTTCCTTAAGAAAAGGAGGCGTTATGGAACCACTGGTAGTAGTGTTTGGAGTATTCGGCTGGCTGATAAATTTAATTGTGATTTTTTATTTATTACGGTTTAGCACAAGGGCAAATGAACAAGTTGAAACCCTTAAAGAAATAAATAAAAAGCAAGATGCGCAAATAGATTTATTAATACAAGTCGCTCACCAAAGAAAAGACAGTTTATAACTCAAGACCCGCTATCAAGCGGGTTTTTTATGGGTGAAAATATGGCTACGTTGCGCGAACTGATCATCAAAATATCTGCAAACTCTCAGTCATTCCAGTCAGAAATTTCCCGTGCTTCAAGAATGGGTAATGACTATTACCGGGTAATGCAGACTGGAGGACGCCAAGCGGCCGCAGCTTCGCGGGAGACTCAGCGCGCCTTGGCTGAGGTAACTAGTCAAATAAACACCGCGAAGGCCTCAGCACTGGGAATGGCAGGTGCATTTGCTGGAGCATTTGCAACTGGCCATCTTATATCGTTAGCCGATGAATGGAGCTCTGTTAATGCCAGGCTAAAGCAGGCTTCCCAGTCGTCCGATGATTTCACAGAGTCTCAGCGGGCGCTGATGGATATTAGCCAACGAACCGGAACCGCCTTCTCTGATAATGCGAGTCTGTTTGCGCGTTCCGCCACATCGATGCGTGAATACGGATACAGTTCGCAGCAAGTTCTGGATGTAACCGAGGCCATTTCTACTGGACTAAAGTTATCCGGCGCCAGCACGGCAGAAGCAAGTTCTGTTATCACCCAGTTTAGTCAGGCATTAGCACAGGGCGTGCTGCGGGGCGAGGAATTCAACTCTGTTAACGAAAACGGTGATCGAGTTGTCCGTGCGCTGGCCGCTGGGATGGGGGTAGCTCGTAAAGATCTGAAGGCAATGGCCGATCAGGGGATGCTAACCGCAGATAAAGTTGTCCCGGCCCTGATAAGTCAACTTGGCACTATGCGTGGTGAATTTGAGGCAATGCCGCAGACCGTTTCTGCTGCCACGACGAAAATCGAAAATGCTTTCATGGCATGGGTAGGAGGCGCTAATGAAGCCACTGGTGCGACAAGTACCCTTGTTGCTGTATTGAATACAGTTTCTGACAATATCGACACTGTGGCTACGGCTGCCGGAGCTTTGGCTGCAATAGGTGGAGCTCGCTATCTTGGGGGGATGTTTGGCGACCTTGGGAACCAGACGGAGCAATTAATAGATGCCAGAAAGAACGAAATTGCGCTCGCATCTGCAAGGGCTGAATCGGCTACCCAATCACAACGAAAGGCGGCTGCAGATGCAATTGCTGCCGAGCGTGCTTATCAGCTCTCGCTATCCGAGCTGGAACTTGCAAAAAACACAAATGCAGAAGCGACAGCTACACAAAATTCTATTGCCAAACGGCGTGAAATGATAGCCGCCAATGCCACTCTCGTTCAGTCAAATAAAGCAGTATCAGCGTCGCAAGAAGCACTCAACCGATCAACATCGGTAATGAATTTATTCAAGTCTGGCGCTACGGGGCTTTTGTCGTTAGTTGGTGGTTTGCCAGGAATTTTAATGTTGGGTGCTGGGGCGTGGTACACGATGTATCAACGCCAAGAACAAGCCAGGGAATCTGCAATCCAATATGCGGACACAATCGAGCAGGTACGAGATAATCTGAAATCAATGTCTCAGACGCAGATATCCGCCAACCTTGGACAGGCGAATATTTCACTGGATGCTCAAAATAGTGCGATTGAACAGCAGAAGCAGAAAGTTGCTGAATTATCCAATCAACTTTATAACGCAAAATTAGCAGCCAATTCTGCTTCAGAGGGAACATGGCTGTATAACGATGCGGTTGAGAAATCAGCAGAGTTTGCTTCAGAACTTGCGGTTGAAGAAGGCCGACTTGAGCAAATGCTCAATAAAAGAAAGCAAACACAACAGTTAATAAACGACATAACTGATCAGGCTATAAATAAAACAGTAGAAATGGCTGGCGCCGTAAGTTCTCTTACAGAGATGTATGACCGTCTGAACAAGGTTTCCAGACAGTCTACAGCAGTGTCCCCACCAAAATATGCAGGGCCTGTACTTCCTGCACTTGATAATAAGCAGCAGCAAGCTATAGACAAGGCGCAGCGACAGCTTGAGTTGTCCGGTCTTAAGGGATTGGACAAAACCCGCAAGCAGGCGGAATTCGATGCATCTGACCTTAATCTCCCTGCTGGTTGGCGTGAGAAGTATGTCAGCATGGAAGTTGAGTCAGCCAGGCAGTTGCAAGCTATTCGTGACTCAAGCCGCCATAAGGGCGGGAAATCCGAGGCGGAAAAAACAGCTGATGCCTATGACAAGCTGATCAAACAGCAAAAAGAGCAGATTGCCCTGCAAGGCCAGAATACTGAACTGGCGAAGGTTAAATACCAGGTCAGCCAGGGGGAGCTTGCTTCTCTGACAGAAGCCCAGAAAAAGACGGTATTGCAGAATGCTGCGCTGATTGACCAGGTTAAATTACGTGAGCAACTGCGAAATTACGAAGCCAACCTTGCCGACAGTAACGCCAGCGCCCGCTCAGCCAATGAAGCGCAACTGCTGGGTTACGGGCAGGGTACCAGGTTCCGTGAAAGACTTCAGGAGCAGTTCAATCTGCGTAAGGAGTTCGAGCAGAAGAATACCGATCTTCTCCGCCAGCGTCAGGCTGGTGAAATCGACGAGACGTTCTATCAGCAGGGACTGGCACTTAATAAGCGCTATCTCGATGAGCGCCTGCGCGACCAGGAGGGATATTACGCAGCTTCTGATGCGCAGCGTGACGACTGGATGACGGGACTGTCTGAGGGTTATGCGAACTGGGTGGACGAAGCTACTGATTATTCTTCCATGGCCGCTGACGGCATGAAGCAGGCTATGGGTGGCGCCGTCACCACGATCACCGACATGCTCAATGGCAACGTTGACAGCTGGAAGGACTGGGGCGTCAGCGTACTGAAGATTATCCTGAACGTTCTGGTGAACATGGCTGTTGCTAACGGCGTCAGCTCAATTGGGTCGCTGTTCAGTTTTGGCGCCTCATCAGCCGCTACCGCCAGCAGCGGTACCGCTATTCAGAATGCTGGCGCGAACTTTACCTTTAATGCGAAGGGCAATGTTTACGACTCTCCGTCCCTTAGCGCTTACAGCAATGGCGTTTTTCAGACGCCTCAGCTGTTTGCTTTTGCCAAAGGGGCGGGCGTTTTCGGCGAGGCGGGTCCGGAAGCTATTATGCCGCTCACGCGCGCCGCTGATGGTTCGCTGGGCGTTAGGGCAGTTGGCACCCCTCAGGTCTCTGGCGGTGTACCTTCAGTTAACTTCGGCGATATCAATATCCAGGGCGGAAATCCACAGGCGGCCAGTCAGGGTACTGCTGGAGCAGCAGGCAGGCAGCTTAAGGATGCCATCACTGGCGTCATTAACGAACAGGCCAGCATGCCGGGCTCGCCTCTGTGGCGATTAATCAAGGGAGTTTAACCATGACAGTAGAAACCTTCAGCTGGTGCCCAAAGGTTGCCTCTCAGGTTGATACAAATTTTCGTACCCGAAAGGCACAGTTTGGCGATGGCTATACGCAGGTGGCAGGGGATGGTATCAACCCGGTAACACCTCAATGGAGCGTGAGCTTTACCGGCGACGAGGCTTACATTCAGGCCATAAAAAACTTTCTCAACAGTCATGCCGGGTGGAAGTCATTTATCTGGAAGCCGCCGCTTGAGCCCTCAGGCTTATGGCGCGCGGAATCCTTCCAGATATCTACCCACGGCAACAAAAAATACACCCTCAGCAGCACATTCATACAGGCATACCATCCATGAGTATTTCATCTGATGTCCAGAAACTGGAGCCGGGTAAGCGCGTCCGCCTGATCGAGGTGGACGGATCAGCTTTCGGTGCGGGTATTCTTCGCTTTCACAACGAGACAATCCCGCACACCGAGGCGGAAATCATCGCCGCAGGCGGCGACGAGTCAAAACTTGAGCTGAAATCAGTGTGGTGGCAGGGGCAGGAGTATGGCGCGTGGCCGTATGAACTGACCGGCATATCTGTCAGCAGTGACGGACAGAGTTCACGACCGTCTCTCACCGTTGCAAACATCAGTGGCACGATTGGCGCGATGTGCCGAAGGTTTCAGGGGATGGCTAAAGCAAAGGTGATCATCCATGACACCTTCGTCCACTACCTGGATGCAAGAAATTTTCCTGGCGGGAATCCGACTGCGAATCCCAACGAGGAGCGCAAACAGGTTTATTACATCGACCGTAAATCAGGCTCAGATGATGAAACCGTAGAGTTTGAGCTTTCCAGCCCAGCCGATCTGCGCGGGCAACTCATTCCGACCCGGCAAATTCAGCCAATGTGCACATGGTGCATGAGGGGCTGGTACAAAACCGGAAATGGCTGCACCTACGCCGGGCAAAACGGCTGGTTCGACAAAGACGGGAACCAGGTAGACGATCCTTCGAAGGATGTTTGCTCCGGACTGCTGTCAACGGGCTGTAAACCTCGTTTCGGAGAGAATGAACAGCTGGATTATGGCGGGTTCCCCGGCGCTTCGCTTCTGAGAGGATAATAATGCGCGAGAAAACAGTTAGCGCCATTCTGGCGCATGCCGCCGCATCCTTCCCTGAAGAGTGCTGTGGCGTAGTTATCCAGAAGGGGCGGGTGGAGAAGTTCATCCCCTGCAAAAATCAGGCTGAGTCGCCGACTGAGCAATTCGAACTTAATCCTGAGGATTACGCGGTCGCCGAAGAGCAGGGCACTGTGGTGGCGATCGTCCACAGCCACCCCGGCGACGGGGCAACAACCCAGCCGAGCGAGCTCGACATGCTAATGTGTGATGCCACGGAACTGCCCTGGATTATTGCATCGTGGCCGGAGGGCGACATTCGCACCGTCATGCCTCGCGGAGACCGCCCCCTCACAGGACGCCAGTTTGTACTCGGGTATGCAGACTGCTGGTCTCTCATCATGGACTATTTCCGCATCGAACACGGCATTGAACTGCCCAACTACAGCGTAGATCGCCACTGGTGGGAGCAGGGTGAAAACCTCTATATGGATAACTGGCAGGAATGCGGTTTCCGTGAGTACGACGGTCCCGCTCAGCCCGGTGACATGGTTATCATGCAGGTTCAGTCCACCGTCCCGAACCATGCCGGGATTTTGCTGGAAGGCAGCATGCTACTTCATCACATGTATGGCCAGCTAAGCCAGCGTATTCCCTACGGCGGCTATTACCGTGACCGTACCATCAAAATTCTGCGTTATAAGGATTTGATGTAATGGAAAGAAAAACCGTTATCAAACTCAGCGGCTCAATGGCCCAGCGATTTGGCAGGACACATCGCCGGGCGCTAACGTCCGCCAGCGAAGTTTTCAGGGCGCTTTCAAACACAATTGACGGATTTGATGCTTACCTGCGCGAGACCAGAGCGAAAGGGCTGGACTTTGTCATCTTCCGAAACCAAATAAACATAGGAAAGGAAGAGTATGAGCTTCTTGGGCCTGGCGATGAACTTCGCATTATCCCTGTCATACGCGGTAGTAAAAGGGCGGGACTCTTTCAAATTATTACAGCCGCCGCAATTGTGGCTTTCACCTGGTGGAACCCAATAGGATGGGCTGCAGGTACACAAATGGCGCTATATGCTGCAGCTGGTTCTATGGCAGTTGGTGGCGTGGTGCAAATGCTCTCCCCTCAGGTATCAGGTCTGCGAATGCGGCAGGATCCTGATAACAAACCCTCTTATGCGTTTGGTGGGCCCGTTAACACAACAGCATCTGGCAATCCCGTCCCCCTGCTTTATGGGCAAAGGGAAATTGGCGGCGCGATTATCTCAGCCGGGATTTATGCCGAAGATCAGCAATAAACCAAACCATGTACTGTAAGCCACCTGCGGGTGGCTTTTTTTATGGATGCGATATGACGACGACAATCATCAAAGGCCGCGGTAAAGGCGGAAGCAATCAGACCAGAACGCCCGTTGAAGCACCCGACAGCATTCAGTCCATTGCGAGGGCAAAGGTGCTTATTGCTCTTGGGGAGGGTGAGTTCGCTGGCGGGCTTGATGGTAAAAACATTTTTCTTGGTGACTCATCTTCGTACACGCCTCTCCAGAATGCCGACGGTAGTTACAACTTCAGCAATGTAAAATATGAGTTCCGTTCCGGTACTCAGGAACAGGACTACATTCAGGGCTTCCCCGGCATTGAAAACGAACTTCAGGTTTCATATGAGCTGAAACAGGCCGTGCCGTACGTGCGCGCGGTATCCAACACGCAGCTCTCTGCACTGCGAATTCGCCTGGGATGGCCAACTCTTTTACTCCAGAAAAACAACGGCGACAAAGTCGGAACCCGCGTCGAGTATGCCATCGATCTGTCGGTCGATGGCGGGTCGTATGAAACGGTGGTTAACGGTGCTGTCGATGACAAAACCACGTCGCTTTATGAACGCAGTCACCGCATCAACCTTCCAAAAGCCTCGACTGGCTGGCAGTTGCGGGTTCGCAGAATCACGCCGGATTCCACGAGCGTGAATATCGTGGACACTATGCGTGTTGTAGCTGTAACTGAAATTATTGACGCCAAACTTCGCTACGTTAACACAGCGCTGCTGTATGTAGAGTTTGACGCAAAGCAGTTTCCTAATGGCATTCCTCAGGTTGTGTGCAATCCGAAGGGGAGAATCATCCGTGTACCAGACACTTATGATCCAGAAACCCGGACTTACTCTGGTACATGGGAGGGCGTATTTAAATGGGCATGGACGGATAACCCTGCCTGGATTTATTACGATATCATTCTGAACGAGCGTTTCGGGCTGGGTCAAAGAATCGATGCGACTCAGATAGACAGATGGGAGCTTTATCGCATCGCCCAGTATTGCGATCAGCAGGTACCAGACGGCAAGGGCGGAAGCGGGACGGAGCCTCGTTTTCGTTGCAACGTTTATATCCAGGACCGTAATGACGCCTGGACCGTACTTCGTGATCTGGCGGGTATATTTCGCGGCATGACGTACTGGGGCGACAATAAGATGTATGTCCTGGCTGATATGCCCCGCGATGTGTGGCACATCTATAACCATGCCAGCGTTGTTGAGGGAAAATTTACCTTTGCGGACCCGAGTGAAACCACCCGAAATACTGCCGCACTGGTGAACTGGTCAGACCCAGCCAACCACTTCAAAGACACGCCTGAGCCTGTTTACGATAACGATCTGGCCATGCGCTTCGATTATCGTCAGTTAGAAATGACTGCAATCGGCTGTACCAGGCAGTCAGAGGCAAACCGGCGGGGGCGCTGGGCGCTGCTTACTAACGGTATCGGCGAGGTAGTGACCTTCAGTACTGGTATGGATGTTCCTCCTGTCGGGGAGGTAATTGGCGTGGCTGCTAACGAGCTGGCCGGAAGAACTATCGGCGGAAGGGTGAGTGCGGTTAACGGCCGCAACATAACACTCGATCGCGCTAGTGATGTGAAAGCCGGGAACCGGCTGTTTTTGAACCTGCCATCTGGCATGGCTCAGGCCAGAACCGTTCAGGCCGTTAACGGAAGCATCGTGACAGTTACCACGCCCTACAGTGAAACGCCGGAGGTTGAATGTAACTGGGGTGTGGATTCTGACGATCTGACTATAGCGCTTTTCCGTGTAACGGGAACGCGGGACAACAACGACGGCACCTTCGAAGTCACCGGGACGACTTACAACCCTGACATCTATTCCGCCGTTGATACCGGCGCAAGACTGGACGAGCGTCCGATCAGCGTCATTCCACCAGGGGTTCAGGCTCCCCCAGAAAATATTGTCGTTGACAGTTACTCAACGGTTAACCAGAACATTGCGATTACCACTATGCGCGTTGCCTGGGATTCAGTTCAGGGTGCTGTTGCGTATGAGGCGGAGTGGCGGCGTGACAGCGGAAACTGGGTAAGCGTGCCCCGAACCTCTTCTCTCGGCTTTGAAGTGCAGGGTGTCTACTCAGGTCGCTATCTGGTCCGCGTCAGGGCGGTGAACGCCAGCGACGTTTCATCAGTCTGGGCGACATCATCAGAAGTAAATCTTACCGGCAAAGTGGGAAATCCACCGAAGCCGGTTGGATTTGCCGCGACTGGTATTAACTGGGGCATCCGTCTGAACTGGGGATTCCCGTCGAATACCGCCGATACACTCAAAACTGAAATTCAGTACACCGCCAACGCCGATCATTCTAATCCGCTCCTGTTGTCTGATGTCCCGTATCCGCAGTCCGAATATGTCCAGTTGGGTCTTAAAGCTGGGCAGGAGTTCTGGTACCGCGCGCAGCTCGTCGATAAATCGGGGAACGAATCTGGCTGGACGGACTGGTTGCGAGGAATGGCTAACGATAATGCGGATGATTATCTGGGAGATATAGCCGGCGATTTTCTGACATCAGAAGATGGTGACCGCCTGACGGGAGATATTGATACCAACCTTGAAGGCATTATGCAGAACGCGCTGGCGAACCACGGAACCGTTGAGCATCAGTTTGCTCAGTTAGGTGAGGTCCGCGCTGATATCCTGGTAGTGAAGACAACTATCGCTGATGTGGATAAGGCCATGGCGGAAATGTCCACGCAGGTGCAGGCGCAGTTCAATGGCGTAACTGCTGCACTGGAAGATAAGCTGACCGCCGTCGTTGATGCTACTGGAGCCTCAGCGATTTACACCCTCAAAACCGGGGTTCGAATTAACGGTGTGATGTATGACGCCGGGATGTCGATTGCCGTGCTGGCGGAGGCCGGAAAGCCAGTGGTTACCCGGATTGGGTTTAACGCTAACCAGTTCGTACTGATGAGCGGCAGTGGTGATACGCAATATTCACCTTTTGCCGTGGTTAATGGGCAGGTATTTATCAGTGATGCGTTTATTCAGTATACCAGTATCACTCTTGCAAAGATTGGTGAGCTTCGTTCATCGAATTATGTTGCGGGCCAAACGGGCACCATCATGAAAGCAGACGGAACGTTTGAAATTAATGGTTCTAATGCAGGTGATGGTAGAACCACAATAGATAACTACGGACAGAAGGTATATGACAAAAATAATACTCTTCGGGTTGTTGTTGGCAAATATTAGCGGTTGCGCCTCTATTTCTCAGGCATTAAATAGTGGCGTTAAAAGTGTCGATTGTACGGCTGTATATTCTTCGCATTTAGGTGCCGGTGCTGAACTTCGTACTGCGACAGTTTCTATCAAACAGATCCGCATTGATAAAAATGGGACGTATTGGGTCAGACCGATTAATGGTCTTTATGTTCGATTCTTTCCTGGCTGGAAGTCTACTGAACACCTGACAAACTACCAATGTAAAGGGGATGATTATGGCTTACGGAGTGCAGTTGTTCGACGCTAAGGGGAATGAGCTGGTAGGGCGATTCAATCCCACCTTTGTTGCCTCAGTTATCACTTCGCCAGCGTCAGGCTCTAAGGCTTATCCGGTCGTTGAGGGCAAAACCCTGGTCGCAGATCCGCAAAACATATTCACCCCAAGCGGGTCAAAAGGCCAGACTCCGGCATCGGCGACCGTTGCCAATGGCACGGTTACCTGGTCTAACGCATCAGTAAATCAGCCAATATTGGTGATGTACAAATGAGTTATGGTATTAAAATTTTTCGTGAAGACGGTAGTCTGTTTATTAGTCCTGAAGTCACACCGATGAATTTTATCGGTGTATATCGTTTCACAGGAAATATGACGATCCCCACAGACATTCCAGCCACGGCAAACGTGATTTCATTTATCCGTAACGATTCTGCAACCGGTGCCGCTTATGTTATTCCGGTTGCTTCAAATGGGAAATGGAATCTGAATTTAAACTGCAATGGGGTAGGCGGTCATGTCTACGTGTTCGCAAACGTTGTTCCTGTTGCGCATGGTGTTGGAATGGCAGTGTATAACGCTAACGGCGATATGGTCTGGAATACAGACTGTTTACCGCTTGAGCTTCATTTTGTAGATAACCCGTGGAACGGTTCAGGAAATGGCAATGGTGCAAACTACGACGTTAATGTCGGGCTTCCGGCGGCAGTAGTATCCGGTATGAGTTCAAATTACCTTGTCCCGTTAGATCCTGCTGCTGGAATTTATATTTATGGGACGCTGACGGCACGCGCATATGACAACATCGTTGGCGGGTATTCCATTTACAGCGAACAGATTAACGGGCAGGCTCCCACACCACGATTTAAAAAACAGTATATCTACATCGATACGCGACTTTATTCGTAGAGGCTGCTTTCTATCCCAATCACTAACCTCGCTTCGGCGGGGTTTTTTATTTTCTAAATTCTGGAGTCACTATGTCAGCAGGAACATTAACCCTGACCAACAAATCAGCCGCTGTTACCGGTTCCGGCACGGCCTTCACAACCGAACTGGCGGCCGGTGATTTCGCCGTTGTTACTGTAGGCGGTATTCCGTACTCACTCCCGGTGAAAAGCGTTAACAGTAATACATCGCTGACGCTGGTGAGTAACTTCACTGGCCCAAGTCAGGCGGGAGCAGCATGGTATGCCGTGCCGCGTGTTGCAATGAACCTGGTTACCGCTGCACTTGTCACACAAAGCGCCGAAGCTCTGCGGGGGCTTAACTTCGACAAACGGAACTGGCAGCAGTTCTTCACCGCTACTGGCGATGTCACCATTACGCTTCCAGATACCAGCCAGACGACAGGGCCATCGGCTAAAAAACTGATGAGTAGCGTGGAAGCTAAAGCAGATGCCACGGATCCTCGCCTTGATACGATAAATGGTAAGTCTGGGGGGCAAATTAATAGTGGTGTGAACCTGGCATGGGGAACGGATGGCGTTTTTTCCCACTCTATGGGGTTTGATGTCATTCCTGGCCAGGAAGCAGCGAGGCTCCGGGGATCACGTGCTGACTTCGTTGATGGCACTAACCGTGTCATCCTGAATCTGGATTCCGTAGGGAACAGGCGGACAGTTTTTTACTCTAACGGGGGCATTTTATGCCAGCCTGGCCTTTATGGTGGGCCACAAATGTACTCTACGTTCCTTAATTTCGTTAGCGGCCCGGTAGACCTTTGGGTTGATAACTCCCGAATGGGTTCAATTCAGTTAGCCACCACATCCGACAAATTGCTTAAGAAAGAAATTGCATACGTTAACGGAGCTTCCGCTTTGGCTGAGGTAATGCAGTGGCGTCCCGCGACCTTCAAGTTTAAGAAGCGAGGCATCATTCCTGAAAGTGAGACGCAGTTTGGTTTTATTGCAAATGACTTAGTTGAACTATCCCCGGAGTGTGTGAAGGGCAAAGGTCTTGAAGAGGGATTCGATGAAAACAACGCCGCTGATGCTTATTCTCTGGACGAGACAGCCATGATTGCCAAACTGACGTTATCAATCCAGGAGTTGCAGAAACAAATTACTGATCTTCAGGAGCGCAGAGTTTAACAGTCATGCGATACGGAAAGCGGCGCTACTACGCCACTTACAAGCTGATAACCGGGCTGAGTGGTGAGCCAGTGGATATCCCGGATGATGTATTTATCTCGGTGCGCGTTGAGATGCCTGCTGACTCTGTTTACAGCCGGAGCTTGCATGAGCGCGGGAATGAGAGCTAATCATGATTTTATCCATTTTTTTTTGATAAGCTTGGTGCAAATCAGCCAGAAAAAAAAGTACACAACATGAGCCAGTTAACGTTACATGAATTCGCATCGATAAATTGTAAACTGAAAGATATCAGCGACACATGGTCCGACTTATGGGTTTTTCTTCATATCTTACCAGTCAGCATTGGTAGGGTGGTCAGTCTGCGATACGGTAACCTTATAGGTGACTCCCTTGTAGTGGAGGCGAACGGAAGATTTGAAGAGAAAATCCTATCTGTACCAGCCGTTGTTCGCCACATTGTACAGAGGCGCAGGGACAAATATCCCCACGATGTTTACGTTTTTCAGAGTCACTCCAACCGGGTCAAATTTCAGCAAAGGCCAGTAACAGTTATTGCATTCAACCAGGCATTGAAGATTGCCTCCAAAGGAGTGACGGATAAGGTGGTGAGCAGCAAAAGTGCGCGATGGTAGCTCGCCGTTGAGAGGTGTATTCGGGGTGATCACTTACATCATCAATGATGCCAGAACCACTGACTTTGATGATTCCCCCGGTGATTTGATGCATTTTATTAAAAGAAATTAACGAGAGGTCACGTTATCGTTAATGTAGAGGTTAATTATCATTTCTGTCTGGATTGTTAGACACAGCAACCCCTACCTTTACTACAGCGTACAGCGTGATACATAGGGCGATTATTACAGAAAATATCAATGAGAGGCTAGTGATCATAATTCTTCTTAATATTGGATGGATTCAATTATCAGACTTCCGAATTAGGGAAAGGTTCCTGGCAATTCTCGCGCATTGCATCAAGGAAGGGGGTACCGGCAACCCGAATGCACCAATGTAACTCAATGTACTAGGGATAGAGACATTTTAAGAAGCGTCTTGTGGGGCACTAGTGGGACAAATATGCTATTTTTGGGGCATTATGGGACACGTATGGGACGCTTTGCCATATATGAACCTTACCGATTTTCATATGTGGCGAGGTTTTAACTGTATGAATAAGCTAAAGAAAACACATGCTCTTGGGCGTTCTTTAGTGATTTTTAAATAGCCCGCGTCACGCAATTAAAGTGGCGGGCATAATCTTCAAGGCCAGCGATCCCCAATCGCGCCCATTTCGGGTGCGACCATTGGGGCAGACCTAGATAAATCATAACGCGGCAAGAATCTCGTCGCTGCTGCGGACGCGAGCGATGCGCGGGAAAATATGCGTCATGCTGCCACTGTGCTGCTCGGCAGAGGCGGCGCTGCAAGCGTCTTCGGCAATAATCAGGTTGAAGCCCAGCTCCCATGCATTACGCGCGGTCGATTCGACGCCGATGTTGGTGGAGATGCCACACAGAATGATCGTCTCAATACCGCGGCGACGCAGCTGCATTTCAAGATCGGTTCCGTAGAATGCGCCCCACTGGCGTTTGGTCACTTCAATATCGCTGTCCTGTTTGCCCAGCAAAGACGGGTAAATCCACCAGTTGTCCGGCAGTGCTTTAGCGGGAGCTTGCATGTCAACTGGCTGTTTTAATGCTTCGGCAAAGTCAGCCGACCAGCCAACGCGAACCATCACCACCGGCATGGATGCGGCGCGGCATTTATCGGCCAGACGTGCGGCTCGTGCCACCACATCGCTGGCGGTATGCGGACCACCGGCAAACGGCAGAATACCTTCTTGCAGGTCAATCACTACAAGGGCGGTTTTGTTGGCGTCAAACTTCAGCATGGTTTTTCCTCTCTGAGCGGGCTGTTGGAGCATACCTTACAATCGTCGCCAGGTGATTGAATGGATAAATATTGTTAATTTTTGTGAGCGTAGGCAATAAGCGTTCAGCAAACAGGCGTATAAACCGCACTGGGCTTATCGTGGGCGAGAATTTCCAGTATAATAGCCCCCTTTTTTCATCTAATAGTGACATTCAGCTAAAGCTGCGACAGTTAAGCCTGCACGGCAGGCGACAATCCGCCGACGGCTAAGTTAAGGGATATCTCATGCGTACAGAATATTGCGGACAGCTTCGACAGTCCCACGTTGGGCAGCAGGTGACTCTGTGTGGTTGGGTCAACCGTCGTCGTGATCTCGGCAGCCTCATTTTTATCGACATGCGCGACCGTGAAGGCATCGTTCAGGTATTCTTCGATCCAGATCGTGCGGATGCATTGAAGTTAGCCTCTGAACTGCGTAACGAGTTCTGCATTCAGGTGACCGGCGTCGTGCGCGCGCGCGATGAAAAGAACGTCAACGCCGATATGGCGACCGGCGCAATCGAAGTGCTGGCGTCTGACCTGACGATCATCAACCGTTCAGAAGCACTGCCGCTGGACTCCAACCACGTCAATACCGAAGAAGCGCGTCTGAAATACCGCTACCTCGACCTGCGTCGTCCGGAAATGGCACAGCGTTTGAAAACGCGCGCCAAAATCACCAGCTTCGTGCGCCGCTTTATGGACGATCACGGTTTCCTTGATATCGAAACCCCAATGCTGACCAAAGCGACTCCGGAAGGCGCGCGCGACTACCTCGTACCGTCTCGTGTACATAAAGGTAAATTCTACGCGCTGCCACAGTCTCCACAGCTGTTTAAACAGTTGCTGATGATGTCCGGCTTCGACCGTTACTATCAGATCGTAAAATGCTTCCGTGATGAAGACTTGCGTGCTGACCGTCAGCCAGAATTTACCCAGATCGACGTCGAAACCTCATTCATGACCGCGCCTCAGGTGCGTGAAATCATGGAAGCGCTGGTTCGCCAGATGTGGCAGGACGTGAAAGGCGTGGATCTGGGCGACTTCCCGATCATGACCTTTGCGGAAGCTGAACGTCGTTACGGTTCCGACAAACCGGATCTGCGTAACCCGATGGAGCTGGTGGACGTTGCTGACTTGCTGAAATCCGTAGAATTTGCGGTCTTCTCAGGTCCTGCTAACGATCCGAAAGGCCGCGTTGCTGCGCTGCGCGTACCGGGCGGGGCATCACTGACCCGTAAGCTTATCGACGAATACGGTAACTTTGTGAAGATCTATGGCGCGAAAGGCCTGGCTTACATCAAAGTGACCGAGCGTGCTAAAGGCCTGGAAGGCATCAACAGCCCGGTAGCGAAATTCCTCACCGCTGAGATTGTGGAAGCGATTCTGGAGCGCACCGGTGCGCAAGATGGCGACATGATCTTCTTTGGTGCCGACAACAAGAAAGTGGTTGCGGATGCATTAGGCGCGCTGCGTCTGAAGCTGGGTAAAGATCTGAACCTGACCGACGAAAACATGTGGGCGCCGCTGTGGGTTATCGACTTCCCAATGTTTGAAGATGACGGTGAAGGCGGTCTGACCGCAATGCACCACCCGTTCACCTCGCCAAAAGACATGACCGCAGAAGAGCTGAAAGCGGCACCGGAAGACGCGGTTGCTAACGCTTACGATATGGTCATCAATGGTTATGAAGTGGGCGGCGGTTCCGTGCGTATCCACCGTGGCGACATGCAGCAGACCGTGTTTGGTATCCTGGGCATCACCGAACAGGAACAACGCGAGAAGTTTGGCTTCCTGCTGGATGCGCTGAAATACGGTACTCCACCGCATGCAGGTCTGGCATTTGGTCTGGATCGTCTGACCATGCTGCTGACCGGCACCGACAACATTCGTGATGTTATCGCCTTCCCGAAAACCACTGCTGCCGCCTGTCTGATGACCGAAGCACCAAGCTTCGCGAATCCGGCATCGTTAGGTGAGCTGGGTATTCAGGTTGTGGCAAAAGAGCCAAAAGAGTCGGCGGAGAACAAGTAACATGTCATTCAAGCGGCCCGTTTCTATTCTGGTTGTGATTTATGCCCAGGACAGCAAGCGGGTGCTGATGTTACAGCGGCGCGATGACCCGGATTTCTGGCAGTCGGTTACCGGCAGTCTGGAAGAGGGGGAAACCGCGTCGCAAGCTGCCCTGCGTGAAGTAAATGAAGAGGTCACCATTGACGTTGTTTCTGAGCAACTGACCTTGATGGACTGTCAACGCACGGTGGAGTTTGAAATTTTTCAACATTTGCGTCATCGCTATGCTCCTGGCATTGAGCGCAACACAGAATCCTGGTTCTGCCTTGCGCTTCCCCACGAGCGAGAGATCGTGTTCACTGAACACCTGACCTACCAATGGCTCGACGCACCCGCTGCGGCGGCGCTCACCAAATCGTGGAGCAATCAGCAGGCGATTGAAGAATTTGTCATTAACGCTGCCTGAAAGGGCATAGTTTTTTGGAGATAATTTTATGGCAGGTCATAGTAAATGGGCCAACACCAGACATCGTAAAGCGGCGCAAGATTCTAAGCGTGGCAAGATCTTCACCAAAATCATTCGTGAGCTGGTGACAGCGGCTAAGCTTGGCGGTGGCGATCCGGACGCGAATCCACGTCTGCGCGCGGCTGTTGATAAAGCGCTGTCGAACAACATGACGCGTGACACCTTAAACCGTGCTATCGCGCGTGGTGTGGGCGGTGATGAAGACTCGAACATGGAAACCATCATTTATGAAGGTTACGGTCCTGGCGGCACGGCGGTCATGATCGAGTGTCTGTCTGACAACCGCAACCGTACCGTTGCAGATGTCCGTCATGCCTTCACCAAAACCGGCGGTAACCTGGGAACTGATGGCTCCGTATCCTACCTGTTCAGCAAAAAAGGCATCATTTCCTTTGAGCAAGGCGACGAAGACACCATCATGGAAGCGGCGCTGGAAGCCGGTGCAGAAGATGTTGTGACCTTCGACGACGGCGCGATTGATGTCTACACCGCGTGGGAAGATATGGGCAAAGTGCGTGATGCGCTGGAAGCCGCTGGTCTGAAAGCCGATGCAGCTGAAGTGTCGATGATCCCATCCACTAAAGCGGAAATGGATGCTGAAACAGCACCGAAGCTGATGCGTCTTATCGACATGCTGGAAGACTGTGACGACGTTCAGGAAGTCTACCATAACGGCGAAATCTCTGACGAGGTTGCAGCGACCTTAGAATGAGGTGGCTGTGCCGTAAACTACCAGGAGGTGCGTGATGTCTATTATTCTCGGCATTGACCCGGGGTCACGCATCACCGGTTATGGCGTGATCCGTCAGGTGGGTCGCCAGTTAACCTACCTCGGCAGCGGATGTATTCGCACCAAAGTTGACGATCTCCCATCGCGCTTGAAATTAATTTATGCAGGCGTGACGGAAATCATCACCCAGTTCCAGCCGGACTATTTCGCCATTGAGCAGGTCTTTATGGCAAAAAATGCCGATTCGGCGCTCAAGCTGGGGCAGGCGCGTGGGGTGGCAATTGTTGCCGCCACTAATCAGGATCTTCCGGTTTTTGAATACGCCGCCCGTCAGGTCAAACAGACCGTCGTCGGTATCGGTAGCGCGGAAAAAAGCCAGGTGCAGCACATGGTGCGCACGCTATTAAAGCTTCCTGCTAACCCGCAGGCGGATGCGGCGGATGCGCTAGCCATCGCCATTACCCACTGCCACGTCAGCCAGAACGCTATGCAAATGAGCGAGTCGCGGTTGAATTTAGCGCGTGGGCGGCTGCGATAATAAGAAAATGGGCTGGATAAATATCCAGCCTTTTTTTATGATAGTACATTACCTTTTTAGCCCTTAACGCAGGAGCGTCATGTGATAGGCAGACTCAGAGGCATCATTCTCGAAAAACAACCCCCGTTGGTTCTTCTGGAAACGGGCGGCGTAGGCTATGAAGTGCATATGCCGATGACCTGTTTTTATGAGCTGCCGGAAGCTGGGCAGGAAGCGATAGTCTTCACGCACTTTGTGGTGCGTGAAGATGCACAACTGCTGTATGGCTTTAATAACAAGCAGGAACGTACGCTGTTTAAAGAGCTGATTAAAACCAACGGCGTAGGGCCAAAACTGGCGCTGGCAATTCTCTCCGGCATGTCGGCGCAGCAGTTTGTTAACGCGGTTGAGCGCGAAGAGCTTGGTGCGCTGGTGAAACTGCCGGGTATCGGCAAGAAAACCGCTGAGCGCCTGATTGTCGAGATGAAAGACCGCTTTAAAGGATTGCATGGTGACCTGTTTACGCCAGCGGCCGACCTGGTTCTGACCTCTCCAGTGGGCCCAACGGACGATGACGCCGAGCAAGAAGCGGTTGCTGCACTGGTGGCGCTGGGCTATAAACCTCAGGAAGCCAGCCGGATGGTGAGCAAAGTCGCTCGTCCGGATGCCAGCAGTGAAACATTGATCCGCGAAGCGCTCCGCGCGGCGCTATGAGGTAGAGGATGATTGAAGCAGACCGCCTGATCTCAACAGGCAGCACCATGGCGGAAGAGGTGGCAGACCGCGCCATTCGTCCAAAATTACTGGACGAATATATCGGTCAGCCGCATGTGCGTTCGCAAATGGAGATCTTTATCCAGGCGGCAAAAATGCGCGGCGATGCGCTTGACCACCTGCTGATCTTTGGCCCGCCGGGGCTGGGTAAGACGACGCTGGCGAATATTGTGGCTAACGAGATGGGCGTGAATCTGCGCACCACGTCTGGCCCGGTGCTTGAGAAAGCGGGCGATCTGGCGGCAATGCTGACTAACCTCGAACCTCACGACGTACTGTTTATTGATGAAATCCACCGTCTGTCTCCGGTGGTGGAAGAGGTTCTCTATCCAGCAATGGAAGATTACCAACTCGATATCATGATTGGTGAAGGGCCGGCGGCGCGTTCGATTAAAATCGATCTCCCTCCGTTTACGCTAATTGGCGCGACGACGCGAGCCGGTTCTTTAACTTCGCCGCTACGTGACCGTTTTGGTATTGTTCAGCGCCTGGAGTTCTACCAGGTTCCCGATCTTCAGCATATCGTTGGGCGCAGCGCGCGCTTTATGGGGCTGGAGATGAGTGAAGACGGTGCGTTGGAAGTGGCCCGCCGTGCGCGTGGGACACCGCGTATCGCAAACCGTTTACTACGTCGTGTACGTGACTATGCGGAAGTGAAACACGACGGCACGATTTCGGTCGATATTGCATCACAGGCGTTGGATATGCTGAACGTTGATGCGCAAGGTTTTGATTATATGGACCGCAAGCTGCTGCTGGCGGTGATTGATAAGTTCTTTGGCGGCCCGGTTGGCTTAGATAACCTGGCGGCGGCAATTGGCGAGGAACGAGAAACCATTGAGGACGTGCTGGAGCCGTATTTGATTCAGCAGGGGTTCTTGCAGCGCACACCGCGTGGACGTATTGCCACATCGCGTGCGTGGACTCACTTTGGCATCACGCCGCCAGAAATGCCGTAATGATGGGCGGGCGGGATATCTAATCCCGCCAGTGAGTATGACCAGTTCTGTACCTCATCTGAAAAATCATCCATATCATTTTTAGATAACTCGCTCATTTGTGATGAATTTATAGCTTTGTACCCAGGTTATAAATCAATTTCACTAACACATGAGGAGTCCAGAAATGAAATCAATGAAAGTTCTATCTATTGCTGTCCTGACTATAGCCGCGATGTCTGGTGTAGCGAATGCCGCTATTTCAGGTACCCAGACATGGAAAATGGTCAATGATCGACTTGAAAATACCAGCAATGGGCAAACGTTATGTATGACTGGCGTTGCTTTCCAGCAGGCGACGATGGAAGTATGTGGTTCTAATCCAGGTATGCAGAATATTCGTCAGGTTACTTTCGCTATTAATGGGGCGCTGCGACTGGATGCACATCCGGATTATAGTTACGCACCATTAGACGGTAAAGTTTATATACGCGAATATAATCCAGTAGCAAGTAATTGGGACCATGTAAACGGACAGCTGAAAAAAACTGATTCCGATGGTGTTCTCAAGTGTCTTGATATTGAAGGCGGTAAAAACGTCCAGGGCGCCAAATTGCATTTAGCAACGTGTACCAAGTAATAAAATAAGCACCGATAATTTCATCGGCGCTTATTGAGTTAGCCAATCTCAAATCACCTCCTGTGGAGGTGATGATCGTTATTTAAGTATTAGGCTGTTTCTTCATCATACTGAATATAAACAGCAGCGCCGCGCACAGCACGACGGAAGGTCCCGCAGGCGTGTCATAAAACGCTGAGAAGGTCAGCCCGCCGGTAACGGCTATCATCCCGATACCGACCGCAATTCCTGCCATCTGCTCTGGCGTCCGCGCGAAACGACGTGCCGTGGCGGCTGGAATAATCAGTAATGACGTAATTATCAGCGCTCCGACAAACTTCATTGCCACGCCAATCGTTAACGCCGTCACCAGCATCAGCAATAGCTTAACGCGCTGTAGTTTCACGCCGTCAACGAACGCTAAATCCGGGCTAATGGTCATCGACAGCAGGTTACGCCACTGCCAGAACAAAATTGCCAGCACCACCATCACGCCGAGGGCGATTGAAATCAGATCCTGCGGAGTTACTGCAAGCAGGTCACCAAACAGATAAGCCATGAGATCGACACGGATGTTCGACATCAGGCTGACGACGACCAGGCCGAGCGACAGCGCACTGTGCGCCATAATACCCAATAAAGTGTCAATCGCGAGGTGGGGGCGCTTTTCCAGCCATACCAGACCGGCGGCGAGCAGTAATGTGACCGCAATAACCGCATAGAATGGGTTCACATCCAGCAGCAGGCCAAAAGCCACGCCTAGTAGCGAAGCATGGGCCAACGTATCGCCGAAATAGGACATGCGACGCCAGACCACAAAAGAGCCCAGCGGGCCTGCAGCACACGCCAGCATCATTCCGGCAAGCCAGCCGGGAAGTAAAATTTCAATCATGACTGCCCATTTCCCCGACGTAAAACAATACGGCCCTGTAAATCATGGCGATGATTGTGCTGATGGCGATAGATCCCCAGTTGTTCCGCGCCGCGTGGGCCAAACATGGAGATAAATTCAGGATGCATTGACACCACATCCGGCGTGCCGGAGCAGCAGATATGATGATTCAGGCACAGCACGTCGTCGGTTTTGGCCATCACCAAATGTAAATCGTGCGACACCATGAGCACTGCGCAATTAAGCTCCTGACGAAGCTGGTTTATCAGATCGTAAAGCGCGACCTGACCGTTAACGTCTACGCCCTGAGTGGGTTCGTCCAGTACAAGTAGCTGCGGCTTATTTAACAATGCGCGTGCAAGCAATACGCGTTGGTTTTCGCCACCCGACAGCTTCTGCATTGGCGCATCTTGTAAATGTCCCGCCTGAACTCGCTTGAGAGCAGGAAGGATATCTTCTTTGCGCGTGGCAGGATGCAGGCGTAAAAAGCGCTTGACGGTCAGCGGTAATGTCGCGTCGAGGTGTAACTTTTGCGGTACATAGCCAATCCGCAAATGCTTATCACGGGTGACAACGCCTTCGCTGGGTGCTACCAGACCCAGCACCACACGCACCAGCGTTGATTTGCCCGCGCCATTAGGGCCCAGCAGCGTCAGAATGCGGCCTGGCTTAAGATTCAGCGAGATGTCAGAGAGCACACGGCGTTGGCCGAAGCTCACAGAAACATTTTCCAGAGATACAAAATTAGTCATAGCAATTAGGGGTTGCACAAGATAGTGAATGTTATAATATCACACATCTCTTATTCATTTCGATTAGCAGACGCATAATGTTACAGAAAAATACGCTTCTTTTCGCAGCTTTATCCGCTGCACTTTGGGGAACGGCAGCACAGCGTGCTGACGCAGCCGTCGTCACATCACTTAAGCCACTCGGTTTCATTGCTTCTGCGATTGCAGATGGGGTCACCGAAACGCAGGTTTTACTGCCAGATGGTGCCTCAGAGCATGATTACTCATTGCGCCCATCAGACGCAAAACGCTTACAGAACGCGGACTTAGTGGTTTGGATTGGTCCGGAAATGGAAGCGTTTATGGATAAGTCAACGCAAAGCATACCTGATAATAAAAAAGTCACCATAGCCCAGCTTGAAGGGGTGAAACCGTTGCTCATGAAAGGGGCTGATGACGACGATGACGATCATGACCACGACGGTGGACATGACCATGCTCATGGCGAAAAAGGTGATGCACATCACCATCACGGCGACTACAACATGCATCTGTGGCTTTCGCCTGAGATAGCGCGGCTGTCGGCGGTTGCAATCCATAACAAATTAGTGGAACTTATGCCCCAGAGTCGAGCCCGACTTGACGCCAACCTGAAGGATTTTGAGGCCAATCTGGCCGCGACCGACAAGCAGGTGGCGAGCGAGCTGGCACCGGTAAAAGGTAAGGGGTACTTCGTTTTTCATGACGCCTATGGCTACTATGAAAAACACTACGGTTTGACGCCGCTTGGGCACTTCACCGTCAACCCTGAAATCCAACCTGGTGCGCAGCGTTTACATCAAATAAGAACACAGTTGGTTGAGCAAAAAGCAACCTGCGTTTTTGCTGAGCCACAATTCAGGCCCGCTGTCGTTGAATCTGTCGCGCGGGGAACCTCTGTTCGCATGGGAACGTTGGATCCTCTCGGCACGAATATACAGTTGAGTAAAGGGAGCTACCCTGCGTTTCTGACTCAACTGGCGACCCAGTATGCGAGCTGCCTGAAAGGAGATAAGTAAGGAAGTGAATACGTGCAGCAGATAGCCCGCTCTGTCGCTCTGGCATTTAATAATTTGCCTAGACCCCACCGCGTTATGCTGGGGTCACTCACCGTTCTCACATTAGCCGTCGCTGTCTGGCGGCCATATGTCTACCATCCAACCTCTTCACCGGTCATCCGTACGATCGAGCTGGAGAAAAAAGAGATCCGTTCGCTGTTGCCTGAAGCCAGTGAGCCGATTGACCAGTCCGCTCAGGAAGACGAAGCGATTCCTCAAGATGAACTGGACGATAAAGCCGACAACGAAACGGGCGTGCATGAGTATGTTGTATCCACGGGCGATACCCTGAGCAGCATCCTGAATCAGTACGGCATCGATATGGGGAATATCAGCCAGCTTGCCTCGGTGGATAAAGACCTGAGAAACATGAAAGTGGGGCAACAGCTCTCCTGGACGTTAAATGATGATGGTGATCTACAACGTCTGACCTGGGAGATGTCGCGCCGCGAAACCCGCACCTACGACCGCGTTGCAAACGGCTTTAAGATGAGCAGTGAGATGCAGCAAGGCGAGTGGGTGAATAGCCTGATAAAAGGTACCGTAGGCGGCAGCTTTGTTTCCAGCGCCGTGAATGCTGGTTTAACCAGCGTTGAGGCCAGCGCAGTCATTAAAGCGATGCAGTGGCAGATGGACTTCCGTAAGCTTAAAAAAGGCGACGAGTTCTCCGTGCTGATGTCGCGTGAAATGCTGGATGGTAAACGCGAGCAGAGTCAATTACTGGGTGTGCGTTTACGTTCCGGTGATAAAAACTATTACGCGATCCGCGCTGAAGATGGCAAGTTCTATGACCGTAATGGTACCGGGCTTGCGAAGGGCTTCCTGCGTTTCCCTACTGCGCGTCAATTCCGCGTGTCATCAAACTTTAATCCGCGTCGTCTGAACCCTGTTACCGGGCGTGTTGCGCCGCACCGTGGCGTTGATTTCGCCATGCCGCAGGGTACGCCAGTTCTGGCGGTAGGTGATGGTGAAGTGGTGGTGGCGAAACGTAGCGGTGCCGCTGGCTACTACGTTGCGTTACGACACGGTCGTACCTACACGACTCGCTATATGCACTTACGTAAGCTGTTAGTGAAACCGGGTCAGAAGGTAAAACGTGGCGATCGTATTGCGCTGTCCGGAAATACCGGTCGCTCAACCGGCCCGCATTTGCACTATGAAGTATGGCTCAATCAGCAGGCCGTAAACCCGCTGACCGCGAAGCTGCCACGCACCGAAGGGTTAACGGGTTCCGATCGTACCGATTACCTGGCGCAGGTGAAACAGGTGTTACCGCAACTGCGTTTCGATTAATTTCGTCTAAGAAGTATGCGTTCAGAGCCGGTGCTTTAGCAGCATCGGCTTTTTCTTTTGTGCGAAACACCTAGCCTCGCTACACTATCTGCTTATCCACACCGACCCGATGACTCACCCCAGGAACAGGCATGGAAACGAAAAAAAATAACAGTGAATACATTCCCGAGTTTGAGAAATCATTCCGCCACCCACAATACTGGGGCGCTTGGTTAGGCGTGCTGGCGTTTGCTGGAATCGCTTACATTCCGGCTAAAATTCGTGACCCGCTTTTGGGTAAACTCGGTCGTCTGGCGGGGCGATTGGGCAAGAGTGCACGTCGTCGTGCGCAGATAAATTTACTCTACTGTTTCCCCGATAAGACTGAAGCCGAGCGTGAAGCCATTATCGATGAGATGTTCGCCACCGCGCCGCAGGCGATGGTTATGATGGCTGAACTGGCGCTCAAAGGGCCGGAAAAGATCGTTAACCGCGTCGACTGGCAAGGTCAGGAGATCATTGATGAAATGCGCCGCAATGGCGAAAACGTGATCTTCCTGGTGCCACACGGTTGGGGCGTTGATATCCCGGCGATGCTGATGGCGTCTCAGGGTCAGAAGATGGCGGCGATGTTCCACAACCAGGGCAACAAAGTCTTCGATTATTCGTGGAACACCGTTCGCCGCCGTTTTGGTGGTCGTCTGCATGCGCGTAATGACGGTATTAAACCGTTTATCCAGTCAGTACGTCAGGGCTACTGGGGCTATTACTTGCCCGATCAGGACCACGGCGCGGAGCACAGCGAATTCGTCGATTTCTTCGCAACGTATAAAGCGACGCTACCCGCCATTGGGCGTTTGATGAAAGTGTGCCGCGCGCGCGTGGTGCCGCTTTTCCCGGTTTATAATGGCGATACTCACCGCTTAACGATTATGGTGCGTCCGCCAATGGACGATCTGTTGGAAGCGGATGACAACACGATTGCGCGTCGCATGAACGAGGAAGTCGAAATATTTGTCGGGCCTCATGCTGAACAATACACTTGGATCTTAAAGCTTTTAAAAACGCGCAAACCGGGTGAGGTCGAGCCTTACCAGCGTAAAGAGCTGTACCCGAAGAAAAAGAAATAATTCGGTAACCCGGCCGAGCGAATACGACGCCGGAAATAGGCACCGAGCCTTCCCGGGGGCGGCGTAAACGCCTTGTCCGGGCGACCATGTAAAAAGCCCAGTCCTCAGGACTGGGCTTTTTTGTACCACCAGAGAGACTTACTCGACGGTGAGGATACGCGTGGTGTTCGTTGAGCCCACGGTGCTCATCACATCGCCTTGGGTCACGATGACGATGTCGCCGGACATCAGATAACCTTTGTCACGCAGCAGGTTCACCGCGTCGTGTGCTGCGGCTACGCCATCGCAAGCGCTATCGAAGAATACCGGTGTCACGCCGCGATACAGCGCCGTCAGGTTAAGCGTGCGCTCGTGACGAGACATGGCAAAGATCGGCAGGCCAGAGGTAATACGTGAAGTCATCAGTGCAGTACGACCGGATTCGGTCATCGTGATGATTGCCGTTACGCCCTTCAGGTGGTTTGCTGCATACATCGCAGACATCGCGATTGCTTCTTCAACGTTATCGAACTGTACATCCAGACGATGTTTAGAAACGTTGATGCTTGGGATTTTCTCGGCACCCAGACACACGCGGGCCATAGCCGCCACGGTTTCAGATGGATACTGACCGGCAGCCGTTTCAGCTGACAGCATCACGGCATCGGTACCATCAAGCACGGCGTTTGCCACGTCCATAACTTCTGCACGGGTTGGCATAGGGTTTGTGATCATCGACTCCATCATCTGGGTCGCAGTAATCACCGAGCGATTAAGCTGGCGGGCGCGACGAATCAGCGCTTTCTGAATACCGACCAGTTCAGGGTCACCGATTTCAACGCCGAGGTCACCACGAGCGACCATCACCACATCAGAGGCCAGAATGATGTCATCCATGGCGTCCTGGCTGCAAACCGCTTCCGCACGCTCTACTTTCGCGACGATTTTGGCATCGCAACCTGCTTCGCGTGCCAGACGGCGTGCGTAGTTCAGATCCTCGCCACAGCGTGGGAAGGAGACCGCCAGGTAATCAACGCCAATTTTCGCGGCGGTATGGATGTCAGCTTTGTCTTTTTCGGTCAGGGCTTCAGCGGAGAGGCCACCGCCTAATTTGTTGATGCCTTTGTTGTTGGACAGCGGGCCGCCAACGGTCACTTCGGTGAAGACCTTCATGCCCTGAATTTCCAGAACTTTCAGCTGTACGCGGCCATCATCGAGCAGCAGGATATCGCCTGGAACAACGTCAGCGGGCAGGCCTTTGTAGTCAATACCGACTTTCTCTTTATCGCCTTCACCTTTACCCAGGTTGGCATCAAGCAGGAATTTATCGCCGATATTGAGGAAAACTTTGCCTTCTTTGAAGGTCGAAACGCGAATTTTTGGACCCTGCAAGTCACCAAGGATGGCAACATGACGTCCCAGTTTTGCTGCAATTTCGCGGACTTTATCAGCACGAAGCTGGTGATCTTCTGCTGTACCGTGAGAGAAGTTCATACGCACGACGTTAGCGCCAGCGGAAATCACCTTCTCGAGGTTATTGTCGCGGTCAGTTGCTGGGCCTAATGTGGTAACGATCTTGGTTCTGCGAAGCCTTCTGGACATGTAATACTCCGTTGACTAGTACAACTTAGGTGTTGCGTGAACAGGAATTCGGCAATGTCGCCAGCTTGGCGCTACCGAATGAGTTAATTAATGACGCTATTATTATCGCTTTTAGTGGTTATCGCTGTGTGCTGAAAGCTCTTTATCAAACCGCGATTCTTTCAATGCTTCTTTGACTCGCTTCAAATTATCCCTGAATTTTGCACCACGACGTAGAGTAAAACCCGTCGCCAGGACATCGATCACGGTGAGCTGTGCCAGCCTGGACACCATTGGCATGTAGATGTCGGTATCCTCAGGAACGTCCAACGTGATGGCGAGAGTGGCTTCTCGTGCCAGCGGCGTACCGGCTGAAGTGATGGCGATAACCATCGCATCGTTTTCTCTTGCCACTTGGGCTATCTCAACCAGGCTTTTGGTTCTGCCGGTATGGGAAATGAGCACCACAACGTCGTCATCGCTGCAATTCATACAGCTCATTCGTTGCAAAACAATGTCATCAGAATAGATGACTGGGACGTTGAAGCGGAAAAATTTGTTCATTGCATCGTGTGCGACGGCTGCCGACGACCCCAGCCCGAAAAAGGCAATTTTATTGGCCTGGGTGAGGAGATCGACCGCGCGATTGACGGCCGACATATCCAGCGATTGACGCACATGGGCGAGGCTTGCCATGGCGGATTCAAAAATTTTCGCCGTATAGGCTTCGACGCTGTCATCTTCGTCGACATTACGATTAACGTACGGTGTACCGTTAGCCAAACTTTGGGCAAGATGCAATTTAAAGTCGGGGAATCCGCGCGTTTCCATGCTGCGACAAAAGCGGTTAACGGTCGGTTCGCTGACCTCCGCTTCCAGGGCGAGTGCGGCAATACTTGAATGGATTGCCTGGTCTGGGGCCGCAAGAATAACTTCCGCGACTTTTCGCTCGGATTTGCTAAGGTTTTCCAGTTGGGACTGAATTTTTTCCAGCATGTTCATCGTAGCAAGGCGCTCATAGATTGAAACGATTCCATTAATGGGTGAAATCTTCGGGCGTTTTAGCAAGAATATACGCTCGAACCCGGTCATAAAGTGAATAAGCACGGCAAAAAATGTTGTTTTTTTTCATTACATGATCAGCGTCGTATTTTAACTGACGCCATTGAGGCGAAAGAACAAACAAAATTGGCGGATTGCCTAACGCTGTTGCCACAACGGTTCCGATTTGTGCGATCGACGGATGAGAAGGGCGTTAAAGGGTTTCGGCAATTTGGTAAACACAGTACAGTGCACCGTAAGAAAATTACAATGATATCCGTCGTTTTTCAGGAAAACCTGATAGATCACGGATATGTAGCCTGGCACAGAACCAGGAACTTAAACTGAGGAGAATGACATGGCGGTAACGCAAACGGCGCAGGCATGCGATCTGGTCATTTTCGGCGCTAAGGGCGATCTGGCCCGCCGAAAACTGCTGCCTTCCCTGTATCAGCTTGAAAAAGCCGGGCAGATTAATTCGGACACCCGGATTATCGGGGTGGGTCGTGCAGACTGGGACAAAGCGGCGTACACCAAAGTTGTCCGCGAAGCGCTTGAAACTTTCATGAAGGAGAAAATTGATGAAAGTTTGTGGGATACCCTCAGCGCACGTCTTGATTTCTGCAATCTGGATGTGAATGACGCGCCCGCGTTCTCCCGTCTAGGTGAGATGCTCGATCAAAAAAACCGTACCACCATCAACTACTTTGCAATGCCACCAAGCACCTTTGGCGCCATCTGCCGCGGTCTGGGTGAAGCCAAACTGAATGCGAAACCAGCGCGCGTCGTGATGGAAAAACCGCTGGGTACTTCGCTTGAAACATCCCGTGAGATTAACGACCAGGTTGGCGAGTATTTTGAAGAGTGCCAGGTTTACCGTATTGACCACTATTTAGGTAAAGAAACGGTATTGAACCTGCTGGCACTGCGCTTTGCCAACTCCCTGTTTGTTAACAACTGGGACAACCGCACGATCGACCACGTGGAAATCACCGTGGCCGAAGAAGTGGGTATTGAAGGTCGTTGGGGTTACTTCGATCAGGCCGGCCAGATGCGCGACATGATCCAAAACCACCTGTTGCAGGTTTTGTGCATGATTGCCATGGCGCCGCCTTCAGATTTGAGCGCTGACAGTATCCGCGATGAGAAAGTGAAAGTGCTGAAGTCTCTGCGTCGAATTGACCGCAGCAATGTGCGCGAAAAAACCGTTCGCGGCCAGTACTCCGCTGGTTTTGCGCAAGGGCAGAAAGTGCCAGGCTACCTCGAAGAAGAAGGGGCGAACAAATCCAGCAACACTGAAACCTTCGTCTCGATTCGTGTGGATATTGATAACTGGCGCTGGTCTGGCGTGCCGTTCTACCTGCGTACGGGTAAACGTCTACCGACCAAATGCTCTGAAGTTGTCGTCTACTTCAAGAATCCTGAGCTGAACCTGTTCAAAGAAACCTGGCCTGAATTGCCGCAGAACAAACTGACCATCCGTTTGCAGCCGGATGAGGGCGTCGATATCCAGATTCTCAATAAGGTTCCGGGTCTGGAGCACAAGCACAATCTGCAAGTCACCAAGCTGGACCTGAGCTATTCTGAAACGTTCAATCAAACGCACCTTGCTGATGCCTACGAGCGTCTGCTGCTCGAAACGATGCGTGGCATTCAGGCACTGTTTGTGCGCCGTGATGAAGTGGAAGAAGCCTGGAAGTGGGTCGACTCCATTACCGAAGCGTGGGCAAGCGATAATGATGCGCCAAAACCGTATCAGGCTGGCACCTGGGGACCAGTGGCTTCTGTTGCCATGATTACCCGTGATGGTCGTTCCTGGAACGAGTTCGAATAAGCGGTATTGATAATCCGTAAGGGTTATTTTACCGGTAACATGATCTAACACAGCATGTAGTGCTTTTTCTGCGCATTTAAGCCCCGGGTGGATTCACTCCCGGGGCTTTTTTTATTACACTACCCGTAGATACTTGCCTCTGAGCTGCGCTATACCGGTGTTTTTGATAAGTTAGCCCAATGTATTCACCGTATTTGTTGGCGGCCTGGACAGAAAAATTTTGAGGAGCCTTTATGAACTCTGTAATGTTACGGGTAACAAATCGCATTATCGAACGCTCTCGTGATACGCGCGAAGCCTATCTGGCGCGTATTGAGCAGGCAAAAACTGAAACGGTTCACCGTTCAGAACTGGCCTGCGGCAACCTGGCGCATGGCTTTGCAGCCTGTCAGGCTGACGATAAAGCGTCGCTGAAAAGTATGCTGCGTAACAATATTGCGATCATTACCTCCTACAACGACATGCTTTCTGCCCATCAGCCGTATGAAAACTATCCGGATCAAATCCGTAAAGCGTTGCACAGCGTCAATGCGGTTGGTCAGGTCGCGGGCGGCGTACCGGCCATGTGCGATGGTGTCACGCAGGGGCAGGACGGTATGGAACTTTCCTTGCTGAGCCGTGAAGTGATTGCCATGTCTGCTGCGGTTGGCTTGTCTCACAATATGTTTGATGGCGCGCTCTATCTTGGTGTATGCGATAAAATCGTCCCGGGGCTGGCGATGGCTGCGCTCTCATTTGGCCACTTGCCGTCTATCTTCATCCCATCAGGCCCGATGGCCAGCGGTCTGCCAAACAAAGAAAAAGTGCGTATTCGCCAGCTTTATGCCGAAGGCAAAGTTGACCGTAATGCGCTGCTGGACTCCGAAGCCGCTTCCTACCATGCGCCAGGAACCTGCACCTTCTACGGTACTGCCAATACCAACCAGATGGTGATTGAGTTCATGGGGATGCAACTGCCGGGCTCATCATTTGTTCACCCGGATGCTCCGCTGCGTGCTGAACTGACCGCGGCGGCGGCACGTCAGGTGACGCGTATGACCGGCAACGGCAACGACTGGATGCCGCTGGGTAAAATGGTTGACGAGAAAGTGGTGGTGAACGGGATTGTGGCATTGCTGGCAACCGGCGGCTCAACAAACCACACCATGCACCTGGTAGCAATGGCTCGCGCGGCGGGCATTATCATCAACTGGGATGATTTCTCCGATCTTTCCGAAGTGGTTCCACTGATGGCGCGCCTCTATCCGAATGGCCCGGCTGACATAAATCATTTCCAGGCTGCGGGCGGTGTACCCGTGCTGATACGCGAACTGACGAAAGGCGGTTTGCTGCACGAAGATGTGAACACCGTAGCAGGTTTCGGCCTGTCTCATTACACCATGGAACCGTGGTTGAATAACGGCAAGCTGGACTGGCGTGAAGGCGCAACCGCGTCGCTTGATGACAGTATTATCGCAACCTTTGACAAGCCGTTCTCTAAACATGGCGGCACCAAAGTCTTGAGCGGTAATCTTGGTCGTGCGGTGATGAAAACCTCAGCTGTGCCGGTTGAAAACCAGGTGATTGAAGCGCCTGCCGTGATTTTTGAAAGCCAGCATGATGTACTACCAGCGTTTGAAGCGGGTCTGCTGGATAAAGATTGCGTTGTTGTTGTGCGCCATCAAGGGCCAAAAGCGAACGGCATGCCAGAATTACATAAACTTATGCCGCCACTTGGTGTATTATTGGACCGCTGTTTCAAAATTGCGTTAGTCACTGATGGCCGACTGTCTGGAGCGTCCGGAAAAGTCCCTTCAGCGATTCACGTGACCCCTGAAGCCTATGACGGTGGACTGCTGGCAAAAGTGCGCGACGGTGACATGATCCGCGTGAACGGCCAGACTGGCGAGCTGACGCTGCTGGTGGATGAAGCCGAACTGGCTGCGCGTCAACCGCATATTCCTGATCTGAGCGCTTCGCGCGTGGGCACAGGTCGTGAGCTGTTCGGTGCACTACGGGAAAAATTATCCGGTGCAGAGCAGGGCGCAACCTGTATTACCTTTTAAGATGACACGATTTGTAGATCTGGCGAGAGAAAATTTCTGATGAAAAACTGGAAAACAACTGCAGAAGCAATCCTGACCACTGGCCCAGTAGTACCGGTTATTGTGGTAAACAAGCTTGAGCACGCTGTACCGATGGCAAAAGCACTGGTTGCTGGTGGTGTACGTGTACTGGAAGTCACGCTGCGTACCGCATGTGCAATGGAAGCGATTCGTGCCATTGCGAAAGAAGTTCCGGATGCTATCGTCGGCGCGGGTACCGTGACCAACGCACAGCAGTTGAAAGAAGTCACCGAAGCGGGCGCACAGTTTGCTATCAGCCCGGGTCTGACCGACAGCCTGCTGAAAGCAGCAACGGCTGGGACTATCCCTCTGATCCCGGGCATCTGCTCTGTATCTGAACTGATGCTGGGTATGGAACACGGCCTGAAAGAGTTCAAATTCTTCCCGGCTGAAGCGAACGGTGGCGTGAAAGCGCTGCAGGCTATTGCTGGTCCATTCTCTCAGATCCGTTTCTGCCCAACTGGCGGTATCTCTCCGGCTAACTACCGTGACTACCTGGCGCTGAAAAGCGTTCTGTGTATCGGCGGTTCCTGGTTGGTTCCGGCTGATGCGCTCGAAGCAGGCGATTACGATCGTATCACCAAACTGGCTCGCGAAGCGGTTGCTGGCGCGAAACTGTAAGGTGTTGCTTTACCCGGCCTTGTGACCGGGGAGCAGAAAAGAAGGGCGGGTATGCGCAAGCAGCCCGCCTTTTTTCTTATCCTTGAACGATGACCGCCGCCGCGGCGATTTTTGCCCGCTCAACGGCGTCTTCAACGCTATCACCGGTTGCCAGCGCGACGCCCATACGGCGGGAACCGGCGATCTCCGGCTTGCCGAAAAGGCGCAGTTGCACGCCAGCGCCCAGCGCATTTTGCACATTATCAAAAGTGACGTTGCGGCTGGTTAACTGTGGAAGTAACACGGCGGAAGCACAAGGGCCGTACTGACGAATACCGCCAACCGGCAGGCCGAGGAAGGCGCGGACGTGCAGGGCGAATTCAGAGACGTCTTGTGAAATTAGCGTCACCATCCCGGTATCGTGAGGACGCGGTGACACTTCACTGAACACCACATCATCACCACAGACAAACAGTTCAACACCGAACAGACCGTAGCCACCAAGCGCCAACACGACTTCACGTGAGATTTCCTGCGCCCGCGCCAGTGCAAGTTCGCTCATTTGCTGCGGCTGCCAGGATTCGCGATAATCGCCGTCTTCCTGACGATGACCCACCGGTGCGCAAAAATGAACGCCATCTACGGCATTTACTGTCAGCAGGGTGATTTCAAAGTCAAAGTTCACCACGCCCTCAACAATGACACGACCGGCACCTGCCCGTCCGCCCTGTTGTGCGTACTGCCATGCTTGTGCCAGTTGGTCTTCATGGCGAATAAAGGTTTGCCCTTTACCGGATGAGCTCATCACCGGTTTAACGATGCACGGTAGGCCGATATCAATGACGGCCTGACGGAATTGCGCTTCGCTATCGGCAAAGTGATACGCCGAAGTGGGGAGCTTCAGCGTTTCCGCCGCCAGTCGACGGATGCCTTCACGATTCATGGTTAACTTTGTTGCGCGGGCGCAGGGCACCACATGCTGACCGGCCTGTTCAAGCTCAATAAGCATGTCGGTGGCAATGGCTTCAATTTCGGGCACGATAAAGTCAGGTTTTTCCTGCTCAACCAGAGCCTTTAACACCCTCTCATCAAGCATATTAATAACATAGGAACGATGTGCGACGTGCATTGCTGGCGCATCGGCATAACGATCAACCGCAATGACCTCAATCCCTAATCGTTGACATTCAATGGCGACTTCTTTGCCTAATTCACCCGAACCCAAAAGCATTACGCGCGTCGCAGCAGGACGCAGAGCTGTGCCTAATAACGTCATGACCCATTCCACCGTCTATCCAAAATTTGACGCATTATAAACGAAAACGTTTGCGTCTGTCTTGTTATCGCTGTTTTGTCGGCACTATCACCTTAAATTTGCGCATCTTTATGCGTAACAGACATATCCTGACATCTGCTCGCTTAGGCTGGGTTATTAATGCATTTCTACTGGAGGTCATATGTCAGGTTGGCTTAATCAACTGCAATCATTGCTTGGACAGAAATCAGGTGACGGGAAAAAAGATCTCAGCCAGATGCTGGTGCCTGGCGCTTTAGGTGGGCTGGCTGGGTTGCTGGTGGCCAGCAAATCGTCGCGCAAAATGCTTGCAAAGTATGGCACTGGCGCGCTGCTGGTCGGCGGTGGTGCAGTTGCCGGAAGCGTGCTGTGGAACAAGTATAAAGATAAATTGCGTGCAAGCCCGCAAACTGAAACGAAATACGGCGAACCGGCGGCCCCGCTTGATGTTCGTACTGAACGCATGATTCTGGCGCTGGTCTTTGCCGCGAAGAGTGACGGGCATATTGATGCAAAAGAACAGGCTGCCATCGAGCAACAGTTGCGTGAGGCGGGTGTGGAAGAGCAGGGACGGGCGATCATCGCTCAGGCGATTGAGCAACCGCTGGATCCGCAGCGTTTGGCACGTGACGTTCATAACGAAGAAGAGGCGTTAGAGCTTTATTTCATCAGCTGTGCCTCCATTGATATCGATCACTTTATGGAGCGCAGCTATCTGAACGCGCTGGGCGATGCACTGAAACTGCCGCTTGAAGTACGTGAAGGGATTGAACAGGATTTACAGCTGCAAAAACAGCAACTTTAACGGTCAGAACGCAGGTTTTGCTTGCATCGCCGTCTAATTTGTCCACCCTTAGAGGGTGTGACTAAAACAGATGAATAATGAGATGCCACCTAAAGCGAAACGGATCCCCCACACCATGACATTGCATGGTGATACGCGTATTGATAACTACTATTGGCTGCGTGATGACACACGGTCTGAGCCTGCGGTACTTGACTATTTAAAGCAGGAGAATGACTACGGGCGGGAGGCGATGTCCTCGCAGCGCAGCTTACAGGACAACGTTCTTAAAGAGATTATTGACCGAATTCCGCCCCGTGAAGTCTCCACTCCCTATATCAAAAATGGTTACCGCTACCGACAGGTCTATGAGCCGGGACACGAGTATGCGATTTACCAGCGTCAGGCGTTAAACGAAGAAACCTGGTCGCTGCTGATTGATGAAAATAAACGCGCGGCGGACAGTGAGTTTTATACGCTGGGCGGCCTCAATGTTGCGCCAGATAATAATCTGCTGGCCGTTACCGAAGATTTTCTATCACGTCGCCAGTACGGTTTGCGCTTCCGCCATTTGGACAGTGAAACCTGGCTGCCGGAGGTTATTGAAGATGTCTCTCCTGGCGTGGTGTGGGGAAATGACTCACGTACCCTCTATTACGTGCGTCAGCATCCGACCACGCTGCTGCCATGGCAGGTCTGGCGTCATCAGATAGGCGCGCCCACTTCACAAGATGAGTTAATTTATGAGGAAGCTGACGAAGCATTCTATGTCAGCCTACATAAAACCTCTTCACGTAAGTACGTGGTGATTGCCCTTTCCAGTGCGACCACCAGTGAAATGCTGTTGCTGGATGCTGATAAAGCTCATGCACAGCCTCAGTCGTACCTGCCGCGTCGTAAAGATCATGAATACAGCCTCGATCATTATCAGCAGCAGTTCTATCTACGTTCCAACCGTGACGGTAAAAACTTTGGCCTTTACCGCAGCGAAAGCTGGGAAGAGAGCGCGTGGCAAACGGTGATCCCGCCACGTGATACGGTGATGCTGGAAGATTTCACCCTGTTTCGCGATTGGCTGGTGGTGGAAGAACGCCAGCAGGGGTTAATTCGTCTACGGCAGATCCATCGCCACAGTCAGCAGGAGCGGGAAATTGCGTTTGATGACCCCACCTATGTAACGTGGATTGCCTATAACCCGGAGCCTGAAACCTCCTGTCTGCGTTATGGTTATTCGTCAATGACCACACCGGATACGCTCTTTGAGCTGGACATGGACAGCGGGTCGCGCCAGCTGCTTAAACAGCAAGAGGTGAAAGGCTTTGATGCCAGCCACTATCGCAGCGAGCGTTTATGGGTAACGGCACGTGATGGAGTCAATGTTCCGGTGTCATTGGTGTATCGTCATGAACATTTCCGCGCCGGGAAAAATCCTCTTCTGGTCTACGGCTATGGCTCTTACGGTGCCAGTATGGACGCCGATTTCAGTAGTAGCCGCCTGAGCTTACTCGACCGGGGTTTTGTCTTTGCTATCGCCCATATTCGCGGTGGTGGTGAGTTGGGGCAGCAATGGTACGAAGACGGCAAGTTCCTCAAAAAACAGAATACGTTTAATGACTATATCGATGTCTGCGATGCGCTACTGATGAAAGGCTACGGTGATCCAGCGCTGTGCTACGGTATGGGGGGAAGTGCGGGCGGTATGCTGATGGGAACGGTGATTAACGAACGTCCTGAGCTGTTACACGGGGTGGTCGCTCAGGTGCCATTTGTCGATGTCGTTACCACCATGCTCGATGAATCTATCCCGCTGACGACCGGGGAATTTGAAGAGTGGGGTAATCCTCAGGATGAAACCTATTATCAGTACATGAAATCCTATAGCCCGTATGACAACGTCAAGGCGCAGGCATATCCGCATTTATTGGTGACCACTGGGCTGCATGATTCTCAGGTGCAGTATTGGGAGCCGGCGAAATGGGTGGCAAAACTGCGTGAGCAGAAAGTCGATGATAACCTTCTGCTACTGTGTACCGACATGGATTCTGGCCACGGTGGTAAGTCCGGGCGCTATAAGAGCTATGAAGGCGTGGCGCTAGAATACGCCTTCCTGATTGCGCTGGCGCAGGGCACGTTACCCGGACAAACGGAGCGCTAGTTACTTCTCCAGATAGTGCTTTAACGTCATTTTGAGTTCCGGGCTCATGCGCTCAAGGTTATTGAACAGCCAGCGCAGATAGCCCGGATCGTCTTTGGCGATCTCAGCCACTTCCTGCCCGCGGTATTTTCCAAAGGTAAATGTGCGCAGCAGCGCGGGGCGTCCGGTGACGTCAACCATTTGGTTCGCCGTCCAGCCGGAAACGTCCATGATATCAATCAGCAGCGCTGCGGTGATGTAGCAGTCATATAAGGCGCGGTGGTGGTGAAGACCTGGCGGTGTCGCCACGCTCAGCTTGCGGGATTTATACAGCGCCATATTGCTGTACTTAATACCCGGCCACAGTCGGCGCGCCATCTTCATGGTACAAATCCACTCGCCTTCCATTTCCGGTAGTACACGGCGGTCAAAACTGGCGTTATGCGCCACGTACCACGGGCTTCCCTGGTAGAAGGGAACGACATCTTCAATCCACGGCTTGTCGGCAACCATCTCTTCGGTGATGCGGTGGATAGCCATCGCCTGGGCGCTGATAGGGCGGTCAGGGCGCACCAGGTGGCTCATTGGATTGACAATTTTACCGTCTACAACATCGACGGAGGCTATCTCAACGACGCCCCCTTGTAAGTCGCAGGTTTCGGTATCGATAACGCGCAGCATGGCGAACTCCCGGCCAAAAACGCCTAGCGTAAAGGAATGATCTCGCCTTGCCAACCCTGGGCGCTTTTTCTGCCGGTGAGCAGCAATTCACCGCTGTCGGCACGAACGATAAGTTGTCCGTTTTCATCCCATAGCGCGCTCCCCCCAGAAAACGTCCCGCTCGCATAATTGGACTTTAGGACGGCGATAGCATACTTATGCGCGAAACGTTGCAAACGCTGGGTCGTACGCTGCTGCTGGGGTTCAGCCATCGAGCTGACGGTCGCCAACAGCGATGCCTGATGTGACAGCTCGCAGCCTTCATCGTTAAGTTCAAAGATGCTGATTTGATCGGAGTCCGGTGCAAGACAGGTTCCATTTCCCTGATGATGTTTAGCCGGTTGACGGGTGTGAGGGGCGAAAATGACGATGCCTTTAATCCGTGTGCCGTTTTGGTCGACCGGCAGTCCGGCAATGATGGTCATTTGATAACGCTGGGCTGCGTCACTCAGCGGTTGAAGCTGGGCGTCGCAGGGCGGGGTCGGGAGGTATTGTTCATCATTGGGCCCGGTGAGCGATAATTCAGGGAAAATTAATACTTTGCATGCCTGCTTTGCGGCGGCATCGATAAAACGCAGATGGTGGGCGATATTTTCTGCGACGTCTCCTTTACGTGGCGCATATTGCGCCGCAGCAATAGTCCATGTCAGCATAGTTGCATCCTTCAACACGTGTCAGTGGTCTTTTATTCTGTAAAAGAGTATCAAATCGGATGTCAGGATTTGTCACTAAGCGTAATCATTATTTAGATTTCGGCTCATACGGCAGACGAGAAAGATTGACGGACGCTAAACGGTGCGCAATCAACCGCTCACGAAACCAGTCTCGCAAGTGTTCGGGCTGCTCGCGTTCGACAACTTCGGCCACGATAGGCATGTTGTAGCGTTCTTTAAACGCGACGCCTGCGGCAGCTAGGTCGACGTTGACTTTATCCATCTCATCTTGTGGAAGGGTGGCGAGATTGGTTTGCATAATTGACTCCTTAAGGTAACGCGCAAAAGTTACTAAGAGTCTCGCAAAATGGCAAGTCCATAGGGCGCTTATCTCGACTCGAACATTATACAGCGTTATTCTTTAAGCTAGATTGATAACTAAAGGGAATGATGGAAATGAACTTCACCACGTCTCGCGCATTTTGTGCATCGCTATTCTTGTTAGGCATCTTTTCGACTTCGCAGGCTTTAGCGCATGCGCATCTACAGCAGCAAACGCCTGCCGCTAATTCGGAAGTCAGCCCCGCGCCGCAGACACTCACGCTAAACTTTTCAGAAGGTATTGAAGATAACTTTAGCGGCGTAACGCTGAAAGGGCCGAATCAGCAGACCATCACTATCGGCAAAGCGGTACGTAACGGGACAGATAAAAAGCAGCTTGTCGTCCCGTTGACGGAGTCGCTGGCATCAGGGTTGTACACCGTTGAATGGCACGTTGTTTCGGTCGATGGCCATAAAACGAAAGGCCAGTATCAATTTAGCGTTAAGTAATCATGCTGACGGCACTCTATATTGCGCTACGGTTTATCCATTTCACCTCACTAATGGTCGCTTTTGGCTGCACACTTTACGGCGGCTGGTGGGCACCACCTGCTCTACGACGTTTACTGACACAGCGCTTTTCTCAGTTGCTACGGGGAATGCTGGTACTCAGTGCGCTTACCGCAATGTTGATGCTGGGCGTACAAGGCGGGTTAATGGGGGGAGGCTGGTCAGATACCTGGCGACCTGACATCTGGCGAGCGGTGTTGCAAACACAGTTTGGTAGCGTCTGGCTATGGCAGATTGTATTGGCATGGGTTGCTTTGGGGATTGTCTGCGTACATCCCCGTCAGATGATGCGGAGACTTTTGCTTCTTGGGGTGGTGCAGTTTATTCTGCTCGCAGGTGTCGGTCATGCAGCCATGGGCGATGGCGCGATGGGGTTAGTGCAGCGGACAAATCATGCGCTGCATCTACTTTGTGCTGCCGCATGGGTGGGCGGGTTGGTGCCATTTCTTTATTGCCTACGTCTGACCAATGGGCGCTGGCGTACGCTTGCGATAACCACCATGATGCGCTTCTCCCGCTATGGTCACCTTGCGGTCGCAGGGGCAATTGCCACCGGTCTTATTAACGCCTGGCTTATCCAGGGGGGCATGACAACGGCAACACCTTATGGTCGCGCCTTATGGGTGAAATGTGGCCTTGTTCTACTGATGGTGACGGCGGCGTTAGTGAATCGCTATCTTCTGGTGCCACGCTTGGCAGCATCCAGGCCGCGGGTTCATCACCTGTTTATCCGTATTACGCAGGTTGAAATTGTTTTGGGGGCCGGGGTACTGGCATGTGTAAGCCTGTTTGCGACCTGGGAACCCTTTTGATTAAAAATGGCGAAATTATGAAAAAAATGATCTTTTCTTTATTGCTGTTAAGCGTGTCGGGTACGGCGCTGGCAGCACAAGTTATCACGGTCAGCCGTTTTGAAGTGGGCAAAGATAAGTGGGCGTTTAACCGTGAAGAGGTGATGTTGACCTGTCGGGAGGGGAATGCGTTGTATGTGATAAACCCGAGCACCCTGGTTCAGTATCCGTTGAACGACGTGGCGCAAGAACAGGTGAAAGCCGGAAAAACCCAGGCGCAGCCGCTCAGCATCATTCAGGTTGACTCCCCCAAACAGCCGGGCGTAAAAATGAGTTTAGCGCCGTTTATTGAGCGAGCGGAGAAACTTTGCTAACCAGTAGTATATCCATCTGAAAATTAACAAAAAACCGCAGCCTTTCTCGCGAAATGTCTGCGGTTTTTTCATTTTATGCCGTTTATTAGACGAAAATTTTCAGCTCACAGAGGGTGTGGACTGGAAAACCTGTCACGGTCATCTATTCTTATAAAGCAAGGCGATTGAGCCTGCATTAATGCCAACTTTTAGCGCACGGCTCTCTCCCAAGAGCCATTTCCCTGGACCGAATACAGGAATCGTATTCGGTCTCTTTTTGCCTGCTGTATACGTCCGGCAGGACAAACAGCGTCATGCGACCGCGTGCTTGTTAAACCAATGTAAACAGATTCGCGCTGCCATCCAAGCATTTTTTCACCTATGAGGTAAAATTATTTTTGCCATAACAGGGGAATTTCCGTACCCGTTATCGTATTTGTCCAGGAGTCGTCTGGATTAAATAAAAAGATCAACGGCTAATAATATTAATGTGCGGAAAATGGTGTACTATTTCGGCCTGTTACTAAAAATCTCTATTTTTTTTTTACGAAAAGGTGCATGCTTGCGGCGAGTTTAGCCACAGCTTGCCACGCCACGTCTTTTGCTGTCTCTGTGATGTTTTGTAAAAATCATACAGGTGGTGAATTTGTCGAACGTAGTACTGTCGAACACTTATACGTATCGCATAAAGACAGATGAACGGAATCGTTTTTTCCTTAGGCGTTACCTGTGCTCCACGTTACTGGAATAAATGATGTTCAAAAATTTTGATTTCCGCTTGCTTCACCCGCGTAATGGGCTGAAGTGGTTCGCTTTGGCTGCATTATGGTTGGTGGTTCAACTCCCTTATCCAATACTGCATTCCCTTGGCACTTCTGTTGGTAAAGCATCACGTCGATTTTTAAAACGCCGTGAGCGCATCGCTGCACGCAATATTGAACTCTGTTTCCCCAAAATGGACGCTGCTGAGCGGGAAAAATTGATTGAGCAAAACTTCATGTCGCTTGGCATGGGGCTTATCGAAACCGGAATGGCCTGGTTCTGGAGCGATGCACGCGTCAAAAAATGGTTTGATGTGGAAGGCTATAACAACCTGATCAACGCGTTAAACGAACAGCGTGGTGTAATGGTAGTTGGCGTCCATTTTATGTCTTTAGAATTGGGTGGCCGTGCAATGGGCTTGTGCCGTCCGATGATGGCGACTTACCGCCCGCATAACGATCCGCTCATGGAATGGGTGCAGACTACCGGTCGCCTGCGTTCTAATAAAGCGATGATTGACCGCCGTAACCTGCGTGGTTTGGTTCAGGCATTAAAAGCCGGTGAAGCCGTATGGTTTGCGCCCGATCAGGACTACGGCCCGAAAGGTAGCGTATTCGCACCATTTTTCTCGGTGAGCGAAGCGGCAACCACCAACGGTACCAACGTCCTTTCGCGCTTATCCGGCGCCGCAATGCTGACGGTGACCATGGTGCGTAAACCGCACAAGAAAGGTTATACCCTGCATATCAGCGAAGCGATGACGGATTACCCGAAAGGGGATGACGTTTCAGCGGCGTCCTATATGAACAAAATTATCGAACGTGAAATTCTGCGCGCGCCAGAGCAGTATCTGTGGGTGCATCGCCGGTTTAAAACCCGACCTCGGGGAGAAGCCTCTTTATATAAGGCCGTTCCGCACGCCAAATAATAAATAACCCGCCTGATGGCGGGTTCTTTTTGGGTTAAGCAAGCCGCATAACCCAGGCGTCGGAAGGTTGGTCGTAGTGTTTACGATAAAGGACTGACTGTTCGCCATCAAGAAGTGCGGGAATGCTGATATCGGCATCCCAGGCATCAAGTTGCATGCATAAATCAGGATCGGACTTACAAGGGATACTTAACGTTCGTTCGCCGTGTTGCTCGGCATGCAGCACGGCATCATCAATTTCGAATGCGCCGATGCGTACGCTGGTTTTACTCATAGTGATCTCCGTTACTCTGCTGACCGGGTGTGGTACGACCAGTTGGGCCGTACCTTTCAGACTAGTCAACGCGGAGATTTATGCCAGTCAAAAAATGCGTTTTTTTATCCGCTACTCAGACTTGTTGGTAAACAGCTTGCCATCACGAACCAGCTCACGTGGATAGCTGTTTTTCAGACGCGAATTAATCCGCTTAGCTAACCCCAACGGGAAGCCCTGGAAGGTGACAATAACATCGTCATGCGCAGGAGATTGTTGCGGGTAAACATCGCGACCCCGATACCACTCCTGCGCCTCTTCCAGCGTTAACTCGTGTCCCCGCTTGCTGGTGTTCGCCAGCGCTATTACGGCCTCATGCTGCCAGCGGAATCCTTTATTGTACGTTTCGGCAAGTTTAATACCAATGCGGGAAAAGCGAACTTTCCCGAGCAGCGGTGCAATCTCTGTCGGGAACAACCAAATTTCTTTGTCTCGTTGCCACAGCGTGAGTGCGTCATCCCACTCGATACCTACGCTTCTCGCCGCGTCCGCAACGCTTGCTGACTCACGTGTTTTCATCGGCATGAATGGGAGTTTACCGACCTTATAACCTGGGACCGGCAGCGCGTCGATGCTGGCTGTTTTATGCAGTCGGGCGACGAAAAAGCCTTCACAGTCGTAAATTTGTGGGAAAACGTGCAGGTAGCCTTCTGGGGTCAGCGCTTCTTTCGCACTCGGGAACAGTTCACCCAGTGTCGAAACCGTTACGGCATCCGGGTAGCGTTCTAGCAGCCAGGCCACGACGGACTCATTTTCATCGCGGTTTAGCGTACAGGTGGAATAGACCAGCGTCCCGCCCGGACGTAGTGCATGGAAGGCGCTATCGATAAGTTCACGCTGGGTATTGGCAATGTCTTGATTGCTGGCCTGAGACCAGTTTTTTAACGCATCCGGGTCTTTACGCACCACACCTTCACCGGAGCAGGGAGCATCGAGCAAAATAGCGTCGAAACACTCGGGAAGTGCTGCGCCGAAAACACGACCATCGAAATGGGTTAAGGCGGTGTTACTGATCCCGCAGCGGCTGATATTGGCATGTAGAACCTTGACGCGACTGGCGGAAAACTCGTTCGCCAACAACATGCCACGGTTATTCATTCTTGCGGCAATTTGGGTGGTTTTTGAACCAGGGGCGGCGGCGACATCCATTACGCGCTCAGGGGTTAACCCTTCGGCGAACAGTGCGGCAACAGGGAGCATTGAGCTGGCTTCCTGAATATAAAACAGACCGCTTAAATGTTCTGCGGTACTGCCCAGCGGCAATTCATCTTCATTCTCGCGTTCAATCCAAAAACCTTCTGCGCACCAGGGTACGGGCGTTAACTGCCAGCTGTAGGGTGCAACCAACGCCAGGAAATCATCGACCGTAATTTTGAGTGTGTTGACGCGTATGCTACGGCGCAGTGGGCGCTGGCAGGCATCAATAAACGCTTCATAGGAGAGATGAGCAGGCATGGCCTCACGCATTTGCGCAAGGAATTCATCGGGGAAATAGACTGAGTTTTGAGCCACTGGCGAGTACCACAAGGAGATAAAGAGCGCGCAGTCTACCAGAAAAATGCGCCGGTGGCAGGCACCGGCGCTTACGCAATTAACGCGGCAGGGCAGTACCCCACTCGCGCCACTCTTTCGGTTCAGACTCCAGCAACAGGTAATGCTTACCTTCCTGCGCTTTCGGTGCCAGCGGTGTTCCTGGCGGAGTGGCGAAGGCGATCCCACCACGAATGAACTGATTAAAGGTGCCGGTTTTCACCACGCCGCCAATCAGACCAAAGTCGAGGCTGTACCCGGATGCCAGCCAGAATACGGAGTTATTCCGCACCAGATGCTGATATCGTTGACCGATGCGCATTTCAATCATCACGCGGTCAGACAAGCTGCCCAGACGCAGACCCGTAACCGTACCGACTTCTAACCCGCGGAACAGAATCGGCGTACCAATATTCATCGAGCCGGCTTCTGGTGCTTCCACCACGATGTTCAGACCGTTGAGATATCGTGAGTCGGAAATCGTCGCTTCCTGCAGCTCAAAGTCCCGGCGCATTTCGCCGTGTCCCGGCTCCACGTTAACGTAAGGCTGGAGCAGGGTATCCAGATGCTCGACACCGGCGGCGGAAATCTGCGGTGTGATCACCGAGAATCGGGTCCCGCGACGGGCGAAGGTGCTCACGTATTCCGGGTAGAGCACCGCGCTGGCTTCCACTTCGTTACGTGAAGCGTTCAGCTTGAGATCCTGAACTTGTCCGATATCGATACCCAGATAGCGAATTGGCATTCCGGAGGAGAGTTTATCGGCATCAAATGCGTGCAGCGTGATTTGCCCGCCGATGGCACGTGCAGCCGTCTCTGAAGCAAACAGGACGCGTTTGTCTCCTTTGCGAATGCCGTTCTTCGCTTCGTTAATATTATCGAAGCTGACCGCGCCTTTTAGCGCACGAGACAGTGGTGACGCCTGTACCGTTAAGCCGCTGCCGTTAAGCTGGACTTTCGCGCCACCTTCGGCCCAGAAAACGCTATTCGCGGACAACAGTGAGCGATACTCGGGCTTAATATGCACCGCAATATCAAACGCATTTGCTTTTGGCTGGACGGAAGTTATCTCACCGACTTCAAACTTACGATACAGCACGACGGAACCGGTCTGAATATCCGGCAGGGTTTCTGCCGTTAACATGAGCGTCGTGGTTGGGAAATCGCTGAGGTTATTCTCCTGTGCTTTTTCCAGATTGGCGTATAGCGGATAGGTCGCTTTCATGGCACCTTTCTCACCCGGCAAAATGCGAATACCGCCGCTTAACCACTCGTTGGCGCTGGCACCCAGGAATTCAATACCATCGATGCCAACCTTTACGTCCATCTTGCTGTTAACAACGAACTTACTGTCGCCGTGAACCAGGTCGCGGTATTGCGGGTCGATAGCGATAGCAAATTCGATTCCCTTCGCGCCCAGTGTGCGCTGTAACACCTGACCAATTTTCACACCGTGCAGCATGATAGGTTGACCGCCTTCAATGCCATAGCTTTCCGGTGCCGTCAGCGTCAGCGTCATGACGCCTGGCTGTTGCAGCAGCGTTTTATCCGAGGCCAAAACTGCAAAACTATCTTTTGGTTCACCGTCACCGGGCACCAGTTCAAAGGTGCTGCCGGTGAGCAGCATGCTGAGGTTTGGATTATCCAGCGTGAGTTTCGGTTGATGGAGTTCAATGCGTGTCTTGTCACGCAATAACGACACAACGCTAGGGTCGACCGTCATCTCACCGGTGACTGAACCGTCAGGGTTAAGCGTGAGTTTGGTTAACTGGCCGACTTCAAGTCCTTGATACAGCATTGGTGTAGAGCCTGCTTTCAGACCGTCACCGCTGGGCAGTTGCAGTTTAACGATAACGCCGCGCTGGCTGTGTGCCAGATCCTCGTACAGACCGTAGTCATCGTTTTGCGTCGCCTCTTTCGAGTCGGACGGTGAGTCAAAGGCTATCGCTCCGTTCACTAAAGCGGACAGGCTTTCGAGTTGCACTTTTGCACCGCTCAACCCAACGTCGGCTTTGATCCCCGAAACGTTCCAGAATCGGCTGCCTTTTTTGACCAGGTTGGTGAAGCGACGCTCAATCAGCACATCAATGGTGACGCCCTGATTGTTGGGATTGATGGCGTAGTCGTAAACCCGGCCGACGGGGATTTTGCGGAAATAGACCAGTGACCCGCTGCCGAGCGATCCTAAATCAGGCGCATGAAGATGAATCATCAGCTCGCCGTTGTTCAGACGATATTTGGGCTGTGTATCGAGCGCAGTGAAGCGTTCGCGCGGTTCACCTTTACCTGGCATCATGCCGATATAGTTACCGCCAACCAGCGCATCGAGCCCGGAGACGCCAGCCAGAGAGGCTTTGGGGGTTACCAGCCAGAATTGGGTTTCAGCCCGTAGCGCATCTTCCATATCGCTTTTGATGCTGGCTCGAACCTCAATTTTGCTGCGGTCACTGGCAAGACGAATATCCTGCACTGTGCCGACCTCAACCCCTTGGTAACGCACCGGTGTACGTCCGGGGACAATACCGTCCGCCGACATAAAGTCGATGGTGATAGTGGTGCCTCGGTCTTCATAGCTATTCCAGATAAGCCAGCCCGCTATCAATAATGCAATGACCGGCAGCAGCCAGAACGGCGAAATGCGACGTTTTGTTTTAATTCGCGCTTCAGTCTGTGAAGCGTGCGTTTCCTGACTCATGTGCATCCCAAAGTAATCGGCTGTCCAGCCATTCAACAGCAAGAATAGTTAATATTACCGCAGCACCAAAATAAAACGCAGCGGGACCCATTGTGAACGCGAGCAGCTGATCGCGGTTAATGAGTGACATGGTTAATGAAATGACAAACAGGTCGAGCATTGACCAGCGGCCAATCCAGGTGACAAAACGCAGCAGCAGTATACGCGTGCGCAGCCCCTGTTCACATTTAAAGTGGATACTGATGAGCAGCGTCAGCATCACAATAATCTTAGTAAATGGCACCAGTATACTGGCGATAAAGACCACCGCTGCTACCGCAATATTACTGCTTGCAAGCGACATAATCCCTGAAAGTATCGTATCTTCCTGGCGTCCACCATTCACATAGATGATGGAAATCGGCAGCAGGTTGGCGGGAATAATAAACACGATGGAAGCGATAAGCGCAGCCCAGCTTTTTTGTAAGCTCTGTCGCCGACGAAGGCGTAGCGGCGTATGGCAACGGCGACAGCGGCCGCGGTCGTCGGCAAAGCCGGTGTAGTGGCAACCCAGACACACGCGGAGGTTGGCATCGGGTCGCGTTGCGGGGCGTTGCGGATAGAAGCGCTCCCAGAGCTGTTCAATATTGAGATGAATGAGTGTCAAAATGCTCAGTACCACCAGGGAAATGAACGCGAACAGGCCGACTCCAGGCTGCAAAAACGCATAATCCTGAACTTTAATCGACGCAACGGCGATGCCTACCAGGTAGATATCCAGCATGACCCACTCTTTAAGTTTCTCCAGCATCAGCAGCACGGGGCGAAGATTCATACCCAGAATATTACCAAGCCACAGATAGGCGATGGCCAGCACCAGCACCGCCGGTGCGGCGACGGTACAGAAGAAAACCATCGCGGCCGTGACCGGGTCACCACCGTACGTCATCTGCCAGATACCCGACAACAGGCTAGCATCGATGCGTACGCCCAGCAGATAAAGCCGCAGCAGCGGTTCGCTCCAGGCGAAAGGCATGAGCAGCAGCATAGTAATCGCCATGGCACCCAGACGGGTCAGCGACCAGTCTCGTCCATCACGAACTTTGGCATCGCAGCGCGGACAGTAAGCGCGTTGTGATGATTTTACGACCGGTAACCGAAAAAGCGTATCGCACTGGGGGCAACGTTGGTAATGTGCCCACGGTAGTGGTTTGATAACGGTGTGAATTCGGATTTTTTTTGCCGGCGTTATACGTGAAGTTATCAGTGCCATTTATTACATTGAGAAATGAATGTATAAATCTATCTTAACCTAAGTATGGATTCATCTTGAGCCCGAACGCACTTAATGCGTATTTTATAAGACCGTAAATCGGGTAACGAATCAGTAACATCGCAAACAATAGTGATCAAATAATGACCAAGACAGAGTTTTACACGGATCTTAACCGTGATTTTCAGGCATTGATGGCAGGTGAAACAAGTTTTTTAGCAGTAATCTCCAATACTAGCGCGCTGCTGTATGAGCGACTGTCAGAGGTAAACTGGGCCGGTTTTTATCTGCTGGAAGGCGATACTTTGGTTCTGGGGCCGTTCCAGGGCAAAATTGCCTGCGTGCGCATCCCCGTTGGCCGTGGTGTTTGCGGTACTGCCGTGGCACAAAATCGTGTGCAGCGCATTGAAGATGTTCACGCTTTTGATGGTCATATCGCCTGTGATGCGTCCAGCAATGCTGAAATCGTGCTGCCGCTTTTGGTGAATAATCAGGTTATCGGCGTGCTGGATATCGACAGTACGGTGTTCTCGCGTTTTAGTGAAGAAGACGAGAAAGGTCTGGTTGAACTGGTCGGCCACCTTCAAAAAGTGCTTGAAGCCACCGATTATCAAAAATTCTTTGCACCCGTCGCAGGATAATCAACGGATAACGTAGCATTTACGGATGACGTCATTATAATGTCGCCTGTTCATGCCTGCGGCTAGTTGGCTACGTCCGTTGTAATCAGGAAATTTCATGGAAAATCAACCTAAGTTGAATAGTAGTAAAGAAGTTATCGCATTTTTGGCCGAACGTTTCCCGCAGTGTTTCAGCGCGGAAGGTGAAGCTCGCCCCCTGAAAGTCGGTATTTTTCAGGATCTCGTCGAGCGTGTTGAAGGGGAAATGAACCTCAGCAAAACGCAATTACGTTCAGCATTACGCCTTTATACCTCAAGCTGGCGCTACCTTTACGGTATCAAAGCGGGTGCAGTACGCGTTGATCTCGACGGCAACCCATGTGGGGAACTGGATGAGCAGCACGTGGCGCATGCGCGTCAGCAGCTTGAAGAAGCTAAAGCTCGTGTTCAGGCGCAGCGCGCAGAACAGCAAGCGAAGAAACGCGAAGCGGCTGCTGCCGCAGGTGAATCAGGTGATGCGCCACGTCGTGAACGTAAACCACGTCCACCGGTGCGCCGTAAAGAAGGGGCAGAGCGTAAGCCGCGCGCAGCCGCTGCACAACCTGCCGCTAAACCTGTTCGCGAAGTACGTGAAGAAAAACTTACTCCGGTATCTGACTTGTCAGTGTTGACTGTCGGTCAATCCCTGAAAGTTAAAGCGGGCAATAACGCCATGGACGCCACGATTCTCGAAATCACCAAAGACGGCGTTCGCGTTCAGCTTACTTCTGGTATGTCAATGATTGTACGCGCAGAACACCTGGTGTTCTGAAACGGAGGCCGGGCCAGGCATGAACACATTTTTTAGGCTCTCCGCGCTTGCTGGCCTGTTATTAATAACAGGCCATGCCGTAGCGGTTGAAGATATTACCCGTGCTGACCAACTTCCCGTTCTTAAGGAAGAGACCCAGCACGCGACGGTGAGCGAGCGCGTAACATCGCGCTTTACCCGTTCTCATTATCGCCAGTTCGATCTCGACCAGGCTTTTTCAGCCAAAATTTTCAATCGCTATCTGAATTTGCTGGATTACAGCCACAACGTGCTGCTGGCAAGTGATGTTGAGCAATTTGCGGCGAAGAAAGGGCAGATTGGTGACGAACTGCGCTCAGGTAAACTGGACGTCTTCTACGACCTCTACAACCTGGCACAAAAACGCCGCTTTGAGCGCTACGAGTATGCGCTTAAGGCGCTTGAGCGTCCGATGGACTTCACCGGTACTGATACTTTTAACCTCGACCGCTCTAAAGCACCGTGGCCAAAAGATCAGGCCGAGCTGAATAAGCTGTGGGACGGCAAGGTCAAATATGACCAGTTGAGTCTCAAGCTAGCGGGCAAAGACGACAAAGAGATTCACGACACGCTGGCTCGTCGCTATAAATTCGCTATACGCCGTCTGGCGCAAACGAATAGCGAAGATGTCTTCTCGTTAGCGATGACCTCTTTTGCGCGCGAAATTGATCCACATACTAACTACCTTTCCCCACGTAACACCGAACAGTTTAATACCGAAATGAGCCTGTCTCTGGAAGGTATTGGCGCGGTGCTGCAAATGGATGATGACTATACCGTTATCAACTCCATGGTTGCAGGTGGCCCGGCAGCGAAAAGCAAAGCGATTAGCGTTGGCGATCGCATTGTTGGCGTGGGCCAGACAGGGAAAGGGATGGTGGATGTGATTGGCTGGCGTCTTGATGACGTTGTTGCCTTGATCAAAGGACCAAAAGGCAGCAAAGTCCGCCTCGAAATTCTGCCTGCCGGCAAAGGTTCGAAAACCCGCATTGTTACGCTGACTCGTGAACGCATCCGCCTTGAAGACCGTGCGGTGAAAATGTCGGTGAAAGGTGTTGGCAAGGATAAAGTCGGCGTTCTCGATATTCCTGGCTTCTACGTCGGTCTGACCGAAGATGTGAAGGTACAGCTGCAGAAGCTAGAAAAACAGAACGTTAGCAGCGTGATTATCGATCTGCGTAGCAACGGCGGTGGTGCACTGACGGAAGCCGTATCGCTTTCCGGTCTGTTCATTCCGTCAGGCCCAGTGGTGCAGGTGCGTGATAACAACGGCAAGGTTCGCGAAGACAGCGATACCGATGGCGTGGTGTATTACAAAGGCCCGCTGGTGGTTCTGGTCGACCGCTTCAGTGCATCAGCATCGGAGATTTTTGCCGCTGCGATGCAGGATTACGGCCGCGCGCTTATCGTCGGTGAACCAACCTTCGGTAAAGGAACCGTGCAGCAGTATCGCTCTTTGAATCGTATTTACGATCAGATGCTGCGTCCTGAGTGGCCTGCGCTTGGCTCTGTCCAGTACACCATTCAGAAGTTCTACCGCATCAACGGCGGCAGTACGCAGCGTAAAGGTGTCACTCCGGACATTCTGATGCCAACCGGCAAGGAAGAAACCGAAACGGGTGAGAAGTTCGAAGACAACGCATTGCCGTGGGACAGCGTCAACGCTGCCACTTATGTGAAGTCCGGCGATATGCTGCCGTTCGAACCTCAGTTGTTGAAGCTGCACGATGAGCGTATCGCGAAAGATTCAGAGTTCCAGTACATCGCTAAAGATATTGCCCACTTCAATGCGTTGAAGGATAAACGCAATATTGCTTCTCTGAATTACGCTCAGCGTCTGAAAGAGAACGATGAAGACGATGCAACGCGTTTGGCGCGGATTAACGATCGCTACAAGCGTGAAGGCAAAGCGCCGCTGAAGAAAATCGACGATCTGCCGAAGGACTATAAAGAACCGGATCCTTATCTCGATGAGACGGTTAAAATCGCCGTTGATCTGGCGCGGATTGAAAAAGCCAATCCCGTAGAACAACCTGCGGCGAGTCAATAATCCTCAACAGGCACAAGCAATTGTGCCTGTTTTTTTTATCTCTCTCATATTCTCGTCAACAACTATGCTACAAAATGTAAAGTTGTGTCTTTCTCGTGACTTAGCCTAACGTGATCGTTGAAAATTGCCGTATTGCCCCTACGATATGGGTAATCGCATAGTGCGTTTTGTTAAAAAGAGGTTAAAAGTAAATTATGATGCGAATCGCGCTCTTCCTGATGACCAACCTGGCAGTGATGGTTGTGTTCGGGCTGGTGCTCAGCCTGACAGGAGTTCAGTCGAGCAGCATGACGGGTCTACTGATCATGGCGCTGCTATTTGGTTTTGGCGGTTCTATTGTTTCGTTGATGATGTCGAAGTGGATGGCGTTGAAGTCGGTAGGCGGTGAGGTTATTGAACAACCGCGTAACGAGCAGGAACGTTGGTTAATGACGACCGTTGCACGTCAGGCGCAGCAGGTCGGTATCGCTATGCCGCAGGTAGCGCTTTATCACGCGCCGGATATTAACGCTTTTGCCACCGGCGCTCGCCGTGACGCTTCACTGGTTGCGGTAAGCACCGGTCTGTTGCAGAACATGAGCCGTGACGAAGCGGAAGCGGTTATTGCGCATGAGATTAGCCACATCGCCAACGGTGATATGGTCACCATGACGCTTATCCAGGGCATCGTGAACACCTTCGTTATCTTTATCTCGCGCGTTATTGCGCAGATTGCTGCCGGTTTCCTCGGCGGCAACCGTGATGAAGGTGAGGAAGGGGGCAACGGTAACCCACTGATCTATTTTGCCGTTTCCATGGTACTGGAACTGGTGTTTGGTATTCTGGCGAGCATTATTACCATGTGGTTCTCGCGCTACCGTGAATTCCATGCTGATGCGGGTTCCGCGAAACTGGTAGGACGTGAAAAGATGATTGCCGCATTGCAACGTCTGAAAACCAGTTACGAGCCGCAGGAAGCTAGCAGCATGATGGCGTTTTGCATTAACGGTAAGTCGAAGTCACTGAGCGAAATGTTCATGACCCACCCGCCGTTGGACAAACGTATCGAAGCGCTGCGTAGCGGCGAATACATGAAGTAAAACTAAGCGCCTCAACTGAGGCGCTTTTCAATTTGGCCCTAACTTTGTGCCCGAGGTTGGGTAATACGTAAACCACTAAACAGAGTTGCAACGACCGCCAGTGTCCCCGCGAGGAGCAGAGAAACGTGGGTACCGCCATTGCCAAAAGCATTGAACATCAGCGCGACCAACGCAGCACCGGTACTCTGACCCAATAGACGAGCTGTCCCCAGCATCCCACTCGCGCCACCACTACGGTTGCGTGGAGCAGAGGCAATAATCGTGTGGTTGTTTGGCGACTGGAATAGACCAAAGCCTGCCCCGCACAACAGCATACGCCAGATAATATCGATATCAGTGGGTGATGCGGGCAGCATCGCCATCGCAAATAACCCGCAGGCCATCACGCCCATTCCCAGTGCGCCTAGCAAGCCCGCATGTACGCGCTCAATCAAATAACCTGCCAGCGGAGCCATCACCATTGTCGCCAGTGGCCATGGCGTTAACAGCAGTCCGGTTTCCACCTCGCTACGCCCAACAATACTTTGCAAGAAGAAGGGTAATGAGACCATCGCCAGCATCTGGGCGCAAAATGAACATATAGACGTGCAAATAGAGAGTGAAAAAAGTGGGATGCGCAGCAAGTCAACCGGCAGTAGTGGGACAGGAAGACGCAATTGACGGCGTACGAAGAAGAAGCCTATCACCAGTAATGCGACCACTTCAGCAACCACCAGCGTAATGGACTGGCCCTGAGCAAAGCCGCTTAATGCGGTAATCAGCAGGCCAAAGGTTAGCGCATTCATCACCGCGCTTGGCAGGTCGAAACGTTGAGTTTGACTGCGGGTCCCGTTCGACGGCAAGAATCTTACGGCCAGCAGCCAGGCGATAATTCCCAGCGGTACGTTTATCAGGAAAAGCCATTGCCAGGAGGCCAGAGACAGTATCGCGGCGGCAATCGTCGGCCCGGCAGCCGAGGAAACGGCGACCACGAAGGAGTTAATTCCCATCCCGCGCCCGAGCTGACGCTGCGGGTAAATCAGACGAATAAGAGCCGTATTCACACTCATCAACGCTGCGCCGCCAAAGCCTTGCGCAATGCGCGCGAGCGTCAGCATCTCCAGTGAATGCGAGAAGGCACATAACAGAGAGGTTAGGGTAAAGACCACCAGACCGGCTTTATAGATCCGGTGGTAGCCAATCATATCGCCAAGAAAGGAGAGCGAAAGCAGGGAGATGACAATCGCTATCTGGTAGGCGTTGACTATCCAGATCGAGGCCGCAGGTGATGCATTCAGGTCTGTGGCAATCGTGGGTAATGCCACGTTTGCAATGGCGCCGTCGAGTACGGCCATGGTAATACCAATAACAATGGTCAGAATGGCGCCATACCGCTGGGGGACCGGCAAGCCATCAATCAGGGGTCTAGTCATGAGGGGAAACTTGTTTTTATGGAAATTATTTACCAGAAAATGATTCTAGCATTGATTAATCCATTGAATGTCGCAGATTTGTAACCAGGTCACAGAAGTTTCATTGCTACAAAGGGATTGCGAAATTATAATAAAAACCGGTTCTAATATTTATAAAACAGTTGCGATGAGGTGATAAATGTCAGCAGCGGATTTGGACAAGCAGCCAGATTCTGTCTCTTCGGTACTAAAGGTTTTTGGTATCCTGCAGGCACTTGGCGAAGAACGCGAAATCGGTATTACTGAACTTTCGCAGCGCGTCATGATGTCGAAAAGCACCGTTTATCGCTTTTTGCAGACCATGAAATCGTTGGGGTATGTTGCCCAGGAAGGGGAGTCCGAAAAGTATTCGCTCACGCTGAAACTGTTTGAGTTGGGTGCTCGCGCATTACAGAACGTCGATTTGATTCGTAGCGCAGATATCCAGATGCGTGAATTGTCTCGTTTAACCAAAGAGACCGTTCATCTGGGTGCACTGGATGAAGACAGTATTGTCTACATCCACAAGATCGATTCTATGTATAACTTGCGTATGTACTCCCGTGTGGGACGTCGTAACCCGTTGTACAGTACGGCAATTGGTAAAGTGCTTCTCGCCTGGCGTGAGACTGACGAAGTGCGTCAGATTCTCGAAGGCGTTGAATACAAGGTGAGCACTGACCGTACCATTGCTAATACTGATGAGCTGATCACCGTGCTTGAGCAGGTGCGTAAGCAGGGTTATGGCGAAGACAACGAAGAGCAGGAAGAAGGGCTGCGCTGTATCGGTGTTCCGGTATTTGACCGCTTTGGCGTGGTTATCGCAGGATTGAGTATTTCCTTCCCAACTCTGCGCTTCTCAGAAGAGCGTCTGCATGAGTATGTGGCGATGCTGCACACGGCTGCCCGTAAAATTTCAGAGCAAATGGGTTATAACGATTATCCATTCTGAATCTGAGACAAAATGCCCGGTTTTGCCGGGCATTTTTTTGTCCATTTTTAGCCTTCGTCGACAACGCTTACGCTTTTACGCAGCAGTGGGCAGCTTGGGCGGCCAACAACACCGTTGTCACCGTGAAGGTAAAAAGCCGTGCTAAACCCTTGTGCTGTGAGATATTTACATTGTAGTCCCAGACCACCTGCGGTTTTCTGACTTCCCGCCAGCACGCCATAACCACTCATCAGCACCCCGATGGCAACAATCGCCAGAAAAATGACGGTTCGGACAAATAGGCGCATAAGAATTCCTCTTCTATTATTTTCTTCATAGATAATACGATACTTCGTTAACGGATTGACACAAGCCTATGATTCCTAAAAGCGCGAGATGCCGTTACAGTTAGCCGCGGTTTAAGGTTAGCATGCTAACCTGATTGAATCTGAGTAAGAATTCATGCGGAGAGTGGAGTGAAAAAGTTTCGGTGGGTATTATTGATACTCGTAATTGCTGCCTGCCTGCTGCTGTGGACCCAGATGATCAACGTTATGTGCGATCAGGATGTTCAGTTCTTCAGCGGTGTGTGCAGCATTAACAGGTTTATACCCTGGTAAAACATTTTTGCCGGTAGCGATTTCCTTCCGTAATGTGAGTGGTAGAATAGATCGTTCCTTTTGAGGTGGTAAAATGAGTGATCTAGTAAGTTCTGGGGCATTAAATCTGGCGTCATTGGCGTTATCCTTCCTGTTGCTGTTAGTCGGTCTGGTGTTGTGGTTCTTTGTGAATCGCGCCAGTTCTCGTGCTAACGAGCAAATCGAACTCCTTGAATCGTTACTCGATCAGCAAAAGCGCCAGAATGCGCTGCTGCGTCGACTGTGCGAGGCAAATGAGCCCGAGAAAAAAGAAGAAGTGGTGCCAAAGGCAGAAGATGTAAAAGAAGACAATGAAGATGATTTTATTCGCCTGGTCGCGGAGCGATAGTCTCTTCAACGAATGACACCGTGCAGCCTGTGATGGGCTGCCGGAAAGTGAGTAAAGCACCATTTCAGGGCAAATCGCCCATTCTCCTCTGAACGTTCGTTTCATCGACGCATGTCTGTCGTGACACTTCCTGAATCTCACTTTTATTGCCGCTTGTTTAGGCCGATGGCCGCCTCAACCAGTATGTTATTGTTATCAGTGCGTCATTCATAGTCGCTATTTCCGCTACAGGATATATTATCCTTCGTATTAATATAGTAGCGGCGCTTAATTAATCACCGAATTTGTTGCGCATAATCTGTGTGAAATGAGCGAAACGTTTTTATTGCCTTATGATGAGGCAATGTCATGAAAGTTTCATTATTTTGGTGCAGCCTTACAGGCGTTATTAAACGTACATTCTGTGATTGATTACCGAACACCTGTAAAGCACTTATAACCGGCCCGCCAAATGCAGGCCAAAAAGTTATAGTGGAAATAGCACTAAGGATATAAAAAAATGTTGGGTAATCTGCTTCACTCGGCGCGCAGAGGTAAAGCTGCATCATGTTAAAAAAGTCTTACGATACCGTAAGCTAGGTCACATTTGAGCCTGGGGTGCAGTGTATCGATAAAGCGTTAAAGGGGCGGCTAATGCATACTCTGGCAAATGATTTGTTGGGATTTGTGCGGCGGATCGAGACACGTTTAAAAATGGCTTGCCATTAATTACGTAGTATGTGATAACACGTTTTGGGTTAAACGAGGTACAGTTCTGTTTATGTATGGCATTATCAGTAAAGAAGTCCTGAGTAAAAACGTTGACGTTGAATACCGCTTCTCTGCCGAACCTTTAATTAGTGCCGCATGCAGTCATGTCTCAGTTTTATCTATATGAAAACGCCTGCGGGCGCAGAAAACACTCTAAGGAATTTTGCAAATGGCAAAGATTAAAGGTCAGGTTAAGTGGTTCAACGAGTCTAAAGGTTTTGGCTTCATTACTCCTGCTGACGGCAGCAAAGATGTATTCGTACATTTCTCTGCAATCCAGGGTAACGGCTTCAAAACTCTGGCTGAAGGCCAGAACGTTGAGTTCGAAATTCAGGACGGCCAGAAAGGCCCAGCGGCTGTTAACGTAACCGCTATCTGATTCGACAATCACTGATCTTGCGGCGCGAGAGCGCATCATCATCAGACATAAAGCCTCGCGAATGCGGGGCTTTCTCATTTTAACTTCTGCCACTTTTACCCTCGCTTCGCCTTTCTCCCTTGCCTGAATAGCGGTACACTTTCGCCCTTTGATATCATGCCGGAGTCGTTATGTCCTACAGTTGTCCGCTCTGCCACGCGCCACTTACGCGCAGCGGCAATAGTTACCTTTGCCCACAGCGTCATCAGTTTGACCAGGCGAAGGAGGGCTACGTCAATCTCCTGCCTGTACAGCACAAACGCTCCCGAGACCCAGGCGACAGCGCCGAAATGATGCAAGCGCGTCGTGCGTTCCTCGATGCTGGGCACTATCAGCCGCTTCGCGATGCCGTCAGTGAGAAGCTACGCGCCATACATCCCGAACATCTATTAGATATTGGTTGTGGAGAAGGGTATTACACCCATGCCTTTGCCGCTGATGCGAAGGAAACGTGGGGGCTTGATGTCTCAAAGACGGCCGTTCGCTACGGGGCTAAGCGCTATCCGCAGGTCAACTTCTGTGTGGCATCCAGCCAGCGTCTGCCGTTTGATGACAACAGTATGGATGTGGTTGTACGCATTTATGCGCCCTGCAACCCTCTTGAGCTTAAACGTGTGGTTAAGCCCGGCGGCTGGGTCATTACGGTGACGCCGGGCCCGCGGCATCTCATGGAAATGAAAGGGTTGATTTATAGTGAGATACAGCTCCATGCGCCACATTCAGAAGTTATCGAGGGCTTTAGCTTAATCAGCCATGATGCATTGGCCTATCCGATGCAACTGACCGGAGAGGAAGCAACAACCCTATTGCAGATGACGCCGTTTGCGTGGAGAGCTAAACCGGAAGTGTGGGAGACGTTGAAGCGGGAAACGCAGTTTGACTGCCAGACGGATTTTGCGATCCATGCCTGGCAGCGCGAGGCAGATTAACCTAGAAAGTGCGCGTAGAGGATTTGCGCGCCAATGGCGATTAACACAATCCCGCCCAGAATTTCGGCTCGTTTGCCCAGCAGCGGGCCGATAAAACGTCCCACCATGATACCCAGTGTCGACATCATAAACGTGGCGCAGCCGATGGCAAACGCGGTGGTGAGGATGTTGACTTGCAGGAATGCCAGACCAACGCCGACGGCCATTGCATCAAGGCTTGTTGCGATAGCGGTGGTCACCAGCAGCCAGAAGCCGTGACGACGCGGCGCTTCGGTTTCTCCTTCATCGCAACCCCCACGGACCCCCTCAAGTACCATTCGTCCACCGAGGAAGACCAACAGCACAAAAGCAACCCAGTGACTCCAGGCCATGACAAACTGGCTTGCCAACATTCCCAGACCCCATCCGATAAGGGGGGTGAGCATCTCAATGACGCCAAAAATCAGGCCGGTGCGCAGAGCTTCAGAGAATTTGGGTTTATGCAGCGTTGCACCTTTACCGATTGATGCAGCGAAAGCATCCATCGACATACCGAAGGCAAGCAGGATAGTGGCAGTAAAGTGCATGAAGATGTCCAGACCGGGAAGTTTCCATATGACACATTACTGCCCCCAGTAATCAGCAGTGAATGCGTCTATGGTCTCGCTTGACTACTTGATGTAATCCGTACGCACCACGTTTTTCAACGAGTATGTTGACACGTACATTTCCAATGGGATGGAAATCAGCTACTCCCCAACGACGGACGCAACCTTAACATATTTTTAGAATATAAAACAACTCTTGCTCTTGCATATTTAATTATTTGATGATAACGATTTTCATTTAGATTTGTTAGGTAATGAAAACGTTAATAAATAGAAGAGGGGATTGCGTGATAAACATAGCCAACGCTATAACTAATCTGTCCGAAAATACAACAGGTATAGTATTGGCTATATTATAACCTACTGAGAATTAAGCAGAAGTTTGTAGATCCGTTCGAGGTCGTCAATATTCTTTACGCGAACCAGCAGGCGCCGTTGTTCTAATTGCATCACCAGAACGCCATCTTCAGATAAATTCATTTTTTGGATACGACTGTATTTTATCCACGCATTAGAAAAGAAGAAGCCTTCGCTTTTAAAGATAATTCTTGGGCTGCGGATCCAGAACAGATAAAAACCCATCAGCGCCAGTGCGCATAATAACCATGTGGTAATTAAAGCGCCGTGGTTAGTGACATTGTTGTACACCAGAATGACAATCAGCACGACGAAGATCACGCTGTCTACCCGACCTGGGCGTAAAAGGGGAACGGAGAGTAGGGTGGCGCCATGACGGCGGGGCATGATGAACTGGTCATAGATGGCGAATGCGAGTAGCGCAACGATGAAAAGAACCAGTACCAAATCCGTTATTGTCATTAAGCCTCCAGATAAAAAAAACCGGGGGCAATTGCCCCCGGCGTACATCATATATTACAGACCCAGCAGGCCAACAGCGTAACCTGCGATACCGATGACGAAGAAGCCAACGATGATCCACAGGGCGTTCACTTTCTTACGCAGCAGCCACATACACGCGAAGGTCAACAGCAGCGGAACCAGACCCGGCATCAGCTGGTCAAGGATAGTCTGCACGGTGGTCACACGGGTCTGACCATCCTGACCGGTGATGGTTGAAACCACCAACGGGATGTTCACGTGTGTCCACTTGTTCACCAGGGCCCCCATAACAAACAGGCCGAGGATTGACGCCCCCTCAGTCAGTTTCTGCAGGAAGCCGCCGCCCATATCGCTAACGATATCGATACCTTTACGATAGCCATAAGCCACGCCGTAATAACGGGTTGCTAAACGCACCACGTTGAACAGAATGAAGAACAGCAGTGGCCCAAGCAGGCTGCCGCTCATCGCGATACCAGCACCCAGCGCCGCGAAGACCGGACGTACAGTACCCCAGAAGATTGGGTCACCCACGCCTGCCAGCGGACCCATCAGACCAACTTTGATACCGTTGATGGCAGCATCGTCAATCTCCGCGCCGTTAGCACGCTGTTCTTCCATCGCCAGCGTAACGCCCAATACTGGCGCGGCTACGTATGGATGGGTGTTAAAGAATTCCAGGTGACGTTTGATGGCTTGTTTGCGCGCATCGTTGTTCTCTGGGTAAAGGCGTTTGATTGCCGGTACCATCGAGAAACAGAAACCCAGCGCCTGCATACGTTCGAAGTTCCATGAACCCTGAAACAGGTTAGAACGAATGAACACGCCACGAATATCACTCTGGGTGAGTTTTTTCTCGGTGGTGGTAGTTTTAGTCATATCAACCATTTCGCTCACCTGTTAGTCCAATTCGTTATCAAGATCGTTAGAACCAGCCGCCTGAGCAGGAGCACCTGCAACGCGGTTATATTTCGGGCTCAGCTGGATGTAGAGGATAGCCATTACTGCGCCAATCACGCCCAGAGCAACCAGGTTGAAGTTAGTAAATGCTGCAGTCACGAAGCCGAGGTAGAAGAACGGCATCAGGTAGCCTGCGCGCATCATGTTGATGACCATCGCGTAACCGACGACTACGATCATGCCACCAGCGATGTTCAGACCGCTTGTCACCACTTCTGGGATCGCATTCAGCATGCTCTGTACTTCGCTTGTGCCTACGGATACCGCAACGATAACCGCAGGGATTGCGATACGCATTGCTTGCAGGAACAGGGAAGAAACGTGGAGCCACGAAATTGCGGTTAGGTTGCCGTTATCGGCCGCCTTATCTGCCGCGTGCTGGAAGGCAACGGTGATAGTACGAACGATGATGGTCAACACCTGGCCTGCTGCTGCCAGTGGGATAGCCAGTGCGATACCGGCACCGATACCCTGGTGACCCGCAATAACCAGAACGGTTGAAATAATTGAGGCCAGGGCCGCATCTGGTGCAACTGCCGCACCGATGTTCATCCAACCCAGTGCGATCATTTCAAGGGTACCACCGATGATAATACCGGTTTTCATATCCCCGAGAACGGCACCAATCAGCGTACAGGCCACCAATGGACGGTGGAACTGAAATTCATCAAGTACCGACTCCATACCCGCGATACATGCGACGATGAACACCAGCACAATCTGAAGAGTGGTAATCTCCATTGTACTTCTCCTATTGCTTAAACAGACTTATGTGTGAAGGCTAAAAACGTTGCCAGCGCGGTTATTTATCCGCTTTGGCAATCAGATCCATCATTTTCAGTTTCTGATCGGTGGAAACTTTACGGGCTTCCAGCTCGATACCGCGTGCATTCAGTTTCTTGAACGCTTCGATATCTTTCTCATCAACGGAAATTGCGTTATTCACCTGGGTTTTGCCCTGGCGGAACGCCATACCACCGATATTCACAGTGGTGATTTTCACACCGCCTTCCACGATACGTTCAACGTCAGTCGGGTTAGTGAACAGCAGCATCACACGTTCGCCCGCATACATCGGGTTGTTGTAAACGCGGATCATTTTGGCGACATCGACAACGTGTGCCGTCACGCCCGGAGGAGCAACCTGAGTCAGCAACGTTTTACGCACGGTATCAGCAGCAACTTCATCGCTGACTACGATAATGCGTTTGACGTTGGTCTCTTTGGTCCAGCGGGTAGCAACCTGGCCGTGAATCAAGCGGTCATCGATACGTGCCAGGCCGATTACCATGTAATCGTTCGGGCCCATCGCTTTCGCTGGGGTAGCGGCTTTTGGTGCAACCGGTGCTGGAGCGGCTTTCTCAACGGGTTTTGCTTTCAGCGCTTTCACGCCTTCGCTACCGGTTTCAACCGCCAATGCAACCAGCTCATCAAAGCTTGGGTTATCATCGCGAGCCATGAAGGTTTCGACCAGCATCGGTACGTTGACGCCCGCGATGACTTCATAGTTTTCTTTATCGACAACAATGCGGCTAGCCGCGTTGAATGGGCTACCGCCCCAGGTGTCGACGAGGAACAACACGCCTTTACTGGTATCAAGCTTTTCCAGTTGTGCGGTGTATTTTTCGATTAACGTTTCTGCATTCTCGCCAGGCACGAAATCGATCCAGCCAACGTTTTCCTGCTCGCCCAACAGCATTTCTGCCGTTTTCAGCAGTTGTTCTGCTGCCCAACCATGTGTGCCTATTACAATAGCAATCGTCACTTGCTACCTCCTTTTATTATCGTGTGTATCAGTAGGGCTGATACAAGATGAGCCGAGTTCGTTACCGAATCGATTCAGACAAGGGTTAGAGAGATAAACCAATAATTACCGAGAATTATTTTAGACAGTGAAAGAATAATTAATGTGATGAAGATCCGTAATTTAGTTAAAGGTTCGCAATTATTTTGCGCTGTAAAAAATTACCTTACATTTTGCAAAGACTGGTAAATTTTTTCCAAATTGGCTGTTGTTTTTGCTATGTTAACGCTTCGTTTAATTACACAGGAGTATAGGGCATCAGCCCGAAGTATGGATCGTCACCGACGCCTTTTCGCATTTGCTCGCTTTTGCGGCACACCTCCCGGCACTTCGCGCCACACTTTTCTATCGTCAGGTATCGTCTCGCTTAAACATGACACAGCGATGACCCGTCTTGTCTCTCGTTGGAGTGGTTTATGGAATTGTTAATGGATCCGCAAATCTGGGTCGGATTGTTGACGCTTGTTGTGCTGGAGATTGTTCTCGGTATTGATAACCTGGTCTTTATCGCCATCCTTGCAGACAAACTGCCGCCTAAACAGCGAGATAAAGCCCGTCTTATCGGCCTGTCTTTGGCACTGATTATGCGCCTGGGGCTATTGTCCGTGATTTCGTGGATGGTAACGCTGACTGCGCCGCTGTTTAGCGTGTGGGGGCACACCTTCTCAGGTCGAGACATGATTATGCTGGTGGGTGGTCTGTTCTTGCTGTTTAAAGCGACGACGGAACTCCACGAGCGGCTCGAAAACCGACAACACGACTCTGGTCACGGCAAAGGTTATTCCAGTTTCTGGGTGGTGGTGGCACAGATTGTGGTGCTTGACGCCGTCTTCTCGCTGGATGCGGTGATTACTGCGGTGGGCATGGTGAACCATCTGCCGGTGATGATGGCGGCAGTCGTTATCGCGATGGGTGTGATGCTACTGGCTTCAAAGCCGCTGACCAACTTCGTCAACCAGCATCCAACGGTCGTCGTACTGTGTCTGAGCTTCCTGCTGATGATTGGTCTGAGCCTGGTGGCCGAAGGCTTTGGTTTCCATATTCCGAAAGGCTACCTGTACGCCGCAATTGGCTTCTCGATAATCATCGAGCTGTTTAACCAGATTGCCCGTCGTAACTTTATCCGTCACCAGTCAACGCAACCCCTGCGTGCGCGTACCGCTGATGCGATCCTACGCCTGATGGGCAATCGCAAGCCCGTCACGGCCGCGGTAGATGACGGTCATAAAACCAACGTACCGGTGCCAGAAGGCGCGTTCGTTGAAGAAGAACGTTACATGATTAACGGCGTACTGACGCTGGCCTCACGTTCGCTGCGCAGTATCATGACACCGCGCGGTGAAATCAGCTGGGTGGATGCGGATCTGAGCGCGAATGAAATTCGCGAACAGCTTCTGTCTTCACCGCACAGCCTGTTCCCGGTTTGCCGGGGTGAGCTGGATGAGATTGTCGGTATCGTTCGCGCTAAAGAGCTTTTAGTTGCGCTGGAAGCGGGTGAAGACGTTCTGGCATTAGCGGCGGCCTCGCCGGCGATTATCGTGCCGGATACGCTGGATCCTATCAACCTGCTGGGCGTACTGCGCCGGGCGCGGGGGAGCTTCGTGATGGTCACCAACGAATTTGGTATGGTGCAGGGGCTGGTTACGCCGCTGGACGTACTGGAAGCGATTGCCGGTGAATTCCCGGATGCCGATGAAACACCGGAAATCGTCGCTGACGGTAATGGTTGGTTGGTGAAAGGCTCCACCGATTTACATGCTCTGCAACAAACGCTGGGGCTGGAAAATCTTGTCGATGAAGACAATGATTATGCCACCGTGGCGGGACTGGTGATTGCGGTAAATGGGCAGATCCCGCAGGTAGGGGAAAGCGTTGAATTACCCGCAGTGCAGATAACCGTGACCCAGGCGAATAACTACCGAGTCGATCAGGTACGGGTTGTGAAGCTCGTGTCAGCGCACGACGAAGAAGAGTAACGTACCAAATGATAGCCCGGGCGAGGCGTTAACGCCGACCCCGGGAATTGGCATCAGGGCTTCCCGGCTTTGCTTGGCCGGGCTACTTATCGGGCGTTTCTTGCAACGCCAGCCATTGGGGAAATTCTTCCAGCCGCATGGGTTGGGCAAACCAATAACCCTGTAGCATATGAACCCCATGTTGCTGTAAATACCGGGCCTGACCAGGCGTCTCTACACCCTCCGCGACCAGTTCAATATTCAACCGTTGCCCAAGGGCGATAATCAAATCCGTCACCGTCGAGTTTACCGAATCAGTACCAATTGCCTTGGTAAAGGATTTATCGATTTTCAGTATGTCCGGATGCAGCATCTCCAGCCATGACAGTGAACTGTTGCCGGTTCCAAAATCATCTATCGCCAGTTTTATTTGCTGATTTCCCAACTCGCTGCGCATCTGATAATTCACATCGTGCAGCGCTTCGCGCTCGGTCAACTCAACGGTTAACTGCTGAATCGGCCGTACGTTAAACCAGTATTTGTGCAAGTCTTGCAGCAAGCGGCCATTTTTAAAGTGGGGGGCCGCGACGTTGATGCCTATCTGGAAGTTGGGATCCTGAGGAAAAAGATGTAGCTTCTGCGCCGTTTCGCTGATCACGTAGCGGGTAAGCGGAATGATCAGGTTTTGCGTTTCGACAATCGGAATAAAAACGTCCGGTTCTATCCAGCCCACACGAGGATTATGCCACTTGAGCAGAATTTCTACGCCGGTGCAGCGCTGTAGCCGCGCATCCATTTGCGGTTGGCAATACAGGCTGAACTCTTTCCCCGCAATCCCCATATTAATTTCGCGCGCAAAGCTCAGGCGACCGGCGGTCACCAGCCAGGCAATCCAGGTAAACAGGACGCTCATGATAATAGCCAGCGGCAATTCGGACAGTAGACTCTGGAACGCTAACCGGGAAGGGCCTGGACTTAATGCACTAATACTAAAGGGAAAATGTGAGGAATGTTGGGTGTAGGCTTTGTCGTTTGAATGTCCTAACTGACCGGTGATCCCTGTCGCATGTTGATAATACTGCTGACCGACGTTGAGACTCATCCCGCTTATCAGCGGCGGTGAAGACTCCAGAATAATATTGCTGATTAAATCAATATTGAGCGAGGCGAGCACGCCATCCCTTCCGTCAGCCGAAGCTGGAAACCACTGGATGAGGATAGGGGTACCTTTTAGCAAAGAATGGTCGATGGTGAGTTGCAGTAGCGGCGTGCTGCTTGGTAATTGTGCCTGAAGGCTGTGCACTGGCACATCTCGGTTACCAAGCGCGCTGGAGCAATACAGCTGACCTGATTTCACCAGGGCAATAGACCGCACGGTTTGCAGCGCAACAGCGAGTTTGCGTAACGGTAAATGAATCGCCTCGCAGGGCTGTCCTACGAGAGCCAGCATGTCGGCACGCCGCGTTTCCAGCGGATGCAATAAAGTATCCATCCGCTCGATAGAATGCCGGGTGAGCGAGTCTATTTGATTCTGATTTATAGCGCGCTGCGAAATAAATCGGGCTCCCAGAGTAATCGCAAAAGCACAGACAGCGATAATCACACAGACGGCGATTCGCTGGCGTAGATACTTCCTGATAATCCATTGTGCGGTTTGCATATCCGAGGCTCGGTGCAGATGTATTGATAATGAAAATACCAGTGACGATAAAGCAAGTGTAGAGGGAAGAGATAAATGTGAGAAAAAAGAGGTAAATAAATCACCCACCCGTATGACGGGTGGGTGGAATAACGTATTAGTCGCACTGAACCTTGATAGCTAAACCGCCGCGAGACGTCTCGCGATATTTCGCGTTCATGTCCTTACCGGTTTCATACATGGTTTCAATGACTTTATCGAGCGATACGCGAGGCTCGCTGGTACGACGCATGGCCATACGTGAGGCGTTAATCGCTTTTACGGAGGCGATGGCGTTACGCTCAATACAAGGAACCTGAACTTGTCCCGCTACCGGGTCACAGGTCAGCCCCAGATTGTGCTCCATGCCGATTTCTGCCGCCACACAGACCTGCTCTGGGCTCGCGCCCAGAATCTCAGCCAGACCCGCCGCGGCCATAGAACAGGCAACCCCGACTTCACCCTGACAGCCGACTTCTGCACCGGAAATAGATGCGTTCATTTTATACAATGCGCCGATTGCCCCGGAGGCGAGGAAGTAACGGATATAAATCTCTGGTGTCACCGGTTCGATAAAGTGATCGTAGTAGGCAAGAACGGCCGGAACGATCCCGCAGGCGCCGTTGGTTGGTGCAGTCACCACACGCCCGCCGGCAGCGTTCTCTTCGTTAACCGCCAGCGCAAACATGTTGACCCAGTCAATCACGTTCATCGGATCGTGAGACAGTTTGTCGCTTGCCACCAGCAGACGACGCAACGCAGAGGCACGACGCGGTACGCGAAGCGGCCCAGGCAGAATACCTTCGGTATTCATCCCGCGGTCGATACAGGCGCGCATGGTCTGCCAGATGTTGCCGAAGTAGGCCTCAATCTCTTGCTTACTGTGCAACGCCAGTTCGTTTTGCATCACCATCCCGGACAGTGACAGTCCGGTATCTTTGCAGTAGCCGAGCATTTCAGTTGCGGAGGCAAACGGGTAGGGTACCTGAACTGCAGCGCTTGCTTCTTTGCCAAAGTGCTCTTCATCGACGATAAAGCCGCCGCCGATGGAGTAGTAGGTTTTGCTATAGATAAGCGTCTCACCCGCCCAGGCGTGGATCTGCATGGCGTTTTCGTGCAGCGACATATTTTCGCTACGAAAACGCATACCATCATTGGCCGGGAAATCGACTTCGACGCGGCCTTGTGCGAGCAATAAACGGCCGCGCGTTTCCACATCGCGGATAAACGCGGGAATGGCATCAATATCAACGGTATCCGGCTGGTTGCCCGCCAGACCCATAATAATGGCGATATCAGTATGGTGGCCTTTACCGGTAAGGGACAGTGAACCATAGACGTCAACGGCAACGCGCGTTACGTCATCAATCAGTCCCTTTTCGACCAGGTCATCGACGAACTGTTTGCCAGCCTTCATCGGCCCTACAGTATGGGAAGATGAGGGACCAATCCCCACCTTAAACATGTCGAATATACTAATCACTTTAACACTCCTGAACAGGGTTGCCGCGTCGTTGCGGCAACGATGTAATAACTGCGCATAGTGTATGAGGGAACCCGAAACTCAGCTTAACTATTCACATGAATTTAACTAATGAGTAGCCTTGGTTTTACTAATGCTGAATACCGGTTGTTTAGATAAGTATAGTCAGGGTTTCAGGCCGACTTGTAGCGCCAGCTCACGAATGATGCCTGCGGTCATGCCCCAGACAAAATAGTGCTGATACCACGATAGCCAGACGCGATGAGAATTGCCGCGACGATGCACGTCAAGAGGGTGATAGCGCCCCAGCCGAAGCGCCTCGGCAAGCGGCATCTCGAAGACGGATGCCACCTCGTCCTCGCAGGCATGATAATGCAAATCTGGCGGGATGACGCCCAGCACCGGGGTGACCTGAAAACCGGTCACACTGTCCACCGGAGGAAGTACGCCAATGATATCCACACATTCCGGGGGAATCGCCACCTCTTCATGTGCCTCACGCAGGGCGGCGGCAATCAGCGAGGCATCGCTGCTGTCCACCGCGCCGCCGGGAAACGCCACCTGCCCCGGGTGTTTGCGCAAACGCGCGGAACGCTGGGTGAGCAGCAGACCGGGCTGCGGGCGGCGGACAATCGGAATCAGCACCGCCGCCTGACGGGCATTTAACGCAGCGCGGGTGGTCTGCGGGCGCAGTAGCTGAAAGCGGGAGAGAAAGTCATCCAGATCCAGCGCGTTGACGTCCATGGTTATGACTCCAGTTGCGATAAGATACGGTTTACTTTATCAAATGTTTCCTGATATTCCGCACCTTCTTCACTGTCAGCGACAAGGCCACCGCCCGCGGAGCAGTAGAGTGTGCCTTCTGAGGCGGTAACGGTACGGATGGTAATACTGGTATCCATGTTACCGCAGACGCTCAGGTAGCCAATACTGCCGCACCATGCGTTGCGTCGATGAGGTTCAAGCTCATCGATAATTTCCATCGCCCGCACTTTCGGCGCGCCGGTAATCGACCCGCCGGGGAATGCCGCGCGCAACAGATCGGTAGCGTGCAGCGCGGCAGGCAAAGTTGCCGTAATGGTGCTAACTAAATGGTGTACTGCCGGGAAAGGTTCGACCACAAACAGCTCCGGCACACGCACGCTACCCGGTACCGCCACGCGGCCAATGTCGTTGCGCATCAGATCGACAATCATCAGATTCTCTGCACGATCCTTCGGCGAATGGGCCAGACGTCTGGCCTGTTCGGCATCGGCGATGGGGTCTTCTAGCCGCGGTAAAGTACCTTTAATCGGACGCGTCTGGATATGTCCCTGCTCAAGCTGGATAAAGCGTTCAGGCGACAAGCTCATGATGGCGCTATCATCGAGACGCAAAAAGGCGCTGAACGGTGCACGATTGGCGCGGTTAAGACGAACAAACGCCTGCCACTCATCGCCTTGATAGCTTGCCTGAAAACGCTGCGCCAGGTTGACCTGATAGCAGTCGCCGCTTTGCAAATATGCCTGCACCTGACGGAATTTTTCACCGTATTGCTGGCGACTCATATTGGATTGCCAGCGCGAGGTCAGTGCAAATGGCGCGACGGTTGGCGCTTGCTGCTGTAGCCAGGCCAGACGCGCATTCACGTCACCGTAGCAAAGCAGGGTGACGACCTGTCGATGATGGTCGACAATCAGTGCCCAGTCATAAATGCCCACCGCCATATCCGGCACGCTAATATCGTTTAACGCCCGTTGTGGCAAATTTTCAAACCGCCGTCCGAGGTCGTAACCCCAAAGCCCAACGGCTCCGCCAATAAACGGCAAGTCCGGTAACGGAGTATCACTAAACGGACAATCTGCCAGCACCTTTTGTAATAAGCGTAATGGGTCGTCAGATGATGTTTCGGTCTTTTCTGCATCGCTGACTACGGTGACATCGCCGCGCGTCACAAGCGTTGTACACGGCTGCGCCACGATAATGTCATAGCGGCTGTGCGGGTGGTCAGCAAAGCCGGAGTGCAGCATCATTGCCCATGGCGAGGTACTCAACGGCGCAAAATAGTGTTCTGCGGCGTCGGGTTGCCAGGGAAGCGTCAGGGTTGAAGGGTGTAACATGGTCTTTTCTGTCAAGCCTTGTCTGTGCTGCCTATGGCGAATACTCGGGCAGCATGAAATAATAAGCGCCCACAATGTAGCAGGAGTCAATGATGTTTGCAGGATTACCTTCACTGAGCCACGAACAACAGCAACAGGCCGTTGATCGCATTCACGAACTGATGGCGCAGGGCATGCCAAGCGGACAGGCCATTATGATCGTGGCTGAAGAGCTGCGCGCCAACCACACCGGCGAACAAATTGTTGCCCGTTTTGAGGATGAAGATGAAGACCAGGCAAGTGAGGACGAAGACGAGTAAGTCAATGTCTTGCTTGCTAAAACCTTTACTGCTGGCGCTGGCTTTCGTGCCTGCGCTGGCCGCCGCACAGTCGGGCTGTCAGCTGACCGATACCACCCTGACGCTGCAAAGTTACACTGCCGATCCCCACCACGAACGCATCGCCATGTACTGGCGTAAACCCGATGGCAAAGATTATGGATCGTTACGCGCGCTGCTGTCCGCGATAAACGGCGACGGTCGTGTGCAGATGGCGATGAACGGCGGTATCTACGATAAATCCTACGTGCCGCTTGGCCTGTATATCGAAAAAGGCCAGCAAAAGGTGGCGGTGAATCGGGCAACAGGCGGCGGTAATTTCTTTATCAAACCCGGCGGTGTGTTTTATCTGCGCGGTCAGCAGGCGGGGATCGTCACGCTGGATAAGCTGAAATCAACGAAAGGCATGGATTATGCTGTACAGTCCGGCCCGATGCTGATTGAAAACGGTAAGATTAACTGGCGGCTGAAGCCGTCGGCCACCTCGCGTAAGTTGCGCAACGGCGTCGGCATTAACGCGCAGGGTAAAGTGGTGTTTATGCAAAGCGCGCGGGAAACGAATTTCTACGACTTTGCCTGCTACGCCAAATCGCGCCTTAACGTCCAGCAGATGCTGTATCTCGATGGCACCATTTCTAAGATGTACCAGCAGGGCGGCAGCGTGCCCTGGCAGTACCATCCTTTCGTCAGCATGATTACAGTCGAAGAACGTTAAAGGCGCCTTCCGTTGCCGGAAGGCGACAAGGTCACATCATGACATCCGGCAGTTGCGCTGGATTATCGAACAGTGTTACATGCGTCACTCGCTCGCCGCGCCAGAAAGTAAGCTGTGTGCCGAAAGCTGCGTGATGCACGCTCACTTCGGTTAACGGCGCAGATTTTGCCAGATCCCACAGACAGACAAACCGTGCCTGCGGCAGATGATTGCGCAACACCAGATAGCTGAGTTCGCTTACCGCCGGGTTATCCGGTGCTAACCCCTGCCATAGCTCACCATCACCCGCCAGCCACAGCGCTACCGTATCGTCTTCACGGGAAAAATGGCGTGGCTGACAGCCGTGCAGCGGTGTCATTGTTGAATCTGTCATATGACGTAGCGGCCCACTAAGCGAGAAGGGCTGCGGCGTGCCGCTTTGATCCAGCGCCTGTGCCGCCAGATGGAGCGTCCAGTCAAGCTGCTGACGATGCGGGTTCTCCACCGTTGACAAGTCGATCAACACATCATCCAGCCACAGCAAACGGCGGCGAAAGCGCACTTCGCGCCAGGCGTTAACATCCCACTCGACCCGTGAATGGCTATTCAGCACTGGCAGTGGTTTGCCCCAATCCACCTCTGTATCCAGCCAAAGAAAATCATCGCCCATATGCCAGCCCAGCACATCCGGATTCGCGGGAGGCTGGTTGGTTTGATTCACCGTCAGGGTGTTATGGGTAGCGCTGTTTTTGTAATAATCATAGTGCATTTTTGCACCGTAACCGGTGGTGCCCAAATCCGGAAGCAGCCAGCCGTCGCGCTGCCACAGCATCAGACCCAGCCGGTCATAATGGTCGTGCTCGCCGCCCCACGGGCTATGTTTAATCAATAGCACCTGTTGTGGTCGGCGCCAGAGCGTGATCCCGGCACCAGGGGCGAATAGCGACTGCTGTGGAATAAGAACCGGTGTGGTCTCCGGCAGCGACCGATTGCGCCACAGCAGCGTTTCGCGCTCATCGGGCTCCTCAGCCGTAAACTGCAACACCGCAGCGTATTGCGGGTCGTGCCAGATAAACCAGGCAAACTCATACAGATCCCGGTGATGCAGTTTTTCCTGCCCGGCAAGGCAGTCATTCAGCCGTGGGAAGGTGCCATCCGGCAACAGCAATGAGAGCGGAAACTTCAGCATCGGCTGATACCACGAGCCATCAATCAGGCTCCAGCGAGTGCCGCGCGCCAGCTTCTCAAAAGCAAAGAACCCCTGTAGCGCGTAGTAGTGGTAATGCACCGACCCCTCAAACCACAAGCCCTCCGCAAGTAGCCCATGCTCTAACTGCCAGCGCAGGCCGTACGGTTCATTAACGGCAAACTCAAGAAGCTCCTCATCTTCAAGGACAAAGCCCAGCACGGCGAGTGCGGCGCTGATTTTCACCTCGTGATTATGAATCTGTGGGCTTCGATGCTCGCGTAAAAACGCCGCTGCACAGCGCAGAAGGTTTTGGCTGATGTGTTGCTCTTCGCTAGTTGTGACGCTGTCACGAATAAAATCGTAACCCAGGGCCATATCCAGAATGCAATTGGCTTCGCACAGCGTTTGGGCGTTCATTTTCCCCGGGCCATTGTGGGGAATATCTCCATGGATTTCGTAGCCGGGATAGACATCCGCATACCCCATCAGTAGCGTATGGACTTTATCGCGATAGTGTGATTCACCGGTCAACTGCCACAGTAGCCCCAGTTGCTGACAGGCACTGGCGTTGCGCCCGTTCATCTCCCGCCACCACGCTCCGTCCCACGGCTCGCCGCTAAAAACTTCACCGTCAACCGGGCAGGCGTGATGATGAGGGGAGTCTGCCTGCCAAGTGAGCCGCACCCCATGGTGCGGGCAAAAATAGTAGAGATTCCAGCTCGCAATCCCGGTCTGCGGGATGCGCACGTCGGCGTCGAGCATCGGCTGTGCATTCTTCACGAGCTGTTCAATCAGGCCGTTATTGCCGGCTGCACGTCTGGCAATGTCGGGCCATAGCCCAGAAAATTGTTTCATCAGTGGTTATCCTTGACCTCTGCTGATGCGGGGAGCGGAGCAATTAGCGTGGTGATATCGTCGGGGTATTTCGCGCGCAGCCACTGGGCTTTTTCGCGGAACAACGCGTCATCCGGCCAGGCGTGGGCGGCGGTGGCAATATTCCGTAGCGCTTTCTTATCGTCCATTTTGTCGAGGTCTTTCCACGGCCACGGTGTATCGCTGTTAATAAATCCGGCGATGTATTGATAGCCTTTGCGCAAGCTATGGTCGTCGAGAGTGAAGTTCCAGATATCAACGCCCGCTTTCTCGCCCAGACGCCCCAGGCGATTATAGGCTTCGAGGTTGAAGTTGCTGTAGTGCCACGGACGGGTGCGCTCCAGCTCCGCCATCTGGCGGCCATCAACGTCAAATTGTCCGGCAATGCGCCGCAGTTGGGTGATGTACAAACGCTTTTTCGCTTCGTCGTTTTTGCCGCTGAACAGCGCAAAGGTGGCGGCCTGCATATCAAAGTAGGTGCCGTGATTATTATGCCAGTTCTCTTCCTCAAAACCGTTCTGGCTGGTGGTCATCCAGTGATAAAACTCGCCGAACCACTGCTTGAGTTCCGCCACTTCTGACTCGCTCAATGCGCCGGAGGATTGCAGCAGGGCGATGGCGTCAACTACCTCGACCAGCGCCCGACTGTCGATAATGCCGATGCCGCGGCCGGTATTGATGCCAGGGATCGCCTGCGCATGCTGTAGATTTGGCGTCATACGGGTTTTTGGATTGAGGAACCAGCTTTTAATCTGCTCGGCGGCCTTCTGTGCGTAGCGGCTATCTTGTGAGAAATACCACGCCAGCGCCAGCGTGGACACGTCGTTGCTCATTTTCACCAGGCGGTTTTTGTCGGTTGCATCGCTGTTGGCATCCGGGTTGGTTTGCCCATCTTTACGGATATACGGCAGCCCGTCTTTGGTGTTGGGGTCTGGCCACCAATATGGCGGGAAGCTGTAATAGTCGTGCTTATTGCCGCTGGCGGCGACCAGCGTTTTGTCCATCACCGAAAACAGCGGGTGCTTCAATGCCAGGTCCGCTTTCTTTAGCAGCGCGTCCTGTGCTTGCACAAACAAGGGATCTTTAGCGGCTATTTGCTGGCGGCTGAAGGCCAGATCTTTACCATCAAGCGTATAAGGCTCTGCGGCATACAGTGATGTGCTTAGGCCACAACAAAGTAACGCAAGGCTGAATATTCCAGGGCGAGGTATTGAGTTCATCGTGATAACCCTTCTACAAATAAGAGAAAAGATAACAATAGAATTTTACCTGCCACATATTTAAGAGGCATAAGAGACAGGCGGTTTAATTAAAAATAATGTATTTATGAAAGCGATGCTGTGCAGTGTAAAAGACAAAGTGATTTTTTTTGTGATGAGCTTCAAGCTTATAGGGTTGAATAAAAAATGACGTAATTAATGCAATGTGAGTCACGGAATTATACTTTTTTCTATTTTTGTTGATAATTTTAACAAAATCAATAAAATGTTATCTGTATGAATTTAAAGGATAATAATTTTAAGTCACTTTTCATGTCACTTCCTGATGTGATCTGCTTCAACTTTTTGATTTTTGAAATACAATTTCTTTTTTGTGTGGTTGTATTGGAAAATACATTTCTATTTAATGATTGAAAATAATTTTCACGCATCTTGTATTAATAGCAAAATGCTATTCATTTCATCTGAAAATGCATTAATTGCGAATTTAATTACCTTTGTGCCCTACAATAAAGGATATGCAATCATGTCTGCGAATAAATTACGTTCATTATTACTCCTTTCCGCACTGGGATTTGGCATCGGGCAGAGCTACGCCGCCACAACCCTTAACGTCTGGATCCGCGCGAGCAACGACTCCAAAAATATCTACAAACAAGAGGCGGAGAAGTTTGAAGAAAAAACCGGAATTAAAATCGAATACTTCAACGCGACCACCGATTTTGAGCAGCGTCTGGCGCGGGCAACGGCGGGCAATGCCTTACCGGACCTGATCTTTAACGATGCGGCGTCACTGGGGCAGTTTATCCAGCTCGGCATTGCCGATGAAATCGACCCCAAAGCGATAAGCGGCGGCGATCAGTTGTATCAGACGGCCTGGAACAGTACCCGCTATATCGACGGCAAATACTACGGCGTGCCAACTTCGGCGCAAACCTTCGCCCTGTTCGTGCGCAAAGACTGGCGTGAAAAACTCGGTTTGCCGTTACCGAAAAGCTGGGATGACATCCAGACTCTCGCCAAGGCCTTTACTACTCAAGACCCGGACGGCAACGGTAAAAATGATACTTACGGTTTTATCGTTCCGGCATCCACCACCCGAGGCTATGCCAGCTGGTTTATGAGCAGCTTTATCTGGCAGGCCGGAGGCGATTTCGTCAGCGACCATAACGGTAAATTCAGCGCTTCGCTCAATACCCCGGAAGTCGCTCAGGCGATGACCTTTATGCGCACCATGATGTGCGAAAAGGTCACCCAGCCGGGCGCAATTAATGCCACGACTGCCGATGTTATTCCGTCTTTCCGATCAGGACAAAGCGGCATGTTCTTCAGCGGCCCATATCACATTGCGCTGTTTGATAAAGACCCAGGTAAAGATAACTTTGAGGTGGTGCCGGTCGTTGGACCAAAAGGTGAGGCGACTCTCGCCGAAGGCACCACGGTCTTTATGATGAAGAGCAGTCAGCAAAAAGAGGCCGCCCGCAAATTTATCGAATTTATGATTTCCCCGGAAGGTCAGGAAATTGGCATGGGCAAAGGCAGTAAGCACATTCCCGTTGTTCGTTTACCGGTGAACAAGAACGTCGATGTGAAAGCGGTGTATCAGGACACGCGCTGGGAAACCTTCGCCAAACTGTACAACGAGCAAGGGCGCTATGTGCCGCAAATTCCAAACTGGACGCCGGTACGTCAGGTGGCAGCCGATGGCTTTAACCGCATCTTTGCCGACTGCAACAGCGACATTGCCGCTGAGCTGAAGACAATTGACGGCAAGGTAAACGCTGAGCTTGAAAAACAAAATGTGCTGGCTAAGTGAGGAATGACGTTATGACGCTGCACGAGACGAAGTCCTCGCCGCTAAAGCAAGCCGCTTCGCCTGACGCGACCGGATGGCTGACGGCAAAACGCAAGCGGGCGCTAATCCCGTGGCTGTTTCTCGCCCCCGCGCTGATTATTTTTAGCTGGTTTAAGTTCATCCCGATGATTCAGGGCTTGGTGATGAGCTTCTACAAGGTCAACTTTAATCAGCCGAATGAGTGGGTGGGGTTTGCCAACTTCACCCGCGCCTTCGCCGACGTTGAACTGCATGCGGCAGTGGTCAACACGCTGCTGTACGTGGTGGTCACCATGTTCGCCGCTGCAATACTCGCGTTTTTCCTCGCCATGCTGCTGGAAGGCCCGGCGCGTCATCTGCGCTTTATCCGTACCGCCATCTTCTTACCGGCGGTCACCAGTGCGGCGATTGTCGCCGAAATGTGGCGCATCCTGTTCAACCCAACGCCAAATGGGGTGATGAACCATATCCTGAGCTGGTTTGGCATTGCGGATCAAGGGTTCCTCGCCAGCTCCGACCAGGCGCTGGGCGTCATTATGCTGCTGCACATCTGGAAAGCGGTGCCGTACAACATGGTTATCTTCATTGCCGGTCTGGCGGGAATCAGTCGTGACCTGTACGACGCCTCGAACGTGGACGGTGCGAACTGGTGGAACCGTCTGCGCTACGTCACGCTGCCTGGCATGATCCCCGCACTCTCGGTGGTGCTGATGCTCTCCTTTATTCGTGGTTTCCGCGTCTTTGCTGAAGTGTACGCCACCACTGGCGGTGGGCCGTCAAACTCCACGGAAATGGTCATGACCCACATCTATAAACTGGGTTTCGAGCAGTTTGATTATGGCTACGCCTCGGCGGTGTCGTTCCTGCTGTTCACCTTTACGGTGCTGTTAACCATCTGTCATCTGACGCTGAAAAAACGTATCGCACGTTACTAAGGAGCCGTGATGTTAAGTAAACGTTGGGATACCGCAGGGCGCTGGTGCATCTACGCGCTGCTGCTGATTGTCTTCGTCGGGCCGTTCTGGGGCATTGTTGCCACCGCCTTTAGCGGTGCGCCGGTGAAACCGGGTGAGCTGTTGGCCTGGCCAAATCAGTTCTCATTCGAGAATTTCATCTTTGCGTGGATGGATATTGGCGTCTGGCAGTATCTGCTAAACTCGATTCTGGTGGTGTTCTTCGGTACCGTGTTGCAGGTGTCGGTCAGTGCGCTGGCGGCCTATGCATTAGCGCGTAAGAAGTTTCGTGGCGTGGCGCTGGTCAGTCTGGTGATTCTCTCTACCATGATGCTGCCGGAAGAGGTTATCGCCATTCCGCTGTACATGATTATCAACTGGCGGCTGCCGTTTATCGATGCTTCGCTTTACAACAGCTACCTCGGGATGATTCTGCCAGTGGTGGGCTGGGCGTTCTCCATCTTCGTGCTGACCGAGTTTATGTCAGCCATTCCGAAAGAGCTGGAAGAGGCGGCGCGAATTGATGGTGCCAATGAATGGCAGATTTTCTTCCACGTCATTCTGCCGCTGGTGAAACCGGCGCTGGGCACGGTGGTGACCTTCGGCTTCATTATGATTTGGGATCAGTACCTGTTGCCGCTGATTGTGGTGAACCAGGACAGCCTGAACACCATTCCGGTGATCCTCGGTACGCTGCGTACCGATGAGAGCATCACGCCGAACATTTTTATCGCTATTACGTTACTGGCGATGCTGCCAAGCATCATCGTCTATCTGGGTCTGCAAAAACATTTCAATCGTGGGATTATGTCCGGCGCGGTCAAAGGATAAGGGGTTAGCGATGGGATCTGTTGTATTAAATAGCGTGCGCAAGTCATACGGTGATGCACACGTCATTAAAGATGTGTCGTTGACTATCCCGGACGGTGAATTCTGCGTCCTCGTCGGCCCCAGCGGCTGCGGGAAATCCACGCTGCTGCGTATGATTGCGGGTCTTGAGGAAATTTCCGGTGGCGAAGTACACATTAACGAACGCAATGTCACTGAGGTTGAGCCAAAGCTGCGCGATATTGCGATGGTGTTTCAGAGCTACGCGCTGTACCCGCAAATGACGGTGCGCGAGAATATGGGTTTTGCTCTGAAGATGGCGCGGCTGCCGAAGGCGGACATTAATCAGAAAGTTAATGAGGCGGCGGCCCTGCTGGGGCTGGAACCGTTGCTTGAGCGTCTGCCAAAAGATCTCTCCGGCGGCCAGCGTCAGCGCGTGGCGATGGGGCGTGCCATTGTGCGTAAGCCGCAGGTGTTCTTGTTTGATGAACCGTTATCGAATCTCGACGCCAAATTACGTACCCAGGTGCGTGGTGAAATACGCGAGCTGCATCGCCGGTTAAAAACCACCTCGGTTTATGTCACCCACGATCAGATTGAAGCGATGACCATGGGGCAGATGATCGTCGTGCTGCGCGATGGACGTATCGAGCAGGCGGGAACGCCGCTGGAGCTGTACGACCAACCCGCGAATCTATTTGTTGCAGGTTTTATTGGCTCGCCGGAAATCAACCAGCTACCGGGTGAGGTGGTATTGAGCGGTAACGCAACCAGTCTGCGCCTGAAAGACGGCTCGCTGCTGGCGCTGCCTGCTGGGTTACAGGTGAAAAATGGTCAGCAGGTGGTGTATGCCATTCGCCCTGAGCAGGTGAACGTGGTGCATGAAGCGCGCGATGACGCACTGGCAGCGAAAGTGACGGCGGTGGAGAATACCGGCTCGGATATGCAGCTGTTCTGCGACACCGGCGGTGGGGCGTTTACCTCGGTGTTCAAGCAGCGTCTGCCGGTCAAAGAGGGCGATAACATCTGGCTGCAACCGAAACTCTCCGGCGTGCATCTGTTTGACGCGCAAAGCGGCCTGCGCATCGCGTGTGTGGAGGAAAAATAAGGTGGCGATGAAGCTCTACACCCTGGATGAAAGCTGTCTGGAAAATGCGCGGGCGGGATTAAAGCAGCCATTTTCACCGTTGCAACTGGCGCTGAGTAAACTGGTTTCTGAGGCTGATGTCTTGAGGCGCGAACCGCCGGAAAGCGTGGTGCATAAAAAATTGCGCCCGGCGAGCGGCGATGCGCACGATTATTACAGTCTGGGCACCTACTGGTGGCCGAATCCGAGGCGGCCCAACGGGCTGCCCTATATTCGCCGCGACGGGCATATTAATCCGCAGTGCGAGAATAACGACACCGATACCTCGCGCATCATCCGCATGTGCGAGCGTTGCCTGACGCTGGGATTAGCATGGTATTTCACCGGGCAGCGGCAGTATGCGCTGGCTGCGGCGCAACAGATTCGCTGCTGGTTTCTCGATGCGGATACGCGAATGAACCCGCATCTGAACTACGGTCAGGCGATCCCGGGGATTGTCTCCGGTCGCGGCACCGGGCTTATCGACACGCGCCTGTTGTGGATGGTGGTCGATACCATCGGGCTGATTAATGCCGCAAGTGTACTGGATACTGACGATATTATCGGTCTGCACCAGTGGTTTCGCGATTTTAACCACTGGATGTACTACAGCGAAATCGGCCATTCCGAATACGTCTGGCACAACAACCACGGCACCTGGTACGACGCCCAGCGCACGGTTAACGCGCTGTTCTATGGCGATAAAGGGCTGGCGTCGTGCATTATCGAGCAGGGGATCACCCAGCGGATGGCGGCGCAAATCGACCAGGACGGCAAGCAGACGATGGAGCTTGAGCGCACCATTCCGTTCCACTACTCGCTGTTTAATCTGGAGGCGCATCTGCTGCTCAATCGCTACGCCGAGCACGTTGAATTTGACCGCTGGAATCATATTCGTGACGGGCGCGGGGTGAAACAGGGGATTGATTACCTGGTGCCGTTCATCCGCGAACCGGATCTGTGGCCGTACAGTGATTTGCAGGGGATAGTCTGGGATAGCGCGTTGCGGGTGTTGTTGCAGTCGGTGCGTGGCTATCCGAAACAGTCGGCGAGCTACCGTGATGTGCTGAAATGTGTGCCGCAGGAGACATTACAGCTAAAAGAACAGTTGATGTGGTGCCCGGGCTGATAACCCGGGGCATTGCCCTGAGGTATCCCCAGTAAATTTTTATAATTTAACGAATAAGCTAATGTATTGCTCTGAAAGGGAAACTCGCACTGTTCGGTTCCCTCGCCCCTTTGGGGAGAGGGAGCACTCCGTGCCTGACCTTATTTCTGGGGATGACCCGTCCTGAATAGCGTTGACACATTTAACTCGCACCTTGAGGAAAATGTGATGAACCAATACGTTAAACGCACGCAACGCGATTACCCTCTATCCTTTAAATTGGCCGTTGTCGATCAGGTCGAAAAAGGTGAAATGACTTACCGTCAGGCGCAAGACCACTACGGTATTCAAGGCAGCTCTACCGTCATGAAGTGGCTCCGCAAGTATGGCCTACTCGACTGGCTTTCCTCCTCTCCTGTCAGAAAGTGTGGAGTTAACATGCCAAAAATGCCCCTTACTCCCGAGCAACGAATCAAAGAACTCGAACAGCAACTCGCTGAATCACAAGTTAAAGCCCAGTTTTTTGAAGCTGTTGTGAAGGTCATGAACACGGGGTTCGGAGCCACACTGACAAAAAAGCAGTTGGCTACGTTATCACGCAAGCACAAACGCCGGGACTCACAGTAACGCGCGTTTGCCGGTTCATGGGAATTAGCCGACAGGCGTGGTATCAGTCTCTGCAGCGTGAGCGAGGGAGAGAATTACAGGCTCAAAATATTATCGAACGGGTGATGACAATCCGGCTGCAACAGCCCCGGTTGGGTACCCGTAAATTGCATTACCTGTTGCGACAGCAGGCAGAGCCAGGGATGCATCCTGGCCGTGATCGCCTGTTCCAGATACTGCGATGCTCGCGGTTACTGGTGATGCCTAAACGGGCCTACCATAAAACGACGAACAGTCATCATCACTTTTACCGTCATCCTAACTTATTGAAGTCAGGTGAAAATCAGGTTGTTGCTCGTCGGCCTGAACAGGTATGGGTGGCAGATATCACCTACCTGCCGCTGCATAAGGGAATGGCGTATGTCAGTCTGGTAACAGATGCCTGGTCGAGGAAAATAGTGGGATATCATGTGCATGAAAGCCTGCATACCCGGCATGTGGCCGCCGCGTTTAAAATGGCACTGTTGAGCAGACGCACGGCATCTGCTCTGATACATCACTCTGATCGGGGTATCCAGTACTGTTCAACAGAATATCAGGTGCTGCATGAACGTCACGGGGTGATCTACTCGATGACAGATGGATATGATTGTTATCAGAATGCGCTGGCGGAGCGGATAAACGGGATATTAAAAATGGAATATCTGCTCGTTAAGCCAGAGGATATCGTGCAGGCAAGAAAGATGGTCAGGGAGTCGGTAGAAATCTACAACACACAACGACCACATCTGTCATTAAAATACAAAACGCCCGATGAAGTTCATCAGGCGTTTTAAGGCTGAAAAGTGTCAACCTATATCAGGACTAGTCAGATACCTCAGGGCATTTCCGGCGGCGCTGTGCTTGGCCGGGCTACACAATCGGGCGTAGCCTGGGCGAGGCGCTTGCGCCGCAAATATTTATACCGCCGCGATAATCTTAATCTCAACTTTATACCGCGGGTTCATGAGCTTCGCCTGCACCGTGCAGCGCACCGGCGCGTGACCGGCAACCACCCACGCATCCCATGCTTTGTTCATGGCGGCGAAATCCTCTCCGTCCGGCAGAAAAATGGTGGCGTCGAGAATACGCGACTTGCTGCTGCCCTGTTTTTCCAGCACCGCATCAATCTGTGCCAGGGTATTGGCCGTTTGCTCAAACGCGTCGGCGTCCAGGTTTTCCGGTACGCCGGTGTAATACAGCGTGTTGTTATGAATCACCACATCAGACCAACGAGCCTCGGCATCAATACGTACAATTGTCATTTCATTTTCCTTTTAACATCACGTAAACGCGTTAAGACTGCCACATTGTCGGCGCGGCGTCACGACTTCGGCTGGCATAAGCGGGGTTCGCCTGACATAATCACTGGGAATTTTTCCAGGGGGTAACGTGACGGACGATTTTGCAGCAGACGGCCAGCTTGCGCAGGCGATAACCGGCTTTAAACCGCGTGAACCGCAGCGACAGATGGCGCACGCCGTCACAAAGGCGATTACCGACGGTCAACCATTGGTGGTGGAAGCCGGAACGGGGACGGGGAAAACCTACGCCTACCTGGCACCTGCGCTGCGCGCGGGCAAAAAAGTGATCATCTCAACCGGCTCTAAGGCATTGCAGGATCAGCTTTACAGCCGCGACTTGCCAACCGTCGCTAAGGCCTTAGCCTATACCGGAAAACTGGCGCTGCTCAAAGGGCGCTCGAACTATCTGTGTCTGGAACGCCTCGAGCAACAGGCACTGGCGGGCGGCGATCTGCCGGTGCAAACCCTCAGCGACGTGATTATGCTGCGTAGCTGGGCGAACCATACAACGGATGGCGACATCAGCACCTGTGCCAGCGTAGCGGAAGACTCCCAGGCGTGGCCGCTGGTGACCAGCACCAACGATAACTGTCTGGGCAGCGACTGCCCGCTGTATCAGGACTGTTTCGTGGTTAAAGCGCGTAAAAAGGCGATGGATTCTGACGTGGTGGTGGTCAACCATCACCTGTTCCTTGCTGATATGGTGGTTAAAGAGGGCGGATTTGGTGAACTGATCCCCGAGGCTGACGTGATGATCTTCGATGAAGCGCACCAGCTTCCGGATATTGCCAGTCAGTATTTTGGCCAGTCACTCTCCAGCCGCCAGCTTCTGGATTTGGCGAAAGACGTCACCATTGCTTACCGCACCGAAGTGAAAGATACCCAGCAGTTGCAAAAATGCGCCGACCGTCTGGCGCAGGCAACGCAAGATTTTCGCTTACAGGTCGGTGATCCGGGTTATCGCGGAAATCTGCGTGAGCTGCTGGCGGACAACAACGTCCAGCGCGCGCTGCTGCTGCTCGACGATGCGCTTGAACTTTGCTACGACGTAGCCAAACTCTCTCTGGGTCGCTCTGCGCTACTGGATGTTGCTTTCGAACGTGCCACCCTTTATCGCGCGCGTCTTAAACGTTTAAAAGAGATCAACACGCCGGGTTACAGCTACTGGTATGAATGCAACTCCCGCCACTTCACGCTGGCGCTGACGCCGCTGACGGTGGCGGATAAATTTAAAGAAGTAATGGCGGCAAAACCTGGAAGCTGGATCTTTACCTCCGCCACGCTATCGGTGAACGACGACCTTCATCACTTTACCGAACGGCTGGGCATTGAGTCGGCAGAGTCTATGCTGCTGCCAAGCCCGTTTGACTACGAGACGCAGGCGCTATTGTGCGTCCCACGCAACCTACCGTTGCCTAATCAGCCTGGTGCAGCGCGCCATCTAGCGGCGATGCTCCGCCCGCTGATTGAAGCCAACAACGGTCGCTGCTTTATGCTGTGCACCTCGCACGCGATGATGCGTGATCTGGCGGAACAATTCCGCGCTACCATGACGCTGCCCGTTCTGCTGCAAGGGGAAACCAGTAAAGGTCAACTGCTTCAGCAGTTTGTCAGTGCCGGTAACGCGCTGCTGGTGGCAACCAGTAGCTTCTGGGAAGGGGTCGACGTGCGCGGTGATGCGCTGTCATTAGTGATTATCGACAAGCTGCCGTTTACCTCACCGGACGATCCGCTGCTGAAAGCGCGAATGGAAGACTGCCGCCTGCGCGGTGGCGATCCGTTCGACGATGTGCAACTGCCGGATGCGGTGATAACCCTCAAGCAGGGCGTCGGGCGTTTAATTCGTGACGTGACCGATCGCGGTGTGCTGGTCATCTGCGACAACCGTCTGGTGATGCGTCCGTATGGCGCGACGTTCCTCGCCAGCCTGCCGCCTGCGCCGCGAACGCGTGACATTCGCCGTGCAGTACGTTTCCTGGCGGTGCCATCGGCGCGGTAATGTGTGTCGGAATGTGGTAAGATGCGCGCCATTTTATTGATCCGTAACTGCGAGAGCGCGACTAATCATGCGAATTCTGGCCATCGACACTGCCACGGAAGCCTGCTCGGCTGCCCTGTGGAATGACGGTAATACCTGTGCTCATTTCGAGCTTTGTCCTCGGGAACACACCCAACGTATCCTGCCTATCGTGCAGGATATCCTCACCGAAGGCGCCGTTAGCCTGACCGACCTCGACGCGCTGGCGTTCGGCCGTGGCCCGGGCAGCTTTACCGGCGTGCGTATCGGTATCGGTATTGCGCAGGGGCTGGCTCTAGGGGCTGAACTGCCGATGATCGGCGTGTCGACCCTTGCCACCATGGCGCAAGGCGCATGGCGTAAGCAGGGCGCGACGCGCGTTCTCGCCGCCATCGACGCGCGTATGGGTGAAGTTTACTGGGCGGAATACCAGCGCGATGCGCAGGGCGTCTGGCATGGCGAAGCCACTGAAGCGGTGATGAAACCAGAAGCGGTACAGCAGCGTCTTACTGAACTGGACGGTGAGTGGGCGATGGTCGGCACCGGTTGGGCCGCGTGGCCGGATATGGCACAGGGTGCCAGCGTCACTCTGACCGATGGCGACGTGACGTTGCCGGAAGCTGAAGATATGTTACCTATCGCCTGCCAACTGCTAGAACAAGGTAAAACGGTCGCCGTGGACAAAGCGGAACCGGTTTATTTGCGAAATGAGGTTGCGTGGAAGAAACTTCCTGGCCGTGAATGAATCTCAGTAGATAGATATAGAAATATTGAGAATAGGAGCAGCATCATGGCAGGTAAAAAGCTGATTGTTCGGGGTGCTATCGCCGGTCTTATCGCGCTCGCGTTAAGCGGCTGCGTCACCGTACCGGATGCCATTCAGGGCAGCAGCCCGACCCCGCAGCAGGATCTGGTGCGCGTGATGTCCGCGCCACAGCTGTATGTGGGACAGGAATCTCGTTTTGGCGGGACGGTGGTGGGCATTGAAAACCAGCAGGGTCGCACCCGTCTGGAGATCGCTACGGTACCGCTGGACAGCGGCGCACGTCCAACGCTGGGTGAAGCCTCGCGCGGGCGAATCTTTGCCGACATCAACGGCTTCCTCGATCCGGTTGACTTCCGTGGACAGCTGGTGACGGTTGTCGGCCCGATAGTCGGGACGCTGGAAGGTAAAGTGGGTACCACGAAGTACACCTTCTTGCACGTTCAGGCGACGGGCTATAAACGCTGGCATGTCGCCCAGCAGGTGGTGATGCCGCCGCAGCCTATCGACCCGTGGGGCTTTGGCCCTCGTCCTTGGGGTTACGGCTACGGTGGTTGGGGCTGGTATAACAGCGGCCCCGCAGAGGTCCGCAACGTCGTGATTGAATAAAATTTGTTGTTATACAGACAAAAAAGAAACAGCGGCTAGCCCGCTGTTTCTTCGTTGTAATGGATATAAAAAAAATAAAGAGTGACGTGCTTCGCAACCTGAATTTCGAGTATTTTTCAAACTGGTACGCTGAGTTAATATAATGTTAACGAAAGTTTATCATTTGGGGTTGTGATGACGACAAATACGTATTTTAGAGGTGATGCTTTGAAAAAGGTTTGGCTCAACCGTTATCCTGCTGATGTTCCGGCAGAGATCAATCCTGACCGTTATCAATCCCTGGTAGATCTGTTTGAACAGGCGAGTACGCGCTATGCGGATCAGCCTGGCTTCGTCAACATGGGCGAGGTGATGACTTTCCGTAAACTTGAAGAACGCAGCCGTGCCTTCGCTGCGTATCTCCAGCAAGGTCTCGGGTTAAAGCAGGGCGACCGCGTCGCGTTGATGATGCCAAACCTGCTGCAATACCCGGTAGCGCTGTTCGGAATTTTGCGTGCAGGCATGATCGTTGTTAACGTCAATCCGCTGTATACCCCCCGTGAATTAGAGCATCAGCTCAACGACAGCGGCGCGCAGGCGATTGTTATCGTGTCTAACTTTGCCCATACGCTGGAAAAAGTGGTCGAAAAGACGTCGGTGAAGCATGTGATCCTGACCCGCATGGGCGATCAGCTTTCCACCGCCAAGGGCACGTTGGTTAACTTCGTGGTGAAGTACATCAAACGACTGGTGCCGAAATACCATCTGCCAGATGCCATCTCTTTCCGTCGTGCGCTGCATTCAGGCTATCGCTTACAGTACGTGAAACCCGTGGTCAAAGCCGATGACATTGCCTTTCTGCAATATACCGGCGGTACCACGGGCGTTGCCAAAGGGGCGATGCTGACCCACCGCAATATGCTTGCCAACCTCGAGCAGGTAAAAGCGACCTACGGGCCGCTACTGCATGAAGGCAAAGAGGTGGTGATTACCGCGCTGCCGCTCTATCACATTTTCGCGCTGACCATGAACTGTCTGCTGTTTATCGAACTCGGCGGCAAAAATATTCTGATAACCAACCCGCGTGATATCCCGGGGCTGGTGAAGGAGCTTGCGAAATATCCGTTTACCGCGATGACCGGGGTCAACACCCTGTTTAATGCGCTTCTCAATAACAAAGATTTCCAGCAGCTCGATTTCTCTACCCTGCATCTTTCCGCGGGCGGCGGGATGCCGGTGAACCAGTCCGTTGCCGACCGATGGGTGAAACTGACCGGTCAGTATCTGCTTGAAGGCTATGGACTGACCGAATGCGCGCCACTGGTCAGCGTTAACCCGCATGATATCGACTACCACAGCGGCAGCATTGGTCTGCCGGTACCGTCAACCGATGTGAAGCTGGTGGATGATGACGATAACGAAGTGCCGACCGGTGAGCCGGGTGAGCTTTGCGTCAAGGGACCGCAGGTGATGGAAGGTTACTGGCAACGCCCGGATGCCACCGATGAAATTATCAAAGATGGCTGGCTGCATACCGGTGATATTGCGGTGATGGATGCCGAGGGTTTCTTGCGCATCGTCGATCGCAAAAAAGATATGATTTTGGTCTCCGGCTTCAACGTCTATCCTAATGAGATTGAAGACGTGGTCATGCAGCATTCCGGTGTACTGGAAGTGGCGGCTGTAGGCGTCCCGTCTGGTAACAGCGGTGAAGCGGTGAAGATTTTTGTAGTGAAAAAAGACGCGGCGCTAACCGAAGAGGCATTGATCACTTTCTGCCGTCGCCAGCTTACCGGCTACAAAGTGCCGAAACAGGTTGAATTCCGTGAAGAATTACCGAAGTCGAATGTCGGTAAAATTTTACGTCGAGAATTACGTGACGAAGCCCGCGCCAAAGTGGACAATAAGGCATAAGTCACGAGTCATGATGCCCGACGCCAGCTCAGCTGGCGTTTTTTTTGGCGCAATATAAGAGAGTACGATTTGAACTATCAGATGATCACCACCAACGACGCGCTCAGCACCCTGTGCGACGCGGTTCGTCAGACTAACGCTGTGGCGCTGGATACCGAATTTGTCCGTACCCGTACCTACTATCCGCAGTTGGGGCTGATTCAGCTGTTTGACGGCGAGCGCACGGCGCTGATTGATCCTCTGGGTATTACCGACTGGTCGCCGTTACAGGCGATTATGCAAGACCGAAATATCACCAAATTCCTGCACGCCGGAAGTGAAGATTTGGAAGTCTTTATGAATACCTTCGGCTCGATGCCGCAGCCGCTTATCGATACGCAGGTACTGGCAGCCTTCTGCGGACGTCCGATGTCGTGGGGCTTTGCCGCAATGGTGGCCGAGTTTACCGGCGTTGAGCTGGATAAAAGTGAATCTCGCACCGACTGGCTGGCGCGCCCGTTAACCGCGCGTCAGTGCGAATATGCGGCGGCCGACGTCTGGTATCTGCTGCCGATTGCCCACAAATTGATGATAGAGACCGAGCAGACAGGGCGTCTCGCCTGGGCGCTGGATGAATGCCAGCTAATGCAGCAGCGTCGCCAGGAAATTGTCGACCCGAGCGATGCGTGGCGTGATATCACCAACGCCAGCCAGCTCCGTCCCCGCCAACTGGCGTGTCTGCAACTGTTGGCCGACTGGCGCTTACGCAAGGCCCGTGACCGCGATATGGCCGTCAACTTTGTGGTGCGTGAAGAACACCTCTGGAGCGTCGCACGTTATATGCCCGGGAGCCTTGGCGAACTCGATGGCCTGGGGTTGTCAGGTAGCGAAATTCGCTTCCACGGTAAAACCTTGCTGAGTCTGGTGGAGAAAGCACAGGCGCTTCCTGAAGAGGCGTTACCTGAACCGTTACTGAACCTGATGGATATGCCGGGTTATCGTAAAGCGTTTAAAGAGATTAAAGCGCTGGTGCAAGAAGTCGGGCAGGAGAGCGGCATGAGTGCTGAAATGCTGGCCTCGCGTCGCCAGATTAATCAGCTGCTGAACTGGCACTGGCAGTTAAAACCACGCACGACCGCACCGGAAATGATTTCTGGCTGGCGCGGCGAGCTGCTGGCAGGGCGTCTGGATAAGCTGTTGGCAGAGTACCCGCGTTAAATCCCCGTATCCGTTGCCTTATCAGGCCTACGGGCGGACATAAAAAAGGCGCTAATATTAGCGCCTTTTCTCTACCACTAGACTCAGGATTTAGACTCTTCTGCTTCCGGTAGCGTGACGTTGAGTTCCAGAATCGAAATATCCCCGTCTTTTTGCTCTAACTGCACCGTGACCATCTCTGGGTCAATCTGTACATATCGACAGATTACTTCCAGGATGTCCTTCCTTAACTGCGGCAGATAGTGCGGTTCTGCATCACTGCGGCGGCGTTCCGCGACAATGATTTGCAGGCGTTCTTTAGCAATGTTGGCGGTAGCCTTTTTCCGTGAGAGAAAAAAGTCGAGTAATGCCATGAGTTATCCTCCGAACAGGCGTTTGAGGAAACCTTTCTTCTCTTCTTCAATGAAGCGGAAAGGACGTTCTTCTCCCAACAGACGATCTACAGTATCAGCGTAGGCTTTGCCCGCGTCAGACACTGCATCCAGGATAACCGGCTCGCCCTGGTTTGAGGCGCGCAGCACGGACTGATCTTCTGGAATCACGCCGACCAATTTAATGCGCAGAATTTCCAGCACATCTTCCATGCTCAGCATATCGCCTTTGTTGACGCGGCCAGGGTTATAGCGCGTTAACAATAGGTGTTCTTTAATGGGTTCTTCACCTTTTTCCGCACGGCGTGATTTTGACGCCAAAATACCCAAGATGCGGTCGGAGTCGCGGACAGATGAGACTTCCGGGTTTGTGGTGATAATGGCTTCATCGGCGAAATACAGCGCCATCAGTGCGCCAGTTTCGATCCCTGCGGGCGAATCGCAAACTACGAAGTCGAATTCCATCGTTTCCAGATCTGCGAGGACTTTCTCGACCCCTTCACGGGTCAGCGCATCTTTATCGCGAGTCTGAGAAGCGGGAAGGATAAAAAGATTTTCGGTGCGTTTATCTTTGATTAATGCCTGATTCAGCGTGGCATCACCCTGAATAACGTTAACGAAATCATAAACAACGCGACGTTCGCAACCCATGATCAGGTCAAGGTTACGCAGACCGATATCAAAATCAATAACGACCGTTTTCTTTCCCTTCTGCGCCAAACCAGTCGCGATGGCCGCGCTGGAGGTGGTTTTACCCACGCCCCCTTTACCTGAAGTCACAACAATAATGCGTGCCATAGAAATTCCTTGTTAAAAAGGGATTAATTTAACGGTTGAATAGTCAAAGCGGTTTCGTCTAAACACAGACGTGCCGCTTTGCCATAAAATTCGGCTGGTATTTGATCGCTCAGCCAATATTCCCCTGCGATAGAGACCAGCTCCGCCGCAAGGTGGGTACAAAATACTTGTGCTTCCCGGTCGCCGCTTGCACCCGCCAGAACGCGCCCACGCATCATGCCGTAGACATGAATGTTGCCATCAGCGATAAGTTCCGCGCCTGCGCTCACGTGGCTTGTAACAATCAGATCACAGTTTGGCGCATAAATGCGCTGACCGGAACGTACCGGCGTATCAATCATTCGCGTTTTTGTGATCGAACTAACAATTGGCTCAGGCTCGGCGGGCGGCGGTACTTCAATGGGCTGCACGCGAGCCACTTTTTCTTTACCTTCAGTCAGTAAAGGAAGGCCGGACTGATCGATTGCAGCCTTAAATTGGGGGTTCTTGCAGCCGCTAACGCCGACGATGCGTAAACCTGCAGCCATAATGGCCTGCTGGATTGCGCGCCATTGGGTGAATTCCTCAAGGCGGCTAACGTTAACCACCACGGGGGCATGACGGAAAAAAGCCGGAGCCTGGGCAACCTTGTCTTCCAACGCCTGACGAATAACCTCGGGTTTTGCATCATGCAAATGAACCACGGATAAGGTGAAGCTACTGCCTTTAAGTTCGATTGGCGTGTTTGACATCCTGGCCTTACTCAATTTGCTATTTACCACCGTACTGCGCACGATGATATTCCGAAGACTATCAGTCATGTTATAGTCACTAATATATTCAAGCAAGTCACCGCAGTCCTAATTCAGAGTAAAAGTATGTTTTGTGTGATTTATCGTAGTACTAAACGCGATCAAACCTATTTGTATGTCGAAAAAAGGGACGATTTCTCACGTGTGCCCGCTGAACTGATGCAAGGCTTCGGTCAACCGCAGCTGGCAATGGTGCTGCCAATGGACGGACGCAAGAAACCGGTCAATGCCGATTGGGAAAAAGTGAAAAAGGCGTTAGTAGAGCAGGGGTATTATTTACAGATCCCGCCACCGCCTGAAAATCTGTTAAAGCAGCATCTGGCCACCGCACAAAATAAAGGCGAGTAGCAAACTAACTTCCGGCCGATGCTTATCCATGGTTGAACAACGAGTAAGGGAAAAGCATGTATCAGCATTATAACTGGCAGGGTGCTTTGCTGGATTATCCGGTAAGCAAAGTTGTCTGTGTTGGCAGTAATTATGCAAAACACATCCAGGAAATGGGCAGCGCCACGCCGGAAGAACCTGTCCTGTTCATTAAGCCAGAAACGGCGCTGTGCGATTTGCGTCAGCCGCTGATCCTGCCGCAGGAGCTAGGCTCTGTGCACCATGAAGTGGAGCTGGCGGTGCTTATCGGCGCGACGCTACGGCAGGCTACGCCAGAACATGTACAGCAGGCTATTGCTGGCTATGGTGTGGCGCTTGACCTCACATTGCGTGATGTACAAGGCAAAATGAAAAAGGCCGGCCAGCCGTGGGAAAAAGCGAAGGGATTTGATAACTCATGTCCGATCTCCGGTTTTGTCCCCGTTTCCGCTTTTGAAGGCGACCCGCAAAATACCACGCTGAGCCTGACGGTAAATGGCGATATTCGTCAGCAGGGAACCACCGCGGATATGATCCACAAAATCGTCCCGCTGATAGCCTATATGAGCCGCTACTTTACGCTAAAACCGGGTGATGTTGTTCTAACCGGAACGCCAGAAGGCGTTGGCCCGCTCCATAGCGGCGATGAACTGAAAGTCGAGTTTAACGGTTTATCTCTCAACACCCGCGTGCTGTAACCCCTTCTTGCCGCCTTAATCGGGCGGCAAAACTTGCATCCCTGTGCCAGACTGGTTATAAGATGCAACCCGATTTTTGATGTGGACATCCTGATGAGCGAATTACCTTTCTGGCAAAGCAAAACCCTTGACGACATGACAGACGCCGAATGGGAGTCGCTGTGTGACGGCTGCGGACAGTGTTGCCTGCACAAGCTGATGGATGAAGACACCGATGAAATCTATTTCACCAATGTTGCCTGTAAACAGCTGAACATCAAAACCTGTCAGTGCCGTAACTACGAGCGCCGTTTTGAATATGAACCCGACTGCATCAAACTGACGCGTGACAACCTGCCAACCTTTGAATGGTTGCCGCACACTTGTGCCTACCGCTTGCTGGCGGAAGGACAGCCACTCCCCCAGTGGCATCCGCTGATTGCGGGTTCTAAAGCTGCAATGCACGGTGAGCGTATTTCCGTACGTCATATCGCGGTGAAAGAGTCTGAAGTGCATGACTGGCAGGATCACATCATGAATAAACCCGAATGGGCGGATTAAACCGTCAAAAAACCATCAGCGGTGGAAAATCAGCAGCGTCTAAATCATACTAAATCACTTAATTTGCTGGTGGAGTTCGTATGAATCAGGATTTCCAGGATATCAAGAATGAGTATGATAAATATGATCCCGAAACGGGTGAAGATATTGCTCAGGACATGTATAACGCGCTTGCAATAAGGCTGGCTGCCTATTTCTTTAACCAGGAAGATATCAATAAGCGACGGTTAATCATCAAGCTTGAAGAGGGTGAAAAAGAAGTGGGCACCCGTAAGAAGTACGATTGGCTAGAGGCGTTTATAAGGAACCAGCCGCAGGGGCATTAATGCGGGGAAGCTATGAGAAGTTTTGCCAGCCGCAAAGAACATGCAGCTGGCAGTAGAACACTATCAGCGGCCGAACAGGTCGCGTCTTTTCGGTTTGAACGGTTGGGCAATCAGCACCAGCAGCGCCACAATCAGGTAGGCAGCAAATACGCCGACCAGCCACTGCGGCATCTCCAGCGATAAGAATTCCCACTGACGCACTGCACAATCGCCAGATGCGACAAACACCTGCGGCAGCCATTTATCCAGCGGCAGCCAGCTTGGGAAGCGCGCCATAAAATCACAGGTCATAAACGGTGATGGGTGCAATTGGATCATGGTGTGTTCCCACGCCAATTGCAGACCGCGAAATGCGCTGTAGATCCAGATAACTATCGCGACGTAACGCAATGGACTTTTTGGTGCGACAGCGCCAACTAAACCCGCCCCCATAATTCCAAACAGCGCACAACGCTCATAAATACACAGTACGCATGGCTTTAACAGCATCACGTGCTGGAACCATAGTGCCACCAACTCAAGCGCAAAAGCGGTTAACGCCATTAATAACCAGGCACTGCGGCCACGTGAGCTCTGGTTTAAATATCGCAACATAATCATTATTTCCCTGGAACGAGCTTTGAAAACGCAGTGTAAACCAAAACGTTAGCTGTGCCATCTGGCTATACGTAATTATTCATAAATGGTTAATCAATGCCCGACAAAATTCGTCGGGCATGAAGAGATATAAAATTAGGGTTGTGTCATGGCGGGCAGCGACAGAAATCCATGGTTCATCAGCCAGTCAATGGACGGCTGTAGCGTGAACTCAACGCACAGCAGGCCAACCAGTGTGAGCACGATGGTGTAGGGCAGTGCCATCCACACCATTCGCCCATAGGAGAGGCGGATTAACGGTGCCAATGCAGAGGTCAGCAGGAACAGGAACGCGGCTTGGCCGTTAGGGGTGGCAACCGATGGGAGGTTCGTTCCGGTATTGATAGCGACCGCCAGTAGCTCGAATTGCGGCAGGCTAATCGCCCCGTTATCCAACGCTGTTTTGGCTTCATTGATATACACGGTGCCGACAAATACGTTATCCGATATCGATGACAGCACGCCGTTAAACAGATAGAACAGCGAACGTTGCGCATGCGGTGATGCCTGGAGAACGAAATCGATTATCGGAGCAAATAAATGTTGGTCGATAATCACCGCCACGACGGCGAAGAAGACCGTGAGAAGGGCGGTAAACGGTAGCGCTTCAGTGAAGGCTTTGCCGATGGCATGTTCGTCGGTCACGCCGGTTAACGACGTGGCAAAAATAATCACCGTCAGACCAATCAAGCCCACCTCTGCCAGATGCAGCGCGAGTGCGAGCACCAGCCAGACGCCAATGATCCCCTGCACGATCAGTCGTAGGGTCTCCTGACGCGAACGCTGCTTGCTGCTGCGTTGGTCAAAGTCATGGAGAATCTTACGTACCGGCTCGGGCAATTCAGCGCCGTAACCAAACACTTTGCATTTTTCCAACAGGAAACAGGTCAGGATCCCGCAGACAAAAACTGGCAGTGTAACCGGCGACATGCGCAGGAAGAACTCACCAAAATGCCAGCCCGCGACTTTAGCGATGATCAGGTTCTGTGGTTCGCCGACCATGGTCATCACGCCGCCAAGCGCAGTGCCCACGCCCGCATGCATCATCAGGCTGCGTAAAAAGGCACGGAACTGTTCGAGGACTTCGCGGTTGTGCTTGTCGATGTGGCTATCGTCAAGCAGATCGTCATCGTCAGAACGAGAAGTGACAACGCGATGGTAGATGCTGTAGAAACCGACCGCGACGCTGATAATGACCGCCACGACCGTCAGCGCATCAAGGAAGGCGGATAAGAAGGCGGCGGCAAGGCAAAAGGCTATCGACAACAGTCGCTTGCTGCGAATGTTAAGGAGCAGACGGGTAAAGATGAACAGCAGCAGCTGTTTCATAAAATAGATACCCGCGACCATAAAGATCAGCAATAACAACACTTCCAGATTCGCGGCAATCTCATCGCGGACGTGGTTGGCTGAAGTCATGCCGATAAATACCGATTCGATAGCCAGCAAGCCACCGGGGATCAGCGGATAACATTTTAGCGCCATGGCCAGGGTGAAAATGAACTCCACCACCAACAACCATCCGGCGACAAACGGGTTAATTAAAAAGACTAACGGATTGATGATTAAGAAAATAATCAGTAGCAGTTTGTACCAGTCTGGGGACTGACCAAGAAAGTTACGCCATAGGGCGCGACCGTAAGAGATTTCCATGACAATCGTCTTCCTCCTGAAAAGATGACATTTTTTACCATTTATTCGTGGTAACTGCCAGAAAACACCCAGGAAGGTTTATTTCCCATATAAAAAATAAATGTGAAAAATGAAACGGCGATCCCTATTTTATTAATCGCCCAGCTATCTGCTCAATGTTGCCTCTGGTATGATGAGTCCAATTGCAACGCTGTGTAATGGAATTTTTATTATGGTCATTAAGGCGCAAAGCCCAGCGGGTTTCGCTGAAGAGTATATTGTTGAGAGCATCTGGAATAACCGTTTTTCCCCTGGCTCAATTCTCCCTGCTGAACGTGAACTCTCTGAACTGATTGGCGTCACCCGCACCACCTTACGTGAGGTGTTGCAACGTCTGGCACGCGATGGTTGGTTAACCATTCAGCACGGCAAACCGACGAAAGTGAATAATTTCTGGGAAACCTCCGGGCTGAATATCCTGGAAACGCTGGCGCGTCTCGATCACGATAGCGTGCCGCAACTCATTGATAATTTGCTGTCCGTTCGCACTAATATCGCGACGATTTATATTCGTACCGCCTTCCGTCAGCATCCAGACAAAGCGCTGGAAGTCCTGGCGACGGCCCGCGAAGTGGAAGACTACGCCGACGCGTTTGCCGAACTGGATTACAGTATTTTCCGTGGCCTGGCATTTGCTTCCGGCAACCCGATCTACGGTCTGATTTTGAATGGCATGAAAGGGCTGTATACGCGACTGGGTCGCCATTACTTCTCAAGTCCTGAAGCACGCAGCCTGGCATTAGGTTTCTATCATCGTCTTGCGGAACTTTGTGAGCAGGGTGACCATGACAAAGTGTATGAGACGGTGCGCCGCTATGGTCATGACAGCGGTGAGATTTGGCACGGTATGCAGAAAAATCTGCCAAGCGACCTGGCAATTCACGGACGTTAATACCCTTGCAGCCCGGCCGTACAAACGCGACGCCGGGAAGGGCACCGAGCTAACCCGGCGTCGGCGTAAACGCCTCGTCCGGGCTACCAACTGGTGTAGGCCGGATAAGGCGAAGCCGCCATCCGGCAATGTGCCAGATGGCGTTACGCTAACATTCTGCAGCAAAAATCAAAGCGCGTTTGGCCTCGGCGGGCAGCGCTCCAGTAGCTCAACGCTACCATCCGCATTCTGCTGTTCCAGATGCACATCAAATCCCCACAGACGATGCACATGCTTAAGCACCTCCCGGCGTCCCTTATCCAGCGGTGCGCGATTGTGCGGGACATAGCGCAGCGTTAACGAACGGTCACCACGCAGATCGACATTCCACACCTGAATATTAGGCTCCAGATTACTCAAGTTGTACTGTGAAGAAAGCTGCGCCCGAATCTCCCGATACCCCTCTTCATTATGAATGGCCGAAATTTCCAGATAGTTATGCTGATCATCATCAAGCACGGTAAACAAACGGAAATCACGCATAATTTTCGGTGACAGGAACTGGCTGATAAAGCTCTCGTCTTTAAAATCACGCATGGCGAAGTGTAGGGTGGTCAGCCAATCGGAACCGGCAATATCCGGGAACCAGTATTTATCCTCTTCCGTCGGATTCTGACAAATGCGCTTAATATCCTGGAACATGGCAAATCCGAGCGCATACGGGTTAATCCCGCTGTACCAGGGGCTGTTATAAGGTGGCTGGAACACCACGTTAGTGTGGCTATGCAGGAACTCCAGCATAAAGCGTTCGGTCACTTTACCTTCATCGTACAGATGGTTGAGGATGGTGTAGTGCCAGAAGGTTGCCCAACCCTCGTTCATCACCTGCGTCTGTTTCTGCGGATAAAAATACTGGCTAACTTTGCGCACGATACGCAGGATCTCACGCTGCCATGGCTCCAGCAGCGGCGCATTCTTCTCCATAAAGTACAGCAGGTTTTCCTGCGGCTCTGAAGGATAACGGCGAGCAGACTCGACGGCTTTCTCTTCGTCACGTTTTGGCAACGTACGCCACAGCGTGTTGACCTGACTTTGCAGATACTCTTCACGGCTTTTCTGCCGCGCTTTCTCCTCTTGCAACGAGATCTTCTGTGGACGTTTATAACGGTCGACGCCGTAGTTCATCAGCGCATGGCAGGAGTCGAGCAGTCGTTCCACTTCATCCACGCCGTAGCGCTCCTCGCACTCGGTAATGTATTTACGCGCAAACAGCAGATAGTCGACGATGGAGCTGGCATCGGTCCAGCTGCGGAACAGATAGTTGTTTTTAAAAAACGAGTTATGACCATAGCACGCATGCGCAATAACCAGCGCTTGCATAGTAATGGTGTTCTCTTCCATCAGGTAGGCGATGCACGGATTGGAGTTGATGACTATCTCGTAAGCCAGCCCCTGTTGCCCGTGCTTGTATTGACGCTCGGTCTCAATAAATTTTTTGCCAAATGACCAGTGCGGATAGTTAATCGGCATCCCGACGCTGGAATAGGCATCCATCATCTGCTCAGAAGTAATGACTTCGATTTGATGCGGGTAGGTGTCGAGTCGGTACAGCTTTGCCACCCGGTCAATTTCTGCCAGGTAGGTTTCCAGTAGCGAAAACGTCCAGTCGGGTCCATCGCTCAGACGAGTCGTGTCCTGATTCATCGAGTCAATCGTAGCCATTAGCGCGCCCTCATTGTTGGCGACCCTCTCTGTGCGGAGAGCCTCAAATAAAGAATAGAACACCGCAGAAAAACTGTAACAACCGGCATTTTTTTTCTTCATGATTTATTCATCTTACGGATGATTATTTGCCGCGTTTGCAGAATTTTATGCTGACAAAAAATATCGGACAGCAGGAGATATCAATTTCCATCCTTCCCCGCCAAATGGGCGCTCTGTGACGCCAGTCACCATAAAAAAAGCGTATGTTGAATAATATTTTCATCTAGGTTATCAATTTGTAATTAGATGATTGTTCTTTTACTGATTCTGGAGTGGCTATGCACGTTGTCATACTGGGAAGTGGCGTAGTGGGCGTGACCAGCGCCTGGTATTTAAGTCAGGCAGGGCATCAGGTAACGGTGATTGACCGTGAAGCGGGGCCAGCACTCGAAACCAGCGCGGCTAACGCCGGTCAAATTTCGCCGGGCTACGCCGCGCCATGGGCGGCACCGGGCGTGCCGTTAAAAGCGATTAAATGGATGTTCCAGCGTCATGCGCCGTTGGCAATACGTTTGGATGGCACCGGTTTTCAGCTGAAATGGATGTGGCAGATGCTGCGAAACTGCGACACTCGCCACTATATGGAGAACAAAGGACGCATGGTACGTCTGGCAGAATACAGCCGTGACTGCCTGAAAACTCTGCGTGACACGACCGGGATCAGCTATGAAGGTCGCCAGGGCGGCACCTTGCAGCTTTTCCGCACTGCGCAACAATATGAGAATGCCACCCGTGATATCGCCGTGCTGCAAGATGCTGGCGTTCCGTATCAACTGCTGGAAGCTTCACGCCTTGCCGAAGTGGAACCTGCGCTGGCCGATGTCGCCCACAAGCTGACCGGCGGGCTGCGTCTACCCAACGATGAAACCGGTGACTGCCAACTCTTTACCCAGCGACTGGCAAAAATGGCCGAGCAGGCGGGCGTGCAGTTCCGCTTCAATACTCCGGTCGATAGCTTGATTGAAGACGGTGGACGTATCGTTGGCGTCAAATGTGGTGATGAACTGGTGAAAGCCGATGCCTATGTGATGGCCTTCGGATCCTATTCAACGTCGATGCTTAAAGGGCTGGTGGACATTCCAGTTTACCCGTTAAAAGGCTACTCGCTGACCATTCCGATAATCGAAGAGAGCGGTGCGCCGGTCTCAACTATCCTCGACGAAACCTACAAAATCGCCATTACCCGCTTTGATAATCGCATTCGCGTAGGCGGTATGGCGGAAATCGTTGGCTTCAATACGGAATTACTACAGCCTCGCCGGGAAACGCTGGAGATGGTGGTGGGCGATTTGTTCCCACGCGGTGGCAAGATTACGGATGCTACATTCTGGACCGGGCTACGACCAATGACGCCTGACGGCACGCCGGTCGTCGGCAAGACGGCGTTTAAAAATCTCTGGCTCAATACCGGGCATGGCACGCTGGGTTGGACGATGTCTTGCGGCTCCGGTCAACTTCTTAGCGACCTGATGTCTGGCAGAACGCCTGCTATCCCCTATGATGATCTTAGCGTTGCTCGCTATTCTCCGGGATTCACCCGGCGCGCGCGCAGCATTTGCATGGCGCACACCAATAAGGAGAAGGCATGTCACGTCCCGTGCTCGCCAGCCTTGATCTGCAGGCGTTACGTAATAATTTAGCGATTGTTCGACGGGCGGCAGGTAGCGCCCGAATTTGGTCAGTGGTCAAGGCGAATGCCTATGGTCATGGGTTAGATAGGGTCTGGAATGCACTGAGAGAAACCGATGGCTTCGCGATGCTCAATCTGGAAGAGGCTATCTTACTGCGTGAACGCGGCTGGAAAGGGCCGATTCTGCTGCTTGAAGGGTTCTTCCATGCGGATGAACTGGAGCTATTTGATAAGTACCGCTTGACCACCAGTATCCACAGTAACTGGCAGCTTAAAGTGCTGCAAAATGCGCGGGTGCATGCGCCGATAGACGTGTATGTCAAAGTGAACAGCGGGATGAACCGCCTGGGATTCTCGCCGGACAAGGTGAGCAGCGTTTGGCAGCAACTTCGCGCAATGAGTAACGTCGGCTCAATGACCCTGATGTCGCATTTTGCGCAGGCAGAAAACGCCGATGGCGTTGATGCCCCAATGAAGCAAATAGAATTCGCAGCAGAAGGCCTGGATTGCCCGCGTTCTCTGGCAAACTCGGCCGCCACGTTATGGCACCCGGAAACCCATTTTGACTGGGTGCGCCCGGGGATTGTGCTGTACGGTGCATCGCCATCAGGTCAGTGGCAGGATATTGCCAACAGTGGCCTGAAGCCGGTAATGACGCTAAGCAGCGAGATTATCGGTATTCAAAATCTAAAACCGGGTGATGCGGTAGGCTACGGCAGCCGTTATCGGGCCACGCAAGAGCAGCGTATTGGCATCGTCGCCTGCGGCTATGCTGATGGTTATCCACGCATTGCCGCCAACGGCACGCCGGTGCTGGTCGACGGTATTCGGACAGGAACCGTCGGGGCTATTTCGATGGATATGCTGGCCGTTGATTTAACGCCATGCCCGCAAGCCGGTATTGGTACGCCGGTTGAGCTGTGGGGTAAGGAGATTAAGATTGATGAGGTAGCCGCGAGCGCCGGAACGGTAGGGTATGAATTGATGTGCGCCGTTGCGCCCCGCGTACCGGTTGTGACGGTGTAACGTATTGCCCGGTGGCGCAAGTTTACCGGGCTCTTTAATGATTGCCAACGGTATTACGGCTATTTTTATTCGGAATCCTTGAATATTGGTAACCCCTGGGATTTTCGCCAATCTTTGATAATTTTTACGATGTTCTCAGGCTCGTCATCTCCCGGTTTATCTGGATATGCAACCAGGTCTCCCTTCTTAGGATGCCCCGTAATGACGATAAAATGATCCATTAATTCGTCCCAATATTTCTCCAGTTTTCTTCCCTTTAAAGATTTGTCAGGACTTATCAACTCATTCAGGAATTCAATAAATTCCTCTTCCGTATAATCTTCGAATTTTTGTTTAAACGTAAACATATGCTTATCTTCTGTAGTGAATCTCATCGTGTAAACGGGGCGTAACGACTTTTAAATTATCCATATCATACACTTCACCACCGTGCTCGATTGCAATAACATGATGTATTTGGAATTTTTTAACGGTCATATTAGGGCCATAATAGTAACCAGCATCCGGTGTCCAGGGAGCCGTTCCTCTGTTTATACGTTCGCGATTACTTTTAAGAAATTGTTCAATAAGTTCTGGATCTTTACTGACTTCAAGCCAGAGAGATTCTCTAAACTCACCGAAATTCTTATATTTTCTCCCCCGAAGTTTATCTGCAATATGAGCCGGGATCGGCGCGCCATTCCCTTCGTTTGTCGCTGACATATCCAGCCATTTTGTTTCTGAGGTGAGCTTAACGCCATTTCCGATGGCCGTTCCCGGCTGATCACGTGGATCGTCTTTAAGATAAACATAAATCGGCTGAACCCCGGAATCCGCCGGAAACACCAGAATATAATCGTTAAAATCGGCGACATCCGGCATCGGGAGCGGCGGCGTGGTGTATTCGCCCTGGCCATCCGGGATGGGATTAACCAGTATCGTCGGCTGGTTGATTGGTGCAGCCTGGTTGCCCGTATGGGCGGGTACATCACCGTTCTGCGGATTTCCCGGCGTCCAGGTAATCAGCGGCCCGTCAGCGCCGTGGGCGGGGGTAAATTCGTAGCGCTGCGTGTCGGCATTCCACACCATATTCGCCACGCGCACGTTCTCATACGGCGTGCCTTCACCGGTATGCACGCCGAATACCTGCGGCTTTCCGTGAATATCCGTTCCCCAGAAGAAGCGGACGCGGGTGGTGGCTGTTCCTCCTGCCCGCGCTTTTTTCCGCAGCTCTTCCTCGTACCAGAACTCATCGCGACCGGGTACCCGGTCGCTGCCTTTACCGGCTGAGGGGACATACAGTGCAGAGGCCAGTACACCCATCCAGGATATTGCCCTTGCTGCACCGAGTATGCCGCTTAGCGACCATTCGCCAGATACCTGTGTCAGTGTCCCCAGCGCCAGGGGAGCGGCCGAAGCTTCATCGGGATGCGTATAACAGCAGCAGTCATCGGCCACCGGCTGGGCAAATATGGCTACCTGTCCGAAGTTTTTCGCCGGTTCTTCTGCGCTCCCGGCATCCGTATATCCTTTCTCTTTCAGGCAGGATTTGGCGTAAACCGGAGTGACTTTAGGGGCGAGAGGAGAAGGCGGTTTTACCGGTGCAGGTTTCGGGGGCGCGGGTGGCTGGGCGCGGCGCGGTATAAACAGATGATTATATTCTGCGTGAAACGCCAGGTAGTCGAACGCCGTGTTGGCGATAAGGTGTTTGTACTGGATATAGTCGTACGCCACCGAAATGTCTTCGGTAGGCAGGTCGTTAAGCGTAATCCGTGTGTGAATATCGATTACCGAAGCATTTCTCAGTTCAATGTAATAATAGCGTTCCCATCTGCCGGTTCGATTTATTCGCCAGAAATCAATTTCAATAAACAGTCTTTCATTATTAGTGATTGCATTAATAAATAGTGGGGTGCTTTTATCAATTAATTTCTGGAAGCGAAGTCCTTCAAGATTAATCCCTTTTCCGGTACCACGCAGCGCATGGGTGAGTGAAAAGGAAAATATCTCGTCTTCATGCCCGTGTTGCCAGCGATTGCCTACCGAGGCGTAGGTGCCACACCCGGCCGAAATGTTTCCTTGTGTCTCACCTGTAACTCGCAGGTAAATAATATCGCTCATTCCATTTAGTCTTAATTATTTTATTTGATTGGCTATGTAATAAATGAAAGGCTCAATAATTGATTGGCTATTGGTGCTTTATCAGAAGTCATGAATTTTGTGCTTTGGGGGATACATACAAATAGGCAAGATAATAATGAGACGGTATATTTAATATGAATATTTACTACGCTGGTAAATGCCGGATAAGATGCGTAAGCATCGCCATCCGGCAACCACAGGCTACACCGCTTCTTCTTCTGCCACCCGAACACCCACTTTCAGCACCTGGTTTTCTTCTTTCTCCGCCACCGTCCACACCATCCCGGCAAACTCCACCTGGTCACCGACCACCGGTGTTGCACCCAGAAGATGCTCAACAAGATCCCCAAGAGACTGTTGGTTATCGCGGAACTCTTCACCGCCATCCAGGCCGTATATCAGCGCCACATCGGCAAATTTGGCTTCGGCTTCCAGAATAAAATCACCAAAGAAGCTTTGATCTAACGCCACCGGCGGCGATTGGCTAAACATTTTGCCCAGCGATGGCAGGTCGCGTTCGCGGCCAATCACGCACAGAATATCGTTTTCTCGCAGACGGGTACTGCCGGTTGGGTGCAGCAGTACATTATCGCGGAACAGGGCAGCAATTCGGGTTTCCTGCGGCATATGCAGATCGCGGAGCGCCGCGCCCACGCACCATTTGTCGGCGCTCAACTGATACACAAACTGCTCCCAAGGATTATCCGGGTGAATATCCAGACCGACGCGGGAAATTGGCCAGCCGACCGGCGGTACCACAACCTTGGCTTTTTTCGCCGCCCAGCCAAGCGAGGTTCCCTGTAACAGCAGGGAGACCAGCACCACAAAGAAGGCCACGTTGAAGAACAGCCGCGCATTCTCAAGCCCAGCCATCATTGGGAAGACGGCGAGAATGATGGGCACCGCGCCGCGAAGTCCCACCCAACTGATGAAGGTTCGTTCGCGCAGGTTAAAGCCCCGAAACGGCAGCAGCCCGGCGAATACTGACAGTGGACGGGCGATAAAAATCATCCACATCGAAAGCAGCAGTGCCGGAATGGCGATAGGTAGCAGATCCGACGGCGTCACCAGCAGTCCCAGTACCAGGAACATGGCGATTTGCGCCAGCCACGCCAGGCCATCGAAGTTTTGCAGAATGCCAAAGCGGTTGCGAATGGGCCGGTTGCCGAGCAGGAAACCGCACAGATAGACTGCCAGAATACCGCTCCCATCCAGGGTCGTGGTGACAGCGAAAATCATGATCCCGCCGCTTAATGCCAGCAGCGGGTAGAGTCCAGCGGGCAGGGCGATTCGGTTGATCATTTGCAGCAGCAGATAACCGCCGCCGAGACCGATAACAATTCCCAGCCCAAACTGTTGAATAATATGCACGAGGAACATCCAGCTCAGCCCGGTTTCGTGCTGCTGGATCATCTCAATCAAGGTGATGGTCAAAAATACCGCCATCGGATCGTTACTGCCGGACTCAATTTCCAGCGTCGAACCGACACGTTCGTTCAGCCCTTTGCCGCCCAATAGTGAGAAGACGGCGGCGGCGTCGGTTGACCCCACAATTGCGCCAATCAACATGCCTTCCATAATATCTAGCTTGAAAAGCCAGGCCGCCATCATCCCCGTTAACCCGGAGGTAATCAGTACGCCGACGGTCGCCAGCGATAGCGCCGGGCCAAGGGCTACGCGAAAGGAACTGGCTCTGGTCCGCATACCGCCATCCAGCAGGATCACCGCCAGCGCGAGGTTACTGACCATGTAGGCGAAAGGGTAGTTATCAAAAGGAATGCCACCGATGCCGTCAACACCAGCCAGCATGCCTATGGCTAAAAAGATCACCAGAATCGGGATACCGAGGCGGGAAGAAAATGAGCTTAAAAGAATACTGCAGGTTACTAATACCGAACCCAAAATAAAAAGACTAATGACTGCCGCGGCGTCCAATGTTCACGCACTCCTCGTAACGTACAAGCTAGTGACAAAACGTTACCATAATTGACGCGTAAACATTGGATTAATAAACGATGAGAATCGTATTTTATTCGTTTAATACCGGGTGGCCGCATAGTGTCAGCGTGGAGCGTGTTGAATGATGCGTAAGCTGCGCTTTTGCCCCGAGTGGCAGGGTAACGGTGCGCTGTTCATGACCAAAATCGAGGCCGGTAATCACCGGTATTGAAAGACGAGAACGCAGGTAATCATACATTGCGGCAAGATCGTAACCAGCATCATAGTCATTGGGTTGAGCACCGCTAAAACTACCCAGCACGATGGCACGCTGACGCGGTAAAATTCCGGCATAAAGCAGTTGCAGCAGCATTCGCTCAACGCGGAACGGATGTTCGTTAATATCTTCCAGTACCAGAATGCCGCCCTGGATCTCTGGCATCCATGGCGTGCCGATAAGCGAATTAATCATCGCCAGATTTCCGCCCCACAAGGTGCCTTCGGTTGCACAGTCAGGCCCATCACCTTCCCATTCAATGCACAAGGTTGGGTTACGCAGCGCGCGCCAGAAGTGCTCTTCGGTAAAACTATTCAGCGTGTCCGCGCCAAAGTTGCCTGCGAGCATGGGGCCGCTAAAGGTGATGACGTTGCCTTTTGCCAGTAGCCCAAACTGAATGGCGGTGAAATCGCTGTGGCCGCATATTAGCAGCGGATCGCGCTGCTGACGGGCTATAAGCGCTGACCAGTCAACGTCTTCAAGCAGACGGCTCGCGCCGTAACCGCCACGTACCGGCATCACAATCTGATTTTTACCCATCAACTGGGCCAGTCCGTTGATATCCGCCAGTCGTTCGCTCTCAGTCCCCGCAAACCGCTGGTCGCGACGCGTGATGACCTGCTGATTCGCTACCTGATGCCCGGACTTCGTTAGCCGAGTGACCCCGCATTGTGCAGCCGTCTGGTTAATGCAGTAGCCGGAAGGGGCGATGAGATGAAACGAAGACATGGCATTTCCTTGCTGATAATGAAACGGGTATCATGCCGCCTGAGCCGGTGGTTGTCATTAGCAGCAGCAAAAGTTCAGCTAAAAGGATAGATGCGTGAAATTGAGATGGTTTGCTTTTTTAATTGTATTGCTTGCAGGATGTAGCTCTAAATCGGATTACCGCAATCCGCCGTGGAATCCAGAAGTCCCGGTGAAACGCGCGATGCAGTGGATGCCTATTTCTGAAAAAGCCGGTACGGCCTGGGGGGTAAGCCCGCGGCTTATCACCGCCATTATCGCCGTTGAATCCGGGGGAAATCCGACGCTTGTCAGTAAATCTAATGCGGTAGGGTTGATGCAGCTAAAAGCCTCAACTTCCGGCCTAGATGTATATCGTCATATGGGCTGGAAAGGTCAACCGTCAACCAGCGAACTGAAAAACCCAGAGCGGAATATCTCAATGGGCGCAGCTTATCTGAGCATTCTGGAGCACGGATCGCTGGCGGGAATTAATGACCCGGAGGTGATGCAATATGCGCTGATGGTTTCCTATTCAAACGGCGCGGGTGCGTTGTTACGAACCTTCTCGTCAAATCGCAAAAAAGCGATTGAAGAGATTAACGATCTGGATGCGGATGAGTTCTTCGACCATGTAGTGAACAACCATCCTTCGCCTCAGGCACCGCGCTATATCTGGAAAGTGAAGAAAGCGATGGACGCTATGTAATCAGCGGACGTTGTTCGCCCGTTCGCGCGCCTCACGCTCCAGCGAGAAAATAATTCGCTGGAGCGAGCGTTCAAGCACCGGATTCATATGCAGAAAACGAAAGCTCAGGCGCGGGGTGACAATCGTTTCTCCCTTACTGTCCACCACTTTGCGTTCGCTGACGGCTAATAGCTGTACGTCACAGCGAAATCTTCCCCATTGCCCCATATCCAGTTCAATCTCTTTAAGCTGTATACCCGGCACCAGACTTTCTGGCGGCGACGTATCTAACAGCGCCCCCATGCCACCCAGGGACAAATCAAACAGTCGAAAACGCAGTACGCTTTTATCCGCCAGCGTGGCTTTGCCAAAATAAGCGGGATGCAGTGGTGCGGGAATACGGAAATATTCGCGACGCTGAATGCACCACACTGCAAGCGGCGTTGGCATAACAAAGGCGGGCAGACCTTGATAATTTTCGACCTGCATCTGCGGCACCGTGAACTCAATTTTTGCGCCGTTGGTTTCTGCAACCATGGCGATATTTCTCGCCGTTACTGCCGCATTGTTATCATCCTCGCGGCTGCCGAAGTCGATAATCAACCGCTGCTGACTGACCTCCAGAATACGGCTAATAAACTGTCGCGATCCCCAACTCACGCGAAGTGCAGCGTTATTGTGCTGGAGATCGCGAAGGACATTTAATACAGCTAAAGGATTTTGCTTAAGAAACTGTGTGTTGTGCTCACTCACCGGGAATGGCTCCTGAATGGCAGACTCTTCAATCACTATCGGCGTCGAAAAAAAGAACTTCAGCGTCTTAGTGAAAAAACTTAACATTTCCACAGGTTTGGGCTGTTTAAAGCGCTTAAGGCAGTGCCTACGTCAAGATCCGTATTTATCCGCATAAAATATCAGCGTCTAACCAGGTATTTTAAGAACAATTACCTATACTTGAAACATTAGCGGCGCAGAATGACGGCGCTTTATATTGTTGTTAATGGAACTAAGAGGTGGGAAAAATGGGTATTATTGCCTGGATTGTTTTTGGTCTGATTGCCGGTATTATTGCTAAATTTCTGATGCCGGGACGTGATGGGGGTGGTTTCTTTCTCACCTGTATCCTCGGGATTGTTGGTGCGGTCGTGGGCGGCTGGCTGGCGACGACGTTTGGACTCGGCGGCAGCGTGAGTGGTTTTAACCTGCACAGCTTCCTGGTCGCTGTGGTGGGTGCCATTGTGGTACTGGCGGTATTCCGTTTGATTCGCCGCGATTAAATGTTTCAGACGGCCCCGGTCGGGGCCGTTTTGCTTCCCTGAAAGTGTTAACCCCATCACATTTCTATACCCCTTCTTATTTTGGTGTTGAATTGCAAACGACAATGATAATAATTATCGTTCTCTGATTTGTATCGAGCACAACCATAATGAAAAAGACCGCTTTTCGCGTTTGTACGCTTTCGGGAATGATTGCGTTAGCGCTTTCCGCACAGGGGTATGCCCAGGAATCCACCATGGTGGTGACTGCATCGGGTGAGGGGAGTGAATTACCGGGCTGGACCAACAGCGCCACCAAATCGGCGGTGGCGGAAAGTAAAACGCCGCAGGTTATCAACACCCTCAGTCAGCATGAAATCAGCCAGCGTCACGCGACTTCAGTCAATGAAATTCTGCGTTATGCGCCAGGCGTCTCAACGGAGACGCGCGGCAGTACGAGCTATATGAGCGAATACAAAATTCGCGGCTTCACCGTCGACAACGAATTCTACAATGGTCTCCAACTGCCCTATAACGTAACCGGCAACACCAAAGCGCGTATCGATCCGCTGCTGATTGATAGCGTTGATATTCTTAAAGGGCCATCCTCCGTACTCTATGGCAATGGTTCGCCGGGCGGACTGGTGAATATTCAGGGTAAAAAGCCGCAGACCACACCGCGCACGGAAATGGGCTTCAATACCGGTACGCGCAATCTCAAAGAAGGGTATATCGACTCCACCGGGCGCATTACTGACAGCGACTGGAGCTATCGTCTGCTGGGTAAGGCCATCGAAGGTGACGACCAGCCGCACACCACCCGCTATGAAGACTATCTGGTTGCGCCAAGCGTGACCTGGCAGCCAAGCGATAAAACGCGCCTAACGATTGATGCCCTGGCACAGAACACCCCAAGCCTGACGCCGTCGAACCCTCTGCCGCTTTCCTATTTGCGCTCCAGCTACGCCAACAAGCGCGATTTCGCGGGCGATAAATGGAGTGGTTTCAAACAGCGTCAGTGGATGGTGGGCTACAGCTTAGAGCACGAGTTCGACAGCGGCTGGGGGGTAACGCAAAAAGCGCGTTACTTTGATATTGATACCCATCAGCAAAGCATCTATTCCACCGGTAATGCGGGTAATCCGGTTTATGAACTCAACCGATTTGCCTATACCACCGATGAAGACCTGCACAGCTTTAACATTGATAACCAGGTCACCCGGACGCTGGCTCTGGGCGAATGGCAGCACCACTTGCTGGCCGGGTTCGACTATCAGAAGCTCAATTCACATTACAACTATGACTATGCTACCAACACGCCTGGCATCGACATGCGTAACCCGAATTACGGGTTAGTGAATGAAGATTCGCTGGGGCTTTACACCGCGCAGAAAAACCGTCTTTCCTACAACCAGAAAGGCTATTACTTACAGGATCAGATGGCCTACGGTGGCCTGAATATTCTTGCCAGCCTGCGCTATGACGATTACCAGTCCGGCACCACCGATTATCTCAATAGCGATAAAAAAGAGTGGATTTCGCAAGACCGTGTCACCAAGCGTCTGGGCGCGCTGTATGCTTTTGACAACGGTTTATCGCCATTCATCAGCTACTCCGAAGGCTTCAAACCGGTATCACCCGCGCGCGGGCTGACGGCGGAACAGGTGAAACCGACGACCAGTAAGCAGGTGGAAGGCGGGGTGAAATACCTGTTGGCCGATTATGCCACCACCTTTACGGCATCGGTGTTCAACATTCGTCAGAAAAACGTGTTGAGCGCGGACCCAAGCTTTACCTATCGTCAGACCGGGGAGATTGAATCGAAAGGTGCCGAACTGTCAGCGATAAGCCGTCCAACCGACAATATCAACCTGATCGCGAACTATGCCTACACGCACGCCATTAATACGAAGGATGAAACCTATCAGGGTAAACGTCCGACGCAGGTACCAGAAAATGCGTTCAACCTGTGGGGCGACTATACCTTTGATCAGAGTCTGGCGCGTGGCCTGACCGTAGGCGCTGGGGTGCGTTATACCGGGCCAATGGAGATTTCGCCGAATAATGACGAAGGCAAATTGGGCGGAACCACGCAGTATGATATGTCGGTTTCTTACGATCTGTCTGCGGTGAACAGCAGCCTGAACGGGCTGGTGCTCAAAGCCAGTGCCCAGAACCTGACCAACAAAGAGACGTTAACCTGCTATGACAGCACCAACTGCTGGATTGGCCGCGATCGTACGGTACAGGTAGGGGCGAGTTACACCTTCTAATCGACCGGTAATACCCAATGTAGGCCGGATAAGCGCAGCGCCATCCGGCCTACGAATTGTATTGATGATCCGTTACGCCGACTCTGGGGAAACGCCAGCGTTAGCAACTGGCTTCACCACCGCCTTCATCGGAATAAACGCGACGATAATCGCCCCCAGCACCAGGAATCCGGCGACCATAAAGATCCCCGCATTAAAGCTGCCGGTTACATCCTTCATCCACCCCATCAACAAAGGCCCCAGCGCCGCGCCGGTCATGCCAGTGCCGTTTATCACCGCAATCCCCAATGCTCGGGCGCGCAGCGACATCACTCTATCCGGCGTTGTCCAGAAGATAACCATCGCCGCAAACGCACCCATCGAGGCCATCACGATGCCGGTAAATTGCAATTGCGGATTGTCGCTGGTGGCGGTCAACATCCAACCGGCGGCTGCGAACAGATACGGGAGCAGGGTATGCAGCTTGCGTTCGTTGTGGTGGTCAGAACGCTTACTCCACCAGATCATACCGATGATGGTACAGACCTGCGGAATAGCGCTCAGTAAACCAATCGTCACATTGCTGCTTTCGGCGTTAAAACTGCGCAGAATCAGCGGAGTCCAGACGCTTAACGCGCTCAGCGTATTGGTCAGGCAAAAATAGGCGAGGGTGTAGAGAATAATCACCGGCGTGAACAATTCGCTCAGGATACTTTTTTGCCCCACAGACGCGCTAGCAATCACGCTTTGGGTTTGCAATGCGCTCAGTTTGTCCGCTTCCAGCATTTCGTTCAGGCAGGCTTTATCGTCATCGGTCAGCCATTTAGCGGTGGACGGACTGTCATCCAGCCAGAACCAGACCACTAACCCCAGTAACACCGACGGGAAACCTTCCAGCAAGAACAGCCACTGCCAGCCTTTCAGGTTAAGCATGCCGTCCATATTCAGAATGTAGCCGGAAGCCAGCGACCCCAGCGCCATTGTCACCGGCATGGCAATCATAAACAACGCATTGGCCCGGGCGCGATAATGCGCCGGGAACCAGTAGGTCATGTAATACAACAAGCCCGGCAGGAAGCCCGCCTCTGCAATCCCGACCAGCATTCGCAGGGCATACAGACTGTTCGGCCCGGTAGCAAACAAGGTTGCCGTGGAGGCAATCCCCCAGACTATCATCAGTATCGCAATCCAGCGCCGTGCGCCGACGATAGTCAGCATGACGTTACTCGGAATGCCACATACCACGTACATCACATAAAACAGCGTAGTTGCCAGGCCAAACATGGTGCTGGTTAAGCCTAAATCTTTGCCCATCGTCAGGCCGGCAAAGCCAATATTGATACGGTCGAGGTAGGAGAAGACAAACAGCACAAATAAAAAAACGACTAATCGGCGGAAAAGTTTGTTGATGACCGCCTGTTGGCGGGGATTCAGAGGCGTTGGGGCTTGTGCCCCGGAGCGGGTCTGCTCCGTAGAAGGGCTATCGTTCATGAAAAGCTCCACATTGTGTTTATTAGTATGAGTGTCGTACAGGCTGCTAACGTATAGAAAATAGCCATCACAGCTGTCAATTTTATGTGTGAAAAATGATACGAATTTGTTATGTAATTGGCATTTGTGAATCATAATGCGATCTGCGTCGCGTAAATCAGCCAGCGTAGGGTAGATGGGGAATAACAGCGTCGGGACGGGCGTTCAGACACAGGGTATAATCGAAAAATCTGTTGCATTCTGGGGTAAGGAAACGCATGCGTCATTCAAAAAACATATCGGACGATCGGTCTGACGAGACCGAGTTTCACCGTGAAGAGTTTCCGTTCTACTGGATTGTTAACGTCTACGCGCGTTACACCCAGACTGTCGAAATAGCCCTGAAAAAGATTGCCCTCGACGTCTCGCGATTTCGCGTGCTGATGATTACTCACCAGTACGGCGAAGCGAGCATTTCGCAAATCTCTGAGTATGCGCTGGCAAAAATGCCGACCGTGACCAAAATCGTTGGCCGCCTGCGTGATGATGGCCTGGTGACAACTGCCAGCAGCGAGCGCGACGCGCGGGTCACGGTGGTGATGCTCACCGATGCCGGGAAGCAGAAAGTGGCGGAAGCGATGCCGTTAGTGGGCAAGATTTTCGACAAGGGTTTCAAGGGAATGAGCGTCAGCCAGGTCGAAAAAATGAACCAGTCGCTGTCGAAAGTCCTCGATAACCTCAATGAATTATGAGGCAACCCGACACAATGACAAAATTGTGACGTGCGTAGATTTTAATCTTAACCCTCTGTAAATAAAACTCTTTTCAAACTCAGCTGTCGGGGTTGTATCCGGTGGCTGTACCCACCTCTATGCCCTGTTTTGCTTTATATTTCATCAAACTGCATTAGTAACCCTGCCAACACAAAGGTTAATGAGTTGTTATATCGCAGTAAAATTAACGTGAAATATTACTTGAATATTCATCTAAATTTGCCAGTATTGATTTAACGCTAGTCAGGACAAAAAAGCAGCATCGACTGCTTACCTGAATATGATTCATTATTTCTGGTCAAGGTGTTAATCATGCAGCCAGTTTACGAGAGCAATGGGTTTGTTGAACGGTTTACCCTCGGCGAGGGCGACCTGAGTTTTGCCGTCAAAGATACGTTGGACGTGGCGGGATACCGTACGCTGGCTGGGTGTCCGGCGCTGGTGGACACGCTGGTTGTACAGCATCACGCAACTATCGTCGAGACACTGCTGGAAAACGGCTGCGTGTTAAACGGTAAAACCACGCTTCATGAACTGGCGTTTGGCGTCACCGGGATTAATGCCTGGGGCGGCACGCCAGTGAATCCGCTTTATCCCACGTTAATTCCCGGCGGCTCCTCAAGCGGATCGGCTGCGGTTGTGGCCTCCGGCGAGGTCGATTTTTCGCTGGGCACCGATACCGGTGGATCGGTGCGTATGCCCGCCGCCTGCTGCGGTATTCTCGGGTTGAAACCCGGCTACGGCGTATTAAGCCGTCAGGGCGTGATGCCCGCCGACAGTTCGCTTGATTGCGTCGGTATCTTTGCACGTTCTGCTGACGTATTGCGTCAGGCGTTGAACCGCCTTGATGTTCCAGTTGATGCACCGCTGGACACCTTGCCAGAAATCACGTTTATCGCCGCCGCGCTGCCGGAAATAGATGCGCAGCTGCTGACGTTTCTCGCCGGTGTGGGCGTTCATCCACAGCGTGCCGAATTGTTAACCCTTACCGATGCTCATCTGGCAGGAATTACCATTATTAGCCATGAAAACTGGCTGGCGTTTAATCCACTGTTAGCGACCGGTGCCGTTTCCGCTGATGTTGCCACGCGCATACGTAGCGGTGAAATCGTCACGGCAAAAGCGCTTGATGATGCCGAACAAGTCCGTCAGCGTTTTACCGCAGATGTTGATGCGCTGCTGGCGAAAACGCCGCTGCTGGCGCTGGCAACCTTACCCGAACTGCCCCCGACGCTGGTTGAGGCTAACGATCCGCTAAGCGTGGTTAACCTGACCCGACTGGTGCGTCCGTTCAATCTCAGCGGCCACCCGGCAATAACGCTACCCGCAGGTGAGCACAGTGGCCGTCCAATAGCCCTACAGCTGGTTGCCCGCAAAGGTGCCGAAGGCTTGCTGGTGCAGGCCGCCGAGTGGCTCACGACGCGACGACGTCACTAACAACAAGCCCGCTTTTCTTGTATTCCCAATGACTCAGTGAGTTCGACTCATTGCGGCTGCACTCGCCTGACGATTGGCCGCGACCACAACCCGGAGAACGCCATGTCTGCCGTCCCTACCCGTGAAGCGCTAGATCCGCTGTTGAGTGAAGTTGCGGCCCGAAGCGAAGATTTTGAGCATCAACGTCATATTTCTGACGACATTATCAGCCGTTTTCAGCAGGTCGGCGTCTACCGCGCGCTAGTGCCGAAAATCTACGGTGGCGATGAATGTTCACCGGCGCAGTTTTGCGAGCTGATTGAACAGATTGCCACGGCGGACGGTTCCGCAGGCTGGGTCGCAAGCTTTGGCATGAGCCCGTTTTATCTCGGCGCGCTGCCCGTCGATACATTAAAAGAACTCTATCGAAATGGCCCAGACGTGGTTTTTGCGGGCGGCATTTTCCCCACCCAAAAGGCCCATCAGGCCGACGGTGGTTACCGCGTTAGCGGGCGCTGGAGTTTTGCCAGCGGCAGCATGGGCGCCTCGGTATTAGGCGTCGGGATCTTGCCAGACGGTGAGCAACCCCTGCCGCGCATGGCGGTATTGCCGCGAGCCAGCGTACAAATTGATCCGGTATGGAACACGGTCGGGCTTGCGGGAACCGGCAGCCACGATTTGCTGGTGGACGATGTTTTCGTGCCCCATGAGTGGACCTTTATTCGTGGCGGCGCGCTCAATCTGGAAGGGCCGCTGTACCGCTATCCGGTGCTGTCATTGGCGACCCAGGTGCTATCGGTAGTGGCACTCGGCGTGGCCCGTGCCGCTCTGAACGAAATCTATGCAATTGCCCATCGCCAGCAGTCGGTGACCGGCGCGCCACGTCTGGCCGACCGCCCGCAGGCGCAGATGCAAATTGCCCGCTGCGAAGCCGACCTGCGCTCCGCACGCGCCTGGTTCTACGACGCCATTGACGATGTGTGGCAGCGCTTGCTAAGCGGTGACGATCCCAGTTGCGAACAGATTAACGCTTTACGTTTGTCGTCAACCCATGTGACCCGCGTTGCCGCCGAGGTGGCACGTCAAGCGCTGGCGCTCAACGGGATGGGCGGCGTCACCATGACCAGCCCGCTACAGCGCTATGTCCGCGACACGATGGTGATTACTCAGCATGCCTTTATGGGCGATCTCTCATATCTCAACGCAGGCACCGTCTTTTTCGGCGGTAAACCGCAGCCTGGTTACCTGTGATTTTTTCATTAAGGAGCAATAAATGAGCCAGCCAAAAACCTTACGCGTGCTGTTTTGTATCGGCGTGAACCAGAACTTTTTCGATGCCAGCGCGGCGGAGGCTAAACAAGTGTGGGCGGCTTTCGGTGTGATGATGAAAGGCATCGATGAAACGCCAGGTATTACCGTGATTGGCAATATGGATGACGACCAGTTGATGGTCGGTCCCTCTACCTCAGCGCCGTGGACCACTTATGTACTGGCTGACGCTCAGGCGCTGGAAAACGTCGCCGCCGTCTGCAACCTGTTCCGGACCACGCCGGTTGGCAACAGCGACAGCAAGCTGTGGAAGTACTGCAAAATCGAAGCCCGCGTTGGGCGCGAACTGATCATTCAGGGCTAACGGAGCGCGCCATGACTTCTCAGGATGCGCTGCGTCTACAGCAGCTCGAAGACCAGCAGGCTGCGCGGGTATGCATTAGTCACTATATGCATCTGTGCGACCGCCTCGATGATGACGAAACCGTGCATGCCATTGGCGCACTGTTCAGCGTGGATGCCTGCTGGGAAGGTGTGGGTGAACCTTACGCCGCGCGTCTGGGACGTCATATTGGGCGTCCGGCGATTGTGGCCATGATGGCGGGATACGTGCGCAAGCCAGCCCATTTCGCCATGAATGCGCACTTTCTATGTTCCGAAGCGCTGAGTCTGAGCGCCAGCGGTGAGCTTCAGGGCCGCTGGTTGATGCTGCAAACCTCAGCCTTCAGTGCGGGCGGGGCACACCTGAATGCCGCTGAACTCAACGTCCTTTTTCGCCGCGAAGCAGGCGAGATGGTGATGCACCATTTTACCACCCGCAACCTGTTTAGCCGCCCCGTCAGCCACTGGCACGCCGAGGATGTACTCCCGGTACCGGAAAACCATCAGACCGTCGAAGACGGCCAGGAGAATGGACATGCAGTGTGATCACATCATTAATGTGAAAAATATCGATACCACGATGCCAACCGCGCCGAGCCGCGAAGAGATTGCCTCGCTGGTGCAACACGACAGGGTACACACCTCGCTGTACACCTCTGAAGAGCTGTTTACGCTCGAACTGGATCGTGTCTTCGGCAAAACCTGGGTGTGGGTAGCGCATGCCAGCGAGATCCCGGAAACCGGCAGCTTTAAAACCACCGAAATTGCCACCCAACCGGTGATTGTGGTGCGCGATCGCAAAGGTACGGTACATACGCTGCTTAACCGTTGTCGCCACCGCGCCGCCACCGTTTGCGAACATCGCAGCGGCAAAACCAACAGCTTTGTCTGCCCGTATCACGGCTGGGGCTACGCGCTGGACGGCAGCCTGCGCGGCGTGCCGCACCCGGAAAGCTATGCCGACCAACTGGAGAAGGGCGCGCTGGGACTGGTCTCGCTGCGTACTGAACAGTATGCGGGCATGATCTTCGCCACCTTCAACGAGCACATTGAACCGCTGGAAGATTTCCTTGGCGCGGCGAAAAAGTGGATGGATCTGTTTATGAAGCAGGGCGCGGGCTACCCGATAAAAACCGGCCCGGCACACCGTTTCCGCTTCCCCGGCAACTGGAAAATCCAGCTTGAGAACACCACCGACGGCTATCACTTCCCGGTGGTACACCGCTCGTTTTTAAGCTCGGTCGATAAGCAGACCGAAGAGATGCTCAACTTTGTCGACGGTAGCGGCTATGTCGAAGACCTCGGTAACGGCCACAGCGTGATGGTGATGATCCCGGAACTGGTGGATCTGGAGGCCAATCTTGACGCGCCTATCCCGGAGCGTTTCAGCGAGCTGGCGGACGCGTTGCGCGCCGATCGCGACGAAGAGAAGGTGCGTCGTATTGTGCGCGCCGTTGGCGGTTCCGGCTTTAACCTCAATATTTTCCCCAACATCGCCTGCTCGATGGCGTTCTTCCGCGTCCTGCAACCGCTGTCGGTTAACGAAACCGAAATTCACCACGCGGTGATCACCATGGACGGCGGCCCGGAAATCGCTAATCAGGCGCGTTTACGCCTGCATGAACACTTCCAGGGGCCGATGGGCTTCGGTACGCCGGACGATTCAGAAGCGTGGGAGCGCGTACAGCGCGGGGCCACGGCCGGAGAGGATCTGTGGATCATGCTCAATCGAGGCCTGGCCGGTGAATACCGTACCGACGATGGTCTGCGCAGCGACGTCAGCGCCGAAACCGGCATGCGTGCGGCTTATCAGCAGTGGAAAAAACTGATGACGGAGATGGAATAAATGACCAACGCAGAATCAGTACTGTTTAACGCGATTGCGGTTATCAACCTTGAAGGCGATCTCCTCGACCAGGGCGAGTTTGATGCCTGGCTTAATCTCTGGCAGCACGACGGCCTGTATGTGGTGCCAATCGACCCGCAGGAAACCGACTTTAAAAATACGCTCAACTACGCCTGCGACGACCATGAGATGCGCGCAAAACGGGTGAAACGTCTTTACAGCGGTGAGTCCATTTCCACCACGCCACGCGCCAGAACCCTGCGCACGCTTTCGCGCTTTCGCCTGCTGGAATCGGGAGATACAGAGGTGGTGGTGCGTGGCGCGCAGTCATTGTGGGAACACCGTAAAGGCCACAGCCGTCACTACGCTGCCGACATTACCTGGCACCTGCAACCGCAGGAGAGCGGCTGGCGAATCACCCAGAAAGTGATCCGTCTGGTTAACAGCGACGATGTGCTGCACAGCATCGGCTACATCCTTTAAGGAGTCGTTCATGACGCAAACCGTATTAGTTACCGGCGCGGCATCTGGGCTTGGGAATGTGATTGCCACGCATCTGCTGGCACAAGGTTTCCAGGTTGTCTTAACCGATGTGGATGCCGCCCGTGCGCAAGCCGCCGCCGCGCATTTTGATAACGAGCGTGTACTGGCATTGGGGCTGGATATTCGTCAGCCGGAAGATTTTGACCGCGCATTAACCGCCACCCTTGAACGTTTCGGCAGTTTACAGGTGCTGGTAAACAACGCCGCGCTGACGTTAGCAACGCCGGTGATGGACATCAACGTTGAGGAGTTTGACCGGGTCATTTCCACCAACCTGCGTGGCACCTTTGTCGGCTGTCAGACGATGGGGCGCTATTTTGCCCGCCGTGGCTACGGTCGCATTATCAACCTGGCGTCGCTAGCAGGACAAAACGGTGGAACCGCGTCCGGCGCGCACTATGCGGCGTCAAAGGGCGGCATCCTGACGCTGACCAAAGTCTTCGCTCGCGAGCTGGCAAAATCCGGCGTCACGGTGAATGCCATCGCACCGGGGCCAATGGATTTGCCCACCGTTCATGCGCTGGTCCCGGAAGAGAAGATGGCCGGCCTGCTGCAAATGATCCCCGTAGGCCAACTCGGCGAGGCGGAATTCGTCGCCCACGCGGTGGCGCTGCTGGCCTCTCAACAGGCGTCGTTTGTCACCGGGGCAACCTGGGACATCAACGGCGGACTGTTTATGCGTTAAGGGGGGCGAAATGCTGACACTCAAAATAACGCGTCGCGAATTGCAGGGCGATGTGGTGCTGCTGACGCTGGAACATCCTGACGGACTTACATTGCCGGCCTTTAGCGCCGGGGCGCATATCGATCTCCATTTGCCGGGCGACCTGATCCGTCCGTATTCCCTGTGCAGCGACCCGCACGAACGTCATCACTATCAGCTAGGTGTGTTGAAGGATAGCCAATCGAAAGGCGGATCGCTGGCGGCCCATGCGTTGCATGAAGGTGACGTGATTCAGGCTAGCGAGCCGCGCAACCTGTTTACGCTTGCACAACAGGGCAGCCATAGCCTGCTGATTGGCGGCGGTATCGGCATCACGCCGATGCTGGCGATGGCGGCAGAACTGCACAGCGCCGGGCGTTCGTTCACTCTGCATTACTGCGCACGAAGCCGCCACCAGGCGGCATTTATGCCGCAGCTTGAAGTCTGCGCCTATGCGCCGCAGGTGCATCTGCACTTTAGCGATGAACAGCGAATCAACCTTGATGCGGTGCTGTGCGATGTCCCGAACGGTACGCACGTTTATACCTGCGGCCCGGCACGGCTGATGGATGCGGTTAGCGAACGGGCAAAGGCCCACGGTTATTCGCCGGAACAGATCCACCAGGAGTGCTTTAGCGCCGAAGTTGAAACCAGCGGCCAACCGTTTGAAGTGGTAGCGGCTGCCAGCGGCATCACCGTACAGGTCGCCGCCAACCAGACCATCGTGGAAGCGCTGGCGTTGGCGGGTCTGAAGGTCTGTGTCTCTTGTAAACAGGGGATTTGCGGTAGCTGCCTGACCAATGTGCTGGAAGGTGAGCCAGACCATCGTGACCACTATCTGACCGACGAAGAGAAGGCCGATGGCGATCAGATCCTGCTGTGTTGTTCCCGGGCAAAAAGCGCCCGTCTGATTATCGATCTTTGAGGAATCTTTTATGACTCTGCAAACCGAATTTCGTAACGCGATGGCGCAACTGGGTAGCGCGGTGTCCGTCATTACCACCGACGGCCCGGCGGGCAAGTTTGGCTTTACCGCCTCCGCTGTCTGTAGCGTGACTGACCAGCCGCCAACCCTATTGGTGTGTATGAACCGTAACTCGTTCGCCCATGCGCACTTTAAGCAAAACGGTGCGCTGTGCGTCAACGTGCTCTCCAGCGATCACCAGGCGTTATCTGGCGTATTTGCTAATGCCAGTCTGCGGTCAGAAGAGCGTTTTTGCCACGACCGCTGGCAGGTATTAACCAGCGGCGCGCCGGTACTTAGCTCGTCAGTGGCCAGCTTCGACTGCTTGATTAGCGACTGTCATGAAGTCGGCAGCCACTCCGTTTTTTACTGCCGGGTGCAGGCAATTCGCATCAGCGAGCAGCCGCGCGGATTGGTCTATTTCAACCGTGGCTACCATGCAGTAGGTCATGAAGCCTAACGATAAGAAGAGGACTGCCGGATGAGCAATGTCGTTTCACAAACCGCCGTCACATCCCGCGAACCCCGCCAGGATGCGCAGCAAATGCGCAAGCTGGTGATAGCCTCCGTGCTGGGTAATGCGCTGGAGTGGTATGACTTTTTCCTCTATGGCACCGCCGCCGCGCTGGTATTTGGTCCGCTGTTTTTCCCGGTCGGCGGTGACCCGCTACAGGGCACATTACTGGCGTTTTCCGGCTTTGCGGTCGGGTTTCTAGCGCGTCCATTGGGCGGCATTGTGTTTGGTCATATTGGCGATCGTTACAGCCGCAAAATGACGCTGATTATGACCCTGACACTTATGGGGGCCACCACCTTTGTGATTGGCCTGCTGCCGACCTATGCGCAGATTGGCCTTTGGGCCCCGGTTTCTCTGATTACGTTACGGTTTTTACAAGGTGTCGCCTCCGGCGGTGAGTGGGGCGGCGGCGTGTTAATGCTCAGTGAAAACGCGCCAGCGTCGCGTCGTGGCTTTTACACCGCATGGAGCCAGATGGGCGTTTCCGGTGGTTTCGTATTATCGGCTTTCGCTTTCTATCTGGTACAGCAGTTGCCGGAAAGTGACTTTCTCAGCTGGGGCTGGCGCGTGCCGTTTTTACTGAGCATCGTCATCTTCCTGGTGGGCGTCTATATCCGTAAAAATATCCGTGAAAGCAAAGCGTTTACTCAGACGAAACCGGAAGACAAGCACGAAGCCATTCCGCTGCTGGTACTGGTTCGTGAACACCCGAAAGCGTTGATGCAGGCCATTGCGCTGCGCCTGCCAGAAAACGGCGCGTCGTATATCTTCTTCACCTTCTCGGTGGTGTACGCCAAACATATCGGCATTGGCACCGGGGAGATCATTAGCGCGGTGACGCTGGCGATGCTGATTGAGTTCTTCTCGATTCTCTTCTGGGGCGCGCTGTCCGACCGCATTGGCTTAAAGCCGGTGTACTACATCGGTGTGATTGGTCTGCTGGTGATGGCATTCCCGTTCTTCTGGCTACTCTCTACCGGCCAATACGGCTTCATTATGCTGGCGATGTTCCTCGGGCTGCCGGTGTGTCATGGCGCGATGATCGGCACCCAGCCGTGCATCATGAGCGATCTTTTTCCGGTACGCGTGCGCTACTCCGGACTGGCGTTGGGACATGAAGTCGGCTCAATTTTCTCCGGCGGTCTCGGGCCAATGCTGGCGGTGGCGCTACTGATGGCGTTTGACGCCTCGTGGCCGGTGTCACTGTTGCTTATGGCCTACGCGCTGCTGGCGTGGATTGCGCTACGTAGCCTGCCGTCAACCCAATCAAAACCGATAAAAGCAGGAGCGACAGATGTTAACGATTGAATCACTGGCCTGTTGGCTGGTGGATATTCCCACCGTACGCCCGCACAAGCTGTCGATGGCAACGATGGGCTGCCAGACCCTGATGATTGTGCGTATGCAGTGCGCTGAGGGCGTCGTGGGCTGGGGCGAGGGTACCACCATTGGCGGCCTCAGCTACGGGGCTGAAAGCCCGGAGGCTATGAAGTTAGCGATTGAAACCTATTTGTCGCCGCTGTTGTGCGGGCAGACCTTCAGCGGCGTTGCGGCGCTTGCCGAGACGATGAATGCCAGCGTGAAGGGCAATACCTTTGCGAAATCTGCGCTGGAAACGGCGTTTCTGGATGCGCAGGGCAAACGGCTGGGGCTGCCGGTCAGCTCCCTGTTGGGTGGTGCAATTGCGACGCGGCTACCCGTGCTGTGGACGCTGGCAAGCGGTGATACCGATAACGATATCGACGAAGGGAAACGTCTGCTGGCGGAAGGCCGCCACGATACCTTCAAACTGAAAATTGGTGCCCGATCGCTGGAAACCGATATTTGCCATGCGCTGGCCATTAAAGCGGCGCTGGGCGAATCGGTCAGCGTGCGCGTTGACGTGAATCAGGCGTGGGATTTCACCACCGCCGTTAAAGGAATGAGCGCACTTCAGGATGGCGGCATTGATCTTATTGAGCAGCCAATCCCGTTATGGGACCGGCAGGGACTTATCGCCCTCAGCCAGCGTTTCAACGTGCCGATTCTCGCCGATGAAGCGGTCGCCACCAGTCATGACGGTTATGCGCTGGCAAGCGGCGGTTTTAGCGGTGCGTATGCGCTGAAGATAGCCAAAGCGGGTGGCCCGGCGCAGGCACTAAAACTGGCGCACGTTGCCCAGGCGGCAGGCGTGGCGCTGTATGGCGGCACCATGCTGGAGGGCACGCTAGGGACGGTGGCATCGCTGCATGCCTGGTCAACGATCAAAATGCAGTGGGGCACCGAAATGTTCGGCCCGCTGCTGTTAAAAGACGACATCGTGGTGACGCCGCTTAGCTTTAACCAGGGGCAAGTTTCTGTGCCGCAAGGGTCGGGGCTGGGCATTGAGATCGACTGCGATAAATTGCGTTTCTACGCCAGAAAATAGAGGACATCTGCATGCTGTTTAGAGTTGAAATGACCGTCAATATCCCGGCGTCACTGCCCAAAGAACAAGCCGATGCCATTAAAGCCGAAGAAAAAGCCTATTCACAACGCCTCCAGCGAGAAGGCAAATGGCTGCATATCTGGCGCGTGGCGGGGCTGTACGCCAATGTCAGCATTTTTGATGTCGCCGATAATCAGGAGCTGCACGACATTTTAACCGCGCTGCCGCTGTATCCGTTTATGGCGATTTCAGTACAGCCGCTGTGCCGACATCCCTCATCAGTGAACTCATAACAATAAACCTTACCCTACAAAAAAGAGGAATATGCAATGTCAGTGAATCCAACCAAACAGACCGAACTGGAATCGTTATTGGCGATCAGCAGTGGCTTAAATTCCGAGCTGGGCAACGATCGTTTCAAAGCGATTATGCATCAGGTGTTGAGCGATCTGTGCCAGACCATTAAGAAATTTGATATCAGCGATGAAGAGTTCTGGCTGGCGGTGAATTACTTAAACGAACTGGGCGAGCGCAAAGAATCTGCGCTGCTGGCAGCGGGTCTGGGGCTTGAACATTATCTGGATATGCGCGCCGATGAAAAAGAGGCTGCTGCTGGCAATGACGTCGGTACGCCGCGCACAATTGAAGGGCCGCTGTACGTGGCGGGTGCACCGCTGAGTCAGCAGTATGCGCGGATGGATGATGGCCAAGAACCGGGTGAGCCGATGTGGTTGCATGGGCAAGTGACGGATATGCAAGGCAACCCGGTCGCCGGGGCGATTGTGGATATCTGGCACGCCAATACTCTCGGGGGATACTCCTTCTTTGACCAATCACAAAGTGAATACCATCTGCGCCGTCGTATTAAAACCGGTGTTGACGGGCGTTACGCGGCGCGCAGCATTGTGCCGTGCGGCTACGGCTGCCCGCCGGATGGCCCAACGCAGAAACTGCTGACCGCATTAGGCCGCCACGGTAATCGCCCGGCGCACGTGCATTTCTTTGTGTCAGCGCCAGGTTATAAGCATCTGACCACGCAAATTAACCTCAACGGTGATGCCTACCTGTGGGACGATTTCGCCTTTGCCACCCGCGAAGAGTTGATTGCCGACCCGATTAAAGTTACCGACGATGCGCTTTCGCAGGAACGTAAAATTAATCAGCCGCATACCGAGGTGGGTTTTAACTTTACGCTGGTGGATTCTGCGCAAACCGAGGAAGAGACGCGTATTAAACGCGCCCGCGTGATGGAATAAACGATTGCACGTATAACCCCGGGGGCGGCGTAAACGCCTTGCCCGGGCTACGATGCGGTGTATTAGGTTACGATAAAGCGTTGTGGGTAGCCCGGCCAAGCGCAGCGCCGCCGGGAATTCTACTTACTTCGCCGCTAGCGCCTGTTTAATCCAATCGTCAAACGTTGCCTGATGCGCATGGATCCAGCCATCAACATGCAGCTGAATATTCTCGGCGCTGGACTCACCTTTGTGCATCAACTGGTTTTGCGCGTTAACATCGGCCAGCGGTAATTTCGCGACCGCAAACAGCTTCGCCGCCGCCGGATTTTTCGCGGCCCACTCTTTATTGGCGACGATATACTCGTTGTTCACTGCAAAACCGTAGTTTTTCCCATTAGGTAATTCTGTATTGAGATCTTTAAGCGACCCCGGATTCGCCGAGAACGGCACCGTTAACCACACCACGTCTTTACCCGGTTTTAATTCATCACTGACCCAATACGGCGTCCAGGTCCAATACAGCACCGGTTTACCAGCCTTAAAACGTGTGAGGGTATCGGCAATAATCGCCGAATAATTCCCCTGATTTTGCGTCACCGTATTACTCAGCTCATAAGCCTTAATTTGGGTATCAATGACCGAACCGCACACCCAGCCTGGATTACATCCTGCGAGGTCAGCCTTACCATCGCCGTTGGCATCAAAGAGTTTGGCAATTTTAGGATCTTTGAGCTGTGAAATATCCGTAATGTGATATTTGTCGGCGGTTTTTTTGTCGATTAAATAACCTTGCGCGGCCCCGCTGATATAAGTCCCCTGACGGTAGAATTTCTTATCACCGCCGCTGGCGCTGTACATATCCTGTTGTAGCGGCATCCAGTTAACCGCCATATAGGTGGCATCACCAGCGGCGATGGCCGTATAGGCAACGTTGTACTCAACCTCTTCGATAGGCGCCACATCGTAGCCAAGCTGCTTCAGCGCCCGGTTGATAATCTCGGTCTGAAAGGTTTCTTCCGGTAGGGGACTCTGCACAGGGTGAACGGTTATACCTTTGCCAGGCAGGTCGGCCGCAAAAATCGCGGGTGAGGTCAGTATTGCCGCCAGTGTGATGGCGTTTATCGTCGGTGTTTGCATAGTAGTAACCTTATTATTTAGGGTATAAAACCAGAGGTGGCAGGTTATTTTCGCGGTGATAAAAGGGTAAGCAGAAACGTTGTGGCGAATAATCACCTGAGTATTAGTGGTGATACTTTACCCTAGCATACTGAGATTTGATGGCAATCCTAAATATTTCCTGACAAGCTTTTATTATTATTTACATGCTAGGGTTATTCTTAATTTTTCGTGATTTAAAGCGGCTGAGAAAAGGGGAATACGAAGAATGTCGGATGTCAGCGATGCGGGAGCGGGTGATGCTGCCAACTTACTGATTTAGTGTATGATGGTGTTTTTGAGGTGCTCCAGTGGCTTCTGTTTCTATCAGCTGTCCCTCCTGTTCAGCTACTGACGGGGTGGTGCGTAACGGCAAAAGCACCGCCGGACATCAGCGCTATCTCTGCTCTCACTGCCGTAAAACATGGCAACTGCAGTTCACTTACACCGCTTCTCAACCCGGTACGCACCAGAAAATCATTGATATGGCCATGAATGGCGTTGGATGCCGGGCAACTGCCCGCATTATGGGCGTTGGCCTCAACACGATTTTCCGCCATTTAAAAAACTCAGGCCGCAGTCGGTAACCTCGCGCATACAGCCGGGCAGTGACGTCATCGTCTGCGCGGAAATGGACGAACAGTGGGGATACGTCGGGGCTAAATCGCGCCAGCGCTGGCTGTTTTACGCGTATGACAGGCTCCGGAAGACGGTTGTTGCGCACGTATTCGGTGAACGCACTATGGCGACGCTGGGGCGTCTTATGAGCCTGCTGTCACCCTTTGACGTGGTGATATGGATGACGGATGGCTGGCCGCTGTATGAATCCCGCCTGAAGGGAAAGCTGCACATAATCAGCAAGCGATATACGCAGCGAATTGAGCGGCATAACCTGAATCTGAGGCAGCACCTGGCACGGCTGGGACGGAAGTCGCTGTCGTTCTCAAAATCGGTGGAGCTGCATGACAAAGTCATCGGGCATTATCTGAACATAAAACACTATCAATAAGTTGGAGTCATTACCCAAAAATCAAATGCCCTGCTGTTTTATTCCTGTCGTATCAACGTGTTTGTACGTTGACATTTTTTTGAACGCGATTGACCGCGGTGAGCGTGTGCAATTTAATTTTCTTGTTTCCGAAATGAAACTTACCAGAGAATGATTGTTAATTTATTAATTGGCACTTTTGACGAAAAAAACATTATCATATGCATGAGGTCTAATAGCGATATCATGGGCAGGTGTTTTCTGAATCTCATCAGATTTAATATTATCCTCAGTCAGGCGTAACCACACCTCCAGGACTTCTGCGTTACCACTCTTAACCTTAGCATAACCTTCTGCGGTTTTTCTGTCTTCGGCTACATACAACCCCTCACCATCAAGTTCATTGCCATTTTCGAATGCATCATTTTCAAAACTTGAAGATAATCCGTTTTTCAACAGATTTTTAGAATCAAGAGTTGCATGATATCCTGCTTGTATAATTAACTGCCTGCCCCTCAGTACATCACTATCCTGTCTCTTAGGGGATAATCTTTTTAATAAAGAGGTTAAGCAGTCGCGTTTTTTTCTTTAAGGATTTCTTTTGCTGAGGGTAACTCATCATATTTAATGGGTGTCGTAGATATAACTAATGAAACGTTTTTAATGCTGCTAATCTTGTGTAGAGCACCTTGTAATCTCGAATCTCTAACTTCTGTAATCGAAGACACATCATAGCATTTTAGTCCGTATAATCTTGTAATCATTATCCTTGCCTTGGCAATTAAAATCTTGTGGCTTATAAATTAAAATGAATAAATATTTGAAGATTTTAGCACTAAAAAAATGCTTTTGTTTTTCAAAAAACAATCCTCTAATTTTATCGGTATGTTTGTAAGTATCCCAGCAATCCGCACCATTCACTTTTAGAGATCTTCCGACATACTGATTATGTCCCCTGAGGAGGTTGCTATGCGTAAGATCTGATTCACTGAACACCAGATTATCGCCGTTCTGAAGTCCGTCGAAGCCGGACGAACCGTCAAAGATGTTTGACGACCTCAGTCTGGAATACCGGGCACTGAGAGACGTTATCGAAAAAAGCTTTAAAACCAGCGATAAAGCGTGAGCTCATCAGCTATCTGACGGCGCAGTTTGCCATGAGCTTACGTCAGGCATGCAGGACATTATCGCTGAGCAGGACAGTGTATTTTTATCAGCCCGACACCCGGCGTGATGAGCCGGTGATCCAGGCGCTTACTGAAATGGCGCAACGCTATCCGCGATACGGTGTGAAGAAACTCTTTCAGGTGCTTCGCAGGAAGGGTAATGCCTGGAATCATAAGCGTGTACACCGGATTTACTGCCTGCTGAAACTGAATTCGTCGTAAGGGTAAACAACGCCTGCCGGTGCGCAACCCGGCTCCGCTGGCAACACCGGAAGCATTAAACCAGAGCTGGTCGATAGATTTTATGCACGATGCTCTCGTCATATATCCAGTCGACGCGTTTTGGTCATTTCGGCCCAGTCTTTGGAAGAATGTTGTACTCATCCATGTACTCATTTTTGACAGCGTTGTTACGAGATGAGTTGAGACATTATGAAATAAAAAATCCACGCAATTGCGTGGATTTTATGGCTTTTTGTGATTCTCATGAGGTTCAGCGAAACCTCATGAGACAACAAATTTTATTTAGACGTTGAACAGGAAGTTCATAATGTCGCCATCTTTAACGACATAATCTTTCCCTTCCGCACGCATCTTGCCCGCTTCTTTCGCGCCTTGCTCACCCTTGTAGGTGATAAAGTCTTCAAACGCGATAGTCTGAGCACGGATAAAGCCTTTTTCAAAGTCGGTGTGAATTTTACCGGCCGCCTGCGGTGCGGTGGCGCCAACAGGGATGGTCCATGCACGGACTTCTTTCACGCCAGCGGTGAAATAGGTTTGCAGATTCAGCAGTTCATAACCGGCACGGATAACGCGGTTCAGGCCTGGTTCTTCAATACCCAGCTCAGCCATAAACTCATCACGGTCAGCGTCGTCGAGTTCAGCGATATCAGATTCTACGGCGGCGCAAACGGCAACCACAACGGAACCTTCGGTTGCAGCGATTTCACGTACTTTATCGAGGTACGGGTTATTTTCAAAACCGTCTTCGTTTACGTTGGCAATATACATGGTTGGCTTCAGGGTCAGGAAGCTCAGGTATCTGATTGCCGCTTTGTCTTCGTCGGTCAGGTTGGTCAGGGAACGCAGCATACCGGCGTTCTCCAGCTGTGGCAGGCATTTTTCCAGCGCGGTCAGTTCAGCTTTTGCGTCTTTGTCGCCGCCTTTCGCTTTCTTCTGCACACGGTGGATAGCGCGTTCGCAGGTATCCAGATCGGACAGAGCCAGTTCGGTGTTGATGACTTCGATGTCGTCAGCCGGATCCACTTTGTTATTCACGTGGATGATGTTGTCGTTTTCAAAGCAACGAACAACGTGGCCGATAGCTTCGGTCTCGCGAATGTTGGTCAGGAACTGGTTGCCCAGGCCTTCACCTTTAGATGCACCTTTTACCAGACCCGCGATATCAACGAATTCCATGGTGGTTGGCAGGATGCGCTGTGGTTTGACGATTTCTGCCAGTTGATCCAGACGTGGATCGGGCATCGGGACAACACCCGTGTTCGGCTCGATAGTACAGAACGGGAAGTTTGCCGCTTCAATACCCGCTTTAGTGAGCGCGTTGAACAGGGTGGATTTGCCTACGTTAGGCAAACCAACGATACCGCATTTGAATCCCATGTTTAAATCACCTTAATCTTTTGATTTTCAACCTGTTATATAAAACAGATTGTAGAAAAGTAAATAACTCTGCCTATTATACACGTCATACGAAAAAATTACCGTATACACATCATCCTTCACGCTGACTTAGCGTCGGCTGACGGACAAGTGAATAATTATTGCGCTTTAAAGGCATGCAGGCGGTTGGTCGCTTTGGTGAGTCCGTCTTTGAGCCAAACCTCGGTACAGCGCGCCGCTTCGTCTACCGCATCGTCGATGAGCTTCTGTTCGGCGGACTGTGGCTTGCCTAATACAAATCCGACAACCTTGCTTTTATCGCCCGGATGACCGATTCCGATGCGTAAGCGATGAAAATTAGGGTTATTACCTAATTTACTGATGATGTCTTTGAGCCCATTGTGGCCACCGTGGCCGCCGCCAAGTTTAAATTTCGCCACGCCGGGTGGTAGATCCAGCTCATCATGAGCGACCAGAATTTCATCTGGATTAATACGATAGAACGTTGCCAGTGCCGCAACGGCTTTGCCGCTGAGGTTCATAAAGGTGGTGGGCACCAGCAGACGAATATCTTCTCCGGCGAGATTAATGCGGGAGGTGTAGCCAAAAAATTTGCTCTCTTCACGCAGTGGGGCGCGAAAACGTTCTGCCAGCAAATCAACATACCAGGCGCCAGCGTTATGACGCGTTCCCGCGTATTCTGCGCCGGGGTTCGCCAGGCCGACAATCAGTTTAATCGTCACGTAGTTATTCCTGAGTGGTCAATCTTAACGGCGGCTAGTTTACGTCGTGATGACGCTGTTGACAAAAATAAGCGCCGAAAGGGGCGAAAATTGAATAGTTCAACAGTGAGATAATATGGTTTTAATGTATTTCAGTAACTTAAATGTAAAGTTTTGTTCACCATAAGTGTTCATTTGTGATCGCCCACGCAATTATACCTGGCGGTGTTGTCTATACTTTACACACGAGGAATAGGGATATACTCATCGTCTTTCAAGTCCAATAGAGTCTATATCCCGAAGCCCAAGCCAATCTACGGAGGTGACACTATGAAACGCAAAAACGCTTCGTTACTCGGTAATGTGCTCATGGGATTAGGCCTGGTCGTTATGGTCGTTGGGGTTGGTTACTCAATTCTAAACCAGTTGCCGCAACTTGATCTGCCGCAGTTCTTTGCGCATGGTGCCATTCTTAGTATTTTTGTCGGCGCTGTGCTTTGGCTAACCGGGGCGCGTGTGGGTGGACGCGAACAGGTTTGCGATAGATATTGGTGGGTTCGCCACTACGATAAACGCTGTCGCCGCAACGGTAATCATAGCTAAGTAATAGCACGCTTAAGTGGATGCACAAATAAGAAAGCCCTGGTCATCAGACCGGGGCTTTACTGTTTTGGGTATCGCGTAACTTATTCAAACAAACGATGATGTAGTGCTTTAACCGCACCGTCAGCGACGTCGCCTGGCAGCAGGAAGCAAAGCGTATTGTTAGAGGCGCCGTGACAGATCATGCGTACCGCATGTTCTTCAAGGCGTGCAAAAACATCCTGACAAACGCCCGCGGCATGAGTCAGTTGGTTGCCAACAAGCGTTATCAGTGCCAGCCCAGTTTCCGCTTCCACACGACAATGGGACGATAGCGCGGTAAATAATGCGCTGGTCAGCGCACCGTCGTCGCCAGAGGTGGCATGCGTTGAGTCCAGTGCCAGCGCGATACTGTTTTCTGAGGTTGTTATCAGATCGACCGCAACAGAGTGCTGCGCCAGAATGGCAAATATCTGCGCCAGAAAACGATGAGTCGGTTCTGAGTCCAGACCTTGTAAACGCAGCAGCGTCTGCTTACGGCGTACAGCAACCGCACGGTAACGCGGAGGATTTTCCGTCGTGCAGCACACCAGCGTCCCGCCTGCGGCGGTATCTTTGCTGGAGCCAACAAAAACGGGAATGTTTTTGCGCATGGCGGGCATCAGCGTGGCTGGATGAAGTACTTTAGCACCGTAGGCCGCCATATCGCTGGCCTCGGAGAAAGAGATGCTGTCGATGCGTTTAGCCGTTGGCGTGATGCGCGGATCCGTCGTATAAATGCCTGCGACATCGGTCCAGATATCCACACGTGCAGCATGAAGTGCTTCACCCAGCAGTGACGCCGTGTAATCACTGCCGCCGCGCCCAAGCGTGGTGGTATGACCGGCACTGTCACGACCAATAAAGCCCTGGGTCACCATGACCGCTTGCTCAATTCGTGGGCGAAGGTGCAGCTCAGCGAGCTCTGCCAGGGCATTGACGTCGGGTTCTGCGCAGCCGTAATTGGAGTCGGTTCGCATCACTCTTCGCGCATCAAACCAACTCGACTCAACCTGACGTTCACGCAAAACTTCGGCGAAAAGCAGGCTGGATATTAATTCTCCATGACTTACCAGCTCATCGCTTAATGCGGTGGAAGGGGACGTCATTGCGGTATGAGCTAGTTGACCAATATTGTCGAGAAGATTATCAATCTCCGCGCTGATAACGGATGGCTGCCTTAAACGAGAAATAATGTTGTATTGGATGGTGCGTAAAGTCTCAAGCTTGTCTAATTGTTGAGGACTTTCCAGACCTTCAGAAAGCTCAACCAGCAAGTTTGTGACGCCTGCTGACGCAGACAAAACGACTAAACGAACATTGGGATCAGCAAGAACAATGCTGGCACTGCGGTTCATCGCATCAAAATCTGCGACGCTTGTGCCACCAAATTTGGCAACGACGAATTGTGGATAAATGCGAGTCATAACAATCTCATATCAGGGCGCCATAAAGTGATGGCTAGAAAATTTTCATTCTCGGCATAAGGGAAGAATCTTCACCTTACGAAACATCCGCCCGCGGACATTTCTGATGACAACCCAGGAAGCGCGTTCCTGTTGTCGATAACGTGTTTTGCCTGCCAATCGTTACCGGATAATGCACATGCGTTCTTTATTTACAGCCGGTGCAAATAAGCGCGCCATACTAAGTGATTTATTCTTATGAATCGACTGTTTTATTTTATTTCTCGGCAAACAGTGAGTGATCGTCCTTTAAGCGAAAGGGAGTGGTGTTATTAACGGTAAAAACGTGTAAATAAATAATAAAGCCCTGAAAATCAGATGGACTTCATTACATTATTGTTACTGTATCTATATGTGGCTTTTAGCGATAAAAGGTAACAAAAGCAAAGTGGTCAGCTCAGTTCGTTTTCTTGTTAGTTATTGATTTTATGGGGATTAATGTGTTTTTTAGATTGGGTGAAAATAAAAGATTGAGCCCTTCGCTAAAACAACATATATTAGCCGCGCTTTTTTATAGGTAATCCTTAAACCCTTTATTCAATCAGGCGTTAAACCACACCTGGTTGTAGGAGTGATATGATGACGGATAAAGTCCGTATTGATACTTTACGTGCTAATTCATTAACACAAACCAACGATACCTTTTTAGCAAGACAAGCCGAGTTTGAATCTAACGTCAGGAGCTATCCGCGTAAACTGCCATTGGCGATTGCCAAAGCGCAGGGCGTCTGGATTACTGATGTAGAAAATAATCAATATCTTGATTGTCTGGCAGGTGCTGGCACCCTGGCGCTTGGTCATAATCATCCTGATGTGCTTCAAAGTATTCAAAGTGTCATCACTAGCGGCTTACCGTTACATACGCTCGATCTGACTACACCATTAAAAGATGAATTTTCATCTTATTTGCTCTCCCTGTTACCGGGCGAAGGCAAAGAGTATTGCCTGCAATTCACCGGCCCATCCGGTGCTGATGCGGTGGAAGCCGCACTGAAGCTGGCGAAGAAAGTGACTGGCCGTTCCAGCGTTATCAGTTTCTCCGGCGGCTATCATGGGATGACCCACGGTGCCTTGTCCGTGACCGGTAACCTGTCGCCAAAAGAAGCCGTCAGCAACATGATGGCCGAAGTGCAGTTTATGCCTTATCCGCATGAGTACCGTTGCCCACTGGGTATTGGCGGCGAAGCGGGCGTGAAAGCCTTAAGCTACTACTTCGAAAACCTGATTAATGACGTTGAAAGCGGCGTGCGTAAACCTGCGGCGGTGATCCTTGAAGCCGTTCAGGGTGAAGGCGGCGTCAACCCGGCTCCGGTCGAGTGGCTGCAGCGCATTCGTAAAGTGACTCAGGAACACGGTATTCTGCTGATCATCGATGAAGTTCAGGCAGGTTTCGCGCGTACCGGTAAGCTGTTTGCATTCGAACACGCCGGTATTGAGCCGGACATCATCGTCATGTCTAAAGCTGTGGGCGGCGGTCTGCCGCTGGCCGTTCTGGGTATCAAAAAGCAGTTCGATGCATGGTCTCCAGGTCACCACACGGGTACCTTCCGTGGTAACCAGCTGGCAATGGCCACCGGTCTGACGACGCTGAAAATCCTCAAAGACGATAAGATTGCCGATAAAGTTGCTGCCCAGGGCGAGTGGCTGAAAGGTAAACTGGCTGATCTTCAGAAACGTTATCCGGTGATTGGGCAGGTGCGTGGTTTGGGGCTGATGATCGGCCTTGAGATTGTGAAGCCGAGTGAAGCACAGGATCATATGGGTTGCTACCCGGCCGATGGCGCGCTTTCTGCATTGCTGCAGAAAAAATGCTTCGAAAATGGCCTGATTCTTGAGCGTGGCGGTCGCGATGGTTGCGTACTGCGTTTACTGCCATCTCTGCTGATTACCAACGCTGAGCTGGAAATCTTCCTCGATAAATTTGAAAACGCCTTGCTAGGCGCTGGCGTGAAGCCGGTTTAACGGAGTGGGTCGAATGTCTGATGTAAACCCGATTCTGTCCGGTTCGCCGCAGAGTATTGCCGCCTACCAGGATGCTATCGAGCAGAGCACTCAAGCCGTTGTCGAATGGTTAAAGCAACCTGAGATGTATCAGGGTAAAACCGTTGAACAGCTGCGTTCTCGTATCAGCCTGAATTTCACCTCCGGGGGCCTGGGTAACCAGGCCGCTATTGAGCGTGCGGTTGAATATTTTTTAAAAGACAGTCTGTCGGTCCACCATGCGCAGTGCGTGGCGCATTTGCATTGCCCAAGTCTGGTGATTAGCCAGGCGGCGGAAGTGCTGATCAACGCCACCAACCAAAGCATGGATTCATGGGATCAGAGTCCTTCGGCGACCATCATTGAGATCAAACTCATTGAATGGCTGCGTGAGCAGGTGGGTTACCCGGCGGGTGACGCGGGCGTCTTCACCAGCGGCGGCACCCAGAGCAATCTGATGGGGCTGATGCTGGCGCGTGATGCGTATTTCGCACGCCAGGGGCATTCCATCCAGCAGGATGGTCTAACCGGCGATCTGAGTAAGATCAAAGTGTTCTGCTCTGAAAACGCTCACTTCTCTGTGCAGAAGAACATGGCGCTGATGGGGCTGGGCTACCGTTCGGTGACCCTGGTGAAAACCGATGCCTTCTCACGTATGGATCTTAACGATCTGCAAGAGAAGCTGGCACAGGCGCAAGCCAACGGCGAGCAGGTGATGGCAATTGTTGCTACTGCCGGCACCACCGATGCAGGGGCCATTGATCCACTGGCGGAAATCGCAGCACTGGCGGCAGAACACCAGATCTGGATGCATGTCGATGCGGCATGGGGTGGCGCATTACTGCTTTCTGAGAAGTATCGTCATTTCCTTAATGGACTTGAACTGGCTGACTCCGTCACGCTGGACTTCCATAAGCAGTTCTTCCAGACCATCAGCTGTGGCGCATTCTTGTTAAAAGAAGCTCGTCACTACGAATTGATGCGTTATCAGGCCGCGTATCTGAACTCTGATTTTGACGAAGAGCAAGGCGTACCGAACCTGGTGTCGAAGTCTCTGCAAACCACCCGTCGTTTTGATGCCTTGAAACTGTGGATGGGTCTGGAAGCGCTGGGTAAAAAGCAGTATGCCGAAATCATTGATAACGGCGTAACGCTGGCGCGTGACGTTGCGGAGTTCGTTGCAGCACAACCGCACCTTGAGCTGGTGATGCAGCCGCAGCTGGCGAGCGTCTTGTTCCGCTTCCGCCCTGAAAGCACCGACATGGCGTTTGTGGCACTGTTGAACCAACGGATTGGCGACGTATTGCTGGCATCCGGCAGCGCGAATGTTGGGGTAACGGAAGCGGATGGCGTAACCTGTCTGAAGCTGACGCTGCTGAACCCAACGGTATGCCTGGAGGACGTGAAAATCCTGCTGGCGAGCGTGAAAGAGACAGCAGAGAAGCTGCTCAAAGCGTAAGCAATAAGCTAGTTATAAAAATGGCTCCCGAAAGGAGCCATTTTTTTGTCTCTAACTTGTAGCCCGGCCAAGCGAAGCGCCGACGGGGAGGATACGGAGCTTTTCCCGGCGGCGCTTCGCTTGGCCGGGCTACGGGTTTAAATGATATCTGCTAGTGCGGCATCTTTATTCGGGAAGAATGCCAGTCGTCCCGGAATTGGCTGAATGCCCGCGCGTGCCATGGTGCGCAGTGGCTGAAATTCGAGGTTAGAGACGCGTAGCTCGCAGCCTTCAGGCAGTTTCTGCACAAAACGCTGGAACGCATCCAGTCCACCGGCATCCAGTACCGGCACTGCATCCCATTTCAGCACCACAATCCGTTTGCCTGCGATGCGCGTTTCCAGATCGGTAAACAACCCTTCAGCGGCGGCAAAGAACAGCGGCCCAATCACACGCAACACTAATACATCGTCCGGCACGGTGACGTTTACCGCTGACAGGCGCGTCATGCGGGCGATACGGCGCATAAACAGCAATGACGCGAGCACGATACCCACGCTAATTGCGATAACCATATCGAACAACACGGTCAGCGACATGCAAATCAGCATCACGATGATGTCGTCTTTCGGCGCTTTGCGCAGCAGATAGACCACTTTGTGCGCTTCGCTCATGTTCCACGCCACCATCAGCAGCAGGGCAGCCATCGCCGAAAGCGGTAACCATGAGAGAACCGGTGCCAGAATCAGCAATGCCAGAATTACCAGAATGGCGTGAATGACGGCGGAAACTGGGGATGTCGCGCCCGCACGCACGTTAGCGGCGGAACGAGCAATCGCCGCGGTCGCTGTAATGCCACCAAAGAACGGCGCGACGATATTCCCAAGGCCCTGGCCAATCAGTTCGCTGTTGGCTTTATGTTTGGTGCCGGTCATGCCGTCGAGTACCACGGCGCACAGTAGTGACTCAATGGCCCCGAGCATGGCCATTGAGAAGGCGGCAGGCAGCAGGGCCTGAAGTGACGCCCAACTGAGTGTGAACGTGGAGTTCGGCAAATCCCACGGCAGTACGAACTGTGGCAACAATTGGGGGATGCCGTTGCCCTGTGAGCCGTCGGCCAGAATGTAGTGGAACTGCGATCCGATGGTCGCGACATGGGCACCGAGCAGATTGACAATCACCATCACCAGGCAACCGGCAATTAGCGCAGGCAGATGGCCCGGCAAGCGAAGGCCAAGGCGAGGCCAGAGGATCAGGGTGCCGAGGGTCACAATACCAATGGCAGCATCGCCAAAATTGATGGTCGGTAGTGCCATGACCAGCGCGCCGACTTTCTGTAAATAGTGTTCCGGGACGTGCGTTAATTGCAGGCCGAGGAAGTCTTTAATCTGCATGGTCCCAATAGTGATACCGATCCCCGAAGTGAAACCCAGGGTGACCGACAGCGGAATGTATTCGATCAGGCGACCAAAGCGCGCGAGGCCAAAGAGGATCAAAAACAGGCCAGACATTAGCGTGGCGACCAGCAAACCGGCGAGACCAAACTGCTGCGATACCGGGTACAGAATCACCACGAAGGCGGCAGTCGGCCCGGAGACGCTAAAGCGGGAACCACCGCTTAGGGCAATAATGATCCCGGCGACGGCAGAAGTGTACAGGCCATACTGCGGGGCGACGCCGCTACCAATCGCCAGCGCCATTGCCAGTGGAATGGCAATGATACCGACGGTGATCCCGGCAATCAGGTCACGCATAAAGCGAGTGGTGGAATATTTCTCTTTCCAGCAGGCGTCAATCAGCGCGCGGAAAGGCATCACATCAGGGGAGAATAATTTATTCACGATACTGTTTCATCCATGAGCGCATCATCTGTCAGGCGAATGGCAGTGAAGTTGGCATAAATCATACAAATAAACACTATAGACAAAAAAACCCGCCGCAGCGGGTTTTTTAACCAAATCCGATTAATGCTCGAACATGGCAGAGATTGATTCTTCGTTGCTGATACGACGAATCGCTTCTGCCAGCATCCCGGACAGCGTCAGGGTACGGACGTTTGGCAGCGCTTTGATCTCATCACTTAACGGGATGGTATCGCATACGATAACTTCATCAATGACGGAGTTACGCAGGTTATTCACCGCATTACCAGAGAAGATCGGGTGGGTAGCGTAGGCGAATACGCGTTTCGCACCACGTTCTTTTAATGCTTCAGCCGCTTTACACAGCGTGCCGCCGGTATCAATCATGTCATCAACCAGAATACAGTCACGACCGGCAACATCACCGATGATATGCATAACCTGGGAAACGTTCGCACGCGGGCGACGTTTGTCGATGATAGCCATGTCGGTATCGTTCAGCAGTTTAGCGATAGCACGTGCGCGAACTACGCCGCCGATGTCCGGAGAAACCACAATTGGGTTTTCCAGGTTCAGCTGCAGCATATCTTCAAGCAGAATCGGGCTACCAAACACGTTATCAACCGGAACATCGAAGAAGCCCTGAATCTGCTCAGCGTGCAGATCTACGGTCAGTACACGGTCAACGCCAACGCTTGACAGGAAGTCAGCGACAACTTTAGCGGTGATAGGTACACGCGCAGAACGTACGCGACGATCCTGACGGGCATAGCCGAAGTAAGGGATAACGGCAGTGATTCGGCCTGCGGAAGCACGACGCAGGGCATCTACCATAACAACCAATTCCATCAGGTTGTCGTTAGTAGGGGCACAAGTGGACTGGATGATGAAAATATCACCACCGCGTACGTTTTCATTGATTTGTACGCTGACTTCGCCGTCGCTAAAGCGACCTACAGCGGCGTCGCCGAGAGAAGTGTACAGGCGGTTGGCAATACGTTGTGCTAGTTCCGGGGTGGCGTTACCAGCAAAAAGCTTCATATCAGGCACGAGAAGAACCTCAGGCATGCGTCCAGTGGTGGATGAAACGGGCCAAAAACTGTGCGGGCCAGACTCGATTTCATCCAGGCGGTGTATTAAAGAGCACGATGCAACGTCTGGAACGGGGTGACGTTGTCACCGGAACTCAGTTTGCCCGGCAGGGTTTACGCATTCACATTCTTCTTTCGTCAGCAAAACTGGCGGAAATCCGAATGATTCAGAGTAGGGCTTGCTTCAATGGTGAGAGGTTTACACCTTTCGCCACAAAGCCTTGCAACCATTCCGGGGCTTGCTCAAGCACCTGGCGGGCAGCGAGTTCTGTGTCGAATTCAGCAAAAACACAGGCTCCTGTTCCAGTCAGGCGCGACGGCGCGTATTCTAACAGCCAGGAAAGCACATCATCAACCTCGCGAAAACGTTTTCTTGCGATAACCTCGCAATCATTTGCGAATTCACAATTTAATAACGTCTCAATTGACCTGACCGGGGTATTTCGTGGTAGCTCGGGATCACGAAAAATGACCGGTGTGGGAATACTAACGCCAGGATGGGCGACCAGGTACCATTTCTCCGCCACATCAACCGGTGTCAGTATCTCACCAACGCCTTCGGCAAAGGCCGCGTGTCCGCGCACGAATACCGGTACGTCAGCACCCAGAGTTAACCCGATGGTTGCCAGTTCATCTTCGGACAACTGACACTGCCAAAGATGGTTGAGTGCGACCAGGACGGTGGCGGCGTTTGACGACCCACCGCCCAGACCTCCGCCCATTGGTAAACGTTTGTCGATACTGATATCAGCGCCACTACCTTTCGGCAATCGATCGCTGGTGGCGGCAGAGTGCATCAGTAGCCGCGCCGCACGAATAATCAGGTTTTCTTCATCAGGTACCCCTTCGACTGGCGTGAGCAAACGTAATTGCCCATCCTGACGCGGGACAATGGTCAGCGTATCGCCGTAGTCGAGAAACTGAAATAGCGTCTGTAAGGTATGGTAACCATCGGGACGCTGCCCGGTAATATATAAGAACAGGTTCAGTTTTGCGGGAGAAGGCCAGCGGGTCATCATTTCACGATCCAGTTGTCCATTTTCAGCTTGATGCGCTGAGAATCCTGCGTCAGTTCCATATTAGAAGGCAGGGCAGGCTGAGTTTTGCTGTCGTAGCCGCTGTAGACCACTTTCCACGTTTTCCCGTTCTGAGTGTAGTTTAATTCGCTCAGACGATACTGGTCGTCAAGCTTATAGTCCGTTGCATCGCCCGGCAGGCCGAGGATCCATTGACGCAGGCTGTTAAGCGGAATCGGCATACCGGTCAACTTGCCAATCATCTCTTCGCCATCGGCGGCGGTATAGTGTTGACCTTTATTATCGGTGAGTTGCGCAGAACCCGGCTTACCAATCAGTTCAAGCTCGGTGCTGCCCAGTGGATTGGTCAGCAGTAGACGGTAGTTATCCTGCCCGGTTTGTTGCCAGAAGAAGCGCGCGTAAACTTTCTGCTGGTCGGAAATATACGCGAATGCGCCGCGCGTCTGGTATTGGCTTAGCTTGCGCACGTCTTGCTGGTGTTGCTGCCATTGAGGTGAGGTTGGACTTTTGCCCGGCCCTTGAGGTGCTGTGAGGGTACAACCGGTAAGGACCAGGGCTGCCAGCGGCAGTAGGCGAAGCGTGCGGAAATCTGACAGGGTCATAGTGACGACAATCCTTGAAATGCGTTGCAGTAATTACGCTTAATGCTAGCGTCGCCGGGGGGCAGCGTCTACGCTCAAGTTGTCTTAAATCATAAAATTAACCTGGCCTACCTATTACTCCAAAAGGGGAGCCTCCCTTTTATTGATCTCGCGCATCCTGTATGATGCGCTCAGACTAACCTTATCAACGCTGGTACTACTCCCGCACAATGACCCTTTTAGCTCTTGGCATTAATCACAAAACAGCCCCGGTAGCGCTGCGAGAACGAGTGACGTTTTCGCCGGATTCGCTTGACCAGGCGCTGGAGAGCCTTCTGGCTCAGCCAATGGTCCAGGGGGGCGTGGTTCTGTCGACCTGTAACCGCACTGAACTTTACCTGAGCGTAGAAGAGCAAGATAACCTCCACGAGGCTATCGTACGCTGGCTGTGCGACTATCACGGTCTGAATGAAGAAGAACTGCGCCAAAGCTTGTATTGGCACCAGGATAACGACGCCGTCAGCCATCTGATGCGCGTTGCCAGCGGTCTGGATTCGCTGGTGCTGGGTGAGCCGCAGATCTTAGGTCAGGTTAAAAAAGCGTTTGCCGATTCCAGCCGTGGCCATGTTAACGCCAGCTCGCTGGAACGCATGTTCCAGAAATCGTTCTCTGTCGCCAAGCGGGTGCGCACTGAAACGGATATCGGTGCCAGCGCGGTATCGGTAGCGTTTGCTGCCTGTACGCTCGCGCGACAGATTTTTGAATCACTCTCAACGGTCACCGTGCTGCTGGTTGGCGCAGGTGAGACCATTGAACTCGTGGCGCGCCATTTGCGCGAGCATCACGTACAAAAAATGTTGATTGCCAACCGTACGCGTGAACGTGCGCAGGTGCTGGCAGATGAAGTCGGGGCGGAAGTGATTGCCTTGAGCGACGTCGACGAACGGCTGAAAGAAGCCGACATCATCATTAGTTCTACCGCCAGTCCGCTGCCGATTATTGGCAAAGGCATGGTCGAGCGCGCCCTGAAAGCACGACGTAACCAGCCGATGTTGCTGGTGGATATTGCCGTACCGCGCGACGTTGAACCGGAAGTCGGAAAGCTTGCTAACGCCTACCTGTACAGCGTTGACGACCTGCAAAACATTATTCAGCATAACCTGGCACAGCGAAAAGCTGCCGCAGTGCAGGCTGAAACGATAGTGGAGCAGGAAACCAGTGAATTCATGGCCTGGCTGCGCGCGCAAAGCGCCAGCGATACCATCCGTGAATATCGCTCTCAGGCTGAAACAGTGCGTGAAGAACTTACCGCGAAAGCGATTGCTGCGCTCGAAAACGGCGGCGATCCACAGATCATTATGCAAGATCTGGCGCGCAAGTTAACCAACCGCCTGATCCACACGCCAACCAAATCTCTTCAGCAGGCTGCCCGTGACGGGGATGATGAACGCCTGCATATTCTGCGCAACAGCCTCGGGCTGGAGTAGCACAACTCTATTTATTACAAGGTGCATTTACGCCAATGAAGCCTTCTATTGTTGCTAAACTGGAAGCTCTCTACGAGCGCCATGAAGAAGTTCAGGCGCTGCTTGGAGACGCGGCGACTATCGCCGATCAAGACCGTTTCCGGGCGCTGTCGCGTGAGTACGCGCAGTTGGGCGACGTTTCCCGTTGTTATACCGACTGGCGCCAGGTTCAGGAAGATATTGAAACCGCGCAGATGATGCTCGACGATCCTGAAATGCGCGAAATGGCGCAGGAAGAATTGCAGGAAGCGAAGGCCCGCGAAGAAGAGCTGGAACAACAGCTGCAGGTACTGTTGCTGCCGCGCGATCCGGACGATGAACGCAATGCCTTCGTGGAAGTCCGCGCCGGTACTGGCGGTGATGAAGCCGCGCTGTTTGCCGGCGACCTGTTCCGTATGTATAGCCGTTATGCCGAATCACGCCGCTGGCGTGTGGAAATTATGAGCGCTAACGATGGCGAACATGGTGGTTATAAAGAAGTGATTGCCAAAATCAGCGGCGAAGGTGTTTATGGCCGACTGAAGTTTGAGTCTGGCGGTCATCGCGTGCAGCGTGTTCCGGCTACCGAATCGCAGGGCCGTATCCATACCTCTGCCTGTACAGTCGCGGTACTGCCAGAAGTCCCTGAAGCGGAACTGCCGGATATCAATCCGGCGGATCTGCGCATTGATACCTTCCGCTCCTCGGGCGCGGGCGGTCAGCACGTTAACACCACCGACTCGGCGATTCGTATTACCCACTTGCCTACCGGCATCGTGGTGGAATGCCAGGACGAACGTTCACAGCATAAAAACAAAGCCAAAGCGATGTCGGTGCTGGGTTCGCGTATTCGTGCGGCTGAAATCGCCCGTCGCCAGCAGGCTGAAGCCTCTGAGCGTCGTAACCTGCTGGGCAGCGGCGACCGTAGCGACCGTAACCGTACCTATAACTTCCCGCAGGGGCGTGTTACCGATCACCGCATCAACGTGACGTTGTACCGTCTGGATGAAGTGATGGAAGGCAAGCTCGATATGCTGATCGAGCCTATCGTTCAGGAATATCAGGCCGATCAGCTGGCTGCGCTGTCCGACACGGAATGATGACTTTTCGACAGTGGCTACAGCAGGCAGTATCAGCGCTGGCATCGAGCGAAAGCCCGAAGCGCGATGCTGAAATCTTGCTGCAACATGTGACCGGCAAGGCGCGTACCTATATTCTGGCCTTTGATGAGACTCCTTTGAGTGTTTCACAGTTTGATACGCTGGCGGGGCTGTTAGCTCGCCGCGCCAACGGTGAACCGGTAGCTCATCTGGTGGGGACGCGTGAATTCTGGTCACTGCCGCTGTTTGTCTCTCCCGTGACGCTGATTCCACGTCCGGATACCGAATGCCTGGTTGAGCAGGCGCTGGCGCATTTGCCGTCAGCGCCTTGCCAGATCCTTGATTTAGGCACCGGTACGGGTGCCGTGGCGCTGGCGCTGGCGAGTGAACGTCCTGATTGCCAGCTCACCGCAGTCGATTTTATCGCCGATGCGGTGGTACTGGCTAAGCGCAACGCTGCGAATCTTGGCATCGCCAATATCACGATTTTGCAGAGCGACTGGTTCAGTGCGCTGAACGGGCAACGTTTTACGATGATTGTGAGTAATCCGCCGTATATCGACGAACAAGATGAACATCTCGCCCAGGGCGACGTGCGTTTTGAGCCGAAAACCGCATTGGTTGCGGCCGAGCAAGGTCTGGCTGACCTCGCGCATATCATCAAGTTTGGCCGTCAGCATCTGGAGACGGGGGGATTTATGCTGCTGGAGCACGGCTGGAAGCAGGGCGCTGCAGTGCGTGAATTGTTTCATGCCGCGGGCTATCAGTCTGCTGAAACCTGCCGTGACTACGGTGACAACGATCGCCTGACGCTGGCGCAATGGTTGGGCGAGCCAGAGGTTTGCCAATGAGTTTGTTTTTGTGGGTGCTCTATTTACATATTGGGTCAGCCATTTTTTCCGTGACCTTTTTTGCGTTACGCTTTTGGTGGAAACATCACCAGAATGTATTGCTTGATGCGCGCTGGGTGCGTGTATTACCGCACGCCGTTGACAGCGTTTTGCTGCTAAGCGGTGTCGCGCTGATGGTGATGACGCGCTATTTTCCCTTCACCGAAGGGGGGACATGGCTGACGGAGAAACTGTTTGGCGTTATCATTTACATCTTTTTGGGGTTTGTCGCGTTGGGACGTCGTCGTCCGCGCAGTCAGCAGAGCGGATTTATTGCCTTTCTGCTGGCGTTGGTGGTGTTGTGCATCATCGTTAAACTCGCCATCACTAAAGTTCCGTTGTTGGGGTAAGGTATGAAGTCACTGGCTGATTTTGAATTTAATAAAGCGCCGTTATGCGATGGCATGATCCTTATTTCTGAAATGATACGTGATGATTTCCCGTCGCAAAAGGTGCGTGAGCAGCTTGAGTGCCTGGTGGCACTGGCGCGTGAAGAGATAAGCCCTTCCTGGACGCTGACGCGTCAGATGGAGCGCCTGATTGAGTTGTTCTATCATGAGTGGAAATTTGGCGACTCCTCCGGGGTATACCGTTTATCGGACGCCTTATGGTTGGATCAGGTGCTGAAAAATCGTCAGGGCAGTGCGGTGGCGCTAGGGGCTGTCGTGCTGTGTATTGCCAGCCAACTCGATATTCCCGTCGTGCCGGTGATTTTCCCGACCCAGTTACTGCTGCGTGCCGATGTGGATGACGAAGAGCTGTGGCTCATTAACCCGTTTAATGGCGACACGCTTGACGAGCATACGCTGGAAGTCTGGCTCAAGGGCAACGTTAGCCCGATGGCTGAACTGTTCAATGAAGACCTCGATGAGGCGGATAACGCTGAGGTTATCCGCAAACTGCTCGATACATTGAAATCGGCGCTGATGGAAGAGCGTCAGATGGAGCTGGCGTTAGGTGCAAGCCAGACGCTGTTGCAGTTTAACCCGGAAGATCCGTATGAAATTCGCGATCGTGGGCTTATCTATGCACAGCTGGAATGTGAGCACATTGCCCTGAGTGATTTGAATTATTTCGTTGAACAATGTCCGGAAGATCCGATAAGCGAAATGATCCGTGCGCAAATTAACACTATCTCGCACAAGCAAATTACGCTTCACTAATTGGTCATTATTCCGGTTATAATCGCGGAAATACCTTAACAAGGCTCTCTTATGAAAGAAAAAGTGGTTAGCATTGGTGACATCAAAGTAGCAAACGATCTGCCGTTTGTTTTGTTTGGCGGCATGAACGTGCTGGAGTCTCGCGACCTGGCGATGCGTATTTGCGAGCACTACGTGACCGTGACCCAGAAACTGGGTATTCCATACGTATTCAAAGCTTCATTTGATAAAGCCAACCGTTCCTCTATCCACTCTTACCGTGGCCCAGGCCTGGAAGAAGGGATGAAAATTTTCCAGGAACTGAAGCAGACCTTCGGCGTGAAGATCATCACCGACGTTCACGAAGCAAGCCAGGCGCAGCCGGTTGCCGACGTGGTTGACGTTATCCAGCTTCCCGCGTTCCTGGCTCGCCAGACAGACCTGGTTGAAGCAATGGCGAAAACGGGCGCGGTCATTAACGTGAAGAAGCCGCAGTTTGTGAGCCCGGGCCAGATGGGTAATATCGTCGACAAGTTTATTGAAGGCGGTAACGACCAGATTATCCTGTGTGACCGCGGTGCGAACTTCGGTTATGACAACCTGGTAGTCGACATGCTGGGCTTTGGCGTGATGAAAAAATCCTCCAATAACTCCCCGGTTATCTTCGACGTGACCCACGCATTACAGTGCCGTGACCCGTTTGGCGCAGCGAGCGGCGGTCGTCGTGCGCAGGTGGCTGAATTGGCTCGTGCGGGTATGGCGGTCGGTATTGCCGGTCTGTTTATCGAAGCGCATCCCGATCCGGACAACGCGCGTTGCGATGGCCCGTCCGCGTTGCCGCTGAATAAGCTGGAACCTTTCCTGAAGCAAATGAAAGCTATCGACGACCTGGTTAAAGGCTTCGATGAGCTGGATACCAGCAAATAAGTTTTGCTGATGCGTAAAAAGCCGACCCTTGGGTCGGCTTTTTTGTATGGCGAGGTGACGATATAGCCCGGACGAGGTGCCCAGCACCGACTCCGGGCTACACTGCGAGTCACATCACCTGTACTTAGGCAAATATCGTCATCAGATACGCGGCAAACAGCGCCAGGTGCGCCGCGCCGTTTAGCACGTTGGTTCGTCCGGTCGAGAAGGAGATCTGGCACAGTAGCAGTGAGGCAACCATCACGATCATCTCCGGCATCCCCAGACCAAACATCAATTCATTACCGGTCATATAGGCAATCAGCGTAACCACCGGTACCGTCAGTGAAATGGTCGCCAGCACCGAACCAAAGAACAGGTTCATTGCGCGCTGTACCTGGTTATTCAGTACCGCTTTGAGTGCCCCAAGACCTTCCGGTGACAGAATCAGCAGCGCAACCAGGAAACCGGTAAAGGCCACCGGCGCGTTCATGCTGGTGAGCAACGTTTCTAATGGATTCGCGTTCATCTTGGTGACGGCGATAACTGCAATAAGATGGACAATCAACCACAATGCGTGCCAAAGACTGCTGTGAGCGGACGGTTTACCGTGATGCGGGTCATCATCGTCGCTGTCGTCTTCATGCTCGTAGATGAATAAACTCTGGTGTGTTTTAGTCTGAATCAGCAGGAATACGCCATACATGGCGGCTGAAATAAGGGCAACCAGCAGCGATTGGCCGATGGTAAAGTTTGCGCCCGGCAATGCGGTCGGGAACACCAGCACAATGATGGCCAGGGGAAACAGCGCAATTAAATATTGTTTGATACCGAACAGATTCATATATTGCGTGGCAAATTTACGGCCACCGAGCAATAACGAGAAACCCACTAAACCGCCAGTGACGATCATAATAATGGAGTAGAGCGTATCACGCATCAGGGTAGGGGCGGCATCACCCGTCGCCATTAATGCGGATATCAGGCTAACCTCAAGGATAACCACAGAAAGACTTAGAATTAGAGAACCGTAGGGTTCTCCCAGGCGGTGTGCTAATACATCCGCGTGTCGTACAACGCTAAAGGCACTGCTGAGAATACCGACGAGCGCCATTGCGTTTATCGCAATAACCACTGGCAATGACGCACTGTTCCCCCAGAAGAACAGGATTGCCAGGGCCACTATCGGGAAAATAAGCGACGACTCCTTATGGCGAGTTTTCACCGCCTCATGTGCGTGGGTCATGTTTGTCTCCATTAATGCAGGTATTTATAATTATAGAAAAAAAGAAGCAGTATAAATTAACAAATTTTTCCATGCACAAGGTAATCTTTTACTGAAATTTACCCATATCACCATTTTTTCTTTTAGATGGCTATAATAAAAATTATCAGGAAAATATTTTTTAAATAACAGCGTATTGTGGCAGTGGATTTATGCAGTTTTGTTGCAAGGCTGGGCGTGGAATATCGACGGTGGCGATTCAGACAAATTGCATCTTGCGGGATAAATCTGGATAATATTTCATCAATGACAGCTCCGGAGGTCACCATTCGTTCCCTTAAGGGCGTATGTGTTGCAGGGAAGAGAAGTGGTGGTGGAGGTTTAGAGTGTTAACGCGTGATTTCTTAATGAGGGCGGATTGTACAACGGCATTTGGTGCCATTGAAGAGTCGCTCCTCTGGTCTGCTGAACAACGTGCGGCGTCGCAGGCAGCCATGCTGGCCTGTCGGCCAGATAATGGCCCAGTGTGGATTTTTGGTTATGGTTCGCTGATGTGGAACCCGGCGCTTAATTTTTGCGAATCGGTGACCGGTACGCTGATGGGCTGGCATCGTGCCTTCTGTTTGCGTCTGACGGCCGGGCGCGGAAGCGCTTGCCAGCCAGGGCGAATGCTGGCGCTGAAAGAGGGCGGACGCACCACAGGGGTTGCCTACCGTCTTCCAGATGACGAAATCGAAAATGAGCTGTCGCTACTTTGGAAACGCGAGATGATCACCGGCTGCTACTTGCCGACCTGGTGCCAGTTGAGTCTGGACGATGGGCGCACGGTGACCGCGCTGGTGTTTATTATGGATCCGCGTCATCCCCTTTATGAATCCGATACCAGCGTGCAGGTGATTGCCCCACTTATTGCACGTGCCAGCGGCCCGTTGGGTACCAATGCGCAATACCTGTTCTCACTAGAGCAGGAGCTTGATAAGTTGGGAATGCCGGACGATGGGCTCAATGAACTGATTGGTAAAGTGCGTCATCTGGTGGGTGGAATAAATCCGCCGGGCGTAGCGTAAGCGATGGCTGAAAATCCCCGGAAGTGCGTGCTTCCGGGGGAGAACATTATGCAGCCACGTAGCTGATAGAATGTTCAAGAGACTGGCTGTGGCTATCAATCAACACGTTCCACGTCCCGCTGTAGGGTACGGTGAGATAGGCTTTTTCTTCGTTCTGAACGCTCAAAATATCGGTATTGTGACTCCCGGTGTTCTTTTGCGTACTCATTAAATGAATATGGCAACGCTCTGAGCAACGTACCACCACCGTATCCCCACCAAATAATGTCAAACTTGCCTTAACCATCGCCAATCTACCCCGCTGCCAATGAATCAACCCGCTCCCTGCGACCGAATCCTGATGTCTGCCTGTGATATTGTTCACAAATCACTCATGGCATAACACCAAACACTGTGATCGCGGATGCTGATTTTGATCAAAAAAAGCCGCAACGCTTCAACAAAAATGACAATATCCCTGAATCCATTCAGCGTTCGTGAGATTGCTGCGAAGAATGGCTTAAGGGTGAAACAATATCCTTAAAAGAGCGGGGGTTGCAGTTTGCTCGGCTAATACGGGTGAAATTAGAAGGTCAGCACCTTGTCTGCCGCCAGCGTCCACTGCGCCAGTTCAACCAGCGTGCCAATTTCCACACCTTCAATCAGCGGCAATGCGCTAATGCCGCGCCCATCGGTACAGGTTTTGCACAGTTTCACTGCAACGCCCTGGGCTACGAGTATCTCCAGCATCTGTTGAATGTTGTAGCCTTCGGCCGGTTTTTGCCCGCGTAGACCGGCGGTGACCGCGTCAGACATTAAAAAAAGCTGCAATTGAAGGTCGTCTTGTTGCTCCCGCAAAGCGATAGCCAACCGAAGGCTGTTAAACAGAGATTCGCTGCCGTAAGCAGCCCCGTTGGCGATAATGACGATACGTTGCATCTGAACTCCTTTAAGGCACGATTATTGCTAGACGTTAGGACTATCGGTAAGAAAATCCTATAACGGGGGAGCGCATGATAAACCGTGAAGATGAGACACCCGGCGCTATCGAGTGGTTTCGTTATGCGCGTCAGGTGCAGAAAGAGCAACTCAGGCAACTGGCGCAGCAGGGGCAACTGGTTAGCCAGTTAAGCCACATCGTGCATATGGTACAGTGTGAACGAGGTGCATCCAACATCTGGTTATGCTCGCAGGGGCGATTATATGCCGCAGAGCGTCGAGCCAGCGCGGCATTAGTGGATGAGCAGACGCGCAAATTGCTTGTCCGGCTCCTGCCTGAACATTTGCCCACGTCTGGTGGCCTGTGCCAGCGTATCGCCCGCGCGGTGTGGTCGCTGGAGCAATTGCCCGCGCTTCGTCAAAAGGTGATGGTGTGCCAGATGACGCCGGAAGCGGCAACCGATCAGTTCAGCCGCACTATCCGGCATCTGCTCGATATTATTCCCCAGCTTAATGACAGCATCGACGAACCCATGCTCGCCGGTCGACTGGTCGCGCTCTACAGCTTTATGCAGGGCAAAGAGCTGGTGGGCCAGGAGCGGGCGCTGGGCGCGCAGGGATTTGCGCAGGGTAATTTTAGCGATGAACTGCGCCAGCGGTTGGTTGACCGTATTGACGGTCAACAACCCTGTTTTGACAGCTTTTTATCACTCGCTCCAGGCCCATTAAAGATGTTGTTTTTGACCGAGTGTCAGGCCGGTATTGCCGTTGAACAGATGCGGCGTATTGCCTGTACTCGCCAGCCTTCTGAGGACGGCGGCGAGAGCGCGCTGCACTGGTTTACCCTGCAAACACAGCGGCTTGAGCCAATGCGTGGTCTCGAAGAGTTGTTAATTGCTGAACTGATGTCTGCGGTTGATGAACTCCTTTTGGGAGAAGATGCGCCTGAACCGACCTTTGACGATCCGGCAAGCGACAATCTGGTGCTACACCTCGACCGCCAGCTTTTACCACTGGTACGCCAACAAGCCCGCGAACTTGAGCAACTCTCCGGGCAGTTGGCTTCTCTGAAAGATACGTTATCCGAGCGTCAGATCATTGATAAAGCCAAAAGCGTGTTAATGACCCACCGGCAAATGAACGAGGAGCAGGCTTGGCACTGCTTGCGCAAAATGGCGATGGATAAGAACCAGCGAATGGTCGAGATCGCCCGTGCGCTGCTGGCGGTGAAGTCGCTTTGGCAGAGTGAAACGGAGGCAACGTTGCACAATCACCGGGCATGAGTGCATTTATCCGGTGCATAAACGCGCTCGCGTGTTGAGATATCCCCGGGAAATGCGCGATTTCATACCTGGCATCTGAATTGCATTATCTCTACAAACAGTCGGTTGTGCGCCAATGGCGGCGTGCAGACCACGAGGATAAAGGCGTCCTGCAATGCGTAAGCATTGCCGGGCGCTTTTTTTTTGCATTCGGGAGTGAGTCATGGGCGAGACGTTTTCACTATCACGGCGACGATTATTACAGGCGGGAGCGGCGCTGGGTGGCGCGATGTTGCTGCCGGGCATCATGCAATCGGCATGGGCGGCAGGTTCGGATAAGCCGGAGCTTCAGACAGTCAACGTGGGCTTTATCCCGCTGACCGACTGCGCGCCGCTGGCTATCGCCTCGCTTAAAGGGTTCGATAAAAAGTACGGTATCACGTTGGTGCCGAGTAAAGAGGCCAGCTGGGCGGCGGTACGCGACAAGCTGGTCAACGGTGAACTGGATGCCGCGCATATTCTTTATGGTCTGCTTTACGGGCTGGAACTGGGCATTGCCGGTAAACCGCAAGCGATGGCAAACCTGCTCACCCTGAACCGTAACGGGCAGGGGATCACCTTATCCGCCGATTTGCAGGAGAAAGGTGTCACTGACCTTGGTGGTTTAAAGACGCTGGTGGGTAACAGCGAACCGGGTGCCTACACCTTCGCGCATACCTTCCCAACCGGTACCCACGCCATGTGGCTCTATTACTGGCTGGCGAGCGGCGGTATCCATCCGTTTAACGATGTACGCACAGTGGTGGTGCCGCCGCCGCAAATGGTGATGAACATGCGCATTGGCAACATGGTCGGCTTCTGTGTCGGTGAGCCGTGGAATGCCCGCGCCATCAATGACCGCATTGGTTTTACCGCCGCGACCAGCCAGGAGATCTGGCCGGAGCACCCGGAGAAAGTTCTCGGTACCCGCCGCGACTGGGTTCAGCAAAACCCTAATACCAGCCGTGCTCTGGTGGCAGCGCTGATGGACGCCGCGCGCTGGATTGATGCTTCCGACGATAACAAACGCGAAACCGCCAGAATCCTTGCTCAGCGCGGCTGGCTAAATACCAAAGAACAGTATCTGACCGGTCGCATGCTCGGGGCTTATGACAACGGCATGGGTCGCCAGTGGCAGGATACGCATCCGATTCGCTTCTTCGACCAGGGCGAAGTGAGCTTCCCATGGTTGTCGGATGGCATGTGGTTCCTGACCCAATTCCGCCGCTGGGGGCTACTGAAAAACGATCCCGACTATCTGGCCATCGCCCAACGTATTAACCGCATTGATGTGTGGAAAGAGGCCGCTCAGGCGGTGGGTGGGATAAATGTCCCGACGCAAACCTTACGCAGCAGCAAATTGATGGATGGCTCTATCTGGAACGGGAGCGATCCCGCTGGATACGCCCGGAGTTTCGCTATTAATCGCCTGGGGGCATGAGATGAATACCAACACAAAAACGGTCGATAAGCCTGCACCCGCAGGGGAAGTGATTACGCTACCACCAGTACAGGTGCGCCGACAACTGCCTGCGTTCAGACGCCACCTGCGTGATTTGGCTGAGCGTACCATCCCGGCACTGTTAGGTCTGGGCTTGCTGGTACTGGTGTGGCAACTGGCGGCAGTCAACAGCAAAGGTTTCCCGACACCACTTAGTACGCTGGATTCTGCGCTGACGTTGTTTTCTGACCCGTTCTACAACAATGGCCCGAATGATGTTGGTGTCGGCTGGAACGTACTGGCCTCGTTGCAGCGCGTGGCGGTGGGCTTCGGCCTGGCTGCGCTGGCGGGGATCCCGCTGGGTTTCCTGATCGGACGTTTTACTTTTGCTTCACGCATGTTTACCCCGTTGATTGCGCTGCTGCGCCCGGTCAGCCCGCTGGCCTGGTTGCCGATTGGCCTGCTGTTGTTCCAGAAAGCGGAACCGGCTTCAAGCTGGACCATATTTATCTGTTCTATCTGGCCGATGGTGATTAACACCGCCGAAGGCGTGCGCCGCATTCCGCAGGACTACCTTAACGTGGCGCGCGTTTTACAACTCTCCGAATGGACGGTGATGCGCAAAATTCTCTTCCCGGCGGTCCTGCCCGCGGTGCTCACCGGTGTGAGGTTGTCTATTGGCATCGCCTGGCTGGTGATTGTGGCGGCGGAAATGCTCACCGGCGGGCTGGGTATTGGTTTTTGGATCTGGAATGAGTGGAACAACCTGAACGTCGAAAACATCCTCATCGCCATTGTCATTATCGGCGTGGTGGGTCTGCTGCTGGAGCAGGGATTGATGTTGATTGCGCGTCGTTTTAGCTGGCAAGAAAAGTGAGGAGAAAATCATGAGACCCTTAATTCAAGTACAGGCTGTGAGCCAGCGTTTTCATACCGCCAGCGGCGAGTTTCTGGCGCTGCAAAACGTCTCCTTTGACATTCACGAAGGGGAAACCGTCAGCCTGATAGGTCACTCCGGCTGCGGTAAATCCACGCTGCTGAACCTGATTGCTGGGATCACGCTGCCGACCGAAGGCGGGCTTATCTGTGACAACCGCGAAATCGCTGGCCCCGGCCCGGAACGCGCGGTGGTGTTTCAGAACCACTCGTTGCTGCCGTGGCTAACCTGCTTTGACAACGTCGCGCTGGCGGTGGACCACGTGTTCCGCCGCACCATGAGTAAAGCTGAACGGCGTGAGTGGATTGAGCACAACCTTGATCGCGTGCAGATGGGCCATGCCATGCACAAACGTCCGGGTGAAATCTCCGGCGGCATGAAACAGCGTGTTGGCATTGCCCGCGCGCTGGCGATGAAACCCAAAGTTCTGCTGATGGATGAACCGTTCGGCGCGCTGGATGCCTTGACCCGCGCCCATTTACAGGACTCGGTGATGAAGATTCAGCAAGCGCTGAACACCACCATTGTGCTGATTACCCACGACGTGGATGAGGCGGTGCTGCTCTCTGACCGGGTGATGATGATGACCAACGGCCCGGCGGCCACCGTCGGTGAGATTCTGGAGGTGAATTTGCCGCGCCCGCGCAATCGGGTGCAACTGGCGGATGACAGCCGTTATCACCATCTGCGTCAGCAGATCCTCCACTTCCTCTATGAAAAACAGCCGAAAGCGGCGTAAGGGGTAGGCGAATGCGGAAACTGGTAATGATCGGCAATGGGATGGCGGCAACCCGACTGGCACAAACGCTCGTTGCTGCCGCGCCTGGAGCATTTGCGATAACCATTATCGGCGATGAGCCGCATCCGGCCTATAACCGCATTCAGCTCTCTCCAGTGCTGAGCGGTGAGAAGAATTTTAGCCAGACGCTGCTGCAACCGGCGCAGTGGTACACCGACCACGGTATCGAATTATGTTGCGGCGAAACTGCGTTGTCGGTGGATACCGTGGCCCGCCAGGTCACAACGACCCACCGCGACCTAGCATGGGATGAACTGGTGTTTACTTGTGGTTCCTCGGCCTTTTTACCCCCGCTGCCGGGTATCAGTCTGCCGCATGTTTTTGCCTTTCGCACTGTGAAGGACGTAGAGGCTATCCTGGCGCTTCCCGGTGATGCGGTGGTGATTGGCGGCGGCGTGCTGGGCGTGGAAGCGGCGGCGGCATTATGTCATAGAGGTGACAACGTCACGTTAGTTCATCGCAGCGATCGTCTGATGGAGCAACAACTGGACGAACAGGCAGGAGCGCTTCTGGCGCAACGGTTGGCAGAACGCGGCATTCACTGCGAACTCAACGCCGGCATTGCCCGAATCACGCCTGACGCTGTGGTATTGAGCGACGGGCGAAAAATTGTCGCTAGCCGGGTGGTGATGGCGACCGGCGTGCGGCCGAATATTGCCTTAGCCCAGCGTTCAGGCATTGCCTGCCAGCGCGGTATCGTGGTCGACCGCCAGCTTGCCACCGCAATCTCTGGCGTCAGCGCGATTGGCGAATGTTGTGAAATCGACGGACAAACCTTTGGTCTGGTTGCGCCCTGTATGCAACAGGCTGACGTCCTGGCCGCAAGGCTCATTGGAAAGCCGGGCGCAGATTTTGACTGGCAGGACAGCGGTACGCGCCTGAAGGTCACCGGAATTGATCTGTTCAGCGCAGGTCTGGTTCAGGCCGAACCCCAGGATCAGCAATGGTGCTCCATTGACCCGCAGACCGGGCACTATCGTCGCCTGCTGGTCAGGGACGGTCAACTCATCGGCGTGCTGCTGCTTGGCGACTGTACCAGCGCCGCACGCTTCACCGATTTACTGCACACCAAGCAGCCCGCGCTTGCGGGTTGGATCTTCGACCCCTTCATGTCGCAGCCGTCGGCTGCAGGAACGCAAACAATGACGAAATTAACCTTAGCGGTGGTCGGGCACGGCATGGTCGGCCACCATTTTCTTGAGCAGTGTGTCAGCCGTAATTTGCATCAGCGTTACCAGATAGTGGTCTTTGGCGAAGAGCGTTATGCCGCTTACGACCGCGTACATTTATCCGAATATTTTGGCGGGCGTAGTGCAGAGTCACTGTCGCTGGTGGAAGGGGATTTTTTCGCTGACCACGGCATTGAACTGCGTTTGTCGCAGTCGGTGACAGAGATTGACACCGATGCGCACCTGATTCGGGATGCCAGAGGTCACGAACTGCATTGGGATAAACTGGTGCTGGCGACCGGTTCTTACCCGTTTGTCCCACCGATCCCCGGCAACGATTTACCTGGCTGCTTTGTTTACCGTACGCTCGATGATCTCGATGCTATTGCGGCGAGGGCGAAAACGGCGACGCGCGGCGTGGTGATTGGCGGCGGCCTGCTCGGGCTGGAAGCGGCCAATGCGCTGCGTCAGCTAGGGCTGGAAACGCACGTGGTCGAGTTCGCCCCAAACCTGATGGCGGTGCAACTGGATAACGGCGGCGCGGCGATGCTGCGCGAGAAAATCAGCGAACTGGGCGTCAGCGTCCACACCAGTAAAGCCACTACCGCTATTACGCCAGTGGAACATGGGTTGATGCTGAATTTTGCCGACGGTAGCAATTTGATGACTGATATGGTGGTCTTCTCCGCCGGAATCCGCCCGCAGGATGCACTGGCACGCACTAGCGGCATTGGTCTTGGCGAACGCGGCGGGATTGTCATTGATAACCAGTGTCGTACCTCGGCAAACGATATCTACGCTATCGGTGAATGCGCGCTGTGGGATAACAAAATTTACGGTCTGGTAGCGCCGGGCTACCAGATGGCACGCGTCACGGCAGCCGCGCTGGCAGGAGAAGCGAGTGAATTTAGCGGTGCGGACATGAGCACCAAACTCAAACTTCTGGGCGTGGATGTTGCTTCGTTTGGCGATGCGCAGGGCCGCACCCCGGGCAGTCAGAGCTATCAGTGGATCCACGGGCCGGAACAGGTCTATAAAAAAATCGTGGTCAGCGCTGACGGTAAAAAGCTGCTCGGCGGCGTATTGGTGGGAGATGCCAGCGATTACGCCACGCTGTTGCAGATGATGCTCAACGACATGGCCCTGCCTTCGCGCCCGGAATCGCTGATCTTGCCTGCAATGGAAGGCAGCGCGCCAAAAGCGCTCGGCGTGGCGGCGCTACCGGATAGCGCGCAAATTTGCTCATGCCACAACGTTAGCAAGGGCGATATTTGCCAGGCGGTCAGCGGTGGGGCGACCAGTATCGGTGCCATTAAGAGCTGCACCAAAGCGGCGACCGGCTGCGGTGGTTGTAGTGCACTGGTCAAACAGGTGATGGAGTATCAGTTAGAACAACAGGGCGTGGAGGTGAAAAAAGATATCTGTGAACACTTCGCCTATTCGCGTCAGGAAATTTATCACCTGGTACGCGTTAATCGCATCCACACTTTCGAGCAGTTGATTGCCCGTCACGGGCAGGGCGACGGCTGCGAAATCTGTAAACCGCTGGTTGGTTCGGTGCTGGCTTCCTGCTGGAATGAATATCTGCTAAAGCCTGCGCATCTTCCGCTACAGGACACCAACGATCGCTACTTTGCCAATATCCAGAAAGATGGGAGCTATTCGATTGTGCCGCGTATGCCAGCCGGTGAAGTGACACCGGACGGACTGATTGCTATCGGTCACATCGCCAAACGCTACGATCTGTACAGCAAAATTACCGGCGGCCAGCGTATCGACCTGTTTGGCGCAAGGCTCGAGCAGTTACCGGAAATTTGGCGTGAGCTGCTGGCTGCGGGCTTTGAAACCGGTCATGCCTATGGGAAATCGCTGCGTACGGTGAAATCCTGCGTCGGTTCGACCTGGTGTCGCTACGGCGTGCAGGACTCTACCGGGCTGGCGGTGACGCTGGAGCATCGTTACAAAGGGCTGCGCGCACCGCATAAAATCAAAATGGCGGTGTCAGGCTGTACCCGTGAATGTGCGGAAGCGCAGGGCAAGGACGTTGGGGTGATTGCCACCGATAAGGGCTGGAATCTGTATCTTTGCGGTAACGGTGGGATGAAACCGCGTCATGCCGATCTGTTCGCCAGCGACCTGGACGATGCCACACTGCTGCGTACCGTCGACCGTTTCCTGATGTTTTACATCCGTACCGCAGACCGCCTCCAGCGCACCAGCACCTGGATGGACAATCTGGAAGGGGGGATCGACTATCTGAGAAGCGTCATTCTTGACGATTCACTGGGTATTGGTGAGGAGTTGGAACAGGAGATGGCGCGGGTTATCGACAGCTACCAGTGCGAATGGCAAACCACCCTTAACGAACCGCAGCGGCTGGCGCTGTTCCGCTCATTTGTAAACAGCGATACGCCGGATGAAGCGCTGGTTCGCCAGTCGGTGCGCGGTCAATCGCAGCTGGCGGCGGTGACAGAACTGCCGATGCTAACGGGCAGCCGCAAGCCGTGGCAGGCGGTCTGCTCGCTTGATGAGATCCCACCGCAGGCCGGAATTGGCGCGCGTCTTGGCGAGATGCAAATTGCGTTGTTCCGTCTTAATGACAAAGTGTATGCGCTGGATAATCAGGAGCCGGGCAGCCAGGCCAACGTGCTGTCGCGCGGGTTGCTGGGCGATGCGAGCGGCGAACCGATGGTGATTTCTCCGCTGTATAAACAGCGCATTCGCCTACGCGATGGGCGTTCGTGTGAAAACGGCGAGCAGGTGGTGCGAGCGTGGCCGGTGAAAATTGAAGACGGCAAGGTATGGGTGGGTAACCAGGCGCTGGTGATGCGCGCGGAGGCCTCATGAGCGAAACAAAAACGACCTGTCCTTATTGCGGCGTGGGCTGCGGGGTGCTGGCGCGTGTTGAGGATGGCGTGGTCAGCGTGCAAGGCGATGAACAGCATCCGGCAAATTTTGGCCGATTGTGCGTGAAGGGGGCGTCGCTTGCGCAAACCACCGGGCTGGAAGAGCGGCTGTTATCGCCACAGCTTGATGGCGAGCAAGTCAGTTGGACGCAGGCGCTGACGGCAGCAGGCGAACGTCTGCAAACCATTATTGCTGAACATGGCCCGCAGGCCGTGGCCATTTACGCTTCTGGCCAACTGCTCACCGAGGATTATTACGCCGCCAATAAGCTGATGAAAGGCTTTATCGGCGCGGGTAATATCGATACCAACTCGCGGCTATGTATGTCGTCAGCGGTAACGGGCTATAAGCGAGCGCTGGGTGCCGACGTAGTGCCGTGTTGCTATGAAGATGTGGAGTCCAGCGATCTGGTCGTGCTGGTGGGATCGAATGCGGCGTGGGCGCACCCGGTGTTGTATCAGCGGCTGGTGCAGGCAAAGCAGAATAACCCGCAGATGAAGGTGGTGGTAATTGATCCAAGACAGACTGCCACTTGCGATATTGCTGATGCGCATTTAGCCATAGCTCCCGGTACCGACGCGGGACTGTTTGTCGGGCTATTGCATGTGATTCACCAGACGGGTGAAGCGGTGGTGGATTATGCTGATGCGTCCGCCGCATTCGCCATGGCGGCTGACTGGTCTGTGGCGAAGGTTGCTGATTTTTGCGGTCTTCAACAGGCAGATGTTCAGGCGTTTTATGATGACTTTATCGCCGCGCCGCGCGCCATCACCCTCTACACCATGGGAATTAACCAATCTTCCAGCGGCAGCGATAAATGCAACGCCATTATCAACGTCCACTTGGCCTGCGGCAAATTTGCCCGTACCGGCTGCGGGCCGTTTTCGCTGACCGGACAGCCAAATGCGATGGGTGGGCGTGAGGTCGGTGGACTGGCGACCATGTTGGCGGCGCATATGAATTTCGAACCTGCAGATCTCGCACGCGTCGCCCGTTTTTGGGGAACTGAACGGCTGGCGCAAACGCCGGGGTTGATGGCGGTGGATCTGTTTGCCGCTATCGGGCGCGGTGAGGTGAAGGCGGTGTGGATTATGGGGACTAACCCGGCGGTGTCGTTGCCGGACAGTCATGCGGTCAGCCAGGCGCTGGCAGCTTGTCCGCTGGTGATTATCTCGGAAGTGGCGGCGGATACCGAAACCTCTCGCTATGCGCACATCCGCTTTCCCGCACTGAGTTGGGGTGAGAAGAGCGGGACGGTCACCAACTCTGAACGGCGGATTTCACGCCAGCGGCCATTTTTACCACCCCCCGGTGAGGCTCGCGCCGACTGGTGGATTATCGCGCAGGTCGCAAAAGAGCTCGGGTTTGCACACGCATTCGCCTGGCAGCATCCGCACGAAGTCTTTAGTGAACATGCGGCGCTCTCCGGTTTTGAGAACGAGGGACAGCGAGCGTTCGATATCAGCGGGCTCGCCGATCTCAGCCGCGAGCAGTGGGACGTGCTAGAGCCGATTCGATGGCCGGTGAGCCGTAGCGGTAGCGCGCTGGACCTTCAGCGTGGCTGGCGTGCGGAAGGGCAGTTGCGCATGGTGCCGATAACGCCTGAGGTTATGCAGGCGCGTCGCCAGCCGCTCTATCCGTTGGTGTTGAACAGCGGACGTATTCGCGATCAGTGGCATACCATGACACGTACCGGCAGCGTACCGCGTCTGATGCAGCACATCGACCAGCCAATGGTTGAGATTGCGCCGCAGGATGCCGCGCATTTTGGCGTCGAGAACGGTGGCCTTGCTCGCATTAGCTCGCCGCGAGGTGTGATGGTGGCGCGCGTCGTGGTGACGGGATCCCAGCGTCCTGGCTCGTTGTTTACCCCGATGCACTGGAATGACTGCTTCGCCCGCCAGGGTAAAATTAACAGTCTGGTCGCGCCGGTGGTGGATCCTCATTCCGGTCAACCCGAAAGTAAGCAGACGGCGGTGCGCATTGCCCCCTGGCAACCGCAGTGGCAAGGCGAATTTTTTTCCCGCGCACCGGTTGAATTGCCGCGTCATTTGCACTGGTGGCGTAAAGCAGCGCCGGGTTTACACCATCTTACGCTGGCTGGTGACGGTACTATTCAGGCTGAACTGCTGGCCGTATGTCAACGCGGCAGCTGGCAGATTCAGGTTGCCAGTCTTGGAGAAACATGGCACTTGCTGGCGTGGGATAACGGGCGGCTGATGCTGGGATTCTGGAGCGCTCGCAGCCTGCCTGACATCGATAGCGGGCTGATTTTGCGCGCATTTGCCCAATCACCGCAAACGCTGGCAGATCGCCATGCGTTGCTGGGCGGTCAGGACCTCACGCGGCCATCGGTGGGGAAAATTGTTTGTAGCTGTTACAGCGTTGGTGAAAAAAACATCACTGAAGCCATTGAAAAACAAGGCTGTTCTACCACAGACGAACTCGGGCGGATGTTGAAATGCGGCACCAACTGCGGCTCTTGCCTTCCTGAACTGAAAGCGCTGCTGGGGTGTGCTGAACGTAAGGCGATGATTTTATAACCTATCAGTCTATTCCTGAAATCGCCCCGGATGGCTGAAGCCTGTGCCTAAAGACGTTAGACTAGTCATTCTGGGGCGGCAATTTCCGACCTTCTTGTTTTCGTTGGCTATGAGGTCGCAGGTGGTGTCTTCGAATTTTTACCGATTTTATGTGGTGCTGATCATACTGGTTGGCGGCAGTGCGCGCGCGCAGTCGTCGTTAATCGAAGAGGCGGAGCATCCTTTCGATAACTTACCGGATCTCGACATTGCACCGGAAAGTCATGATTCGGAAAAACACTTTGCTGAGATGGTGAAGTCGTTCGGTGAAGCCAGCATGACCGATAATGGCCTTGATACCGGTGAGCAGGCGCGGTTGTTTGCCCTGACGCAACTCCAGGATCGGCTGAACGGGCAAATGAACAGGCAGCTTGATAGCTGGTTTTCTCCGTGGGGCAATACCAATATCCAGTTCCTGGTGGACGGTGAAGGTAAATTCACCGGTAGCCACGGTAGCTGGTTTATCCCCCTAGAGGACAACACGGATTACCTCACCTGGAGTCAGTTGGGGGTTACCCAGCAAGACGAAGGTCTGGTGGGGAATCTGGGGGTTGGACAGCGCTGGGTCGCCGGGCATTGGTTATTGGGATATAACACGTTTTATGACAGCTTGCTGACCGACAATCTCAATCGTGGCGGACTCGGTGCGGAAGCCTGGGGCGAGAACTTACGTTTTTCTGCGAATTACTATCAGCCGCTTCACGACTGGAAAAACACCGGCACCACTCTACAACAGCGGATGGCGCGCGGTTACGATATTACTGCGCAGGCCTGGATCCCAGCCTATGACCATATCAACACCAGCCTGAGCGTTGAGCAGTATTTCGGTGAGAGTGTCGATCTGTTCCGCAGCGGTACTGGCTACCATAACCCGGTGGCGGTATCGCTGGGTCTCAATTACACCCCGGTGCCGTTGCTGACTTTTAGCGCTCAGCATAAGCAGGGCGAGAGCGGGGTAAACCAGAATAACCTTGGGATGAAGGTTAACTACCGTTTTGGGGTACCGTTGAAGAAACAGCTCGCGGCCGATGAAGTGGCCAGGACGCGCACTTTACGCGGTAGCCGTTATGATGCGCCGGAGCGTAATAATCTGCCGGTGATGGAGAAGCGACAACGTAAAAACCTGACGGTTTATCTGGCGACGCCACCGTGGGATTTGACCAGCAATGAAACGGTTGAGTTGAAAATCCAGGTGCGCGATGAGCACGGGGTGAAATCGATTAACTGGCAGGGGGATACGACGGCATTGAGCCTGACACCACCGTCATCTAACGACATGACGGAAGGCTGGAGCATCATCATGCCTGCCTGGGATTACAGTGAAGGGGCCAGCAATATGTGGCATTTGTCGGTCATTGTTGAAGATAAGAAAGGGCAGCGCGCCACTTCGAATGAGATAACTCTGGCGCTGACCGAGCCGGTCGTCAGCTTCGCGCCAAACCAATATGGATGGTCAGATCTTACGCCTTAATTGTGCGCGACGGCCCTGTCACGACAATTAAGTTTGGTCTATCAGAAAATACGATCCTGATGTACCCATACCGCCGCTTCGACGCGGGATTTCAGCTTCATTTTCTTAAGCATGTGTTTAACGTGAACTTTCACCGTGCTTTCAGTGATGTCGAGACGGCGAGCGATCATTTTGTTCGGCAGACCTTGCGCAATCAGTTTCAGAATATCGCGCTCACGCGGCGTTAACTGATTGATATCACGGTCGGAGGTCGCACGGTTAGCACGTAGACTGGCGGCCAGAACCGGCGTTAATGCCTCACTCAGTACCATTTCACCGGCTGCGGCTTGTTGCAGTGCTTTCAGCAGATCTTCTGGCTCCATATCCTTTAACAGATAGCCGTCAGCCCCGCGCTTAAGCGCCGTGACCACATCTTCTTCATGATTAGAAACGCTAAAGACCACCACGCGCCCGGAGAGGGATTTTTCACGCAGTTTGTCCAGCGTTTCCAGGCCGTTCATACCGGGCATATTGAGGTCAAGCAGGATCAGGTCGGGATCGAGCGATTCTGCTAGCTCAATACCTTGCTCACCGTTGCTGGCTTCGCCCACGACCTGAATATCCGATGCCATGCTAACCAGCTGTTTGACGCCAGTGCGTAGCATAGGATGATCGTCAATTAGCAGGATAGTAGCCCGTTCCTGATTACTCATGGATTTCTCCTTGGGGAGTTGAAAGCGATTTTTCGGGGACAAACGTAACCACGACTTCAGTACCGCCGACTTCACGGCGTCGAACCTGGCAATCGCCACGCAGGCTCTGCGCGCGGTCACGCATAATAATAAGACCATAGTGGTTGCTGCGTTCAGCATGCTGCGGTACGCCACAACCGTTATCCGCCACCACCATTTTTACCTGGCTACCCTGTTGGGTCACGCTCACCTTCACTTCGGTTGCCTGGGAATGTTTTAAGGCATTGCTTAACGCTTCCCGGGCAATTTGCAGGACATGAATCGCCTGATGCGAGGGTACATGGCGTGGCGGCAACTGATAATCCAGTTGAACCGGGAAGCCAAAGTGGCTGCTGTATTCCTGACAGCTTGACTCCAGTGCCGGACGCAGCCCGGATTCGGTCAACCGCAGGCGGAACGTGGTGAGAAGCTCACGCAGTTGCGCCCACGAAGTGTTTAATTCATTACGTACCTGACCCAACAGTTCGCGGCTTTCCGCTGAAGAGTGCTCATTTTGCATCATCTGCAAGCAACTGACCTGCATCTTCATGCATGACAGCGACTGAGCTATGGAGTCGTGTAGCTCGCGGGCAATGGTGGCGCGTTCCTCCATCACGATAAGCTGCTGCTGACGCTCTAGCTGTTTGTCTAGCGCCAGCGTTGAGGTGAGCTGTTCGAGCAGCGTGTCGACCAATTGTTGCTGGTCATGGCTTAACTCCCGACCCAGCGGCAGCGTCGCGAGCAGAATGCCATATTGGTTACGCGGATCGGTCAGGCGCCATTTCAGGGTTACGCCGTCTGGCGCGCTCATATCGATATCGCGCGGGCAAAGATAGCAGCCCTTATCATCGCATTCCCAACCGGAATGGCAGCTAAATTCCTGATGATTATCTTCATCTTCGATGTCGTACACCCGTACTTCAATTTCACGCAGTGGGGTAAGTTCTTGCAGTCCATTTAGTACCGGGGAGATGCGCTCACACAATGGTGCGCTGGAATGCAGGCGACGGTTGGCTTGCCACAAGAAGGAGAGGATGGCATTTTTTTGCTCTAATCCGGCGGTTTTTTCCTGCACCCGACGCTCAAGCGAAGCGTAGCTTTCCGCTAATTCGGCAGACATATTGTTCAGTGCCATACCCAGCGTCGCCATTTCGTTACGGCCGCTGATTTGCGCCCGGTAGGTGAAATCACGATGACTAATGGCTTCCGCCATTCTCAGCAGTTGTCGCCAGGGGTGCAGCAGACGGGTGCGTAGCCAGAATACGGTGAAGATAAACAGCAGTGCCATGAACACGGCCATCAGCCTGTGCATCCACACAACATGAGAGATACGTTCTTCCGTTGTGTGATCGAAAACGGTCACAAGCTGATTAATGCGGCTAACAAAACCGGTAAGATCATTGACGACGGCATTCTGATTCTGCGCGTTGTGAATGTCGGGGGCCAGATGCGTCAGCCAATACTGTTGCAACGAGGCGAGCTGCTTAACCTGTCCGTCGCGTTCAGCAGCAAGTTGCAATTCGGGGCTGAAGACGGTTTCCTGCATTTCATCAAACAACGGTTGGTCGCTTTCTTTCACCGGAATGGCCGCCAGCAAACGGTAGCTTTGCATTCGCAGTGAACCTGCCTGGTTAATGGCGTGCGCGCTCCCCTGGACACCGTTAATCAGGCGTGCAGAAATCATCATACTTGCCACCCCGATGAGGGTAGACAGTAGTACGATCAGCGCCAGTTGATTCACCAGCGTCAGTGGTGTAAAAAAACGTCTAAACATTATTCGATGTGGCTCCTGGCGGAGGACTCTCCGGTGAGTGGCGTTATTTTCGGCTATCGTCTGGAGTATACCCATACCCCTAAAGGGTTGCTCCTTTATTTCCATAATAGTAAAGTGGTAGGGAGTAGAGGGGTAGCATCGTAACAGCCACGTGATAAAACAGGTTTTTTTATAGATAAAAGTCTACCCACAAAGAGTCATGATGTTTTTTTAAACAAGATATAGCCGACTTTTCCTTTGATTTATATCAACTTACTACGCTGTGTAAACCCTACTGTGGCAGGGTTAATATCAATAATCAGAGGTGTCTATGAGTCACTCCACTGCCCCCGAAAGGGCAACCGGCGCTGTCATTACTGACTGGCGTCCGGAAGATCCGGCATTCTGGCAGGAGCGCGGTCATCACGTTGCAAGCCGGAACCTGTGGATTTCAGTACCGTGTTTGCTGCTGGCATTCTGCGTTTGGATGCTGTTCAGCGCCGTAGCGGTCAACTTACCAAAAGTGGGCTTCCAGTTTACTACCGATCAACTCTTTATGCTGACCGCATTGCCGTCGGTATCAGGGGCTCTGTTGCGCGTACCGTATTCCTTTATGGTGCCATTGGTTGGCGGTCGTCGTTGGACGGCGTTCAGCACCGGGATCCTCATCATTCCGTGCGTCTGGTTAGGTTTTGCCGTTCAGGACACCACCACGCCGTTTAGCACCTTCATCATTATTTCACTGCTGTGCGGCTTTGCCGGTGCGAACTTTGCCTCCAGCATGGCGAACATCAGCTTCTTCTTCCCAAAACAGAAGCAGGGCGGTGCACTGGGCTTAAACGGTGGCCTGGGTAACATGGGCGTGAGCGTGATGCAGCTGGTGGCTCCACTGGCTGTGTCGCTGTCTATTTTCGCGGTCTTCGGTAGCCATGGCGTGACTCAGCCAGACGGTACTGAACTGTATCTGGCAAACGCTGCGTGGATTTGGGTGCCGTTCCTGGCTATCTTCACTGTCGCTGCCTGGTTTGGTATGAACGAGCTGGCAACCTCTAAAGCTTCATTAAAAGAGCAGCTGCCGGTCCTTAAACGTGGTCACCTGTGGATCATGAGCCTGCTGTATCTGGCAACGTTCGGTTCGTTTATCGGTTTCTCTGCCGGTTTTGCAATGCTGTCGAAAACCCAGTTCCCGGATATTCAGATCCTGCATTACGCTTTCTTCGGGCCGTTTGTCGGCGCACTGGCGCGTTCTGCGGGCGGTGCGATTTCCGACCGTCTGGGTGGGACCCGCGTCACGCTGGTTAACTTCATTCTGATGGCGCTGTTTAGCGCACTGCTGTTCATGACCCTGCCAACCAATGGCGTAGGCGGCAGCTTTATCGCTTTCTACGTGGTCTTCCTGGCACTGTTCATGACGGCCGGTTTGGGTAGCGGTTCAACCTTCCAGATGATCTCGGTGATTTTCCGTAAATTAACCATGGATCGTGTGAAAGCCGAAGGCGGTACTGAAGAGAAAGCGATGCGTGAAGCGGCAACCGATACGGCAGCGGCGCTGGGCTTTATTTCAGCGATCGGTGCTATTGGCGGCTTCTTCATTCCGAAAGCATTCGGGACATCCCTGGAATTAACCGGTTCTCCGGCTGGGGCAATGAAAGTGTTCCTCGTGTTCTATATTGTCTGCGTGGTAGTGACGTGGGTGGTATACGGACGTAAAGCGAAAAAATAACGCAGGTCGTTATTTCTAAAATAAAGGCGCGAGGGTTTGCGCCTTTATTTTTTCATTCTCTTAGTTACAACATACTTTAGGAGCTGCGACACCCTGCTGGCAGCGAGCACGTAGGGGCTTAGTAGTAGAAGAAAAATCTCTACCCCTTAATACCGTCAGCGGTTTTTTTTACAGTTTGAAATATGAAATTTAATATAAAAACCTTTTATTTACAGTGAGTTAAAAAATAAAAAATACTACCACTAAGTGGGTAGTGTGATTTTTAGAAGTGATTTTTAAGACCGACCATCTTGATCGTTATCAATTCCCCCCATCTTTCAGCGCGTTACCTTCTGTGCAAATTCAGCAATGTCGATTTATCAGAGAGCCGTAAGGCTCCAAACAGGAGAGACCCGATGAGTAAATTCCTGGACCGGTTTCGCTACTTTAAACAAAAGGGTGAAACATTTGCCGATGGGCACGGACAGATTCTAGATACCAACCGGGATTGGGAAGATGGATACCGCCAACGCTGGCAGCACGATAAAGTCGTGCGTTCTACGCACGGCGTTAACTGCACCGGTTCTTGCAGCTGGAAGATTTATGTCAAAAATGGTCTGGTCACCTGGGAAACCCAGCAGACTGACTACCCGCGTACCCGCCCGGATCTACCAAACCACGAACCACGTGGCTGCCCACGCGGCGCAAGCTATTCCTGGTACCTCTATAGCGCCAACCGTCTGAAATATCCGCTGATGCGCAAACGCCTGATGAAAATGTGGCGTGAAGCGAAAAAACTGCACAGCGATCCGGTTGATGCCTGGGCCTCTATTATTGAAGACGCTGACAAAGCCAAGAGCTTCAAACAAGCTCGTGGTCGCGGCGGCTTCGTTCGTTCTTCCTGGCAGGAAGTGAACGAACTGATTGCAGCCTCTAACGTCTATACCGTTAAAACCTACGGCCCTGACCGTGTCGCTGGCTTCTCGCCAATTCCGGCAATGTCGATGGTTTCTTACGCATCCGGCGCACGTTATCTGTCGCTGATTGGCGGCACTTGCCTGAGCTTCTACGATTGGTACTGTGACTTACCTCCTGCGTCTCCGCAGACCTGGGGTGAGCAGACCGACGTTCCAGAATCCGCTGACTGGTACAACTCCAGCTACATCATCGCCTGGGGCTCTAACGTTCCACAGACCCGTACGCCAGATGCGCACTTCTTTACTGAAGTTCGTTATAAAGGCACCAAAACCGTTGCAATCACCCCGGACTACGCCGAAATCGCCAAACTGTGCGATCTGTGGCTGGCACCGAAACAGGGTACCGATGCGGCAATGGCGCTGGCAATGGGTCACGTGATGTTGCGTGAATTCCACCTCGACAAACCAAGCCAGTACTTCACCGACTACGTGCGTCGCTACACCGACTTCCCGATGCTGGTCATGCTCGAAGAGCGCGAAGGTTATTACGCTGCGGGCCGTATGCTGCGTGCTGCTGACTTGGTTGACTCTCTGGGTCAGGAAAATAATCCAGAATGGAAAACCGTCGCGGTCAATACCGATGGCGATATGGTGGCACCGAACGGTTCTATCGGTTTCCGTTGGGGCGAAAAAGGCAAATGGAACCTTGAGCAACGCGACGGCAAATCCGGTGATGAAACCGAACTGCAGCTGAGCCTGCTGGGCAGCCAGGATGAGATTGCTCAGGTTGGTTTCCCGTACTTTGGCGGCGAAGGCACCGAGCACTTCACAAGCGTAGAGCTGGAAAACATCCTGCTGCACAAACTGCCGGTAAAACGCCTGCAATTGGCAGACGGGACGACCGCGCTGGTTACCACCGTTTACGATCTGACCATGGCCAACTACGGCCTGGAACGCGGTCTGAACGATGAAAACTGTGCAACCAGCTACGATGACATGAAGGCGTATACGCCAGCGTGGGCTGAGAAAATTACCGGTGTTCCACGTGCGCAGATGATTCGTACCGCGCGTGAATTTGCCGATAACGCGGATAAAACGCACGGTCGCTCGATGATTATCGTCGGTGCCGGTCTGAACCACTGGTATCACCTCGATATGAACTATCGTGGTCTTATCAATATGCTGGTGTTCTGCGGTTGTATCGGTCAGAGCGGCGGCGGCTGGGCACACTATGTCGGCCAGGAAAAACTGCGTCCACAGACCGGTTGGCAGCCACTGGCGTTCGGCCTTGACTGGCAGCGTCCAGCACGTCACATGAACAGTACGTCCTACTTCTATAACCACTCAAGCCAATGGCGTTATGAGTCGGTTACCGCGCAGGAACTGCTGTCACCGATGGCGGATAAATCCCGCTACACCGGTCACCTGCTGGACTTTAACGTCCGCGCAGAACGTATGGGCTGGCTGCCATCTGCACCGCAGTTAGGTACTAACCCACTGCGTATTGCTGATGACGCGAAGAAAGCCGGGATGGATCCGGTTGACTATACCGTTAAGGCGCTGAAAGAAGGCACCATTCGTTTCGCGGCTGAACAGCCGGAAAACGGCAAAAACCATCCACGTAACCTGTTCATCTGGCGTTCTAACCTGCTGGGTTCTTCCGGTAAAGGCCATGAATACATGCTCAAATATCTGCTGGGTACCGAACACGGTATTCAGGGGATGGATCTGGGCAAGCAGGGCGGTCTGAAGCCTGAAGAAGTGGAATGGCAGGATAACGGTCTCGACGGTAAGTTGGATCTGGTGGTCACGCTGGACTTCCGTCTGTCGAGCACCTGTCTGTATTCCGATATCGTGCTGCCAACGGCAACCTGGTATGAAAAAGACGACATGAATACTTCGGATATGCATCCGTTTATTCACCCGCTGTCTGCTGCTGTTGACCCAGCATGGGAATCGAAAAGCGACTGGGAAATTTACAAAGGCATCGCGAAGAAATTCTCTGAAGTCTGCGTGGGCCACCTTGGTCAGGAAACGGACATTGTTACGCTGCCAATCCAGCACGACTCTGCGGCCGAACTGGCACAGCCGTTAGACGTGAAGGACTGGAAAAAAGGCGAATGTGATCTGATCCCAGGTAAAACCGCACCGCACATTATTCCGGTTCAACGTGATTATCCGGCAACCTATGAACGCTTTACCTCCATCGGACCATTGATGGAAAAAATCGGTAACGGTGGTAAAGGGATTGCCTGGAATACACAGAGCGAAATGGACCTGCTGCGTAAGCTCAACTACACCAAGGCAGAAGGCCCTGCGAAAGGCCAGCCGATGCTGGATACCGCGATTGACGCAGCCGAGATGATCCTCACCCTGGCACCGGAAACCAACGGTCAGGTGGCGGTGAAAGCTTGGGCGGCACTGAGCGAGTTTACCGGTCGTGACCACACGCACCTGGCGCTCAATAAAGAAGACGAGAAAATTCGCTTCCGTGATATTCAGGCGCAGCCGCGCAAGATTATCTCAAGCCCAACCTGGTCAGGCCTGGAAGATGAACATGTCTCTTACAACGCCGGTTATACCAACGTTCACGAGCTGATCCCTTGGCGTACGCTGTCTGGTCGTCAGTCCTTGTATCAGGACCACCAGTGGATGCGTGATTTTGGTGAAAGCCTGCTGGTCTACCGTCCGCCGATCGATACCCGTTCGGTGAAAGAGGTGATGGGCAAGAAATCAAACGGCAACCCAGAGAAGGCGCTGAACTTCCTGACGCCGCACCAGAAATGGGGTATTCACTCAACCTACAGCGACAACCTGCTGATGCTGACCTTAGGTCGCGGTGGTCCGGTGGTGTGGATGAGCGAAGAAGATGCCAAAGACATCGGTATTGAAGATAACGACTGGATTGAAGTCTTCAACAACAACGGTGCTCTGACCGCGCGTGCGGTCGTGAGCCAGCGTGTACCGGCTGGGATGACCATGATGTACCACGCGCAGGAACGTATTGTTAACCTGCCGGGTTCAGAAATTACCGGTCAACGCGGCGGTATCCATAACTCGGTGACCCGCATCACGCCAAAACCGACTCATATGATCGGCGGCTATGCGCACCTGGCTTACAGCTTTAACTACTACGGTACCGTGGGTTCGAACCGTGATGAGTTTGTGGTGGTACGTAAGATGAAGAACATTGACTGGTTGGACGGCGAAGGTAATGACCAGGTACAGGAGAGCGTAAAATGAAAATTCGTTCACAAGTCGGCATGGTGCTGAATCTCGATAAATGCATCGGTTGCCACACCTGCTCGGTCACCTGTAAAAACGTCTGGACTAGCCGTGAAGGCACCGAGTACGCATGGTTCAACAACGTTGAAACCAAGCCGGGTACCGGTTTCCCGACCGATTGGGAAAACCAGGAAAAATACAAAGGCGGTTGGATCCGTAAGATCAACGGCAAACTGGTGCCGCGCATGGGTAACAAAGCGCTGCTGCTGGGTAAAATCTTCGCTAACCCGCATCTGCCGGGTCTGGATGATTATTACGAGCCGTTTGACTTTGACTATCAGACGTTGCACAACGCACCGGCTGATAGCAAAGCACAGCCGATTGCCCGTCCACGCTCGCTGATTACCGGCAAGCGTATGGACAAAATCACCAAGGGCCCGAACTGGGAAGATGACCTTGGCGGCGAGTTCGAGAAGCTGTCAAAAGACAAAAACTTCGAGAACATGCAGAAGGCGATGTACGGCCAGTTCGAGAACACCTTCATGATGTACCTGCCGCGCCTTTGCGAGCACTGTCTGAACCCGGCGTGCGTTGCAACGTGCCCGAGCGGTGCCATCTACAAGCGTGAAGAAGACGGTATTGTGCTGATCGACCAGGACAAATGTCGTGGCTGGCGTATGTGTATTACCGGTTGCCCGTACAAAAAAATCTACTTCAACTGGAAGAGCGGCAAGTCTGAAAAATGCATCTTCTGCTATCCGCGTATTGAAGCGGGTCAGCCGACCGTGTGTTCCGAGACCTGCGTAGGTCGTATCCGTTACCTCGGCGTGCTGCTGTATGACGCAGATGCGATTGAAACCGCAGCAAGCACTGAGAACGAGAAAGATCTGTATCAGCGCCAACTGGACGTATTCCTCGATCCAAACGATCCGAAAGTGATTGAGCAGGCGCAGAAAGACGGTATTCCGTTGAGTGTCATTGACGCCGCCCAGAAATCGCCGGTCTACAAAATGGCGATGGACTGGAAGCTGGCGCTGCCGTTGCACCCGGAATATCGTACGCTGCCAATGGTCTGGTACGTGCCACCGCTGTCTCCAATTCAGTCCGCAGCCGATGCGGGTGAACTGGGCAGCAACGGTATCCTGCCTGACGTTGAAAGCCTGCGTATCCCGGTTCAGTACCTGGCGAACCTGCTGACCGCGGGTGACACTCAGCCGGTACTGCTGGCGCTGAAACGTATGCTGGCAATGCGTCACTTTAAACGTACGGAAACCGTAGATGGCGTTATCGATACCCGTGCGCTGGAAGAAGTTGGTCTGACTGAAGCGCAGGCACAGGAAATGTATCGCTATCTGGCGATTGCCAACTACGAAGATCGTTTCGTCGTGCCAAGCAGCCACCGCGAACAGGCTCGTGATGCGTTCCCGGAGAAAAACGGTTGTGGCTTTAGCTTCGGCGATGGCTGCCACGGTTCTGACACCAAGTTTAATCTGTTCAACAGCCGCCGTATTGATTCTGTGGATGTGAGCAGCAAAACGGAGCCGCACGCATGATTGAACTCGTGATTGTGTCACGTCTGCTCGAGTACCCGGATGCTGCCTTATGGCAGCATCAGGACGAACTCTTCGACGTTCTGGCCTCATCAGAGAAACTGGATAAAGGGGATGCCCAGATGCTGGGCATGTTCCTGCGCGAGTTAACCGCGCAGGATCCGTTGGATGCGCAGGCCGCTTACAGCGAACTGTTTGACCGTGGCCGCGCAACCTCGCTGCTGTTGTTCGAACACGTTCACGGCGAGTCTCGTGACCGTGGCCAGGCGATGGTGGATCTGCTGAATCAGTATGAGCAGCACGGTCTGGTGCTTGATAGCCGCGAGCTGCCGGATCACCTGCCGCTATATCTGGAATATCTGGCGCAGCTGCCAGAGAGCGAAGCGATTGGAGGTTTGCAGGATATCGCACCGATTCTGGCGCTGCTCTGCGCCCGTCTTCAGCAGCGTGAAAGCCGTTATGCGGTGCTGTTCGAACAGTTGTTGAAACTGGCAAACAGTGCGGTAGATGAAGCGAAAGTGGCGGAAAAAATTGCGGATGAAGCCCGTGATGATACGCCACAAGCGCTTGATGCGGTCTGGGAAGAAGAGCAGGTCAAATTCTTTGCTGACCAGGGCTGCGGTGAGTCGGAGATTTCCAATCACCAGCGTCGTTTTGCCGGAGCCGTTGCCCCGCAATATTTGAATATCTCTAACGGAGGACAGCAATAATGCACTTCCTGAATATGTTCTTCTTCGACATCTATCCGTATATTGCGGGTGCTGTCTTCCTGATTGGCAGCTGGTTGCGTTACGACTACGGTCAGTACACCTGGCGCGCGGCATCCAGCCAGATGCTGGATCGTAAGGGGATGAACCTGGCGTCTAACCTGTTCCACATTGGGATTCTGGGGATTTTTGCCGGTCACTTCCTGGGTATGCTTACACCACACTGGATGTATGAAGCGTGGCTGCCGTTGGAAGTGAAACAGAAGATGGCGATGTTTGCTGGTGGCGCATCCGGCGTGATGTGTCTGGTAGGCGGTGTATTGTTGCTGAAACGCCGTCTGTTCAGCCCACGCGTGCGTGCGACCACGACCGGTGCCGATATTCTGGTGCTGTCGATTCTGGTTATCCAGTGTGCTCTGGGTCTGTTGACTATTCCGTTCTCTGCCCAGCATATGGACGGTAGCGAGATGATGAAACTGGTGAACTGGGCGCAGTCCGTGGTGACCTTCCACGGCGGTGCTTCTCAATACCTGGACGGTGTAGCGTTTATTTTCCGTATGCACCTGGTGCTGGGGATGACGTTGTTCCTGCTGTTCCCGTTCTCGCGCCTGGTACACATTTGGAGCGTGCCGGTGGAGTATCTGACCCGCAAGTATCAGATTGTCCGTGCTCGTCACTAAAACAGCGCTGTAACGCACTAAACCCTGCTTCGGCGGGGTTTTTTTATATCTGAGTATTGGTGCTTTCCCGGCGGCGCTGCGCTTGGCCGGGCTACAATCGTGCGTTATCTGTAGCCCGGCCAAGCGCAGCGCCGCCGGGGCACATATGGCAGAAATATAGAATCAGCTCTAAAGAATTATAAGAGATAACAAAGATGTTTTTGATTGTTTGATTTGAGAAGGTGCTATCAGGAAGTGATGGTGGTGGGGGAAGGATTACTCGTCGCGATGCTCCTCGCCCTTCTGGTCGTTGCCTGCGGCAACGCTTTCTCGCTAGCGCTCGAATCGAACCTTGGTCGAAGCTTCTCATCCTTCCCCGCATGGGCAGAATATAGAATTTCAGTGTTTTGATTTAGTGAGGTGCTATCAGGAAGTGATGGTGGTGGGGGAAGGATTCGAACCTTCGAAGTCGATGACGGCAGATTTACAGTCTGCTCCCTTTGGCCGCTCGGGAACCCCACCAGGGGTAATTCAAATTGTAGGTAATGCTATGAGGATGGTGGTGGGGGAAGGATTCGAACCTTCGAAGTCGATGACGGCAGATTTACAGTCTGCTCCCTTTGGCCGCTCGGGAACCCCACCACGGGGTAAAGCTTGGTTTTACTGGCTTGCTTCCTTCTGGGGAAGCGGGGCGCATCATATCAAATGACGCGCCGCTGTAAAGCTTTCCTTTGACCAAAATGAACTGTTTGCGTAATTTTCGTCCGTAACGGATTAAAGCTAATCAATTCATTTCGCTAGCGATTAAAGAATAATCGTCCGATTGCCGTAAACAAATACGCGTTGGGCTAACACCTGGTAAAGTGCGCGGCTCAGGACATTTTTCTCAACGTCACGCCCGGCACGCATCATATCTTCAGCCGTGTAGGTATGGTCGACGTGAATCACGTCCTGCATGATGATTGGACCTTCATCCAGGTTATCGTTCACGTAGTGTGCCGTTGCACCCACAATCTTCACGCCGCGTTCGTAAGCCTGATGGTATGGACGTGCACCGATAAATGCTGGCAGGAACGAGTGGTGAATATTGATAATTTTATTCGGGAAACGACCGACAAATTCAGGCGTCAATACGCGCATGTATTTCGCCAGTACGACGTAATCGGGCTGCAGCGCTTCAATGGCATCGGCCATCTGCTTATCGTGCTCTTCACGCGCCAGGCCTTCATGGCTGACTAACTGGAATGGAATATCGAAACGTTCAACCAGTGAACGCAGCGTTTCATGGTTACCAATGACGGCTGCGATCTCAACGTCCAGCCCACCGTAGTTGGCTTTCATCAACAGATCGCCCAGACAGTGTGCCTCTTTGGTCACCAGAATCACGATACGGCGGCGCCCAGCTGGGTTCAGTTCACGCACAGAACCTTCCGGTAGCGCGCTGTCTAAATCTGCGAGCAGGGTGGTGTCATTGAAGATCCCCTCAAGCTCGGTACGCATAAAGAAACGGCCGGTACGGTGATCGACAAACTCATTGTTCTGCACAATATTGAGTTCATGTTTGTAGCAGATGTTGGTGATACGCGCGATCAGGCCTTTTTGGTCAGGGCAGATGGTACGTAGAACTTTTCGTTGAATGGAGTGCATTGCCGGGTGAATCCTGTTGATAATGTTTGCGAAGCTACCGGGTCTATTGCCCGCAGCATTTTTTAAATTTCTTACCTGAGCCGCATGGGCAGAGATCATTTCTGCCAATCAATGGCCGCGTGCCGTCGATATAATACCACTGTCCGTTTTCTTTTAAGAATCGTGAACGCTCAATGATGGCGCCATTCTTGTTATTTTCATTATAACGGGCAACAAAACTGACAAAGCCTTCGTCGGGATTGCGGCCATCTTCGGTGGCGAAGACGGTAAGTCCAAGCCATTGAGTATGCGCAAATCCGCTCTGGATATTGTCACGGAATGTGTCAGCCTGGCAGGAGGAATGCCAGGTTTTCACCAGATAATCAACATCCTTCCTGACGAAGGCGCAGTAGCGTGAACGCATAAGATGTGACGGGTCTGGGGCACATTCGTTGCCTGACAGATAACGCTGGCAACATAGGCTATACTCCAGAGCGCTGCCACAAGGGCAAAGTTCTGACAAAGACGTCTCCCTGAGTCGACATATTGATGGCGACGTAGCGCCTGATAGCACTATGGTAACCGAGCAGTGGCAATGATGCCACGCCAGAAACAAGAGGATGTCTTTCGGTAATAATGAGAAAAATTAAAATTGGCCTGGCGTTGGGTTCAGGGGCCGCGCGAGGTTGGTCGCATATTGGCGTGATAAAAGCACTTCAAAAGATGGGTATAGAAGTCGACATCGTGGCGGGATGTTCAATCGGATCGCTGGTCGGTGCCGCCTATGCCAGTAATCGTCTTCCGCAGCTGGAAAAGTGGGTGTGTTCCTTTAGCTATTGGGACGTTTTGCGCCTGATGGACCTCTCATGGCGTCGAGGCGGCCTGCTGCGCGGCGAGCGGGTGTTTAACCAGTATCGACAGATTATGCCTGTTGAGAAGATTGAACACTGCGAGCGTCGTTTTGCCACGGTAGCGACTAATCTCAGTACCGGCCGTGAACTGTGGTTTACCGACGGCGATCTGCACATGGCGGTCCGTGCATCCTGTAGCATTCCTGGCCTGATGGCGCCCGTATTGCATAATGGCTATTGGTTGGTTGATGGTGCAGTAGTGAATCCGGTGCCGGTTTCACTCACACGAGCACTGGGTGCTGACATTGTTATTGCTGTCGATTTGCAACATGACGCACATCTCATGCAGCAGGATCTCCTGTCCGTCAATATTCAGCCTGATGACGAGATAAATGCAACGCCTGATGCATTATCATGGCGTGAACGCCTGCGCACGCGTCTGGGCCGTGTGGCGAGCCGTCGTTCGGTGGTGGCACCGACGGCGATGGAAATTATGACCACGTCAATACAAGTTCTGGAAAACCGGCTTAAGCGTAACCGTATGGCGGGCGATCCACCGGACATTTTATTACAGCCGTTCTGTCCCCAGATTTCGACTCTGGATTTTCATCGGGCTTCATCTGCAATCGCCGCTGGTCAACAAGCGGTTGAAAAAAAGACAGATGAGCTTTTGCCTTTGGTTCAAAGTTCGATTTAAGGCATTTTTTTCGACTACTTCAGCAAAATCTGAAAGGCGATTATCACAATAGCATGCCACTATTTACTTATCGTCGGGCAGGGGAGATATCATGACGCAGCCATTGGCGGGAAAACAAATTTTGATTGTCGAAGACGAACCTGTTTTCCGCTCACTTATGGATTCATGGCTTTCGTCACTTGGCGCAACCACTCTGCTGGCCCAGGATGGGGTTGAAGCGCTAACGCAAATGGCGAACCAATCCCCAGATTTGATGATCTGCGATCTCGCTATGCCGCGTATGAACGGCTTACAACTGGTTGAACATGTCCGTAATGCCGGCCATTCATTACCTATTCTCGTCATATCAGCAACCGAAAATATGGCTGATATCGCCAAAGCGCTCCGTCTTGGGGTGCAGGATGTATTATTAAAACCGGTTAAGGATCTTAACCGTCTTCGGGAAACCGTGCTGGCTTGCCTCTACCCCAATATGTTTAATTCGCGGGTTGAGGAAGAGGAGCGTTTATTTGAAGACTGGGATGCGCTGGTAAACAATCCCGCCGCTGCCGCTAAGCTGTTACAAGAGTTACAGCCACCAGTTCAGCAACACATCTCACATTGTCGAATAAATTATCGCCAACTTATGTCCGTGGATGCGCCAGGGCTGGTTTTGGATATTGCGCCATTATCGGAGCACGATCTGGCCTTTTATTGTCTGGATGTGACTCGGGCAGGAGATAATGGCGTATTAGCCGCGGGTAATGACTCCAACTTATTGATAGTGTTTTATGTTCAGATAATGCCCGATGACTTTGTCATGCAGCTCCACCGATTTTGAGAACGACAGCGACTTCCGTCCCAGCCGTGCCAGGTGCTGCCTCAGATTCAGGTTATGCCGCTCAATTCGCTGCGTATATCGCTTGCTGATTATGTGCAGCTTTCCCTTCAGGCGGGATTCATACAGCGGCCAGCCATCCGTCATCCATATCACCACGTCAAAGGGTGACAGCAGGCTCATAAGACGCCCCAGCGTCGCCATAGTGCGTTCACCGAATACGTGCGCAACAACCGTCTTCCGGAGCCTGTCATACGCGTAAAACAGCCAGCGCTGGCGCGATTTAGCCCCGACGTATCCCCACTGTTCGTCCATTTCCGCGCAGACGATGACGTCACTGCCCGGCTGTATGCGCGAGGTTACCGACTGCGGCCTGAGTTTTTTAAATGGCGGAAAATCGTGTTGAGGCCAACGCCCATAATGCGGGCAGTTGCCCGGCATCCAACGCCATTCATGGCCATATCAATGATTTTCTGGTGCGTACCGGGTTGAGAAGCGGTGTAAGTGAACTGCAGTTGCCATGTTTTACGGCAGTGAGAGCAGAGATAGCGCTGATGTCCGGCGGTGCTTTTGCCGTTACGCACCACCCCGTCAGTAGCTGAACAGGAGGGACAGCTGATAGAAACAGAAGCCACTGGAGCACCTCAAAAACACCATCATACACTAAATCAGTAAGTTGGCAGCATCACCTTAGCCGCGTTGTTATTACGTGTGCTATTTAACGGCCTATTGCAAGAACAGCTTTCCCATCAGGGGCAGCGTCTCCCCGAATTAGGTGCTCTGTTAAAGCAGGTGAATCAACTACTGCGCCAGGCTAATCTTCCTGGCCAGTTTCCATTACTGGTTGGTTATTATCACAGTGGCTTAAACAACCTTATCCTGGTGTCCGCGGGTTTGAACGGGACATTAAATACCGGCGATCATCAGATTCAAATAAGTAATGGCGTACCGCTAGGCACGCTAGGCAGTGCCTATCTCAATCAAATAAGTCAACGCTGTACTTCCTGGCAGTGCCAGATTTGGGGTAATGGCGGTCGATTACGCTTAATGTTGTCTGCGGAATGAGCAAACGCATTTTTTTACAGGGATAGTTTTAACGGCTTATCTTTCGCAGTGATACTATCTGCAAATTGATATGGATATACTCGTCGGGTACCCCGGGCTAACCTATTATCTTTGGTAGTCGTGCTCAGCATCAGGCTTAGGTATCGGGTAAGTTCATTGTCATCAGTACCATGGCTTACGGTATTAATCTTAATTCAAGGTCAACGCGTCCTTTTCAGAGCAGCCTTATGAGCCTGTGATGATATACTCAACGCGTAATTAATTAACGAGCAAGTTCAAAGTTTGAACAGTTCAGGAGATTTGAATGGCTGCCCTAAATTCGAAAGTAACAAAGGCTGTGATCCCGGTTGCGGGATTAGGGACAAGGATGTTGCCAGCAACAAAAGCAATTCCTAAAGAAATGCTGCCGCTGGTTGATAAGCCTTTAATTCAGTATGTTGTGAACGAGTGTATTGCAGCTGGTATCACTGAAATTGTACTGGTTACCCATTCTTCCAAGAATTCCATCGAAAACCACTTTGATACCAGCTTTGAGCTTGAAGCCATGCTGGAGAAGCGCGTAAAACGTCAGCTTCTTGAAGAGGTTCAGTCTATTTGCCCGCCGCACGTGACTATCATGCAGGTACGTCAGGGTCTGGCTAAAGGTCTGGGACACGCTGTATTGTGCGCGCATCCTGTCGTCGGTGACGAACCGGTTGCCGTCATTTTGCCGGACGTGATCCTTGATGAATATGAGTCCGATCTGAGCCGCGATAACCTGGCTGAAATGATTGCTCGCTTCGACGAGACCGGTGCTAGCCAAATCATGGTTGAGCCTGTCGCTGATGTGACCGCTTATGGCGTTGTAGACTGCAAAGGTGCGGCGCTGAGCCCTGGCGACAGCGTACCGATGGTAGGTGTGGTTGAGAAACCAAAAGCCGATGTTGCACCGTCTAATCTCGCCGTAGTCGGTCGTTATGTTCTGAGCGCAGAAATCTGGCCACTGCTGGCGAAAACCCCTCCAGGAGCAGGTGATGAAATTCAGCTAACCGACGGCATTGACATGCTTATCGAAAAAGAAACGGTTGAAGCGTACCACATGAAAGGCAAGAGCCATGATTGCGGTAATAAGCTGGGTTATATGCAGGCGTTTGTTGAATACGGCATTCGTCACAATACGCTGGGTGAAGATTTTAAAGCCTGGCTGCAAGATACGCTGGACGTCGCTAAGTAATTTTACGCTGACTGCTAAAACCGGGGAAACCCGGTTTTTTTATATCCAAATATTACCAACGGATAAAAATCAGATATGTCAGGTGGGTTATCATGAGGGCGTTGGCGACTGAATATAAAAAATCCCGCAGGAGCGGGATTTTTACAAAGCGTAAGGATTAATCCTTGATCAGGAAATCGTCCAGAGATTTACCCTGTTCGTCCATTGCTTTTTTGATTACTGCTGGAGTACGGCCCTGGCCAGTCCAGGTTTTGGTTTCGCCGTTCTCGTCAACGTAGCTGTATTTAGCCGGACGTGCAGCACGTTTAGCTTTGGTGCCAGTTTTAGCCGCAGCCATGCTATTCAGCAGTTCGTTAGGATCAATACCATCAGCAATCAGCATTTCACGATATTGTTGCAGTTTACGAGTACGCTCTTCGATTTCTGCAGCTGCAGCGTTATCTTCTTCGCGACGTTCGTTAACTACAACTTCTAATTTTTCCAGCATTTCTTCAAGCGTTTCAAGGGTGCATTCTCTTGCCTGCGCACGAAGAGTACGGATGTTGTTCAAAATTTTAAGTGCTTCGCTCATTGTAGTAATCTCAAACTTATATTGTGGGGTGGTTTGTTGAAGTAATAATAGAGTGATAAATTGAGTTGTGCAATAGGTAAGAATGTAAGGAATTCAAAATAACGTGTTATTTGGTGCTGTATTTAATATTTATAAGTTAAATTGCCCTTAGGCATACACACTATGGCGGTACTTATTGTTCAACAGTGCAACGGGATAACATGCGGGATGCAGGCGATTTCCTCCCAGAAATATACTCCGTATGGATAAATATCAACCTTATGTATTACTCGGCATGCATCAATTTTGTGCATTAATTTTTAGTCGCAGAATGGTTACATTGCTTAACCACTTCCTGTCTCGCCGGCGGTTCTGCTGGACTTATCACGATAACCATAAGGCTATTAGTCTGGCTAGTGTATGAGGACATTGTTTCCTATGATAACAATGTTCAATGTACCTAGAAGGCAATACCGTTCATACATGGTAGGGGGATGGGGGAAAGCCCTAGTTATGGCGATGTTATTTCAACTTCGAGCGGTTTAATTTACAGATAACAGTGGATAGTCTTTCAGCATACAAATTGCGGTGAGTCACATTTTCATGGCTGACTCATTAATTGTATCAACTATTAACCCTGCTACCTATTCTCATATTTGAGTCCCAGAAGTCGGGCATTCCAGTCGATGAAAGTAAAAAATAACTCAGTATTATGATGGTGTTACCCATTCCTGGTGGATAAATAACCCTATCCACATAATGATAGTGTTTATTATCGTTAACCTATGGTTAACAGATTCTCACCCTGTCTGGTTATCGATATGTGCGCTGATACAAATTGGCAGGATGGTGCTGAGAGCTTGTGGGCGAAATATGTTACACTGCGGCCCGTTTGGAAAACGCATCGATTAGGAACCTTTGGCCCATGGCACAACTATATTTCTACTACTCGGCGATGAATGCGGGGAAGTCGACGGCGCTGTTGCAGTCGTCATACAATTACCAGGAACGCGGTATGCGTACTGTCGTTTATACCGCTGAAATAGACGATCGTTTTGGCGCTGGTAAGGTTAGCTCCCGTATTGGCCTCTCTTCCCCAGCTAAACTGTTTAATCAAAGCAGCAATTTATTCGCTGAAATTAGCGCTGAGAACGCACGAGAGCCTGTTAACTGTGTTCTGGTTGATGAATGCCAGTTCCTGACTCGTGAGCAGGTTTACGCGTTGTCTGACGTGGTTGATAATCTCGATATCCCGGTATTGTGCTATGGGCTGAGAACGGATTTCCGAGGTGAATTATTTGGCGGTAGTCAGTATTTATTGGCACTGTCGGACAAGCTGGTGGAATTAAAAACGATTTGTTTCTGTGGGCGTAAAGCCAGCATGGTACTGCGTCTCGATCAGGGAGGACGCCCGTACAATGAAGGTGAGCAGGTCGTTATTGGCGGAAATGAGCGTTATGTCTCCGTGTGCCGTAAACATTACAAAGAAGCGCTCGAAAAGGGCTCGCTGGCCGTTATTCAGGATAAACACAGCCATAACCGTCATTCTGTCTAATCCCCTTCAGCTGTTTTTCCTGCCCTTGTAGAGGGTAGGGATATCTTATGTACTCTCCATCGTTTTTATAAGATACAAAAAAAGCCCCATCATTGATGGGGCTTTCATTTTCGCTTTTCAGGCGGAGTTAAAACGAATTATTTCTTCGCTTTTTTCTCAGCTTTAGCGGGAGCTGCTTCTTTCTTCTCTTCAACGGCACCTTCAACGTAGTTACGACCGTAGAAGGTATCCAGCAGAATCTGCTTCAGTTCAGCAATCAGTGGGTAGCGCGGGTTAGCACCGGTACACTGGTCATCAAACGCATCTTCAGAGAGTTTGTCGACATGGGCCAGGAAGTCAGATTCCTGTACGCCAGCTTCACGGATAGACTTAGGAATACCCAGGTCCGCTTTGATTTCATCCAACCAGCCCAGCAGTTTCTCGATTTTCGCTGCAGTACGGTCGCCCGGTGCAGACAGACCCAGATGGTCTGCAATTTCAGCGTAGCGACGACGAGCTTGTGGACGGTCGTACTGGCTGAATGCAGTCTGTTTAGTAGGGTTGTCGTTCGCGTTATAACGAATAACGTTGCTAATAAGCAGGGCGTTCGCCAGACCGTGAGGAATGTGGAACTGAGAACCCAGCTTGTGCGCCATAGAGTGACAAACACCCAAGAAGGCGTTAGCAAACGCAATACCCGCGATGGTTGCTGCACTGTGAACGCGTTCACGTGCTACCGGGTTTTTAGACCCTTCATGGTAGGACGCTGGCAGGTTTTCTTTCAGCAGTTTCAGAGCTTGCAGTGCCTGACCGTCGGAGAACTCAGACGCCAGTACGGAAACGTAAGCTTCCAGGGCGTGAGTCACGGCATCCAGACCACCGAATGCACACAGTGACTTCGGCATATCCATAACCAGGTTGGCATCAACAATAGCCATATCTGGAGTCAGCGCGTAGTCAGCCAGCGGGTATTTCTGACCCGTAGCATCGTCGGTCACAACCGCAAATGGAGTCACTTCAGAACCGGTACCGGAAGTGGTGGTGATCGCAACCATTTTTGCTTTCACGCCCATTTTCGGGAACTTGTAGATACGTTTACGGATGTCCATAAAGCGCAGTGCCAGTTCTTCGAAGTGAGTTTCTGGGTGCTCGTACATAACCCACATGATTTTTGCTGCGTCCATCGGGGAACCGCCGCCCAGCGCGATGATCACGTCTGGTTTGAAGGAGTTCGCCAGCTCAGCGCCCTTACGAACGATGGTCAGCGTTGGGTCTGCTTCAACTTCGAAGAACACGTCTGTTTCAACGCCAGCAGCTTTCAGTACAGAAGTGATTTGGTCTGCGTAGCCGTTGTTGAACAGGAAGCGGTCGGTCACGATCAGCGCACGTTTGTGACCATCAGTAATCAACTCATCTAACGCGATAGGCAGTGAGCCACGACGGAAGTAGATAGATTTCGGAAGTTTATGCCACAACATGTTTTCAGCTCGCTTAGCAACGGTTTTTTTGTTGATCAGGTGCTTAGGACCAACGTTTTCAGAGATGGAGTTACCACCCCATGAACCACAACCCAGAGTCAGGGAAGGTGCGAGTTTGAAGTTATACAGGTCACCGATACCACCCTGAGAAGCAGGGGTGTTGATCAGGATACGCGCGGTTTTCATCAGCTGACCGAAGTAAGCTACGCGTTCTGGCTGGTTGTCCTGGTCGGTGTACAGGCAAGAGGTGTGACCGATACCGCCCATTGCAACCAGTTTTTCAGCTTTATCAACAGCATCTTCGAAATCTTTTGCACGATACATCGCCAGAGTTGGAGACAGTTTTTCGTGTGCAAATGGTTCAGTTTCGTCAACAACCTTCACTTCACCAATCAGAATCTTGGTGGTGGTTGGTACGGTGAAGCCTGCCAGTTCAGCAATTTTATGTGCAGGCTGACCCACGATAGCGGCGTTCAGACCGCCATTTTTCAGGATGATGTCCTGAACGGCTTTCAGCTCTTTGCCCTGCAGCATGTAGCCGCCGTGGCTTGCAAAACGCTCGCGAACGGCGTCGTATACAGAATCAACGACAACAACAGACTGTTCAGAAGCACAGATTACGCCGTTATCGAAAGTTTTAGACATCAGAACAGAAGCAACGGCACGTTTGATATCAGCGGTTTCGTCGATAACAACAGGGGTGTTACCTGCGCCAACGCCGATTGCTGGTTTACCGGAGCTGTATGCTGCTTTAACCATGCCTGGACCACCGGTCGCAAGAATCAGGTTGATGTCCGGGTGATGCATCAGAGCGTTAGACAGTTCAACAGACGGTTGGTCAATCCAGCCAATCAGATCTTTTGGTGCGCCAGCGGCGATAGCAGCCTGCAGAACGATATCTGCTGCTTTATTGGTTGCATCTTTAGCACGCGGATGCGGAGAGAAGATGATGGCGTTACGCGTCTTCAGGCTGATCAGCGATTTGAAGATAGCGGTAGACGTTGGGTTAGTGGTTGGAACGATACCGCAGATGATACCGATAGGTTCAGCAATAGTGATGGTACCAAAGGTGTGGTCTTCAGCCAGGACACCACAGGTCTTTTCATCTTTATAGGCGTTGTAGATATATTCAGACGCGAAGTGGTTTTTGATCACTTTGTCTTCAACAATACCCATGCCTGATTCGGCAACGGCCATTTTTGCGAGAGGGATTCGAGCATCTGCTGCGGCCAGAGCGGCGGCGCGGAAGATTTTGTCAACTTGCTCTTGAGTGAAACCGGCATATTCACGCTGGGCTTTTTTTACGCGCTCTACAAGTGCGTTAAGTTCAGCGACATTAGTAACAGCCATAATGCTCTCCTGATAATGTTAAACTTTTTTAGTGAATCATCTGCTCGACAAGTCATTATAGACAAATCACCTGCAGCTGGTGAAAGAGTTAAGAAAACAATAAGTTATCCACGAACTGATTCACTGATTTACTAAAAGAGCTTCGATTTAGCCAAGGAGCTTACCGTCAGGAGTACGACTTTTTTGGTAAGTCGTTTCTCTTTCGGTGTAAGCAGATTACCCACTTCTGAGTACGATTTACGTGATCTAAATCAAGTTTAAGCGAAGCTGACACCTTTCAGCAGGGCGCCTTTAGTAAAACACAGAAACTGTTAATCAATCGTGAGTCGTGATAGTGGAGACATTAGCATAGTTTATACAAATACATAACACTCTGTTTTATCCCTGCTTTTATGGATAATTCTAATGAACGCTGCTAATAAAAAGGGTATTGTCAGCGCATCTCACGGTTTGCTGTTCGTCAACTACAACTTTTAATGGTCCTCTGGGGTAAATGTGACTCAAACGCTGTTTGATTTTCCTATCTTCTTTAAGTTCTTTGTCGGACTGTTTGCGTTAGTCAACCCGGTGGGGTTGATCCCCGTCTTTATCAGCCTGACAAGCTATCAGACGGCGGTTGCGCGAAATAAAACGAATACGACGGCCAGTCTGTCGGTTGCCATTATTCTGCTGACCTCTCTGTTCCTTGGCGATTTGATCTTACAATTGTTTGGCATTTCTATTGACTCGTTCCGTATCGCCGGTGGCATCCTCGTCGTGACGATTGCGATGTCGATGATCAGCGGTAAGCTGGGCGAAGATAAACAGAATAAGCAGGAAAAATCAGAAACAGCGGTACGTGAAAGTCTCGGCGTGGTGCCGTTAGCACTGCCGTTGATGGCAGGGCCGGGTGCGATAAGTTCAACCATTGTCTGGGGTTCGCGTTATCACTCCCTTCCTTATCTATTAGGTTTTTCACTTTCTATTGCCCTGTTTGCCGCCTGTTGTTGGGGGATTTTCCGTATTGCACCATGGCTTGTGCGTATGTTGGGACAGACAGGCATTAACGTTGTGACTCGTATCATGGGGCTTTTATTAATGGCGCTGGGTATCGAATTTATTGTCACCGGTATCAAATCTATTTTCCCCGGTCTGGTCGGTTAATTATTCTGCGGCAGCAAGAGATAATTTTATCTATTGCTGCCGTTAATATCAGAAAAAACTATCTCTGTGTTGCTGCAACGGCTTAACGATAACCAATTCCAATGATTCTAAAAAATCTATTTTAATCAGGCTTATACAGCATTTCTTGGTTCTTCTCCTCCGCGCTCAAAATGTTATTTCCCTCACACGATACTCTGGGGCTTGCCGTTAGATAATCGAAATGATATTAGTAATTTCAGTTTTCTCGCAGAGTTATGTGCTAAAAAATGAACAAGTGTTAATTTTTTGTGCAAAAAACGAGCGGTGATAAGCAGGGCTGTCAGTTAACGAACCTGTTTTTCATATCTAATTGATAAATATTGATTTAACGTACTTTCTTAATGCGATTATCCTATCGCTCTAAGGCTGAATTGTTGATCAAAAGAGAATTGCTTAACAAATTTACAAATTATATTGGCGGCAGTGCCAGCCATTTGGTACTTTCCGGCCTAAGTTATTCGCAAGATAAAGTTTTGTAAATTACAACCATTTCAAGTTGTAAATGGTTGTAATCAGAATATTCAAAGACTCCCGACAGGGGGGAGCCTTTACAAGAATCGACGTCAGGTTGCCATAGAGCGGCCGTAATAAAAAAGTCGGTGATAGCAAGCAGTAAATGACCTGGCAGACGCAAAAATCTCCTGCGCTGCACAGGAACCCGTAAGGGGACTAAACAGCTGACACAAGTCAGTAATAATAATGAACGGAGTATCAACACAATGTCCATCATCACAAAAAAAAGCCTGGTTGCGGCTGGGATCCTTACCGCACTGATTGCAGGGAACGCACTGGCTGCAGACGTTCCTGCAGGTACTGAGTTGGCAAGCAAACAAACGCTGGTACGTAACAGCGGGGCAGAACCACAATCTCTTGATCCGAATAAAATTGAAGGGGTTCCCGAGGCGAATATTAGCCGTGACCTGTTTGAAGGTCTGCTGAATACCTCACCGAAAGATGGTCACCCGATCCCGGGCGTAGCGGAGAGTTGGGATAATAAAGACTTCAAGGTCTGGACATTCCACCTGCGTAAAGACGCCAAATGGTCCAACGGTGAGCCCGTTACCGCACAAGATTTTGTTTATAGCTGGCAGCGCCTGGTTGATCCGAAAACCGCATCTCCTTATGCCAGTTATCCGCAGTATGGCCACATTGTTAACGTTGATGAAATTATCGACGGTAAAAAGGCCCCAAGTGAGCTGGGCGTGAAAGCGCTGGATGATCACACTCTGGAAGTGACTCTCAGCGAGCCAGTACCGTATTTCTACAAACTGCTGGTTAACCCGGCGATGTCCCCGGTTTACAAGCAGGCTATTGATAAGTTCGGCGAGAAGTGGACCCAGCCGGGTAATATCGTCACCAACGGTGCATACACCCTGAAAGATTGGGTCGTCAACGAACGTATCGTGATGGCGCGTAACCCGCAGTATTGGGATAACAAAAAAACCGTTGTTGATGAAGTCACCTGGCTGCCAACTTCGTCTGAAGTGACTTACGTTAACCGCTACCGCAGCGGTGAGCTGGACATGACCTATAACCAGCTGCCAATTGAACTGTTCCAGAAGCTCAAAAAAGAGATCCCGAACGAAGTTCACGTTGACCCGTATCTGTGTACCTATTACTACGAAATTAACAACCAGAAAGCTCCGTTCACCGATGCCCGCGTGCGTACTGCACTGAAATTGGGTCTGGATCGCGATATCATCGCTAATAAAGTGAAGGGTCAGGGCGATCTCCCGGCTTATGGTTATACCCCGCCGTACACCGATGGCGCCAAGTTGACCGAGCCAGAATGGTTTAAGTGGTCACAAGATAAACGTAATGAAGAAGGTAAAAAACTGTTGGCTGAAGCGGGCTATACCGCAGATAAGCCACTGACCTTCAACTTGCTGTATAACACCTCCGATCTGCACAAAAAGCTGGCTATTGCCGCGGCATCGCTGTGGCGTAAAAACCTGGGAGTTGAAGTCAAGTTGGTGAACCAGGAGTGGAAAACCTTCCTCGATACCCGTCATCAGGGTACCTACGACGTGGCGCGTGCTGGCTGGTGTGCGGACTACAACGAACCGACCTCTTTCCTGAATACCATGCTGTCAGGTAGCTCAATGAACACCGCACACTATAAGAGTGAAGCGTTTGACAAAATCATGGCTGAGTCGGTGAAAGCGTCTAATGAAGCGGAACGTACTGCTGCGTATGCGAAGGCTGAACAACAGCTGGATAAAGATACGGCGATCGTACCGGTTTATTACTACGTTAACGCCCGCCTGGTGAAACCATGGGTTGGCGGTTATACCGGTAAAGACCCGATGGATAACGTTTATACTAAAGACCTTTACGTTATCAAGCATTAATGGCAATACGTGGGGCGAACGTTGATTCGCCCCATCGTGTCTTATTTTGAGAGCAGTGCAAAGGCACATGCCAGAAGGTACGGGCAATGTTAAAATTTATACTACGTCGCTGTCTGGAAGCGATTCCGACGCTATTTATTCTTATTACGATTTCTTTCTTTATGATGCGCCTTGCGCCAGGAAGCCCGTTCACCAGTGAGCGTGCGCTGCCGCCGGAAGTCATGGCGAATATCGAAGCGAAATATCATTTAAACGATCCTATATTGCTTCAATACGGAAATTACCTTAAGCAATTAGCGCACGGTGATTTCGGTCCTTCCTTTAAATATAAAGATTATACGGTTAACGATCTGGTCGCCGTTAGCTTCCCGGTATCGGCCAAACTGGGAGCGGCAGCCTTTTTCCTTGCGGTAATTTTGGGTGTGACGGCCGGTGTGATTGCGGCATTAAAACAAAATACCAAGTGGGATTATGCGGTCATGGGGGTGGCAATGACCGGTGTCGTCATACCCAGCTTCGTCGTTGCGCCGTTGTTGGTGATGATTTTCGCCATTACGTTGCATTGGTTACCCGGAGGTGGCTGGAACGGCGGGGCTATCCAATTCATGATCCTGCCGATGGTGGCGCTCTCTTTGGCTTATATTGCCAGCATTGCGCGTATTACCCGCGGCTCGATGATTGAAGTTCTACACTCCAACTTCATCCGTACCGCACGGGCGAAAGGGTTGCCGATGCGCCGGATTATTTTCCGTCACGCGTTAAAACCTGCGCTGTTGCCAGTGCTTTCTTATATGGGGCCTGCCTTCGTCGGTATTATTACCGGTTCGATGGTCATTGAAACGATCTACGGTTTGCCGGGGATTGGACAGTTGTTCGTCAACGGGGCGCTTAATCGCGACTATTCCCTGGTGCTGAGCCTGACGATTCTGGTTGGTGCGCTGACGATCCTGTTTAACGCGGTAGTAGACGTACTTTACGCCGTGATTGACCCGAAAATTCGATACTAAGGCTGGAGCTCGCCATGATGTTAAGTAAGAAAAATAGCGAGGCGCTGGAAAACTTCAGCGAGAAGCTAGAAGTCGAAGGGCGTAGCCTCTGGCAGGATGCCCGTCGACGCTTTATGCATAACCGTGCGGCGGTCGCCAGTTTAATCGTTCTGGTACTGATTGCGTTGTTTGTCACCCTGGCACCGATGGTGTCGCAGTTCTCCTACTTCGATACCGACTGGGGCATGATGTCCAATCCACCGGATATGGCGTCCGGGCACTATTTCGGGACTGACTCCTCGGGCCGCGACCTGCTGGTTCGCGTCGCGATTGGTGGACGTATCTCCCTGATGGTTGGGGTTGCGGCGGCGCTGGTGGCCGTGGTGCTGGGGACATTGTATGGCTCACTTTCCGGTTATCTGGGCGGTAAAGTCGACTCAGTAATGATGCGTATTCTGGAAATCCTCAACTCCTTCCCGTTTATGTTCTTCGTTATTCTGCTGGTGACCTTCTTTGGCCAAAACATCCTGCTGATTTTTGTGGCTATCGGGATGGTGTCATGGCTGGATATGGCCCGTATCGTACGCGGCCAGACGTTGAGCCTGAAGCGTAAAGAGTTTATCGAAGCCGCGCAGGTTGGTGGTGTCTCCACCTTCAACATTGTGGTTCGTCATATTGTGCCAAATGTCCTGGGTGTGGTGGTGGTGTACGCCTCGCTGTTAGTGCCAAGCATGATTTTATTTGAATCCTTCCTGAGTTTCCTGGGGCTGGGCACGCAAGAGCCGCTCAGTAGTTGGGGCGCGCTGTTAAGTGATGGTGCTAACTCGATGGAAGTGTCTGCGTGGCTGCTGCTGTTCCCGGCCGGGTTCCTGGTCGTGACGCTGTTTTGTTTTAACTTTATCGGCGATGGCTTGCGTGATGCCCTCGACCCGAAAGACCGTTAAGGAGTGTTGCCATGAGCATAATTGAAACGGCAACAGCATCGCAGCGACTGCTGGACGTAAAAGATCTGCGCGTGACCTTTAAAACGCCAGATGGTGATGTCACCGCCGTCAATGATCTTAACTTTAGCCTGCGCGCGGGCGAAACATTAGGGATTGTCGGTGAGTCGGGCTCCGGTAAGTCGCAGACCGCATTTGCACTGATGGGCCTGTTGGCTAGCAATGGACGGATTGGTGGTTCGGCGCTGTTTAATGGCAAACAGATCCTAAACCTGCCTGAGCGCGAGCTGAACACATTGCGCGCTGAACAGATTTCGATGATTTTCCAGGACCCGATGACCTCGCTCAACCCGTATATGCGGGTCGGCGAGCAACTGATGGAAGTCCTGATGTTGCATAAAGGCATGGGGAAAGCCGAAGCATTTGAAGAGTCAGTCAGAATGCTGGATGCGGTCAAAATGCCTGAAGCGCGCAAACGTATGAAGATGTATCCGCATGAATTCTCCGGCGGTATGCGCCAGCGTGTGATGATTGCGATGGCACTTATGTGCCGTCCGAAACTGTTGATTGCTGATGAACCGACGACAGCGCTTGATGTGACCGTACAGGCACAGATTATGACGCTTCTGAACGAACTTAAACGCGAGTTCAATACCGCCATTATCATGATTACCCACGATCTCGGTGTTGTTGCCGGTATCTGCGACAAAGTGCTGGTCATGTATGCAGGACGGACAATGGAATACGGAAACGCACGGGATGTGTTCTATCATCCCGCTCACCCTTATTCCATCGGCTTGCTCAATGCGGTACCGCGTCTTGATGCGGAAGGTGAATCTCTGCTGACGATCCCCGGTAATCCACCAAACTTACTGCGCTTGCCCGCGGGTTGCCCCTTCCAACCTCGTTGTCCGCATGCGATGGAAGCGTGTAACAGCGCACCGCCGCTGGAAGAGTTTGCGCCAGGCCGCTTGCGAGCCTGCTTTAGAACCGTGGGGGAGCTGGTATGAGCGCTGTGACTGACGAAAGAAAAATTCTGCTTGAGATTGCAGATTTAAAAGTCCACTTCGAGATTAAAGATGGCAAACAGTGGTTCTGGCAGCCGCCAAAATCGCTTAAAGCAGTCGATGGTGTGACGCTTCGCCTGTATGAAGGTGAAACGCTGGGCGTAGTGGGCGAGTCAGGTTGTGGGAAATCGACCTTTGCCCGCGCGATTATTGGCCTGGTCAAAGCCACTGAAGGGAAAGTTGCCTGGCTGGGCAAAGATTTACTGGGGATGAAGCCAAGCGAATGGCGTGAAGTACGCAGCGATATCCAGATGATTTTTCAGGATCCGCTGGCATCACTAAACCCGCGTATGACCATCGGTGAAATTATTGCTGAGCCGTTGCGGACTTATTACCCAAAAATGTCACGCCAGGAAGTCCGCGACAAAGTGAAAACCATGATGATGAAGGTGGGGTTGCTGCCCAATCTCGTCAACCGTTACCCGCATGAGTTTTCTGGCGGCCAGTGTCAGCGTATCGGGATTGCCCGGGCACTTATCCTTGAACCGAAGCTGATTATCTGTGATGAACCTGTTTCGGCGCTGGACGTTTCTATCCAGGCTCAGGTCGTCAACTTACTCCAGCAATTGCAGCGTGAGATGGGTTTATCGCTTATCTTTATCGCCCACGACCTGGCGGTGGTAAAACACATTTCTGACCGTGTACTGGTGATGTATTTGGGACATGCGGTTGAACTCGGCACTTATGATGAGGTGTACAACAACCCGTTGCACCCTTACACCAAAGCGCTGATGTCCGCCGTACCGGTTCCTGATCCCGATCTGGAGCAGAATAAAACCATTCAACTGCTGGAAGGGGAACTCCCTTCACCAATCAACCCACCGTCTGGATGTGTATTTCGAACCCGCTGTCCGTTGGCTGGGCCGGAATGTGCAAAAACGCGTCCTCTCCTTGAGGGCAGTTTCCGTCACGCGGTTTCCTGTCTGAAGGTTGACCCGTTATAATCGTCAGGGCTGGCATGTTGCCGGCCCTTTTTTATTACGAGGTTACAACGAGTGACTATTAGCGCTCTGCGCCAACGTCTTTATCATCTTTTATTTGATCAGCGCACCCATTCCAGCCGCCGTTTTGAAGCGCTGTGCGGCCTGTTTGCCCTATTAAGCGTGATCGTCATCTTTATTGAGTCAGGCATCGGTACAACTTATCACCTGACTTACGATCAATGGCACGCTTTTGTCTGGCTGGAAGTTGCCTTTACGCTGGTCTTTACCCTGGAATATTGTCTGCGGGTGTTTTGCTGGCCGCAGCCTGCACGCTATGTTTTTAGTTTCTGGGGATTTATAGACCTGGCGACGATATTGCCGTTTTACGTCATTATGCTGTGGCCGCAAATTGGGGTGGAATACCTCTTTGCCTGGCGAGCAATGCGCGTGATCCGCGTTCTGCGTATTCTGAAAATATTGCGCTTAATGCCAGCGCTCAATAGCCTGTGGGGTGCCATTGTTAATTCCCGCCATCAGCTAATTATCTTCTATGCGTTTATCAGTATCGTGATGATTGTGGCAGGCGCACTGATGTATGGCATTGAAGGGCCGGTAAATGGATTTACTACGCTCAGTACTTCAGTCTATTGGGCTATAGTGACGGTGACAACGGTGGGCTATGGCGATATTACACCGCATACCGCTCCGGGCAGGATGGTGGCGTCGTTGCTGATATTAATTGGTTACTCGGTTATCGCGATCCCAACGGGAATTATTAGCGCGCAGATGACAAGTGAGTTTCAAAAGCGGCGTCAGGAGCGGGTATGTCCACATTGTAAGCAGCGAGATCATGAACCTCGTGCGCATTATTGCAATGCGTGTGGTACTGCACTACCGAATCAAAAGTGAAGTCGCTCGGTGAAGCGCTCACTGGAAAAGGGCAGCTTCGCTGCCCTTAATCTCGCTACTCGCGCCAGAGAATATGGCAGAGTTTGTGATCTTTTTCGCGGCACAGCAAAACGCGCGCGAAAACATCATTAAGTTCGCCACCATCAGTCTCAGCCAGACCAATGACCACTTCAGCGAAGAAATCTGGATTCAGGTCGAAATCGACGTGTTCCTGCCAGTCTTCTGCTGGATCGAAAAGCTCAGCGCCGCCGCGTTCTTCAAACTGCAGGTTGAACAGAATAATATCAGCAGGGTCGAGGTTATCGCCCGCCAGCTCGAGAAAAATGTCATAAGCCTGCTCGAGTGTTTCGTCTTCGGTCAGGCGATTATTTAAATCCATATCCATGATGACTACCTGTTAAATACTGTTGGGCACGTTTTACAGCAACGGACTGAAGAAGTAAAACAGTCGCTCGGCAAGACGATGCCAGAACGGGCGTTTTACCCACAGACGCGCATCGAGTAAGCGAGAACGGGAAATATAATCGTCTTGTACAGCGGCGAGATCGGCACCAAACCCGGCATCATCGATAACCAGGGTAATTTCAAAGTTGAGCCACAAACTACGCATATCGAGGTTTACCGTGCCGACAAGACTCAGTTCGCCGTCAACCAGCACGCTCTTGGTGTGCAACAGGCCGCCTTCAAATTGGTAAATTTTGACCCCTGCCTCTAGCAGCTCAGTAAAGAACGCACGGCTTGCCCAACCCACCAACACGGAGTCATTTTTACGCGGCATGATAATACTCACATCAACACCGCGTTGAGCTGCGGTGCAGATAGCGTGCAGCAGATCATCGCTCGGAACGAAGTAGGGGGTGGTCATGATCAGGTATTCGCGGGCGGAATAGGCAGCGGTCAGCAAAGCCTGATGAATCAAATCTTCCGGGAAACCGGGACCTGAGGCGATAGTCTGAATGGTGTGTCCGCTGGCTTCTTCAAACGGCATAATATTGAGATCGGGTGTGGGCGGTAAAATACGTTTACCGGTTTCAATTTCCCAATCACAGGAATACACAATCCCCATGCCAGTAGCGATAGGGCCTTCCATACGCGCCATCAGATCAATCCACTGACCCACACCGGAATCTTGTTTAAAGAAGCGTGGGTCGACCATATTCATACTGCCCGTGTAGGCAATGTAATTATCCACCATGATCATTTTACGGTGCTGGCGTAAATCCATGCGTCGTAAAAACACACGCATTAAATTAACTTTGAGCGCCTCAACAACCTCAACACCCGCATTGCGCATCATGGCGGCCCATGGGCTGCGGAAAAAGGCCACGCTGCCGGCTGAATCGAGCATCAAACGACAATGTACACCTCGGCGAGCAGCGGCCATCAGCGATTCCGCGACCTGATCGGCCATCCCGCCGGGTTGCCAGATATAGAAGACCATCTCAATATTGTGCCGCGCCAGTTGGATATCACGAATGATAGCCTGCATAACGTCATCGGTTTCTGTGAGCAACTGCAATTGATTGCCTTTCAACCCGGCAATGCCCTGTCGACGTTCGCATAGCTTAAAGAGAGAGGAGGCAACCTGACTGTTGTCTTGTGCGAAAATATGTTCACAGGATTTAAGGTCGTTAAGCCATTTTGCCGTTGAGGGCCACATGGCGCGAGCACGCTCGGCGCGCCGTTTTCCTAAGTGAAGTTCGCCCAGAGAAAGATAGGCGATGATGCCGACCAGCGGCAGAATATAGATGATAAGCAACCAGGCCATGGCAGACGGTACGGCACGGCGTTTCATCAAGATGCGTAATGTTACCCCGGCGATTAACAACCAATACCCCAGAATAGCCATCCAACTTACTACGGTGTAGACGGTTGTCATATTTCGAAAATCCTTTTGAAAGCCAGTTGTTATGAGTTTACGCATCAAGCGGCATCTGGCAAATAAAAACGCAATGAGAAAGCACTGGTCAGCCTAAAGCAAGAAGCTATAATGAGGCGTCTTTTTTTTGAAAGAGCATTAGAAATGAAGCGTAGTAGACCCGAAGTGGGGCGCTGGCGGATGCTGAGACAGGCAAGCCGCCGTAAATCGCGTTGGCTGGAATCTCAGTCTCGTCGAAATATGCGCATCCATTCTATCAGAAAGTATCTTGGCAGCCGGCAGCGCAATTGCCTGCTTTTTGCTATCTACGATCTCTGATAATGAAAAAGGGCACCGTTAATGGTGCCCTCAGTTTTTCTGCCAGGCTTATACCTGCGCGAATCAGAATACTTTTTTATACGGTTTAACCGCCACCTGCTGGTAAACCCCCGCCGCGACATACGGATCGTCCTGAGCCCATGACTGAGCTGCTTCCAGAGATTCAAACTCAGCAATCACCGTCGAACCACTAAAACCAGCGGCACCCGGATCGTTGCTGTCTACAGCAGGCATCGGGCCTGCGGTAAGCAGTCGACCTTCATCATGCAGTAATTGCAGACGGGCCAGATGGGCAGGACGAACGGAGAGACGTTTTTCAAGAGAGTCGGCGATATCCTGGGCATAAATGACATAAAGCACGGGCGGAACTCCTGTTTAAATAATTTGCGGATCACGGTAAGGCAAAGCGGCATTGACTGCAATGCAAAGTTTTCTTGAGCCCTAAAGTCGCGATCCTGCGCGTTTTTTTTGGTCAACTACGGGATAAAGTTGACCCAAGATAAGATGTCTTATTGAATATGATTGCTATTTGCATTTAAAATCGAGTTCTCATTTTTCAACTGTAACGACTATGACTGCAATGACCCTTGATTTACCTCGCCGCTTTCCGTGGCCGACGTTACTCTCTGTTGGTATCCACGTTGCCGTTGTGGCCGGTCTACTTTATACCTCGGTACATCAGGTTATTGAACTGCCCGCACCTGCTCAACCCATCACTATCACGATGGTTGCGCCTGCAGATTTAGAGCCGCCTCAGGCAGTGGTTCAGCCACAACCTATCGTCGAGCCTGAACCAGAACCTGAGCCGGAACCGATTCCTGAAGTACCGCAGGCGCCGGTTGTTATCCATAAGCCGAAACCTAAGCCGAAGCCAAAACCAAAACCGGTGAAGAAAGTAGAGCAGCCGAAACCAGAAGTGAAACCGGTTGAACAACGTCCTTTGTCGACAGTTAATCGTGATGCACCGCCAGCACGCTCTGTGGCGAACAACCTGCCGGATGCCAGTGCACCATCGGTGAATGCACCTACCGGGCCACGAGCGCTAAATCGCCAGCAACCAGGCTACCCAACGCGCGCGCAAGCATTGCGTATTGAAGGGAAAGTGCGGGTGAAATTTGATGTGACGGCCGATGGTCGTGTTGATAACGTTGAAATTCTCTCGGCGCAACCGTCGAACATGTTTGAACGTGATGTCAAAACGGCGATGCGCAAATGGCGCTATGAAGCGGGTAAACCCGGTACCGGGCTTATCATGAATATTGAATTCCGCCTGAAAGGCGTGCAGATGAACTAAAAGAAGCCCCGAAAGGGGCTTTCTTTTTATGCCGCTAACATCTTATCCAGCGCTTTCTGCGCCTCAACCAAATGTTGTCCCCCAAACAGGATCGCGCGGTTAATCAACGTGTAAAGCTGGTAAACCGGTTGGCGGTCGAGGAAATCGGCCGGGAGGGGCGATACGGATTGATAGCCATCGTATATCTGCGGGGGTTGATCAGGATGCAGTGGCAGCATCGCCAGATCGCATTCTCGATCGCCCCAATAGCAGGCAGGATCAAAAATGTATGGGCCATTCGGCCCGAGAGCACAGTTGTTAGACCACAGGTCGCCGTGCAGCAAAGAAGGCTGCGGCTGATGTGAGCTTAGGCGCTGCTGCACATGTTCAACAATAGAATCTATCTCACCAAATTTCATACCTTTTTCGGCGGCAAGCTCAAGCTGCCAACCAATTCGCTGTTCGGCAAAGAAATTAGACCAACGGCGTTGCCAGGCGTTAGGTTGTGGCGTCGTTGAGAGATCGTTGTCGAAGTCGAGGCCAAACTGCGGCTGATCGCTCCATTGGTGGAGATGTGCGAGCTGTTGCCCCAATAAAAAAGCGTTATGTGCATCGAGTGGGCGCGGCGGCAGGTATTCCATGACCAGGAAACTGTAGTCGCGGTCCGTTCCGACAACGAAAACTTCCGGAACGGTTACGGTATGGCTGCGGGAGAGTAGTTCAAGCTGGTCGGCCTCCGCAGTAAAAATAGGCAGTAATTCTCGTTCATCGCACTTCACGAAAAAATTTCGACCTGCGAACTTGAGGTGCCACGCGGCATGAATCTCTCCGCCTGGCAATTCAGTGCGCTGTTCGATTTCGCCACGTCCAAGTTGCTCACTTAACAGGCTACCGATCGTTTGCCACATGATATCTCTCCCCATGTTTTTCGCCATATCATCAGGTTAGCGCACAAATACTGGGTAAAAATACGAGCTACACCGCACAACGGATAAAAAGAGTATACAAAACAGAGGTAAAGGCGCTGGTCCTCTAAGCTACTTCTATGGCCGCTCACCCATAGCGATGATGCATCAACGGCCACCTTGCACCCCATTGTTAACAATGGAGTTTTGTTAGCATAGTCGATTACGCTAATTTCGCGACTCACGGACAGGCCATGAGCCGCATATCATGAACATTTAGTGCTGTTGCAAATAATCGAATATTTTTTGGGTGTTTTCACGAGAGCACAGTCGGGTACCCTGATTGATGGTGGCCGCGCTCCCGGCAGCGACGCCATAGCGTACCAGTGTCTCAAGGCTCGCATTTTCCGCCAGTTTCAGCGTCATTGCGCCGACCATACTATCGCCCGCGCCGACGGTACTCTGACTTTTGATCGGTGGTGGGACAACCTGCACGCAGTTCTGTGCATCAACTGCCAGTGCCCCCTGAGCCCCTAATGAAATCACAACGCGGCGTGCCTTCCCACTGCGCACGATTTCCTCGGCTGCTTTACGCACATCGTCAGGCTGGATAAGTTCGCGTGATACCAGAGCACTGAGCTCTTTCTGATTTGGTTTCACCAGTTCAATCTGACCAATATCCAGTGCGGCCGTCAGAGCGTCGCCGGAGCTATCAATGACGCAACGCAGACCTTTTGCCTGAGCTGCTTTGATAAGGGAAGTAAATGCATTGAGTGCAACACCTGGCGGAAGGCTACCACTGATAACCAGCAACGATCCTGATTCAATCTGGAGTACTTTTTCCTGCAAGCGTTGCAGTTCATCAGCATGGAGCGTCGCGCCAGGCATAACGAAACGATACTGCTCGCCGCTGGCGTCTACGTGAACATGGAGATTCTGGCGTGTCCACTCGCGGGTCTCGACATTTTCAACGGGAACATTTTCCGCTCGAAGTAGGGCGACCAGGTGCTCTCCTGTCGCACCACCCGATGGAAATATCGCGCTGGCAGTCCCGCCAAGAAATGTGATGGCGCGGGCTACATTAATACCACCACCGCCGGGTTCGAACACTGGGGCGCTACAGCGGAGTTTCCCTTCGGGATAGATTTGCGGTGTCTGGGTGGCGCTGTCGAGAGAAGGGGCAAGCGTAAGCGTATATATTTTAACCATATCGATAACCTCCCTTTATGAACAGATGATTGTTCGAAAAATAATCATATCTAGTCTGGCACTAACGAGGTGATAATTAAAGGAACAACGACATGATTTTTATAGGGAAATGTAAATAACCTTCTGTTTCTCTTTTGTAATATTGATTATCGACGATGAGGTAAGAAAGCATTTCGCGCATGCGCCCAGCCAGTGATTTCGACGGTACCGTTTCAAATAAATCCTAAAATAAGCTGATGTAGTCAACTCTGACTGGATTGGCCGCTAAGTAATGATTTAAGTTAGGGTCTGTGATGGATGATGCAACATCACGCAAAGACATTACCAACCGTAAGGTTGTGTGAAATATTTCCTCATTTACCCCTCAACATCTATTGAAGTTTTCAACTTGTGAGAGTCTAATCGCACTCTTAAAAAACACCACGTGAAACCATGCATTTTAGAGAAACGAAATGAAGCTTTTGAAGACAGTACCGGTAGCGGTTGTGCTGCTGGGGGGCGTGTTTGCGTCTACGTTTGCCACCGCCAGTGATACCGTTTTTACTGTCATGGATGACCCAAGCACCGCGAAGAAGCCATTTGAAGGTAGCGTCAATGCGGGCTATCTCTCGCAAGCAGGGAATACGAAAAGTACATCGGCTACCGCTGATTCCACGCTTACCTGGTATGGCGATACTACTGCCTGGTCTTTATGGGGCGCCGCCAGTAATACTTCTGCTAATGATGAACGTTCTTCGGAAAAATATTCAGTAGGCGGACGTAGTCGTTACAATATGACCAGTGTTGACTACCTGTTTGGACAGGCTAGTTGGTTAACTGACCGTTATAATGGTTACCACGAACGTGATGTGTTTACCGCAGGTTACGGTCACCAGTTCTTGAATGGACCTGTCCACAGCCTCCGTTTTGAATTTGGTCCCGGCGTTCGTTATGACGAGTTCACCGACGGTAATACCGAAACTCAGGCACTGGGCTATGCTTCGGGAGCTTATGCCTGGCAGATGACTGACACCGCGAAATTTACGCAAGGTGTATCGGTACTGGGCGCTGACGACACGACCGTAAACTCAGAAACCGCGTTGAATGTGGCCATCAATGCTCACTTCGGCCTGAAGGTTGCTTATAGCGTTACCTGGAACTCCGAGCCACCGGCATCGGCGCCAGATCATACCGATCGTCGTACCTCGTTGACGTTAGGTTATACCATGTAATTATTTCAGGCCGGGGAATACTCGGCCTGTGTTCTGATATTTATCGTTTGGTGTTATTATTTAATACAACCGCTGTTTTATTTAATTAAAAATACAAGTTCTCCATAATATCTCCACATTCGTGCCTTTATACATATATTCAATAAATTTGACACGAATAGCTAAATATTTTGACTAGCCAAAAGTGTGATCTAGATCTACACTGTGTGCATGGGCAATATGATGCCTTAGCGTTTCAAAGTCTTAATCAAGTTAGAGAATAAACATTATGAAAAATATCAAAATCGCATCTGCAGCTATTTTGCTGTCTGCACTTTCTTTTGGCGTATTTGCCGCTGAACCTGCAACACAGCCAGCCAGTTCCACGACGGTAACAACTGCCCAGCACGTCGGTATCTCCAGTGCTTATGACGTCGAAGCAGGCTCCAACATCGCCCCAGGCTCTCAGTCTACCGGTCAGTCCATGGATGACGCGTTTAACGTGCATACTCTGGTTGCAGGCGGCTGGTCCTAATATTTCTGTGCTGTAATAATTTGATTTTCTATTGATTATTAATTTCGGCAGAGAAAACCGGGTAGAGTAGTACCGGTTTTTCTTGCTGCTATTATCTTTCGTAAGAAAATTAAATTTTTGTATTTTATTTGTCAGTATGAATCGTTTTAATTCGCACGTATTGTCAATTAATATTGGCTCAGCGCATTTTTTGTATATATTTTAATTCCCTGACCGTAACGTAGAAAGGTTTTTAGCGTGAACTGTTTCTGCGGTATCAATCACCGCTTACTCCCCCCAAATCATCGCAGCCCACCGGAGCAACAACATCGCCCCGCAGATGGCTATTAGCACCAGCACCATTTTCCAGTGTTTTTTTGCAAATCGATCAGTAGGCATTGTCAGATCCCTTTTTCTACAACAGTTGACTCAGTGTACCAGAATCGCGGGTAAAAATAGCAATGCGCACAGGGAAGGGCAATTGCGTCTTTTATCACGTACTGATGATGTGTAAACTATCCAACGGTATTATCAACACGCGGATGTAGGTGGCTCTGGGTACATGTACTCGTTGCTCATTTTTCGCAGAGTGAAGCGGAAATCAGTCCTTAACGTGTTGATAAATTTAATCATATAGTTTTGTATGTGCTCTTTCGTGTGGGGCACCACTGCAAATAAGGACATTAAATGCCTGTAATTACTCTTCCTGATGGCAGCCAACGCCATTACGACAACGCTGTTAGCCCAATGGATGTCGCTCTGGACATTGGCCCTGGTCTGGCAAAAGCCACCATCGCTGGGCGTGTTAACGGTGAACTGGTTGATGCTTCCGATTTGATTGAAAACGATGCCAAACTTTCGCTCATCACCGCAAAAGATGAAGAAGGTCTGGAGATCATTCGTCACTCGTGTGCTCACCTGCTTGGTCACGCCATCAAACAGCTTTGGCCAAACACTAAAATGGCCATCGGCCCGGTTATCGACAACGGCTTCTATTATGACGTTGACCTTGATCATACGCTGACCCAGGAAGACATCGACGCGCTCGACAAACGTATGCATGAGCTCGCCGAGACAAACTATGACGTCGTCAAGAATAAAGTCAGCTGGCATGAAGCCCGTGAAACTTTCGTGAAACGTGGTGAAAACTATAAAGTTGCCATTCTTGATGAAAACATTTCGCATGATGACAAGCCTGGCTTGTACCATCACGAAGAATATGTCGACATGTGCCGTGGTCCGCACGTGCCGAATATGCGTTTCTGCCACTACTTCAAGTTGATGAAAACCGCTGGTGCTTACTGGCGCGGCGATAGCAACAACAAGATGCTGCAGCGTATTTATGGTACCGCATGGACGGACAAAAAGGCCCTCAATGCCTACCTGCTGCGCCTTGAAGAAGCGGCGAAGCGCGATCACCGTAAAATTGGTAAGCAGCTCGACCTGTATCATATGCAGGAAGAGGCGCCGGGTATGGTGTTTTGGCATAATGATGGCTGGACAATCTTCCGTGAACTGGAAACCTTTGTGCGCTCTAAGCTCAAAGAATACCAGTATCAGGAAGTGAAAGGCCCGTTCATGATGGACCGTGTGCTGTGGGAAAAAACCGGCCACTGGGACAACTATAAAGATGCGATGTTCACTACCTCTTCTGAGAACCGTGAATACTGCATCAAGCCAATGAACTGCCCGGGGCACGTACAGATCTTTAATCAGGGTCTGAAATCTTACCGCGATCTGCCGCTGCGTATGGCAGAGTTCGGCAGTTGCCACCGTAATGAACCGTCAGGTGCTCTGCATGGCCTGATGCGCGTACGTGGCTTTACTCAGGATGACGCCCACATCTTCTGTACAGAAGAACAGGTGCGTGATGAAGTTAACGCGTGCATTCGTTTAGTCTATGATATGTACAGCACTTTCGGCTTCGAGAAAATCGTCGTCAAACTTTCAACGCGTCCGGAAAAGCGTATCGGTAGCGATGAAACGTGGGATCGTGCGGAAGCGGATCTGGCTGTTGCGTTGGAAGAGAACAACATCCCGTTTGAGTATCAACTGGGTGAGGGTGCATTCTATGGCCCGAAAATTGAATTTACCCTTTATGACTGCCTCGATCGTGCATGGCAGTGCGGTACTGTACAGTTAGACTTCTCTCTGCCGTCTCGTCTAAGCGCCTCATATATTGGCGAAAGCAACGAGCGTCAGGTACCGGTAATGATTCACCGTGCAATTCTGGGTTCACTGGAGCGCTTTATTGGCATCCTGACCGAAGAGTTCGCCGGTTTCTTCCCAACCTGGATTGCACCAGTACAGGTTGTAGTGATGAATATCACCGATTCTCAAGCTGAATATGTCAACGAATTGACCCGTAAATTGCAAAATGCAGGCATTCGTGTAAAAGCAGACTTGAGAAATGAGAAGATTGGCTTTAAAATCCGTGAGCACACTTTACGTCGTGTCCCTTACATGTTGGTCTGTGGCGACAAAGAGGTAGAAGCAGGCAAAGTTGCCGTGCGTACCCGTCGTGGCAAAGACTTGGGCAGCCTGGACGTAAATGAAGTTATCGAGAAGCTGCAACAAGAGATTCGCAGCCGCAGTCTAAAACAACTGGAGGAATAAGGTATTAAAGGCGGAAAACGAGTTCAAACGGCACGTCCGAATCGTATCAATGGCGAGATTCGCGCCCTGGAAGTTCGCTTGACAGGTCTGGAAGGCGAAGCTTTGGGTATTGTGAGTCTGAGAGAAGCTATCGAAAAAGCTGAAGAAGCTGGAGTAGATTTAGTTGAAATCAGCCCTAACGCCGAACCGCCAGTTTGTCGTATCATGGACTACGGCAAGTTCCTTTATGAAAAAAGTAAGTCTTCTAAGGAACAGAAGAAGAAACAAAAAGTTATCCAGGTTAAGGAAATTAAATTCCGTCCTGGTACCGATGATGGCGACTACCAGGTAAAACTCCGCAGCCTGGTTCGCTTTCTCGAAGAGGGTGATAAAGCTAAGATCACACTGCGTTTCCGCGGTCGTGAGATGGCTCACCAGCAGATTGGTATGGAAGTGCTTACGCGCGTCCGTGACGATCTGAGTGAACTGGCAGTGGTCGAATCCTTCCCTACGAAGATCGAAGGCCGCCAGATGATCATGGTGCTCGCCCCTAAGAAGAAACAGTAAGGCCTTCAAGTAGCAACGTTCGTGAAGCCTTTGGGCTTCACGAGTATTGTTCGCCTACGTTTCGTTTATTAACAATGCGAAGTGGAAGTTATTAAAATGCCAAAAATTAAGACCGTACGCGGTGCTGCTAAGCGCTTCAAAAAAACCGGTAAAGGTGGTTTTAAGCACAAACGCGCTAACCTGCGTCACATTCTGACCAAAAAAGCTACCAAGCGTAAACGTCACCTGCGTCCAAAAGCCATGGTTTCTAAAGGCGATCTGGGCCTGGTAATCGCGTGCCTGCCGTACGCATAAGTCGTTAACCCTTTTAACTTTTTAATTAGAATAGATACAGGAGAGCACATATGGCTCGCGTAAAACGTGGTGTAGTTGCCCGTGCACGTCACAAGAAAATTTTGAAACAAGCTAAAGGTTACTACGGTGCGCGTTCTCGCGTATACCGCGTTGCCTTCCAGGCTGTTATCAAAGCAGGTCAGTACGCTTATCGTGACCGTCGTCAGAAAAAGCGTCAGTTCCGTCAACTGTGGATTGCGCGTATCAACGCAGCAGCACGTCAGAACGGTATTTCTTACAGCAAATTCATCAACGGCCTGAAAAAAGCCTCTGTTGAAATCGACCGTAAGATCCTGGCTGACATCGCAGTATTCGACAAAATCGCGTTCACCGCGTTAGTTGAAAAAGCGAAAGCAGCACTGGCGTAAGCCAGTTGGAAGAGGGAGCTTGTCTCCCTCTTTTCATTTTAACTGCTTCAGTGCATTGACATTTATCTCTGTAGCCCTTTCAATAAAGGTTCTACAATTCTTACCACACAAGGTAACGCAAGCATGAATGCTGCTATTTTCCGCTTCTTCTTTTACTTTAGCACCTGAAAACAGGGGGCTTGCGCGTGAAAGAAGAAACGGAAAACAGCGCCAGAAAGCCTCCTGATGGAGGCTTTTTTTGTTTATGCCGCTTATGAATATCGCCACATAACGAGGAAAACCATGTCACATCTCGCAGAGCTGGTTGCCAGTGCAACAGCCGCCATTAATCAGGCTTCAGATGTTGCCGCGTTAGACAATGTCCGCGTCGAATATTTGGGCAAGAAAGGGCACCTGACCCTTCAAATGACTACCCTGCGCGAACTGCCGCCGGAAGAGCGTCCAGCAGCGGGTGCGGTGATTAACGAAGCGAAAGAACAGGTACAGCAGGTGCTGAATGCGCGCAAAGCCGACCTGGAAAGTGCTGCGTTAAATGCTCGCCTGGCCGCGGAGACGATCGATATCTCCCTGCCGGGTCGCCGCATCGAAAATGGTGGTCTGCACCCGGTTACGCGCACCATCGACCGTATTGAAAGTTTCTTCGGTGAGCTCGGTTTTACCGTTGCAACGGGCCCAGAAATTGAAGATGACTACCATAACTTCGATGCGCTGAATATCCCAACGCACCACCCGGCACGCGCTGACCACGACACTTTCTGGTTTGATGCCACTCGTCTGCTGCGTACGCAGACCTCCGGCGTACAGATCCGTACCATGAAGGATCAACAGCCGCCAATTCGTATTATCGCGCCGGGCCGCGTGTATCGTAACGACTACGATCAGACGCACACTCCGATGTTCCATCAGATGGAAGGGTTGATTGTTGATAAAAACATCAACTTCACCAACCTGAAAGGGACGCTGCACGATTTCCTGCGCAACTTCTTTGAAGAAGATTTGCAGATTCGTTTCCGTCCATCTTACTTCCCGTTCACCGAACCTTCCGCTGAAGTGGATGTGATGGGCAAGAACGGCAAATGGCTGGAAGTACTGGGCTGCGGTATGGTGCACCCGAATGTACTGCGTAATGTTGGCATTGATCCGGAAGTCTATTCCGGCTTTGCATTTGGCATGGGTATGGAGCGTTTAACCATGCTGCGTTACGGTGTCACCGATTTGCGTGCGTTCTTCGAAAACGATCTGCGTTTCCTCAAACAGTTTAAATAAGGGCAGGATAAAATAATGAAATTCAGTGAACTGTGGTTACGCGAATGGGTTAACCCGGCCATTGATAGCGAAGCGCTGTCAGGACAAATCACCATGGCTGGCCTGGAAGTTGACGGCGTTGATGCCGTAGCGGGAAGCTTCAATGGTGTTGTGGTGGGCGAAGTGGTGGAATGCGGTCAGCATCCAAACGCCGACAAACTGCGCGTCACAAAAGTGAACGTCGGCGGTGAACGTCTGCTGGACATCGTCTGCGGTGCACCAAACTGCCGTCAGGGGCTAAAAGTTGCCGTGGCGACTATCGGCGCGGTACTGCCGGGTGATTTTAAAATTAAAGCCGCTAAACTGCGCGGTGAGCCATCAGAGGGGATGCTGTGCTCTTTCTCTGAACTGGGTATTTCCGACGATCACGCTGGCATCATCGAACTGCCGGCCGATGCGCCGCTCGGTACAGATATCCGTGAATATCTGAAGCTTGATGACAACACCATCGAAATCAGCGTCACGCCAAACCGTGCTGACTGCTTAGGTATTATTGGTGTCGCGCGCGATGTCGCTGTACTTAACAAGCTGCCACTGAATGCACCAGAAATCGCGCCTGTAGCCGCGACTATTTCTGATGTGCTGTCTATTGACGTTGAAGCCGCTGACGCGTGTCCACGTTACCTGGGCCGTGTGGTTAAAGGAATTAACGTTAAAGCGCCAACCCCGCTGTGGATGAAAGAGAAACTGCGCCGCTGTGGCATCCGCTCTATTGATGCGGTTGTTGATGTGACCAACTATGTCCTGCTGGAACTGGGTCAGCCGATGCATGCGTTCGACAAAGATCGCATCGAAGGTGGGATTAAAGTTCGTATGGCAAAAGAAGGCGAAACGCTGGTACTGCTGGACGGCAATGAAGCGAAGCTTAGCGCGGATACGCTGGTGATTGCTGACCACAACAAAGCGCTAGCGATGGCGGGTATCTTTGGCGGTGAGCACTCTGGTGTGAACGACGAAACCCAAAATGTCCTGCTGGAATCTGCATTCTTTAGCCCACTGTCCATTACCGGACGTGCTCGTCGTAATGGTCTTCATACCGACGCATCTCATCGCTATGAGCGCGGCGTTGATCCGGCGCTGCAACATAAAGCGATGGAGCGTGCGACTCGTCTGCTTATTGATTTGTGTGGCGGTGAAGCCGGCCCGATTGTTGATGTGACCCACGAAGTGGCATTGCCGAAGCGTGCAACCATTACCCTGCGTCGTAGCAAATTAGATCGCCTCATTGGCCATCACATTGCGGATGATCTGGTCACCGATATTCTGACCCGCCTGGGTTGTGAAGTGACCGTAGGGACTGACGAATGGCAGGCCGTTGCTCCGACCTGGCGTTTCGATATGGAAATCGAAGAAGATTTAGTTGAAGAAGTAGCACGTGTCTACGGCTACAACAGCATTCCTAATGAACCGGTTCAGGCTGGTCTGATTATGGGAAGCCATAGAGAAGCGAACCTGTCGCTTAAGCGTGTGAAAACCATGCTGAACGACAAAGGCTATCAGGAAGTGATTACCTATAGCTTTGTTGACCCGAAAGTTCAGCAATGGGTACACCCTGGCGAAGAAGCGCTTATTTTACCAAGCCCAATCTCCAGCGAAATGTCCGCAATGCGCCTGTCTCTGCTGACCGGTTTGTTGTCAACGGTGGTGTATAACCAAAATCGTCAGCAAAATCGTGTGCGTATTTTTGAAGCCGGTTTGCGTTTTGTTCCGGATACTCAGGCCCCATTAGGCATCCGTCAGGATGTGATGCTGGGGGGAGTAATGTGTGGCAACCGCTATGAAGAACATTGGAATCTGGCAAAAGAGTCTGTTGATTTCTATGATTTGAAGGGCGATTTGGAGTCTGTTCTTGAACTGACCGGTAAATTATCTGAAATTCAGTTCAAAGCAGAAGTTAACCCAGCGCTGCATCCGGGGCAGTCTGCGGCGATTTATCTGAAAGGTGAACGCATTGGTTTCATTGGTGTTATCCATCCGGAACTTGAGCGTAAACTGGATCTGAATGGTCGTACATTGGCATTCGAACTGGAATGGAACAAGCTTGCAGACCGCGTCGTTCCTCAGGCTCAGGACGTTTCCCGCTTCCCGGCAAACCGCCGTGATATCGCCGTTGTTGTCGCGGAAAATGTACCTGCTGCTGATATTTTAAACGAATGTAAGAAAGTTGGCGTAAATCAGATAGTTGGCGTAAACTTGTTTGACGTGTACCGTGGTAAGGGTGTTGCGGAGGGCTTCAAGAGCCTTGCTATCAGCCTGATTTTACAAGATACCAGCCGTACACTCGAAGAAGAGGAGATTGCCGCTACCGTCGCCAAATGTGTAGAGGCATTAAAAGAGCGATTCCAGGCATCACTGAGGGATTGAACCTATGGCGCTTACAAAAGCTGAAATGTCAGAATATCTGTTTGATAAGCTTGGGCTTAGCAAGCGGGATGCTAAAGAGCTGGTAGAGCTATTTTTCGAAGAGATCCGTCGTGCTCTGGAAAATGGCGAGCAGGTTAAGCTTTCCGGTTTTGGGAACTTTGATCTGCGTGATAAGAATCAACGCCCGGGACGTAACCCAAAAACGGGTGAAGATATTCCCATTACAGCCCGGCGTGTGGTGACCTTCAGACCAGGACAGAAGTTAAAAAGTCGGGTCGAGAATGCAACACCCAAAGAAGAGTAATCTGAACTAACTAAAAAGGCCGCTTATGCGGCCTTTTTCTTTTCTTTGAAAGCTCTTCCACCGTAAAATCAAATGCTTCTTAGCAAGCTCCTGGAGCATTATGCAGGTCTATGTACATCAACAGCAGCGGCGAAACCGTTGCTGGCTAACCGGGTTGACGCTGGTACTCCTCGTCATGTTGGTTATTGGTCTGTGTGCAGGGGACCAATGGATTTCCCCGGCACAATGGTTCACGCCAAAAGGACAACTCTTCATCTGGCAAATTCGCTTACCGCGCACGTTGGCGGTGTTGCTGGTTGGGGCTGCGCTGGCACTTTCCGGCGCGGTAATGCAGGCTTTGTTCGAAAATCCGCTGGCTGAACCTGGCTTGCTGGGTGTCTCTAATGGTGCGGGCGTTGGCCTTATCGCGGTGATTATGCTCGGTCAGGGCACTTTACCCGGCTGGGTGCCGGGTCTGGCTGCTATTGCTGGCGCACTGCTTATTACCGGGATCCTGATGCGTTTTGCGCGTCGACATTTATCGACCAGCCGCCTGTTACTGGCAGGCGTGGCACTCGGTATTATCTGTAGCGCGTTGATGACCTGGGCGGTCTATTTCTCAACGTCGTTCGACTTGCGGCAGTTAATGTACTGGATGATGGGCGGTTTTGGTGGTGTCGACTGGCAGCAACTGTGGCTCATGATTGCGCTTTTACCGGTGATTTTGTGGGTCTGTTTACAATCGCAGCCACTCAATCTGTTAGCGTTAGGAGATACCTCCGCACGCCAGCTAGGCGTTCCCATCGCGCTGTGGCGAAAGCTGCTGGTGATGGCGACAGGTTGGTTGGTGGGTGTTAGTGTGGCACTGGCCGGTGCTATCGGCTTCGTTGGTCTGGTGGTGCCGCATATGCTGCGTCTGTGTGGTTTAACCGATCATCGCGTGCTGCTGCCCGCTAGCGCCCTGGCAGGGGCAAGCGTGCTGCTGTTTGCTGATATTGTGGCGCGTCTGGCGCTGTCAGCGGCTGAGTTGCCAATAGGCGTTGTCACAGCAACGCTAGGCGCGCCGGTATTTATCTGGTTACTATTGAAGTCCGGGCGTTAGACCCGGCTTAACCTGGAAAGAGGATGCTATGCAAACCACCATTCTGAACACGCCTGTCACAACGATAGATGGCGAAAACACCACCCTGGACGCTTATAAGGGTAAGGTGCTCCTGATTGTTAACGTCGCTTCTAAATGCGGGCTGACGCCACAATACGAGCAGCTGGAAGCATTACAGGAGTCCTTACAAGATCAAGGGTTCACCGTTCTTGGTTTCCCATGCAACCAGTTCCTGGGGCAAGAGCCTGGTAGCGCTGACGAGATTAAAACTTTCTGTAGCATGACCTATGGCGTGACGTTCCCGCTGTTTAGCAAAATTGAGGTGAATGGCGAAAACAGTCACCCCCTCTATAACCAATTGAAACGCATTGCACCAAAGGCTGTTACACCACAAGGGAGCGGTTTCTACGAGCGTATGGAGAGCAAAGGGCGCGCTCCTGGGCATCCAGGCGATATCCTGTGGAACTTTGAAAAATTCCTTATCGGCCGTAACGGTGAAGTGATCAATCGATTTTCACCGGATATGACGCCAGACGCTCCTGAGTTGGTCGCCGCCATTAAACAGGCTCTCGCTCAGTCATGATGCCGTTGATGCAGCTTCAGGATATCAGTGAAAACAACCGGCTTCAGGGCATAAGCGCTGATGTTGGTTACGGCGAGATTATCCATCTGGTTGGGCCGAACGGTGCAGGTAAAAGCACATTGCTGACGAGAATGGCGGGACTGAGCCGGGGGAAAGGCGTCGTCACACTAGACGATCAGCCGTTAGACTCATGGTCGCCTTCTGCGCTTGCACATCATCGAGCCTACCTTTCTCAGCACCAATCGCCGCCTTTTGCCATGCCGGTCTGGCAGTTTCTGACGCTGCATCAACATACTCCTCATTCCTCACCGCTGGCCGTTCATGTGACGGATGCTCTGGGTTTAAACAATAAACTGGGGCGGAACGTCAGCCAGCTGTCGGGGGGCGAATGGCAACGTGTTCGCTTGGCGGCGGTGATATTGCAGATTCATCCCGGAGATAATCCACAGGGCCAGCTGTTGCTGCTCGATGAACCGATGAATAGCCTTGACGTTGCCCAGCAGGCGGCATTGGATAAACTGTTGGCGGAGCTTCGTACGGCAGGTGTCACGATTGTGATGAGCAGTCATGATCTTAACTATACGTTACGCCACGCGGACCGGGTCTGGTTATTATGTGAGGGTAAACTGATTGCCAGCGGTAGAACCGATGCCGTACTGCAGCCGGAAAATTTAGCGGCAGCGTATAATATGACTTTCCAGAAGCTAGAAATAGCCGGTCACCAAATGCTCATTTATGCTGAGGACTGTGAAAAATAATCCATATTCGGTCTTGAGTCGGGGGGCATTGCTTGCCAGCCTATCGCTTATCGATATAATTTGTTAGCAGATTAAAAAAACAGAGGATGCGCTGGATATGCGTTTCTGGGCTATTTTCCTTTTAGCATTCATTTTGGCTGGTTGTAGCAGCCACCGTCCGCCTCCGCCGAATCCTCGGCTTGCGGATTCAATTACCGTGATTGCCAACTTAAACGATCAACTACACCATTGGCACGGCACGCCATATCGCTATGGTGGAATGAGCCGTCGTGGCGTAGATTGCTCGGCGTTTGTTCTGATGACATTCCGCGATAAATTCGAAATGCGTTTACCCAGAGAAACGCGCCAACAGGCTAAATTGGGAACGGAAATAGATAAAGAAGATCTCTTGCCGGGCGATCTGGTGTTCTTCAAGACCGGTTCGGGTGAAAGCGGATTGCATGTCGGAATCTATGACACTGATAATCAGTTTATCCATGCCTCAACAAGCCAGGGGGTCACGCGGTCCTCGTTAAACAACGTTTACTGGCGAAAGAACTTTTGGCAGGCCAGGCGAATTTAAAAAAATAGTAAGGGAGGCGAAATGCCTCCTTTTTTTATCGTATTGATAAAATTTAAATTAAATCGTGAACGATATACTCATTTTGTTAGGCGAGATCATGGAACTTAAGGTGGATTGTGCTAATCCATTAGTTTCGATTACAATCATTACGATCCAGTGACGGACAAAATGAATTAAAAAGGAACCGATGAACGGAATAACCACAGCACCCATTACCGTAGGTTTTCGCTTTGTGACGTCAGGAACCCGGACATGACTTTTAGTGAAGGGCAGTCGCAATGATTATATCGCTGGATAATACGTATTGTTCTCAGTTGTTTTTTCTTCCCGCAAGGAATAGCGAGGAACAGTTGGTGGGCCTAAAAGTGGTCAGTCATTTTAGCGGCGTTAATAATCACGTGCGCATCCCAACCAGTCTGGTTCTGCCGCGTTTGACCCCGCAAGAAGAAATTATTTTATTTCAGGAAAAACTCGCTCTCCTGATGACCTATCAGTTTTTTTTCCTACAGCATGGGCTTAAAGCATGGGTCACCATTCCTCCCGGTGTCGTTGATGCATTACTCACACAAGATGATCTTGCTGCCGATGCACTGCGTTTTCCTTTTCTTGAACTGGCCATCAGCGAAAGTTTCCCCGGACTTGATCAGGTGGATGAACAGCACCCGCTAGCCCAACTGTGTCAACGGTTTCCGCTGGTACTCAGTGATTTTGGTTCTGGAGACGCCTCGACAAAAGCCGTTTTCGCCGGGCTTTTTACTCGCGTGGTGCTTGATAGAAACTTTGTCCAACGCCAGGTCAAATCGGTCTCTTTTGAGCCGTTTATGCGGGCAATTGTCAGCCAGATTCAGCCCTATTGTCAGGCGATTATGATCTCTGGCGTTGATGAAGAATCTACCCGGCAGCGCATTGCATCGTACGGTTTTAGTGGCATGCTGGGTAGCTTGTGGCCGGTCGTGTCTGAGTCATCATTAATAACATTGGTGCAACAATAACCCTGCATTTACCCGGGTGTTTAACCTACAGTAACCCAATACACTACCGACAGGAGGAACCATGAACCTGTCATTTAACACCCGCTGGCGCGATGAGTTGCCAGAGTTTTACACCGCACTTCGGCCAACGCCGTTGCACAATGCCCGTTTGGTCTGGCACAACGAGCCGTTGGCACAGGAATTAGCCATTCCCGATGAACTCTTCACCCCTGAACATGGCGCGGGCGTCTGGGGCGGTGAAGTGTTGCTCCCTGGCATGTCGCCACTGGCACAGGTTTACAGTGGCCATCAATTTGGCAATTGGGCCGGTCAGCTTGGCGATGGCCGTGGAATTTTACTGGGCGAACAGCAATTACCAAACGGTAAGGCGGTAGACTGGCATCTGAAAGGGGCCGGGCTAACGCCTTATTCGCGGATGGGGGATGGTCGCGCAGTTCTGCGTTCAACATTACGGGAAAGCCTGGCATCAGAGGCGATGCATTACCTGGGGATCCCCGGCACGCGCGCGCTGTCTATCGTGGCCAGCGATACGCCAATACAGCGCGAAACCGTTGAGACGGGGGCGATGTTGATGCGCATTGCCGAAAGTCATATTCGCTTTGGCCATTTCGAACATTTCTATTACCGCCATGATATCGACAATGTGCGCAAGCTCGCTGATTACACTATTCGCCACCACTGGTCGCATTTAGTGAATGACGCCAATCGCTACGTGCTGTGGTTTCAGGATGTGGTCACCCGCACGGCACAGATGATTGCCCGTTGGCAGACGGTCGGTTTTGCCCATGGCGTAATGAATACGGACAATATGTCGATTCTTGGCCTGACAATGGATTACGGTCCCTTCGGCTTCCTCGATGATTATAATCCGCAATATATCTGCAACCATTCTGACTATCAGGGGCGCTACCGTTTTGATAATCAACCGGCGGTAGGACTGTGGAATTTGCAGTGTCTGGCACAGGCGCTGTCGCCGCTGATTGCGACTGATGCACTTAATGCCGCGCTGGATAGCTATCAGACAATTTTATTCCGCGAATATGGTCAGCGGATGCGTAAAAAGCTGGGGCTGTTTAGCGAAGAGAATGGCGATAATGACTTGCTGAACGGTCTGTACGCACTGATGGAGCGGGAGAGTTGTGATTACAGCCTCACATTCCGTATGTTAAGTGAGACCGAGCAAAAGAGTCCGGCGTCGCGTCTGCGCGATGAGTTTATCGATCGTGCGGCATTTGATGACTGGTTTACGCAATATCGGACACGACTACAGCATGAACAGGTCGAGGATGCGACACGCCAGCAGGCAATGAAGCTGGCGAATCCGGCGATGGTACTGCGTAATTGGCTGGCACAGCGGGCCATAGAGCAGGCTCAGAAGGGTGACTATTATGAATTACACCGTTTACATGAAGCGCTGCGTGACCCCTGGTCTGATCGTCATGATGATTACGCTCGTCGCCCACCGGACTGGGGTAAGCATCTGGAAGTTAGCTGTTCGAGCTAGTTAATGAGCGATTGCGTCGTCGCACTGGCGACGCATTTACTTCGTTAAAATGAGTTTGCCTGCCTGGGTTTGACGCAGCAGATATTGCTGTTCGCCGTGTTCAATAACCACCCGACCTTCCTGACCTAGCAGCGTCTCGCTGTCGATCCGCCGATCGTTTGAGAGTGGACGAGGGGTATTATCCTTGGGAAATTCCAGTTCTGCGCAGGTATCCATGAGCGTCATTTTTATAATGAAAATCAATGTAACAATGATAACCATTATCAATAATGCGCTGATTAACCGCAAGTATTTTTTGCAATATGTGTGGATTCGGGGAAATAGCCCGCCTTTGCATGGCGGGCGGGGATATTACAGGCGAGTTGCGACGGCTGCTGCCAATTTTTCCAGCAGGAGTTCGGTATCTTCCCAGCTCAGGCAAGGGTCGGTAATAGACTGACCGTAGGTGAGAGGCTGACCCGCGACAATTTTCTGCGTGCCCTCACGCAGGAAGCTTTCCGCCATGATACCGGCAATGGCGGAAGAGCCGTTGCGGATCTGCTGGCAGATATCGTCACACACTTCCAGTTGACGGCGGTGCTGTTTCTGGCAGTTACCGTGGCTGAAGTCGACAACCAGATGCTCAGGCAAATCGAACTCGTGCAGTGTATCGCAGGCGACAGCAATATCATCCGCATGATAGTTCGGTTTCTTGCCACCTCGCATAATGATATGACCATAGGGGTTACCGCTGGTTTGGTAGATGGTCATCTGACCGTTTTTATCCGGCGACAGGAACATATGGCTGGCGCGAGCGGCGCGAATCGCATCGACCGCGATACGTGTATTGCCATCCGTACCGTTTTTAAAACCCACCGGGCAGGAAAGCGCCGAGGCCATTTCACGGTGGATCTGGCTTTCGGTGGTGCGCGCACCAATGGCACCCCAGCTAATCAAATCGGCGATAAATTGACCGGTCACCATATCGAGAAACTCGGTGGCGGTAGGGACGCCTAGGGTGTTGACTTGCAAAAGTAATTTACGCGCCTGTTCAATACCATGATTCACCCGATAGCTACCGTTAAGATCGGGATCAGAGATTAATCCTTTCCAGCCGACCACGGTACGAGGTTTTTCAAAGTAGGTACGCATCACGACTTCCAACTCACCTTGGTGTTTTTCGCGCAGTGCCTGTAAACGGCGGGCGTAATCCATTGCAGCGTCAAGATCGTGAATAGAGCAGGGGCCAACAATCGCCAGCAGTCGACGATCTTCACCGTTGAGAATTTTCTCGATGCGGTGGCGGGAAGCGGTAACATGCGCCGCAACGTCCGGTGATACCGGGTGGCGCTCGGCAAGTTCAGCAGGCGTAATCAGGCTCTCAATTCGGGCCGTACGCAATTCATCGGTCTTATTCATGGGGTTCTCAGAATTTGTTGCTTCGCCAGTCAATATGCTGGGAAGTGATGCACATCACGATAAACCAATCTCCGCTGATTTCAAGCGCGGAGCGTAACGTGCGCTCAATCACACTGCTATGATAAACAAATCCGATGCATTGTACTAGTGTGTTAGTACATTCTGCGGCTTAATCCCATGATGTCCATGATTTTAGTAGCAATTTCTTCAACCGAATAATTAGTGCTGTTGATCCATGGGATCTGGTTTCTGCGGTATAGCGCCTCAACCTCGGCGACTTCCATACGACACTGACGCATGGAGGCATAACGGCTGTTCTCACGTCTTTCCTCACGGATAGCCGCCAGACGCTCTGGGTTAATCGTCAGGCCAAACAGCTTATGTTGTAGTGGTTTAAGCGAGGCGGGGAGAATCAGGTTATCCATATCGTCGGCGATAAACGGGTAGTTTGCAGCACGGATCCCAAACTGCATAGCCAGATAGAGGCTGGTCGGGGTTTTTCCACAACGAGAAACGCCCAGTAAAATGACCTGCGCCTGATCGAGATTGCGCAGTGAAATTCCATCATCGTGTGCCAGGGTGTAATCAATGGCGGCGATTCGAGCATCATATTTAGTGAGATTGCCGGGCGTTAATCCGTGGGTTCGGTGAGCGATAGGAGTAGGGTCGAGTTTGAGTTCTTCTTGTAACGGGGCAACCAATGCTTGCACGATATCCTGACAAAAGCCTTCACATTGCAGAATAATGTGACGAATTTCGGGAATAACGATGGAATAGAAGACTAACGGACGTATACCGGTTTGCTGATAAATCGCGTCGATCTGTTCCTTCACCGCCTTCGCCCGGCTTTCACTTTCAATAAACGGCAGCGTGATGCTATTTATCGCCACCGGGAACTGAGACATCACCGCATGGCCAAGCACCTCTGCCGTAATAGCGGTGCCGTCGGAAATATAAAACACCTGACGATCGACTGCGTTATCCATATTGTATTTCCCCGTTAATTGCCTGAAAGCGTAAATTAAATTTAAACACAAGCCTGTAGCGTTTGTCTTAAAAATAAAAATGAAACGGTATTTTTATTTTTTATGAACTACCCATTTCATTTTCTGAAGACCACCAGTAGACCGGATGTAATTGTGGCTTTTTAGCCTAATCAGTAAGTTATGAATAAACGGGGATCACTCCTAAAAAGTAAAAAAATAATCTGCTTACTCGATTCACCGTTTTTTTTGGCCGTTTAAATATGCGAGGATATTTTAAGTAGTCAGTTGTTACTTATCACTGCTTCTTAAATCAAAAAAGGATTGTCTCGATGTCCAACAATGGCTCGTCACCGCTGGTGCTTTGGTATAACCAACTCGGCATGAATGATGTAGACAGAGTTGGAGGCAAAAATGCCTCCTTGGGTGAAATGATTACGAATCTCTCCGGAATGGGTGTTTCTGTCCCTAACGGATTTGCCACCACCGCCGATGCGTTTAATCAATTCCTCGACCAGAGCGGCGTGAACCAGCAGATTTATCAACTGTTGGATGACACCGATATTGACGATGTTACCGCCCTGGCGAAAGCCGGCGCCCAGATCCGTCAGTGGATTATCGACACTCCTTTCCAGAGCGAACTGGAACAGGCTATTCATGAAGCGTATGACCAGTTGGCTGCGGATAACGCCAATGCCTCTTTTGCCGTGCGCTCATCCGCAACCGCAGAAGATATGCCAGACGCGTCTTTCGCCGGGCAGCAGGAGACCTTCCTCAATGTCCACGGCTTTGACGCCGTACTGGTTGCGGTGAAGCACGTATTTGCTTCATTGTTTAATGACCGCGCTATCTCTTATCGCGTTCACCAGGGCTACGATCACCGTGGCGTCGCGCTCTCTGCGGGCGTACAACTGATGGTCCGTTCTGACCTGGCCTCTTCCGGCGTACTGTTCTCTATCGATACCGAATCTGGCTTCGACCAGGTGGTATTTATCACCTCCGCGTGGGGCTTAGGTGAGATGGTGGTGCAGGGCGCAGTGAACCCTGATGAGTTCTACGTGCACAAACCGACGCTGGCGGCAGGACGTCCGTCCATCGTGCGCCGTACCATGGGTTCGAAAAAAATCCGTATGGTCTATGCGCCGACTCAGGAACACGGGAAGCAGGTACGTATCGAAGATGTGCCGCAAGCACAGCGTGATATCTTCTCGTTGACCGACGACGAAATACAAGAGTTGGCGAAGCAGGCTGTGCAGATTGAAAAACACTACGGTCGTCCGATGGACATCGAGTGGGCGAAAGACGGTCACACCGGCAAACTGTATATCGTCCAGGCGCGCCCGGAAACCGTGCGTTCGCGTGGACAGGTGATGGAGCGTTACACGCTGCATTCACAAGGCCGCATTGTGTCCGAAGGCCGAGCCATCGGTCACCGTATTGGTGCCGGTAGCGTGAAGGTGATTCATGACATCAGTGAAATGAATCGTATCCAGCCGGGCGATGTGCTAGTTACCGACATGACCGACCCGGATTGGGAACCGATCATGAAAAAAGCGGCGGCGATTGTCACCAACCGTGGCGGTCGAACCTGCCATGCGGCGATTATCGCGCGTGAACTGGGCATCCCGGCCGTTGTCGGCTGTGGTGATGCCACTGAGCGTATGAAAGATGACGAAAAAGTCACTGTGTCTTGTGCTGAAGGCGACACTGGCTACGTTTATGCTGACTTGCTGGACTTCAGCGTCAACAGCTCCACCGTGGATACCATGCCGGATCTGCCGCTGAAAATCATGATGAACGTCGGTAACCCTGACCGTGCATTTGATTTTGCCTGCCTACCGAATGAAGGCGTGGGTCTGGCGCGTCTGGAATTTATCATTAACCGTATGATTGGCGTTCACCCGCGTGCGTTGCTGGAATTTGATGACCAGGAACCGAAGCTGCAAAACGAAATCCGTGAAATGATGAAAGGTTTTGACTCGCCGAAAGAGTTTTACGTTGGCCGTCTGACCGAAGGGATCGCGACGCTGGGCGCCGCATTCTATCCAAAACGCGTGATTGTCCGTCTTTCTGACTTTAAATCTAACGAGTATGCCAACCTGGTGGGCGGTACACGTTATGAACCGGAAGAAGAAAACCCAATGCTCGGCTTCCGTGGCGCGGGTCGTTACGTTGCTGACAGTTTCCGCGATTGCTTTGCGCTGGAGTGCGATGCGGTGAAACGCGTTCGTAACGAGATGGGACTGACCAACGTTGAGATCATGGTGCCGTTTGTCCGTACCGTTGAGCAGGCGAAAGCGGTAGTGGATGAACTGGCGCGTCAGGGGCTTAAGCGTGGAGAAAACGGGCTGAAGATCATCATGATGTGTGAGATTCCGTCCAATGCCTTGCTGGCAGAACAGTTCCTTGAACATTTCGATGGTTTCTCTATCGGTTCGAACGATATGACGCAGCTGGCGCTGGGTCTTGATCGAGACTCCGGTGTGGTTTCTGCACTGTTTGATGAACGCAATGAGGCGGTGAAAGCACTGCTGTCCATGGCGATTCGCGCGGCGAAGAAACAGGGTAAATACGTGGGCATTTGTGGTCAGGGACCGTCCGACCATGAAGACTTTGCGGCCTGGTTGATGGAAGAAGGGATCGACAGTCTGTCACTGAACCCGGACACCGTCGTACAAACCTGGCTGAGCCTGGCCGAACTGAATAAATAAGTTGTTATGCTGTTGAAATCCCGGGCCCTGTGCCCGGGATTTTTTTGACCATCGTGGGTTGCGGTCGATCACACTTTGGCAAAGAAACCAAAAATCATAAATCTGCTGGCAATTTCTACAATTGTTCCCCGCCTGGCACTTCTGAATACTGATTTGTAATTGCCACTACCCGTCATCATAACTGAATGATTTCGGTGAGCTATCAGCGACTCAGGAGAACGGCTATGACCCCGATTTACAAAGATCCCCAGCGCCCGATTCAGGAACGCGTAACCGATTTATTGGCGCGCATGACGCCAGAAGAAAAATATGCCCAGATGCACGCCTGGTGGCTGGTGTTATCTGAAGATGGTCAACACCGTGAACGCACGGATATGAGCGATGAATTTGCTGGCGTTAGCGAGCAGGCTGCGCTGAGTGAGCGGTTGAAACTGGGTGTCGGGCAGATTACCCGCCCGCTGGGAACGCATATTGTGGATGCAAAAACGGGTGTGCGCGCGGCTAACCGTCTGCAAAAAATGATGATGGAAGAGACGCGGTTGGGCATCCCGGCGCTGTTCCATGAGGAGTGTCTGGTTGGATTATTGTGTAAAGACGCGACGCTGTTTCCCTCGTCATTGAACTACGGTTCCACCTGGGATCCTGAACTGGTAAAACGTGCGGCGCAGCAAATTGGTGAAGAGGCGCGTTCTACCGGCTGCAAGCAGGGGCTGGCTCCTGTGCTGGATGTCTCCCGCGATGTGCGCTGGGGGCGTACAGAGGAGACGTTTGGCGAAGACCCGTGGCTGGTGGGGGTGATGGCCTGCGCTTATGTCGACGGATTACAAGGTGAGAAGCGTGATGTGCTGGCGACGCTCAAACATTATGTCGGTCATTCCTTTAGCGAAGGTGCGCGCAACCATGCACCGGTGCATCTGGGCTTCCGCGAACTCAATGACACCTTTTTACTGCCGTTTGAAATGGCGGTGAAACGGACGCATGCCGGTTCGGTGATGCCGGCCTATCACGATATTGATAATCAACCTGGACACAGCGACAACTTCTTATTGACCACGGTACTGCGCGAACGCTGGGGCTTTGATGGCATTGTAGTCGCGGATTATGGCGGCGTCAGTCTGCTGCATCAACACCACGGTGTCGCGCAGGATGCAGCGGAGTCGGCGGCGCTGGCCTTTAACGCCGGTCTGGATGTGGAATTGCCAAAAGATGACTGCGCTCGTCATCTGGCCGAAGCGGTTGAACGCGGTCTGATAACACCAGCGAAAATTGATGAAATTGTGGGGCGTACGCTAACAGAGAAATTCCGCCTTGGGCTGTTTGAACATCCTTATACCGATGAGAATGCGATTTCCCTGCAATCCGATACCACTCGCCAGGTGGCACGAGAAGTGGCAACACAGTCGATAACGCTACTGGAAAATCGCGGTGTGCTGCCGCTCGCCGGTAAACCACGCGTAGCAGTGGTGGGCCCTACGGCGGATGATCCTCTGGCGCTATTAAGCGGCTACAGCTTCCCGGTGCATTTGATAATCAGCGATATGCTGGAAAAAACGACCCAGGTGACGACACCGCTTGCGGCACTATGCCATTATCTTGGCGAGAGTCAGGTTCGCTATGCCAAAGGTTGCCATATCATCGAGCAGCGTATGGCAGGGGCACCGGTCTTCCCGGGTGATAGCTCAGGTAAACCGATACAGTCTTCACCGGTATCTCATGATCTCAGTCTGATTCCAGACGCCGTTCTTGCTGCACAAAACAGCGACGTTATTGTGGCCTGTGTGGGCGATCTTGCTGGTTTGTTCCAAAGCGGCACCGTGGGTGAAGGTTCTGATACCGATAGCCTTAATCTTCCGGGCGTACAGCAGCAACTGTTACAAGCGTTGGTGGACACCGGCAAACCGGTCGTGGTCGTGATGACCGGCGGGCGTCCCTATAATCTACAAGGACTTGAGTCCAAAGTGGCGGCGTTGATGCTGGCCTGGGCACCTGGTCAGGAAGGCGGCTGGGCGATTGCCGATGTATTGACCGGTCGCGCTGAACCACAGGGAAGGCTGGTCGTCAGCGTACCGAAGAGCGCAGGTGCAATGCCGTTTTACTACAACCATAAGCTAAAAAGCGGCGGCACGCCGTTTGCCTTCCACTTCGGCGCACTGTACCCGTTTGGCTACGGCAAAGGTTGGGGGGAGTTTAGCTACGATGAGCCGCAGCTCGCGAAGCCTCAGGTGGCTATCGACGGGGACATCACCGTTAGCGTAACGGTTAAAAATACCGGTGAGCACAGCGGTAGTGAAGTGGTGCAGGTTTATGTACGCGATGTCGTGGCTTCCATGGTGCGTCCGTTGCAGGAGCTTAAAGCCTTTGAGCGCGTAACCTTGTCTCCCGGTGAGCAGAAAACGCTGACCTTCACCCTGCCAGTCGATATGCTGAACTTTACCAGCTATGAAGGGCAGCGCATTGTCGAACCCGGTGAATTTGAACTGCAGATAGGTAACTCATCGGCGGATATTCGCGGGCGCGTTACGGTACAGGTGACCGGTGAAACCCGCACGCTGCCGTCAGACTGGCGAATGATGAGTCACTGTGACGTGAAATAACGGAGAGTCCTTACGGTTCTGGCCTGGCGCGCCAGTGCCGGAAGGGCGGCGTGCGATAGACAAAAAAAAGCCCATCGTGGGAGATGGGCAAAGACTACACACAGCAATTCTTTGTTTCACTCAGGGGATATATAAATCAAGGGGTTGATTTACTACCTTGTGACTTATAATAGGTATGTGCCTTTTTTGCGTCGATCGGATTCCTCTCAATAGTTAAATAAATGTGAATAATTTCCGAGGCATGTCGTGAATGGCGGGGGATTTTGTCGATGTGGTGCAAGGGAATGGTCAATTTTTCTTAACTAAAAGGCGGGGAATTCCGCCTTTTGTCTATCTTACTGTTTCGGATAGTTATTCTGTTCCAGCTCGGCAAGTTCCTCCAGAACCTGTTCCGGGTCTGAAGACGGTGGTGGAACTTCATGTAGCCAGGCATCAAACAGACGCCAGGAGACGGCCAGCAATACCGGGCCGATAAACAGACCAATCATCCCGAATGCCACCAGACCACCAATAACACCTGAGAGGATCAGGATCATCGGCAAGTCGGCACCCATACGAATCAACATCGGACGTATTACGTTATCCATCGTACCGACCACCACGCTCCACACCAGCAGCACCGTGCCCCAGGTGGTATCACCCGTCCAGTAGAGCCAGACAATGCAGGGTACCAGCACGATAAGCGGCCCCAGTTGCACCAGGCAGGAGAAGATCATCACCACGGTCAACAGCGTGGCGTAAGGTACGCCTGAAATGCCCAGACCAATCCCGCCGAGCACGGCCTGTACAAGGGCTGTTACTACCACACCCAGCGCCACGGCGCGAATCGCCTGGCCTGCCAGTAGCACCGCGGCATCACCCCGTTTGGCGGCCAGACGGGTGGCGAAGTAACGCATCCCAAAGGCCACTTTCTCACCTTGCCAGTACAGCAGGGCGCTAAAGAGCAGCATCAAACCGCTGTGCAGCAGAAAACGCCCGACGTGTGCAGCCTGACCGACAAACCAGGTGGTCGTGGTGCCAAGATAAGGGCGAACTTTTGCCATTAAGGCGCTGCCGCCCATATCGAGCAGACTGTGCCAGCCGCTGTACAGCTTGGCGCCGGCAAACGGAATACTGTTAAGCCAGGCAAAATCAGGCAGCGTCAACGTTCCGCTGGTAATGGCGTGAACCAGCGGCGTACTGCCATCCACCAGACTATTGACCAGTAGGGCGATAGGAATGACAAACAGTAAAAAAAGCAGAAGCGTCATGACCAGCACGGCAAGTGAGCGGCGGCCAAAAAGGATGCGCTGGAGCCAAATCAACACCGGCCAGGTGGCGATAACGATAGTTGATGCCCAGGCGAAGCCCAGAATAAACGGCTGAACAATCCATAAACAAGCGATGATCATCAGTGCAATAAACAACACTGATAGCAGTATTTGCGGAATATCCCGTGGCTTAAGAACCGTGTTCATAAATAAGCATTACCTTCTGTTGCGCGTCCGAGCGTTGACGTCGCGTAAATCCGTTCATTGATAATAATATCAATAAATTCCCGCGGCTGATTCTGCGGCAAAATCTACCGGGCGCATAAGAAAAAAATGTGATAAAACGATAATGGCACGACGCAAACGATTAATCATTTATACACATCATCTTTGCCGTTTGTCGTATTCATACGAATCGGGAAGATTTTGTGCGTACAACACAACATTCAAGAAAGGGTCAAACCTAATGATCCCACTGATTTCCCAGGCACCCGGCGAAATACCGCTGGTATTGAATTATTTAAAAGCACTGGAGCAACAAGGCTTTACCGGCGATACGGCCACGCGCTATGCCGATAGGCTGACGATGGCGACGGATAACAGTATCTATCAGCTTCTTCCCGATGCGGTAGTCTTTCCACGCTCTACGGCCGATGTCGCGCTGTTGTCGCGTATTGCCACGGAAGAACGCTTCCAGTCCCTGATCTTCACGCCGCGCGGCGGCGGTACTGGCACCAACGGCCAGGCGCTGAATCAGGGCATTATCATTGATATGTCCCGTTATATGAATCGCATCATCGAAATTAACCCGGAAGAGGGTTGGGTGCGCGTTGAAGCGGGCGTTATCAAGGATCAACTGAACCAGTATTTAAAACCCTACGGCTACTTTTTTGCCCCTGAGCTGTCGACCAGTAATCGTGCGACGCTGGGGGGAATGATCAACACCGATGCTTCTGGACAGGGCTCGTTGGTGTATGGCAAAACATCAGACCACGTCCTGGGTGTACGGGCTGTTTTGATGGGGGGCGATATCCTCGATACCCAGCCGGTGCCTGTGACGCTTGCGGAAATGCTGGCTAAAGAACAGTCGGCGGCGGGGCGAATTTACCGTACCGTTTTTGAACGCTGCCGTGACAATCGCCAACTGATAATCGACAAGTTCCCAAAACTTAACCGCTTCCTGACCGGTTATGACCTTCGCCATGTCTTTAATGACGATATGTCCGAGTTTGACCTCACGCGCATTCTGACCGGCTCCGAAGGGACGCTGGCCTTTATCACGGAAGCGCGTCTGGATATCACGCGCTTGCCGAAGGTGCGTCGGTTGGTCAATATCAAATACGACTCCTTTGACTCCGCGCTGCGTAATGCGCCGTTTATGGTCGAAGCGCGCGCGATGTCGGTAGAAACCGTGGATTCGAAGGTGCTGAACCTGGCGCGGGAAGACATTGTCTGGCATTCGGTCAGTGAACTGATTACCGATGTCGCGGATAAAGAGATGCTGGGACTCAATATTGTTGAATTCGCCGGTGACGACGATGCGCTGATTGAGAGTCAGGTTGTGGCGTTGTGTCATCGTCTTGATGAACTGATTGCCGGGCAGGAAGGCGGTGTGATCGGCTGGCAGCGCTGCAATGAACTTGACGGTATCGAACGAATTTATGCGATGCGTAAAAAAGCGGTCGGTCTGTTGGGCAATGCTAAAGGCGCTGCGAAACCGATCCCCTTTGCGGAAGATACCTGCGTGCCGCCGGAGCATCTGGCGGACTACATCGTGGAATTCCGCGCGCTACTTGATAGCCACGGCCTGAGCTACGGAATGTTCGGCCACGTTGATGCGGGCGTGTTGCACGTCCGTCCGGCACTGGATATGTGCGATCCGCAGCAGGAGATTCTGATGAAAAAGATCTCCGACGATGTGGTGGCGCTAACCGCTAAATACGGTGGTCTACTGTGGGGTGAGCACGGCAAAGGTTTCCGCGCCGAGTACAGCCCGGCGTTTTTCGGCGAGCAGTTGTATAGCGAGCTGCGTAAAGTCAAAGCGGCATTCGATCCGAACAACCGCCTGAACCCGGGGAAAATTTGTCCACCGGAAGGCGTCGACGCGCCGATGATGAAGGTGGATGCGGTCAAACGCGGCACCTACGACCGGCAAATTCCTATCGCGGTACGCGCATCCTGGCGCGGAGCGATGGAGTGTAATGGTAACGGTCTGTGCTTTAACTTTGATGTGAAAAGCCCGATGTGCCCGTCGATGAAGATCACCAATAATCGTATGCATTCACCGAAAGGTCGCGCCACGCTGGTGCGTGAATGGCTGCGCCTGCTGGCGGATCGCGGCGTAGATCCAGAGCAACTGGAAAAAGAGTTGCCGGAAAAACGTGCGAGCCTGCGTACGTTGGTGGAACGTACACGCAATAGCTGGCATGCCCGCAAGGGCGAATATGATTTCTCGCATGAAGTCAAAGAGGCGATGTCCGGCTGCCTGGCCTGTAAAGCCTGCTCTACCCAATGCCCGATTAAAATTGATGTGCCGGAATTCCGTTCTCGTTTCTTGCAGCTGTATCACACCCGCTATTTACGCCCCGTGCGCGATCATCTGGTGGCAACGGTCGAGAGCTATGCGCCATTGATGGCGCGAGCGCCTAAGACCTTCAACTTCTTTATGAGCCAACCGTGGGTTCGCAAGCTGTCTGAAAAACACATTGGCATGGTTGATTTACCGATGCTGTCCGCGCCGTCTTTGCAAAAACAGATGGTGACGCACCGCTCGGCAAACCTCACGCTTGAACAGCTGGAAACGCTGACCCCGGAGCAAAAGGCGCAGACTGTGCTGGTGGTGCAGGATCCGTTTACCAGCTATTACGATGCGCAGGTGGTAGCAGATTTTGTCCGTCTTATCGACAAACTGGGTTATCAGCCGGTGCTGTTACCGTTCTCGCCGAACGGCAAAGCGCAGCATATCAAAGGCTTCGTCAATCGTTTTACAAAAACGGCGCAGAAAACGTCAGATTATCTGAACCGGGTGGCTGCGTTAGGAATGCCGATGGTGGGGGTCGATCCGGCGCTGGTGCTGTGTTATCGCGATGAATATAAGCAGGTTCTGGGCGATAAACGTGGCGATTTCAACGTGATGCTGGTTCATGAGTGGTTGCCGCAGGTGCTGGAAAATACACAGGGTTCGCAACCTGCTGGCGAGCCATGGTATCTGTTTGGTCACTGTACGGAGGTGACGGCGCTGCCAACGGCGACAAAACAGTGGGCATCCATTTTTGCCTGCCTTGGGGCAACGCTTGAGAATGTCAGTGTAGGTTGTTGTGGCATGGCCGGTACCTACGGTCATGAAGTGAAAAATCATTCGAATTCGTTGGGAATTTACGAGCTTTCCTGGCATCAGGCGATGCAGCGGTTGCCGCGTAATCGCTGTCTGGCGACGGGCTATTCCTGCCGTAGTCAGGTGAAGCGGGTTGAGGGTAACGGCGTTCGCCATCCATTGCAGGCTTTACTGGAGATGATGGGATGATCTGGAAACGACAAGCGACGCTTGAGGCTCTGAATGCGATGGGTGAAGGCAATATGGTTGGCCTGCTGGATATTCAGTTTGACCGTATTGCCGAGGATTCGCTGGAGGCAACTATGCCGGTCGATAGCCGCACGCATCAACCTTTCGGCCTGCTGCACGGTGGGGCATCGGTGGTGCTGGCGGAGACCCTGGGTTCGGTGGCTGGATATTTGTGTACCGAGGGTGAAGACAGGGTGGTTGGGCTTGAGGTTAACGCGAACCATATCCGCTCTGCACGCAGCGGGCGAGTACGGGGTGTTTGCAAGGCGTTGCACGCCGGGCGTCGGCACCAGGTCTGGCAGATTGAGATCTTCGATGAGCAGGGGCGTTTATGCTGTTCATCGCGGCTTACCACCGCCGTTGTGAGTTAGGAGAGATTACCGGATGGGCGGCTACGCCTTATCCGGCCTACACCAATCGATAGCCCGGCCAAGCGCAGCGCCGCCGGGAACCTCTCTGGCGTCAACGTTATTGCAACGCATCCGGCGCAATATTCATATTTTTCAGTACCGGCCCCATGATATTGCCAAATATCGGTGCCGCTACCGAACCACCAAAGTGCGTGCCTGCCGTCGGGTTATTGACCACGACGACCAGCGCCACTTCTGGATGACTGACCGGAGCAACGCCTGCGGTATAGTTCACATAGCCACCATCATATTTTCCGCTATCGCCAAGCTTCTCCGCCGTACCGGTTTTGGTCGCCAGCCGGTATCCCGGTACCGCTGCTCGCACGCCGCTACCACCGGGGAGAACGTCGCTCTCCATCATTCTCACGACCGTTTTCACCGTATCTGGGTTGGCAATTTGCTGACCCAATACCGGTGGCGTAACCTTGGTTATCGAAAGCGGACGATAAATCCCGTACGACCCCATGGTGGCGTATTCGCGGGCAATTTGCAGCGGCGTCACGCGCAGACCGTAGCCGAAAGAGAAGGTCGCGCGTTCGATGTCAGCCCACTGCTGGCGATGAAGCGGGAAATAACCTACGCTCTCACCGCTCAACCCAAGTTCGGTGGGCTTGCCAAGACCAAACGCCTGATAGGTATCAACCAGCGCCTGTGCGGGCATTGCGAGCGCAATATGGGAAACCCCGATATCGCTCGATTTTTGCAAAATACCGGTAGGCGTCAGCTGAGGCCAATGACCGACATCGCGGATCAAGTGTCCGTTGACGCGATACGGCGTGGTATTCAGCAGTGTATTAGGCTGGATGATATTTCTCTCCAGCCCTTCAATGATCACCAGTGGCTTGACCGTTGATCCGGGTTCAAAGCTGTCATTAATCGCCACGTCGCGCATTTGGGTCTGGGTGGCGTTATCAAAGTTATTGGGGTTATAGGACGGGTAGGACGCCATAGCGAGGATCTCGCCGGTATCAATTTTCACCAGCACCGCTGCGCCAGAATCGGCTTTATTCAGCAGCACGCCATCGCGCAGTTTGCTGTACAGCGTGTACTGGTCGAATTTATCAATACTCAGTTGCACGGTAGGGGCCTGGCGTGGCGCATCGTAATTTAATACGCTGATAATTCCGCCGGAGCCATCTTTACGGTAAATCTCTTTTCCCGGTTCGCCCTGAAGAATATTGTCGTAGCCTTTTTCGACGCCATTCAAGCCGATATTATCGGCACCAACGATGCCAATTAACGGCGCGGCGGATTCCCCCATTGGGTAGTAGCGACTATCGTCATAAACTTCGCTAATTCCTTTCATATGCAGATTTGAAATATCTTTAGCAATGCCGAGTTCAATTTTTCGCCCAAGAAACAGAAAATGGCGATGTCCATTTTCATAGATTTTGTTCGCTATTTGATCGGTGGTGGTGTTGAGCGCAGAAGCCAGATATTGCCATTTAGGATCGTGGAAGTTAGGGCTAGCAGCCACAATTTTCATCGGGTCTGCCACGATATCTCTGGATGGCACACTCATTGCGAGCGCTTCGCCGTTACGGTCGACCAGCGTGCCACGGTTTGTCGGCAGCACCACCGTACGCAACGAGCGCTGATCGGCCTCACGCGCCAGCATCGGGTGGTTCAAAAACTGCAAATCTGCCACCCGAATTAATAAAACAGCAAGGCAAAATAGAATACCCAAACAGAGTATTATGTAACGAGATGTAATAAATGATTCTTTATTTTTCTTTTCTGTTGAGTTTCTTTTCATTTGTAACATTAAACCACGTGAGTATTATTTTTTATTATCAGATACCAGACGACAACGATTAACGATGAGCGTAATGATTCGGTATAAATATCAATTTTCAGGTGAACTGGAGAAACAGTTTACAGATAATGTCATTGATAACAAGCCATTAAGTTGACAGATTATTTCAACTTGATTCATCTATTTAAGAGAGGTTAGCGTGACTGGTTACGTTATGTAATTATTTTGTCCGTTATTATCCTGCGGCGATGTTCGCGGGCACAGACCTGTAAACCCTCACAATATTTTTTATCATCGATAAGCCCTTAAAATGGGGCGATTTTGTGGGTATTTCGGCGTTTTCCGCTCGCGTGGTCACTTGATGGCACCGTACAATGCGTATACTGTATATAAATACAGTATATTGATTTGGCGGTTATCATGCGTTTTTTTACCCTTTCTGATCTGCGTGAAGTGATCGCACTACCGCTGTTTACAACGTCAGTTTCGTGCGGTTTCCCCAGCCCCGCGCAAGACTATGTTGAGCAGCGAATCGACCTCAATGAGTTGCTTGTCCAGCATCCTTCGGCCACCTATTTCGTTAAGGCCTCCGGTGACAGCATGATTGACGGTGGGATTAGCTCCGGCGATTTGCTGGTGGTCGACAGTGCCGTGAAGGCAAAGCAAGGGGACATTGTGATTGCAGCGGTGGATGGAGAGTTTACCGTTAAGCAGCTACAGCTTCGGCCTGTTATTCAGCTTAACCCGATGAATGAGGCCTACAGTCCGATTATTATCGGCAATGAAGGCATCCTCGATATTTTTGGTGTGGTAACGGGAATTATAAAAATCAGACGTTAATTAAAAGTCGTAATATTTATTATTGAATGAACTTGATGCGGACGCCCATCTGCCAGGTTGTTAATATATGCTGAAAATTTAATATCATAATCTTTGCGAAAGAAAAATATAGCCCTATAGTTTTATAGGGCTATCGAGACGTTGTGCCTCACTGTAACTCACCGAAAAGATTACCGATTTTTTGCATATACAGGTAACTCAATGAATAAAAAAATAATACTTCTCTCTGGGCTGTGTTTTTCAACGCTAAGTCATGCCAGCGCACTTTATTTTTATGAGATCGGCACCGAGGATACGGCACTGGCGGGAGCCGGGCAGGCGGCTCGTGCTCAGGATGCCTCTACGCTGCTGACGAACCCGGCAGGGATGACGCGTTTGCCCGATCATATGGTTACCGGCGGATTACAAGCGATGGGGGGAGATATTCCCTATTCACTGGACGATGAATCTTCCGGGCGTCAGAGTCCGGGTAACGTGATGAAGCTCTTTCCCAATGCCAGTATGTTCTACACCCAACGTCTGAGTGATAACGTTTTTGCCGGACTCGGCCTGTATGGCAATTATGGGTTAGGTATCGACTTCGGCAATTGGGCGGGCGATAGACTTATTAAAAAAAGTACGATGGTTGCCATGACGCTGAGCCCCGGCATAGCGTGGAAGCTGAATGATAAAATTTCTATTGGTGCGGCTGCTGGGTTGAATTACGGTTTTCTTTCCCTGACGCGAAACGTTGATGGGAATGATGAAAAACAAAACGATCATGATTGGGCGATGAATTATCGGCTGGGTTTATTGATGGATTTAACCGAGCAGACCCGTGCCGGGATAACCTGGACCAGTAAGACGGACTATCATTTTAATATTGATGGCAAAGCGCGTTTCCCGAACCTTCCCAATGTTGAATATGATCTGCCAATTTCCGCGCAAGTTCGTGCGCCGCAGCAGGTTATGCTGAGTCTGGTGCACGATATGAATAAGCAGTGGTCGGTGATGGGGGATTTGGGCTGGCAAGACTGGAGTCAGTTTGGTAGCCCGCAGATTGTCGTAAATGGCCAAACCAGCGATCGATCAAATCGCCTGAAGGATACCTGGCATACTGCGTTAGGTGTTCAATATCGCCCGGATGAACAGTGGCGAGTGAATGCCGGGGTCGCCTTTGACAGCACCCCGTATAAAACACAAAGCGATGTTGCCCTTTCACTGCCTACTGGCGATGAGTGGCGTTTTGCTACCGGGGCACAGTATCAAATCACCCCCGCCAGCAATATTGGATTTGCCGTAGCGTACTTGCATATGCAGTCTTCGAAGGTCAAAACGGCAGCATTCGAAGGCGAATACACGAATCCCTGGCTGTGGTTTGCGAGCGTGAACTACAGCTATCAGTTCTAATCACGGGCCCTTATCCCATCCATTCTGAATAGTATCCTCGGTAGAATGTTATCGCCGGGGATATTTACCTCCCATATAATTCAAAAAACGTAATTATTAGCGTTAATTGACAATTCGTAAAAACCATCACCATTCGTGCATTAACACCTATTCCATTTCATTTTTTTTGAACCCTGCCATTAAATTCAGCTAGTCGATAAATGCCATGTTGTCAAATGGCCTGAAAGATTAATGCTTTTTATTAATTCCTTTGATTTCAGTGTTTTATGTTTATTTGCTTGCAATTGACGTTAAGAGAAATAAATCCATGTCAATTAAATTAGATTATTTGGATTGTCGATGTTGCAAAATGTAAGGAAAAGGTGATGGGGTATATCAGATTCGTAATCTGGATCTCTCCAATATGACCATTATGGAAGGGAAAGAGGGGATTACGGTTATTGACCCGCTGGTTTCGGCTGAAACGGCTAAAGTGGGGCTGGATCTCTATTATAAGAATCGTGGTAAAAAACCGGTCGTTGCGGTGATCTTTACCCACAGTCATGTTGACCACTATGGTGGTGTGCGTGGGGTGGTAGATGAAGCTGACGTGAAATCCGGGAAAGTGAAAGTGTATGCGCCAGCCGGTTTTATGAAAGAAGCGGTCTCTGAAAATATTATGGCCGGGAACGCGATGAGTCGTCGTGCGAGCTATATGTACGGCAACTTACTTAAACCTGATGCGAAAGGTCATGTTGGCGCAGGTCTGGGCACCACGACTTCTGCGGGCACCGTAACACTAATTGAGCCGACCGATTATATTACGCATACCGGTCAAAAAGAGGTCATTGATGGCCTGACCTATGACTTTATGATGGCCCCAGGCTCGGAAGCACCGTCAGAAATGCTGTGGTATGTCGAAGAGAAGGGAATGATTGAAGCGGCTGAGGACGTGACGCATACCCTGCATAATACCTATTCGCTTCGCGGCGCGAAAATTCGCGATCCTCTGGCATGGTCGAAGTATGTCAACGATGTTATCGATCGTTGGGGTGGCAAAGCAGAGATCATTATTGCTCAACACCACTGGCCAACCTGGGGTAATGAAAATGTGGTCAAGCTGATGAAGAGCCAGCGCGATATGTATCGTTATATTAACGATCAGACTTTGCGTATGGCAAATCAGGGGCTGACCCGCGATGAAATCGCCGCAAACTTCAAGCTGCCATCGGGTCTGGCAAATTCCTGGGCCAGCCGAGGTTACTACGGCTCGGTCAGTCATGATGTGAAAGCGACCTATGTCTTCTATCTCGGGTGGTTTAACGGCAATCCAGCCACACTGGACGAACTGCCTCCGGTGGATGCGGCGAAGAAATATGTTGATTACATGGGGGGCGCGGATGCCATTATGCAAAAGGCAAAAGCGGACTATGCCCAGGGTAATTACCGCTGGGTTGCACAGGTGACCAACAAAATTGTCTTTGCCGACCCCGCGAATAAGGCGGCACGCAGCCTGGAAGCGGATGCACTGGAGCAGTTAGGTTACCAGGCAGAATCTGGCCCATGGCGTAACTTCTACCTGACCGGCGCGCAGGAATTGCGTAATGGCGTGGTGAAAGGCGCTACGCCAAATACCGCCAGCCCAGATACAGTAAAAGCGATGTCGCCGGAAATGTTCTTCGACTATCTGGCTGTACATATTAACGGTGAAAAAGCGGCGCATGCCAAAGCCGTATTTAACGTTGATTTAGGCAGCGATGGTGGCAAGTATAAACTGGAACTGGAAAACGGCGTGCTGAATCACAGTGCAAACGTACAGGCCAGCGATGCTGACGCCTCCATTGTATTGAACCGTGCAACCTTGAATAAAATTATTCTTAAAGAAGAAACATTAAAACAAGCGGAAGCGCAGGGGGATGTTCGCATCACCGGTAATCACGCTAAGCTTGATGAGTTGCTCAGCTATATGGATAAATTTGAGTTCTGGTTTAACATGGTGACGCCTTAATCGATTAAGGTTGGAATAAAAACCGCCGTTGGGCGGTTTTTTACTTCCTTTAAAAATCAACGAATAGAATGTTAGAGAGCAACTATGTTTATAGAATCATGGATTGCAAAATTCAAAAATAAGTTATGGGCATACTTTTTACCGATGTTTGTAGCGGGTGATGCAAAGAGTGGTAAAACGTATAATTATTATGGTGTGTATTTTTCCGATGTTAACCAGGGTAAGTATCAATTAGCCAATGTTATCAACAGAAACGTCATTCTGGAAAAATGGCATCCAGAGCAACATTCCTACATAGAGAAAATTAATTTTCGGATAAATGATATCGAAAGTATGAATGTTGAAATTATTCATTGGCGCAAGCATGGGCCATTACGGTTTGATTCGATTGTATTGTTCGCGGTGAGCTATTTTACACGTTTTGCCTATGTTAAAAACATCATCACCAGAGTGAAAAATAAAGTCTTTTCTCCGTTCTCTCATCATCAGGAGATGAAGGGGCTTGAGCGAATCATGTTGCTGCATATGCTGGTTAATGAATATGTGCAGCAATCCCCAGAAAAAACGCATTCCGGGGTGACGACCGACGAGGTGATTGATCTACTTTACGGAACATTATGGTATCAACATATCAAGAATGAAACGTTTAGAAGAAAAATATTCCTGCTTCTACAGTCGCTTACCATTACTGAAGATTTGAAATTGAGTGAAGGTAAGTACTATATCCAGGGTAAAGCTATATCAACGATTGTCTCATGGGAAGCGGACGAGCGCCGTAACAAACAGCAGCTTAAAACACAGCAAAATATCAACCGCTTGATGTTGATTATCACGGCCTCAACCTTAATGATAACCCTAGCAATACTCGCCCAGGCCGGAATTGTTAATCTGCACCACCTTTGGGCGTACCTATCGCAACTAAAACCTGTGCGCGTATTATTCAAACTATTATAGGGTGATTAATTCCCGTTAATTGCACCCTGGTGATTCAATCAGCAGTCTTTTTTAGGATGAGTTTTTTAAAATGCATGATGGTTAATTTTATTTAACCGTAACTGAGTCTATTGTTATGAACATCCAGCCTCCGGCAAAACCAGAAGAAATTACTCAGCGTCTGATTACCTATTTTACACCAGTCGCTAATACCGTCGATTTGATGCCGCAAGAATGCATCACATTGACCGAACAAAATCAGCAGTCAATCTTTATCTTGATTGAGGGGGAGCTGTCGGTATTAAGAGCCAGCGATGGTTTACTCGTTTCGACGCTCTATACGCCGAACATTGTAGGACTGTCAGAAATGTTGCTTCCTGTCTATGGCTATCTGCTGCGGGCAGAGACAGAAAATAAGATGCTGAGTCTTAACAAGTGCGAGGCGTTAAAAATTATCCAGAAAAATCATCTCTGGCATGATGTGGCAATGGTCCTGGCATATAACTCGGCTTCGCTATTCTACAGAAATACCATGGTCATTCAGCCACGGACTTATTTTGTGGTTCGTAATCATTTGCAGGAGATGATGACATTGTCAGATGATATCCGTATGCGGATTACCATTCTTGATTACATCCAGGAACGCACTCATTTATCGCGCAGCAGTATTTTAAACGTATTGGCGGTACTGAAAAATACCAATCACATCATGTTTAAACGGGGCGGCTATCTGACCCATATTGTTAGCCTACCGGAAAATCTATAGCGAGTAGAACGCCATTTTACCCTGTGTCACGCGATACCAATGGCGCTCACACTGGCTCATCTTGAATTAATATCGAAGTGGTCTAAGCTCAAAAGAGCTTGGGCAATAGAGTGGCTTTTGCGCTGAAAAATAACAATAAAATTATTTTTGGGTGAGTGCGATGAATCGGATTTTTTCCCCATTTTTACCCTGGATACTTCTTTTGCTGGCATCTCCATTGCTTTTCTGGCGCGCAGAGGCTGCCGGCCTACTCGATCCTGAAGATGGCATGCTGGATATGAGTCATTACCTGCAGGAAAACCCTTATGGTTTTTTGCCTGTTCCCGTCGTGATTACTGAACCGGCCGTCGGCTATGGCGGGGGATTATTTGGTCTGTTTTTGCACGGTAAAGGCAAGCGGGGCGAAGGACGTTATATCCCACCGGCCATCAGCGCTTTTGGCGGCGGTGGTACGCAAAACGGCACCTGGTTTGTTGGTGGGGGACACCGACATACCTGGCAAAATGACAATATTCGCTATCTTGTTGCGGCAGGCTATGCCGATGTTAACCTGGATATTTATACCGGTGATGTTATCGGATTCGGCAACAAGGCCATTAATACGCAAACCAAAGGCTATGGCGGGATGCAGAAACTGCTCTTTCGCTTGGGTGATTCGGCGATGTTTCTCGGGGCATCGCAATTCTGGGCAAAAATGGACATCTCGGCCAAAAATAATCAGCTGGTCGACAGTCTCTGGAAACGCGTCCTCGGAGAGAGCAGTACCTCATCGGCCATGGGTATCGTTGCTGAATATGATACGACGGATAATTTCTTCTGGCCGGGGCGCGGCGTTTCACTCAGCGGCGAATACCAGTTTTACGGAAAACAGCTGGGTGGAGATTACCGCTACGATTTACTCACCCTGGATGGCAAAGTCTTTTTACCGCTTAATCCAACATGGACGCTCTCGCTAGCGGGTGATTATCAAACCTTATCCAACCAGGATAAATATCTGCCGCCAATGGCTCGCCCTTATATTGAATTGCGAGGGATCTCGCGCTACCGCTATCAAGGTGATGCGGTCAGTACCGTACAAGCGCAGCTTGCCTGGCAGGTGACACCGCGCTGGATCCTTCAGGGATTTATAGGGGCGGGTAGTGCCGCTGACAATACCTCTGATTTGTACCGTGATGTCCAGGTGGCGTGGGGGAGTGGATTTCGCTATCTCATCGCGCGTGAATATGGATTACGAACGGGTATTGATATCGCTTTTAGCGATAACGAGCAGGCGGTTTATTTTAATGTGGGCTCAGGGTTGTAAATGGGCCGCAGCACCGATGGGAAAAATAGATGATGAGATGGATTAATACCGTCGCGCCGTTGCTGTTATTTTCAGGCGTTGCGCTGGCGGCCGACAGCGACGAACAGACCTTCCCGATTTGGGGGGATGAGGCCAGAGCGAGAGGGTATTCCATACCATTACCTTTCGGCGTTAACGTCAACTATATGAATATGCGGCAGAATATTGACGTCGACAGCATCGGGTTTTCAGGACTGGCGCTGGGAAATCATCCTATTCCTGTTGATATGTTTAATATTGATGCCGGGCATACTCGCGAACAAAGCAAATCAGAAACGCTACGCCTTGATATGTGGGTCTTTCCGTTTCTTAACATCTATGGTCTTGTCGGGCACACGAGGGGCTCTTCGGTATCGAATGTTTCTGTGGATGCCGACCCCTCGCGCTATACCGGTATTGATCGATTAATTGCTAGCTCGGTACATCAGCTTTATGAAAGTGGCGAACTACAGGATATTGATTTCACCCTCGATTTTAAAGGCACCACTTGGGGAACAGGAATCACGCTGGCGGGCGGCTATGAAAACTGGTTTGCGCTGGTGGACACCAACTATACCCGAACCGACTTTGATATTCTCGACGGCAAAATCTCCGCGCTGACCGTTTCTCCACGCGTGGGGTATCGCTTTAATTTTCAGGGTCCGGCAGGCCCCTCGCATTTGAGCGTGTGGCTGGGGAGCATGTACCAGGATGTACAGCAGGAATTTAAAGGCAGTCTGGCCGACCTGCATATGCCGGCATCGTTACAGCCGCTGATCGATACGGTCAATCAAAATGGCGAAGGGCGGTTTGATGTGAAACAGCGTCTGACATCACCCTGGAATATGCTTATTGGCACGCAATATGAAATTACGCCGCATTTCAATGTGCTGACCGAGATAGGATTTAATGAGCGGAATAGCTTCTTTATCGCCGGTGAATATCGCTTCTGATGAAAAACCACCCATTCGCGTTAACAGGGTTAATGATGCTGATGACGTTTCAGTCGAGCGCCGTTTCCCTTGACCAGAAATCGGTGGATGCATTTTTGTCGACGCTCGGGGCGGATAATCAATACGACCCGCAGAAAGGAATGAACTGGAGCGTTTTACCCGGCCCCTTTTATACGCCGGAATTAAAGCTCGGCCTGGGAATGGCCGTTGCGGGAATTTACCGTGTCGATCCCAACGATCGTACCACGCAAAACTCATCTCTCTCTTTTACCGGGTTTGTGAGTGCGAGCGGTGCGCTGGGTATAGGGCTTAGCAATTACACCTTTTTTTCTGACGATCGCTGGCGATTATTTGTTGATGGTTCCATCGCCAAAGTGCCAACCGGCTTCTGGGGCGTGGGTTATGATGCCGCTCAGGATAATGAGCAAAAATACACCAATAATTCGGTGCGTCTGCATCCGGTTTTCTTTCGGGAAATCATTCCTGATCTCTACGTAGGCATTGGCTGGGATTTTTCATCAATGCAGGCGAGCATTGAAGACCCTCACCCCGGAGACACCTTTTCGCGATACAACGCGCAATCTTCACCGTTGTCATCCGGGGCGACGCTTAGCGTGAATTATGACTCCCGTGATGTTGTGACCCGGCCTGAACGGGGACATTTTTTGAAAGCGGAATACACCGTTTTCGATCCCTTAACGGGGTCGGATACGCATTTCACGGCCACCGAGCTGCAATATGATTACTACCATCTGCTCAATGAAAAAAGCGTGCTCGCTTTTGACCTGTGGGGGCGCTTTACCCACGGTGATGTTCCCTGGGACATGCTTTCCATGGCAGGCGACGATCGTCGTTTACGCGGCTATTATCAGGGGCGCTATCGGGATAAAAATGTGATCAGTGGCCAGGTGGAATATCGCCGTAAACTGAACTGGCGACACGGTTATGTCCTTTGGCTGGGTGCCGGGGCCTTGGGTGATAAGGTGAGCGATATGGATAATCATCCGCTGCTGCCTACCGCCGGGATTGGCTACCGGTTTGAAGTTAAACCCGCAATGAATATTCGATTAGATTTAGGATTTGGTAAAGAAAGCGCTGGATTTTACTTCCAGGTCGCGGAGGCATTTTGAATGGGTAAGTGGCTATTATTTCTTATTTTTGCGATGGGTTGTGCTCAGGCGAGCGATCGCCTTTTCCCTATCAATCAAGCCCACCGCGTTTCACCGGTCGCCACCGATCTGAGTGCGCCGGAATCGCTACGCCCATGCTGTGCATTTGGTCATGACCTTCATGTTAAAGCCGCGGGAATTCCGGTTCCTTTATACCAGATTGGCAATGTGCTTACGCTGGAGACATTGGGTCAACATCAATACAACGATAATGCACTGGGCGCGGTTAAAAACATTATTGGACTCAGTCAGGAAGGCGACGGGTTGATTTATACTCATCGCGGCGGCTTTATTGATATTGCCCATGTCCGCGATACGGCAGATAACACCTTCTACCTTTTTTCCCAGCTTTACCCTAAGCTCGGCCAGCGCTGGCGCTATTTTTATAGCAACGAGCTCGGCGTTCGGCGCATGCAGTTCAAGACTTTCACTCCACCGGCATCAATGACTGAACGCTATACCATTGCCGCATGGCTGGCAGGGCATTTAGCCTTTGAGTTGGCCCAATGGCATGAAATTGCCCAGTGGTATGGCTTCCAGTCTGTTCCTGGATTCTCAGAGGAAATTTCGGCGTTTTCCCCCGAGGACCTGTATTCCAACCTTCTGGGCGCACGGTTAGCCGTTACGTTGATTCTTGAGGGGAAGGCCGGTTCGGTTGATGAGTACAATGTCGCCATGACGACGGCATTAAAAGAGGCATTGCTGCGGCTGGATGTTGCGACGCAGACTGAGACGGAAACTAAATTCCGTGAGCTGGATGGCGACTGGTGGAACAGTAAAAGGAGAGTGCCGGATAAGTTTCTGGTCTTAAAGCGAAACTACAACCTGGAGGCCAACCGACTACCGACACCGGTGGCCTATGAGACTGCAGAACCGTATCTGCTGACGTTCCCGGCATGGGTGAAAGGATATCAACTCAGCCGATTGGGAGAGCTGCAAATCTATCCGGGTAATGATATGCAGATGTTACCGGTTCCAGCCTCACACTATAGCCCGCCGCAGTTTAAGGCGCTGGCGGAGACGGCAGAACAAGCGGACAAAAATGTGCTGGCGACCCTACAGAAGTAATCGACGGTCGCCTTTTCACGCGTCAATGACATACGCGCTATGCCTTCACGATCGGGAGATCGGCATATCGCGTGGTATAGCGCGGCGAGAGCATTGCTCGCTTCATCTGCCAGTGCTGCTGGATCCCTTGGCCAGCAAAATAGAGTGTGCCGCGTCCTTCCTGTGAATTGAGTTTATCCAATACAGCCATTAGCTTCTGGCTATTTCTTCGTGGGGAATTTTCATCAAACAGATCGAGCTGGGCGACTCCCTGGCTATAAAAATCGCCCAGCATGACGCCCGCTTTTTGATAGCGATAGCCCTCTTTCCAGATAGCCTCCAGGCAGTGCATGGTGGCGGAGATAATATCTCTGCTGTCCTGCGTGGGAGTGATTAACTTCACGGAGGCACTATTCGCGTAATAGGGGGCATTTGGCGCAAAGGGTGACGTTTTCACAAATGCGGAGACAAAGCGGCAATATTGATGTTCATGACGCAGTTTTTCCGCCGCCCGCGCGGCGTAGCTACAAATGGCTTGTCGCATGGCATTGTATTCGGTGATGCGCTCACCAAAGGAGCGCGAGCAGATAATCTCTTGTTTGAGCGGGGCAAACTCTTCCAGCTCAAGACACGGTTCTCCGCGTAGTTCGCGAACGGTTCTTTCCAGCACCACGCTGAAATGCTTTCTGATAAATCGGATATCGGTCTCTGCCAGCTGTAACACGGTTTTGATCCCCATCGACTCTAGCTTTTTCGCGATCCGCCGACCGATCCCCCATACTTCTTCAACGGGTAGTGCTGCCATAAGCTTTTTTTGCCGTTCGAGATTAGACAGGTCAACCACGCCATCAGTTTGCCGTGGCCAGTGTTTCGCCGCATAGTTCGCAAGCTTGGCCAGGGTTTTCGTTTGTGCGATACCGACACCAACGGTCAGGTGCGTGCGCATGAGGACCTTATCTCTGATTTCGTGACCAAATTCAGTTAAATCGCGGCACTGACGGACGCCGGTAATATCACCAAAAACTTCATCAATAGAATAGATTTCACAACGAGGTAATATCTCCTCGAGCGTAGTCATCACTCGGTTGGACATATCTGCGTAGAGTTCATAATTGCTGCTAAAGCAGACAACGCCACGCTGCCGGAAGAGATCTTTTTGCTGGAAGTAGGGGGCTCCCATTTTCACAAAAGGCTTCGCTTGCGCGTTACGGGAAATGACGCAGCCGTCGTTATTGGACAACACCACCACCGGTCGCTCTTTGAGATCCGGACGAAATACCGTTTCGCAGGATGCGTAAAAGGTGTTCACATCGCAGAGAACAAACATGCAAAGCTCGCAGGCGTTAGGCGTACCGCGCCGAATGTGTAATCTCCGTCGCTGTGACGGGGCTTTGTGGAAAGACAAAACGACATGGTTGCCACCATAAAATAACTGTGTTTATATACAGTATTCCGTGTGTGTCAGGAGATCAAGCGGAAATTGTGGGGATGGCGATGATAAGGACTTATCGCAGTAAGGCCACCGCGGTGGCCTTACGCAGTGTCACGATCAATTAAAACCGAGGCGAACCAGTTCCAGCGGGCAATACACGCCATCACATCCCTCAATTTCAATACAATCAGAACGTCGAAGTTGCTCAGCGGTTTTACCTTCACCGCGGATAGCGCGAATTACGCCCGTTGCGCCATTGCTAGCAATCATGACATGGCTACCAATTGTGATAGCGTTACGGTTACGATCGTAGGTTTTCATCGTTTCCTCCTTTCACTTGTTTGGATTTTTTGGGGTGAATTAATAATACGGTGACAGCCATTATTATTTTTTGAGTTTCATCAAAATGACCATTTTTAAATAGGGGCTGTTACAGGGAATTCAAGAGAGGAAAAGAGCCGATACAAAACTCCCAGCCATTGATGAAAACGTTATTAACCAAAGTTTGGGTAAATAGCTTTTTCATTCAGTTTGATACAATGCTTAACGCGTTCCTCACCATCATAGATGTAGGCGAAAGTATCTGTCGACACGCGATGGAGGAGGGTGTCGCCGTTAGCAAAGGGGATTATTTCAATATCGCCCACACGTTTGTGGCCAGCGCCGGTTTCAAAATTATCACGCCATGCTTCCTGAGTATGCCCATAGACATGCAAAATGACTTCAACCAGCCCACGTTCCGGACAATTTAACTTCAGAATAGTTGATGAGAAATTGAGCGAAAAAGCTTGAGAAGGAATAATAACGAGAAGAAAATATAACTTGAAGAAATTCATAAACGAGATACTTTTATTGAAAACAAAAAATTATTCCCCGATTTTGTTAATCAAGTTTTGTTATTGATCAATATAAGGATTTAAGAAGGCCCTCGGTTGCAATAGTTGGTGTAAAAATATACGATTTAACAGAAGTTTCAAGCTTAAGCCGGACTAAAAATGTTGGAGATTATGATTTCTGATAGGTTATATACCAGAGTATAAACCCTAACACAGCCCCCAAACCGGCCATCGTCAGAAAGAACGGTGTATGAGACGCTAAATATGTCGTTATGGATAAATGACCATTCCAGACGTCTTCCGTCGAGTCACCAATAGCAAGATCAATAAATACCATAAGAAAGAAGACCATCAGCGCATATGAAAGCGTCATGTAGCAAAAAGAGTAAAACTTGAAACGGCTATGGCTCTTCACGGATACGCTCCGGTGTGGTGTGGACAGCTAAGATAGCCTACTGTGAGTCATATGGCTAATGAACAAAACACGCAGATAGAAACCTCTGGAGGAGTAGGACAGAGGGCAGCTCGATGCCAGAATTTTCTCTGGCATCAAAGGATATCATGATTCCCTTCGTTGACGGCCTTCCACGCGGTTAAGCAGTAGACCAAAAAGAAGCTAGTTAATTTGTGTAGGAGTCTGCATTAGCCAGGTCTTAAAAACATCTTTTCTGAGCGTATGCAGGAAATCAATCACCCCCGAGCAACCTAGCTTGCTGATTAAATTTTTTCTAATAAGATATATTGTCTTAAAATGGAGTTGCATCAACTCAGCGATCTCGTTAACTTTCTTTCCTTCGCAGAAGTAATTTAGCAAGGTTTTATCTCGCTCACTAAGGACAACGGTCTGCAAGTCGGCTTTCGGTGCTTTATCATGTCGCTGAGTTGCATTTACTATCACTTTTTCCATCTCAGAAAAAGATGATTTTTTTTGCATCCGATAAATACCCGCATCATCAAGAAAATTATACATGTGCCCTTCAGTGAGTAGGATGAGACGATGCGCAGACGAATTGTAACGTTGTTTTTTGACCTGACTATATTGGTCAATGGTAAAAAAAACCAATCGAATATTGGGATCGAGAACGGATGATTTATTGATTGTCCTTTCCAGTCCTAATTGAAGGAAGCTATCGTCAACCCAAAAGTCAATATTGCCGGTTCGTACTGGTAGCATATCAGTTTTCCTTCTTTTAAAACTTATGAATGCCGTCGGGTGCCAACGGCAAGCTTAGAGGATATAGCCTTAAGACCCCCTTGAGGGCCGGGCGTTTCTAAATATCATCGACGGTATGATTGACAACGATTTCAAGCGTATTACGGACGACATGCGCCATCACGATATCATCAGTGCACTCTAATGTTTGAATCAAGTGGTAATGACTCCAACTTATTGATAGTGTTTTATGTTCAGATAATGCCCGATGACTTTGTCATGCAGCTCCACCGATTTTGAGAACGACAGCGACTTCCGTCCCAGCCGTGCCAGGTGCTGCCTCAGATTCAGGTTATGCCGCTCAATTCGCTGCGTATATCGCTTGCTGATTATGTGCAGCTTTCCCTTCAGGCGGGATTCATACAGCGGCCAGCCATCCGTCATCCATATCACCACGTCAAAGGGTGACAGCAGGCTCATAAGACGCCCCAGCGTCGCCATAGTGCGTTCACCGAATACGTGCGCAACAACCGTCTTCCGGAGCCTGTCATACGCGTAAAACAGCCAGCGCTGGCGCGATTTAGCCCCGACGTATCCCCACTGTTCGTCCATTTCCGCGCAGACGATGACGTCACTGCCCGGCTGTATGCGCGAGGTTACCGACTGCGGCCTGAGTTTTTTAAATGGCGGAAAATCGTGTTGAGGCCAACGCCCATAATGCGGGCAGTTGCCCGGCATCCAACGCCATTCATGGCCATATCAATGATTTTCTGGTGCGTACCGGGTTGAGAAGCGGTGTAAGTGAACTGCAGTTGCCATGTTTTACGGCAGTGAGAGCAGAGATAGCGCTGATGTCCGGCGGTGCTTTTGCCGTTACGCACCACCCCGTCAGTAGCTGAACAGGAGGGACAGCTGATAGAAACAGAAGCCACTGGAGCACCTCAAAAACACCATCATACACTAAATCAGTAAGTTGGCAGCATCACCAGAAAACGTATAAATTACACAGCCAACCTACATATGACAAGGTTGTTGCTTTAAAGATAACTACAGTTGAGCGTGGGTTAATTAATTCTTTTGAATCGCCACGGGTTTAACAGACACCTCAGAGTCATTTAAGATGGCTTAAAGAGAGGTGCCCATGAGCGGTAAGCGTTATCCCGAAGAGTTTAAAACTGAAGCAGTCAAACAGGTTGTTGATCGCGGTTATTCTGTTGCCAGCGTTGCAACACGTCTCGATATCACCACCCACAGCCTTTACGCCTGGATAAAGAAGTACGGTCCGGATTCTTCCGCTAATAAAGAACAGTCAGATGCTCAGGCCGAGATCCGCCGTCTCCAGAAAGAGCTGAAGCGGGTTACCGACGAACGGGACATATTAAAAAAAGCCGCGGCGTACTTCGCAAAGCTGTCCGACTGAGGTACGCCTTTATCCGTGACAACACCTGTTGCTGGCCTGTTCGCCTGCTCTGTCGGGTGCTGGATGTTCATCCCAGTGGTTTTTACGCCTGGCTTCAGCAGCCGCATTCACAACGCCATCAGGCAGACCTGAGACTGACAGGACAGATTAAACAGTTCTGGCTGGAATCGGGATGCGTCTATGGTTATCGCAAAATCCATCTGGATCTGCGGGACAGCGGGCAACAGTGCGGAGTGAACAGAGTCTGGCGACTGATGAAACGTGTCGGGATAAAGGCTCAGGTCGGATACCGGAGCCCGCGGGCACGTAAAGGCGAGCCCAGTATCGTGTCGCCCAACAGGCTCCAGCGACAGTTCAATCCGGATGCTCCGGATAAGCGTTGGGTAACGGACATAACCTACATCAGGACCCACGAAGGCTGGCTGTATCTTGCCGTGGTTGTTGATCTGTTCTCACGCAAAATTATCGGCTGGTCCATGCAATCCCGGATGACAAAGGACATTGTCCTGAACGCACTGCTGATGGCTGTATGGCGCCGTAATCCCCAAAAACAGGTGCTGGTTCATTCGGATCAGGGCAGTCAGTACACAAGCCATGAGTGGCAGTCGTTCCTGAAATCACACGGCCTGGAGGGCAGCATGAGCCGTCGCGGTAACTGCCATGATAATGCGGTTGCAGAAAGCTTTTTCCAGTTGTTGAAACGCGAACGGATAAAGAAAAAGAGCTACGGAACGCGGGAAGAAGCCCGCAGCGATATTTTTGATTACATCGAAATGTTTTATAACAGTAAGCGTCGGCATGGTTCCAGCGATCAGATGTCACCGACAGAATATGAAAACCAGTATTATCAACGGCTAGGAAGTGTCTAGATTATCCGTGGCGATTCATTTCTTATCGGGTTTAGACATCTCGCAGCTCTCAAAGGAAACGGGTAAGGCCGTTAAAACTTTATATGCGATACGTCGGAATATCATGGAAAAAACAGGATTTAGATCAATGATTTTCTTGCAGTATATTTATATCCGAAACTATAATTATATGCAAACAGTAATATATCCTGAAATGAGAGGTCTGATACATTGACCTTACTGCCCCTAGATTTTTAGATAATATTTACTGGTGTAAGATAAAATTTGTGTACCTGCGGATAATCTTACTGTGGGTCACGCTCTGTCATTGCTAAGGTGTCCTGGCGTTGGCAAGTTTACCGGCTCTTTATCTAACTCAATCGCAGAGTCTAAATGAGGCATTCAGTTTGAAAAATGTATCAGCCGATGATGCTGAAAACCAAAGAGCCTTACAGAAAGAGAAAGCCACAAAACCAATCAAATAAATAGGTATTATCTATACATCTTTTGCACAACCGCACCCATCACCTATCACTTCAGATAAATCCATTATTTTTCAAAGCATTGTAAAAATTAATCTATATCAATCACCCCAGACTGCAGGGTCTATGCTTATAAAAAGCCCCAATGACAAAGGCGAGTGCAGAATACCCCCACCCGACAGGGGTTGAAGTGATAATCATTATCACTAACATGGTGTTAACGCTTATGTAGCTTCATCGATGAGGTAGACCTATGGAATTGCATTCTGGAACCTTTGATCCCAATGACGCAGCGTGGCAGGGCGTCACGCTGACGCCCTCCGCAGCAGCGCATATCCGGACGCTGGTAAAGCAGCAGCCGGGGATTCAGGGCGTAAGGCTTGGCGTGAAGCAAACTGGCTGTGCAGGGTTTGGTTACGTGCTGGACGCGGTAAGCGAGCCGGATAAAGACGATCTACTGTTTGAATCCGACGGCGCGAAGCTGTGGGTCCCTTTACGCGCCATGCCGTTTATTGACGGCACCGAAGTGGATTATGTGCGCGAAGGTTTAAATCAGCTGTTTAAATATCATAACCCGAAGGCGCAGAACGAATGTGGCTGCGGCGAAAGCTTCGGGGTATAGGCGGTACATAATGACGCGCAATACTGAAGCAACTGACGATGTCCAGACCTGGGCGGATGGCCCGCTGAACTATAAAGAAGGGTTCTTCACCCAACTGAAAACAGACGAACTGGCACAAGGCATCAACGAAGAGGTGGTGCGGGCGATCTCTGCCCGTCGCAACGAACCCGAATGGATGCTGGAGTTCCGACTCAAGGCTTTCCGAGCCTGGCTTTCAATGGAAGAACCGCACTGGTTAAAAGCACACTACGAGGGGCTTAATTACCAGGATTACAGTTATTACTCCGCGCCATCGTGTGGGAACTGCGATGACAGTTGCGCCTCGGAACCTGGAGCGCAACAGCAAACTGGCCCAGCCAGCTTTTTGACAGATGAGGTTGAAGCGGCATTTAACCAACTTGGCGTACCGGTGCGAGAAGGTAGAGAAGTGGCCGTTGACGCCATTTTTGACTCCGTTTCCGTTGCCACTACCTATCGGGAAAAACTGGCCGAGCAGGGCATTATTTTTTGCTCCTTTGGCGAAGCGATTCACGATCATGCTGAGCTGGTAAAGCGCTACCTCGGCACGGTAGTACCGGAAAACGACAATTTCTTTGCCGCGCTAAACGCGGCGGTGGCATCTGACGGTACCTTTATCTACATCCCGAAAGGCGTGCGCTGCCCGATGGAACTGTCGACCTATTTCCGCATTAATGCGGAAAAAACTGGCCAGTTTGAACGCACGATCCTGATTGCCGATGAAGGCAGTTATGTCAGCTATATCGAAGGATGTTCGGCACCGGTACGCGACAGCTATCAGCTGCATGCTGCGGTCGTCGAGGTGATTATTCACAAGGATGCGGAGGTGAAATATTCCACCGTGCAGAACTGGTTCCCTGGCGATAACAACAGCGGTGGGATCCTGAACTTCGTCACTAAACGTGCGCTGTGCGAAGGTGAAAACAGCAAAATGTCGTGGACGCAATCGGAAACCGGTTCGGCGATTACCTGGAAATACCCAAGCTGCATTCTGCGCGGCGATAACTCGGTCGGTGAGTTCTTCTCGGTGGCGCTGACCAGCGGTCATCAGCAGGCAGATACCGGCACCAAAATGATCCACATTGGTAAAAACACCCGATCGACCATTATCTCTAAAGGGATCTCCGCAGGTCACAGCCAGAACAGCTATCGTGGGTTAGTGAAAATCATGCCGACAGCGACCAATGCGCGCAACTTTACCCAGTGTGATTCCATGTTGATTGGTCCGGACTGTGGGGCGCATACGTTCCCCTACGTGGAGTGTCGGAACAATAGCGCACAGCTAGAGCATGAAGCGACGACCTCACGTATTGGAGAAGATCAGCTGTTTTACTGCCTGCAACGTGGAATCAGTGAAGACGATGCAATCTCCATGATCGTCAACGGCTTTTGTAAGGATGTTTTCTCTGAGCTGCCGCTGGAATTCGCCGTGGAAGCGCAAAAATTGCTGGCTATTAGCCTTGAACACAGCGTCGGTTAAGAGCCTGTCCCATTAGGCTCTAAGTATTAAGGGATAAGATATGTTGAGTATCAAAGATTTGCAGGTCTCGGTTGATGATAAAGCGATTCTGCGCGGGGTCAGCCTTGAGGTGCGCCCTGGCGAAGTTCACGCCATTATGGGGCCAAACGGCTCGGGGAAAAGCACGCTCTCAGCGACGCTTGCAGGACGTGAAGACTATACCGTGACCGGCGGTGAGGTTAACTTCAACGGTAACGATCTGCTGGCAATGTCGCCGGAAGAACGTGCCGGGGAAGGTATTTTTATGGCGTTTCAGTACCCGGTGGAAATCCCAGGCGTCAGCAACCAGTTTTTCCTGCAAACCGCACTGAATGCGGTGCGCGGGCATCGAGGGCAGGAGCCGCTGGATCGTTTTGATTTTCAGGATCTGATGGAAGAAAAAATCGATCTCCTGAAAATGCCCGCCGATCTTCTCACCCGCTCGGTTAACGTTGGCTTCTCCGGTGGTGAGAAAAAACGTAATGATATCCTACAGATGGCAGTGCTTGAACCGTCCTTGTGCATTCTTGATGAAACGGATTCCGGGCTAGATATTGACGCTCTTAAAGTGGTCTCCGACGGTGTGAACTCTCTGCGCGACGGTAAGCGTGCGTTTATTATCGTCACCCACTATCAGCGTATTCTCGACTATATCAAACCGGATGTGGTGCACGTGCTTTATCAAGGACGCATCGTCAAATCGGGTGATTTTACGCTGGTGAAGCAACTGGAGGAGCAGGGCTATGGCTGGCTTAGCGAACAACAGTAGCGCACTGCAACAGTGGCATGAGCTGTTTCAGGCGCGCGGCGGGCAGGCATCACCGCAGGCTCAACAGCATCTTCAGCAGGTTCAACGGCTGGGATTACCATCGCGTAAAGATGAGGACTGGAAATACACCTCGCTGGATAAACTGCTAGCGAGCACATTTGTTGCGCCCGCACTACCGGGCTTAACGGCAGTTGAGCGTGACACACACTCACTAGCGCTGGATGCCTGGCGCCTGGTTTTCGTCGATGGACAGTTTGATGCGAGCCTGAGTGACTCTCTCGCGGACAGCGGCTTTGATGTGACGGTAGATAACCAGCGGCAATCGCTGCCAGAGGCCGTTCACTGCGAGGTTTTTCTGCATCTGACGGAAAGTCTGGCGACCTGCGTGACGCATATTCGGGTTCGGCGTAATCAACATCCGGCCAAACCCTTGTTGCTGCTGCACATCACCCGGGGGCTGGAAACCGATGAAATGAATACCGCGCACTATCGGCACCACATGCAATTGGAAGAAGGGGCGCAGGCAACGGTCATCGAGCAATATGTGAGTCTTAATGAGACGCGCCATTTTACCGGCGCGCGGTTCACCGCCGAGGTGGCCGACAATGCTCAGCTTCAGCATCTCAAACTGGGTTTTGAAAATGCTCAGAGCTATCACTTTGCGCATAACGATCTCAGGCTGGGGCGAGATGCGGCGGCGTTCAGTCACAGTTTTTTACTGGGGGCGGCGGTAACGCGTCACCACACCAGCACGCAGTTAAATGGTGAAAACAGTACCTTGCGGGTTAACAGCCTGTCGATGCCGGTCAATACGGAAGTCTGCGACACTCGTAGCTGGCTTGAGCACAACAAAGGCTACTGTAATAGCCGTCAGCTGCATAAAACTATCGTCAGCGATAAAGGTCGAGCGGTGTTTAACGGCGTGATTACCGTCGCACCGCACGCGATTAAAACCGACGGTCAGATGACCAACAATAATCTCCTGTTGGACCGTCTGGCAGAAGTGGACACCAAGCCGCAACTAGAAATCTACGCTGATGACGTGAAATGCAGCCACGGTGCCACGGTCGGTCGGATTGACGATGAACAACTCTTTTATCTGCGCTCACGCGGTATTTCATCAGATGAGGCCAGAAAGATAATTCTCTATGCCTTCGCCGCAGGGCTTACAGATGCGATAACCCTGGATCCGCTCAAGCAGCACGTTCTGGCGCGTATTGGGCGACGTCTGGCTGGAGGTAAGTAATGACTTTTTCCGTACAACAAGTGCGTGGTGATTTTCCGGTTCTGGCCCGTGAAGTGAACGGTCAGCCGCTGGTCTATCTTGATTCTGCCGCCAGCGCGCAGAAACCTGAGCAAGTGATCCATGCTGAAGCGTCCTTTTATCGTCACGGTTATGCCGCCGTGCATCGCGGAATTCACACGCTCAGTGCCGAAGCCACACAGCGCATGGAAGAGGTGCGGCAGAAAGTCGCCAATTTCCTCCATGCGGCTAGCGCAGAAGAGATTGTATTTGTGCGCGGTACTACCGAGGCGATAAATCTGGTGGCGAATAGCTGGGGTACCAGTAACGTCAAGGCGGGCGATAATATCGTCATTACCGCGATGGAGCATCATGCCAATATTGTTCCCTGGCAAATGCTTTGCGCCAGAAACGGTGCTGAGCTGCGGGTGATCCCGCTCAATGCGGATGGGACTTTGCAAATGGCATCCGCGCCCTCGCTGTTTGATGAACGGACTCGGCTGTTGGCGGTGACACAGGTGTCGAACGTACTGGGCACTGAAAACCCGTTGGCCGAATTGATTACCCTGGCGCATCGGCATGGCGCGAAAACGCTGGTGGATGGCGCGCAGGCGGTGATGCATCATCCGGTAGATGTCCAGGCGCTGGACTGTGATTTTTACGCTTTCTCCGGCCATAAACTCTATGGGCCAACCGGAATTGGTGCGCTGTATGTCAAGGCCGATATTCTAAAGGATATGCCGCCGTGGGAAGGGGGCGGCTCGATGATTGCGACCGTCAGCCTGACGCAGGGCACCACCTGGGCAAATGCGCCGTGGCGGTTTGAGGCAGGTACGCCGAATACCGGTGGCATTATCGGTTTGGGTGCGGCGCTGGATTACGTCAGCGAACTGGGGCTTGTGCAAATCGCTGAATATGAACAGACGCTGATGCGATATGCGCTGGATGCGTTATCCCATGTTCCTGACCTGCATCTCTACGGCCCGGCCGACCGTCTGGGCGTCATCGCCTTTAATCTGGGTAAACACCATGCCTACGATGTGGGCAGCTTTCTTGACAATTACGGGATTGCCGTTCGTACCGGGCATCATTGTGCCATGCCGCTGATGGAGTTCTACCAGGTACCGGCTATGTGTCGGGCGTCGCTGGCCATGTACAACACGGTGGAAGAGGTGGATCGACTGGTGGCGGGTCTCCAGCGTATTCAACGTTTATTGGGATAAAAGGGAACTTACGATGGCCGCTTTACCGGATAAAGATAAATTGCTGCGTAACTTTAACCGTTGCGCGAACTGGGAAGAGAAATATCTCTATATCATTGAGCTTGGCCAGCGCCTCCCACCGCTAAGCCCGGAAGAACACTGTGCGAAAAATAGTATCCAGGGCTGCCAAAGCCAGGTATGGATTGTCATGGGTACCGATGCACAGGGGCGAATGACGCTGCGTGGTGATAGTGATGCCGCAATCGTGAAGGGGTTGATTGCCATCGTATTTATCCTCTACGATGAAATGACCGCCGCGGATGTCGAGGCATTTGACGTTCGTCCCTGGTTTGAAAAGATGGCACTGACGCAGCACCTGACCCCCTCACGAGCTCAGGGGCTGGAAGCCATGATCCGTGCAATTCGCGCGCGTGCAGCGGCGAGGTCTCACTAATTTAGCTACTATAGAAAAGACAGCTTCCAATCTGTTACAAAACAAGGCGGGCTACCTGCCCGCCCACTGGTGGTTCAGCTTTCTGGCAATGTTGTCAGTGAATATGAATAAGGAATCCAGATATGAAGCGCGCGTCTCTTATCACACTCAGCATTTTAAGCGCACTCAGCGCGTTTTCTAGCGCCTGGGGCGTTGACTACCCATTACCCCCAGCCAATAGCCGTTTAATCGGTCACAACCAAACCTACACCGTTCAGGAGGGGGATAAGAACCTCCAGGCTATCGCACGACGTTTTGACACTGCCGCGATGCTCATCCTCGAAGCCAATAACACCATCGCGTCCTCACCTATGGCGGGTACGGTCGTGACGATTCCTTCGCAGATGCTGTTACCGGATGTGCCACGCGAAGGTATTGTGGTCAATCTTGCCGAACTGAGACTGTATTACTTCCCGCCGGGCGAGCAGATGGTGCAGGTGTTCCCTATTGGGATCGGTCAACAGGGTCTTGAGACTCCAGAAATGACGACTCGGGTTGGACAAAAGATCTCCAATCCAACATGGACACCGACGGCAGGCATCCGGGCTCGCTCACTGGAGCGCGGCGTTACGTTACCAGCCGTCATTCCTGCAGGGCCGGGGAACCCGTTGGGTCTGTTTGCCCTGCGTCTGGCATACGGTAACGGCGAGTATCTTATTCACGGAACCAACGCGCCGGATAGCGTAGGGCTGCGCGTGAGCTCCGGCTGTATTCGGATGAACGCGCCAGATATCAAAGCGCTGTTCGCTCAGGTTCGCAGTGGGACGACGGTCAGGGTGATCAACGAGCCGGTGAAATATTCCGTGGAACCAAATGGCGCACACTATCTGGAAGTACACCGTCCGCTGTCGCCGAACGAAGCGCAGGATACGCAAACCATGAAGATTACGCTGTCGCCAGACTTTAAGCAGTTTGTTGAACAGACAGGGGTGAGCGAAGAATTGGTAACGAAAAGCTTAGCGCGTCGTGCGGGATATCCGATGATGGTTTCAGATTCGAAGGCTGCCACAAGGACGTCGGTGCTGTCGGCGCAAAATGGTGAAGCGTCGTCAGAAAAAATGATGCAGTAAGCGGAAAGGAATTTCAGGCAAAAAAATGGCGCACAATGTGCGCCATTTTCATTACACAGATACTATTACTTACGGTATTTAGTAGCTGCGTTATCCAGACGCTGGTTAGCGCGTGCTGCGTCATCTTTAGCAGCCTGAACGTCGGAACGCACTGCGTTCACGTCGTTGCTCAGCTGGTCAACTTTAGCGTTCAGAGTCTGAACGTCAGAAGACAGCTGATCGATTTTAGCATTGCTGGAGCAACCTGCCAGCAGAGTAGAACCCAGGATTACCGCGCCCAGTACCAGTTTAGTACGATTCATTATAAATACCCTCTAGATTGAGTTAATCTCCATGTAGCGTTACAAGTATTACACAAACTTTTTTATATTGAGAAGATATTTTTATTCGTTTTCCCTTATTTTTGATCGTTCGCTCAAAGAAGCATCGACTACCGGCTTTTTTAGCGAAAAAGTCTGTGAAAACAGATAACTTCCATCGGATTCATCTTAGATAATCGCGTTTTAAATAGTGGGAGCCTATTTGATTTTTATTCAGCAATGTTATCTGTAGGTATAAAAAAAGCGCCCGATGGGCGCTTTTTTAAGCAAACTATAATAAGTATGTGAATTATTACAGTACGTGCACAGAGGCAGTGTTGGTTGTTCCGCTTGGTACCAGGGCACCAGAAACCATGACAACAACGTCACCTTTCTGAGCCAGACCGCTTTCTACAGCAACTTCTTTACCCAGACGGTAGAAATCATCGGTAGAGCTGATTTCTTTAACGACCTGTGCAACAACGCCTTTGCTCAGCACCAGCTGACGCGCGGTGGTTTCGTTGGTAGTCAGAGCCAGGATGGTGGCATCCGGGAAGTATTTACGGATAGCACGAGCTGATTTACCGCCCTGGGTAGCAACCACGATCAGTGGTGCGTCCAGTTTTTCTGCAGTTTCAACCGCGCCACGGCAAACGGCTTCGGTGATACGCAGTTTACGGCTGTCGTTGTTGAAGTCCAGACGGCTGGTCATCACGCGGTCGGTACGTTCGCAGATGGTGGCCATGATGGTCACAGCTTCCAGCGGGTATTTACCTTTAGCGGATTCACCAGACAGCATAACGGCATCGGTACCATCAAGGATGGCGTTAGCGACGTCGCCGGCTTCTGCGCGGGTAGGGCGTGGGTTTTTGATCATGGAGTCCAGCATCTGGGTCGCAGTGATAACCACTTTGCGCGCACGGATACATTTTTCGATGATCATTTTCTGGGCGAAGATAACTTCTTCAACCGGGATTTCAACGCCCATATCGCCACGAGCAACCATGATGCCGTCAGACGCTTCGAGGATTTCGTCGAAGTTGTTCAGGCCTTCCTGGTTTTCGATCTTGGAGATGATCTGGATGTTTTCGCCGCCGTGAGCTTTCAGATGCTCGCGGATTTCAACAACGTCAGAACGTTTACGGATAAAGGACGCAGCAACGAAATCAACGCCTTGTTCGCAACCGAAGATCAGATCCTGTTTGTCTTTCTCAGCCAGTGCTGGAGCGCGATAGAAACGCCAGGCAGGTTAACGCCTTTGTTTTCGCCCAGGTCACCGTTGTTCAGAACTTTACAGATAACTTTGTTACCTTCGATAGCGGTAACTTCCATGCCGATCAGACCATCGTCAACCAGGACAGTGTTGCCCACGGTCAGGTCGGTGGTGAAACCTTCGTAAGTTACAGCAACGGTTTCGTTGTTGCCCACAACAGATTTGTCGGTGGTGAAAGTGAAGGTCTGGCCAGCTTTCAGGGCAACGTCGTTACCGCCTTCCAGCTTGATGGTGCGAATTTCTGGGCCTTTGGTATCCAGCAGGATAGCGGCTTTCTTACCGGTTTTGCTCAGCACGTTACGCAGGTTTTTGATGCGCTGGCCGTGTTCTGCGTAATCACCGTGGGAGAAGTTCAGACGCATTACGTTCATGCCAGCGTCAAGCATTTTGCCTAACATCTCTTCGGATTCAGTTTTTGGTCCGATGGTGCAAACAATTTTGGTCTTTTTCATGACAGTCTTAGTCTTTTAGGTTGAGATTGAGAAGGATTGGGATTTTGAATTTTCGCTCCATGCCCACATGGCCATAGAGCTAAAGCTGTATTACGAAAGTTGCTATGCCACGCCATAAGGATAGGTGACATAAAAAAAGCGTGCAGAGGAAAGTGTGCTAGAGGTTCAGCATAGTGAAATAGGCGATGTTTTAATCGTTTATTAATGCAGTCCAATGAGCTGAAACCATTCAAGAAAGAAACGCCGCAGATTATACGATGTAATGCGCAAAAAAGAAAATGAAAACGCTGTTTCAAAATCAAAACTCGCTAATTAACAAAATAAAAACGAATATCTTGCCAAAACGTAACAGTTGCGATGCGCAACGAACGAACTCAGGTCATAGAGCATTACGCGTTGATTTGCTTTATCGGCAGAACAAAACAATAATAAACTGATTATTAATGGAAAATAGCGAGTGTAAACAATGGGAAATCAAGCAAAAGACGATTTTTTATACCAGGAGATGTGCCGCGTTGTGGGTAAGGTCGTACTGGAAATGCGTGATTTAGGCCAGGAGCCAAAGCACATGGTTATTGCGGGAGTCGTGCGAACGGCGCTGGCGAATAACAAGATCCAGCGCTCGGAATTGACGCGCGATGCGATGCAAAAGGTAGTGACTGCACTTTCTGGTCAGTCATAACACACTGAAATAATGGATAATCAGGCGATGACGAAGCGCAAAATAGCTTTAACCGCCAGCTCGCTGTGGTGAGTAATAAGCGCTTCATCATCAATATCCGGAAGTGGACCATCCAGATAGAGGCTATTGAAGCTATAAAAGTTGGAAACCTGATAGAAGCTGAAGCTGCTTATCAACCGGTGAACATCCCGGGCTTCCAGCGCAGGCTGAAACATTCCTTGTTCCTGCCCACGGTGCAGAATGTGTTCCAGTAATGAGAGGGCGCTTTTGTTTAACCGTTTCAGGTCACCAGATGCCAATAGCCATTTGCCGCGCTGCATATTTTCCATACAGATAATCCGCATAAAATCTGCATGCTCAGCGTGATAACGCACACTCCATTTAACCAACTGCACTAATGCCTCAACCGGGGGCTGATTTTCTAACCCCAGCTGTTGCTCCGTTTCCCGGATACGCGTGTACACATATTGCAGTACCGCCTGGTACAGCAACTCTTTGGTTTTGAAGTAGTAGACCACCATTCGTTTGGTCGTTTGCGCTTCCCCGGCAATTTGTTCCATTCTGGCGCCAGCCAGCCCATGCTCGGCAAAAACGGCGATCGCAGCGGTAAAAATACGTGTTTTGAGCGATTGTGCTTCATCGTGAGCCATGGCGGACATAACAACTCCTGTTAACTTTTCCAATGGAACAAAAAATACACACAATGATCACAATTTGGCAACCAAATCTGGCGCGATTGAACCAAATGATTCATATTCGATGCAACTGTTACAGCGTAAACCAGGTGAAACTATGTTGCGTTCGATTGCTACTGTGTCTATTTCCGGAACCCTGCCTGAAAAACTGAGCGCGATTGCAGCGGCCGGTTATCAGGGCGTGGAAATCTTCGAAAATGATTTGCTCTATTATACCGGTACGCCAGCAGATGTCCGTACTATGGCCGACGAACTTGGGCTAAAAATTACGCTATTTCAGCCATTTCGTGATTTTGAGGGAGGCACGCGCGAACAATTTGCCGCTAATCTGGCGCGGGCTAAACGCAAATTTGCGCTGATGCATGAACTGGGCTGCGATACGATGCTACTGTGCAGCAACGTTCAGGCAGACTGCAGCGCTGATTTTGAACAGCAGGTTGCGGACCTGCGTGCGCTGGCGACGCTGGCTGAACAAGAGAATATAAAGGTGGGTTACGAAGCGCTGGCGTGGGGCACTCACGTTAACCGCTGGTATCAGGCCTGGGAGCGCGTAAAAGCCGTTGATAGCACGGCGCTGGGTATTGTGCTCGACAGTTTCCACATCTTGTCATTAGGCGATGATTTGACGCGTCTGCATGAAGTCCCGATGGAAAAAATCACCTTCCTGCAACTGGCTGACGCGCCGATTATGAAAATGGACGTTCTTGAATGGAGCCGCCATTTCCGCTGCTTCCCTGGGCAAGGTGAACTGCCGTTGGTGGAGTTTACCCGTAAACTCACGCAATTGGGTTATCGTGGGCCGTGGTCGCTGGAAATTTTCAACGACGGTTTTCGTGCATCACCTAATGGGGCGACGGCGAAAGATGGCTACCGCTCGTTGTTGTGGCTGGAAGAACAGACCCGTCGGGCGCTCGATAATACCCATGCTGATTTATTCCAGGCGGCTGACTTACCTACCTTCAACGGTACCGAATTTATTGAATTTGCCGCCAGTCCAGCAGAGGCAAAAAAACTCAGCACAATGCTGGGCGGGATGGGATTCCGATTGGCGGGAATGCACCGGACAAAACAGGTCGCGCTATGGAGCAACGGCGGTGCGCGGGTGATTATCAATTATCAGCCCCACAGCTGGGCCGATCATTTCTATCAGCGTCACGGCACTTCGCTTTGTGCCATGGCGTTGCGGGTCAGTGAGAGTGCGCCAATCGTCGCGCGGGCTAAAGCCTACGGTTACGCCACCTGGCAAGGCGATGCCGGGCCGAATGAAAGTGCTATCCCGGCAGTTTGCGCGCCTGACGGCAGCCTGATTTATCTGGTTGACGATCATCAGGATATTTACGCACAAGACTTCAATCTGACCGCGGATAGCAACGGCGGGAGGCTGTTGGGTATTGACCATCTGGCCCTCGGAATGGACGCAGACAGCCGGGATAACTGGGTCATGTTCTGCCGCACGGTGCTCGGCTTTACGCTGGAGCACGAGCAAACGATGCCCGATCCGTACGGTCTGGTGCGAAGCCTGGCGGTGCAAAGTCCTCAGGGTACTATCCGACTCGCGCTGAACATTTCTCAAAGCCGCGCCACGCAAATCGCGCGGTCGGTGGCTTGCTACCAGGGGGCAGGGTTGCAGCATGCCGCTTTTGCCTGTCACGATCTTCCGGTGCTGCTGGAGACCGACCCGCTGGATGCCTCGCTCTCGCTGCCGGTACCGGCGAACTATTATGAAGACCTACTGGCGCGCTTCGGCGCTGCCGTGCAAACCGACATCCTCCAGCGCCAGCAAATCCTTTACGACCGTGACAGCACAGGCGGTGAATTCTTACATCGTTACACCTGGCCGTTTAGTGAAGGCCGTTTCTTCTTTGAATTGACGGAAAGACGTCACGGATACACGCAATACGGCGCAGTGAATGCCGCCGTGCGGCTTTCAGCAATGCAGTACCGTTAAATCATAAAATGTACCACCCGGTACGTCAGTGCCACAGAAGTCGAACATAAAAATAATATTCATCTGCACCCGACAATGACAGGTAAACACTATGAACTCACTCGGCCATAATCGCGTGGCTACCGCTGAAGCGGTCAACGCAGTCCCTCGCTCCCGGCGGCGCATAGGTATTCTGGCGCTGCTGGCCGTTGGTACCATGATTAACTATCTCGACCGTACCGTGCTGGGCATCGCTGCCCCGCAGTTGACACAGGAACTGGGGATCGGTGCAGCGATGATGGGGATCGTTTTTTCCGCTTTTGCCTGGACTTACGCGTTGGCGCAAATTCCCGGCGGTATGTTCCTCGACAGGTTTGGCAATAAAATAACCTATTTTCTGGCATTGGGTTTCTGGTCGCTGTTTACGCTGTTCCACGGATTCGCCGTCGGTTTAAAAACGCTGTTATTGTGCCGTTTTGGTCTGGGCGTTAGTGAAGCACCGTGTTTTCCGGTAAACAGTCGGGTGGTGAGCGCCTGGTTCCCACAACATGAGCGTGCCAAAGCGACGGCGGTGTACACGGTAGGGGAATACCTTGGACTAGCTTGTTTTGCGCCATTCCTGTTCTGGATAATGGACGGTTTTGGCTGGCGAGCACTGTTTGTCACCGTCGGTGTGGTTGGCATTCTCTTTGCGCTGGTTTGGTGGCGACACTACCGTGAGCCGCATGAAGATGCACATTTAAGTGAACAGGAGCGTGACTATATTACCGCGGGTGGCGGCATGAGTTCCGGTGCCGAACAGCACAAGGCTTTTAGCTGGCCGCTGGTGCGTCAACTGCTGAGCAAACGACAGATTATCGGTGCCAGCATTGGTCAGTTTGCGGGGAATACGGTGCTGGTCTTTTTCCTGACCTGGTTCCCCACCTATCTGGCAACGGAACGGCATATGCCGTGGCTTAAGGTAGGTTTCTTCGCCATTCTGCCATTCCTGGCAGCGGCGGGTGGCGTGATGTTTGGCGGCTGGGTATCGGATAAACTACTCAAGGCCACCGGTAATGCCAATCTGGGACGCAAGTTGCCGATTATCGCCGGTCTGCTGATGGCAAGCTGCATTATCAGCGCCAACTGGCTCTCCAGCGATACGGCGGTGATTCTGGTGATGTCGTTTGCCTTTTTCGGGCAGGGCATGGTTGGACTGGGCTGGACGCTTATCTCGGATATGGCACCAAAAGGATTGGGCGGCTTAACTGGCGGTCTGTTTAACTTTTGCGCCAACCTGGCGGGGATCCTCACACCGCTGGTGATTGGTTTTATCGTTGCCGCCTACGGCAATTTTTTCTATGCCCTTATCTATATTGGCGGAGCCGCGCTACTGGGCGTTATCGCCTATTTATTTATCCTCGGTGACGTGAAACGCATTGAACTGGATCTTCAACAGCAGGAGGGTGTACATGCAGATTAGCGGACACACGCGGTTGATCGCGCACCTGGGATATCCGACCGCCAGCTTTAAAGCCCCGATGATCTATAATCCCTGGTTTGAAAATCAGGGGGTGGATGTCAAAGTGGTGCCGATGGGAGTGAAGCCACAGGATTACGCCGCACTGATTCCTACACTGTTTTCACTGACCAACATTACCGGTGCCCTGGTCACCATGCCGCATAAAGTGGCAACCTGCGAACTGGTAGACCGGCTTAGCCCGACCGCGCAAATTGCGGGTGCCTGTAATGCGATTCGTCGGGAACATGACGGCACGCTAACCGGGGATATGTTCGACGGCGACGGTTTTGTTCGCGGCATTCAGCGTAAAGGTTTTCAAACCCACGGTGCACGTGCGTTGGTTGTCGGGAGCGGTGGCGTAGGGTCGGCGATCGCGGCATCGCTGGCCGCTGCAGGGGTAAGTGCCTTAACGCTGTTTGATCCCCGGGAAGCCACTGTGCAGGCGCTGGCAGATCGTCTCCAGACGCACTATCCACGGCTTAAACTGAAGATTATGTCGAACGACCCGGCTGGACACTCACTGGTGGTTAACGCCACGCCGCTGGGCATGTCACCTGGCGATCCGCTGCCTATGGACGTTGAGCGAATAGATCCCAGTGCATTCGTGGGAGAAGTGGTTATGAAGCAGGAATTTACACCGTTTCTCAAATCCGCGATGGCGCGAGGTTGTCCGGTACAGCGTGGAACCGATATGTTGTTTGAGATGATCCCAGCCTACCTGGACTTTTTCCACTTGCCGGTAGCAACACCGGAACAGTTACAGTCGCTGGCGGATATTCGCTACTAAAGCGCTGGTCAATAGCGTAATAGCCCGAGTAATATAGCGCTTTCTCGGGCTACTACGTACCGCTTATGAACTCTACTCTGACCTTACTGGCGGCAGGCAGCCTACGCCGCGCATTTATCCCACTGCAAGCCCAATTTACCCAACGTACGGGGATCGCGGTTGAGATTGTTTTCGGCCCGGCTGGTTTGTTGCGCGAACGTATTGAACGTGGGGCCGCCTGCTCAGTGTTTGCCTCAGCAAACCATCAACATCCACACAGGTTATGTGAAACGGGGCGTGCGCACGGTCTGCAACCTTTTGCGCAAAACCAGCTGATTTTAACGGTGAAAAATACGCCGCAAACGATGGGGAAGGATTGGTTGGGGTTACTGAGTGATGCCGCGCTGCGGCTGGGCACATCGACACCGCTATGCGACCCGTCCGGAGACTATACCTGGCAGCTCTTTGAGCGCCTTGATATCGACTATCCCGGCTTGGGGGCGTCCCTCAAGCAACGTGCGATACAACTGGTCGGTGGGCGCGATTCGTTGACGGTACCGCCTGGAGAAATCGCGAGTCGTTGGTTGATTCGACAAGGTCTGGCAGATTTGTTCATTGGGTATGCGCATTACGCCACTGCGTCGATGGGGGACACGGATATTCGCAACGTAACGATTCCACAACCGTGGAATATCCGCTGCGAATATTATTTGGCAATGCTGGATGAAAGCGACGCTGCTCGGCAATTTTGCCAGTTTATCCTCGCGGAGGAAGGGCAGCGCTGCCTGCGTGATGCTGGATTTCTCGCCGTTAGCGATCCAGTTTAAATAGCGGCGTCACCACCGCCGTAGGGTAATCCTCTAGTTGGATTTTACGCACTACTACGCCGTAAGCTCGCTGCAGATTATCCTCTTGCACAATCTCCGCCGTTGTTCCTGCCAGCCACTGCCCGTTGGGTAACAGCAGCAACGTATGGCTGGCAACCTGCAGCGCATGAGTAGGGTCGTGGGTAGTGAACATCACCGTACGCGACTGGAGATGTGCAAGATTGCTGATGAGCTGCAATACCGTTTGCTGATTGCCTAAATCCAGCGCCGAGCAAGGTTCATCCAGCAAAATGTTTTGACTGGCGCTGACCAGTGCCCGGGCGATCATCACCAGTTGCTGCTGCCCACCGGAAAGGGTGCTGAACAGCGTATCGGCAAGTGGTGTAATGTTCAGCAATGCTAATGCATTCAATACCTGCCGCTCATCTTCTTCCTGCGGCTGTGAGAAAAGGGCGATGTGACGCGCGCGGCCCATTAAGACCACTTCTTTGACTCGCCATGCAAAAGCAGGGTGAAACGACTGAGGCACGATGCCCGTGCCGCCCGAGACGGTGATTTCACCGGCAAGTGGCGGAAGAATGCCGGTTATCGTATCTAAAAGCGTACTTTTCCCGCGTCCGTTCGCACCCAGCACGGCCCAGACCTCACCGGGTTGACAGTGAAGGCTTAACGCCGCGAATAACGCTTTTTTATGCCCGTACTCCAGATTTGAGAGCGTTAACGTCGGGGTCATTTCAGCATTCCTTTACGGCTTGCGCGTACCAGCATGATGGCAAAGATAGGGGCACCAACCAGCGCGGTGATGATCCCAATCGGAATTTCGGCGGCGGTCAGGGTACGGGCAAGATCGTCAACCAGAACCATAAAGCTTGCCCCTAGCCAGAATGCGCAGGGGAGTAAGCGGCGATGATCGGCCCCCGTTAGCATGCGCGCCAAATGCGGGATCACCAGCCCCACCCACGCAATACTGCCGCTAACAGACACCTGCGCGGCAACCAGCAGCGCGCAGCATAGCAGTACTCCGCGACGTAATGCGGTCACCTGGACACCCAATGCGCGCGCATCTTTATCATCAAGCGACAGCAGATTGATACGCCAGCGCAGCTTATAAAGTACCAGTGCGGCGATCGCGACAGGGAGTGCCAGCAGCAGGACTTTCGTCCAGTTAGCTGTTGCAAAGCTACCCAACAGCCAGAATACGATATTCGGTAAGACCTCCTCGGTGTCAGCCATGTACTGCATCAAGCTCACCAGCGCTGCAAAAAAACCGCTGAGAATAATCCCCGCGAGAATCAGCACCAGCGTGCTTTCACGCTTTTGCAATGCCGCCAACAAATAGACCAACGTCAGCGCCAGCAAACCGAAGAAAAAGGTGGTGCCCATCATCATCGGCATACTCAGGCCCAGCAGGATTGCCAGCGTGCCCCCAAATGCGGAACCTGAGGTGACGCCGATAATATGCGGATCAACAAGGGGATTCTGGAAAACGCCCTGAAACGTCGCGCCGCACAGTCCCAATGCGCCGCCGGCCAGCAGCGCCATCAGAATGCGCGGCAGGCGAACGGACCAGACAATCTGGTGTGCAATATCGGCGGTACGGTGTGGATGGGTAAGCTGGGCCAATACGTCGCCAATTGACAAACCGTACTGCCCAAAGCATAGCGATACCACCGCGACCAGTAGGGCGAGTAACATCAACCCACCCTGAACCGTTTTAGGATGACTACTGATGTGCATTTGCGTGCCAATCGGTGCGATAGAAACGGTGATAGTAATCCTGTGCCTGCGCGTCGACATCGACGTTTTTATAGCGTTCCGGGTAGAGCTTTTTCGCCATCCACAGCTCGCCAATCGCCAGCGCTTCTGGCATTGGATAACCCCATGCCTTAGCGTATTCCGGCATCAACCAGACGCGATGATGTTTAACCGCATCAATGCCTTGCCACTGTGGATCCGTGGTGATTTGCTTCACGACATCCGGATAGCGATCCTGGACAAAAATTACCTGCGGGTTCCATTGCAGCACCTGTTCCAAAGACACCTGGCGCGCGCCTTTCACCGTGGCGGCCGCGACATTTATCGCACCGGCATGCTGCATCATCAGACCGGTATTTTTACCTGAACCGTAGGTATTGAGATCCGGGTTTGCCATATACACGCGTACTTTTTCGGTTGGTGGAATTGCAGCAACCGGCGCGTTAGATTTCGCACGGGCGGAAAAAGTGTAGTCAATCAACGCATTCGCTTCGTTTTTGCGGTTAACCACTTCGCCAATCAGGCGGATTCCTTGCTTAAGTCCTTCGTTATAGGCGCGCTCTTCATCGCCCATTGATGGGTTCATCTTGTTCTTTTCACCCACGGCATCATCGCGCAGCGATATCGCCACCACCGGGATCCCCGCATTTTGAATCTGCTGAATCATCTCTGTGGGGGCATAGTTCGCGACAAAAACCACCTGTGGGTGCAGCGCCAGCAGGCTCTCAATATGGGCCTGGGTCAGGTCACCGGGCATCGGCATTTTTTCAATCGCGGGCATAAAACGGGCGAAATTTGGACCAAGCTGTTTTTTCCAGCTACTTAGTACGCCGACAATATCGTCAGCCGCATTGAGCTGAACAAGAAGATTCAACGTCTGATGCTGGAGGACAACTACGCGGTTAACGGTATCGGGTACGGTAACCTGACGGCCAAGCTGGTCGGTGACGATACGCTCGGCTTGCGCAGGCGCGGCGGCGGTTAGACTGGCGCATACCAGCGCCAGACTCAGGAGGAAGCGGGGTAATGTGGACATCAGATACTCAATCAGGAGTGAATAAACGATGTGTATTTGATTATATAACGAAAGCAAATGCAAATCGTCTGAGGCAATTACCCCTAATTTTCTACGGCGAGCCCTCCAGCAAACGAAAAAGGCCGCAGAGTTGCTCCTGCGGCCCGGTTCGGGCGCATGCTGCCATTGCGGCGGCCTTGACGCCCGGGCATTTACTTCCGGTTATGCCACCAGCCCAAAATCAGACCAGTGAGCACGCTGACGATGAGCGGAGCGCCCAGATCGTGCCAGAACATAAATACCCATTGCATTAGCGTCATACCGCCATCCTGATTGCAATGGCAACGGTTCGCGGCTATTCTTAACTTGTCGAAGGTCAAGTTAGCCCCCGTTATGTTGCCAGGTTTTTACCGAACAACGTGCGGGGGTTTTCTCTTTCCAGCAACAGCTGCCGCCGGGGATCAAGCCCCCGCAACATTGCGCCTCTCCCGACAATCGGGATTGAGAGGATCCTATAGCACAAGGAACGGGCTCGGCAATCGCTGAATACTGTTTGTATATCCATGTATCTGCTTTTCAGAATTTGACCCAGCTGCAGACAGCGGATAATCAAATAAAATCTATTCATTACCATTCGCCTTCAACCCTCTGTATCTGCTTAACTGAACGTCTTCCCACCCGTAGAGTATTTTTATGGATCGTCGACAGTTTCTTATTCGTTTCACCGCACTGGCATTAGCTGCAAAGTCCGGTTTAGTCCAGTCGTCCTCATCGCAAAAAATGCCTTACACATTGTCGTTGTGGACGAGTACGCCCCCCGGTGGCGGTGGGCCTGTCGGCGAGATGCGCGTGAGCGCAAAGGGAGCACAAAGTCATATCGCCATACCGTATCTCACGGTCCTTGAACCATTATCGCCAAAGGGCCATGGGGTGTTGATCGCAGCGGGAGGGGGATATAAACGCATCGAAATGGAGATGGAAGCCTGGCCAGCAGCATACTGGCTGGTCGAAAGGGGATTTACGGCTTATATGCTTAGCTACCGCCTGCCGGGAGAAAACTGGCATGACGGGAATTTGGTTGCGTTGCAGGACGCACAACGCGCGCTGAGAATAGTACGTGAGCGTGAAAAACAGGTCAGCGTGCTTGGGTTCTCTGCGGGAGGACATTTGCTGGGAATGGCAGCGACGCGGGCGGATTATCGTAGCTATCCCATCCACGATGCGATTGACGAACGGCCTGCGCACGCCGACCGTGCCGCATTGATTTACCCCATCATCACGCTGGAGAAACCCTACAACCACAGCTCAACGCATAAAATTCTGGTGGGAAATACGGCAACGGATGTGCAGAACGCGGCATGGTCAGTACAAAATTATGTCACTGACCAAACGCCGCCAATGTTTCTGGTTCAGGCTGAAAACGATACGGTGTCCGATCCGCACAATACGCTAATCATGCAGGCCGCCTGCGTTAAAGCACGCGTTCCGGTTACCTTGTACCGCTATCCTAATGGTGGACATGGTTTTGCCATGGGCCGACCCGGCACACAAACAACGCAATGGCCTGCCCATTACCTAAGATGGTTATCGCTCTCGTAGCTCGGCCAAGCGCAGCGCCGCCGGGTTTACTCCGCCTCTACAGGCGTCAAATAATCCAGTCTTAAAGGCTCTGCCAGCAAACTGTCCATCTGTCCGATAAAGGTCTGAAAATAGGGCAGGGAAATATGCTCTTCCAGCGCCGCCTGATCGCGCCATGACTCTCGCATATAGAATACTTCTGGCTCGTCGCGTAACTGAAACAGCGTGTAGTCGGTATTACCCGGCTCCTGACGTGTAGGCAATATCAGCGCTTTGAGCGCTTCACGTAATTCATCCACTTTTCCCGTTTTCGCTTTTAAGACGGCAATAATTGAAATCATCTTAAAATCCCTCCAGCACAATTTTCCCAACAGCGCGGCCCGTTTCCAGCTGTGCATGCGCCCTTTGTAAATTCACGGCATTGATGACCCCGTAATGTTGGCCCAACGTGGTCTCGAGGGTTTGATTATCAATTAGCGTTGCCACTTCACTCAAAAGGCGATGCTGAGCGCTGATATCGCGGGTTTCAAACATCGAGCGAGTGAACATAAATTCCCAGTGCAGCGAAATACTTTTCAGCTTCAGCGGCACCACGTCCAGGCTTTGCGGATCGTCAATGAGCGCCAGTTTCCCCTGTGGCGCGAGGGCGGTAATAAGTTGAAGATAATGCCCCTCGGTATTGTTCAGGCTGGCAACATGCGTCACTTCATTAATGCCAATACGCGCCAGCTCTTCGGTAAGCGGTTTATTGTGGTCGATAACGTGATGCGCCCCCGCTTCGCGTACCCACTTCTGGCTTTCGGGGCGAGACGCGGTGCCGATAACCGTCATTTTCGTCAACTTGCTCGCCAGTTGCGTCAGGATAGAACCGACGCCACCTGCAGCACCGACGATAAGTAAAGTATCGCCAGCATTTCCATCGCGCTGAACGCCCAGACGATCGAACAGCAGCTCCCAGGCGGTGATCGCGGTGAGCGGTAACGCCGCCGCTGAGGCGTTATCCAGCGTCCGTGGCTTCAGTGCGACGATGCGCTCATCTACAAGCTGAAACTCACTGTTGCTGCCTGGACGGCCTAGCGCACCGGCGTACCAAACTTCATCTCCAGGTGTAAATAACGTGACGTTGTCACCAGTGGCTTTGACGACGCCAACCGCATCCCAGCCCAGAATGCGTGGGGTATCCGAGGAGAATCCGGCGCGGACTTTGGTGTCAACTGGGTTAACGGAAACAGCTTTAATTTCAACCAAAATATCGTGGCCTTGCGCTTGTGGGACGGGCAACTCAATCGCGGTAATAAACGGAATGTTGCTGCCTTCGGTGGCGGCGCGGGTAATAGCAAATGCTTTCATGGTATCTCCGGGTATTGTCTGGAATACCCGGATGGTAGGCGTAAGCGGAGAGGGGAAAAATAGGGCGCTGACGATAAGTCTTATACGTAAATCACGAAAATCCCGTTAATCATCGGTGTTCATAAACGCTCCTTTTTCTGGGTAGGCGGTATTGTGCCGCTGCTGTTGGTGCCACTATTTATCGTAACTTCGTAATAATAGTTCTAATGAATTAACCCTCTTCAACAATACACTTCTCCAGATGTGAACTCCTCTCCCGTTTTAATGATTTTATAAACCATTAAAACAATATATGTTTTATATGTGTATAAATAGCATCGTATATATAGATTGTGGCAATGATTTTTAAAATACTTTTGGATCGATAAAGAGAAGCGTATTCTTTGCAGCGGGATAATATTTTCTTATCGGTTCTGAGGTTTTAAATATTCATTCGTTCAATAACTATAGCCAAATAAACTATTGATTTTATGTGTTGAGTGGATTCACCTTCCAGATTATGGGTTTTTATTATTGGTATCAGATAGTTATTGATGTCGTTTTGAACGATTGACTTATCCGGCACACCTCAATTCAAGATAACAAGAGAGGCTGGTGGGGCTACCAGCCTCAGCGGTAGCGTGCTCGATGCAATAATACTGCCCATTTATATTCATATTATATGGAAATATGTTTTCCAACAATTCACGAGGTTATTAATGTCTACAGGATTACGTTTCACTCTGGAGGTGGACGGCCTGCCACCGGACTCGCTGGTTGTGACGTCCTTTCATCTGAGTCAGTCCTTTTCCTCACTGTTTACCCTCGATATCTCGCTGGTCAGCCAGCAGCTTCTCAGCATGGATTTCTCTCAGGTACTGGAAAAACCGGCGCACCTCAAAATCTGGCAGGGCACGGAGATACAGCGCCGGGTGAACGGCATTGTGACCTGGTTTGAACAGGGCGAAAACGACGGGCACCAGATGCTGTACAGCATGCGAGTCCGCCCGCCGCTGTGGCGCGCCGCACTGCGCCAGAACTCCCGTATTTTCCAGAATGAGGATATTAAAAGCATCCTCGGGACGATATTGCAGGAAAACGGGGTCACGGACTGGAGTCCGCTGTTCAGCGAGGCGCATCCGGCGCGGGAATTCTGCGTGCAGTACGGGGAAACGGATTATGACTTTCTGGCGCGGATGGCCGCGGAGGAAGGGCTGTTCTTCTACGAAGAGCACTCATCTGACAGCGATGACCAGAGTCTGGTGCTGTGCGACACGGTGCGCTTTCTACCGAAGGCGTTTGAAATTCCGTGGAACCCGAATACCCGCACAGAGGTGAGCACGCCGTGCATCAGCCAGTTCCGTCATAGCGCGCAGATACGGCCCTCTTCCGTCATCGGCAAGGACTACACCTTTAAACGCCCGGGCTGGGCAGGCCGCTTTAAGCACGAGGGCGAACATCAGGATTACCAGCGCACGCAGTATGAAGTGTTCGACTATCCTGGTCGTTTCAAGGATGCACACGGGCAGAACTTCACCCGCTGGCAGATGGAGGGATGGCGCAATAATGCCGAGGCGGCCCAGGGGAAAAGCCGTTCCCCTGAAATATGGCCGGGACGGCGTATTACGCTGACGGAACACCCGCAGGCGAGCCTGAACCGGGAATGGCAGGTGGTGAGCAGCGCTTTGCAGGGTAGCCAGCCGCAGGCGGTGGCAGGGCGTTCCGGCGCAGGAACCACCCTTGAGAATGATTTTACGGTGATCCCGGCAGACAGAACGTGGCGGCCGGTGCCACAGCAGAAACCATCGGTGGATGGCCCACAGTCGGCGGTGGTTACCGGCCCGGAAGGCGAAGAAATCTTCTGCGACGAGCACGGTCGCGTACGGGTGAAATTCAACTGGGACCGCTATAACCCGCCAGACCAGGACAGCTCGTGCTGGATCCGGGTCGCGCAGGCGTGGGCGGGGCCGGGGTTCGGTAACTTAGCCATCCCGCGCGTGGGTCAGGAGGTGATCGTCGATTTCCTGAATGGCGATCCGGATCAGCCGATCATTATGGGGCGAACCTACCATGCCGATAATACCCCGCCGGGCGGCCTTCCGGGGACGAAGACGCAGATGACCATCCGCTCAAAAACCTATATGGGCAGTGGGTATAACGAACTGATGTTTGAGGATAAAGCCGGGCAGGAGCTGCTGTCGATGCATGCGCAGAAGGACATGAAGACGGAAGTGCTCAATGACCGGACCACCCTCGTGACCCATGACCATTTTGAAGCCGTGAAAAACAACCAGACCGTGACCATCGCGGAAGGCTTCCATCTTATGGATGTCCAGAAAAGCGATCACATGACCACCGTCCGGAAAGGGTCATTGATGGAGGATGTTTTTAAGTTACGCGGAACGACAGCGGGATCGGTAGAGGTCAGGGCGGTTGATAACGGCGGAAGTAATGACGGGATGCAGTCTTATCAGGCGGCTAAACAGATCTCACTGTCTGTTGAGGAAAGCATGATTGCGCTGACCCCGGACGGTATTCAGTTACAGGTTGGCAACACATTTATTCAACTGACTAAGGACGGCATCACCATTAACGGCGAAGCCGTGTTTATCAACTGTTAACTCTAAATTGGGAGAGTGTTATGCAATTCACTTTTAACGAAGGCCGTATATATCTGCCCGCCCAGTGGCAGGATCAATCGATGCATGTTCTGGTTTCCAATGATAACAGCGGGATCAACCTCGTTATCACGCGGGAGCCTGTCGCACAGGGTACCCGAACCGACACTCTGTATCAGGAAACGATTGCGTTGTACCAGGGCAAATTGGATGGATACACCGAACATGCTTGCCATGAAATGACCTTAGCGGAAGAACCCGCGTGGCTGCTCGATTACAGCTGGAATGGTCCTGAAGAAGACGGTAAGCAAGGACGCATCCAACAGTTAGCGGTTTTCCAGCGACGCAACGAAATGCTGCTGACCTTCACGTTTAGCACCTCTCTTCCATTGAATGAGGGGCAAAAAAAGATGCTTCTTGACGTGGTCTCAAGCTTCAAACCATTACCACCGGATGAAGTATCTGAGTCACAGGACTGACGGAAAAACAACGTATGAGTGAAGGACAGGGAGGCCCTCAGGGGGCGAATGCCGGTGGTTCGCTGGCAATGAGGCAAAAGTCGCTTCAGGCGATGGCCGTCAGCCAAAAGCAGCGCGCGGCAAATGATAAAACTATTTCTCAGATGCTGGCCTCACGGTCAGAAACGCCGCAGGCAGCAAGGCTGGGAGATAAAATTCAGCACAAGAGTTTTCTTGGTGCATTAGCGGGCGCGCTATTGGGGGCTGTCGTCACGATTGCAGAAGGTTGCGTCATTATCGCGGCGTGTACTCTCGCAGGGCCAGGAGCGCTGCTAGTGATCATTCCCGCCCTGATGTACGGCAGTTACTGGGCTGACGAATATGTGGAAATGGCGAAATCGTGGCTGGAGGAGAAGATAAACAGCTGCTTTGACCCGGATGGCGCCATCAACACCGGCTCGAAAAACGTCTTCATTAACCAAAAGCCAGCCGCCAGAGCAGCAGTCACGCTACCGCCGCCTCCACCGCCGAATTCAATACCTGCTCCACCTGAAGAGGAGCCGGGATGGGGAGATAAAGCCGAAGCGCTGTTTGATGCGGTGCTGGAGAAGGCTGAGGAACTGGCGCTGGCCCCAGTGCAAGCAGCAATGACGGTGGCAGACGGCAACGCCGGATTCATGGATCGGCTGAATGCCGGTGTCTCGCTGTTATTACCCTGCGGCCCCATCATTATGAAGTTTGCGGAGATGGTTGGAGGCCGCGGCGAAATCGAAAAAGATGTTAACTTCCCGGAAGCAGGGATGGACACAGCAATTTGTTCCAAAGAACTCAAACCACCGCGGATAGCGCAGGGCAGCAGCAATGTGTTTATAAACAACCAACCCGCAGCGCGAAAGGGTGACAAGCTGGAGTGTAGTGCTGCCATCGTTGAAGGCTCGGAAAACGTTTTTATCGGCGGCGGGAAGGTGACTTATCTGGAGATCCAGCCAGAATTCGCGCCATGGCAGCGGCAGATACTGGGGGCAATCACGATAGCGAGTTTTCTGCTGCCGCCGACGGCATTGGCAGGAAAAATTGCGAGTCTGGCAGCTAAACTCGGCAGGCTGGGCACGCTGGCAGGTGCGAAGCTGGGTAGCCTGGTGGCCCGTACCGGCGGCAAACTAAAAAGCGGTTGGGGGAAGGTCGTCAAATGGGTGAAAGATCCAGTTGATCCAGTCACCGGCGCCTTCTGCGACGAACGCACAGACTTCACTCTGGGCCAGACGTTACCGCTTTCCTTTACCCGCTTCCACAGCTCCGTTCTGCCGCTTCATGGCCTGACTGGCCTCAGTTGGGGGGACTCCTGGAGCGATTATGCCTGGGTTCGTGCCCGTGGAAGCCGGGTCGATATCATCACCCTTGGCGATACGCTGAGTTTCGCCTTTGAAGGCGACAGCGACACGGCGGTGAACCCGTATCATGCGCAGTTTATTCTGCGGCGGCGCGATGATTATCTGGAACTGTTTGACCGCGACTCGCTGAGCAGCCGCTTCTTTTACGATGCGTTTGCGGGCTACCGCCTGCGCCAGCAGGTCACGGACGATGCGGAGAACCTGCGTCTGGCACATTCGGCTGAAGACCGCATGTACCTGCTGGGTGCGATGAGCGACACCGGCGGCAACCGCATCACCTTTGAGCGCGACGCGCAGTACCGGCTGACCGGCGTAAGCCATACGGACGGGATCCGCCTGCGACTGACCTACCACGACAGCGGCTATCTCAAAAATATTCTGCGCACCGATAACGGCCTCCAGACCCTGGCGACCTACCGGCAGGATGAAGTGGGGAGGCTGACGGAAGCGGATGCACGTCTGGGCTATCACCTGTTTTACGATTACGACGCTGCCGGGCGGCTTATCCGCTGGTCAGATAACAACCAGACCTGGTGCGGATTTACCTACGATGGCCTGGGCCGGGTGGTCTCCACCGGCGGTGCGGAAGGTTACTATCAGGCGACGCTGGCGTATGCCGACGGTATCACCTCAGTCACAGACGGCAAAGGCACCAGCTATTACCGCTATGACGTTCACGGCAACATTCTGCAGGAGCAGGCGGTGGACGGCAGTCTGACCACCTTTGAGTGGGATGAGTACCACCACCTGCTGGCGCGCCTGTCACCGGCGGGCAGGCTGGAGCGTTTTGAGTACGATACGTCACATGGTCAGCTCACCCGTTATACGGCGGCGGACGGCGCGGTATGGCAGTACGCCTATGATGAACGCGGTCTGCTGAGTGCGGCCACGGATCCGGGCGGTCAGACGTGGACGCAGCGCTGTGATGAGCGCGGTCTGCCGGTGTGTCTGGTGTCACCGCAGGGCGAGGAGACCCGGCTGGAGTACACGCCTCAGGGGCTGTTATCCGGTGTGTTCCGGCGCGATGAGCACCGTCTTGGCGTGAGCTACGACCACCACAACCGGGTGGAGACGGTCACTGACGTGATGGGCCGGTCTCAGCAGACGGAGTACAACGGCCACGATCTGCCGGTGCACGTCCGTGGCCCCGGTGTGCAGGATGCACGGCTGCAATGGCAGGAACACCATAAGCTGAGCGGACTCCAGCGCAGCGGCTCCGGGGCGGAAGGATTTGCGTACGACCGCCACGGTAACCTGCTGACCTACACGGACGGCAACGGCGTGCCGTGGCAGATGGGCTATGGCCCGTTTGATTTACCGGTGTCGCGCACCGACGGCGAAGGCCACCGCTGGCAGTATCGTTACGACAAAGACACCCTGCAACTCACCGAAGTTATCAGTCCGCAGGGTGAGTCCTACCGTTATGTGCTGGACCCGATGGGACGGGTGGCGGAAGAGCATGACTGGGGCGGGGTCAGCTGGCGGTACACCTACGACCCGGACGGCCTGAGCCTGAGTAAAACGAACGGTCTCGATGAGACTCTCCGTTACGGTCACGATGCCGCGGGCCGTCTGGCGACGGTCACCGCGCCGGAAGGGAAAACGCGCTACGCGTATAACAAAACGGGCAGGCTGACGGCGATATTCAGTCCGGACTCAGAGCAGCGCACCGGCTACGATGAACGGGGCCGGGTCCAGGTGGTCACGCAGGGCAAACGGGCGATTGAGTACCATTACCCGGATGCGCAGACGGTGACGCGCTGTATTCTGCCGCCGGAAGATGGTAAGCATCCGGACGAAACCCTACTGAAGACAACGTACCGCTACAACCCCGCGGGCGAGCTGGTGCAGGTGGTGCTGCCGGGCGGGGAAATGCTGGCATTCGCACGCGATGAGGCGGGCCGGGAAATCCGCCGTGTCGGCAGCCGGGGTTTTGCCGAGGAGCATGAATGGGACGAAGCCGGTCAGTTACTGTCCCAGCGGGCGGGGCATTACCCGGAAGGCGGCACGTCACTTTACGCCTCGCTGAGCCGGGGATATCAATACGATAACGCGGGCAATCTCAGTGCGCTGAGCGAATGTGGCGAAACGGGCAGCGAAACGCGGCGAAAGTATCAGACTGACCGTAACGGTCAGGTCACGGAAGTTAAGGTGACGGGCGGCGGCCGTTACGCGGGTGCGCACGATGAGGTTTACCGCTACGACAGCTGCGGCTATCAGGGCGACGCGCAGTACCAGAAAGGCCACCGTCTGAACCGTGCCGGAAACCGGACGTATGAGTATGACGCGGCAGGGCGGATGGTCAGCCGTACTACCCACCGCGACGGCTACCGGCCAGAGCAGGAGCAGTTTCGCTGGGACAGCCGTGACCAGCTGACGGGCTACCGCAGCGCCACGGGCGAGCAGTGGGACTATCGCTACGACGGCAGCGGAAGGCGAACCGAAAAGCGCTGCGACGCTAAAAAGCTGCGTACCACCTACCTGTGGGACGGCGCCAGTATTGCGGAAATCCGGGAATACCGTGATGATACGCTGTACAGCGTGCGTCACCTGGTGTTCAGCGGTTATGAACTGCTGAGCCAGCAATACAGCCGGTCGCGACAGGCACATCCGACAGAGCCGGTCAGGTGGGTGACGCGGACAAGCCATGCGGTGAGCGAGCCGACGGGCCGCCCACTGATGTTCTTTAACAGCACAGGTGATGTGGTCAGACGTCCGGCGGAAACGACGCTGTGGGGGCGGCTGATTGCCGCCGCTCATGATGACGGTACACCGCGAAGGCGGGAGGATGAGGAAGCCGACCCGGGGATGTTGTACGCCGGGCAGTGGCGGGATGCGGAATCGGGGCTGTGCTATAACCGGTTCAGGTACTACGAGCCGGAAAGTGGGATGTATCTGGTGAGTGACCCGCTGGGGCTGGGTGGCGGGGAGCAGACTTACCGGTATGTGGGGAATCCGTGTGGGTGGGTTGATCCGCTTGGTTTGGCGGCGACTTCTATACCTTTAAGTAAAGGGAAACCTGATTTTTATGTTGGGCCTGGTGGTCCTGGATCGACTATGCCTTCTACCGCTTACCGGTATATGAATAGCAAATATGCTGCACAGACAATGGAAAATAATTCGGCTCCATTAAGTTACTTCGGGTATACCAAATATAACTCTGGACATGAAGCCAGAGATGCCTATCAAATATTTTATGAGAAAGGTAACCCTGATTCATGGAGTGATGCGCGGCTATTAGGAGAGTTTGATACATTACAACTTTATAAAAATGGTGTGCCTCAGGTTCAAGTCCCACTAGCCAATGGTGGAAGAGGGCCTGGATATGAGCTTTTTACCAGCGCATATCCTGAGTATGGCAAAGGTGGGGTATTACAGTTGCTACCGATAGAACATAATTACCCTATTATTTTTGAACGTATTAGTGTTATTCCAGAGTAAATGCCATGACAGATGATGAATTACGAAAGAACCTTGCTTATTTAATAAACACGTATGTTCCGGAGAGTCAAAGAGAACCATTTTATGATGATATATCAAAGCCTGATGTGCCAGTAAAAGGTATTTTGGCGGATTTTAATAAAGTCAAAATCAGAACTGTCGATCAAGTGGATGGTGACTTAATAAGTGATATTTATTTTCACTTTTGCTGATAAAAAGCCGGGCAAGAAATTAATTCTTCCCGGCTTTTTATTATTTAACTCTTGTTCATTCCACTAAACAAGCACGTCTTTAATCCCCCTAACTGCCTGTTTAGACTGATAAAGCTGCTCACGCAATTCCTGCATCTCGTTGTTGTCAGCGATGATGGTCAGGCCCCCCTCCGAAATCTTCACCGTCACGCCCCGCCCGGTATCAAGTCCTGCCTCTTTATAATCCAGCCAAAACCCAGGGTGTTTTTTTGCAGTTGCCACTGGTCTTGTGTGGAAATAGTTGAGTAATAATTCATTGATAATGAGAGCGGGGCTGCACGACTTTTTTATTTTATGTCGATCTCTCAGATTATATAAATATAATGCTGAGTAATATGAGATCCCGGTTTATCACCGGGAGCCACTCATCATCTTCCGCGTTTTATCGCCGGAATATCCCCGGCATCATGCAGTGTCCCCGGGAAGGTTTTCAGCCAGGCCTGAACTTTCTGTTTGTTAGTACCCGTTACGCTCATTCCTTCAATGCAGCCCCATAGCTCGTTGGTGTTTTGCGCTGTAATCACAATACAGTCTTTCATCACGCGGATTTTTAACGGTGTTCCTTCCGTAAATCCGGCCAGGGGCATCCATTCGCCATGTAGGCGGATCGCATGCTCGCCAACGGTTGAGTAAAATTCGCAGTGGGTAAAATCTGGCACGGAATCGGAATCACAGTTCGCCATGGTCGAGGGTTTCACTCTTTTTGAACGTGATGGTGATTGAGGGGGCGTTGAGTGTTTAACGTGAGTGGCAGGAACCGTTGGGTCGGTATTACCGACTGTGCCGTCAGAGTTGAGGATCGTAGCCATAGGGCAGCCTCCAGTGAGTAATCAATAACTTCCACCACTGGAAATGCTAATTTCACGGGTGGCGGAACCAGACAGAGTTAGCATTACCGGCCTCACTGACACCGGTGCATCTTGCGATGCCCCTGCCTGGCCCACCATTGAGATGTGACCATACGCACGACACAAAAAAAGCACAGATGTGCATTGTGTCGCCACTAAGAGTATTCAGGAGGTCAATCCCGGCGTCTGATTTTGCGGACGCAACAAAAGGATACAACGCCCAACCAACGCAGACAATCCCGTTTTTCTGAAAGCGACTCGCAGAAATAGAATCTACTTCCTCGTTGGCAGATGTATTTTGTCATGAGGCTCATACGCTCCCCAGAATCCTCACGTTGGTTACAAAATGGCATAAAAGGCACAGTATCTTCCCACTCAGGCTTTCTATACTGTCTTCACATTCATCATGATGATACAGGCAGGACGTTATGAACCAGTACAGCACGTTTTCCCTTGGTTCCCACTTTGTGAATCGCCTCGGTTACGGGGCGATGCAACTCGCCGGTCCGGGTGTTTTTGGCCCGCCCAAAGACCGCCATGCGGCAATTACCGTGCTGCGTGAAGCGCTGGCACTTGGCGTGAACCACATTGATACCAGCGATTTTTATGGTCCTCACGTCACCAACCAGATTATCCGCGAAGCGCTGCATCCTTACGCCGACGATCTGGTCATTGTCACCAAGATTGGTGCTCGTCGCGGTGATGATGCATCCTGGCTTCCGGCATTTTCGCCAGAAGAGCTCAAACAGGCGGTACACGACAACTTGCGAAATCTGGGGCTTGATGCGCTGGATGTGGTCAATATGCGCGTGATGATCGGTGACGGTCATGGGCCGCGCGAAGGCTCGATTGAAGCTTCAATTAATGTATTAGCTGAGCTCCAGCAGCAAGGGTTGGTGAAGCACATCGGGCTGAGTAATGTCACCACCGCGCAGGTGGTTGAAGCACGTAAAATTGTGGATATCGTTTGTGTGCAAAACGAGTACAACATTGCGCATCGCGGTGATGATGCGCTCATTAATGCACTGGCTCGTGATGGCATTGCTTACGTACCGTTCTTCCCGCTGGGCGGTTTTTCACCGCTGCAATCGTCAACGTTGAATGAGGTTGCCAGCACGCTGAATGCCACTCCAATGCAGGTGGCGCTGGCCTGGTTGTTGCATCGCTCGCCGAATATCCTGCTGATACCGGGTACCTCATCCGTGGCGCATCTACGTGAAAATATGGCGGCGGCAGAGCTGACATTGTCACCTGACGTGCTGGCGACGCTTGATGGGATTGTCGACAACGCCTGATCGGAGGTTTCATGGCAGAAAAACGTGCGGCTCAATGCCACTGCGGTGCGGTGGCTTTCACCGTTGAACTGAGCGATGGGTTTAATACTGCCCGGCGCTGCAATTGCTCATATTGCAGGATGCGCGGCGCGGTTGTGGTATCTGCGCCGCTCAGCGGGATAACGATATTGCGTGGGCAGGATAAGCTGACCGAGTATCGCTTTAATACCGGGGAGGCTGTGCATTATTTTTGTTCAGTGTGCGGGATTTACACCTTTCATCAGCGCCGTTCTAACCCGCAGCAATATGGCGTCAACGTCGCCTGCATTGAAGATGTGTCCCCGTTCGATTTTCCCTGCATTGAGGTTCACGATGGAGTAAGTCATCCGAAAGACGGTGGCGGCGGTGGAGTAGTCGGGTATTTGCGATACGACAAGAAGTAGCCTGGACGAGGCGTTTATGCCGACTCCGGGGAGGCTCGGAGTAAAATGTTATACCGAGCAGTTCCCGGCGGCGCTGCGCTTGGCCGGGCTACAAAGCGACATAGCAAAAAGCCCTGCGTGTGAGCGCAGGGCTTTGGTGATGCGGGGTGCGATTACGCGACCAGGCTGTCGATCACTTCTTTTGCATCGGCGGTCGCTTTGGTAGCCACTTCCGGGCCGTAAGCGATACCTTCAGCGAAGACCACGTTCACATCGGTGATACCGATGAAGCCCAGGAACACGTTCAGGTATGGGGTGATCAGGTCAGTTGGGGTATCTTTGTGGATACCGCCACGGCTGCTCAGCACGATAGCGCGTTTGCCGGTCACCAGGCCTTCAGGGCCTTTTTCGGTGTAACGGAAGGTCACGCCAGCACGAGCAATCAGGTCGAAGTAGTTTTTCAGCTGCGTTGGGATGTTGAAGTTGTACATCGGCGCGGCGATAACAATCACGTCGTGAGCTTGCAGTTCAGCAATCAGCTCGTCAGACAGCGCCAGCGCTTCCTGCTGACGTGGCGTCAGCGGCGCATCGCTTGGACGCAGAGCGCCAACCAGTTCGCCATCCAGCACCGGAATTGGGTTTGCCGCCAGGTCACGCACGGTGATTTCATCAGCAGAGTGCTTTTCACGCCACTGTTCAACAAAATAGTCGGACAGCTGACCTGATTGAGAGTAGCCTGCCAGGATGCTGGATTTCAGAACCAATACTTTGCTCATAGGTAATTCCTTATATTTGATTGACGGGCGGTGCCCTGTTGCTTGATGACACTTTATTCACATTCCTGCCACAGGGATAGCGCAATATATCGAATTCTATTGTCAGTTTTTTTGAACAAGGCAAGAAATGCGCGAATGTGGTACGCTACGACCATACTTTATAAGAGCTTTTTCCTGGCAGTAAGCTGCCCAATAACACTATGACTGAACAACAAAAAATCACCTTCGCCATGTTAAGCCAGCGTCTTGAAACGCTGATGCTGCGGGATAAACAGCGATTTTCCCGCCGTTTACATGGCGTTAAAAAGGTTAAAAATCCTGATGCTCAACAAGCCATTATTCAGGAGATGGCGCAAGAAATTGAACAGGCTGCTGGTAAAGTCCTGCTGCGTGAAGCGTCACGCCCGGTGATTGAATACCCGGAAAACCTGCCGGTTAGCCAGAAGAAACAAGACATCCTTAATGCCGTGCGCGACCACCAGGTGGTGATCGTGGCGGGGGAAACCGGTTCGGGTAAAACCACGCAGCTACCGAAAATCTGCATGGAGTTAGGGCGTGGTATTAAAGGTCTTATCGGCCACACCCAGCCGCGTCGTCTGGCGGCACGTACCGTGGCGAATCGTATTGCTGAGGAGCTAAAAACCGAGCCGGGCGGCTGTATCGGTTACAAGGTGCGTTTTAGCGATCACGTCAGCGATAACACCATGGTCAAGCTGATGACCGACGGTATCCTGCTGGCTGAAATTCAGCAAGACCGTCTACTGATGCAGTACGACACCATCATTATTGATGAAGCGCACGAACGTAGCCTGAACATTGACTTCCTGCTGGGCTACCTGCGAGAGCTATTGCCGCGTCGGCCCGATCTGAAAATTATCATCACCTCGGCCACCATCGACCCGGAGCGCTTCTCGCGCCACTTTAATAATGCACCGATTATCGAAGTCTCCGGCCGGACTTACCCGGTTGAAGTCCGTTATCGGCCAATTGTTGAAGAGGCCGACGATGTCGACCGCGATCAACTGCAGGCGATTTTCGACGCTGTCGATGAACTGGGTCGTGAAAGCGCGGGCGATATCCTGATCTTTATGAGTGGCGAGCGCGAAATTCGTGATACCGCCGATGCGCTGAACAAGCGTGACCTGCGGCATACCGAAATTCTGCCGCTGTACGCCAGGCTGTCGAACAGCGAACAGAACCGTGTGTTCCAGTCGCATAGCGGACGCCGTATTGTGCTGGCAACCAACGTAGCTGAAACCTCGCTGACCGTGCCGGGTATTAAGTACGTGATTGACCCGGGTACCGCGCGTATCAGCCGCTACAGCTACCGCACCAAGGTGCAGCGTCTGCCGATTGAACCGGTCTCACAGGCTTCCGCCAACCAGCGTAAAGGCCGTTGTGGTCGTGTGTCGGAAGGGATTTGCATTCGTTTGTATTCCGAAGACGACTTCCTGTCGCGTCCGGAATTTACCGACCCTGAAATTCTGCGCACCAACCTGGCCTCAGTTATCCTGCAAATGACGGCGCTGGGTCTGGGCGATATCGCCGCGTTCCCGTTTGTTGAAGCGCCGGATAAACGCAATATTCAGGACGGTGTGCGCCTGCTCGAAGAACTGAGCGCAATTACCACCGACGAACAGCAAACCGCTTACAAACTGACGCCAATGGGCCGCCAACTCAGCCAATTGCCGGTTGACCCACGTCTGGCGCGAATGGTGCTGGAAGCGCAGAAGCACGGCTGCGTGCGGGAAGCGATGATCATCACCTCGGCGCTCTCCATCCAGGATCCGCGCGAGCGCCCAATGGATAAACAGCAGGCGTCTGATGAAAAACACCGCCGCTTCCACGATAAAGAGTCGGACTTCCTCGCCTTTGTGAATCTGTGGAACTACCTGGGCGAGCAGCAAAAAGCGCTGTCGTCGAACCAGTTCCGTCGCCAGTGTAAGCTCGATTTCCTCAACTATCTGCGGGTGCGGGAGTGGCAGGATGTTTACACTCAATTGCGTCAGGTAGTGAAAGAACTGGGCATTCCGGTGAACAGCGAACCGGCGGAATACCGTGAAATTCACGTTGCGTTGCTGACCGGTCTGCTGTCGCATATCGGCATGAAAGACACGGATAAGCAGGAATTTACCGGCGCCCGTAACGCGCGTTTCTCCATCTTCCCAGGCTCGGGTTTATTTAAGAAACCGCCAAAATGGACGATGGTGGCCGAACTGGTGGAAACCAGCCGCCTGTGGGGACGAATCGCCGCACGTATCGACCCGGAATGGGTGGAGCCGGTGGCGCAGCATCTGATTAAACGTTCCTATAGTGAACCGCACTGGGAGCGTGCGCAGGGCGCGGTAATGGCGACGGAAAAGGTCACCGTTTACGGACTGCCGATTGTGGCGGCGCGTAAGGTCAACTACAGCCAGATTGACCCGGCGTTGTGCCGCGAGCTGTTTATCCGCCACGCGCTGGTGGAGGGCGATTGGCAGACGCGTCATGCTTTCTTCCGCGACAACGCCAAGCTGCGTACAGAAATCGAAGAACTGGAGCATAAATCGCGCCGTCGCGACATTCTGGTCGATGACGAGACGATGTTTGAGTTTTATGACCAGCGCATCAGCCATGATGTGGTTTCCTCACGCCATTTCGACAAGTGGTGGAAACAGGCCAGCCGCGAAACACCTGATTTGCTCAACTTTGAAAAGAGCATGTTGATTAAAGAAGGGGCGGAGCAGGTCAGTAAGCTGGACTACCCGAACTTCTGGCATCAGGGCAATCTCAAGCTGCGACTGACCTATCAGTTCGAGCCGGGTACGGATGCGGACGGCGTGACGGTGCATATTCCGCTGCCACTGCTAAATCAGGTAGAAGATGCCGGGTTTGAATGGCAGATTCCGGGGCTGCGACGTGAACTGATTATTGCACTGATCAAATCGCTGCCGAAGCCGGTGCGTCGTAACTTTGTTCCTGCACCGAACTATGCCGAAGCTTTCCTGGGGCGCGTCACGCCGCTGGAAATGCCGTTGCTTGACTCGCTAGAACGTGAACTTCGCCGTATGACTGGCGTCACCGTAGACCGCGAGGCCTGGCAATGGGATCAGGTGCCCGATCACCTGAAAATCAGCTTCCGTGTGGTTGATGATAAAAACAAGAAATTGCAGGAAGGGCGTGTATTACAGGATCTGAAAGATGCGCTGAAAGGCAAAGTTCAGGAGACGCTGTCGGCGGTGGCCGACGACGGTATCGAACAGAATGGGCTGCATATCTGGAGCTTCGGCGACCTACCGGAACGTTACGAACAAAAGCGCGGAAACTATAAGGTGAAAGCCTGGCCTGCGCTGGTGGATGAACGTGACAGCGTGGCGATTAAACTGTTTGATAACGAACTGGAACAGAAGCAGATGATGTGGCGCGGGCTGCGCCGTTTGTTGTTGCTGAACATCCCATCGCCGATTAAATACCTGCACGAGAAGCTGCCAAATAAAGCCAAGCTGGGTCTGTACTTTAACCCGTACGGCAAAGTGCTGGATCTGATTGACGACTGTATTTCCTGCGGCGTTGACAAGCTGATTGATGAGGCTGGCGGTCCGGTGTGGACAGAAGCGGGCTTTAATGCGCTGCAAGAAAAAGTGCGTGCCGACCTCAACGAAACGGTGGTGGACATTGCCAAACAGGTTGAGCAGATTCTGACGGCGGTATTCAACATTAACAAACGGCTGAAAGGGCGCGTCGATATGACCATGGCGCTGGGGCTGTCGGATATCAAATCGCAGATGAGCGGCCTGGTTTATCGTGGTTTTGTCACCGGTAACGGCTTCCGCCGTTTGGGTGATACGCTGCGTTACTTACAGGCGATTGAGAAGCGCCTTGAGAAAATGGCCGTCGACCCACATCGCGACCGCGCGCAAATGCTGAAGGTGGAGAGCGTGCAACAGGCGTGGCAGCAGTGGCTCAACAAACTGCCGCCTGCCCGCCGTGAAGATGACGACGTGAAGGAGATCCGCTGGATGATTGAAGAGCTGCGCGTTAGCTTCTTTGCTCAGCAATTGGGAACGCCGTATCCGATTTCAGATAAGCGTATCTTGCAGGCGATGGAGCAGATCGTCGCCTAAATGCACGGTGGCGCTTCAGTATGTAGGCCCGATAAGCGCAGCGTCATCGGGCAAGTCCGTGCACATTGCCGGATGGCGGCGTTGCCTTATCCGGCCTACGGGTTAAGTCCAGCCACCGCCCAGCGAGCGGTAAAGGTCTATTTGCGCCAGCAGTAGGTTATTTTTCACCTGCACCACGCTGATTTGCGTTGAGAACAGCGTGCGCTGGGCATCAAGCACATCCAGATAGGATGAGTATCCGTTGCGATAACGGTTCTGGGCGATACGCAGCGTTTCCTGAGCGACGGCCTCTTGCCCTTGCAGTTCGCTTAACTGCTCGCCATAACGGGTGATAGCATCGAGGCTGTCGTTCACTTCTCTGAACGCGCCGCGTACCGTTTTCTCATAACCGTACAGCGCCTGATTACGCTGTGCCATCGAGACATCCACCTGCGCGTTTAGCGCCTGACGGTTCAAAAGCGGGGCGAGAATACTGCCGCCAAAACTCCATAATCGCAGTGGATTATCCAGCAAGTCCGGCAGGGTACGGTCCTGATAACTGCCGGTAGCGGTGAGGTTTATCGACGGCAGTAGCTTCGCCTGTGATGAAGCGAGCGTAGCATCTGCCGCGACTAGCTGGCGCTGCGCCTGCACGATATCAGGCCGACGGTTTAACAGCGTCGAGGGTAGCTGTGAAGGAAGCGATAGCGGGGTCAGTTGACCAAATTCGTTGCGACGCACCGCCCCGGGATTATTACCGATGAGCACGCTTAAGGCATTCTCCTGCTGGTCTATCTGATGGCGCAGCAGCGGTATTTGCGCGCGAGTGGCGCGTAGCTCTGAGTCCGCTTGCATCAATTCCAGCCGTGAGGTGTAGCCCGTTTCAAACTGACGCTTTGCCAGGTTGAAGGCCTCTTCCCGGGATTTTAGCGTCTGCTCGGTAACACGGAGTTGTTCATCCAACGACAGCAGCGTGACATAACCCACCGATACCGAGGTTGCCACGGTAAGATTAGCCGCAGAAGCGGCGGCTTTTTGCGCCTCAAGGCTGGCTTCGGCAGCGTCAGATACGCTGCGATTCGCGCCCCACAAGTCGACGTCATAGCTGGCGGTCAGTCCACCTTTGTACACCGTGCTATGAATCGGCTGGCCGGTCGCTGCCGATTGCGCCCGGGCGCGGGTGCCGGTTAATCCCAGATCCAGCGTAGGGAATAGGCTACCATCTGCCGCGTAAACCCGTGCCTGGTACTCATTTACTCGCTCGCGCGCGATTAATACATCGCTGTTATAACGCAGTGCCTGGTCAACGTACTGATTCAGCGCGCCGTCATGAAAATTGCGCCACCAGACGGCCTCCACTGGGCTGGCGGGCCCGATATCTGTGCGCCAGGCCGCAGGAATTGTCAGGGTGGGTTCAGCACGCGGGATATCTGCCGATTGACAGCCGACCAGCGCGAGCGCTAAGGCCAGGGTGACGGGGCGGATCATTTCTTCGCCTCCGCGCGGGTATCAATCGTCACCTGTACCGACATGCCTGGACGCAGGCGTTGGCTATTTTTCTGCCCGTCATCGACCGCAATTCGCACCGGAATACGCTGGGCGATTTTGACAAAGTTACCGGTGGCGTTATCTGGTGAAATGGCGCTGAACTCCACGCCGGTAGCCGGGGAAATGCTTTGCACCGTGCCTTTGAATTTCTCGCTACTTAACGCATCTACGCTAAAGGTCACCGGTTGACCCACGCGCACCGTGGCAAGCTGAGTTTCTTTGAGGTTGGCGATAACCCAATGATGCGGCGGCACCAGCGGCGCTAAGTGCGTTCCGGCAGTCACGTACGCGCCAAGGCGCACGGCGATTTGCCCGAGTTGACCGTCGGTGGGGGCGATAATCTGGGTATTTTGCAAGTCGATATCGGCCAGTTCCAGGGCGGCCTTCGCACTGGCGACATCCGCTTCAAGCGAATCTCGATTCACGATAGTGGTTTGCAAGTCCTGACGCGACATTTCGAGTGTGGCTTTCGCCTGTTCAATATCGGCTGTGCCCTGTGCGGCGCTGGCGCGAGCGGAGTCACGTTCACGAATTGATAATGAACCGTCGGCGGTCAGTTCCTGCACACGCTTTAAATCCGCCTGTGTTTTCAGGTTCTGGGAGCGGGCGTTTTGCAGCGCGGCGTCGTTACGCGCAATCACCGCCTCGGCGCTTTTGCGCTGCTGGAGGTTGTTTTTCAGCGCCGCTTCTTTCATCAATAGTTGTGCCTGAGCCTGGTGCACGCGTTGCTTATAGATACGGTCGTCAATCTGAAACAGGACCTGGCCTTTCTTGACCTGATTAAAGTCCTGCACGTTGACGCCAGTCACGTATCCGCTGACCTGCGGGCTAATAAACGTCGTTTGCCCGCGCACATAAGCGTTATCGGTAAACTGGCTAAGGCGGGTAAACGGCGGTAACTGCCAGGCATAGAGGATAACCAGTACGCCGACCAGACCGATGGCTGCCGCTGTAAAAATCGATACCACGCGAATGTTGTTGCGGGTATTGGCCTGTTGCTTGGCCGCATCCTGCTGACTCATAACGACTCCAGATCTCTTGTTATTATTTGCTGCCCGTCGCCCGTTTAAGCGCGACGCGAGCGGTAATTCGCAGTCTTATCAATCGCCAGAATACCCACAGCAGCGTGGCGGCGGAGATGGCCGCAGTCAGCAGATAGGTATCATTGTAGGCGAGAATATTGGCCTCCAGCGTCGAGGCGGTTTGCAGTAAAGCGTTGGCCTGCACGTTTAAAAGCGTGCTGTCGCCAATCTGGCTTTGATACTGTTGCGCGTACTGTTGCAACCGCTCGTTAATGAGCGGATTTAAGGTGGTGATTTGATCCGCGAGCTGGCTTGAATGGAACTTCTCCCGCCAGGTCTGGAAAGTGCCGAGGATGGCTGAACCGAGCAGACCACCGATATTCTGGCTCATGCCAAACAGTACAGAGAAGCTGACCAGGTTACGCTGGTCGGCTATCACGCCACCAATACCGGCAATCATGGCCGGAGCAAGGAAAAAGGCACTGCCAAAGCCAAGCAGGAACTGGCTTAACATCAGCTGATCCGGGCGAGTCAGACTGGTGGATTGGCTGTCGAGCAACGAGGCCACCATGATCAGCGTCAACGCGGTAGCGATAGGCCAGTACAAGCGGGCAGGGTTGAGGGTCAGGCAACTGGCGATAATTCCGCAGGTAATCCCCGCGAAAATAGACCATGCCAGGGTGGTCATCTGCTCATTTTGCAGCCCCACGTACTGTAGCCAGCCAATGACACCTGTATTCTGTTCCGCCAGCACAATGCGGATTAGCACCATAATCAGCCCCAGACGCAAAATACTGCCACTGGATAGCCAGCGCGTATTGAGTAGTGGGTTGCTGCGGTTATGTTCAAAAACCATCGCGCTGACAATCAGCACGATGGCAGTGGCCAGCGACCAGCCTATCCATGGCGCTTCAAACCACCAATCCAGGCGACCCAATGACAGTACCGCGCAGATAAGTCCCATGCCGGGAGCGAGCAGGATAAAGGTGATAAAGTCTTTTTTCTCAAACACTTTTTTGCGATCGCTGGGCGGTAATTTTAAGGCAATTACGCAAGCTAGCGACACCAGCGCCAGACCCAATTCAAAGAAATAGAGCCCGCGCCACTCATCAATTTGCAGCAGTTCAGTCGAGAACAGACGAGCAAGAGGAATGGCCAGCGACGAGCCGGTAATGCCGATAGTCAGGGCTTTTAGGCGATGTTTCGCCGGCCACGCCTGGACCTGGTAGTAAATCCCCAGCGAGCTGAGCGCCGCCGCCACCATTCCGTGCGCGGCGCGCACCATTAGCGCAGAACTCAGATCGTTGACGAACAGGTGAAAGAAGGTGACCAGCACGTAAAGCACCAGAAAACCCTCGGTAAACGCGCGTAGACCGAACTGCTGGCGGAACTTCACCAGCAGCAGGTTTATCGACACGTTGGTCATCACGTATACCGCCGGAAGCCAGGCAATCTCAGTGGACCAGGCCGCGAATGAGCCCTGAAGGTTTTGCAGGTTGGCGGTGACGACAGCGTTACCCAGCGCCCCGGTCAAACAGACCAGCAAGCCGACGATGCCATAGGCCACACGGCGCGGGGCGCTATGGATAGGTGTCGATGGCGAACCGAGAATAGCCGGTTTTTCATGTGGCGCCCAATCATGCGGGGCGTAGGGATCGCGACGGGGAGGCGACATTATTTCTTCTCCACTTCGCGTAATAGTTTTGTGAGCACGTCATAAGTCTGCTGTTGTTCTTCCGGGGTGATGGCCGTCAGAATCTCTTCACGCAGCTCATCGGCGACCGTTTTTACCTGATGAAACAGGTCCATTCCTTTGTCCGTGGCGATGAGTAGACGCTTGCGCTTATCACGCTCTGTGAGAATGCGTTCAACTAACCCATGCTCGACCAGTTTGTTAATCAGCGGCACCACGGTGGCACTTTCAACGCCCAGTTCTTGCGCCAGCTCAGATTGCGAGAGCGGATGTTCGTTGCGCGCAATGGCCGCGACGGCTACCCAGGTTGCCTGACTCATACCCAGATCTTTTAGCCGACGATCAACCGCCAGCCGCCAGTGATGGGCGGTGAGGTAGAGGAGGTGGGAGAAATTTAACTGACGGTTATCCATAGCGACGTTTTCATAATCATTAGAGCTCTAACGAGTTTATGCTCGTCGCAAAACATAATTCAAGTGAATATATAAAAATAAGCAGAGTCTGAGATGAATCGTTTAGGTTGCCAGTTCCTCGGATTTACGCGGCAACATCTGTAGGCGCACCGTTCGATCCCTCTCCCTTAGAAAGGGAGAGGGGCATATCGTGCCGGTCAAACCTGGCTGGTTTGCGCGTTAATCACCGCGTTCTGACGTTTACTGCGGCTGGCGAAGAAAATCGCCGTTAGCGAGATGGCGACCGTCGCGCCGAGATACCAGGCGACAGGGACCCAGTCACCGTCGTATTTTGCCAGCAGTCCGGTTGCGATAAGCGGGGCGGTACCGCCAGCTAATGCCGCACCAATCTGATAGCCCAACGTGATCCCGGTATAACGGACATTGGCGCTGAAAATTTCTGAGCACAGTGTCCCCAGCACGGCGGTGATAGGCGACCACAAAATGCCGAAGGTGATGACTGTCGCGAGCATGATGCCCCAGGTGGTGCCGGTATTTAGCAGTAAGAACCACGGGACAATAAACAGCCCCAGCAAAACGACGCTGATGGCATACATCCGCTGGCGACCAATTTTATCGGATAACAGCCCCATTAACGGGATCATCACCGTTGAAACTAATGCGCCGAGCGTCACGGCTTCAAGCACCTGCGATTTTTGATAGGCAAGCGTTGTGGTGGCGTAGCTGACCACGAAGGTGGAGAAAATATAGAACGGCGCGGTTTCGACCACTTTCAGCCCCGCCGCGATAATGACTTCACGCCAGTGATGAGTCAGGGTCTCGCGCAGCGGCGCCTTGGCAACCTGACCCGATTCTTTTACCTTCTTAAATTCAGGCGTTTCATCAATATCTTTACGGATCCACAGACCAACCAGCACCAGGACTGCGCTCATCAAAAATGGAATACGCCAACCCCAGGAGAGGAACTGCTCTTCGCTGAACATCGTCATCAGTGAAACGATAAAGGTGGCCATCAGCATCCCGATGGTCACGCCCGCTTGCGGAATACTGCCGAAGAACCCTTTGCGTTTTTCGGGCGCATACTCGTAGGCTAACAGCAGCGCGCCACCCCATTCACCCCCGATACCGATGCCCTGAATAATGCGCATCAGAATTAACAGGATGGGTGCCCAGATCCCAATCTGATCGTAGGTTGGCAACAGGCCAATCATGACGGTTGCACTTCCCATCAACGACAGCGTAATGACCAATGTTTTTTTACGCCCAATACGGTCGCCAATGTGGGCGAAAATCACGCCGCCAATCGGACGGATAAAGAAGGTCAGCGAGAAGGAGAGGTAGGAGAGAATCAGGCCAATGACCGGGTCGACCATCGGGAAAAAGATCTTGTTGAAGACCAACGCGGCGGCTGTGCCGTACAGAAAATAGTCAAACCATTCAATGGAACTGCCCGTCAGGCTAGCAATCAAAACCCTTTTATTTTTTTTCAGGATTGTGGTGCTGCTTTCTTGTATTGTCATGAAGAATAACTCCCGCCACATTGGGTAAAATTCGGTGTCACCTTTTTAACGATGGGTGCAACCAGAATGGTGAAAAAGGTTGTGTGTTTGTTAAGCAAACTAGATATGCGAATGATTTTTGGCAAGCCTGGCGTGGGAATTTGTGAGTTAAGTTACGTCTCTTTTTTGTTATTTATGACTGCATTTTGTCTTTCAGGTGATGTGTAATGCTATAAATGAAAAAATAATCAGCACATAATTCAGGTGCAACCGCATTGTTTTTAGACGTTTCTGGTTATTTCAAAAATGTTACAAATTGGTTGGTTGTGCAAATGTTCTGCTTGGTTGCCTTTGGAAGGGAGTAAAGAGTAATGGACAAGTCATATTTACCTGAGGAAGTACTGACGGCTGCGAATCAACTGGGTGGCTGGCTGGCGCAGAATGATTTCACCGGACAACCCGACATTCAGGATACTCAACTGATCGTCATGGCGGGAAACGCCGTGATGCCGACCATCGACGCGGCTTGTCGTTTGGCGAGTGAGAATGGCGGCACGTTGCTTATCAGTGGCGGCATCGGCCATTCAACGGATTTTCTCTACCAGGCTATCGCCCAGCATCCGCGTTATTGCTCGCTGAGTATTGAGGGTCAGCCCGAAGCGCGGCTGTTGGCAGAGATAGCCCATCGATTCTGGCACATTCCGCGTGAACGTATTGTGGTGGAAGACCTGTCGACCAACTGCGGCGAGAACGCGTGGTTTACCCGACGGACGCTTGTAGAAAAGGGCATTCCTGTACAGCGGGCGACGGTAGTTCAGGATCCCACCATGCAACGGCGCACGATGGCGACCTTTGCCCGCGTGTGGCAAGAAGAGGCGGATGCGCCTGAATGGCTAAGCTATCCGGGTTATCAACCGGTGCTGGAGAATACGGTGAAGGGCGTTAGCTGGCGGCAACCGGCCCAGGGATTATGGCCCGTTGCGCGTTATCTGGCGCTGATTATCGGTGAACTGCCGCGTCTGCGCGATAATGCTGAAGGATACGGCCCACGCGGGAAAGGATTTATTGCCCACGTTGATATTCCAGATGAAATAGAAGCTGCGTGGTTATTGCTAAGCGCTGATCCCCATCTTCAGCCGTTACTGGCGAGCCGTCATCTGAGTTGATGTATGTTGCAGGTGTCCCCAGCCTCTACATTTTGGTCTCAATCCAGCTCATCAATAACCGTGGCCATTCTGCCACCGGCAAACCCTGTGCATCGCGGATCCCAAAGCCATGGCGCCCCTGTTCAAACAGATGAATTTCCACAGGAACCTGATGGGCGTGCAGAGCATTAAACATCGCCAGACTGTTCTCCACTTTCACTGCCGGATCATCAACGGCATGCAATAAAAATGTCGGCGGGGTGTTGTGGCCTACCCGTTTATCCAGCGAATAATGTTCACGTTGCGCACTTTCTGGCTGCGCGCCAATCAGTTCCATCCGCGAACCGGCATGACCAACCAGGCGTCACTAGAATGCCGATACCGTTAGGCTTTTCAGGTCGATAAACCGTGATTTCAGGGGCGCGAACTCCCGTTACCGCCCGGTCGAATGCGCTGTTGCCGGTATGATCGTTTTCCAGAAACAGTGATACCGGGCTGGGTTGGGCCCCCGGCGCATCACCGCCAGGCCAGATTGAGAAGGTTGTGGATGAGCGAGCGGCACGAGCCATGCGAGAACAAAGTGTGTCCTGATCGTCCATGTTGATGATGTCCTTATGGGTTTCGCTGAAGAGTGAAACACTATACTCGCGCCGACAGACGGAAAATGTGCGGAGATAGCGTTTTGGTTAACGTATTGCTCTGAATGGGAAAATTGCACTGTTCGGTTCCCTCGCCCCTTTGGGGAGAGGGTTAGGGTGAGGGGCTGTCTGGATCCGAGAAGGAAATAACATTTACTTTAATAACAGTGCATTAACCCTCACCCCAGCCCTCTCCCTTAAAAAGGGAGAGGGAGCACATCGTGCCTGATTTTTCATGGGGATACCTCAGGTGATAGCCCCGCCACATGGTTACATTTTGGCGAACTTCTCCAGCACACGAATTAACTGGGTCACAAAACCGTATTCGTTGTCATACCACGAGACGGTTTTTACCAATTGCAGCTCGCCCGCTTCGCTGACCTCCGTCTGTGTGGCATCAAATACGGAACCAAAATGGCTGCCGATAATATCGGATGAGACAATTTCATCCTCGGTATAGCCAAAAGATTCATTATTCTGTGCGGCGTTTTTCATCACCAGATTCACTTCGTCAGCGGTGACTTTTTGACTGAGGATGGACACCAGTTCGGTGACGGAGCCGGTTTTGGTTGGTACTCGTTGCGCATGGCCTTTCAGCTTGCCGCTGAGTGCTGGGATCACCAGCCCAATGGCTTTTGCCGCCCCGGTGGTATGCGGAATAATATTCTCCGCCGCCGCGCGGGATGCGCGTAAATCTTTACCTCGAGGACCATCGACCAGCGACTGTGTACCAGTGTAAGCATGGATGGTGGTCATGGTGCCCAGTTCAATGCCGAAGGCGTCATTGAGCGCTTTCGCCATTGGGGCCAGACAGTTCGTGGTACACGATGCGACTGAGATGATTTTATCGCTGGCATTGAGCGTATCGTCGTTAACGTTAAAGACCAGCGTTTTCATCTCACCGGCAGGGGCGGAAACCAGCACTTTTTTCGCCCCAGCATCCAGGTGCGCCTGTGATTTTTCGGTGGAGGTGTAGAAACCGGTACACTCGACAATAATCTCTGCGCCTTGCGCCGTCCACGGAATATTCTTCGCCTCTTTCTCAGCGTACACGTTAATGGTTTTACCGTTCACAATCAGCGTGGTATCCGTAAAATCCACGCTCCATGGGAACGGCCCATAGTTTGAGTCGTACTTGAGTAAGTACGCCAGAACTTTTGGGGAAGTCAGATCGTTAATCGCCACGACTTCATGACTGCTGGATACTTCCAATAAACGGCGTAGAACCAGGCGGCCGATACGCCCAAACCCGTTAATACCAATCTTACTCATGGTGCTCTCCTGTCAGTGATGGGCGTCACCCCAATGGCACATGCTTAAAAAACGCCTGATAGATAAATGCGGATTATGTATTTCACCTGTCCAGGCTTAGTTCAGTCCTCGGGTAAGGGCAATATCAGGGTAATAAATTAATTTGTATCGATTTGAAAAAGTTAATGAATTTTTAATGAAAGATGGATACTTTGCTCTCTATTGTTATTTATTAGAGTGCTCAGGCGATGAACGACAAGTATTCCCGCTTACAAATTGCCATCCATTGGTTGGTTTTTCTTTTGGTTGTGGTGGCCTACGCAGCGATGGAATTACGTGGATTCTTTCCACGAAGTGACCGACCGCTGATTAACATGGTGCATGTTTCCTGCGGAATCAGCATTCTGGTGCTGATGGTGGCGCGTTTACTCGTGCGGCTAAAACGCCCGGCACCGCCGATTGTTCCAAAACCGAAGCCGATGATGACCGGCATGGCGCATCTTGGGCACCTGGCGATTTATCTGCTGTTTATCGCGTTACCGATTATTGGCCTGGTGATGATGTATAACCGGGGCAATCCATGGCTGGCATTCGGTCTGGTTATGCCGCACGCCGCTGAAGGCAATTTCGACCTGGTCGATACCCTCAAGCATTACCATATTCTGCTGGCGAATCTCGGCTACTGGCTGATTGGTTTACACGCGCTCGCTGCGCTGGCGCATCACTATTTCTGGAAAGACAACACGCTGCTGCGCATGATGCCACGCAAGCGTTAACTGGCCTTTAAACTCCCTGGTCTCTGCGTTACCATACGTCATCTATTTTTGTTATGTATGAAGGAGAACAGGGTGTTCGCAGATTTTGGCGTACTGAATTACTGGACGTATTTACTCGGCGCTATTTTTATTATTCTGGTGCCGGGGCCAAATACCTTCTTCGTGCTGAAAACCGGCGTTGCGCACGGTATCCGTAAGGGATACATGGCCGCGCTGGCGGTATTTATCGGCGATGCCGTGCTAATGTCTCTTTCTTTCGCAGGCGTTGCGACGCTGATTAAAACCACGCCGCTGCTGTTTAATATCGTACGTTATCTTGGCGCGCTCTATCTGTTGTATCTCGGCGGCAAGATGCTCTATAGCACGTTAAAGCGTAAAACGGCAGGTAAGGAAGAAGAGCCTGAACCGGGTCATGCTATCTTTAAGCGCGCGCTGACGCTGAGCCTGACGAATCCGAAAGCCATCCTGTTTTACGTTTCGTTCTTCGTGCAGTTTATTGATGTGCATGCCAAAACGCCGGGGCTGGCATTCTTTATTCTGGCGCTGACGTTGGAGCTGGTGAGTTTTATCTACCTGAGCTTCCTGATCGTGTCCGGTTCGCTGGTGACGCGCTATGTTAAAACGCGCAAGAAACTGGCGAAGATTGGTAACAGTTTGATTGGCCTGGTGTTTGTCGGTTTTGCAGCCCGATTGGCAACATTACAGTCCTGAGTTGTGATGCCGGATGGCGCTTCGCTTATCCGGCCTACTTCTGAAGCCATCTCTCGGCTCCATTTCCCTTTTAATGCAACATCGATTTTACAATCTCTGCTTTTTTATATAGTATACCCCCCTATACTAAAGGAGGCTTAATGCCGCATTCACCTGAAGACAAAAAACGCGCACTCACCCGCGTTCGCCGTATCAAAGGGCAGGTTGAGGCACTTGAACGCGCGATCGAGTCAGGTGAATCCTGTCTGACCATCCTGCAACAAATCGCCTCCATTCGCGGTGCGTCCAACGGCCTGATGGGCGAAATGGTTGAGATGCATCTCAAAGACGAACTGGTTAGCGGCGAAACGACGCCAGACCAGCGTGCATTGCGCATGACGGAAGTCGGTCATCTGCTACGATCCTATTTAAAATAAACATCACAACGGAAGAGACAGCTATGAAATCACGTGCTGCAGTTGCGTTTGGCCCCGGTCAGCCGCTGAAAATTGTTGAAATTGACGTCGCACCGCCAAAGAAAGGTGAAGTGCTGGTCAAAATCACCCATACCGGCGTTTGCCACACGGATGCCTTTACGCTATCTGGCGATGATCCGGAAGGCCTATTCCCGGCGGTGCTTGGCCATGAAGGCGGCGGTGTGGTGGTGGAAGTGGGCGAAGGCGTTACTAGCCTGAAAGCTGGCGACCACGTTATTCCGTTATACACCGCAGAATGCGGTGAGTGTAAATTCTGTAAGTCAGGTAAAACCAACCTCTGTCAGGCGGTGCGCGCCACGCAGGGTAAAGGCCTGATGCCTGACGGTACCACCCGTTTCTCCTATAACGGTGAGCCGATTTATCACTATATGGGTACCAGTACCTTCAGTGAATACACCGTGTGCGCAGAAATCTCGCTGGCGAAGGTCAACCCACAAGCACCGCTCGATAAAGTCTGTCTGCTGGGCTGTGGCGTGACCACCGGTATCGGTGCGGTACATAACACCGCAAAAGTGAAAGAAGGCGATACCGTGGCGGTATTCGGTCTTGGCGGCATTGGTCTGGCGGTTATTCAGGGTGCGGTACAGGCGAAGGCCGGGCGTATTCTGGCGGTGGACACCAACCCAGAGAAGTTCAAGCTGGCGGCAGAAATGGGCGCCACCGACTTTATCAACCCGAAAGACTCAGACAAGCCGGTTCAGGATGTGATTGTTGAGCTGACCGACGGCGGCGTTGATTTCAGCTTTGAGTGTATCGGTAACGTCAACGTGATGCGTTCTGCGCTGGAATGCTGCCACAAAGGCTGGGGTGAGAGCATCATCATCGGTGTCGCAGGCGCAGGCCAGGAAATCAAAACCCGTCCGTTCCAGCTGGTCACCGGTCGCGTATGGCGCGGTTCTGCTTTTGGTGGCGTAAAAGGCCGCACGCAGCTGCCGGGAATGGTAGAAGACGCGATGACGGGCAAAATTCAGCTCGATCCGTTTATCACTCACCGCCTACCTTTGACGCAGATTAACGAGGCGTTCGATTTGATGCATGAAGGCAAATCAATCCGCACCGTGATTCATTTCGGCGATAAATAATGCCCTCAACCAGCGGGAACTCTCCCGCTGGTATTTTGATTTGTGACCCGCCCAGCGTTTTCCACCTTTCCTGATAAGAAATTAGCGGCAATGGCCGATGACTCTATTACTTACTTCAAGTACACAGAGAGTTAACTCATGGAAAAAACATCCGCGCAGCCGGCTCGCTCGCAAAAAATCGGTTTTTTACACCACATCCGTCTGGTGCCATTTTTCGGTTCCGTTTTGGGGGGGATTTTACTGTTATTTGCGCTGAGCGCAGGACTTGCCGGCTATTTCATGTGGAAATCCGATGTCGACCAGCGTGATGTCACCCATGAGCTACAGGTGCGCGTCGGGCTTTCCGATAGCGCCAACTATCTGCGAGAAGCTCGCTTGATGATGATCCATGCTGGCGCAGACAGCCGCATTGCGGAAATGGACAGCATGAAGAAGAACCTGGCCGCCGCACAAGCGTGGATAAAACGTTCGCAGGATGGCTTTAAAGTTTATGCCGACAGAGGCGTCAAAACCGCAGCAGATAGGGCGCTGGATAACGAAATGAACCAGCGCTACAACGCCTATCTGGAAGGTATGAAGCCGATGTTGAAGTACGCGCAAAACGGTATGTTTGAGGCCATTCTCAATTATGAAACCGAGCAGGCTCGCACCCTTGATGATGCCTATAATGACGTACGCTTGAAGGTGATTGATATCCGTACCGCGCGCGCGGCTCAACTGACTGAACTTGCGCATAATCGCACCACGTTGGGCGTGATGTTTATGATCGGTGCGTTTGTACTGGCGGTGTTAATGACGATTATCACCTTCACGACTCTGCGCCGTGTGGTCATCCTGCCATTACAACGTGCAGGTTCGCGAATCGCGCAAATTGCCAGCGGTGACCTGACCATGACCGATGAACCGGTGGGCCGCAGCGAAATTGGCCAGTTGATTGGTAATCTGCAAAAAATGCAGCATGCGTTAGTGCAGACCGTAGGCACAGTGCGCCAGGGCGCGGAAGAAATTTATCGCGGCACTAGTGAAATCTCCATGGGTAACACCGATCTCTCTTCGCGCACCGAGCAGCAGGCGGCGGCTATCGAGCAGACGGCAGCCAGCATGGAACAACTGACCTCCACGGTGAAACAGAATGCGGATAACGCTCATCATGCCAGCAAACTAGCGGAAGATGCGTCCGGTAAAGCCACGCGCGGCGGACAGCTCGTGTCGGGCGTTGTTTCGACGATGGGCAGCATTTCAAGTAGCTCGAAAAAAATCTCTGAAATTACTTCAGTCATTAACAGCATTGCTTTCCAGACCAATATTCTGGCGCTGAATGCGGCGGTTGAAGCGGCGCGTGCGGGTGAACAGGGGCGTGGCTTTGCGGTTGTCGCCAGTGAAGTTCGCACGCTGGCAAGCCGGAGCGCCCAGGCAGCGAAGGAAATTGAGGGGCTGATTAGCGAGTCGGTGACGCTGATTGAGCGCGGTTCAAGTGAGGTTGTCCGTGCGGGTTCGACCATGACCGATATTGTAGATGCGGTAAAACGTGTGACCGATATTATGTTGGAGATCGCGGCGGCATCGGATGAGCAGAATCGCGGCATTCAACAGGTCAGCCAGGCGGTGACCGAAATGGATAACGTCACCCAGCAAAACGCCTCGCTGGTGGAGGAAGCTTCAGCAGCGGCCGCCTCACTTGAGGAGCAGGCTGCACGTCTGACGCAGGCGGTAGGGACATTCCGTCTTCAGGACTCGAAACGGGCCGAACCGGTAAAAGTCAGTGCTAAGCCTGCCTTTGCGCCGAATCGTCCGGCGGTAGCAGGCGCGGATAACTGGGAAACATTCTAGGGAAAGAAAACCCCGTAACCTGGCGGCTACGGGGTTTAGACTTACTTCGCGTCAGGTAACGCGTAAGCAATAATATAATCACCGCGATCCGGTGACTGGCGGGCGCCACCGGCGTTAATGACGATGTACTGTTTGCCGGTTTTCGGCGAGACATAGGTCATCGGGCCGGACTGGCTGCCAACCGGCAGACGGTCTTTCCAGATCTCTTTACCGGTTGCGGTATCAAACGCGCGCAGGTAGAAATCCTGAGTACCCGCAAAGAACAGCAGGCCAGACTGAGTCGACAGCGATGCCCCAAGCGTAGGCATCCCGATAGGGATTGGCATATGCATGCGAATACCCAGCGGGCCCGTATCTTCAACGGTACCGACCGGCACCTGCCAGACAATCTTGCCAGATTTCAAATCGACCGCTGACATGGTACCAAATGGCGGTTTCTGACACGGAATGCCCAGCGGTGACAGGAAGCGCTCGCGCATCGCGCCAAACGGTGTACCGTCCATCGGCACAATCCCCATCTCAATACCGCTGGCATCTTTAGCCACATTGGCACGCGGTACCATGTAGTTCGCCAGCCCCAAACGCATATCGTTGACAAACATCAGGCTGTTGTTCGGATCAACCGAAACGCTGCCCCAGTTCATACCGCCAAGCGATCCCGGATATTGAAGTGAACGATCAGTGCCCGGTGGCGTGAAGATCCCCTCGTGACGCATCTCTTTAAACTGAATACGGCACAGCAGCAGGTCAACCGGCGTCGCGCCCCACATGTCAGACTCTTTCAGCGTTTCATTGCCAATCATCGGCATGCCGACAGAGTATGGCTGCGTTGGGGAATACCGCTCACCTTCGACATTGCCTTGTGGCACCGGGCGTTCTTCGACCTTCGCGACCGGCTGGCCGGTTTCGCGGTTGAGCATAAAGATCATGCCCTGTTTACTGGTCTGAACCAGCACCGGTGTGGTGCCGCCTTTACCATCGGGTAAATCATAAAGCAGCGGTTGAGACGGGAGGTCAAAGTCCCACAAATCGTGGTGAGTGGTCTGATAATGCCAGCGTACCTGGCCGGTTGTAGCATCAACGGCAACAATAGATGAGCTGTATTTATCATCAAGCGCGGTACGTTCACCGGCCCAGAAATCCGGCGTGGCGTTGCCGGTTGGCAGATACACCAGATTCAGCTTCGCATCGTAGGACATCGCTGACCAGACGTTCGGCGTACCGCGCGTATAGGTCTGGCCTTCAGGCGGCGCACCGGTCAGGTTAGGATTACCCGGATCCCATGCCCAGGCGAGCTTACCGGTGCGAACGTCATAGGCGCGCACCACTCCTGGTGGTTCGTCGGTGGAGAAGTTATCGGCAACGCGTCCACCAATAACCACCACATTCCCCGCGACTAACGGAGTAGAGGTTTGCTGGTAATAACCCGGTTTAATTTCACCCATCCCAATGCTCAGATCCACCACGCCGTGGTCGCCAAAATCGTCGCACAGTTTGCCGTTATCGGCATTGATGGCGATAAGACGGGCATCGGTGGTAGGCAGGAAGAGGCGGCGCGGGCAGGCGGCTGGCGATGTGGCGGAGGCCGGTGTAGTAAGGGCTTGGGTATCTTCAAAATAGCCAAGACCACGGCAGCGTTGCCAGTTGGGAGCAGTGGCTTTCGAATCATAACGCCATTTCTCTTTACCGCTATCAACGTCTAGCGCCAGCACTTTGCTGTATGGCGTACAGACGAACAGGGTATCACCGACCTGTAACGGGGTGTTCTGATCTTCAGCCCCCGAACCGTTGCTCAATGGGATATCGCCGGTGTGTGCCACCCAGGCAACCTGCAACTTATCGATATTCTGCTTGTTGATCTGATCCAGAGCCGCGAAACGGTCACCGTGGGTGGTATTCCCCCAGTGTTCCCAGTTTTTTTGTTCTTCCCCGGCTGCGACCGGTTTGACCGGAACGGCTTCGGTGGCTGACACCAGAGCCTGAGGTTTGAACATCCAGCCAAGGCTAGCCAACAGAACGACGGCGAGTATCGCAGCCAGACCCCATGCGGCCCCTTTTCTGACGACCGTGGCCTTAGACATATACGGCCAAACCAGCGCACTTAACAGCGCCAGTACGCCGAAAGCAAACAGGCGTGAGAAGAGTGGCCAGTATTCCCAGCCCGCATCGCTGATTGACCATATAACTGCGACGATAAACGCCAGGCTATACAGCACAATGCCGCCACGGCGGTTACGCGCGATCAGAATGGCGCTGACCACCATAACCAGCCCCATCAGGGCAAAAAACCAGGTGCCGCCAACGGAGGCAAGTTTTGCCCCGAGTACACCGATAGCCAGTCCGATAACCATCATCAGACCGATAAGAAGCCACTGCAGGACTCGTGGGAATCCTCGTGGCACGTTGCCAGTTGCCATACTGTTCTCCTTGCGACAGCAGAAAATGCACGCGGGATGAACCAAAAAAATCATCAATCCCGTGCTGGTGTTTTGAATGAAATATATTTTTGCTTCTAACTAAGTGATTTAGTTCATTGACGTAACTACCAATGAACCATTTGGTTAACTTATGGATATGATAAAGCTGTTAAATTGCATTGCGCAATTGTTAAAAAATAATTTCGCATTTATTGCGTATCAGCACGCTTTACGAGCAGATAGCGCCTGCTTGATTGTGTTGTCGGGAGGCAGGGTACGGTGTGGTTTGAGGGAAGGGATTTACCCGTGTCATTAGTGGCCAGGACGGTCGAGTGAAAATCTTGCGGCAAGCGATACACTGATTTTATCAATAGATAAAGTCCTGTTTAGGACCTTCAGCGTAAATTACGAGAAAGGTATATTACATTTATAATTGTCACGAAACAGGAACGCCTTATCTGCACATAATGCATGACGGAGATATATACCTGGAGAATATATCATTTTTAACAATATAATTTGTGGAATTAATTTAAATGTCAGGGATTGATAAGTTTTCAAAATGGATTTGCAAAACTATTTATCGCAGTACCCACGCCAAAAAGTATCATCACAATAAAAATCTATGGCCTTTCTTTAAGGTTGAACGGTATGCCTCCGGACAACTTGGTGATGTTTATTTTAAACGTCATAGAATCACAAACATCGATCTCCACATTTGCGAGAAAACGAAACCGCTAGTGATTATGGCTACCGGGCCCTCGGTGAATCAGATTGATAGGCGATTCTTTGATGACTCCTTTGATTACCTGGGGGTAAATGGTGCATTTTCAATGAGAAACGTCCACTTTGAGTGGTACGTCATCATTGACAGAGACTTTGTCCGCGAGAGACTTTCGCTGGTGAAAGAGATTGTCGCACGAGAAGAATTGGTCTTGTTTTGTACGTATAACAGTCTGGATTCTATTTTTTCAAACATTCCATTTAAAGATGTTCGCTGTCAGATTAAAATTTTCGAAACTGCATCAAGTTCACTCATTAACCGTTTTTTATTATCACGCTGCCCAATAAACAACAGCAATGACCATTATCATTGGCACCAAAATTTCGGCTTTTCAGATAAAATCGAAGAGGTTTTATTTGATTATGGAACCGTCACCTATCCCGCGTTGCAAATTGCTTGTCTTTTGGGTTACAAGCAGATTTATATTGTTGGGTTGGATATGAATAATTTCAATACTCCACGGTTTTATGAATCATCCCAGGATAAATTAGGCACTCGACTTAATCTGGATTTTGACAATATCAATCATTCATTTTTGGCAGCTCAAGACTATTGCCAGTCGCACAATATACAAGTGGTCAATTTATCCTCGGAAAGCGCCATCGACGCATTTCCTAAAATGAGATGGGATAACCTTCATATCACTGCCTGAGGCAGACAGCTTGCGGCCCTCACGGGCCGCAAGTTGATATTAGGATGGCACGGATTTTCGTATAGCACTGAGTAAAATTTGCGCGCCCGTAGATAACGGAGTATCGACTCGGGTCAGGATACCAATTGGTTCTCCCTGACCCTGGGTTGCAATAGGCAGGGCGGTAAGCGTACCGCGCCGTAAATCCTCTTTCACCGCGCCGGAAGGTACGAACCAGATGTAGTTAAAATCAACCGTAAGCTGGCGCGATAACGAGGCCGACAGCGTTTCGATGCAACCTGGCGGCATTTTACAGCCCTGGCCTTGCAGTAGCGTTTCGGCATTTTGTCGGGGCACCGTGCCCTTAGGCGAAACGACCACTGGCCATTCCAGGACGCGGCTTAGGGTAATATTTTCTTGTAACAGTGGATGGTCTGGGCGAACCACCAGCTTCAATGATTCGAGAAACAGCAGCTCGTAGTTTAATCCCGTCATCAATTCCGGATCGGACATGCGACCAATACCCAGATCGATATCACCGGATTTCAACGCCGCCAGTAGCATGGTGTTATTCATGGTCGCGACTTGCAAGGTCACGTCTTTTTGCTGTTGGTGGAAGGGGCCAATGACGGCGGGTAGTACGCCTAATGCTGCGGTCGGTAATGCGCCGATGCGCACCACATCATTATTAACACCTTCTTTACGAATGAGTGCCTGGCCTGCGGTGTTTAAAGCATCAAGAACCTTCACTGCATGGGTTAAAAACTGCTCGCCAGTCAGGGTAAGCTGGGCCCCAAGACGACCGCGTTCAAACAGACGTGTCCCGGTCAGTTGTTCGAGTTCATTTAGCGTCTTCGACAGCGCAGGTTGGCTTAAATTAAGGGTTTCAGCCGCTCGCCCCAAAGTTCCTTGCTGGGCGACGGCCACGAAAGTGTGGAGATGGCGCAGACGAATGCGCTGACTAAAGAGAACGTTTTTTTCCATAGGCAATGTTAAAAACAGAGCGGTGTCAGTGACAAGTGAAGTTGTTTAAATTTGATAACTTGCTAGCAAATTATTATTAACATTTGAGGGGTTTAACAGACAAGTATTTTGTGGTGTTGACGTGTGATTGGGTTACACATAGGTCGATTTGAAGGCTATGCGGCATCAGATGGTGGGGCGGGTTGCCGGATGGCGGCGTAACCGCCTTATCCGGCCTACAGTCATTGTGCTAAACGTCAAAGAAAACCGTTTCGTGTTCACCCTGTAGATAAATATCGAAACAGTACACGGTTTCATTACCCCGCGTTTCTCGGCGGCCTATCAGCGTCTGGCGGCGGACTTCCCACTCGATAATATTTAGCACCGGATCGTTGGCGTTAGCGTCTTGCTCGTCGGAAAAATACATCCGGGTATTCAGGCCAATGTTGATCCCGCGCGCCACTATCCACAGATTCACGTGGGGAGCCATCATCCGGCCATCGCGACCGGTAACCTGACCGGGCTTGATGGTATCAAAACGCCATACGCCGCTGTCAAAATTGGAACAAGCACGACCCCAGCCACGAAAATCTTCATCCAACGGCTTTTCCTGCTGCTGGTCGGCAATATGGTTGTAGCGGCCTTCGGCATTGGCCTGCCAGATTTCAATCAACACATCACGCACCGGTGTACCTGAGCCGTCAAACACCCGGCCTTCAATGGCGATGTGCTCACCCGACGTATGGCTGTTGGTCAGCGTCGAACCAAAGTTTTTCTCGAAGATATGAAAGCCCGCGGCATCAGGTGCCAGACCAATATGCACATAAGGCCCGGCGGTTTGTGAGGCGGTTTCCGGTAAATAATCTTTCATCGTGCAGCCCCCTGAGTACGGTTTTCAAACAATGTCGCGCGCTGCCCGCGCAGCACTAAATCGAATCGATACGCCAGACAGTCCAGCGGCACTGCGGCATGGGTATCCAGTTCCGCAATCAGAGTGCGAATCGCATCATCGTTATTGATCGCTTTGACGATAGGGCACTGCTTAATCAGCGGATCGCCTTCAAAATACATCTGGGTAATCAGACGCTGGGCGAAGGCCTCACCAAAAAGGGAAAAATGGATATGCGATGGACGCCAGTCGCTGGCCTGGTTACGCCACGGGTAAGGGCCGGGCTTGATGGTGCGGAAAAAGTAGTAGCCGTTTTCATCGGTCATGACCCGCCCGCAGCCGCCAAAGTTCGGATCGATCGGCGCCAGATACTGATCTTTCTTATGACGATAACGTCCCCCGGCGTTTGCTTGCCAGACCTCCACCAACGTATTTTTCAGCGGACGTCCGAAACCATCACGCACATAGCCGTGGACGATAATACGTTCGCCAATCGGCAAACCGTCTTTGGCGTAATTGAGGATCAGGTCGTTATCCTGAGGGCCGAGATCTCTCTCGGAAAAGACCGGTCCCGTGATCTCTGACAGCGAATTTTGCAGCGAAATAAGGGCATTACGCGGAGAGCGCAACACGCTGGTTTTATAGCCCGGCGCATAGGCGGGCGGGTGATTGTTGTAATCCCGATGAATGACTTCTTGCGGTGACCATTTTGTGCTCATAGGTGGCTCCGTGTAGGGTATTTTATTATTGCCGCACACAGTGTGTGTAAATGCATTGTTAATTTAAAGTGAATTTAAGCGGTGCTTTGAATAACCTGTGGTTATGTAAGCCAACAAATTCACCCACTAAATCAACTCAGTAGCCGGGATCACACTTTGTAAATTCTTACCGCGCAGCGTCATTCGCTTTCCTACACTGCACATATAGTCACAGGAGACATGACATCATGGCGCACACCCTTTCGGCGGACGATATCCGGGAAGACTTTTCACAAGCAATGTCGGCAATGTACCAGCAAGAAGTCCCGCAATACGGCACTTTGCTGGCATTAGTCGCTGACGTAAACCTGGCAGTGCTGGAAAACAACACGCGCTTACATGAGCAACTGGCCAACGCCGATGAACTGGCGCGTCTTAATGTGGAGCGCCATGGCGCAATCCGCGTTGGGACGGCGGATGAACTGGCAACGTTATGCCGGATGTTCGCCATCATGGGGATGCACCCGGTGGGTTATTATGATCTCTCGGTAGCAGGCGTTCCGGTTCATTCCACGGCTTTTCGCCCGATTGATGATGCGGCATTGCAACGCAATCCTTTCCGCGTCTTTACCTCGCTACTGCGTCTGGAGCTGATCGATTCCCCGGAATTGCGGAAAAAAGCGTCCAATATTCTTACCCGACGCGACATCTTTACGCCACGCTGCCGTGCGTTGATGGCTATCCACGACGAGCAGGGCAGTTTCACCGCAACACAGGCACAAGAGTTTGTGCGAGAAGCGCTGGAAACCTTCCGTTGGCATCGTCATACCACGGTGGATAAGCAGACCTATGAAGCGCTCCACCAGCAGCATCGGCTTATTGCTGACGTTGTCTGCTTCCCGGGTTGCCATATCAATCATTTAACGCCGCGCACGCTGGATATTGATCAAGTGCAGTCACTGATGGCGAAGTACGGAATTGAACCGAAAGCAGTGATTGAAGGCCCACCGCGTCGTGCTGTGCCGTTGCTATTACGGCAGACGAGTTTTAAAGCGCTGGAAGAACCGGTGCAGTTTGCCGGTGAGCTTAGCGGCACTCATACCGCGCGTTTTGGTGAGATTGAACAACGTGGGGCGGCGCTGACGCCGAAAGGGCGCGTCTTATACGACAAGCTGCTTGCCGAGGCGGGCGTAGGGAAAGACAACTTGACTCACCAGCACCATCTGCAAACGGTGTTTAAAACATTCCCAGACAGTGAGTTTTTACTGCGTCAGCAGGGGCTGGCATGGTTCCGCTACCGTCTGACGCCCGCGGGTGATGCACACCGTCAGGCAATTCGCCCGGGCGACGATCCGCAGCCATTGATTGAACGCGGCTGGATTGAAGCGCAGCCGATTACCTACGAAGATTTTCTGCCGGTCAGCGCGGCGGGTATTTTCCAGTCCAATCTCGGTGGTGATGCGCACACGCTAAGCCACGGCAATGCCAGCCGTGAAGCCTTCGAACAGGCGCTGGGACGTAGCGTGCTTAATGAGTTCAGCCTTTATGAGGAAGCCGAGATGCGCAGCAAACGGCGTTGCGGTCTGCTCTGAAACAGGTACTCTGCATGGGAATCAGTTTAAAAGGATGAAGACCATGCAGACCCCCTCAACCCGAGTAGAAACCCAACAAGGGACGTTGTCAGGACTTGTGGATGAGGACGTTCATCTATGGCGCGGAATTCCCTATGGCCGCGCGCCAATCGGCTCTCTGCGCTGGCGTGCTCCGCAGCCACCTGCACCGTGGGTAGGCATTCGCCAGGCGGATACCTTTTCGGCCTCCAGTTGGCAAAACAGCGAGTACTGCCAGGAGCTGGGCGGCGGCGATCCGGGGCGCTTTTCTGAAGATTGTCTCTATCTCAATATCTGGTCTCCTGCCGAACGTACCGCTGCATTACCGGTGATGGTCTGGCTGCATGGCGGCGGGTTTACCATCGGTGCGGGCGGTCTGCCACCGTATGATGGTAAGGCCCTGGCGCAGCGCGGTGTCGTGGTGGTCACTCTGAACTACCGACTCGGACATCTGGGTTTTTTCGCCCATCCAGCGCTGGATGAGGAAGAGGGTGAACGGCTTTATAACTTCGGCTTGATGGACCAAATTGCCGCGTTACGTTGGGTGCAGAACAATATCGCCGCCTTTGGTGGTGACCGTGACAACGTCACATTAATGGGTGAGTCTGCCGGAGCGCGCAGCGTGCTGTCGCTGATGGCATCGCCCAAAGCCTCGGGATTGTTCCAAAAAGCGATTATCCAAAGTGGCTATACGTTGCCCGACCTGCCGCGTGACACTGCGCTGGCGCGCGGTGAAGACCTTGTCGCACATCTCAACCTTCCCAATGCCTCAGCGCAAAGGCTACGCGAAATTCCTGCTGAGCTATTCTGGTCGCTTCCGGCACCGTATAACACCGGCCCTGCACCGATTGTCGGCGATGCGGTATTGCCGCAGCCGATGCTCGATGTTTTCTTTGCCGGTAAGCAGCATGCTATGCCCGTCCTTATTGGTTCTAACAGCGATGAAGCCAGCGTGATGGCGGTGTTTGGCGTTGACCTTGCCGGTCAAATTCAAAAGCTGCGTCGTGAACGTCGGTTGGGTCTGGGGTTGATCAAACTGTTGTATCCGGGCGTGAAGGACGATGTCGAATTGGGGCGTCAAGTGTGCCGTGATATGGCATTTACTACCCTGGGGTATGTAGTGATGCAGGCGCAACAACGGATCAATCAGCCCTGTTGGCGCTATTGGTTTGATTATGTGGCTGAGGCCGAACATGAAACCTATTTACACGGTGCATGGCACGGCAACGAAGTGCCGTATGTTTTTGATACGCTGGGGCAAATTTCGCCCTCGCGCGACTATGCGACCGAAAGCGATCTCGCGTTTGCCGGGCAGGTAGCGGACTATTGGGTGAGCTTCGCCCGTGACGCCAGCATTAGCCACACCGTGCTGTCTGGGCCAGTGCGCTGGCCTGCGGCGGTTCGGGGGCGCGATCGTTTGTTACGTATCGGCATTCACAAACAGGCAGGTTTTAAAGTGGAGAATCGCTTTATGCGTGCACGGTTGGCGTTATTCAAACGAGTGATGAAACACCACGTCAGTCTGGATTAAGAGATTTTGTTGCGTGAGCAATTGGATTCTCAATCAATTTTGTCTAGAGTGGGCGTCATTGAAGCCATTTATATTTTGCAATTTCCGACTTTAAAAGGACGCTTTGCCAGGCATGAATCGCAGACATTTTATTAAATCATCCATGGCTGTTGCCACCGTATGCGGGACTTCCGGTTTTGCATCGCTTTTCTCTCAGGCCGCACTGGCGCAGGAGTCCGATATTGCTGACGGTCAGACGCGTCGCTTTGATTTCGGCGTTCTGCAATCAATGGCGCACGATTTATCGCGCCAGCCGTGGAGCGGTGCCCCGCGCGCGTTGCCTGATACTTTAGCCAATCTGACCCCGCAGGCGTACAACAGCATTCAGTATGACGCCTCGCAGTCACTGTGGAACAACGTCAAAGAGCGTCAGCTCGATGTGCAGTTCTTCCACGTGGGTATGGGCTTCCGTCGCCGCGTGCGTATGTTCTCGCTCGATCCCGCGAATCAGCAGGCGCGTGAGATTCATTTTCGTCCTGAACTGTTCCAGTACAACGATGCGGGTGTTGACACCAAACAGCTCGAAGGTCAGACCGACCTCGGGTTTGCCGGGTTCCGCGTCTTTAAAGCACCGGAACTGGCTCGTCGCGACATTGTTTCGTTCCTCGGCGCAAGCTACTTCCGCGCGGTGGATAGCACCTACCAGTACGGTCTTTCCGCTCGCGGCCTTGCCATCGACACTTATACCGACAGTCTGGAAGAGTTTCCGGACTTCACCTCATTCTGGTTTGAAACGGCCAAACCGGGCGCCACCACCTTTACCGTCTATGCGCTGCTCGATAGCGCCAGCGTCACCGGTGCGTATAAATTCGTGGTGCACTGCGAAAAAGCACAGGTGATTATGGATGTGGAAAATCACATCTATGCCCGTAAAGATATCAAACAGTTAGGCATTGCGCCGATGACCAGTATGTTCAGCTGCGGTAACAATGAACGCCGCGTCTGTGACACTATTCATCCGCAAATTCACGACTCGGATCGCCTGGCGATGTGGCTGGGCAACGGTGAGTGGATCTGCCGTCCACTGAATAACCCGCAAAAGCTGCAGTTCAACGCCTATCAGGATAAAAACCCGAAAGGCTTCGGTCTGCTGCAACTGGATCGCGATTTTACACACTATCAGGATGTGATGGGCTGGTACAACAAGCGCCCAAGCCTGTGGGTAGAGCCGCGCAACCATTGGGGGAAAGGGGCGGTTAGCCTGATGGAAATCCCTACCACCGGGGAAACGTTGGATAATATCGTCTGCTTCTGGCAGCCGGAAAAACCGATGAAGGCGGGGGATACGCTGAACTTCAGCTATCGTCTGTACTGGAGCGCGATGCCGCCGATTCGTTCCCCTCTGGCCCGCGTGCTGGCAACCCGTACCGGTATGGGCAGTTTCCCGGAAGGCTGGGCGCCGGGCGAGCATTATCCGGAAAAATGGTCACGTCGTTTTGCTATCGATTTCGTTGGTGGCGATCTGAAAGCCGCCGCGCCGAAAGGCATCGAGCCGGTGATCACACTCTCCAGCGGGGAAGCGAAGCAGATAGAGATCCTCTATGTCGAACCGTTCGATGGGTATCGAATCCTGTTTGACTGGTACCCAACCTCGGACTCGACCGACCCGGTAGACATGCGTCTGTTCCTGCGCTGTCAGGGCGATGCCGTCAGCGAAACCTGGCTGTATCAGTATTTCCCACCGGCACCGGACAAACGTCAATACGTTGACGACCGCATCATGAAATAACGATAGTGTAGCCCGGCCGAGCACAGCGACGCCGGGTTCTACGCCTGACTGGACCCCTGAACATGACTCCCTCAGAAATCATCACCGTCAATGATACGCTCTCTCTCCAGGCGGTAAACGAAAGCCATATCAGCGAACTGCACCAACTGGTGCTGCGAAATAAAGCCTGGTTGCAACAAACGCTAAACTGGCCGCAGTTCGTGACAGGAGAGCAAGATACCCGTCAGAACGTGCAGGGCAACATGATGCTGCATCAGCGTGGTATCGCTAAAATGTTCCTGATCTTTGACGCAGAGAAGATGGTAGGCGTGCTCTCCTTTAACCAGATAGAACCTTCCAATAAGACGGGCTATATCGGTTATTGGCTGGATGAAGCGGCACAGGGGAAGGGCATTTTATCCGCCGCGTTACAGGCGTTTATCGATTACTACACGGACAGCGGCGAAATCCGCCGTTTTGTGATCAAATGTCGAGTGGATAATTTACCCAGCAATCGGGTGGCTCAGCGCAACGGTTTTAAGCTTGAAGGGTGTTTGCGTCAGGCTGAGTTTCTTAACGACAAATTTCACGACCAGAATATCTACGCGCGTATTATCGATAACGCCGCGCTATAGACTGCCAAACAACGGGGTGCGGGTAATATGCTGTGCCCCAGTGAAAGCCTTACGCCCTCGCAGATGTATGGCTTCTCCCGGTAATGCTTCAATCACCACGCTGTCGGTAATATCAATGTGATGCTCAATCAGCACATCGCCCATAATCTGTGCCTCGCCCTGAATCAGTACGTGATCGTCCAACAGGATGGGGCCACCGCGCAACTGGGCATTTCCACCTACCATGACATGGTGCTTCAGCACGCAGTTTCCTTCAATCCGTGCATGTTCGGCAACCTGCGCGCTGTAGCGTAATGTGGGGATTTCATCGTCGCCTGATCCGGCGATAATCCGCGCGAAGCCGTACACTTTCGCGCAATCGCAGACCCAGATGTTGTTCTCTTCATTGCCCTCCAGACGTGCGTTATCGTAAATCTCCGCACGGTGTTCGACAAAAGCGTGAAGCAACCAGGCGCTACCGTAGATTTGCGCCTGATGAACCACCCGGCAGTGGCGCAGACGGGCGTGGTCATATATTTGCAGTTCACGGTCTTGTTCGGCGGTTAAGCCTTTTGCGCCGATAATTTGGCTGTATTCGCTGATATGGGCATGGCCAAAAAGATGGCACACGCCGTGGACTTGCGAATGCTGCACGGACACATCGCCGCTGAGACGGGCATGATGGCTGATGTTGCTGGTATCAACCCAGGCATTACCGCCAATTATCGCATGATGGCTGATTTCACAGGGATGGGTTAATCGGGCGTTGTCCTCAATGCGCGCTCCGGCAAAAACCAGGCTATTTTCATCATACACCCAACAATCACCGTCGTGACTGAGTGCCTGCTCATCGTCAAGCCAGCCGCCGGGCGTACCGGCTGTGACGTCGGAAAAATCGCGCAGGGCGATAATTTGCCGTACGCACCGGCTCTCCTTTCCCCCGGGAGCGCCAATGTGTACGGTACGACTCTCCTCACTCAGACGGAATTTTTTCATGGACGCCCCTGGAATATGCTTATCGTTAACTGTAGCAAATGCTGAACAGACAGGGCTTTTCTGCGCGATAACACGATACAAACAAGGGGGGAATTGCCGTAACAAATCTGGCACTTTAGACTGCCGGTTAATCGATACTTTGTTTCTGACTGGCGCAGATATAAAGAATCATTTAAAATGCAACTTAAAGAGTATTTGATTAAATAAACAAAATGCATAATGAAAATAACGATGTTCGCGTGCTAAACCTTCCGGCAGGCTACTTTGGCATGGTGCTGGGCACCATTGGTATGGGTTTTGCCTGGCGTTATGCCAGCACCATTTTACCCGTCAGCCACGCGATTGGTGATGCACTGGTTGTTCTGGCTATTGCCATGTGGTCACTGTTAACGCTGGCATTTCTGACGCGCGCAGTGCGATTCCCTTATAGCGTCTGGCAGGAGATGCACCATCCTATTGCCAGCAGCTTTGTCAGTCTGTTTCCCGCGACCACGATGCTTGTGGCGATTGGCGTAACGCCGTGGTCACGTCCTCTGGCGTTAGCGCTATTTGGCATTGGCGTGGTACTTCAACTGGGCTATGCCGCCTGGCAAACCGCCGGGCTCTGGCGCGGCGAGCATCCGGCAGATGCCACTACGCCGGGGCTGTATTTACCGACCGTGGCCAATAACTTTATTAGCGCGATGGCCTGTGGCGCTTTGGGCTTCAATGATGCAGGCCTGGTGTTTCTGGGCGCAGGAGTGATTTCCTGGGTGACCCTTGAGCCGTCGATTGTCCAGCGCTTACGTAGCGGCGGGACGCTTTCTGTGCCGTTGCGAACTTCACTGGGGATTCAACTGGCCCCTGCGCTGGTGGCGTGTAATGCGTGGCTTAGCGTGAACGGCGGTCATGCGGATGTGTTTGCCAAAATGTTGTTTGGCTACGGTCTGCTGCAATTGCTGTTTATGCTGCGTCTAATGCCGTGGTACTTACGTCAGGCCTTTAACGCCTCGTTCTGGAGCTTCTCGTTCGGTATCTCTGCATTAGCGTCTACTGGGCTGCATCTTGGCCACGCCAGTGACGCTGGTTTTTTCCATAATCTGGCGATGCCGCTGTTTATTTTCACCAATATCGTGATTGGCCTGCTGCTGCTAAAAACGCTGCACCTGCTATTTCAGGGTAAACTTTTGACCCGTGTTGCCGCGTCGACACTGATGAAACCGAAGGATGAATAATGACCACTCGTGATGAAAACTATTTCACTGAAAAATATGGCATGACCCGTACCCATTCTGATGTGGTGCACGCAGCAACGTTGATTAAACCGGGTAAAACGCTCGACCTCGGCTGCGGCAATGGTCGCAATAGCCTGTATCTGGCGGCTAATGGCTATGATGTGACGGCGTGGGATAAGAACGCAATGAGCATCAAAAACCTGCTGTCCATCCGTGATAGCGAAGGGCTGGAAAACCTGCAAGCAGAGGTAAAAGATCTTAATGCGCTGAGCTTTGACGGTGAATATGATTTTATTCTCTCTACCGTGGTGATGATGTTTCTTGAGGCTAAGACTATTCCGGGGCTGATTGCTAACATGCAACGTTGCACGAAACCTGGCGGTTATAACCTGATTGTCGCGGCGATGGATACCGATGATTTCCCTTGTACCGTCGGTTTCCCGTTTGCCTTTAAAGCCGGTGAGTTGAAAAACTACTACGAAGGTTGGGATTTACTGAAATATAACGAAGATGTGGGTGAACTGCATCGTACAGACGAAAACGGCAATCGTATTAAACTACGCTTTGCGACAATGCTTGCTCGCAAAGAATTATAACTGGTATTTATATAACGGGCGAAAGCCCGTTATTGCATGAATCATTTATATAAATAATGAGAGCAAGCTCCATATTTGCCGCGACAAACTCCTGATTCTTTTGCTATAACTTACTGGCATTTGTGCATTTATCAGGGATTATTCTCATGCGTACTCAAGCGTTTTTCAAAGCGGCTGCCCTTGTGGGCGTTCTGGCATTAGCAGGCTGTGCATCCAAGACCACAACTCCAGAACAGTTTTCAGGATTTTTAAAAGATTATTCCGGTCTGCAGGAAGCGACCACGGCGTCGGGAAAAACGGAACTGCGTTGGATCTCTCCAGATTACAAAGGGACTAACTACGATAATGTCGTCTATAACCCTGTGACCTATTATCCAGTGCCAAAACCAACCACCCAGGTTGGGGAAAAAGCGCTGTCCGATATCCTCACTTATACCAACACCGAGCTGAAACAATCGATTAGCGAGCGTAAACCGTTGGCGACAAAGACAGGCCCGCGTAGTCTGATCTTCCGTGGCGCTATTACCGCAGTTGACTCAAGCAAAGAAGGGCTGCAGTTCTATGAAGTGGTTCCAATCGCGCTGGTCGTAGCGGGTACTGAAGCGGCAACTGGCCACCGTACAATGAACACCAACCTGTACTTTGAAGCAGAGCTTATCGATGCTGCAACTAATAAGCCGGTGATTAAAGTTGTCCGTAAGGGAGAAGGAAAAGATCTGTCCAACTCTAACGCACAGCTGACGCTGGAGACGCTGAAGCAGGTTATTGATGATATGGCTATTGATGCGGTGAAATTTGACCCATCACAGAAGTAATTTCATATCATGACAAAATAAGGGGCGACACTCAGGTGCGCCCCTTATTTATTGCGTTACGCGCGGCTGGCGAACGGTATTCGCCACAGTTGCGGCCTGGCGAACATCACCAGATTGCCCAGCAGAATCAACACCAGCCCAATAATGGCATTAGCGTGCCACTGATAACCTTCATAAATTGTCGATAATGTTAGTGCAACAAGGGGAAATAGCAGGGTGCTATACGCAGCATTGCTGGCGCCGATGCGGCCGACCAGAGTGAAATAGACGCCAAAGGCTATCACCGAGCCGAAAATAGCCAGATAGAATAGTGCGCCCATATAGCTGAACGTCCACTGCGGCGTAAAATTATCGCCACGAACCAGCGCGACAATGCCGATAATGACGGTGCCATAGAGCATTGCCCAAGTGTTGGTGGTCAGTGTCTCCAGTCCTCGGCGCTGATGGCGCAGGCTGAGCATATTCCCCAGAGAAAAACCGTAGGTGCCCAGTGCGCTAAGCAAAATCCCCGCCAGCAGCGTGCTGCTGATTCCAACGGCCTGCAAATCTTGCCAGAAAAGCGTGATAATTCCGCCCAACCCCAGGAGGGCGGCAAAATAAAAGCGCTTCGGCGGTACCTGCCGATAAAATAGAAAACTGTTGATGGCATTAAATAATACCGCCATCGAGAAAATGACGGATTCCAGTCCGGTATTTATCCATTTTGCCGCGGTGTAAAAACACAAAAAATTGAAGCCGAATACGCAGCAACCCTGTAATACGCAAAACAGATGGTCGCGCAGGGACAGTGGGCGCAGACGCCGTAAACACAGCAATATTGTCAGCATGGCGATACTGGCAATAGCAAAGCGCCAGAAGATGGATACCGCCTCTGGTACCGGCCCTTGTTGTAAAAAGATGGCAATCCACGTCGTTCCCCAGATAACCACGACCAGCGCATAGAGCAGTGCGTTCATAATGCCTCATATCAATAATTCTGAAACATTCAGTCTGCCGTGACTGGGGCGGACCCGCTTGCAGCAGGTTGCCAATGACTTGCATATTCTTGCGGTTTTTCATCAACGGGCGGCTGAGAATGCTGGTATCGGGGTAGGACAAACTCTAGACTGGGACGTGGATTATTGTGGCCGAGATGTTAATGACTCAAACCTATGCGACCTTCGAACGACTACAAAGTCAGAATGCCATTCTGAGGGGAACCGTCGCGCTTAATTCCGGGATTCAGCTAGCAGCCTGGTACAACAAATGCGATACCCTGACGGTGCAAAGCGATCACCACACGTTGAGTCTGTACGTCGCAGATGGCTATGAAAGCTACCAGAAAACACCGCATGGCTGGAAAAATGGCGGTGGACCAGACCGTTTTTGCCTGATGCCGGAGGATAGCGAATCGACATGGGACATTCGTGGCGACCTGTCCTTTGTGCATCTTTACTGCACCGATGCGCATTTGCGTCAGGTGGGGGAACAAATCTGGGATCGCAGTCCGGCGTCTATAATGCTCGACGAACAAATATTTGGCGACGATGAAAAAATCACGTTGCTGTACCGCCAGTTTTTGTTGGGCTACGACTGGCAGCAACCGGCGAACCAGCTGACGCTGAGTAGCGCCAGCACGCTGTTATTAACGCACCTCTTACAGCACTATTCTAATGTCCAGTGGCGGTTACCGACGGTGACCGGTGGATTGTCACCGGCCGTGTTGCGACACACGCTGGACTATATTGATGCTCACCTGGCTACGCCGTTAACGCTGGCTGAACTGGCAGGGCAAGCGAGCTTGAGCGAGTATCACTTCGCGCGCATGTTTCGTCAGTCAGTGGGTTTAGCGCCGCACCAATATGTGATGCAGCGCCGGATGGATAAAGCACAGCAGTTGGTACGGCACAGCGCACTGCCGCTGACTGACATTGCGCTCGCCTGCGGTTTCAGCTCCGCCAGTCACTTTAGCAACCGCTTTAAAGCCGCGAATGGGGTCACGCCATCGCAACTACGGTCGAGCAGTGCGCGATAGCAACACAAAACTGGCGCCGCCAATCACTAATCCCCAGAAGGCTGAACCCACACCTGCCAATGTAATGCCGCTGGCGGTTACCAGAAAAGTCACCATAGCGGCATCGCGCTCACCCGCCACGTTTAATGACTGGAACAGGCTGCCGCCCAGCGTACCGAGCAGCGCCAGCCCGGCGAGCATCTGAATCCATACTGCCGGTAATGCGGCCATCAGTGCCGTAATCGACCCGCCAAATACTCCCGCAATCAGATAGAAAACCCCGGCAGCCGCTGCCGCAAGCCAGCGTTTGCCCGGATCGGGGTGCGCATCGGGGCTTTGGCAGATAGCGGCAGTAATTGCTGCTATACACACGGAATAAACACCGAACGGGGCGAGTATCAGGCCGAATGCGCCGCTTATTACAATCAGCGGTGAAACGGGGACCTTGTAACCGGAAGCCTGTAACGTCGCCAGCCCCGGCGCATTTTGCGAGGCCATCGTCACCAGAAAGAACGGAATACCGATGCTGAGTAACCCCGTGATAGAGAAATGCGGAGTGATGAACTGTGGCATAACAATGGCCGTGCTTAGCGATTGCGTGACAATGTCACCTTTTAGTGCGGCGACAACCATTCCCACCACTAGCGCTGCCACAACCGCGTAACGCGGCGCCAGCGCTTTAAACAGCAACCAACCGACCAGCATGCTGCCGCACAAGATCAGATGCCCCTCAAGGGTGCTAAAAGCCTGTAAACCAAAACGTAATAAAATACCTGCCAGCATGGCGGCCGCCAGCGAATGGGGGATCAATTTCATCAGCCGGGCAAACCAGCCGGTTAAACCGCAGAGGACGATTAAGGCGTTGGCAAAGATAAAAATGCCGACCGCATCATTTAGCGTTGCGCCTTGTAAACTGCCCACTAATAGCGCCGCGCCAGGCGTAGACCATGCGGTTAAAATGGGCACTTTACGCCACAGCGTCAGCACCAGCGTACTGACCCCCATCGCCAGGCCAAGGGCGGTCATCCAGCCGGATATTTGTAATGCGCTGGCACCTGCCGCCGCTGCCGCCTGCCAGATGATTGCCGCGGAGCTGGCGTAGCCGACCAGCACGGCAACAAAACCGGCCAGGACGGTGGGAAAAGGGATGAATGAAAATCGCATAGGTGTCTCTTGTGCGTTATAGCGTCCATACACAGTATCACTGTGCGTTATAACGTACAACCTCCAGGTCATTTTCTAAACGTGGTGCGATGAGTGCGGTATACTGGCAAGAGGTAACCGAACGGAGGTGGAATGAATATTGCGCAACACCTGGCGGCAACGCTGAAAATGCAGCGTCAGCAGCGAGGCTGGAGCCTGTCGAAACTGGCGGAAGAGACCGGTGTTTCGAAGGCAATGCTGGGGCAAATAGAACGTAATGAGTCCAGCCCAACCGTGGCGACGTTATGGAAAATTGCCACCGGTTTGAATGTGCCGTTCTCGGTCTTTATCACGCCCCCGGAACCGGGCGATGAGCTGGCATTTGACCCGCAACAACAGGCGATGGTTATCACTCCGGTATTCCCCTGGGATGAACAACTCTGCTTTGACCACTTTTCAATTACGCTGGCGCCAGGTGCAGTAAGCGAATCAACGCCGCATGAAAAAGGGGTGATTGAACATGTGGTGGTGATAAGCGGGACGTTGGATATGTGGGTGAAGGGAGTATGGCAGTCGCTCGCGCCGGGTGAAGGATTACGTTTCGCAGGCGATCTGGCTCACGCTTACCGCAACAGCGGCGAGCAGACCGCGCACTTTCACTCTATTATCCATTACCCCAAAGAAAAAGCCGCAGGCAAGCCTGCGGCAAATCACGACAATGAATCATAACGTAGCCGTTACGAGGAAGTCCGGAATACGAGGCTGACTCTATCGCACTCTTGCCGGGAGGAGAAATGCCCATTTCGGCAATAGGTTGTTGAAAATAAGCTATTCATGGCGTGTCGCGGGGAAATGATTTCGTCCGCCGTGGCTTCTGGATACAATAGCCACACCTTTTGTAATGCTACTGGATAAGCCCGATAGAATGCGCCAGCAGAACGCTCATCTTGAACTCCTCAGTCCGGCTCGTGATACGGCTATTGCCCGCGAAGCCATTCTCCACGGTGCCGATGCGGTTTACATTGGCGGGCCGGGTTTTGGTGCCCGCCATAACGCCAGCAATAGCTTGCAGGACATTGCTGAACTGGTGCCGTTTGCCCACCGTTATGGTGCCAAAATCTTCATCACCCTGAATACCATTTTGCATGATGATGAGCTTGAACCCGCGCAGAAGCTGATTACAAACTTATATGAAACCGGTGTTGATGCGCTGATTGTGCAGGACATGGGGATCTTACAGCTGGATATTCCACCTATCGAACTGCATGCCAGCACCCAGTGCGATATTCGCAGCGTTGAGAAAGCAAAATTCCTCTCCGATGTTGGATTTAGCCAGATTGTGTTGGCGCGGGAACTGAATTTATCGCAAATTAACGCCATCCATGATGCCACTGATGCCACCATTGAATTCTTTATTCACGGTGCGTTGTGCGTGGCGTATTCCGGTCAGTGCAATATTTCCCACGCGCAGACCGGGCGCAGCGCCAACCGGGGGGACTGCTCGCAGGCTTGCCGACTGCCATACACCCTGAAAGATGATAAGGGGCGCGTGGTTGCTTTTGAAAAACATCTGTTGTCGATGAAAGATAACGATCAGAGTGCGAATTTGGCTGCACTTATAGACGCAGGTGTTCGCTCCTTCAAAATTGAAGGACGATATAAAGACATGAGTTACGTAAAAAACATCACCGCGCATTATCGTCAGATGCTGGATGCGTTGATTGAAGAACGTGGCAATCTCATGCGTTCTTCAGCCGGGCGCACCGAGCATTTCTTTATTCCATCCACGGATAAAACCTTCCATCGCGGCAGTACCGACTATTTTGTTAACCAGCGGCAGATGAATATCGGTGCGTTCGATTCACCAAAGTTTATTGGTTTACCGGTAGGTGAAGTCCTGAAGGTCAATAAAGATACGCTGGATGTTGAAGTGAGCGAACCGTTAGCCAATGGCGATGGACTGAATGTGCTGATTAAGCGCGAAATTGTCGGTTTTCGTGCGAATACGGTGGAATTAATCGGTAAAAATCGTTACCGCGTTAAGCCCAATGAAATGCCCGCCGATCTCTACAAAGTTCGCCCAAATCAGGTACTGAATCGCAACCTTGACCATAACTGGCAACAAGCGTTACTCAAAACGTCCAGTGAACGACGGATTGCGGTTGATATCGCGCTGTCTGGCTGGCAGGAACAGCTCGTCCTGACGATGACCAGTGAAGACGGTGCATGCGTGACTCATAGCTTAGAAGGTGATTTTGCGACGGCCAGCAATGCTGAAAAAGCATTAAGCCAACTGCAAGATGGTCTCGCAAAACTGGGGCAAACGCCGTACTACGCCCGCAACGTGGAAGTGCTATTGCCGCAGGCGCTGTTTGTACCAAACAGTATGCTCAATCAACTGCGACGTGAAACGGTTGAAATGCTCTGCCTGGCGCGACTGGATCGCTATCAACGCGGCAGTCGTAAGCCAGTAACCCATCCAGCGCCGGTTTACCCGGATAGCCAACTGAGCTTCCTCGCCAACGTCTACAACCACAAAGCGCGCGAGTTTTACCATCGCTACGGTGTACAACTTATTGACGCGGCTTATGAAGCTCACGAAGAGAAGGGCGAAGTGTCGGTGATGATCACCAAGCACTGTCTGCGCTTTGCCTTTAATCTTTGCCCGAAACAGGCGAAGGGATCGATTAAGAGCTGGAAAGCTACGCCGATGCAGTTGATTAACGGCGATGACGTGTTGACGCTGAAATTTGATTGTCGGCCCTGTGAAATGCACGTCATTGGTAAAATGAAAAATCACATACTAAAAATGCCGCTGCCAGGAAGCGTCGTGGCCTCAGTGAGTCCGGATGATTTGCTTAAAACGTTGCCTAAGCGCAGAAGCTAATCCAGAGCTACAAACGGCCGGTAAGCGAAAGCGTTTCCGGCCGTGTATTCACGTTATTCAGGATTTAAAGCCCGCGGCGGTCATTAATACTCGAAACAGACCGCCCACTACGGTCAGCGCCAGCACGCTGCCGCCCCATAAGATAACCAGCCACATCAGACGCGATAACCAGATATTTTTCATCAGTGATACCCCTCATCTTGCGGAACTTTGCCGCGAAATACGTAGTAGCTCCAGAAGGTGTAAACGAGGATGACCGGGATAATAAACAGCGCGCCAATCAGCATGAACTCCTGGCTTTGTACGGGCGCAGCGGCCTGCCATAGGGTGATTGAGGGCGGTATAATCGCCGGCCAGATGCTGATCCCTAATCCACTAAAGCCGAGGAAAACCAGTACCAGCGTCAGAATAAACGGTTGTGCGTGGCTGACTTCTTGTCCCAGATGCCGCCAAAGCAACGCGCTGGTGGCGACGACAAGCAGCGGAACCGGAAGCAAGTAATAGAGATTTGGCAGACTAAACCAACGCCTTGCAATTTGGCTGTGTAGCAGCGGCGTCCACAGGCTGATGACGGCGATAATGGCTAATAATGCCAGCAGCAGAGAACGGGCGTTTTTGCGCATCGTGTTTTGCAGCGCAGATTCGCTTTTCATCACAAGCCAGGTCGCCCCTAATAGGGCATAAGCGACAACCAAACCTACGCCGCAAAATAAGGTAAATGGCGTGAGCCAATCGAACGGGCCGCCACTAAAACTGCGCCCGCTCACCTGGAAGCCATTAATCACTGCGCCCACCACGATACCCTGGCAGAAGGTGGCCAGTATGGAGCCGCCCATAAAAGCCTTATCCCAGAACGGGCGATGCGATGGCGTTGCGTTAAAGCGAAACTCAAAGGCCACACCGCGGAAAATCAGACCGACCAGCATCAGCGTCAGTGGGATCGTCAGCGCATCAATAATCACCGCATAAGCTAGCGGGAACGCACCGAACAACCCCGCACCGCCAAGTACTAGCCAGGTTTCGTTACCGTCCCAGACGGGTGCAACGCTATTGACCATCAGGTCTCGCTGCTGGGCATTGCGGGTAAAGGGAAACAGGATCCCAATTCCTAAATCGAACCCATCCATGACGATATACATCAGCGTGGCAAATACGATAATGACGAACCAGATAACGGATAAATCGAGAGTCATGAGCGGTTCTCCAGTTGTTCATTCGGGGTGATTGCCGCAGACAACGGACGGGATGGCGTGCCGTGAGGAGGCGGCGTGAACGGCTGAGGGCCTTTGCGAATCAGGCGTACCATGTAGCTGTACCCAACGCCAAATACCGAGGTGTAGACCACGAAAAACGTCAATAAGCTGATACTCATATGCAACGTTCCGTGGGCCGAAACGGCATCGGCCGTCCGCTGAAGTCCATACACTACCCAGGGTTGGCGGCCCACCTCTGTTGTGACCCAACCGGCAAGGATAGCGATCAGACCCGATGGCCCCATCAGCAACGCAAACCACAAGAACGGACGTGAGGTATACAGCGTTTGTCGCGAGCGTAGCCAGAGCGCCATCACGCCTAACAGCAACATCAACATGCCCAACCCCGCCATAATGCGGAATGACCAGAAAACGATGGTGGAGTTAGGCCGGTCTTCTTTGGCGAATTCTTTTAATGCCGGAACCTGTTTATCCAGGCTATGAGTGAGGATCAGGCTGCCGAGAGCCGGGATCTCCAGTCCATAACGTGTGCGTTCCTGTTCCATATCCGGCCAGCCGAATAGCAGTAACGGTGTTGGTTCACCGGGCTGATTCTCCCAATGTCCCTCAATTGCCGCAATTTTTGCGGGTTGGTGTTTAAGCGTATTCAGCCCGTGCATGTCGCCAACCATCGCCTGAATTGGCGCGACAATAAGTGTCATCCATAGCGACATTGAGAACATAATGCGCACGGCGGGAGTCTGATTGCCGCGCAGCAGATGCCACGCTGCCGACGCACCGACAAACAGTGCGCTACTCAAAAATGCGGCGATGGACATATGGAACAATCGATAGGGGAATGATGGATTAAACACCACCGCAAACCAGTCAACCGGCACCACCTGACCGCCCACAATTTCATATCCTTGCGGTGTTTGCATCCAGCTGTTTGAGGCGAGGATCCAGAATGTCGAAATAATGGTGCCCAGCGCAACCATACAGGTCGCGAAGAAGTGCAGCCCCGGCCCGACACGATTCCAGCCAAATAGCATGACGCCCAGAAAACCCGCTTCGAGGAAGAAGGCAGTCAGCACTTCGTAAGTTAACAGGGGGCCGGTAATGCTGCCTGCAAACTGGGAGAAACCACTCCAGTTGGTACCAAACTGATAGGCCATCACCAGGCCGGACACCACGCCCATACCAAAGTTAACGGCAAAAATCTTCGACCAGAACTGGTACAAGGAACGCCAGACCGGATTGCGGTTTTTTAACCATAAGCCTTCCAGCACCGCCAGATAACTGGCAAGACCGATGGTGATGGCGGGGAAGATAATATGGAATGAAACGGTAAACGCAAACTGAATTCTTGCGAGGTGAAACGCATCAAGACCTAACATGCAAACTCCGTGGAGATGAAAAACTCGGCCTGATTTTAAGCGGCTGGGGAAGTAGGGGGGAGAGACAGTCGGGCAGTATTAAGTGATAACAGTTGGGGAGTTTGGGATTTAGCAGGAAACATTGTTTGCACTGCGTAGAAATATTGCACGATTCAGTCCCCTCTCCCTGAAAAAGGGAGGGGGGGCGTCAGTAGCTAGAGGAATGGTTCAACAAACGTAATGATCAGTCGTCTTCTTCGTCATCCATCTCGACAGGCGTCTGGTAGTCATTCGGCTTAATCACCAGCAGATCACAACGCAGGTGATCAATGACCTGTTCTGCCGTGTTGCCAAGGAATGCCGCAGAAATCCCGGTACGGCCAACGGTACCCAGGACAACAATACCTGCATCAAGATGTGCCGCAAGGTCAGGGATCACCTCTTCCGGTAAGCCTTTTTCAACGTGGGTGAATTTCTCATCGATGCTGAATTTTTGACGTAGCGACTTCATCGCTAGCAGGTGCTGTCCGCGAATCGCATCGTTATAAACACTTGGATCAAAATCAGGCAGTTCAATGGCAATATTGATTGGCGTAACCGGATAGGCGCCAATCAGGTGGACTTCGGTATGGTTGACCTGATCGGCAAGTTCCAGTGTCTCTTTGACCAGTTTTTCATTCAACGCATTGTGGTATGTCTCTTCGCTGGCAAGGTTAACCGCAACCAGCGCCTTGCCACCTTCCGGCCACGGTTGGTCTTTTACCATCCACACCGGACATGGGCATTTACGCAACAGGTGCCAGTCGGTTGGCGTGAAGATAACCGACTCAAGCTTATCGTGCTGGTGTGCCATTTTCAGCAGTAAATCATGACCTCCGCTGATGACTTCCTGGATAATGGCTTCGAACGGACGGTTGTGCCAAACCACTTTGATATCAAGTGGTATACCGGCATCCAGATAATATTTCGCCTGCTCGCGGATCCATGCGGTGCGCTGGCTAATGACGCCCTGACGCATTGCGGTGCGTTCGTCAGGAGAAAGAAGGGTGGTCATCTCATAGGAAAAATCATAGATCGGCAAAAATGCCTTGATGCGACCGCCAATCCGTTGATGTAGATAAACAGCGCGTCGCAGCGCGGGTTGATCGTCCTGATTGGGATCGATAGCAACGAGCATGTTCTGATACTTGGCCATACAGGGTCTCCTTACAGCTGTAACCACAGTTTGTCAGTAAAAGATAACTCATATAATGCGATTGAAACAGGGGGGAATCATTGCCAGATCAATAAATCAGGATAAATACTCATTGAGCAGAATCTGTTTAATGGGCAAAGCTTACGGCATTCTGAAACGGTGAGGAAGAGGGTGACAGGAGAATCAGCGGGGCTGGAAGACGCATTTTTCTGGCAATAAAAAACCCCGAATTACCGGGGTTTTTTGCACACTGACAGTAAGCGAGAATCGTTATGCGACGTTGCGAGAATGTCCCGCCAACACCGCCAGCGCATCGCTATTTTCAATAGTGATGTATTTACCTTTCACCGCCAGCATGCCGCTTTTCTGGAAACGCCCCAACAAACGGCTGATGGTCTCAACGGTCAGACCGAGGTAGTTGCCGATATCGCCACGAGTCATTGTCAGACGGAATTCACGCGGAGAGAAGCCACGCTGAGCAAAACGACGAGACAGGTTATAGATAAATGCCGCCAGACGTTCTTCCGCATTTTTCTTCGACAGCAAAAGGATCATATCCTGATCGCCTTTGATCTCACCGCTCATCAGACGCATCATCTGCTGACGCAGATTTGGCATTTTACCGGAAAGGTCATCCAGCGTTTCAAATGGAATTTCGCAAACCATTGAAGTTTCCAGCGCCTGCGCGAAACTCGGGTGATGTCCGGTGCCAATGGCATCGAAGCCCACCAAATCACCTGCCAGATGGAAGCCGGTAATTTGCTCATCACCTTGCTCGGTGATGGTATAGCTCTTGATCGTACCGGAGCGAATCGCGTACAGAGATTTCAGTTCATCACCGGCTTTGAACAAGGTCTGCCCTTTCTGAATGGGCTTTTTGCGCTCGATAATATTATCCAGCTGATCAAGCTCATGCTCATTAAGAGTGAACGGGATGCAAAGCTGACTGATGCTGCAATCCTGACAATGGATAGCGCAACCGCCAGACTGAATGCGTCGTATAATTCTCTTTTCCGGGATCATAGGTTTGCTCAAGCCGTAATTGATATTAGTCAATTTTAACATCTTTTTGGTGAGCAAGTAAGTCTCGGCGTGGGGATTCACCCAAGATTAAAAAGGGATACTCTTTTTTGGCATGTATACATTTGATATATATCAAAAAATCCAAAAGCGCATCATAAACCCACGTTGCAGATCGCGGCGAAAAGGGCACAGAACATCAAAGTAGCAAGTAGCCTTCATGACGTAAAAGCCACTCTTTACGCTGCACGCCACCCGCATAACCCGTCATTGTACCGTTGCGGCCAATGACGCGATGGCAAGGCACCACGATACTCACCGGGTTCGAACCATTCGCTGCGCCCACGGCCCGCGCAGCACCGGGACGTCCTAACTGCTCGGCAAGCTGACCATAATGCATCACCTGACCGCAGGGAATCGAACGCAGTGCTTGCCATACTTCGCGCTGGAAGGCGGTTCCCGCAGTCGCTGTCGGTAGCGTTTCAATAATTGCCAGATCGCCCTCAAAGTATTGCGCTAATTGCTGGCTTAAATCCCCCGGATTGCTGGAGGCTACTCGCGTGTATCCCTCAGCACGATAATGGATATCCAACAATTGTTCCATACGATCGCTATGCTCTTCCCACTCCACGGCACGGAGATGGTAATCTTCATCACAAAGGATCCACAGCGGCCCAAGCGGAGTGGCAATTTTATCTTCGAGCAACGTCAACATGCGCATTCTCATTCGGTTAAGCGAAATATTCTTGCCTGACACCTTATCACGCAAAGGGACGTCGGCCCTATACCTCAAACGTATAACCTTATAAAAATAACGGAATTATTATAGCTTTATATCAATGACAACAATTAAATTTAAAAATAAACAATATGAAATAAGGTTATCGAATAATGGTTAATTAACAGGGTTTTTGAATTAACAGGTTGAAGTGCAGAGGAAAAATAGGTTTCTCAATAATAAAAAAACGAGGCCTGTCGACATCGCCAGACCCCGCAGCAACCACACAGTTGTATCCGTCCCATTTCCCACATTTTGCTCCGCACAGCGGGTATTACTATTTATAACGGTTCTTTGCGTAATTTCCAGATAAATCTAAGTGATATATTTCACGAAGTTGTCAGACAGGACTTATTTTAATGAACGGTTTATTATCTTTAAGCGGGGGTTAATATATTCGCTTTGAAAATATCCCTTGTGGTGCTTTTTTGACCATCGGCAAAACGAATTGAGCGAGTCTTACTACGCGGCTATAGTATCGGTCAGTTGTTACGGGGGATCTCACATGAATTTTGACGAAAAATCACTGTTTCTCGATGCCATGGAGAATGTCCAGCCGCTGAAGCAATGCCATGATGTTCATTGGCAGCCTGCCCGTAACCTTCGCACTCGTCAGCAGATAGATTTATTACAGCTGGATAATTTCCTCACCACCGATTTTCTGGACATCATACCGTTGGGTACGCCGCTCGAATTTAAACGTGAAGGGCTGCAAACTGGCGTTCTCGACAAACTGCGCTTGGGTAAGTACAGCCAGCAGGCCAGTCTTAATCTGGTGCACCTGCCGGTTGAAAAGTGCCGCCAGCAGGTGTTTGCGTTTATCCATCAGGCCCAGTGCGATAGCTTACGCAACCTGTTGATTATCCATGGTAAGGGCAGGGAGGATGGTTCGCATGCCAATATTATCCGCAGCTATCTGGCCCGCTGGCTAAGCGAATTTGATGATGTGCAGGCCTTCTGCTGTGCCCTGGCACATCATGGCGGCAGCGGAGCGTGCTATGTCGCGTTACGAAAATCGGCGGCCGCCAGTCAGGAAAATGGCGAGCGGCACGCCAAACGCAGCCGCTAACGCATTAACAATGTCAATTCAGCGGCCGCTTTTTGCAGCTCTGGTAGCACCCGCTCCAATAGCTCGGCAGCGGAAACTTGCCCGGCGTGAACGCCCACGTTGAGGGCAGCCTCCACTTGTCCCTGCGTATTAAAAAGCGGTACCGCCAGCGAACGTAAACCCATCTCCAGCTCTTGATCATTCAGCGCATAACCCTGCTCGCGCACGGTTTTTAACTCACTGCGCAACTTGCTGACGGACGAAATTGTCTGTGGGGTATAGCGGATCATGGTTACGCGGGCCAGCATATCGTTGAGTTTTTCTTCGGGTTGGTGACTTAATAGAACGCGTCCCATCGAGGTTGACCATGCGGGCAGGCGGCTGCCGATATCCAGATCAATGGTCATAATGCGCGAGCTGGATGCTCGGGCAATATAGAGAATATCGTCGCCATCAAGTGTGGCAATTGAACATGATTCATTTAGCATTTCGCTTAAATGTTTGAGTACCGGCTGGGCCGAACGCGCCAGCGGCGTAGAGGCCAGCCAGGCATGACCAAGCGCTAAAATACGTGGGCGCAGCTGAAAATTCTTGCCGTCTTCTGCATAGACAAAACCGAGTTTACCCAGCGTATACAGGCAGCGGCGCACCGCCGCGCGTGGGATCCCGGTCTTCTGACTGATCTGTGAAATCGACAGTACCCGACGCTGCGGGGTAAAAGCCTGGATAACCTCAAGCCCCCGTGCCAACGAGGCCATATAGTTAGGATCGCCTTTAAACGGGTCTGTATCGCCCGTCAAAATATCATCAGGATGCTTCTCCATTTTTCTCTCCGTTTATGCTGCCGATCACATTCTTACGCTAAACATACATGATGTTCGATTATCGCACCATATTTCGATTATCGCCCTTGACCGACATCGTTAAGCGGGTCACATTTTGTGCGAACAACGAAAATTAGTGCGATAACCGCACATCAAGGAGCACCTGATGATTGATAAAAGTGTATCGACGCTGGCGGATGCCGTCGCCGGAATCAACGATGGAGCCACCGTCATGATTGGTGGCTTCGGGCCTGCGGGGCAGCCGACACAGCTTATCGACGCTTTGATTGAACAGGGCGTGCGTGACCTGACCATTATCAATAACAATGCGGGCAATGGTGAGATTGGTCTGGCGGCGCTACTGAAAGCCGGGCGAGTACGCAAGATGATCTGCTCGTTTCCCCGTCAGGTCGACTCGCAGATTTTTGATGCGCTTTACCGTCGTGGTGAAGTTGAGTTGGAGCTGGTGCCGCAAGGTAACCTTGCGGCACGGATTCAGGCCGCTGGCGCAGGACTTGGCGCTATTTTTACCCCCACAGGCTACGGTACTCCGCTGGCAGAAGGCAAAGAAACGCGCGAAATTGACGGTCGCCACTACGTGCTTGAATATCCGATTAAAGCCGACTTTGCGCTAATCAAAGCCCATCAAGGCGATCGCTGGGGCAATCTGGTGTATCGCAAAGCGGCGCGCAACTTTGGCCCCATCATGGCCACCGCGGCGACAACCACCATTGCTGAAGTGACTAATCTGGTCACCCTGGGCTCTCTGGATCCGGAAAATATCATCACGCCTGGCATTTTCGTCCAGCGCGTTTTCTCGCTGGAGTCTCTCACTTGCCAGGCGTTGCGCGCCTAAGGAACCTATGATGCAAAAACTCTCTCGTGACGACATGGCCAAGCGTGTGGCTCAGGATATTCCGGAAGGCGCTTACGTCAATCTGGGCATCGGGCTGCCAACGCGTATTGCGAACTACCTGCCGAGTGATAAAGAAGTATTCCTGCACAGTGAGAACGGTCTGCTGGGAATGGGGCCAAAACCGTTGCCCGGCGAAGAAGACCCGGAGTTGATTAATGCGGGTAAGGAGTACGTCACGCTGTTAGAAGGCGGCTGCTATTTCCACCATGGTGATTCTTTCGCCATGATGCGCGGTGGTCATCTGGATATCTGCGTGCTGGGGGCCTATCAGGTCTCGGCGATGGGCGATCTTGCTAACTGGAGCACTGGCGCACCCGATTCCATTCCCGCAGTAGGCGGGGCGATGGATTTAGCGGTGGGCGCACGACAGGTATTTGTCATGATGGATCACCTGACCCGCGATGGCGAATGCAAACTGGTTGAACACTGCACCTATCCGTTGACCGGCGTCGGCTGTGTAAGTCGTATCTATACTGACCTCGCGGTGATTGACATTACCGCCAACGGCCCGGTGGTTCGCGAAATCTTTAATGGCCTCTCTTTTGAAGAATTACAACGCATCACACCTGTGTCTCTGTCCTATGACGCCGTGGCGGAAACCGCTTAAGGAACTATGATGAATCAAGCATTTATCTGCGACGCAGTGCGCACCCCTTTTGGTCGTTTTGGTGGTACGCTGGCAAATGTTCGTGCCGACGATCTGGCGGCATTGCCGTTGAAAGCATTACTCGAACGTAATCATGGGCTGGATCCCGCACGTATCGACGATGTTATCTACGGCTGCGCCAATCAGGCCGGGGAAGATAACCGTAACGTCGCACGAATGGCGTTGTTACTGGCAGGCCTCCCGGACACGGTGCCAGGCAGCACGGTAAACCGTTTATGCGGTTCTAGCCTTGATGCCATTGGTATCGCGGCGCGGGCCATTAAAAGCGGTGAAACGCAGTTGATGATTGCCGGTGGTGTTGAAAGCATGTCACGTGCACCGTTTGTGATGGGCAAAGCAGAAAGCGCCTTTAGCCGCAGCATGAAAATGGAAGACACCACCATTGGCTGGCGCTTTATCAATGCGCAAATGAAAGCCTTGTATGGCGTTGACTCCATGCCGGAAACGGCAGAAAACGTCGCCACGGATTTTGCGATTTCACGTGCTGACCAGGATGCATTTGCCGTGCGAAGCCAGCTGCGTACCGCGCAATCACAGGCGGCAGGTATTTTTAATGATGAGCTGATCCCGGTGTGGATCCCGCAGCGCAGAGGTGAAGCGCTCTGTTTTAGCCAAGATGAACATCCGCGTAGCACGTCCCTTGAGGCGCTCGCAAAACTCAAAGGCGTGGTACGCCCAGATGCTACTGTCACCGCAGGAAACGCCTCTGGAGTCAATGATGGCGCATGCGCGTTGTTATTAGCGAGCGAACAAGCGATGGCGCAAAACGACCTCCAGCCGCTGGCCCGCGTGGTCGGTATTGCAACGGCAGGCGTTGCCCCACGCATTATGGGCTTTGGCCCGGCACCGGCGGTGCGCAAAGTTCTGGCGCAAACCGGGCTGACGCTGGCGCAGATGGACGTGATTGAACTGAACGAAGCCTTTGCGGCTCAGGCGCTGGCGGTGCTGCGAGATTTGGGCCTGCCGGATGATGCGGCCCACGTTAACCCACACGGGGGCGCAATTGCTCTGGGGCACCCGCTAGGCGCATCCGGTGGACGGTTGGCGATGAGCGCGGCCTATCAGCTGCGTCGCAGCGGGGGCCGTTATGCGCTATGTACCATGTGCATCGGTGTCGGTCAGGGGATCGCGCTGATTATTGAACGCGTTTAAGGAGCTTGAATGAGTTTATTGACCCCGCTGTTGCGCACCCATGCTCTGACCGATTTTTTTAGCGATAAGCAAAGCGTACAGGGGATGCTGGATTTTGAAGCGGCGCTGGCCACGGCACAAGCGCAATGTGGTGTCATCCCTGCGTCAGCGGTCAAACCCATCGTTGATGCCTGTCGGGCAGAGACCCTCGACTTTACCGCGCTTGCCAAAGCAGCGGCTAACGCGGGCAACCTGGCCATCCCGCTGGTTAAACAACTTACACAGAATGTCAAAAAGCAGGATATGGACGCCGCCCGTTACGTACACTGGGGCGCGACAAGCCAGGACGCCATAGATACCGGCATGATTTTACAGCTGCGCAGCGCGCTGGATGAAACAGAACGTCGCCTTCAACAGCTAGTACAGGTGTTAGCAGAGCAGGTGGTTTGTCATCAGCATACGCTGATGCCGGGTCGTACCTGGTTGCAGCACGCGCTGCCGATTACCTTTGGTCTTAAACTGGCGGGTACGCTGGATGCGTTATTGCGCTGGCAACAGCGGTTAAGGGAAATGCGTCCGCGCGCACTGGCGCTACAGTTTGGTGGTGCCGCAGGTACGTTGGCGTCGCTCAAAATGGCAGGCCCAGAAGTCGCGCAGCATCTGGCGGTGACGTTGAATTTAACCCTCCCCGATACCCCCTGGCACAGTCAGCGCGACCGCCTGATTGAAGTGGCGGGCTGGTATGCAGGCGTGTGTGCAACGCTTGGCAAATTCGCCAATGATTTTTCGCTCCTGATGCAAACCGAAGTTGCGGAGGTGAGTGAACCAATTGCCGAAGGGCGCGGTGGCTCATCTGCGATGCCGCATAAGCGTAACCCGGTGAGCTGCGCCGCGATTTTGGCTGCGGTACAACGCACGCCAGGCTTGATGGCGACGCTATATGCCAGCCAGATTCAGCAACATGAGCGTGCGCTTGGTGGCTGGCAGGCGGAATGGGAAACGCTGCCGCAATTGGTCATGCTGGCGGGCGGCGTGCTGGAAAATAGCCACGACTTGCTGCGCGGTATGCAGGTTAACACGCAGAAAATGCGTGCTAATTTAGATATAACCCATGGTTTGATTATGGCGGAGTCGGTGACTCAAGCGCTGGCTTCCTGTATTGGTAAAGCCGATGCCCATCATCAAATTGAGCAAATTTGCCACCGGGCAATCGCGCTGGAATGCCCGTTACAACCGCTGCTGGAAAACGATCCGCTGGTGAGTCAGCATCTTTCTTCAGCGCAAATCACGCAGTTGCTGGATCCGGCGAATGCTATCGGCAGCACGGACTATTTTGTGCGTCAGGTTTTGGCGCGCTTTCAGGAGCAGGGAAATGAATATCCACTATCGTCTTGATGGACCCGAAAAGGCACCGGTACTGGTGTTATCAAACTCGCTGGGCACAACGCTAACTCTATGGGATGCCCAACTCTCTGAATTAACCCAACGTTTTCGTGTTCTGCGTTATGACACCCACGGTCATGGGCAAACGACTAAACGCGGAAAGGTGACGTTGTCACAATTAGGTGAGGACGTTATTACGTTGCTCGATCATCTGAATATCGAGAAGGCCCACTTCTGTGGTATTTCAATGGGTGGTTTGACCGGCCTGTGGTTGGCTCGTTTTGCCCCAGAACGTTTCTACTCCATTGCGGTGGCCAATACCGCAGCCAGGATTGGCGAGCAAGCGAACTGGCTTTCACGGGCGCGGACGGTGCGTAATGAAGGGATGGACGTGGTGGCAGCTGGCTCGGTCGATCGCTGGTTTACCCCAGATTACCGTCAACACCAACCCGCAACGGTCGAACAATTGTGCCATCAACTGGCACACTCAGACGCGCAAGGTTATGCCGAGTGCTGTGAGGCATTGGCGGCGGCAGATTTGCGTGCAGAAGTGGCGGCTATTACGCTACCGATGCTGATTATTGCGGGTGAACACGATCCTGTGACTACCGTGGCGGATGCGGATTATCTGCATCAACAAATTAATGGATCTTTCCTCATCGAACTACCCGCGTCACACCTGTCAAACGTGGAGGCCAGTGACGAATTTACCGCGGCAATAGTTGCATTTTTTTGGAGAGAGCATGAGCAATAATGAACGCTACCAACAAGGTATGGCGGTGCGGCGCAAAGTGTTGGGTGATGCCCACGTTGAGCGCACGCTGGAAAAATTATCGCCGCTGAATGAAGAATTTCAGGACTTTATCACTCGTTATGCGTGGGGAGAAACCTGGACCCGTCCTGGACTCGATCATCACACGCGGAGCATGATAACTATCGCCATGCTGATTGCGCTAAACCGTGAGGCCGAGCTGAAAATGCACCTGCGTGCCGCATTTAATAATGGCGTCACTCGCGATGAACTCAAAGAGTTGATTATGCATTCGGCACTGTACTGCGGACTGCCTGCGGCGAATGCCACGATGCATCTGGCTCAACAGGTCTTTGATGAGCTTGACGCAGAGAAAGCGTGATCGCCAGGTTATAAATTAAAATCTAGTTCCATTATTATCGGTTCTTTGTTTCTATTTTGAGAAAGCCCAGGCATCGTCATTATTGATGTCAACTGGGTAGACTTTAACGTGGTGAATGGAGATCCGATGATAAGACTACCTTTCCTGGGCATGTCGACCTTGCTTTGTATGCCGTTAGTGCTGCAAGGCTGCGCGGCGCCCTTATCAACAGGAACGGCAAGCAGACCACTGCTGACGGCACAGGAAGCGGCACCTTATACCGTTGAAAACTACTTTGCGCAGGGCGGTTTATTGAGCCGTCCGAAAGGTGCGTGGCAACCCCCTGTAATCGAACTGACTCATATTGAAACCCCATGGCGCGTGGCACCGACCGGCGCTCCGTTTACCCGAGTCCAGCAAGCGGTTGATGCCGCACTGGCTCAGCATCAGGGTAACGAACGTATCTATATCCGCCTTGAACCCGGCGTTTATACCGGCACGGTTTACATCCCCGATGATGCGCCGCCTATTACCCTTTTTGGCGCCGGAGCTCAGCCGGAAGCGGTTCGAATAGAACTGGCGCTAGACTCACAATTTAGTCCAGCACAGTATCGCCAGACGGTCGATGCCAGCCACTATCCTCCAACGTCCCCAGCCTATTATCTGTATGCGCTGTGTGCTGGCAAAACGACGGCGCTGATTGGCACTAACTGTGCCGCCGTCGTCTGGTCACAGAGCAACGATCTCCAGTTGGTTAACCTAACCATTGCCAACAGCTTGCTGGACACGGTTGATGGCGGCACGCATCAGGGGGTAGCGCTGCGTACCGATGGCGATCGTATCCAGTTGCAAAATGTGCGGCTTTTAGGACGTCAGGATACGCTGTATCTCAACGTGAGCAACCGTCATAACGATGCGCTGACCGACAGAGTTCATCGCGTTCACGTGCAGGATAGCTATATCGAGGGTGATGTCGATTACGTTTTCGGCCGTGCCAACGTGGTGTTTGACGGTGTGCATTTCCATACGGTATCCAGTCGACAATCGCCGGAAGCATACGTCCTGGCGCCGAATACGCTGCCGGACAATCCGTACGGTTTCCTGGTGATAAACAGCCGCTTTACAACCGACGAGGGTTACAAGGGCACGTTCAAAGCTAAGCTGGGACGAGCCTGGGATCAGGGGGCAGGGAAAACCGGTTATCTACCGGGTAAAACAGCGAATGGGCAGGTTTTGATTGTGAACAGCTCAGTCGATAGCGGCTATGACAGCCTGTCTCCGTGGGGTGCAGCGGCCACTACCGGTAGACCGTTTAAAGGGACTATCGATAGCGCGCGCCAACTAAACGATGTGCATTATAACCGCCTCTGGGAGCGGTGACATACCACTTACAACGGTCTATAGCAGGGTTGCCCGGCAGATCAACGCGACGCCAGGAAACCCTTACACCGCATTTAATTCCGGACTCCAGCGACTCGCTTTGATCCCCCTGAAGATCAGCATCCATGCCAGCACGATAGCCACCATCATAATCGGGAATAGCGTCATCGGCGGGAAATGCGTCAGAATTTGCCCGGTCAGCAGCGGATTTAGCGCCGCACCCAGCCATCCCAACGCTTGTGCAGAAAAGTAGCTGGCCTTCATACCCGGCGGCGCGATGTTATCGATAAGCATATATTCGCCCGGGGCATAGATAATCTCGCCAATCGTGAAGACCGCCGCCGCAAGCCCCCAGAAAATGAGGTTGTTGCCTGACATCATAAATCCTGCCAGGCCAATAACATAACACACGGTGCCAAAGGTCATTAACGGACGCAGGTTGTTAGCCGTCAGTTTCCGGCCAATGGCATATTGCAAGGAGACCACCACGGCGGCGTTAACCGGCAAGATCACCGCCACCACTTTCTCGGCAAAGGTGCTATCGCCAATGGTCAGCACGTACTGTGACAAACAGGAGGCAAACGAACCACCCACGAAGGAAGCCAGCAGCCCGGAGAGCGTAAACCACTGCAATGCCCGGTCGTGCAGCAGCACCGATGGCGACCACGCGACGGGTTTTTCCGTCATCTCGCCGGGCGTCACGCGCTCGACATATCGCTGGATAAACCACAGCGGGAACGCCGCACACAGCGCCGCCAGCCAGAATGGCAGATTGATGCTCTGCATTACCAGCAGCGTGCCGATAGGAGGGCCGATCGTCCAGCCGATATTTAAGAAGGAATAGTTAAGTGAAAAAACGCGCGCTTTCGTACTGGCCGCCAGGGTATCGGAGAAATAGGCCTTCAGCACGGTTGAGAAAACCGAATATGAGCAGTTAATCAACGAGAAAAAGAACACCACCAGCGTCACGCTGTTGACTAAAGGAATCGCCACAAAACCACAAATAAAGAAGGCGATGGCAATCAACATATAGCGTTTTTTATCGAACTTATCCGCCAGAATGCCGAAGCCGAGACTGAAGATGACGCCGATGACTAAGGCAATCGACATCGCGTAGCCAATGGTGTCCACCTTCATGGCATATTGACGTGTCAGGTAGATGGTCATGAAAGGGAGAGTCGCGCCGCGGCCGATAGTTAACAGTAAAGACGATACCAGCAGCGCAATCGTGGATCGTCTGGTCGTTGGTTTCATTTTCTTGCCCAGTTGTGTCGTTGTATTTGTTTTTGTTATCTCTTTCACAAATATCACGCCATCGGAGGCTTGTATAGGCGTTGTCGTGTCAGTTTATGCGATTTCGGCCTGCCAAAAATAATGATCTATTCCTGGCGTGATTTTTTCGTTACTTTGAATGTGTTTACATAAATTTAAAAAACATTGAGGCGAGAATGACGCGTAAAGATGGGCTACTGGCATTGCTGGTCGTGGTGATATGGGGGCTGAACTTTGTAGTCATTAAAGTGGGTTTACACGGTATGCCACCGCTACTACTGGCCGGGCTACGCTTTTTGTTTGTCGCCTTTCCCGCGCTCTTTTTTGTACCGCGCCCACGAGTGCCGCTCTCACTGCTGCTGGGTTACGCGCTAACAATTAGTTTTGGTCAGTTTGCTTTCTTATTCTGCGCCATTAATTTCGGCATGCCTGCTGGACTTGCTTCCCTGGTCCTGCAAGCACAAGCATTCTTCACCATCATTCTTGGTGCTTTCGTCTTCGGTGAACGACTACAGCGCAAACAGCTGGTGGGTATTTCACTGGCGGTATTTGGTGTCCTGGTGCTGGTAGAAACCAGTATGGGTGGGCAAAACGTTAAGCTACTCGGCTTTGTGCTGACGTTAGGGGCAGCGATGTGCTGGGCGTGCGGCAATATCTTCAATAAAAAGATTATGCTTCATCCGTCAAAAACGGGCGTGATGTCGCTGGTTGTCTGGAGCGCTCTGCTGCCGATTATTCCTTTCATGCTCAGTTCGTGGATTTTTGAAGGCCCACAGGTGATGGCGCAAAGCCTGATTCATATCGACACGTCAACGGTGCTGTCGCTGGCCTATTTATCCTTTATGGCGAGTATTGTCGGCTATGGTATTTGGGGATCGTTATTAGGGCGTTATGAAACCTGGCGGGTCGCACCACTTTCTTTACTGGTGCCGGTGGTTGGGCTGGCAAGCGCTGCGCTGCTATTGGGAGAGACGCTGTCGATAATGCAACTTGCCGGAGCGCTGCTTATCATGGCGGGGCTGCTGATTAACGTCTTTGGTTTTCGTTTACCGGGAATGCGCCGGGCGGTGAAAGGGTAAAAAAAAGCCCCGCGCAAGCGGGGCAATGCTAATTAGCGATTATTCTCGTTGTAATATGCGACACCCAACTCATCAGATTTATCGCTACCGGCGGCCATGTGATTAAAATCAAACGGGGCCTGATTACTAACCGATGGCATCAGCATGGTCTGTTGGGTGTGAGTTTGTGCTGGAAGTTGCTCCGCGTAACTCGAACTTGAGGCCATCGCCAGCAGGGCGAAAGCAACGCAAGCGAACAGTTTCATTATTTCCTCGATACGTCTTATTGCAGGCGATTAACAAACACAGTGATCAATGGGATGCAGGTAGCGGGATTCCCCGCGCATATTGGTAACGCGATACTTATGCGGCGGCACGTCGAAGTAGTTTTTAAACGTGCGCGTCAGCGTCTGCTGTGATTCAAAACCGTAACGCTCGGCCAGATAGAGAATCGGTTCGTTGCTCTCTTTTAATTTCTGGGCAATTTCCGTCAGCTTACGGGTGCGGATGTATTGACCTAATGAATGACCGGTCTCTTTTTTGAACATCCGTTGCAGGTGCCATTTGGAATAACCAGAACGCTCGGACACTTTCTCAAGTGACAGCGGGGATTCCAGGTTATCTTCGATCCAGCCCAAAATGCTATGAATTGTAATAGCGTCGGTGTTGCGTCTGGACATCGTCTTACCTCTTCTTCTGTTTACGGCAATATTTTTTTAAGGAGAAGTTCGAGTGTTGCAACTTCATTTGCCGTTAAGTTTTTTGTTAATTCCTGGTGCAGGTTTTGCCCAACAAGCTGATGACATTGCTCACATATCGCCGCGCCTTCGGGTGTTAGCTGAATCAATACTCCACGCTTATCGTTTGGGTTAGGTAACCGGGCGATCCAGCCCCGACACAGCAAACGATCGAGCATGCGAGTCAGTGCGCCTAAATCCACTGACAAGGTTTTTTTCAATTCCACGGGCGTGATACTGCCCTGGCAGCGAATAGAGCACAGGACGCGGAATTGTGAGGCGGTAATGTCTTCAGGCGACAGATGCTCGTTGAGTAAGCGATCTTTTTTCTGGTTAACCATGTGAATTAAATGCCCAAGTGGAATCATTTCATTGAAGAGATTGCTTGTGCTGTTCACAATGGTTGCCCTGGCAAGTACTTTAGTTGCTGAGGATATTATTTCTCACGCAATCATAAGTCAACTGAATGGATCGTGAGATGCCACGAATTGCTAAAACGCTTCGGCTGGCGGTAAATAGGATATCCTGTACTCAGCCGTATAGAGCAAGAGATACGGTGCTGAACGGCTATCCCTTGTATTCAGCACATTTTTTTCGTTAAACAGACAGGATTTTTGAGCGCTTATGAAGGAACTTTTTCAAGCAATAGGGCTTGGGCTGGTGGTATTGCTACCGCTGGCGAACCCGTTAACCACCGTCGCCCTGTTCCTCGGGCTGTCGGGTAATATGAACAGCGCCGAGCGAAACAGGCAATCGCTGATGGCTTCTGTTTATGTGTTCACCATCATGATGGTGGCGTACTACGCGGGCCAGGTGGTGATGAACACATTCGGAATATCAATACCTGGGCTGCGTATTGCCGGGGGGCTGATCGTGGCTTTTATTGGTTTTCGCATGTTGTTCCCGCAGCAGAAGGCGCATGAGTCGCTGGAAGCGCAAAGTAAATCGGAAGAGTTAAAAGAAGAACCTACGGCCAATATCGCCTTTGTCCCGTTAGCAATGCCAAGCACTGCGGGGCCGGGGACGATAGCGATGATCATCAGTTCGGCATCGACGGTAAAACATGGCGCAAATTTCCCGGATTGGGTGATTCTGGTGGCGCCACCGATTATTTTCGCGCTCGTCGGCGTCATTCTTTGGGGCTGCTTACGAAGCTCCGGGGCGATTATGCGTCTGGTGGGGAAAGGGGGGATTGAGGCTATTTCCCGTCTGATGGGCTTCCTGCTGGTATGTATGGGCGTGCAGTTTATTATTAACGGCGTGCTGGAGATTATCTCGACCTATCACGCATGATGTTTCCCGGGGCGGCGTAAACGCCTTGGCCGGGCTACGACTGTGTAAATGTAGCCCGGCCAAGCGCAGCGCCGCTGGGACGCTTTTAATGCCGCTGTGCCTGTGCGCCTAAAGACGCATCGGGCCAACGGCGGAAAATAACCACCGACCAGATAAGCGCCGCGACCGCAGGCACCGCGCCAACATAACCAATCGACGACATCGACAGATGTGTACTGATCTGGCTGCCCAGCAGCGCTCCCGCCCCAATCCCGATATTGAAAATCCCGGAGAACAGTGACATCGCCACGTCGGTGGCATCCGGCGCCAGCGCCAGCACCTTAACCTGCATACCCAGGCCAATCACCATGATGGCAATTCCCCAGAAGATACTGAGTATCGCCAGATGAGTGACGTCTTGCGCTGCGGGCAGCAGTAATAACAAGCAGGCCAGCAGCAGGCCGATTGCCCCGCTGATTAACCCGGAAGCATGTTTATTACCCAGCTTACCGAATAGCACACTACCAATAATTCCTGCGCCGCCAAGAATAAGCAGCAATACGGTCGCCATATTGCCACTGAGTCCGGCAACGGTTTGTACGAATGGCTCAATATAGCTGTAGGCGGTGTAATGGGCGGTCACCACCACCACGGTCAACAGATAGATGCTGACCAACGCCGGACGACGGAACAGCACCGGCAGGCTTTTCAGTGAACCAGAATGTTCGCTTGGCAGACGTGGCAGCAGTTTAACCAGCGCCAGCAGCGTAATCAGCGCGCCCACACCAATCGCGAAGAAGGTCGTGCGCCAGCCGAAATACAGCCCGACAACGCGACCAATAGGAATGCCAAAGACCATGGCCAGCGCGGTACCGGTGGCTAAAAGGCTCAGGGCCTGAGCGCGTTTTCCAGCTGGAGCCATACGAATAGCCAGCGATGCCGTGATTGACCAGAAAACCGCGTGGGCGAAGGCAATCCCGATACGACTCGCGACAAGCACGGTAAAGTTCCACGCCAAAAACGACAATACATGGCTGGCAATAAACAAAATGAACAATCCAATGAGCAACTTGCGTCGCTCCATCTGGCTGGTCAGCAGCATAAACGGCAGCGACATCAACGCGACAACCCAGGCATAGATGGTCAACATAATACCGACTTCAGCGGTTTTCATGCCGAAGCTGTTGGCGATATCTGACAGTAAGCCCACCGGCACGAATTCAGTGGTATTAAAAATAAAGGCAGCGATAGCCAGCGTGACTACCCGAAGCCACGCGACCCGACGAGAGACCGTGTTTGTTGTCATATATAAGGAACCAGGGGCGTAAAAGGACAGGGTGATGGATGATCTTAAAGCTATTAATGCTGCAAATACAATCATTATGTGACCAATCTCTCACTTTTCATATGGGTGACAACGTCACGTATAAATAGCAAAGAAACTTGTCGCTGTTCATTTTTTATGTCAGTTTGCCTAAAAGCATATAGAGGGTTGGTGGGACATGCACGAGATTGATTTTTATATGGTTGATGCCTTTAGCCGCGACGCTTTTGGCGGTAATGCGGCGGCCGTTTGTCTTCTTAATGACTGGTTACCTGATGAGATGCTGCTTAAAATGGCGCGTCAGCATAATCAATCAGAAACGGCTTTTATGGTGAAGCAGCAAAGCGGCTTTGCGCTGCGCTGGTTCACCACCCAAAACGAAGTCAATCTCTGCGGTCATGCCACGCTTGCCAGTGCGCATGTTGTGTTTAACCATCTTGACTACCCGGATGCTCGTATCCATTTCGACACCCTCTCCGGGCGTCTCACCGTCACGCGGGCCGGCGAATGGATGACGCTGGATTTTCCTGCCTGTGATACGAAAGCCGCGACGCCACCGCCGGAAATGTTGCAGGCGTTGGGCATTAACCATTATCTCAGTGCGCATAAAGGTCGCGCATGGGTCATTGAGCTGGAAAACCGTCAACAGGTTGAAGCGCTGGCGCCGAATATCGGTGCCATGACGCCTGGCGAACATAAAGTTTCGATCACCGCTAAGGGGGATGGTGAGTATGATTTTGTCAGCCGATTCTTCTCACCGGGTGAAGCCGTCTGGGAAGATCCGGTCACCGGCTCCGCGCATACCATGCTCATCCCATACTGGGGGGCGAAACTGGGTAAAACACAGATGCTGGCGCGGCAGGTATCAGCGCGCGGCGGCGATATTCGCTGTGAATGGGTGGGTGATAGGGTGCTGATGAGCGGGACGGCGAGAACCTATTTGCAGGGGAAAGCGCGGCTGGGATAATCCGGAAGCAGGGCTGCATCTGGTTTAGGTGTCGCCGACAGTCGTATAAGCGCTGCTACGGCAGCAGCGTAATATTGTTTTTGATAACCTCAACGGAATGGGCGAACTTCTCACGTTCCTCAGGCGCTAGCTGCAACTCAATGACCTGCTGAACGCCATTTTGCGCCAGTACCGCGGGCACGCCAATAGCCACACCCTCGACACCGTACTCCCCGTCCAGAATGCAGGAGATCGCCAGCGCCCGATGACTGCCGGTGAAAATATTGCGGCAGATTTCGGCGATGGTGCCCGCAATACCGTACTCGGTACAACCTTTGCCCGCATAAATCTCAAACCCAAGTTTACGAACCTGGTCGGCCATTGCCTGACGGTCAAGACGTTTCCCTGTGCGGTGTTGATAAACCTGCTCGATGGGCGAACCGTATACCGAAGAGTGTGACCACACCGGGAACTGGCTGTCGCCGTGTTCGCCAAGAATAAAAGCATCGATGCTCTGAGCGCCAATATCCAGTTCCTGCGCTAGGGTACGACGAAGACGTGTGGTATCAAGCCACACGCCGGTACCGATGACCTGGTGACGTGGTAGGCCAGAAAGCTGCCAAACCTGCCAGGTGATAATATCGCAGGGGTTAGTGGCTATCAGGAAAATCCCGTTAAACCCGCCGGCCATCATCTGCGGCACGATGCTGTGAACAATGTTGGCAGTGCTTTTCAGCTCATCAAGGCGAGTTTGACCGGGTTTGAGCGCGCCTCCGGAAACGGTGATGACAGCAATATCGACGTCCGCACAGTCGCTCGCCTCGCGGCAGGAGATGTTTATCATACCAGGCATATAGGCTGCGGGATCGCTCAGATCCTGAGCGTGGGCCTGTGCGCGCGTCGTATTCAGATCGACCAGGATCAACTCTTCACAAATCGTCTGGTTTAACAACGCATAGGCAGCCGACGCGCCGACATTACCGGCACCGATTATCATCACTTTTCGAGCTTTGGTGTTCATGCTGATTCCAATTAATGGGCAAAAAACTGCTGATAAAGTTACTCGTTAACAAGGTGTTATCGCAAGAGATTGCCCATATTATAAGTTAATGCTATGAGACAACACGTCGGGGAATACTCGAGTTGATTAATTTCCACTGAGCGGGAACTGCCAATGCATTTATGATGAAACCGCTTGTTCATCGAGCAGTGCGATAAATGCTTCCAGTTGTCGGCTCATTGCCCCGCGACGCCATACCAGCCAGGTGGTTAACCAGCGCCATTGCTCCGCCAGCGGCCATGCACGAACCTGATGATGTCCGGGCATACTTTCCAGCATACTGCGCGGAATCAGCGCCAGACCGGCACCGGCGACCACACAGGCGAGCATGCCATGATAAGACTCCATTTCGTGGATCCGCCCAGGGGTGGCTTTATCCGCATGGAACCAGCTTTCGAAATGACGACGATAAGAGCAATTGGCGCGAAAGGCGTAAATGCTCGCGCCATTCACCTCGCTCGCGCGGGTAATAGGTGGGTGTCCAAGCGCTGCGACAATCATCATCTCCTCCGGATAGACCGGCATACCGTCAAGCCCCGGGTGCACGACCGGCCCGTCAACGAAAGCCGCGCTAAGTCTACCTTCCAGCACGTCATCGGTCATGGTGCCGGATGGCCCGGTGGCTAAATCAAACTGGATGCGCGGGTAGAGCTGGTTATAGCGTGCCAGGGTCTGTGGAATACGGACGGCAGCGGTACTTTCCAGCGCGCCGAGTGAAAACAATCCCTGCGGCTCATCACCGGCGACGACCATTCGGGCTTCATCAACGAGGGCCAGGATCTGCTGGCTATAACGCAGAAAGCTATGTCCAGCGGGCGAAAGACGCAGGCGCTGGTTCTCGCGGATAAACAGATCGACGCCGAGATCGGCTTCAAGCTTGCGGATGCGTGTCGTCAGATTTGAGGGGACACGATGCACTATCTGCGCCGCTTGCGTAATACTGCCCGTCTGGGCGACAGCGTTAAACATTTCCAGTTGCGTTAAATCCATGTCTTTCTCATATCGTGAATGGTTCGGTTAATATTATTCAGTTTTCATAAACGAAAGAATAGGCCAGGATGATATCACTGCGCAATCGACAAGAGAGAAAGTCTATGAACTTACCTGCAACCCATGCCAACTCTATTAATCCTGCTAACGGTGAAACGATCGCTTCGTTGCCGTGGGCGACGACCGCAGAAGTTGATGCAGCCATGGTGCTGGCACAAAGCGGTTATCGTCAGTGGCGCAAAACCGCGGTGACGCAACGTGCCGACGCGCTGCGTGCTATAGGTCGTGTGCTGCGGGAGCGGGCTGAAGAGATGGCGCAATGCATCACTCGCGAAATGGGAAAACCAATTAATCAGGCGCGCGGGGAAGTGACCAAATCAGCCAATCTGTGCGACTGGTATGCGCAACACGGCCCCCAAATGCTGGCGACTGAAGCGACTCAGGTTGAAAATAATCAGGCGGTTATTGAATACCGTCCACTTGGCCCCGTGCTGGCGATAATGCCGTGGAACTTTCCGTTGTGGCAGGTGCTGCGTGGTGCGGTGCCCATTATGCTGGCGGGTAACAGCTATATTCTCAAACATGCGCCGAACGTGATGGGCTGCGCGACGTTGATTGGCGATATCATCACTCAGGCAGGTATTCCGGCGGGTATCTTTAACGTAGTGAATGCCACCAATGAGAGTGTTTCGCAGATGATCGACGATCCGCGTATTGCGGCGGTGACCGTCACCGGCAGCGTGCGCGCCGGGAAGGCGATTGGTGCTCAGGCCGGTGCCGCGCTGAAGAAATGTGTGCTGGAACTCGGTGGCTCCGATCCGTTTATCGTCCTTAACGATGCAGATATCGAGATGGCGGTTCAGGCGGCGGTTACCGGACGTTATCAGAATACCGGGCAGGTTTGCGCCGCCGCCAAGCGTTTTATCGTGGAAGCGGGCATTGCCGAACAGTTTACCGCCAGGTTTGTCGCGGCGACTGCTGCGCTGAAAATGGGGGATCCTCGTGATGAAGCAAACTATCTGGGGCCGATGGCGCGTTTTGATTTGCGCGACGAATTGCACGGTCAGGTGATGGCGACGGTCAATGAAGGCGCTACCTTACTGTTAGGCGGAGAGATGCATAGCGGTGAGGGTAATTATTATCCGGCGACCGTGCTGGCGAATGTGACGCCTGAAATGACGGCATTCCGCCAGGAAATGTTTGGCCCGGTGGCGGCAATTAGCGTTGCTCGTGATGCAGAGCACGCCTTAGCGCTTGCTAATGATAGCGAGTTTGGTCTGTCTGCGACGGTCTTTACTGCCAACAATGAACAGGCTCAACGTTTTGCCGATGAGCTGGAGTGTGGCGGTGTGTTCATTAACGGCTACAGCGCTAGCGATGCCCGAGTGGCGTTTGGTGGCGTGAAGAAGAGTGGGTTTGGTCGAGAATTATCGCATTTCGGCCTGCGTGAGTTCTGTAATGTACAGACAGTGTGGAAAGATCGTCACTAAGCAAAACACCTGGCCGCTGCGCTCTGCTATAATCCCAGGCCGAAAATGCCTGTGGGCAAGGAGTGTAAGTGGCTACGGTTATCAATAATGCCATGCTGGCGTCGATTCTTAACGACGTCCGACCGTTGATTGGGCAAGGTAAAGTGGCGGACTATATTCCGGCGCTGGCCTGCATCAGCGGCAATAAATTAGGGATCGCTATCAGCACCGTGGACGGCCAGCATTTTTGCGCTGGCGACGCCCAGGAACGATTCTCGATTCAGTCAATCTCAAAAGTCCTGAGTCTGGTGGTGGCGATGAACCACTATCAGGCTGAGGAAATCTGGTCACGAGTCGGGAAAGATCCTTCCGGTCAGCCGTTTAATTCTCTTTTGCAATTAGAAATTGAACAGGGCATTCCGCGTAACCCGTTTATCAATGCCGGGGCGCTGGTGGTCTGTGACATGCTGCAAGGGCGATTAAGCGCGCCGCGTCAGCGAATGCTGGAGATCGTGCGTAAACTCAGCGGCGTAGATGATGTTGGTTATGATCTCGCGGTGGCGCGTTCTGAATTTGAACATTCGGCGCGTAATGCGGCGATTGCCTGGCTGATGAAATCTTTTGGTAATTTTCATCACGATGTCGCTACCGTACTGCAAAACTATTTCCATTACTGCGCGCTAAAGATGAACTGCGTAGAGTTAGCGCAGACTTTCTTGTTCCTGGCGAATCAAGGTCGGGCAGCTCATCTTGATAACCCCGTGATTTCGCCGATGCAGACACGACAAGTCAATGCGCTGATGGCGACCAGTGGGATGTATCAGAATGCTGGGGAGTTTGCCTGGCGCGTGGGTCTGCCCGCGAAATCGGGTGTCGGCGGTGGCGTGGTGGCCATTGTGCCACATGAAATGGCTATTGCCGTGTGGAGTCCGGAACTTGATGACACCGGGAACTCGCTTGCTGGCGTCGCGGTGCTTGAGAAACTTACGCAACAAATAGGACGTTCAGTCTACTGATGGACACTCTGGAAGGTGTATTTTTACGTTTGCAGCGCTCCCCATTTCGCAGCCGGTTTCGGCTTGGCGTGAAAGAGCGGCAATACTGCCTGGATAAAGGGGCTGAGGTGATTGACCGACATGCGGCGGATTTCGTTGCCGGTCGTCTGGCCCCGGCGTTACCTGTTAATGATGGGAAACAAACACCTATGCGCGGACACCCGGTGTTTATTGCTCAGCATGCCACGGCGACGTGTTGTCGCGGCTGTCTGGCCAAATGGCATCATATCCCGCAAGGGGAAGCGTTGAGTGAGGCACAGCAGCAGTATATCGTGCGTGTGATCCATCACTGGCTGGTTATCCAGATGAACCAAAAGGTTTAGGTATAATCTGAAAAACTATCTATTTTGATAGCTTGCCGAGACTGTCGCCTCTGAATATGATATGGCGGGCGACGTATCGGAATAAATTGTGTTATGAATGGTTTTGGCAAACTAATTGCGAATAATGGGGTGGCGGGAACCCGGTTTGTCAGACGAATGTATCTGATGCGGATCCTCGGCACCTTTCTGTGTTTCCTGCCTATCTTTTCTGTCCTTGTTGAGCGTCAGCAGCCGCTTTTTTTAATGATACTGCTCGGCGTTAATGCGTTTATCTGGCCTACAGTGGCTTTCCTGCGTGCTCGTCGTGCGCCGATCCCCCGGCAGGTTGAAGAACAAAATCTCCTCATTGATGCGGCAGTCGGTGGCTTCTGGATTGCGATGATGGCATGCAACCCACTGCCGTCGGTGACGATCGCGACGATCCTTCTGACGGATAGGCTATCGGCGGGCGGTATGCCGCTGATGCGTAAGGCCGCGGGCATGCTGCTGGCAGGCTTTGCCGTGAGCTGGGCGTTGACCGGTATGCCATTTGAAGCCTTTGTTTCTCAGCGCACCATGCTGGCAACGTTACCGCTTATTTCGGTCTATGTGCTGGCGCTGAGCCTGCTGACCGACAATATTGCCGTGAAACTGCGTATCAAAAGTCAGGAGCTTGAGCGAATCGCCATGTTAGATCCGCTGCTGGACATCGCCAATCGGCGCTTACTTGAGCAACGCATAGACTGGGAACTTATTCGCCTTAAGCAACATTGCGGACATTCACTCCTGATGTTTATCGATCTGGATAATTTCAAAGAGGTCAACGATCGGTTTGGCCACAAAGTGGGTGATGTCATGCTCAAAACGGTTTCACAAATTATGCAGATGGCGACCCGCCCAACGGATACGCCTGCGAGATTAGGTGGTGATGAGTTCGTGATCCTGCTTCCTGATACTTCACTGGAAGAGGGGCGCTCTATTGCCCAGCGTATTATGGATGCCACCGCCGTGGTTATCGAACGACCGGATATTCAGCAGACCTTGACGCTCAGTATTGGCATTGCGAACGCACAACCAGAAATGTTTGAAGTGGCTGATTGGCTTTCTGCTGCGGATAGCGCGCTGTATGAAGCCAAGCGTCGCGGTAAAAATCAAATCTTTGCCCATTGAGGCATAAGAAAACACAATGATTAAGTCAGTTGTGTTATCAAATAGTTAAAGTGATAGTGGTCTCTTCAATCTCTGGAGAGCAAGATGAGCGCATCCTTTACCCTACATACTTTTTCCGATGCCGATATTCTGGCAAATCTTGATGCCTTAGCTGATGTATTAAGCAACTGTGTAAATGGCGGTGCATCAGTGAGCTTTATGCTGCCATTTTCAACTGAGTCCGCATTAGCATTCTGGCGACGTACGGCACAAAGCGTTGCGCGCGATGAGCGGGTGGTGCTGGTGGCAAAAGATGCCGGGCAGCGGGTCGTTGGCACGGTGCAACTGATTACCGATCAGCCTGAAAACCAACCGCATCGCGCCGATGTCGCCAAGCTGTTGGTACATGAATGTGCTCGCCGCAGCGGTATTGCTCGGGCGCTGATGCAGCGCTTAGAAGAGGTGGCCTCAGATGCACATAAAACGGTATTGGTGCTGGATACCGCAACCGGAAGCGGGGCTGAACATTTCTATCAGCAGTGTGGCTGGCAGAAAGTGGGAGAGGTGCCACGTTATGCGTTAATGCCGGATGGCGCGTTAACGGCGACCTCCATTTTTTACAAATTTTTATAGACTCGCTATTTATTGTCGCACTCTTGATCAAAACACGGTTTCATAAGCGGAAAATCTGATAAGTTATTAGACCAATTTAGCAGGTTGTATGACTAATCCAGAAAGGAACCCATTGTGAAAACACTGAACCGCCATGATTTCCCCGGTGCCCAATACCCTGAACGCATTATTCAGTTTGGCGAAGGCAACTTCCTGCGCGCCTTTGTTGATTGGCAGATCGATCTGCTCAACGAGAATACCGATCTCAATTCCGGTGTGGTCATCGTGCGTCCAATCGCAAGCGACTTCCCGCCGTCACTCAGCACTCAGGATGGTTTGTACACGACGATCATTCGTGGCCTGAATGAGAAGGGTGAAGCAGTGAGCGATGCGCGCCTGATCCGTTCAGTAAACCGTGAAATCAGTGCATACAGTGATTACGCTGAGTTCCTGAAGCTGGCACACAATCCAGAGATGCGTTTTGTCTTCTCGAATACCACCGAAGCAGGTATCAGCTACCATGCCGGTGACAAATTCGACGATGCTCCGGCGGTAAGCTATCCGGCAAAATTGACCCGTCTGCTGTTTGAGCGTTTTAGCCACTTCAACGGTGCGAAAGATAAAGGCTGGGTGATCATCCCTTGCGAGTTGATTGACTACAACGGTGAAGCGCTGCACGAACTGGTGATTCGCTACGCGACAGAGTGGGCGTTACCGGCAGAATTCATGACCTGGTTGAATGAATCTAACGCCTTCTGTTCAACGCTGGTGGACCGTATCGTGACCGGTTATCCGCGCGATGAAGCGGCAAATCTTGAAGCTGAACTGGGCTATAAAGATGGTTTCCTCGATACCGCAGAACACTTCTATCTGTTTGTTATTCAGGGGCCAAAATCACTGGCAAGCGAGCTGCGTCTGGATAAATTAGCGCTTAACGTGCTGATTGTTGACGACATCAAACCGTATAAAGAACGTAAAGTGGCCATCCTTAATGGCGCCCATACCGCTCTGGTTCCGGTGGCGTTTCAGGCCGGGATTGATACTGTCGGCGAAGCGATGAATGACGCTGAGATTTGCGCCTTTGTTGAGAAAGCGATCTATCAGGAAATCATTCCGGTATTGGATCTGCCAAAAGACGAGCTGGAATCGTTTGCCAGCGCAGTAACAGGGCGTTTCCGTAACCCGTATATCAAGCACCAATTGCTCTCTATCTCTCTGAACGGGATGACCAAATTCCGTACCCGTATTCTGCCGCAATTGCTGGCAGGGCAGAAGGCGAGCGGCAAACTGCCTGCCCGTTTGACATTTGCACTGGCAGCGCTGATTGCTTTCTATCGCGGCGAGCGTGACGGTGAGTCCTACCCGGTACAAGATGATGCGCACTGGATTGAGCGCTTCCAGCGGTTGTGGTCTCAGCATCATGACAACGTCATCAGCACCACCGAACTGGTAAAAGACGTTCTGGGTGTGAGCGAACATTGGGAACAAGATCTTACACAGGTTTCGAGATTGGTCGAACAGGTTTCTGCTGACCTCGACGCTATTTTGGTTAATGGCATGCGTAAAGCCGTACAACCTCTGTGTTAATCGTCATATTTTAATGTTGAACCCGGCCCCGGCCGGGTTTGTTGTTTCAGCGCAGTGAGATACTCATTCCACAAACCACATCGTGCTCTTTATTAGTTACAACATCCATAATATGTATTGTGGTTATCCCAATGAAACCTCGTGCAAATACGCGTAGTCTGGCATTAAAGAGGGGCCTGAAGTGTATCACCAGCTCGCTAGCCGTGCTTGAATACATGATGAAGATCACGTTTAATACACAACTCGTTAACCAGATTGAAAAAAACATGATCGTTCGTCCTCACCAACATTGGTTGGCCCGCATTTTTGTATGGCACGGCTCCGTACTGCCGAAGATTTTCTCCCGCTTATTGCTCAATTTCCTGCTATCGATAGTGGTCATTTTGATCCTGCCCTGGTATTCATCACTGGGTTTTAAACTTACCGTTGCGCCATTCAGTATTCTTGGTGTGGCTATCGCTATTTTCCTCGGTTTTCGCAACAATGCATGTTATTCGCGCTATGTAGAAGCAAGGCAGTTGTGGGGGCAATTGATGATTGCTTCGCGTTCGTTACTGCGGGAAGTCAAAAATACGCTGCATAATGATACGCATCTTAATGAGTTTGTGGATCTGCAAATCGCCTTTGCCCATTGCCTGCGGCTGACCCTTCGTCGTCAGCCAACGCGCGCGGTGATGGCAAAGTACCTTTCTGAAGAGCACTTGGCTCAGGTAATGGCGGCGCAATCGCCGGCTAACCGTATTTTGTTAATCATGGGCGACTGGCTGGCGGAGAGAAGACGGGCAGGGGAACTGTCGGATATTTTGTATCACAGCTTGAACATCCGTCTTAACGACATGTCCATCGTGCTGGCAGGGTGTGAACGTATTGCCAATACACCGGTGCCATTTGCCTACTCGCTGATACTGCATCGTACCGTTTATCTATTTTGCATCATGTTACCGTTTGCCCTGGTGGTCGATTTGCATTACATGACGCCGTTTATCTCGGTATTGATTTCGTACACCTTTATTTCGCTGGATACGCTGGCAGAAGAACTTGAAGAACCTTTCGGTCTGGAAAATAATGACTTACCGCTGGATGCTATCTGTAATGCCATCGAGATTGATTTGCTACAAATGAATGATGCGCCGCAGATTCCCACCCGCATTACCGTCGATAAGTACTACCAACTCAGCTAAGAGGTGTCACGTGACCGTAAAATTTCGTTCCCTGGATAAACAAGATAAGACGCAATGGTTGTCATTGTGGAAAGGATATAACGACTTTTACGGTAGTGAATTAGCCGACGAGGTGACGGAGTATACCTGGACGCGGCTGCTTGACCCGGCTTCATCCATGTTTTGTCGTGTCGCTGTGCTGGACGGTACGGTGGTCGGTTTTGCGCATTGCGTGCTGCATGAAGGAACCTGGGTCACCTCACAGATGTGTTATCTGGAAGATCTGTTCGTTGACCCTGCCTGGCGTGGCAAAGGGATCGCCCGTCAGCTCATACAATTCGTGCTAAATGAAGCTAAAGAACAAGGATGGTCTCGTTTCTACTGGCATACTCGTATTCATAACCCGGCGCGTAAGCTTTATGATGAATTTGTCGCAGCCGATGATTTCGTAAGATACTGTGTTAGTCTTTAAGCGCTAACGCAGAATAAATCATTAAGGTTTTCCGTGTTTAATGGTTTTACCGACATAGGGAGAATCAAAATGGAAAAGAGAATCGAAACGGCCGTTAATATTATTGTCTTCATTTCGCTGTTTGCGACCGCCTGGGATTTATCACTGGTACGTGCTTTCAATTGGTAAGCATCAGGTTAGGCGCAGATGACTGCTGCGCCTTTAAGCTGACCTTCAATCCTCGCGTCATCAACGACTTTTAGGCCTATTATCCACAGGGTTGCGCACCGTTTCTGTGGATAACATTTCAGGAATCCACGCTCATCATTCCCTGAAACGTTCGGCGCCATTCAAGTGGGCTAACGCCGAATTTCTCGCGAAAGGTCTGTCGAAAGGTGATGGCGGACTGAAATCCTGACTCTTGTGCAACCCGTTCTATCGAGAGTGAACTCGTTTCCAGTAATGCCTGACTACGGCGTAACCGCTCGGTGGTTATCCATTCGCCTATCGTTAAGCCGGTAGCCTTGTAAAAATGGCGGGTCAGCGTTCGGCGACTCATGGCGGTTCGTGTCGCCAGTGATTCAATGCTGTGCGGCTGGTGTAAATTTAGCTGGAGATATTCCAATAACGAGTTGATGCGGTTATCACTGGTGCTGTGCGGCACGACGTGTTCAATGTATTGCGCCTGACCGCCTTCGCGGTAGGGCGGCGTCACCATCCGCCGGGCTACCTGATTCGCCATTTTTGCACCGAAACGTTTGCGAATAACATACAGGCAGCAGTCCAGCGCCGCAGCCGTACCGGCCGATGTAATCAGACCACCGTCATCGGTATAAAGTACATTGAGGTCAAGGCTGACCTTAGGAAAAAGCTGCTGGAAGGCTTTCTCATATTCCCAGTGCGTAACTGCCCGGCGGTTGTCCAGTACGCCGGCGTAAGCCAGCGCAAAAGTGCCCAAACAAAGTCCAACCAGGGTTGCGCCATTTTCGCGAGAGCTGACCAAAGCCTTCAGCAGGGCCGGTGATGGTTTTTCGTCCACTTGCCGCCAGAAGGGCACAATGACAATATCGCACTGGGCTAGCGTGGTAAAATCGTGGGTTGCCTGAACAGCTGTTCCTTCCTTTGACCACACCAGCCCCGGTTTTTCCGCACAGATGTAGCGCGTAAATTTCAGCTGTTCGTTGGCGGTATCACCAAATAAAATCAACGGCACAGAGAAGTGAAAAGTGCTGAATCCTTCGCTGGCGACGATCGCAACGGTAGTAGACATAGCCGGATTTCCCCGTTAAAACGTGACGCTGTCACCATCTTCTGGTGCGCTAACAAACGCCTGAATTTCATTATCGTGCGCATACTCCAGCAGTTCACGACGTGTGACCAGACAATGGTTTACCGCTTCCATATGGGTGGCGACAATTTGGGCCTGCGGCAAAATATTGTGCGCTTTTAGTACATCTTCTTTACTAAAGATAATTGCGCCAAAACCTAACAGATGTGCCCACCCGGTATTCATGATCACTACGCCGGGCTGATAGTAGCGCATATTTTTAGCAACGCCATCAATCCAGATTGAGTCACCCACCAGATAGAGCGTTTTTTCTGTGGGATGGTGGAAAATAACACCGCAGGCTTCCCCAAGCCGCTCCGCCAATTGGGGGACAGCATAGGCCTCATCGGAACCATGCTGACCATCCGTTTTAATGAGCGCAATGTCTTCAAAGTGGCTATCGGCCGACAGCTGGCGCAATTGCGTAAACCCTTGTTCACGCAGAATGGCTTCGTCGCCTTCGTTCTGCACATAAATCAACATCGATTTTGGTATTAACGTTGCAGCAGCATCATCCCAATGATCAGAATGCGTATGGGTCACAATAATGGCATCAACATCCAGTAGCGTGTCGATATCAACCGGCAGTTCAACCATCGGGTTACGAATATGCGATCGCGCACTACCGCTGAAGCCCGGCCAGGCGTTTTTATTTGATAGCATGGGGTCAACCAGGAAACGTTTTCCGGCATAGGTGATGACCTGGGTGGCATTACGAATTTGAGTGATGTTCATGGCAGTGTTCCTGTCAGTTATTTGCGATAACAACAGTATGCGGCAATGACAATTTTACGCCGCTGACCAAAAGACAGCTTTCGATGAGAATGGGCCAATATCGATTGATGGCCCTTTAATAACCCGAGGGGGGAACCCCAAACGCCTGACGAAAAGCGTAACTAAACGCCGCCGTGCTGGAATAACCCACTTCCAATGCCACAGCCGTAACATTTTTGTTCTTTTTCAGGATCATCACGGATTCCAGAATACGCATTTTCTGCTTCCAGGCGCTAAATGGCATTCCGGTCTCTTTTTTGAAATGGCGAGAAAACGTACGGGCAGACATACCAAGATGGCTGGCCCACAGTTCCATTGAATGTTCCAGTCCTGGTGACTCCTGGATTGTCCGGCATACCTTCATTAGCGCCGCGTTTTGTGGCCATGGCAGCACCAGTTCCACTTCTGGCAATTTGAGAATGACATCAAGTAATACGCTAACCAGTTGTCCCTCTTTGCTATTGATATCGTAATGGGCTGGCGTATTAGTGGTGGCGTAGTGAATAAACTCGCGAACAAAATCACTGATGGCGACGACCCGGCATTCATCAATCGGTTGTGGGATAAAATCTGGCTCAATATCGAGGTTTTCCAGATACACATCATCCAGCGCCCATACCGCATGGGCGGTATTATGCGGGATCCATATGCCGTAATGCGCGGGAATGACCCAGCATTTTCCCGCAACATCAATACGCATACTGCCTTGACGGGCAAAATGGAACTGAGCAAATGTATGGCTATGCTGGTCGACATGATTGTTTGCGGCAAGCACGAAGGAGCGAAAATAGACCGATTGCGGCAGCTCTTTCATCGAGTCATCTTGCGATGAAATCCACTGTTTCGCCTGCGCGGTCGTAAAAGAAGGGCGATCGTCCATCATTATGACGTCTATTCGATAAATATTGTCCTCACATCATAATACATACCATCACGTTATCAATAATAATCACAGTCAGATTATACTGACTCAATTATGGATAGGGATCATGGCAACGGTTTGTTCAGACGTAATAAGTTTTGAAGAATTAAATGATAACTGGTCCCGGATGGGTAATGATCTTCTCCTCCAGGCAGATATTAAAATTAACGGAACCCGACCGTGGGATATTCAGATTCACCATGCCGATTTTTTCAAACGCGTTTTCCAGCAAGGCTCTTTGGGATTGGGTGAGAGCTATATGGACGGTTGGTGGGATTGTGAACGTCTGGATATCCTGTTTTATCGAATTCTCAAGGCTAAACTGGACAAGCAAATGCCAGGAAACCTGAAAGATATTTTACGAATTGCCAGCGCCCGTCTATTTAACCTTCAAACTCGCCAGCGTTCATGGATTGTTGGGAAAGAACATTACGATATTGGTAACGATCTCTTTACCCTGATGCTCGACCCACATATGCAGTACTCCTGCGGCTACTGGAAAGAAGCACAAACGCTGGAAGCGGCGCAGAATGCTAAGCTTAAAATGATCTGTGAGAAGCTTCAGCTAAAGCCAGGCATGCAGTTGCTGGATATTGGCTGTGGCTGGGGTGGGCTCGCAGCCTATGCAGCACGTCATTATGGCGTGAGCGTGGACGGGGTGACTATTTCTGGCGAGCAACAAAAATTGGCTCAGCAGCATTGTGAGGGCCTGAATGTTTCTATTTTACTGCAGGACTATCGCGATCTGGATAAAACCTACGATCGCATTGTTTCAGTAGGGATGTTTGAACACGTCGGCCCCAAAAATTACGACACCTATTTTAGCGTGGTTGACCGCTGCCTGAAATCGAATGGATTATTTCTATTACATACCATCGGTAGCAATGAAACTGGGGTTAATGTCGATCCATGGATTAACAAATATATTTTCCCAAACGGTTGCCTGCCGTCTATTCGCCAGATAGCCAATGTCAGTGAATCACGGCTTATAATGGAAGACTGGCACAACTTTGGCACTGATTATGATAAAACACTGATGGCGTGGCACCAGCGTTTTAACGCCGCATGGTCAACGCTTGCGCCAAACTACACGCTACGTTTTCGGCGGATGTTTAACTATTATCTTTGTGCCTGTGCAGGTGCGTTCCGCGCCAGAGATATTGAACTTTGGCAGGTGCTATTTAGCCGGGGGCATGAAGGTGGGTTGTATGTGTACCGCGGATAATATGCATGGGCTGGCAGCCCTTGTGGCTTAACTCAATAAGTCGTCATTTTCAGCCAATAATAGACTGGCGCCGCCCCGGCAGCGCCATAGTCAGCGATTATTCACCGCTTCTCAGATAACTTATTTTCCCCAGCGATCTCGTAGATAATTGACGGCATCCTGAGTCTGCGGCTGCTCAAGATAACCTTCGCGGAACAGAATCGTACCGTTAATGTTCGATACCGATTCATTAAGATCGATCTGTTTTTTCAACTCCGGCACGCCACCTTCAATCATCCAGTCCGGTTCGTTCTTCGACGGTTCACCGATTTTATACAGTGCAATACCAATATAAAGGCGGGTGTTTGTCGGCTTCACGACATCGGCCCACCATTTTGCGAGCACATCATAACGCGCCGCGTCGCGGGCGAACGGCCAGTATAGCTGTGGCGCAATATAGTCCAATAGACCTAGCTGCACCCACTGACGGGTATCGGCATATGACTCATCATAAGCGGCCGCGCCACGGGTATCGGAACCGGCAGGATCGTGCGAGCGGTTGCGCCAGACGCCCGCCGGGCTGACGCCAAATTCTACATTGGGATTAAGCTGCTTTATGGTGTGCGAAACCTGCGCAATCAACTGTTGGGTATTGTGCCTGCGCCAATCGGCTTTTGAAGCAAAACCTTGGCCGTACTGACGGAAAGTCGCATTGTCGTTGAGGGCTGAGGTGCGCGTTTCGGTATAGAAATAATCGTCAAACTGCACGCCGTCGATAGGGTAGCGAGACACTACTTCCGCAACAATGCTGGTTATCCAGTCACGCGCCTCTGGGATGCCCGGGTCGACGACAAAACGATCGCCTGACGTGCGAATCCAGTCGCGATGCAGGACGTACACGCTAGAAAGTGTTTGCGTGAGCGTATTGTTGAGTGCCGTAATCGTCGACGGTTTAATGTTCACCGAAACACGATAAGGGTTAAACCAGGCGTGAACTTTCATGCCACGCTTGTGGGCTTCATCCAACACGAACTGTAACGGGTCGTAGCCCGGGTATTCACCAATATTTCCGGTCATCATATCCGACCACGGCAAAATGTTTGATTGCCACAGCGCGGTGCCATCGGGCTTAACCTGGAAAAAGATCGTATTGATGCCAAGACTTTTGAGTTTATCGAGCTTAGCGCGCATCGCAGTTTGCTGCTGATTAACCCGTAGCGTTGTGCTACCGGCGTTAATGGAGCTTATCGGCGGCCAGTCCAGACGCGAAACCGTGGTCAGCCAGACGCCGCGCATCGGCTCATTGCTGTGTTCAGATTTGCCCGGCGTTGAGGTGGACGGTGATTTAACCGGCGTCTTTGAATCGCAGCTGACCAATAACAGCGCAGCCACGATCAGCGCGCTGGCTTTCTTCATTTTCGACATGCGGGAAAAGCTAAAAGAACTGAGAGTCATAAGTGCCGTTGTTCGGGTTGTCACGAGTGGAGAACATTTTCGTACTATTGGCGGCGAAGTCAATCGGTTAGCTAACTAGGTATGGGTATTGCCACGCTTTATCATCGCAAGATCAAAAAATACGATCTGATCATCGCTTAGATCCTGGGGTAGGCGGGGTAGGGATCCTTCGCCTATGCCCATATCTGGCTGCGCTGAAGTGTTTGTAAGTACTTACTATTTACTGTGAATACAGTGTGAGAGTAAGCGATTTACTTTCAACACAGATTTAAAGCGTCATGCTACTTCTTCATCCGGCTGTTAGCCCACGGGTCAATGTCCGTTTCGCCGGCTTTATCCGCAGTAAAATCTTCAAGCGAATCCAGATAAAGAGCTTCAACCTCCGCGCGAGCCCACGGGGTACGACGCAAAAACTTTAGGCTGGATTTCACACTGGGGTCTTTTTTAAAGCAGTTGATACTGATGATCTTTCCTAACTTTTCCCAACCGTAATGCGCAACCAGTGCGTTTATCTGCATCTCAAGCGTTACGCCATGCAGAGGATCTTTGGAACTTTGCGCTGTCATATTGGGTCCGTGTTTTCAATTTCTTTGGCTAGGGAAGATTACAAGAAAGTCAGATCGCCAGCAATGATGAAGAGGCATTTTTGCCTCTTTTTTGGCGCTTGTACGTGAAATCTGACGCACAGTGACGCTGCTGAAATAGTAGAATTTACGTAGATCACGATTATTCAATAAAGTTTTTATAAATCATATTGTTGAATAGATACTTGATGCGCTATATGCAAAGTTTAGAGCGAGCGATTCGCCTGGCACGTGAATAACGGGGAAAATGGAAGCCTTCGGTAACGCGCTGGAAGTTTTTTGCCCCTAGGAACAGGCATCGGAAATGTCGACCAAAATATATGTGTGCAGATTCGCCACCCACAGCATGATGTGAATAGTGTCTCGGAAAGAAATTGGTCTGATAGCTAATGCATTAGAGGATAGGGAAGTCTGATATTTCAACTTGTCGATTTGTGAGTTCGAGGAGGTGATTCATGGATTTATAATCATAATATTAAATTTAACATAATATACATTATGCGCACTAATGTTGTAGTAGCAAAGTTGTAATGTCCGATAATGGCTAAGTTAAGATGTCCGGCGTGTATAATCAAGTAAGGATTACCATGACGGCTCTCGCAGCGGAGTTTTTCACATTGGATGAAGTTAACCGACTCAAAATCATTCAGGATGTCATCGACCGGCGTCTGACAACACAAATGGCAGCTCAGCGGCTTGGTATCTCCGACCGTCAGTGCCGTCGTCTGCTTGCGCGTTATCGTGAAGATGGTCCGATTGGCATGACCAGCCGCCGTCGTGGTAAATCCAGTAACAACCAGTTGCCTCAGGGACTGGCCGCATACGCGCTGAACATTATTCGCGAACGCTATAACGATTTCGGTCCGACGCTGGCCTGTGAAAAACTGTCTGAGGTGCACGGTGTTCATCTTTCCAAAGAAACCGTCCGTAAGCTGATGACTCAGGCCAGTCTGTGGGTCCCACGTAAGCAACGTGCGCCAAAAATTCAGCAACCTCGTTACCGCCGTGCCTGTGCCGGTGAACTCATACAAATCGACGGCTGCGACCACCACTGGTTTGAAAATCGGGGACCTAAGTGTACGGCACTGGTTTACGTTGATGACGCAACCAGTCGTTTAATGCAGCTTCTTTTCGTGAAATCTGAGTCTACTTTCACCTATTTTGAAGCGACCCGGGGCTATATTGAAAAACATGGCAAACCGCTTGCGCTGTACAGCGACAAAGCCAGCGTATTCAGGATCAACAATAAAAATGCAACCGGCGGCGACGGCGATACCCAGTTTGGCCGTGCGATGCATGAACTGAACATTCAGACCATTTGTGCAGAAACCAGTGCTGCCAAAGGCCGCGTTGAACGGGCGCACCTGACGCTTCAGGACCGACTGGTCAAGGAGCTCAGGCTCCAGGGCATCAGTTCCATGGAAGCTGCGAACGCATTTGCCGAAGAGTTCATGAACGATTACAACCGTCGTTTCGCAAAAGCGCCTCGCCAGGAGTTTGATGTTCATCGGGAACTGGATGTCGATGACGATCTTGATATGGTATTTAACTGGCGTGAAGCTCGTAAAGTGTCGAAATCACTCACAGTGCAATACGACAAAGTCCTTTATCTGATTGAAGACAGCGAATTCAGTCGTCGGGCGATTGGTAAATACATCGATGTCTGGCATTACCCGGATGGACATAAAGAGCTCCGGCTTAATGGCGTATCACTTCCCTACTCCACCTATGACAAGCTTTCTGAAATCGATCAGGGGGCCATTGTGGATAACAAACGTCTGGGGCGGGCCCTGGAAATGGCGCAGCTGGTCCAGGCCGAGCGGGATAATAACCGGTCGCAATCCGTACCATCCGGAGACGGCCCTTCTCGCAGGCGTAAAGCTCCCACGACGAAGAAATCCCAGCGTTCCCTGGATCAGGACGATATGTTCAATGCCCTGGTGAAACTTCAGTCACGCTCTGAAGAGATATTTGGGAAGAAACCGATTTAAAGCCCGGTAATCCATCCGGGCATGCCTGGCTGTCAGATTTTGGCCTGATTGACCCGTGCCGCGAGCTCCTGATGACTCTCTTTCCTTTCGCTGTAGCGGTCGGACAGGTAGGCTGTGTGCCCTTTCAGGAGTAACGTCATTTTGAACAACTCTTCGGTAACGTCGACAATCCTGTCATACCAGGGTGAGGGTTTCATGCGCCCTTCATCATCAAATTCCTGCCATGCCTTTGGCACTGACGACTGATTGGGGATGGTGAACATCCGCATCCAGCGGCCAAGTATCCGCATCTGATTGACCGTGTTAAACGACTGTGAACCACCACAAACCTGCATGACGGCCAGCGTTTTACCCTGGGAAGGACGAACAGCACCTTCACTCAGGGGTATCCAGTCAATCTGGGCCTTCATCACCGAGCTCATGGCGCCATGTCTTTCCGGAGAACTCCAGACCATTCCGTCACACCACCTGACCAGCTCGCGGAGTTCAAGCACTTTGGGGTGACTTTCGGGCGCATCATCGGGTAACGGCAGACCGGATGGGTTAAATATTTTCACCTCAGCCCCCATCTTTGCCAGCAACCGCCCGGCCTCTTCCGCTGCAAAACGACTGTAGGACCGCTCTCGTACTGAACCGTACAGGATGAGAATTCGCGGCATGGTTTCGTTGTTGCCCGTAAGTTTGCTGGCAAGCGCATCATCAAAATAAGCCGGTTCGATTGCTGGTAAGTCGGTCATAAAAAATCTCCATTTCATAAGCTATGCTTTAAAAGTTATCACATATGAAATACCATATGTATTGTTATTTTTTTACGAGGTTAAGCATGCTACAGCCTGTTCAGCTTTTTAAACTGCTCGCCGACGAGACCCGTTCAACTATCGTGATGCTTCTCAGGGAGTCCGGTGAAATGTGCGTCTGTGACATCTGTGCGGCAACCGCAGAGTCTCAGCCAAAAATTTCTCGCCATATGGCCCTTTTACGTGAAGCCGAGCTGGTCATCGACCGTCGCGAAGGAAAATGGGTGCATTACCGACTGTCGCCACACATGCCAGCATGGGCTGCGGGTATTATTGATACAGCCTGGAACTGTGAACGAGAAAACATACGCAACAAGCTCAGTAGCGTGGCATCTGTCTCCTGCTGATGGCGATATATATATCCGAATAAACAAATGTGAATGGAGTTTCTGATGTTACTGGCTGGTGCTATCTTTTTATTCACGCTCGTCCTGGTTATCTGGCAACCCAGAGGGCTGGGGATTGGCTGGAGTGCCTCACTGGGCGCAATTCTGGCATTGCTGACTGGCGTCGTTCATCTGGGGGATATTCCGGTGGTCTGGCAGATAGTGTGGAATGCGACCGCCACCTTTATCGCCGTGATCATCATCAGTCTTCTGCTCGACGAATCCGGCTTCTTTGAATGGGCCGCGCTGCACGTTGCCCGTTGGGGGAATGGCCGGGGGCGGCTGCTCTTCACCTGGATCGTCCTGCTTGGTGCGATGGTTGCGGCACTGTTTGCCAACGACGGTGCGGCACTGATCCTGACACCTATCGTTATCGCGATGCTGCTGGCGCTGGGATTCAGCCGGGGGGCAACCTTAGCGTTTATCATGGCCGCAGGGTTTATCGCTGACACGGCAAGCCTGCCACTGATTGTCTCAAACCTGGTGAATATCGTCTCGGCGGATTTCTTTAAGCTTGGTTTCTCAGAATATGCCGCCGTGATGGTCCCGGTTAACCTG